>OY968778.1:0-3167587 GCA_963695235.1 uncultured Nitriliruptoraceae bacterium
GCGACATCCCTGCGCCGCAGGAGGTGCAGACCTTCCTGCGTTCGAAGCTGGACCACAGCCTGCGCACGCAGGGCGAGCACGCGCTGATACACGCGTTGTACGCCGAGCTGCTGCTGCTCCGGCGCAGCATCCCGCTGCTCACCGACCCCGACGCCCCCGATGTCGTCGCGACCGAGCTGCCCGGCACCCAGACGCTGCTCCTGCGTCGCCGGCGCGCGAACGAGGACCTGCTCACCGTCCTGCACGCCGACGACCAGGACACCGAGGTGGCCGTGCCCGACGCCGCCGGTCGCTGGGAGGTGCTGCTCGACACCGACGACGAGCGGTGGGGCGGACCCGGCCCGTCCATCCGGCCCGCCGTCGACGGCCAGGGCGTCCTACGTTCCCCGATCGGACGACGCTCCGCCGTCCTGCTGCGCCGCATCGCCGGGACACGGAACGGGGCGCAGCCCACCTAGCCGGCGCCGACCTCGTGGCGGCGCCGGGGACACGACGAGGGAACGCGTTGGCACGGCTCGCTCCAGGTGAGGCCTATCCGCTCGGTGCGACCTACGACGGGTTCGGCACCAACTTCGCCGTCTTCTCGCAGATCGCCGAACGGGTCGAGCTGTGCCTGTTCCACGCACGCGGGCGCGAGGAGCGCATCCCGCTGCCGGAGGTCTCGGGCGGTGTCTGGCACGGGTACGCGGACGACGTCGTGCCGGGCCAGCGATACGGCTTCCGCGTGCACGGCCCGTACGACCCGGCGCAAGGGCTGCGCTGCAACCACAACAAGCTGCTGATCGATCCGTACGCGACCGCCGTCGTGGGCGACCTGGTCTGGGACGAGGCGGTCTTCGGCTACCGGTTCGGTGACCCCGACGGTGCACCGAACAACCGCAACTCCGCCCGCTTCGTGCCACGATCGGTCGTGACCGCCCCCTACTTCGAGTGGGGCAACGACCGACCGCCACGGACGCCGTGGCACGAGACCGTGATCTACGAGGCGCACGTCAAGGGCCTCACCATGCGCCATCCCGCGGTGCCGGAGGCGCTACGCGGCACGTACTCCGGCGTCGCACATCCCGCCGTCATCGAGCACCTCGTCGACCTGGGCGTCACCGCCCTCGAGCTGCTGCCCGTCCACCGGTTCGTCTCCGAGCACCACCTGGTCGAGCGCGGCCTGTCGGACTACTGGGGCTACAACTCCATCGCGTACCTCGCGCCGCACGACGCGTACGCCTCCGTACCGGGCGAGCGAGTGGTCCCCGAGTTCAAGCGGATGGTCCGCACCCTGCACGAGGCGGGGATCGAGCTGATCCTCGACGTCGTCTACAACCACACGGCCGAGGGCAACCACCTCGGTCCCACGCTCAGCCTGAAGGGCTTCGACAACCCGGCGTACTACCGGCTGGTCGACGGCGACCCCCGCTACTACATGGACTACACCGGTACCGGCAACTCGATGAACATGCGGCACCCCAACGTGCTGCAGTTGATCATGGACTCGCTGCGGTACTGGGTGACGGAGATGCACGTCGACGGGTTCCGCTTCGACCTCGCAGCCACCCTGGCGCGCGAGCTCCACGACGTCGACCGGCTCTCCACCTTCTTCGAGGTCATCCAGCAGGATCCGATCATCAGCCAGGTGAAGCTGATCGCCGAGCCCTGGGACGTCGGGGAGGGCGGCTACCAGGTCGGCAACTTCCCGGCGCTGTGGTCGGAGTGGAACGGGCGCTACCGGGACACCGTGCGCGACTTCTGGCGGGGCGCGGACGCCACGCTCCCCGAGTTCGCCTCGAGGTTCACCGGCTCGTCCGACCTCTACCAGTCCGACCGCCGGCGACCGTCGGCCTCGATCAACTTCGTCACGGCGCACGACGGCTTCACCCTCCGCGACCTCGTCTCGTACGACCACAAGCACAACGAGGCGAACCTGGAGGACAACCGGGACGGCACCGACGACAACCGATCGTGGAACGGCGGCATCGAGGGTCCGACGGACGATGCCGAGGTCCTCGCGGTGCGGGCGCGTCGGCAGCGCAACCTGCTGGCGACGCTGCTGCTCAGCCAGGGGGTCCCGATGCTGCTCGGCGGCGACGAGTTCGGGCGCAGCCAGGGCGGCAACAACAACGGTTATGCCCAGGACAACGAGATCTCCTGGTTCGACTGGGAGCAGGTCGACGAGGACCTGCTGCTGTTCACCCGCCAGCTCCTGGCCTTCCGACGGGCACACCCGGTCTTCCGCCGGCGCCGCTTCTTCGAGGGTCGCGCCGTCCGGGGCGAGCGGTTCCTCGACATCGCCTGGCTCACGCCCGAGGGCGAGCTGATGAGCGACGAGCACTGGAACACCGGGTTCGCGAAATCCCTGCAGATCTTCCTCAACGGGGGCGGCTTGACGACCGCCGACGAGCGGGGGGACGTGCCCTCGGACAGCTCCTTCCTGCTGCTGTTCAACGCCAGCGACGAGCGGTTGACGTTCCGTTTCCCGCCGCAGGGGCCCGGCGAGTCCTTCGTCGTCGTGCTGGACACCTCGGAGCCGACGTTCCGGGACGGCACCGATCCCGAGGTGCTGCGACTCGGCGACACGCGCGAGGTCGAGGCGCACGCCACGGTGGTCCTGCAACAGGAGCAGACGTGAGCGAGCGGGCGGGGGCGCGCCGGGAGCCCCGCGCGACCTACCGCCTCCAGCTGGTTCCCGGACGCGGCTTCGCGTACGCGGCGGGCCTCGTCGAGCAGCTCGCACGGCTCGGGGTCAGCCACCTCTACCTGTCCCCCTCGCTCGAGGCCGTCCCCGGATCCCAGCACGGCTACGACGTCACGGATCCCGGGGTCGTGCGCGCCGAGCTCGGGGGGCCCGACGGCCTCGATGCGCTGCGCGACGCGGCACATGCGGCCGGACTCGGGCTCGTGCTCGACATCGTGCCCAACCACGTCGGGCTCGTCAGCCCGTGGAACCCGTGGTGGTGGGACGTCCTCGAGCACGGGCCCCACGGGCGCTATGGACGTCACCTCGACATCCACTGGGTGCCAGGGCCGCACGGGCAGCCGTCGCTCCTGCTGCCCGAGCTCGGCGCCACCCTCGAGCAGGAGCTGCACGGTGACGCGTTGCGCCTCGTCAACGAGCCCGAGCGGGTGGGCGCCGCACCCCCCGGCTGGCGGATCCGCTACCACGACCACCTGTGGCCGATCCGGCCCGGCTCGCTCGGGACGGTCGGGCTCGACGCCGACGACGTCGCCGCGACACTCGCGACGGTGGAGGCGGATCGGGCGGTGCTGGCGCGCCTCCTGGAACGTCAGCACTACCGGCTGTCGATCTGGACCGCCGCCAACGACCACCTCGACCACCGCCGGTTCTTCGCCGTGCCGACGCTCGGGGGGCTGCGGGTCGACGACCCCGACGTCTTCGCCGACGCGCACAGGCAGATCGTCGCTCGCGTCCGTGACGGCACGTTCGACGGGCTTCGGATCGACCATCCCGACGGCCTGAAGGACCCCGTCGGCTACCTGGAGCGCCTACGGGCCGAGGTCGGTGACGACGTCTGGATCGTCGTCGAGAAGATCCTCGAGCACGGCGAGCGGTTCCGCACCAGCTGGCCGGTGCAGGGCACGGTGGGCTACGAGGTCACCGACGTCCTGCTGAAGGTGCACGTGCGCCCGGGCGCGGTCGATGTGCTCGACGAGCTCCAGACACGGTGTGCCGGGCACCGCATCGACCGGGCAGCCGAGGCGATCGCGTCTCAGCGCTACGTGCTGCGGTCGATGTTCGGCACCGAGATGCGGCGACTCACACGGCTGTTGGTCGATGCCCTCGACGGCGGGACGTCCAGCGACGTGGCGCGCGAGGTGGTGGAGGAGCTGCTCGTCGCCTGGCCCACCTACCGCGCCTACGCACGACCCGACATCGGGACGATCGGACGCGACGACCTCGAGGTGGTCGCGCTGGCGGTCGCGACGGCCACGGCACGCCGACCGGAGCTCACCGAACCGCTGGACGAGACGGCCGCACTCCTGTGCCTGCGTGACCAGGCTGCCGTCGGCACGCCGCTGCGTGCCGCACAGGACGCCTTCGTGTGGGCGTTCCAGCAGCAGACCGGCCCGTCGATCGCCAAGGGCTTCGAGGACACGGCCCTCTACCGCGACGTCCGGTTCCTCGCGGTCAACGAGGTCGGCAGCGACCCGGGCCACGTCGAGGCGACGATCGCCGACCTCCACGGCCTGCACCTCCAGCTCCAGGCGGACCGTCCGACCACGATGCTGTTGTCCTCGACGCACGACACCAAGCGCAGCGCCGACGTGCGGGCCCGGCTTGTGCTGCTTTCGCAGGACCCCGCTCACTGGGTCCGGACGGTCCATCGGTGGCGCGAGCTGACGGCCGCCCATCGCGGCCCGGACGGACCGTCGTTCGCGCACGAGCACCTGCTGTACCAGACGCTCGTCGGCGCCTGGCCCATCGAGCGGGGGCGCCTCGTCGACCACGCGATCAAGGCCGCGCGCGAGGGGGCGCAGGAGACGGACCACCTCGCGCCGAACGAGGCGTACGAGGCTGCGCTCCTGCGGTTCGTGGACGGCATGCTCGGCGACGACGACTTCGTCGCCGACCTCGAGCACGTCGTCGCCGAGCTGGAGGTCCCCGGCTGGCTGACCTCGCTGTCGATGGTGCTCGTGAAGCTGGCCGCGCCCGGCGTCCCGGACATCTACCAGGGCGACGAGCTGTGGGACCGCTCACTGGTCGACCCGGACAACCGCCGACCCGTCGACCACGAGCGACGTGGCGGGCTGCTGGCCGAGCTCGAGGCCGGGCTCGGTGCCGACGCGGTGCTGGCCCGCCTCCCCGAGGGGCTGCCCAAGCTCCATCTGATCCGCTGCGCGCTGGGACTGCGCGCGCGCGACCCGGAGGCCTTCGGGTCGCGGGCCACCTACCGGCCACTGTGGGCCGCCGGGCCGCGCTCCGATCACGTGGTCGCGTTCGTGCGCACCGAACGGTGCGTCGGGATCGCGCCGATCAGGGTCCGGGAGCTCGGAGCCACCCACGACAGGTGGCGCTGGGAGGGCACCACCCTGGACCTGCCCGCGGGCAGCTGGCACGACGTGCTGACGGACGGGGAGGTCGAAGGTGGTACACACCACGTCGGCGACCTCCTGGCGAGGTTCCCCGTGGCGCTGCTCGAACGCGCCTGACCGACCCGGGGGACGAGCGGTCGCCGCCGAGGAGGAGCCGAGGTGGACGCGAAGGCGCTCGGTCGTGGGCTGGTCATGCGCTGCCCGATCTGCGGTGGACGCGACCTGTTCTCGAGCTTCTTCACGATCCGGACCGCCTGCCCGACCTGCGGCCTCACCTTCGAGCGCGAGGAGGGGTACTGGCTGGGTGCCATGATCGTGGACATGGCTCTGGTGCTGGGCGTCTTCGGGGTCGTGTTCGTCGGCGGGATGGTGCTCACGTGGCCCGACGTCCCCTGGACCGGCCTGCTCTACGGCACGATCGCGCTCAACGTGCTGGTCCCCATCGTCGGCTATCCCTGGTCGATGACGACGTGGATGGGTCTGCACCACGCGTTCGTGACGAGCGACCGAGACGAGACCGAGCGCCCGCGATGACCCCCGCCGCGTTGCCCTCGTCGGGGCACCGATAGCCTCCACCGTCGCACCGCCCGGATACGTCGGGTCGGCCTGTACCGCGTCGACCTTTGGTGGGCCGGCCCGTACCGGGCCGGGTCGGCCGCTGGCCGGGCTGGGCAGCGTGGGTCGGCCTGTACCGGGTCGAGCTGTGCCGGGTCGAGCTGTGCTGGGTCGAGCTGTACCGGATCGAGCGACGAGGAGCAGCAGGTGATCATCCGCAAGTCACGCCGTGACATCGACGGCCTGCGCGAGGCTGGACGCGTCGTCGCGGTCGCGCACGCCAGGATGCAGGACGCGGCCGACGTCGGCGTGTCGCTGCTCGATCTCGACGGGATCGCCCGCGACGTGCTCCGCGAGCACGGTGCCACCTCGGCGTTCCTCGGCTACCAACCGCACTTCGCGCCGACCCCCTTCCCGGCCGTGATCTGCGCCTCGGTCAACGACGTGATCGTCCACGGGATCCCATCGGCCACGCCGCTGGCGGACGGGGACCTGGTGTCCATCGATCTGGGCGTGATCCTCGACGGGTGGGTCGGCGACGCCGCGGTGACGTTCACGGTCGGTGTGGCCCGTGCCGAGGACGAGGCGTTGTCCGACACGACGCGCGCGGCCCTCGACGCCGGCATCGCGGCGGCCGTGGCGGGGAACCGGATCGGGGACATCGCCCACGCGGTCGGCTCGATCGGCCGCGGGGCGGGCTACGGGCTGCCGGCCGGCTGGGGCGGCCACGGTGTGGGGCGCGCGATGCACGAGGACCCGTCGGTGCCCAACGAGGGGCAGCCCGGCCGCGGCCTGCGGCTCAAGCCCGGGCTCGTGATCGCGATCGAGCCGATGTTCCACGCCGGCGGCGACGACGTGCGTACCGACGACGACGGCTGGACCATCAGGACCGCGGACGGCAGCCGCGCCGCCCATTGGGAGCACACCATCGCGATCACCGACGACGGCCCGGAGATCCTCACCCTGCCATGAGCACGGTCCGCGATCGGAGCGGTCCCGGCCACACGCACTCCGGCACCGATGCCGACCGCGGCCCTAGCATGCGGGCATGGACCGTCCTCCAACGACCCCGCCCGTCCGGTCCACGGCTGCGCGAGCGTCCAGCCCGGACATCGCCGACGCACGAACGGCAGGCCCGGACGTCGCCCCCGCACGAACGGCGCGCGCAGACGACCCCGACGCACGAACGGCGCGCGCAGACGACCCCGACGCACGAACGGCGCGCGCAGACGACCCCGACGCACGAACGGCGCGCGCAGCCGTCGCCGTCGCGGCAGCGGATCCGAGGCTCGAGGACGTACGCGCGCTGCTGGATGCCCACCACGCCTTCGCTCGCGAGGCGACACCCGTCTGCGACGGGCACATGCTGGACGTGGACGGCCTCCTCGATCCGTCCGTGACCGTCGTGGCGGCGCGCACTCCCGACGGCCGGGCCGTCGGGGTCGGTGCGCTGCGCAGGCTCGACCCCCGGAACGGCGAGCTCCGGTCGATGCATGTCGCGGACGCGGCCCGTGGCAGCGGTGTCGGGCGCGCGATCGCGGAGCACCTGCTGCAGCTGGCTCGAGACGACGGGCTCCGGCGGGTGCGGCTCGAGACCGGGACCATGGATACCTTCGGCCCGGCGCGCGCCCTCTACGCGCGACTGGGTTTCACGCCTGATCCCACCCCGGTGGACGACGCTGCGGCCGACGTGGCGACGAACGCGATCGTCGCCATGTCGCTCGCGTTCGAGCCGTAGGAGCGGGTCGACCATCAGGCCACCGGCGGCGCCCAGCACCGCCGGTCGTGCGACGCGCGTCAACCCGCCGATGGATCACCGGTCGGGAAGGCGTCGATCTGGACGGTCACGGGAACGACGCCCGGTTCCGGCTGCCGGCGGTCCCGGTGCGCCTGGATGTCGCGGAAGCGGTCGACGACGGCGACGAGCTCGTCACTCAGCGCCGCCAGCTCGTCCCTGGTCAGCCGCAGCCGGGCCGTCATCCCGGCCGTCGCGGCGGCCCAGTCCTCCCCCCACCTCGGCGCCTGGTGGTGCCAAGACCGCAGTCGCTCGCTCCTCGCCTGGGCCACTTCGTCGAGGAGCACGCGCGCGTCCTCGGCGGTGTGCTCGCGCTGTAGCAGCTCGAAGCCCTCGAGCGTGTAGCCGCCCTCCGCCGCGCGCCACCAACGGTCGCGTGCGGAGCCGAGGTCGGTCGCCTCCTCGATCAGGTCGTGGCGCGCGAGCACGCGCAGGTGGTAGCTGGTCAGCCCGCTGCTCTCCCCCATTCGCCTGCCGAGCTCGGACGCCGTCGCCGGGCCGTGCTCGAGCAGGAGCTCGAGGAGCTGGAACCGCAACGGGTGAGTGAGCGCTCGTAAGGACGGACCGTCGAGGATCCGTCCGCTCGCCTTGCGGTCCTCCATCCGATGCCTCCTGCCAGCTCGCCGTCCCGTCCCGACCCGCCCTTCGCGGCGCGCACCGCGGTGTCCGCCGGTCGGCCCCCGGACGCCGCAGGTCGCCGCGGTCCCCCCTCCGACGTCGCAAGCCACCGCGGTGTCCGCCGGTCGGCCCCCGGACGCCGCAGGTCGCCGCGGTCCCCCCTCCGACGTCGCAAGCCACCGCGGTGTCCGCCGGTCGGCCCCCGGACGCCGCAGGTCGCCGCGGTGCCCCGCCGGACGCCGCAGGGTCGCCGACGCGCAGACACCGCGCGAACGCAAACGCTTGTTTGCAAACATACGTTGGCAATCATACGGTCCGCAAAGGAACCTTTGGGAAGGTAGCTGGGTGGGCTTCCGGATGCTGTGGGCGTCGTCTGCCGCCTCCAACCTCGCGGACGGTGTCGTGTTCGCCGGCTTGCCCGTCGTGGCACTGCGGCTCACGGACCGGCCCGTGCTCGTGTCCGGGGTCACGATCGCCCTCATGCTCCCGATGGCGCTGGCCGCGCTGCCGTCGGGTGTGCTCGTCGACCGCGCCGATCGCCGACGGCTGCTGGTCGTCGGCAACCTCGTGCGGGCATGCGGCCTGGCCGCGGTACTGGGCGCCGTGCTCGCGGGTGAAACGACGATCGCGCTCGTATATGCCGCGGCGGCCATCGCCGGGGGCACGGAGACGCTCGTCGACACCGCGTCCCAGTCGGCCGTCCCCTCCCTGGTGGAGCGCGCCGATCTCCCGCGCGCGCACGCGCGGCTCGGTGCGACCCAGGTCCTCCTCCACCAGGCGCTGGGCGCGCCGGTGGGGAGCTTCGTCGCCGGTGTCGGCATCGGTGCCTCCCTCGGCGTGCCGGCCGTGCTCTTCGCCGTGGCCGCGCTCCTCGCGCGCCGCCTCTCGCTTCCTGCCCCGGCGAGGGGCGAGACCACCTCGGGGGCGTCCCGCCGACCGCGGTCAGAGCTCCGCGACGGCTTGCACACACTCGTCTCCCATCCGGTGCTTCGGCCGCTCGCGGCCGCGAACGGTGCCGCGAACCTCGGCAACAGCGCGTTCGCCTCCGTCTTCGTCCTGTTCGTCGTCGGGCCGCTGGGGCTCCCGCCGGAGACCTACGGGTGGTTCCTGACCGCCTTGGCCACCGGTGGGGTCCTGGGCAGCATCGGCGCCGGGGCGGTGCTCTCTCGGCTCGGCCACGTGCCGACGATCCGGTTCGCGTCGCTGCTGACCGCAGGGACCTACCTCGTCGCCGCGACGTCGACCAGATGGCAGGTGGTCGGCGCCTGTGCCTGCCTCCTTGGTGCGGCATCCATGGTGTGGAACGTCGCTGCGCGGGTCCTGCGTCAGACGCTCGTCCCCGACGCCCTGCTCGGGCGCGTGACGGCGACCATGACGCTCGTGGCCCTACTGACGACGCCGCTCGGTGCACTCGCCGGTGGGGTCATCGCCGAGATCGCAGGCGTCCGAGGCGCCGGATGGTTGGCAGCTCTGGCCAACCTCGGCGCGTTCGTTTGCTTCTCCTCGCGCTCGCTGCGTCGGCGGTCCGCGCTGACGGCCACCGACGGAGCGTCGGTCCGCCCCTGAGATCGGATGCTGGTGGCTCGACGGCCCTGGCCAGGACGAGTGCCGATCCGCGCCGCCTCTGCCTGACGCAAGCGTCCCTGTCGTGGCCGGACCGGTCCGACGGGCCCGGCCACGAAGGCCGCGTACGCCCCGACCCGCCAGTCCGACGGCCGTGCACGACGCCGCCTTCGGTCCGACGGCCGTGCAGGACGCCGCCTTCGGTCCGACGGCCGCGCAAGACGCCGCCACGGGTACGAGCGTCCAGGATGCGACTCGTGGCGCGCACGCCAGGGTCTGCTGCCGTCCCCCTGGCCCGGCGCGGTCGGTCTGCGCTCCTCCACCCGGCACCTCGCCTGCGGCCGGCGGAACCTCGCCTGGCAGCTCGCCTCCGGCGGTGGGGGTGATGTGGACGGCCGCACCCTCGATCGTGATCGTGTACGCGCCGGCGTCGAAGCGGCGATGATGCCGCCGGCACAGCAGCGTCGCGTTGGCGGGCGAGAGCTTCCCGCCGTCACGGAACGGCACGTGCGCATGCGCCACGTCGCACCATGCGGGCGGCGCGTCGCACCCCGGCCATCGACAGCCCCGGTCACGGGCCAGCAGCGCGCGCCACAATCCGGCCGGGACGGTCCGCACCGTCTCCGACACCTCCAACGGGACACTGCCAGGCCCGAGGATCACCCGCGAGAACGTGCAATCCCGCAGCAGCGGCCGCAACGACTCCACCGTGGTCGGTTCGCCCGAGCCGAGCTCGGCCAGCCCCGCACCGCCCGCCAGCGTGGCCGCGTCGACCAGGACCAGCACGTGCGGCCTCACGCCATGGCGGGTCGGGGCCTTGGCAGCACCGAGCGCGACTCCCACCAGCGCGTCGAACCCGTCCGCACCGCGCTGCTGCGGCGTACGCCGCTCACCAGGGGTATCGGGACGGCTGAACGCCTGGAACGCCGTCTGGGCCTGCTCCGCCAACGCGCCGTACAGCCGGCCCGAGAAGCCCAGCGCCCCGTCCGCCTCCCGCCAGTGGGAGAACCGGCGGCGGCCATGCTGGATCCGCTCCAGACGCTCCACGCGCCCCGCATCCTCTCGCGCCAGGATCCGTTTGGCCTCCACCCGCAGCACCCGCGGCGACACACCACCCGCTGCCAGTGCCAGCAGTTCGGCCTCCACCACCCCGACTCGCTCCAACGGAACCTCGGCCAACGTCTCGGTGATGACCGCCGCATGCCCCGCCAGCAGCTCCCCACGAACGAACGCACCCTGCGTCGCCGGCGCCTCGACGAGCCTCCGGCCCGTCTCGCCGGCACGCCGCGCCTCTGCAGGAGACAACCCCAACCGGTCACCGAGGAACGCCCGCGCCTCACGCGTCGCGGCCGACACCCCCTCCGGCCCCGCGCGCACGGCCGCCCGCACCTCGAGCGCACCAGCCACCCGCGCCACCACGGCGTCCAGCCGCGCACGCGGCCGCCGCAAACCCTCGACCAGCCCCCGCAACTCGCCCTCCGGCAGCTCCTCCACATCGACCGACGTCAACCCACCGATCGCCGCCTCGAGCATCCTCAACATCGACGCCACCGACGAACCGTCACCGCAGTCGCCCGAGACGACGTCGCCTCCGGCGTCGTCGGCCGACCGGCCGCCCACAGCCAGACCCGAGCCGTTGCCCGGCGTGCGGCCTCGACCGGCCACGCCCGCGTCCTCACCCGCCGTCCGACCCGAGGATGCGAACAGCGTCGGTGGTCCCCCCTCGCGGACGACCTCGCCATCGACCGGTCGAGGCCTGTCGCCGGCTCGACCGGACAGGCCGGCCAACCCGGCGGAACCGGCGAACCCGGCGGAACCGGCGGAACCGGCGGAACCAGCGGAACCGGCGGAACCAGCGGAACAGGCGAACCCGGCGGAACCGGCGGAACCGGTGCGGTGCGTGCTGGCCCGACCACCCAGCACCGCACGACGGGACACCGGCGGAGCCACCACGACCCCCGCCGTGTACCCACCGGCCTGCTCCGACACCACGACCCTCCCGGCCCCACCCGTCACGCGAACCCGACGCGATCCCGAATGCTCAGGCGCCGCGCCCTGGAGAAGGCATGCTAGCCGAACGTGTGTTCGAGTACAAGTCCGGCTTCCACACACCCCAGCGAGCACGCGCACGACCACCTGCACGACCACGCGCGACGCACCACCGCCACGGGCCGAGGGTCACCGGCGCGGGGCGCGTCCTCGAGCTAGGCCGTCCAGCCGAGCACCACGTCTCCGAACGTGATCCCGCCCCACAGCAACGCCGCGTTCACGATCGGCACGAGTGGTGCGAGGAGCGGCCGTCGCCGCGCGACGAGCACGAGCGCACCCGTGGCGATGACCCACAGGACGTAGAACACCGCGATCGCCCACAGCGGGGCGAGCAGGCCGCTGGCGACCGTGAAGGGCACCAGCACGATGGCCTGCAGGATCACCGCCAGCACCACGGCGGCGGCGCGTGGCCAGCGATCGCCTCCGCTCGTGTCCGTCCGACGGACCGTTGCGTCCATGTCCACCATCTCCTCCGCATCTCGGCGAGTCGGGGCACCGTGCACGCCCACGCACTGGAGCGTGGACCAGCGGCGCGCCCACGCCCACCGGGTGTTGGCCTCAGCCCGGCGTAGGGGCACCGTCACCGTGCGACGCGGTCGGATCGGTGCGATCCGCGGTTCGATCCGACCGCGAACCGCCCGTCGAACCGACCGCGAACCGCCCGTCGAACCGACCGCGAACCGCCCGTCGACCGCGAACCGACCGCGAACCGCCCGTCGAACCGACCGCGAACCGACCGCGAACCGACCGTCGACCGTCGGATCCACCGTCGGCCTCGTCGCACGGACGTCAGAGCAGCGGCCAGGGATAGGGGCGCTCGCCCCGCGGTGGTGGCAGCACGCCGAGCTCCAGCACCTCGACGACGCGGTCCTCCAGGGCGACGACCTCCGCGCCGGAGAGCAGCCCCGACAATCGCGCCCCGAACGCACCCGCCAGCTGCTCTCGGAGCCGGTCGACGTCCGCCAGCAGCGACGGGTCGATGCGCTCCCCCGCGAAGTCCCACGCCACCGTGCGCAGCTTGCGATCGACGTTGAAGGCGACGCCGTGATCGACGCATCGCAGGCGCCCTGCTCCGTCCCCGGTGCGCTCGAGCAGCACGTGCCCGCCCTTGCGATCGGCGTTGTCGACCACGAGGTCGAAGACGACCATCGCGCGCAGCTGCTGCGCGAGGCGGTCGTCCGCGCGTTCCAACAGCGTGAAGTAGTGCTCCTCGGGATCGTGCGCCACGTAGCGCTGCAGGCTGCCGACCCCGAGCGGCCCGTCCTCACGGAGCACCGTCTCCGGCACCAGGTCCCAACCGAGGACGGCGTCCACCAGGCGAGCGGCGACCTCTCGGCGATGCAGGGAGCCGATCGGGAAGTCCCACAGCGGTCGCTCGCCGAGCTGCGGCTTGTACACGGCCAGATCCTCCGGATCGAGGTCGTCCACCCCGATCGGCCGCTCGAGGGAAGCAGCCATCGAACGAAGATCCCGGTGGTCGCGGTCGGTCAGCCGGACCAGCAGCGTGGCGTTGGAGGCGTCCGCGAACCGGCCGACGACCTCGAACGGTGCCGTCTGGAGGCGCGTCATGGACGCAGGTGGATCTGCGACGCCGTCACCGGTGGAGGCCCCCGTGCCCGTTGGTCGACGGACACACGTGGGACCCGTCCGCCTGCATCGGTCGGCCGCAGAGCTGGCACCGCGGTCGACCCTGCCCGACGACCTCGACGGCGTGCGCCGCGAGCCTCCGCGCGAGATCCCGGTCCAGCCAGAGTCGCACTTCCCGGGGCTCCGGTGGTTCGCTCGCCTCAGGCGCCGCGTCGTCGGCCTCGAACAGCAGCTCCTCGACCTCCAGCAGGAACCGCTCGTCGTCGGGGTCGAGGCCGAGCGAGAGTCCCCCGACCCGCCACAGCGGCTCGATCGGCGTCCGCAGCTCCATCGCGGCGCGGTCCCAATCGGTCGCCGGCTCGTCGCCGATGCGGGCGAGGAGCTGTCCGAGCAGCTCGCCGATGCCCTCCGCCTGCGCCTTCTCGAGCTGCAGCGACAGCAGCAGCTCCGCGTCCTGCGCCTGGAGGTAGAAGGTCCGCTCGCCCGGCTCGCCGACGGCGCCGATGGTGACGTGGTGGGGTGCCTGGAGCTCGTGCTCGATCATCGGCGAGCCCTCCTCGCGCCGGTCGTGCCGCGCCCCACCCGCGGCGGGTCCGTGGGCGTGGGCTCGGGGATGCCACCCGTGTCGTTGCAGGCGAGCAGGAGCGGGTGGCCACCGGCGGGCAATGCGAGGACGGTGACCGAGGCGGGCGCGATCACCAGGCGCTGGAACGCGTCCAGTGGCATGCCGAGGTGGTGCGCGACGACCGCCTTGATGACGTCCGCGTGGCTGACGGCGACGATCGTCTCGTCGGGGTGCCCGGCCGCGAGCGCCTCGGTCGCATCCACCGCCCTCGCCTGGGCCGCGCGGATCGACTCGCCACCGGGGAACGTCATGCGGGACGGGGTCTGCTGCACCACCGACCACTGCGCTCGCCGTCGGAGCTGTGCCAGCGGCTTGTCGGTCCACTCGCCGTAGTCGACCTCGCCCAGGTCACGCCGCGTGCGGACCCGAAGGCCCTGCGCACGTGCGATCTCGCGGGCCGTCTCCTGCGTGCGCTCGAGCGGCGAGGCGTACACGGCCGTCACGGGCACCGACGCCAGACGCTCGGCGACCGCGGTCGCCTGCCGCCTGCCGGCCGCGTCCAGATGCACGCCGGGCGTCCAGCCGCCGAGGCGCTTGCCGGTCGCCGCCGTCGTGGCGTGCCGGACGAGCACCACCGTCGTCATCGCACGCTCCTGGCCGTCCCGGTCCGCGAACGTAGCGGCCGCTGGCTCTCAGCCGTGACCGTCGGCAGCCACCTGGAGCACGACCACGGTCCGCCCGTCGCCGCGCTCGACCCACCAGCGGTCGACCCCCGCCGCCAACAGCGCCGTCCCCCTGCCCCGCTCCGCCAGAGGCGGGGTGGGGGCGCGGGGGGCCGGGTCCCAGTCACCGCCACGCGCGGTGTCCGCGACCCTGACGGTCACGTGGCCGCCCGTGGAGGCTGCCACCTCGACGTCGATGGGGATGCCGGGGACGCCGAGGTGGCCGTGCTCGAGCGCGTTCGCGAGGGCCTCGTGGATGGCCAGTTCGAACGCGGGAGCGCGGGAGCGGCTCACGCCTGCCGCGACGGCCGCGGCCGCCGCACGTGCGGCCGCACCCCGGACCCCGTCGACGCCCCCGTCGAACGAGAACCGGCTGACGCCCACGGGCGCGATCAGTAGGCCCTGGCGAACACGACCCTCGTGCCGTAGGCGGACGGCTGGCCGCAGCGCACGCAGGCGCCCTCCTCGGGGTCGCTCTGCGTCGGGATGCACCGGGGGGTGGCCGAGGTCTCGGCCTTGATCGTGTCCTCGCAGGCGGGCGAGCCGCAGTGCAGCGCCCACGCGAAACCGGTGCGCACCTGGGCGTCGAACGCGTCCCAGTCGTCGACGTTCGCGGAGTTGTCCTCGCGGAACGCGAGCGCGCGGGCGACCAGCTGGTCGTGGTAGGCGTCGAGCCGTGCGGGCACCGAGGCGACGAACGTGTCGATGTCGATCGCCTCCTTCACCGGCCGACCGTTGTCGTCGAGGGCGCCGACGCGCTGGGCGAGCAGGACCTGTCCGGCCTCGAGGTCGCGGGGCCCGAGCTCGACGCGGAAGGGCACACCCTTGAGCTCCCAGTCGTTGAACCGGAAGCCCGGCGAGGCGTCACGGTCGTCCACGTGGGCCCGGACGTCCGCCGCTCGGAGCTGGGCGGCCAGCTCGTGCGCCTTGGCCACCGCGGCCTCTCCCTGCGGCCCGCGCCCGATCGGGACGAGGACCACCTGGATCGGTGCCAGGCGCGGCGGGAGCACCAGGCCGGCATCGTCGCCGTGCGCCAGGATCACGGCGCCGATCATGCGCGTCGACATCCCCCACGAGGTGGTGTGGACGTGCTGCAGCTCGTTGTGCTCGTCCTGGAAGGTGATGTCGAACGCGGTCGCGAAGTTCGTGCCGAGGTAGTGCGAGGTGCCCGATTGCAGCGCCTTGCCGTCGCGCATCATGCCTTCGATCGTGAAGGTGCGGACCGCGCCGGCGAAGCGCTCTCCCGGGGTCTTCTCGCCCTGGACCATCGGGATGGCGGCGACGTTCAGCGCGAACTCGGCGTAGACGTCGAACATCCTGAGGGTCTCCTCCATCGCGTCCGCCTCGTCGGCGTGCGCGGTGTGGCCCTCCTGCCAGAGGAACTCGGTGGTCCGCAGGAAGATGCGGGGACGCAGCTCCCAGCGCACGACGTTGTTCCAGGCGTTGATGAGCACCGGCAGGTCACGGTACGAGGAGATCCACTTGGCGTACATCTCGCCGATCACGGTCTCGGACGTCGGCCGGACGACCAGCGGCTCCTCGAGCTCCTTGCCGCCCCCGTGCGTCACGATGGCCAGTTCGGGGGCGAAGCCCTCGACGTGCTCCGCCTCGCGCTGGAGGTAGGACTGGGGGATGAACAGGGGGAAGTACGCGTTCTCGTGGCCCGTGTCCTTGAACCGCTGGTCGAGCTGGGACTGGATCAGCTCCCAGATCCGGTAGCCGTACGGCCGGATCACCATCGTGCCCTTGGCAGGGCCACGGTCCGCGAGCTCCGCCTTGAAGACCAGTTCGTTGTACCAGGCGGAGACGTCCTCGGAGAGGGGCGTGACGCCGAGGTTGCTCTTCGCTGCCATGCCTGCAGTCCGTCGTTCGAGCGGCACGGGTGACGCGCCGCAGGGGGTGTTCGGCCGGGGCGGCGAGGCTAGCGCTGGCGCGGACCGGCCGGCCGCCAGCATCGGTGCCGGCGCCCACCTAGATATCCCACGGTCGTAGGTGTCGCCCGCCGAGCCCGCGCACCACAGAGCCGAGCGGAGCATCCGGCGGCAGGGGGCGCCAGCGCGTGGAGCCCTCAGGACCGTCCCGGTGCGCGGCGCCGCGCCGGTCCGTCTCACGGGCCGAAAGGCGAGAACCTGACAGTATCCGGCAGGTTCTCGCGTGGCGGTGGCTGTATCCGGGGCCGCGGTGCGAGAACCTGACGATATCTGGCAGGTTCTCGCGTGGCGGTGGCTGTTTCCGGGCGCGGCCCACCGCGACCGAACGCCGGGCGGTCGGCCGCCAGCAGCAGGTAGCGTGGGCGTGGGTAGCAGGGAGCTGGGGGCTGGGAGAGGGAGCCAGCGCATGGAGCCCATCGATACCGTCCGTGTGCGCACCGCCGTGGCGTGCGGCTGCGGGCGGGCACCACGTCTGGTCGACCGGTGATCGTGCTGGCGCACCACGGGATCGAGGTGCTCGCACCGGCCGCCCTCGGGATGGCCGCACTGACCTTCCGCTTCGCCCGGGCGTGGATCGGTGCACGTCGCGCAGGACGCTCCACGGACGAGGCGCCGCGCGCTCCGCTACCCGAGACGGCTCCGTAGCTCCTCCACCGCCCCCGGCACGCGGCCGACCAGGGCGAGCAGCGGGACGCGACCGCTGGGACGGTCGGGTAGGGCGTCGTACTCCTGGAGCAGCTCGACGAGCGCGGTCGCGACCACGAGCGGTGGGGTCCCTGCCGGCGCGAGCGACCGACGGGCCACGGTGGGGAGCACGCCCTCGAACGTCCGACCGTCGCCGAGCAGGACCCGGAAGGTCTCCGGATCCTGCTGGAGGAGCACGGGTGTGGACACGCGGGCGACGGTAGCGGCGTGTCCACCGGGCACGGCCCCGTGTCAGTAGCCGAGACGGCGGAGCTGCTTGGGGTCCCGCTGCCACTCCTTGGCGACCTTGACGTGGGTGGTGAGGAAGACCTTGGCGCCGAACAGGACCTCGAGCTCCCGGCGGGCCAGCGTGGCGGCAGCCTTGAGGTTCTCGCCGCCCTTGCCGATCACGATGCCCTTCTGGGAGTCGCGCTCGACGTGGATCACCGCGTCGACGCGGAGCAGGTCCTGGCGCTCGTCGTCGGGCCGCACCTCGTCGACGGTGACCGCGATCGAGTGCGGGAGCTCGTCGACGACCCGGGCGATCAGCTTCTCCCGCAGGATCTCGGCTGCGAGCTGCCGCTCGGGCTGGTCCGTCACACGCCCGGTGGCGAACAGCCGCGGTGCGAGCGGCAGGTGACTTCGCAGCACGTCGAGCAACCGCTCGACGTTGTCGCCGCTCCGAGCCGACACCGGCACGATGTCGGCGAAGGTCCGCTCGCCCAGGAGCGACTCCAGCGTGGCGAGCCGCGGGAGGAGCTGGGCCTTGTCGGGTACGAGGTCGACCTTGTTCGCGACGGCCACCACCGGGGTGCGCACGGTCGCGAGCTCGGCGGCGAGGAAGGCGTCCCCCCGACCGATTCCGTCGGCCACGTCCACGAGCAGCAGCACGAGGTCGACACCCGACCAGGTCTCGCGGACCAGGTCGTTCAGCCGGCGCGCGAGCAGCGTCCTGGGCCTCGAGAGCCCCGGGGTGTCGAGGAACACCAGCTGTGCGTCGTCGCGGGTGAGCACCGCCCGGATCGCGTTGCGCGTCGTCCCAGGGACGGGCGTCGTGATGGCGACCTTCTCGCCGACGATCGTGTTCAGCAGCGTCGACTTCCCCACGTTCGGGCGACCGACGATCGCGATCAGCCCGGCGCGATGGTCCTCCGGGACGGGATCGTCCAGCCCGGCGAGGATGGCCTGGACGTCGAGCGAGCCGTCGTCGTCGCGAGGGCGGCCACTCATCCCTGACCCTGCGACAGGCGCATCGGGCCGAACCCGTGCGGCAGCAGCTCGGCGACCGTGGTGACGAGTGGCCGGCCGGCGTCCCCCGAGGCGTAGACGGTCGCCGACGGGCCGAACTCGAAGATCGTCTGCCGGCAGGCGCCGCACGGGGTGCACGGGTCGTCCCCGTCACCCACGATCGCCACGGCGGCGATCGGCGAACGGGCGCCCGAGCTGATCATGACGGCGATCGCCGCCTGCTCGGCGCACGTGGTGACCCGGTAGGACGCGTTCTCGATGTTGACCCCTTCGAACACCTGCCCGTCCTCGGTGAGCACGACGGCACCCACCCGGAAGTGGCTGTAGGGCGAGTAGGAGCGCCGACGAACCTCGCGAGCCCGGCGCAACAGCGACGCCTCGTCGGTCGCCTGCTCACCGGCCCCGGCACCCGGTGTTGCTCTCATCTCGCCCTCCCGGCGCGTCGCCACCTCGGCAGGGTAGGCGGCCCACCTAGCGCAGGAAGGTGCTCGCGTAGGACGTCAGGGTCTGGAGATAGTTCGCGCGCTCGAATGCGGCGGGATCGCGGACGCTCGCCTGGGAGGCCGCGCCGATCAGCTGCACCACGGAGCCGTACCCGCGGTCCGACATCCAGCGCTCGAGGTCGGCGAGCAGCGTCGTCACGTGATCCGGGCCGTGACGCAGCAGCGACGAGGTGGTCATCGCGACGTCCGCACCGGCGAGCAGCACCTTGACCAGGTCCGTGCCGGTGTGGACACCGGTCGTCGCCGCCAGCGACGCGTCCACCCGGCCGTGGAGGACGGCGCACCAGCGGAGCGGGAGGCGGAGCTCGTCGGAGCTCGACAGCGTCAGATGTGGCGAGACGGAGAGCGTCTCGAGGTCGATGTCGGGCTGGTAGAAGCGGTTGAACAGCACGAGACCCGCCGCGCCCGCGTCGGCGATCTGCCCGGCGAAGCTGCCGAACGCCGACCAGTACGGGCCGAGCTTCACGGCGATCGGGACGGTCACGCTGTCCGCGATGGCGGCGACGAGCTCGAGCGTCTCGGTCTCGACCTGCCGGCCGGTCGACGCGGGGTCGGCCGCCACCCGGTAGACGTTCAGCTCGATGGCGTCCGCACCTGCATCCTCGAGCATGCTCGCGTACCGCGTCCAGCCCCCTCGGGTGACGCCGTTCAGGCTGGCGATCACCGGGACGCCGACGGTCGCCTTGGCGTCCCGGACGAGACGCAGGTAGCGCACCACGCCGTTGTTGTAGTCGTCGAGCCCGATCACGTAGCCCGACGTCGCCTCGGCCTGGGCTTCGGCACCGAGGTTCGACAGCCGTTCGACCTCGGAGGTCTCGTGCGCGATCTGCTCCTCGAAGAGGCTCGGCAGGACGACCGCGCCGACTCCGGCAGCGTCGAGCGCACGGAGGGACGCGAGGTCTCCGGTGAGCGGGCTCGCGGAGGCGACCACCGGTGCCCGCAGCCGGAACCCGAGGTACGGCGCGGTCAGGTCGACCGGACCGACCGCGGCGGGGCCGGACAGGACCACCCGGCCGGGCCCCGGAGGTGCCTCGTCGTCCGTGAGCGGCGGCAGGTCGTCGACGTTCACGGAGCCACCTCCGGGTCGTCCGCTCCCCGTCCGGCGTCGGTGACCGACCCGGCCTCCGGGACCTCCGCCTGCGGTGGGGCGGTGCGCTCGATCCCGGCCAGCTGCTCGTAGTACCGCCACCGTTCGTCGACGTCGCGCTGCGAGAGCGCCTGCAGCAGTCGTGCGCGTTCGGGGTCGTTGCGTTCGAGGACCGCGAACCGACCCTCGCCGCGCAGGAACTCGGCGAGCGGGATCGTCGGAGCCCTGGAGTCCAGCTTGAACGGTCGCTCGTGCTCCGCCTCGCCCGGGTGGAAGCGGAACAGCGGCCAGTAGCCCGAGCGCACCGCCAGATCCATCCGACCCATGGAGTGGCGCATGTCGACACCGTGTGCGATGCAGGTCGAGTAGGCGAGCAACAACGACGGTCCGGGCCATGCCTCGGCCTCGCGCATCGCCTTCACCGTCTGCATCTCGTTCGCGCCGAGCGCGATCTTCGCCACGTAGACGTGCCCGTACTGCATCGCGAGCAGACCCAGGTCCTTCTTCGGCGTTCCCTTGCCCGAGGTCGCGAACTTCGCCACCGCCCCACGTGCCGTCGCCTTCGAGGCCTGCCCACCGGTGTTGGAGTACACCTCGGTGTCCAGGACGAGGACGTTGACGTCGGCGCCTGACGCGAGCACGTGGTCGAGCCCTCCGAAGCCGATGTCGTAGGCCCACCCGTCGCCTCCGACGATCCACACGTCGCGGCGCACCAACACGCCCGCGACCGCGTCCAGGTGGCGTGCCAGCGCGCCGCGGTCACCCGTCACCGCACGCAGCCGCCGGCGCAGCTCGTCGACACGGGCGCGCTGGTGGTCGACGCCTGCCTCGTCGTCCTGCACGGCGGTCATGATCTCGCGGACGAGGTCGTCGCCCACGTCCGCACCCAGCTGCTGGAGCAGGTGCCGTGCCAGCTCGCGACCCTCGTCGAGCGCCACCCTGATGCCCAGTCCGAACTCGGCGTTGTCCTCGAACAACGAGTTCGCCCATGCGGGTCCCCGGCCCTGGGCGTCGGTCCCCCAGGGTGTGGTCGGCAGGTTGCCGCCGTAGATGGACGAGCACCCGGTCGCGTTCGCGACGATCGAGCGATCACCGAACATCTGGCTCATGAGCTTCAGGTAGGGCGTCTCGCCGCAGCCTGCGCAGGCGCCGGAGAACTCGAACAGCGGCTGCAACGTCTGGGTGTGCTTCACCGTGTCGTGACGCACGCTCGTCCGGTCCGGGTACGGGATCGTCTCGAAGTACCGGAACCGTTCCCGTTCCTCCAGCAGGACCTCGTCGATCGGCGTCATGTCGATCGCCTTGTGGCCGAGCTGCTGACGGCTGACGGCGGGGCAGGACTCCACGCACACCCCGCACCCCGTGCAGTCGTCGGGAGCCACCTGGACGGTCAACAGATGTCCGGTGAGATCCCGATCCTTGAAGGGCTTCGACAGGAAGGCGTCCGGCGCGTCGGCGAGCGCCGAGGGCTCGAACACCTTGATCTGGATGGCCGCGTGCGGGCACACGATCGCGCACTTGCCGCAGTCGATGCACACCTCGGGATCCCATGTGGGGACCTCGAGCGCCAGCGACCGCTTCTCCCATCGCGCCGTCCCGGTGGGGAAGCTGCCGTCCACGGGCAGTGCCGACACGGGCAGGAGCTCGCCCGCACCTTCCAGGAGCCGTGCCGTCACACGCTCGAAGAACGCCGGTACGTCGCCCCTGGTCGCACCCCGCAACTGGAGGGCACGGTCGATCGGGTCCTGCCGTTCCCACGCCGACGTCACCCGCTCCGGGAGCGGGACCTCGAAGACCGCGGCGGCCGCGGCCCGGACCGCCGCGAGGTTGCGTTCGACGACCGAGGCACCGGCCTCGCCGTAGCTGGAGCGGATCGCCGCCTCGATCGCCTCGATCGCCTCGTCGCGCGGCAGCTGCTCCGTCACGAGGAAGAACGCCGTCTGCAGCACCGTGTTGATACGGCCGCCGAGACCGGCCCGGCGCGCGAGGCCGTAGCCGTCGATCGTGAAGAGGCGGAGCCGGTGCTCGAGCAGCCGCCGTTGGACGTCGGCGGGCAGCCGGTCCCACAGCTGGTCGGGGGTGAACGGAGCGTTGAGCAGGACGGTGCCACCCGGCCGCACGGTCGCGAGCACGTCCAGCTTCTCGAGCAGCCCGAACTGGTGCACGGCGACGAGGTCGGCCCGCTCGATCAGGTACGTCGAGTCGATCGGGTGGTCGGAGATGCGGACGTGCGAGACCGTCGTCGCGCCGGACTTCTTCGAGTCGTACACGAAGTATGCCTGCACGTGCTTGTCGGTGTGCGACGCGATGATCTTCGCGGTGTTCTTGTTCGCCCCCACCGTCCCGTCCGAACCGAGGCCGTAGAAGACGGCGTCGAGGTCGCCGGGCCGCCTGGGCAGCACGAGGGTGTGGTCGGGTTCGAGCGACAGGTGCGTGACGTCGTCGACGATCCCGACGGTCGTCCGTGGCCTCGGCTGCTCCGCGGCCAGGTTCCGCAGGACCCCCGCGACCATCGCGGGCGTGAACTCCTTGCTCGACAACCCGTAGCGGGTACCGACGATCCGCGGCATCGTGGCGCGCCGGCCGGTCGCCACGGCGTCGGCCAGCGCCGTGGTGACGTCGAGGTGCAGCGGCTCGCCCACCGCGCCGGGCTCCTTGGTGCGATCGAGCACGCCGATGCGCACGGCGCTGGCGGGCAGCGCTTCCAGCAGCGCCTCGACCGGGAACGGCCGGTACAGGCGGACGGTGAGCATGCCGACCTTCTCGCCGGCTGCGACGAGGTGGTCGACCACCTGGCGCACCGCGCCGGCCGCCGAGCCCATGAGCACGAGGACCCGTTCGGCGTCCGGTGCTCCCCGGTACTCCACCAGCCGGTAGGTGCGTCCGGTGCGGCCAGCGAACCGATCCATGACCTGTTGCACCGCGGCCGGAACCGCGTCGTGGTACGGGTTGGCCGCCTCCCGCGCCTGGAAGAACACGTCCGGGTTCTGCGCGGAGCCGCGCAGGACGGGTCGGTCCGGGTCGAGGGCGCGACCGCGGTGGTCGAGCACGTCGTCGACGACCAGCAACGCGCGCAGGTCGTCCTCGTCGAGCACCTCGACGCCACCGAGCTCGTGGGAGGTACGGAAACCGTCGAAGAAGTGCAGCACGGGAACGCGTGTCGCCAACGTGGCGAGGTGGGAGACGGCCGCCAGGTCGTGCGCCTCCTGCGGGGAGCCGGATGCCAGCATCGTCCAGCCCGTCGTGCGCGCCGCCATGACGTCCGAATGGTCACCGAAGATGGACAACGCGTGGGTCGCGATCGTGCGGGCGGCGACGTGGATGACGGCGGGGGTCAGCTCGCCGGCGATCTTGAACATGTTCGGCAGCATCAGGAGCAGGCCCTGCGACGCGGTGAACGACGTGGCGAGCGACCCCGCCTGCACGGCGCCGTGCAGCGCCCCGGCCGCACCCGCCTCGGACTGGAGCTCGATCACCTTCGGCACGGTCCCGAAGACGTTGGCCCGCCCGGCCGCGGCCCAGGCGTCGGAGGCCTCGCCCATGGGCGATGCCGGCGTGATGGGATAGATGCAGATCGTCTCGGAGAGCGCGTACGCGACCCTGGCGGCAGCCTCGTTGCCGTCCATGGTGACACGGGACATCGAGTGGGCCTTCCCGGGCCACCCCGTGCGGTGGCGTGGCCCGCGAATCGACCCTACGACCGGCCGTTCCGAGACGGTGCGGCCGCACGACCTCCGTGGTCGGGACCATCGACCCCATCACCGAGCGCTGGCGAGGAGCTCCCGTCCCTGGCGCCGGGGTGCCTGACGAGCACCTTGGAGACGCGACGTCCCTGCACGCGCTCCACGGTGATGGCGACGCCCTCGAGCTCGACGGTCTCGCCCTCCAGCGGGACGCGCCCGAGCATGCCGAAGACGAGCCCACCGACCGTGTCCCAGCCATCCTCCGGCAGGGTGGTGCGCAGCAGCTCGTTGAGGTCGTCCACCCCGAGCCGCGCGTCGACCCGCAGGCTCGCGTCGGCCAGTGGCTCGACGAGCGGCTGCTCGTGGTCGTGCTCGTCGACGATCTCGCCGACGATCTCCTCGAGGATGTCCTCGATCGTCGCGAGGCCGACGAGCTCGCCGTACTCGTCGACGACCAGCGCCAGGTGGATGGTCGCGGCCTGGAGGTCCCGGAGCAGGTCGTCGCACCGCTTGGTCTCGGGCACGAAGGTCGGCGTGCGGATCAGGTCGGCCCAGCGCCGCCGGCTCGGCTCCATCGCGAGCCTGCGCAGCAGGTCCTTCGCGTAGACCACGCCGACGATCGTGTCGGCGTCGTCGGGTTCGTGCACGGGGAGGCGCGAGAACCCGCGCTCGATCGCGACGGCCACGACCTCGTCGAGCGTGGACGCTTCCGAGACGGTGCACATGTCGGGTCGAGGCACCATGATCTCGCGGACGACCGTGTCGGCGAGCTCGAAGATCGAGCGGATCATCGCCCGCTCCTCGGGCTCGAGCTCCTCGTCCTGTTGCTCCTCGTCCGCATCGAGCAGGCGCAGCTCGTCGTCGCTCGCGTAGGGCCCCGATACCTCGTGACGGCGTGGCACGAGCCTGCGACCGAGGGCGACGAAGCCCCTGGACGCGGGCTCGAACAGCCGGACGAGCAGGCGGCCGGATGGCGCGAGCCGCAGCCCCGTCGCCTCGAGGTGGCGGAGCGCCACGGTGCGCGGCGCGACCTCACCCAGCACCAGGCCGGCCAACGCCGCCACCGCGATCGCGAGCAGCACACCGGCGGCGCCCGGCATCAACCGCACGGCGAGCATCGTGGCCGCCGCCGCCAGTCCCGTGCGCGCGACCACCGTGACGAGCAACACCACACTGAGTCCACTGGCCTGGTGCTCCAACAACCAGATCAGCTTGGTGGCACCCGGACGTTCCTCCTCGTCCATCCGCAGCGCGCGCACGAGCCCGAGGCGCAGCAGCACCGTCTCGAGGGCGGCGAGGTACGAGATGACCACCAGCAGCAGGAGGCAGGTCCCGAGGAGCCAGAGGTCGACGTCGGTCACGGTCTCGGTCCCCTGGGTCTCCGCCGCCGCTGCGGCCGTCCACGGCGCGCGTTCATGAAGGCGCAGCCGATCCCGATGCGTGCGCGGACAACAGCTCGTCGGTCAACGAGAACATCCGAGCCTCCTCGTCGGGCTCGGCATGGTCCATCCCGAGCAGGTGCAGCAACCCGTGGACGGTCAGGAGCCGCAGCTCCTCTCGCGGCGCACGCTGGTAGGTGCCCGCCTGGGCGTAGGCGACGGCGGGACAGAGCACGACGTCGCCGAGGACGGCGGGCCCCTCGAGGGGTGACTCCCCCGGCTCGTCGATCGGGAAGGCGAGGACGTCGGTCGGACCCTCGCCGCCGAGGTGCTCGGCGTTGAGCGCCGCGATCGTCGGCTCGTCCACGAGCAGCACCGCGACGTCCATGTCGTCGGGAACCCGACGGGCCGCGAGCACGAACCGGACGAGCGACAGCAGGTCGTCCGTGTCGACGTCCAGGTCCTGCTCGTCCGCGAGGTAGACGGGCACGTCAGCCACCTGCCGGGGGCACGTCGGCCTCGGTCGCCGCGGCATGTGCCTCGTAGGCCTCGACGATCCGCTGGACGATGTGGTGGCGCACGACGTCGCCGGCCTCGAGGTGCGCGAACGCGACGCCCTCGATCCCGTAGAGGATGTCGCGGACGACCCGGAGCCCCGATCGCTTCCCCGAGGGCAGGTCGACCTGGCTCACGTCCCCGGTGACGACCGCCTTCGAGTTGAAGCCGATGCGCGTCAGGAACATCTTCATCTGCTCGGCGGTCGTGTTCTGCGCCTCGTCGAGCACGATGAAGGCGTCGTTGAGCGTCCGTCCCCGCATGTACGCGAGCGGCGCGACCTCGATCGTGCCACGGTCGACGTGCGCGATGAGCTCGTCGGCCTCCATCATGTCGTGCAGCGCGTCCCACAGGGGCTTGAGGTAGGGATCGATCTTCTCGTGCAGCGTCCCCGGCAGGAAGCCGAGCCGCTCACCCGCCTCGACTGCCGGTCGCGTCAGGATCAGCCGGTTCACCTGCTTGCCGCGCAGCGCCTGCACCGCGGCGCCCATCGCCAGGTACGTCTTGCCCGTCCCTGCGGGTCCGATGCCGAAGGTCACGGTGTTGGCGCGGATCGCGTCGAGGTAGCGCTTCTGACCGAGGGTCTTCGGACGGATCGTCCGACCGCGATGGGTCACCAACGCCTCGGAGAGCACGTCGGACGGCCGCTCCGAGCCCTCGGCCCGGATCATGCGCACGCTCTGTCGCACCATGGCGGCGTCGATCGCCTGGCCGCGATCCAGGAGCAGCACGAGCTCCTCGAACAGCGTCGCGACGCGCTCGGTCTCGGCCGGGTCGGCGGAGGAGATGCTGATCTCGTTGCCGCGCACGTGCACGGTCGCATGGAACGCGTCCTCGACCAGGCGGAGCAACTCGTCCCGGGTCCCGAGCAGGGACACCATCGCGTGCTCGCCCGGGACCAGGACCTTGACGCTCTGCGCCGCCGGTTCGGTGTGCGATCCGTCACCGGTCGCCGACTCGGTCGCTGCGGGGAAGGACGAACTGCCGGTCACGAGGTGGTGTGGCTCCTGGCGGAGATGGCCTGGGCCATGGTACCCCCGCGGCACGCCCGTCCCGGCCGTCTGCTGGTCAGCGGAGTATCCCCACGGCCGCCAGTCGGCGGCGCAGCTCGTCCGGCGTCGCGTCGAGCACCGCGGCGAGCGTCTCGAGGTCGGAGGTTCGCACGGACAGGACCCGGCCGTTGTAGTCGCCACGCCGCGCCTTGATGGAGGCGGCGTAACGAACGAGGGCGGGCTCGTCTGCGCCGCGTCGCTCGAGCGCAGCCAGGTCGAGCACCAGCTCCGGGCCGACGTCGTCGATGCCGGTGGCGGCCGCGCGGCTCGGGCTCGCGTCCGGGAGCAGCTCCGCCACCGGCACCCGGTAGAAGCCCGCGAGGCGCTGCAGTCGAGGGATCGAGACGGATCGCTCGCCTCGTTCGTACGCCCCGACGACGCTGGCCTTCAACAGACCGGCGCTGCGATCCTCGACGTCGTGCAGCGAGAGCCCCTGCTGCTGGCGAACGCGCCGGAGGCGCTCACCGAGGGCGAGGCTGTAGCGCTCGTCGTCACCGACATCGGGTGCCGGAGCGGTCACGTCCTGCATCGGCCTTCGTCCTGACCCTCCGCGGAGCCCCCCCATCGGCGCGCCGCTCGCTCCCCACCGGCAACCGCACGGTAGCTCCTTCACGGCCCGTGGTCGAGCGGCGCGACACAGCGTGACGATGGGGCTCTCGAACGTCACCAGCGTCCGACGAGCGCCGCGACGGCGGCGAGCGCGGCGGCGCCCGCGTGCTCCGTGCGCAGCACGGTGGCGCCCATGCCGACGACGAGCGCGCCGTCCGCGCGGAGGACGTCGACCTCCTCCGGCGTCCAGCCGCCCTCCGGGCCGATCACGACCTGGACCTCGTCGACCGCCGCTCGCTCCGAGGCGCCGGCAGCGGCGAGGACCTGCGGCAGCGGGCTGCCGCCAGGATGCGCCACGAGCCGGAGGAGGCCCGGCGGGCCACCTGCCGGGGGCAGGGAACCGACGGTGGACGGGTCGCCGATCCGCGGCCGGCGGGGGCGCCGCGACTGCTCGCACGAGGCCCACACGACCTGCTCCCACCGCACGCGCATCCGCGCCAGCTTCTCGCCCGCGTCCGGGATGCTCCGTGCGGCCGCGACTGGCCAGACCTCGTCGACACCGAGCTCGGTCACCTGCCGTAGCACCTCGTCGAAGCGGCGACCCTTGGGCATCGCCTGGACCAGGACCAGGCGCGGTCCGGCGACGGGCGCGCACGCGGCCGGTTCCTCCAGCACCACCGACCCGCGCTCCAGCCGAGCGGCCGCGGCCCAACCCTCGCCGTCCGCCACCTCGACGTCCGAGCCGTCCCGCAGCCGGAGCACGCGCCGTAGGCGGTGCTGCTGGTCCGTCCCGAGCGCGACCAGGTCCCCTCCCGCGCGGCCGGCGAGGGAGGCTTCGAGATGGACGTACGGCACGAGGCTCACGCGTTCCGCCTCAGCGCTGGAACGCGCCGCGGAGCCTGGTGAACAGGCCTCTCCCGTCGGCCAGGGGCTCGTCCCGAAGCTGGGCGAGGCGCTCGAGCAGTGCCCGCTGGTCGGCGTCGAGCCCCGTCGGCACCTCGACCGCCACCACCAACGAGAGGTCGCCGCGTCGTCCGCCCCCGCGCACGGGGAGCCCCGCACGGCGCACGGTCAGGACGTCGCCAGGCTGCGTGCCCGCCGGCAGCACCACCTCGACCTCGTCTCCGTCGAGGGTCGCGACCCGCAGGGTGCCGCCCAGCGCCGCCTGCGTCACCGCCACCGTCACCTCCGCGGTGAGGTCACGGCCGGCCCGCTCGAACACCTCGTGGGGGGCGACCTGGACCTGGACGTAGAGGTCACCCGCGGCCGCGCCCTGGCGTCCCGACTCGCCCTCGCCGCGCAGCGGGATGCGGTCCCCGTCCTCCAGGCCCGCCGGGATGTCGATCGACAGCGTGCGGCGGACCCTGCGGCGCCCCTCGCCGGAGCACTCCGGGCAGGGGTCGGCCGTGCGACGACCGGCGCCCTGGCACGCGGCGCACGGGGCCGCCGTCGCCATCTGGCCGAACGCCGTGCGGACCACGCGCTGCACCTGACCGGCCCCGCCGCAACCGGCGCACCGCTCGGGTGGGCGCCCGTCCGCGGAGCCCGATCCACTGCAGCCGTCGCAGGTGCGGGCGACGTCCACCTCGACCTCGCGCGTGACGCCCGTCACGACATCCGCCAGGGTGAGCTCGACCGCGACCAGGACGTCCCGACCGGCCTGTGCCCGACGCTGGCCGGACGCCCCGCCGAAGCCGGAACCGAAGAACGCGTCGATGACGTCGTTGATGCCCCCGAAGCCGCCCGCCCCGAACCCGAACGGGTCGCCGGCACCGCGCGTGCGAGGCGTCCCGTCGTCACCGAAGCGGTCGTACCGGGCCCGCCGTTCCGGATCCGACAGCACCTGGTAGGCGTGGGTGGCCGCCTTGAAGGCCTCCTCGTCGCCGCCCGCGTCGGGATGGTGCGCACGAGCGGCTCGCCGGTACGCGCGCTTGACGTCGTCCGGCGACGCGTCGCGCGCGATGCCGAGGAGCTCGTACAGATCGGAGGTGTCGGACACTGGCGCCTCTGGGGTGACGGGTCGAGATCGATGGCGGTGGCACCAGGAGGTGCCACCGCTCGTCAGCTCGTGAGCTCGGCGAGGGTCTCCTGGAGCTGGTCCGCGACGGCCCTGACCGTCGAGAGGACGCTCGCGTAGTCCATGCGCGTCGGGCCGAGCACACCGAGCGAGCCGGCGGTGACCAACTGGTAGCGCTGGGCGACGAGCGAGGTCGAGCGGAGGTCCTCGACGACGTTCTCGTGACCGATGCGCACCATCGGCTCGTCGTCCGTCGCGGCGTCGGACAACATCTTCGCGAGGGTCGCGCGCTCCTCCAGCAGCTGGAGCACGCGACCGAGGTGCCGCCGTTCGAAGCCCCGGTCGTCGACCAGCGACGCCTGGCCTCCCACGAAGACACGGGCGACCGCATCGTCGGCGAGGTCGTCCGCCGTCGCCGCGGCGAGCGCCCGCAGCGGGTCGCGAAGCTCGGACGGCGCCTCGTCGGAGAGGTGGTGCAGCGCCTGGTGGACCTCGCCCATCCGCCTGCCCCGAACGTGCTCTCCGAGCACGGTGCGGAGCCGGTCGAGGTCGGCGTCCGTCGTGCCGGGCGCGAGCTCCACCGGGCGCTTCTCCACCCGACCGGTGTCCGCGACGAGCAGCAGGAGCGCAGCGTTCGAGCTCAGCGGCACGAGCTCGACGAGCTTGCAGGTCGACGCGTCGATCGCAGGCGCGATCACGAGCGAGACCAGACGCGTGAGCTGGCTCAGCACCGTGGAGGTACGGGCCAGGAGGTCCTCGACGTCGGTCGCCGATCCGAGCAGCTGCTGCACGAGCTCGCGACGCGGATCGTCGGGGCCCGTCGACCCCTGCGACGCCGCTCGGGTCGCGGCGCGGAGGTCGTCGACGAAGCGGCGGTAGCCCTTGTCGGTCGGAACACGGCCAGCCGACGTGTGCGGCTGGGCGATGTAGCCGAGCTCCTCGAGTGCGGCCATCTCGTTGCGGACGGTGGCGGCGGAGACCTCGAGCCGTGCTGCCTCGACGACGCGCTTGGAGCCGACGGGCTCGCCCCGCGCCACGTACTCCGTGACGACGGCCCGCAGCACCTGCAGCTTGCGCTCGTCGAGCTCGTCAGGGCTCCCTGGGGTCCCAGCATGGAGGGAGGACGGCGCGACGGGTCCGACCACGACCTCACCGCTCATGCCTCACCTCGCTTCCCCGGATGCAACGGGAGGGTAGCGCGCTGGCACTCGGCGGCCCTGTGTGCCAATGCAGCCGGACTGGCCGTGCGTCCGAGCGTCCGCCTGCGCCGGCTCGCCTACGGTGGTACGGATGACCTGCGCGCGGTGGGCACGGGCGGAACCCGCGACACGCCACGCGCGATCACCACGCACCGTCCGTCCGGAGAACAGGGGAGCAGCCGACGTGGCACGCGAGGCGGAACGCAGCGATGTCCCCGGCGCGGCGGCGGGGCCAGGCGAGAGCGGCATCTTCGACGACCGGCCGACCGGGGACGTGATCGCGTCGCTCCTGGCGAACGTGCAGGCCCTGCTGCGCACGCAGCTCGAGCTCGCGAAGCTCGAGCTGAGCCAGATCGCCCGGGAGAAGGCCGTCGCGCTCGTCTCGCTGCTGCTCGCGGGCGTCCTCGGGTTGTTCATCCTCGCGTTCGTCGGCGTGACCGCCGCGGTCGCCCTCCAACTCGTCCTCGACGCGTGGCTCGCCTGGCTGCTCGTCACCGTCCTCTACACGCTCCTGGCCGCCGTCGGCGTGTTCGTCGGCGTCCGGCTCCTCAAGCGGTCGCTGCTGCCGGAGCGGACCAAGCAGGAGCTCGAGCGGACCACGAACTGGGCGAAGGAGCAGGTACAGCGATGACGACGGACCACCGATCGGCCGACGACACCAGCCCCGTGCAGGCCGTGAGATCGGCGGCGGAGCGGACCAAGACCGAGATGGTCGCGGCCAAGGAGAAGCTGAGCGAGGCCGTGGACGAGCGGCGGGGTGGCCCTGCCACGAGCGTCGACGACGCGCTCGACAAGACCGCTGCACTTCGCGAGGCCCTCGAGCGCGACGTCGCGGCACTGCGCGTCCGGGTCCCCGAACCCGCGGCCATGACCGAGCGCGTCCGGACGGTCGGCATCGCAGCCGCGGGTGGCATGGCGATCCTGACGCTCGGTGGTGTGCTGCTGTCACGTCGCTCCAACCGTCGGACGCAGCAACGCGCCGTCCACGAGCAGGCGGCTGCGATCGCGCGGGAGCTCGCGCGGTTGGGCGCCGAGGACCTGGCACCCGACGACCCTGGTGACGCCGCGGGCGGCGGCCACTGGGTCGGGCGGGCTGCGCTCGCGGCAGCCGGCGTCGCTGCGGGAGCAGCCGCCTGGATGCGCCTCCAGACGCCTCCGGACGAGCTCGACCTCCGGGACGAGTCGCCGTGAGCCCGCGCGCGAGCATCTGGGCGAGCTGACCGCGGGCGTCCGTCGCCCGTGACATCGCCCCGCGACGAGCCTTCCGGAAGGTGTCCGTGGAACGTCGGTTGACCAGGGAACAGGCAGCGCAGGTGCTCGGTGTGCCCGCCGACGCGGACGCGGAGCGTGTGAAGCGCGCCTACCGCCGCCTGGTCCGCCGAGACCATCCCGATGCGGGTGGTGATCCCGCGGCCTTCCAGCAGTTGCAACTGGCCTACGAGCGGCTCTCCTCCGGTTCGGCGACCACGCCCCTCGTCAGCTGCGGGCATCCGTCCCGCCCCCGTGCCGCCTGGCCCGCCGCCGACGACGCCCCCGTCGACGCGATCGACTGGGGGCGCGGTCCGCCGGAGGCCGGCATGCCACTCGACCGTGACGGGCTCGCCGTGTGGCTCGCGGGCACGCGCGAGACGCCGTCCGCCGCGAGGGCGACGAGTCGTGCCCCGGGCTCGCGGTTGAACCGCGTCGCCCATCACCTGGCCGGCGAGCTCACCTCCAGGCTCGCGGTCGGACTCGCAGCCGACGAGCGAGGCCGCTTGATCCTGGCGATGGAGATCGTCGGGGCGACGCGACGGGCACGTCGGGCGATCGACGGCGCGCAGGTCGAGGGTGGGTGGCTCCGGCAACGCCGGCCGTCGAGCTCCTCCCTGCGGCGCACGGTCATCGCCGGCCACGACCGACGGGTCGCCGCCGCGGAAGCAGCCCTCCAACTCGAGCGGCAGCTGGGCCGCATCGCGTGGCCCCTCGAGCAGTGGCGCGCCATCGTCAGGGTGGACGACCGTCCGTCCACCCTCCGGCCGGGGTCGCTCGACGGGTGACCGGACAGGGTCCCCATCGTTCGCTGGACGGAGGGAGCCATCGGTGGTGCCCGTGCCTCCGGGCGGGCCGTAGGTTCGTTCCACGCGGTGAGGATCTCATCGCCCCCCAGACGAGGAGACACCTCCGATGACCAAGCACCTACGTACCTCGATCGCCGCGATCTCCGTCCTGGGCCTCGCCCTCGTGGGCTGCGACGACGGTGCGGACACCGGGATCGACGCGCCCATCGACCAGGGCACCGACCCTGGCCTCGACACGGGCACCGACCCTGGCCTGGACACGGACACCGGGACCGACACGGACACCGGGACCGACACGGACACCGGGACGGACACGGACACGGGCACCACGCCCTGACCGACGCCGAACGGCACCGAACGACCTGCGCCACCCCTGCACGACGCTGCGAAGGCCGTCTCCTCGGAGGCGGCCTTCGCCGTCCTCGCATCCGGCCCGGTCACGGGTGCTCGGACGCGGCCGTCCGCTCCGGCACCCTACGACGGTCACGCGACCGACACGCCTCGCCGCGAGGACGGACATGCCGGACGAACCAGCACCCTCGACGCCGGACGCGCTGCTGCGGTCGGCGGCGGCGGCGGATGCGGTCCACGCGCAGGAGCTCCTGGCGCGTGTCGGTGCCTCGCGGCTGCTCGACGTGTTGATCGGACAGGTCGAGCTCGCCAGCATGGACGGCGAGGATCGCGTCGCCGGCATCGACGCGATCGCCGACCTCGAACGCGCCGCCGTCGAGGTGATGGACCTCCCGCAGGACCTCGAACTGGACCTCGACGAGGACGACGATCCGGCAGCTCCACCGACGCTCACCGGGTGGAGCCTGGTCTCGGCACCTGCGCCGGAGCTGGCCGCCGCCACACTCGCCCTCCCGGTACGCGCCTGGTACCTGGCGTTGGTCGCCTTCTGGGACTCCTCGACCGAGGGCGGGGACGTGGTCCGCTCCATGGTGGCGGCGAGCGCCGACGGCCGGCTCGCACGCGCCCGGTCGCGACCGCACCCGGCCGCCCGGTCCTCGGAGTTGTTGCTGGCGACGGTGACACGCGATCCCTCGCTGCTCGGCCCGGACGGTGCGCTCGCCACCGCGCTGCTCGCCGCGTTGCGGGCCGCGGCGCGCGGAGGCTGACCCGCCCGCCGGCTCCCTCGGTTGGCCCAGGCGCCCGCCGCCTGTCAGACTGCGCCCCTCCCTGTCCCCGAGCACGAGCCCCCGTTGCCGACACGTGCGCGCTTCCGCCCCCATCCCCGTGGCTTCGGCTTCGCGACGCCGGTCGCTGCCGACCAGCTGTCGGAGTCCGTCGTCACCGTGCAGGACGATGCCGGTGCGTCGTCCGAGGTCGATCGGATCTTCGTCCCACCGCCGGTGTGCAAGGGCTTGCTGGCGGACGACCTCGTCGACGTGGAGGTGGTGCTCGACGAGAAGGGTGCGTCCGCCACGCGGGTCACGGTCGTCTCCCGCCCCCGTCGGATGCTCGTCGGTGTCGTCCAGCAGGGTCCGGGGCGGCTCGTCATCGAGCCCGATCCGGCGCTCGGCACCGGGTGGGTCCGCCTCGAGCCCGCAGCCGCGGAGAAGCTCCAGCTCGCCCTGGGACGCCAGGCGGTGGTGCTGATCGGCGACGGCGAGGACGGTGCACCGACCGGGCGAGCGGTGGTCGCCGGGCCCCACGTCGTCGGTTCGCCACAGGCCATCCGGGCAGCGGCCGTCGTGGTGGCACTCGGCCGGGCGGCACCCGACCTGGTCCCGGGCGGCCCGGCGGCCGCGGGATTGGACCCTGCGGAGGCCGCCACCACCCACACGAGGATCGTCGGGCTGCTGGCCGGAGGCTCACGCGGGGGAGCCGCGGGCCTGGACCCCGCCGGCCCGGTTCCGGGCGTCGAGGCACCGTGGGCCGAGCGTCGCGACGAGCCCTGTGTGACGGTCGACAGCCTCAGCAGCCGCGACCTCGACGACGCCGTCGCCGCCAGCTGGGACGGTGGATCCGCCAGCGACGTGCACGTCGCGGTGCACATCGCCGACGTGGCGCGCGCCATCGGGGTCGGGTCCCCGGCGGACCGCTACGCGCGCGTGCTGGCATCGAGTGCGTACCTGCACGTCGGCGAGAGCGCTCCGATGCTCGACCCCGTCCTCTCGGAGGGCGCGCTCTCGCTGCTGCCCGGCCAGGACCGGTGGGCGATCTCGGTGCGGTTCGACGTGCGACCGGACGGGGCGATCGGCAACGTCAGCGTCGAGGCGGCGGCGATCCGGTCGATCGCCAAGCTCTCGTACGAGGCGCTCGAGGCCTGGCTCGAGGGTGATCCGTCGGCGATCGAGCTGGAAGCGGGGAGCGAGGGGACGTCTGCCACCGAGGTGCTGCGCGCCGCCGTCGAGGCATCCCGACGCCTTGGGGCCGAACGGGACGCCCGCGTCACGTTCGAGGAGCTCTTCGAGGACGCCGAGGTGGAGCCCGCCGTCGTCGACGGCAAGCTCACGACCGTGCACGCGACCCCGCACGCGGCGGCGTACCGGCAGGTCGAACGCCTGATGGTCGCCGCCAACGAGTCGGTCGCGGGATGGTTGCTCGCGCGCGAGGTGCCGGCGCTCTACCGCGCCCACGTCGGGCTCGACCCGCAGCGCACCGAGCGTCTGCGTGCCGCGGTCGCACTCGCGGGCGCGAACGTGCCGGCGCTCGGCGACCCCGCCGCAGAGGTCGAGGAGGTGATCGGGCAGTTCATCGCCGAGATCGACCGCCTCGACGCCGCCGGGCAGCACGCCGACCGGGACCTGCTCGTCTCCGTGGCCGCGTCGTCGACCGCCCGGGCGACCTACGACCCCGATCCGTCCGCCCACACCGGGTTGGCCGCCGCCGCCTACACCCATTTCACCTCGCCGATCCGGCGCTACGCGGACCTGGTCGTGCACCGCCAGATCCGCTCGGCACTCGCCGACGAGCCACCCCTCCACGCCGCCGAGGAGCTGCGCGCGCTGGCGGGGTGGCTCGACGCACGCGCCGGTGCGGTCGGCCACCTCCAGGCCCGCGAGCGGGCCGACCTCTGGTCGAGGCTCCTCGACCGCGGGATCCTCCCGGACGCCGAGCCGGCCGTCGTCACCGGCGTCACGGTGAACGGGCTGCGGATCAGGCTCCCCAGACTCGGTGTCTCGGGCTTCGTGACCGCCGAGCGCGCACTGGACCTGCCGCCTCGGCAGCGCGGCACACTGGTGGTCGACGAGGCGGGCCTCACGACCACCTCGGGGCCGTGGCGGGTCGGTGGCCGGGTCATGGTGCGCTTCGCCGGGCTGGACGCGACGGGGCGCGCGAACTGGCGGCTCGGTCCGACGCCGGACTGACCGCGCCGTGGCCGGGAGGCTCCGGGCCGCAGGCGTGACGGCCCGAGCGCGGCGGTCCCGCGGGCGCCCGCACGTCGGTCAGTTGCCGAACAGGTCCCGGATGCCGTCGAGCAGGCGCTCGACGAAGCCCTCCACCTCGGTGGTGTCGACGTCGATTGACGGCAGCTCGAGTCCGCCGCCGTCGCCCTCCTGCCCCGGCGGTGCGTCGCCGGGCACCCCATCGTCGACGGCCTGCTCCCGTTCGCGTAGCTGGGCCTCGCGCTCGTCGAGGGCACGTTCCCGATCGTCGAGGGCCGCCGCACGATCATCGAGGTCCTGGGATCGCTCCTCGAGCGCCGAGCGCTGCGCCTCGATGTCCTCGGCACGGTCCCCCGCTGCCGCCTCGGCCTCCGCGAGCTGGGACTGGAGCTCGCTGATGCTGGCATCCCGCTCGGCGAGCTCCGCCTCCAACGCGGCCGTGGCTGCCTCCTGCTCGCCGACCCCCTGGTCGCCCCCGGTGGTCAGGGCGACGACCACGAAGGCGAGCAGGAACCCGAGCACGGCCCCACCGAGGAACAGCGCCACCGTCCGCGCCCGGCCATGCCCTGGCGGGTCGTCCTCGTCGACCGGTGCGTCGAACCGTCGGTCTCGGTCGTACGTGGGGTGCTCGGCGGCGGGGCGAGCTGGGTCGGAGTGGCGCAGCGGGACCTCCGCCTCGAGCGGCGCCCGCCGCTCGTCGTAGCCTCCCCCCGCGCGGCGGCTCGCGTCCGGTTCGACCCTCCTGGTCACGTCGGCGCCGTCCGTGGGATCGAGCCGCCTCGTCGGATCGCCGCCGGGTGGCGGTGGCGGGGGGATCGTCATGGGCTCGCTCCTCGGGACGACGCGACTCGCGACTGTCGGTGACCAGTGTGGACGCTACGTGGACGAGCGGCCCCGCGAGAGCGCAGGCGTCGGGACAGGGGCCACCCGGCCAGGGCTGGTCGACACCGGCGCGTCCACCCGCGAGGATGCGTGGCATCGACAGGAGGCGACATGGGGCGCAGCATCGAGGTGGCCGGGCACCGACCGGTGATCGACGACGACGTGTTCGTGGCAGACGGCGCGACCGTCGCCGGCCGTGTCACCCTCGCCAGCGGCGTCTCGGTGTGGTTCGGCTGCGTGCTCCGCGCCGAGACGGCACCGATCACGGTCGGTCCCGACACGAACCTGCAGGACCTCACCGTGGTGCACACCGACGCCGACTCACCGGCGACCATCGGTGCCCGCGTGACGGTGGGACACCGCGCCCTGCTGCACGGCTGCACGGTCGAGGACGACGCCCTGATCGGGATGGGCGCGATCGTGCTCAACGGCGCGGTGATCGGCGCCGGCGCCGTCGTCGGCGCGGGAGCCGTCGTGCGGGAGGGCACCATCGTTCCCGCCGGGACCCTCGCAGTGGGCGTCCCCGCCACGCTGCGTCAGGTGCCGGTACCGCCGGTGCCACGACCCAACGTCGCGAACTACCTGGCGCTCGCCGGGCTCTACCGGGACGCTGGCGCGCACGTCCATCGGGCGGGAACGGGTCGCGACGGGCTCACGCCGTGAACGACGTCCTCGAGCTGCTGGCGTCACTCGTCGGCTTCGACACGACGAGCGACGCGTCGAACCTGCCGCTGCTCGACCTCGTCGAGGGGCTGCTCGACGACCACGGGGTGCCGCACGAGCGCGTCCCCGACCCGACCGGCCGTAAGGCCAACCTGCTCGCGCGCATCGGCCCCGACGTCGAGGGCGGTGTCGTGCTGAGCGGGCACACGGACTGCGTCCCCGTGCAGGGCCAGCGATGGCGGCGCGATCCCTTCCAGCTCACCCGCGAGGGCGACCGCCTCCACGGACGGGGCACGACCGACATGAAGGGCTTCCTGGCCGTCGTCCTCGCCGCTCTCCCCCGGATGGCCGCAGCCGGGCTCCGCCGACCGCTGCTCCTCGCCCTGACCTACGACGAGGAGGTCGGCACGCTGGGCGCCCCGAGCGCGGTCGAACGGCTGGTCGCCGCCCATCCGCGTCCCGCCGCCGTGGTGATCGGGGAGCCGACCCTGCTGGTGCCGGTCGTCGCCCACAAGGGCATCCGCGCCTTCACGGTCACCGCCTCAGGGCTCGACGGACACTCCAGCCAGCCACACCGGGCGTCGAACGCCGTCGCCGCCCTGGCCCGCCTCGCGACGTTCATCGACGACCTGGCCACCGAGCACCGGCAGGCCGCCGGGGACCCGCGGTTCGACCCGCCCTACACCACCTTCAACCTCGCGACGCTGCACGGGGGGCAGGCGATCAACATCGTGCCCCGCGAGGCGACGCTGACGTTCGAGTACCGCCCCGTGCCCGCCGACGACTCCTCCGCACTGGCCGACCGCATCGAGGAGCACGCCCGCACCGTCGTCGAGCCACTCCTGCGCGAGCCGACCGGGGTCGGGGGGATCACGTTCAGGCTCGACGCCACCGCACGCGCGCTGGCGGCCGAACCCGACGGTGTCGCGGAGGCGCTGGTCCGCAGGCTGGGCGGCAGCACCGCACCGGCCGGCACGGTCCCGTTCGGCACCGACGGCGGGCACTTCCAGGCCGCCGGACTGTCGACGGTCGTGTTCGGTCCGGGCTCGATCGAGCAGGCCCACCAGCCCGACGAGTGGATCGAGGTCGCGCAGCTCGAGGCGTGCGCGACCTTCGTCGATCGGCTCATCGACGACTGCTGCCGCCCGCCGGACTGAGCCGCGGCGCGTCCCCCCACGGGGCAGACCCGCCCCGTGGTCAGCCGTCCGGGTGCGCGGGCAGGTCGAACAGAGGGAAGATGCGCGGAGTGTCGAGGAAGAACGTCATGCGGGCGATGCGGCCGTCCGCGATCTCCAGGACCTGGAGCGCCCAGGGCTCGTGCCGGCCGCCCGGGCCACTGGCGCGGTACTGGGCGAAGGCCGGCGAGCCGTTCGCGACCGTCGGCACCAGCCGCGAGCCTCGGCAGCCGGCGCCAGGCCCGAGCATCCACGCGACCATCTCGTCCGCGCCCTGGAGCCACAGGTCGTAGGGCGGCATCGACTGTGAGGCGTCCTCGTGGAGGAGGGTGGTCAGGCCATCCATGTCGTAGGCCTCGAAGGCCTCGACGTAGCGGGAGAGCAACGCCTGTTGCGCGTCGTCGAGTGGGTCGTAGACGTCGGTGTCGGCCGGTGCGCGCTCGGCGAGCGTCGCTCGCGCTCGCTGCAGGGCGCTGTTGACGGAGGCGACGCTCGTCTCGAGCAGCGCCGCCACCTCGTCGGCGTGCCAGCGCAGCACCTCGCGCAGGAGCAGCACCGCCCGCTGCCGGGGCGGCAGGTGCTGCAACGCCGCCACGAGCGCCAACCGGAGGCTCTCGCGGGTCGCCAACGCCTCTGCCGGGTCGCTCGTGGCGGCCGAGACCCGAGCGTCGGGCACGGGCTGGAGCCACCGCTGCTCCGGTGAGGTGGCGAGCGTCGCGGTCGCGACGGTCGACGCCGGGCCGAGGTCCATCGGGCGTGCCCGACGCTGGCTGCCGCGGAGCTGGTCCAGGCACACGTTCGTCGCGATCCGGTACAGCCAGGTCCGGACGGACGCACGCCCCTCGAAGCCGTGGGCGTTCCGCCAGGCGCGCGTCAGTGTCTCCTGGACGGCATCCTCGGCGTCGAAGGTCGACCCCAACATGCGGTAGCAGTAGGCGGTCAGCTCCCGGCGATGCTGCTCGATGCCGGCACGGACCGCCTCCGCGACGGGCCGCACGCCGGAAGACCCGGTCGGAAGGGCGAGCTCGCTCACCGGGCAGCTCCGGTTCTCGGGGTCCTCACGGCGCCTCCGGTTCGTCGTCGCCCCAGGGCGCCGCGGGGCTCAACCCTCGAGGCCTTCGGGACCCGTGTCTTCGGGTGCGTTGAGGAAACCACGGGGGCGCCCGAAGCGCTCGACGACCGCCTGCGCCGCCTCGTCGCGCGGCAGCACCGAACGGCAGGCACGGCACTGGGCCCACAGGCTGCGTTGCCCCCATTTGCCGCGGGTCGAGGAACGTTCGACGAACGGGCTGAGGAAGAACGGCAGGCCGAGGCCGCCATGGCGCCCGAGCATCGCGCGGTAGGCGTCCATGACCGTGGGCTCCTGGCACACCGGGCACGGCTCGAGCGAGCGGGCCGTGCCCACGTGGTCGATCGGTGTGCCCCGGCCGAACCAGCCCTCACTGATCGGGTTCGGCGAGGGGAACCGCCGTCGTCGTGTGCCGGTCATGGGTGGGTCGCATGCGACATGGCGTCCACGATGCCGCGGAGCGTCCGCCAGGGACGATGGACCGGGCGGCGGCCGTCGTCGGCCATGAGGTCCGGGAACCGTGCGAGCGGCGTGAAGGTGACCTGGCCCTCGATCAAGCCGCTCATCGCGCTGTCCGGCGCGTCCGCCCTGGCCTGTTCCACGAGGAACCCGATGCATCGGCCGGCGAGACGAGTGGCCTGGATGCGGTCGAACGGCGAGGGGTCCCCTCCCTGCTGGACGTGCCCGAGGATCGCCTGGCGGACGTCGTAGAGGTCGCCACCCTCCTTCTCGAACAGTGCCCACAGGAACGGGGTGCTGTAGACGGCGTCGGCGTTCTCGCCCCGGATGACGAGGCCGACCCGCTGTCCGTGACGGAAGCTGTCCGTGAGCTCCGCGACGTCGTGGCTCAGGCGTTCGAGCGTGATCCCCGTCTCGGGGGTGTAGATGCGCTCCGCACCGGTGGCCATGCCGCTCGTCAGCGCGAGGTAGCCGCAGTCACGTCCCATCACCTCGACGATGAAGACGCGCCGTGACGCGACGGCCGACTGCTTGATCTTGTCGACGTCCGACACGATGTTGTTGAGCGCGGTGTCGGCTCCCACCGACAGCTCGGTGCCCGGCACGTCGTTGTTGATCGTGGCCGGCAGGCACACGATCGGCAGCCGTAGCGACGGATGTTCCTCACGCGCCTGGTGGATCCGGTAGGCGGCGGCGTACCCGTCGTACCCGCCGATCATCAGGATCCCGTCGACGCCGTGCTGACGGAGCCGCTCGCCGAGCACGCGCAGCTGGTCGCCCGCGGGGATCTCGCGGGTGGTGCCGAGCTCCGCGCCACCGTCGGCGACCCAGCCGCTGACCGACATCCACCCGAGCTCGGACACGTCGTCGTCGAGCAGGCCCCGGAAGCCGCCGTGCGCCGCGAGCACGGTGTGGCCGCCGTCCATCGCGATCCGGACCGCGGCCCGCACAGCCGTGTTCATGCCCGGTGCAGGCGAGCCCGCGTGCAGCACCAGCAGGCGGAGGGATCGACCGCCGTCCGGCTCTCGACTGGGCTGTGCCCGCACGAGCGTCCGCATGGTGTGGTACGCCTCGACGAAGCTGCCGCCGCGCAGGGCCATCGCCTCGTCGTACTCGCGCCGCTCCAGGTGGTCGGCGACGGCGTGCGTCTGCTCGACCGCCTCTTCGAGCGGCGACGCGACGATCCGGTTCCGCCTGATCCCGATCAGCATGGGCTGGGCGTCGGGCGGCTGCCGCAGCAGCTCCTGGACCGCCTCGAAGCCGCACTGGGTCGCGAGGTTCCTGTCGAAGGCGCTCGGAGCGCCCCCTCGCTGGACGTGCCCGAGGATGGTCACGCGTGTGTCCTCGCCGACGCCTTCCTCGAGCGCGGCGCGGACCTCGTCGGTCGTGATCGGTCTCCCGTCCCGATCGGTCGCGCCCTCGGCGACCACCACGAGGTTCTGGCGCCGGCCGATCCGGCGGCCGGCCAGGACGGTGCGCTGCAACGCCGCCCTCCAGTCGTCCACCTCCGGGGGATGCTCGGGGATGAACACCCAGTTGGCACCGGTCGCGAGTCCCGCCATGAGCGCCAGGTAGCCGCAGTTGCGGCCCATGACCTCGATCACGAAGGAGCGCTGGTGGCTCGCGGCGGTGGAGCGCAACGAGTCGATCGCCTCCGTGATGCGGTGCAGCGCCGTGTCCGCACCGATCGTCATCTCGGTGCCGAACATGTCGTTGTCGATCGAGCCCACCATCCCGACCAGCCGGAGGTGGGGATGCGTCGCCGCCAACGAGCCCTCCACCTCACCGGCGTCGACCAGGGCCTCCAGGTGCGAGGACCACTCGGAGCGGAAGATGCTGGCGCCGGTCAGGCTGCCGTCGCCGCCGATCACGACGAGGGCGTCGATGCCGTGCTCGAGCAGATGCTTGGCGGCGCGGCGGCGACCCTCCACCGTGCGGAAGGCCTCGGAGCGCGCGGTGCCGATCACCGTTCCACCGCGTTGCAGGATGCCCCCGACGTCGACCGATCGGGCCGCGCGGATGGCCGAACCACCCTCGGTGAGGCCGAGGAAGCCCTCGGACACGAGGTAGGGGGTTCTGCCGGCACCGAGCGCACCACGGACCACGGCCCTGACCGCGGCGTTCATCCCGGGTGCGTCACCACCGCTGGTGAGCACGCCGATCGCCTCGGGTGCCGCCGGGTCGCCCACCTGGTCCTCCATCGTCGAGAGACGCGTCCTACCCGCCACCGCCGCGGGAGGCAAGCCTCGATCCACGGGGGCGGCGGCGGGCGCCGGCGCGACCAGGGGGTGCCCCGTGCGGCGCATCCACATCCGATCCACACGAGCTCCACAGCGCGCTCGAGAGGTCCGGGTGCGCGCAGAGCAACGCAATTCCTGGGGACATCCTGGGGACGGACGGTGGACAGCCTGTGACTTCCCTGTGACTTGCGCCGAGGGTCTGGACAGGGTCCCGACGGCCGGCGTAGCGTGCCCCCTGCCGATCGGGAACGAGCACTGCGAGACCTCGACCGGACGCCGCGGGACCCGTGCAGGATCCCCCGGTGAGAGGTGGAGGGCCGCAAGGCCCGCCAGCGCGGAGGACGATCGCGAGCTGTCGTCCGTGCCGGCACCCGGGGGTCCTCGGACCGCCGAGATCCACCGGGCGATCGATCGAGAGGTCGATCGTCGACCTGGACGGCCGCTGCACGCGGCTCGACGGGTGGCACGCCCGACGCAGCGGGACGTGTCGGCGGTCGTTCGGCCCGTGAGGGTCGACGCGATCCGCACCGAGCGGTGGGACCTTCGGGTGCCGCCGGCCGGAGCGGGACGATGGCCCCCTCCCCCGTGGAGGACCAGCCGCGACGGTGCGTGGACGCAGCTCCTCGGAGCGGCGGATGTCGCACCGGCAGGCAGGACGGCGCGCTCGGACGCGACGGGACCACCTGCGAACAGGTCGGGCGCGGGCCGCGAGGTCCGCGCACACCGACCGCCCGCGAGGGCGGACGGGACGCTCGACCGCCGGGAACGGCGGCCCGGGCACGACCGAGGCGGACGGGCACTCTAGAGGCGCCCAGACGCGTACGACGCCCCGGAGGGCCCGGCAACGGGCGCCCGGGGCGTCGTTGCGTCCGAGCCGCAACGCGTCGGCGGTGACGGCGCCTGCGTGCACGCTCGCTCTCGGGACCCGGGCCGCAGTGCCCTGCCGCGGCTTCCCGTCGGCCAGTAGCCTCGACCGCCGACGGCGTCCCGATCGGGCGCGACGCGTCGGTTCCGGCGCAGGCCCGCGACGTCACCCACCACGAGGAGCGACCGTGCGGATCGGCATCCTGACGGGCGGCGGCGACGTCCCCGGCCTGAACACCTGCATCAAGGCCGTCGTCGACCGTGTGATCCACGACGGCCACGAGGTGATCGGCATCCGCCGCGGCTGGGGCGGGCTGCTGGACTACGACCCGGAAGACCCGGTCGGCTCGTCCGAGCGCTGCGTGATCCCGCTCGAGCTCAACGTCGTACGGACCATCGACCGTACGGGAGGAACCTTCCTGCACACCTCGCGCACGAACCCCGGGCGTGTCCGCCCGGCGGAGGTCCCGCGGTTCCTCGCCGACCGCGCGGACGGGGACGGGCCGTTCGACTTCACGGCGCACGTGCTCCAGGTGCTCGAACAGCTCGAGATCGACGCGTTGATCCCGATCGGCGGTGACGACACGCTCTCGTACGCACTGCGCATGCACCAGGAGGGCGTGCCGGTCGTCGCGATCCCCAAGACCATGGACAACGACGTCCACGGCACCGACTACTGCATCGGTTTCTCCACCGCGGTCACGCGGAGCGTCGGGTTCATCCACCAACTCCGGACGTCGACGGGCTCGCACGAGCGCATCGCCGTCATCGAGCTGTTCGGGCGGTACTCGGGCGAGACCTCGTTGGTGAGTGCCTACCTGTCGTCGGTGGACCGTGCCGTGATCTCCGAGGTGCCGTTCGACCCCGAACGGCTGTCGGCGCTGCTGATGGAGGACAAGCGCAGGAACCCGTCGAACTACGCGATGGTCACCGTGTCCGAGGGCGCCTCCTACACGGGCGGGGACGTGCACCTGTCCGGTGAGGCGGACGCGTACGGACACCGCAAGCTCGGAGGCATCGGCGAGACGACCGGTCAGCTGATCAAGCAGCTCACCGGCCAGGACATCATCACCCAGCAGCTCGGTTACCTGATGCGGTCGGGGCGCCCCGATTCGCTCGACCTCATGGTCGCGACCAACTATGCGGTGATGGCGTCTGACCTGGCGGTCGAGGGCAGCGAGGGACGGATGGTCGCGCTACGCAACGGGACCTACACGAACGTCCCGATCAGCGTCACCGGAGAAGGGGCGAAGCGCGTCGACGTGGATGCGCTCTACGACCGCGAGGCCTACCGGCCGAAGGTCCGTCAGGTGGCGGGCAAGCCGATGTTCCTGTACTGACACGTGTCCTGAGCCAGCCGACGTCGAGGGAGAACGACATGGCGCTGAACATCCAGGATCTGGCGATCACCGCGCTCGACTTCGCGCCGGGAGAGCGCATACCCGACCGACACGCGCACGACAAGGGCAACGAGGTCCCTCGGTTCAGGATCTCGGGTGTGCCGTCCGACGCGGTCGAGCTGGCGGTGATCTGTCACGATCCCGACGCACCGCTGCCGCACGGGTGGACCCACTGGGTGCTCTACGGGCTACCCGCCGACGCCGGCGAGATCGGTCCCGAGGCGGACGCGACCTACCGGGGCGGCCCGACGGGGTTCGGGGAGCCGGGTTGGGGCGGGCCGCTCCCACCCCCGGGTCACGGGGTGCACCACTACTACTTCTGGGTGTACGCGCTGGCACACCCGGTCGAGGGGACGCCGTCCAGGGAGGACTTCCTCCGGGACCACGCGGACGCGATCATCGAGCAGAACCGCGTCGTGGGCACCTACTCGAACTGACCCGTGGGCACCGCCTGACCTACCCGGGCTCGCTTCGGGGCCCGTCGTCGTCCGCGAGCAGGGCGTCGAGCACCGCGCTCGCCTCGATCTCCGCGACCGCCTCGCGCCGCGCCACGTCGCGCGCGACCCGGACCGGATCCGGTACCGGCCTGCCGTCGCGACGTTCGGCGACCGGCGGGTCGTACGGGTCGTAGACCCGGTACCGGTGCGCCGCAGGCAGATCGAGCAGTCCCAGAACGGCGAGGTGCTCGTCCCAGGCATTGAGCACGCAGGCCACGACGCGCGGCTCCACCCCGGTGTCCGCCGCGAGGATCGTGGCACGCTCGTCGGCGTCCGGCGGCGCAGACGGCGCCTGGGGCTCCTGCTCCGCACCGGGTGGCCGCCAGGTCGGGCCGAGCCGCACGGGGGTCATCGCGACGCCGCGGCGTCGACGCCCGAGCACCAGGGCGAGGAGCAGCAACGCGACCGCGCCGACCAACACGAGGGCGATCGGGGCGAGCAGGTCCATGACGTCTCCGGGGGGTGGGCCGGCTGTCGGCCCGATGGGGCGGGGGGCGCGGGGGGACGGATGCGGCGCCGAGGGGACCCGGCCACGTCGACCGTCGAGCGCTCGGGTCTCGACCAGCTGAGCAATGTCCGAGGGCGGCCGGGCGAGCGGACCACGACCGTTCGGACGTCCAGCCACCCGGGGCTGCCGCCGTGGCACCATCCGGGCCCAGCACGCCAGCAACGGTGCGAGACGAGGGGCGCCAGGGTCCGCCCCCCGGCCCGCGCACCCGCGACCGGAGCGGACCATGAGCCACGAACCGAGGACGACCGACGCGCCGAACGGCGACAACATCGTTGCAGGTCGCCTCGTACGGGGAACGGGCCGCGCGACGCGGGCGGTCGATCCTCGCACGGGCCAGGCGGTCGGCCCGGAGTATCCCGACGCCGACATGGCGCAGCTCGCCGCTGCCGTCGACGGCGCGGTGGACGCCTGCGGCGAGCTCGGCGCCGACCGGCAGGACCGTGCCGTGCTCCTCGACGAGGCCGCCGACCGCCTCGATGCCGAGGTGGAGGTCCTCGTCCGCATCGCCGATCAGGAGACCGCGCTCGGCCGGCCGCGCCTGACGGGCGAGGTCGGCCGCATGACCGGCCAGCTCCGGCGGTTCGCCGCGGTCGTCCGCGACGGCCGCTACCTCGACGTGGTGATCGACACCGCCGATCCCGCCCGCACGCCACCGCGGCCCGATCTCCGCAGGATGCTCGTGCCACTCGGACCCGTCGCGGTCTTCGGGGCTGGCAACTTCCCGTTCGCGTTCAGCGTCGCGGGCGGAGACACGGCGAGCGCCCTCGCGGCCGGCTGCCCGGTCCTCGCCAAGGCGCATCCTGCCCATCCCGGGACCAGCGAGCTCGTCGCGCGGATCCTCACCGACGCGATCTCACACGTGGGGCTCCATCCGGGCGCGTTCTCGCTCCTGCACGGAGCCTCGACGAGCGTGGGCGCGGCGCTCGTCACGCACCCGTCGATCCGCGCGGTCGGCTTCACCGGCTCGACGGCCGGCGGCCGCTCCTTGTTCGACGCGGCGGCCGGACGCAGCGAGCCGATCCCCGTGTACGCCGAGATGGGCAGTACCAACCCGGTGTTCGTGACCGCCGGCGCGATCGAGGCCCGGTCGGCGACGATCGCCCAGGCGCTGGCCGGGTCGGTCCTCGCCTCGACCGGGCAGTTCTGCACCAAGCCAGGGGTGGTCGTCGTCCCCGACGGCGCACGGGGCGACGCGTTCGTCGGCGCCCTACGGGACGAGCTGGCGGCCATCCCCCTCCATCCGCTGCTGACGCCCTCGATCGCGACGGCCTTCGACGACGGCACCGCTGCGGCCCGGGCCGTGGACGGGGTCCGGCGGCTGCTCCCCGACGACGAGCACGGGGGCGAGGACCCCGTGCCGGTCCTGCTCGAGTGCGACGAGGCGGCCTTCCGCGGCTCCCGGGAGCTGCGGGAGGAGCGGTTCGGCCCGTTCGCGCTCGTGGTGCGGGCCGCTCCCGCACGATGGGCGGGGCTCGCCGCGTCCCTGGACGGCATGCTCGTGGCGACGCTCCACGCCGAGGACGGCGAGAGCACGGCGCTCCGCGACCTGGTGCACGCCCTCCTCGGCCGTGCCGGCCGGCTGGTGGTGAACGGGGTACCGACGGGAGTCGCGGTGACCACGGCGATGCACCACGGCGGCCCCTACCCCGCAACGACGGCCCCCTGGGCGACGTCCGTCGGTGACCGGGCGATCGCGCGCTTCCTGCGGCCGGTCGCGTTGCAGGACGCCCCGGAGGCGCTGCTGCCGGCGGAACTGCTCGACGACAACCCCACCGGGGTGCTGCGTACGGTCGACGGGGACCTCACCGTGGAGCCGCTCGCGGGCACGGGCGGCGCCTGAGGGACGAAGCGCCCGCAGCACGCCCGTGGGCAGGTCACCTCGTGTGGGCACGCACCAGGTCGAGGGCCAGCTCGACCGTCTCGCGGGTCGTCCGATGCGAGAGCACGGCGAGCCGGAGCACCACGCGCCCGTCGATCACCGTGCTGGACAGCCGCACCCTGCCGTCGTCGTTCACGGCGCGAAGGACCTGGTCCTGGCGCGCGTCGTCGCCGCGGACCCGGAAGGTCACGATCGACAGGTCGGGCGCGCCGGCGACCGACTCGAGGTGCGGGTCGCCGGCCAGCACGGCGTGTGCCTCCGCGGCGAGGTCCAGCGCGCCGTCGAGCGCGACGCGGAACGCGTCGACCCCGTGGAGCTGGAGCGGCAACCACAGCCGCAGTCCGCGCCAGTCACGGCTCAGCTCCGGCGTGATGGACGTGAAGTCGGGCAGGTCGTCGACATCCGGACCCGTATCGCGCAGGTACGCGGCGTCCTCGGCGAAGGCGCGCGTCAGGTCCGTCCGGTCCCGGACGAGCAGGGCTCCGGTGCCGAACGGCAGGAACAGCGACTTGTGTGGGTCGAGGGTGATGGAGTCCGCACGCTCGATGCCGTCGAGCCGCGCCCGGCCCCGGTCGGTGAGCTGGAAGAAGCCCCCGTAGGCGGCGTCCACGTGGAACCAGACGCCCGCGTCGGCCGCCACCTCGGCGAGCTCCGGCAGCGGATCGACGGCACCTGCGTTGGTGGTCCCGGCCGCGCCCACCACCGCGACGGGCCTGAGCCCGTCCGCCAGGTCCTGCTTGATCGCGACCCGCACGGATTCCGGGTCGAGACGTGCGCCGTCCCGCGAACCGCAGACCCGGATCAGCTCGGGCCGCAACCCTGCGATGCGCGCCGCCTTCCTGACCGAGGCGTGGGCGTGCTCGCCCACGTACAGGGTGGCCAGGTCGCTGCGTCCCGAGGCGTGCTTCTCCCGGGCCGCGACGAGCGCCGTGAGGTTGGCGTTCGACCCACCCGAGAGGAGCACACCCTGGGAACGCTCCGGATATCGGAAGAGCTCGGTCAGCCACAGCAGCACGCTCTGTTCGAGGGCGACGGCCGCGGGGGCGGACGCGGCGATGCCCGTATAGCGGTTCGCCGTGGCGGCGATCAGGTCGCCGACGCCGGCCGTCAGCAGCCCGGAGCCGGGGATGTAGGCCAGCTCGCCCGGCGCCGCGTTGTCGACCCCGGTGGCGAGGACGCGCCGGACGGTGTCGAGGGTCGTGGCGATGTCCGCGGGCGCCTCCGGTGGCCGATCGGCGAGCAGCCCGGCCACGAGCTCCCGGCCGTCGGGCAGACCCAGGACGTCCCGTCCCGAGGCACCCGTGACGAGCTCCGCGACGATCGCGCCCACGTCCCGCAGCAGCCGCTCGCTCTCCGGCGCCGGCGGGTCGAACGCGCTGAGGCTGCGCACGGGCACGTCCTGTGTCCCCAGCGGGTCGGGCGCCCGCCGGTGCGCACAGCAGACCGCGGAACGTCCGGGTTGTCGACCGAGATGGGCCGTTGTGCGACGATCCGTCGTGCTTCGCGACCAGGCACGGTCGATACGTCGAGCGAAACGACCGATCGGATGCAGGATGTCGTTCACACCCGACGAGGTGGACATCGCGCTGCTCCGCGCCCTGCGCGACGACGGCCGACGCTCCGTGACCGCGCTCGCCGGCGACCTCCACCTGTCGAGGAGCGCGATCCACCAGCGCCTGGAGCGGATGGGGTCGGCCGGCGCGTTGCTGGGGTTCGTGCCGGAGGTGGACACCACCAAGCTCGGGGCCGGGATCGCCGCCTTCGTGCTGCTCTCCGCTGGACCGGGGTCGCGCCTGGAGCTCGAGCCGCTCCGGGCACAGCTGCACCGGCTGCCCCATGTCGAGCTGGCCGCCCTCGTGACGGGCGAGGCGGACGTCCTGCTGCTGGTCAGGGTCGCCGATCTCGCGCAGTTGCGCACGTTCCTGCTGGACGAGCTGCGGCAGGTGACGGGACTGCGGGGGACCCTGACCCTGCTCGTCCTCGACGAGGTGATACGCCGGCCGTTCCTGCTGCCGGGCGAGTGAGACACCCGCTTCAGGGCAGCAGTCGACGCACCGCCTCGTCGAGCAGGAACCAGCCGTCCGCCGTGCACCGCAGGCGACCGTCGGTGGATCCGACCAGGCCCGCGTCGAGCGCGTCCTGGAGCGCCACCGGATCCAGCGGCGGCACGTCCGCCGGGTGCAGGCCCTCACGCAGCCGGAGTCCGAGGAGCAGCCGCTCGGTGGCACGCTCCGCGTCGGAGAGGACCTCGTCGCCGACGATCGGCGACGCCTCCCGCTCGACCGCCTCGAGGTAGCGGTCGGTGGCGCGGGTGCTCCACCAGCGGCGCCCCGCCATGTGCCCGTGGGCGCCCACGCCGACACCGAGGTAGTCCCCGTGCCGCCAGTACAGGACGTTGTGCCGGCTCCGCCTGCCGGGGCCGAGCGACCAGTTCGACACCTCGTAGTGGTCGTAGCCGGCTCCGCCCAGCACGTCACGCGCGACGTCGAACCGCTCGCGCTGCGCGTCCTCGTCCACCGATGCCAGACCGCCAGTGGCGATCGAGCGCCCGAACGGCGTGTTGTCGTGGATCGTCAGCGCGTACGCCGAGAGGTGGTCCGGGCGCACGCCGGCAGCTCGGGTCACCGTCCGCAGCCACTCGTCCGGTGACTCTCCGGGCGTGCCGTAGATCAGGTCGAGGCCCACCTCGCGGATACCGGCCGCACGTGCTGCCTCGACGGCGACGACGGGGCCCTCTGGTCCGTGCCCGCGCTCCAGGGTCGCGAGGACGTGCTCCACGAACGACTGGGCACCGATCGACACGCGCGTGACCCCCGCGTCGACCAGCGGGCCGAACAACTCGTCGTCCACCGTCTCCGGGTTGCACTCGACCGTCACCTCGGCGCCGTCGGCGAGGTCGAGCTCGGCGCCGACGCACGCCACCACCCGGGCCAGGAGCTCGCCGCCGAGCAGCGTGGGTGTCCCCCCACCGACGAAGATCGACGTGACGGCAGGCCAGTCGACGTCGAGGTGGTCGCCCCCACCCACGGGCGCGTGCGCGGCCGGGCCCCCCGCGACCTGGCGGCCCAGGTCCGCGACGAGCGCGTCCACGTACCGCCGGAACCGGTCCGACCCGGTACCACCGCCCAGCGATCCCACGGCCTCGGTGGCGAAGTCGCAGTACCCGCAGCGGTGCCGGCAGAACGGCACGTGGAGGTAGACGCCGAACCCGGCTGCGCGCCCGGACTCGACCGGGTCGCGAAGCCACCGTCGCGACCGCACGGGGAGCGGACCGTGCCCGCTCGTCAGCCCCACGGGTCGACGGCGAGCCGCGCGCGCACCTCCTCGACCAGCTCGGGGTCGGCGGTCGAGGCGAGGATCCGCGCGGGGAACCTCGATGCCTCGTGCAGCGCGCGCATCCGGTGGCAGTCGGCCACGAGGAGGAACAGCGCCGCCTCGTCGTCGCCGAGCTCCTCGCCCATCCGACGCATCGCGTCGTCGTCGATGCCGATGTCGCGCAGCTTGGCGAACAGGCCGCCGGCCGCGGCCCCGAGCGCGCCGCCGACCAGCGGACCACCGGGACCGAGGAAGAGCCCCGCGAGGATGCCGAGCCAGGCGCCGCCCATCGCACCCTGCGTGGGCGTGACGTCCTTCGTCTGGGTGATCCTGACGCGCCCCCGGACGCGGGCGACGATGGCGGCGTCCTCGAGCTTCAGCTGGGAGCGTGCGACGAGCCGCATGACGGCGAGCAGTGCCTCCTGGGCGCGAAGCGACGAGTCGAACGCGAAGGCCCACAGGTCGGCATCGGAGCCTTCGGGCACGGCGGCTGCGTGGTCGACGAGCACCTGCTCGTCGGCGGTCAACGAGTCCCGCAGATCTGCTCCGGCCGGCGGCGCACCGGGAGGATCGAGTGGCCCCGCGACCGGTGGTGGGGGCGGCGGGACGGACGGATGAGGGTCACCCACGTCGGGTCCTCTCGCTCGTCGTTGCGCTGGCGACTCAGGCGTCCGATCGCGTCGGTCCGGAGCGGAGCGCGGAGACGAACGCCTCCTGCGGCACCTCGACCGACCCGACGGACTTCATCTTCTTCTTGCCTTCCTTCTGCTTCTCCAGCAGCTTGCGCTTGCGCGAGACGTCGCCGCCGTAGCACTTGGCCAGCACGTCCTTGCGCTTCGCCTTGATGGTCTCCCGGGCGATGATCTTCGCACCGATGGCTGCCTGGACCGGCACGTCGAACATCTGGCGGGGGATCAGCTCCTTGAGCTTGTCGACCGTCGCCTTGCCGAACGTGTAGGCGTCGTCACGGTGGACGATCGAGGAGAAGGCGTCGACCGGCTCGCCGTTGAGCAGCAGGTCGACGCGCACGAGGTCGGCCGCCTGGTACTCCCCCATCGCGTAGTCGAGCGAGGCGTAGCCGCGGGTCATCGACTTCAGCTGGTCGAAGAAGTCGGTGATGATGCCCGCGAGCGGCAACCGGTAGCGCAGCTCGACGCGCGACTCCGTGAGGTAGTCCATCGCGACCATGGTGCCGCGGCGCCCCTCGCACAGCTGCATCACGGGCCCGACGTACTCGGCGGGCGTCAGGACCATGGCGGTCACGGTCGGCTCGTGGATCAGCGCGATGCGGCTCGGCTCGGGAAGGTCCTGGGGATTGGAGACCTCCAGGACGCGCGGTCCTCCGGTGACGGGGTCGACGGGACCGTCGAGCTCGACGCGGTAGCGCACGGACGGTGCCGTCGTGACGAGCGGGATGTGGAACTCGCGGTCGAGCCGTTCCGTGACGATCTCGAGGTGGAGGAGGCCGAGGAAGCCGCACCGGAACCCGAAGCCGAGCGCGGCCGAGGTCTCGGGCTCGTACGAGAACGAGGCGTCGTTGAGGCGCAGCCTGTCGAGCGCCTCTCGCAGCAACGGGAAGTCCCCGGAATCGATCGGGTAGAGCCCGGAGAAGACCATCGGGAGCGGCTCCCGGTAGCCGGGCAGCGGCTGCACGTCGGCCGCCCCGCGTCCCGCGAGGGTGATCGTGTCGCCGACCTTCGCCTCGGCGACGTCCTTGATGGCCGCCGACAGGACCCCCACCTCGCCGACGGCCAGGCCGTCGATCGGTGTCTCCTCGGGTGCGTGGACGCCCAGGTCGTCGATCTGGCCCTCGAACCGCGTCGCCAGCAACCGGATCCGGTCTCCGGGGCGGAGCACGCCGTCGACGACCCTGAAGTAGACGAGCGTCCCCCGGTACGGGTCGTAGACGGAGTCGAAGATGAGGGCACGCGTCGGGCCGTCCGGCTCGCCGCTGGGGGCGGGGACGCGGTCGACGATCGCGTCCAGCACGGCGGACACGCCCTCGCCCGTCTTGGCGGAGATGCGCAGCACCTCGTCGGGCTCGCCGCCGACGATGGCGGCGATCTCGCGCGCGATCTCGTCGGGGCGTGCTGCCGGCAGGTCGATCTTGTTCAGGACCGGGATGATCTCGAGGTCGGCCTCGAGCGCCAGGTAGAGGTTGGCGATCGTCTGCGCCTCCATCCCCTGGGCGGCGTCGACCAGGAGCAGGGCGCCCTCGCAGGCGTTGATCGCCCGCGACACCTCGTACGAGAAATCCACGTGGCCCGGCGTGTCGATCAGGTTCAGCAGGTACTCGTCGCCCGCCGCCCCGAGCGGTCGGTAGGGCAGCCGGGCCGTCTGCGCCTTGATCGTGATGCCGCGTTCACGCTCGATGTCCATCTTGTCGAGGTACTGCTCCCGCATCTTGCGCGGGTCGACCAGCTCGGTCAGCTGCAGCATCCGGTCGGCAAGGGTCGACTTGCCGTGGTCGACGTGCGCCACGATGCAGAAGTTGCGGATGCGGTCCACGGCGTACACGGGGGCGTTCGACCTCGACGGGCAGGGGGGCATCGGGCGGTGGGCAGGGCGTAGAGCTCGGTGTAGCCTTGTCGCCGCCGCCAGCTCGGGGTGTCGCGTTCCTGGTTCCTGGAACTACCCGACTGACAGCCAGCACACCGAAAGATCGAGCATGCCAGAAGGTACCGTCAAGTGGTTCAACGCCGACAAGGGCTACGGCTTCATCCAGCCCGACGACGGCGGCGAGGACCTCTTCGTCCACTTCTCCGCGATCCAGACCGAGGGCTACAAGTCCCTCGACGAGGGTCAGAAGGTCGGCTTCGAGGTGACCCAGGGCCAGAAGGGCCCCCAGGCCAGCGACGTCCGCCCACTCTGAGTCACACCCGACCAGGACGCGACCACTGGTCCGAAGGCTCTTCGGCGAGAGCGTCGCGGAGGTCCGAGTGCGAGCCCCGCTCCGGCGGGGCTCCGCCCGTGCCAGGGCCCAGTGCGCTCCCGGGCCCGAGGGGGTGACGCCGCGGGATCAGCGGAGGCCGACCTTGCGGCTGCACGTCGGCCACGCGCCCCAACCCTGGCGTTGCTGCAGCAGCTCCCCCCGCTTGATCTGCTCCTCGCGCGAGTGCTGGTGCGGGTAGCCGGTGCCACCGACGGCACGCCACGAGGCCAACGAGAACTGCAGGCCGCCGTAGTAGCCGTTGCCGGTGTTGATGCTCCACCGGCCGCCGGACTCGCACTGGGCCAGTGCGTCCCACACCGTGTCACGTCGCGCGGCGGCCGCCTGCGCCTCGGCCTGGCGCGCCTCCTGCTCGGCCGCCTGGCGCGCCTCGTCGAGCGCCGCCTGCGCCGCGCGACGCTCGGCCAAAGGCGTGAGCTCGACCCGCGGCACGAGCTCCAGGGCGCGGGCGATGAAGGTGGCGGCGTGGCGGCGCAGGACGGGATCGTTCGCGCAGAACGCGGTGAGCGGGTCGCCGCAGCCGCTCACGATGCCGGCGGCGGCCAGCGCGTCGACGGCTCCGCCGTGGACCGACGGCAGGTCGTCGAAGAAGCTCTCCACCGCCGGCTCCTGCGGGAGCGCCTGGACGAGCATCGTCGCCATCTGCGCCCGGGTCATCGGCTGCTCGGGACAGAAGCGGCCTTCCGCGCAGCCGCTCGTGATACCGGCGGCCGCGAGCGCCTCGATGTTGTCCTCGTGCGTGTTCCCGGCGACGTCGCGGAACGCGCCGCCCTCGGCGGGCGGGACCTGCAGCGCCTGCACCAGCACGGTGGCGAGCTGTCCACGCGTCATCGCGTCGTCGGGACAGAACTCGTCCTCGGCGCACCCTCGCATGAGGCCCTCCTCGATCACGGCGACGACCGCCAGGGCGGGATCGCCGTCCAGGTCGGCGAAGCTCGTGACCGCGGCAGCCGGTGAGGCGGCGACGAGCACCGCGCCGACCAGCAGGGACACGAGCAGGGACGCACCGATGGTCAGGCGGGCAGGGCGCAACGTCACGTAGTAACTCCGGGTCGGGGATCGCCGAGTCGTCGGCGCTGAGCTGCCCTACGGACCCGCGACGAGGGGGTGTCACGGCGGCGGCAGACGCGAACGGTGGCCGAGTGGCCGCGCGGAGCGGACGAACCGCCCCGTCCGTCCGGACACTGTCCTCCGAGCAGCTCACCCACGAGGGGACTCGGGCAACAGCAGCAACACCCAGGACGGGCGGTTCCCGCACGACCCGCGCGCCTGCGGACGTAGGGGGTCTCCAGATCTCTCCACGGGCGAGCCCTCACCCGAGCGGCGGCGCCCGTCGGTCATGCTTCGCGGTACGACGGGACGCTGCCGACACCGAGGGCGGGATGGACACACGGGACCGCTACCCCGATGCCCTGCGTGCGGGGGCGCTGCTGGTCGTCGTCCTCGGCCACTGGCTGGCGACGCTGCCCCGGCTCGCCGACGGCCAGCTCGTCGCCACCGAGCACCTGCTGGCGGTCTGGGACGGCGCCGGGCTCGCCACCTGGGTGCTCCAGGTCGTGCCCCTGTTCGTCTTCGTGTCCGCGGCCGTCTCGTGCGACGGGGTCGGGCGACGCGCCGCCGAGGGCGCGTCCCACCTCGGCTGGTGGGCGGGGAGGGCGCTGTCCCTCGCCCGGCCCACCGTCACCTACCTCGCCGTCCTCGCCGTGGTGGCCACGATCGCCCGCTTCAGCGGAGGCCGCCTGCTCGGCCCGTTCGACCACTCACTGACGGTCCACCTGTGGTTCCTCGTGATGCTGCTGGCCGTGCAGGCCCTGCTGCCCGTGAGCGTGCGCGCGGACGAGCGGCTGGGGCTGCGCGCGGTCCTCGTGCTGCTCGGGGTCGCGGTCGTCGCCGAGCTGGTCAGGGGCGGCGTGAGCGCACCCGGCCATCTCCTCGAGCTCGGCACGCGGGTCACCGCGGTCCCCGGCGGTGCCGGCTGGATCAACGCACTGGCGGTGTGGCTCGTGCCGCAGCAGCTGGGCATCGCCTGGCGGCGTGGGCGCTTCGGCGGGACGCGTGCCGGGCTGGTGCTGTTCGCGCTCGGGCTGGCCTGGCTCGCCGGTGCCGTGGCCCTCGGCTACCCGATCGCGATGGTCGGAGGCGACCTCGCCGGCGCGAGCAACGTGCTGCCGCCGACGCTCGCGCTCGTCGGCGTGATGTGGCTCCAGGCCGGTGCCGTGCTCGTGGCCGAGGGGCCGGCGCGGCGCGCCCTCGCACGGCGGAGGGTCGAGCGCGTCGTCGGACTGCTCGGCACCCTCGGGATGGCGCTCTACCTCTGGCACAAGCTGGCCGAGCTCCCCGCCGCGTGGCTCGGCGGGAGGCTCGGTGTGCCGATCGACGCGGGCGTGCCCGGCGTCGCCGGCTTCTGGGCCGGTCGCGCCTGGTGGATCGGCCTGTGTCTCGTCGCGGTCACGCCCGTCCTCGCCGCCGTCGCCGCGTTCGAGGCCCGCCGGAGGCGGCGGGTGCCGCCCACCACCTCGACGGCCGCGGCGATCGGCGGCGGCCTCGCCCTGCTGCTCGGGCTCGTGGCCGCGCTGGCGCTCGGTGCCCGGCCCGGCGCCGTCCTCGGCCTCGCCGGTGTCGCCGCGGCGTCCGCACTCCTGCGCGAGCGGCCCGTCAGTCGCCGGAGCCCTCCAGCACCCGACGAGCCACGTGCTCCGGTACCTCGGCATGGTGGTCGTACGCCATCGTGACCTCGCCGCGGCCACTGGTCAGCGCGCGCAGGTCGGCCGAGAACGTGACGAGCTCCGCCTCCGGGACGTGTGCCTCGACCCTGCTCGCGCCCGGGCCGCTGGCGTCGGTCCCGAGGATGCGGCCGCGGCGCCCGGCCAGGTCGGACAGCACGGCACCGGTCAGCTCGTCGGGCACGACCACGCGCACGTGCATGACCGGCTCGAGGAGCGTCGGGTCCGCCTCCGCCAGGGCAGCCCGGAAGCCGAGGATGCCCGCCATCTGGAAGGCCGCGTCGGACGAGTCGACCGGATGGTGCTTGCCGTCGACCAGCCGGACCCGCACGTCGACCACCGGCACGCCACCGAGCGGGCCCTCGCGCATCGCCTCCCGCACCCCCTTCTCGACCGAGGGGATGTAGGGGCCGGGCACGACACCGCCCACGATGCGGTTCTCGAACTGCAACCCACTGCCGGGCGGTGCCGGCTCCACCTCCAGCCGGACGATCCCGAACTGCCCGTGACCACCGCTCTGCTTCACGTGACGGCCCGTTCCCACGGCCGCCCGGCGGATCGTCGAGCGGTAGGCGATCGGCGCCGGGCCCACCGTCACCTCCACGCCGTACCGCCGCCGGAGACGCTCCACGGTGACGTCCACGTGCGTCGGACCGAGGAAGCGCAGCACGCGCGTCCCGGCCTCCGCGTCCAACTCGATCGCGACCGACGGATCCTCCTGGGTCACCCGCTGGAGGGCGGTCGAGAGCTTCGCGTCGTCACCGACCGACACCGCGTCGACCACCACGCGGTGCAAGCCCTCCGGAGGCGTCGGGACGTCGAGGTGGAGCTCCACCTGCTCCGCGGCGAGCAGGTCGCCCGTGCGCACGTCTCCCAGCTTGGCGACGGCCACGATGTCGCCCGCGGCGGCACCCGTCCGGGGAAGCTGCTCACGGCCGCGCAGCGAGAAGAGCTGGTGGAGGCGTTGCGCCTCGCCGGAGCGGACGACCGTCAGCTCGTCGTCCGGCGCGAGTGGTCCCGACAGCAGGCGGAGGACGCTGATCCTGCCGACGTACTGGTCGGAGAACGTCTTGAGCACGTACGCCACGGTCGGCGCGTCGTGGGGGAGCTCGTGGGGCGCCTCCGCCGGCGAGGGGCACTCCTCGATCAGGAAGCGCAGCAGCAGCTCGACGCCGATGCCGAGCATCGCACTGCCGCACAGCACGGGGAAGAAGCCGCAGGTGGCGATGCCGTGCGCGAACAGGTGCACGACGGCGTCGATCGAGGGTGGCTCGCCCTCCAGGTAGCGCTCGAGGAGCTCGTCGTCGTTCTCCACGAGCGCCTCGACGAGGGTCTCCCGGTTGGCGGCAGCCTGGTCCCGGCGCGCCTCGGGGATCGGCTCCTCGACGCGCCTGCCGGCCCGCCACTCGACGGCGACCTCGTGGAGGAGGTCGATGACCCCGTCGAACGCGTCGTGGATCCCCAGCGGCATGAGCACGGGCGCGAGGGACGAGCCGTACAGCTCCTGCAGCTCCGCGATGCGCTCCTGGTAGCGCGCCCGTTCGAGGTCGAGCTTGTTGAGGAACACCACGCGCGGGATGCGCCGTTGCTCGCAGGCACGCCACAACTCGAGGTGCTGCGGCTGCACGCCGACGGTCGCATCGACGACGAACAGGGCGGTGTCGGCCGCCAGCAGCGCGCGGTACGCGTCGCCGATCGCCTCGGCACCGCCAGGCGCGTCGAGCAGGTTGAAGCGATGCCCCTCGAACTCGACGCTGGCGATCGCGAGCGACAGCGAATGACCCCTCTCGCGTTCCTCGGGCTCGTGGTCGACGGTGGCCGCGCCCTCGCCGTGCGCGGCGGGGTGGCCGGCGACCTCGAGCATGGCCTCGACGAGCGTCGACTTCCCGGTGCCCGTGTGCCCGAGCACCAGCACGTTGCGGATCCGCTCCGTCGGCACGATCACCGGACGCCTCCCGCGCGCAGCCACCTCACGGGCAACCCTAGGCTCGGGTCGGGGGTCGGCGTCGAGCCGTCGGACCCCGAGCCACCGGCCGGCTGTCACACCCGACCGACAGGGTGGACCAGCACCACCCGCACGGTCCCATGACCCTCCGCCCCGCGCCACCGCCCTCGGCCCCGCCGGCGGCCCCGCCCGACGAACGGCCTGCCCCAGGTGTTGCACGTCCACCACTCCCCCGACGCCGAAGACCTCGTCGCGGCCCTCGCGCAGGTGCTGCGCGAGCCGCTGCCCGACGTCCTCGGGATCGAGCAGGTGGCCGTGCACTCCCGCGGCCTCGAGCGCTGGCTCGCCCAGCGGCTCTCGCACGCGCTCGGCGTCTCCGACGCCGGTGACGACGGCATCTGCGCCGGCATCGAGTTCCCGTTCCCGGGGCGGCTGGTGCACCGTGCGCTGGCCCAGGCCGCGTCGCCCGGTGTCGAGCCGGGCGAGGACCCGTGGCTCGCGGCACGGTTGCGGTGGCACCTGCTCGAGCTGCTCGAGGAACGCCCCGAGACCGCCGACGGGACACCGCTGGCCGCCCACCTGGAGCGTGACGACGACGCAGGGCCGGTCCGGCGGTTCGGCGCCGTCCACCGGGTCGCGGAGCTCTTCGATCGGTACGCCGTCCATCGCCCGCGGCTGCTGCGTCGATGGCTCGAGGACGCGGCGGCGGTCGACGCACGCGGCGAGCCGCTCCCGGCGACCCACGCCTGGCAGGCGGGCATGTGGCGGAGCCTGCACGACCACGTCCTCGCGCGGACGGGGGTGCCGAGCCCCCCCGCGCGGCTGGACACGGCCATGGAGGCACTCGTCCGTGACCCCGATGTCACCGACCTCCCCGCCCGGGTGTCGATCTTCGGCCTCACCGCCCTGCCCGCCAGCCACCTCTCGGTGTGCACCGCCCTCGCGGCGCACCGCGACGTCCACCTCTTCCTCCTGCATCCGTCCCCGGCCCTGTGGCGTACGGCGCTCCCCCTGCTCCGCGGGGTCGACGCCGAGCTGCCGACGCGCGAGCTGGACCCGCTCGCCGACGTGCCCGCCAACCCGCTGCTGCGGACGTGGGGTCGTGACGCACGCGAGATGCAGGTGGTCCTGGCGAGCGCCTCCGTGCGGCTCGATCCCGAGCCCGTCCCGACACGCCGCAGCACGCCCCGCGTGCCGACCCTGCTCCAGCGCGTCCAGGCGAACGTCCTCGACGACCGTTCGCCGCCCGGCGTGGGCGCGGCGGCCGACCGGCCGCTGCTCGATCCCGACGATCGATCGATCGAGGTGCACAGCTGCCACGGGCCGTCCCGGCAGGTCGAGGTGCTGCGCGACGTGCTGCTGCGGATCCTCGCGGCGGACGACACGCTCGAGCCGCGCGACGTGCTCGTGCTGTGCCCCGACCTCGACACCTTCACGCCGCTGCTGGAAGGCACCTTCCGGGCCGACGCGCCCGTGGGCGCCAGCGCCGCGGCCGAGTCCCCCGACGACGGGGACCGGCTCCGGCCGGCCCAGCTGCGGGTCCGCGTCGCGGATCGCACGCTGGCGAGGACGAGCCAGCTGCTGCGCGTCGGCGCCGACCTGCTGCGCCTGGCCGACGGGCGGGTGACCAGCTCCGAGGTCCTCGACCTGTGCGCACGACCGCCCGTGCGCGCGGCCTTCGGTCTGGACGACGACCGGCTCGAGCGCGCCAGCGGCTGGGTCGTGGCGTCGGGGGCGCGGTGGGGCCTGGACCTCGACCACCGACGCCGGTGGGGCGTGCCGACCGACGCCGGGACCTGGCGTGCCGCGCTGGACAGGCTGCTCGTCGGGGCAGCGGTGGCAGACGACGGCCGGACGGTGGGGCACGTCGTGCCGTTCGACGACGTGGTGACGAGCGACCTCGAGCTGCTCGGCGACCTCGCGGAGCTCCTCGATCGTCTCACTCGCACGCTCGACGCCCTCCGCGAGCCACGGGCGATCGACGGGTGGTGCCAGGCCCTTCGCGAGGGTGTCCGGCTGCTCACGGACGGTCCCGAGGTCGACGGTCGGGACCGCGTCCGGTTCGAGCACCTGCTCGGCGGCCTGCTCGACGCGGCGACCACGGACGACACGGCGTCGTCCGTGGAGCTCTGCCTCGCCGAGTTCCGGGGCTTGCTGCAGGAGCAGCTCGCGGCGACGACCACGAGCGCGCGTCACCGCACCGGGGACCTGACCGTCGCGAGCTTCGTTCCCATGCGCTCGGTCCCCCATCGGGTCATCGCGCTGCTCGGGATGGACGACGGCGCCGTTCCCCGACGAGGCCGCACCGACGGCGACGACCTGCTCGCGCTGGATCCGACGGTCGGCGACCGCGATCCCCGGACCGAGGACCGGCAGCTGCTGCTCGACGCCTTGCTGGCGGCCCGCGAGCGACTCGTCGTGCTCACCTCCGGCCACGACGAGCGCACCAACGAGCCCCGACCGCCCGCCCTCCCGGTCGGCGAGCTGCTCGACGTCGTCGACCGGACCGTGCGTCCGGCCCCTGACGCCGGGGTCGACCGCGCCAGTGGCACGCTCGTGGTGCACCATCGCCTCCATGCGTTCGATCCGGCGAACTTCACCGATGGCGCGTTCGCGGGACTCCAGGGACCCCTCGGCTCCGATCCGGCGGAGCTGGCCGGCGCCCGCGCGCTGATCGGCGACCGCGGCCCACTGGCGCCGCCCTTCGTCGCCGAGCCGCTGGCCCCCGTCGACGAGCCGGTGCTGGAGCTCGACGACCTCGTCAGGACCGTGGTCGACCCCGTCGGCTCGTTCTGCTCGGAGCGTCTCGGCCTGCGGGACCGGCGCGACGATCCCCTGCGCACCGACGAGCTTCCACTCGAGCTCGAGGGCCTCCCCCGATGGCGCGTCGGCGACCGCGTGCTACGAGCGATGCTCGACGATCGCGACCCCGGGCAGGCGCTGCGGCTGGAGCCGGCACGCGGCGACCTGCCGCCCGGGGAGCTCGGGACCCCGGCCGTCGCATCCCTGCGTCAGGAGCTCGACGAGTTCGATGCCGTGCTCGTCGAGCACGGCATCGTCGGCGCCGCGCGTCCGCCGGTCGACGTGGACGTGGCGCTGGGCGGTCGACGGCTCCTCGGCGCCGTCGACGGGGTCGTCGGTGACACGATCAGGGCGGTTCGCTTCAGCCGACTGTCAGAGAGCCACCGCCTGCGGGCCTGGGTGCTCGTCGTCACGCTGAGCGCCGCCTCGCCGCAGGCGCCGTGGCGGGCGGTCACGGTGGGTCGGGCGCAAGGCGGGGGCGTCGCGACCTCGGTGCTCGGCCCGCTCGGCACGGATCCCGAGCAGCGCGCCGACCTCGCGCTCGAACAGCTCCGCTGGTTCGCCCAGTTGCGCGATCGGGCGATGGTGGAGCCACTGCCGCTCGCGACCCGCAGCTCCGGGCGCTTCGCGACCACCCTGCTCGACCTCCGATCGCCCAAGCCCCGCTTCCGCAACCGCACGTCACAGGCCGCGAGCGAGTGGGACCAGGCGCAGTGGGGCGAGGCACGGCAGCAGGCGCACCGCCTCGTGCGCGGCGGCATCGTCGGGTTCCACGCACTGCTCGACGAGGCGCCCCTCGAGGACGAGACGTCACCACCGTGGGACCTCCAGGAGACGACCCGCTTCGGCCGGTGGGCACTCCGGCTGTGGGAACCCCTGCTCGCGGCGGAGAAGCTGCGATGAGCACGACATCGGCGACACGCCCGGACACACCGGAGACCTTCGACCTCACCGCGGCGCTCCCGACCGGCACGGCGGTGCTCGAGGCGTCGGCCGGGACCGGCAAGACCTACGCCATCGCCGCCCTGGCGACCCGCTTCGTCGCCGAAGCCGGCCGTCCCGTCTCCGAGCTGCTCCTCGTCACGTTCACCCGGGCCGCCACCGCGGAGCTCGGCGGCCGGGTGCGCGCTCGGTTCCTCCAGGCCGCCGACCACCTCGACGCGATCCTCGCCGGCGTTGCGGTCACCGGTGGCGACGATCTGCTCGACCACCTGGCCGCCGCGCCGCGCGAGGAGCTCGCACTCCGTCGCTCGCGGTTGGTCACGGCACTGACCCAGTTCGACGCAGCGCCCATCTCCACGATCCACGGCTTCTGCCAGCAGATGCTGCGCGCGATCGGCCTGGCCTCCGGAGCGGAGCGCGATCTCGTGCTGCTCGAGGACGAGCGCCCGCTGCTCTCGTCGATCGTCGCCGACCTGCTCGTCGCCCGCTTCCAGGGGCACGCGGGTGCCCCCAAGGTCCGTGCCGTGACGGCCGCCGTGCAGGAGGCGCTCCGAGCCCCAGACGCCACACTCGCGCCCACCGGCGATCCGACGATCCTGCCCGTGCACGACCAGCTCGACCACGAACTGCTCGGGGGCCTGCTCGACGACCCGCTCGAGCAGGGTCGCCGCGTCGCCGCGATCGTCGACGACGCGCGCGCGGAGCTGTCCCGCAGGAAGCGCCGTCTGGGTCTGGTGTCCCAGGACGACCTGCTCACCAGGCTGCGGGACGCACTCGTCCACCCCGGAGGCGGTGCCGCCGCGATCGACGCGCTGCGCCAGCGCGTGAGCGTGGCGATCGTGGACGAGTTCCAGGACACCGACCCGATCCAGTGGGAGATCCTGCGGACGGCCTTCGCTCCGGCCGCCGGAGACAGGACACGGTCGTTGCTCCTGATCGGCGACCCCAAGCAGGCGATCTACCGGTTCCGTGGCGCGGACGTGCGCGCCTACCTCGATGCGACGACCGCCGCAGGCGAGCGCCGGGGGCTCGCGGTCAACTGGCGCAGCGACGGCCCGCTCGTCGACGCCCTGCACCGGCTCCTCGACGGAACGACCTACGGACCGGGCATCGTCCACCGGCCCGTCGTGCCTGCGCCCGAGCACCGGGCGTCCCGGCTCGCCGCCGCGGATCCCCAGGATGCGCTGCCGCTCGAGGTCAGGGCGATCACCAGGCTGGGCAGCGGCACGGGCAAGCCCGGCATCGGCGAGGTCCGCGCCACCCTCCTTCCGTCGGACGTCGCATCCGAGGTGGTCGAGACCCTCCAGGCACGTGGCACGACGATCGACGGGCGTCCCGTCCGGCCGCGGGACATCGCGCTCCTCGTCCGATCGAACGCCGACGCGGTCGCCTTCCAGCGGGCGCTGCGGGAGGTCGGCGTGCCAGCGGTGCTCAACGGCGTCGGCAACGTCTTCGCCAGCGACGCGGCGGACGCGTGGGTCCGGCTCCTGGAGGCGATCGAACGGCCCGGCAACGAGCAGTCGGTCCGCGCGCTCGCGGCCTCCCCGCTGCTGGGCTGGGATGCGGGTCGGCTCTGCGACGACGATCCCCGCCAGTGGGACGAGCTGCACGGGTCCGTGGCCGATTGGGCCGAGTTGTTGCGCGCCAGCGGGGTCGCGCCCCTACTGCGCTCGGTCGCGAGCGACACCGGCCTGCACGGTCGGGTCCTGCGGACGCTCGGCGGGGAGCGCCTGCTCATGGACCTCCAGCACGTCGCCCAGCTGCTCGAGGAGGTCCGCGCCCACGACGAGCTCGGGGCTGCGGCGCTCCTCGAGCACCTCCGCCAGCGCATCGACGAGGCGGGCGAGACGGAGGTCCCGCCGGATGCGCAGGCGCGGCGGCTCGAATCGGACGCCGAGGCCGTCCAGATCCTGACGGTGCACCGCAGCAAGGGGCTCGAGTTCCCGATCGTGCTGTGTCCCACGTTGTGGGCGTCTTCACCCGCCCCCTCCGCTCCGTTCACCGTGCATGCCGACGACGGCGGCCGTGTCGTCGACGTCGGGCCGAAGGACAGGCCCGGGGCCGCACAGCACCAGGCGCAAGCAGCCGCAGCACAACGGGAGGAGGACCTGCGGCTGCTCTACGTGGCCCTCACCCGGGCGCGCCATCGCGTCGTGCTGTGGTGGGTCGCCAACGACACCAACCGGACGTCCGCCCTCGCACGGGTGCTGTTCTCGCGGACGGACGGCCGTGTCGACCCCGACGGCACACCGAAGCTGCCCGCGCACGACGCGACGTTCGACTCGCTCGGTCCGTTGCTCGACGCGATCGGCGGAAGGGCGGTCGAGGTCCCGCCTCGCGTCGTCGCATCGCGCTACCGGCCACCGGGCCGGGCCCCGTCGGAGCTCGCTGCTGCGGTCAACCGGCGGCGGCTGGACACCAACTGGCGTCGCACCTCCTACAGCGGGCTGACCGCCCTGGTCCATCATCACCAGGCCGGCGCGACCACTGCCCTCGCGGATCCGAGCGACGACGACGGTGACCTGCCCGCCACCCTGGACGAGCCGCTCGAGCCGGACACCGAGGCGGGGGCCAACGTCCCCTCGGCACCAGCGGTCGACGCGCCAGGCGCCGGGCGGACGGCGTTCGCCGACGACGGGCGCGACCTGCGCGACGTGCCGCTGCCACTCGCTCCGGTGCGCGGCTCGGCGGAGCTCGGGACGATGGTGCACGCCGTCCTCGAGCACGCGGACTTCGCCGCCCCCGACCTGGCCGCGACGTTCGGTGGTCAGCTCGAGGAGCAGGCGACACGCGCCGGCCTCGACAGCCACCTCGACGTCCTGCGCGACGGGCTGCTGGCAGCACTGCGGACGCCGCTCGGGTCGATCGCCGACGACCGATGCCTCGCCGACATCTCGCGTTCGGACCGCCTCGACGAGCCGCGCTTCGAGCTGCCGATCGCGGGGGGCGACGTCGAGCCCGGCTTGCCGCCGCTCGCGGTCAGCGACCTCGCCGAGCTCCTGCGACGACATCTGCCCTCGGACGACCCACTCGCCTCGTATGCCGACCACCTCGACGATCCCGCGCTGCGACAGCCGGTCAGGGGCTACCTCAACGGCGCCATCGACCTGGTGCTCCGCCTGCGGTCGGATGGCGGGTCGCGCTACATCATCGTGGATCACAAGACCAACCGGCTCGGCTGGCCGGACACGCCGACCGCCTACCACTACCGGCCGGAGGCGCTGGCCAGCGCGATGATGTCGTCGCACTACCCGCTCCAGGCACTCATCTACACCGTCGCGCTCCACCGCTTCCTGCGCTGGCGGCAGGTGGGCTACGACCCTGCGATCCACCTCGGCGGCGTCGCCTACCTGTACCTGCGCGGCATGACCGGTCCGGACGTCCCCCGCGTCGGCGGGCAGCCGTGCGGCGTCTTCGCGTGGCTGCCGCCGACGTCGCTCGTGCTCGCACTGGACGAGGTCGTCGCGGGCCGAGCACCCACGCGGCCACGCGCCGAGGGCGACGAACGATGAGGGGCCTGGTCGCGGTCGCACCACCGGCCCCGCTGGCACCGTTCGTCGGCGCGGGGTTCCTGGCACCGGCGGACGTGCACGTCGCCCTGGCCATCACACGGGCGTCCGGCTGCGTCGACCCGACGGTGCTGGTGGCCGCGGCACTCGCCGTGCGGGCGCCCAGGCTCCAGCACGTGTGCGTGGACCTGCGCCACGTCGATCGTCTTGTCGCCGAGGACCCCGGCGACCACGGCGCGGACGACGGACCGGGCACGACGGTCCCGTGGCCCGCCCTGGATGGCTGGCTCGACGCGCTCGCCTCCAGCCCGGCGGTGGCCCCCGCCGGATCGGTGGGGACGGCGACCGACGCCGCCGCACGACAGACGACCGCCGCACGGCCCCTCGTGCTCGACGGCCACCGGCTCTATCTCGACCGGCTCTGGCGCGACGAGCGGACCGTTGCCACCGCCCTGCACGACCGCGCCCGCACGCTGGTCCCGGGCATCGACCACGACGTGCTGCGCACCGTCCTCGACCGATGGTTCGACGGGCCCGCACCGGACCATCAACGGATCGCGGCGGCGACCGCCGCGTTGCGCCACCTCACGGTCGTCGCGGGGGGCCCGGGCACGGGCAAGACCACCACCGTCGCCCGGCTGCTCGCCGTCCTCGACGAGCTGGCAGCGCAACAGGGCGCACGTGCACCGACCGTGGCGCTCGCAGCGCCGACGGGAAAGGCGGCGAACCGCCTCACGGAGTCGCTGCGCGAGGCGGCCGGTGCGCTCGCCGCCGGCCCGGAGTCGGCCGTGCTGCCGAGGCTGCTCGCGGCGGAGGCGAGCACCGTCCACCGGCTCCTCGGCTGGCGGCCTGATGCCCGCGGGCGTTTCCGTCACGGTCCTGGACACCCGCTGCCCCACGACGTCGTGGTGGTGGACGAGACCTCGATGGTCTCGCTGCCCTTGATCGCCCGCCTCCTCGAGGCGCTCCGGCCGTCCGCTCGGTTGGTGCTCCTCGGTGATCCGCAACAGCTCGCGTCCATCGAGGCCGGCTCGGTGCTCGGTGACGTCGTCGGCGAGCCGTCGCGGCGACGGATCGGCGCTCCCACGGCCGAGCTCTTGCGCACGGTCGTCGGAGCGCCGCACGCCGCCGACCTGACGATCGGGAGCGGAGCGCCGATCGACGAGGTCATCGTCACCCTCGAGCGGGTGCACCGGTTCGACGCTCGGTCCGGCATCGCGGACGTGGCCCGTGCGATCCAGGTGGGGGACGCCGACGCTGCGATCGAGCGGTTGCGGGCCGGCGGTGACGTGACCTGGCTGGAGCTGGGAGGCGACGCCGACGAGCGGACGCTCGCCCCGGCCCGCGACGTGATCCTCGCCGCCGCGACGGGGCTGGTCGACGATGCCGAGGCCGGCGACGGCGAAGCCGCACGCAGCCGGCTGGGAGCCGTGCGCGTGCTCTGCGCGCACCGGCACGGGTCGACGGGTGTGGACGGCTGGAACGCGCTCGTCGAACGCTGGCTGACGTCCGCACGGCCCGCCTCGCGCATCGGCGGGCGCTCGTACCCCGGGCGGCCCGTCCTGGTGCTCGCCAACGACCGACGGGCGCACCTGGTCAACGGCGACGTCGGGGTCGAGGTCGCCCGCGAGGACGGCACCCTGGCCGTCGCGCTGCCGACACCCGACGGCAGCGGGACCCGGTTGCTCGCCCCCAGTCGCGTCCCTCGCTCCGAGACCGTGCACGCCATGACGGTGCACAAGAGCCAGGGCTCACAGTTCGACACGGTCGTCGTCGTGCTCCCCGACGAGCGTTCGCCGCTGCTGACCCGCGAGCTGCTCTATACCGCCATCACCCGCGGCCGGCGGCACGCCATCGTGATCGGCGGGGCGGCGACCCTTCGCGCCGCCATCGGGCGGCGCGCCGTGCGCGCCAGCGGGCTGGGCTCCGCGCTCAGGGCCGACGCGGCACGAGACGGACAGCCGGTGGACGGCGCCTGAACGCGAGCGGTTGCCGACGACGCAGCCGCTCGGGTACGCTCCCGGCTCCCCTGGACCGCTCGCGCCCCGCTCGCTGCACCCGCGGACGGCGGCCGGTCGACAGAACACCTCCGGAAGCGACCCGCCTCCAGGTGACGCGGACCCGAGTCCCACCGCCCGTCCCCCTGCTCGGGACACGCGACGTCACCACGCAGACCTGCCCCGCCCCCAGCGATGCCGTACGCGCTGCACGCGACGAGACGAGACCAACCGCATGGCGAACATCAAGTCCCAGATCAAGCGCAACCGTCAGAACGAAGCCGCGCACGAGCGGAACAAGGCCGTGCGGTCGCGCCTGAAGACCTACACGCGCCGGTTCCGTACGGCTGCGGCCGAGGGGGACCAGGACGCCGCACAGGCCGCCTACCTCGTCGCCGCACGCGAGCTCGACAAGGCCGCGTCCAAGGGCGTCCTGCACCGCAACACGGTCGCCAACCGCAAGTCGGGCATGGCGAAGCTGCTCGCCAAGCTCTGAGCCTTCGCGGGCGGCACGCGACGGGAACGGCGTCTTCGGGCGCCGTTCTCTCTCGTTCCAGCGGGGCAACCACCCGAGGCCTCCACGCGGGCACCGATCGCGCCCGGCACGGGACGCGTGGCCGTCCCGTGGCGGCGCCGCCGGCATCGCGCCGCCGTTAGTCTCGCGGCGACCGACCGACGAGGACCAGTGACCGCGCCGCCGACACCCGAGCAGCGCGTGCTCGCTGCCCTCGGTGCGCTGACCGACGACCGCTCGCAGGCCCGCGCCGATCTGGCGCGCGCGACCCTGCGCCGGGTCCCCGCCCGCCTCCTGCAGGCAGCCGACCCCACCGTCGTCGCCCAGCGGCTCAACGACGCCTTCGACCTCCTGGACCGGCACCGGCCGGGTACCACGCTCGTGCGGATCAGCCGTCCCGGCACCGGGTTCGACGGTCGCCCCGGCGCGACGACGGTGGTGGAGGTCGCGACGGAGGATCGGCCGTTCCTGCTCTCGACGGTGACCGACGAGCTCGAACGTCGCGGTGAGACGATCCGGCGCTCGCTGCATCCGATCGTGGGCGTCGAACGGGACGCCCAGGAGCGCATCGTCGCGATCCACCCCGCGCGCAGCGGCCACCCGCGCGCCTCGTTGCTGCACGTCGAGCTCGAGGGCCGGCTCCCCACCTCGGGAGACGGCGAGCTCGAGGCTCAGATCCTGTCGCTCGTCGACGACGTCCGGCGGGCGACGGACGACCACGCCCGGATGCGGGCCGCCGTTCGGGGCATCGCCGAAGGGTTGCGGTCGGGTTCGTGGCTCGGGACCGACCCGGACGAGGCGCACGAGGTCGCCGACCTCCTCGACTGGCTGCTCGACGACAACCTCGTGCTCCTCGGACTGCGCGAGTACGTGGTCGTGCCGACCGACGACGGGCCCGCGTTCGTGGTGGCACCCGACTCGGGTCTCGGGCTGCTCGGCGACGAGGGCCGCTCCCGCTTCGCGACGCCCGTCCCCTTCTCCGAGCTGTCGCCCGACCTGCGGGCGCGCCTGGACGATCCCCCCCTGCTCACCCTCACCCGCACGACGGCGCGTTCGACCGTCCAGCGCCGCGTACGGATGGAGTACCTCGGGCTGACGCGCCGCGACGCGGACGGCGCCATCGCGAGCGAGGTCCGCATCCTCGGGTTGTTCACCCGCAAGGGGTACGCGGCGCCGGCCGGTGCCACGCCGGTTCTCCGGCGCAAGCTGCGCGCCATCATCGAGCGTGAGGACGTCGTCGACGGATCGCACGACGCGGTGACCCTCGGCTCCCTGTTCCAGGCGCTGCCGAAGGACGAGCTCTTCCAGTCGACGGTCGACGAGCTCCATGCGTTGCTCGTCGACCTGCTGCATGCGGAGCAACACGCCGAGACCCGGGCGATGGTGCGCGTCGACCACCGCACACGCACCGTGTCCGTTCTCGTCGCCATCCCGCGCGACGTCTACAGCGCGGAGCTGCGGGGCACGATCCAGCGGACCCTGACGGAGCGCTTCGGCTCCGAGAGGATGGACGTCGAGATCTCCCTCGGCGATCGCAAGGAGGCGCTCGTCCGGTTCCTCCTCCACCTGGAAGGCCAGGTGCCCGAGGTCCCCCTGGCCGAGCTCCAGGCCGAGGTCAGGCGGCTGGCCCGCTCGTGGATCGACGCCGTCGAGGACTCCCTGCGTCCCGGCAGGGACGCCGTCGAGGTCTCACGGCTCGTCGACACGATCGCTCGCCGGCTGCCCCGTTCCTATCGCGACGTGACACGCCCGGTCGACGCCCTCTCGGACCTCGCGCTGCTCGATGCGGCAGCCCGCACGGACGCGCAGCTCGTGGTCGCCTTCCAGGCGGAGCACGAACCCGAGCCGTCGTCGGTCAGGCTCCGTGCCGTCCGGCAGGGCGGCGCGCTGGAGCTCTCCTCGTTCCTGCCCATCCTCGAGAGTCTCGGGCTCACCGTCATCGAGGAGGTCCCACACCGGCTCGAGGGCGACGGCCCACCGCTGGTCCTCCACGATTTCGGCGTCCGGATCTCCGGGTTCGATCTGGCCGCGGACGGGCCACGACTCTCCGAGGCGATCCTCGCCGCCTGGCGGGGACATCTCGTCGTCGACGCGCTCAACCAGGCGGTGCTCTCGGCCGGTGTCGACTGGCGCGAGGTCTCCATCCTCCGTGCGTACCGGCGACTCAGGAGGCAGCTCGGCACCGCGTACACCTCCGGCTACGTCAACGCGACCATCGTGGGCAACCCGGAGGTCGTGACGGCGCTCGTCCGCTACATCCACGCACGCTTCGACCCGGCCACGGGTGCGACCGACGAGGTCCGCGCGGGCGCGCGCAGGGCCCTGCTCGGCGCGCTCGATCGGCTGCAACGCCTCGACCACGACCGGATCCTCCGCGGGCTGGTCCACCTCGTCGACGCGACGGTGCGCACGAACGCGTTCCGCCCCGACGCCGTGGCGGACGGCACCGGGGAGCCCTACGTCGCCCTCAAGCTCGACACCTCCCTGATCCCCGACGCGCCGCGGCCCGTGCCCTACCGCGAGATCTTCGTGCACGCTCCGAGCGTCGAGGGGGTCCACCTGCGGGCCGGTCCGGTCGCGCGCGGTGGCCTGCGGTGGTCCGACCGCCCCGACGACGTCAGGACCGAGGTACTGGACCTGCTGAAGGCCCAGGTGCTGAAGAACGCCGTCATCGTCCCGACCGGCGCGAAGGGCGGCTTCGTCCTCCGCAACGAGCCACAGGACCCCGCCGAGCTGCGCGCCGAGGTGGCACGCCAGTACGTGACCTTCATCCGTGGGCTGCTGGACGTCACGGACGACCTCGAGGGCGACCAGGTGGTACCGCCGCACGACGTGGTCCGCCACGACGGCGACGACCCGTACCTGGTGGTGGCCGCCGACCGTGGGACGGCGGCGCTGTCGGACACCGCCAACGACATCGCGCGGCGCTACGACTTCTGGCTCGACGACGCCTTCGCCTCCGGCGGGTCGAACGGCTACGACCACAAGGCGCTCGGCGTGACCGCGCGCGGTGCGTGGGTCGCGATCCAACGTCACTTCCGCGAGCTCGGCGTCGACACGCAGCGTGAGCCCGTCACCATCGTCGGGGTGGGTGACATGTCCGGAGACGTCTTCGGCAACGGGCTCCTGCGGTCACGGACGGTGCAGCTGGTGGCGGCTTTCGACCACCGCCACATCTTCCTGGACCCGGAACCGGATCCCGCGGTGTCGTTCGCCGAACGCCAGCGGCTCTTCGAGCTTCGCGGGTCCACCTGGGACGACTACGACCGCACCCTCCTGAGCCCCGGAGGTGGGGTGTTCCGCCGGGACAGCCGCAGCGTGTCGCTCGCCCCGGAGGTCCGAGCCGCCCTGCGCGTCGAGCAGGAGGAGCTGTCACCTCCGGCCCTGGTCCGCGCGATCCTGTGCGCACCCGTCGACCTGCTCTTCGCCGGTGGCATCGGCACCTTCGTCCGAGCATCGAGCGAGCCCGACACCGCCGTGGGCGACCGCACGAACGACGAGGTCCGGGTCACCGCCGACGCGATCCGAGCCCGTGTCCTCGGTGAGGGCGCGAACCTCTTCATCACCCAGCGGGGCCGGCTCGAGTACGCCCGGCACGGTGGCCGCATCAACCAGGACGCGATAGACAACGCGGCCGGTGTCGTGACCTCGGACCTCGAGGTCGGCAGCAAGATCCTCCTCCGGCTCGCCCAGGACGAGGGCCGGCTGGACCGCCCGGCGCGCGACGAGTTGCTCGCCGAGATCTGCGACGAGGTGCTGGACCAGGTACTGCGCACGGTCGACCGGCAGGGCGCCGCCCTGTCGCGGGAGACCGTCCGCAGCCCGTCACAGCTCCGCGCCTACGACGTGCTCCTCGACCGCCTCGAGCGGACCTCCGGTCTCGATCGGGACGAGGAGCTCGCGCCGTCGTCGGAGGAGCTCGCGGACCGGGCGTCCAACGGCGCCGGGCTGACGAGGCCGGAGCTGGCGACCCTGCTGGCGTGGGCCAAGCGGGAACTGAAGGAGACGCTGCTCGCCTCGGAGGTCCCCGACCACCCGCTGTGCGCCGGTGTCGCGGGTCGTGCGCTGCCGCCGACGTTGGTCGAGCGGTTCGGCGACCTGGTGCCGCGGCACCGGCTCCGCAGGGAGCTGACTGCGACGACCCTCGCCAACGACATCGTCGACCGGCTCGGCATCACTTTCGCGTCGCGGTTGGCGCACGGCGCCGAACGTCCGCTGCCAGCCGTCGTGCTGGCCTTCCAAGCCGCCCGCACGGTGATCGACGCCGACCATCGCTGGGCGCAACTCGACGAGCTGGAGGAGCAGCAGGACGCGGAGCGCGTTCGGGAGCACGAAGCGCCGGTCGAGTGGTTGCTCGAGCGGCTGACCAGCGTGTTCCTCGATGCGGACGACATCGACGCGGCGCTGGTCGAACGACATCGAGCGATGGTGGACGCACTGCTCGACGGGATCACCTCGCTCGGCACGCAGCAGCAGCGGTCGGCGCGCACCGCTCACGCCCGCTGGCTGATCGACGACCTCGTCGACCCGACGCTTGCGAGGTTCCTCGCCTGTGCCCGCGACCTGGCGCTGGTGCCGGATGCGGTCGCCGTGCTCCATTCGCTCGAGGGGGACCGCGGACCGGCTGGCGTCCTCGACGCGCTCCTCCGGCTGGGGGATGCCCTGGTCATCGACCGCCTCGAGGACGGCTTGGAGCGGGTGCGTCCCTCGAGCGACTGGTCGCAACGGCAACAACGGGGGCTCGCCGCAGACCTGCGACGGCGTCGTCACGACGCCGCCATCGTCGCGCTGCGCGCGAGCGAGGTGGGTCAGGAGGCGCCAGCGGTCACCCGCTTCCTCGAGAGCCGGGAAGGGCGCCTCGAGGAACTACGTGCGCTCGTTTCCGTTCTCGAGCGGCAGGACCGCAGCGACCTCGACGGCATCGCCGTGGTCGAACGGCGACTCCGTTCGGTGATCGATCAGCCGGTGGGGTGAGCACCACCGGCCCGTGATGACGACGGGTCGTAGGGGGCTCCGACCGCGCGGGACGTGGCCAGGTCCAGGACCGCCAGCTCCAGCAGCAACGCGTCCGGGAGATCCGAGCCCTTGAGGTCGACGTCCAGCCGCGCCAACCGATCGTGGCACCAGGCGAGCTCGCCAGGACCGAACGCGGCGGCCACCTGCTTCGTGCGCCGGTACTGGCCGTCGGAGCGGATCCCCGCGTCCTTCGCCGCCGCCCCGGCCCTGACCTGGAGGAGCTGACGGAAGCGATACGTGAGCGCGCCGACGATCGCCAGCGGTGCGTCGCCCGCCTCGAGCGCCCCGCGGAGCGCGACGAGTGCGACGTCGGGCGCACGGTCGGCGACGCCGTCCGCGACGGCGAACCCGGTAGCCCGGCCGTGCCCCTCGACGACCGACTCGACGTGCTCGGCGGTCAGCACCGCGACGCCTGCATGCGCGGCCGCGACCGAGGAGACCTTCGACGCGATCACCCCGGGGTCCACGCCCGCGTGCGCCCGGATGGACGCGACGGCCGTCGCGTCCGATTTCCTTCCGAGCCGACGGAACTCCTCGCCGATCAGCCGGTCCCAGCCCCGGTCGTCCCAATCCGCCGGACGCTTGACGTCGACCCGCTGGCCCTGCGCGGCGGCGAGCTTGGCGAGCTTCTGCACCTTGCCCACCCCCGCCGCGACGAGCACGACCACGGCTTCCTGCGACGGGTCGGCCGCGTACGCCTCGAGCTCCGCCTTCAGCTCGGCACGCACCACCTCGACTCCGCGGAGCACGACGCAGGTGCGGCCCCCGAACAACGACGCGGTCCGCAGCTCCGGCAGCCGTTCGAGCTCCGAGACGTCGTAGCGGTCGATCCGGAGCCCCGGATCCTCGGTGGAGAGCACGACGAGCTGCCGCTCGAGCTCGCGCTGGAGGAGCAGGTCGTCGTCGCCGACGAGCAGGAGGAGCGGCGTCATGGCAGGCACGCTACCCGCCGGTTCGCGAGGACGCCCTGACGGAACGTAGTGTGCGCCGCTGGGCCGTCCGCTCGGACGACCGGTCACCCGGGAAGGGCGCTGCGGATGTCGGACGGGGACGGCGTGCAGCGGCCACGCGGCTCGCTGCTGTGGCTCGCGTACCTGAGCGGAGCGTTCGGGTTGGCGGCCTTCAGCCAGATGGCCTTCCTGGTCCCGCTGCGGGCGAGGGAGCTCGGCGCCACCTTCGACGTGATCGGCCTGCTGGTCGGTGCCGCCTCGTTCGCGTCGGCGTTCGCGTCGGTCACGTCAGGCGCGGTGATCGACCGACTCGGGCCACGCAACGCCTTCCTGCTCGGCACGGGCGCCAGCGCGCTGATCGGCTCGACCTTCGTGCTGGTGACCGGCTACTGGTGGTTCCTGCCCCTGCAGGCGCTGATGGGCCTCGCGATCAATCTCGCCTGGGTCGCCTCGCAGGCGTACGTGACGAGCATCGGTAGCGCGACCGAGCGGGCGCTGCACACGGGCCGCTTCACGTTCTTCACCAACGTCGGGCAGATGACCGGCCCGCTGCTCGTCGGCGGTGCCGCGCAGCTGATCGGCTTCCGGTGGGCGCTCGCGGTCCCGGCCGCCTACGGCCTGCTGTTCGCGGGGCTCGCGCTGTTCCTGGCCGAGACCCGCGACGTGGCGAGCGGTCCAGCTGAGACCGGACAGGGGCTCGGCTTCCGATCCGCGCTCGGGCTGCTGCGCATCCGGGGCATGCAGGTCGCGCTGCTGCTGAGCTTCACACGCCTGTGGATCTGGTTCACCTTCAGCACGTTCCTCCCGGTCCTGCTCGTCGACGCCGGTGTGGCGGCCGGGGTGGCGGGAACGGTCATCGCCGCCGCTGGACTGGTCGCGGCGATCCTGTCCCCCTCGGCCGGGTTCTGGGCGCGACGGCTCTCGGAGCCCGTCGTCCTCATGCTCGCACTCGCATGCGGCGCAACGGGTCTGCTGCTCGCCCCGCACCTCCAGACGATCCCGATCGTCTACGTCGTGCCCTTCCTCGTCGGGATCGGCAGCGGGCTGAGCCTCCCGCTCCTGCTCGCGATCGTCACGGCGGCCGCGCCGGACGGGCAGCGCGGGGTGGCACTCGGGCTCCGTGGGATGGTCAACCAGGTCGCCTCGACGGCCGCGCCGGTGCTCGTCGGGCCGCTGATCGCCGCCCTCGGGCTCTCCCTCGGCTTCACGACCGGAGGGCTGGTCGGCCTCGGCATGATCACGGGCGCACGGCTGCTGCATCGAGGCACGCGGGGTGCGAGCGCGGACAGGCGACGTCACGCGGCGCCCTCCGCGGAGCAGGCACCGCCACCGTGATCGTGCCCTGCTCGTCGGTGCGGCTGACCAGGGTCCCGAGACGGCCCAGCTGCGCCACCACCGTTGGATGCGGATGCCCATGGCGGTTGTCGGCTCCGACGCTCACCAGCGCGACGAGGGGCGCGACCGCCGGCAGGAACGCCGGCTCGGTCGTCGCCGAACCGTGGTGGGGCACGGTGACCACGTCCGCGACCAGCTGCTCGGGCACCTCGGCGAGCAGTCGGCGCTGACCTGCCGACTCCACGTCCCCCGTCGTGAGGACCCGCCGTCCGTCGTGGTGGAAGCGCAAGACGTAGGAGCCCTCGTTCAGCTCGCTCGCCGCGTGACGGTACGGGCGACCGGCCGGTGGGTTGAGCACCTCGACCACCACGTCGCCCACGACGACCACGTCGCCGGCGACGGGCGAGGAGACCGGGACGCCACGACGGACCGTCTCGGCCACGACCTCGCGGAGCAACGGGAGCTCGGCAGGAACCCGCGCCGCCCACACGGCACCGACGTCCAACCTCCGCAGCACCTCGGGGACCCCACCGACGTGATCCAGGTGGGGATGGCTGATCACCAACAGGTCCAGCCGTCGACGGCCGTTCCGGCGCAGCCACTCCGCCGCCCGCGCGTCCTCCCCGGCATCCACCAGGATGCGGGTGGTGGGCGTCTCCAGGAGGAACGCGTCGCCCTGACCGACGTCGATCGCCGTGACCGTGAAACCCGGAGGAGGTCGACTTCCCGCCACCGTCGGTGCGACGGCCGACAGCGTCGCCACCACGACGACCGCCGCGAGTGCCCGCTGGAGCCCCGACCGGCGCCGGACGAGGACCCAGGCGCAGGCCGCGACGAGGCCGGCCACGGTCGCGGGCCGATCCAGCGAGACCGTCCCGCCCACGCCCGCCAGTGCACGTGCCACCCAGAGCACCACGTCCGTCGGCCAGCCGGCCGCCGCCAGCACCCAGGCCCCCGTGGCGGGATGGACCAGGGCGACGGCCGCACCGGCGAAGCCGAGCGCGGCGGCCACCCCTGCCGCCGGGACGGCGACCAGGTTCGCCGGCACCGACGCCACGCCAACCTCACCGAAGGTGGCGAGCAACAGCGGGAGCACCGCGAGCTGCGCTCCGATCGTGATCGACAGCACGTCCGCGAGCGGTCCCGGTAGCCGTCCCGGAAGGCGCTCACGGACCCACGGGGCGAGGACGAGGACCCCGCCGGTCGCCACGGCGGACAGGAGCAGCCCGAGCGACCCCGCCAGGCGCGGGTCGAGGAGGACGAGTGCCAGGACGGCGACGGGCAGCGCGTGGCGCGCCTCGCGTGGCACCCCGCGCAGCGACGCCAGCAGCAGGACGAGCACCATCGTTCCCGCCCGCAGGACGCTCGGTTCGAAACGGGTGACGAACGCGAACCAGGGCACGAGCCCGGCGACGAGGAGCGCTCGACCACGGGCACCGACGCGGCAGGCGCTCGCGACGGCCAGGGCACCGGCCAGCAGCAACGCCACGTTGCTGCCGGAGACGGCGGTCAGGTGCGACAGGCCGGTCACGCGCATCGCCTCGACGTCCTCCGCCGACAGCGATCGTGTGTCGCCGGTGACGAAGCCGGTCAGCAGCCCCGCCGTAGGGACCTCGAGGTGGCGGGCGGCCGCGTCGCGCACCCGCGCACGCACGTGCTCCGACGACCGGGCGAGACGACCGGGCTCGCCGATCACGCGGTGCTCCAGCGGCTCGAGCACCACGGCCGCGTGCTGGCGTTCCAGCCATCGCCCGTACCCGCCGGGCGGGAGCGGACGCGCGGTGACGACGAGCTCGAGTCGGCTGCCCAGCACCGGCGGATCCTGCGACACGGTCAGCGCCGCGCGTTCCCGGGTCCCGGACGTCGGCCCATCCGACATCGACGCGCCGGGCCCTGCCCGGAGCGGCGTCACCGACTCGACGCGAACGTGGACCTGCCACCCGGTCGCGATCGATCGGGGCTCGGCGACGACCGTTCCGGTGACGCGCGCGACGCCCCCTTCGGCCGCCAGCACCGGCAGCACACCGAGCTCCGTCGTCGCGAGGCGCAGCAGGGTGCCCCCCGCCGTCGTGCAGACGATGGCGAACGCGAGCACGAGCCCCATGCCGAGCGTGCCGGGATCGTGACCGCTCGGGTGTGCTGCCCGTCGGCCACGGGCAGAGCGCAGCACGGGGACGAGCACTGCCACGGTCAGGACGAGGAGCACCCCGCCGATCCGCCACGGCAGCGACCCGGGTCGCGTGGCCTGCCAGCGACCGGCAGCCACCTCGGCGACCAGCGATCCGAGCACGGCGGCTCCGGCCCACGCCACCATCGGGCCGACGAGCTCCCCGAGGGGTGCGACACGCGCCTCCCGGCCCTGGCCCCGTCGCTTCATCCGACCGTCACGAGCTCCGCGAGCCGCTGGAACGTCGCCTCGCCGATCCCGGGCACGTCACGCAGGTCACCGGGTACACGGAAGGGTCCGTGCCGCTCGCGGTGGCGGACGATCTCGGCCGCGCGCGCGGGACCGATGCCCGGCAACGTCTCGAGGCTGGCGTGCGACGCCCGGTTCAGGTCGACCGGGCCGGAGCCGACGTCGGCCGCGTCGGCCGGGAGCGTGGACTCGGGCGGTGGGCCCTCGCCCTCCCGAGGCACGTGGAGCTGCTCACCGTCGACGAGTGGGCGCGCGAGGTTGACCAGGTGCAGCTGGGCGCCGGCGTCGCCCCCGCCGACCGCCTCGAGGGCGTCCGCGACCCGGGAGCCGGCCGGCAGGGTCACGAGCCCGGGCCGCGCGACCGCACCCGAGACGTGGACGATCACCTCCGCGTCCTCGCGGACGGCGACCTCGACGGACCCGTGCGCGCCGCCTGCCAGCGGCCCTCCCGGCGCGGGAACGGCGAGCTCCTCGGGCGACGGGGCCGCCCAGGGATCCGTCGTGGACGCGGTCGGGTCGGCACCGTCCCACACGAGCTCCGCCGGCCCCGGCCGGGCGGTCGCCTGCCACCAGAGCATGAGGCTGAGCGCGACGGAACCGAGCAGCAGCATCGCCAGGCCGAGCACCTCGGCCGGCGACGGACGCACCCAGCGGGCGAGCCGCATGCGGAGGTCGGGCGGGTCGGCGAGATCGTCGGCGAGGTCGTCGGGCTCCATGGACGGCAGGCTGCCCGAACGGCGACGCACCGTCCGGCCGCGTCGGTCGCGACTGTGGACGGTGCGCCCGGCGGCTCACCCGACGGGCACGACCGCGATGCCGACGGCGCCCGGTCCGACGTGGGCGCCGACGATCGGGCCGATCAGCGTCTGCAGGTGTTCGCGTACCTGCACCCGCCCGTCGATCCGCCCCCACAACTCCTCGGCCCGCTCGGGCGCGACGGCGTGCACCACCACCACGTCGACGGGCCTCCCCGCCGCTGCCTGCTCGACGAGGTCGGCGACGCGCCCGAGCGCGCGCGACCAGGTCCGGGCACGCTCGAGCACCTCGACCCGGCCCTCCTCGGTCACGTGCAGGATGGGCTTGATCTTCAACGCCGTACCCAGCGCCGCCTGGGCGCCGGTCAGGCGGCCGCCACGGCGCAGATGATCGAGCGTGTCGACGACGATCAACGAGACGGCGCTCGTGCGCACACGCTCCGCGGCCGCGACGACCTGCTGCACGGAACCGCCCGCCTCGGCGACCCGGTGCGCCGCGAGCGCGGCGAGCCCGAGGCCGCCGCCGACGAGCTTGGCGTCCACCACCTCGACGGGCACCTCGGCGAAGCGGGCCCGGTCACGGGCGAGCGCGACCGTTCCCGACAGCGCCGCCGAACAGTGCACCGACACGATGGCCTCACAACCGTCGTCGACGCAGTCCGCGTACGCCTCCTCGAACCACGCCGGAGCTGGTTGGGAGGTCGTCGGCAGGCGGCTCGCCCCTGCGAGCAGCTCGTAGAACCGCTCGGGGAGGAGGTCCATCCCCGTGGTGTACGACCGATCCCCGAACAGCACGGAGAGTGGGACGACGCGCAGCCCGATCGACTCGACCAGCTCGGCGGGCAGGTCGGAGGTCTGGTCGGTCACGACCGCAACGCGAGGCACGCCGAACCTTCCGTCAGCCGCGGACGACCAGGTTCAGCAGCCGGTCCGGCACGTGGACGACCTTGACGACCTCGCCGTCGAGGTGCGCCGCGATCGGGGCGACCGCACGTGCGGCCGCCACGACCGTCGTCTCGTCGGCACCGGCCGGAACCCGCACGCGTCCGCGTACCTTCCCGTTCACCTGCACGGCCAGCTCCACCTCGTCGTCGACGAGCAGCGACGCGTCGGCCACCGGCCAGCGCTGCGCGTGGATCGATCCCTCGCGCCCGAGGCGGCCCCAGAGCTCCTCGGTGACGAAGGGGCAGATCGGTGCCAACATGGTCAGCAGGGTCTCCAGCGCCTGACGGACCGTCGACCCGCCCCGACCATCGCGGGTCGCGTCCAGGACCGCGTTCGTCAGGGACATCAGCTTGGCGATCACCGTGTTGTACTTGCGGGCGTCGAAGTCACCGGACACGCCGACGATCGCCTCGGCCTCGGCGCGTCGCACCGCCTGCGCAGCAGGACCGTCGACCGCCGGATCGCCGGCGGCCTCGCGAGCGACCTGCTCCAGCGTCAGCCGCCACACACGGGAGAGCCACTTGTGCATGCCCGTCGGCGACACGTCCGCCCAGTCGATGTCGTCCTCGGGTGCGGACGCGAACAGCATCGTGCCTCGCAGCGTGTCGGCGCCGTGGGTCTCGAAGACCTCGCCGGGCACCACGAGGTTGCCCTTCGACTTGGACATCGCCGCGCCGTCCATGATGACCTGCCCCTGGTTCAGCAGCGCCTGGAACGGCTCGTCCGCGGCCACGTGCCCGCGGTCGCGCATCGCCTTGACCACGAACCGGCTGTAGAGCAGGTGCAGCACCGCGTGCTCCACGCCACCCGTGTACTGGTCGACGGGGAGCCACCGACCGGCCGCCTCGACGGGCCAGGCCCGGTCCGTCGCGGTGGGCGACAGGTAGCGCAGGAAGTACCAGGACGAGTCCACGAACGTGTCCAGCGTGTCCACGTCCCGGACCGCGTCCTGGCCGCAACGCGGACAGGGCACGTGCTTCCAGGTCGGATGGAGATCGAGCGGTGAGCCCGGCACCGCGAAGTCGAGGTCGTCGGGGAGCTCGACGGGGAGCTCCTCCACGGGCACCGGCACCTCGCCGCACGCGGCGCAGTGCACGATCGGGATCGGGGGCCCCCACGAACGCTGCCGGGAGACCAGCCAGTCCCGCAGCCGGTAGTTGACCGTCGGGCGCGCGAGGCCGCGGGCCTGGAGGTCGGCCGTGATCCGGCGCTTGGTCTCGCGCCAGTCGAGCCCGTCGTAGGGACCGGAGTGCACGCTCACGCCGTCGCCGGCGTACGCCTGGGTCATCGTGTCGGCGTCGAGCTCCCGACCGTCCTCCGGCGCGACGACCACACGGACCGGCAGCCCTTCCTGGCGGGCGAAATCCAGGTCGCGCTGGTCGTGGGCGGGCACCGCCATGATCGCGCCCGTGCCGTAGTCCAGCAGCACGTAGTCGGCGGCGTACGCGGCGATCGCCTCGCCCGTCACCGGGTTCGTGACGTCGAAGCCGAGCCGCAGCCCACGCTTGGCGCGGCCCGCGCCCGCACCCGCTGACGCACCCCCCGTCGCGTCGAACGAGCTGAGCCGCTCGATCTCCGATCGACGTGCCACCTCGGCGCGGAAGTCGAGGTAGTCGGGGTTCTCTCCCATGCGCGCCTCGACCAGTGGATGGTCGGGCGCGAAGACGAGATAGGTCGCGCCGTAGAGCGTGTCCGGCCGCGTCGTGTAGACCACGACGGGATCCGCGGCGTCGTCGGCCGTGGTGAAGGTCACCTCGGCGCCCTCGGACCGGCCGATCCAGTTCCGCTGGGAGCTCTTGACCCGGTCGGGCCAGTCGAGCGCGTCCAGCCCCTCCAGCAGCTCGTCGGCGTACCGGGTGATGCGGAAGAACCACTGCGTCAGTGGCTTGCGGACCACCTCGGTGCCACACCGCTCGCAGGCACCGTCCACCACCTGCTCGTTCGCCAGCACCGTCCCGCACGACGAGCACCAGTTCACGTTCGCCGCGCGTCGGTGGGCCAGGCCGGCGTCGAAGAGCTCGAGGAACAGCCACTGGGTCCAGCGGTAGTACGCCGGGTCGCTGGTGTAGAGCACCGTGTCCCAGTCGAACGAGTACCCCAGGCGGGCGATCGTGGCGCGTTGCTCCTCGATGTTGGCGTACGTCCACGCCTTCGGGTCCGCCCCGCGGTTGCGCGCGGCGTTCTCGGCCGGCAGCCCGAACGCGTCCCACCCGATGGGATTCAGGACGCGGCGCCCCTGCATCCGCAGGTGTCGCACCAGCGCGTCGTGGATCGTGAAGATCTCGGCGTGGCCCATGTGCAGGTCGCCGGAGGGGTAGGGGAACATCGTCAATGCGTAGAACGCGTCGTCGTCCTGCGCGGTTGCCTCCGCCGGACCCGGCCGCAAGCTGTAGGTGCGCTCCCGCGCCCACGCCTCCGCGAGCGCCGGCTCGAAGCCGAGCGGGTCGTAGCGGGGCGGTTCGGCGGCGTCGACGCGGACGTCGGTCATGGTCGGTGGGGGCCTCCGGGCGCGGACCAACGGAGGGTAGCCGCCACGTGTGCGACACCCGACGGGCCGCACGTGGGCGGGCGAGTCGGACGCCGAGGGCGGGCGACGGCGGCGGGCGAGGGCGGTTCCGCGGGCGGACGTCGGGGGCGTCCGGCGGGCGGTTCGCGGCGGCATCCGGCGGGTGGTTCGCGCCCCCTGGGACGCCCGTGTACGCTCCGCGACCGCAGCGGCGCAGGTGCCGCTCGTCTTCGGGCCGGTGGCGCAGTCCGGCAGCGCACCTCCATGGCATGGAGGGGGTCGAGGGTTCAAATCCCTTCCGGTCCACACCCTCGAAGCCCCTACCAGGCATCATCTGGTGGGGGTTTCGAGCGTTATCGGCTCTTCTCATTCAAGGCGCCTGAGGCGTACCTGGGTCCGAAATGGGTCCACGTGTGGACCCATGGAGACCCAAGGGTGCCCACGATGGCATCGTTGACAGAACGTCCCGGCAAGGGCGGCACCGTCCGCGACGGCCTCCTCGTTCCTACTCGGGGGTGATCTGTCTGGCTTCGGATGCGGCCACCGGCTCGCCGGCCTCCAACCGTCGACGCAGCACCTGTGCTTGCAGGGACACCGCACTCATCGTGTGGGCGGCTACATCGTGCAGTTCCCGAGCGAGTCGTAACCGCTCGTCCTTGGTCGCTTGACGCACCTGCTGCTCCTGTTCAGCGATTAGCTGGGTCGACGTCTCCCTAGCGTCACCTTCACGCTGGAGCGCGACCTGCACGATCAGACCCAGTATCCAGGGCGCCGCGGTGAACAGCACCGGGAAGATCGCATCGGCCGGGAGGTGAACGTCCTCCACCGACACGTTGATGGAGAGGAAGAACAGCGTTCCCGCGGCGGCCCACGGCTGGTGCCGAAGAGCGGCGTACCTGCCGACGCCATGACTCGCCCAGACGAGCAGGAACAGGAAGGGGTCGTCAGGCCCATCGAACCCGAGTGCGGCAACGGCGATCAGCCCACCGAAGGCGGCGACGAGGGTCGTGATCGGGTGGCGGTGTTGGATCCACAGCGTGCTGACCGCCGCGATTCCGAGCACCGCGGTCAACAGCGGGCGAGGCGAGTCTCTGACAACCACCGCGGCCCAGCCGGACAGCCCGACGATCGCCACAGCCCGAAGGCCGTGCAGCACACGTCCGATGCTCGACCGGTACGCAACCTCGCGCGACGAGTTCACGTCGTGCGCGTCCGAGGGCGACCTTCGCAAGGGGGCATCACCCGGAAAGCTTCCCACATGGCCATCGGAGGTGCGTCACCCCGGGGGCGGAGTGAGCAGAGCACCGCCTCCTTCCGTGGGCGCAGCCAGAGTGGGGACGAACCCGCCGCTACGGCGATGCGGTGCAACCCTTCGACCGCGACGCTGCGGTCCCGGAACACCTTGGAGGAGAACGCCGTGAACACCCACGCTGCCGCCGACCGCCGACCTTCCGCCGACACCATCTGCGACGATCCCAGGCTGCGTACCTGGGCCATGATCGCTGGTGCGTCCGCGATCCTGTTGGCCATCTACCACGTCGCGACACCCGGGTCTCCGGGCGGAGCTGTGTACGAATCGCTCAGCGACTACTTCCGCGAGATCGGGTTCCTCACCTACCTGGTCGCCACCGTCGTCGCCGTCGTCGCCGCATCGCGCGCCGGCCTCAGCAACCGAACGGCCGCCGGTCTGATCGCAACGGGCTACTCCCTCATCGCCGTTGGCGTCGCCATCGGGCTCATCCTCCGGGAGGAACTCGACTGGTTCTTCCTTCTAGCGGGGCCCGGTCTCCTGCTCTCAGCGGTCGGTTTCCTCGTGTTCGCACTGGGCATCTGGCGGAGGTCCAGCCTTCCCCGATGGACTGCCGTGCTGGCCGGCATCGGAGGGCTGGTCGCGATCATCATGACCGAGTTCGGGAGCGGGGTCCTCATCGGGTCTTTCTGGCTCTTCGTCGCCAGCTACAGCCGGAGCAACCCGGCCTCGCCGGGTCGTCGGCTCGGGAACAGTTCCCAGCCAGGTGGGACACCGACCTCTGTTGGGCGGGATCCGGGGCCCGTTGGCTGAGGGTCCTGATCGATCAGTTTGAGGAGGAGCCCGTGACCGAAACGACACGTTCACCGATAGGTGCTGCGAGCGGCATCACCGCGGTTGTCCTGATGCTTGCTGGCAACAGTGCGTTCGCTGGTGCGGGGGAGGACCCGACGGGCGCGCAGGTCATCGCGGCGTTCTCGTCCGCCGAGGCCGGCTTACGCACGCTTGGTATCGCACTGGAGCTCGCGGGCTTCGTCGCATTCGCGTTCTTCGTCGCGTTCCTCTACCGCACACTCCGAGTGGGCGACGGGGACGACAACTGGCGGGCGACCGTGGCGCTGATCGGTGGGATGCTGTTCCTCGCGGTCAAGGTCGCGAGCGGCGCTCCGCTGGTGGCACTCACCGCGAACGGCGCAGACCTCGGTCCGGACCTTGCGCTGGCACTCTTGGCGCTCAACGATGGCGCGTTCGTGATGGGCTGGCTCGCGCTCGGCGTGTTCCTGCTCGGCGCGGGTGCGGCAGCGTTCCCCACACGGACCCTGCCGCGGGCGGTGTCGATCGCCGGCCTGGTCATCGGTGTCGCGGCGGTCGCCGCGGCCGCGACCCTGGGCGAAGGGCCGGGCATCCTGACGTTCCTGCTGTCGCTTGTCTGGATCGCGGTGACGAGCGTGACCCTGGTCCGTCGCGAACTGCGCCGCCCGTCCCCTGCGGCAGCCGCTGCCTCGACGGGCGATGCCGCGTGGAGCGTCGAGATCTGAGACTCCAGGCAGGAGCGTGCGACACTGTGAACATTGTGACCACGACGCTGCTGCGATGGAGCGCCGCCACGATGGCGACCATCGCGGCGGCGCTGGTCGTGTTCGCCTTCGCGATCGCGCCACCCTCCCCTGCCCCGGCGGTGGTTGCCCTGGATGACCTCACCGTCAACCTCGTCCTCGCGGTCGGCTTTCCGCTGGTGGGAGCGTTGGTCATCGCGCATCGGCCACGTCACCCGGTCCCGTGGCTGTTCGTGGCCTGTGGTCTGGGCGCTGCCGTCACGATCGCAACGTTCTTGTACGCCGACCGGGCGCTGGTGGCCGACCCGGGCTCCCTGCCGGGTGGCGTTGCGGCAGGGTGGGTATCGTCCTGGGTCTGGGTCACGGGGGCGTGGCCGATCGTGACGTTCGCGCTGCTGCTCTTCCCCGACGGGCGGCTGCCCTCGAGGCGGTGGCGCTCGATCGCGTGGGCCGCAGGTGGCGGGATGGTTCTCGCAGCGCTGAGCAACGCGCTCCGGCCTGGTCCCCTCGCGAACCATCCGGTCGTGGACAACCCGCTCGGGATCAGCTCTCTCGAAGGCGTCGTGGAGATCGCCGGCGCCGCCAGCATGCCGTTGTTCCTGACCGCGCTCATCGGCACGGCCGCCTCGGTCGTCGTGCGCCATCGCCGCGGCACGGGCGTCGAACGCCGGCAGCTCACCTGGCTGCTCTACGCCGTGGTGGTCCTCGTGCTGGCCGTGGCCTTCGACACGATCCTCGGCCGGGGACCGGTGACTTCGACGGTCGCGCTCGCCGCGTTGGCGTTCCTCCCTGTTGCGGTCGCGGCCGCGATCGTCCGCCACAAACTGTTCGACATCGACACGCTCGTCAGCCGCTCGCTCGTCTACGGCACGCTCACGGTCGGCGTCGCGAGCATCTACGGGCTCACCGCGGCGCTGCTCGGGACATGGTTCGGCGGTGACCGGACCCTGCACGCCGTGATCGCCACGGCACTCGCGGCAGGAGCGTTCGAACCCGCCCGCCGACGGGTCCAGCGAACCGTCGATCGGCTGCTCGCCCGTGGGAGCGTCGATCCCTACAGCGTGCTGTCATCGTTGGCGCAGCGCCTCGAGGGCGAAGGCCACCCGGAGACCGTACTGGCCACCGTCGTCGACACGGTCGCCGATGCGCTGCACCTGCCCTATGTGGCAGTGGACCTCACCGACGGCAGCGAACGCCGCATCGCCGAGCACGGCGACCCGATGCCGATCACGATCGAACTCGACCTGACCCACCGTCACCGCCACATCGGTCGCCTGACCGCCGGCGGTCGGAGTCCAGAGGATCCCCTCGCACCGATCGAGCGGCGGCTGCTGGAGGACCTGGCCCGCCAGGCCGGTACGGCGGTCGAGAGCCTGCGCCTCTCCGACGCACTCCAACACGCCCGGCAACGCCTCGTGATCGCACGTGAGGAGGAGCGACGCCACCTCCACCGCGAACTCCACGACGGGCTCGGCCCCACGCTCGCCGGGGTCGCCCTGCAGCTCAACGTCGCGAACAGGATGCTCGAGCACGAGCCCTCGCGAGCACACCTCATGCTCGACGAGGTCCGCCACGAGATCGAGGCGCTCATCCCCGACATCCGCAACCTCGTCGAAGGGCTTCGACCACCCGCGCTCGACGAGATCGGGCTGATCGGAGCGCTGCGACAGCAGGCGACCGCACTCTCCATCGGCGGTCTCATCGTCCAGGTCTGGGCACCCGACGACCTGCCGGCGCTGCCAGCCGCAACCGAGGTGGCAGCTTTTCGCATCGTCACCGAAGCCATGACGAACGTCGCCCGCCACGCAGGCGCGCGATCCTGCTCCGTCGAGATCACCACGAACGGCAGCCTCGACCTTCGGGTCACCGACAACGGGATCGGCCTCGAACCCGCGGATCGCGCCGGCGTCGGCTTGGCCTCGATGCGCGAACGCGCCGCGGAACTCGGTGGGTACTTCCTCGCCGAGGCACAACCGAAGGGCGGGACGTGTGTGCGTGCCCGCCTCCCCCTGCCATGACCGCCCCGCTACGCATCGTCATCGTCGAAGATCACCCGGTCTTCCGCGCCGGTCTGCGCGCCGCGGTCGAAACGGATCCGAACCTTCAGCTCGTCGGAGAGGCCGCAACCGGCCAGACCGGCGTGCACACCATCGCGGACACCCACCCCGACGTCGCGATCGTCGACCTCCACCTGCCAGACCTCAGCGGCGTCGAGGTCACACGCACCGTCACCGCTGCCGGGGCCGCAGCCGTCCTGGTCCTCACGATGCTCCAAGACGACGACTCGCTGTTCGCCGCCCTGCGCGCCGGCGCGGCCGGCTACCTGCTCAAGGGGGCCGACCCCGACGACATCGTGCGCGCCATCCACTCCGTCGCAGCCGGCGAAGCGGTCCTCGGACCCGGCGTCGCGCAGCGGGTGCTTGGCTTCTTCGCCGGCGTCGACCGGACAGCCCCGGCGGCATTCCCCGAACTCACCGACCGCGAACGGCAGGTCCTCAACCTCATCGCCGCCGGCCAGAACAACCCGGCGATCGCCCGCGATCTCGGACTGACCCTCAAGACCGTACGCAACTACGTCTCGACCATCCTCACCAAGCTCCACGTGTCGGACCGGCCCCAAGCCATCGTGAGAGCGCGTGAGGCCGGACTGGGTCAGCGACCCCGGGCATCCGGGAGCTGGCGGCCGCCACCACCCTGGCCTGCGACCCCCCAAGGTCACGACCAACGCGGGCGATCCGGGGCCCCCTGACTGACTCCCGGCGGGCAACAGGAAGGAGGCGACCCCCGATCCAACCCCAACGAGGCCCGCCCCGATGCCGGTTACCCACTTTCGGAAGGAACCTCGATGACGTTGACGATCGATGTACCGAGTCACCTGGTGCAGGGAGACGTGGACGAGGGTTACGGCGCCGTGGCGGACACCTTCCGGCGCAACTTCACCGAGCGCGGAGAGATCGGCGCCGCGTGCGCGTTCTATCGGGATGGGCGCAAGGTCGTGGACCTGTGGGGCGGCTACCGAGATGGCATCCGCAAGCTGCCGTGGCAGCACGACACGCTCGTCACCGTGTTCTCCGCCACCAAGGGGATGTCCTCGTTGGCCATCCCGGTTGCCCACTCGCAAGGCCTGCTCGAGGTCGATGAACCCGTGGCCAGGTACTGGCCCGAGTTCGCGCAGCACGGCAAGGCGCCCATCACCGTCCGCCAGCTGATGTCTCACCAGGCCGGGCTGGCGGTCCTCGACCGGCCGCTCGACCTCGACACCGTCCGGGACCTCGACCGGCTCGCCGCCATCCTGGCCGCCCAAGCACCCGCATGGGAACCGGGCACACGGCATCGAAGAGCCCGGTACGGACCCCTCAGGGCGCCGCCGCGACCTGGTCGTCCAAGTGGACACCCGCTTCTCGCTGGGCTACCTCCGGCAGCTCTCGCCCCGAGCAGCACGTCCACCACCGCTGGAACCTCGTCTGCGACCACGCCGCCTCAGCCACTCCTGCCTGGAGTCACGACGCTCCGACGACGGTGACATCCCGACGTGGCGGACGCTCCCCTGCTGATCGCGCCTGCCCGGATATCCAGAACCAGGCACGTCGCGACTGGCCGCGGCAGTCTGCTCTCGATGCTGATACGTTGAGCGTTGCTGACACGAGGTGATGCGGTGCCTGCCATCACGATCCGCAACGTCGATCCTGAACTGAAGCGACAGCTGCGTATCCGGGCTGCCGCCTCCGGCCATTCGATGGAAGAAGAGGCCCGCAACATCCTCCGTGCCGAGCTCGCCGTCCAGGACGACGAACCCGCCGACCTGTACGAGCAGATCCGGCGGCACATCGATCCACTCGGGGGGGTCGATCTCCCCCTCCCCGATCGCGAACCGATGCGGGAGCCGCCGGCGTTCACCGGATGATCGTCTTGGACACCAACGTCGTCTCGGAGGCGATCCGCCCCCAGCCGGATCCATCGGTCGCATCCTGGCTCGCGTCCCGACCCTCGTCCGCGCTGTTCATCACCGCGATCACTCAGGCGGAGCTGCTCTACGGGCTCGAATTGCTGCCCGACGGGAAGCGTCGACGCGGGTTGACCGATGCCGTCCACGCGATCCTGCACGGCGGGTTCCGCGGCCGGGTCCTCCCCTTCGACGGTCCGGCAGCGGAGGCGTACGCGACGCTCGCTGCCGGGCGTCGAGCACACGGCAAGCCCATCAGCGCGTTCGACGCACAGATCGCCGCGATCGCCCGGTCAAGAGGCGCGCGCGTCGCCACCCGCAACGTCGAGGACTTCGACGGTTGCGGGGTGGAAATCCTCGACCCGTGGACGCCGAGCGCATGAACGAACACAGTGGCCGGCATGCAACGGTACGACCGTCTTCGACCCTCCCACCACGGGCTGCGTGGGTCCAGAATGGGTCCAAGACCACCCCACAACCACCGACTCGGTCCCAAACCTGAACAGCCGAAATAGCCGCTACACCCCCGAGAACGGCAGGATCGACGTTTCACGTCACTGCCTGGATGCCATGGCATGGAGGGGGTCGAGGGTTCAAATCCCTTCCGGTCCACGTCCGCAGAACCCCACCAGATCCGTTCTGGCGGGGTTCTGCTGTGTTCTGGCGGGGTTCTGACGCGTACGGCGCGTCTTGCCAGTCGCGACGCCTCGGCCGGGTGGGCGGACGATGGAGAGCGGTGGCGGCCGTGCGGTCGGTCGGGCGGCGCGGTGGCGGCGGTGGGCAGCACCGCTCAGTCGCAGGTCCGCTCGCTGATCGTGAGGGTGCCGGCGTGCCAGTCGAGCTCCGGGCGGGTCCGCCGGTCCGGGCCGGCGCCGGCGGACGCGGTCGCGGCGGGACCGAAGCCGGGACCGCACGGTCCCAGCCAGTACGACGCCACACTGGAGCCGTCGGGATCGTCAGGGGCGATCCCCTCTGGCTCCCAACCGGCCGCCGCAAGGGCACGGCTGAACGCCGCCAGGTCGGCGTCGTCGAGCCGCCCGACGCCGTCGTCCGGCGACCCCGACCCGAAGCGCACGAGGTCGAGTGCCGCCTGAGGCAGCGCGGCGAGCGTGTCGACGCAGCCGTGGGCGGTCAGGGCCAGCTCGCGCGGGCTCTCGAGCGTGGCGGTCCAGCTCGTCCGCCCGTCGCACCCGCCGGACACCGGCTGGCCGGACCACTCGACCGTCGCGCGGGTCGCGGCCGCCTCGTCCTCGACCACGACCGACACGCGGTCCGCGAGCAGCCCGTACGAACGGTGCAGCTCGACCACCTCGACGTGCAGGCGCAGGACTCGCCCATCGGCGAGCACCACGTCCGACCCGGGCTCGCGACACGTCAGGACGTCGTCCTGGACCTGGTGGGAGCCGGGGAGGCCGGCGACGTCCGAGCCGTGGTGGGCGGTGCGGACGACCTCGCGCTCGGTGTCGGTCGACGGGTCGCACGGGTGCAGCCACCAGGTCGTCGTGCCGCCGCCCTCGTGGATGTTGGGCAGCTCGAGGACCAGCCAACCGTCCTCGCGTTCGGCACGCTCGCGCAACTGCGCCTCGGTACGCGCATGACGGCCCGACTCGGTCGGCAGCAGCTGGCGGAGCGGGCCGCAGCCGACGAGCAGCAGCGTCGCGACGACGAGCACCACGGCGCGGGGTCGCCGCACAGCCGGGCCTGGCGCCCGTCGCCTCGCGGCTTGCTCCCCCATCCCTCGCCCCGTGCTCCCACCCGCCCGGATCCACCACCCGGCCCCGCGCCGCTGGGTCCCGCCCACCCGGATCCGGCGCCGGCTCATCCTCGCGAGAACCTGACGCCGGGGCGAGGGTTCTCGCATCGACCGGGCAGATCGGCGGCCTGACCCGCGAGAACCCACCCCTGGGCGAGGGTTCTCGCATCGTCCGCGTCCGGGCCCGGCCGGGGAGCCGTCCGACGGCGCGCGGCGCGTGATCAGCGGCGGGTCAGGGCGTCAGCACGATCTTGCCACGCACGTGGCCGGATTCGCTCGCACGGTGTGCCTCGGCGGCCTCGGAAAGCGGGTAGGTCGCCGCGATCTCCCACCCGAACCTGCCCGCTGCCGCGAGCTCCACCGCCGTCGCGATGCCGTCGCGGCGCAGCTGGCGTTCCTCGGGCGTCAGGAAGCCGGGGCGGCCAGCGCTCCAGCCGCGGACACCGGCCCGCTCCACCCACCCCATGTCGACGATGGTGCCGATCCTGGACCGATCGTCGACCAGCGCGAGCGACACCTCGAGCGCCTCGTCGGTGCCGGCGGCGTCGAAGACGGCGTCGATGCCCTGCGGCGCGGCGGCCTCGACCCGCTGCTGGAGGCCCGCGCCGTACTCGACGGGGACCGCCCCGAGCGCGCGCAGCCGTTCGTGGCTCGGCGGGCTGGCCGTCGCGACGACCGCAGCGCCGCGGAGCACGGCGAACTGGACCGCCGCCTGCCCGACACCGCCTCCTCCGGCGTGCACGAGCAGCGTCTCGCCCTCACGGAGCCCCAGGGACTCCAGCGCCTGGAAGGCGGTGCCGGTGGGGATCCCGATCGCGGCGGCCTGCTCCCAGCCGAGCTCGGCCGGCTTGGGCAGCGTCTGCTCCACCGGCGCGACCACGTGGCTCGCGTAGCTCCCGGGGGCGCCGAACAGGATCACCTCGTCGCCGATCGAACGGTCCTCCACCTCGGCGCCGACGCCGACGACCACGCCGGCTGCGTCCGACCCCAGGCCACGCGGCTCGGAGAGCGGCTCGGTCGCCCGCGCGCCGCGCCGGACCTTCCAGTCCGCCGGGTTCACCCCTGCGGCGCGGACCTCGACGAGCACCTCGCCGACAGCCGGCGTCGGCTGCTCGACCTCGACGAGCTCCAGTACCTCCGGGCCCCCGTACGACCCGAACCTGACCGCTACCGCCATGATGTCGCTCCTCTCCTTCGTCCGACTCGCGTGCGTCTCCCACGGCGCCTGGGTCGGACGGAACGGTTGCCGCACGGTAGGCGACCCGTCGGACGCGAGCGATCCCGGAACACCGCGTCTCCACCCGATCGCACGCGCCGCCGCCGGCCGAGGTCCGCCTACGATGAGCCGCCGCCCCTGCCGCCACGGAGGTGGCCGTGCCTACCTCGGCGGGCTGAGAGGCTGCTCGATGGTCGCAGACGAACCGCCAGTGGTGACGTCGCTCGAGGAAGCGCTCGAGCTCCTGGTGGCCGCGCGGGCCGACCGAGTCGCCGCCGAGGCGCGGGCGGCGCATGCGCTGAAGCAGCTCGCGGCGACGGAGCGGCTCGGCAAGGTGGGTTCGTACGACTGGGACGTGGGATCGGGTCGTCTCGCGTGGTCCGACGAGCTGTTCCGCATCTACGGCTTCGAGCCCGGCGCGTTCGAGCCCAGCTACGAGGCGTTCCTCGATCGCGTCGTCCCCGAGGACCGCGACCGGATCGTGCGCGTCCACCGGGAGGCGCTGGACACCGGCGGGGCGTTCGAGATCGAGGAGCGCATCACGCGCGAAGACGGCGCCGTCCGGACGCTTCTCACCAACGGCATGGTCACCACGGACGCCGCAGGCAGCCCGGCCGGGCTGCACGGCGTCTGCCGTGACGTGACCGACGAACGCCGGGCACACGAGGATGCCCGGCAGGCCTCGCATCGGTTCCGCACCCTGGTGCAGGCCTCACCCGACGCGATCGTGGTGTTCTCCGACGAGGGCACGGTCGTCTCGGTCAACCCCCAGGCCGAGGCGTTGTTCGGCGCCCAGCCCGAGACGCTCGTCGGGATGCGGATGACCGACCTGGTCCCCCAGGACACGACCGACGCGGGCGCCGATCCCGACGAGGAGCAGGCCGGGGCTGCGATCCCCATCGCCGCGGACACGGGCTCGGGGCCGGGCGCGCGACCCGACGGGACGTCCGCGGCGGGGCCGATCGCCGGTGGCTCCGACCGGGAGGCCCGCCGGGTCGACGGCTCGTCGATGCCGGTCGACGTCGCGGTGGCTCCACTCGGGGACGGCGCCTTCGCGGCCTTCCTCCGGGACGCCACCGACCGCCGACGGGCGGAGCAGGCCCGGCGCCAGTTCGCGGAGGCGCAGCTGCGGCAGCGCCAAGCGTTGGAGCTCAACGACAACGTCGTCCAGCGGCTCGTCGCGCTGCTCTGGGACCTCGACGACACGGACGCCCTCGCGTCGGTCCGCACCGCCGCCGGGCGCACACTCGCCGCGGCTCGGCAGATGATGAGCGACCTGCTGACCGACCTCCCCGGGGAGGCCGCCAGCCTCGTTCGCAGCCAGCCGCTGACCGAGCACACGCCACCCGCGGGCGTGGAGGCCGGGGACCAGGCCCCGCAGGCTCCGAAGGACGCCGACGGGCTGCGGGTGCTGATCGCCGACGACGCCGCCGAGCTGCGGGCGCTGCTGCGGATACGCCTCCGCCGGGTCGACGGCGTGCACGTCGTCGGCGAGGCCGCGGACGGTCGGGAGGCGGTGGAGCAGTGCGAGCGACTGCGCCCGGACGTCGTGCTGCTCGACCTGTCCATGCCGGAGCTCGACGGGCTGCAGGCGGCCGAGCTGATCCGCGCGCGCGTCCCCGGAACCCGCATCTACGCGCTGTCCGGCTACCCGGCCGCGTCGATGGAGCGTCGGGCGCTCGACGCGGGTGCCGACACGTACTTCGAGAAGTCGGGCAGGCTCGACGACGTGTGTGACGCGCTGGCCGAGCTCGCCGCCCGCACCGCCGGGGAAGCCGACCGATGAACGTCGCGCGCTGAGCGGGGGTCGACCACCGCCCACCGCGTCCCGCCCGGCCGCGAACCCGCACCGACCAACGGAGAGGAGCCGACGATGGCGAGGGTCCCGTACCTCACGGCCGAGGAGCTGCCCGCCGAATACCGGCACCTGCTGCGCGAACGACCCATCAACCTGCGCCGCGCCATGGTGAACCTGCCCGCCCTCGCCGAGCTGTACGCGGGCATCGCCGAGTGGTTCCGGTTCGAGGCGCAGGTCGAGCCGCGCCTGCGAGAGCTCGCCATCCTGTACGTGGGCTACGCCAACGCGAGTGCCTACGCGTTCTGCCAGCACGTCAGGATCGGGACGCAGCACGGGCTGACCGACGCCGACATCGACGCCGTGATCGACCGCGTGAACGGCAGGCCGACCGCCCTGCCGGAGCTCGAGACCGCGGTGCTCGACGCGGCCGAGGAGCTGACCCTCCGGGCGACGCTCGGCGACGACGGCTGGGAGGCCCTCGTGGGCGCGCTGGGGCCGACCGGCGCGATGGAGCTCACGCTGGCCATCGCGCACTACAACTACGTGGTCCGCATGCTCGGGGCGCTCCGCATCGACGTCGAACAGGACTGGTCCGAGCCGCTGGAGCGGTACGACCCACCCGACGGGTCGGGAGGTTGGCATTAGCCCCGACGGTCCGGACGGTCGGCGCGCGCCGGACGCGGCGTCGACGTCGCCCCCGCCCACACCCGAGGGGCGCCCGCGCGGTGACAGCCCGCCCCCGACCTGGGATGCTCGTCAAGACGCCGAGGTGGAGGACGCCATGAGCGGACCGATCCAGGAAGCGGACGCGGCCTGCCGCGACGAGGCACTCCCGCGCATCGAGGCGCGTGAGGGGCGCTCGACCACCGTCGGGGGCATCGACGTCGCGCGCGTGCTGCCGACGAAGGGACGCCGGACCGTCGGCGCCTGGTGCTTCGTCGACCTGATCGGTCCGATGGATGCCGAGCATCCCGATCCCATGGAGGTCGGCCCACACCCCCACATCGGGCTCTCGACCGTCACCTGGCTGCTCGAGGGCGAGGCGCTGCACTCGGACTCGCTGGGGACCGAGCAGGTCATCCGGCCGGGCCAGCTCAACTGGATGACGGCCGGTCACGGCATCGCGCATGCCGAGCTGGCGGCGCGGCCGCCCTTCCGCGGCGTGCAGCTGTGGGTGGCACAGCCGGAGGCGACCCGGCACGGCACGTCCGCGTTCGAGCACCACGGCTCCCTGCCGATCGCCTCGCTGCCCGACGCCGAGGCGGTCGTGCTCGCCGGTGCGCTCGGTGGCGCGGCCTCCCCCGCGCGCACGGACACGGCCCTGCTCGGTGCCGAGGTGACGCTGCACGGGCGCACGAGCGTCCTGCCCGTCCCCTCCTCGTTCGAGCTCGCGATCGCGCCGCTGGACGGGCCCGTGAAGGTCGGCGACGAGGTGCTCGAGCCGGGCTGGCTCGGGCTCGTCCCGCCAGGCCGCGACGAGCTGCCGATCGAGACGCGATCGCCCGGCACCCGGTTCCTGCTCGTCGGCGGCGAGCCGCTCGGGGAGGAGATCACCATGTGGTGGAACTACGTCGCGCGCAGCCGCGACGAGATCACCGACGCCTGGCGGGCGTGGCGCGACCGCACCGACCGGTTCGGCGACGTCCCGACGGACCTCGAGCGGATCGAGGCGCCGCGTCCACCCTGGGTCCCCCGCGACGAGTGAGGGACGTCGAGGTGGTGCTCGGGCGGCCTCAGCGACCGACGGGCGGCGCCGCGGAGGTGGGTCGGACGCGCGCCGCAGCGGGCGCCGCCGGTCGCCAACCGGTGCGGAGGTGCGGCGGGAGGTGCCCCACGTCGTTCCAGCGATCGATCGCGACACGGCCGTCGAGGTCGACGATCTCCGTCAGGCAGGCGTTGTCGACGCCCGCGAACGTCCCGGACGGCAGGCCGAGCAACCGGTGCGTCCCGTGCCAGATCGGGCCACCGTGGGTCACCACGATCGTGACACCGCCGGCAGGGGTGGTGTCGAGCAGCGCACGCAGCACCGGCGCGACCCGGTCGGTGAGGGCGCCTGCCGACTCGCCGCCGACCTCCTCGACGACGTCCTCCCCGGCGAGCCATCGCTGCCAGCGCGGGCCCTCGGCCGACACGACCTCGGCGCGGAGCCGGCCCTCCCAGGTGCCGAAGCTCCGTTCGCGCAGGCGGGGGTCACGATCGGCCGGCTGCTCGAACGCCTGCTCGAGCGGGGCGACCGTTTCGAGGGTCCGTCGCAGGTCGGAGCTCACCAGCCGCACGTCGAGCGCGCCGTGGATCCCGGTGAGCGCCGCTGCCGTCCTCGCGGCCTGCTCGTGCCCGAGGCTCGACAGCCCGGCGCAGCGCTGGCCCTGGATGCGCGCCTCGGCGTTCCAGCGCGACTCGCCGTGCCGGACCAGCACCAGCCGTCTCACGGCCGGCCAACCGCCAGCACGTCGCCGGTGCGGGGGTCGAGTCGGGGCACGTCCGCCCACACGCGCTCGAGGGCGTAGAAGTCCCGCTGCTCGGTCGAGAAGAGGTGGCAGACGAGGTCGCCGTAGTCGAGCAGCACCCAGCCCGCGCTGGCCGTGCCCTCGCGGCGGAGCGGCCGGCGATCGTGGTCGCGGAGCCGCTGCTCGATGCGTTCGGCGACCGCCTTCAGCTGGCGGTCGCTGCCGGTCGTCGCCAGGAGGAACACGTCCGCGAGTGCGAGCAGGTCCGCGACGTCCAGCAGCGTGAGGTCGGTCGCCTTGACGTCGTCCGCCGCGTCCGCGGCGAGCACGGCGAGGCCGACGGCCTCCTCGGTCGCTGGCACGGTCCCTCCCTGACGACGCGGGCCGACGCGCGGGATTGATGTGCGTCGAGCCCGTCGGTGCCGCAGGGAACCACACCGTCCCGTCAACCGCCGAAGTCGGCCCCCACGATGATGGTGACGTCGACGACCGATTGGGGGGTCGCCGCCTGCTCGACCACGCCGACGCCCAGGCGCTCCTGGACGTCGCGGGCGACCGCCAGATGCCGCTCGTCGACGCCGTACACCAGGATGCGCGTGAGCTCGTGGTCGAACGAGTCGGCGTTGCCGGTCAGCACGATCCGGTACCCGCCGTCGCGCAGCCCGGCGGCGACCTGCTGACCGATGCCGGGGACGCCGTTGCCGTTGAGGATCTGGACCGCCTGCCCGACCCCGACGCCGTCGCGCAGCCGGGAGGCGGCGAGTGGCCCGTCCAGCAGCGGCTGGAGCCGGTCGGTGTCGACGCGGTACACGTCCTCGCGGCCTGTGCCCAGCGGCGTGACCGGCAGCGTCAGGGTGGTGAGCCGACCGGCACCGCGGGCCTCCGCCAGCTCCTGCAGGACGGTCCGCAGCACCACCGGGTCGTCGGAGCCCACCCCCGGCACCGCGGCACCGTCACCGGGGAGGACGCGCCCGAGCAGCCCCGGGTCGTCCGCGATGGCGTCGAGCAGGCCGTGCAGCACCTGCTGGACGCGCGGCAGCGCCTCGAGCTCGGTCTCGTCCTCCTGACGGAACAGGAGGAACTCGACGAGCCGCGACCCCTCGAGCCGTTGGGGACCCGCCTCGAACCGGACCTCGGCGCCACCACCGCCCTGGCCCGCTGGCGGACGAACGAGGCGCGTCCGCACGTCCACCTCGACGTCGCCGACCGGGCCGAGCAGCGCCTCCCATCCTTCGGGCGACACCGTTGCGACGGCGTCGCTGCGCAGGCCGAGGAGGTTGTCGAGCGACACGCCGACGAGCGGCCCCTGCCCGAAGGCATACGCCTCGCCGAGCGGGAACGAGCCGAAGCCGGGGACGTCGGCGACCGTCGCGGCCGGGACGAGCACCACCGTGCCCTCGCCCGTCGCGCGGTCGACGGCCAGCAGCGCGATCGCGGATGCCTGTCCCGACGGATCGGACGGATCGTGGCTGACGAGCACCACCGACGGCTGCGGGTCCTGGAGCGCACCCGTGGGTCCGTCGTCGGCGGGGTCGGAGCCGACGAGATCGAGTGCCCGGTCCACCAGGCCGGTGGCCAGCACGACCACGACCACCCCCACGGTCGCCAGCACCACCACCAGCGTGGCGACCCGCAGCCCGCGCGTCCGGCGTCGCCTGCGCGCCCCGGCGCGACGCTCCTCCCGCCGCCCACGGCGCTCGGCCGTCGGTTGCGCGTCCCGCCGCCGGTCGCGCGCACGTCGTCGATGGTCCCGCGGCGACGCGTCGCTGCGGCGGCGACGGGGCTGCGTCGTCGCCGCCACCTCGCCGTCGCCGGAGGCGAGCTCGTCGTCCGCGGCGTCGGGCGGCCGCTCGGTCGCCGGCAGCTGGCCGTCCCCGGCGTCGGCGTCCGCCGGGTCGAGCCAGTCACCGTCGGCGTCACCCACGCGTGGCTCCGTACAGCCCACGGTCGCGTACGTGCGCGTCGACGGCGATCGGCACGAGGTAGCGGGTGGCCTTGCCCTCACGGAAGCGTGTGCGGAGCTCGGTCGACGAGACCTCCAGGTGCGGTACCTCGAGGTGGACGACGTCGTCGGGCAGCTCGGAGGCGTCCGGTGCGGCGTGACCGGGGCGGGTCACGACGACGAAGCGGGCGAGCGCGAACGCCTCCCCGACGCGCTCCCAGCGGGACAGGCCGTTCGCGGCGTCCTCGCCGAGCACGAACCACCAGTCGACGTCCGGCTCCTCGGCCCGCAGCTCACCCAGCGTGTCCGCGGTGTAGGTCGGGCCCTCGCGTCGGACCTCGCGGTCGTCGACGCCGAGGTGCGGATCGTCCGCCACCGCCGCGCGGGCCATCGCCACCCGCTCGTCGGGCGCCGACGTGGTGGACTTCATCCACGGGTCGCCGGTGACGAGCAGCCGGACCTCGTCGAGCGCCAACTCCACGCGCGCGCACTCGGCCACCACCAGGTGCCCGAGGTGCGGAGGGTCGAAGGTGCCTCCGAGCAGTCCAACGCGACGCGTCATCCGTCGCAGGCTACGCCACCACCGCGGCTCGGCACCGGTTCGCGCACCCACGGGGACCCGTGCTACACAGCATCGTCCAGCTGTTCTCCTGCCTCGACGCGACTCGCATCCGCTCCCACGCGCGCGGTGACGACCTCGGGCGGAACGAGGCCGACCGATGACAGACCGCTCCTCCCCACACGAGGCCGCCGGTCGATCCGTGCCCTCGACGGAGCGGGAGCAGGAGGGCCCGCCGCCACGCACCGCCCCGGGACTGCTGCTGGACCGCACCTTCGGCCCGTTCCTGGCCGGCAAGCTGTTCATGGCGCTCGGTGTCTGGGCCCACAGCATCGCCGCCGCGATCGTCGTGTGGGAGCTGACGGGCTCCGCCCTGCTGGTCGGGGCGGTGAGCGCCGGGCAGTTCCTCCCCCAGCTGTTGCTCAGCCCGTGGAGCGGTGCGCGCGCCGACCGCAGCGACCGCCTTCGACAGATCGTGGCGGGTCGGCTCGTCACGGCGTCCGGGTCGTTCGCGCTGGTCGCCTGGTCGGCCACCATGGGGATCAGTGGCTCGCTCGGCGCGGCCGCCGTGATCACCGCCTCGACCGTCGTGGGCATCGGCTTCGCGCTGGGTGGCCCGGCGATGCAGGCACTGCTGCCGGCCCTCGTGCGCCCCTCCGAGCTACCGGGTGCGGTCGCGCTCAACAGCATGCCGATGACCCTGGCCCGCGCGGCGGGACCCGCCATCGGCGCGATCGTGGTCACGACCTTCGGCGAGACGGTCGCCTTCGGGCTGGCCGGGGCGACCAACCTGCTGTACGTGCTGGTGCTCCTCCAGCTGCGCATCACGACCGTCGAGCGGCCGCCGACCCGCGACGGCCGCATCCGCGCGGGCTGGAACCACGTCCGCTCCGACCGCTCCATGGCGACGCTGCTGCTCGGCGTCGTCGCGATCGGCATCGGTGCCGACCCGGTCGTGACCCTCACACCCTCGATCGCCGCCGACCTCGGGGCCACGAGCGCGTTCGTCGGTGTGCTGGCGTCCGCCTTCGGCGTCGGCGCCGGCTCGATCTACCTGGTCCTAGGCGTGCTGCGCACGCGGCTCGGGCTCGCCCGGATGGGCACGACGGGCCTGCTGCTGATGGCCGTCGCCTTGACGGGCCTGGCGTTCGCCCCGGCGCGTTGGTTCGCGGTGGTCGTGCTCGTGCTCGGCGGGATGGGCATGACCATGAGCCTCACGTCGCTCACGACCCTGATCCAGCAGCAGGTGCCGGAGGACCTCCGCGGACGCGTCATGGCGCTGTGGTCCGTCGGCTTCCTCGGCTCCCGCCCCGTGGCTGCGGCCATGTCGGGCGCGCTCGCCGACACGGTGTCGGTCCGGGTCGCGCTGCTGGCCGTCGTGGCCGTGCTGTGCACGGGCGCGGTCGTGGCGCGCCCGTCCCGGACCGTCGCCCGGGTACCGACCCCACCCTCGACGGTCGGCCCGGACGCGGTGACGGACACCACCTGACGGCCCGAGGCACGCTCCGGCGCGCTCCACCTCGACGTCCGGTCGTCCTTCGTCGTCAGTCCGCCACGTACCGGAAGCTCATCTGCCGGCGCATCTGGTCGGTCAGCGGCGGGAGCTCCTTGCGCGGCAGGTGGTAGGTCGCGAGGTCGAGCAGGTCGCCGAAGACCTGGTGGCGCCGTGTGGCGGCCTCGAGGTAGCTGTGCCCGGAGGTGCCGCCCGTCCCGATCCGACCGCCGATCGTGCGCAGCACGAGCCGCGCGTGGGCCTGCCGGAAGGCCGTGAAGCCGTCGTCGAGGTCGACGAGGCAGCGCAGCAGCCGGTGCGGGAGGTGCAGGGCGGGCTCGTCGCGGTAGAGGCTGATCAGCAGCGCGGCCAGGAACGCCTCGTGGGAGAGCCGCCGTACGCCCTCGGTGCGACGCTGCTCCCACGCCCCCCGGTCGAACAGCGTCTCGAAGGTGGCCCGGGTCGCCTCGAAGGCGTCGAGCTGCTGGCGACGGACCACGTCGTCCAGGTTGGCGTTGCCCGCGATCAGCCGCTGGTCCCGCTCGAGCATGCGCTCGACGGCCGTCCGGTACGTCGCCCAGAAGTCGAAGTCGCCGAAGCGGAGGAAGGGCGTGCGGGCGAGCCAGGCATCCAGGACGCCGAGGAGGGTCGGTGCGCCCTCGGCCCGGGCCAGCAGCTCTGCATGGGTGTCGGACAGGCGTGAGGTATAGCGGGCGCCGTTGATCCGCAGCCGCCGGTCCGCGGCGAGCCCGAGCCGGTTCTCGATCAGCCGCCACTGCACGGACTGGAAGCCGCTCGCGGGGATCAGCTCGTCGCGGAAGTCCAGGAAGTCGAGCGGCGTCATGGTCGCGAGCACGTCGAACTGCTGCACCAGCAGTGGCTGGATCGCGACGACGCGCTCCAGGCGGTGCACGACCTGCCCCATCGCCGGCTCGGGCACCGGGTCCTGCGCCAGTGTCGCGATCGCGCTGTCCAGCTCCCACAGGATCTGCTTGAACCACAGTTCGAACGCCTGGTGGGTCACGACGAACAGCAGCTCGTCGTGCGCCGGCTCCCGGCCGTCGGAGGCCGACACCAGCCGTTGGGCGCCGAGCAGCGCATCGAGCCCGAGGTAGTCCCAGTAGTACAGGGGCTCCTGCGTGCTCACGGTGGCGTGCCGTCGTCGCCCGCAGGCGGCGTGCGGGACGCGTCGTCCAGCAGGGCGAGCGCCTCGTCGAGCTCGTCGTCGTCCACCACCAGCACGGTGCCACCGATGCCGAAGGCGATGTCGGGCCGCAGGCCACCCGCGTCGTCGGCGAAGACCCGGGCGTGGATGCCGTGGGCGCCGAGGAAGCCGGCCGCGAGCTCCGCCTGCGTCCGGCTGACGAACCTGTCGATCCTGGCCACGCACACCCCCACCGCTCGTCCGCAACCTACCGCCGACGATCCGTCTCGGCCGGCTCGCGGCGTTCAGGCGAGGCGTTCGACGAACCGTGCGAGCTGCCGCAGGGTCCGTACCTCCACCATCTCGTCGACGAACCGCGCGTACGCCGCGGCGATCGAGTCGCCGGTGTCCCAGTACTGCACCGGCTCGGGGTTGAGCCAGTAGACGTGCCGCGCCCGCGCGTGGACGTCGCCGAGCACCCACGCGTTGGCCTGACGATGGTTGTTGCGGGCATCCCCGAGGACCAGCACGGTCGTCCGAGGGGTGACCACGGCCAGGTAGTGCTCGTGGAAGCGTGCGAGCGACCGCCCGTAGTCGGACCGTCCGTCGAGCCACACGAGGTCGGCATCGGTGCGCAGACTCCGGAGGGCCTGCTGGACGTCGGTGCCCTGTAGCAGCGGCGTCACCTCGTCCAGGGTGTCGATGAACGCGAACGACCGGACCCCGCTGAAGCGCTCCTGGAGGGCATGGACGAGCTGCAGCGTGAAGTGGGCGAACGCGGCGACGGAGCCCGAGACGTCGCACAACACGAACAGCTCGGGCCGATGGGGCCGTTTCGGACGGAAGACCGGATCGAAGGGCACCCCACCGGTGGAGAGCGAGCGTCGCACCGTCCGGCGGACGTCGAGGCGGCCCGTCGTCCCGCGCCGCCGGGCCAGCGCCATCCGTGTCGCCAGCTTGCGTGCCAGCGGCGCGAGGGTGGCTCGCAGCTCCGCCTGGTCCTCGGTCGAGAGGTGCACGAGGTCGAGCTCGTCGACGGGCCGGCGGACGAGGCGGTCGACGACCTGGTCGATCCCTCGTGCTGCCACCGTGCGCCGCTGGATGTCCGCCGCCACCTCGTCTCGGAACACCTCGACACGGAGCCGGAAGTCGTCGAGGACGAGCTGCTCCTCCATCGGGTCGAGTCCGTTGGGCGCGATGTCCTGAGCCCGGGCGAACAGCGACCGCAGCAGCTCGTCGGGGTCCGCGACGCGTCGCACCTTGTACTGGTAGTACGAGACGGCGCCGTCACGGCCGCTCGCCCCGCCGAACCGCTCGACGGCCGCACGGGCGGAACGGCGGACCTCCGCGTCGTCGCCGTCCCACAGCTGCTCGAGCAGCCGGTCGAGGAACACGCCTGCCTCGTCGGGGTCGTCGGGGTCGTCCTCGCGGGGACGATCCTCGGCGGGTGCGGGACGGCCGTCGGGAAGCCCCGCGAACGCCGGGTCGGAGACGACGTCGTCGACGAACGGTCGGGCGGGGAACAGCAGCTCGAACGCCTCGTCGAAGACCCGACGCTGTGACCGCGAGGTCACCGTCGCCGCCGCCAGCGCCTCACGCAGCTGGGCTCGTTCCAACAGGTCGACGTGGGGGAGGACACGGACGGCATCGATCGCCTCCGACTGGGAGGCACCGATGCCCGCACGTCGGAGGGCGGCCACCAGGGCGAGCACGCGCCGGAGGATCCCGTCGACCGGTGCCGGCGGGCGTCCCTGCGGCGCTGGCTCGTTCATCCCGCGCCGAACACCACCAGCACCGCCCCGTCCCCGCCGGCCCGAGCCGGGTCCGTCACGGTCCCGGGCTCGGTCTGCCTGAGGAGCAGGCCGACACGCCCGTGCCCGACCGCGAGGTCGGACACGGACACGGCGAGGGGGACCGCGTCGGCCGTTCCGTCGTGCAGCACCACGAGGGAGGCATCCGTTCCCAGCACCAGCCGGCCGTCCGCGAGCCGCGTCAACGCGGTCGAGCCACCCCGTTCGGTCCGCAGCACGGAGCCGACGCCGTCGTCGTCGACGCGCAGCAGCGACCAGGTGCCGCCGTCGGGCGTGCTCGTCACGACGACGGCCGGGGCACGACCGTGCGCCGCCTCGACGGCGACCACCTCGCCAGGGAGCGGTGCTCCGCCGAGGACGGCGCCGCCGTCGGCCGCATCGAGCGCCACCAGCAGCACGTCGGACGCGGTCCCGGCGTTCTCGTCGTCCACCTCCACGGCGAGCCGCAGGAGCACGCGATCCGCGGACACCAGCAGGACCTGGGGGACCACGGTCGAGGCACGTAGCTCCTGCGGCAGGAGCGCCGCACGGTCCAGCGTCCAGCGCGCCGCCCCGGTCGCGCGATCGACCGCGGTGACGACGGCGCCGTCGTCGTCCGGCGTGCTGCGCCTGGCGGCCACCGCGAGCGTCGGACCGAGCGCGCCGTCGAGCCGTGCCGCGATCGTCCCGGCGGGCGCCTGCCCGGCGTCGAACCGCGCACGCCAGACGCTGCCGGCGACGGGGTCGCGGAGTTGCAGGTCCGCATCGCCACCGTCCTCGTCGATGCGGAGCAGGAGCAGCTCGCCGTCGTCGGCGTCGAGGTGGAAGGCCAGAGGTGTTGCGACCGTCGCCGTGTCCTGGCAGGTGAGACCCCGCAACGACACGTCGAGCGGCTGGAGCGCGTCGACCTGGCCGGTGAGCTCGTTCACGAGCCGGAGGGCGTACAGGTGCGATCCATCGCCCACCACCGTGGCCCCCCCGGTGTCGGCGGTCGCCGTCACGCCGGCGCCCGTGACGTCGAGCACCGTGCTGACCGAACCCGTCGTGGCCCATCCGGTCGGCAGCACCGCCACACGCTCCGCTCCAGTGACGTCTGCCGCACCGCTGAGCGGTCCGAGGTGTGCGGCGAGATCGCCGATCGCTTCGCCGATCGCCGACCTGGACGCCTCGCCGAGGTCCGGCAGCCCCGCAGCGAGCGCGGCCTCGAGGTCCTTCCCGGCGACCCGGTCGACGACCGCGTCGGGCTCGATGGCCGCGCAGGCCGATCGGGTGAACAGCGCGGCGGACGTGAGGCCCACGAGCAGCATCGCCACGACGACGACGGCGCCGATCACCATCGTGCGGCGATCGGCCGCCAGCAGCTCGTCGCGGTCCTCGCCGCCGCCGTCCTCGCCCGGGAGCCGTGTCATGCGGCGGTCAGTGCCGCACCGACGGCGCGGCGCCGAGGTGGGCTGCCGCCAGCCGGGCGTCCTGGTGGTGCTTCAGCAGCGCGGAGAGCGTCGCCCGTACCGCGTCGGGGTCGACCGTGTCGAACCCCAGCGCGAGCAGTGCACGTGCCCAGTCGAGGGTCTCCGAGATGGAGGGTGGCTTCTTCAGCTCGAGCTGGCGGACGGAGCGCACCACCCGCACGAGCTGCTCCGCGAGCGCGTCCGGCACCTCCGGCACCCGCGCGAGCACGATCTCGCGCTCGCGTTCCACCGTCGGGTGGTCCAGGTGCAGGTAGAGGCATCGCCGCTTGAGCGCCTCCGACAGCTCGCGGGTGCTGTTCGACGTGAGGACGACGAAGGGATGACGTGAGCCGACGACGGTCCCGAGCTCCGGGATCGTGACCTGGAAGTCCGAGAGGATCTCCAGCAACAAGGCCTCGAACTCGACGTCGCCCTTGTCGATCTCGTCCACGAGGAGCACCGTCTCGGTCTCGCTGCGCAGCGCCCGGAGCAGCGGGCGCTCGAGCAGGTACTGCTCGCCGAAGAGGTCGTCCTCGACCTCCTCCCACGACGTCCCGTCGGCGGCCTCGGCGCCGCGGGCGTGCGTGATGCGCAGCAGCTGCTTCTTGTAGTTCCACTCGTACAGCGCCTTCGCCTCGTCGAGTCCCTCGTAGCACTGCAGGCGGACGAGCTCCGCTCCCCGCACCTGCGCGATCGACTTGGCGAGCTGCGTCTTGCCGACGCCCGCGGGTCCTTCCACCAGGATCGGCTTGCGCAGCTGCTGGGCGAGGAACACGACCGTCGACGTGGCGTCGTCGGGGAGGTAGCCGACCGCGCGTAGGCGCGCGCGGGTGTCGCCGACATCGGTGAGGTCCGTGGTCACGCGGGGCTCCTGCGGCGTCGGCCTGGTGGCCTTGAACGGAGCGAGGCTACGACACCGCGCCGGTGTCCAGCCAACCCCACGTCGCCGACCCGCGCAGCCGACGCCCCTCGGCGGCAGACGCCTCGCTAGCGTCGACGCCGGACGAGGAGGCGACGGGATGCGGGCGATCACGATCCAGGAGACGGGCGGCCCCGAGGTGCTGCACTACGGGGCGGTCGACGACCCGCGCCCGGGCGAGGGCCAGCTGCTCGTCGAGGTGGCCGCGGCGGGCGTCAACTTCATCGACACCTACCACCGCAGCGGTAGCTATCCGCTGGAGCTGCCGGTCGTGCTGGGGCTCGAGGGCGCCGGCGTCGTGCGCGCGGTCGGCGCGGGCGTCGAGGATCGGTCCGTCGGCGAGGTCGTCGCCTGGGCCGACACGCTCGGCAGCTACGCCGAGCAGGTCGTCGTCGCTGCCGAGCGGACCGTCCGGGTCCCACCCACCGTGGCTCCGACGCTGGCCGGTGGGGTGCTGCTCCAGGGCATGACCGCCCACTACCTGACGCACTCCACGTTCGCGCTCCAGGAGGACCACACGGCGGTCGTGTACGCACCGGCGGGTGGGGTGGGGAGGCTCCTCGTCCAGCTGGCCCACAGGCGTGGCGCGCGTGTCCTCGCGTGCACGTCGTCGGACGAGAAGGCGGCGATCGCCCGGCGGCTCGGCGCGGACGAGGTGATCGACTACCGCACGACGGACGTGCCCGCCGCGGTGCGCGACCTGACCGACGGCCACGGCGTCGACGTCGTCTACGACTCGGTCGGCCGGGACACCTTCGACGCGTCGCTCGCCTGCCTGAGGCCCCGTGGCCTGATGGTCCTGTACGGCGCGTCCTCGGGGGCGGTCCCGCCGGTCGATCCCCAGGTGCTCAACCGTGCCGGCTCGCTGTTCCTCACCCGTCCGCTCCTCAGGCACTACACCGCAACCGCGGACGAGCTGGCATGGCGAGCGGGTGCCGTGCTCGACCAGGTCGCCTCGGGGACGCTCGAGGTGGAGGTCCACGCGCGCTATCCGCTGGCCGAGGCGTCCCGGGCGCACGAGGACCTCGAGTCGGGGACGACCACCGGCAAGCTCATCCTGGTGCCGTGAGCGACCCGTCGACCAGCCACACACCCGACACCCCGGCGATCCGTGCGGTGCGCGCCCTCGGTCTCGACCACGAGGTGCGGGTCGTCGAGCGGGCGCGCAGCCTCGAGGAGGCGGCCGAACGGCTCGGGGTGCCGCCCCAGCACCTGCTGAAGACCATGGTCGTCCGTCGCGCGGAGGACGACCTCGTGCTGGTGCTGGTGCCGGGGACGCGGCAGATCGACTGGCCGAAGCTGCGGGCGTGTCTCGGTGTCTCCCGCCTGTCCATGGCGGATGCGGGCGTCGCCCGCGCGGCGACCGGCTACGAGCGCGGCACGATCACCCCCTTCGGGACGACGAGGCCGTGGCCGGTGATCGCCGACGTCTCGATCGTCGGGGCCGGGACGGTGACGATCGGCGGTGGCGCGCACGGGGTCTCGCTCCGCCTCGATGCGGACGCCCTCGTCGCGGCGACCTCGGCCGTCGTGGCCGACGTGACCTGAACGTTCGTCCCGGCGGGCCCTGGCCCAGCTGAGCATCCTCTCATCGTGCACAAACCGGGCCTTCAGGTTGGGCAGGCATCGTGTGTTCCGAGCCCGGGCGCGACGACCCGGAGCGCGACGACACCACGCCCGACCATCCCTCGGAGGACACCATGAAGCACCTCAACCGCTGGCAGACCATCAGCGCGACCGCCGCGACCGCCGCGATCGCGGTCGGCGCCATCGGTATCGCGAGCGTCGCGGGCGACAACGGCGGCGTGAGCGCGATCGAGCTCGTTTCGGAGGACGGCGTGGGTGACGCCGTGCGAGACGTGCAGGGCGAACGGAGGATCGGCTCGGCGCCGTCCGTGGTCAGCGACCCCTCGCCGGCATCCGTCGGTTCACCCAGGAGCGTCGACTCGCCCGACGCGCCGGTGACCCGGCAACGTGCGTCGTTCGACAGCCCCTCCTCCCCCGACAGCCCGCCGTCGCCCGACAGCCCACCGTCGCCGGCCAGCCCGCCGTCGCCCGACAGCCCCTCGTCACCCGACAGCCCCCCGTCGCCCGACAGCCCGTCGTCGGTGAGCTCGGTCAGCTCCAACGACAGCTGAGCCCGCTTCAAACCAGGGCACGCGCCGCGCGAGCGACGCGTGCCCTGCACGTGTCGGCGTCCCGGCGCCTGTGCGCGGCGGCGGCGAGCGCCAGCCAGGCACCCGCCCGCGCCCTGGACAGGTGCTCGGCCCCGACGACGGCCGAGTAGGCCACCGCGAGCTCTTCGCCGTAGCCGGCGGTGCGGGACCGCGCCGCCGGCTGGGCGTCACCCAACGCCGCCACGTGGACGACGAGGTTGCCCGCGTCGTGGGCCATGTCACCTCGCCCGACCCCGTCGAGGTCCAGTAGCCCGCGGATCACGCCACGGTCGTCCAACAGCACCTGCCCACCATGGAGGTCGCCATGGACGACGACATCATCCGGCCGACCCGCCGACGCGTCCCACAGCTCGGCGAGCACCCGATCGACGAGCGGCCGGAGCTCCGGGACCTCGGCGCACATGGCTCCGACGTGGGCGGCCGGGTCGGCGAAGCGTCGCGGCTCGCCACCTCGAACGAGCGGTGCCTGGGCCAGGCCTTCGGACAACCGCAGGAGCGCTGCGGCGTCCGGGACGGGGGAGCCATCGACCAGGGCCCGCCGGAGCGGCCGGCCCGGTAGCGCCTCCAAGGCGAGCGAGCCAGAGGGGTCCCGCTCCAGCACGCCGGGAACCGGCAACGTCGACGCGAGCTGGTCGTGTACTCGAGCGATCCTCGCCGCACGACGCGGCCGCAGGACCTTGAGGTAGAGCACCGGACGGCTGCCGGCCCCGTCCTCGACCGCCACCTCGACCACCGCGCGCCGCGTGGGCCGGTACGCCCTCCGTCGCAACCGCACCGCTCCGGCGGGCAGGCCGTGCCGATCGAGCAGCCTGCGGGCGCCACTCGGGTCGGCTGCCCGCACGAGCGCCGGCAGGTACGGATCGTCCGGGTAGAGCCAGACGGCCACGTCCTGCCCGCCCACAGCGAGCACGCCGCTGTCCGTCGGCAGGCGGCGGGCGCTCACGTGGGTCACGAGCAGGGTGCGCTCGAGGCTCCCACCGCGCGACACCGTCACCCGGTCCACGCGCGTGAAGCTCTGACCCGGCCGATGGTGGATGCGTCGCAGGTCCGCGTCCACGAGCTCCGCCCCGCAGCGTGCCGCGAGCAGCGGCCACAGCTCCCCGAGCCGCCTCGGTCGCAACAGGGTCACCGCCGGCCAGGGATCCACCTTCGACACGCTCGTCGCTCTCCCATCCCACGGGCCGGATCGAGGCTACGCGCGGTGCCACCCTCCCCGCATCCGAGGAGACCGTCCCCGTGGTCCGATCCGGCCGCTCGAACCGAACAGCCGACGACCGTCACCCCAACGCGGCGGCGGCCGCGTCGATCCGCGCGTCGGTGCGCTCCCGCCAGTCGGCGTCCTGTGCCCGGTACGGGCCCGTGGCGAGACCGATCCACGCACCGGCCGTTGCGCGGGCCAGCGCCTCTGCGCCGACGACGGTCCGGAAGGCCGCGGCGAGGGATGCGGCGTAGGCCGTGGCCCGATCCGCGACCGTCGGCCAGATCTCGCCGAGCACTGCGACGTGGGCGACGAGATTGCCCGCGTCGTGGGCGACGAGCCCGGGGCCGGACCCGTCGACGTCCAGCAGCCCGAGGAGTGTCCCGTCGTCGGCGAGCAGCAACTGGCCGTCGTGGAGGTCCCCGTGGACGGCGACCACCTCGCCCTGGACCGCCGCCGCGGCCCGCGCGATCGCCGCGATCTCGTCCGCACGGTCGGGCAGCAGGCGGACGAGGCCGTCGACGTGCCGGACCGGGTCCGCGAAGGCGCGGGGGTCTCGCCGGCTCGTCAGCCCGCTGGCCGCGAAGCGCTCCGTGAGCTCGACGAGCGCCGCACCGTCGGGGAGCGCGGTCCCCGCGACGACGGCGTCGCGCAGCGTCCGCCCCGGCAGCGCCTCCAGCGCCACGATGCCCTGCGCTCCCGCCACGCCGACGAGGCGGGGCACGGGCACGTGCGCCACGAGCTGGCGGTGGACGTCCGCGACCTCCTGCGCACGGTCGCCTGCCAGGACCTTGAGGTACAGGATGCGTCCCTCGGTGTCCTCGCCGCCTATCCGCACCTCGACCACCGCCCGCCGGGACGGCCGGTAGGCCCGGGTGTGCAACGAGACGTCGCCCGCCGGTGCACCGAGCCGGTCCAGCAGCTCCCGGACCCGCCCGGGCGAGATCGCGGAGGGCAACCCGGGCAGGTACGGGTCCTGCGGGAAGCGCCACACGGCGACACGGTCGGGCCCCTGCTCGAGCACGAAGGCGCCTTCGGGAAGGTCGCGGCTGTCGACGTGCGACACGAGGAGCACCTCGCGGTCCGCGCCCGCCGCGTGCAGCACCACCTCGTAGACGTGCGAGACCGAGCGACCGGGCCGGTGGTGCACGCTCCTGAGCGTCGAGGTCACGAGCGCCGCACCGGCCGCATCGCACGCCGCCGCGAGCACCTGCGCACCTCGATCCCCGATCAGGTTCCGCGCGGCCCGGAGCGGGTCGGTCGACGACATGGAGCACCTCGCAACGCACGGGGGACGGACGGCACCGGAGCGCACCGGGCGACCGGAGGCTGCCCGGCCGCGGTGAGCCGGCCCTGAGGCGGTGCTGAGAACCTTCTCAGGAACGGACGACCGGGCACGTCGATGGTGTTCACTCGGCGCATGAACGTACTGATCGTCGAGGACGAACCGCGGATCGCCTCGTTCGTCGAGCGCGGCCTCAAGGCCGAGGGCTTCACCGTCCAGGTGGCCGGTGACGGCGAGACGGGATTCGCCCTGGCCTGCTCCGACGACGTCGACCTCGTGATCCTCGACCTCATGCTCCCCAAGCTGTCTGGCGAGCAGGTCCTCGAGCGGCTCCGCCAGCGGCGGCCCGACGTCCCGGTGATCGTCCTGACCGCCCGCGACGCGGTCGAGGACCGCGTCCGCAACCTCAACGCGGGCGCGGACGACTACGTGACCAAGCCGTTCAGCTTCGCCGAGCTGCTCGCCCGGGTCCACGCACGCCTGCGCGCGAAGGACCAGTCCACCTCCACCGCGCTGGCCCTGGGCGACGTCGAGCTCGACCTGCGCAGCCGCAGGGTGCGGCTCGACGGCCGGGAGGTGACGCTGACCTCACGGGAGTTCGCGCTACTCGAGACCTTCATGCGCCACGATGGGCAGGTGCTCTCGCAGGTGCAGCTGATGGACCGCGTGTGGGGCTACGACTTCGACCCCGGCTCCAACGTGGTTGAGGTCTACGTCGGCTACCTGCGTCGGAAACTGCGGAAGGACCTGATCGAGACGGTCCGCGGTGCCGGCTACCGCTTCGCGGCCGCGCGGTGAACAGGATGCCGCGCCCACTCCGGTCGCTGCGCTTCCGTGTCCCCGCGACCGCGATGGCCGTGTTCGCGATCAGCCTCGCGGTCGCGTCGCTGTTCGCCTACGAGTTGCTGCTGCAGGACGGGCGCCGCGACATCGACGTCGTCATCGAGCGTGAGCGCCAGCGGTTCGACCGGTCCGTCTCCGCGTTGCTCTCCGAGACGCAGGCCGAGGCGCCGACCCTCTCGACACGCGACGCGCTCGAGGTCGCGGTGCGCCGCTACCTCGAGCTGAACCCCTCGACCGACTCCTACTGGACCATCGTGACGTTCGCCGACGGCCGGCAGCTCGCGGCCGGCAACGGTCCACCGGAGCTCGAGCCGCTGTTCCGTGCCGGCGAGCTCCCGGTCGGCACGTCGGGACAGCGCGAGACGATCGGCACGGGGACCGCGGCAGGCGAGATCCGGACGTCGAGCGTGCCCGTCTCGGTCGGCGACGCCCAGCTGGCGACGCTCCAGATCGTCGCACCGCTGGCACCCGTGCGCGCCGAGGCACGGGAGGCCGCGTGGCTGGTCGCCGCGGCGGCGGGCATCTCCCTCCTGCTCGGCGGGATCCTGCTGGCCGCCTCGTTGTGGCGGTCGCTGGCCCCGCTCGTCGAGCTCGCGGCGACCGCGCGGTCGACCGAGCTCCGCAAGCTCGACGCGAGGGTCGCGGTCGCGGACGCGGACGACGAGGTCGGGGTGCTCGCGACCGAGTTCAACACGATGCTCGAGCGGCTCGAGCACGCGTCGCAGCAACAGCGGGAGTTCATGGCCAGCATCGGCCACGAGCTGCGGACCCCGATCACGATCGCCCGTGGCCACCTGGAGCTGCTCGAGCGGGTGCGCACGGCCGATCCCGAGGCGGTGCGGGAGACGGCCACGATCGTGCGTGACGAGCTCGGACGGATGGGGCGCCTCGTCGACGACCTGATGGCGATCGCGCGGGCCGAGATGGACGACTTCTGCCGCCCGCGGGACCTCGACCTCGTGGCCTGGTTCGAGGAGTTGGAGCTGAAGCTGGCGGGGATGCCCGCGGGCGATGCGGTCCGCATCCATCCCCCACCGCCCGTGGTCCTGCGCGCGGATCCGGACCGGCTCGCCCAGGCGGTGCTCAACCTGGTCTCGAACGCCCACGTCCACACCCCACCCGGGACCCGCGTACGGATCGAGGCGCACCGTGGCGGGTCGTACCTCGCGATCGTCGTCGCCGACGACGGACCGGGGATCCCGGAGGAGATCCGGGAGCAGGCGTTCTCGCCGTTCGTCCGCGCAGGCGACGCCGCCGGCTCGACCGGCCTCGGACTGTCGGTGGTCCGGGCGGTCGTCGACGCGCACGAGGGCGACATCGTCGTCGCCTCCGGCGCGGACGGCACCGCGATCGAGCTCCGGCTGCCCTGGTCGCCCGCGGGACCCGACGACGGCGAGCTGCCACACGACGAGGTGCTGGCGGGGCACGCGTCGCACGACACCCTGCGCCTCGTGCCAGGGGCGGAGGACGGGGACCGCCCGACGCTCCGCCTGCGGACCGACGGCTGACGACAGCGGACGAGGAGCCACCACATGGACGCACCCAGGCGCTGGCAGGTCGCCTCGCTGGCGACGGCGGTGACCGGGCTCGGTATCGGTGCGCTGCTCCTCGGACGGCCGGTGACGGAACCGGCGGCACCGATCGACCTGCTCGTCATCGACGCCTCGGCCACGCTCGACCTCGGTCCGGATGCGGTCGGCCCGGACATCGACACCCCGGCGACGATCGAGATCGTGCGCCCGGGCAGCAGGATCGTCGGTGACACCGCGGGGAGCGCGACGGCGGCGAGCCCCGCCTCGACGGACAGTCCGGACGGCCCGTCACTTTCCGGGAGCGGCTCCACCTCGGCGCCTCCTGCTCCGGCTCCCGCGCCGTCGCCGTCACCGGACAGCCCGTCCTCGGTCGACAGTCCGTCCTCGGCCGACTCGGACGACTGACGCGCGTCCTACCCTCGCCGCATGCCGCGCTGGGTCTGGCCGACGATCGCGGGGGTTGCCGTGCTGGCGCTCCTGGCCGTCAGTGTGGGGTTCCTCGCCCAGTCGGTGGCGCTGCGTCAGGTCTCGTCCACCCGCGACCGGCTGGCGTCGGAGGTCCGGGAGCTGCGCGCGGAGCTCGACCGTGCCCAGGACGGCGCGGCCCCGCGCGGCGACGCCGACCCCCCGGACGGGCTGCTGGACCGGCTCCTCGACGGACTCGCCGGATCGGGGTCGCAGGCCGACGCCCTGGCCGGCACACGCTGCCTGACGGCGATCGCCGGGCCGGACGGCGACGGCGACGGCGCGGCCGGCCCGCTCGACGGCATGCTCGGGGGCGAGCTCGACGGCCTGTTCGGTGGCGGGACGGACGGCTTCCTGGATGGGCTCCTCGACGGGCTGCTCGGCGCGCCGACCGGTCAGGACCAGGAGGCCGAAGACCCTGAGCAGCTGGTGGAGCGCACCGCCCGGGAGGTCGCGGCGCTGCGGAGCCTCGACTGGGACGACGACGTCGAGGTGGCCTTCCTCGACACGGCAGCCGTGCAGGAGCGGGTGCGGACCCTCGTGGAGGACGAGCACGACCCGGTCTCGGCCGACGCGGCGCAGCGACTGTGGGCGGCGCTCGGGGCGATCCCGGGGGGCGTGGACCTGCTGGCTCTGCAGCTCGACCTGCTCGACGCCCAGGTGGCCGGGTTCTACGTCCCGGAGACGGGCGAGCTGGTCGTCCGGGTGCCCGACGACGGGCGCCTGCGCGCCGCGGATCGGGTGGCGCTCGCGCATGAGCTCGTCCACGCGCTGACCGACCAGCAGCTCGGACTGCCCGACACGGCGTCGCTCGTCGACCGGGGGGATGCCGATGCGGCCTACGCGGCGCAGGCGGTGGTCGAGGGCGACGCGACGCTCGTCATGCAGCAGTGGGCGACGCAGCGGCTGACCATCGGCGACCAGCTCTCGCTGGCGCTCGACCCGTCGATCTCCGACGCAGGGCTCGACGACGTCCCCCACGTGCTCCAGCGCGAGCTCCTCTCGCCGTACACCGACGGCCTCGAGCACGTGTGCGGGCTGCACCAGGAGGGCGGGTGGGACGCCGTCGACGCGGCCTACCGGTCGCCACCGACCACCTCGGCGGAGGTGCTGTTCGGACATGCCGACGACCCCGTGCCCCCGACGGACACGCGCGCGCCGGACGGCTACGCGCTGCTGCACGGGTCGACCTTCGGCGCGGCCCCGCTGCTGTGGCTCCTCGAGGCTCCTGGCGACGACCCGGACGCCGGACTGGATCGGCCGGCGGAACGAGCGGCGGCGTGGGCCGGCGGACGAGCGAGCATCTACGGGCGTGGCGACGACACGGCGGTCGCCCTCGCGCTCGTGGACTCGGGGTCGGGCGCCGAGCCGTTGTGCGCGACGATGGACGACTGGTACGCGGCGGCGTTCCCGTCGGCGCGACGCACGGCGGGCGGGGCGACCGGCGCGGCCGCGACCTTCACGGCCGACGACCACGCGGCGCTGCTGCACTGCGACGACGGCGAGGTGCTGCTGGCGATCGCGCCCGACGAGCCAACCGCCCGGCAGCTTCGGACCGGGGGGTCCGGCGGGTGAGCGGCCGCCCGACGCGCGCGACCCCCGTGCACGGCCGAAGGCCTGCGATCAGCCCAGGACGGCCAGGTCGTCGCGGTGGATCACCTCACGGGTGAAGCCCGTGCCGAACGTGGCGGCCGCGTCGGCCGTCGAGCGTCCGGCGATCCGGGTGATGTCCGCGACGTCGTAGTTCACGAGCCCCCTGGCCACCACGGAGCCGTCGGGTGCGACCACCTCCACGGCGTCACCCGCCGTGAACGCGCCGTCCGCGCGGAGCACGCCCACGCTCAGCAACGACACACCACGGCTGCGCAGCGCCTCGACGGCGCCGGCGTCGACGTGCACCCGCCCGTGGACGGCGAGCGCGAAGCCGATCCACAACCGCCGCGCCTCCATCCGTGCGGGCTGCGCGACGAACCAGGTCCCGACCTCGCGGCCGTCGAGCACCGCCGCGATCACGTCCGGCGTGCGGGCGTCCGCCACCACCGCGTGGCAGGCCGAGGCGACCGCGACATGGGCGGACGCCACCTTGGTGCGCATCCCACCCGACCCGACGTAGGAGCCCACCCCACCGATCGCGCTGGGATCGAGCGCTCCGATGTCGTCGACCCGCCGGATCAGTCTCGCCCCCTCGCGTCCGGGATCGCGGTCGTAGAGCCCGTCGACGTCGGAAAGGAGCACCAAGAGCCGCGCGTGCAGCATCGAGGCGACCAGGGCGGCCAGCCGGTCGTTGTCCCCGTAGGCGAGCTCGTCGGTTGTCACGGCGTCGTTCTCGTTGATGATCGGCAACGCCCCGAGCTCGAGCAGCCGCTGCAGCGTCGTCCGGGCGTTGAGGTAGCGACCGCGTCGGACGAAGTCGTCCTGGCTCAGCAGGATCTGCGCGCCGGTGAGCCCGCGGCCGGCGAGCACCCGCTGGTAGGCCTGGATCAGCTCGCCCTGCCCCACGGCGGCCGCCGCCTGCAAGGTCGGGAGGTCGACGGGACGGCGGTCGAGCCCCAGCAGCCCCATGCCGGCGGCGACGGCGCCCGAGGACACCAGCACGACGCGGCTGCCGGCCTCACGAGCGGCAGCGAGCTGATCGGCGAGGGAGGCGACCTGGCCGCGGTCGAGCCGTCCGTCGGCGCCACGGAGCGACGAGGAGCCGACCTTGACCACCACGAGGTCGGGGCGTGGGAACCGTCGTGCGTCGCTCACGCCTGGTCCTCGTCACGGGCCCCGTCACCTGCGCGCTCGTCGGCGACGGCGTCATCTTCCGCGCCGTCGTCGACGTCGGGGTCGGCGTCGTCGTCGTCCGCCGCGGCGTCCTCGGCCTCGGCGGCGAGGATCGCCGCCCGCTCCGCCGGTGGGAGGTCCTGGAGCTCTGGGTCGAAGTCGAAGACGAGGTCACCGATGACCACCTCGTCGCCGGCACGCGCCCCCGCCGCGACGAGCGCCTTCTCGACGCCGGCACGCCGGAGGCGGCCCTGGAGGTAGCGGACGGCGCCCGCGTCCTCGAGCGGGAGCATCTGGACCCAACGCCTGATCCGTCCACCGCTGACCAGGAACGCATCGCCGTCGCGCTCCACGGTGAGGTCGTTCCCCTGGGGCACGAGCCGCAGGAGCACCTCCTCGTCGGCGTCCACCTCGACGTGGATCGGGCCCCTGCGTGCACGCTCGTCGGCCACCAGGGCGCCGAGCCGGTAGCGGAGTGCATCGAGCCCCTGCCCGCTCACCGCCGAGACCTCGAGCACCTCGTCTCCGGCGGCCTCGAGCTGCTCGCGGACGAGCTGCGCCATCGCGAGACCGTCCGGGAGGTCGACCTTGTTGAGCACCAGCAACTGGGGGCGGTCGAGCAGCGAGGCGTCGTGCGCCCGCAGCTCCGCCCGGAGCACGGCCAGGTCGCGAACGGGGTCGCGCGCGGCCTCGAGGGAGCCCGCGTCCAGCACGTGCAGCAGCACCAGGCACCGTTCGATGTGCCTGAGGAACCGGAGTCCGAGCCCCTTGCCCTCCGCGGCGCCCTCGATCAGGCCGGGGACGTCGGCGAGCACCACGTCGATCGGGTCGCCAGCCGCACTCGACCCGGCGCGCATCACGCCGAGATGCGGCGTCAGCGTGGTGAAGGGCCAGGCCTCGACGCGTGGGGTGGCGGCGGAGAGCCGTCCGACCAGCGACGACTTGCCGGCGGAGGGGAAGCCGACGAGCCCGACGTCCGCGATGAGCTTGAGCTCCAGCCGGAGATCCTGCTCCTCCGTCTGCTCTCCCCGCTCGGCGAACGTGGGCAGCCGACGGTGCCGGTTGGCGAACGACGCGTTGCCGCGACCGCCCCGCCCGCCACGCGCCGCCACGTAGCGCTGGCCGTCGGAGACGAGGTCCGTGAGCACCCGGCCACCCGCTCGGTCACGGACGACCGTCCCGACGGGCACCCGCAGGACGCGGTCCGCGCCGTCGGCGCCGGTCCGTTGCTGGCCGGACCCGTGCCCACCCTTCTCGCCACGCTGATGCGGCGAACGGTGCAGGTCGAGGAGCGAGGTGGCGTTCTCGTCGGCGACGAGCACGACGTCGCCGCCCTGGCCGCCGTCGCCGCCGTCGGGACCGCCGCGCGGCACGTGGGCCTCGCGCCGGAACGACACCGAGCCGTTGCCGCCGTCGCCGCCGCGCACGTGGATCGTGCACTCGTCGATGAAGCTCGGGGCGTCCACGTCAGGCTCCTGAGGCGATGCGCATCACCGGATGGTGGCACAGGACGCGCGGAGGGCGGCCATCGTCGGCCGCCCTCGTGGTGTGTCGCGTCGGCCCGTCAGGCGTCGACCGGGTCCACGTTCGCCGTCGTGCGCGGGCCGCTCTTGCGGAACCGCACGGCACCGTCGACGAGCGCGAACAGGGTGTCGTCGCCGCCGCGACCGACGTTCTCGCCCGGGTGGATCTTCGTGCCCCGCTGGCGCACGATGATGCCACCCGCACGGATCGCCTCGCCGCCGTACTTCTTGACGCCCAGACGCTTCGCGTTCGAGTCGCGACCGTTGTTGGAGGAGCCGCCGCCCTTCTTGTGCGCCATGTCAGATCCCCTCGATCCGGATCGTGGTGCGCAGCTGTCGGTGGCCACGCCGCTTGTGCTGCCGGGACTTGTTCTTGTAGGTGAAGACCCGGATGCGGGGCGCCTTGTCGTGCCCCGTGATCGTCGCCGAGACCGAGCGATCCGCGAGGTCCCCACCGGAGACGACCGAGCCCTCGTCGTCGACCACGAGCACCGGGGTCAGCTCCACGGCGTCGCCGATCTCGCCGACGAGCTTCTCGACGGTCACGTGCTGACCGGGCTCGACCCGGTACTGCTTGCCGCCTGTTGCGATGACCGCGTACACGGCTTGCTCCTGTCACTCACCTGGCAGGGTTCGGCTGCAGCTGCGCTGTCTCCGCGGTCGGCGCGAAGCGTTGCTCGCGGCGCGCGGGACGACGCGCAGGTCACGCGTGGAGGAGCGACAGGTGCAGAGCGCGGCGACGCGACGGTGCACGCGCAGAGGGGAAGGTACCGCGCGCGGAGGACGCCGGTCAACCGCACGACCCGACGACCGATCAAGGGCGTGCCGCGACGCCCCGCATCCAACTGGCGTGGAGCCCGCCGTAGACGCCCCCCGCCGCCACCAGCTGTGCGTGCGTGCCTCGCTCGACCACACGGCCGGCATCGAACACCAGCACCTCGTCGGCGGACTCGGCGGTCGACAGGCGGTGCGCGATCGTGATCGTGGTGCGCCCGGAGGTCAGGCCCGCCAGCGCACGCTGGAGCCGTACCTCCGTTGCCGGGTCGACCGCCGAGGTGGCCTCGTCCAGGACGAGCAGGTCCGGGTTCGCGAGGTAGGCACGGGCGAGGGCGACCAGCTGCCGTTCCCCCGCCGACAAAGACGAGCCACGCTCCCCCGTCCGTGTGTCGAGGTGCTGGGGGAGCTCGTCGATCCAGTCCGAGAGCCCCAGTTCGAGGAAGGCCAGGTGCAGGTCGTCCCCGGACACGTCCGGCCTGCCCATGCGCACGTTGTCCGCGATCGAGCCGTCGAACAACGCGCCGTCCTGGGGAACCATGACCACGCGGCGCCGCAGGCTGTCGAAACGGATCGTGTCGAGCGCGAGGTCGTCGATCAGGATCCGCCCGTCCGTCGGGTCCATCAACCGCGTCAGCAGCTTCGCGAAGGTGGTCTTTCCCGATCCGGTCTCGCCGACCACCGCGATGTGGGACTGCGGTGCCACCGACAGGTCCACGTCGTGGAGCACGTAGGGACCGGACGCCGACGAGGCCGACTCACCCGGTCGGGGATAGCGGAAGGACACGTGGTCGAAGCGCACGCCGATCGGACCGGCAGGCAGCACCGCGCCGTCCGGACCCGGGTCCGCGACGTCCGGCTCCATGTCGAGCACGTCGAGGACACGCCGCCAGCCAGCAACCGCGGTCTGGCCCTCGTTGATCACCTCGGCGGCGATGAGGACGGGGTCGACGAACAGCGTGATGAGGAACAGGAACGCCAGCACCGTGCCCGCCGTCAGGACGCCGTCCGTGCCGAGCCAGATCCCCACCGTGATCGCCGCGGCCGTCGCCGCCGCACCGAAGACCTCGCCCGTGCCGGAGAAGGTGGACGACAGCGTGCCCGCACGGACGGCGGCGGTCCGATGGCGATCGATCGCCTCGTCGATGCGCTCCTGCGTGCGCTCCTCGACGCCGTAGGCACGGACCACGGGAGCTCCGACGACCGTCTCGGCGACGACACCGAGCAGCTCCCCGACCTTCTGGCGGACGAGCAGGAACGCGACCGTCAACCGTTGCTGGAACCAGCGGGCGCCGAGCAGGAACGGCACGAACACGGCCAGCACGACCAGCGTGAGCTGCCACGAGTACACGAACATCACGATCGTGGCCACCGTGAGCTGGCCGATCGCGGTGATGAGGTTGATGCCGCCCCACTGCATGAAACGGCTGATCTCGTCGACGTCCGAGGTGACCCGCGAGACGAGCGAGCCCCGCTGCTGGTCGGCCTGGTGCAGCATGGACAGATCGTGGATGTGGCGGAACGCCTGGACCCGCAGGCTCGAGAGCGCCGTCTCGACGACGGCCGCCAGCCGATAGTTCATCCAGCCACTCGCGCCCGCGGTGACGAGCACGGCGACGCCGGCGAACGCCACGATGCTCGCGATCGCCGCCATGTCGATGCCGGCGGCACCGCCGAGCCCGTCGTCGACCGTGCGCTGGATCGCGACGGGAACGATCGCACGACCCGCCGTGGCCACGAGGGCCAGGGCCAGCGTGCCCGGAAGACCGAGCCGCAGCACCGGGGACAGCGCGACCCCGCGTCGTACCGTGTGCCATGCGCCGTCGACGCGGGGCGCGACCTGCCGCGGGGCCCCGCTCATGATCGGCGCTCCCGTTCGTCGTGCTCCAGCTCGTAGGCGGTGACCAGGCGGGCGTAGGCGGGCTCGTCGCGCAACAGCTCCGCGTGCGGGCCGCGGGCCGCGACCCGACCGTCCCGGAGGAAGACCACCTCGTCGGCGAGCGCGATGGACGCGCGCCGGTAGGCGACCAGCACGATCGTCGACGGCAGGTCGGCGGCGGCGAGGCCGCGCAGGATCTCCGACTCGACCGAGGGATCGACCGCGGAGGTCGCGTCGTCGAGCACCAGCAGCCGGGGCCGGCGGATCAGCGCCCGGGCGAGTGCGATGCGCTGGCGCTGACCACCCGACAACGTCGCGCCGCGCTCACCGACCCGCGTCTCGTAGCCCTCGGGCAGCGCGGCGACGAAATCGTGTGCGCGCGCCAGCCGTGCGGCGCGGACCACCTCCTCGTGTGCGAGGTCGCGACCGAGCGCGATGTTGCCTCGGACGGTGTCGTCGAACAGGAAGGCGTCCTGGAAGACGATCGCGACGTGCGCCGCCAGCTGGTCGCGCGCGAGCCCCTGGATGTCCCCGCCGTCGAAGGTGATGCACCCGTGGTCCGGGTCGTACAGACGGGCGAGCAACGACGCCACGGTGGACTTCCCGGAGCCGGTGGCGCCGACCAACGCCACGGTTCGGCCCGGTGGGACGTCGAAGGTCACCGAGGCGATCCCACGGGTGTTGTCGTCGGAGGTGTCCGTGACGCGCTGAGCGGTGTCGCCCGCGCCGGACAGCTCCTCCCGCTCCGTCGGGGGATGGTGGAAGCCGACCTCAACGAACGCTGCCGAGGCGCCGCCCGTGCCGGCGCCGCTGGCCGCGCCGTAGCGCATCTCGCCCGTCGCCTGGAGCACGCGCTGGACCCGGTCCCACCCGACCACGGCGCGAGGCAACTCGCCGAGCAGCCAGCCGAACACGCGCATCGGCAGTGCGACGAGGCGGAAGAGGTACGCGAACGTCACGAGGTCACCGGGCGTCAGGGCGCCCGCACGCACCCGATGCGCGCCGACGAGCAGCACCAGGAGGATGCCGACGTTGGGCAGCGCCTCGATCACCGGGTCGAAGAAGGCGCGCAGACGTCCGACGACGATCATGCGGTCGCGCAGCACCTCCGACGCGCGAGCGAAGCGTTCGGTCTCTGCCACCTCGCGACCGAGCGTCTTCACGACCAACGCCCCGTCGAACGACTCGTGCGCGACCTCCGCGACGTCCGCGCGGGCCTGCTGCGCCACCGTCGCGGCGGTCCGCATCCTGCGCTGGTAGTACCAGTTGGCGAAGCCGAGCAGCGGCCCGACACCGAAGCCGATGGCAGCCAGCGCAGGGTCGGTCGCGACGAGCAGCGCACCGGTCACCACCAGCAGCACCGAGGCGCCGAACGCCATCGGCAGGGGTGCCGCGACGAAGAAGGCCGACTCGACGTCGGCGTTGGCGTTGGAGAGCAACTCGCCGGTCGGATGCCGTCGGTGCCAGGAGAGGGGCAGCTCCAGGTACCGGCGCGTCACCCGACGGCGATAGGTGGCCTGCAGGTCGTACTGCGCGACGTACGCACCGAGCCGACGGCACACGACGCCCGCCGCCTTCAGGACGGCGACCCCGAGCACGAGGCCCGCTGCGAGCGCGACGGCCGCGACCGACAGCTCCTCGGCCTCGAAGGCCGGCAGCAACACGTCGTCGGTCACCCACCCGAGCACCGCCGATGCGGCGACGATCATCGCCGCGTACAGCGTGGCACCGCCGATCCCCACGGCGAACGGTCGAGGGGCACCCCGAAGGGCGACGCCGATCACCCGCGCGCCTCGGCGCATCAGGCCGGCGTCGGAGGGATCGCGAGGTGTGGGACGGTGACGGGTCACGCACCCGACGCTACCGCACGCCCCGACGATGTCTCCACGTCGAGACACCCTCCGGGCACGTCCCGGAGCAGCCGTCGCCGGGCCCGTCGTCAGCGCAGAACGAGCCTGTTGCCCGTCACCAGCCAGGCGTCGTCGGAGCACAGCCACGCGATCGCACCCGCGACCTCCTCGGGGGTCGCGACGTGATGATGGACCGAGGAGGCCTCGACGACCTCGTGGACGGCAGCAGTGACCCAGCCGGTGTCGGTCACCGGCGGCATCACCGCGTTGGCAGTGATGCCCACGTGTCCGAGCTCCGCAGCGGCGGTCATCACGTAGTTGTCGAGGGCCGCCTTCGCCGCGCCGTAGGAGGCCTCGCCGGGGAACCCGTCCGGGCCGCCCGACGTGAGCGTCACGATGCGGCCCCACCCGTCACCGCGATGCCGGTGGCGACGTGCGAGCTCGGCGATCAGGAGCGCCCCGGCTCGTGCGTCGACGGCGAACTGCTGGTCGAACGTTGCTTCGCTCACCGGCCGGATGGCGCGCTGGAGGTGGTCGGCGGGCTCTTCGGTGAAGGTGTCACCGACCCAGCCGGTGGCGTTGTGGACCAGGATCCGGACAGGTGCACCGAAGGCTGCCTCGGCCCCGTCGAACAGTCGACGGGCGGCGGCTGTGTCGCCGAGATCCTGCGGGATGGCGACGGCCTGGCCGCCAGCGAGGCGGATGGCTCTCGCCACCGTCTCCGGCTCACGTGCGCGCGCCTCGTAGTACGCCGGCGGGATCGCCGGGTCCGGTTCCTCCGACAGCGCGAGGCCGGACACGACGACGCGGGCTCCGGTCGAGGCCAGGGCCCGCGCCGTGGCAGCGCCGATGCCGTGGTTCGCGCCGGTGACCAGTGCAACGGGGCTCGCGCCGCCGGATCGCCGAGGAGGCGCCGGCGAAGGCCGGAGCTGCGGCTGGTCGGAGGTCGTCGACATCGTGCGGTGTCCAGAGCTCCTGGTCAGGCGACGTACGCCGCGAGGTGCTCGCCGGTGAGCGTGGAGCGTGCAGCGACCAGGTCGGCCGGCGTGCCCTCGAAGACGATCCGGCCGCCGTCGTGGCCGGCGCCGGGACCGAGGTCGATGATCCAGTCGGCGTGAGCCATGACCGCCTGGTGGTGCTCGATGACGATGACCGACGTGCCGGAGTCGACGAGCCGGTCGAGCAGCGCCAGGAGCTGCTCGACGTCGGCGAGGTGGAGGCCGGTGGTCGGCTCGTCGAGGACGTAGACGCCACCCCCCTTGTCTGCCATGCGGGTGGCCAGCTTGAGCCGTTGGCGCTCACCGCCGGACAGGGTGGTGAGCGGCTGGCCGAGGCTGAGGTAGCCGAGTCCGACGTCGGCGAGCCGTCCGAGGATCGCGTGCGCGGCCGGCGTGCGCGCGTCGCCGGCGCCGAAGAACTCCTCGGCCTCCGTCACCGACATCGCGAGCACCTCGCTTATGTCTCGGCCGCCGAGGTGGTGATCGAGGACCGATGCCTCGAACCGCTTGCCCTCGCACTCCTCGCAGGTCGTCGCGACGCCGGCCATCATCCCGAGGTCGGTGTAGATGACACCGGCGCCGTTGCAGGCGGGGCAGGCACCTTCGGAGTTGGCGCTGAACAGTGCCGGTTTCACGCCGTTGGCCTTCGCGAATGCCTTCCGGATCGGATCGAGGAGTCCCGTGTAGGTCGCCGGGTTGCTCCTGCGCGAGCCGCGGATCGCACGCTGGTCGACCGACACCACACCGGCGCCTGGGGGGATGGAGCCGTGGATCAGCGAGCTCTTGCCCGAACCGGCGACGCCGGTGACGACGCAGAGCACCCCGAGAGGGACGTCGACGTCGACGCCGTCGAGGTTGTTCCGGCTGGCGCCGCGGATCTCGAGGGCCCCGGTCGGCTCCCGCACCTCCGGCTTGAGCGACGCCCGGTCGTCGAGATGGCGTCCCGTGACGGTGCCGCTGTCGCGCAGACCGTCGACGGTGCCTTCGAAGCAGATCGTCCCGCCCGCCGTGCCGGCGCCGGGACCGAGGTCGACCACGTGGTCCGCGATGGCGATCGTCTCCGGCTTGTGCTCGACGACCAGGACGGTGTTGCCCTTGTCGCGCAGCCGCAAGAGCAGATCGTTCATCCGCTGGATGTCATGGGGGTGCAGGCCGATGGTGGGCTCGTCGAAGACGTACGTGACGTCCGTGAGCGCGGACCCGAGGTGGCGGATCATCTTGACGCGCTGCGCCTCACCACCCGACAACGTGCCCGATGGCCGATCGAGCGAGAGGTAGCCCAGCCCGATCTCCACGAACGAGTCGAGCGTGTGTCCGAGCGCCGCGAGCAACGGTGCCACCGACGGCTCGTCGAGGCCACGGACCCATCCGGCGAGATCGCTGATCTGCATCCGGCATGCGTCGGCGATGTTCACGCCCTCGATGCGCGAGGAGCGGGCCGCCTCGCTGAGCCGGGTGCCGTCGCAGTCGGGACATGCGGTGAAGGTGACCGCACGGTCGACGAACGCCCGGATGTGCGGCTGCATCGCCTCGGGGTCCTTGGACAGGAACGACTTCTGGACCTTGGGGATCAGCCCCTCGTAGGTGAGGTTGACCCCGTCGACCTTCACCTTCACGGGCTCCTTGTAGAGGAAGGCCTCGAGCTCCTTCTTGGTGTAGTCACGGATCGGCTTGTCGGGGTCGACGAAGCCGGACTCGGCGTAGACGCGCACCGTCCAGAAGCTGTCGGACTTCCACCCGGGAATGGTGAATGCGCCCTCGGAGAGCGACTTCGAGTCGTCGTAGAGCTGGGTGAGGTCGATGTCGGAAACCGTTCCCCGACCCTCGCAGCGCGGGCACATGCCGCCGGTGTGGGTGAAGGTCTGCTTGACGGCCTTGCCCTTGCCGGCCCCACGTTCGACGGTGATCACACCGCTCGCGCGGACCGAGGCGACGTTGAAGGCGAACGCGCTGGGCGAGCCGATGTGCGGCTGCCCCAGCCTGCTGAAGAGGATGCGCAGCATCGCGTTGGCATCGGTGGCCGTGCCCACCGTGGAGCGGGGGTCACCACCCATCCGCTCCTGGTCGACGATGATCGCGGTCGTCAGCCCGTCGAGCACGTCGACCTCGGGCCGGGACAGCGTCTGCATGAAGCCCTGGAGGAAGGCGCTGTAGGTCTCGTTGATCATCCGTTGCGACTCGGCGGCGATCGTGCCGAACACCAGTGACGACTTGCCGGAGCCGGAGATGCCCGTGAACACCGTCAGCCGGCGCTTCGGCAGCTCGATGCTGACGTCCTTGAGGTTGTTCTCCCGCGCGCCCTGGACGCGGATCAGGTCGTGGCTGTCGGCAACGTGCGACGCCGGTGCCTGCGTGTCCGATCTCGAGGCCGTGCTCATCGATGCTCCATCCGTCACCGCGGGGGGTGACCCGGGTCAGCGCAGCTCCTGGATCCGGATCATGTTGCCCGCCGGATCGCGGAAGGCGCAGTCGCGGACCCCGTAGTCCTGGTCGATCGGCTCCTGGACGACCTCGGCGCCGCTGGCCTCCAACCGCGCGAAGGTGTCGTCGAGGTCGGCCGTGGCCAGGTTGACACCGAAGTAGCTGCCCTTGGCCACCAGCTCGAGGATGGTCCTGCGCTCGTCGTCGGTGATGCCGGGGCTGGCGACCGGAGGATGCAGGACGATGGAGGTGTCGGGCTGATCGGTCGGGCCGACCGTGATCCACCGCATCCCTTCGTAGCCGACGTCGTTGCGGACCTCGAAGCCGAGGACGTCGCGGTAGAAGGCGAGGGAGACGTCGGGGTCGGTATGCGGGAGGAAGCTCGAGTGGATGGTGATGTCCAAGGGGGTGTTCCTCTGTCGTGCCGCTGTGGGGAGGACGGTCGGGGACGGACGGAGCGGGGCCCGCGCCCGTCGGCGGTCACGCTATGCGCGGCTCCGGAGCTGGCGCTTCTCGATTCCTGATCGGCCTGGTCACCTGCTTGGCCACGCACGGCGGCATCCCGACCGTCGCCCGATCGGCCTGGAGCCGATAGATGCTGGGCGGGACACCGACCAGTTCGGTGAAACGGCTGCTGAAGGTGCCGAGCGACGCGCAGCCGACGGCGAAGCAGACGTCGGTGACGCTGAGGTCGCCGCGACGCAGCAGCGCCATCGCGCGCTCGATCCGCCTCGTCATCAGGTAGGCGTAGGGCGACTCGCCGTACGCGCGCCGGAACTGGCGACTGAGGTGGCCGGCCGACATGTGCACACCGCGCGCGAGCGATTCGACGTCCAACGGCTGCGCGTACTCCCGGTCGATCCGATCGCGGACGACGCGCAGCAGCGCGAGGTCGCGCAGGCGCTGCTCCGAGGCGGGTGTGCTGCTCACACGCACCATCGTACGCCGCGCCGGGTCGCAAGGCGTTCGAGTGGCGACGTGCGTGACCCGCGCGGCGCATCGCCGGTGCCTTCGAGCAGGGACCTGTGCGAAATGTAGTAGACCTGCTATCGTCCGTCGCGTTCATAGGATGAGGAGCGCCGTCGTGACGACGAGGACCATCCGGCAAGACGAGCCGGTGATCACCGCCCGGGCCGTCCGGATGCGGTACGGCACGAAGGACGTGTTGCACGGCATCGACCTGGACGTGCACCGCGGCGAGGTCCTGACGTTGCTCGGACCGAACGGCGCCGGCAAGACCACCACCATCGAGATCCTCGAGGGGTTCCGCCGCCGCTCTGCCGGGGACGTGGAGGTGCTCGGCGTCGATCCGCAGCACGGCGACGATGCCTGGCGGGCACGCGTCGGGGTCGTGTTCCAGTCGTGGCGGGACCATGCGCGCTGGCGCGTCCGCGAACTGGTCGTCCAGGCCGGACTCCACCACCGTCCCTACACGACCCCGGAGCGCGTCCGCCCGCTCGACGCCGATCAGCTCCTCGACACCGTCGGCCTACGGGAGCAGGCCCGTTCGCGCATCAGCACCCTCTCGGGCGGCCAGCGCCGACGCCTCGACGTCGCACTCGGCCTCGTCGGCAACCCCGAGTTGCTCTTCCTCGACGAGCCGACGACCGGGTTCGACCCGCACGCGCGGCGGGAGTTCCACGAGCTCGTCCACCGGCTGAGCGACATGGAGGACACCACGGTCGTCCTGACCACCCACGATCTGGCCGAGGCCGAACGGCTCGCCGATCGGATCGTCATCCTGGCCCGCGGGCGGATCGTCGCGTCCGGGACGCCCGACGCGCTCGCGCGCCAGGTCGGCGGGACCGCGGAGGTTCGCTGGCGGCGCGACGGCACCGACTACGTCCACCCGACGAGCGATCCGGCAGGGTTCGTCCGCCAACTCCAGGCCGAGCCCGGGCCGGAGCTCACCGACCTCGAGGTCCGGCGCCAATCGCTCGAGGACACCTACCTCGCACTCGTCGCAGAGGAGGAGTCCGCGCCGGACCTCTCGTTGGCCGCACGCTCCGAGGAGGCTTCGAGATGAACCGGACCCGCAACGCCGTCCTCGCAGGGATCTACCGCGGGACCACCGAGTTCCGCATCCTCGTGACCCACCGGAGCGAGATCGTTCCGACCGTCGTCTTCGGCTTGCTCCCCTTCGCGGCCCTGGTGTACTTCTCTCGCACCGGTGAGGTCATCGACCTCGGGACGCGATCGGTCCCGTGGGTCCGGTTCGCGGCGCCGGGGATGTTCGCGATCGTGGTCGCGTTCAACATGCTCAGTCCGATGTACTCGCTCGCTGCCGAACGTGAGGACGGCACGCTGTTTCGGGTCCGGACCCTCCCGGACGGCCTGACGGGGTACGTGCTCGGCCGGAGCGTCGGCGTGTCGCTCGAGGCCCTGCTCGGCATGCTGCTCGTCATCGTCCCCTCCTTGCTGTTCATCGACGGACTCGCCGACGTGCCGCCGCTCGGCTGGCTGCACTTCGCGGCGGTCGTGCTGTTCGGTATCGCGGCGCTCGTGCCCCTCGGGCTCCTGGTCGGGTCGTTGCTGAAGAGCACGAAGGGTGTCTTCAGCATCGGCGTCGCCGCCATCGCGGGCGTGATGTTCGTCTCCGGGATCACACAACCGATCACCGAGCTGCCCGGCTGGGCGCAGGTGATCGGCCAGGCGCTGCCTGTCTACTGGCTCGGCCTCGGGACGCGAGCCGCGCTGCTCCCCGACATGGTCTCGTCGGTCGAGATCGGCGGCACGTGGCGCGTGGGGACGACCTTCCTCGTCCTCGCCGCGTGGGCGGTCGCGGCGACGGTGCTCGCTCCGCTCGCGCTTCGGCGCACCGCCCGCCGACAGTCCGGCTCGAAGGTCGCCGCGCAACGCGAAGCAGCGCTGCACGCCGGCGTGTGAACACGACCCAGGCGAGGACGCCGTGAGCGAGTTCGTCCACAACCGCATCGCGATGCTGCGCGCCGAGCGGGGCATCTCGCGACGCGAGCTCTCCGAGGCCCTCGGCGTCCACTACCAGACGGTCGGCTACCTCGAGCGCGGCGAGTACAGCCCGTCGCTGTTCCTGGCCCTTCGCATCGCCGAGCATTTCGAGGTACCGCTCGAAGTGGTGTTCTCGACGCGCCCGTTCCCGCGGCTCGGCGAGAGCGAACGACCTGCCTGACACACCGCCCACGTTTCCCCGGGGCAAGCTGCGTCACGGACCGCGGCCCTCATGCGTGTCGTCGGTAGAGGACACTCTCCGGAACGGACGGGACACGACCGTGGGCGACGCGCTCGACGAGCAGGAGCGCTTCTGCGCGGCTGCGTGGCCCCGGCTCGTCGCCGCCATGACGCAGTACTGCGGCGACGTTCACGTGGCCGAGGAGTTGGTGCAGGAGGCGCTCCTGCGAGCATGCCGCCGATGGTCGCGGGTGTCCACGCTCGAGTCGCCGCAAGGGTGGACCTACCGCATGGCCGTGAACCTGGCGAACTCCAGGTGTCGACGTCGGCACGCCGAACGAAGAGCATGGGAGCGCCACGGACCTCCCGAGACGGTCCTCCCCGGGCCGTCGGTCGAGGACCAGCTGTCGGTCCGCTGGGCCTTGCGCGCGCTCTCCGACGAGCAGCGTGAAGCCGTCATCATGCGGTACCTCCTGGACCTTTCGGCCGAGCAGGCGGCCGCGGTGCTCGGGATCACTCCCGGTGCCGTTCGGGCGAGGACACACCGCGCAGCCCGGCAACTCCGATCACTGCTCAGACCAGCATCGCGATCACAGGAGGTCCACGATGGCCAGTGACCTCGAAGAGCTGATGCGACAGGCGGCCCAGCCGCCGACCCGGCCGTTGGACACGGCCGCGCTGGTGAAGCGTGCACGGCGACAGATGCTGTTGACCCGCGGCGCGGCTGGTCTCGGTGGCTTGGCGATGCTCGTCGTCACGGCGCTGCTCGTGCCGTCCCTGGCGGCGAACGAGCTCGAGATCGACGACCGATCCGATGTCGCGTCGACGCCGACCTCCGCCGTGGATCCCGAGCAGCTGTGGGGACGGACCTACGTCTCGGTGGAGGTCCGTGAAGCGCACGTCGAGCGGGAACTGGTTGCCGGAACCCGTGTCGAGCTGACGTTCGACCGGGCCTCCCCGCTCCGGGATGCGGACGGATCGCGGTCGATCGACCCCGAGACCGACGGTTTCGCGACCTGGCACGCGGGATGCAATCGGGGGCGGTCAGAGGTTTCCGTGTCGCAGGAACGCATCGAGCGACGGGATCCCGGCTACACGACGCTGATGCTGTGCCCGACGAACGAACTGACCGAGCAGGACCGCTGGCTCCACGGCTTCTTCCGCTCTGGTCCCGCGTGGCGCATGCACGACGGACGCCTCGAGCTCGCCGTGGGGGACACGACCATCGTTCTCGAAGGCGAAGACGCGACATTCGAACTCGGTGCGGACCACATCTGGGAAGGAACCGGCTCATTCGAAGAGGTCGGCCGGGAGTTCTTGGCCGAGGTGCTCGGGTGGCCCGAGACAACGCTCACGGACACCATCGGAAGCGTCGCGGACGAGCCGCTGAGGGGCGGCATGCTCGTCTTCGAGAACGTTCACGGCCGAGTGGCCGAGCTCCACGTCGAGGCCCTCGCCGGATCGGAGGACCGCTGGGGGGTCCGCCAGGTCAGCTCCGGGATCGAGCAGCCTGTCAGCCTGACCGAGTCACCATCGCTGTTCTGGCGGCCGATCCACGAACCAGGAGCTCGCTCAGGCAGGTTCGAGGGAACGACCGGAACGGCATACATCAGGACCATCGAGCGCGGGACCGTCGTCATCCCGCTCGACCACCGGGCCGTGGAAGCTGCCGAGGTGTCACTCGACGGGCTCATCGACTTCGGTGAACCCTGGTGCCACAACATCCAGACGACGTTGCTGCGGTTCGAGGACGCCACCGGCGAGGTCACGTCTGCTGTCGGAGGCGGGTGGCACGGGGCGCAGGGTGCAGACTGCGACACCGGCTCGCCCGGCCAGCTGCGACGTCCCTGACGAGCTCACCCCGGCGCCGCCGATCCGGTGCCTCTTCCAGGGCTCGAGAGTTGCCGATCGCCTGCCGGCTTGGTCAAGCTGCCGCGCGTGGGCCCGACGAGAGGTGGCCTCATCGAGCGGCTGCGGGCGGTCGAGAACAACCTGCTGGTGCTGGTCCTCGCAACGGGCGCCATCGGTCTCGTCCTGCCGCAGCTCGGGCAGGCGCTGACGGGTGCGGTCTCCCCGCTGCTGGCCTTGCTGATCTTCGCGGTCTCGCTCGCGTTCGACGTGACCGACCTACGGGCCGTGTTGCGCCGTCCCGGGCTGCAGGTGCTCGCCACGGTGCTGGTGTACGCCCCGATGAGCCTGATCGCCCTGGGGATCGCGACGGTCGTGTTCGGAGCCGGCCCCCTGTGGCTCGGGGTGATCCTGTTGGGCACCTTGCCGACCGACGTGTCCTCGCCACTGCTGGTGTGGATCGCGCGTGGCAACGTCGCGCTGGCCAGCGTGTTCAACGCCGTCAACACAGCCCTCGCCCCAGTGCTGGTCCCTCTGCTGTTCCTGGCCTACACGGGCGTCGAGCTCGACGTGCCGGTCCGCGCGCTCGTCGGCGAGCTCGCCGCAACGGTCCTGCTGCCGACCCTGGCCGGTGTCGCGATCCGCACGTGGCAGTCCGCCCGCGTCGAACGGGTCGAGCCGGCGCTGTCCGCCATCGGTTCGCTCAGCTACCTCGCGCTCCTGCTCGCGGTCGTCGGACCCAACGCGGACGCCATCGTCGGTGCCCCGTCGACGATGCTGCTGCTCGCCGTCGTCGGGCTCGGGCTCAACCTGGCCGGCTACGGGCTCGCCCTCGCCGCCCAGCCCCTGCTGCGTGAGCGACGCGACCGGACCGCGATGCTGTTCACCGTCAGCAAGAAGGAGTTCTCCATCGCCGCCTTGGTGGTGTTCGCGAGCGGCTTGCCCGCCGAGGTCGCACTTCCTGCGGTCGTCTACGCGGTCGTGCAGATGATCACCTCCCCCGTCGTCGCCAACACGATGGCCCGACGCGACGCGCGTGCCGACGCCGGCTGAAGCGTCCTGCCCTGTGGCATGCTCCGCCGCCGTGACCGGGAGGTGAACATGACGGTCGACCCGCAGGTGGCAGCGCACCTCGCGCAGGTCACGCCGGCCAAGCGACGCCGCGACGCCGAGACGCTGCTCGGGCTGATGCGCCGCGTCACCGCCGAGGAACCGCGGCTGCACGGCAGCATCGTCGGGTTCGGCACGTACCACTACCGCTACGACAGCGGCCGCGAGGGCGACGCGCCGGCAGCCAGCTTCGCCCCGCGCAAGGCCGCCACCGTCGTGTACCTGCCTGACGGCATCGGAGCACACGCGGCCGTGCTCACAGGGCTCGGACCCCACGACACGGGCGTGGGGTGCCTGTATCTCAAGGACCTCGAAGCGATCGACCTCGGGGTGCTCGAGGGCATCATCGCCCGCTCCTGGGCGACCGTCACCGCCGACACCTACGGCAAGCGCGCCCGCGACGGCGGCCAGGACTGAAGCCCAGGAGGCAACCCGGGCGTCGCACGCTGCCCCCGTGAGGACACAGGGTTGGCCGGTCCGCCACGACGTTCGGCAGCGCAGCGGGGAGATGGCGTGGCTGGGGCGTCGTCGGCGCACCGCCCGATGGCCGTCAGCCCAGCTCGGAGACGATGCCACGACCTTCGCAGTGCTCGCAGGTATGGCTGAACGACTCCACCAGCCCCTGGCTGACGTTCTTGCGGGTCATCTGCACGAGACCGAGCTTGGAGACCTCCGAGACACGCGTCTTGGTGCGGTCGCGCAAGAGCTCCCGCTTGAGCCGCCTGACGACCTGGTCCTGGTTCGCCCTGAGCAGCATGTCGATGAAGTCGATGATGATGATGCCGCCCATGTCACGCAACCGCAGCTGGCGCACGATCTCGTCCGCGGCCTCGAGGTTGGTCTTGAGGACGATCTCCTCGAGGTTGGTGTCCTTGCCGCCCGTGAACTTGCCCGTGTTGACGTCGATGACCTTCATCGCCTCGGTCGACTCGATGATCAGGTAGCCGCCCGAAGGCAACCAGACCTTCTTGCCCATCGCCTTGCGGAGCTGGTCGGCGACGTCGTAGGACTCGAACAAGGTCGGCAGCGCGGCACGACGAGCAGCTGCAGCCTCCAGGTCGACCTCGGCCGCCGACGAGGTCGCATCCTCGAGCGGCGGCGCACCAGCGGCACGTGCGGCGGCGTCCGCCGTCGGCGCTCCGTACAGCTCCACCTTGTCGAGCAGCTCCGGGGCCACCTCGTCGAGGTAGCCGCGGACCTGGTGGTAGAGCTCCTCGTCGTCGACGATGCACCGGAGGAACTCGGGGCCGAAGTTGTCGCGGATGACCTTCACCACCAGCGGCGGTTCCTCGTACACCGTTGCGAGTGCCTTGGCATCGGCGACCGCCTGCTCCACCTTCGCCCACTTGGACATCAGGCGCTCGATGTCGGCGACGATCTGGTCGTCGGTGGCGCCTTCCGCCGCCGTCCGGACGATGATGCCGTGCTCCTCGGGCTTGACCTTCTTGACGATCCGTCGCAGCCGATCGCGCTCGCGGTCCGTCAACTTGCGGGAGATGCCGAACAGGTCAGAGTTCGGCGCGAGTACGAGGTAGCGACCCGCGAGCGACAGGTGCATCGTCAAGCGCGGACCCTTGGACCCCATGGGGTCCTTGGTGACCTGGACCAGCACCTTCTGTCCGGCCTTCAGCACGTTCTCGATCCGCTGGTCGGCACCCTCCTCGAGGTCGAGCTCGTCGTAGAGCACCTCCCCCGCGTAGAGCACGCCGTTGCGGCCCTTGCCGATGTCGAGGAAGGCGGCCTCCATGCCGGGCAGGACGTTCTGGACTCGGGCCATGTAGATGTTGCCGACGAACGTGACGTCCTCCGCCCGGGTGACGTAGTGCTCCACCACCGTACGGTCCTCGAGCACCGCGATCTGTGTGCGGTCGCTGCCCCGGGTGACGAGCATCGTCCGCGGCGGTCCTTCGAGGATCGCGCGACGGACCTCCTCGGGCACGCCGCCCGGCCGCTGCTGGTGGCGCCTGGTGCCGTTCCCGGGGGCTGCGGTGCGGCGACCACCCTGCTTGGCGGCCAGTCGTGTACCACCCCTGGCGATGGCCTCTTCGATACCGGAGTCGTCGCCCGGCTCGGAGGTCTCGTCCCGGCCCCGGCGATCGGCGCCGGCGCGGGGCGCCCGGTTCGACCCGCGGCCAACATCGCGACCCTGGCGCCCCTCGCCTGCCTCGCGGCGGTCGCGACCCTCGTGACCGTCGCCGTCCTCGCCGGCCGATCCGTCCTCGCCGCCCGAGCCGCCCTCGCCTGAGCCACCCTCACCAGAGCCACCCTCACCAGAGCCACCCGACCCGCGGCCGCGTCCTCGACGACCACGGCGGCGTCGGCGTCGAGCGCGCTCGTCGTCGTCGTCTCCGGCGTCGGGCGCCGCTGCCACCTCGTCCGGTGTGGGGCCGTCCCCGCCCGTCTCCTGCGGCAGCTCGGATGGGTCGTCGGTCGCCTCGGCGGCACGTCGGCCGCGGCCACCGCGCCCACGACCACCACGCGTGCCGCGGCGTCGCGTGCGCGTCGTCGATCCGTCACCGTCGGCTCCGCCGTCCGGTCCGGAGGATGCCCCGTCCGGTGTGTCGGGCGCACCACGGTCCGCTCCGGCGTCGTCGGAGCCCGCGCCCGCGGGGCGCTGGTGGAGGTCGCTGCCCCCTTCCGGGTTCGTGCTGTCGGGTGTGGTCGCGGTCTCGTCGGGCCCGCGCTCGGGTTCGGTCACGTGAGGCTCGCTCGTTGTCAGGCGGCCTCCGCGTCGACGTGTGGGACCAGCTGCTCGACCTCGTGGCTCAACGCCTCGCGTACCCCTTCGGGGACGTGCTCGCCCTGCGCGACCCGCACGGTGGCGGACGGGGGTGCGATGTCGTCGTCGGAGAGCGCGGCGTGCAGGTCGGTCGGTCGCACGGTCTGGCCGTCGTTGCGGAGGACCGCTCGGAGGATCGTGGTGGCTGCGCCGCCCGGAGGGGCGGGGCGCAGGGAGACGGCGAGGTCGAGCACAGCAGGCCGCACATCGATCGTCCGGACGCCGTCTGGGCGTCGACGGAGGACCTCGACGTGCTCGGCCGTCAACAACTGCTCGCACCGCCGTCCGAGGAGCTCACCCAGCTGCGACGCATCGAGCGTCGTCCAGGCGAGCTCCCAGAGGGTCACCCGCAGCATGCGCGCGAGCTTCGGCGCGCCGTCGGGGACCTCGAGGTACGTGGTGACGTCCATGCCCTCGGGCAGGGCCGTGGACAGCAGGCCGAGGTCGCGTGCTGCGACGATCGGCGCTGCGAAGGTCAGTTCGGCGTACTCGCCGGTCGACGCCACCCCCACGGGGAGTGCGTCGGGGAACGACACCTTGGCGTGGGGCGTGAAGCCTTCGGAGTACGCGATCGGGAGGTCCGCCCGACGGAGCGCACGCTCCCACACCGACGACAGGTCGCGCGCGCTCACGAAGCGCACGCGCCCGACCTTGGTCCAGCGGACGCGGTAGCGCTGTGACATCGCATCCCTCCTGTTCCGGGTCAGGTGCCGTCGGCGGTCCGACGACCGTCCTGTGTCGCGGTGGCCAGGGCCCCGCTGGCGTAACGTTCCGGAGTGGTCGGCAGGTCCTCGCGACCACCGAGCTTCTGTGGCAGGACCGGGAGCTGGAAGCCTCCCGTGTAGCCGGTGTCGTGCTCGATCGACAGGCCGGGACAGACACCGCAGTCGTAGCAGGGCGACCATCGGCAGTCGTCGAGCTCCTTGTCTGTGCGCGCATCCTGCCAGTCGGACCACAACCAGGCCTTGTCGAGACCGCTGTCGAGATGGTCCCACGGCAGCGCCTCGCGCTCGTCGCGCTCGCGGGCCGTGTACCACGCGAGCTCCACGCCGGTCTCGTCGAAGGCGCGCCGCCAGAGGTCCAGCGTCGAGATCTCGTGCCAGCCGTCGAAACGGGCGCCGAGCTGCCAGGCACGCTCGACGGCGGCAGCGACCCGACGATCACCTCGGGCGAGCAGCCCCTCGATGACGCCCTCCTCGGGGTCGTTGGTCCGCAGCTTCAGACCCGAGTGGGCCTTGATGGCGTGGCGGATCAGCGACAACTTCCGACGGATCTCCTCCGGCGGGTCCTGAGCGGCCCATTGGAAGGGCGTGTGTGGCTTGGGGACGAACCCACCGACGGAGATCGTCACCTTGTTCGCCTTGCCGTACCGGCGGGCGAGCTCGTAGGTCTTGATCCCGAGCTCCGCGATCGCCAGCACGTCCTCGTCCTGCTCGGTCGGCAGTCCGACCATGAAGTAGAGCTTGATGTGCCGCCAGCCCTCCGAGAAGGCGATGTCGGCGGTACGCAGCAGGTCGTCCTCGCTGACCATCTTGTTGATCACCGCACGCATGCGCTCGCTGCCGGCCTCCGGCGCGAACGTGAGCCCGGTGCGGCGGCCGTTGCGCGCGAGCTCGTTGGACAGCGTGACGTTGAACGCGTCGACGCGGGTCGACGGCAGCGAGAGCGAGGTGACGGTGCCCTCGTAGGTGTCGGCGAGCGTCCGCGCGATCGCACCGATCGCCGAGTGGTCCGCGGACGACAGGCTGAGCAGGCCGACCTCGTTGAAGCCCGTGTCGCGCACGCCCTCCTCGACCAGAGCCTGCACCGTCTCCGGGCGGCGCTCCCGTACGGGGCGGGTGATCATGCCCGCCTGGCAGAATCGACAGCCACGGGTGCAGCCGCGGAAGATCTCGACGCTGAAGCGCTCGTGCACGGTCTCGGTCATGGGCACGATCTGCTTGCGCGGGTACTGCCACTCCTCGAGGTCCTGGACGGTGCGCTTGGGCACGAGCGGCGGCACGCCGGGCTCGATGGCGACCGTCTGTCGCAGGCGGCCGTCCTCGTGGTAGCGCGGCTCGTAGAACGCCGGGACGTAGACGCCCTCCACACCGGCCAGGCGGCGGAGCAACTGGTGCCGGTCGGTGGCCAGCCCAGCGTCGCGGTCCGCCTTCCAGGCGCGAACCACCTCGTCGATCTCGAGGGTGACCTGCTCGCCGTCGCCCATCACCGCGGCGTCGATGAACGGCGCGAGCGGCTCCGGGTTGAAGGCGGCGTGCCCGCCGACGAGCACCACCGGGTGGTCGATGCCCCGGTCGGCGCTGCGGTGGGGAACCCCGCCGAGGTCGAGCAGGTTGAGCAGGTTGGTGTGACCGAGCTCGTGTGGCAGCGTCACGCCGAACACGTCGAACGCCCACAGCGGCCGGTGCGTCTCGAGGGAGAAGGTGGGGATGCCCCGTTCGCGCAGGAACACCTCGAGGTCGATCCACGGGGCGTAGGCGCGCTCGGCGAGCGACGTCTGGCGCTCGTTGAGGAGCTCGTACAGGATCTGGATGCCCTGGTTCGGCTGGCCGACCTCGTACGTATCCGGGTAGCAGAGCAGCCAGCGGGTCTGGACGTCCGTCCACGCGGTCACGACCTGGTTGTGCTCACCGCCGACGTACTGCGCCGGCTTGGTGACCAACGGCAGGAGTGGCTCGATCGCCGCCCAGCTCGACGGCGGCTCGACAGCTGCCGAACCCGGGCGCCGGTACGCCCAGCGGGCGTCCGCCGTGGGGACGGGATCGAACTGGATCGGTGGTGCGGCGCCGAGCACTGCGACCTTTCGGATGGGGCGTCGGATGCGGCTGGTCGGATGGCCCGGACGGCGACCACCGTGACGCACGTGGCCTGGCCGGAGAGCCCGTCCAGGAGGACGCCGCGAGGTGCGGTCGCGGACGTCGCGGCGGCCCGGGCGGTCGTGGTCCCGGACGCCCGAGGCACGGCTGCGAGGGTAGCAGCAGGCTCGGACGCGTTCCCCGCGGCGAGGGCCCACGACGGAGGATCGTCCACTGCGAACGCTCGGTGCTCGCTGCCCGGTGCGGGCAGCTCAGAAGCGACGCATGTGCACGTTCAGCAGCATCCCGATCATCGTGAACCACACGATGAGCGACGTGCCGCCGTAGCTGACGAACGGCAGGGGCAGGCCGGTCACCGGCATGATCCCCACCGTCATGCCGATGTTGATGAAGACCTGGAGGGTCAGCATCGAGACGATGCCACCCGCGAGGAGCGTGCCGAACAGGTCCTTCGCGAGGATCGCGATGCGCAGCCCCCGCCAGACGATGACGAGGAAGAGCGCGAGCACGACGGCCGCGCCGACGAAGCCGAACTCCTCGGCGATCACGGTGAACACGAAGTCCGTGTGGTTCTCCGGGACGTAGCTGAGGGAGGTCTGCGTGCCCTGGAAGAGCCCCTTGCCGGCGAACTGGCCCGAGCCGACGGCGATCAGCGACTGGCGGGTCTGGAAGGCCGCCGTCTGTGCAGCCGAGGCATCGCCCGCGTTCAGGAAGGCCGTCAGCCGACGGAGCTGGTAGTCCTGGATCAGCTGGGTCTGGAGCGCGACGATCACCGCGGTGATGCCGGCCACACCCAGGCCGGCGAGGTAGCGCGCCTTGACCCCCCCGATCAGGAACAGCGTCGCGGTCACCCAGAAGAACGTGATCGCCGTTCCGAGGTCGGGCTGGAGGAACACAAGCCCCGCGGGGACGACTGTGGCGACGAGGGCGAGGGCGATCGCTCCGATGCGGGGGTCACCCTTGCCCTCGTGGAGCAAGGCCGCCACACCGATCAGCACCGAGAGCTTGGCCAGCTCCGACGGCTGCAGCTGGAACCCGCCGAGCACGATCCACCGCTGGGAACCGTTCACCTCGGCCCCGAGCGGGGAGAGCACGACCACGAGGAGGATCACCGCCGCTCCGACCAGCACGGGCGCGTACGACCGCAGGTGCCGGTAGTCGAGGACCGACGCGATCACCATCGCGACGACGCCGAGCGCGAGCGCGAGCAACTGGCGGCTCACGTAGCCGGTGGTCGGCAGGCCCTGCGCCGTGAGGGCGTGGAGCTTGGCGCTGTAGATGGCCATCAGGCCGATGCCGGTGAGCAGCAGGGCCGTGAGCACGAGCACGGGGTCGAGGTGGCGGACCGGCGCGTACGCCTCCATCCACCGGGACTGGACCCGCTCGCGCAGCATCCGCTGCTGGCGGTCCTGGTCGAAGATGCCCTCCATCGCTCACCTCCTCGCCGTGCGGGCTAGTCGAGGATCTCGTCCCCGGCTTCGAACGTGGCGTCCTCGGCCGAGACGATGCCGAAGTAGTGCTCGAAGATGTTGCGTGCGATCGGCGCGGCCGTCTGTGAGCCGCCGCCACCCTCCTCGACGTTCACGGCGACGACGATCCGTGGGTCGTCGGCCGGCGCGTACGCGGCGAACCAGGCGAACGGCACCCTCGGCTTCACCTCGGCGGTGCCGGTCTTGCCGGCGATCGGCACCTGGTCCAGTGGGAACCCCGCGAACGCCGACGAGCCGGTGCCGCGTGGGTCCATCACCACCCGGCGCAGCCCTTCCTGGATCACGGCGAGCTCCGCTGCGTCGAGGCCCAGCTCCGAGATCGGCTCCGGCTCGATCCGCCTGATCTCCGTGCCGTCCGACGACACGACCGCAGCACCGAGATGCGGCCGCAACAGCACGCCGTCGTTCGCGATGGCGAGGTAGGACGCCGCCACCTGGAGCGGAGTCGCGAGCACGTCGCCCTGACCGATCGAGCTGTTGATCGCGTCGCCGCCTCGCCAGAGCCCACCGAACTGGCAGAGGTCGGTGAGCAGCTCCCGCTCGAAGGACCCGGCCGGCGCGGCCTCGGCGCTGGAGCAGTAGGCGTCGCGGGAGGCCAGCCAGAACTCCTCGCGCCACTGACGACCGGGGACCCGGCCCGACCCCTCCCCGGGGAGGTCGACGCCGGTACGCACGCCGAAGCCGAACCGGGCGGCGACCTCCGGGAGCACCTCGACGGCAGCCTCGCCCTGGGCGCGCTCACGCTCCCACTGGCGGTAGGCGAGGTCGTAGAAGTAGGTGTCGCAGGAGCGCATCAACGCCCCCGAGAGGTCCATCGCCGGCTCGCTCACCCGGTTCCAGTTCCGGAAGACGTTGCCCCCGACCTCGTAGGACGACGGGCACGGGACCGTCGTGCGGGGTCCGACGAGGCCGGCCTCCAGCATGGCGGCCCCCGACGCGGTCTTGAACACGGACCCCGGCGGATACGCCCCCGCGATCGCCCGGTTCACCAGGGGCTGGTGGTTCTCGCGGTCGTTGACGTGCGTCCAGTAGTCCGTGGACACGCCGCCGACGAACTCGCGGGGGTCGTAGCTCGGGAACGAGGCCATGGCCAGCACACCCCCGGTGCGGGCGTCGAGGACCACGGCCGAGCCCGCGACGGACGGCAGCAGCTGCCCGTCGTCACGCCGGATCTCGCGGCTCGCGAGGATGCCGTCGGCGAGCAGCTGCTCGACCGCCACCTGGAGGTCGAGGTCCAGGGTCGTGACGAGGTCGTTGCCCTGGAGTGCCTCCCGCTCGCTGTGGACGTCCAGCACGCTGCCCCGGGCGTTGACCACCAGATGCCGCCAGCCGGGCGTGCCACGCAGGTCCGCCTCGTAGGTCTGTTCGAGTCCGCCCCGGCCGACGAGGTCCCCGCGGCTGTAGCCGGTATAGCGCTCGTCGAGGAGCTCCTCCTGGGTGATCTCGCCCAGGTAGCCGACGAGATGGGCCGCCAGCGCGCCGTGCGGGTACTCGCGGACCGGCAACGTCTCGGCCACGACGCCACGGAACAGCTCCTGGTTCTCGCGCACCGAGAAGACGATCTCCGGCGTCACGTCGAACGCGATCGGCACCGGCCGGAGGGGGTTGTAGCGCCGGCTCGACAACCGCTCGAGCACCTCGTCCTCGTCGAGCTGCAAGAGGTGCGCGAGGCGCCCGATCACCAGCCGCGCCTCGTCGTCGCGCGGGTCGCCGTCGAGCCCGAGCAGCACCTGGCGGTCGACGCTGATCGTCAACGCGGGCCGGTTGCGGACCAGCTCCGTGCCGTCCGCCGCCAGCACGCTGCCCCGGGGCGCCTCGGTCACGACGCTGCGCAAACGGTTCGAGTCCGCGAGCTCGACATAGCGGTCGCCCGCGAGGACCTGTAGGAACCAGAGGCGGGCGAGGAGCGCCAGGAACAGGGCGATGACCACGACCGACAGGAACGTCAGGCGCAGGATCGGGGAGGGGTCCGTGTTCGGGGCAGCCATCAGACGTCCAGCACGTCGAGCGCCGGAGACGGTACCAGTGGCGCGGTCGGGAACTGCGGACAGGCGGGGCGCATCGAGGTGGCGCTCATTCGGTCGCGGCATGGCCGCGGAGCGGGAAGCGCTCCACCAGCCGGTCGACGCCCCACACGGCGGCGGGCGCGACCAGCGTGGAGTAGAGCGCGACCACGAACGCGCCCTCGACGAGGGCCGCGGCGGCGATCCGCACCTCGCCGAGGAGCGACGTGCCCACACCGATGGCGAGGGTGGCCAACCCGGCCGACGCGAACGCGAGCAGCACCGGCGCGGTGACCGAGTCCGGCGCCAGGTACGGCCGCACGACACCGGCGCCGTAGCCGATGCCGGCGTAGACCAGCACCGCGAGCCCCACAGGTGACTGCGACACGAGCAGGTCGCTCAGCGCCCCGCCGACAGCGCCCACGCGCGCCCCGGCCAACGGACCGTCGCGCAGCGCGATCCCGAGCACCAGGACCGCGGTCAGGTCCGGGCGGAAGCCGAGCAGCGTGACGGCCGGGAACAACGCGCTCTCGAGCACCGCCGCGAGGAGCAGCAGGCCGGCGACCGCGACCGCGCGCTGGATCACGGTGCCTCGTCACCAGAGGCGTCGCCCTCGCCCTCGCCCACCTCGTCGTCCCCGTCGGCCGGACGATCGCCATCCTCCTGCGTCGCGTCGACGGGCGGGCGTTGGAACGGCAGGCCGGCGCTGTCCTCGAAGGGCGGCACCTGCTCGGTCGACCGCTCCAGCACGACCAGGACGTGGTGCAGTCGCGTGAAGTCGACGTAGGGGCTCACCTGGAACTCGCGCGCGTCCCGCGAGCCGGTGTCGACCACGTCCAGCACGGTGCCGATGGGGATGCCGCCCGGGAATGCCCCGCCCTGGTAGCTGGAGGTGACCAGCTCGTCACCCACGCGCAGCTCCCCCTCACGATCGAGCGGCCGGAAACGCATGGGATCGCCACCGCGACCGTCGATGGTCCCGATCTCGCCCGTCCCGGCGGAGCGCGCCGCAGCAGCGAAGGTCGGGTCGATGGCCAGGAGCACGCGCGACGCGCTGGGGGTCACCTGGATCACACGACCCACCAGACCGTCACCGTCGATCACGGGCATGCCGCGCTCGACGCCGTCGCTCGCACCCACGTCGATCGTGATCGTCCACTCGAAGCTCGACGGGGCCAGGGCGACGACCCTGGCACCGACGGTCTCGAGTCCGGTCCGATCGGCGATGTCGAGCAGGGCGCGCAGCTCGTCGTTCTCGCGACGGAGGTCGACCATCGAGCGCTCGCGCGTCTCGAGGCGCTCCACTCGATCCAGGAGCCGCTGGTTCTCGGAACGTGCGGTGAACAACCCGCGCACGCTGCCTGCGAGGTCACCGATCGGGGAGACGAGCGTGCCGACCCCGTCCTGGACCGGGCGGAGGACGCTCGTCGCGAGACCGCGGGCGCGGTCGAGCGGCCCGTCCTCCCCGGTGCGGACGTCGACGGAGATCAGCACGAGCGCCGCGAGCACGAGCACGGCCAGCACGATCCGTGCCCGTCGACGCTCGTACACCTGGCCCTCCCTGCGCCGACGGAGGGATCAGTGACGCGACGAGGAGATGAGGACCTTCTTGAGCGCCTCGAACTCCTCGAGGCACTTGCCGGACCCGATGGCGACCGAGGAGAGGGGGTTCTCGGTGATGTGGATGGGCATGCCCGTCTCGTGCTTGAGTCGCTCGTCCAGCCCCTTGAGCAGCCCCCCGCCCCCGGTCAGCACGATGCCCTTGTCCATGATGTCGGCGGCGAGCTCCGGTGGGGTCTTGTCGAGCGTGTTCTTCACGGCGTCGATGATGGCGTTGACCGGTTCCTCGATGGCCTTCCGGATCTCGTCCGCCGAGACGATGATGGTCTTCGGAAGGCCCGACACCAGGTCGCGACCGCGGATCTCGGCGTGGGGTTCGTCGGGCAGCGGGAACGCGCTGCCGATCGCCATCTTGATCTCCTCGGCGGTGCGCTCGCCCAGCATCAGCGAGTACTCCTTCTTGATGTACGAGATGATCGACTCGTCGAGCTCGTCCCCGCCGATGCGGATCGACTGCGACGTGACGATGCCACCGAGGGAGATGACGGCGACCTCGGTCGTCCCACCGCCGATGTCGACGACCATGTTGCCGGCGGGCTCGTGCACCGGCAGGCCCGAGCCGATGGCCGCCGCCATGGGCTCCTCGATGATGTAGGCCGCGCGTGCACCCGCCTGGATCGATGCCTCCTCGACCGCGCGCTGCTCGACACCGGTGATCCCGGACGGGACGCAGACGACGACCCGCGGCTTGGCGAGGAACCGGCGCTTGTGCACCGCCTGGATGAAGTAGCGGAGCATCTTCTCGGTGACGTCGAAATCGGCGATGACGCCGTCCTTGAGCGGTCGGATCGCCATGATGTGGCCCGGCGTGCGGCCGATCATGCGCTTGGCCTCGGAGCCAACCGCCAGGATCGCACCGTTCTTCGTGTTGATGGCGACCACGGACGGCTCGTTGAGCACGATCCCCCGACCGCGGACGTAGACCAGCGTGTTGGCCGTGCCGAGATCCACGGCCATGTCACGGCCGAGGAACTGGAAGGTGTTGCCGATGTTGGCTGCCACTTCGGACCCACCGTTGGTGTCAGCGCCTGTTCGAACGTCGGGCGCGGCTCGACGGTCGAAGAGGGTCGAGCCCCGGCGGACGACGCAGACGTCAGCGGAACACGCGCCGGACTGCACCCGACGTGCGACGCACCGATGCTAACACCGGCTGCCAGGCCCCGGAGCCGCTACCGGCCGGACGAGACGATCCCCCGCCGGGCCAGGCTGGTCCACCGGACGCCGCCGACGACCAGGTGGTCCAGGACCTCGACGCCCACGAGCTCACCGGCCTCCACGAGCCGGCGGGTGACCCGTTCGTCGTCCACCGACGGCTCCGTGTCCCCCGACGGGTGGTTGTGTGCGAGGACGACGGCAGCCGCGTTGGCCAGCAGCGCGTCGCGGAAGACCTCACGCGGGCTCATGAACGTCCGGTCCAAGCTGCCGATGCTGACCGTGACGACCTCGAGCAGCCGGTGCTTGGTGTCCAGGGAGGCGAGCACACAGCGCTCGCGGTCCGCGCCGGCCAGCTGTGGGACGAGGACGGCGGCAGCCGCCTCGGGCGAGGTCACCACCGGTCGCTCGTCCGCGCCCGGCCGGAAGGGCACCCGGTCGCACGCCGGGCACCGCTGATCGGCCGTGGGCGCCCGTCCGGCGGCACGGCCCCGGCGCCACCCGCTGCGTCCCGGACGTTCCACCTCGGCACCGGGCGGCCGGCCGTCGGGGTGCAGGACCGAGAGGGCCCCCTCAGCTGCCGACCCCACGTCCATCCGCCTGCCTCCGTCGCCGTCCTGGCATCCTGCCGGCTTCCACGGTCCGCCTAGCATCGGATGGTGCGCGCCTGTGGACACACCGGTCGGCTCGGACGCCACCGTGCCGACGGGGTGGCCGAGGTCGGGCCCCGCCCGACGACCACGAGCGCGCGCCCGAGGGGGAGGTCGATGCTGTCGGAGGGTCCGCACCGTCCGCACGGGGACACGGGCACGCTCCTGCCCGGGAGCCTGGCTGCCCTCGTCCGTGACACCGTCGAGCACGACGTCGCGGCGGCGGATCCGTCCCTGCCGATCGCTCGGACACTCGGCGAGGCACTGCTGGCGAGCGGGCTGTGGGTGGCCTACCAACCCATCGTCACCCTGCTCGAGACGCGACCCGTCGCACTCGAGGCGCTGGTCCGCTTCGACACCGAGCGCTGGCCAGAGCTCGGGGACGCGGCCACCGTCGTCGGCGCCGCGGAGGCCGCAGGGCTGGTCGGTGCACTGGGCGCGGAGGTGCTCGCGACCGCCTGCACCACGCTCGCGTGGCTGCGACGGCGCAGCGGGTACGAACGGCTGCAGATGCACGTCAACGTCTCGCCGCTCCAGCTGCGCGACGGACGGTTCGTCGAGTTGGTGCGATCGACCCTGACGGCCACCGCACTCCCGGCCGACGCGTTGGTGCTCGAGCTCACGGAGACCGCCGCGTTCGAGGAGGGCGGGTTCTCGGAGGAAGCGCTGTCCACGCTGACCGCCAGCGGCATCGAGATCGCGATCGACGACTTCGGGACCGGCTTCGCGTCCCTCGCCCTGCTCGCGGCGACCCCCGCCCGATCGATCAAGCTCGACCGCTCCTTCATCCGCGCCGTCGGCGAGCCCGGCGAGCCTGCCAGAGGTCGCGCACAGGTGGTCCAGGCGGCGATCGGGCTCGCGCGGTCGCTCGGCCTGAAGGTGGTCGCCGAAGGGATCGAGTCACCGCTCCAGGCGCGCTCCCTCGAGGGCTGGGGCTGCGAGTTCGGCCAGGGCTACCTCTTCGGACGACCGGCCCGCGACCCGCGGGACGCGTTCCCCGCCGTGACGCGGCGACGCACCCCGCCCCCAGGGAGTCGACGCCCGCTGTCGTCCGACGCGATGGAGCTGGCGCTGGCCGTCGCGACGGTCGTGCTGCGCAGCGGCCGGCCGGACACGCTGCGACGGGTCACGGCGCAGGAGCTCGCCGCCGTGCTCGCCGCGAGCGATCTCGAACGTGGCCGCACCGATCGGGCGGTGGTGCTCGCGACGCTCGTCGACGACCCGCTCCGTCTCGCCGAGGCGCCGGAGCAGGACGCGGCCATGAGCGAGCTCGTCGCCGCCCTGCGCACCCGGCCGACGATCGGTCCACGGGCGAGTGCGGCGGGCGTCGCCGCGGCCGCATGGGAGCTGGTCGGCCATCGTCGGGCCGGTCTCGCCCCGACCGCCGCGCTCCGAGCCACCTTGGGGCCGGAGGCGGCGCCAGATCCCGAGCTCGTCGAACGGATCAGCGCGTGGTGGGCGAGCCCCCCGCCCCAGGCCCTCCCGCTCGACCACCTGCGCGGGCCGGAGCGGCGGCTGCGCGACCGGGACCGTGCCAGCAGCCGCCTCCGGTCCCTGACCTCCCTGACCCAGGCCATCGGCGCGCCCGGCTCGCTCGAGGACGTGCTGGAGGTCACCGGCGAGGAGGCGCGGTCCGCACTCGGGGCGGCGTCGTTGTCGATCTCGCGGTTCGAGCGCGACCGCAACCTCGTACGGACGCTCGTCAACGTGGGTGAGCTCGCCCCGTGGGAGGAGCGCCGCCCCGCGGACGAGACCTACTCCCTCACGGAGCACGAGGTGGCATCGCGCGCCATGCTCGACCGGACGGTCCACATCGAGGTCCGCCAGGGCGCGACGACCGACGTGCCGAGCGTGCACTGCTCGAGCGGGTCGACAAGGGCTCGTCCGCGGTCGTCCCGATCGCGGTCGACGACGTCGTGTGGGGCGAGCTGTTCGTCACCACCGCGCTGGACGCGCCGCCCTTCACGGCGGCCGACGTCCCGCTCCTCCAAGCCGTCGCGAACGTCCTCGCACTGGCGGTGCAGCGGACCGACGCCGTCGACGAGCTCGCGCGCCTCGTCGGCGAGGACCCGTTGACGCGGCTCCCCAACCGCAGGAGCCTCGAGGCATGGTTGCGCGAGGCGCTCGAGCCGGTCGGAGGCTCCGACGAGGTGACGCTCGTGCTGCTCGACATCGAGGGACTGGGTGACGTCAACGACGAGTACGGGCACGCCGAGGGCGACCGCACGGTGCTCCGCGTCGCCGACGGCCTCGCACGCGCGACGCTGATCGAGCCCGGGTCGTTCCCGGCCCGTGTGGCGGGTGACGAGTTCTGCATCGGCGTCCGTGGCGGGATCGAGCCGGCCCTGCGGATCGTCGAGGTGGTGCGCGACCGCCTCCTCGCGGGCCCACCACCCCAGCCGCGCTTCACCGCCGGCATCGCGACGGTCCGGGCCGGAACCGTCACACCCGTGGACCTCCTGCGCGAGGCGGACGCGGCCCAGTTCCAGGCCCGGCACGAGGAGCTGTCCGTGCTCGCAGTCGGTCCGGCGGGCGAGCCGGTCCTGACGGTCCCCAGGGACGACCGGTCGCCGTCCCCGGATCGTCCGCGACGGGCGCCGACCAGTTCCGCCGCGCAACGGTCGATCGAACGCTGGGCCGAGCACGTCGACGAGGCGACGAGCGTCAGCGCCGCGCTCGAGGCCCTGGGCGAGACGGCCTCGAGCCTGCTCGACCTCAACCGGTGGGTCCTCTCCGAAGCACCGGCGGGGAGCGGCACGCTCCGGGTGCGCAGCATCCACGCACGGCGGCGCAGGCCCAACCCCGCCGCCTTCGCTCCCCTGGACGAGGAGGTGTACGAGCTCGCTGACTATCCCCAGACCGCCTGGGCCATCGAGCACGACGAATGCTTCTTCGTGGACGTCGACGACGTCGAAGGCGACGCCGACGAACGGGCGCTGCTGCGGGAGTACGGGCAGCGCTACCTGGTGGCGGTCCCCGCGACCGACCCTCGAGGGGACCGGTGGCTGCTCGAGCTGTACGGCGACGAGCGCAGCACGACCGTGCCCACCGCCGTGCCGCTGGTCGAGGCGATCGGGTCACGGACCCTGGGACGACAGCTGCGTTGCCGGTCGCGCCCCGCCTGATCAGGCGCGGTCGGGGAAGAAGATCCCGAGCTCGCGCTCGGCACTCTCCGGGGAATCGGAGCCGTGCACGATGTTCTCGCCGATCTCCGTGGCGAGGTCCCCGCGGATCGACCCCGGGAGCGCTTCGATCGGGTTCGTGGCTCCCATGAGCCCGCGCATGCCGGCGATGGCGCCCTCACCGCTGACGCACATCGCGACCAGCGGCGCCGAGGTGATGAACCGCACCAGCTCGCCGAAGAAGGGCCGCTCGACGTGCTCCGCGTAGTGCGCCTCCGCGGTGTCGGCATCGAGCTGGCGCAGCTCGAGCGCCTCGATGCGGTAGCCCTTGCGTTCGATGCGACCGATGACCTCACCGACGAGGCCGCGTGCGACGCCGTCGGGCTTGACCAGGATGAGCGTTCGTTCCACGTTGGGGCACCTTCGGTCGGTCGCGCTCGGGCGCGCTCGGGCGGAAGGGTACGCAGGCGGAGGCCGGCGGCAAGCCGCCCACGTCAGTCCCGCTGCTCCGGGTCGTCCGCCAGCAGCTGCTCGATCGCGGATTCGAAGGCCGCGTCGTCCGCGAGCAGCGCCGCGATCTCGTCGATGCCGCCGTCCGCGCCGTCGCGGTCGGCCGCGTCCAGGTCGTCGAGCCCGTCGCCGTGGCGCAACGTCTCGGTCTCGAGGTCGTCGGGCTCCCGTACCACCTCGTCGTCCTCGTCGAGGACGGGGAGGTAGCGGTCACGGGCCGCGCCGACCGCGTGCAACGAGCCACACACCAGGATGCCGTCCCCGTCGGCCACCATGCCCTCGGCGAGCGCCAGCGCCCCGGCGACGTCGGACGCGGACTCGACCGCGACACCGGTACCCGACCAGCAGACGTCGGCTGCCCGGCGGAGCCGCTCGACGGGTGTCGACCGCGGCTCGTTGGTGGACGTCACGACCACGTGCGACGCGACGCCGCGGAACGGCTGGAGGATCCCGTCGACGTCCTTGTCGTCGAAGCAGGCGACGACGAGCACGAGCGACCGGAAGCCGAAGGCCTCCCCGACCGCACGCGCGGCGGCCCGGGCGCCATGCGGGTTGTGGGCCCCGTCGAGGACGACGGTGGGCTCACGATGCACGACCTCGAGCCGCCCGGGCACCGTCACCGCGGCGAACCCCTGCCGGAGCACCTCGTCGTCCACCGCGTCGAACGACGGTCCCAGGAACGCGGCGAAGGCGCCGAGCGCGAGTGCGGCGTTGGTCGCCTGGTGCTCGCCGTGCATCGGCAGCAGGAGCTCGTGCACCACCCGATCGCCCACCCGCAAGGCCACCATCTGGCCCCCGACGGCCACCTCCCGCTCCACCACGCGCAGCTCGCGGCCGACGCGCCAGAGCTCGGTGCCCACATCCGCGGCGGCAGCGGCGATCACCTCGTCGACGTCGGGCCGTTGCTCGGCGGACACGACGCTCGCACCGGGCTTGACGATGCCCACCTTCTCCCGGGCCACCTCGACGGGGCTGCGACCGAGCTGGGCGTGGTCAAGGTCGACCACGCTCAGGACGGCGACGTCGCCCCTGACGAGGTTGGTGGCGTCCCAGCGACCGCCCATGCCCACCTCGAAGAGTCCGACGTCGACCGGCACGTCGGCGAACCACCAGTAGGCCATGGCGGTGAGCAGCTCGAAGTAGGTCACCCGGTCGGCGGCGGGGCCGGCCTCGGCCGCGGCGCGCGCGTCGAGCAGGTCCGCGAGCGCCGCGACCTCGTCGTACACCTCGGCGAAGTGGGTCGGCGTGATGTGCCTGCCGGAGACCGTCAGCCGCTCGCGCACCGTCTGGAGGTGCGGCGAGGTGTAGGTGCCCGCGGAGATCCCGGCGGCTGCGCACAGGGCGCCGAGCATCCTGACCACCGACCCCTTGCCGTTGGTTCCCGTGACGTGGATCGACGGGTAGGAGAGCTGTGGGTCGCCGAGCAGCTCGGCGAGCGCACGGATGCGCGAGAGGTCTGGGACCATCCTGCCCGGCCCACGCGCGGACAGGGCCGCGGTCGCACGCTGGAACGCGTCGTCGTCCACCTGGTTGTGCACCTCGTCCGCGACGCGACCGGCGCGACGCACCGTCAGACGGTACCGCTCGCCGTCGGGCGTCAGACGCCGGCGCGTGCCTCCTGCCTGGCGCGCCTGGCCGCCCGCTTCTGCTCGAAGCGCGACGCCTGGGCGTCGAGATGCGTCAGGAACGTGGCGAGCTCCTCGCGCCGGGCCTCCGCCCGGGCGTCGAGGCCCTCGAGCTCGAAGACCTTCCAGTGGCGCAAGAGGGGCCACACGATGTCGTCGTGGTGGATTCGCAGGTCGTAGATGCCGGCATCGGCGATCATGGCGGACTTCGTGAGGAAGCCACGCATCCCAGCACCCGGCATCGCGAAGCCGACCACCTCGTCGACGATCGCCTCGACCACGCCCGAGGGATCGACGTGCATCGCCGCCTGGAGCATGTCCCGGTAGAAGCGCATGTGGAGGTTCTCGTCCTTCGCGATGCGCGCCATGATCCTGTCCGCGACCGGATCGTCGGAGTACCGCCCGGTGTTGCGGTGGCTCACCCGGGTCGCGAGCTCCTGGAAGGCCACGTAGGCCATCCCGGACAGCGTGCCCCGGTTCTCGTGGTCGTAGCCGCGCATCACCTGGGCCATGCGAGCGCGCTCGAGCTCCTCGGGATCGATGGCGCGGGTGACGACGAGGTAGTCGCGCAGGACGATCGAGTGTCGGCCCTCCTCGGCCGTCCAGCGGTGCACCCAGTTGATCCACGCGCCGTCGCCGTGACCGAACATCGCGTGGATCTCGCGGTGGTAGGACGGCAGGTTGTCCTCGGTCATGAGGTTGACCTCGAAGGCCACCTGGGCGACACCGGAGAGCCGCGACTGGTCCGGCGACCACGGCTCGGTGTCGAAGTCGCGTCCCACGGAGTACGGGATGAAGTCGTGGGGGAACCACTCCTCGGCGATCGCTTCGTGGGCACGCAGCTGCTGTTCTGCGACCGGCTCGAGCTCGGCGAGCAGTGTGCGGTCGTCCGATCGACTGGTGGCCACGACGGTCCCCCCACGGTGCGGATGCGCTGGTTACCCGAGCGTAACTTACGGCACCGTAGGTGTCAGGCGTCCCCTTCCAGGGCGCGCAGCGCGGCACGCTGCTGCTCGAGGCGTTCGACGGCCAGCCGGAGCTCGTCCCTGCGCGCGCGCTCCTTCGCGACCACCGGTTCCGGCGCCTTGGAGACGAAGGCGTCGTTGGCGAGCTTCCCCTCGACGCGGGAGAGGTCGTCGGCCGTGCGCACCAGCTCCTTGTCCAGCCGGGCCAGCTCCGCCGCGACGTCGATCAGGCCGGCGAGGTCGACCTGCGCCCGCCCGGACCCGAACACGATCGTCGAGGCGCCCGCCCGCTCCTCGATCCGGGTGACGGGCCGCACCGCCGACAGGCCCGCCAGCGCGGCGATCAGCTCCGCCTGGTCCGACACCAGCTCCGGCTGGTCCGCCGCCACCTCGACGTCGAAGCGGGTGCGGGGCGCGATCGCGTTCTGGGACCGGAAGCGGTGCACCTCCGTCACCAGGTCCTTCAGGACCGCGAACCGCGCTTCGGCGTCCGGGTCGACGAGCGCGGGGTCGGCCTCCGGCCACGCGGCCACCATCAGCGAGCGCCGGCCGCCGGGCTCCCCCGTGAGCGTGCGCCAGAGCGCCTCGGTCACGAAGGGCATCATCGGGTGCAGCAGGACCAGCACCCGCTCCAGGACGTGCGCGAGCACCCGCCTGGCGACGTCCGCCGCAACGGCGTCGTCGCCGTACACACGAACCTTGACCGCCTCGAGGTACCAGTCGGCGAGCTCGTCCCACACGAAGTGGTACAGGCCACGGGCGGCGACCGGCCAGTCGTAGCGCGCGTACGCGGCGTCGACCTCGGCGTGCACGGACGCGAGCCGCGACACGATCCAGCGGTCCTCCAGACGCAGCTCGTCGTCCGACGGCAGCGCGCCCGGCCGGGTGCCTTCGAGGTTGGTGATCGCGAACCGCGCGGCGTTCCAGAGCTTGTTCGCGAACCGCTTGGCGCCCTCGACCCACTCGGCGGCGAGCGGCACGTCGACGCCCGGGGCGGCGGACCGCAACAGCGCGAAGCGGGTGGCGTCCGCGCCATAGCGGTCGATCAGCTCGAGCGGATCGATGACGTTGCCGAAGGACTTCGACATCTTCTTGCCGTGCTCGTCGCGGACCAGCCCGTGGTTGTGCACGACCCGGAACGGCACCTCGTCGTGCAGCCAGAGGCTGATCATCAGCATCCGCGACACCCAGAACGTGTTGATGTCGTAGCCGGTGACGAGGGTGGAGGTCGGGAACCAGGTCCGTAGCTCCGGCGTGTCGCTGTCGGGTCCCTCCCACCCGAAGACGCTGAACGGCCACAGCTGCGAGCTGAACCAGGTGTCGAGCACGTCCTCGTCCTGGACCCAGCCGGGTTCGTCGATGTCCTCGCGCGAGACGCGGATCGCGCCGTCCGGTCCGTACCAGGCCGGGATCCGGTGACCCCACCAGATCTGGCGCGAGATGGTCCAGTCGTGGAGGTCGTCCAGCCAGTCGAGGAACGACCGGGTCCGGCTCTCCGGCACGAACACCGTCCGGCCGTCGCGCACCGCCTGCGCCGCCTTGTCCGCCAGCGGACGCATCGACACGAACCACTGGTCCGACAAGCGGGGCTCGACGACCGTCCCACATCGGGAGCAGTGGCCGACGGCATGCATGTGCGCGTCGACGGCCAGCAGCAGCCCTTCCTCGGCCAGCGCCTCCTTCACCGCGGCCCGCGCCCGGAACCGGTCGAGCCCCGCGAAGCGCGGGCCCACGACGTCCAGGAGGGCGGCGTGGTCGTCCAGGATGTCGAGCACGTCGAGGTCGTGACGCAAGGCGATGGCGTGGTCGTTCGGGTCGTGGGCCGGGGTGATCTTGACGGCCCCCGAGCCGAACTCCGGGTCGACGTAGTCGTCGGCCACGATGGCGAACGTCCGGTCCTGGAAGGGGTGACGGACCCGTCGGCCCACGAGGTCCCGGTAGCGCTCGTCGTCGGGGTGGACCGCGATGGCGGTGTCGCCGAGCATCGTCTCGGCGCGGGTGGTGGCCACCTCGATGCCCGCGCGGCCGTCCGCGTCGGGACCGTCCGCGAAGGGATAGACGAACCTGGCCAGCTCCCCTGGGACCTCGTCGTGCTCCACCTCGATGTCCGACAGGGCGGTGGTGCACCGCGGGCACCAGTTGATGATGCGGTTGCCGCGGTAGATGAGTCCCTGCTCGTGGAGGGTGACGAAGACCTCGCGCACGGCACGGGAGCGCACCTCGTCGAAGGTGAAGACCTCGCGATCCCAGTCGGCCGACACGCCGAGCCGCCGCAGCTGTCGGAGGATCGTGCCGCCTGCCTCCTCCTTGAAGGCCCAGACCCGCTTCAGGAAGGCCTCGCGGCCGAGCTCGTGGCGGTCGGTGCCCTCGGCGGCGAGCTGCTTCTCGACCACGTTCTGGGTCGCGATCCCCGCATGGTCGGTCCCCGGCACCCACACGACGTTGCGCCCGAGCATCCGCTCGCGGCGGACGATCACGTCCTGGACCGTGTTGTCCAGCGCGTGGCCGACGTGGAGCGACCCCGTGACGTTGGGCGGCGGGATGACGATCGAGAAGGGCTCCCCCTCGTCGTCCGGCTCGGCATGGAAGAGCCCCGCCGCGAGCCAGTCCTCGTAGAGCACCGGTTCGGTCGCTGCGGGGTCGTAGGCCTTGGGGAGCTCGCTCATGCGGGTGGCGTCCGTGCGGTCTGGGCAGGTGGGCGAGCGTAGCCACCGCCCCTCGGGCCGCTCTGCTCCGCCCCACGCGGCGCGACGCGGGGCCGAGAGGAGGTTCCCGGGGGCGACCCTCAGGGACGGACCGGGGTCCCCTCCCAGACCAGCGCGGTCCACTGCGCGTCGAGCTCCGCCCACACCCGCGGCTGCCCGCTGCCATCGGCCTCGACGACCAGGAGCCGCTCGGCGCTGTCGAGCAGCGCGAGCCAGTCGCCGTCGACCGAGCGGGCCGAGGACGTGATCCGGTAGCGGTCCGGTGCCTCCACCCGCCACACGACGACGTCCGGGTCCTCAACGACGCGCACCACCAGCCGCGTGTCCTCCCGCTCGTCGAAGACGACGTCCTGGAAGGGCCGCTCGTCCGTCGGCCGCGTGGAGGTGCGCTCGTCGAGCGCGTCGCGCCGCAGCACGGCCCCGTCGGCCGGGTCGAGGACGAGCAGCATCTCGCGTGATCCGGTCCACGTCCGGACGACGATGCCGTCGGTGGTCCAGCCCGCCACCTCACCACCGTCTCGGAGGCAGGTGACCCGATCCACGTCACCGTCGGAACGCGCCACCGAGAGGCACGACGCGTCCTCGCCGTCGACCCAGGACAGCCAGGCGACGCCCCCGGGCGGCGGCGGCCCCGACGAGTCGACGAGCGACGTGAGCGGCGGCGGACGCCCGATGCCGAACAGCAGCGCCATCCCCACCACCAGCACGACCACCGCACCGGCGCCGACGAGCGTCCACCACCCACGGTCCCGTCGGGCTCCGTCGCTCGATGTCACCACCACGTCCGTCGTCGTCATCACGGTCCCCCTCAGGCAGCGGTTGGAGGCGCGGCCAGCGGCTCACGCTCCCCGCCGCGCCGGACCTCCCTGCTCGCACGTCCGAGGCCGACGGCCAGCAGCACCAGCAGCAGGCCGACGACGAGCAGCGCAGCCGGTGCGCTGATCGTGTCCCCGAACAGCTCGAACACGAGCTGCGGAACGCCGACGAACAGGCCGAGGGCTCCGAGCACCAGGTGGTGGAGACCATCGACGAGCAGCGCGACTCCGACCAGCGCACCGGCGGTGACGACCGCCAGCAGGAGGCCGGCCAACCGCGAGCTCCCGACGGCGGCGACCTGCGTCGCCACCAACGCCAGGCCGCCACCGAGCACCATCCCGGCCACCGGGGGACGGACCCAACCCCCCTGGGCGAGCAGCAGCCAGGCGACGCCGAGCGCCCACACGGTGAGGCCGTACCAGAACGCGTCCGGCGCGAGCGCCGGGAGCGTCAGCGACGACACCGCCGTCGTCACGGCGCCGGCGAGCACCACCAGCTGCGCGGGGATCGAGGGACGCCGGACGAGGACGGGGACGCCCCCGAGCACCAGCGCCAGCCCGACGCTCGCGCCCACGAGCTCTGGGCCGAGCTCCGCGACCTCGGCGGCGATGATCCCCACGAGCCAGGCGAAGGACAACGTCGCGGCCGACCAGAGGGTGGCGGTCAGGCGCACGAGCGCCGGGGTCGAGGCCCGGCGCATGCCGAGCGCGGCACCCGCCAGCACGACCGTCAGCAGCGCGACGAGTGTCACGCGGCCACCCGTTGCCAGGTCCTCCCACAGACGGCCGAGCAGCGCGGCGACGGCACCCAGGGCGAGTGCGGCGCCGACGTAGCCGATCGCCTCGGCCAGGGCCCCCCGCCGCGGCTGCGTCGCGGCGGCGGCGTGCCCGGGGCCCGTCGCCTCGAACGCCTCGATCGCCGCCGCCTGGTCGACGTCGAGCAGTCCGGCCGCCGTCCACGTGTCGAGCCGCTCTCGGAGCTCGGCCATCGGTCCCTCGCTTCCAGTCCGACCCGGGCGTCGGCGCGTGTACGTCGTGCCCGGGCGTCATCGGGGGACAGCGTCCTCGCGGGCGGCCTGGCTGGCAAGGGGGGAAGGCCCTAGAACCCACTGGGGGGTACGGGGGTGGCGGCCCGGGAGGCGCCACGAGGGTGCGGCGAGGCGTTGCGAAGGACCTGTCAGGCCGAGCGCTCGCGTGGCTCGTCGACCCCACGGAGCTTCGTGTGTGGCACGAGGGTCGGGTTCGCCCGCTCGCGCACGGCCTCCGCCGTGATGACGCAGCGACCGACGTCGTCGCGCGAGGGCAGCTCGTACATCGTGTTGAGCAACACCTCTTCGAGGATCGCGCGCAGCCCGCGAGCACCGGTCTGCCGCAACACCGCCAGGTCCGCGATCGCCTCGAGGGCGCCGGGGTCGAACTCGAGCTCGACACCGTCGAACTCGAAGAACCTGCGGTATTGCTTGGTCAGGGCGTTGCGCGGGCCGGTCAGGATGTCCACGAGGGCATCGCGATCGAGCGGCTCGACGGACGACACGATCGGCAGGCGCCCGATGAACTCCGGGATCAACCCGTAGCGCACCAGGTCCTCCGGCAGGACGTCACGCAGCAGCGCGGCGATGTCCTTGTCGCGCGTCGAGGCGACAGACGAACCGAACCCGACGCCGCGCTGCCCCTGACGCTGCTCGACGATCTGCTCGAGGCCGGCGAACGCACCGCCGCAGACGAACAGGATGTTGGCGGTGTCGATCTGGATGAACTCCTGGTGCGGGTGCTTCCTGCCACCCTGCGGCGGTACCGACGCGACGGTGCCCTCCAGGATCTTCAGCAGCGCCTGCTGCACGCCTTCGCCGGACACGTCGCGCGTGATCGAGGGGTTGTCCGACTTCCGGGCGATCTTGTCGACCTCGTCGATGTAGATGATGCCCGTCTCGGCCTTCTTGACGTCGAAGTCCGCCGCCTGGATCAACTTGAGCAGGATGTTCTCGACGTCCTCGCCCACGTAGCCGGCCTCGGTCAGCGCCGTGGCGTCCGCGATCGCGAACGGCACGTTCAGCAGCTTGGCGAGGGTCTGCGCGAGGAGCGTCTTGCCGGATCCCGTCGGACCGAGCAGGAGGATGTTGGACTTCTGCAGCTCGACGTCGTCCGGGCTCGTGGGCCCTCCGCCCGCGCCCACCTGGATGCGCTTGTAGTGGTTGTAGACGGCGACGGCGAGCGTCTTCTTCGCCGAGTCCTGGCCCACCACGTAGTCGTTGAGGAAGCCGTAGATCTCCTTGGGCTTGGGCAGCTCGTCGAGATGGAGGTCGGCCGGCTCGGCGAGCTCCTCCTCGATGATCTCGTTGCAGAGGTCGATGCACTCGTCGCAGATGTAGACGCCCGGGCCGGCGATGAGCTTCTTGACCTGCTTCTGCGACTTGCCGCAGAACGAGCACTTCAGGAGCGCGTCCCCTTCGCCGAACTTCGCCATCAGTGCCCTCGATCGTCTCCCGAGCGGTGGCCGGGGGCTGCCGCCCACCGGCACCGGGCGCTCCCACCCGTGCCGGGCCTCGAGGATGGTACTGACCGACCCCGGCGCGCGCCGTCAGGCCACGTCACCGCAGGCGCGCGCTCCTGCGCCTTGCGGCTGACGATGATCTCGTCGACGATCCCGTAGGCCTTGGCCTGCTCGGCGTCGAGGATGAAGTCCCGGTCGGTGTCGGCGTCGATCTCCTCGGCGGTCTTGCCGGTCTTCTCGGCCAGGATCTCGTTCAGCAGGTCGCGCATGCGCAGGATCTCGCGGGCCTGGATCTCGATGTCGACCGACTGGCCCTCGGCACCACCGGACGGCTGGTGCAGGAGCACCCGCGCGTGCGGGAGGGCGAAGCGCTTGCCCGGGCGTGCCCGCCGCGAGCAGCACCGCGGCCGCCGAGGCCGCCTGGCCCATGCAGATCGTGCTGACGTCGTTCTTGATGTACTCCATCGTGTCGTAGATGGCGAAGAGCGCCGTGATGGAGCCACCCGGGCTGTTGATGTAGAGCGCGATGTCCTTGTCGGGGTCCTCCGACTCCAGGTGCAGCAGCTGCGCCATCACGACGTTGGCGATCTCGTCGTTGACCGGGGTCCCGAGGAAGATGATCCGCTGCTGTAGGAGCCGCGAGTAGATGTCGAAGGCCCGCTCGCCACGGTTGGTCTGCTCGATGACGGTCGGCACGAGATAGCCCGTGGGGCTCTCGGGGCCGGCGCTCAGGGGCCCAGCGGGGGATGCGCTACCGACCAGCTCCACGAGGTGCTCCGTTCGACGGGGACGGCCCGGAGCGTACCGAGCGCCCGCGTTCCGCCCGGGTGGTTGCGCCTCGGGGCCGCAGGTCGCCTCAGTCCTGCTCGACGCCGTCGGCCTCGCCCTCGGGCGCGGTGTCGCCGTCGGCGTGGGCCTCGGGGTCATCCTCGCCGTCGGCCTCGGGGTCCTCGTCGGGCGCACGCAGCCCCAGCTCCACGAGCTCGTCGTCGGAGGGCGCACCGTCGATGTCCGAGGCCTCGACGATCGCATCGATCGTCTTGCGGCGGACGATGTCGCCGATCAGCGCCGGCAGGCTCCCCTGCTCTTGGATGATCCGCGCGACCTCCTGCGGGGGCATGCCGTTGGCCTGCGCGTGGCGGACGATCTCCTGGTCGATGTCCGCGGGGTCCAGCGAGAGCTGGAGCGTCGAGGCGAGCGCATCGAGCACCAGCTGGCCCTTGACCGTCCCCTTGGCCTGCTGCTCGGCGTTCTGCTCGAACTCCTCGCGGGTGGTGCCGTCGGCGGCCAGCAGGTCCTCGACGCTGACGCCGAACCGCTCGGCCTGGTGCTCCATCTGGTGGATCCGCTGTTCCTTGTCGGCCTCGACCATCGACGGCGGCAACGTCACCTCGACGCGCGCGAGGTAGGCCTCGAGGATGCGCCCACGGAGCTCGTGCTGGGCCTCCTGGACCTTGCGACGGCGCAGCGACCGGCGGACGTCGTCGCGCAGCTCGTCGATCGTGTCGAAGCCCGACGCGGTGGCGGCGAAGTCGTCGTCGAGATCGGGCAGGGTCTTCGCCCGCACGTCCTTCACCGTGACATGGAACACGGCGGCCTCGCCGGCGTGGTCCGGGTAGCCCTCCGGGAGCTCGTCCTCGTAGCTGAAGGAGTCGCCGGCCGCCTTGCCGACCGCCTCCTCGTCGAGCTGCGGCGTGACGCCGCCGGAGCCGATCTCGTAGAGCGCGTCCTCGACGTGGGCGCTCTCGAGCTCCTCGCCGTCGATCTCCACCCGCAGGTCGAGCGTGACGAGGTCGCCCTTCCGTGCGGCACGCTCCACCTCGTCGACCTCGGCGAAGCGTTCGCGCAGGCTCTCGAGCTGCTCGTCGACGGCGTCGACGTCGACGTCCCGATCCGGGAAGGACATGGAGATGCCGGTGTGGTCCGGTGCCTCGAAGCTCGGCCGGACCTCGACGGTGGCGGTGAAGACCGCGCCGTCGGTCTCGTCGAAGGTCTCGACGTCGACCTCCGGCTGCGCGACGACGTCGAGCTCCTCCTTGCGCAACGCCTCGGCATAGAAGTCGTTGAGGGCGTCCTCGAGTGCCGCCTGCGCGATGGCGCCCTGGCCGAGCCGCTGCTCGAGCAGCCGCCGCGGCGCCTTCCCGGGACGGAAGCCGGGGATGGACACCTGCTTGGCGAGCTCGCGCGCGGCGCGATCGAAGGCCTGCTTCACACGCTTGGGCTCGACCTCGACGGTCAGCTTGACCTGCACGGGATCGAGGGTCTCGACGGACGTCTTCACTGCTCGGCTGCCTCGCGTCGGGGGATGGAACCGGTCGGGCTGGCGGACCACCGGCGCGGGGGCGTCCGGCCGACGGGCGTCGAGCCGACGCGAACGAAAGCATGCTCGAGCGGGCTGGTCGCCGCTCTGGTCGCCGCTCTGTCGCCGCGCTGGGAGGTCCTCGACGGCCGTCTGCGGCCGTCCAGACCCGCGATGGTTCCAGGTCGGACGCTCCGTGTCCATCCGGCGCGCACCGGTCGCCACCCGCGGAGGACGGGGGAGCCGGTGGGCGGGCCGGGCCGGGAGGGCGCGGCGGACGGCTGCGGCCGCGGGTTACCCTGCGCCGACCCCGGGGTGTAGCGCAGCTTGGTTAGCGCACCTGCTTTGGGAGCAGGGGGTCGCCGGTTCGAATCCGGCCACCCCGACCAGCGACCCGATCACAGCGGTGCCAGGTAGCCTGCGCGCCGCACCGTGCGGGTGTAGCTCAATGGCGAGAGCTCTAGCCTTCCAAGCTAGCGATGCGGGTTCGATTCCCGTCACCCGCTCTTCCCGGCCGCAGACGCCGCGGCAACCCTCGCCCACGCGGAGGTTCTCGCAGCGCGACGCGTTCCCCGCCGCAGACGCCGCGACAACCCTCGCCCACGCGGAGGTTCTCGCAGCGCCTCGCAGCCGTCCGGCGCCTGCGAGGGCGGGACCCATCGCTCCCACGCCGTCAGGCGGCAGCGGGGCGGGTGAGGCGGCCGAGCCGACGGGCCAATGCCAGCAGCGCGAGCGTGGCCGCGACGTGGACCACCAGCATGGTCGACGTGAGACCCATGCGGCCGGCGAGCCACCCGAACGTGGCCTGGAGGGGCAGCAGCCCGAGCAGCGAGTACAGCGCCGTCGTCGTGCCGCCCGCGCCGGGCATCGCGGCCAGTGACCGCGAGCGCAGGATCGGCCACAGCGGGGTGACCGCCGCGTTGCGGGGGACGACCAGGACGAGCTTCCACGCGATCCCCGGTGCGAGCAGCCACGCCGGGTACAGCACCAGCGTCCCGACGCAGCCCCACACCAGCAGCGACCCCGATCCGTAGCGCTCGAGCGCGGGGTCGAGCGCGAGGAGCGCGAGCAGGCTCGCGGCCATGCCGACCGCGACGTGCACCGCGACCAGCGACTGCGACGCGCCGACGACCTCACGTAGCCAGACCGGCTCGAACAGCTCCGACAGGTCGAGCAGCTCGCTCAGGACCAACGCCACCAGCCAGGTGCGTGCCAGCCGGTCCCGCAGCACCGATGCCGCGGTCTCCCTCAGATGGCGGACGAGCGGTGTCCCGTCCCGGACGCCAGCGGGCGGGGGGAACACGGCCGTCGCCAGCAGCACCGCGTAGAGGCACGCGGCCCCGCCCGCGCCCACCAACAGCAGCCGGTGGTCGACGCCCCACCAGCCCGCCAGTGCGACGGCCGACGGCGCCAGCAGCGCACCGACCGTGTCCAGCACCGTGGAGCGGCTCGTGATGCGCTCGACCGCGTTCGGATGCGCCTCCACGAGCACCACGTCGGCGGTGTGCGCCAGCGGCCCGGAGGCCACGCCGACGAGCGCGAACGCCGCAAGCAGCCAACCGAAGCTCGGTGCCCCGGCGGCCAGGAGCAGCGCGGCGCCCCAGCCGAACGCTCCCCAGACGAGCAGCGGCCGTCTCCGTACCAGGTCGATCGCGGCCCCGGCGATCGGCTCGACGATCGCCGCCGTGCTGTAGAGGACCTGGAACAGCCAGCCGACCTGCGTGACCGAGAGCCCCAGCCGCGCACGGAAGGTCGGCAGCAGCACCAGCAGCAGGCCCGAGGCGAGCTCGTCGGTGAAGCGGGCGAACAGCGTGAGCACGGTGGCACGGTCGTCGAGCGCCCCCGTCCTGCCCATCGTCCGGAGGCGCAGCAGGCGTGTGAGCCATCCGACCACCCCGTCCTCCCCTCGCTCCGGGCGCAGCTGGCGCTACAGCGACCCGAGCCGCACCGGCGTCGCGACCGGCCGGTGCGACAGGGCCCACGGCTCGGGCGGCACGGCGCCCGTCGCGCGCCGGAGCAGGGCACCCACCGCCGGCGCGCACATCCTGCCCTGGCAGTAACCCATCCCGCAGCGGGTGGTCAGCTTCACCGACCGCGGGTCGGTGCTCCCGCGCTCGATGGCGGTTCGCACGCGGTCGTAGGGCACCTCCTCGCACCGACAGATCACGGTGTCGGGCAGGAGCCGGTCGATCCACCCGTCGTCCGGCGTCGTCGCGCGGCGGAGCGCCGCCCCGAAGGCCAGCTCGCGGTCGCGCACCCGTACCGCCCGCCGCAGCGCGCCCGCGTCGACGACGGCACCCGACCGGCGTGCCGACGCGAGCCCCGCCACGGTGCCCGCCGCGACGGCCGCCGCCGCGCCGGCGATGCCGGCGACCTCGCCGACGGCGGACACCGCGTCGACCGAGGTGCGCTGGAGCTGGTCCACCTCGACCGCGGGGGTCACCTCGCGCGTCAGCCCGCACCCGAACGGTATGGCCAGCTCGATCGCGGGTGCGAACCCGTGCGAGACGCACAGCGCATCCACCTCGACGTCGCACGTGGGCCCATCAGGCCGTCCGCGGTCGTCGACGCGGGCGAGCGTGACCCGGTCGACCTGCTCGTTCCCGGCCACCGCGACGACGACCGTGCGGGGCCGGTACGGCACGCCCGCCCGAGCCAGGACGCCGAGGTGGCCGACCGCCTCACGCAGCTTCGCCGGTGCCAGGAGTGCCGCACCACCGCGCCGCCAGATCGAGGGTCCGGACGCGTCGCACACGGCGACGACCGGCGTGCCGGCCCGGACGAGGGCGGCCGCCACCGGCAGCAGCAGGGCCCCGACGCCGGCGACCACGACGCGCGAGCCCGGGCGGATCCCCTGCGACTTCAGCAGCGCCTGCGCGGCGCCGGCCGTGAGCACGCCGGGGAGCTCCCAGCCGGGGAACGGCAGCACACGCTCGACCGCTCCGGTGGCGAGCACGAGCTCGCGTGCGCGCACCAGCCCACGGTGCCCGCCGACGGTCTCCAACGCGATCCCACCTGCCTCCGTGCGGGCCGACCAGACCTGCGTCCCCGGAAGGTGGCGGACGTGCGGCGAGGCGGCAACGGCCGCCATCCGCCGTGCCGCGTCCCGCCAGCCGTGGTGCAGGGCACCCGGCCGCCGGGCCCGCAGCCCCGGGTCGACCTGCCGGTGGTACTGCCCGCCCGGCCGGGCCGCCTGGTCGACCAGCACGACCTGCACACCGCAGGCGGCGGCCGCCTCTGCCGCCGCGAGACCACCCGGGCCGGCGCCGACGACGGCGAGCTCGGCCCGCACCTCGGCGGGTGCGAGGCCGGTGCTCCGCTCAGTCGGTGACGACACGGTGGGGCTCCACGTCGATGCCGGGGTTCGCGGGCGCGAGGCAGGCGCGGACCGGCCCGTCGCCGTCGACGACGACCAGGCACTCGAAGCACGCGCCGATCCCACAGAACAGCCCGCGGGGCCGGTCGCCGTCGCGGGTGCGGCGCAACGTCCGACGGCCGGCGGCGAGCAACGCCCCACCGATCGTCTCGCCGGGGTGGGCGCGCACGGGCTCGCCGTCGAAGGTGAAGCTGAACGGTTCCGCGCGGTCCAGCCGCAGGGGGTCCCGGTCGGTCGGCACGCGGAGGTCGGTCACGACGGCACCGGCTGGTGGTCCACCGGCCGAGCGCGCCGGGCGACGGCGTCGTCCAGCGCGGAGAGGTCGGCGTCGAGCAGCCCCGGCCGATCGAGGCCGAAGGGCGTGGGATCGAGCGCGGGCGCCCGGCCGGTCACCAGGGCGGCGACCAGCGCCGCGGTCCCCGGCGCGAGGCAGATGCCCGCGCCCTCGTGCCCGGTCGCGTGGAGCAGCCCCGGGACCCGAGGATCGTGCCCGATGATCGGCAGGTGGTCGGGCACCCACGGCCGGAGGCCGACGTAGGTGCGCAGCAGCGAGACGTGCTCGAGCACCGGGAACATCGCCACGCACGCGCCGGCGATGCGCCGGACGAGCGCGGTGTCCGTGCCGGCGTCGAAGCCGACGAACTCGCGGGAGGAGCCCAGCAGCACGGTGCCACCCCGGGTCCCCTCGACGACGGGTGACACCTGCGCGGCGGCCGTGTCGGCGGTGAGGGTCGCCACGTAGTCGGCGGCGTAGACCTTGTGACGCACCAGGCGCCCGACCGGCTCGGTCACCAGGATGTGCCCGCGACGCGGCCGCACCGGCAGCGCGACCCCGGCCAGCGCAGCGACGTCGGCCGCCCACGGGCCCGCCGCGTCGACCACCCACCTCGGCGTCAACCGTCCGGCGGTCGTCCGCACGCCGACGAGCCGGTCGCCCGCGCCGCGCTCCAGCGCGGTCACGGCCGTGTGCGGGAGGAAGGTCGCACCCCGCCGGACGGCGGCGTGGAGCGCGGCGCTGGCCGCCAGCACCGGTTGGACCTGGGCGTCCTGGGGGTAGTGGACACCCACCTGCAGCGCCGGGGACAGGTGGGGCTCCAGCTCGCGGAGCGCGGGTCCATCGGCGACGTCGGCGCGGATGCCGACCGCGCGCTGGCGCTCGGCCAGATCCAGCAGCGGGCGCACGCTGTCGTCCGTGGTCGCGACCGCCAGCCCACCCTTGGGGTCGAACTCGAAGTCGTCCAGCTCGTCGGCCAGCCGGTGCCAGCGACGCAGGCTGTCCAGCGCGAGGTCGAGCTCCGGGCCCGGCGGCTTGTCGGACACCAGGATGTTGCCCTCGCCGTGTGCCGTGGTCCCGGAGGCGAGGCCACCGCGCTCGACGACGGTCACGCGCAACCCTGCGCGCACGAGCTCGAGGGCCGTGCAGGCACCGACGAGCCCGGCGCCGACCACGACGACGTCGGGTGCGCTCACCGCGGGACGGGTCCCGGCGCCGGACCGCGCGTGAGCAGGAACCCGTTCGGATACGGGTCGGTCGGGTCGAGCAGGTGCTGCCCCATCCCGGTCACCCAGGCCCGTCCGGTGATCGTGGGCACGACGGCCGGCACGCCGCCGACGGTCGTCGCCTCCACCAGCCGCCCGGTGAACCGGCTGCCGAGCAACGAGGCGTGGACGTAGTCGACGCCGAGCTCGAGCGCGCCGCGGGCATGGAGCGCGGCGAGCCGCGCGGAGGTCCCGGTCCCGCACGGAGACCGGTCGACCCATCCCGGGACGATCGCGGTGGCGGCGCGGCCGTCCGCCCCGTCGGGGACGTCGTCGGCCTCGGCCGTCAACACCACGTGCTCGATACCGCGGATGCGGCCGTCCTCGGGGTGCACGGGCGCGAGCTGCCGGTCGGCGGCGGCGACGACCTCGAGCCCGCGCGCGACCAGCTCGTCGTGGTCCTCGGGGCGGACGCGCAGACCAAGCGCGGCGGCCGGGACGACGGCGTAGAAGTTGCCGCCGAACGCGACGTCGAGCGTCACGGTGCCGATCGACCCGCCCACCTCGACACGCGCGTCCCGCAGCAGGAGGAAGGAGGGCACGTTGCGGATCGTCACCCGCTCGGCGCGACCGTCGACGACCGCCACCTCGGCGCGGACCAGGCCGGCCGGCGTCTCGAGGGTCACGACGGTCGTCGGCTCGGTGACCTCGACCATGCCGGTCTCGACCAGGACGGTGGCGACCCCGATCGCCCCGTGCCCGCACATCGCCAGGCAGCCGGACACCTCGATGAACAGCACCGCCCAGTCGGCGTCGGGGCGCGTGGGAGGCTGGAGGATCGCGCCGGACATGGCACCGTGCCCGTGCGGCTCCTCCATGAGCCAGGTCCGGAGGTGGTCGTGCTGCGCCTCGAAGGTCGCACGCCGCTCGAGCATCGTGGCGCCCGCGAGGACGCCGACACCGCCGGTCACGACGCGCGTCGGCATGCCTTCGGTGTGGGAGTCGACGACGCTGACCGTGCGGGCCGAACGCACCGATCAGCCCCCCGCGCCGAGCCCTGCCGCGACGGCGCGTCGCGTCTGGGCACGCACCAGCGCCGCCTCCTCCGCCGGGAGCGGCAGACGAGGCAGGCGGACGGGACCGCCGTGGTGGCCGATCTCGTCGAGTGCGAGCTTGATCGCCTGGACGAAGCGGGGCTCGGCATCCCACCGCATGATCGGCAGCATCTCGCGGTAGAGCCCGAGGGCGACATCGAGGTGGCCGTCGCGCACCAGCTCGAAGAGCCGGACGCTCTGCTCGGGGAACGCGTTGACGAAGCCCGCGATCCAGCCGGTCGCGCCCACGACCACCGACTCGAGCACCACGTCGTCGCAGCCGCAGACGATCTCCAGCGTCGGCGCGGCCTCGCGGATCGCGAGCACCCGGCGGACGTCCGTGGAGAACTCCTTGACCGCCCGCACGCGGGGGACCTCCGACGCGACGCGCGCCAGCAACTCCGGGGTGAGGTCGACACGGGTCGAGAACGGGTTGTTGTAGGCGCAGATGTCGATCCCCGCCTGCGCCACGTGACCGAAGTGGGCGACGACCTCGTCGTCGGTGGGAGCATGCGACGTCGGCGGGAGGCACATCACGGCTCGGCAACCGAGCGATGCCGCCTGCTCGGCCCACCGCCGTGCCTCGGATGCGCCCTTGCCCGCGACGCCGGGCACGACGCGCGCGGCGCCGACGGCGTCGACGGCCGCGACCACGGCATCCGCGCGCTCGGTGTCGGTCAGCGCCTCGTACTCCCCCAACGAGCCGTTGACGACGACGCCCTCGCACCCCGAGGCGACCATCCACCGACAGTGGTCGGCGAAGCGCGCCGGATCGACGCGCAGGTCGTCGTCGAACAGCATGGCGACGGCAGGCCACACGCCGGGCAACAGTTCGGTCATCCTCGGTCCTCCGTCGGCCGGGCGGTCCTCAGACGCCGAGGCCCTTCATGGCTCGCTCCGGATACCGGTCGCCGGCGGCCGCGCCCCGGGGCACCGCCTCGTCGAGCTCGCGCAGGTCGTCGTCGGACAACTCGACGTCCAGGGCCGCGACGTTCTCGTCGATCCGCTCCGGACGCGTCGTGCCCGGGATCGGGACGATGTCGTCCCCCTGTGCGAGCACCCACGCCAGCGCGAGCTGCGCCGGGGTGACGTCGTGGCGCTCGGCGACCCTCCCGACCTTCTCCACCAGCGCCAGGTTCACGTCCAGGTTCCCCGGCTGGAAGCGGGGGTGGCGACGTCGACCGTCCGACTCGTCGAGGTCGTCCTGGGATCGGATCACGCCGGTCAGGAGGCCCCGCCCGAGCGGGGAGTAGGCAACGAAGCCGATGCCGAGCTCCCGCACCGTCGGGAGGATCTCGTCCTCGACGTCGCGGGTCCACAGCGACAGCTCCGTCTGGACGGCCGCGATCGGGTGCACCGCGTGTGCCCGCCGGATCGTGTCGGCGCCGGCCTCGGAGAGGCCGAGGTAGCGCACCTTGCCCGCCTCGACCAGCTCGGACATCGCACCGACCGTCTCCTCGATCGGGACCTGGGGGTCGACCCGGTGCTGGTAGTAGAGGTCGACGTGCTCGACACCAAGCCGGGCGAGGGAGCGGTCGATGGCACGCATGACGTAGTCCGGTCGGCCGTCGGGGCCACGATCGGGGTCCTCGAGGCTCTTGTTGCCGAACTTCGTGGCGATGAGCACCTGGTCGCGCCTGCTGGCGAGTGCCGGTCCGACCAGCTGCTCGTTGGTCTCCGGGCCGTAGATGTCGGCCGTGTCGAAGAGCGTGATCCCGCGCTCGATGGCGCGATCGAGCGTGGCGAGCGACCGATCGTGGTCCGCGCCGCCGTAGTTGCCCGACATCCCCATGCACCCGAGCCCGAGTGCCGAGGTGGTCAGTCCCTGTCCGAGTGTGCGTTGCTGCACGTCGTCGTCCTCTCCCGGGTGATCGCAGGCCGCTGTCGAGGGCCGGCGTGTCCCGGCACGCTAGCGCCGTCGCGGCTCGCGGAGACGTCGCGGCAGGCGGCCCAGGGGCACCCGACGTCCGCTCCGACGCGCGAGCGGACCCCGTCCCGCGCGCTGGGCGGACGATCGCGCCCGGCGCCGTCCGAGCAGCGGACGCCGGACCGTTCTGTGGGTGACGTGAGGCGCGGGGCGCGCGGAGAGGCCACGCCGGGTGGAGGTTGGACGCCCGGCGCAACCTCTTCACACGCTCGGGTGCGGCAGGGACGTCGGTCGGGCGCAGGGGTCCCGATCGGCGCAGGGGCCCTGCCGTCCCCGAGCTCGGCCGGGATCGGCCGGGACGGTGCCCGGAGCCGAGCCGTAGCCGTCAACCGCTCGGCACCAGCCGGAGGACGACCTCCCGCGTCGCACCCCCCGACGTCTCGTAGCGGACGAGCACGTCGAAGCGGCCCTGCGGTACGGGTGTAGGCGCCTGGTACGCGAGGTTGGCCGACGAGCCGAGCGACTGCAGGCTGCCGGGTCCGATCAGCCGCGCGGAGCTCGCGTCCGCGCCGGCCCCGAGGCTGAACACCACACGCCCGTTCGGCCCGAGGGTCCGTTGCAGCAGCGTTGGGGCCGGTGCATCCGCCTCGTCCGGCGGTGCGGGCGTCGGGGGCGGCGGCTCCGGTGTCGGTGGAGGCGGGGCCGGCGGCGTCGCGCCGGTGTCGGGGTCGCTCGGTGCCGGCTCGTCCGCAGGCCCCTCGTCGGGTCCTGGATCGATCGGTGGGTCGGGAACGTCGTCCGGCGGCGCGGGTGGCTGCCCGCCTTCGACCGGGGGGTCGCTGCCGGATGCCGGCCCGTCCGGTCCCGGCCCCTCGGCATCCGCTGTCCCCGGTTCCTCGCCAGGACCGCTGCCGTCGAGCGTGCCGGGGGGCTCGCCGCCGGCCGCATCGGCGTCGTCGTCGCCGGGTGCCTCGGATCCCGTCGCGCCGGGTTCGTCGGTCGCGGGTGGCGACTCGGTGGGAGCACGCTGCGCGTCCTCGTCCTGCGACGGCTGAATCGGTCCGTCGCCGGCCCGTGCCTCGTCGTCACCGGCCTGCTGCTCGACCCCGTCGAGCGCGAGCTGGTCAGCGGGGTCGTCGCCGGTGCCCCCGAGCACCACGGCGACGACGGCACCGGCGACGACCGCCGCGCCCAGGCCCGCCGCGAGCACCCCACCAGCGGTGCCCAGCACGCCCCCCAGCGCGCCGGCGACACCACCCGCGGCTGCCCCGAGCCCGGCCGCACCCACCGCCGAGCCACCAACGGCAGCCGCGGCGCCGCCCCCCGTCGCGGCCGTACCGGCGACGGCGCCTCCCGTGGCGCCCCCGATGCCGCCAGCCGATCCCCCGGCGGCGGTGGTTCCGCCTGCCACGCCGATCGCGCCCGCGGCCGAGGCCCCGACCCCGCCGAGACCGACGACCGAGTGCCACACGGCGTCGAAGCCCGGAGGCACGGCGGCCACGGTCGCGCCCGATTCCAACAGGTCCCCGGCGACGCGGACCGCCAGGACGAGCAGCTCCGGATCGGCCACCGTCGGGAGCTCCGGCAGGGGCACACCGTCGCGCAACTGCGCGACGAGGTGCTCGACCTGCGCGAGCTCGGCCTCGGTCATCGGTCCGCCTGCCTCATCGGTGGCACTGTGGAGCGCGTCACGCTCTGTGGGTGCAACGAGACAGCCCGCCCGTGGTGCACGGTCCGTCCGCATCCGGGGCCGCCGTGGCGCTCGACAACGGTCATGTCACCTGGCCTTCCAGCTGCGCCGGAGAGAGCGCGCGTCGTGCTGCGTCCAGCGCACGTCGCTTGAGCTGGTGCACCGCCGCCTCCGATCGACCGAGCTCGGAGGCCACCTCAGCAGCCGTCGCCCCGTCGCCGAGCATCCGCGTCAGCACGAGCCGATGCTCGGGCTTGAGGTTGTCGAGCAGGCGGTCGGTCTCGGCGCGGACGCCGGGGAGATCGCGTTCCGCCATCGAGGCGGGATCCCCCGTGCCGTCCTCGTCTGGGGCATCGGGAACGTCGTAGCCACCGTGGTGTCGCTGGGCAGCGGCACGGACGTGGTCGCGGAAGGTGTTTCGGGCCACCGTGGCGACCCAACCCCTCAGACTGCCAGGACCACGCCATTCGAAGCGGTCCAGCCGGTAGAGCACCTTGACGAAGGTGTCCTGCGTCAGGTCGGCCGCGAGCTGCTGGTCCCCCTGGCAGTGCACGAGGTGCATCGCCAGGACGACGGCGTGGTACCGGCCGTAGAGCTCCGCCGCGGCTTCGCGGTCGCCAGCCAGGGCGTGCTCGACGACGCGTCGGAGCCGTTCCGCTCCGACGCCGTGCTCACCTGCCTCCTCGGCGGGAGAGGCCTGTCGTCCCACGGCGCCTCGAGCCCGGCGGGACGTCGCCGGACCAGCGCATCACGGTATCGGACGCCGCCCGCCCACCACCCTCAGCGACAGGACGGGGCTCGTGCCGCCCCCCTGGTCACGCTCCGTCATCTCGCGCGTGTGTGCGGCGTTCCTCGCCCATCCACGTCCGGCCCGCGCCCGGTGTCGTCCGCTCGGAAGGGTGCCGGGTCCTCGACCCCACGCAGGAGACTCGTCAGCACGACGCGGGCGAGGTTGCCGAGCGCGAAGACGACAGCGACCACGGCTGCCGCGCGCGCGGCTGCCGCCTCCGCACTGAGCGCTCCCGTCGCGAGCGGCACCGCGATGGGCACCAACCCGACGAGCCCGACGGTCGCTGCCAGCCGCCGCAGTGGTCCCGCGCTCACCGCTCTGCCACGCACGCACGCACCTCGAGCGCGATCCGGGTCGCGGACGCGCGCCCGACCCGCCCGTCGAGGGGTCCGTAGCCGAGCACCAACCCGAGCTCGGCCGCACACCGCAGGGCGTCAGGCAGGTCCGCACGCTCGACCCACGAGACGGCGAGCACGTCGTCGTCGAGGGCCGTCCGCCACCCCGCGCCGCCGACGACCAGGTGGTGCCAGCGGCCGCCCCCCACCGCGGTCCGCCACGTCGCGCTCCTCGCGACAGGTCCCCCGACCGCGGGTGCGAGCTGCCCGGCGCGGGGGCCGACCAGGACGGACGGCCCCTCCGGGAGCGGCCGGCACAGCGGTTCGATCGCAGCGGCCAACGCCGCGACCCACGCGAGGTCGTCGCGCCCGTCCTGCACCTGCACCGAACGGAGGATGTCGACGGGAAGGCCGAGCCTGGCGAGCTCCACCGACGGCCAGGTGCCGAGCCTCGCCGACACGGGGGCGTGCCGGGCCCCGTCCGGCGAGCGAGGCACGGGCCACGGCTCCGCCGGACCGGCGGGCGGACCGGCGGGCGGACCGGCCGGCGGACCGGCGAGAGGCCCTTGCCGTCCGATCCCGACCACGACGTCGGGCACGTCGGGTCCCGACAGCTCGCGGCGCAGGAAGGTCGCGAAGTCGATCTCCGCCGGCTCGACCCGCGCCGCGTCGAGCAGGCGCTCGACCGGCGTCGGCGGTCTCGGCGTGGCTGCCGGCGGAGGAATCGCGACGCCTGGCGCCACGTGCAGCTGGACGTGCTCCTTCGCGAAGAAGCCCGCGACCCCGCCTCGGAGGACGCGGCGTGCCTCGACGACCCGCGCGTCCGGCCCGATCTCGGCGTGGACGCGCGCGAGCGCGGCCTCCGCCGTGGTGGCCTCCACGACCCGCGTCGCACCGGACGCGGAGGGCGCGGTGTCGATCTCAGACGTCGGCGTTGACGGCACCGATGGCTCCGATCACTTCGAGGTCGAGGTGTCCAGGCAGCTCCGCGTACGCGAGGACCGGTAGGTCGACGCGCGCACCGGCGAAGGCACGGCACAGCGGGCGGCGGAGCAGCTGGCCACAGACGACGGCGGCCGGTGTCGAGCCTGCCTCCGCCGCCAGCCTGCCGGCCGAGGCGAGCAGCGGAGCGAGGCGCTCGGGCTCGAGGACCAGCTGGAGGGTCCCGTCGATGTCACGGACGCGTTCGTGCAGCTCGCTCTCGAGCTGCGAGGCGATCGTGATCGCCGCGAGGCGGCCCTGTGGGGCGATCCGCGACACGATCGAAGCGCCGACGGCGACGCGGGCCGCCGCGACGAGCTGGTCCAGCCCGCGCGTCTCGCGCGCCCGCGACGCCACCGCCTCGACGATGCGCCCGAGGTCCCGGATCGTCACCTGCTCGCGCAACAGCTCGCGCAGGACCTCGTGCAGCGAGGCGATCGGGAGCGTCTCCGTCCCGATCTCGTCCGCGAGGAGCGGCTCGTCGAGTCGGAGCGCCTCGACCAGCTGCTGCACCTGCTGGCGAGCGAGCAGATCCGCGGCGCGGGTACGGGCGACCTCCGCGAGGTGGGTCACCACCACTGCCGAGCGGTCGACGACGGTCGCACCGGATGCGCTCACCCGCCCCCGCGCCTCCGTCGGCACCCAGTAGGCCCGCAGCCCGAAGACCGGCTCGGTGGTCTCCTCTGCCGGTACGCCGCCGAGGTCGGCATCGTCGGCGGCTGGCAGCGCCAGGACACGATCGCGCGGCGCGGTCCCGCGTGCCACCTCGACCCCGTGCACCAGGATCCGGTAGGTGGCGGACCCGAGGGTCACGTCGTCGCTGGTGCGGACGGCAGGGAGCACGAGTCCGAGCTCGTCCGCCATCTGACGTCGGAGCGCTCGGACACGCTGGAGGAGGTCCCCGCCGGCGTCCTGGTCGGTCAGGTCGAGGATGTCGTAGGCGAGGTGCAGCTCGAGCGGCTCGACACGCATGCGATCGATCAGCGCGCGCGGGTCGTCCGGATCGACGGTGATCGTCGCGGCGTCCGTCGGGGAGATGCCCTCGTCGGCGGCGTCGGTCGCCGCGCTCGACCTCGCCGCCGCGACCAGCAGGCCGATCGCGAGCACCGCGAACGGCAGCTTCGGCAGGCCGGGCATGAGGCCGATGGCGGCCAGGACCAGCGCCGCCAGGCGCAGTGCGCCCTCGTCGCGCAGCAACTGTCGGCCGACGGCCTGTCCCAGGTCGTCCTCGTCGTCGACCCGGGAGACCAGGAGCCCCGTCGCCACCGACACCATCAGTGCGGGGATCTGGGTGACCAGCCCGTCTCCGACGGTGAGCAGCGAGTAGGTCGTCGCCGCCTCGCCCACCGCCATCGCGTTCAGCGCGACGCCGATCACCAGGCCGCCGACGAGGTTGATGGCCACGATGACGATGCCTGCGATCGCGTCACCCTTCACGAACTTCGAGGCGCCGTCCATCGCACCGTAGAAGTCCGACTCCCGCGCGATGCGGGTCCGTCGCACGCGCGCTTCGCCCTCGTCGATCATCCCCGCGGCGAGGTCGGCATCGATCGCCATCTGCTTGCCCGGCATCGCGTCGAGGGCGAAGCGTGCCGCAACCTCGGCGACACGACCCGCACCGCTGGTGATCACGACGAACTGGATGACGACGAGGATCAAGAACACGACGAGCCCGACCACAACGGAACCGCGGATCACGAAGGCGCCGAACGTGTCGATCACCTTGCCGGCGTAGCCGTCGAGCAGGATCAGCCGGGTGGACGAGACGTTCAGCGCGAGCCGCACCAGCGTCGTGATCAGGATCAGGGACGGGAACGCGGACAGGTCCAGCGTGTCGCGCAGGGTGATGACGGCCAGCAGGATCAGGACGGAGATCGCGAGGTTGACGGCGAGCAGGATGTCCAGGAGCGCGGGGGGGATCGGGACGATCATGGTCACGATGGCGCCCACGAGCAGGAGGGGCACCACCGTGCGCCACAGCAGCATGCGCCTCGGCTCGGTCGTCCGGGCGGTCATGCGCCGACCGGTCGCAGGGCGACGCCGCGTGCCGTCGCACGGCTACCGGGACCACGGCCGGAGCGCCGGTACGCGAACGCCAGCAGCACCGCCACCGCCTCGTACAGCTCCATCGGCACGTGCTGACCGATCCGGCAGCGCCGGTACAGCATCCGAGCGAGCGGCAGATCGGCCGTGATCGGGATCCCGTGCCGCCGAGCGATCGCCTTGAGCCTGTCGGCGACCTCGCCGGCGCCCTTCGCGACGACGCGCGGTGCGCCGTCCACCGGGTCGTAGCGGAGGGCGACCACCAGGTGCGTGGGGTTGGTGACCAGCACGTCCGCGGTCGCGACGTCGCGCAGCATCCGGTTGCGTGACAGCTCGCCCGCACGCCGCCTGCGGGCGGCCTTCTGGAACGGATCGCCTTCGTTGTCCCGGAACTCGCGCTTGATGTCCTGACGGCTCATCATCAGCTGCTTGGCCGTCTTCCGCCGCTGGAACACGACGTCGGCGGCCGCGATCACCAGCGCGAGGGCGGCTGCGCGCACGATGATCCCGCCGTACGCGGCACTGAGCCGTTCGATCGCGCCGGCCAACGTGCGATCGGTCGCGAGGTGGTCGCGCCAGCGCGAGATCGTGGGGGCGACCACGGCGAGCACGGCGCTCAGCTTCAACACGGAGCGGGCGAGCTCCCAGGTGGCCGTCGCCGGCTTGAAGCGGTCGAGCCCCTTCTTCGGCGACAGGTGGGACATCTTCGGCTTGGCCAGCTTCGCGTTGAAGCGGACGCCCACCTGTGCTGCCCCTGCGAGCGTCCCGGCGACGACGGCCGCCGCGAGGAAGGGGCCGGCCAGCACGACGAGCAGCGACAGGGCACGCGTGCCGCTCGCCCCCAGCGCGCCGGGGGCGCCTGCGGTGAGCAGTGCCGCGCGCAGCTCCGCGATGGCGCGATCGACCATGGGTCGTCCGGCGACGGCCAACACGCCGACGAGCGCGACGAAGGACCCTGCGACGGCGACCTCCTGGCTGCGCGGGACCTGACCCTCGTCGCGCGCCTTCCGCTTGCGCTGCGGGGTGGCCTTCTCGGTGCGTCCGTCCTTGCCGCTCACGGGACCTCGACGTGCGGGGAGGGTGCCTTCGGTTGCCGGCGCGTCCCTGGCCGCATCGCCGTGCGGGTCCTTCCGCACCCCGTGCCCGTCGGCCGGATCCCGCGCCCCTCAAGCGGGTCGGGCCCTCAGGCGCCCAGCCCTCGCAGCACGCCCTCCAGGGACGTCGCCACGGTCCGGTGCACGTCGTCCAGCACGTCGGGGAACAGGACCCAGGCAGAGCCGACGACGGTGATCGCCGCGTACAGCTTGGCCGGCAGACCGAGCAGGAAGACGTTCGCCTGCGGCGCGAAGCGGGCGGCGAGCCCGAGGGCGAGCTCCAGCATGAGCATCACCCCGAGCACCGGGAGCGCCAGCTCGACGCCGGCCCGCACGACCAGGGACACGAGCTCGACCACGAGGCCGACCAGACCGGGGTCCGGCGAGACCGGCGCCGCCAGGGGGAGCAGCCGCACGCTGGCGACGAGCCCACCGATCAACAGCCCGAGCCCGCCGAGCACGACGAACAAGGTGATGCCCACGAGGTGGAACATCCGTCCGAACACGCCGCCCTGGTCGCCGGTCATGGGATCGAACACGCTGGAGACCGCCAGGCCGGAGACGAGGTCGATGATGGCCCCCGCGCTCGCGAACACGTGCAGGATCAGACCCGACACGTAGCCGAGGACCACACCGACGACCACGTTGACCGTCGCCGCGGCGACCAGGTCCCCGAGATCCCGCACCCCCCCGACCGGATGCGCGACGGCGAGCGTGACCGCGACCGTGAACGCGAGGCGACCGGGGATCGGCAACGCACGTCCGAAGAGGGGCGACGCCACCACGAACGCGGCGATGCGGGTCATCGCCAGCACGAACCCGACGGCCCACGCCCCGTCGACGGGGAGCTCCACGACGCTACCCACTGCCGTGGCGCTCGCTCATCCGCCGAGCAGCGCCGGGATCGCGCTCCACAGACGATCGGCGTAGGTCACGAGCTCGCGAAGCATCCAGTTTCCGGCCACGAGCAGGACGAGCCCGAGGCCGATCACCTTCGGGACGAAGCTGAGCGTCATCTCCTGGATCTGGGTGACGGTCTGCAGCAGCGAGACGACCACGCCGATCGCGAGCGCGGTCAGCAGCAACGGGCCCGCCAGCTTGCTGCCCATCAGCATGGCGCCCGACATGATGTCGATGACCTGCGCGTCGTTCATGGTCAGCTCCCGACGACCGACTGCACGAGCGTCCGGGACAGCAGGCCCCAGCCGTCGACCAGCACGAACAGCAGCAGCTTGAGGGGGAGCGACACGAAGATCGGCGGGAGCATGACCATGCCCATCGACATCAGGACGGCCGCGACGACGAGGTCGACCACGAGGAAGGGCACGAACACCACGAACCCGATGGTGAACGCCGTCCGCAACTCCGAGACCACGAACGCCGGCACCAGGGTGGTCGGACCGATGTCGTCGGGCGTCATCGGCTCCGCCGCCTCGGACAGGCCCACGAACAGCCGCAGGTCGTCCTCGCGGGTCTGGCTCAGCATGAACGTTCGCATCGGCGCGTACCCGGCCTCTGCGGCGTCCAACGCGTCGATCTCACCTGCGAGCAGAGGCTGCAGCGCCTGCTCGTTGACCTCCGAGAGCGTCGGCCCCATGGAGAACAGTGCGAGGAAGAGCGCGAGCCCCACCAGCACCTGCGCCGGTGGAACGGCCTGCAGCCCCAGGCCCTGCCGGGCGAGGCCGAGCACGACAACGAAACGCGTGAAGGTGGTCATGAGCAGCAGCAGCATGGGAGCGACGGCCGCGACCGTGAGGAGCACGATCGTGCTCACCGTCTGCGAGAGGCCCTCGGCAGGCTCGTCGAGCCTGAGCGTGACCTCGGGAAGCGGATCGACGTCCGGCACGACCGGCGGCATCGGCTCTGTGGGCGGCGCGGGCGCCTGCGGGCCGTCGAACGGCTGGCCCCAGGCACCGGATGCCCCTGCCAGCAGCAACACGGCCACGAGCAGGAGCAGCAGCGTGCAACGACGGGACCTAGCGTCCGAGAAGGACATCGATCGGCCTCCCCTGTACGGGGGTTCTGACCGTCCGCTCACGCAGACGGTCGACGAGGCCGATCCTTGGCTCGACGGTGGCATCCCCACGTGATGGCGGTCCCGCGGACGGGCGTTCCGCCGGCGCGCTCACCGGAGGCGGGAGGACGGTGTCGACGAGCGCATCCGTGCGTCCGTCGGCCTCGGGCATCGTCGTGCTGCACCGTGGGGTCGGGTCCGGCCACGCGGCCGCCCCTGTGTCGCGTGCGAGCTCCGCGAGGACCGTGACCCCGTGCTCGCCGGACCCCACGAGCAGCCGACGGTCGCCGACCGCCAGGACGGCCACCACGGTGTTGCGCGCGAGGGCCGTCCGCCCGACGACCCGCAGCCCCTCCGGCGTCGACGATCGACGACGCCGGAGGATCGCGGGCGTCGCACCGAGCACGAGCAGCAGCACGACGAGCAGCAGCGAGCGGTCCATCAGCCGGTCGTCCGGCCGACCAGCTCGGAGATGCGCACGCCGAGCTCGTCACCGACCACGACCACGTCGCCACGTGCGACCGGCGTCCCGTTCGCGAGGACGTCGACCGGTGCCCCGGCCAGCCGATCGAGCTCGACCACGCTGCCTTCCTGCAGCCGCAGTAGGTCGCGCAGCGGGAGCCTGATGCGCCCGAGCTCCACGGTGACGGTGAGCGCGACGTCGCCGAGCACGGCCATGTCGCCGGGGGGACCCTGGCCCGCGCCCGCCGTCAGATCGGGGAACTCGACCTTGGCGGCCGTGGGGGTCGACATCGGTGCTCCTTCAGTGCAGCTGGACGTCGGCAGGCGGATCGACGACCTGCGCGGCGAGCCGTCGACCGCGCATGCCGAGGTGGGCGGTACCGACGCGCTGCTCGTCGCAGACCAGACTCGCCGGCCGGTCGAGCGGGTGGTCGAGCGAGAGGACGTCGCCCGGCACGAGCCCTGCGAACGTGGCCGCGTCGAGCGTCGTGCCGCCGAGCCGCACGTGCAGCTGCATCGACGCCCGCAGCAGCGCGTCCGCGATCGGCGACGGTTCGCCGTCGTCGTCCGCTCCGCTCGTGCCGAGCTGCCCGCCGAGCAACTGGTCGAGATGGCTGACGATCGGAGCGACGGGATAGGCCACCGTGACCAGGCCCTGCGCCGGCAGCTCTCCCCGCACCTCGACGTGGTAGCTCAGCAGCAGGAGCAGCTCGCCCGGGGAACCGAGTTGGAGCGGCTGGGGGGAGGTCTCGAAGGTCAGCAGCGTGGACGCGTCGCCTTCGAGCTCGCGGAGCGCGTCGTCGACGGCCACGACCGCGGGCGCGAGCAACTCGTGGGTGATGAGCGCCTGTTCGAGGTCGGTGGGACGTCTCGTCACCACGGCCTTCGACGCATCGCCGAAGCCCCCCAGCAGCCGCTCGACGAACAGCAGCGCCAGCGGCAGGTCGAGCTGGACGAAGGCGACGGCGCCGAGCTTGGCGATGCGCAGGGTCGCGAGCGCCGTCGGGGTCGGGAGCGAGCGCACGAAGTCGTCGATCGACAGCTGGTCGGTCGCCACGTGCTCGACCTCCACGGGCGCGAAGCTCGACGTGCTCCACGCCGTCGAGACCCTGCGAGCGAACGCCTCGTGCGTCGCCTCGAGCGCGACGACCGCGTCCCTGCCGATGCGGCTGGGGCGCCGGAAGTCCACCGGCGCGATCGTCGTGCTCGCGGCCGCAGCGGCCGTTGTGGTCATGGGGCGCACACTCCTCGCGTCTGCCGGTCCATCGGCCACGCCCGGAGCGTCTCAAGTGCTACTGCACGAGCAGCTCGGTCAGCACGACCCGAGCGACGACCTCCTCCCCCCAGATGCCCAGCGCCGCGTCGGTCAGGCGCGTCCTGAGTGCCGCGGAGCCCGGCGCTCCGCGCAGCTCGTCGGCGCCCATGTGCGCCACCTGCTGCAACAGGGCGTCCTTCAGCAGCGCCTGCCTGTCCTCCACCAGTGCGGGGTCGGCGCCCTCGACCAGCACGACGGCCAGCGCGACACGCGCGTGCTGGAGCCCGGCTTCGCCGAGGGTGGTCGTCAGCGGCTCGAGCGTGACGATCACGCCCTCGGCCCGTGGGCCGTCCGGCTCGGCCTCGGGGGCCAGGAGGAGGAACCAGGCGGCGGCTCCTGCCGCGAGGACCAGGACCAGCGTCAGCGGCACCACGCGTCGAGCCAGCCCGCGGCGCGGCTGCGGCGGGGGTTGCGCACGTTCGGCCGCGACCGTCGCGCTCATCCTGGCTCCTCCACCAGCACGACGATGTCGACGCGCCTGTTGCGTGCCCTCCCCGACGACGTGTCGTTCGACGCCATGGGACGGTGCTCGCCGTAACCGGCGGCGCCAACGCGCTCGGGTGGAAGCCCGTGGTGCTCCACGAGCAGCGAGAGGACGGCGACGGAACGGTCGGTGGACAGGTTCCAGTTGCTGTAGCCGCGCCGATCGAGGGGGACGTCGTCGGTGTGGCCCTCCACGACCAGCGGGTTCGGGAAACCGGCCAGGACGTCGGCGACGACCGCGACCACCTCACGGCCGACGGGATCGATGACCGTGGACCCGAGCGCGAAGAGGACGTCGTCGCTCGCGATCGAGACGACGAGCCCACGCTCCTCACGCCGCTGCTCCACCAGCTCCTCGAGACCGCGGTCGGCCAGCGCGCCGTCGAGCGCGCCCGTCACCGCATCGAGCTGGGCCTGCGATCGCGCGAAGCGCTCGAAGCCCTCGAGCGCGTCCGGCCCCGGGGCAGGCGTGTCGCGGTGGATCGCGCCCGGGTCGCCGATCCTCGGCGCATGGTCGGGCCGGAGCCCGTCGGACGCCGGCAGCAGCCCCCCGCCTGCCTCGTTGCCGAACGGGACGTGGAGGCCCTCCAGGAAGGCCGCGAACTTCTGGACGTCGACCTCCGACATCGCGTACAGCAGCACGAAGAAGGCCAGCAGGAGTGTCACCGCGTCGGCGTAGGTCGTGAGCCAGTCGTCGTCGCCGGTCGACGCGCCTGCGCGAGCTCGCCTCGCCCCGGTCGGGATCCTCGCGGAGGGGCGTCCCATCATGCGGCCTGTGTCGAGGTGGTGCTCAGACGGTCGCCGACACCGATGCGCTTCGACGGCGGCAGGTACGCCTCGAGGCGCTCGATGACACCCCGTGGGCTGGCTCCACCGCGGATGGAGAGGATCCCGTCGACGGCCACCTCCAGAGCGGCCAGCTCGACCCCGTTGAGGCGTTCGAGCCGCGCCGCGATCGGGTTGAACAGCAGGTTCGCGAACAGGACGCCGTACAGCGTGGTGAGCAGTGCGAGCGCCATCCCCCTGCCGAGCTCCGAGGGGTTGGTCAGGTTGCCCAGCATGTTGATGAGACCGATGACGGTCCCGACCATGCCGAAGGTCGGGGCGTACCTGCCGAGGGTGCGGAAGAAGTCGATGCTCGTGCGGTGGCGCTCGTCTGTGGCATCCAGCTCGATCTCGAGGGTCTCCTTGACCACGTCCTCCTCCGCGCCGTCGACGAGCAACTGCACCCCGAGCTGGACGAACCGGTCGTCGATCCGCTCGAGCTGGCCCTCCAGCGCCAGCATCCCGTCGCGGCGCGCCACCTCGGCGAGACGCGCCAGCTGGGTGATGGTGTCCTGCACGTCGGGGACGTCCGCTCGCAGCGCCTTGACGGCCGCCCGCGGCATGGCACCGAGCTCCGAGCGCCGGTAGGCCATGACGCTCGCGCCGATGGTCGCGGCGAACACGAGCAGGAAGGAACTCCCACCGAGGAGCGGTGAGAGCGAGCTGCCGTCCAGCAGCATCGACACGACGATGCCCAGCAGCGACAGGACGAGACCCCCGACGAACACCGGATCCACGTCACGCCTCCCCGTCGGGCGTGCGTCGCTGGAGATCGGCGGGAACGACGGTCAGCCGAGGCGCCGGAGCGCGGAGCGTCTCGGCGGTCAGCAGCAGCGACGCCCGATAGGTGACGAACCGCTCGACGACCGTCGCCGGGGGCTCCTCGACGAGGATCCGCCGCCCGTCCACGAGCGTCAGAACGGTGTCCGGCGTCGCCTCGACGGACTCGATCAGGTCCGCGTTGACGTGGAGGGGCTCCCCTCGGAGTCGGTGCACGAGGATCACGCAGGCACCTCCATGTGCTCGCCTCACGGCCACGCATCCATGCGCCGCCACCACACCCGTCGGCCGCCACGGGGCGCGGTGAAGCGCTCCGTCGGTCCGGCCCGGCACATCGCGCGGTGTGCCGGGCTCGGAGGATCAGCGCTTCAGGTTGACGAGCTCCTGGAGCAGCTCGTCGGACGCGCTGATCGTGCGCGCGTTGGCCTGGAACCCGCGCTGGGCGAGGATCAGGTTGGTGAACTCCTGCGCCAGGTCGACGTTCGACATCTCGAGCGTGCTCGCCTGGATCGCACCGTGGCCGTCGTCTCCGCCGGGTGTGCCGTAGACCGGGTCGCCGGCGGCAAGCGACGGGAGGAAGAGCCCGTTGCCGGCGCGCTCCAGGCCACCGGTGTTCGCGAACCGCGCGAGGCCGAGCTGGAAGAGCTCGGTCGGCTCCCCGGTGGTGGTGTCACGGCCGACGACCCGGCCGGTCGCGTCGATGGTGATGTCCGTGTAGCTGTCGACGTCCACCTGCACGACCTCCGTCGGCTCCCCCGTGCCACCACCCGCCGGGTAGGCGAGGACGCGTTCACCGTTCGGGGTCACGAGCTGGCCCTCGGAGTCCCACGAGAACGCTCCGGCACGCGTGTAGTACGTCGTGTCGTTCGGGCCCTGCACGACGAAGAAGCCGTCCCCCTGGATCGCGAGGTCCGTGTCGCGGCCGGTGACCTGCGAGGCGCCCTGCGTGAAGACGAGGTCGGTCGCCGCGACCCGGACGCCGAGGCCGATCTGCATCGGGTTCTGGCCGCCCGCGCCCGCGGGCCCCGCCTGGCCCTGGCTCCCGCCGCGGACCAGCTGGGTGAGCGTCTCCTGGAAGGTCGTCCGGGTGGCCTTGTAGCCGGCGGTGTTGACGTTCGCGATGTTGTTGCCCGTCACGTCCATCATGGTCTGGTGGGAGCGCAGTCCGGAGACCGCGGAGAACATCGAGCGCAGCATGTGACGCTTCCTCTCTGCTGTGGCCCGACCAGGCGGTCGGGTCCGTGGGCGGGTCAGACGCCGTCGCCGGCGTCCGGGTCGTCGATCGGGGGGGTGGACGGCGGTTCGGTCGGCGGGTCGGCCTCCGGGTCGGTGCCCGGGGGCGGATCGACCGGCGGCGGGGCACCGTCGCGCGCGGCCGACGACACGGCGAACAGCGGCAGCTCGTGCTCGCCGATGCGCAGGACCGGGCCCAACGGCGTATAGCGGACGGCATCGACGATCCCGGTGACCGTGGAGCCGTCCTCCGCATGGGCGGTCACGGTCGTCCCGAGCAGGCCCGTCGCGACGAGCACCTCCTGGAGGCCGAACTGCTGCTGTTGCGCGACGAGCAGCTGCTGGGTGGCGTCGAGCTGTGCCAGCGCCGCCGTCTGCGACATGAGATCGCCCGGGTCGCGGGGCTCCAGGGGGCTCTGGTAGCGCAGCTGCGCGACCAGCAGGTTGAGGAACCCCTGGCTGTCGAGCCCACCGAGTGCGGACATCGCGGAGTCGACGGAGCGATGGAGCCCGTTGGCCACCACGCTGGGCGTCGGATCGGTCGTGATCGGCATGGTCCCCTCCTCGTCTCAGAGCCTGAGGCCGGCGGCGGCACGACGACGCCGCACCGCCTGGCCAGCCACGGACGGCTCGTCGTGCCGGTCCCGGCCGCGACCGGAGCCGAGGTCGAACCCGCGCTGTGTCAGTTCCTGCTGCGACGCCTCGAGCAACTCGTCGCCCGCTCGGGTGCGCTCCCCGAGCACCGCGAGCCGCACCTGCCCCTCCTCGACCACGACCCGGAGCCGCACGTCGCCCACCTCGATGGTCAGCGATCGTGGCGGAGGGGCCAGCTCGAGCGCCTCCACGGCGTCCAGCACCCGCTGGACCACGTCGGCGCCGATCGACGTGCGCTCCGCGCTGACCCCGAGGTGTCGAGCGGGAGTGACCGATGCACCGTCGACCACGTCGGGCCGTCCGGACGTCGAGGTGGCCGGCTGCGCGCGGGGTCGTGCTCGCGCCTCCGCGGCAGCGACGGGCGACACGGACGGGGATGGACGCCCGACCGGCTCGCGGCCCGCTGGCTCGGGCGCCCGGACCGGCTCGGGTCGCGCCGGCGGCTGCGACCGCAGCGTGGACGGCTCAGGCTCGGGCGGAGCAGGCACCGTCGACGCATCGGGCGTCGCAGCGGTCGAGCTCGCGGCCGACGGGCGAACCACAACCGGGCCGGTGCCGACGTCGTCGGTCGCCGGGAGGCGTCCGCTGGGCTGTTCGACGGCCGAGGTCCGGCCCGCCACCGCGCCCGGACGATCGGCTGACCGGATCCCGTCCCGGACTCCTGGGCGGTCCGAGCGGACGCTCGCGGCACCCGACGGATCCGGCGTCGGGTGGTCGAGCACGGGTGTCCGGGGCTCCTCGGCGGCGACCATCACGGCGTCGGTCGCGCCGGGGCCGGCGTGCTCTTCGTCATCGGCCGCGGACCCGCCGGTCCTCGACGCCCGCTCCGACGCGCGCAGCGCGGCGGCGATCAGCGGGAGTGGCCAGGCGTCCGCCGGCGGCGCATCGGCGGCTCCGCCCTCCACGTCCAGCAGTGCCGTGAGCGCCGCACCGAACCCCTCGTCAACCTCGACGTCCTCCGGGACCAGGTCGCGGTCGAGCAGCCGTTCGAGCGTGGAGAGGAAATCGCCCGACAGTCGCTGCCATCCGATGTCCCGGGTGGAACCCGTGGAGGCTGCGCGCGACGGCGCGAGGGCAGAGGTCTCCATCACCTGAGTTGCTCCCATGTCTGCATGACCCGTTCCACGTAGGCGAGGGTCTCGGGGATCCGTGGCACGCCACCGGCCTGCGCGACCCGGGTCGGCCCCGCGTTGTAGGCGGCGAGGGCGAGCTCGACGGACCCGAAGCGGTCGAGCTGGGCGCGCAGGTAGCGGGCGCCACCATCGAGGTTCTGCCGCGGGTCGGCCGGGTCGACCCCCAGACCGCGTGCCGTCGCGGGCATCAGCTGGGCGAGACCCACGGCGCCGGCCGGGGACACGGCGTCTGCCCTGAAGTTCGACTCGTGGCGCACCACCGCCGTCAGCAGGCTCGGCTCGATGCCGGCCCGACGTGCCGCCGCCGCGATGTCGTCGAGCCAGGGACCCGCGGCCGGGGGCAGGACGGCAGCGGACCCGTGGCTCGTGGCTCCACGCTGCGCGCCCGCAGTGGCCTCGCCGATGGTGGCCTCGCCGTGCGCGACCTGGCGCCCGAGCGTGGCGCGGTCCACGGGCGGCGGCGCGGACGACCCCGGTGTCGACGCCGGCGCGCGTGCGGATGCCGATCCGGGTGCCGGTGGCATCTGCGGCACGTGCAGGCTGTCCAGGCGGCCACGGATCGCCGCGAGCCGCCCCGCGAGCCGCTCCACGCCGCCGCCACCGATGCCGCCGGGTGCGCCGATCATCGCGTCCGCCTCCATGCCTGGAGCGCGACGTCGTCCTCGCGGCGTCCGCGGACGCGCGCAGCCGCGAGCGCCGCCGCCTCGGCACGTCGCTCGAGCAGCCGTTCCGAGCTCTTGCGCGCCACGGCAGCCGCGACCACGGCCAGGTCTGCGTCCCGGCGGCGCCGTGCCGCCGTCACGAGCTCCTCGTCCGCGTCGAGGACGAGTTCGTCGATGGCCAGCTCGCCCACCCGATGGGCGGCCAGGGCCGCGACCCCCGCGACCGCCTCCAGCTCGTCGAGGTGGCGCGCCGAGGCGCGCAGCGCCACGCGCCTGCCCCCCTCGGCCGCATCGACGGCCAGCGCAGCGGCCGAACGACGAGCCAGCTCACGCCGCTCCGCCAGCTCCCGGAGCCTGAGCAAGGTGGCGAGCTGCGGCCGGCTCATGCCGGCACCTCCGCACCGGCCAGCCGCGCCGCCAGCTCGCCGAGCGTCCCCCACGCGGCCTGCGGATCCGCCACCTCGTCGCTCGCCTGGCCGAGGAAGCGCACGATGTCCGGCTCGAGCGCCAGCGCCGCGTCCACGGTCCGATCGCTGCCGCTGACGTAGGCGCCCACCTCGACGAGGTCGCGGACCCGGGCCACGGCGGCCAGGGCACGACGGATGCAGGTGGCGTCCGCACGCTGCGTCGGCGAGGTCACCGCACCGGCCAGCCGGCTCAAGCTCGCCAGCGGATCGATGGATGGGAACCGTCCTGCTGTCGTGAGCGCCCGGTCGAGTACCAGGTGCCCGTCCAGGATCGACCGCGCGGCGTCGGCGATCGGCTCGTCGTGATCGCCACCTTCGACGAGCACCGTGTAGAAGGCGGTGATGGTGCCGGCGACCCGGGGTCCAGCACGCTCGAGCAGCCTCGGCAGGAGCGAGAAGACGCTCGGTGGGTAGCCGCGACTCGTCGGTGGCTCGCCCGCGGCGAGGCCGATCTCGCGCTGCGCCGTGGCCAGCCGGGTGAGCGAGTCGACCGTCAGCAGCACGTCCAGGCCGTCGTCGGCGAACACCTCCGCGATCCGGGTCGCGAGCAGCGCGGCCCGACGTCGGAGCAGGGCCGGCTCGTCGGAGGTCGCGACGACCACGACGCTGCGCGCGAGACCGTCCTCGCCGAGCACGTCCTCGACGAACTCCCGGACCTCACGTCCACGCTCTCCGACGAGAGCGATGACCGAGACGTCCGCGCTCGTGCCACGGACCATCATGGCGAGCAGCGTGGACTTGCCCACACCCGATCCAGCGAACAGCCCGAGCCGTTGACCTCGGCCGACGGTGCACAGCGTGTCGATCAGGCGCACGCCGGTGGTGAGCGGCACGTCGATCCGCTGCCGCGCGAGCGCCACAGGTGCGGGTGCGTCGATCGAGCCGCCCGGCTCGGCGATCGCTGGCCCGCCATCCAGCGGCCGCCCGAGCGCGTCCACGATGCGACCGCGCAGCGACGGCCCGATCGGTGACGTCAGAGGGCCGCCACATGCCCGCACACGGTCGCCGCGCGTGAGGCCGGCCGTGCTCCCGAGCACCAGCGCGGTGCACCCCTCACTGCCGACGGAGACGACCTCGGCGGCGCGGGTGCCGCCTGCCGTGCGGATCTCCACCGCATCCCCGATGCCCAGCCGGAGCCCGCGAAGCTCCACCTCGGCACCGACGACGCGATGGACGCTGCCGTGGGACACCGCTGCCAGGAGCCCGCTCACCTGCCCACCTCCCCGAGCAGCTCCAGCGCCGCGTCCAGCAGCGCCTGGCGCGTCAGCTCCGCACCACAGGTGCTGCCGACGACCCGCGCGTCGCCCGCATCCAGCGACGGGTCGGCGACGACGCGCACCCGCGGGTCGTCCACCGAGCGCAGCGCCGACTCCATCGACGGATGCACGCGCACCTCGAGGGGATCCTCGTCCAATCCGTCGAGGGCCGCGGCGACACGCTCGACGATCGCCAGCGCGTCGTCCGGCGGTGTCCGGTCGAGCACCGCGGCCGCAACGGCCGTGGCGAGATCCAGGCTGGCCCGTACCGCAGCGGCCCGCTGCGTGGACACCTCGTCATGGAGCGCTCGGACCGCGGCGACGACCCTGTCGGCGGCGCGCTCGGCGTCCGACGCCGCGGCCGCCCGCCCCGACACCTCGCCGGCATGGAAGGCCCGCGTTCGCGCCTCCGCGACGGCGGTGTCGAGGGTCTCCCGCGTGGCGGGGTCGAGCACCGCATCCGGCCGCAGAAGCGTCCGTGTGGCCGCCGGGTCGACCTCGATGCGCAGCACCTCAGGCAACGAACTCCTCCTGCCCGCGGATGACGGTGATGAGGCCCTCCTTCTCGAGCTCGTGCACGATCCGCACGACCTCGCTCTGTGCGTCCTCGACGTCGCGCACACGAACCTGTCCGAGCAGATCCAGCTCCTCGGCGATCGTCAGGCGCGCCCGTTCCGAGAGGTTGCGGTCGACCGCGCCTTTCAGCTCAGCAGAGACCCCCTTGAGGGCCGTGGCGAGCCGTTGCGGCTCGATCTGGCGGAGGACTTCCTGCAGGTCGCGATCCTCGAGTCGCAGCAGGTCCTCGAACACGAACATCAGTGCACGGACGCGTTCCGCGAGGGCGGGGTCCAGCGCCTCGAGCTCCGAGAGGATGCTGCGCTCGGTCGCCCGGTCGGTCTGGTTGAGCAGGTCGGCCAGCTCCTTGACACCGTCGCGGCGTCCACTGCGGCGGCGCACCTCCCCCAGCCGTTGCTGGAGCGCGCCCTCGACGTGCTTGACGACGTCCGGGTCCGACCGCTCGAGCGTCGCGAGGCGTGTCGCGACGGAGACCTGCACGTCGGCGTCGAGCCCGCCGAGCAACGCCGATCCCAGCCGTGCGGGCAGGTGGGCCAGCACGAGGGCGATCGTCTGCGGGTGCTCGTCGCGCAGGTGCTGGAGCACCTCCGCAGGATCGTGGAGCCGGAGGAAGTGGAACGGCGCCGCCTGGGTCGTCGCGAGGAGGCGGTCGACGATCTCGTCGGCATCGGTGCCGTGCAGCCGGCGGAGGAGCTCGCGCGCGTGCTTCTCGCCGCCGCTGATCAGCTGACGGTGCGCCTCCGCCTCACGCTGGAACTCGAGCAGGATGTGCTCCAGCTGGAGCGGCGGGATGTCACCGAGGGTGGCGATCTCCACCGCCAGCTGTTCCACCTCCTCCTCGTCGAGGTGGCGCAGGACCTTCGCCGCCCGCTCGGAGCCGACGGAGAGCAGCACGGCAGCCGCCTTCTGGGCACGGTTCAGGATCGCGGTCATACGGACGCCCGTCTGTCCGCCAACCAGCCACGCAGGAGGGTCGCGATCTCCTCCGGTTGCCGTTCCACGAGCTCCGCGACCTCGTCCTGCACCCGCGGGCCGGCAGGGAGCGCATCCCGAGCGTCCGAGGGCTCGGACGCGTCCGTCCGGAGCTGGGCGGGCACCACACGGGTCTCCGGGAGCGCGTCCCGATCCGTGCGCCGGCGGCTCATCAGGAACAGGCCTGCGGCGACCACGAGCAACACCACGGACGCGACGATGCGCTGCACCAGGTCGACGAGCGAGCCCCCGTCGCCCAGAGGCTCCGCGGCAGCGACGACGGGGGTCGCCACGCGGGAGATCGCGATGCGATCGCCACGTGCGGGATCGATGCCGGCGGCAGCGGCGACGAGCTCCTGCAGCGGGCCGTCGCCGATCGATGCCCGATCGTCCACCACGAGCGCGACCGACAGCTGCTCCACCGTGCCGGGTGCCTGCAGCACCCGTGTGGTGGTCCGCGCCACGCCGTACTCACGGACCTGGTCGTCGCGTTCGTAGCTGCCTTCGCCCGTCGTCGGAAGCGGGCCGCCGTCGACACCGACGAGTCCTCCGGCGACCGGGGCGTTGCCCTCGTAACGCTCGGCGCTGGTCTGCTCCCGGAGCGGGACGGTCGCATCACCGAACGCCTCGGTCTGCTCCTCGACCTCGTCGAAATCGAGCACCGCGCGGACGACCACGGATGCAGGCGCGTCGGTCGCGCGCTGGAGCAGCTGGGTGAGATCGGCCGCGAGCGCCGCCTCGAACTCGCGTGTCCGGCGCTGCTGCCGGTCGGTCACCCCGCCCGTCGAACCGTCGCCGGGCGCGTGGAGCACCGTGCCGGCCGTGTCTGCGACGGTGATCTGGTCCGGTTCGAGGCCTTCCACCGCGGACGAGACCAGCAGCGTGATCGCCTCCACCTGTCCCTGGTCGAGGGAGCGCGCCGGGCGGAGGAGGACGGACGCGGTCGGCTGCTGCCGGGAGGACACGAACAACGACTCCTCGGGGAGGACGAGCCGGACCGTGGCGGACTCGACCGCATCCATCGCGGCGAGGGTGCGCGAGAGCTCGCCCTCCACGGCACGCTGCAGGTCGACCCGCTGCCGGAAATCGGAGACGCCCAGCGCCTGCTCGTCCAGCAGCTCGTACCCCGGGATCGTCGGCGTGCCGGTGACGCCGACCTCCGCCAGCCCCACACGGGCGGTGTGGAGCCGGTCCTGCGGGACCAGCACGCGGCTGCCCTCGAGCTGGTGCACGATCCCTTGCGCATCGAGGGCGGCCGTGACCCGCGCCAGGTCCGCATCGGCCAGGCCGCCGTAGAGGACGGCATACGTCGGCGTGGTGACCCAGCGGACGAAGGGCACGGCCGCCATGACCAGCACGAGGAGGGCGACGACGATCCCGGCCCGCTGTGCGGGAGGGAGGGATCGTGCGAGGCTGGCGAGCCGGTCCTTCAGTTCCACGTCGGTCGTCCTCGGAGGTCGGTGGTGTCACGTCGTCGATCACAGTTGGAGGCGCATGACCTCGTGGTAGGCCTCGAGTGCGCGGTCACGCACCTGGACGAGCAGATCGACCGCCAGCGCCGACTCCGTCGTCGCGACCATCACCTCGTGCACCTTGGTCGCGCCGCCGGTCGCGGCATCCTCGATCAGCGCGTCCGCACGGTGCTCCAGGGCCGACACCCCGTGGAGGCCGCGGGCGAGGGCATCGGCGAAGCCCGGCGCGGCGGTGCCGGGGGTGGGCAGCGGGCGCGACGGGAACAGGGGCGACGCCCCACCGATCGGTGCGACGGCCATCACTGCGCACCGAGCCGCAGGGCGCTCTGGTACGCCTCCCTGGCCGACTGCACCGTCCGGACGTTCGCCTGGTAGTGGCGCTGCGCGATCATGAGATCGGCCATCATCCCGGCCACGTCCACCATCGGGAGCTGCACGTAGCCGTCCTCGTCCGCCAGGGGGTGCGTCGGGTCGAAGGCCAGCGCGGGATCCCCGGCCTCCCCCACCTGGCCCACCGCAACCACGCCGGACCCGGTCGGCGCGAACGGGCGCGATCCCAGCGGCTGCACGACCGGGCGGAGTGCACGGAAGGGCTCGGTGCCCGGTGCCGTCATCGTGTTCGCGTTCGCCAGGTTGTGCGCCACCGAATCCAGCCAGTGGTGCGCGAACCCGACGCCGGTGCGCGCGACGTGGAGGGCGGAGAACATCGTCATCGCCGGCCCGCGATCGCCATGCGCAGGTTGCCGACCTTGAAGTTGAAGGCCGCGGTCATGGTGTCGCGGTGCAGCCCGTCTGCGAGCTCACCTATCAGCTCGGTCTCGAGGTCGACGCTGTTGCCGCGCGCGTCGACGACGCTCGGCGTCGGCACCGTTCGCGCCCGGGTCGCCGCGGGCTCGCCACGACGCACCGCCTCGGCCAACGCGGACTCGAAGTCGACGTGCCGGGCACGGAAGCCCGGGGTCTCGGCGTTCGCGACGTTGTGGGCACGGACCTCCCCCCGCAACGCCAGGCCGTCGATCGCCGCGACCACGGCGCTCGTCGTCGGATCCCACATGGGCACTGTCTCCCTACGGTCGACGGGCCGCACACCGCCCGACCGGCGCCCGCCCCCGACATGCGACATGGAGGAGGCGAACGCCTCCTCCATGAGTCGTGAGCGATCCGTGCGTGTTGTCTGCCTGCCCCATCGGCACGGTGTCGACCGCCTATAGCGTGCCGGCGAGATGCGTCCCGGCCGATGCGGCGTACCGGGGGCCCGTCACGACCCGCGATGGGCGCGGGCGTAGGTGGAGCCGACCGTCCGACGACGATCGACCTCGCGCAGGTCGGCCCCCAGCCGGGTCACGTGCACGGTCGCCTCCCGGCGCGAGGCGTCGAGCCGCGCCAGCAGCCGCACCGCCCGCGCCCGCAGCTCCACCGGTAGCGGGCCGAGATGCCGCGGCGGCTCCCACGCGCCAACCTCGACGTCGGTGCCCTCGGCCACGGCACGCTCGAATCGGTCGATCCTCGCCTCGAGGCCGACGAGGGTCTGCAGCCACCGGCCGCCGAGGTCGCTCACGACACGACCGCCGAGCGCGGCATGCAGGCCTGCGACCAGGCGTCGCGAAGGGACGCGAGCAACGTGTCGACCTCCACGAGCGGGGCGAGTTCCTTGCGGACGTTGGCGGCCACGAGCCGCTGTGAGCAGTAGGCGTAGACGCTGGCGAGCTGCGACGCGATCACCCCGCCTCGATCATGGTCCAGCGTCACCGCGAGCTCCGTGAGGATCGCCTGTGCCTTCCCCAGGGCGGTGTGCACCGCCTCGACGTCAATCGGGTCGCGCGAGAGCGCCACGCGAGCGCCGTGCACCCGCGCGAGCGCGCCGTCGTAGAGCATCAGCACGAGCTGCGCGGGGCTGGCCGTTGCCGCCGCCTGCTGCGCGTACGCGTCGGATGCCGGCATGCCGTCGTCTCCTGTCACTGGGACATCGCACCGAGCTGCGACGCGAGCCAGGATGCCTGCGCGTTGAAGCGGGCCAACGCGGATTCCATCGCGGTGAACTGCCGCCGGATCGTGCGCTCCCGGATCTCGAGTCGCTGCTCGAAGGCCTCGATGCTCGAGTCGGTCGCACGGATACGCCCGTCGAGCGCCCCCCTCGCGCGCGCGATGGAGCCGTCGGACCCCTCCGCAGCGCGCAGGATCCGGTCGAGCACACCGCCGAGCCCGTCTCCGACCGTCACGGTGCCGAGTGGGCCGACCGTGTCGAGGGGCACACGGAACGACAGACTGCGCACCGACGGATCGGTCAGCGTCACGGTGCGCCCGCTGGCCACGAAGGCCCAGGTCGCCTCGCCGTCCGACAGCGAGCCCGCCGCGGACGTCCCGACATGCTCCCCGTCGAGGGCCCAGGCACCGCTGCCGGCGACGGTGAAACCGTCAGCCGACCCCGCCCGGAGACCCTCCAGCCGGACGCGGCCCGCGTCCTCGCGGGCGACGAGCGTCGTCACGCCGGCCAGCACGAGCGCCTGGTTGATGCGGGCCAACGCGACGGTGAGGTCGGCGTCCTCGGCGATGTCGACCTGCACCGTCCCGGTCGCCGTCGTGATCGTGAACGTCTTCGGGGACCCGGAGGGCGGGCTGTACACCGCCCCCGTGATCGCCGCCACCCGGGCCGCCGTGTCCAGCTGCAGCGCGTAGCTGCCCGCGGGTGCACGGCCCGCCCCGAGCACCTCGACGCCGGGATCGCTCGCGCCGGACGCCCTGCCGAGCAACCCCACGACGGAGGCCTGGTCCATCGCCAGCGCGTCACGCAGCTTGGCCTCGTCCAGCGTCACGCGCCCGTCGCGGGTCAGGCCGAGGCCGATCTCGCCGAGCGTCGCGAAGGTGCCGTCCTGCGCCTGGACCTGCGAGAGCGCTCCACGGACGGCCAGCGACAGCTCGCGGACGAGCGCATCGCCGGCCAACGGGCCCCGCTGGGCGGCGTCCGCCGACGTGCGGCCGACGCCCTGGAGCTGGGCGAGCAGGGCGTTCACGGAGTCCACGAACGCGGCGACGTCCGCCGTCGCCCGACCGAGGTCCTGCCGCACGTCGACGGTCACCGTCCCGGTGCCGACCAGCCGGAGTTCCACGCCGTCGTACAGATCGGTGACCGTGTTGCTGTCGCGGAAGAGGTCGAGCTCGCCCAGACGTAGGTGCGCGTCACGCCCCTCGGCGAGCTGCTGCACCTGCGTGAGCTGGATGCCCGCCACGTCGCTGCTCGACGAGGAGAGATCGAAGGAGGCAGCCTGCCCGGCCTCCATCGCGGTGACGACGAGCCTGTGGTCGCTCTCGGAGACCCGCAGGACACGAGCAGAGATGCCGTCGAGATCGTCCAGCGCCCGTGCCGCGTCCTCCAGCGTTGCGCTGGCACCCAGCGTGACCTCGTGGACCGTGCCGTCGACCTGCGCGAGGCGCAGGGTCCCCGCGCCGACGGCCTGCCCGCTGCCGGCGAACGAGCCGCCGATCGTCACCTGATGTGCGGAGGCCAAGGCGACGACCTCGAAGGACACCGACCCCGGTGACGCCCCCGACACGGGCCCGAGCCGGACCGCCGCCTCGTTCGACGAGCTCACGGCGAGCGTGCCCGCGAGCCACGCCGGATCCGTCAGCCTGTCCGTCGTCGTGCGCACGGAGGACAGGCGGCTCAGGATCTGGCCCCATGCCTCGTTCGCCTGGCGAGCGGCCACCTGGCGCTGCTGCAGTGCCACCATCGGCTGGCGCTCCAGCTGCATCAGCGACTGCACGATCCCGGCGGTGTCGAGGCCCGACGCGATGCCGCCGATCGATGCGAACGGTGCTCCCATGGGTGATCACCTCCTCGTTGACCGCCCAGCGGCGGCCGTGCCGGGGGCGCGCGTCGGGGGCGCGTCGTGATCCCGCGCCCCCCGGACGCGCGTCACCGCAGCAGCGAGAGCACCGACTGCGGGACCTGGTTGGCCTGGGCGAGCATCGCCGTACCGGCCTGCTGCAGGATCTGGGACCGCGTGAACGACACCATCTCCTGCGCCATGTCCGCATCACGGATCCGCGACTCCGACGCCGACAGGTTCTCCGCCGCCACCTGCAGGTTCGCGATCGTGTGCTCCAACCGGTTCTGCGTCGCACCAAGGTTCGAGCGCTGGGTCGACACCGCCTCGATCGCCGCGTCGAGCACCACGATCGCCTGGGTGGCGCCATGGGTCCCGTCATCACCGACCTGGCTGACGTCGATGTCGGCGAAGCTGCCCCAGTCGAGGTCGGTCCCGTCGTAGACCCCGGCGGTGAAGTCGATGCCACCGAGCTCGAACAGGTCGCCGACACCGGTCGCCAGCGCGCCGCTGCCGTCGGACAGGGCCTGGAAGGTGACGGCGAGCGTGTCCGTCGCCCCGGCGCCGACGTGGAAGGTCTTCTCCCCCGCGGCACCCCCGAGGATGTTCTCACCCGCGAAGGACGTCCGGTCGCCGATCGCTCCGAGTTCCTTCATGAGCTCGTCGACCTCGGCCTGCTCGGCCGACCCGTCGGAGGTCGCGTTGGCCGCGGACACGGCCAGCTCACGGATCCGCTGGAGGATCGCATGCACCTCGTTGAGCGCACCCTCCGCGGTCTGCACCATGGACACACCGTCCTGGGCGTTGCGCACGGCCTGGTTGGTGCCACGGATCTCGGCTCGCAGACCCTCGGACTTCACCAGCCCCGCCGCATCATCGGCAGCACGGTTGATACGGAACCCGCTCGAGAGCTTCTCCAGCGACTTGCCCAACTGGTTCTGCGTCGTCGACAGGTTGCGATAGGCGTTGAACGCCGCGATGTTCTGATTGATACGCATCGGGGACAACCTCCATGTCGTGGCCCGAAACGACGTGAGCAACGCCGCACCACACCCGTCGGCCGACACCCCCACCGCTCAAGCACTCAACGCTCCGCCAGCACCCGCTCGTCACACGAGACGACGGCGCCCCCACCAGGGGGGCGCCGTCGTCTCGGTCGGGAACGACCAGGCTCAGCGCAGCAGCGAGAGCACCGACTGCGGGACCTGGTTGGCCTGGGCGAGCATCGCCGTACCGGCCTGCTGCAGGATCTGGGACCTCGTGAACGACACCATCTCCTGCGCCATGTCCGCATCACGGATCCGCGACTCCGACGCCGACAGGTTCTCCGCCGCCACCTGCAGGTTCGCGATCGTGTGCTCCAACCGGTTCTGCGTCGCACCCAGGTTCGAGCGTGCCGTGGACACGTTGCCGATCACGGCATCGAGGTCGTCGAGTGCCGTCGCATCCCCGGTACCGATCTTCGCCGAGACGCCGTCGAGGCCTGCCAGCAGGCCGCCTGCGAAGCCTGCCGCGGTCGCCGCGTCGGCGTCGGCGTAGGTGGAGATCGCCAGGTTCTGGTCGAAGGCGAGCGTGTCCGAGGCACCAGCCCCGACGTGGAACGTCAGGTTGACGCCGTCGTCCTCGTCGCCCTCCGAGACGGTGCGGATCGAGGTGTCGGCGTCGTAGTTGCGGAAGACCTGGTCCCCGGAGAACGAGGTCCGTGTCCCGATGGAGTGCAGCTCCGCGAGGAGCTCGTCGACCTCGGCCTGCTCGGCCGACCCGTCGGAGGTCGCGTTGGCGGCGGACACCGCCAGCTCACGGATCCGCTGGAGGATCGCATGCACCTCGTTGAGCGCACCCTCCCCGGTCTGGACGAACGACACACCGTCCTGGGCGTTGCGCACGGCCTGGTTGGTGCCACGGATCTCGGCTCGCAGACCCTCGGACTTCACCAGCCCCGCCGCATCATCGGCAGCACGGTTGATACGGAACCCGCTCGAGAGCTTCTCCAGCGACTTGCCCAACTGGTTCTGCGTCGTCGACAGGTTGCGATAGGCGTTGAACGCCGCGATGTTCTGATTGATACGCATCGGGGACAACCTCCATGTCGTGGCCCGACACGGCGTGAGGAACGCCGCACCACACCCGTCGGCCGACACCCCCCACGCTCAAGCACTCAACGCTCCGCCAGCACCCGCTCGTCACACGAGACGACGGCGCCCCCACCAGGGGGGCGCCGTCGTCTCGGTCGGGAACGACCAGGCTCAGCGCAGCAGCGAGAGCACCGACTGCGGGACCTGGTTGGCCTGGGCGAGCATCGCCGTACCGGCCTGCTGCAGGATCTGGGACCTCGTGAACGACACCATCTCCTGCGCCATGTCCGCATCACGGATCCGCGACTCCGACGCCGACAGGTTCTCCGCCGCCACCTGCAGGTTCGCGATCGTGTGCTCCAACCGGTTCTGCGTCGCACCAAGGGTCGACCGGGTGGTCGAGACGGCTTCGATCGCCTGGTCGATGGTGGTGATCGCACTGCCGTCGCCGACGGTCAGACCGTCGATCGAGGCGGTCGACGTGCTCGAGGGGTCGCCGGGGTCGTCGCGGTACTGGCCCAGGTCGGTCGCCGTCAGGTCACCGAAGCTGACGGACAAGGTGTCAGCGGAACCCGCACCGACGTGGAAGGTCCGCGTGCTGCCGTCGAAGACGGTCTCGCCCGAGAAGCGGGTCCGGGTACCGATCGCGGCGATCTCGGTGATGAGCTCGTCGACCTCGGCCTGCTCGGCCGACCCGTCGGAGGTCGCGTTGGCCGCGGACACCGCCAGCTCACGCATCCGCTGGAGGATCGCATGCACCTCGTTGAGCGCACCCTCCGCGGTCTGCACCATGGACACACCGTCCTGGGCGTTGCGCACGGCCTGGTTGGTGCCCCGGATCTCGGCCCGCAGACCCTCGGACTTCACCAGCCCCGCCGCATCGTCGGCAGCACGGTTGATACGGAACCCGCTCGAGAGCTTCTCCAGCGACTTGCCCAGCTGGTTCTGCGTCGTCGACAGGTTGCGGTAGGCGTTGAACGCCGCGATGTTCTGGTTGATACGCATCGGGGACAACCTCCATGTCGTGGCCCGAAACGGCGTGAGCAACGCCGCACCCACCCGGTCGGCCCACACCCCCACCGCTCAAGCGCTCAGCGCTCCGCCAGGACCCGCTCGACGACACGCAGCAACCGCGCGTGGCTGAAGGGCTTCACCAGCACCGGCACCCCGGCGAGTGTCGGTGGTGCGTCCACCGAGGCGAGCACGATCACGGGGATCGGCTGCGTCGACGCGCGCACGTGCTCGAGCAGCTCCGCTCCCCCCCTGCCGGGCAACGCGACCTCGGTGATCAGCAACTCGTCGGCGCCGGTCGCCAGGATCTCCAGCGCCTCTTCCCCCGTGGCGACGGGAGTGACGCGGTAGCCGGATCCACGCAGCATGCTCGTGATGACACGGCGGGTCCGCTCGCCTGGATCGACCAGCAGCACCCTGGCGCCACCGACCGGCACGTCGACCCCGACGGGGATCGACTCCGGGGCCGCCGCCTCGACGGGGAGCACGAGCGTGACGGTCGTCCCCTCCCTGGGCGTCGAGCGGATGGTCACGACACCGTCGACCTCGTCGGTCAGCGCCAGCACCGAGGCGAGCCCCAGCCCCGAGCCTCCCGCGTCTGCCTTCGTGGTGAACAGCGGCTCGAACGCCCGGGCGAGCGTCGCCTCGTCCATGCCCGACCCGTCGTCCTGCACCTCGAGCCGCACGCTCTGACGGCCGCCGTCCGCCGTCGACGATGCACGCACCTCGATCGTGCCGATCGCACCGACGGCATCACGGGCGTTGATCACGAGGTTGAGCAGCGCGCGCTCGAGCTGGACGGGCGGCACCGCCACGAGGGGCAGGCCCGACGGGACCGAGCGCTGCAGGGTCACACCCTGCGGAAGTGAGCGCTCGACGAGTCCGAGCACCGCCGCGACCACCTCGCCGATGTCCGCCGCATCGCTTCCGGCTTCGTCGGCTGCGGCGAACGCGAGCAGCTGCGACGTGAGCGCGCTCGCGCGATCGACCGCGATCTGCAGCTCCTCGAGGTCGTCGCACACCGCTCGGAGCGGCACCTGTGCGTCGATCGACTCCAGACCCTCACGGGCGAGTGCGAGGTTCGAGACCATGACGACCAGCAGGTTGTTCAGGTCGTGCGCGAGCCCGCTCGCGACGTGGCCCACGGCGTCGAGCCGTTGGGCCCGCGCGAGCTGCTCGGAGAGCGTCGAGCGCTCCTCCTCCGCGCGAAGCCGCTCCGACAGGTCGTGCACGACGAGCTGCAGGTGCCTCCTGGCACCACGCAGGTGACCAGCGCTGACGGACGTCGCGACGGTGGCGCCCTCGCGATCGAGGAGGGACACGTCGAACTGTCGGGTCCGGCGACGCGCGAACAAGACGCGTGCCAGCTCGGCGGTGACGCGCGCCCGGTCCGATCTCGCCACGCAGGCGAGGAACGGCCGGCCGACCATCGCCTCGGGATCGTCGTGCCCGAGGAGGGTGGCCATCGCCGGGTTGGCGATCACGACGGCGCCCTCGACGTCGAGCACCAGCACAGGATCCGGGTTGAGGTTGATGAACCGCCGGTACTCCCGCTCGTCCGCTCGGAGCTCGAGGACATAGCCGAGGTGCCGGGCCCCATCCTCGAGGGGGGCCCACGCCGGCTCCTGGACGGCCTGCTCGCCCACCCAGTGGGCCACCACGCCACCGATCGGCTCGCCATCCGGCGCCGTGACCGACACCGCCGCGAGCGCCACCGGCACGTCGGCGCCCGCGAAGAGCGGCAGCCCGGCACGCTCCACACCGGGTTCGACGACGACGCTGGCGCGCCCATCCGCCGCCTTGAGCGCCGTCCGGGCCAACGACCACCGCCGGTCCACCCGGTACGCGGGACCGTCCTCGGCCACGACCCGGTCGACGTCCTGGTCGATCACCACGAACCTGGCGCCGGACGCGCCAGCAGCGCGGGCGACGAGTGCCAGCAGCTCGTCGAGCTCGTCGAACCGACACGCACCCGCGACGCCGAGCCGGCGCTGCGCCTCCGCTCGGCGCAGTGCATCCGTCGCGGTCGCCGTCGTCACGCCGCGGGGTCGCCGAGCCAGCGATACCCCACACCCGGCTCCGTGGAGATGAAGCGTGGGCTCGCCGCGTCGTCCCGCAGCTTCTGGCGGAGCGAGCGCAGGTGCACGCGCAACGTGTCTCGTGCCTCGTCGCCGTGCTGCGCCGACCACACGCCCGCGATGATCTGCCGGTACGTCAACAGACGCCCCGGGTGCGAGACGAGGAGCTCCAGCAACCGCCATTCGGTCGGAGTGAGGTGGACGTGCTCGCCGTGGACGAGCACCTGCCGCGTCGCGAGATCCACCGTCACCCCCCCGGAGGTCACCGCCGCACCGAGCGCCCGACCCCCGGTTCCCGGCGTGGCTCGACGGAGGGACGCGTCGACCCGGGCACGGAGCTCCTCCATGGAGAACGGCTTGTCGATGAAGTCGTCGGCGCCCGCGTCGAGTGCGGCGACACGCGCCCGCTCCGTGCCCTGGCCCGAGAGCAGCAGGATCGGCACGGCAGACCAGGAGCGGATCCGTCGCACCACCTCGATGCCGTCGAGGTCGGGCAACCGCAGGTCCAGGAGGACGACGTCGGGCTCGCTCGCCGCGACGGCCGCCAGACCGTCGTGCGCGTTGCGGGCGACGGTCACCACGTGACCGACCCGGCCGAGACCACGCCCGAGGGCCGTGAGGATCTGGACCTCATCGTCCACCGCGAGCACCTTGGCCACGCGTCAGCCCCTCCTCGGCGAAGGTCGCGCCGCCGATGGGTCGCACGGTAGTCATGCGTGGCCCGCGCGATGCTCCTATGGAAGTCAAGCGGCTTCCAGGTGGGGTTGCTTGGCAGTGGTCGAGGGGGCGAGGTCGGTGAGGATGGCCCGGTAGATCTCGCGGGAGATGTAGGTCTTGAGGCAGCGAACGATCTCGCGTGAGGACCTGCCCTCGGTGGTGCGCCGGTCGCGGTAGTTGTTGGTGCGTTGGTCGTGGCGAAGGCGGACCATGGTGATGACCCACAAGGCGTGGTTGGCTTGCCGGTTGCCGCCACGGTTGAGCCGGTGACGTTGGGTCTTGCCCGACGAGGCGGGGATCGGTGCGGCGCCGCACAGGTGCGCGAACGCCGCCGGGCTGGCGAGCCGGTCGGGGTTGTCGCCGGCGGCGATCAGCAGCGTGGCCGCGACATCGAGCCCGACCCCGTAGATCGCCGACAGCGTCGGTGCGGTGCGCTCGACCAGCGGCCGTAGCTGCCGGTTGAGCTCGGCGACCTCGGCCTCGAGCGTGATGATCCGTCGGGCGAGGCTGCGCAGGGTGAACTTGACCGCCGCAGTCACGTCGTCGAGTCCGCCCGGCCGCAGCCCGGCGCAGCGGCCCCGCAGCTTGGCCCAGGTCAGATCGCGTAGCTCGGCACGGAGCTGGTCGGGGGCGGTCTTGATCTCGGCATGCAGCTGGTTCTTGGCCTGTGCCACCGCTTTGACCGCGCTACGGCGCGTGACATGCAGGGTGCGGATCATCTCCACCTGCCCGTCACGCAACTTGGGCACGGTCGTCGCGCGACCCGAGAGCACCGCACGTGCCGCGGCGTAGGCATCCAGCGGGTCAGACTTGCCCTGGAACCGGCGGGCTTTCCGGTCAGGCCGATCGACCTCGACCACCACAGCACCCTGCCCCGCGAGATGGCGGGCCAGCCCGGCGCCGTACACCCCGGTGCCCTCGACCCCGACCGCGACCACCCGGCCATGGCTGGCGGCCCACCGCCACAGCCGGCGGTAGCCCGACGGGGTGGTCGGAAACGACGCGTGCCCGAGCTCACGACCGACCTGGTCGATGACCGCAGCCACGTGAACCTCGGCATGGGTGTCGACCCCGATGGTGACCTGCGGCACCCCGACCGCGTGCAGACCTGCCCGTACAACTGGCATCATGTTCCGGCCTCTCGTAGCGCGATGGGCACGCACCAGCCGGGACGGCGGACAAGACTGTGGAGGGCCTGTACAGGCAGGCTCCTATGAGGTCACTTCGCCCGACCGGCTGCGTGTGTTCTGGCGCCTGCACGCAGCCGGTCGACGGATCGCTTTCAGGACACTCGACGAGGTCCGTCAGTCGGTGGGTCAGACCAGCCGAGTGCAGGCCCCACCATCATCACAGTCAGTCGCGGCACGACATCGGTCATGGGACGCCAAGCGGCGGTCGCGGGATGCATCCCGACGGCCGCTTGAGCGGTCAGCGGCACGGTCGACGGGTTCGAGCATGACCGCCGCTGCCGCACTCGACGAGCTGGGGCGCCGCCTCTGGGACGAGCGCCGGATCGTGACCTACCTGCTGTTCAAGCTGACGGTCGCGAAGCTGCTGCTGTCCTCCGACGAGCGTCGGTTCGTCGCCGACGCCCTCGCGGAGGTGGACAGCACCGTCGAGCTGCTCCGCGCCGGTGAGGCACGGCGGGACGACGCGCTGCGCGACCTCGCCGCCGTCTGGCAGGTCGACCCGGCCGAGCTGACGCTCACGGAGCTCGCGCGGCGGGCTCCCGTGCCACTCGGCCACCAGTTCCGCGAGCACCTGGCCGCGTTCCAGGAGCTCGCTGACGAGGTCGAGGCGATCACCGCGCACAACCGCGCCCTGGCCCGCGCGAACATCGGCGAGGTCCGGCATGCGCTGGGGCTGCTCGCCGGCACGAGCGACGACGCGACCGTCTACGACGCATCGGGGCGGCTCGGCCCGGCGACACCGGTCGGTGACCGGCTGCGGGAGGTGCTCTAGATGGCGTCGTTCGTGGGGCTCTACACCGGTCTGAGCGGTGTCCGTGCCGCGCAGACCGGCATCGACGTGACCAGCCACAACGTGGCGAACGCGAACACGCCCGCGTACACGCGGCAGCGCGTCGAGCTGCGTGCGTCGCCGTCGTCCCCGTCCGCCGCCGGGTGGATCGGGACCGGCGTGACGGTCGATTCGATCGCCAGGCTGCGGGACGGCTTCCTGGACGACCGCTCCCGCTCGTCGCTCGGCGAGCTGGCCGCCACGGACACGCGGGCGGGCTTCCTCCACGCGCTCGAGCAGTTGGCCGGCGAGCCCGACGAGGGGTTGACGATCCGGATCGAACGTCTGTGGGACGCCGCGGAGGTCTGGGCGAACGATCCGGCAGACGCGGCGACCCGACGACAGGTCCTCACGGAGCTCGCGTCGATCGCCGACGGCATCAACGCCGTCGCGTCGGCATGGGACAAGCTCGGTGAGGACACGGCCGAGCGGCGCGGGACGGTCGCGGACACCGCGACCGCGCTGCTCGCGACGATCCACGAACTCGACCGACGCATCGCCGGCGCCGACTCCTCGCGGATCGGTCCGGACCTGCTGGACCAGCGCGACCGCCTGATCGACGAGCTGGCGGAGCTCACCGGCGCCACGGCACGGCTGCGACCCGACGGCGGGGTGCAGCTGACCCTCGGCGGTCTGGAGCTGCTGGCGGAGGCGGGCCCCGCGAGCTTCGCCGTATCGGCCGACGGCTCCGCTCTGGTGCTCACGCTCTCCGACGGGACCGAGCACGACGGCGCCGCAGTCGGAGGCGAACTGGGCGGACTCCACCACGCACTGACGGTCGATCTGCCACGCTGGCGCGACGAGCTGGACGTGCTGGTCGTCGGGCTCGCGGACGCGGTCAACGACGTCAACACCCTGCCCGGCGGCATCGCGTTGTTCACCTTCACGGTCGACGACCCGGCGCGCACGTTGCAGCTGGCCACCCAGGACCCCCAGGCCCTGGTCGCCTCCACGGACGGGCCCGCGGCCGCCCCGAACGACGCGACCAACGCCCGACGGCTCGCCGACCTGCGCACCCGTCCGGTCGGCTTCGGCGACCCGCCTCGCGAGCGCACGATCGGAGCGCAGCTCGCGGACAACATCGTCGGTCTCGCCGGTGACGTGCGTTCGACACGCTCCGCCGCCCAGGCGGCGGCGAGCGTGGCGACCGGTGCGTTCCTCGCCCGTGCGGCCGAGCACGGCGTGAGCCTCGACGAGGAGATGGTGAGCCTCGTCCGCTACCAGCGCGCGCTCGAGGCCGCCGCACGGGTCATGACGACCGTGGACCAGGCGCTGGACGTGCTGGTCAACCGTGTCGGCATCGTCGGCCGCTGAGCGACGAAGAGGAGCCACGATGCGCATCACGAGCGAGGTCATGGTCACGCGGTCCCTGGATCGGTTGCAGATTCGGCTGCGCGCCTACGAGCGCGCCCAGTCGGAGCTCGCCACGGGGCGACGGATCCTGGCGCCGTCCGACGACCCCGCAGGGACGCGGCGTGCGCTGTCCCTCCGCTCGACGCTCGAGACCCACGAACGCAACCTGACGAATGCCAGCGATGCCGTCGGATGGCTCGACTCCGCGGACGGCCAGCTCCGCTCCGCGATCGACAGGCTCACGAGGGCACGCGAGCTCACCGTCCGGGGCTCGACCGCGAGCGGTCTGGGCGAACGAGCCGCCCTGGCAGCGGAGATCGAGCAGATCGCGGACGAGATCCGAGGGATCGCCAACGCCCGCCATCTGGATCGGCCCCTGTTCGGTGGCTACGGCAATGGGCCAGCCGTGCAGCGCGAGGCCGACGGGACGATCACGTTCGAGCCACCCGCCGGCTCGCCGGAGCGGATCGAGCGCCGGGTGAGCGACACAGAGCTCGTGCGCGTCAACGTGACGGCGGCGGAGTGGCTCGTCGACCCGTCGACCGGCGACGACCTGTTGACCCTGCTCGACCGGGTGGTCACGGATCTCCGAACCGGTACGCCGGCCGACGTCGGCGGACACCTGGATGCGCTGTCGACCGCGCACGATCGGATCGCGGCCGCCCTCGGTGAGATCGGCGCGGCCACGAACCGCGTGGAATCGGCAGGCTCGCGCGCCGAGGCGCAGATGCTGACCGTCCGGACCGAGCTCTCGGACGTCCGAGGCGTGGACATCGCGAAGGGTGTGATGGAGCTCCAGGTCCAGCAGGTGGCGTACGAGGCGACGCTCCAGGCACTCGCGAAGGCGCTGCCGCCCTCGCTCGTCGCCTTCCTCCGGTGAGCATCCCCACGACGACTAGGCTCGATGCCGTGACGAACGCCCAGGACACCACCCGATCCGAGCCCTCCCCGCCCGAGGGCGCGGCGACGCTGTCGTTCGACGAGGGCATCCCGGGCTTCCCATCCGCGCGGCGGTTCGTCCTCGACGACCTCACGGACGACGGCACCTTCCAGTTGCTGCACAGCGTCGACCTCCCCGACCTCTCACTGGTCGTGGCCTCGCCGTGGCTGTTCTTCCCCGACTACGCGCCCGAGCTCGCCGACTCGGATCGTCGGGCGCTCGCCCTCGGGTCCGCGGAGGATGCGATCGTCTTCGTCACGGTGATCGCGGAGGGCACGGATCGTTTGCACCTCAACCTGCGCGCGCCCTTCGTCGCCAACGCCAGGACCTTCGTGGCCCGACAGGTGGTGCTCACGGACGAGACGGTCCCACTGAGGGCATCCGTGCCGAACGGGGCCTGACCCGTGCTCGTCCTGTCACGCAAGCCCGGTGAGTCGATCGTGATCGGCAACGACGTGGTCGTGACGATCCTCGACGTCAAGGGCGACCAGATCCGCGTGGGCGTCAGTGCGCCGCGTGAGGTCCAGGTGCATCGCGAGGAGATCTACCGGCAGCTCGAGGCGCAGAACGCGGCGGCTGCCAGCTCCAGCGCCCGGGCCCGGCAGATCGTGGCGCGCTTCCCGCGTCCCCCCGCGGCCGGCGGTCAGGCCTGAGCCAGAGCGTCGGCTGCGGCCCGCCGTTCGTCGACCCGACCGGCGGCGGCCGCGACCACGTCGCGCGCCCGCTGCCGCGCGATCTCGGCCGCCGCCGCACCCTGACGTAGGCCGTCGACGACGGCGGCCGACCATGCGTCATGTGCGTCGTCGCCGCCGTGCTCGAGGAGCTCGCGTGCCGGAGCGGTCGGGTCACGTCCCGCCGCGACGAGACCGAGCACGCGCGTCAGCTCGAGTGCCGCCACCCGCTCGTAGGCCTCCTCGACCGCATCGCGCGCCAAGGCGGTGAAGCGGTGCTCGCCGGCCCCCGCCACGAGCTCGAGCTCGCGGAGCCGACGTTCGAGCAGCAGCGTGGCCCTCTGCTGGTGCGCGAGGACAACAGTCAGTTCCTCGAGCACGATCGTCCCTTTCCGCGGGTACGCCCGCGTGACTCGGCGGTGCCATCGTCGGACGCACCGGTCGCTGCTGTCATCTGGTCGGCCGTCTGCCTGCGCACACAAGCGGACGGGCCGAGCGGCCGGGTGGGCTAGTTCTTTCGGGCCGGCCCATGAAGGGTTGCGTGAAGACCCGGTGACGAGGTGTGAAGGAAGTGTGAAGGGTCCTCATGGCGCCCGGGCCCCGGCCCGATGGGCCCCGTGTGCGGTGGGGGCGGGCAGGCCGGCGGGGGGCGTCGGCGGTCGAGCTGCGCGACGGCAGGGCAGATCGGGGCGACGCAGGAGGGGCAGCATGCGCACGACCGGTGTCGAGGAGAGCGTGACCGCGAGCGGCGACACGCCGGATCCCAACGCCCTGGCCGAGCGACACCTGCCGCTCGTGGACCACGTCGTCCAACAGCTCGCGGCTCGGTTCCCGCGGCACGTCGATAGGGAGGAGCTCAGGGGTGCAGGTGCCACCGGGCTGGTCGACGCCGCGCACCGCTTCGACCCGGACGCCGGTGTCCCGTTCGCGAGCTACGCAGCCATCCGGATCCGAGGGGCGATCCTCGACGCGACCAGGACGCGGGACTGGGCGACACGACGCCTACGTCGGGACCTGCGCGCGATCGAGGGTGCCACCTCGACGCTCGAGGAGCGTCTCCACAGGACGCCCGACGACCACGAGATCGCCGCGGAGCTCGGGTGCACCACCGACGACGTCCACACCCGTCGGGCGGCAGCCGTCACTTCCACCCTACTCACGCTCGACCGACCGGTCGGCGATGAGAACGAATCCGGATCGCTCGCGGACAACCTCCAGGAGTCGGACCGCGCCTGGCTGCCCGAGGTGGCGCTCGAGGAGCACGAGCTGGTCGGCACGCTCCGTACCGCCATCGACCATCTCCCGGAGCTCCCCAGGTTCGTGCTGCTCGAGTACCACTACGGTGGGAGACTGCTCCGCGACATCGCGGACGACCTCCGCGTGACCGAGGCGCGAGCCTCCCAGCTCAGGCACGAGGCGTTGCACGCGCTGCAGGCCTACTTCGGCACCGTGTTCGACGGTGTCCCCGAGGTACCGGAAGACAGCCCGGGCAAGCGCCGGCGCGCCGCCTTCGTCGCGCAGGTGAGCGCGGCGAGCACCTGGCGATCACGCCTGGAGGGCGCCGCGTTGAACGTCGAGGCGGTCGAGCTGCCCGCCTGATGCCGGCCGCCGAGACGATGCGACTCGAACGGTTGGGCGTCCCGCCGATCGCGCAGACGAGCCTGCGCATCGGCTGCGTCGGCGTCCCCGACTCCGCGCGCCAGCGGCTCGCTGCCACGGGCGCCGAGCTGGTGGACGACCTCGAGGCCGCCGTCGACGCGGTGCTGTTGTCGACCCGCCTCCCGCCCGAGGAGCTCGCGCGCGTGTCGGACTGGCTCGTGGGCCGGGTCGGCCGAACCGTGGTCCTGGCGCACACCGGGGCCGAACGGCTCGCCGCCGAGCTGGTGCGAGCCGGCGCCGACGCGATCGTCGGCGAGGGCAACGAAGAGGCGCTCGCGGGACTGGTCGACCTCTCACGAACGCCGACCGCACTGCTGGCCTCCTTCGAGAGGCGCTTCGGCGCCACCGCGGCGACCGGCGGGCGCGGGATCGACCCGCGCACGGGCCTGCCGGACCGCACCAGCTTCGAGCAGCGCGTCCGCACGCTCGCGGACGCGGAGGAGATGCCCCGCGCCGCCTACTTGAAGATCGGGTCCGAGCGCTGGAGCACCGAAGAGCCGGACGCCGTCGTCGCGACGCAGCACAGACGTGTCGCCACGGCCCTCGCGCACGTCACCAACGCGGTCCGCGCGGAGCTCTTCTCGACCGGGCCGGACGAGTTCGGGTTGGTTGCGACGGCGTTGAGCACCCACGACATCGATCGGCTGGGGAGCCGACTCGTCCAGACCACCGCCACCTTCCGCGATCGTGGACTGCCCCTCCGGCTGGTCGTCGGTCATGCGGGACCGGAGAGCGCACAAGACACCGAAGAGCTTCTGGATCTCGCCCGTCGTGCAATCGAGGTCGCGGCCGTCGACGGCACGCGGCAGGTGCTCGGCGCGGAGGACCTGGCGCTGGGGGTGTCCGTCACGACCGAGCTCGAGGCGGTCGTACGGCTCCTCGACGGTGTCGAGCCAGCGATGGTGGAGGGACGCGGTCACGGCGAGCGCGTGGGCAGGCTCGCCGCGGAGCTCGCACGCCTCCGCGGTCTGAGCCCGGCCGCCGTGTCACGCGTGCACCTGGCCGGCCACCTGCACGACGTGGGCAGGTCCGGCCTACCTCCCGCGGCCATCGGGGGGCCCGTCGGACTCCGTGGCGAATTGCTCGAGGCCTGGCAGACCTTCCCCCACCGCTCGGCGGAGTTGCTGCAGCTGACCGCCGGCCCCGCAGTGGCGGCGACCGTCCGCGCGCAACGGGAGCGGTTCGACGGCGGGGGCTTCCCGGACGCGATCAAGGGGACCGAGATCACCGAGCCCGCGCGGATCCTCGCGGTCGCCCACGCGATCGACGAGGTACTCGCCGCGGACCGCAAGGTCTCGCCGCAACGGCTCGTCGAGGCCTTGCGCGACCGCGCCGGATCCGAGCTCGATCCCGAACTCGTCGGCACCGCCGCGGAGCACCTCGGCTCGCTGCTGCAGGCGCGCGGCTGACACCGCTGACGCCGCGGCTCGCCCGGGCGGATCGCGCGACACCACGGATGCTAGGGTCCGCGCGCCGCCCCCTGCCGTGACCGTCCGCCGGTCCGCCGACGGTCCCGCGTGTGTGCGGTCTGCACACGTCCGGCCACGAAGGGAGCCGCCCCATGGCGAGCGCGGATCAGGGCATCAGAACGCAGTACACCGACACCGTCGCGACGGTGACGATCGACAAGCCGAGCTTCCTCAACGCAGTCGACGGCGCGATGATGCGCGAGCTGGCCGCTGCCATCGACCGGGCCGAACGCGACGGCTGTCTCGTCCTCCGGTTGCGGGCGACAGGGCAGGACTTCAGCATCGGTCGCGAGCACCACGAATCCCCGCGCCACGAGGGCGGCACGATCTCGCCCGAGGACTGGACCCGGCTCGCCGTGGACGTGTTCGGCGCCGTCGCCCGCTTCACCGGCATCGCCATCTCGGAGGTGACCGGCTCCGCGTTCGGGTTCTCGGCTGCGCTGGCCCTCCGGCTCGACCTGTGCATCGCCTCGGACCGTGCACGGTTCGCCTTCGACGAGATCACCAAGGGGTTCGCGCCGCGGCTCGTGATAGGTCAGATGCTGGGACGCCTGGACGCCCACACGGTGCTCAAGCTGGTCGTGACGGGTCGCGCCATCGACGCGGAGGAGGCCTACGTCCGCGGCCTGGTCTCCGAGCTCGTGCCCGACGCCGAGCTGTCCCGGCGCGTCGACACGCTGATCGACGAGCTCCTCGAGCTCGATCCCGCGGGTCTGCGGGCCGGGAAGCGCTACATCCGGGAGCTGAGCACCGTGCCGCTGGACCAGCGGTCCGATTTCACGACCGACCGGGTGCGGACCGATTTCGACGCGGGAGCGCGATCTCCCCGCTGACCCGGACCAGGAACCCGCCGATGCGGTCGAGAGTCCAGGCCTGGCGGGCGCTCGCGCGTGAGCGCGAAGCCTTCCTCATCCTGTGCGGCCAGGTCGTCGTCCTGTACATGGGCCAGGGCCTGGTCGTGCCCATCCTCCCGCTCTACGCCAGGACGTTCGGTGTCGACGCGACCATGATCGGTCTGCTGCTGGCGCTCCAGGCGTTCCCCCGGGTGTTCGTCAACGTGCCGGCCGGGAGGCTCGCGGACCGCCTCGGCGCCCACCGGTTGCTGCTTGCCGCCGCGGTGATCGTCACGCTCGCCTCGGTCGGCGGCGCGGTCGCCAACTCGTACTGGTTCCTGGTCGCCACCCGCGTGCTCCAGGGCATCGGGACGGCGGTCAGCCACACGGCTGGTCTGACCTACACCGCCAACGTCAGCACACCGGCCAACCGTGGCCGGCACATCGCCGCCTTCCAGGCCTCGTTCCTGCTGGGGGTGGGCATCGGGCCGGCGGTCGGGGGCGTCACGGCGCAGCTGCTGGGGTTGCGAGCGCCGTTCGTCGTCTACTCCGTCATGGCGGTGCTGACCGGGTTCTGGATCCGGCTCCGGCTCCCTGATCCCCGCACCCGCCCGCAGCGACCCGATGCCAGCGAGTCGGGGGCGGCCGACCCGCCCGACGAGACCGAACAGGCCGCGGAGCGTGAGGACCGCGCCGCCGAGCGCCACGCCCCTCGACCCATCGCGCTCAACCCCGTGGTGCTGCTCGCCTGCGCGTTCGGCCTGGTCGGCGCCTACACGCGGACCGGCACGCGGGACTTCGGGATCGTCCTCGTCGCCGAGGAGAGCGGGCTGCTCGAGGGCGCCATCGGCGGGTTGATGAGCCTCGTCGTCCTGGCCACGCTCGTGGTGCTCTACACCGCGGGGAGCATGACCGACCGCTACGGCGTCCGGCGGATCATCGCCGTCAGCTGGCTGCTGACCGCCGTCAGCCTGGTGCTGCTGTCGGTGTCCGACTCGTTCGGCACCATGGCGGTCGCGGTGGTCGTCTACGGGCTCGCCGCCGGTATCGGCACACCGGCTCCCGCCATCTACATCTCGAACAGCGTGCCCGAGCACCGCGTCGGCGCGGCGATGGGCACGTATCGGACCGCGAACGACATCGGACTGATCCTGGGGCCGATCGCGATGGGCGCGCTGGCGGCATGGTGGAGCGTCCGTGTCGGCCTCCAGGTCAACGCCGCGATGGTCGCGCTCGCCACCCTGGTGTACCTGCTCTTCCACCGCCGGAAAGGCCCCGGCGTCACCTGACGGCTCGCCCGGATCCGCTCGTGGGCGGCCGGTTCTCCGGCGCGTCGGCGCGCGCGTAGGCTGCCGGCCGACGAGGAGCGACCACGCCGCTCCGTCGAGCCCCGAGTCGAGGAGCCGGACGCGATGGCCACGATCTACTACGACGACGACGCAGACCTGTCCCTGATCCAGGGCAAGAAGGTCGCCGTGCTCGGCTACGGCAGCCAGGGCCACGCACATGCGCTCAACCTGCGCGATTCGGGCGTCGACGTGCGAGTGGGGCTCCGTGAGGGCTCGACCTCCCGTGCCCGCGCCGAGGAGCAGGGTCTGCGCGTCCTGGGCACCAACGACGCGGCCGCGGAAGCCGACGTGATCGTGATCCTGGCGCCCGACACCCACCAGAAGGGCATGTGGGCCGACGGCCTCGCCGACGCAGTGGAGCCCGGCAACACACTGGTGTTCGGCCACGGCTTCAACGTCCACTTCGGCTTCATCGCCGCCCCCGCGGGCGTCGACGTGTTCCTGGTGGCGCCCAAGTCACCCGGCCACATCGCGCGGCGCATGTACGAACAGGGGCAGGGCGTTCCGGGGCTCGTGGCCGTCCATCAGGACGCGTCCGGCCAGGCGCTCGAGCTCGGCAAGTCGTATGCGGCGGCGCTCGGGCTGACCCGCGCCGGCGTCCTCCAGACGACCTTCGCCGAGGAGACGGAGACCGACCTGTTCGGCGAGCAGGCGGTCCTCTGTGGGGGCGTCTCGCACCTCGTCCAGGCCGGTTTCGAGACGCTCGTCGAGGCGGGCTACCAGCCCGAGGCGGCCTACTTCGAATGCCTCCACGAGCTCAAGCTGATCGTCGACATGATGTACGAAGGGGGCATCTCCTGGATGCGCTACTCGGTGTCGACGACCGCCGAGTACGGCGACTACGTCTCGGGACCGCGCGTGATCAACGACGCCTCCCGTGACGCGATGAAGGACATCCTGAGCGAGATCCAGGACGGTTCCTTCGCCAACCGCTTCATGGCGGAGATCGACGCCGGCGGCGAGTACTTCGAGACCAAGCGCAGCGAGGGCAAGGAACACCAGATCGAGGTGGTCGGTCGATCGCTGCGGGCGATGATGCCGTTCATCGACCCCCCGACGGAGATGGACTGATCCGGCTCGGGGCCCGGGAGGGCACGACCACCACGCCCCCATCGGGGTGCGACAGGACCGTCACGTCCGCACCGTAGATCCGCCGCAGCAGCGACGGGCGCAGCACGTCGACGGGCGGACCGCTGGCGACGCGCCGGCCGCACGACAGCAGCACGAGCTCGTCCGCGAACTGTCCGGCGAGCGTGAGGTCGTGCATGGCGGCGAGCACCGTCAGCCCGCGCTCGCGCCGGAGCTGGTCCACGAGCTCGAGCACGTGGAGCTGGTGACCCAGGTCCAGCGCGCTGGTCGGCTCGTCCAGGACGAGCACGGGCGCATCCTGCGCGAGCGCCCGTGCCAGCACCGCCCGCTGCAGCTCCCCGCCGGAGAGCTCGGCGAGCGGACGGTCGGACAACGACTCGAGGTCGAGACGCTCCAGCACCTGCGCCACGACGTGCACGTCGCGCGGACCCTCCACGCCGAACGCACCGATGTAGGGGGTCCTGCCGAGCAGCGCGTAGTCGAAGACCGTCATGCCGCCGGGCACCACCGGGTTCTGCGGGACGGTCGCCATGCGCCGGGCCAACGACCTGGCGTCCAGCGCGGCCACCTCGGCGTCTCCGACCCGGATGGAGCCACCGGCCGGAACGGTGCCGGCGAGCGCACGGAGCAGCGAGGTCTTGCCAGCCCCGTTCGGGCCGATCAACGCCGTCCACGCGCCCGCGGGCACGTCCAGGTCGACGCCGTCGACGACCGGGACGCCGTGGTAGGCGACCACCACGGCCCGGGCGGTGATGCCGACGGCCGGGGCGGTGCTGCCGGCGTGGTCGACGGGGGCTCGTCGCGGTGTCATGCGAGCCGCCTCGAGGTGCGTAGCACGACCGCGAAGAACGGCGCGCCGAAGAACGCCGTGACCACACCGATCGGCAACTCCGCCGGCGACGCAGCCGTGCGCGCGATGAGATCCGCCCCGACGAGGAACGCGCCGCCACCGACGATCGAGAGCGGCAGGATCACCCGGTAGCTGGCACCCACCAGGAGCCGCACGGTGTGGGGGACGATGATCCCGACGAAGCCGATCAGGCCGCTGACGGAGACGGCGGCAGCGGTGCCGAGCGACGCCGCGACGACCACCACCACCCGCACCCGCCCGGTCCTGACGCCGAGCGTGCGCGCTTCCTCCTCGCCGACCGCGAGCACGTCGAGCAGGCGGCGATGGAGCAGGATCACGACGGTGGAGACGAGCGCGTACGGCAGCAGCAGCACCACGTCGTCCCATCCCGACGTCGAGAGGCGACCGAGGAGCCATCCCCACACCTGACGGAGGAGTTCGGTGTTCCGCTGCTGCACGTACGTCTGCAGGGCGGTCAGGAACGCCGCGACCGCCACCCCGGCCAGGATCAACGACGTCGCCGACCGCACACCGGTGACCGCGCGCCCCAGGGTGTAGGCCATCGCGACACCGGCGAGCGCGCCGACGAACGCGAACAGCGGGACCACGTCGACGGGGAGCCCGTCCGGCCCGTAGGCGATGGCGAGGGTCGCGCCCAGACCCGCACCCGCCGCGACCCCCAGCAGGTAGGGGTCGGCGAGCGGATTGCGGAAGACCCCCTGGTAGGCGGCGCCCGACAGGGCGAGCACCGCGCCGACCAGCGCGCCGAGCACCACGCGCGGCAACCGGAGCTGCCACAGGATCGCCGCCTGACGGTCCGTCAGACCCGAGTCGAGGTCCACCAGCGGGAGTGCATCGGCGAGCTCGCGGACGACCGCGACGAACCCGAGGTCCGCCGCGCCGATCAGTACCCCCGTCGCGACAACGACCCCGAGCCCGCCCAGGGAGACCAGCAGCGGCGCCGGCCGGAGGCGCGAGACCAGCGCGCCCCTCGGCTCGACGGGGGCGGTGAGCTCACCGGCGGTGAGCGTCACCGGTCGAGCGCCGACGCGACGGCCTCCCCGATCAGCTCGACGAACGCGACCACGCGGGGCCCCCAACGGGACGCGAGATCCGGATCGACCTCGACGAGGTCGCCCTCGCGCACGGCGGTGAGGGTGTCCCAACCGGGGCGTGCCGCCACGACCTCGGCGGTCTGGCCGTAGACGGCCGCTGCCAGGAACACCAGATCCGGATCGGCGTCGAACAGGTACTCCTCGGACAGCTGCGGGAAGCCGAACCCGTCGACGTCCGCCTCGTCGGCGACGTTCTGGAGCCCGAACAGCCCGTACACCTCGCCGATGAACGTCGAGGAGGTCGCTGCGTACAGCGTCTCGTCGATCTCGTGGTAGTACGTCAGGCCGTCGGCGCCGGATGGTGCAGCGGCGACCAGCTCGGCGATCCGCTCCTGCGTCGAGACGACCAACTCGTCGGCGGCGTCGAGGCGGCCCGTCGCAGCCCCCAGGGTCCGCCACTGGTCGTAGGCGTCGTCGAGCGAGGTCGCGGTGTCGAAGTAGAGGACGTCGACGTCCAGCCGCTCCAGCGCATCGATCAGCTCACCCGGGTCGTACGCGACGACCACCAGGTCCGGCTCCTCCTCCGCGATCGCCTCGAGGTTCGGCTCGAAGCCGGAGAGGGTCGTGGTCGGCGCCTCGGGAGGGAACGTCGACTGCTCGTCGACGGCCACGACCTGGCTGCCCGCATCGATGCCGAACAGGATCTCCGTGTGCGTCGCGGAGAGCGACACGATGCGCTCGGGCGGCTCGTCGATGGTCACGACGACCCCACGCCCGTCGGTCACCGTCACGGGGAAGGCGTCCTGCGGCTGGCCGCTGCCACCCTCGTCGGCCTCCCCCGGATCGGGGTCGACGTCTGCGGTGTCGGTCGGAGCGGTGGGCTCCGGCTCGGTCCCGTCGGCGCCACCGCACGCGGCCAGGGCCAGAGCGGTGAGCATCGCGGCGATCAGTGTGCGTCGCATGTGCGCGTCCTCCATCGGTACGCCGGAGGACGGGAACGGCGCCCCGCGGCGACGGGCCACGCAAGGCGCGACGATGCGCCCGGTGCCGACGACCGCAGGTACACGAACGACCCCTTCCTCCGAGGGTGCGATCCGTGGCCACGTGGCCAGGCGACCTGGCTGACCCGATCCGGCACCCGCTTCCCATGGGGGGCGGGCGCGTCGTCGGGATCACAGTTGCGGGACAGCGCCGGACTCTCACCGGACTTCGCTGTTCCACGTGGCGGTCGATCGGAGCGATCGACGGCCGGCACCCTACACGGATGGCGACGCGGGTGTGACCCCGGCGAACGACCACGCGTCGACCAGAGTCGGGTCCGGGTCGATCCAGGGGCCGGCGAGCGCGTGCCCCAGGGCAGCGCTTCCGGACGCCGATGCGAGCCGGCGGCCGACCAGTCCGCCGCCTGGTCGCCCGACACCGACGGCCTCCAGGTAGCGGGCCACGGAGACGACCCTCGGCCCCTCGGCACGGGCGACGAGGTGCCCCGTCGTCGCCCGGCTCCGCGCCCGGTCGAACGCGGCCACGACCTCGACGAGGTCCTCGGCGCGGATCGGGGCGATGGGCACGGAGAGCGCCTGCCGGTCGAGCCCGGCCGTCGCGAGGAGATCGCGCAGTGCGGGCGTGTCGACGAGACCGATGCGGAGGACGACGGTGGGGCACGAGACGTTCGCGAGGACCGCTTCCACCTCGGCCATCGCGCGGCGGAGCGGGTCGTCGGCATCTGCCGCAGCGCCGGGAAGCGAGAGGAGCACGATGCGCCGCACCCCGGCGCCGCTCGCCGCTCGAGCCACCACGGTCGCGTCGCGCACGAGCCGATCGGCGTCGACGGCAAGGCCTCCCCCGACGTGCACGAGTGTGTGGACCTGCTCGAGCGCGGCCTCGAGCCGGCCCTCGTCGTCCGGCGTCCCCGTTGCGACGTAGGCGCCCGCAGCACGGAGCAGCGAGGTGTCCCCGTCGCTGTACACGCGCACCTCGCCGCCTTCCTGCAAAAGGCGCAGCGCGATACGACGTGCGATCGTCCGGTGCGCGGCGGTGACGAGGACGGGCATCGGACGAGGCTACTCCAGCCCGAGACCCCCCAACGGTCGCCCACCACCGCGGGCTGCTGCCGACGCGTCCGACGCGGCGGCCTTCGAGACGTCAGAGTCGTGGCGTCTCGGCGTAGCCACCGAACACCGATCCGAGTGCCGCCGACACCTCGCCGACGGTCGCGTCGGCACGCACCGCGTCCATGATCGGCGGCACCAGGTTGTCGTCCGTGCCAGCGGCCGTCCGCAGCCGGGCGAGGCAGCGCTCGGTCGCTCCGTCGTCCCGAGCGGCGCGCAGCGCCGCCACGCGCGCGACCTGGTCACGCTCCACCTCGCCTCCGATCCGGAGGATCTCGAGCGCATCGTCGTCGTGTTGGTGATGGACGTTGACTCCGACGACCCGGAACGATCCCTCGTCCATGCGGCGCTGGAAGGCGAAGGCGGCGTCTGCGATGCGCGCGGAGAACAACCCCTCGTCGATGCCCCGGAGGATGCCCGCGGTCATCGTGCCGTCGGGCGAGCGCTGGAGGATGTCGGCGAACTCGGCCTCGACCAGACGCTCCAGCTCGTCGGTGAGCCACTCGACGTACCACGAGCCACCGAGCGGGTCGATGACGTTCGCGACGCCGGTCTCCTCGGCGATCACCTGCTGGGTGCGCAGGGCCACCCGGGCCGCGTGCTCGGACGGGAGGGCAAGAACCTCGTCGAGCGCATTCGTGTGCAGTGACTGCGTCCCGCCGAGGACGCCGGCCAGCGCCTCGATGGCGGTGCGGACGATGTTGTTGTCGGGCTGCTGCGCGGTCAGGGACACGCCAGCGGTCTGGGTGTGGAAGCGCAGCAGCAACGCCCGCTCGGCCGTGGCGCCGTAGCGCTCCGACAGCCATCGAGCCCAGATGCGTCGCGCGGCACGGAACTTCGCGATCTCCTCGAAGAAGTCGATGTGCGCGTCGAAGAAGAAGCTGAACCGGGGCACGAACGCATCGGGATGCAGGCCTCGCGACATGCCGAGCTCGACGTACGCGAAGCCGTCCGCGAGCGTGTGGGCCACCTCCTGCGCGGCAGTCGAGCCGGCTTCGCGGATGTGATAGCCGGAGATCGAGATCGGGTGGTACCGCGGCGTGTGGACGGTGCAGAACTCGATGAGATCGCCGATCAACCGCAGGTGCGGCTCGGGGGGAACAGCCACTCCTTCTGGGCGATGTACTCCTTGAACATGTCCGTCTGCAGGGTCCCTCCGAGGTCGGCGAGGGACCACCCCTGCCTTTCGGCGGCGACGGCGTACATGCAGAACAGCGTCACGGCGGGCGCGTTGATCGTCATCGAGGTCGTCAGTTCGCCCAGCGGGAGCCCCTCGAACAACCGCTCCATGTCGCGGACGCTGTCGATGGCGACGCCACAGTGCCCGACCTCGCCCTGGCTCCGTGGGTCGTCGGAGTCGAGGCCCATGAGCGTGGGCATGTCGAACGCGACCGACAGCCCGTGCTGCCCTCCGGCGACGAGATCGTGGAAGCGCCGGTTGGTCTCGGCGGGGTCCGCGAAGCCCGCGAACTGGCGGATGGTCCAGGGCCTCGTCCGGTACATCGACGCGTAGACACCGCGCGTGTAGGGGTACTGCCCCGGGTACCCGATGCGATCGAGGTCGACGGTGACGTTGTGCGGGCCGTAGAGCGGCTCCAGGGGGATGCCCGACAGCGTCGTGACGGGACCGGGCACGCGCTCGGCGGCGGCATCGAAGGCCGCCCGCCACGTGTCGTACCGCTCCTGCCAGGACATGTCCGCCACCTCAGCACACGGTGCCCGAAGAGCGTAGGCCCGTTCGATGTGCGCCCGGGCGCCGGATGGGCGGGCCGCCTCCCGGGCGGTCCACGGAGGCCGGGGGCTGCCCCACAGAGGCCCGCGGCTAGGCTCCGTGACCGAGCCGAGGTGGCTGGGTGGCCGAGGGCGAACGCTCCGACGCGGAACTGGTCGAGGACGCACACGCGGGGTCCGCGGCGGCCTTCGCGACGCTGCTGCATCGGCACGCAGCTGCCGTGCACGCCACCGTGGCGGACGCCACCGACCCGATCGATGCGACGACCGCCACCTTCACCGATGCGATGCGATCGCTGGCGGAACTCGAGCCCGGTCACGCGGTGGGGCCCTGGTTGCTCGGACTGGCCGCCAGGCACACACCGCGACCGCACCTCGTCGAGGCAGGACCCGTCCCGCCACTGGGACAGGAACAGATCGACGCCATCTGGGCGGAGCTCGACGCCCGCTGGCCGGACGGCCACAGGAGTCGACGGATCCCACGGTGGGTTGGCTGGGCCGCGTTGGTCGGCGCGCTCGTCGGTCTCGCGATCCTGATCCCGTACGCGCTGCTGACCGCTCCCCCGCCGGCCGACGACCCGCGATCGGACGAGCTCCTGGCAGTGCCGTTCGACGACCCGGCGGTCCAGGACGAGGACCTGGGTGAGGCGCCCGTGCTGGCCGACGACGTCGACGTGGACGAGCTCCCGAGCTTCCAGTTCCCCGACGAGCCGGCGGCACCGGCAGCGCCGGTCGAGAGCCCGGCCGACGCTCCCGCGCCCCCTCCGGAACCGATCGAGGACGAGCCGGCGCCCGATCCGGAGCCGGAGCCCGACCCCGACCCCGGCGGCGAGCCCGAGCCGCCACCCGAGCCAGAGCCCGACCCGCCCGAGCCCGGCGAGGAGCCGGGCGCCGGCGGCGCACCCGGGGAAGCCGGCCCCACCGATGGATGAACGCGGGCACCCCCCACTCGGACCCGCCGACCCGCACCTGGACGACGCCCAACGGGGACTCGGCGACATGTCCCCCGAGGACCTGCGACGCCACGGCTACGCGGTCATCGACTGGATCGCCGACTACCTGTCGGGCGTCGGCGAGCTGCCGGTCCTGGCGCAGGTCCGACCGGGAGAGGTGCGCGGATCGCTCCCGGCATCGCCGCCGGCGGATCCCGAACCCTTCGGTGAGCTGCTGGACGACCTGGACGCGCACGTGCTGCCGGGGGTCACGCACTGGAACCATCCCCGCTTCCACGCCTACTTCGCGATCACGGGATCCGGCCCGGGGATCCTCGCCGAGGCGATCACCGCGACGCTCAACGTCAACGGCATGCTCTGGCGCACCTCGCCCTCGGCGACCGAGCTCGAGGAGCTGGTCCTCGACTGGCTCCGCCAGCTGCTCGGTCTCGATGAGGACTGGCGCGGCATCATCTGCGACACGGCATCGGTCTCGACCATGCTCGCGCTCGCCGCGGCACGCGAGCGGACAGGGCTGGACGTCCGAGAGCGGGGCCTCGCCGGCAGACCCGACGTCCCGCTGCTGCGGGTCTACACCTCCGAGCACGCGCACTCCTCGGTGGAGAAGGCCGCCATCACCCTCGGCCTCGGACGCGACGGCGTGCGCTCCATCCCGGTCGACGACCGGTTCCGCATGGACGTCCGGTCGCTCGAGGAGGCGATCCGCGAGGACGTGCGCTTCGGCTACCTGCCGATCGCGATCGTTGCCACCGTCGGTACGACCTCGACCACCTCCGTCGACCCGGTGCCAGCGATCGCCGCCGTTCGCGACCGGCTCCAGGAGGAGCTCGACGTCACGATCTGGCTCCACGTCGACGGTGCGTACGGCGGCATGCTCGCGATCTCGCCCGACCACCGTGACGTGCTCGACGGCGTGGAGCGCGCCGAGTCGTTCGTGACCAACCCGCACAAGTGGCTCTTCACCCCCATCGACTGCTCCGCCCTGTACCTGCGCGACCCGTCGGCGCTGACCGGCGCGTTCGCCCTCGTCGCCGAGTACCTCAGGACCGACGACGAGGGCGTGACCGACTACATGGACTGGGGCGTCCAGCTCGGTCGCCGGTTCCGCGCGCTCAAGCTCTGGTTCGTCCTGCGGTACTTCGGTGCTGCCGGACTCGCGGCGCGCATCGAGCACCACGTGGCGATGGCACAGCGGGTCGCCGGCTGGGTCGAGGCGCACCCGGACCTCGAGGTGACCGCCCCGACGCCCATGTCGACCGTCTGCTTCCGCGCGCGTCCCCACTGGCTGCCCCAGGACGCGGGCGCGGACGACGGTGACGGTTCCACGGCCCGGGAGGGCGCGCTGGACGAGCTCAACCACCGGCTGTTGACCGCCATCAACGCGACCGGCCGGGCGTACCTCTCGCACACCGTCCTGGACGGGCGGACGGTGCTGCGTCTGGCCGTCGGCAACCTGCGGACGACGACGGCAGATCTGGAGGCCACGCTCGAGCTCGTGGACCGTGAGCTGCGCAGGCTCCGGCCCGACGCACAGGTCACCTAGGACACCGCACCGCCGGTGTCCATCGCCCCGAGCAGCCGGTCGGCGGCCTCGTAGGGATCGAGCTCGCGCTGCTCCACACGTGCCGCGAGCCGTGCCAGCAGCGGGTCGGCCCCGTCGCGCAGCGAGGAGAACCCACGCTCGAGCTCGCCGAGCACCAGGGAGCGGACGAGCCGCGCCGCGCGTGCGCGCCTCCGGTCGCGGAGGGACCCCGTCGCGTGCGCGGCGGTGGTGTGCTCGTCCACGGCATCGACCACCGCCTCGACGCCCTCGTCGCGGACGGCGACGGTGCGCACGATCGGAGGCCGCCACGGCGGAGGCTGGTTGCCGTCGGACGGTGCCGCTGTCAGCTCGAGCATGCCCCGGAGCTCGGCGTGGAGCTGGCCGGCGCCGGGATGATCCGCCTTATTCACGACGAACACGTCGGCGACCTCCAGTATCCCTGCCTTCGCGGCCTGCACCGCGTCCCCCATCCCTGGCGCGAGCACGACCACGGTGTGGTCAGTGATCGAGGCGACATCGACCTCCGACTGGCCGACGCCCACCGTCTCGACCAGCACGTCGTCGAAGCCGGCGGCGTCGAGCACGAGCAGCGCGAGGGGAGCGGCCGTCGACAGCCCGCCGAGACGGCCCCTCGCCGCCATCGACCGGATGAAGACACCGGCATCGGCGTGGTGCCCCTGCATGCGGATCCTGTCACCGAGGAGCGCTCCACCGGTGAAGGGAGAAGACGGGTCGACGGCGAGGATCGCGACCGAACGTCCACGCCGGCGGAGGCTGGTCGCCATCGCGTTCGTGAGGGACGACTTGCCGACACCCGGCGGCCCCGTCAGCCCGGTCGTCCTCGCGCCACCGGTCGTCGGGTGGAGGGACGCGACGGCCGACCGGCGCTCGTCGTCGGAACCGTCCTCCACGACCGTGAGCAGGCGCGCGATCGCCCTGCGGTCGCCCCGGCCCGCGGCCGCCGCCAACCCCGCGACGTCCCTCATCGGCCCACCGCGACCAGCAGGGCATCGCCCTGTCCTCCACCGCCGCAGAGCGCGGCCGCCCCAGTGCCGCCGCCACGTCGACGGAGCGCACCGACGAGGCTCACGACGATCCGGGCACCCGAGCACCCGATGGGATGTCCGAGCGCCACAGCACCGCCGGCGACGTTGACACGCTCCTCGCCGATGCCGAGGTCGCGGGTGGCGGCGATCGCGACCGAGGCGAACGCCTCGTTGATCTCGTAGAGGTCGAAGGAGGCCGGATCCATCGAGGCTCTCGCAGCGGCCGCGCGGATGGCGTTCGACGGCTGATGGTGCAGTGACGGATCGGGCCCGGCGACGCTTCCCCACGCCAGGATGGTGGCAAGCGGCTCGAGGCCGTGCTCTGCGGCGAACGACCGCGACGCCAACACCACGGCCGCGGCCCCGTCCGACACCTGGCTGGCGTTGCCTGCCGTGATGGTCCCGTCCTGGGTGAACGCGGGCCGCAGCGCCGCCAGGGAGTCGACCGTCGTGTCCTCGCGGATCCCCTCGTCCCGGAGCACCAGCGTCGACGGACCGCGGCGGGACGTCACCTCGACGGGGACGACCTCGTCGTCGAAGGCGCCATCGCGCCAGGCCGCAGCGGCGCGTGCATGGGACCGGGCAGCCCAGTCGTCCTGCGCCGTCCGATCGATCCTGAGCCGGTTCGCGAGCTGGTAGCCCTCGGTCGCCTCGCCCATCGAACACCCGTCGAAGGCACACGAGAGCCCGTCGTGGAGCAGCACGTCCGTCAGCGACCCGTCCCCCATGCGATATCCGAAGCGGGCACCGTCCAGCACGTACGGGGCGCGCGACATCGACTCCATCCCACCCGCGACCACCACCGCCGCCTCGCCCAGGCGGATCAGGTCGCGGCCCCGGGCGATCGCGGTCATCCCGGACAGGCACACCTTGTTGATGGTCTCGGCCGGGACGGTCAACGGGACGCCACCAGCGACCGCGGCCTGTCGCGCCGTGATCTGTCCCTGGCCGGCCTGGAGCACGTGGCCGAGGACGACGTGGTCGACCGACCCTCCGGGCAGGTCGACCGACGACAGCGCGCCGCGCACCGCATGCGCACCGAGCTCCGTGGCGGCCAGGGTCGACAGGGCGCCGCCGAACCGGCCGAGCGGGGTCCGCGCGAGCCCGACGATCACCACGTCGTTGGGGTCGGTGGTCACCGCGTCCTCCTCTGCGAGGCACCCTTCGTCCTCGCCCTCCCAGCGTAGGTCCGGCCTCGACCCGCGGCCGACGGACGGCTGGCCGCTGGCAGCACACCCGGCCTGGGGCACTGCGCGCACCCGGCCGGCGCTGGCAGGATGCACGACGATGAGCCCGATGCCGGAAGGACGAGACCGTGCAGGTCACCCGCGTGGACCAGATCGCGATCGCCGTCGAGGACCTCGACGAGGCGCTCGAGTTCTACGAGCGAGCCTTCGGCCTCAGCGCCAGCTCCCGTGAGATCCTCGAGAGCGAGGGCGTCGAGGAGGCGATGCTCGACGCAGGTGGTGTCTGGATCCAGCTCCTGCGGCCGCTCGGCGAGGATTCGCCGGTCGGGCGGTTCCTCGCCGCCCGCGGACCGGGCCTGCACCACCTGGGCTTCGGCGTCGCGTCGGTGGCGGACGCGCTCGATCACCTGCGCGCCACCGGCGTGCGGTTGATCGACGAGGCGCCACGCGTGGGAGGCGGCGGCCACACGATCGGCTTCGTGCACCCCAAGGGGACGGGCGGGGTGCTCGTGGAGCTGGTGGAGGACGACAGGTGACCGTCGCGTATCGGTAACCTGGCGCGTCAGCGCCGGCTCCAAGGTCGTTGGCGCGTTCCCGTGGGGGTCTCGTGTGGGTCTGTCCGATCGTCTCCGTGCCTGGTTGCGGGGCGACGCCAAGCGTCGCGCCCCCAGCCCGTCGACGGAGCAGGCGAACCGGGCGGCGACACGCGAGCTCGACGCGTTCGTCCGGACCAGGATCGGGGTCGAGGCGTTCCTGGAGCCGAAGACGGCGATCTACTCCACCACGGTGCTGCTCATCGCGGACGACGGCGAGTACCTGCGCCGGCCGGTGAAGGACCGCGACGCGGCGCGCCGCTTCGCGAGCGACGCGAACATCCCGCTCTACGACGCAGCCAAGGTCGGCTACCCCAAGCGCATGCGCGAGTACGATCGGGGGAGCCGACCCCGGCGTGTCGAGTTGTCCGAGCTGCCACCGTGGCCGGGCGAGGGCCCGGCCGGTGACCGCCCCGCCGACGGACCGCCGCCACCCCCACGGCCGGACGCCTGAGGCGCCTGCCGCGACGTACCGCCGCGTGTCAGTCCTGGACGATCTCGATGGTGGTGATCACCACGTCGTCGAGCGGCTTGTCCCCCGCGCCCGTGGCGACCGAGGCGATGTCGTCCACGACGTCCTGGCCGTCGATCGTCTTGCCGAACACGGAGTACTGGGGCGGCAACCCGTAATCCTGGTGCATCACGAAGAACTGTGATCCATTGGTGTTCGGCCCGGCGTTCGCCATCGCCAACGTGCCCATCTTGTAGCCGCGTGCACGCGAGGCATCGAGCTCGTCCGCGAACGTGTAGCCCGGACCGCCACGCCCGGTTCCGGTGGGATCGCCTCCCTGGATCATGAAGCCCGAGATGACCCGGTGGAAGATCACACCGTCGTAGAAGCCCTCGCGCGCGAGGAACACGAAGTTGTTCACCGTCCCGGGCGCCTCGTCGGCGAACAAGCGCGCGGTGATGTCGCCCTTGTTCGTCCGGATCGTGGCGGTGTAGGTCGCCGAGGTGTCGATCGCGAGCTCCGGGGGCGCGCTGTACTGCTGAGCCACTGCATCTCCTGCCGTCGTGTGTGCTGATGGTACGGGGCGTCGTCGGGCAGGCCGCTCACGGCTCGGGTCCGGCCGGTCATCGCTGGTCGATGCCGACCTCCAACACCACGACCGGATCGACCGCCCGGTCACCGATCGCGGGGCCGGCGACGATGTCGTCGACGACCTCCATCCCTGCACGCACTCGTCCGAACACCGTGTAGTTCGGCGGGAAGGGCTGGCCCTCCTCCGCGACGACGACGAAGTACTGCGAGCCTTGCGTGTCCGCACCGCTGTTCGCCATCGCCACCGTCCCACGGGGGTACACCACGACGCCCTCCAGCTGCTCGCCGTCCATGACCGCGGCGTCGAGGGCCCGCGCGGTCTCGAGCTCGTCCTCGAGTTGGTAGCCCGGGACCTGGACGGTGCAGGAGGGGTCGATGCAGCCGTTCCCCGTGCCAGCCGGGTCGCCCCCCTGGATCACGAAGCCGGGGGCGATCCGATGGAACGGCGTGCCGTCGTAGTAGCCGTCGTCGGCGAGGGCGAGGAAGTTCTCGACCGTCCGGGGTGCGCCGTCCTGGTCGAGCTCCACCTCGATGTCCCCGCAGGTGGTCACGAGCGTGACGACGTAGGTGACGTCGTCGACGAGCTCGAAGCGCGGCGGCTGGTCGTAGGGCTCGGTCACGGGGTCGGGGACGGGAACCGCCGGGTCGTCGCAGACCGGCTCGGGCAGGTCCGCGAACGGGTCGAGCTCCCCCGCGGCGTCGGCGCCGTCGTTCTCGGCCGCCGTGTCCTGGTTGGCGCTGAGCACGGCGACGATGGCACCCGCGACGAGCGAGAGCACCATGAGGCCGACCATGACGAAGACCACCAGCCGCGTCCGGGTCGCCCGGCGCTCGTAGCGGTCACGTCGACGCTGCGTCCGCGCGCGGTCGAGCTGGCGCTGGTGCTGCCGCTTGCTCACGAGCTCCCCTCGTCCCCGGTGGCCGGCACGGGGCGCATCAGGCTAGCCGCCCACGGTTGGCGGCCAGCCGCCAGCAGTGCAGGTGCCAGTGGCGCCGCTCGTCGATCGCGTCGAACGGCCACACCACCACGTGTCCGGTCCCGGCCGGGATGCGGTTGCCGCACTCGGGGCAGACGTACTCCTTCGCTGCCCGGGCCGCGGGCACGCGCTGCACCTCGTAGCCGTCGAGCGACGGGAGGAAGGGATCTGGGCGGGCTGTGGGCCCGGACATGGTGGCTCCGAGGTCAGTGGACGTAGAAGCCGCGGCCGGCCTTCTGCCCCAGGAAGCCCGCCTCCACGAGGTGGCGGAGCAGCGGCGCGGGCTCGTACGACGGCTGTCGGAACTCCGACCGCAACCGCTCGATGATGGCGAGGGTGACGTCGAGGCCCACGACGTCCATGAGCTCGAAGGGGCCCATCGGGTACCCGCAGCCGAGCTTCATCGCGGTGTCGATCTCCTCCACCGTCGCGTAGTGGGACTCGAGCATCTTCACCGCGTCGTTGAGGTAGGGGAACAGCAGCGTGTTCACGATGAACCCGGCTCGATCGCCGCACAGCACGCCGAGCTTGTCGATGCGCTCGACGAAGGCGCGGGCCTGCTCGACCACCGCGGGATCGCTGCGCACGGTGGTCACGATCTCGACCAGACGCATGATGGCCGCGGGCGTGAAGAAGTGCAGGCCGACGACGCGTGCGGGCGAGTCCGTCGCCATGGCGCAGTCGATCACCGGCAACGACGACGTCGCGGTCGCCAGGACCGCGTCGGGACCGACGATGCCAGCCAGCTCGGCGAACAACGAGCGCTTCACGGTCGCGTCGTCCGCGACCGCCTCGATGACGATGTCCGCGTCGGCGAGATCCTCGAGGTCGAGCGTCGGTCGGATCCGCGCCACGATGGAGACGAGCTGGTCCTGGGTGAGCCTGCCCTTGTCGACACCACGCTGGAGCGACGACGTCACCTTCGCCGCGACCGCCTCGGCCTTCTCGCGGGTGCGACCCCGCACGATCACCTCGAAGCCGGCGCGCGCGCAGACCTCGACGATGCCGTCCGCCATCGTTCCCGTGCCGACCACCCCGACCGTCGTCCAGGTCTCGATGACCGTCGGGTCCGCCGGCGGTCGGGTGTCGGGCCCGGGCACGGTCTCAGGCGAACCGGGTGCGTCGTAGCGGTAGAAGCCCCTGCCCGCCTTGCGGCCCGTGAACCCCGCGCGCGCGAGCTGCCCGAGGATCGGACGCGGGGCGAAGCGCGTGTCCTCGACCTGCTCGTGGATCGCCTCCATGATGCCGAGGAAGGTGTCGATGCCCACGAGATCCGTGAGCGCGATCGGGCCCATGGGCAGGTTCGCACCGAAACGCATCGCCGCGTCGATGTCCTCCTTCGTGGCGTAGCCGCCCTCGACCATCCACACGGCCTGGTTGAGGTACGGGAACAGCAGTTGGTTGGCGATGAAGCCCCTCCGGTCCCCGACCACCACCGGCACCTTGCCGATCGAGAGGGCGAATACCCGGGCCGCGTCGACGACCGTCTCGTCGGTGATCACCGTCCGGACGAGCTCGATGAGGCGCATGACGGGTGCGGGGTTGAAGAAGTGGAAGCCGACGACCCGGTTGGGGCGCCGGGTGCGAACCGCCAGATCCATCACTGGCAGTGACGACGTGTTGGTGGCCACGATCGCATCGGGCCGCGCAACCCGGTCGATCTGCTCGAAGGCCTTCTGCTTGAGCGCGAGCACCTCCGGGACGGCCTCGATCACCAGGTCACAGGGGGCGAGCTCGCTCCACGCGGTGCTTCCGGCCACCCGCGCCAGGATCGTCCGGGCCTCGTCGGCGGCAACGCGGCCACGCTCGACCTGTCGTCGCAGCGAGGTCTCGATCCGCGCGAGACCCGCATCGACCGCAGCGTCGTTCACCTCGACGAAGGAGACGCGATGGCCGTGCGACGCGATGATCTCCGCGATCCCGGCCCCCATCGTGCCGCAGCCCACGATGCCGACGTGCTCGATCGCGCCGACCTGGTCCGCCACACACCCCTCCACGGGTCCGGTTGGGGTGAGCCTACGGGGCACGCTGCGACGCAGCAGGCGCGCGGGGCGAGGTCGGCTGCAACCTCGCGGCGGTCCCGTGCGTCGGAGTCCTCGAGAAGGCACGCGGAGCCTGGCCCCATGCCGGGGGCCGGTGGACGTGCTCACGCCAGCGCGCACGCCCGCCGGCCGGCCGGGGCCGGCGGTTACGCTCGAACCCTCGGGTGACGCGCGTGCGGCGCGAACCCGAGAAACGGGGAGCATCGTGGACGACCTTCGAACGACGGACGGGACACCTGTACCCGGGGCTCCTCGGTACGGACCGGCGGGACCGCCGAGCCGCCCGGGCGCCAAGGCGCCGAACGGCGCCCGACGACGACGGACGACGGTCCGCCTCGCGGTGCTGACCCTCGCGGCGCTCGCGCTGGTCGGCCTCCTGGCATCGACGGCCGCAGCCGCGTGGGGCAGGGGGCTCCAGAACGAGCAGCGGCTGCTGCCCGGCACGCGCGTCGAGGGCGTCGACGTCGGTGGCTCGACCGTCGACGAGGCGCGTGCACTGCTCGCCCCCGTCGCGAGGTCCATGCTGGACCGGGAGGTCGCGCTCGTCCACGGCGACGCGCACTGGTCCGTCTCCGCCGAGGAGCTGGGCGGCAGCACGGACCTCGACGAGGTGCTGGCGGCGGCAGCCGGACACACCGAGGACGCCTCGCTGCTCCACCTCACGCGTCTCCGGTTCCTGGGGGCCGGCCTCGGCCTGCACCTCGAGGTGTCCCTCGAACTCCCGGGCGAGGAGCTGGAGCTCCTGATGGGCACCCTGGGTGACGCGATCGACGTCGACCCCGTGGACGCGACTGCACGCTTCGAGCACGACACGGTCGTCACGTCCACGCACCTGGACGGCGCCAGGCTCGACCGCGCCGCCGCACGCGAGGGCGTGACCGAGCTCCTCCTGCACGGCCGGCCCGACGGCGCGCCCTTCGCCCTCCCGGTGGAGACCGTTCCGGCGGCGGTCACGAGCGACCACGCGCACACCGTGGCCACCACGGCGATGGTCGCCATCGACGACGCCCTGCACCGTGCCGTGACCGTCCACTACGGGGACCGACGGTGGGAGCTGACCCCGGCGGAGCTCGGCGCCCAGCCGGACGGCGCCTCGGTGGTGGCGGCCGTGTGGAACGGGGACCAGCCGCGTCCGGCCTTCGGCTATCCGGACGGTGCCGTCGAGGGCGCCGTCGCCGACATCGCCGCCGCGATCGACGTCCGGGCGACGAGTGCCACCGGCTCCTGGCGGGGCGGACGGCTGCACGTCGAGGGCGAACGTGCTGGCCTCGCCGTCGACCGCCCGGCTGCGGTCGCGGCCCTCGTGCACGCGTTCGCGGGGGCGGAGCGCACCGTCGAGTTGCAGACCGACGCCGTGGGACCTGCCCTCCGGGCCGCGTCCTTCGGCACCTACCTCCTGGTGGACCAGCCGGCGCGACGCGTCGAGCTGCGCACGGGCGACCAGGTCGTCAGATCGTGGCCGGTCGCCGTCGGCACGGGTGGCAGCCCGACGCCGACCGGGACCTTCGTCGTCGGTGCCAAGCGGTACGAACCGACGTGGGTCAACCCGGCGCGGGACCGGTGGGGGCGCGACATGCCGGCACGGATCGGGCCAGGGCCGTCGAACCCGTTGGGGCTTCGAGCGTTGAACTGGAACCGTCCCGGAGGGGGAGACACACTGATCCGCTTCCACGGCACGCCGAACGAGGCGTCGATCGGACAAGCGGCCTCCAACGGCTGCGTGCGCATGTTCAACGCCGACGTCGTGGAGCTCTACGACCTCGTCGACGTCGGCACGCCGATCGTGTCCGTGGGATGAGGCCGGGCAGGGATCATCCCTGCTCACCCCAGACCCGGCGGCCCCGGAGCCACGTACCCAGCAACGGAGCGGCACCGAGGTCGTGCACGTCCGTCCTCCGCACGTCGGCACCGACCGCCACGACGTCAGCCGGGGCGCCGACCTCGAGCAGACCGGCCTCGTCCTGACCGAGCTGATGGGCGCTGCCGACCGTGTAGGCGTCGATCGCGTCGTCCAGGGAGATGCGCTCGCGGGCGAGCCAACCCCCCGGCGGCAGGCGATCCTCGGTCTGACGCGTGACCGCGACGGCGATGCCCTCGAGCGGTGCCGGCGACGACACCGGCCAGTCGCTGCCGAAGGAGACCCGCGCCCCCGATCGCAGCACGGACCCGATCGGGTACTGCCACCAGCGTCGTTCGGCGCCGAGCCGTGGATCGGTCAGCTCCTCGACGATGCGGTTGGTCTGTGCCCACAGCGGCTCGAAGTTGGCGATCACCCCGAGCGTCGCGAACCTCCCCAGGTCGTCCGGGTGCACGAGGTGGGTGTGTGCGACCACCGGGCGCCGATCGCGCGGTCCGTTGCGGCCCGCGAGGGCCTGCACCGTGTCCAGGGCCTGGCGCACGGCGCCGTCACCGATCGCATGGCAGTGCAGCTGGAATCCGGCGGCGTCGAGCGCGACGGCCGCTTCGATCACCTCCTCGCGCGGCCAGAACGACAGGCCACGGTGCCGCCCGTCGGCGCATGGCTCCCCCGCGCCCCAGCCGGGTTCGTAGGGATCGAGCAACGCACCCGTGCCGGCCTCGATGACGCCGTCGAGGAAGAACTTGGCGGTGGTGGCGGTGAGCCGGCCCCCCGGCACGCCGTCCGCGAGCCGTCGAGCGCTCGCACGCTCCGCCTCCCGACGGGCCTCCACGAACGAACCGAGGTCCTGGCGCCAGGAGTCGACCTCGACCTTGAACGCGAGATCGAGGTCCGCCGTGAGGCCACCGTCGTCGGCGACTCGCTGATAGCTGCCCAGCCGGTCGGGTGAGGCCCAGGCGTCCTGCCCCGCGACGAGGCCGACGGCAGCCATGCGTTGGAGTCCGACGGCGAAGCCCCGCGCCTCCTTGTCGGTGCCCCACGCGGGCAGGTGCGGTTCGAGGAGGCGCTCGGCCTCCTCCAGCAAGGTGCCCACGGGCCGGCCGTCGGTGTCGCGCACGATCTCGCCCCTGGCCGGTGACGGCGTCGTCGCGTCGATGCCCGCCACACGGAGCGCCGCGGAGTTGCACCACACCATGTGGTGATCGGACGACCACAGGGACACGGGACGGTCGGCGACGACCCTGTCGAGCACGTGCGCCTCGCCGCGCGCTCCGGGGAGGATCTCCGGGGGGTAGCCGTAGCCACGGATCCACGGCACGTCGGGATCGGAGGCTGCGAAGGCGGCCAGCCGGCGACAGACGTCGTCGACGTCCGTCGCGTCCACCAGATCGCAGTCGAGCGACTCCGTCCCACCGTCGAGGGGATGGATGTGACCGTCCCGGAAGCCGGGCAGCAGCGTGCCGCCGGCGAGGTCGATCACGGTGGTCCCCGTGCCGCGCAGGGCGCGTGCTTCGGAACCGAGCGCGACGATGCGCTCGCCGACGACGGCAAGCGCGTCCGTCGGCTCACCCGCCGTCCAGACGGAGCCACCGACGAACAGCAACGACGCGTTCACGTCACACCTCCGCCTGCACCAGTGACGGCGCGCCTCACCCGAGCCACGCGTCCAACCGATCCCGCTCGAAGGCCTGCTTGCGTTCGAACTGCTCGCGGTCGGCCGGTCGCAAGGTGACCGCCGGGGGGTCCGCGTAGAAGTCGCCCTCGACGAGCGCCACCAGCTCGTCGGGCAGCTCCAGGAAGCAGGCGCCGCGCCCGTCGAACGCGCGCGCCGACCCGAACCCGAGCTCGGCTGCCAGGTTCGTCGCCGCCACCTCGCCCTGGGACGCGGCGAAGACCCCAGCGTGCGGTAGCTGTGCCGTCGCGGTCGGGACGATCGTGCAGTCCCCGACGGCGTACACGGCCGGGGCGTCGGTGGCGAACGTGCGCGGATCGGGCCGCAGCCAACCGTCGGCGTCCGCCACCCCGCACGAGGCGACCACCTCCAGGGGGGCATCGGCCGGTACTCCGAGCAGCACGTCGAACGACAGGTCCGGCAACCCGTCGGCGAACCGGAGCCGTCGCCCGGCGTGGTCCACCCCGCTCACGACATGACCCGCGCGCAGCTCGACGTCGTGGTCGCCGAGATGGCCCGCGACGTACGCGCTCGCGTCGACTCCTGCGACGGGCAGTGTCACCGGCTGCGGCGTCGTGATCACCACCTCGACGTCGTCCCGCACCCCCCTCCGACGGAGGATGCCATCGACGATCAGGGCGGCCTCGTACGGTGCCGGAGGGCACTTGAACGGGCCGCCGAGGATGCTGACCACCACGCGGCCCCGGGACACGCCGTCGAGCGCCTCACGCATCGCCGGCAGCGCGCTGCTGTCGTAGAGGTCGTGGGCATCCGGACCGTCCAGCAGCGCCCGGTGTCCCGGTGCCGGCCGCGTCCCCAGCGCCACCACGATGCCGTCGGCCGTCAACGTGCCGCGGTCGGTGGTCACGCTCCGCGCCCTGGCGTCGATCCCGGTGACCTGCTCCCGGACGAACGTGATCCCGCGCCGCTGCAACGCCTGCCGTGACCGCGTGCCCTCGCCGAGTGGCCGCTGCCCCGACAGGTCCCAGAGCTTGGCGAAGCCCATCGCGAACCCGTCGTGGCGGTCCAGCACCACGACCTCGGCGTCCTCCGGCAGCGCCTCGCGCAGCCGATGGGCTGCCGCCAGCCCGCCGAAGCCGCCCCCCAGCACCAGCACCTGGGCCATCGTCGTTCCTCCTCAGTGGATCGGGATCCGTCGCTCGAGCCAGGACAGCAGGTCCGCGATGACCTCGTCCTTGCCGTACTCGTTGAACATCTCGTGCCGGCCACCGGGATAGACCCGGTGTTCGATCTCGCGGAGGCCGGCCTCGCGGTAGTGCGCGACGAGGCGTTCGACACCCCTCGCCCCGCCGACGGGGTCGTCGCTGCCGGAGAAGACGTACAGCGGCACGTCCCGTGGGGCGCCGGCACGAACCCGCTCGACCTGCCGGATGACCCGTATGCCGCTGGCGGCGTCCAGGGTGAGCTGCGTCGTCGGGTTCCCCCCGCAGGCGGGATCGGCGAGGTAGCGGTCGACCTCCGCGGGGTCCCGCGACAGCCAGTCGAACGGTGTCCGTGCAGGCCGGAAGGGCAGGTTGTACGTGCCGTAGACGAGCCGTGCGAGCAGGGGCGAGCGCCCGCGCGGCCCCAGGCGCCACCGTTCGACGCGCGCGATCAGCGCGACGAGGTCGGGCAGCGGACCGACCGCCCTGTCGGATCCCGAGAGCACGAGGCCGTCGAGCTCCCGACCGAACGTGAACAGGTACTGCTGCGCGAGGAAGGAGCCGAGGCTGTGCCCGAGCAGCACCGACGGGACGGACGGCTGCGCACCGCGGGCATGGAGCACGACACGGTGCACGTCGTCGAGCGCGGTCGCCCACCCACGACGGTCGGCGAGGTGGAGCACGTCGCGCGCAGCGACGACCGTGCGCCCGTGGCCCCGGAGGTCGGGGGCGTAGACCGCGTGGCCGGCCGCCGCGAGTGCCTCCGCAACATGGCTGTACCGGCCGGCGTGCTCCGCGACCCCGTGCACGATGGTGACGAGCCCGCGGACCCGGCCCTCCGGCAGCAGACGATGGACCACCAGGCGTGTGTGGTCCGGCATCTCGAGCTCGAACGTGTCCATCGACGCGCGCACGGTCGTCCCGTCTGCGTCGCCAGCCCCGACGTTCACGCCGGGTGCCCCTCATCCGGTCGCTCGTCGCCAGGGTCGCGGCCGTCCGGGGTCACGGCCTCGTCGTCGAGCAGAGCGCGGAAGGCGGCGAGCTCGTCGCGGAGCCTGGCGATCGCGGGACGGTGCCGGTCGCGGTACGCCGCCATGGCCTCCGTCGTGCCGATCTGGCCGGCCTGCACGCGCTGGATGAAGCGTTCGATCTCTGCCAGCTGGTCGTCGACATCGAAGGTCTCGTCGGTCATCTTCCCTCCTCCATCGTCTTGTCCCCTCCGCCACCCGAGGACGGTTCCCCGAGCAGGTCCAGCTGCGTGCCGGCGGCGTCCACCGGTCGCGCCCGCCGGCGCGGCGTCGGTCGGGCAGGCGTCGATGGTGTGTCGCCGTGATCGGAGCGGTCCGTCCCCACGGTGCCGTCCGTGCCCTCGGAGTGGTGGAGCACCCGGTCGACCGTCGCGAACGCCGTCGCCTGCGCGACCTCGATGCGCAGCTTCGCGCCGGGCTCGAGCACCGCGGGTCCGCCGTGCTCCGCCGCGAGCAGGGCGATGCCGGTTCGGAAGCCGTCGAGGGTCCCCGCCGCGACCTCGAGGCGGCGTGAGCGGTCCCCGATCCTGGCGTCCAGCACCGCCCCGAGGCTGTCGAGGGCACGACCGGCACGTTCCTCCACCGCGCCCACCCGACCCGTCAGCGCGCCGTGCAGGTGCACCCGCGCCCGGCGCGTCGCGAGCTCCCGCCGTTCCAGGTGACCGGCCAGACCCGCCTCCAGCTGGCGCCCCAGCTGACCGAGCGCCTGCTGCCGCCGGCCGAGGTGGGCGTCGATCGTCGCCGCGAGCATGCCGTCGGCGCGGTCCACACGCTCCGCGATCTGCGCGAGACGCCGCCCGAGCAGGGACGGCACGTCGGCCAGCGCGGCGATCCGCTCCGCCGACGTGCGGTTGTGGTCGGCGAGCCAGCGGCCGGCCTCTGCCGTGTGCCGCACCCGGTACCCGGCGACCCGGTAGACGAGGGGGACGTGCTCCGCATGCCCGACGGCGACGAGCACGGGCCGCCCGGAGCGCTGGAGACGGTCGATACCGCGCAGGAGCTCGATGGCATCCCAGCCGGAGATCGCCTCGATCGAGCCGCCACGGGCCAGGACGACGAGGTCCGCGCCAGGGTGGGCGGCGGCCTCCCGGCCCAACACGTCGTGCAGATCCGGCGAGTCGCCGGGGATCGCGCGGTGCACGATGCTGGGAGGCTGCCACCCCCCCAGGTCGCGCGTGAGGTCGCCGAGCGTGGTGCCCACCGGCGCGAGCAGCAGGATCTCGCGTAGGAAGCGCGGGAGAGGAGGGACGCTGCGCCCCAGACGTTCGTCGGCGACGGCCGAGACGGCCGCCTCGTAGGTCGCATGCGTCTGGGTGTGCCCGACGCGCAGCACCTCGATCGCCTGGAGCTGTACCTGCGCCCGTACGACCCACAGGCGCACCCGGCCGGTGACCTGCACGAGGGTCTGGGCTGCGAGCGCCTCCGGCGCCGTCCGAGCGACGACCTCGGGTGACAGCGAGACCGCGAGACGGGTCTGTGCACCGCGCGCGTCGGCGTCCGCCAACTCGAGCGTGACCCAGCCACCACGCGCGCGCCGCGCCGTCGCGACCCGCCCCTCGACGAGCACCGCCGCCGGATAGGACGCGGCCACGCGGTGCTGGACCTCGCGGAGCAACGCGGTCGGGGTCAACGCGGCGGGCAGCGCGCCCGCGCTGCCGCCTCCGTGTGCGTCCTGTGCCGCGATCATCGCCTCCGCACGGGACGGGTGAGCGCACTCCTGCGTCCCGGATGCGTCATGATGGCAGGTCTCGGGCGCACCGCCGAGCCCGCCGTCCCCAACACCCCCACTGCGGTCAGCACGGCGGAGCGGGCCGCGCCGTGGCAACCGCCGCGCGGATGACGGCGATCGGCGTGGCCAGGCCCTGACCGTCCACGGTGCGCGCGAACACCTGACCGGCCACCGTCCCGTCGTCGGCCAGGACCGGCGATCCGGACGCTCCCGGGTCCGCTCGGAGATCGAGCCGCAGCACCGACGGCTCCACCGCCCGTATCGTCCCAGGAGCCGTGAACGCCTGACCCGACGGGAAGCCGACGAGGCGGACGGCATCGCCGACGGACGGGCGGCCGGCCGAGGGCAGCAGTGGCAGCAGTTCGGTGGACGGCTCCACCTCGAGCACGGCGACGTCCGCGTCACGCGCCAGGCGGGTCCCGACGACGTTGAGCGCCGCGCCGCCACCGAGGCGCCGGACGCCGATGGTCGCTGCGCCCTCCACGACGTGCCGGTTGGTCACCACGACCGGTCCGGCGCCGAGGTCGAGCACGAACGCCGACCCCGTGGCCGACGCACCGTCGCACGTGGTCGCCCGAACCAGCAGCAGCGCGTGCCCGACCGATGACCCGTCGCCCAGCGCCGCGGTGACGGCCGCACCCGAGGAGCGGAACCCGAGCTCGTCGACCAGCCAGGCACCGGACGGCACGACCAGAGCGACGACCACCAGCGCGGCCAGCCACCCGCGCGAGCGACGGACCAGCCGTCCGAGCCCCGTCTCGAGATCGTCGAGGGAGTCGTCGTCGACCGTGATCGCCTCGTCGTCGTGGGCACCGTGGGCGGCGGGATCGCCGTCGGAGCCCTCTGGGCCGTGATGCTCTTCGCCGGATCCCGGCACGCTCAGGAGTACGGGAACCACCAGTCCTTCCGGCCCGCGGCATCGAGGTCCCAGTGCACGTGCTTGGACTGGAGGAAGGTCTCGAGCCCTTCGGGCCCGAGCTCGCGCCCACCACCGGTCATCTTCGTGCCACCGAACGGCCCAGCGTAGTTGTCGGTGAGGGGATCGTTGATCCACACGGTGCCCGCCTGGATCCCCTCGTAGAAGCGCTTGATCAGGAGGGGATCCGACGAGCGGAGCGTCGCACCGAGCCCCATCTCCGAGGCGTTGATCCTGCCGATCACCTCGTCGAGGTCGTCGTAGGTCGCGATCGGGATCGTGGGCCCGAAGGTCTCCTCACGCATGCAGCGCATGTCGTCGTCCACGTCCACGAGCACCGTCGGCTCGTAGAAGTAGCCGCGGCGGTCGGGCACGTGACCACCCGTGAGCACGCGCGCGCCACGATCGACCGCGTCCCGCACGTGGGCCGCGACCTTCGTCCGAGCACCGTCGGTCACGAGCGGCCCGACGTCGGTGGACGGATCGAGACCGGGACCCAGCCGCAACGCCGCCACCTCGCCGGCCAGAGCCTCTGCGAGCTCGTCCCTGCGGTCACGGGGCACGTAGACCCGCTCGGCGGACGTGCAGACCTGACCGGCGTTGATCAGTGCCGCGTACCGCAGTGCCTGGACACTCGGACCGAGCTCCGCGTCGGGAGCGAGGACGAACGCGTCCTTGCCACCGAGCTCGAGATGGAGGTGCTTCATCATCGGAGCCGCGACCGACGCGATCCGTCGACCCGTCGCGACCGATCCGGTCATTGCGATCACGCGCACCCCGGGGTGGGCCACCAACGCTTCGCCCGCCCGTGGCCCCGTCCCCGTCACGACGTTGATCACGCCTGGTGGGAAGTGGTCGAAGCAGCGCTCGATCCATCGGAGTGTCACGAGCGAGGTGAGCTCGGACGGCTTGATCACGACGGTGTTGCCGGCAGCCAGCGCGGGCGCGAGCTTCCAGCTCAGGAGCAGCAGTGGGTAGTTCCAGGGGACGATCACACCCACGACCCCGTACGGCTCCTTCAGGACCAGGTTCAGCTGTGTCCGCGGCTCGGCTGACGGTATGACGCGGCCGACCCCGTTGCGGCCGAGTTCGGCGTAGTAGCGGAGGGAGGTCAGCGCCCACTCCGCCTCCTCCTCCTGCTCCGGCCGCGCCTTCCCCTGCTCACGCGTCAGCAGCTCGACGAGCTCGTCGTGCTGGTCGAAGCTGCGCCGCACGGCTTCGTGCAGGAGCTCCGCCCTGTCGTTCGCCGACGTGTAACGCCAGCCGGACGAGGCCGCGGCGGCCGCCGCCACCGCTCGGTCGACGGCGGCGGCGTCCCCATCGGGGACCCGGCCGAGCACCTCCTCGGTGGCGGGATCGATGCTGTCGATCCACGACGCCGCCTCCGGCACGTACCGCTCGTTGTCGATCCACATGGGCTGTTCGATCATGCTGCCTCGCTCACGTTCGGTGGGCATGCGACGCCGCGCCGTCGACGACGTCACGGCCGAGACCGCTCGGGTGCCCCCGGCGCCGGATGCAGGCGCCGGGGACGCCCCGGGTCAGCTCCTCGCCTGCGTGAAGAGGTCGGTGTACAGCACCTCGGTGTCGCCGGTGTCCTCCAGGAAGAACAGCCGCTCACTCGTCTCGGCGTCCGGGAAGATCGACTCGTCGTCGAGGATCGCCTCGTCGATGAAGTCCTGCGCGGCGGCGTTCGGTGACGCGTAGTACGTCCAGTTCGTCAGCTGGGCGCCGTTCTCGGCATCCAGGATGAAGTTCAGGAACGCGTGCGACGAACAGGGGGCGGACGCGTCGGCGAGGATGGCGAGGTTGTCCGTCCAGATCGTCGCCCCTTCCTCGGGGATCAGGTACGCGTACGCCTCGTCGTCACCGAAGCTGTCGAGGAAGTTGCCGCTGTAGCCGTGCGCGACGACCGTCTCGCCACCGAGCAACAGCTCCGAGTACTGGTCTGACGTGAATGCGGCCGTCCACTCACGCGCACGCGACACCACCTCTGCCGCCTCCTCGAGCTGGCCCTCGTCGGTGGTGTTCGGGTCGTGCCCGAGCCAGTACAGGGCAGCGCCCAGCGTCTCGCGCGGGTCGTCGAGCAGCGAGATCCGCCCCCCGAGCGAGGCGGCGACCTCCGGATCGAAGACGAGGTCCCACGAGGGCTCCACGTCGCCGACCACGTCGAGGTTCACTCCGAGCCCGGTCGTCCCCCACTGGTAGGGAACGGAGTACGCCAGACCCGGGTCGTAGGGGGGCTCGGTGAACTCGTCGTCGACGTTGGCGATGTTGGGGATCAGGTCGCGGTCCAGCGGGAGGAGCAGCTCCTCCTGGACCATGATGTCGACCATGTAGTCGGACGGCACGATCACGTCGTACTGCGCCCCACCGGACTCGACACGAGCGAAGAGCTCCTCGTTGGACGGGTAGAAGTCCTCGGTCACCGTGATCCCGTACTGCGCCTCGAACGCGTCGATCAGAGCCGGATCCATGTACTCCGACCAGTTGTAGAAGGACAGATCACCGTCCACCTGGTCGACCTCGCAGTCGGCCGACGCGGCCTCGTCGCCGTCGCCTCCACATGCCGTCGCGACCAGTGCGAGCAGCAGCACCACCGTGAGCTTGCCGGACACCTTCATCGTTGCACCCTTCGTCGCTCGCTCCTGTGACGGTGCGCACGCACCGTCACGGTTCCGATCGCCTCATGCCGCACCTCCCCGCCGCCGCGACAGCGACAGCGAGGCGAGCACGAGGACCATCGAGCCGACCAGCATCAACACCGAGACGGCGTTGATGAGTGGTGTCACCCCCCGGCGGACGAGCCCGAAGACGTACACGGGCAGGGTGGTCGAACCCGGACCTGACACGAAGCTCGTGATGACGACCTCGTCCAACGAGAGCGTCAACGCGAGCAGGGCACCACCAGCGACACCCGGCGCGATGAGCGGCAACGTGACGCGGCGGAACGTCTGCCACCGACCCGCGTAGAGGTCGGCGGCGGCCTCCTCGAGGCTCGCGTCCAGGCCCGTGATACGGGCGCGGACGACCACGGCCACGAAGGAGATGTTGAACGCGATGTGTGACAGCGAGATCGTGCCGATGCCGAACGACGCCCGGAAGCCCAGTGTCGCTCCGAGCAGGTCGAACGCCTGCACGAAGAACAACAGCATCATGACGGCCATCGTGACGTCCGGGATGATCACCGGCAGGTAGAGCAGACCGTCGAACGTTCGCTGCCCCCGGTAGCGGAACCGCTCCATCGAGAGGGCGGCAGCGGTCCCCAGCGCCGTGGCGACGACCGTCGAGACCGCCGCGACGACCAGCGAGTTCCGCAGCGCGCCCAGCACGTTCCGGTCGGAGAACAGCGCCCGGTACCACCGCAGACTCGGCTCGGTCCACACGCCGACCAGCCGGTTGTCGTTGAACGAGAGCACGAACAGGACCAGGATCGGCAGGTACAGGAACAGGAAGACGAGCCACGCGTTGCCCGCGAGGAGTCGGTCGACCGCGCGCCGCGGCCGGGCCGCGTGGTCGTCGGAGACCTGCTGCATCGGGGCGTGCTCCACCAGGCTCACAGGTTGCGCCCGCCACTGCGGAAGTACACGACCGCGCTCGCCAGCATGACGGCCAGGATCGCGACGGAGAGCGCCGAACCGAACGGCCAGTCCCGCGCACTGAGGAACTGGCGGACGACGTAGCTACCGAGCATCGTGGTCCTGCCGCCACCGAGGATCTCCGGAGTGACGTACGCCCCGAAGGACGGGATGAACACCAGGATCGAGCCGGCGACGACACCGGGTTTCGACAACGGCCACGTGACCCGCCGGAACGCCTGCCATCCGCTGGCGTACAGGTCGCGAGCGGCCTCGACCAGCGAGAAGTCCAGCCGTTCGATCGACGCGTAGAGGGGGAGGATCATGAAGGGGAGGAAGCCGTACACGAGTCCCAGGATGACGGCGAACGGCGTGAAGAGCAGCTGCAGATCGGTGCCGAACGCCGCGTTGACCGCTCCGGCGATCCCGTCCTGCCCGAGGATCACCCGCCAGGCGTAGGTCCGCACGAGGAAGTTCGACCAGAACGGGATCATGACGAGGACGAGCAGCACCCCACGGACGCGCGGCGATCTGGTCGCGAGGTAGTACGCGAACGGATAGCCGACCACGAGGCACACGACGGTGGTGACCAACGCGAGCCACAGGGAGCGGACGGCGACCTGCGCGACGAGGGGCTCGAACAGCCGCTGGTAGCTGTCGAGGTTCCACGCCTCGAGCCGGGTGCGGCCCGTCCGGCTACGCGTCGCGAACGAGTACACGACCACGATCACGAGCGGCAGCGCGAACAGCACCACCAGATAGGCGAAGGCCGGCAGCCCGATCAGCGCGCCACGTCGTGACTCGGCCCGCCGTGCCCCGTCCTCGAGACCACCGGCGAGCGGCTCGTCGCCGCGCCGCTCGTCGGTGAGATCGGGAGGCGTGAGGGTGGTCATCGTCAGTCCTCGAGCACGGCGACGCTCGACGGCTCCCAACGGACCCGGACGCGATCGCCGACCGCGTAGTGCTCGATGCCCGGCGTGTTGCCCTGCCGCACCCGCAGGACCACGGGCGGGTCTCCCTCGGTCGTCACGACCTCGTAGGCGATCGAGTTGCCGAGGAACGTCGCACGGCGGACCGTTCCGTGCAGCGCGTCCAGGCGCGGGTCACGATCCGTGTCCGCCCGCCAGAGCCCGAGCTTCTCCGGCCTGATGGCCACCGTGCAGGTGGGACCCGCCACGTGCGAGGTGTCGAGTCGGATGCGGGTGCCATCCGCCAGAACGGCCGTGTCGGCGTCCTCGACGTCGACGTCCACCAGGTTCGTGTCGCCGATGAAGTCGGCCACGAAGCGGGTACGGGGCGCGTCGTAGATCTCCTGCGGCGTTCCGACCTGCAGCAGCTGCCCACCGTCCATGACCGCGATGCGGTCCGACATGGTGAGCGCCTCCTCCTGGTCGTGGGTCACGTAGACGAACGTGATGCCGACCTGCTCCTGGATCCGCTTGAGCTCCAGCTGCATCGCTTGACGCAGCTTGAGGTCGAGCGCCCCGAGCGGTTCGTCGAGGAGCAGCACCTTCGGGTGGTTGACGAGCGCACGGGCGAGCGCGACGCGCTGCTGCTGGCCGCCGGACAGCTGCCGCGGCTTGCGTCGCTCGCGACCCGTCATCTGGACGAGCTCGATCACGTCGCGCACACGCTGTGCGATCTCGGCCTTGGCCACGTCCTGCATCTGGAGCCCGAAGGCGACGTTCTGCTCGATGGTGAGGTGCGGGAAGAGTGCGTAGGACTGGAACACCGTGTTGACGGGCCGGCGGTTCGGTGGCTCGAGGCCGACCTCCTGCCCGAAGATGCGGATCGATCCCGCCGACGGGTACTCGAAGCCCGCGATCATGCGCAGGCTCGTGGTCTTGCCGCAGCCGGACGGTCCGAGGAGGGAGAAGAACTCGCCGTCGCGGATGTCGAGCGACACGTCGTCGACGGCGACCACCGGGTCGGCGTTCCTGCCACCGAAGCGCTTCGTGACGGACCGGAGCTCGACCGCGGGCGTGATGGCACCGACGTGCACGTGCTCCGCTGGTACCTGGGGGGTGTCGAGATCCGTCACGATCCGGCTCCCTGTCGTCGGCGACTGCTGGCCGAGCCGCCGATACCTAGCACGTCCGGGTCGGCCGACCCGAGGGTGACGAGCACCGCACGCACGGCGCGTCTCATGAGTCGAAGCCGATCCCGAAGCGGTCGAGCAGGCCCAACCAGGGACCCCGACGACCAGCCCGTCCATCGGCCCGCGCGATCGCCCGGCGCGTCAGGGTGATGCCCGCCCAGCGGAGCGGCTCGGGCGGGAAGGGGAAGGGTGGCCGACGGACGAGGTCGAGCTCCAGCAGAGGCGAGGACGGGTCGAGGAGCCTGTCGGTCAGCACCCGGGCAGCGAAGCGCGACGCACCGACACCCAGCCCCGTGTAGCCCAACGCCCAGACGACGCGGCCGTCGAGCTCGTCACCGAACGTCATGGTGAACCTGGTCGTCGTGGCGATCGGTCCCCCCCACCAGCGATCGAAGCGCACGTCGTGGAGCTGGGGGAAGGTGGCGCGGAAGTTGCGTGCCAGCACGTCGTAGGTGGCCCGACGGTGGTCGTGTCGTGGACCGACCCCGGAGCCGTACGCGTAGACCGCGTCGTACCCGCCCCACAGGATCCGGTCGTCGCGCGTCAGGCGGTAGTAGTGGAACTGGTTGGCCGCATCGGACAGGCCCTGTCTGCCCTGCCAACCGATCCGTGCGAGTTGCTCGGGCGTCAGGGGCCGGGTCAGCAGCACGTAGTCGTGGACGGGGACGAACCAGCGCCCGGTCCTCGGCAGCAGCCGGCGGGTGTAGGCGTTGGTGGCGACGACCACGGCGCCGGCGCGCACGGCCCCGTGGGTCGTCCGAACCGTCGCGCCGTCCGCGGTCGGGGTGATCGCGGTGGCGGGGGACCCCTCGTGGATGACCACACCCCGGTCCCGAGCAACCCGCGCGAGGCCGCGGACGAGACCGCCAGGATCGACGAGCGCACCAGCCGTGGGGCGTCTGAGGGCCGCCAGGTAGGTGGGCGAGTCCACCTCCTTGCGCGCCTGCTCGGCATCGAGGAGCTGCACCGGCTCGCCGGCGAGCTCGCACGACGTGGCGGCGTGCTCGAGCGCGTCACGCTGCCAGGGCTCGGTGGCGACCTCGAGGGTCCCGACGAGCTCGAGGTCGCAGTCGACGTCGTGGTCCCGCACGAAGTCGAGCAAACCCGTGAGGTTCTCGCGGCCGAGTCGCACCAGGTCGTCCGCCTCACCGGGGAAGTGCGTGCGACCGTTCTCGATGCCGTGCGTCAGCGACGGGTCGACGAACCCGCCGTTGCGACCGGAGGCGCCGTAGCCGACCGTGGCGGCCTCGAGCACCGTCACGCGGAGCGAGGGGTCCCGGTCGGTGAGCTGCAGCGCCGTCCACAGGCCGGTGAAGCCCGCACCGACCACCACGACGTCGGCCGAGACCTCGCCGGTGAGGACCGACCCGAACGGCGTCGGGTCGTCGAGCCACCAGCTGACCGAGGGCGCGCTCACGCCACCGTCGCCCGCTGGTGCTCAGGGAAGGCGTCGGCCACCGCGGCGTGCACCAGCGATCCCCGTGCCACGTTCAGGGCCCCCGCGAGCTGCGGTGGGCCGGTGGCGGCTCCCGTACGCCCCTCGGCGACCTCCTCCGCCAGCGTGAGCAGGCGCGGCGCCACGGCGGCAGACAGCGCCGCGGACGCGGTGCGAGGGAACTGGCCGGGCACGTTCGTGACGCAGTAGTGGATGACACCGTGCTCGACGTAGGTCGGGTCGGACAACGAGGTGGGACGTGCCGTCTCGACACACCCGCCCTGATCGATCGCGAGGTCCACGACGACCGAGCCCGGCCGCATGGTCGACACCTGCGCCTCGGTCACGACGGTGGGAGCTCGGGCGCCTGGGACGAGCGCCGCGCCGATCACGAGGTCGGCATCTCGGACCTGCTCGCCCACGGCGGCCGGTTCGCTGACCTGCGTCGCGTCGAGCGTGCCGTCGAGGTGGTGGTCGTACAGACGCTGCAGGTCGACGTCCACACCGGTGACGTGCGCGTCGAGCCCCCGCAGGCCGCGTGCCGCCATGGTTCCGGCGACACCCATCCCGATCACAAGGGTCTTGGCGGGCGGCACTCCGGCGGCGCCTCCCATGAGCGTGCCGGAGCCACCGTGGGCGCTCGAGAGCTGCGCCGCACCGACGATCGCCGCCGCGCGGCCCGCGATCTCGGACATGGGGGCGAGCAGGGGTAGCCCGTGTCGGTCCGTGAGCGTCTCGAAGGCGTAGGCCGTGATGCCGGAGTCGACCAGCGCGCCCGTCAGGCGCGGCTCCGCGGCGAGGTGGAGGTAGGCGAACAGGGTGAGCTCCGGGCGGAAGAACCCGAACTCCTCCGGCTGCGGCTCCTTCACCTTCACGACGACGTCGGCGGACCAGGCGTCGGACGCGCCCGGCACCACGGTGCCCCCGGCCGCCAGATACGCGTCGTCCTCGAACCCGGCGCCGAGACCGGCGCCTGACTGCACCAGTACCCGGTGGCCACGAGCGACGGCGTGCTGCACGGCGGAGGGGGTCAGCGCCACGCGGCGCTCCCGGTCCTTGGTCTCCGAGGGCAGGCCGATCGCGACCACCATCAGGCCCCCATCAGCTGCGTCGCCTCGGTGAGCACCTGGTCGAGGATGGACACGATCTCCCCGAGGACGGCGCGGTCGGCGATCAATGGTGGCGAGAGCTGGATCACCGGCTCGTCCCGGTCGTCGGCCCGGCAGATGAGACCGAGCTCCATCAGGCGACGTGAGAGGAAGCCGCGCAGGAGGCGCTCCTTCTCCTCCGAGGTGAAGCCGATCTTGTGCTCCCGGTCCTTGACGAGCTCCAACGCCCAGAAGTAGCCGGTCCCCCGCACGTCCCCGACGATGGCGTGCCGGTCGTACAGCCCCTGCAGCTGTGCGCCGAACCAGGGCCCGTTCGCGCGGACGTTCTCGAGCACGCCCTCCTTCTCGAACACCTCGATGTTGGCGAGCGCGACCGCCGCGGCGACCGGGTGCCCGCCCCAGGTCGCCCCGTGCACGAACATGGAGGTCTCGTCCCGGGCGAGCACGTCGGCGATGTGGCGACGGAACCCGAGCCCGCCGAGCGGCTGGTACGCCGAGGTGATGCCCTTCGCGAAGGTGATGATGTCCGGGAGGTAGCCGTAGCGCTCGGCGCCCGTCCAGTCACCCAGCCGACCGAACCCACAGATCACCTCGTCGGACACCATGAGGATCCCGTAGGTGTCGCAGATCCGCCGGACCTCCTCGAGGTAGCCGGGGGGTGGGGTGAAGCAGCCACCCGCGTTCTGTACCGGCTCGACGAAGACGCCGGCGATCTGGTCGGGACCCTCCGCCACGACGATCTGCTCGATCGACCGCGCACACGACAGGTCGCACGGCCCGCAGGCCTGGGAGGCGGCGCACCGGTACTCGTTGGTGTTGGGCGCGTGGAAGTGCCCGGGTCGGAGCGGCTCGAACATCTTGCGGAGGCCCGGCAGCCCGGTCATGCCGAGGGCACCGAACGTCGTGCCGTGGTAGGCGTAGTTGCGGGAGATGAACTTCCAGCGGTCCTCGCCACGCATGCGGTGGTACTGGATCGTCAGCTTCATCGCCGCCTCGACGGCCTCCGATCCCGAGTTGACGAAGAAGAAGTGGTCCAGGTCTCCCGGGAACAGCTCGGCCAGCTTGGACGCCAGGTCGATGGCCGGCTGGTGTGCGAACGACCAGTTGGTGGCGAACGGCAACTTGGCCATCTGCTCCGCGGCGGCATCGATCAGCTCCTGGCGTCCGTACCCGATCTGGGCGCAGAAGAGCGCCGAGAGGCCATCGAGGTAGCGGTTGCCGGCCGTGTCCCAGACGTAGCAGCCCTCGCCGCGGTCGATGACGGGGATCGCCGGCTCGTCGCCGATCCAGTCGGACGTGCGCGTGAAGTGCAGCCACAGGTTGCCGTCGCTGAGCTTGGCGTCCATCGGGTGTCGTCTCCTCCTGCCGCCTGCGTCGGGGCGGCCGATCATGCCGGTGGACGGTCGCGCCGACCGTCCGGGCTCATGCGTCGAGGCTCGACATCACGTGCTTGATGCGCGTGTAGTCCTCGAGCCCGTACGACGACAGGTCCTTGCCGTAGCCCGAGTGCTTGAAGCCACCGTGGGGCATCTCGGCCGCGATGGGGATGTGGGTGTTGATCCAGACGGCGCCGAAGTCGAGGGCCTTCGCGACGCGCATGGCACGTCCGTGGTCGCGGGTCCAGACGCTCGACGCCAGCCCGTACGGCACACCGTTCGCCCAGCGCAGCGCCTGCGCCTCGTCGTCGAAGCGCTGCACGGTGATGACGGGCCCGAACACCTCGCTCTGCGCGAGCTCGTCGTCCTGCCGGACACCTGCGAGCACGGTCGGCTCGAAGAAGTACCCGTCGCGCAGGAGCGGGCTGCCTCCCGCAACGACCTCGACGTGGGCCGGCCGACGCTCCAGGAACCCGTGCACCCGCTGCTGCTGCTGGGCGTTGTTCAACGGGCCGTAGTCGGGCTCGTCGTCGGCGAACGGGTCACCCGTCGTGGTCCCCGCGGCCTGCTCCGCCAACGCGGAGACCAGGTCGTCGTGGATCCCCGGAGCGGCCAGGACGCGCGTTGCGGCCGTGCAGTCCTGCCCGGCGTTGAAGTACCCCGCACCGGCCAGTCCCTTGGCCGTGCGCTCGACGTCGGCGTCGTCGAAGACGATGCACGGCGCCTTGCCCCCGAGCTCGAGGTGGACGCGCTTGACGTCCTGCGCCGCGGCCCCCGCCACCTCCATGCCCGCGCGCACGGACCCGGTGATCGAGACCATCCTCGGGATCGGATGGCCGATCAGGGCACGGCCGGTGTCGCGATCGCCGCACACCACGTTGATGACCCCAGGGGGGAGGAACTCGCTCATGATCTCTGCCATCAGGACCGTGCTGAGCGGCGTGGTGTCGGACGGCTTGAGGACCACGGTGTTACCCGCTGCGATGGCCGGTGCCCACTTCCAGACCGCCATCATCATCGGGTAGTTCCACGGGGTGACCTGCGCGCACACGCCGACCGGTTCGCGACGAACCATCGAGGTGTGCCCCGCGAGGTACTCGCCGGCCGACCGCCCCTCGAGGATGCGCGCGGCACCCGCGAAGAAGCGCACCTGGTCCACGCAGGGGGCGAGCTCGTCGCCGAGGGTGAGCTGGAAGGGCTTGCCGGTGTTCTCGCACTCGAGCCGCACCAGATCCTCGGCGCGCGATTCCATCCCGTCGGCGATCCGCAGGAGTGCCAGTTGTCGTTGGGCGGGGGTCACCTCGCGCCAGGTCTCGAACGCACGCTCGGCGGCGTGGCAGGCCGCGTCGACGTCCTCGGGTCCCGACAGCGGTGCCTCCCCGAACACCTTGCCCGTGGCCGGGTCGACGAGCGCGCTCGTCCTCCCGTCGCTCGCGCCGCGGAGCTCTCCACCGATGAGGTTGTTCGTCCGTCGCATGCGGTGCTCCCCTTCGCCTGCCGCCCGTGCGCTCCCACGCCTCGTCCGGTGCCGAGCCTACGACCACCCCACCGGCGCTGTCGCTGGACGGGTGGAGCGAGACGTGGGCAGATCGTTGGCCATCTGTCTACCCGATGGCTGCATCCTTGCGCCTATCATCGCCGCTTGGCCATTCCCTCCCGCGGAGCGGCACGATGCCCCTGTGGTTGTCGGACCTGCTCGACGATCCCCGCCTGGATGCCCGGCTCGTGGCGGGGCGCTCGGGCGTCGATCGCCGGGGCCCGATCCGCTGGGCCCACAGCACCGAGCTCCCGGACCCGACCCCCTGGCTCGAGGGCGGCGAGCTGTTGCTCACGACGGGCCTCGGGGTGCGAGCCGACGATGCGCTCCAGCGACGGTTCGTGCGCATGATCGCAGCACGGGGTGTCGTGGCGCTCGGCTTCTCGACGGGCGTCAGCCTCGCCAGCGTGCCCGTGGCCATGCTCGAGGAGGCCGAGTCCCGCGGGTTGCCGCTGTTCACGGTGCCCTACGAGGTCCCGTTCATCGCGATCAGCCGCCGCGTGGCACAGCACAGCTTCGAGGAGCACTACGCCACGCTCCGGAAGGCGGTCGACCTGCACCGGCAGGTCCTGGCGGCCGTCGTCGACGAGTCGGGTGTGGGTGGCGTGCTGGCGACCGTCGGTCGAGCGCTCGCCGGCTCCGCGCTCCTGGCCTTCGACTTCGCAGGTGTCGAGGTCGCCCGCCACGATCCCGGCGAGGTGCTCGGGCCGGTCACGGCCGCGCGCGTGTGGGCGGCGCTCCCGCACGATCGCGCACGCGCACACGTCGAGCTGGACGGGCGCGCCGTGACCTCGGCGTCGGTCATGCTCGGGGCGCACCTCGAGGCCGTCGTCGTGGCGGTCGGCGACCGGCCGCTGCTCGACCACGAGGAACTGCTGTTCGAACAGGGGATCGCGGGTGTCAGCCTCGAGCTGGCGCGACACCGGTCGGTCAGGGAGGCACGGCGCGCTCGCGTCGACGAGCTGTTCGACGAGGTCCGTACGGGGCGGGTCACCGGGACCGTGGTCGCGCGCACGCTCCACCGCATCGGGACGCAGCTGCCGGAGCGGTACCGCGTCCTCGCCGTCACCGCCGGGTCGGTGCACACCGACCGCCTCGCGGCGTTGGTGGAGGACGCCCTGCTCGACATCGGCCCTCCGATCGTCGGCACGAGCGGCGAGCACGTCGTCGCGGTGGCCCCCGACGGGCAGGATGCCGCCCATCGGATCGTCGACGCGGCGCGACGACGTGGCTGGGCGGAGATCGCGATCGGTCGGAGCAGGGGGAAGGTCGACATCGACGCCCTCCGAGCTGCGCTCCGAGAGGCGGACGTGGCGGTGCGGCTCGATCCCGGCAGACCCGTGCGCGACATCGAGGAGCTCGGCTTCCCCGGCATCCTGGCCGGGATCAGGGAGGACCTGGGCGCCGCCGACTTCGTGGCCCAGGTCCTCGGTGCGGTGCTCGAGCACGATGCGCGTGAGGGCGCCCGGCTCGTCGACACGCTCCGCGCCTACCTCGCCCACGGGTGCCGCCCCGGTCCCGCCGCCGCGGAGCTCCGGATCCATCGCCACACGCTCACCTACCGCCTCGAACGCATCCGGGAGCTCACGGGCAACGACCCTCGAGCGGGTCGTCACCTCGTGTCGTTCGGCCTCGCGCTCGAGCTCCACGACCGCGAACGGCCGTCGCGGGCGTCGGACGACCGGATCGACGAGGAGTCGCCGTGAACCGCGCTCGGAAGCAAGACCATGCGCCGGACGACCCCCGGGACGTCGCCGCCACGAGCTACTGGCTCCAGACCGCCGACGACGACCTGACGCCGCGTCCGGGCCTCGACGGTTCCCTCCGGGTCGACGTCGCCATCGTGGGTGCCGGCTACACGGGTCTGTGGACCGCACGGGAGCTCCTACGCCGCGACCCGTCACTGTCGGTCGTCGTGACCGAGGCGCGCACGGCAGGTTTCGGCGCGTCCGGACGCAACGGCGGCTGGCTCACGGCTGGGCTCGGTGTGACGCCGGAGGAGCTCGCCCGCCGCACGTCACCCTCGGTCGTTCGCGAGGTGACCCGGACGATGCGCGACAGCATCGACCGGGTCGTCGCCGCCTGCGAGGAGGAGGGCATCGACGCGCAGGTGCGTCGCGGCGGCATCCTCCGCGTCGCCCGCGGACGGCACGAGGCGCCGAGACTCCACGAGACGGCGCGCAGCCGACAGCGGCTCGGGATAGACCAGGGCCTCGAGGTGCTGTCGGCAACGGAGCTCGCGGAGAGACTGCGGGTCTCCGACGCCCACGGCGCGGTCTTCGACCCCCACGGCGCGGCGATCCACCCCGGCCGGCTGGCACGTGGACTCGCCCGCGCCGTCGAGCGGCGGGGCGGACGGATCCTGGAGGGGACGCCCGCATGCACCATCCGGGAACGCTCTCCCCGGCAGCGACCCGCCGTGGTGACGGCTCGCGGGCAGATCGAGGCGGACGCGGTCGTGCTCGCCTGCGAGGCGTGGACCTCCGGGCTGGCCGGTCATCGGCGGGAGATCCTGCCCGTCTACTCACTGATCGTCCTGACCGACCCGGTCGGTGAGGACGTGTGGCGCGAGATCGGCTGGCAGGGCCACGAGCTGCTGTCCTCCCATCGCTATACCGTCGACTACCTCACGCGGACGGTCGACGGGCGGGTGCTGTTCGGCGGGAGGGGGGCGCCGTACCACTACGGCTCACGGATCCGGGACCGCTTCGACCGGCACGACCCCACCCATCGACTCCTCCGCGACCAGCTCGCCTCGTGGTTCCCCGACCTCGCCGGCATCGGCTTCTCACATGCCTGGGGGGGGCCGCTCGGGATGCCGCGGGACTGGTTGCCGAGCTTCCGCTTCGACCACCGGACGGGGATCGGCGCGGCGGTCGGCTACACAGGACAGGGCGTCACCACCGCCAACCTCGCCGGACGCGTCCTGGCGGACCTGGTGCTCGACGGTTCCTCGCCCCACGGCGAGCTGCCGATGGTCGACCACCACCCGCGGCGTTGGGAGCCGGAGCCGTTGCGGTGGGCGGCCGCGCGATACCTGCAGCGTGCGCTGGCTCGCGTCGACGCCAAAGCGGCGCGGACCGGGCGCCCCCCGTCGGGACGCACGATCGGGGAACGCCTCGTGCGTCACTGACCGGATTCAGGATCCGGCGAGCGCACCCAGTGCACGCGGCACCGACGCGATGAGCTCGTCGATCCCGAGCCGGTCGATCAAGAGCAGCAGCCCGATCGAGAAACCGTTGTAGAAGGCATGCGCGATGATCGGCACCCACAGGCTGCCCGTCCACTGGTAGGCGAGCGCCAGCAGGAGGCCGACGACCAGCAGCCCCCCGAGTGCGACCGGCTGGCTGAAGAGCACCTCCACGTGGATGACCGCGAACACGACCGCCGACAGCATCGCCGCCAGTGCCAGACCGAGCCGTCCGAGCAGCGCGCGGAACAGGACCCCGCGGAACACCACCTCCTCCACGAACGGTGCCGCGAACACGGCGATCACGAACGTGAGGAACAAGGGGACCCGGCCCTCCAGCGCGAAGCGCACCAGGTCCTGCTCGACCGGGTCCTCGATCCGGAAGGCGACGGCGAGCAGCGCATTGACGGTGTAGGTCACGACGATCGTGACGATGCCGACCGCGGCACCCAGGCCGACGACCCGCCACGACAGCGGGGTGGGCCCGAACAACCGCCGGTCGAGCCGACGCCCGATCAAGAGCGGGAGCAGCGCCGCGCCGAAGAGCGCCAGCTGGAACAGCAGGGTGATCCCGAGCACGAAGACGAGTTCGATCGTGGTGAGCTGCGCAGGGGTCTCGCCCGTCGCGCCCGTCACGAGCACGAGCAGGTTGGGCCCCGTCATGATCAGCACTGCGACGATGGCGACCCAGACGGGATACAGGTCCGGCTCGTCGCTCAGCCAGCGACCGCGCGGCCCGAGCAGGGGGCGCGGTGGCGTCGACCGCGGCACCGCCGGTCCGCCCCACGACGGGCGCGCGGGCGGGGGCGGAGGGAACGGCACGCGCGATGGCGGTGGCGGCGGCGGCTGGCTCACGATCGAGGCCTCCCGAGCAGGACGACAGCGGTCACGAGCACGACGGCGAGGGCAGCGACCGCCAGCACGAGCGACGACCGCCACGGTAGACCACCTGCAGCGGCCCCCGCCGACCCGGCACCGTCCATCGCGCCCTGGTGCGGGACGTCGACCAGTGCCGGCTCCCCGGCGGTGCTGCCCACCGCATCCGTCCCGACGAGCGCGATCCGGTAGCTCCCCGGGGACACCGCGGCACCGTCGTCGTCGACGTATCGCCAGGTGGCGTCGTGCGACCCTGCATCGACGACTCCGAGCGGCCGGTCGAGCACCAGCGTCCCTGCCTCGCTCCACACCTGCAGCCGCAACCAGACCGGCTTGTTCACCGCGGCCGACACGGTCACCGCGTCGACCAGGGAGGGGACCGGCTCGGCGAGGGCGGTGTCACCCACCTCGAGCGCGTCGGCGGTGCCTTCGGGGGGTGTGCCGAGCCAGTCGTCACCCTCGCGCTCGAAGGTCCAGGTGCCGAGCGCGCCGGCGACGACGACCTCGCCGTCGACGACCAGGTCGACGGGGCGATCACCCCTGACGGTGTGGAGGGTGCCTCCCGTGAGGCCGACCCGGACCCGGTCGGGCAACTCCGACGGGCTGGTCGGCTGGAGCCCGCTGTAGTAGGCGGCGAGGATGCGCCCGGCGTCGTGACCGTCCTCGGCCCTGCCGCGAGCGCCGTACTGTCCCATGCCCACCCCGTGCCCCCAGCCGCGGCCGTTGAGCGTGACGCCGGTGCCGTCGAGCTCCAGGTCGAAGCGGCTCGAGGGCACCGTCGAGGGCAGCCGTCGGAGCCCGTCGGCGCGCAGCGACGGATAGCGGTCGGGGAAGCTGTCGGGCGCCATCGCGTTGAGGAAGTCACGCAGTGCCAGGGCCGACACCACGACCTCGTCACCTGTCGCGCTCGCCACGACGACGTCGGCGGCGTGATCGTCCACCGCGCCGACCCGCTGGACGCCGGCGACGGGCACGGCGGCATGGAGGGTGTCACCCCGCGCGAGCAGTTCGTCGAACTCCTGCCGGGTGAAGGTCACGGTCCACCGGTGGTAGGGCGACACCTCGTCGTACGGGTCGTCCACCGCCCGGAGGTAGGGCAGGGCGCCCGTCGACGGGAAGACGTCCTCGTTCGCGTACGTACGCCCGCCCGAGGTCGAGAAGTAGCGCGCGAGGATCGGTGCGCCTGCCGCATCGACGAGGACCTGTCCGGCCGTCGCGTCGACCGCTGCCCGCCACCGCTCGCCGTCGTCGAGGACGGGTTCGGCGCCGCGGTAGACCTGGCATGCCACCGTTGCGCAGATGTCGTACGACTCGTAGGCGCCAGCTCGCATCACCCACCAGGCGTAGGTACGCGCTGCGATCGCCTGCGCCTCCAACGCCGATGCCGGCCACCTCGCCGGCATCTCGGCGACACCGGCCACGTAGTCCTCGATCGAGAGCTCGTTCACGACGACCCCGGGCGACGCGAGGAGCTCGAGGGTGTCGGGGTAGCGAGTCGCCCCGTCGAGCTGCAGGAGGGCGTCCGGACCACCGACGATGCGTACCGTCCCCTGCAACCGCACCGGTTCGGAGGCACCCGACGTCGCCGCGCCGACCTGCGCGGGCAGGACGAGCAGCGCCGCGAGCACCACCAGTGCGATGGACGCCAGCCTGCGGGGGCCGGAGCAGGACGTCGCTCCGCGGCGGGTCGCGCGCGCCGGCTCACCCATCCGCAGGGACACGCTCGATGTCTGCTCCGAGCGAGCGGAGCCGCCCGACGAAGTCGGCATACCCGCGATCGACGTGGTGGACGTCACGGATGATCGTCTCGCCGTCGGCCACGAGGCCAGCCAACGCGCCGGCGGCGCCCGCTCGGACGTCGAGGCCGGACAGCGTCGCGCCAGTGAGCCGGACGGGACCGCGGATCAGGGCGTGATGGCCGTCGATCGCGACGTCGGCGCCCATCCTGCGGAACTCGTCGACGAACGAGAACCGTGACTCGAAGACGTTCTCCGTGCACCTCGAGGTGCCCGCCGCCTGGCTCAACAGGACCATCATCTGGGGTTGCAGATCCGTCGGGAAGCCCGGGTACGGGAGGGTCACGACGTCCGTCCGGACGAGCTCCTCCGCCTTGATGCGCAGCGACGCCGCGCCCTCCTCGACCACCACGCCGGCAGCCCGGAGCTTGAGCAACGGCAGCGTCATGTCCTGGGGGCGGACGCGCTCGATCACCACGTCACCGCGGGTGAGTGCTGCGGCCACGGCGTACGTGCCGGCTTCGATCCGGTCGGGGCAGGTCTCCCAGTCGGCGCCGCCGAGGGCATCGACACCGTCGACCTCCAGCCGGGGTGACCCGATCCCCTCGATGCGGGCGCCCATGGCGACGAGGAGGTTGCAGAGGTCCTGGATCTCCGGCTCCCTGGCCGCGTTGTCTATCACGGTGGGTCCGTCCGCCAGCACGGCGGCCATCAGCAGGTTCTCGGTCGCTCCCACCGAGGGGAAGTCGAGGGTGACGAAGGCACCGTGCAGGTCCGGGGCGCGGACCTCGAACTCCTCACCGTCCTGCAGGACGGTGGCGCCCATCGCCTCCAAGCCACGCAGGTGCAGGTCGATGCCCCGCGCCCCGATGCGGTCACCTCCCGGCAGGGCGAGCCGCGCCCGACGGAGACGGCCGACGAGCGGCCCCAGCACCGCGATCGACGCGCGGATGCGCGAGACCGCGTCGGCCGGTGCGTGATGATCCAGCTCGGCCGCCGTCAGTGCACACGTGCCCGCCCCGGCATCGAGCACGACGTCGACGCCCAGGCCACGCAGGACGTCCGCCATCACCGGCACGTCGGCGATCGCCGGGACCTCCGACAGGTGCAGCGTGTCCTCGGTGAGCAGCGCCGCCGCCATGAGCTTGAGTGCCGAGTTCTTGGCGCCGGACAGACGCACCGTCCCACGCAGCGGCCCGCCGCCGCGGACACGGAAGACGTCGGTGGAGTCGTAGGCGTCGTGCATCGCGCGAGGGTAGCGACAGCCTGCCGCCGGCCCGGATGGGACGAGTGTCCAGGTCGGTCTCAGCGCTCGCGGGCGACGTCCAGACGCAGCTGCTGCTTGCGCAGCGAGGAACGGAGGACGTGATCGTCCCCGGTGGCGAGCTGCTGCTCGAGGACGCGCTTGCGCTCCTCGGCCCGACGGACGTCGATGTCGCTCGCGAGCTCGGCGATGTCCGCGAGCACGATCGCCTTGTGGCCCCGGTCGACGTAGAGGACGCCATGGTGGACAGCGACGTGCTCGCGACTGCCGTCGCCGAGCTCCAGCGTCACGGCGCCGATGTCCAGCGCGATCACGGCCGGCTGGTGTCCGGGCAGTATCCCGATCTCGCCCTCGACACCGCGCGCGTAGAGGCCGACCACGTCGGCGGAGAGGACGTGGCTCTCCGCCGAGACCACCTCGACGTGCATCGTCCGGGCGTCGGCAGCCATCAGCGAGCCAGCTCGGCTGCCCGACGCTGGACGTCGTCGACGTCACCCGCGTACAGGAACGCCTGCTCCGGGATCTCGTCGAGCGCACCGTCGATCAGCGCGCGGAAGCCCTGCACGGTGTCCGAGACCGGGACGTAGACGCCCGGGTTGCCGGTGAACTGCTCGGCGACGTAGAAGTTCTGGCTGAAGAACCGCTGCGCCTTGCGGGCGCGGGACACGAGCACCTTGTCCTCCTCGGACAGCTCGTCGATCCCGAGGATGGCGATGATGTCCTGGAGGTCCTTGTAGCGCTGCAGGACCTCCTGGACCCCTGTCGCGACCGCGTAGTGCTCGTCGCCGACGACGGCCGGATCGAGGATCCGCGAGGTCGAGTCCAGCGGATCGACGGCGGGGTAGATGCCGAGCGAGGCGATGTCCCGGGACAACACGGTCTGGGCGTCGAGGTGCGCGAACGTGGTGTGCGGCGCCGGGTCCGTGATGTCGTCGGCAGGGACGTACACCGCCTGCAACGAGGTGATGGAGCGCCCCTTGGTCGAGGTGATCCGCTCCTGGAGCTGGCCCATCTCGTTGGTCAGGGTCGGCTGGTAGCCCACGGCGGACGGCATGCGCCCGAGCAGCGTGGACACCTCCGATCCCGCCTGCACGAACCGGAACACGTTGTCGACGAAGAGCAGCACGTCCTGGTGCATCTCGTCACGGAAGTACTCCGCCATCGTCAGTGCGGACAGCGCGACGCGCAGTCGGACGCCGGGCGGCTCGTCCATCTGGCCGTAGACCAGCGCCGCCTTCTCGAGGACGCCTGACTCTTCCATCTCGAGCTTGAGGTCGGTTCCCTCGCGGGTCCGTTCCCCGACGCCCGCGAACACCGACACGCCACCGTGTTGCTGCGCGACGCGGTTGATCATCTCCTGGATGACGACGGTCTTGCCCACGCCGGCGCCGCCGAACATCCCGATCTTGCCGCCCTGGACGTAGGGCTCGACGAGGTCGATGACCTTGATGCCCGTCTCGAACATCAACGCCTGCGGCTCGAGCTCGTCGAACGGCGGCGGATCGCGGTGGATCGCCCAGCGCGTGTCGGCCTGGATCTGCGAGGCGTCGACGTCGAGCGGCTCACCCAGGACGTTGTAGATGTGGCCGAGCGTCCCCGGGCCGACGGGGACCGTGATCGGCCCGCCGGTGTCGTGGACCCCGGCCCCTCGCACCACGCCGTCGGTCGGCTGCATGCACACCGCCCGGACACGCCGGTCCCCGAGATGCTGGGCGACCTCGGCGGTCACGGTGACGACCTGGCCACCCACCTCGCGGTCGAAGGTCAACGCGTTGTAGATGTCCGGCAGGTCGCCGGGAGGGAACTCGACGTCCACGACGGGCCCGATCACCCGGACGATGCGGCCGTCGGCCGACTGCGTGGTCATTCCTGCTCCTTCACGGTGTCTCGCCTCGCTTGATCCGCGGGCGGGAGGTCTGGTCGTCAGTCGCTTGCGAGCGCCTCGGCGCCGCCGACGATCTCGGAGATCTCGGTCGTGATCTGCTCCTGACGCGCCTGGTTCATGACGCGTGAGAGCGAGCTCGCGACCTCCTTGGCGTTGTCCGTCGCCGACTTCATCGCACGCTGGCGCGATGCGTGCTCGGAGGCGGAGGATTCGAGCAGGCCGTGGAAGACCTTCGCTTCGACGTAGCGCGGGATCAGGCGGGCCAGCAGCTCCGGCTGAGAGGGCTCGAACAGGAACTCGGGGGCGATCTCGGTGCCGTCCTCGAACTCTTCGGGCTTGACGGGCAGGAGCTCCATCCGCACCGGCGACTGCGTGAGCGAGGACCGGAAGTCGGTGTAGACGAGCCAGACGCGATCGAGCTCCTCGGCCGCGTAGCGCTCCATGACCGTCTCGGCGATACCGCTCGCCGCCTCGATGGACGGCGCGTCGGAGATGGCTTCCCAGGTGCGAGCAGCGCGTCGTCCGCGGTAGCCGAAGTAGCCAGCCCCCTTCTTCCCGATGACGTAGAGGTCGACGGTGCGCCCGGCGTCCTGCTCGTCACGGATGGTGCGTTCGGCCACCTTCAAGACGTTGGCGTTGTAGGCACCGGCGAGACCACGGTCGGAGGTGTTCACGATGACGGCGACACGAGCCACCGGGCGCTGGACGAGCAGGGGATGCTGACGCACCTCGTTGGAGACGGCCAACCCCTTGATGATCTCGTGGATCTGCTCGGCGTAGGGACGCGCCGCGCGCACCCGCGCCTGGGCCTTGAGGATCCGTGAGGCAGCGATCATCTCCATGGCACGGGTGATCTTCTGCGTGCTCTGGACGGAACGGATCCGTCGCTTGAGCTGCCGGATCTGGCCGCTACCTGCCACCACGTCCTCCTCGGGGGTCCGCCGGGTCGAGCGGACCGCCACGGCGCACCGGGCGCCGTGGGTCGACGGTCTCAGTCAACGGTCTCGCTGGTGGCGGACATGGCCTCCCAGCCCTCGTTGACCTCCTCGACCTCGGCCACCTGCGAGGGCGTGAAGGTCGCGTGGAAGGCCTCGAGCCCCGCCACGAGTCGCGCACGGAGCTCGTCGGTCAGCTTCTCGGTCCGCAGCTGACCCAGGATGTCGCCGTGTCGCGACGTGAGGAAGTCGTGGAGCTCGGATTCGTACCGACGGACGTCCACGACCGGGATCTCGTCGAGCTTGCCCGTGGTCACCGCGACGACGGAGGCGACCTGCAACTCCACGGGCAGCGGCTGGTACTGGGGCTGCTTGAGGATCTCGACGACCCGCTGACCACGGGCGATCTGCTGCTGCGACGCCTTGTCGAGATCGGAGCCGAACTGCGCGAACGCCTCCAGCTCACGGAACTGGGCGAGCTCGAGGCGCACCGTCCCCGACACCGCCTTCATCGAGGGGCGCTGGGCCGAGCCACCGACACGCGAGACCGACACACCCGCGTTCATCGCGGGGCGGACGCCCTGGTAGAAGAGGTCGGTCTCGAGGAAGATCTGCCCGTCGGTGATGGAGATCACGTTCGTCGGGATGTAGGCGGACACGTCGTTCGCCTTCGTCTCGACGATCGGCAGGGCAGTCATCGACCCGCCTCCGAGCTCGTCGGAGAGCTTCGCGGCGCGCTCCAGCAGCCTGCTGTGGAGGTAGAAGACGTCGCCGGGGTAGGCCTCACGACCCGGCGGACGACGGAGCAACAGCGACAGCTGCCGGTACGCGTCGGCCTGCTTCGACAGGTCGTCGTAGATGATCAGCGCGTGCTCGCCCTTGTACATCCAGTTGGCACCGATGGCGGCACCGGAGTAGGGGGCGATGTACTGGAACGGCGCGGGCGACGACGCGGGCGCGGACACCACGGTCGTGTACTCCATCGCACCGTACTTCTCGAGCGTGGCCACCACCTGGGCGACGGTCGAGCCCTTCTGGCCGATCGCGACGTAGATGCACTTGACGGCGTCGGGTGTGCCCCACAGTTGCTTCTGGTTGATGATCGTGTCGAGCGCGATGGCCGTCTTGCCGGTCTGACGGTCGCCGATGATCAGCTCCCGCTGGCCCCGGCCGATCGGCGTCATGACGTCGATCACCTTGATGCCCGTCTGCAGCGGCTCACCGACCGGCTTGCGGTCGACCACGCCCGGCGCCTGGACCTCGAGCGCGCGGTCGCCGTCGAGCCGCGTCTGGTCCAGCGGTCCCTTGCCGTCGATGGGTCGCCCCAGCGGGTCGACGACGCGGCCGAGCATGGCGTCACCGACCGGCACCGACAGCACGCGCTCGGTCCGGCGGACCGTCTGACCCTCCTCGATCCGCGAGGCGTCCGCGAAGACGGCCGCACCGATCTGGTGCTCGTCGAGGTTCATGGCCATGCCGAAGACGCCATCGCCGAAGTCGAGCAGCTCGTTGGCGAGCGTCCCCGGGAGGCCGCTGATCCTCGCGATGCCGTCACCGGTGTCGAGGACCCTGCCGACCTGCTCCGCCGCAAGGTCCGGCTGGTAGCCGTCGAGCATCCGCCTGATGGCGTCGGACACGTCCTCCGCCCGGATCGTCAGGTCTGCCATCTGGGTGTCTTCCTCGTCGTCGCGGCCGTGGGTCGCCGGCCGGGGTGTGGTGCGTGCCGGTGGTCAGCTGCCGACGCGGGCACGGAGGTCGGTGAGTCGACGCAGCAGGCTGCCGTCGATGATCGTGTCGCCGATCCGTGCGCGGACGCCGCCGACGACCGTGTCGTCGACGATGACCTTGACGTCGAGCTTGCGACCGGTCGCGCGCTCGAGCGCCGCCTTCAGCGCAGCCGTTCGGGACGCGTCGAGCGCAACCGCGACGCGGACCTCGGCCAGCTCCTCGTCACGGTCGGCCGCGGCGCGCTCGGCGACGGCCGTCGCGATGGCATCGACCTGCCCGATCCGCTCCGCGGCGAGCAGCATGGCGATCGACGCACGCGTCGCCGGGTGGGCGGCGCGCAGCACCTCGGCATCGACGAAGGTCAGCCGCTGCCCGACGGGCAGGTGGCGGTCCGTCAGTGTCTCGCGCAGCTGGTCGTTGCCGTCGACCGCACGCGCGATCGTCAGCAGCTCGTCCTCGACCGCGTCGAGCGCGCCCTCGGCCGTCGCGAGCGCGACGATCGCCTGGGCGTAGCCCTGGGTCAGCTCGTTGGTCATCGTCGCCTCAGTTCTGGCTCGACAGTCGCTGGATGTACTCGTCGACGAGCCCCTCGTGCGTCGTCGCGTCCAGCTCGCGCTCGACGATGCGGGCGGCCAGCTCGACGGAGATGACGCCGACCTGGCCGCGCAGTTCCTGCAGCGCCCGGTCGCGTTCGGCGTTGATGTCCGCCTGCGCCCGCTCGACGATCGTGGCGGCTTCGCCCTCCGCCTTCGCGACGATCTCCGCGCGAAGGTTCTCCGCGGTGACCCTCGACTCCTCGATGATGCGGTTGGCCTCGCCTCGCGCGTCGGCGAGGCTGTCCTCGTAGGCGCGGCGGGCGTTCTCGGCCTCGACGAGCTTGGCCTCCGCCTCCTCCATACGGCCCTGGATGGCAGCGCGGCGCTCGTCGAGCACCTGGCCGGCCTTGGGCAGGACCAAGCGGGACATGAGCGCGAACAACAGGAGGAAGGCGACCAGACCCCAGATCAGCTCCGGGGTGTCGGGCCAGAGGACGATGCCGTCGACCTCGCCCTCAGCGACGGCCAGGATGGTGCGCATGTCGGCTCCTAGATGGCGAACGCGAGGACGAAGCCCAGCAGCGCCAGCGCCTCGACGACGGCGATGCCGATGAACATCGTGGTGCGGACCATGCCGGCGGCTTCCGGCTGGCGGGCCATGGACTCGATCGCCTTGCCGATCAGGATGCCCAGCCCGATGCCAGGGCCGAGCGTCGCGAGCCCGAAGACCAGGCCGTTACCGAGGTTCTCCATCGTTTCCTCCTTGACGACGCGCAGCGCGCCGCGGACAGGTCGTGTCGATCAGTGCGCCGGCTCCACCGACGAGCTGATGTAGACGGCGGTGAGCATGGTGAAGATGTACGCCTGAAGGCCGATGATCAGCAGCTCGAACGCGAAGACGAGCGGGCTGATGATCAGGGCGAACACCCCGAGACTCCAGCCGACCGGGAAGGACGGCAGGAAGACGTGGATCGTCACGAGCGTGATGACGACCAGGATGTGACCGGCGACCATGTTGGCGAAGAGCCGGATGGCCAACGTGAACGGACGCAGCACGAGGCCGGAGATCAGCTCGATCGGCGTCAGGATCACGTACAGGGGCTTGGGCACCCCCGGCGGGAAGGCCAACTCCTTGAAGAAGTGGCCGACGCCCTGCTCCTTGATGCCGGCACCGACGTAGACGAGCCAGGAGATCCCCGCGAGGAAGGCGGGGAACGCGATGCGCGACGTGGGCGGGAGCATGAGGAACGGTGTCAGCTTCGCCAGGTTCATGAAGAGGATGAACAGGAAGAAGGTGGTCAGCAGCGGGACGTAGGTGCGTCCCTTCGGCCCGATGATGTCGTCGGCGATGCCGCGGACGAACTCGATCGCCGTCTCGCCGATGCTCTGCAACCTGCCCGGGACGACCTGGGGGTTGCGGAAGGCCAGGAACATGATCGAGCCCACCACGAGCGTCATGAACCAGGCGATCAGGATCGTGCGGTTGATCGAGAGGTCGACACCGAACAGCGACAGCTCGATGATCGCGGGGAAGTCGAAGAGGGCGTTGATGTTGTCGAGGGCCCCCTCGAACTCTCCACCCCACTCGGCAGCGGCAAGCACCTGGGTCACAGCGGTTGGCTCCGTGTCGCGTGCGGGACGCCGGCAGCGGTGCGCTCCGCGTCGGCGTCGATCCAGAACAGACGTGGCGAGCGCGCGAGCGATCGCAGTTCGACGAACAGTGTGATCGCAACCGCGCCGCCGGTCGCCAGCGCGAGGCTCGTGCGGTCGACCCACGCGAGCCGGGCAAGCCCGGACAGCGCGGCAGCATAGACGACCAGCCGGAGCATCGACGCACCGGCGAGGATGGCGAGTCCGTGCGCGGCGCTTCGCTCCATGACCCAGGCGAGCAGCAGCCCCGAGACGCCGAACAGCAGTGCGACGAAGCCGACGCCGATCACGGCGCTGACGGCGGCACCGCCATCGCCGAGCCAGCCCGCGATGCCGGCCGCCGGGACACAGAGCATCGCCAGCAGCGCCAGGACCCGCCGGGCGAGCCCTCTGGCGTCAGCGGTGGCACCGTCAGCCGCCATCCGGGCCGCCCACGGGACGTTGCGTGCGGACGAACACGAGGGCGAGGCCACCCGCGAAGCCCAGCATCACGCCGAAACCGAAGAACCACGGATCGCTGCCGAGCCAGCGGTCGAGGAGGTAGCCCAGACCTCCCCACAGCAGGATGCCGGCCATGATCTCGACACCGGAGGAATGGGACTCGGCGAGCCCGGTCCACACGCCGCGTCGGTCCGCGCGTGCGCGTGCACGGCGGAGCGATTCGGGGTCGCGTGGTGCGGCCATCGGTCCGATTCCGGAGGAGTGCCGGGCGTCGTCGGGTGGTGGCGCTCGGCCGACCGGTGCGGCCGCCGGGGCCGGGGAGCTCGCGTCGGGCTCGAGCGGCTCGGGAGGCTACCAATCGGCCTCGGGCGTCGCCAACGAGCGCGCGGCAGCCGTCAGGCCGAGCCCACCCGCTCCTGCGGGGTTCGGGTGGCCGAGGCGTCCCGCTCCTCCTCTCGCTCCGCGGCCCGCACACCGAGCGCCGTCAGTGCGATCCCCCCGGCGGCTGCGACCGCCACCCAGGGGACGAGCGCGCGCAGCGGCAGGAAGGCGGGACCGACGGAGCCGAAGGCCAGCACCGCAGACCAGTAGTAGAGGATCAGCACGGCCCGGCGATGGGAGTGACCGAAGGCGAGGAGCAGGTGGTGGAGGTGGCCGCGGTCGCCGGTCGTGATGGGACGACGGGCGAGCAGCCGTCGGGCCACCGCGAAGGCGCTGTCGAGGAACGGGATCGCGAGCACCAGTGCCGGGACGAGCAGCGGGATCGATCCGTAGAAGTCCGCGTTCGACGGAGCGGTCGTCCGGCCGACGTACGACACGCCCGCAGCGCCCAGGAGCAACCCCAAGAGCATCGATCCGGTGTCGCCCATGAACAGCGTGGCCGGGTGCCAGTTGTGGACCAGGAACCCGAGCGCCATGCCCGCGACCACCGCCGCCACCAGCGTGGACGACGTCGGCACGGTCTCGGCCAGGCCGCTCGGCTGGCTGCGGACGGCGAACAGGAAGAACGCGATGCCGGCGATGGCGGCGACCCCTGCGGCCAGCCCGTCGAGCCCGTCGATCAGGTTGACGGCATTGATCATCGCCACCAGGGCGAGGATCGTGAGCGGCAGCCCGATGTCTGGCGAGAGCGCGATGACGTCGAGCCCGGGCACCCAGAAGTACACGAGCTGGATACCCAGCAGCACGACACCGAGCGAGCCGACGATCTGACCGGCGAGCTTGACCGTCGGCGGAAGGTCGTAGATGTCGTCGAGCATGCCGACGCCCACGATGGCGATCGCGCCGACGACGAGCGCCAGCGGCTCCGAGGTGCTGTCGAAGAGCGGCTGGAAGCCAGGCAGCAGGGACGCGAGCCCCATCGCACTGACGAAGCCGAGCAACATGGCGAGCCCGCCCATCGACGGCACACGCGCGCGGTGCTCCCCCGGGACGTCCGGCGGCGCCTCGAGTGCTCCTGCTCGTCGTGCGAAGCGACCCACCAGCGGCGCGGTGACAGCGGTCACGACCGCTGCGGTCGCCGCGACCAACAGGTGGGCCAGCACGTCAGCTCCCGGTCGGGTCGCCCGACCCGTCGGAGGGGTCGGGCTCCGGGTACGCCGGGAAGCCGGCGACCAGCGCGCGTACCTCCGCGCGGACGACGTCCCGCTCGTCGTCGGTGCCCTCGAGCGCACGGTCGATCAGATCCGCCACGCGCCGCATCTCCTCGGGCCCCATGCCCTGGGTCGCGACGCAGGAGGTCCCCGCACGGATGCCGGACGCGATCGCCGGTGGGTTGGTGTCGAAGGGGATCGCGTTCTTGTTGAGCACGATCCCGGCGGCGTCGCATCGGGCCTCGGCCTCGGCCCCCGTGAGCCCCCGTGGGGTCACGTCGGCGAGGAACAGGTGCGTGTCCGTGCCCCCCGAGATGATCCGGTATCCGCGATCGGCGAGGCCGGCAGCGAGCGCGCGACTGTTGTCCAGGATCCGCTGCGCGTACTCCTTGAACGACGGTGCCATCGCCTCCTTGAGGGCGACGGCCTTCGCGGCGACGACGTGCTCGAGGGGACCGCCCTGCATCCCGGGGAACACCGCCTTGTCGATCGCGCTGGCCCAGCGCTCGTTGGTCAGGATGATGGCGCTGCGCGGCCCACGCAGCGTCTTGTGCGTCGTGAACGTGACGATGTCGCAGTACGGCACCGGCGAGGGATGGACGCCACCCGCCACGAGCCCGATGAAGTGCGCCGCATCGCAGAGCAGGACCGCGTCCACCTCGTCGGCGATCGCACGGAACGCCTCGAAGTCGAGCTGCTTCGCGTACGCGGACCATCCCGCGATCAGCAGCTTGGGACGGTGCTCGAGCGCCAGGGCGCGCACCTGGTCCATGTCGATGGTCTCGGTGTCGGGATGCAACTCGTAGTGGACGACGTCGAACCACCTGCCCGAGAAGTTCACCTTCATCCCGTGGGTGAGATGCCCCCCGTGCGGCAGGGACATCGCGAGCACCTTGTCGCCCGGGCTGACGGTCGCGAAGTAGGCGGCGAGGTTCGCGCTCGCGCCCGAGTGTGGCTGCACGTTGGCGTGGTCGGCGCCGAACAGCTGCTTGGCTCGGTCGATCGCGAGCGTCTCGATCGGATCGACGAAGCGTTCGCAGCCCCCGTAGTACCGGCGGCCGGGGTAGCCCTCGGCGTACTTGTTGTTCAGGACCGACGCCTGCGCGGCGAGGACCGCGGGGGACGCGAAGTTCTCGCTCGCGATCAGCTGCAGATCCGTCCGCTGACGATCCAGCTCACCGAGCAGCCCCTCGGCGACCTCGGGGTCGGTGGCGCGGAGCTGCTCGAAGTCGGGGCCCCAGAAGGTCATCTGCTGCACGGGCTCCTGGACGGCGACGAGGGAACCTCGGAAGGCTACCCCTCGCGGTCGAACCCGTCCCGTTCGGCATCGGGTCCGGCGTCGTCGACCGCCGCGGCGGTGTCACCGGCGAGCAGCGTCGCCGCGGCCTCGAACGGGTCGAGCTCCCCCGTCGCGACGCCCACGACGAGCGCGTCGGGGATCGCCCCGGGACGCAGGACGGTCGGCGTCGCCCCGACGAGCGCCACGATCGTCGACAGGGGCGTCGCCGGGCGTCGACCGTCCTCGAGGTACACCGCGACCGCGTCCCCAAGGGCGGCGCGAGCCTCGTCGACGGTCGCCGGCGGGGGACCGCCCGCCAGGCCGGCCGAGCTGACGGCCAGCGGACCGACCGCCCGGACGAGCTCGAGCGCGACGTCGTCGAGTGGCATGCGCACCGCCACCGTCCCGTCGGCACGGCCGAGGTCCCAGCGCAGCCCGGTCTCGGCCGGCAGCACCAGGGTGAGCGGCCCGGGCCAGAACGCGGCGACCAGGCGCTCCGCCACCTCCGGTACCTCCGGGACCAGCCCGAGCAGCTGCTTCGGCGACCGCAGGAACACCGTCAGCGGCGCCCGCCGGTCCTGTCCCTTGGCGGCGAACAGGCGCGCGGTGCCGTCCAGGCTGAAGGCGTCCGCGGCGAGCCCGTAGCAGGTGTCGGTCGGCACGACGGCCAACGCTCCATCGCGAAGCCGTTCGGCGACCTCCTCCAGCCGGCCGGCACGGCCGTCCGGGTCCGTCGGCAGCTCGACGGTCTCGCTCATCGCCACCTCCTCGAGGCCAGCGCCCCGGCCCTCGACGCTACCGGGCCCGATCCGACGCTCGACCCGCGACCAGCGCGCGATCCCGGCCGGCCAGGTCCTGCGCGACGCGGACGTCGACGAGCCCCACCGCCCGCGCGACGCGCACCGCGTCGTCCGCGCGGCGTTCGTCGATCTCGACCACGACCGTGCCACCGGGCGCGAGCCACTGGCCGGCCGACGCCAGCAGCCGGTCGACGACCTCGTGGCCGTCGGGACCACCGATGAGTGCCCGGTCCGGGTCGTGCGCCGCGACCTCCACCTCGAAGCTGCCCCGATCTCGCGCGGGCAGGTAGGGAGGGTTCGAGACGAGGACGTCGAGGTGGCCGCACAGGGCCGGGTCGACCGGCCCCAGCAGGTCGCCCCTCAGGACGGTCGCGGAGGCGCCCGCGGCTGCCGGGCGGCCTCCGGCGTCCCCCGTCCGGACGCGTTCGAGGTTCTCGCGCGCGAGGGCCACGGCCGCATCGTCGAGGTCGGTGGCGACGATCGTCGCGCCCGGCACCTCGGCGAGCAGGCTCGCCGCGATGGCACCGCCCCCGGTGCACGGCTCCACGATCACGGGCGCTCGACCCGCGCGCCTCGCGGCGTCGACCGCGAGTCCCGCCACGACCTCGGTCTCCGGGCGTGGCAGGAAGACGCCCGGCCGACACGCGAGCTCGACCGTGCGGAAAGAGGTGGTGCCGAGCACGAGCTGCAGCGGCTCCCGGGCCAGTCGCCGCGCGACGAGTCCGTCGAGCAGCGCGGCGCCGCAGCCGGTCACGGCGCCCGCGACGCGCAGCACGTGCTCGACCAGCCAGCGCGCGTCCGCCCGCGGAGACGGGACGCCGGCTGCCGCGAGCCGGCGTTCGACCTCCGCGACGACCGTGGGCGCCTCCACCTCGGCGTTCACCCGTCGTCCTCCGCGGCTGCCAGACGGGCCTCCCGCTCGGCCTGCCGCAGGGCCGACACCAGCTCGTCGAGACCGCCGCCCAGCACCCCGGCCAGGTCGTGGACCGTCACGCCGATCCGGTGGTCGGTCACGCGGGTCTGGGGGAAGTTGTAGGTGCGGATCTTCTCCGAGCGGTCGCCGGAGCCGATCTGGCCCTTGCGCTCGTCGGCGCGCTCCTTCGCCTGGCGTTCCTGCTCGGCCTGCAGCAGCCGGGAGCGCAGGATCCGCAGCGCCTTGTCACGGTTCTGGTGCTGCGACTTCTCGTCCTGGCATGCCACCACCAGACCCGTGGGCACGTGGGTGATGCGGACCGCGGAGTCGGTCGTGTTCACGCTCTGGCCACCCGGCCCCGACGAGCGATAGACGTCGATCCGCAGATCGCCGGCGTCGATCCGCACGTCGTCCACGTCGTCTGCGGCCGGGAGGACGGCGACGGATGCCGTCGAGGTGTGGATGCGGCCCTGCGACTCGGTCGCCGGCACCCGCTGGACCCGGTGCACGCCGGACTCGTGCTTGAGGTGCGCGTACGCCCCCCTGCCGGTGATCTCCAGCACGGCCTCCTTCACGCCGCCGATGCCCTGCGGCGTCGAGGACAGCACACGGGCCGACCAGCCCCGCCGTTGCGCGTAGCGCTGGTACATCTCCGCGAGCTCGCCCGCGAACAGACCGGCCTCGTCGCCGCCCGCGGCAGCCCTGACCTCCAGGATCACGTCGCGATCGTCGTTGGGGTCCGTCGGCACGAGCAGCGCACGGAGCTCGTCCTCGAGCGCGGCGCGCGAAGCCGTCAAACCCGCGATCTCGTCCTCCAGCAGCGCGCGCGCATCGGGCTGCTCCCCGGCGAGCAGCTCGCGCGCCGCCGCCAGGTCCTCGCCGACTCGCCGCCAGGCGCGGTAGGCGGCCACGACGTCGGCGAGCTCGGCGTGCTGCTTGGCCGCCGAGGTGAAGCGGGCACCGTCGCTCGCGACCTCCGGGTCGGCGAGCTGCGCCTCGAGGTCGCGGAACCGGGCGTCGAGCTGCGAGAGCTTGTCGAACATCTGTGGGGTCCTGACGCTTCGTCGTGCGGCGTCCTCGCGCTCGACGGACGGATCGGTCCGGGTCGACCGATGCGTCGCTAGGCCCCGTCGGTCGGCTCCGCGGCCCCGCCGGCGTCGTCGACCGCGACCCTGATCTCCGCGGATTCGAGTTGCACGGGCAACGTGTCCGGTGCGAGCGTGATCGGGCTGTCCAGGCTGGTCGGGACGCGACCCTCGCGGTGCTCGGAGGGGACGACCGCCTCGAACGCCCGGATCGCGACCTCGATCTGGTCGGGGGTGGGCTGCTTCGTGGTGATCCGCTGCAGCGCGAGACCCGGGGCCGTGAGCGCCTTCACGATCGGGTTGTCACCGCGCGACGCGCCGAGCTTCAGCTGCTCGTACGCCAGCCCGGCCACCACGGGCAGGAGCACGAGCCGCAGGACGACGTGGTACAGCACGGCCATGTACCACTCGATGCCGGCGGGCGGCGGGACGAGCACGCCGCCCAGGGTGTAGACCACGATGGCGATCAACATCACCAGGATCAGGAAGTTCGTCCCGCACCGCACGTGCAACGTGGAGTACCGGTCGACGTTCTGCGGCTCCAGGACCTCGCCGTGCTCCCATGCGGCGATGGTCTTGTGCTCGGCCCCGTGGTACTGGAACACCCGCCGGATGTCGGAGATCAGCGAGATGGACCAGAGGTAGGCCAGGAAGATCACGATGCGGACGGCGGATTCGACCATGTGGAACCACACGCCGTCGCCCATCACCCCGCCGATCACGGCGTCGATGCCCTTGGTGCCGGCGGAGGGCAGGAAGATGAAGAGCCCGACGAAGACACCCAGCGCGAGCAGCAGCGACGCACCGACGGTCGCGCTCCCGACGTCCTCGTCGTCCTCCTCGTCGAGCGCATGGGTGGCGGAGATGCTGAGCGCACGCATGCCGATCGAGAGCGAGTCGAAGAGGGCGTAGCAGCCACGGATCATCGGCCACTTCAGCCAGCGTCGCTTCGTCGGCGCGGAGGAGGTCGGGTGGCACTCGAGCCAGATGTCACCGCCCGGCCGGCGGACGGCGACCGCCCAGCGATCGGCGCCGCGCATCATCACGCCCTCGATGACCGCCTGGCCCCCGTAGTAGTGCGGGGCCATCTGCATGGGGTCGCCAGCCTCTGGCTGCAACGGGACGTGGTGTTCGCTCACTGCTCTCCTGCACGGCTCGCGGCGTCCGACCGTTGCGCCGGAGCCTGGTGCACGCACGACGCCGCCGGGGACCCCGGCGGCGTCGTGCCCGCGCTCGCTACTTGCCGGCCTTCTCGAGGCGGCGCTTGAAGCGGTCGACCCGGCCACCGGTGTCGACGAGCTTCTGCTTGCCCGTGTAGAAGGGATGGCACTGGTTGCACAGCTCGACGCTGATCGACGGGACGGTCGAGCGTGTCTCGAAGGTGTTGCCGCACGAGCACGTCACGGACGTGACCATGTACTCGGGGTGGATGCTCTGCTTCATCTGATGGGTCCTCCAGGCGGCGGGCCGCGGAGCGGATGGTGTCGTGCGGGTCGGCGAGCCCTGCGCGGAGGTCTGCGGGCCCTGGCACGGCGAGCCGACGATCCGTCCGAGGGGCTCCACACGAGCGCGCGCCACCGAGGGCGCGTCGGAGCCAGGATACCCGCCACCGGGCGAGCTGTCATCGTGTGCGTCGCGAGGCCGGGCGGGGGGTGTCGCCCGCGGGCGACCGCGCGTGGGGCGTGGCACACTCTCGCGACCGACCGCATCCGCGCCAGACCCGAAAGAGGACGACGTGGACCAGTACGCACCCCCCATCCCGATCGCACAGGCACCACCGGAGGTCCGCACGACCTTCATGACCAAGGTGTACGCCCAGTTGCTGATGGGCATCGCCGCGTTCATCGTCGTGCAGTGGTTGCTGTTCACCTCCGGGCTCGCCCACACGATCGCCGAGGCGGTGCTCGGGACCAGCTGGCTGCTGATCCTGGGCGGGTTCATGGTCGTGTCCTGGCTGGCCAGTCGGCTGGCCGTCGGCGCCCGATCCCCCGGCGCGCAGGTCGGCGGCTACGCGGTGCTCGTCGCTGCCAACGCGCTGCTCTTCGCGACACCACTGGTCCTCGCCGAGCGCTTCTCCCCCGGCGCGATCGAGCAGGCGGCGGTGTTGAGCGTCTTCGCCTTCGTCGCCCTGTCGTTCATCGCGATCCGCACCAGCAAGGACTTCAGCTTCCTCCGCGGCTTCCTGCTGTGGGGCGGGGTCCTCGCCCTCGCGTTGATCGTGATGTCGACCCTGTTGGGCGGCTTCCTGGGTGTCTGGTTCGCCGTGGCCATGGTCGGTGTCGCCGGCGCGGCGATCCTGTACGACACCCAGAAGATCTACCACTCGTACCCACAGGGCACCGAGACGCTCGCGGCGATGAACCTGTTCTCGTCGATCGCGTTGCTGTTCTGGTACGTGCTGCAGCTGTTCATGAGCCGCGACTGACGCGCATGCACAGCGAGGCCCCCGCCGTGGCGGGGGCCTCGCTGTGCATGCGGACGCGGATCACTCGAGGACCGCGGTCACTGCAGGTTGGACTTCGCGATCATCTGAAGGAACTGGTCGTTGGACTTCGTCGCCTTCAGCTTGTCGATCAGCAGCTGCAGCGCGGCCTCGGAGTCCATCGTCGACAGCAGCCGACGGAGCTTCCAGATCGTCGACAGCTCGTCCGCGCCGAGGAGCAACTCCTCGCGACGGGTCCCCGACGAGGGGATGTCGATGGCGGGGAAGATGCGCTTCTGCTCCATCCGCCGGTCCAGGCGGAGCTCCATGTTCCCCGTGCCCTTGAACTCCTCGAAGATCACCTCGTCCATCCGCGAGCCCGTCTCGATCAACGCCGTCGCGATGATCGTGAGCGAGCCACCCTCCTCGATGTTGCGGGCGGCGCCGAAGAACCGCTTGGGCGGGTAGAGGGCGGCGGAGTCGATGCCGCCGGACAGGATCCGGCCGGACGCCGGCGCGGCGAGGTTGTAGGCGCGGCCCAGGCGCGTGATGGAGTCCAGCAGGATCACCACGTCCATGCCACGCTCGACGAGTCGCTTCGCGCGCTCGATCGTGAGCTCCGCGACCTGTGTGTGGTCCTCGGCCGGACGGTCGAAGGTGGACGAGATCACCTCGCCGCGGGTGGAGCGCTCGAAGTCCGTGACCTCCTCCGGCCGCTCGTCGACGAGGACGACCATCAGGTGCACCTCGGGGTTGTTCGCCTCGATCGCGCCCGCGAGTTGCTTGAGGACCGTCGTCTTGCCCGCCTTCGGGGGCGACACGAGCAGGCCTCGCTGGCCCTTGCCGATCGGTGCCATCATGTCGATGATGCGCATCGAGATGGGCGAGCGCTCTTCGACCTCGAGCTGCAGCCGATCGTTGGGGAACAGCGGCGTGAGGTCCTTGAACTCGACACGACGTGCCGGCTGGCCGTTCTGGTCGACCGGCACGTCCTCGATCGAGTCGACCCGCGCGAGTGCCGGGAACTTGTCGTTGTTCTTGTTGCGACGGATCGGTCCTGCGACGCGATCACCACGCCGGAGGTCGAACCGACGCACGAACGACTGGGAGACGTAGACGTCCTTGTTGCCGGCGAGGTACCCGGTCACCCGCAGGAAGCCGTACCCCTCCGGGAGCAGGTCGAGCACACCAGCGCGGACCTCGGCGTCGTCGAGGTTCTCCTGCGGCTGGCCCCCGCCCTGACCCTGACGGTTCTTGCGGCGACGCTCACGCTTGTTGCGGTTGCGGCCGCTCGCGTCGTCGGCGCCACCCTGGCCCTGGCCCTGGCCCTGGCCGCCCTGCCGGCCCTGGTCGCCCCCGCCCTGGTCGTGGCGGGGCCGGTCGCCCGTCGGTCGGGTCCCCTCCGAGGTGTCCCCGCGCCCCTCCGACGGGCGGCGGGCGTCGTCGCGGCGGTCCCGCGCCTCGGGCCCGTCGGTCCGCCCACCAGCGTCTGCCCGACCGGACGTCTCGTCGGCGGAGCGACCGTCGTCGCGCACACGAGCCCTCGTGCGCTCACGAGCGTCGTCGCCGTCGGGGCGAGGCTCGTCCCCACGGCTGGCATCGCCCTCACCCCGGCGGCGGGCGCGGATGCGCGCGGCGTCGCCCTCGGGCTCGGCCGCCACCAGGGGCTGCTGCGCGTACGCCGCTGTTCGTGTCTGCTCCGCGTCGGCGGCGTCCGCAGCGTCGGCTGGCGCGTCGGCTCCGTTGCGCTCGGCGCTGCCGCGGTCTGGTCCGGCGGGCGCCGCACCGTTGCCTCCTGCGTCGATGATGAGGCTGACGAGGTCCGCCTTCTTCATCCGCTGGTAGCCGCGGAGCTCGAGCGTCGAGGCGATCTCGCGAAGCTCCGCGAGCGCCTTCTTCTCGAGCAGCGTGCGGTCCATGTGGTTCTCCATGTCGTCGGCCGGGTTCGGCCGGAACTCTCGGTTCGTGGTGGGTCTGTCGGCGGCGCTCAGCCGCGTGCTACCCGGTAGGCGTCCCAGTCGGCGAGGAACCGCTCGAGGCCCGCATCGGTGAGCGGGTGCTTCACCATCTGGCGGAACACCGACGTGGGCATCGTGGCGATGTCGGCACCCACCAGTGCCGCCTGCGCCACGTGCTGCGGCCCCCGCAGCGATGCGGCCAGCACCTGCGTGCCGTACCCCTGCACGCGGAAGATCTCGCAAATCTCGTTCAGCAGGGCGATCCCGTCGTTGGCGAGGTCATCGACGCGCCCCAGGAACGGCGACACGTAGGTGGCACCGGCCTTGGCTGCGAGTATGGCCTGCGTCGGCGAGAAGCACAGTGTCACGTTCGTCCTGACGCCGTCGGCCGCGAGCGCCGCACAGGCGGCGAGACCGGCCGGGATCAGGGGCAGCTTCACGACGACGTTCGGCGCGATCGCCGCCAGGCGCTTGGCCTCGGTGAGCATGCCGTCCGTGTCGGTCGACACGACCTCGGCGCTGACGTCCCCGTCGACCTCGGCACAGATCGCCGCGATCATCTCGTCGAAGTCCTTGCCCTCCTTGGCAGCCAGCGTCGGATTGGTCGTGACGCCGTCGAGCACCCCCCAGGCGTTGATCTCCTGGATGTCGGCGAGGTTGGCTGTGTCGAGGAAGAGCTTCACCAGCTGACTTTCGTTCGTCACGCCCGGCTGTCGGGCGGCGGTCAGGGGGCACCGAGGTTCCGTCGGTCACGACGGACACACGAGGCCCCCCGCCGGACCGTGCCGACGGCGGACCGTTCGCAGGGATCACTCAGGAGCCGAAAGAGCGAACGGACCGACAGACGTCGGTGATCGTCGTCGCGCCGCGAGCGGGAGCGAGGAGGTGGTCCGGGCGACCTCGAGCGAGCGAGGGGTACGGACACCGCGGTGACCTGCGGATGCGGGAACCGGGGTGATCGTCCCCCTGGCGACTCCCCCAGGGACGACCGGGAGACACGACCCGCGACCGAACAGCCGCGGCGACGGCACCATCATACTGCTCGACGCGGACACTGCACGCAACCGCCTGTACCGGCGAGCGCACAGCCGTCCTCGGGACAGGCGAGCGCCCCGGCCAGCGCGACGTGCAACGGGACGAGCGCATGCCCGTGCCGCCGCGCCAGTTCGAGCAGGTCGTCGCGCGCGTCGCCGTCGGCGTCGACCATGCACAGCACCGCGGGCCCTGCGCCGGACAACCAGGCATGGAGGCCGTCCGCCCGCAGGTCCTCGAGGAGCCGACCCGCGCCCTCCATCACCGCCAGACGCGCCGGTTCGTGCAGCAGGTCCCCGCTCAGCCGCACGTCGACCGGCCAGGTGCCGATCAGGCCGCTCAGCACGTGTCCCGCGCGCGCGGCCTGCTGGGCCATCGCGCCGCGCGGGTACCGATCGGCCAGCACCGCACGTGCCGCGGTCGTCGCCTGGCGGGTGGTGGGCACGAAGGCGATGGGCCGCCGGGCGGGCGTCGGGTTGACGCGTCGGACCACCAGCGACCCGTCCGCGGCCGTTGCGCAGACCACGAGCCCACCGAGCAGCGCCGGCGCCACGTTGTCGGGATGTCCCTCCAGGCGGGCCGCGAGCGCCACGGTCGCGACGTCGCCAGCGACGACGCCGGTGAGGGCGCGAGCGAGCACCAAGCCGGCCACGATGGCGGCCGACGAGGAGCCGAGTCCGCGTTCCAGGGGGATCTCGCTGCGTGCGACGAGTCCGACGTCGGGGACGGCGACGTCGTGCTCGTCGCACCACGCCCGGAACGCCTGCCAGACGAGGTTGTCGTCGCCAGTCTGGAGCTCCTCGGCACCGACGCCGAGCGTCCGGACGCGTTCCCGCTGGCTCCGCCGGTCGACGGTGCGGACCACGAGTGGCAGGTCGAGGGCGAGCCCGAAGGCATCGAAGCCCGGCCCGAGGTTCGCGGTCGTCGCGGGTACCCGAACGGCGTGATGACGCGGCTCGGTTGACACGGGTGGCCTTCCACGACGCGCGGGGGGTCGCGCCCAGCCTAACCAGGCCGTGCGCGCGCCCACTCCAGCCGGTGTCAGCCGTTCCGTCGGTGCAGGCGGACGGCCGCGGCCACGATGTCGGCCTCCGAGAGGAGCACCGCATCGGCGGCGGGACCGAGCGGCACATAGCTGTCGACGGACCGGACCGAGGCCATCTCGCCCCGGTAGCCGCCTTCGACGAGGCCGGCGAGCACCGCGTCGGCGATCCCGCCGGCCGTCGCGCGCGCCTCGTCGACCACCAGCACCGCAGCCGCGGTGGCCGCCTCGCGGCGCACGGCGTCGAGCGGGAGCGGTGCCAGCCAACGGAGGTCGAGGACACGGGCGTGGATCGCGTCCTGGGCGAGTCGCCGGACGGCGCGCAGCGACATCCGCACCCCGTTGCCGTAGGTCACGAGCAGCAGCGGCGCGTCGGCTCGACCGTGGAGTCCGACGTCGCCGGGCAGGAGCACCTCGTCACCGGACGGGTAGGTACTGAGCCAGCCTCCGTCACCGGGCTCGTGCAGGTCACGCTCGTGGTAGAGGGCGATCGGTTCGAGGAACGTGACCACGTTGCCGTCCGTGGCTGCCATCGACAACGCGCCTCGCAGCAGCTTGGCGGCATCGTCGCCGCGGCTGGGCACCGCGAGGGCGAGCCCCGGGATGTCGCGCAGGGCACCGATCGAGTTGTCGTTGTGGAAGTGGCCGCCGAAGCCCTTCTGGTATGCCAGGCCGGCGATGCGGACCACCATCGGCGTGGTGAACGCGCCGGCCGAGAAGAAGCTCGTCGAGCACGCCTCTCCCCGCAGCTGGTCGAGCGCGTTGTGGACGTAGGCGAGGTACTGCACCTCCGGGATCGGCAGCATCCCAGCCAGCCCCAGGCCCTGGGCGAGCCCGAGGATCGAGGTCTCGTCGAGCAGCGTGTCGAAGACCCGCGGCCTCCCGAACGTCTGCTGGAGGCCCGCCGTGACGCCGTAGACGCCACCCTTGCGGCCCACGTCCTCCCCGAAGACGACCGCTTCCGGCCACCGGACGAGCTCGTCACGCAGGGCTGCGTTGAGCATCGCCGCCATGGTCCGCTCGGCCGGGACGTGGGTCTCCTCCGGCAGCCGTCTGCCGTGGACGGACCGCCGTTGCTGGCGTTCGGGCGCACGGTCGGCCACGGCAGCCCGCACCGCGGACGGCCGGTGTGGTGCGAGCGGTCCGACGATCACGGCGGCGGTGTCGAGGTGGCGCGCCGGCAGCAGCCGCTCGGCCTCCTCGCGCACGCCGGCGCGGATCGCAGCCACCGTTGCCGCGAGCTCCTGGTTCGTCGCCGCGCCCGTGCGCACGAGCTGACGCGCGCTCCGGACGATCGGGTCGCGCGCCTCGGCCGCCTCGACCTCGTTCCGTTCGCGGTACGCGAGCTCGACGTCGCTGCCTGCATGGCCCCACAGTCGGGTCGTCTCGAGGTGGAGGAACACGGGGGCTCGCGTGTCGCGTGCGCGGGCGAGTGCTGCGGCCGTCGCGTCCCACACCTCGTGCAGCTCGCCGGACGCGTGGTGGTAGGAGATGCCGGGCAGTGCCGCCGCCGTGGTCGCCACCCAGCCACGCGGCGTCGTCACGGAGATGCCGATCCCGTTGTCCTCGCACAGGAACACGAGCGGCAGCGGCGCACCGACGCGACGCGCCCAACGGGCGGCGTTGAGCGCGGCGAGCGAGCTCGCGTGGTTGAGCGACGCGTCGCCGAAGGACACGATCGTGACGGCGTCGGCCGGGACGTCGGCCGCACGTGCCGTCTGCAGGCCGAGGGCCCGACGGCGGCCGAGTGCGAAGGCCAGGCCCACGGCCTTGGGCAGGTGCGAGGCGATGGTCGACGTCTGCGGGACGACCCAGCGCTCGCGGCTGCCCCACACCTTGTGGCGACCGTGCGACACGGGGTCGTCGCTCGAGGCGAGCAACGACAGCAGCGTGTCGCGGACGCCGTCGGTCGCGCCGGCACGACGGGCACGGGCGAGCACCAGCGCGCCGGAGCGGTAGTGGAGGAGCGCCGGATCGCTGGGGCGGCTGAGGGCACCGACGACCACGTTGTCCTCGTGGCCCGCCGACGAGATGGTGTAGTACCCGACGCCCCGCGCCTTGAGCTCCCGCGCCACCACGTCGAGCGTGCGGGAGGTCACCTGGTCCTCGAAGAGCGCCAGCGCCGATCCGGCCGTCAGAGCCGATCCGGGAACCAGCGGGTCGTCGTGGCCCAAGCGGGTCCCACCGGGTCGGGCCTCCGCGATCGCACGATCGAGCGCGGCTTCGACGAGGGCGACGCGGTCCACGTCAGGCCAACTCGAGCGCCACCGCGGCGGCCTCGAGCTCGGCGGGGATCGTGACGGGTTCGGCCGCCCCCGCGATCGCCCACTCCGGGTCCTTCAGACCGTGCCCGGTGAGCACGCACACCACGGTCTGTCCGCGCTCGAGCTCGCCCGCCTGCCTGAGCTGCAACAGCCCGGCAACCGAGGCGGCGGATGCCATCTCGGCGAAGACCCCGTGGCGCGCGATCAGGCGGAAGGCGGCCATGATCTCGCGATCGGTCACCGAGCGGATCGTGCCCTGCGACTCGGCCGCAGCGTCAACGGCCTGTTGCCACGACGCCGGGTTGCCGATCCGGATGGCGGTCGCGATCGTCTGGGGCTTGTCGACGGGATGGCCGAGCACGATGGGCGCCGCACCGGCTGCCTGGTAGCCCCGCAGGACGGGCAACCGACCGATCAGGCCGTCGGCCGCGTACTCCTTGTACCCGCGCCAGTACGCCGTGATGTTCCCGGCGTTGCCGACCGGCATGACGTGCACGTCGGGTGCCCGACCGAGCTGGTCGACGATCTCCCAGGCGCCGGACCGCTGCCCGTCGATGCGGTACGGGTTGACCGAGTTCACCAGCTCGACGGGATAGGTCTCGGCGAGCTCGCGGCAGATGGTGAGCGCCTGGTCGAAGTTGCCGTCGATCTGGATCACCTTCGCGCCGTGCACCAGTGCCTGCGCGAGCTTGCCCAGTGCGATCTTCCCCTTCGGAACGATGACGCCGCAGGTCATGCCGGCCTTGCCGGCGTAGGCGGCCGCGGACGCGGAGGTGTTGCCCGTCGAGGCGCAGATGACCGCCTCGGCACCGGCCTCCTTGGCCTTGGTGATCGCCATGGTCATCCCGCGGTCCTTGAAGGAGCCGGTCGGGTTGGAGCCGTCGAACTTCAGGTGCACGTCGCACCCCGTCAGCTCCGAGAGCTGCTCGGACGCGATGAGCGGCGTCCCACCCTCGCGGAGCGTCACGACGTGGGTGTCTCGGACCCACGGGCATGCGGCCGCGGTACTCCTCGATGATCCCGCGCCAGACGTGGGAGCCGACCACGGCGGGAGGTGCGTCGGTGCTCACGAGCCGAACACCTCCGACTCGACGCGCAGGACGCTGGCGACCTGCCGGACGCTGCGACTGGAGCCGAGCGCCGCGACGGTCGCACTGCAGATCCGACCTCACGCGCGCGGTGGGTGATGAGCACGAGCTGGGCCGAGTCCGCGTCCCCCTCCTGCCACACCTGCGCGATGGAGACACCGTGCACGCCGAAGGTGCTGGCCACCTCGGCGAGCACGCCGGCCTGGTCCTCGACGTCAAGAGCACGTAGTACTGGGTCTCAGCTCCTCGATCGGGCGTATCGCCTTCGCCCGGTGCTGCGACTCCGTCGCACCCCGGGCCGTCTGCAGCAGGTTGCGCGCGACGTCGATCACGTCCCCGACCACCGCGGATCCGGTCGGCAGCGCACCGGCCCCACGACCGTAGAACATCAGCTCACCGGCCGCCTCGGCCTCGACGTAGACGGCGTTGAATGCGTCCCGCACGCTCGCCAGGGGATGCGTGCGTGGCAGGAACGCGGGATGCACGCGCACGCCGATGCGGTCGTCGGCCTCGCTCGCGATCCCCACCAGCTTGATGACGTACCCGAGCCGCTCGGCCACCCTGATGTCGGTGGGGGTGACGGACTCGATGCCCTCGCGGAAGACGTCGTCGTGGTGCACCGACGTGTCGAAGGCGAGCGACGCGAGGATCGCGCACTTCGCCGCCGCATCGTGCCCGCCGACGTCCGCGGCGGGGTCGGCCTCGGCGTAGCCGAGCGCCTGGGCATCGGCCAGCACCGCCTCGTACGCGGCCCCCTCCTCGGTCATGCGCGTGAGGATGTAGTTGGTCGTGCCGTTGAGGATGCCGACCACCCGGATGACCCGGTCCCCGGCCAGCGATTCCTTCAGGGGCTTGATGATCGGGATGGCACCCGCGACCGCCGCCTCGTAGGCGAGATCGACCCCTGCGGCGACCGCCGCGGCGTACAGCTCCGGGCCCTCGTGGGCGACGAGCTCCTTGTTGGCGGTCACCACGGGCTTGCCGTTGGCCAGCGCCGTGCGGATCAGCTTCCCGGCGGGCTCCCGACCGCCCATGACCTCGACGACGACGTCCACCTCGTCGTCGTCGACGAGGGCCCCGAGATCATCGGTGAACACCGCCGGGTCGAGCGGGAGGCCGCGGTCGCGGGTCGTGTCGCGCACGCCGACGCGGGTGACGACCAGGCGCGCACCCGTTCGCTGCGCGATGTCGTCGGCCTCGCGGTCCAGGATCGTCACGACACCGCCGCCGACGGTGCCGCACCCCAGCATGCCGATGCGGATGACGCGGTCCAAGAGCCCTGCCTCGTGATCGTGACGTCGGCCGGCACTCTACCGTGGGGCGGTGTCCGGCCCCTCCGCTGCGGCCGGCCGCGAGCGCTGTCCCGACGCGGTCCAGAGGGTCGCGTGCGGACGGAACCCGAGCCGCCGGTAGAGATGCTCTGCGGACGACCCCGGGTCCGCCCCCAGTCCGACGCGGTCCGACGGCGCGGTGCGCAGATGGTTCGCGACGGCGGCGTGCGTCAGGACCGACGCGATCCCCAGCCGGCGGTGCACGGGATGCACGACGACGTCCTCGACGGCGACCAGGCCCTGGGCATCATGGAGGAGCGTGCACCGGCCGACCGGTGCACCGTGCCGGATCGCCAACCACACCTGCGCGCGCCCGGACTCCGCCAGCTCCTGCTGCACCTCGATGGACCACGCCGCGAACCCGCTGTCGTTCGCACGCCATTCGACGGGTGTCTCGCCCGACTGGTACCGCAGCAGCACCTCCGCGGCGTGCCACCGGCGTGCGACCTCCAACCGGGGCTCCGTCGACGGCGGCGGGACCGCCAGGAGCTCCACGCTCGGGCTCGCGTCCGGGGCCACCAGCTCGTCGAGGAGGAGGACGGTGACGGCAGCGAGCTCGAAGCCCGCCTCCGAGGCGGCGCGCGCGAGCTCCGGGTCGGGCGCCGGCGCGACCGCCGGCGCGTCGGGGTCGAGCGGCACCTCCCACCGCAGCTGGACGTGCTCGACACCCAGGATGCCGACCGTCTGCGCGAAGCGCTCCGACCACCGGGGCAGCGCTGCCGGCGCGGGTGGCTCCACCAGGTCGATCGTGTTGCCGTCCCGGAAGTCGGGACGCGTGGGCGTGCGGACGAGCACGTGGTCGCGGGCGTAGGTGACCAGCGTGCGGCCGGACCGGCCCGCGCGGTCGATCGCGAGCCCCAAGCCCTCGTCCACGCGCGTCAGGCCGACGGGTTCCACCTCGGCGTCGGCGTCGGTCATCGGACGCCGACGTCCCTGGCCAGCAGGTCGTCGAGCGTCTCGCGACGCAGCAACGTCCGCACCTGGCCGTCCCGTACGAGGACGGCCGCTGGCCGCGGGACGCGGTTGTAGTTGGACGCCATGGACTCGGTGTAGGCACCGGTGGCGGCGACCGCCAGCAGGTCGCCGACACGGATGTCGGAGGGCAGCGGCGCGTGCGGTCGGACGAGGTCGCCGGATTCGCAGTGCTTGCCGACGACGGTCATCGCCCGCGGCTCCGCGTCCGACAGCCGGTTCGCGATCGTGAGCTCGTGCTCGGCGGCGTACAGGGCCGGGCGGATGTTGTCGCTCATCCCGCCGTCCACGCTCACCCACGTGGTCAGCCCCGGGAGGTGCTTGATCGTGCCCACCTCGTACAGGGTGAGCGTCGACGGGCCGACGACCGCGCGACCGGGCTCGACGACGACCCGTGGCCGCGGGAACGCCAGCGCCTCGCACCGCGCCTCGACGGCTGCGAGCACCGCCTCGCCGTACCGACCGACCTCGACGGGGTGGTCCTCGTGGGTGTAGCGGATGCCCATGCCACCGCCGAGGTTGACCTCGCCGAGCAGCACCCCGTGCTCGTCGCGCCACCGTGCCAGCAGGTCCAACATGACCTCGGCGTTGGCGATGAAGGGATCGGTGCCGAAGATCTGCGAGCCGATGTGCGCATGGATGCCGAGCACCTCGACGGCGTCCAGGGAGCAGGCGTGGAGCAGCGCGCGGTCCGCGAGGCCGAGCGACAGCGTGAACCCGAACTTGGCGTCGTCGTGCCCGGTCCGCACGTACTCGTGCGTGTGCGCGTCGATGCCGGGTGTCACCCGCAGCCAGATCCGGGCCGTGACCCTCCGGGCGGACGCCAGCTCCTGGAGCCGGTCGAGCTCCTCGAAGGAGTCGACGACGATCCGCCCGACCCCCACCTCGAGCGCGCGATCGAGCTCCGCACGGGACTTGTTGTTGCCGTGGAAGACCACCCGCGACGGGTCGATCCCCGCGACCAGCGCCGTGTGGAGCTCACCGCCGCTGACCACGTCGATCAGCAAACCTTCCTCGTCGACGATCTGCAGCACGCCGGTCGTGCACCACGCCTTCGACGCGTAGGCCACCTCGACACCGGGGAACCCCTCGCGGTAGGCACGGCAGCGCGTCCGCAGGTCGTGCTCGTCGACCACCCACAGCGGCGTGCCGTGCGCGGCGGCGAGGTCGGTCACCGACACGCCGCCGACGACGAGCGCACCGTCGGAGCCGCGTGTCGAGGTGAGGGGCCAGGGGCCCGGCGCCGTCGTCACAGTCGCTCCGGTGCGGACACGCGCAACAGCGACAGCGTGTTCGCCAGCACCTGCCTGGCCGCGACCGCGAGCCAGTAGCGCGCCCGCCCGACCGCGTCCAGCCGCTCCTGCTCCGCCCGGTCGCGCTCCGGGTCGTCGGGCGCCATCACGCGACAGTCCGTGTAGAAGCGGTGGAAGGTGGCGGCGAGCTCCTCCGCGTAGCGGGCCAGCCGCTGCGTGGCGCGCAGCTCGGCCGCCTCGCTGACGACGAGGGGCAGCTGGGCCATCGCGGACAACAGCGCCGCCTCCGCGGGATGCGTCAGCAGCGTCAGGTCGGCCTCGTCGAGGGTGCCGTGCTCGAAGCCCCGCTCGTCCGCGGTGCGCACCAGCGAGCTGATCCGCGCGTGCGCGTACTGGACGTAGTACACGGGGTTCTCCATCGAGCGCTGCGTCACCACGGCGAGGTCGAAGTCGACCATCGTGTCGAGCCCCTGCCGGAGGAAGTGGTAGCGCGTCACGTCCGGGCCGACCTCCTCGAGGACCTCGTCGAGGTCGATCGTCTCGCCCGCCCGCTTCGACATCCGCACGGGCGCGCCGTCCCGCAGCAGGTTCACCAGCTGCCCGATGCGGATCTCGACCTGCTCGGGCGGGATGCCGAGGCACGCGGCCGCGGCCTTCAGCCGGCCGACGTAGCCGTGGTGGTCCGCGCCGAGCAGGTAGAACAGCCGGTCGGCCCGCGCCCACTTGTCGCGCAGGTACGCACAGTCGGCGGCGAAGTAGGTCGGCCGGCCGTCCGAGCGGACCAGCACCCGGTCCTTGTCGTCGCCGTGCCCGCTCGTGCGCAGGAACAGGGCGCCGTCCTGCTCGTAGGTCACACCCCGCTCACGCAGGTCGTCGATGGCCTGCCCGATGGCGCCGCTGTCGTGCAGCCCCTCGCGCTCCGAGAACCAGACGTCGTAGTCGACGCCCAGGTCGTGGAGGACGGCGGCGATGCGCTGTCGCATCACCTCGACGCCGAGGACACCGACGTTGGCGGCCACCACGGCGTCCACCCGGGGGTCGCCACCGTCGGCGTCCTCACCGTCGGTGGCCTCCCGGGGTGCACCGTCGCCGTCCTCCTGCAGCACGCCGCCGGGCCCACCGAGGTGCGCCACCCCGCCACCCGCGAGCGTCACCCCGCCCGCGGGCGCCGCGTCGAACAGCTCCGGACCGTGCTGCTCCGCCAGCTGCGCCGCCACCTCGACGATCGAGCTGCCGCGGTAGTGGTCGTCGGTGAGGGGCTCGCCGCGGTGCACGAGGACGATCGACTCGCCGAACCGGCGGATCTGCTCGCCGGCGTCGTTGACGTAGTACTCGCGCACGACGCGGTGGCCGTCCGCCTCCAGCAGCGCGGCGATCGCGTCGCCGGTGGCCGCCCACCGGCCAGCCCCGACGTGGAGCGGACCGGTCGGGTTCGCGGAGACGAACTCGACGTTGACCGTCTCCGCCTGCCCTTCGGGGAGCACGCGCCGGCCGAAGGCCGCACCCTCGGCGACCACGCGCCGGACCAGCTGTTCGTGGTAGCGACGCGAGAGGCGGAAGTTGACGAAGCCGGGCCCGGCGATCGACACCTCGTCCACGACGTCCGGGACATCGAGGTGGTCGACCACCAACGACGCGATGTCGCGGGGGGAGCGGCCAGCCACCTTGGCGAGACGCAGCGCGACCGTGGTCGCCCAGTCGCCGTGGTCCGGTTGCTTGGGCCGTTCGAGCGCGGGCTCCGCGTCGGGCAGGCCGGCGGCGGCGAGCGCCGCCCGGACGCGCGCGGCGAGGTCGGCGAGGACCGGGTCGACGGCGTCGGGACGAGCCATGCGGGATCCGTTGTCGGGTGCGGTCGGGTGCTGTCGGGTTCGAGCGGCGCTCGGTGGGTTCGCGGTCGCCCGCCTGGTGCGGCGCCGAGCGCGGCGCGCAGCGTACGGGCAGTCCGCCCGGCGACGAAGGTCAGCCCTCGCCGCGTGTCGCGAGGGGACCCCCTGCGGCACGCCCCTCGACGACCCGCGTGACCAGCTCGACCAGATCCAGCGGGTCGAACGGCTTGGTGACGTAGGCGTCCCCGCCGACCTCCGTCCCCCGGGCGACGTCGGCCGCCTGCGCACGTGCTGAGAGGAACACCACCGGCACGTCCGCGGTCGACGGGTCGGCTCGCAACCGGTCGCACACCTCGAAGCCGTCGACCTCGGGCATCATCACGTCGAGCACGATCACGTCGGGGAGCCCGTCCGACACGCGGTCGAGGGCGCTGCGCCCGTCGGCCGCGGTCACGACCTCGTGGCCCTCGAGCTCGAAGTTCAGCACCAGCAGGCGGACGATCACCTCGTCGTCGTCGACCACGAGCACCTTGATGGAGCACCTCCCACGGCCGGCCGGGGCGTCGGCCCGCGTGCGCTGTCGAAGCTAGCCGCCCGCAGGACCGCGGGGCCGCTCTGGTACCGTGCGCGACGCTGTCCGCGCCCCCGTAGCTCAGTGGATAGAGCACTGGCCTCCGGAGCCAGAAGCGTAGGTTCGATTCCTACCGGGGGTACCGATCCGAACGTCGTTCGACGTTTCTCGGCATCACACCGCGCTCCTCTGGCGGTGTCCGCCGCGCTCCCATCCCTCCGATGACCTCGTCGCGGCGGCCTGACTCGGCAGGTGTGCAGCGAGGCGCCCAGGTCTGGAGAGTCGTGATCGTCCGACCTGGGCGGCTCCGCTAGCTCAGATGCCGGGCGAAGAACCTGGCCGCGTCGTCCCCCGCGAACTGCGGGACGCCGGCGTGACCGCCCATGTTGGCGTGCAGCGTCTTCTCCTTGGAGCCGAAGGCGTCGAACAGCTCCAGTGCCAACTGTCGATCGTTTCCTTCGTCATCCCACTGCAACAAGACATGCAGCGGAATGGTGACCTGACGGGCCTCCTCGAACATGGCGCGGGGCACGAAACTCCCCGCGAAGAGAACGGCGGCCGCGATGCGCGGCTCGACCACCGCCAGCCGGATACCGATGGCGATCACCCCGCCCGAATACCCGACCGGACCTCCGATCTCGGGCAGCGACAGAAGTGCGTCCAGGGTGGCCTGCCACTCCGGGACCGCCTTCTCGACCAGCGGGAGGACCAGCCGGTCGACGATCTCGTCGACCGGCTCTCCGGCCGCCAACGCCCGGAGCAGATCGGCGCGGGCCTGCTCGGCGTCGGCCAAGCGGGGTCGGTCACCGCCCCCGGGGAGCTCGATGGTTGCCGCAGCGAAGCCGTCCGCCGCAGAGTGCCGGGCTCGCCCCGCCAGCCGGGGGTACATCTGGCGCAGTCCGCCGGGGTGGCCGACGAGGATCAGCGGCGCCGATGAGAATGCGGATGCGGGTGTCCACAGGATGCCGGGGATCTCACCGAGGGTGAACTCGCGTTCGAGGACGCCATCGTCGAAGCGCTGTTCGGACGTGAAATGCATGGTCGCACCCTCCGGGAGTCGTCGTTGTGAACGGCGCTCCCGGACGACCTATCGCCCGGCCATGACCCCAGAGAGGAGCACCCACGTCGATACGTTCACGGGTACCACCTCCTCGTTCTCTCGCACGGCCCCCGGGAGAATAGCAGTGGTCGTGCTCCGCCCACGGCTGCCCCCCCCCCGCACTCCGCGCCGAGATCACCCGCCGCGAACGACCCCGAACCCTCCAACCCGCCCCCGTCACGCTGCACTCCGGTGACGATACAGGCGTGCACGACCCGGATGGAGACTGCCGCCCATGACCACGAGCTCATCCCCGGAGGATCGCGCGACGGTCGACGTGTGGAGCGACATCATGTGCCCGTACTGCTACCTCGGCCACACGCTGCTCGCACGAGCCACCGAGCAGTTCGACCATCCCGTCGAGATCCGCTACCACAGCTTCCAGCTCATGCCCGACCTCGCCGAAGGCCGGACCGTCGAGCTCAACGAACTGCTCGAGAACGAGCGCGGCATCCCACGCCCCCAAGCCGAGGCCATGAACGCCAGCGTCGCCGCGCGCGCCGCCCAGCTCGGGCTCGAGTACCGCATGGACCGGGTACTCGCCACCAACACCCGCTCCGCGCATCGCCTCAGCCACCTCGCCAAGGAGTACGGCCACCAGTACGCCATGATCGAGCGACTGTTCCGCGCCTACTTCACCGACGGGCTCGACGTCGGAGACCACGAGGTCCTCGCCGACCTCGCCGCCGAGGTCGGCCTCGACCGTGAGCAGGCCCGCCAGGCCCTCGTCACCGGCGCCCACGACCACGATGTCGATGCCGACATCGACCACGCCCGCCAGCTCGGCATCACCGGAGTTCCCTTCTTCGTGTTCAACGGGACCCACGCGATCTCCGGAGCGCAACCCGTCGAAGCCTTCCTCCACGCGCTCGATACCGCGCAGACCGCGGCGGCTCTCGCACAGGTGCAGAAACGGGGCCCCGCCGTGGCACCGGAGTCGTAGCATCGGCGGTCCACGACGGGAGGAGTCGATGGTGACCGGACGTGTGGTGCACTTCGAGGTGCCCTATGACGACGCCGACCGGGCGCGAGCGTTCTACTCCGACGTGTTCGGCTGGGAGATTCAGCCGGTGCCGGAGTTCGAGTACGACTTCGTGCAGACCGGACCGACCGACGACGACAGCGGGATGCCCACCGAGGCCGGCTACATCGGCGGCGGCATGTTCCAGCGCCAAGCCGACATCGGCCGACCGACCATCACGATCGACGTCGACGACATGACCACGGCGCTCGCCACGATCGCAGAGCACGGTGGCGCCGCGGTCGGGAAGCCCCAGCAGGTCGGTGACATGGGCATCGCCGCCTACTTCACCGACAGCGAGGGCAACCTCATGGGCCTGTGGCAGACGACCGGCGCGAGCTGAGGGCCACCACGGACATCTACCCCACCCGTCGCCGAGAGGCGACGGGTGGGGTGCGAGCAACGGCGCGCCGATCGCCAGGGAGCCGCTGAGCTCACGCGTGGATCGGCTTCTCAGGCGATGATCGGCACCGCATCGCGGGAGGTTCCGCGTCGGCTGCTGCGGGCGGCCACGATGCTGACGGCGATGGCGAGGATGAAGAACCGGCTGGGCAGTGGGGCGAAGCAGACGATCGATCCGGCGATGAGCCAGCGTGCGTCGGCCTTGGACAGCTGCCGCCGTCGACGCTGGGAGATGGTCCAAGCCAGCGCGCCGATCCCGAGGATGCCGTAGGAGAGCAGGAACCCCGCGAGCACGGAGGGGTGGGATTCCTGGAGCAACTCTGGTGCGTGACTGGCCAGGACCGGCAGGGTGAAGACCTGATCCCACATGCCGCCGGCTGCGAGCATCGCCCCGGTGAGCATGATCAGGAACGGGATGTCGCTCGGGGCGGCGTCGGTGTCGCGACGGAGCAGGTGAAGGCCCACCGCTCCGATGGCCAGCGCAAGCGCAGCCAGCAACCCTGCGATGGCACCGGCGGTGCCAAGGGGATGGAGCATGCCTGGACTCGCGATCTCGGCCGCGATCACGAGCGCGACGGATGCGAACGCGAGGGGTCCGCCCCACAGGGCGATGGAGCGGCAGCGGGCGACCAGTGCGGTGGGATCCATTGCGTTCTCCTCGGGTGCTCGTCGGCGAGGTCGGGGTAGGCGACCTGCGGGGGACGCTACGGATGGCAGCCCTGCGCCTCCTCGGTCGCTGGAGCCGAACGCACCGTTCTCGCGAGGGAGGCGGCTCCTCCGCGAGGAGGAGTCCGGTGCGCACCGCGTGGTCGTATCCTCAGCGGATGGATGTGCACGCAGGACGTTCACGCAGAGTGGACCCGTCGCTGCGCGCTTGGTGGCCGGTGCCTCTGGTGTTGGTCCTGGACCAGATCACGCCGGGGATGGCCGACGCGGGCACGCTGCCGCCGTTGCTGGGGGCGCTGTTCTCGCTGGGTCACGCCGTTCCGCTGCGCTGGCGAGAGCCCCGGCCGGCCGCGGTCGCCGTCGTCGTCGTCGCCACGTCGTTGGTGCAGGCGTTGCTGACAGGTCCGACGCTGGCGTTCGGTTCCTGGGTCGCGTTGATGATCGCCGTGTTCGCGGTCGCGAACGGAGCCCGGCGGATGGTCGCGGCGGGCGCCTTGCTGGGGGTGTTCGCGGCTGTCGCGGTCATCTCGATCGTCGTCGAACCAGACGCAGCGACGGTCGACGCGGTGTTCCCGGTCGTGTACTTCGGCGGTGCGTGGGCCGCCGGACGCCTCGTGCGCAGCCGCCGTCTGGCCGCGGTGCGGCTCGCGGCGCTCGCGGACTCGCTCGCGCACGAGCGCGAGGAGACGGCACGGCTCGCGGTGGCCGCCGCGAGGGGCCGCATGTCACGTGAGGTCCACGACATCGTGGCGCATTCGCTCGGCATCATCGTCCTGCAGGCCGAGGCTGCTGATGCCGTGCTCGAGCGCGATCCGGGCGCGGTTCGCCGGCCGCTGGGCATCATCCAGGACACCGGCCGCGAGGCCCTGGACGAGCTACGTCGCATGCTCGACCTGTTGGGAAGCGATGAGGCGTCGAGCCCACTCCCCGGGCTGCAGGAGGTCGGCGAGCTCGTCGCCAGCTTCGAGCGGGCCGGGCTTCCGGTCACGCTCCGGCTGAGCGGCGAGCCACACGTGGCGCCGCCGGGGTTGGGGCTGACGGTGTACCGGCTGGTGCAGGAGTCGCTGACCAACGTGCTCAAGCACGCCGATCCGGACCGTTGCACCGTGACTGTGATCGTCGACGCCGACCACGTCGAGGTGGAGGTGCACGACAGCGGGCCCCCACGACCCGCCGGTCCCGCCGTCCCAAGTGGCGGCCGCGGGCTGGCAGGGATGCGTGAGCGAGTCGAGTCGTTCGAAGGCGAGCTCACCTGTGGGCCGACGTCCGAAGGTGGGTTCCGGGTGGCCGCGCGGCTGCCGAGGGTCTCGGAGGCGGTCGTGTGATCCGGCTGTTGCTCGCCGACGATCAGGAACTGGTTCGTGAAGGGCTGCGCACCATCTTCGGGTCCGAACCCGACCTCGAGGTCGTCGGCGAGGCTGCCGACGGCGACGAGGCGGTGCGACAGGCGCGTCTGCTGCGCCCCGACCTCGTGGTCATCGACGTACGGATGCCACGAGCCGACGGCCTCCAGGCAACCCGCACCCTGTTGGGCAACAGCGGCTGGCGGCCACGGGTGCTGGTGCTCACCACCTTCGACCTCGACGAGTACGTCTTCGAGGCATTGCGTGCTGGTGCCAGCGGATTCGCCCTGAAGTCCGCACCCCGCCACCAACTCGTGGCAGCGATCCGCACGGCCGCAGAGGGCGATCTGGCGTTGGCCCCCGCAGTGGTCCAACGCCTGGTCGAGCGCTTCGGAGCGTCGACGCCCAGCCGACCACTGGCGGCGGAGCTCACCGCTCGTGAGGCCGAGGTGCTCGGGCTCGTTTCACGGGGACTGTCCAACGCCGAGATCGCGGACGAGCTGTATCTCGCGACCACGACCGTCAAGACCCACTTGAGCAGCCTCCTGTCCAAGCTCCAGGTTCGAGACCGGACCCAGCTCGTCATCGCGGCGTACGAACACGGGATCGTCCAGCCCCGAGGGCCCCGGCTGCGCTGATCCACGAGGCGCGAACCTGAGTGTGCGACGAACGGAGGACGAGCCGCCGACGGCGCTCACGCCACGGCCAGGACCTGCGACTCGAGTCGGGCGTAGCTGGTCTCCATGCCGTCGGTCATGCCGGTGGCGAGGACCATGTCGCGCACCTCGACGCTCGGATACGTGATGACGATCGACAGCAGCGTGCCGTCCGCGACGGGGGTGAGGGTCATCTCGTTGACCGTGTGTCCGGCATCCTCCATGCCGATCATCCGCTCGGTGGTCACCGCCCGGTACGGCTGCTGGGACTCCAGCAGCTCGCCGGTGAACCCGAACCGCCCTTCACCTGCATCGGACTCCCACTCGTAGCGATAGCCGTCGCCGACGGCCGTCGCCAACTCGCACACCGGCATCGTCCAGCCGTCGGGTCCCAGCAGCCAGCGTTGCAACAGTGAGGCGTCGTGATGCGCCTCCCACACCTGCTCGACGGTGCCACGAATCACGCGACTCACGCGCACCCGTGTGTCGTCGAGGATCTGCGCCTCGGTCGCACGTTCCGCAGCGAACGAGGCCAGGTCCGCAACGACCTGGTCGATCTGGCTCATCGCCGCGCGGAGGCCCTCCTGCATGCCCATCTCGACGAGCTGCTCCAGCTGCGCGAGGGAATCGAAGTACGTGGTCGTGGTGACGCGTGAGCCGTCGGCGGTCTCTTCGAAGGTGTAGACCATGCGCATGGAGGGCATGTCGGCGTTGGGCGAACCGTCCGGGTTGGCGAAGCCGTCTCGCACCTCGAACGAGTGGGGTGTGTCGACGGCGCGGAACTCCCAGTAGCCGCCCGACTGCTCGCCGTCCGGACCGGTCATGACGTAGGAGGATCGGCCCCCGACCGCCATGTCGTGCCGCAGGAACGTCGCCGGCCATTCCGGCGGGCCCCAGAACCTCTCGATCTGACGCGGATCGGCGTACGCGTCCCACAGCCGGCGCAGCGGGACGCCGAAGTCGGCGACGACCGTCATGGTGAGACCTTCGGGATCCTTGTCTACAGACGTGATGGGCACGGCTGCTGCCTTTCTGCGAGTGGGTTCAGTCGTCGGCGAGCAGGGCGTCGAGCCGTGCGACCCTGCCATGCCAGATCTGCTCGTACTCGTCGAGCAGCGACTGCGCCCGGCGGAGCATCTCGGGATCGCCGCGGACCAGGCGTTCGCGGCCGTTGGGGTGCTTGGTCACCAGGCCCGCTCCCTCCAGCACGGCGACGTGCTTCTGCACCGCCGCGAACGACATGTCGTAGGCCGCTGCCAGCCGGGACACACTCGCCTCGCCGGCAAGCGTGCGGCGGACGATGTCACGACGGGTCGCGTCTGCGAGGGCCCGGAAGATCCGGTCCACCGCGTCGTCGTCGAGGGCGACGTGCCGCTTATCTACAACCATAAGGTTGTATGTTAGACCCGTGCCGGCCCATGTCAACACCCCGGACAGCGGCGGAGCCTCCTAGCTAGGCGTCGTTTCGGCGGCGCACCATCTCGGCGATCCAGGTCGGCGCGAAGGGAGACGTGCAGTTCGCAGGGGTCGGGTAGTCCTCGAGCACCCCCAGGCGCTCGCCGATGTCGATCGCCCGGGCACGGTGCTCGGCATGCTCGATCCCGATCTGAGCCAAGCAGTGGTTCATGGCCCACTGGAGTCGATCGGGGGCGTGCTCCATCTCCGCCTCGATGGTGTCGAGCAGGCCCACGAGATCGACGCCCTCGGGCGCCTTCACCACTCGCTCGGAGGTCAACGCCCAGCCGGCGCTCGCGACCGTCGGATCCGGGTCCGCGAACCAGGCCAGGCGCAGCGCTTCGGCATGCGGATGCTTCTTCACCACGTAGCTCACCAGCCAGTCGTGCACCTTGGGGGTACGCGCCCCGCGGAGCATGGCGTCGAGCTCGTCGCGCTCGAACGCCTTCGGCCGACAGATGAGCAGCGCCAACAGTCTCGCGGCAGTGTCGTCGGTCGCCCAGAGCTCGCACGCGAGGTCCTGCTGCGTCTTCAGCGTCTTCGCGAGCGCGCGTAGCCTGCCGAGATTCACGCCGTGATCGTCACCGTGCCTGGCATTCACCTCGCGGATCCGCGGATCCTCCAGCGCGACCAGCTCGGCCAGCACCTCGGCAAGCGGCGTCCCTGCGGTCGTCGCGGCCACCTCGACCTCCCGTCCCTCGCGTGGCGAGATCCCGCCTCCGCAGCTGCAGCTCGTCCGGGCATACCGCAGGCCGGCCGTCGACCACCGCACGCGGTCCGGGCGAGCGGTGCCCCGAGCCGCGGCCCATGATACGTCCGCACGGGCATCGCCCACCCGTGGCGGGTCCTAGGCTCGCCGGCGAGGATCACCGACCGAGCGAGTGCAGCGATGAACCCCACCATCGACGCCACCGACCCGACGATCTACCACCGGACGATCGGGATCGAGCACGACCCGCTGGCCCTGCCACGCCGCCACCTCGACGAACGCGGCCGAGAGGTCGCCCCCGACCTCTTGGCGTTGATGGGTGACACGCCGCTCGTCTCGCTCGACCGACTCTCGCGCAGCGTGGGCCCGACGCTGCTCGCCAAGCTCGAGATGCTCAACCCCGGCGGGTCGGTCAAGGACCGCATCGGCATCGCCATGGTCGAGGCCGCCGAGGCTGCGGGGGTGCTCCGCGCCGGCGGCACCATCGTGGAGCCCACGTCCGGCAACACCGGCGTCGGCCTCGCCATCGTCGCCGCGCGCAAGGGCTATCGCTGCGTGTTCGTCGTGCCGGACAAGGTGAGCCAGGACAAGATCTCGTTGATGCGCGCCTATGGCGCCGAGGTGGTCGTGTGCCCGACGGCGGTCGAGCCCGAGGACCCGCGCTCCTACTACAGCGTCTCCGACCGGCTCGCCGGTCAGCCTGGTGCCTTCAAGCCCAACCAGTACTTCAACCAGGCGAATCCCCAGACCCACGTCCTGTCCACGGGACCGGAGCTCTGGCGGCAGACCGACGGCTTGATCGACGCCTTCGTCGCCGGCGTGGGCACGGGGGGCACGATCACCGGCGTGGGGCGCTACCTCAAGCAGCGGAAGCCCGCCGTGCGGATCGTCGGGGCGGACCCCGAGGGATCGCTGTACTCCGGTGACACCGTGCACCCCTATCTGGTCGAGGGCATCGGCGAGGACTTCTGGCCGGAGACCTTCGACCCGTCCCTCGTCGACCGCTGGGAGCGGGTGTCGGATGCCGAGTCGTTCGCCATGGCGCGGCGTTGCGCCCGCGAGGAAGGTCTCCTGATCGGTGGCTCCGGAGGGACCGCACTCGTGGCGGCGCTGCGGGACGCCGCGGAACGCCCGGCCGACGAGACCATCGTGGTCCTGCTTCCCGACTCGGGCCGCGGCTACCTGTCCAAGCTGTACGACGACACCTGGCTCGTGGAGCACGGCTTCGTCGAGCACACCTCCGGGAGCGGCACGGTCGAGGACGTGCTGCGCGGGAAGGGCGAGGAGCTTCCGCCGCTCGTCCACCTGCACCCGTCCGAGTCCGTCGCCGCGGCGATCGCGCTGCTGAAGGAGTACGGCGTGTCACAGATGCCGGTCTTCCGCGACGGCGTCCACGACGATGCGACCGAGGACGACGTGCTGGGCTCGGTTCGCGAGAACGCGCTGCTGGACGCTGCGCTCAGGGACGCACAGGTCATGACGCGACCGATCGTCGAGGTGCTCCAGCCACCCCTCCCCGTCGCCGACACCTCGGACCCGGTGGACCTGGTGCTGAGCGCGCTGGCCGGAGGGGCTCCGGCCGTCGTCGCCCGCGATCGCGGCCGTGCCGTCGGCGTGTTGACGCGCGCCGACCTGCTCTCGTTCCTCGCCGGGCGGAGCGCGTGATGGACCACGACGACGCGTTCGAGACCCGCGCCATCCACGTCGGCCAGGATCCCGATCCAGCCACCGGGGCAGTCGTCGTGCCCATCTACCAGACGTCGACGTTCGCGCAACCCAGGGTCGGCGAGCACCTGGGCTACGAGTACGCCAGGACCGGGAACCCCAACCGTACGGCGCTGCAGGAGTGCCTGGCGTCGCTCGAGGGGACCGACGAGGCCGTGTGCTTCGCCTCCGGGCTCGCAGCCGAGGACGCAGTCCTCCGGCTGCTCTCCCCCGGCGACCACGTGATCCTGGCGGACGACGTGTACGGCGGGACCTGGCGGCAGGTTGCGCGCGTCCACGGGCGTGTCGGCATCGAGGCCAGCGCGGTCGACCTCCGTGACCTCGACGCCGTCCGCGCCGAGCTCCGCCCGACCACCCGGATGGTCTGGGCGGAGACGCCCTCGAACCCGATGCTCAAGGTCCTCGACCTCGAGGCGCTCGCCGCGCTCGCCCACGAGCACGGAGCGCTGCTGGTCGCGGACAACACGTTCGCGACCCCCTACCTCCAGCGCCCGGCGGAGCTGGGGGCCGACCTCGTCGTGCACTCGACCACGAAGTACCTCGGCGGACACTCGGACGTCGTCGGTGGCGCGGTGTGCACCGATGCGGCCATGTCCCGTGAGCTCGCGTTCCTCCAGAACGCGGTCGGCGCCGTGCCTGGCCCGTTCGACTCCTGGCTCACCTTGCGCGGGATCAAGACCCTCGCACTCCGTATGGAGCGGCATTGCGCGAACGCCCTGGCGGTCGCCGCGTACCTCGACACCCACCCCCGCGTCGTGGCGGTCCACTACCCCGGGCTCGAAGGCGACCCCGGCCATGCCCTTGCCGCGCGGCAGATGCGCTCGTTCGGAGGGATGGTCTCGTTCCGCGTTGCGGGTGGCTCGACCGCCGCGATGCGCGTTGCCGAGTCGACGCGACTCTTCTTCCTCGCAGAGTCGCTCGGGGGGGTGGAGAGCCTGATCGAGCACCCCGGGGCCATGACGCATGCCTCGGTGGCCGGGACGCAGCTCGAGGTCCCCGACGATCTCCTGCGCCTCTCGGTCGGCATCGAGGCGGTGGACGACCTGCTCGCCGATCTCGAGCAGGCGCTGCGCTGAGCATGCGCGCGCTCCTCGTGTTCAACCCGAACGCGACGACGACGGACGACCGCGTGCGAGACGTGATCGCGGCGGCGCTGTCCTCCGCCGTCGAACTCACGGTGACCCCGACCAAGCGTCGCGGACACGCGACGCATCTCGTCGCCGGCGCCGTGCACGACGGCACGGACATCGTGTTCGCCCTGGGTGGGGACGGGACCGCGAACGAGGTCATCCAGGCCCTGGCGGGCACCGACGTCCGGCTGGGCGTGCTGCCGGGTGGCGGCGCCAACGTCTTCGCCCGTGCACTCGGTCTCCCGAACGACCCCGTCCAGGCGACCAGCGTGCTGCTCGAGCACCTACGGATCGGCCGCAGTCGCAGCATCACGCTCGGCCGCGCCGCCGGGCGCTACTTCGGCTTCAACGCGGGGTTCGGGTTCGATGCGGCGGTCATCAGGCACGTCGAGCAGCACCTCAAGGCGAAACGCTGGCTTCGCCAGGGCGCCTTCGTCTGGGCCGTGCTCAGGGAATGGGCGGTGGGTGCCGGCCGGGCGGGCGACGTGACCACCGTCGAGCTCCTCGACGGCACCGTCCTGGGCCCGGTGGCCCTGAGTCTGGTCGGCAACACCGACCCCTACACGTACCTGGGTCCCTATCCGCTGCACGCCCATCCCCGTGCCTCGTTCGATCACGGCCTCGACCTGCTGTGTCTGCGTGAGGTGACGACCACGGGCCTCGTCCGCACGGCGTTCGGCACCTTCCGAGCCGGCAGGCACCTGGCGAACGAGCGCACCATCTATCTGCACGACCTCGACGGCTTCGTGCTCCGCGGCCCCCGGCCCGCCCCGTTGATGGTGGACGGTGACTACGCGGGGGAACACGCGGTCGTCCGATTCGAGGCGGTCCCGAACGCGCTGCGCGTGCTCGCATGATCGCGGCCGGAGGTGACCGAGCTGCGACGCGCCGCTCGGTCGTGACACCGGTCACCTCAGCGCCTCGGGAGACCCCACGTGCGCATCCCGCGCGGCGGGCGGACGCGAGCGCACGCAGCAGCGTGCGCGAAACGCGCGCGTGCAGACGATTGCAGGCGCACATCCCACGGACCTCTTGACACCGCGCGGCGCGGCGTTACCGTCTGCAGCACCGCTCGAGAACGCCTTCACAAGCGTTCGCGACGCCCCCCTCGACGGGCCTGGCGGACCGTCGACCGAGGCCACCGTGCTCCCCGACCGTGTCGGTCGAGCACGGCCCACACACCACCACCGGACACGACCGCGTCCCCGCCCTGGCGCGCGTCTGGAGGGAGAGCACACATGGATTGGCGCAGCCGCGCAGCCTGTATCGACGAGGACCCCGAGCTGTTCTTCCCCATCGGCACGACAGGGCCTGCCGTGGAACAGGCGGAGGCGGCCAAGCGTGTCTGCGCGAGCTGCGCCGTGCGCGAGCAGTGCCTGGAGATGGCGTTGGCCACCAACCAGGACGCCGGCATCTGGGGCGGCCTCACGGAGGACGAGCGCAGGACCCTCAAGCGCGCGCGCCAGCGCCGTCGTCGCCTCGCCAGCTGACCCGACGCCGAGCAGTCGCAGACGCCCCCATCCCAGACGGGTGGGGGCGTTTCGTCACTCGCCGGCAGGGCGCGGACCATCCAGCGCACCCAACCCCGCGGCCTGGCGCGGCAACGGCAACAGGGCTTCACAGGTCGTGCCCCGACCGTCGACGGTCCGCTCGACCTCCAAGGTGCCACCGAGCTCGGATTCCACCAGGGTCGCCGCGATCCGCAGCCCCAGGTTCGAGTGCGTCTCGAGATCCCAGCCGTCGGCGACGCCGACCCCGTCGTCCATCACCTGGAGCCGGAGGCTCGCGGCACCGCGCTCGAAGCGCACGGTGACCTCGCCACCGCCGGTGGGGAACGCGTGCTCGACGGCGTTCTGGAGCAGCTCGGACAACACCAGGGCGAGCGGTGTTGCCACCTCCGCGGGCAGCTCACCCGCGCTGCCGACGACCTGCATCACGACCGGATGCTCAGGATCGGTCAAGCCGGTGGCGAGCATGTCGATCAACCTCCGCGCCACCTTGTCGAACGACACCCGCTGACGGTGATCCTGCGACAACGTCTCGTGGACGAGCGCGATCGACGAGATCCGGCGGACCGATTCGGCGAGCGCCTCGCGCGCCTCGTCGGAGCCCAGGCGCCGCGACTGCAGCCTGAGGAGTGAGGCGACCGTCTGGAGGTTGTTCTTCACCCGATGGTGGATCTCGCGGATCGTCGCGTCCTTGAAGAGCAGCAGACGCTCGTGACGACGCAGCTCGGTGACCTCACGGATCAGCATGAGACCACCGAGCACGTGGTGCGCGCGCGTCAGGGGAAGGAGCCTGCGCAGCACGACCGCACCGCGCGCCTCGACCTCCGACTCGAGCGGCTCCCCGTCGGCGAGGGCCTCCAACACCCGGCCCGCATCGAGGTCGAAGTCGCCGACGTTTCGCCCGACGATGTTGTCGACGACGCCGAGCCGGCGGTAGGCGCTGATCGCGTTCGGCGAGGCGAACACCAGCACCCCTGTCGGGTCCATCCGCAGCAGCCCGTCCCCCACGCGAGGCGCGAGCTCACGCTCCGGCTCCTCGCCCGGGAACGGGAACTCACCGTTCAGCAGCATCGTGGACAGCTCGTTCGCCGCCTGCAGGTAGGTGAGCTCCAACTGCGACGGCGCCCTGACCATCGACAGGTTCGCCTCCCGTGTCACGACCGCGATCACCTCGCCGTCGAAGGGCACCGGGATCGCCTCCTCGCGGACCGGGACGCCCGTGGACCAATCGGGATCCCCGTCCCTGACGATCGAGCCCTCGAGGAACGCGCGGGTCACGGAGGGGCGCTGCGCCGCGGAGAACGACGTGCCGACGAGGTCCTCCTGGTAGATCGTCTGCGCCGTGTACGGGCGCATCTGCGCCACGACGGTCACCTGCCCCGAGGACGGGTCGCGCGCGAACATCAGCAGGTCGGCGAACGACAGGTCCGCGAGGATCTGCCAGTCCGCCACGATCGCCAGGAGCGTGTCGACCGCCGCCCCGTGCAGCCCGGCTCGGCCTTCCACCAGGTCCTGGAGCGAGGCCATGTTCAGCGGTCGAGGAAGCGCTGGAGCTGCTCGAGCGGTACGGCTTCGCGGATGTGCGAGAACGCTCGAGCTTCGATCTCCTTCGCCTCGCTCAGCGAGAGACCGAGTGCTCGTGCCGTGTCCGCGAGGTCGTGGGGGTGCCCATCGGTCAGCCCCATCCGCAGCTCGAGGACGCGTCGCTGCGTCTCGGGGAGTCGAGCGAGGACCCGCTGGAGCGGCCCCGAGAGGGCGGCGACCGTCTCGTCGATGCCGTCCTGGCGGGCCCCACGCCGACGGTCGGAGGCAGCCGTCGGCCGCTTCCGCCGTCCCTGCCCGCCGCGTTCGTCCATGACGGGAGACTAGCTGGCCGCACCCCGGGGTCGGGCGCCGCCCCGCTGGCGTTCCCGGCGCGACGCATGGCACCATCCCGCGCAGGCACCGAGGCCAGGAGCGCGTCGTGCCCTTCATGCTGGTCACGCTCGCGCTGGCCGTGGCGGTGTCCTACGTCCGCGGCGGCAGGCTTCGCCGTGTCGCCGACGCGCCGCTCAGCGCACCCTGGCTTCTGTTCGTCGGCGTCGCGCTGCAGGCCGGGGTCGACCTCGCGGCGAGCCGTGCCGTGCTGCCCGACGCAGGGTTGCTCGGCTGGTCGGTCCTCGTCTCGAGCCAACTGCTCGTCATCGTCTTCGTGGCGATGAACTGGCAGCTGCCCGGCATGGCACTCGTCACGCTGGGCCTGCTGCTGAACGCGACCGTCATGGCAGCAAACGGTGCGATGCCCGTCGATCCGGCGGCGATCAGGGCGCTCGGTCTCGACGGGGCGGAGGTGCCTCCGGGCAAGCACACGCTCCTGACGGAGGACACCAGGCTTCCGTGGCTGGCCGACGTGTGGCCGCTCCCACCCTTGCGATCGATCATCTCCGTGGGTGACATCGTGCTGGCAGCCGGCCTGGTCCCCCTCACGCATGCACTGATGAGCCACCGGAGGCCCGCCGAGCGACGCGGAGCGCCGGCCCTGGAGCGCGACCGGGGCTGACCCGACTCAGACCGCGGCGGTCCCCCGGTCGAGCACCCGGGTCAGAGCCGCGACGACATCGAGGTCACCCACGTCGCGGACCAGACGGACCACCACCTCCTGGCGTTGGGCCGAGCTCCACGGATCGGGTGCATAGCGGTCGATGTCGCAGCACGCGGCCACGATGCGCGCCCCGACGTCGCAGCCGGGGTCGACCTCGCCCATGTCGTGCAGACGACCGTGTGCCTCGACGATCCGTGCGGCTCGGGCGAGCCGCGGGGACTCGCCGATCACGCCGGCCCCGAGCACGGCGAGCTCGCGCTGGGTGACAGGGCCGTCGTGCTCCAGCTGGATCCGGCCGAGCTCGTGCAGGTGCGCCGCTCGGACGACATCGGCGACAAGGCGTGCGTCGAGACCGAGCTCGAGTGCGACCTCCCGGGCCAGCACCGCGACCCGCACCCCGTGACCCTCCGACACGGTGTCGAGTTGCTCCGGCAACCGCGACATGGCGCGAAGGGTCTGGTCGTACGCCCTGGACGACATCGCCAGGCGATCGAGCCCGATCCTGGCGGCGAACAGCGGGATCAGCATCGTGGGGAGCGTCCAGTGCTGGAGCACGGGGTGGACCAATGCCCCCAACGCGGCCGTCGCGGACACGGCCGTACCGACGAGCAGGTTGGCGTGAACGGCCTCCCAGCTGCGTCGGACAAGGAACCGTGCGGCGCTCCGTCGAGCGAACGCGCCGAGGACCGGCACCCCGACGAGGATGGCCACGCCCACGGCCGCGGCGGCACCGGCATCGACGGACGCGGCGATCTCGTGCTCCGTGACGCCACGCCAGGGATCGGGGCCGAGTGCGCTCCCGAGCGCTGCGACACCTGCGAGCGTCCAGCCGCCGGCCGCGCGCTGGAGCACCACCGCCGTCGGCGCCGCCCCTCGGTCGAGCAGCCGTGCGCTCCCCCAGCCGGCGGCGGCGATCAGGGCGAGCACGGGCGGTGCCGCCCCGACGATGGCTGCGGCGCCGACCACGGCGAGCGAGGTCGGAACGGCTCGCTGGTCGGGGAGGCGGATGGGCAGCAGCTCCATCACCGCCGCCGCTGCGATGAACAGCACGACGTCCAGGAGCCCCATGCGGAGCGTCGTCGACGGCTCGACCAGCCACCAACTGGCTCCGAGCAGCGCAGCTGCCGCCACCGCGAGCGCGCGCATCCCCGCGGGGGCCATGGCCTCGTCGGCGATCATCGGGCAGCCTCGGCGTCCGACGGCTCGGGCTCTATGAGACGCTCGGCCGCCGTGCCGACGGGGATCTCCTGGCCGTGCAGCTCGGCGACCGACCCGAACTCGACGGTCGGCTGCCAATCGATGCGGACGGCGACGGCGGCCAACGCCTCGACGACCTCGGGGTCGAACTGTCGCCCTGCGCAGCGACGCAACTCCGCGACGGCGTCGTCGACCGACAGCGCGCGACGGTAGGAACGCGTCGAGGTCATCGCGTCGAAGGCGTCCACCGCGGTGACGATCCGCACGAGCTGCGACAGCTCGTCGGCGGAGACGCCGTACGGGTACCCGCGCCCGTCGAGCCGCTCGTGGTGATAGCGGACGATGTCGATGGCGGGGCCGAGGAAGTCGACGTCGTGCAGGATGTCCGCACCGATCGTCGGGTGCTTCTTGATCTCGGCGAACTCATCGTCGTCCAGTGGGCCGGGCTTGTTGATGATGCAGAGCGGGACACCGATCTTGCCAACGTCGTGCAGCAGCGCCGCGTAGCGGGTCAGGCGACGCTCCTCGTAGGAGACGCCGAGCTGCTCCGCGACGTGCACGGACAGCTGCGAGACGCGATCCGAGTGGCCCCGCGTATACGGGTCCTTCATCTCGAGCGCGTTCACGACACTCGTGACCATCTGGTCGTACGCCTCGTCGACCCGCTGGAAGGCCAGCAGGCCGTACCGGGCGATCACGGCCGGCACCGCCATCAGGAGGAGCGCCCACAACGACGCCCGCTGGATGACCACGGCGGTCAGCACCGCGATCCCCACGTACGGGATCTGCATGACGAGCGACGGACCGATGGTCCGGAAGGTCTGCATGAACCGGTCGGGACTGGAGAGCGTCACCACGCCGGCGACCAGCGCGTGGTTCACGACGCTGTACGCGACAGCGGCGAGCAGCACCGCGAGCAACGACGGCCAGGCGGGGAACGTGCCACCGAGCGCCCAGTGCAGGAACGCGTAGGTCTGCGCCGCCGCCGCGGCAGCGAGGGTGAGCTGACCCCAGTTGAACGCGATGCGCACGAGCTTCGGGTCGGTCGCCTGGTAGGCGATCACGGGGAGGGTGCCGACGGCCGCCACGATCGCGAGATCCGGCCCGCCGATCAGGAGCACGACGAGCAGGACGATGTTGGACAGCGACGCCCGCACGTCCTCGCGGAGGGTGGTGTTGAACGCCTCGGCCACCAGGACGGCGGCACCCGCGACGAGGGCGGAGCCGGGGGTGACACGCGGCAGCGCCCATGCGAGCGCAGCCATCCCGGCGATGGCCGTGCTGGTCACGTAGACGTCGCGTCGCCCGGTCATGCCGGGCATCCCCTTCGGTCGAGCGGAGCGAGCGGTGGGCGGGAGAGGCCGCGAGAGCGACGTCAGCGGGAGCTCAGCGCAGCCAGGTGACGCTGGCGCCGGTGGACATCACCAGCGCGGCCAGGCTGGCCAGCGCGAGGGCGATCCTCTTCGACATTGTGCACCTCCATCAGGGGGTCCGAAGGGTCCGCCGCCACCGCTAGTAGGCGTTCGGGTTCTTCGCTCCGCTCGATGTTCGATGCGCCGTTCGAGGCGTCATGCTCCGCCGGTCGGAACCGGCGTACGTGCGTGGGGTGGTTCGGGTTTGCAAGCTCCGGCCATCGACCCACGGGTCGCCCCGTTCGTCGATGGACCGCGTTCGCCCGGAGACCTCCCCCGCGCACCGCTCGCTCTGCAGTTGTCACTGCCCCCCGTGACACCGCGCTAGCGCTGCGTGCCCAGCTGCGCACACTACGCGACTCCTGTCCGTTCGTCCACGGCCACGTTCGTTGACTTCAGCTCGCAGACGCGCGACCAAGAGCTCAGACTCCACACGAGCAACACCGCTGAAGGCTGGACGGGCCGGGTCATGGGGACGGCCGTGTGGCCACCCCGCGCTGACGATCGGTCGCTGGCCCCCAGCCGCGTGGCGGTTGCGGGGAGGTGACGGAGACACGTACTACGCTGCCGTTCGACCCGTGAGGGGCGTCAGGCGGAGGATGCGCACCGTGGAGGAGCAGGGGCACGCTGTCGCCCGAGGCGCCGGCGCAGACCTGGCGGTCGAGGTCGATCTCTCGGCTCGGCCCACGGTCACCGACCTCCACGATCCCGAGCAGCGGGCGCGCGCAGAGCGTGCGTTGAGCGCGATACCGGGCGTCCTGGCCGCGCGGCTCGTCCCGGGCTACGAGCGCAACATCGACGAGTTGCACGTGCTGACGGGCCTGGATCGATCGCCGAAGCAGACCGTCCGAGATGTGCAGACCCTTCTGATGGCGCGCTTCGGGGTGTCCACGGACCACCGGGTGATCAGCGTCGTGCAGCTCGACGAGGGCCACGGCCTGCCCGTCAGCTCCCGCGTCAGCATCGAGCGCATCGCGACCTCCGCCAGCGGCCGGAGCTCGCACGCCGAGGTGGTGCTGCGTGACGTCGACCTGACCGCGACAGGGTCCGTCGACGGCTCGGCGACACCGAGCGGCCGGGCGCGCGCCGTCGCGACGGCAACCCTGCAGGCAGTCGCCGAGTTGCTCCAGGACGGCCCGGAGCTCGAACTGGACGGCGTGGAGCTCGTCACGATCGCCAGCCATCAGGTCGCGGTCGCGACCGTGCAGGTCGTGGACGCACGCTCGAGCACCACGCTGACGGGCAGCGCCCTGGTCCGCGACGCGAGTGCCGATGCCATCGCGCGGGCCGTGCTCGACGCCCTGAACCGGGTGCTCAGCGAGTCCGCCCGCTGACCGCTACGTCGACGGCTCCTCCCACAGCATGCCGCTCGCACGCAGCTCCGTGAGCAGATCCTCGGGCGTGGTCTCGGCGAGCACGGCGAGCGCGCGGAGATCGTCGCCGCGGACCGACAGCACGCGCCGGTTGAAATCGCCACGCTGGACCTGGATCGACTCGAGGTAGCGGCGGAGGGGGGCGAAGCGACCACCTCCGTGCTCCAGCCGTTCGAGGTCGATGGTCACCGCGCCGGGCCCGGACGCCGACCGGCTCGGCGGCTCGCCGGGCAGCACCTCACCGGGGGTGACGCCGTAGAAGGCCGCCAGCTCCAACAGACGCGTCGCCGTGATGTTGCGGTCCCCGCGCTCGTACGAGCCGATGACCGCTGCCTTCCAGCGGCCCTCGGAGATCCGTTCGACCTCCTGGAGGGACCACCCGCGGTCCAGCCGAACCCGGCGCAGGCGCTCGCCGACCCCATGGGAATAGGAGCTGTTGTCGTCCTCGACGTCATGCACCTGATCGGTCTCCGTCGCTCCGCCTGCCCGTCGCCGTCCCCGTCGTGCGTCCGGCGGCGGGGCCAGCGGACGAGGTGAGGCGAGCGCGGACCCTACCGCTCCGTGACCATGCAGACATGGTGCGTGACCGGCTTCAGCGGGTCGAGGCCCACCGAAGGGTCGCCGCGAGGCCTTCCTCGAGGGTCGTCCACGGCTTCCAGCCGAGGACGGCTGCGGCACGGCGGGCATCGACACAGCTGTGCCGCACGTCGCCGTCCCGGGGCTCGCCGAACAGGGGCCCCGGCGCATAGCCGGTCGCGGCCGCAAGGGCGCGAAACAGCTGGCCGACCGTCGTCTGCTGGCCCGTTCCCACGAGGAAGCGTTCGCCGCCACCGCGCTCGCCCGCCAGCACGAACGCGTGGACGACGTCGTCGACGAAGACGAAATCGCGCGTCTGCTCCCCGTCACCGTTGATCGTGACCGGCGAGCCGCGAAGCATCGCGTCCACGAAGACGGCGACGACGCCCCCCTCGCCGGCCGCGGTCTGATGCGGTCCGTAGACGTTCGCGAGGGTGAGTGCCGTCCAGTCCAGCCCGTACTGCTCGTGGTAGGACCGCAGGTAGTCCATGGCGACGCGCTTCGAGACGCCGTACGGCGACAGCGGCACGCCGTCGAAGGTCTCGTCGATCGGCAGCCGCTCCAGGGACGGCTCGCCGTACGAGGCGATGGACGAGGCGTACACGACCTTGCGCGCACCCGCCCGGCGGGCGGCCTCGAGGACGGCGAGGGTCCCGAGCACGTTGACGTCGGCATCGTGGAGGGGATCGCGGACGCTCGCGGAGACCGAGACCTGCGCGGCCAGGTGGTAGATCATCTCCGGTTCGAGGCGCTCCGCCAGCGCCGACAGTGCCCCGCCACGGATGTCGAGCCGATCGAACTCGAAACGCCCCGCGTGCCGCTCCGCACGAGCTTCCGCCAGGTTCGCGAGTGTGCCGGTCGAAAGGTCGTCGACGCCCACGACACGACGTCCGTCCTCCAACAGGCGGGTCACGAGGTTCGAGCCGATGAAGCCGGCGGCGCCGGTCACGAGGACGGGCCGCTCGACCATGTTCCACTCCGTTCCGGCTGGACGCGCTCGTGCGGGGCGTGAGGGCCAACGGCCAGCGCGCGGCACACGATCCTACTCGGGCGTCAGCGCGCGACCGGCGGCACGCCGAGCAGCTCCCGGACCCGGACGAGCAGTTCCGCAGGGGCGGCGTCGTGGCACCGCAGGCGCAGCAACGCCCGCACGTGCTCCTCGAAGCTCGCTCGCTCTGCGCACGGGACGCAGTCGGCCAGATGTGCCACGACCGGCGCCGCATCCGGTCCGGGGAGCTCACCGTCGAGGTAGGCCTCGAGGCGTGCGAGCGCCTCCAGACACTCGTCGCCACAGTCGGGCTCGCGTGTCACCGCAACGTCTCCCTGGGATCGGCCGGGTCGTCGGTCGCGAGCAACCCATGGGCCTTCGCGTACGGGGACAACGCCTTCTGCAGCGCCTTCCTTCCCCGATGCAGGCGCGACATGACGGTGCCCACCGGGGTCTGCATGATCTCCGCGATCTCGCGGTAGGCGAAGCCCTCCACATCGGCCAGATAGACCGCGAGCCGGAAGCTCTCCGGCAGTGCCGCGAGCGCCTCCTTCACCTCGTCGGCCGAGATCCTTGCCAGTACCTCACGCTCGACGGAACCGCCTCCGGCGCGCTGGACCTCGTCGTACAGCGAGAAGTCGTCGATCTCCTCCTGCAAGGACTCCTGCGGGCGGCGTTGTGCCTTCCGATACTGCGAGATGTAGGTGGTGTGCAGGATCCGGTACAGCCACGCCCGCAGGTTGGTGCCAGGCCGGTACTGATGGAAGGACCGGAAGGCCTTCGCCATCGTCTCCTGCACGAGGTCCTCGGCGTCGGTGCGGTCGCGCGTGTAGCGAAGCGCAGCCGAGTAGAGGCGGTCGAGGAGCGGCAGTACCTCGACCTCGAAGCGGGCCCGGCGCTCGTCGTCCGTCAGCTCCCGGCGGATCGGGGACGGCTCGCTCACGTCGTGTCCTCGTGTGCTCGATCCTGCCTCGGTCCCGCGTGCGTCGTGAGCGTAACGGCAGCGCTCCACGACGGTGCGGGGCCGCCGCCGACGCTGTTCCACAGTTGGAAGCATCGAGATGAAGTGGAACGTAGTGAAATGCTATGATAGGTTCCGTGAGGTCATCACGACACGGCGTCGACCGCCCCCCGACGCCGCTGCCGGCCCCGGCCGGGGCCGGCCTCACACCCGACGCGGCGGACGGAGCGCTCGTGCGAGACGACACCTGGATGCAGCGGTTCGAGGATCTCGACGACGAACCCCCGGCGCGTCGGAGGCGACCGGCACTGCCGTTCCTGGTCGCACTCCCGTGGCTCGTGCTCGTCGCCGTCCTCGTGCTGCCACGTCTGGCCGCCTCCGAGCCGCCGAGCACTTCCCCCCACGATGCCGCCCCGACCATCCCCGTGGATGCGCAGGGCGACGAGGCCCTCGAGCTCCGATCCGACGAACCGGCTTCCACGGCGCCGGCCGAAACCGCTCGCGAGGTCGGCCCCGCGCGCAGCGCCACGATCCCCGGGGACGACCTCCGCCACGGTGCGCTCGCGATCGCCCTCGCCCGTGCCTGGTTGTCAGGCATGGGCCCACCCCTGCACGTGGGCGGGATCCAGCCGCCCGAAGCCCGCTACGCGGAGCACCTCACCGTCGAGGCGATCGAACGGACGAGCGACGACACGGCCGTCGTGACGGTGCTCGCCACCGTGTTCGAGGGTCCGGACGAGCTCGAGATCGGTCTGCAGCGCGTCGCCGTCCCCCTGCTCATCGACGGGGATGGCGCCCACCCGGCCGGGGCGCCCTGGCAGCTCGCCTCGCCGAGGCCCGTGTCTCGGCCGCCCGAGGCGACCCGCACGTTGACCGACCCCGAGGACCTGCTCGCAGCGGCCGACGCGTTGCGCGCCGAGGGCTACCTGGAGGCGGAGGTGCTGCAGCTGTCCGAGACCGACCGATGGCCCGTGCTCGTCCACTTCGCGCTCCCCGACGAGGTCGGCGCGCGTACTGCCTGGCTGCAACGCACGGACGAGACGTACGTCGTGGTCGGCGCGCGAGGGACGGAGAACGACCGATGAACGGCCTACCGGCGGCTCCGGCCGCATCGAACACCTTGCTGGCGCCACCGACGGACGAACGGGGAGGCGACCCGGCGAGGCTGGCCGGCCTCCTCGCCGTCGCATGGCTCGAGGTGCGGGGCGGCAGACGACCGCTCCACCAGCTCCGGCCCCTGCTGACGCCGGCGGTGGACCAGCGGCTCGCACATCAGGTCGCGCGAGGCCGGGACCGGGCGACGAACCTGACCCGGATACGCCGCATCCACGCCACCCGGCCCAGCGACGACGTCTGCGAGGCCGTCGTGCTGCTCGATCACGCGGGCCGGACGACCGCGATCGCGATCCGACTCGAACGGCGTGCCGGGCGCTGGCGGGCAGCCGACCTCAGCGCCCCCGAGGCGGGCCTGCCTCCCCTCGCGTCACGCCGAAGCGCCACGCTGGTCGCGCAGGTCGTCACGCCCCATGGCAGCGCTTGAACTTCTGGCCGCTCCCGCAGGGGCACGGGTCGTTGCGCCCGACCCTTTCCTCGGCCGTGTAGGTGGCGCCCGCGGCGACGCGTCGCACCGTCGAGCCGTCCTGTCGCCGCTCCACCTCGCGTCCATGCTCGTCGGTCGTGGTCACGCCATCGCCGCCAGCCACGGCGTAATCGGCGGAGCCGCCACTGCCCGACCGGTAGGTGAGCGAACCGCGACTCCGATCCTCCTCGAGCGGGATGGCTGCCGCGACCTTCGCGGTCGGGTCGTCGTCGCCGCCGTCCGCGGGCCCGGCCGCGGACGGCGCCGATGCGGCGGTCGCAGCGGCGGAGCTGGCCGTGAGCGTGGTGGCAGGGGACGGCGCGGTCGGCCCGCTGGCCGCCGCACCCTCGCCCTCACGCTTGATCGGGAGGCGGAAGAAGTACGTGACGGCCTCCTCCTTGAGGCCCGACATCATGTCGACGAACGAGTCGTAGGCCTCGCGCTGGTACTCGGTCAAGGGGTCGCGCTGGCCGACCGCCCGGAGGCCGATGCCGTCGCGGAGCGCGTCCATCTCGTAGAGGTGCTCGCGCCACTTGCGGTCGACGACGGAAAGGATGACGCGCCGCTCGATCTCGCGCATCACCTCTTCGCCGCCGACCTCCTCCACGCGTCGCTCGTAGGCGTCCTCGGCGTCCTCGACGAGCAGCTCGACGAGCTGGTCGCGGTCCAGCCGCTCGAGGTCGAGCGTGGCGAGATCCACCTTCGACTCATAGACCTGCTCGAGGCGCGTGGCCAAGCCATCCAGATCCCAGTCCTCGGGGTAGACACCCGGGGGGCAGTGCTCGTCGACGAGCGCCTCGATCGCGTCGTCGAGGTACTTCTGTGCCAGTTCCTCGATCGCATCGTGCTCGCCGTCGAGCAGTCGCTGCCGCTGGCCGTACACGACCTTCCGCTGCTCGTTCATGACGTCGTCGTACTTCAGGACGTTCTTGCGCCGATCGAAGTTGAGGCTCTCCACCTGCCGCTGCGCGTTCGCCACGGCCTTCGTGACCCACTTGTGCTCGATCGGCATGTCGTCCGGCATGCGCAGGCGGGTCATGATCCGCTCGACCGCCGAAGCGTTGAACAGTCGCATCAGATCGTCGTTTAGCGAGAGGAAGAACCGGCTCTCTCCGGGGTCGCCCTGACGACCGGACCGGCCACGGAGCTGGTTGTCGATACGACGGGACTCGTGCCGCTCCGTGCCGATCACGTAGAGGCCGCCGAGTTCCTTGACGCGGGCTCCCTCGGCTGCGAACTCGGCCTCGTACCGTGCGTACGCCTCGTCGAACGTGGCGGACTTCTCCTCCTCCGTCGCGTCCTCCGGGAGCTTGAAGACCTCGTGTCGCGCGACCTCCTCGGCGTTGCCACCCAGGATGATGTCGGTCCCGCGGCCGGCCATGTTGGTCGAGACCGTCACGGCCCCGAGCCGGCCAGCCTGCGCGACGATCTGCGCCTCACGCAGGTGGTTCTTGGCGTTGAGCACCTCGTGCTTGACCCCGAGCTTGGTCAGCGTCCGGGCGAGCAGCTCGGACTTCTCGACGGAGGTGGTGCCGATGAGCATCGGCTGGCCGGCTTCGTACCGTTCCTGGATCTCCCGCGCGACGGCCTCGAACTTGGCCTCTTCGGTCTTGTAGATCAGGTCCGCGCCGTCGTCACGCACGAGGTCCCGGTTGGTCGGCACCTCGACGACCCCGAGCTCGTAGATCTCCAGGAACTCGACCTCCTCGGTCTTGGCCGTTCCCGTCATGCCCGCGAGCTTGTCGTAGGTACGGTAGTAGTTCTGGAGGGTGATCGTCGCGAGCGTCTGGTTCTCCTCCTTGATCCGCACCCCCTCCTTCGCCTCGATCGCCTGGTGCAACCCTTCCGAGTAGCGGCGGCCGTCCAGCACGCGCCCAGTGTTCTCGTCGACGATCTTGACCTCACCGTCGACGACGATGTACTCGCGATCGCGCTTGTAGAGCTCCTTCGCCTTCAACGCATTCTGGAGGTGGTGGATCAGTGGGGTGTTCACGGACTCGTACATGTTCTCGATGCCGAGCAGCTTCTCGACCCGTGTGACGCCTTCCTCCGTGACGGCGGCGGTGCGCTTGGCCTCGTCGATCACGTAGTCGCCCGATGCCTCCCCCGGGCGGTCACCCTCCACCCCCTTCGTCAGGTTCGGGACCACACGGCGCGCGAAGATCTGGTAGAGGTCCGCCGACTTCTCGGCCGGCCCGGAGATGATCAGCGGCGTGCGTGCCTCGTCGACCAGGATCGAGTCCACCTCGTCGACCAGCGCCATGAAGTGCCCACGCTGGACCTGGCGCGCCTTCTCCAGCGCCATGTTGTCGCGGAGGTAGTCGAAGCCGAACTCGTTGTTCGTGCCGTAGGTGATGTCCGCCGCGTAGGCGTTGCGCTTGTCGTCGCGCGTCTGACCCGAATGCACCACACGCACGGTGAGGCCGAGGAACTCGTGGATCCTGCCCATCCAGGCCGCGTCGCGCTTCGCCAGGTACTCGTTGACCGTCACCACATGGACCCCGCGCCCCGTCAACGCGTTGAGGTACACGGGCATCGTGGAGGTGAGGGTCTTGCCCTCACCGGTCTTCATCTCGGCGATGTTGCCGTCGTGGAGCGCGGCACCACCGAAGACCTGCACGTCGTACGGGCGCTGCTTGAGGACCCGCCAGGCCGCCTCACGGACGACGGCGAACGCCTCGACCTGGAGATCGTCGATCGCCTCGCCGTCGGCGAGCCGCTGGCGGAAGGCGTCGGTGCGAGCCCGCAACTCAGCATCGGACAGGGGCTCGATCGTCGTACCGGCCGCGTTGACCGCGTCGACGATGCGCTGGAGCTGCTTGGCCTTCCGGCCCTCACCGGCACGGAGGAGCTTGTCGAGCACTGCCACGTGATGACCCTCTTCGGACGGCGCGGGCGGGCCATCTGGGGCCCCGCCCGTGAGGTGGCGATGGTACGCCACGCGGGACCGCTCGCCGCGGGATGCATGCGGGCACGCCGCCCGCCGTCCCGACCGCTACGTGATCTCGAGCAGCTTCTCGCGGACCGCGTACACGACGGCCTCCATGCGCGAGTGCAGGTGGAGCTTCTCGAGGATGTTGCGCACGTGGTTCTTGACCGTGTTCTCGGAGATGAACAGCGCCTTGGCGATCTCGCGGTTGTTCATGCCCTGCGCGACGTGCTGCAGGACCTCCATCTCCCGCGGAGTGAGTCGTGGCGCGGGGACCTCCTCCTTGGCCTCCTCCTTGCGGATCATGGCCGCGAACTCGTCGAGGAGCTTGGAGGCCATCGACGGCGAGATCAGCGACTGACCACCGTGGATCGAGCGCACGGCCCCCCCGATCTCGTCGATGGAGATCTCCTTCAGCAGGTAGCCGTTGGCGCCGGCCTTGATCGCCTCGTAGAGGTCGTCCTCCTCGTCGGAGATGGTGAGCACGAGGATGCGGGCCCCCGGCTCCTCCTCCTTGATCCGCTTCGTCGCCTCGATCCCCGACAGCGACGGCATGCGCACGTCCATGACGACGACATCCGGCGCGTGCTCCCGCGCGAGCTCGACGGCCTGGACCCCGTCACCGGCCTCGGCGACGATCTCGATGTCGTCCTCGTCTTCGAGCACCATCCGCAGACCGCGGCGGAACAGCTCGTGGTCGTCGGCGATCAGGATCCTGATGCGATCGTCGCCCATCCACGGTTCTCCCCGTTGCGGCGCTCGTCCGACTCGCACGCCGACGGCGTGTACCTCGCAGGGAGTCTAGCCCGAGGGTGCTACGACGGAGCCGCCCGTGCGACTGCGGAGGCGGCCGACTCCACCGGCCGCCTCCTGCGGGTCCGCCGGACGGAGGGTCAGGAGATCCGGTTCCCCTCGGGCGCCGACGCGTGCATCGGCGCCGCCCCCGCTGCGGCGAGCCTGGGCTTGGACACCAGCTTGGTCTTGAACTTGCGGACCTGCCGGACGAGCTTCGCCTCGGCGCGGTCGATGGCCGTGAGCGGATCCGGGCCGGCTGCGCTCGCGCGGAGGTACCTGCCCTTGGCGTGCAACACCACCTCGCAGTGCACACGGTCCTCGATCCTCGGGTTCGCCTCCTCGGAGAGCACCACCTCCATGTCGATGAAGCGGTCGAACAGGCGCTGCACCTTCGACAGCTTGGCGATGGCGTGGTCCCGGACATGCGCCGGGACGTCGAGGTTCTTGCCCTTCACGGTGGTCCGCACGGCTCCTCCTCGCTTCTGAGCCCGTGCGTCGCCGCCGCTTCCGACGCCGGCGCGCGGGCCACGTCCACCGCGACGGGGCCGCCGCGGTGCCCGACCAGGGCCGTCAGCGAGGCGGGGACGCTGTCGTCCCCGGCCGATGCCTCGACCGTAGCAGCGGTCCCGGGAGGGGCGGCAGGGCCGGAAGGCATCGCACGACGCGTCCGCGTGGCCGCGCGGACGGGTTGCCGACGGCTTCAGGAGCGCCGCCCGAGCGGGTGTGAGCCGGCACGCGCCAGCACGGCGAGGCAGATGTGCCCCGCACCCGCGCCGCGCAGCACCGCCGCCGCACGCCACGCGGTGGTGCCGGTCGTGAGCACGTCGTCCACGAGCAGCAGGGAGCGGCCGCCGAGGGTGGCCCGCCCCTGGTAGCGATCCCCCCGAGGCCCTTCGCGCGCGTCCAGCAGCCGGCGGCAGGGGAACCCGAGACCAGCGGCGACGTGCGAGGCGAGCTCCCGCCCGTGGTCGCGTCCCCGCAGCCGCACGCGTGTCCGAGGCGTGGTGATCCACGTCACGAGGTCGACTGGGGGCGCCGCAGCAGCGACGGCGTCCACCAGGGGCGCCGCCAGCGACGACCAGCCCGCGTGCGCACCTCGCAGCTTCGCGGTGACGATCGCATCGGTGACGACCCCCCGGTAGTCGAAGGGGGCGACGACGGCGTCGACCGGAGCGTCGGCCGGCCAGCACGCATGCGTCGGCGCCGTTGCGCCCGCGCACCTGCGACAGGGCGCCCGGATCGGGGTGAGCAGGAGTGCGCAGGTCGGGCACCAGGGCGGCGCCGACCTGCTGCCACACGACAGACACCGATGTGGGGCGACGAGCTCCAGGAGCCCGTCGAGGAGGCCCGTCGCCCGGGGCACGTGCGTTCGCATCCCCGCAGCACACTCGAGCGACGTCGAGGTGGCAACCGCCGGGCGCCCGTTGCTGTGGACGACCGCGGGCAGTGCCCTAGCCCACGCGGGAGCGCGTCGCCTCGTCGACGAGCATCACCGGGATGCCGTCACGGACGGGGTACCGCAACCCGCACGCCACACAGAGCACCACGTGGCGGCGTTCCTTGTACTCGACGTCACCCTTGCAATCGGGGCACACCAGGATCGCCAACAGCCGCTCGTCCAGTGCCATGTGACCTCGTCCCTGTTCCGCTGGACCCTCAGCGCTCGATCAATCCCGACACCTCGTCGAGCAGCGCACGCATCGTGTCGAGGTCGTCCGCCTCGACGTTGAGCCGCAGCACCGGCTCGGTGTTGCTCGGCCGCAGGTTGAACCACCCGTCCCCCAGCACGGCCGTGAGGCCGTCCTCGTGGTCGACGGTCGCACGCCCCTCGAAGGCGGCGATCACGCGCGTCACGGCTGCGTCCGGATCGTCCACCTCGATGTTGACCTCGCCGGAGCCCGCGTACCGATCGTAGGGCGCGACGACGGCGGACAACGGCGCCGCTCGCGAGGCGACCGCCTCCAGCAGCACGAGTGCGGCGATCACCCCGGAGTCGGCACGGAAGTTGTCGCGGAAGTAGTAGTGCCCGGAATGCTCCACGGCGAACAGGGCGTCCGTCTCCGCCATGCGCGCCTTGATGAAGGAGTGCCCGACACGTGTCCTGACCGGGACACCGCCAGCGGCCCGGATGGTCTCCGGCACGACCTCGGAGCAGATCAGGTTGTGCAGCACGGTGCCGCCGGGCTCGCGCCCGAGCAGCCGTGCAGCCACCACCGAGCCGACCAGCGACGAGCTCACGGGGCGACCCGTCTCGTCCACGGCGAACATCCGGTCGGCGTCGCCGTCGAAGGCCAGGCCGAGGGCGTGACCGCCGGATCGCACGGCCGCCTGCAGGTCGACGAGGTTGGCGGGATCCAGCGGGTTCGCCGGGTGGTTCGGGAACGTCCCGTCCAGGTCGAAGTACAGCGGCGTGGTCTCGATCGGCAGCCCCTCGACGACCCGCGGCCACACGAGGCCTGCCATGCCGTTGCCCGCGTCCACGGCGATCCGGACCGGGCGGAACAGCGCGGGATCGACGAAGGAGCGGACGTGGGCGGCGAACCGCTCGGTGACGTCCTGCCGCGAGCGCGTCCCCGGACGCGCGGCGGGGACGGGGGTGCGAGACGCGAGCTCGCGGATCGCCGCGAGGCCGGTGTCGAGGGCGACGGGCGCGGCCCCGGGGCGGCACAGCTTGACACCGTTGTAGGACGCCGGGTTGTGACTCGCGGTGAACATGGCGCCAGCCGCCTCGAACACGCCGGACGCGAAGTAGAGCTGATCCGTGGACGCCAGGCCGATCTCGATGACGTCGACACCGGCCTGGGTGACACCGGCCGCGAACGCATCGGCGAGCTGTGGAGAGGACGGCCGCATGTCGTGGCCGACGACGAGACGTCCGTGACCACCGAGCAGGACGTCCGCCGAGGCGGCGCCGAGCGCGTACGCGACGTCCTCGTCCAGTTCCTCGCCGACCAGACCGCGGACGTCGTAGGCCTTGACGATCCGAGCCAGCTGCTCCACGAGACGGTCGCTCACGGCTGCCTCGAGGTCGGCGCCGGCGGCTGCCCGTCACGCGGGGCACCGGCCCCCGCCTGGCCCTCGTGCAACCGCTGCACCGGCGCCGCCGCCGGGGAGCCGGGGACGACCGGTTCCAGTGGCTCCCCCGGCAGGTGACGGCCCACGTAGCGCTTGCGGGTCCGCCCGTCCTCCTTCCAGTAGGCGTACCAGTACGGGCCGTGCGGGCAGGAACCGCAGGACGGCTTGCCGCAGCGGACCTGCTCCTGCCGGTAGCGCAGCGTCGGCGGGAGCCCCAGCGTCGAGGGTTCGGGCTCGCCGTCCACGTGCAGCAGCAGACCCCGTACGAGGATCAGCAGCCGGCGGAGCTCGTACTCGTCGAGCCTGCGCACCTGGGCGACCAGGTCGCGTGGGAGGGCCATCGGCCGCCTTTCGATCCGAGCCTTGGGGATGATCGCACCGTAAGAAACCACATCCGCCACCGTCCAGGGTGGAAGCGGGTCGGGCGCGGGCGGAGATCCTCCCGTGACGCCGCCTGCGTGGCGCCGCTGCGCGGGTTCGCCGCTACCAGGACGCAACCGGCGCGGGGCGCCGGACGGCGAGGGGCGGACGCGGGACGCCGACCGCCGCTGCGAGCTCTGCGACCAGCACCGCGGGTTGGGGGACCTCCACCGGCACGACCGCGACGGGACGAGCGGCGACAGCGTCCTCGGAGACGGCGTCTGGGACCGCACGCAGCGCAGCGGCGAGCACCGCCACGGTGCGGTCACCGCCGAGGTCGGCCGGTGGCTGCGGCAGGTCGCCCGGACGACGCTCGTCGTCCGGGCGCAGATCGCGCATGCGCCATCCCTGGGGCGGGCGCGTGCGGGCCGCATGGGGCACGCAGAGGTCGTAGCGCTGGGGCGTCGGATCGGCCGACAGGCGGTCGATCACCACCTCCCGCTCCGCGTAGCTGAAGGACAACGTCGCATCCGCGGGTACGGCGCAGCCCGGACGTGCACAGCTTCGAGGGCGGGAGGACGCGCGGCCGCTGGCGTCGCGCGCGACGCCGGAGTGGAGCGGATCGATCCCGGGCACGCGCGGACGGTAACCACACGCATGTGGTTCTCCAAGCAACGGCGACCGTGCGTCCCGTCTTGGGCACCCCGTTCGTTCCCAAGCCGATCGTGTGATTCCGGACCGACTTCCACCCGTGTGGTTCGACGCCTCCCGGCGCGGCGGAGCGCGCGACCCCCGCGCGCGACGCCCCCCGGTAGGCTGCCCCCGTGAGCCCAGATCGACATGCCCGCCACCGCGTCAGGGACGTTGACCCGCGTCGCCGCCCCTCCGACGGCAGGCGGGCCCGAGACGGTGCGCGCTTCGAACGGCTCGTCGCGGAGGCCCTGCGCACCCTGCCACCGCCGCTGCTCGACCACCTCGACAACGTGCAGCTCACCATCGAGGACGTCCCCCCGGCCGACCCGGTCGGCAGCGGTGACGAGATCCTGCTCGGGCTCTACCAGGGCATCCCACGCACGGAACGCGGGATCGACGGTGGCTGGCTGCCGGACCGCATCACCCTGTTCCGACGGCCGTTGGAGCTGCGTGCACGATCCGCGCGAGACCTCGCCGCGCTCGTCCGCGAGACGGTGATCCACGAGATCGCCCACCACCTGGGCATCGACGACGACCGCCTGGACGAACTCGGCTGGGCATAGGTTCGCCGTCGGGCGTCGCTACCCGGAGCTCCCGGGCGCCTCCACGCGCCCACCCGGGTAGGCATCCGCCGTGCCGAACCGGTTCGCCAGGTCCTCCTCGAGGCGCGCCACGAGGCCGCTCGGCACCGCCCGCCAGCCGGCCGAGGGTGCGCCCGGCACCACGACCAGGCGGAGCGGGCCCTCGACCCCGCTCACCCGGAGTCCCCGGCGTCCGACGACGACCTCGCCCGAACTCGCGCGGACGAAGGCGCTCCACGACGGCGCGGACGAGACGTGGGGACCGAGGTCGACCTGCAACGACGCACCAGGACCGACCACCAGGCCGCGGAGCTCGTCGGGCTGCAGGCTCGTCACCCCGACCACGAGCTCGACGTCGAACGTGGCCTCGGCTCCGGTGGGGTTGACCACGTGCAGCCGCTCGGCTCGGTCCGCCCCCGGCAGCCCCGAGGCGAGCACCCAGGAACGGTCGGCTGCCGTGACGCCCAGCTGCACGATGCTCCCCGTGTCCGCCGGGTCCTCGGCGGACACGGCGGTCGCAGCCGACACCACGACCGGTGCACCGTTCGACCGGGCGGTCAGTCCCGCGTCCGTCTGTCCCCCGGGAAGGGTGCCGGAGAGGTCGACGCGACGCTGCTCGCCCGGCGGCACGCTCACCTCGGCCAGCCCGTCGGGGATCTGCCCACCGGACGTCGTGTGCAGTGTCAGCTCGACGAGCGCCGTCCGGTCCCCCGGATTGGCGATCCAGAGCCAGCTGCTCGTGCCGTCGCTGGTACGGATCCAGGGGATCGTCCACTCCTCCGCGGCCGTCGGGGCCGCGGCGAGCAGGGTGCCACCGTCGATCCCACCGATCGCCGAGCGCGTCAGCTGGTAGCCCTCGACGACGAGTCGGCCGGAGACCACGTCGACGACCGCCGCCAGATCGGGGCGTTCCGGGAGTGTGTCGTTGACCGTGATCTCCCGCACCGAACGTGCCGGCACAGAGACGTTGCGCAGGATGAGGGGAGCGTCCTGTCCCTGCGGGGAGAGGAACGACACAGCGACGGTCGCGGGCGTCCGGTGCGGGTTCGCCAGCCGGATGCGGGATTCGTCCCCACCGACCGTCGAGAGTCCCGGGACGACCCATCGATCCGCCGAGCTCGTGGGACAGGGACCTTCGATCGCCACGGCAGGCTGGTCGCCCTCTTCGTCGAGCACCCACGACCGCGACAGGGACACCGGCGAATCGCGCCACTGCAGCTCGACCGCCCCTCTGGCCCCGACCTGGACCGGCGGGCGCGACATCGCTCCGGCGAACACGGGCGGGAGCGGGCGGTTCTCGATCGCACCCTCCTCGAAGACGGCCAGCTCGACCGCGGCCGGCTGGCCTCCCGGCCCTACCCCGGCGACTGCCACGGACGTGGTCGCGGCCGTCGCGGCGTGGCCGACCGCGCAGACGACCGATCCCGAGCGTGGCACGACGCTCGTCCCGGCTGCCTCCGGGGGCGACGGCCGAACCACCTCGGGTCCGAACCGGTCGACCGCGCCGAGGGCTCCCAGCACGAGTGCGAGCACGCACGTGGTCACGAGGCCGGGATGCGAGGTCATGGCAGTGGCTCCCGCGCCGGCTCCACCGGTCGGACCGGATCGGCGACCGCGAGCCGGCGGGCGAAGTCCGGTGGCCGGAGCGCGAGCGAGACCGCCAGCAGGACCGCGAGCAGCTGACCCGCGACGGCGAGGCCGCGGGTCGTCGAACCCTGGTGGCTGAGCACCGCCCGGCCCGGCTCGATGCCACGGAACCGCGCCAGCTGGCCTTCGCCGTCGGTCACGTGCAGCCTCCCCGCCACCGTGAGCCGCCAGCCCCCGTCGTCGACCTCCGCGACGAGCACGTCGCCCTCCTCGGGGATCCACCCCTCCGCCCGTCCGTCGCCACCGTCCGAGAAGGGGCGCGGCTCCGCGTCGTCAGGCAGCGATCGACCTGCATCGAGCGCGCGAGCCGCGTCGGCGGGCACCCACGCGACGGCCGGCATGGCCCCGGTCACCTCGAGCAGCCGGCCGTCGGCGAGCGGACGCGGCTCGAGGTGGAGCTGTGCGGCGAGGACGCGGTCGAGCTCGGGTGAGACGCCGTCGGGTGGGACGTGGACGTAGCGGACGCCCAGCATCGCGAGACGATCGGCGACCCCCGGGTCACGGCGGTCGAGCAGATCGACGACGGCCTGCTCGACCAGTCCCATCGCCTCCGCGTTGGCCGGCACGCCGTACGCCGCCATCGTGGGACCGCCGCCCCCGACCACGTCCCATGCCACCCCCAAGGGACCGGTCGCGAGCACGAGCACACGGAAGGGCGGGCCGTCGGCGGCCTCGGCGGCGACGAACGAGGGCAGCGACGACTGCCCCACCCGGTAGCGGGTCAGGTCGGCGGCGACCACCGAGACCGCCATCACCACGAGGCTCGCCGCCACGAGCAGTCCCGTCGCGAGCGTGGCGAGCTGCCGCCAGCCGAAGGCGTGCCGCGCCAGTTGCGCCTCGCCGGTGGCGAAGGCGACCGCCAGCAGGCCCGCGTAGGCGGCGGCGACCGCGAGCAGCGGCAGACCCGCCCAGACGCCGTCCAGACTCCGGTCGATCCACCACCCGGCGACCGCGCCCACGAGGACGACCGCCCACATCGCGACGACCGCGGCCGCCCGGCGGCGCGCTCCGAGGACCAGGCCCAGAAGACCCGCGGCGACGAACCCGGCCCCCGCCAGCATCCCCGGGAAGCCCGGCAGCGGTGGAGCGAGGAGCAGCCAGCGCCACGCCTCGCCCCCGACGGCGCTCACATTCGACGCGCCCAGCACCAGGTCACGACGGTCGAGCAGCTCCAGCGACCACGGCAGCAGCAGGACCAACGGGCCGAGGCCGGCCGCGGAGAAGCGGGAGAGGATCGCCAGCCTCCAGGCGTGCTCGGACGCGGTGACCGCGAGCAGCACCCCGACCGTCAGCGCGACGATCCCGATCGTCAGCGCGAACAGCGGCTCGAAGGCCCCGGCCACCGCAGTGAGCAGCACGAAGGCGGCCACCGAGCGCCACGCACGGCTCGGCAGTACCCGGCGCCGCGCCAGCGTCAGCCCGGTCGCGGCGATCCCCGGGAGCACGGCCAAGGTGACCAGTGCACCGAGGTCACCGACGACCAGCGCTGCGAGCGCGGGCGGCGACAAGACGTACGCGGCGGCCGCGACGACACGGGGTCCCCGGCGCGGCGAGAAGTGCTGGGCCGCCCGAAGCGCGAGGACGAACGCCACGACGTACGGCGCGAACAGCAAGGCTCGGGATGCGAGGTAGGCGCTCCCACCGAAGAGGAGCTGCCAGAGGCCCAGCAGCCCTTGCGCGGGGGAAGGAGCGGCCGCGGTGCCGAACGCCGCGGCGTCGTGCCAGCCCGCGCCGTAGTCGGCGAGGAAGGCGAGCGGCGATGCCGGCCAGGGCCGGAACGAGCCACCTCGGAGCTCACCGGGCAGGAACAGCTGCCATGCACCCAGCGCGAAGACGGTCGTCAGCACCGAAGCCGCGAGCAGGCTGGGCCGGCGACTCAACAGCGCGGCGAGCCGCTGCGCGCGCCGGACGGGCGGAGCGGGGGCATGCGACGGCTCGGGTGCCGGATCGACGTCGCCACCCGAGACCCAACTGGCCATCGCCTCGACGTACGCCCGCACACGGGGGCCGATCCGGCCGAACAGCGGCGCGAGCTCGGCGTCGGTGCGGCGGCGGGACGCCTGCACCCTGCGCCGGAGGCGCCGGGTCTCGCGCAGGTGGAGCACGTTCCACAGCCATGCCCGCAACGTCTGCCACGCGTCGGAGAACCGCCTCGTGAGCATGAAGCCGGCGATCTTGGCGAACCCGACCAGGACGAAGAGCGGCACGACGAGCAGCAACCGCAGCGCGCCGTAGTTCTTGAGCAGCGTGGCCAGGGTGTTGCGCTCGGCGAAGTACCGCGGACCGATGAACCTCGTCTGGCCGAGACGCACGTAGTTGGCCGCCGCGGCACGGTGCTCGCCGACCGCCTCGGGCTGGACCTCGACGTCGTGTCCCGCGAGCCAGAGGCGCCAGCACAGGTCGAGGTCGTCGCGGAAGAGGTGATACCGCCGGTCGAAGCGACCGACCTCGTCGAACGCCAGCCGCCGGACGAGCATGCCGCCCGTGGAGACGTACAGGGAGCGGCGTTCCTGGTCGCGCTGACCCTGGTCGAGCTCGCCCACGTCGACACCGCTGTCCGCGCGACCGGTGATGTCGATCGTCCATCCGACGGATTGCAGCTCGCCCGCGCCGCCCCACGAGCGGAGCTTGGGCCCCACGGCAGCGAGGCGGGGATCGGAGTCGAGCGCTGTCACCAGGTGCTCGACGGCGTCGGGCGCGAGCGCGAGATCGTCGTGGAGCAGGAGCACGAACGGCGCGTCCGGTGACGGCGCGGCATCCAGCGCCATGGACACCGCCGCCGCGAAGCCGAGGTCCCGATCGGCCAGAAGGACGCGCTCCTCACCGAGCCGGTCGAGCAGGAGATCGCGCGATCCGTCCGTGCTCGCGTTGTCGACCGCCAGCACCTGGATGTCGCCGTACGTCTGCGCCGCGAGCGCGTCGAGCGTCCTCGTCAGCCAGCTGCTGCCATCGTGGACGACGAGGACCGCCAACACGGACCCCGTGCCGTTGCGGGTGGCGGTCACGGTCGAACGGCTCCTCGGCGTGTCGCGAGCGCGGGCAAGGCAGGAGCGCGCGGGGTCCTCGACCGGGCGCACGCCAGCGGCGGGAACCGCCTGCTGGTGGGGTGCCGGCCGCTCCGCGGTCAGCGCACCGAAGACCGGACGACGCCCTCACTGGGGGCGCGTGGAGCGGCGCGGACGGTACCACAGCCGCCGCTGCGCTCCCGGCGGAGGAGGCGCGAGGGGCTCAGGCCGTCAGGCGGCGTGCCCGGCGTCGTTCACGCTCCGAGAGTCCGCCCCAGATGCCGAAACGTTCCTCGTTGGACAGCGCGTGGTCGAGGCACTCCTCACGCACCGGGCACGCGGCGCAGATGCGCTTGGCCTCCCTCGTGGACCCGCCCTTCTCCGGGAAGAAGGCCTCGGGATCGGCGTCCAGGCACTTCGCTTCGAGCATCCACGCCCGGTCGTCCGCGTCGAACGCGAGCTTGGTCGTGAGCTCGGTGATCGCACTCACACTCTGGCTCCCTCGTCTGCGGTCCCGCGGGGGTGGTGTCCCTGCCACCCGGATCCGCAGACCATGCCATCCTCGCCGCTACGACAGCCGTGGAACTACAACCCTGTCATCCTGACGCACTTCCGGGCAGCGGTCAAGCGCCAGACCACAAGCGGTGGCATCGGGAGCACCCCTCGCCCACGAGCGGTGGTGGTCGGACGGGCGGGTCGCGACCACGCCCACATCAGCTCGGTGGCGTGTGTCCCGTGGGCCCGCGGCCGCCGTCGCTGGCCTGGGCCGCGGCGGTGGCCGCGCCGCCACGGGTCGGTGGCCTGCCGTAGAGGGTCGTCCGCTCGGCGGACGGCCGTCCGGCGGCGGCGGCCGTCCGAACGAGCTCCGCGGGCTCCTGGCGGACGCCGTGCTGCGATCCCGCCATACGGGAGATCGTCTCCTCCATCAGCGTGCCGCCGAGGTCGTTGCAGCCACCTCGGAGGAGGTCGACCGCCCGCGTGAGTCCCACCTTGACCCACGAGAGCTGCACGTTGTCGATCGCTCCCTGGAGCAGCAGCCGCGCCACCGCGTGGACCCGTCGGTCGTCCTCCCAGGACGAGCCGGGTCGTGCGACGCCCGCCAGGTAGATCGGCGCGAGCTGATGCACGAAGGGGAGCGGGACGAACTCGGTGAAGCCGCCTGTCCGCTCCTGGATCCCCCGCAGGAGCAGCAGGTGCGCGACCCAGTGGCGCGGCTCGTCGACGTGGCCGTACATCATGGTGGACGTCGACGCCAGTCCGAGGTCGTGTGCCGTGGTGACCACCTCGACCCAGGACGCAGCCGGGAGCTTGCCCTTGGTGAGCACCCAGCGGATCTCGTCGTCGAGGATCTCGGCGGCGGTGCCCGGGATCGAGCCGAGACCACGGCGCCTGGCCTCCTCCAGCCACTCGCGCACCGGGATGCCGAGCTTGGTCGCCCCGTTCACGATCTCCATGGGGCTGAAGGCGTGGATGTGCAGCTCCGGTGTGCGGGTGCGGATCGTGTCGAGCACGTCGAAGTAATGCGACCCCGGTAGGTCCGGATGGATGCCACCCTGGAGGCAGACCTCCGTCGCGCCCGACGCCGCTGCCTCGACGGCACGGTCGCCGATCTGCTCCAGCGAGAGGTTGTAGGCGTCCGGATCGTCACGGCGTTGCGCGAAGGCGCAGAAGCGGCAGCCCACGTAGCAGATGTTGGTGAAGTTGATGTTGCGGTTCACGACGTAGGTGACGACGTCGCCGACGCGTTCGGCGCGGACCTCGTCGGCAGCCCGACCGAGCGCGTCCAGCTCGACGCCGGAGGTCTCGAACAGGCGCAGGGCCTCGGCGTGATCGAGCACGACGCCCGCCTGCGCGCGTGCGAGGAGCCGCACGACGTCGCGGCGCAGGCGCGAACGCGGGGGCGCTTCCGGCCGGGGCGCGTTCGAGGCGAGCACGCCGTCGGCGATCACGTGGATGTCCCCGAACACCGCACGGTGCAGCTCGTCCCCGGCGTCGGCCGACCGGGCGTTGCGTCCATCGGCCGCCGTCTCGCCGGCGCCGTCGCCGTCGACGACCGCCGACATCGCCGCGGTCACCGCGACCTCCTGGAGCGCCGGTTCCTGCCACGGCTGTGGCGACGGTGGCCCGTCCACGGCGAGGCCCGAACCGGTGCGCAGGGACTCGACCGGCCCCCGCATGCGGCCCGCCAGCCACGGATCGGGGCGCGCGGCGAATTCCGGATAGACGCACAGCCGCTCGGCCAGGACGAAGCCCTCGCCGAGGGAGCGCTGCCGTAGCTGCTCGATCCGGGGCCACGGCGCCTCCGGGTTGACGTGGTCGGGGGTCACCGGAGAGACACCACCCCAGTCGTCGATGCCGGCGCGGAGCAGGATCGGGTACCGCTCGGGCGTGAGGTTCGGCGGCGCCTGGAGGTGCACGGTCGGACCGAGGACGATCCGGGCGACCGCCACCGTCGCGACCAGGTCCTCGAACGACGGCTCCGGGTGCGACCGCATGGCGGTGTCGGGCTTGGCGCGGAAGTTCTGGACGATCACCTCCTGGAGGTGCCCGTACCGCCGGTGGAGGTCGCGGAGGGCGAGCAGCGTGTCGATCCGTTCGTCGAGCCGTTCACCGATCCCGATCAGCATCCCGCTGGTGAAGGGGATGGCGAGCCTGCCCGCGTCCTCCAGCGTCCGAAGGCGGACGGCGGGATCCTTGTCCGGCGCGCCGTGGTGCGCCTCGCCGCGTCCGAGGAGGCGCGCCGAGACCGACTCGAGCATCAGACCCATCGAGGGTGCGACCTGCTTGAGGGTCGCCAGCTCCTGCCAGCTGAGGACCCCCGGGTTGAGGTGCGGGAGGAGTCCCGTCGCCTCGATCACCTGGATCGCGACCGCGCGCAGGTACTCGACCGTCGTCGCGAATCCCCGCGAGTCGAGCCAGGCACGCGCAGCGGGATAGCGCTCCTCGGGCCGATCCCCGAGGGTGAAGAGCACCTCCTTGCAACCCGCCGCCCGACCGCGCTCCGCGATCGCCACCACCTCGTCGGGTGCGAGGTAGGCGGGGACGTCGCCCTTCGGTGGCCAGGCGAACGTGCAGTAACCGCAGGTGTCCCTGCACAGGTGCGTGAGCGGGACGAACACCTTGCGCGAGTAGGTGACCCGGCGTCGACCGTCGCTGCACCGACCCCACGCCCCGTCGGCGTACCACGGGGCTGCGTCGCGGACGCGCCCCGCGATGGCGGTCAGCCGTCCGAGCGCGTCACCCCGCGCGAGCAGCAGGGCCGACGCCTCGTCCCTGGACAGGACCCGGCCCTCGTCGGCACGGTGGAGCGCCCGCGGCAGCAGGCGCTCGAGCACGGCCACGTCGCGTTGGGTCGCCACCATCGCCTCCGACGAGCCCGCGAAGGCTCGCCCGAGTCTAGGAACTCCCACCCGGTCTACGCTCCTTGCCGTTCGGGGGCCTTCCGCCCCCGACACGTCTCGCGGGAGGACCACCGGGTGTACGTCGTGCTGGCGGGTGGCGTCGGTGGTGCCCGCTTCCTCCGAGGCCTCGTCCACCACGTCGGCGCGGCGTCGGTCACCGCGGTGGTGAACGTCGGCGACGACCTCGACCGGTTCGGCCTGCGCATCTGCCCGGACCTCGACACCGTCACCTACTGGCTGGCAGGGCTGGTCGACCCTCGCCAGCAGTGGGGGCGGGCGGCGGAGCGCTTCACGGTCTCCGACGAGCTCGAGCGGTTCGGGCACGAGCCGTGGTTCCGGCTGGGCGACCGCGACCTGGCGGTCCACCTGCACCGGACGATGCGACTGCGCGACGGCGTGCCGCTGTCCGTGGTGACCGACGAGGTCGCGCGCGCCTTCGGGCTCGAGTCACGGCTGCTGCCGGCCACCGACGACCCGGTCGAGACGAGGATCCGCACCGCCGACGGGCGGGACCTGCACTTCCAGGAGTACTGGGTCCGCGAGGCCGGGGCACCGGTCGTCGCGTCCGTCCACCTGCGAGGCGGCGAGCTCGCCCGGCCGGCGCCAGGCGTCGTCGAGGCGATCATCGAGGCGGACGCCGTCCTGATCGCGCCATCGAACCCCGTCGTGTCGATCGGGACCATCCTTGCGGTGCCCGGCATCGCGGCGGCCCTGCGCCGGACGGCCGCGCCGGTGGTCGGCGTGTCGCCCGTCATCGACGGCGCGGTGGTCCGCGGCATGGCGGACAAGCTGCTCCCGGCCGTCGGAGCCGAGGTCTCCGCGCACGGGGTCGCGGCCCACTACGGCCCGGAGCTGCTCGACGGCTGGGTCGTCGACCGGCGTGACGCCGCAGCGGTCGCGGCGGTCGAAGCGCTCGGGATCGCCTGTCGGTCCACGGACACGCTCCTCGACGACGTCGAGGTGGCGGCCGCGGTGGCGGCCACCTGCCTGCGGTTGGCGGACGAGGTCGAGGCATGAACGACCCCGCCTCCCTCCGGCCCGCGACCGCCGGCCCGCTCGAGGTGGTCGGACTCCCGATGGAGCGGCGGGTCGTCGAAGGCGACGACCTCGCCACCCTGCTGCTGCAGGCGGTCGACGCGCAACGGATCACGCTGCGCGACGGCGACGTCGTCTGCGTCGCCTCGAAGGTGGTCAGCATCGCGGAAGGCGCGGCCGTGCCGACGCCGGTCGGTCTGGATCCCGACGCCGCTCGCGACGCGCGTCGCCAGCTCGCGCGCGACGAGGCGAGCGCGATCGTCGCCGAGGCCCCCTGGGTCCTCATCACCCGGACGAGGCACGGGTTCGTCGCGGCGAACGGCGGCATCGACGCATCGAACGCCCCCGACGGTCGGCTGCTGTTGCTGCCCTCGGATCCCGATGCGTCGGCCGCTCGTCTGCGCGACGCGATCCGTTCGCGTCGCGGCATCGAGGTCGGTGTGGTGGTGACCGACACCTTCGGCCGGCCGTGGCGGGTGGGGCAGACGGACGTCGCGCTGGGCCTCGCCGGCATCGCGGCGTTCCGCGACGAGCGTGGCGGCACGGACCTGGACGGCAGGCGGCTGGACGTCACCCTGGCAGCGACCGCCGACGAGATCGCCGGCGCCGCCGACCTGGTCCGCACCAAGGGCAGCGGCACGGCGTTCGTCCTCGTCCGGGGCCTGCACCCGTCGTCCCAGGGATCCGGCCGCGAGCTCGTGCGGGACGAGGCCACCGACCTGTTCGCCACCGGCGGCGCGAGCGCGGTCGAGCGCGGCATCGAGGCGCGGAGGACGGTGCGGGCACTGGACCCGGACCGACCGGTCCCGATCCGGCTGCTCGAACGTGCGGTCGCGGCCGCCTGCACCGCACCCGCTCCCCACGGCACGCATCCGTGGCGGACGCTGCGACTGGCGCGGGGGACGCGCGACACGCTGCTCGACGCCATGGCCGCGCGCTGGCGTGACGACCTCCGTCGCGATGGGCTGGATACCGGCAGCATCGACCGCCGCATCGCCCGGTCGGATGCGATCCTGCGACGGTGCCCTGAGGTGCTCGCACCCTTCGTGACCCTCGACGACGCACACGCCTACCCGGACGAGCGACGGACCACCGCCGAGCGGGACCTGTTCCTGCTCTCCGGTGGGGCCGCGTTGCAGAGCTTGCAGGTCGTGCTGACGGCGCACGGGCTCGGCAGCGCCTGGATCTCGTCGACCGCGTTCTGCTCGGACGTCGTCCGGGAGGTGCTGCGGTTGCCCACCACCTGGCAGCCGCTCGGGCTCGTCGCAGTCGGCTGGCCCGCGACGGTGCCGGCACCACGACCACCGCGCGACACCCGGGGGGCCCTCCTCGAGCGGTGACGCTCGCGGGGGCGCAGGGGCCGACGTCGCCTCGCCCCGTCGGTACGCTCCGCCTCCCCGTCGGTTGTCAGCAAGGGAACGAGCGTGGCTGAGCAGGAGCGCCTCACCAACAGGGAGCGCCGTACGCGTTCGCGCGAGGAACGACGGCGCCACGAAGAGGAGGCGGCGCGGCGCAAGCAGCAGGGCCGGCTCAAGGGTGGCCTCGTCACCTTCGCGATCGTCGCGGTGGTGGGAGCCGTCGTCTTCCAGGCCTTCGCCGGCGGGCCGACGACGATCGACGACACGCTCCTGATCGCCAGCTCGGACGCCGAGGCAGCGCGCCAGGCCGCTGGCTGCGAGGTCCTCGTCGAGCGCGAACCGCTGGCCGAGCGACGGCACCTCCCGCAGGATGCGTCCCGGGACCTCGGCCTGCTCTACCCCGACGTCCGTCCGACGCATTCCGGTCCCCACTACGAGCGCGTGCACCCCGTGATCGCGGATTCGAGCCGACAGATCGACGAGTTCACGTCGACGCACAACCTCGAGCACGGCAGCATCATCGTCTGGTGGGACCCCGACTCGGCGGGTGCGTTCGCCTCCGACATCGGCTCGTGGGCGGAGACCCTCAACGCCAGCGGGTTCCGACGTGACGCCGGCGGGATCGGCATCATGACCTCACCGTACGACGACCCGGGGCTCAGCTCCGGGCGTGCGGTCGCGTTCCGCGCGTGGGGCACGGCCATGGACTGCGACACCTGGGACGAGACGGTCGCGCATGCCTTCGTGATCGACAACTTCGGGACGCACGGCATCGGCCCTGAGCGGCTCGCGGCGCCGTATCCCACCGACGTCCTCGCCTACGAGGACCGGCAGGTGGACGACAGCGACGCGCCGATCGACGGCCAGTCTCCCGAGCCGGAGGTCGCCGACGAGGAGGAACTCGACCTCGGCGAGGACGTGACCGGGCAGGGCGAGCCGGACGAGGACGACGGACCGACCGAGCCCTAGTCCCAGTCGGGCAGGTGGCTCGCCGCCACAGGCGACCAGCCGTGCACCGCCTCGACGACGTGACCACTCGGCCTCGCCCCACACGCCGGGTCCACGCCTGGGCTTCCTCGAGATCGGCCGAGCCGGTGCGAGCATGTACCGGCCCCAACGGGCTACTGTACTGTCCGAACGGCCGTTCCTTGGGAGGGGGCCGCACGCTTGGCTGACCGGATCGTCGCGCTGCTCCCCCCTTCGGTCGGGACGTGGCCGTGATGCAGGTTCGGTCCGAGGCACAGGCAGGGTCTTGCCGCTGATCCAGGTCGTCGAGGGACGCGCACCGTCGCCTCGCGTGGAGATGCTGGCGAGCACGAGCGAGCCAGGCGCCCGGCCCGGTTCGACACGAGGGAGGCACACGGTGAAACGAACCCGTTGGACCACATGCGCAGTGGCGTTGCTGCTGTTGCTGGCCGCCTGCGGTGGCGACGGCGACGGTCCCGGCGACACCACCGGGGACGGGCCGGCCGACACGGGTGACGCATCGGAGGGGTTGAGCATCCCCACCGTCGAGATCGCCATCAGCGGTGAGCAACTGAGCAACGTGATGGCGTGGGTGGTCGCCCAGGAACAGACCCTCCCCGAGGTGGGTTTCGAGAGCGCCGACGTCTTCTTCGCCGAGGACGACAGCATCGCTCCGCTGCTCAGCGGTGCCGTGTGGATCGCCCAGGAAGAAGCAGGCAACATCTTCCCGGCCATCGAAGCCGGGGTCGCAGACCTGGTCGTGGTCGGGGTCGACAAGGACCGTGACCTGTGGATGATGGCGTCCGCACCCCACATCGAGACGCCCGAGGACCTGGTCGGGGCCACCTTCAGTGCCGGCGCCCCTGGCGACACCTGGGTCGCTGTCGCCGAGATCGTGATGGGTGAGCTCGGCATCGACCCGGCGGACGTGAACTGGGTCTCCGTGGGTGGTGGGACCGACGGCCGGATCCAGTCGCTCCTCGCCGGTCAGATCGAGGGCACGATGGCCCAGTTGCGCCACATCCCGCCCGTCGAGGAAGCGGGAGGCCACTTCCTCTACCACGAGTTGGTCCCCAGCACCCAGGAACTCTGGGTGGTCGAGCGCGACACCTGGGAGAACAACCGCGACGCGGTGTGCGCCTTCATCGAGGGCCGGGTCCTGGCGAAGCAGTGGATCCTCGAGGGTGCGGAGGAACGGCTGCGCTTCGACGAGATCAGCCAGCTCCTCCTCGACGACGGCTACGACCCGGCGGGACTCGAGGAGACGTGGCTGGCCTTCGAGAACCAGTGGAACTGGTCGGTCGACGGCGGCGCCACTCCAGAGGCGTTCGACCTGCAGACGGAGATCCTCCAGCGTGAAGGCGGCGAGCTCTCGGCCGACTTCGAGTGGCGTGACCATGTCGACTTCTCCTGCGTCCACGAGGTCCAGGAGAAGTTGGGTCTCCCCCTCCGACCCGACCCCGACAGCATGTGATGTGGCGGTAGGGGACCCGAGCGGGCGGGGCCCCTACCGCTTCTGTCCGCTCGGGTTCCGGGCGCCGAGCCGTCGCGAGGAGAACCATGCCCGGCCATCAGGCACACAACGTCGAATCCGTCGCCTACCACGACCTCGACGGTCGACCCGTCTTCAAGCTGGCGATGCAGGTGGTCGATGACCGTTGGTACCTCTACGGGGCACGGTTCTGGGAGACCGGCACCACCATCCTCGACGTCACCGATCCGTCATCACCCGAGATCGTCAGCGACATCCCGGGACCGGACGACCCCAATGTGAAGTCGAATCAGGTGCAGGTGGCGGACGGGTTGTGCGTCATCGGCGTCGGGCACCGCCAACCGGGTTGGGGCGGCGACCCGTCGAAGGCCGGTGACGAGGGGATCCACATCTGGGACGTGTCCGACCCCTTGTCGCCGAGTTTCGTGTCGAGCCACCGCTACGGCGCCAGCGGCACCCACCGCAACCTCTACGCCGGCGGCCGGTACGTCCACGCGACCCCGTCGGTCCCGGGATACGACGGGTTCATCTACTCGATCCTCGACATCGAGGACCCTGTCCGTCCCCGCGAGGTGGGACGGTGGTTCTTCCCCGAACAGTTCGTCGCCGGTGGCGCCAGCCCCGCCCAGCGGATCTCCCACCACGGCCCCGCCACCCCGGTCGGTGACCGGGCCTATCTGGCCTACGGATCCAAAGGGATGGTGATCCTCGACATCTCGGACATCACCACCCCGCGCCTGGTGTCCCGGCTCGACATCGGTTCGGCATTCTCCAGTCACATCGCGATGCATACCGTGATCCCACTGACGGAGCGGGGTCTGGCGATCGTCAACACCGAGGCGATCGCAGAGCTGTCGGCCGAGCCGCATCATCTCGCCGGCATCGTCGACATCTCCGACGAGGAGCATCCCCGGCTGCTGTCGATGTTCCCGGTGCCGCGCCCGGCCGAGGGCGCCACCTACCCCAACTTCCACACCCGCGGAGGTCGGTTCGGACCCCACAACCAGCACCACCACCAGGGCCAGCCACACCTGTGGTTCTCCGACCAGTTGGTCTACCTGACGTGGTTCAACGCCGGTCTGCGGGTCTACGACATCTCCGACCCCTACCTGCCCCGAGAGGTGGGCTGGTTCCTCCCCGACGATCCCGAGGAGCGTCGGGGCCTCCTTCCCAAGACGGCCCTCGTGACCCAGTCCGAAGACATCATCGTCGATGCCCGGGGCTACGCCTACATGAGCGACAAGAACCACGGCATCCACGTCGTCAGATTCACCGGCTGACGCGTGCCACTCCGGGTGCACGACCCCGGATCCTGCGCCACCACGTCCGGACCCAGGGTCGCCAGGCGAACGGCTGCACGTGGCGCGCGACGATCTCGCGCCGGTCGATCCTCGCCCTCGCACCCAGCTGTCGCCGGCGACGCAGGGCCTCGGGGAGCAACCGCATGCGGCCGAACGCCTCGGGCGCGGCACTCGGGACCGTCACGAGCAACTCGACGAGCTTGAGCAGCGACGTCGTGACCACCAGAGGGGCGGCGCGCACCAGCGATCCGACGTCGTCGCAGGTGGCCACGACCAGCAGTCGGTTGCTGAGGTTGAGCGCCTCGACCTTGGCGGTGCGCCGCGGGCCGGCGCCGCCGCGTTCGTGCCAGCCGACCGCCTCGGGCTCGTACCACGCCGTCCAGCCGTGCAGCCGGGCACGCCAGTCGAGCTCGACGTCGTCGAAGTAGGCGAACAGGTCCTCCGTGAGCGGCTCGGCCGTGCCGTCGGGGCGCCGCCAGGCGACGTCGTCGAGCATCGCGCGCCGATGGAGCACCAGGGCGCCGGAGGCGCCGAAGACCTCCTCCGCACGGCCGTACTGCCCCACGTCCGCCTCACCTTCGCCCCGGTTGCCGAACAACCTCGCGTTCGTGAAGAGGTGTCCGGTGCTGTCGAGCACCTCGACGTCACCTGGGCCGGGCACCAGCCGCCGCACCCGCGGCTGGACGCTCCCCCGACGGGCGTCGGCACGCAGGGCGGTGAGGCAGCGGCTGACGAGGTCGGGCGCGAGGACGACGTCGGGGTTGACGAGCAGCACCGCCTCCACCGTCGGGGAAAGGCCCGCCAGCCCGTCGTTGACGCCCCCGCTGAACCCACGGTTCGTCGCGTTCGTCCGCACCTCGAGCCGGGACCGGCGGGCCTCCATCGATGCCTGCAAGAGGAGGGTCGGCGTCCGATCGGTGCTGGCGTTGTCGACCACGATCACGCGTAGGTCGTCGTGGTCCTGCCGATCGAGCGACGCGAGGCACGCGGGAAGGTGCTCCTCGGCGTTCCAGGCGACGACGACCGCCACGACCTCGCCGGACGCAGTCCCACGAGGCAGTCGGTCCACCGGGTCCGCGCCGGGAGCCACGCAGTGGTCCGCCACCGGCACCTAGCCCTGCGCCCGGCGCCGCAGCAACCGGGGCAACGGGATCGGGCCGGTCGCGCCGACGTCGCCGAGCCGGCGAGCCGGGCCTTCCGAGACCGACGTCGAGCCCGCGAGGTCCACCAGACCCGCGCCCCCCGGTGCCGGCGACACGCTGAACCGGGCGGCGTCCGCGACCACCGCCCACGTCTCGCGGCCGGACACGTCGGTCACCGACACGGCGATGTCGTAATGGCCCGCGAGCAGGTGGGCGGTGAACCGCACGTCCACGGTCGCTTCGCTTCCGACACCCAGCGGGCCGACACCGACACCCAACCAGGCGGTGTGCAACTCGTAGAGGTGGGTCCCGTCACCCCTCGTGACGACCATGGCGACGCTGCAGACGTCCACGTCCTCGGTGGCTCGGAGCCGAACCCGCGCCGTCAGCGGTGTCGACGGGGCGACCTCGACGATCGGTGCGGCGTCGGGCCCGAGCAACTCGACGTCCTCGATGCGGACGTGGCGCATCCGGCGGTCGCGCAGGAGTGCCGGTCCGCTGCTGCTCGGCACGCGTTGGCGGTACAGCTCGACACCCTCGGAGACCGGACCGTCGAACACCACCCGTCCGTGGTCGAGCAGGATCGCCCGGTCACACATCTCGCGCACGGCGGCGAGGTCGTGGCTGACCAGCACGAAGGTCTTGCCCTCGTCCCGGAAGCGCTGCATGCGCTCGAGCGAGCGGTCCTGGAACTCGGCGTCCCCGACGGCGAGCACCTCGTCCACGAGCAGGATGTCCGGGTCGACCGCGACGGCGATCGCGAAGCCGAGCCGCACGTAGAGCCCGGACGAGTAGGTGCGCACGGCCGTGTCGAGCAGTGGCCGGATGCCGGCGAAGTCGACGATCTCGTCGAAGCGCTCGTCGATGTCGGACCGGGACAGACCGAGGATCGCGCCGTTGAGGTAGATGTTCTCGCGCCCCGTCAGATCGCCGTGGAAGCCGGCGCCGAGCTCCAGCAGGGACGCGACCCGGCCGTTGGTCTCGACCCGCCCACGGTCCGGCGGGAGGATCCTGGCGAGCAGCTTCAGGAGCGTCGACTTGCCGGACCCGTTGTGCCCGATCACCGCGATCGACTCACCGTGGGCGGCATCGAAGCTCACGTCGCGCAGGGCGTCGAAATCGGTGTAGGCAGAGCGCCGGAAGCGGTACAGGCGCTCCTTGAGGCCGCTCGGCCGCTCCTGGTAGAGCCGGAACGTCTCGGTGACACCGTCGACGACGATCGCCGGGCGGGAAGGGTCGAGTTGCGCGCCGGCGAGCTGCCGGATGCTGCGCTTCGAGGGGTCCGGCATCGCTCACACCTCCTTGGCGAAGGTGCGGGAGCGGCGCAGGAACACGACGTAGCCCACGATGAACGCGGCGACCGCCCAGCCGGCGGCGATCGCGAGGGCGACCGGCTCCGGCCAACCCGGAGCGAGCGCGCGCAGCGTCTCGTCCGTCGCGTCGAGCGCGACGGGCCCGTAGAGCCCGTGGCGGAAGACCTCCACGAACCACGTCATCGGGTTGAACCGCAGCGCCGTCGCGACCCAGCCGAACGGCTCCTGGATCTCCTTGGTCACCAGGGCCAGCGGGTAGATCACCGGGGTCGCGTAGAACCACACCTGGAAGATGACGATGAACAGCTCCTGCAGATCGCGGAAGATCACGTTCACGCCGGCGAACCACATCGACACGCCCGAAGCGAACACGGTGAGCAGCACGATCGCGAGCAGTGTGCCGGGCAGGTGCAGGAGGACACCCACGCCCCGGGTCACGACGAGATAGGGGCTGATGACCAGCAGGGCCAGGAGCAGGTGGATCAGCTGGGCGAGCACGTGGGAGAGCGGCAGGACCTCCCGCGGGAAGTAGACCTTCTTGACGAGGTCGCCGTTGCCGACCACCGAGTGGATGCCGCCCTGGCAGGAGTTCTGGAAGAACTGCCACAGCAGGTACCCGGAGATGAAGAACGCCGGGAAGTCCGGCACGGGGATCGGGACGATCTGTGTGAAGACCACGCTGAAGACGAGCGTCATCAGCGCCGGGGTGAGCATCGACCAGAGGAAGCCCAGCGAGGAGTTCTTGTAGCGGACCTTCAGCTCCTTGCGGACGAGCTGCAGCAGCAACTCCCGCGCGCGCCAGAGGTCGACCAGCTTGCCGGCGACCGATCGGACGAGCGCCGGGCGGAGCGCGACATCACCCGTCATGCCGTCACCATCCCCGACCGACCCTGCTCCGACCGACCCTGCTCCGACCCTGCCGACACACCCATCGGCTCCCATCGGCCGTTGGACGCCACGGACGGGTTGTAGCACAGCCAGGTGGCCACGCCCCGGGGTCCGGAGCGCGCCGGGGGCCGGTCGCCCGCTGGTCGCTCACCGTCGGGGGGGCAGGGTGTCGCCGGGATGGAGCGAGGCCGCCGCGGCGAGCGTCTGCCCGTCCCCCAGGACGGCTGGTCCGACCACGCGTGCACCTCGCCCGACCCTCGCGCCCACACCCGTGAGCAGACCCTCGGCGGACACCCCGTCCTCGAGCACCGTGCCGGAGCCGAGGACGCTGTGCTCGAGCCGTGTGCCCGCACCGATGTCACCATCCACACCGACGACCACGTGGGGGCCCACCGACGCGCCGGCCGCGAGCCGCGTCCCGGCCCCGAGCAGCACGGGCGCGCGCACCGTCGCCGCGGCGTCCACCTCGACGCCCGCACCGCGCCAGACGCCCTCGTCACGGGTCAGGTCGGCGAGTGTCGGCCACCGGAGCGCTCCGTCGAGCGCCAGCCGGTGGCCGTCGAGCAGGCGCTGGGGGGTCCCGAGGTCAGCCCAGACCGCGGCCGTCACGTGCCCGCGGACGTCGGCCCCCGACGCGACGAGCGACGGGAAGACGGTCCGCTCGAAGCTCAGTGGCCCCGTGGGGAAGCGCTCGATCGCACCCGGCTCCAGCACGTAGGTGCCGGCGTTGACCGCGTCCTGTCCCGGCAGGGACCCGGGAGGCGGTTTCTCGACGAAGCCGACGATCCGGTCGCCGTCGAGCACGCAGACCCCGTAGGCGCTGGTGTCCTCGACGCGCGTGAGCGCGAGCGTCGCGTCCGCACCGCTGTCGACGTGCTCGGCGACCACGACCGCGAGATCGAGGTCGGTCAGGATGTCGCCGTTGAGAACGAGGAAGGTGCCGCGCACGCGGTCGAGCGCGAGCCGGACACCCCCGGCGGTGTCCAGCGGTTGCGGCTCCGGGACGGCTTCCAGCGTGATGCCGACCCGCGCCGCGTCCTCCTCGAGCACCGCGAACGGCGAGGTGTCGGCGCCGACGATCAGCAGGACGTGATCCACGCCCGCGGCGGCCAGCCGGCGCAGGACGCCCGACAGGAACGGTACGCCGCAGAACGGCAGCAGCGGCTTGGGCGTGTGCTCGGTCAGCGGCCACAACCGGGATCCGGCGCCGCCGGCGACGATCATGGCGTCGCGGACTCCGGCGACCCGCGTCCTCGAGCTCATCCTCGCTCCCCGGTCGTGCTCCGCTGGCGACCGAAGAGGGTCCTGCCCAGCCGTTCGACGAGGTAGGTGCCTACCACCCACAGCCCGAGCCCGACCCGGACGAAGGGGCGGGCAGCCACCGCGAGGGGGCCCCGGCCGCGTCGCACGAGGTACCGATCGAGGCTGCTGGCGTGCGTCACCAGGCTGCGCAGGCGTCGGGCGCCCGTCGACGCGGCGACGCTGTGGAGCACGACGGCGGCGGGTTCGTAACGCACATGCCAGCCGGCTGCGCGCAGCCGGTCCGCGAGCTCGACGTCCTCGACGAACAGGAAGTATCCCGGGTCGAACCCGCCCACCTCCTCGAGGGCGGACCGGCGCAGCCCGAGGGCGCAGCCCGACAACCAGTCGACCTCCCGGCCGACCGAGGGGTCCAGGTCCGAGGCGTGGTAGCGCCGCGTGGCGCGGTTGTCGGGGGACACGCGGCCCAGCAGCGCGTGGAGCAGTGCGGTGCGCAACTCCGGGCGACGTCGCGCGGACGCCTGCAGCGAACCGGAGGGATAGCGGACCTGGGGGCCGACCGCCGCCACCCGCTCGTCCTCCGCGAAGACCCGGTGCAAGGCGTCTATCGCCCCGTCCGCGAAGCGGACGTCCGCGTTGGCGACGACCACCACCGGGGCGGTGGTGAGGCGCATCCCGCTGTTCGCCCCCCGGCCGTACCCGGTGTTGGCCAGCTCCAGCACCCGCACCGACGGCATCGCGGCCCGCACGGCCGCGACCGTGCCGTCGCTCGAACCCGCGTCGACCACCACCACCTCGACCCGGCAGCGGTCCGCGCCACGGCCGATCGTCTCGAGGCACGCCAGCACGTGCTCCCTCGTGTCGTGGCTGACCACGACCACGGCCACCTGCGGTTCCCCCTGCTCGTCCGGTGACGCCGTCATGCCGGCTCCCGCGTCGACGGCTCCGTCGACGGCCCGTCGGCCAGCTGTCGCAGGGTCCGTTCGAGACCGTCCTGCCAGCTCGGCAGCGTCAGGCCGAGCGCATCGGCGTGGGTGGTGTCCAGCACCGACCACGCCGGGCGCGCCGCGGGCCGGTCGAGCGAGGAGCTGGCGCGGCGGGTGACCCGCGCCCCGTCGATCCTCCGCACGGCGGCGGTGGCGAGGTCGTACCAGGTCGCCTCGCCCTCGTTCGCGAGGTGGATGGTCCCGTAGCGGCCGGAGGTCGCGACCCTGTGGATCGCAGGGACGAGGTCGGCGACGAAGGTCGGCCGCCCGTGCTGATCGTCCACCACGTCCAGTTGCTCGCCGCGCTCGGCTCGTGCGAGCACCGCGGTGAGGAAGTTGCGCTCCGACGCGGAGCACAGCCAGGACGTCCGCACGATGTGGTGCGTCGGCAGCGTCGTGCGGACCAGGGCCTCGCCGGCCGCCTTGGCCCGGCCGTAGGCGTTGAGCGGCGCAGGCGGGTCGTGCTCGGTCAGACGCCTCGGCACGCCGTCGACGAGCGGGGTCGCCCCACCGAAGACGTAGTCGGTGGACACCGTGACCAGCGTGGCCCCGATGCGTGCGGCGGCCCGTGCCAGCCACCAGGGTCCGAGGGCGTTCACGGCGTGGGCGCGTACCGGTGCCCGCTCGCACGCGTCGACGTCCGTCCAGGCCGCCGCGTCGACGATCAGGTCCGGGCGGACGTGCGCCACCATGGCGGCGACCGCCGACTCGTCGCGGACGTCGAGGTCCCGCCGCGACGTGGCGACCAGGTCGTGGCCCGAGAAGGCCACCGACAGCGCGCTGCCGAGCTGCCCCTCGACACCGGTGAGCAGCACCCTCACGAGGACCTCCCGCGGCGCGTCGCGACACCGTCGCGCACGAGCGGTCGCCACCAGTCGACGGACGACCGGTACCAGTCGACGGTCGCCGCGAGGCCGTCGTCGAACGAGATCGTCGGCGACCACCCGAGCGAGCGCAGCTTGCCGTCGTCCACCGCGTAGCGGCGGTCGTGTCCCGGCCGGTCCTCGACGTGGACGATCCGCTCGGCATGGTCGTCGGCCGGGACCCCGAGGCACGCGAGGAGCGCGACCGCGAGCTGCCGGTTCGTGCGGTCGTTCCCTGCTCCGACGTTGTAGACCTCGCCGGGCGTGCCCCGCGTCAGCGCGGCCCATTGGGCCGCGACGTTGTCCGCCACGTACAGCCAGTCGCGGACGTGCCCCCCGTCACCGTAGAGCGGCACCGTCCCACCCTCGAGCAGCCGTGTCAGGAACAGCGGCACGGCCTTCTCCGGCAGCTGGTTGGGGCCGAAGGTGTTGGCCGCACGGGTCACGGTGATCGGGTAGCCGTAGGTCACGGCGTACGACCGCGCGAGCAGGTCGGCGGCCGCCTTCGATGCCGCATAGGGACTGCTCGGGCGCAGCGGCGCCTGCTCGGCCGCGCGGTGCGGGGCGTCGACCGATCCGTAGACCTCGTCCGTGGAGGCGAACAGGACCCGCGGTGTCCCCGCGGCTCGGCACGCCTCGAACACCACCCCCGACCCGACGACGTTGGTGTCGAGGACGCCGGTGGGCGATTCGATGGAACGGTCGACGTGTGACTCCGCGGCGAAGTGGACGACGGCGTCGGCCTGCGCGACCAGCTCCACGACCAACGCGGCATCGCGGACGTCACCGTGGACGAACCGGTAGCGCTCGTCACCCTCGACGTCCGCCAGGGAGGCGGGCACCCCCGCGTAGGTCAACGCGTCGAGGTTGGTCACCCGCACCTCTGGGCGCCCGAGGGCGTGCCGGACGAAGTGCGAGCCGATGAACCCGGCACCGCCGGTCACCAGGACGTGCACCCTCATCCCTCCGACAGCTCGAGGCGGCCATGGTCGCCGACCAGCAGCCGATGGGCCGCCGGTCGCTTCGTGCTGCCCTCGACCACCACGTCGCGCCCGAGCAGCGACCCCTCCAGCCGACGGACGTCACGCACGGTGCAGCGCTCCATCAGCACCGAGAACTCGACCTCGCAGCGCTCCAAGGAGCAGCCGTCACCGATCGAGGTGAACGGGCCGACGAACGCGTCGACCAGCCGCGCGCCCGCACCGATCACCGCCGGCCCCCGAACCGTGCTGCGGCACACGACCGCCCCGCGCTCGACGACCACCGCGCCGACGACCTGGGAGTCCCCGTCCACCTCACCGTCGATCCGGCGTGTGACGCCTCCGAGCACCACCCGGTTGGCGTCCAGCAACTCGTCCTTCTTGCCCGTGTCCAGCCACCATCCGGTGAGCTCGGAGGCGCGGACCGTCTGGCCGTCGTCGATCAGGACCTGGATCGCGTCGGTGATCTCCAGCTCCCCGCGGCCGGAGGGTTCGATCCGCCTCGCAGCGTCCATGATCTGCGGGCCGAAGAGGTAGACACCCACGAGCGCGAGATCCGACGGCGGGTCCTCGGGCTTCTCGACCAGGCGCTCGATGCGGCCGTCCTCACCCAGCACGGCGACCCCGAACCGGCGGGGATCGGGCACGCGCTTGAGCAGCAGGTGCGCGGCCGGCCGGTCGCGGAGGAACGACCCGACCAGCCCGTCCAGCGGGTCCTCGATCAGGTTGTCCCCGAGGTAGAGCAGGACGTCGTCGTCCCCCACGAAGGCAGCGGCGGTCAAGAGCGCGTGCGCGAGCCCGAGCGGCGCCTCCTGGTGGAGGTAGGTCACACGCAGGCCGAACGCCCCCCCGTCGCCGATGGCGGCCTCGATCTCGGCGGCGGTGTCGCCCACCACGATGCCGACCTCGTCGATGCCCGCCGCGCGCAGGTGCGCGAGCCCGTAGGTGATGATGGGGGCGTTGGCAACGGGCAGGAGCTGCTTGGCCGAGGTGGACGTGATCGGGCGCAGTCGCGTCCCCGAACCTCCCGCCAGCACCACCGCCTTCACGTCGCTCCGCCTGCTCTCTCGCGCGGAACGGCACGGTAGCCGTCGGCTGTCAGGTGGTCGCGTCGTCGCCGACGGCGACGACGACGAGCGCCCCATCCGGTGGCGTGACGCCGTCGGGCAGCGGCAGCACCGGCGCACCGAGCGTCGCGGCGACCCAGCTCGCCCGCTGCTGTTCGCCGGGGAGCGCGTAGACGGTGGTGGTCTCGCCCGCGTACATCTCGGACGGTCCCGACCAGGGCCCGGTGTTGAGGAACCCGGCGTAGCGGAGGGTGGAGCCCACGATCCCCTGTCCGTTGGCTCGACCGCCGCTCACGGTGGCCACCACGGTGTCCTCGCGGTCGCCCGCGTCGCCGCGTTCCGCCAGCGGACGGCCTGCGAGCAGGTCCTCGAACATGGCGCGGGCCCCGGGCCCGTAGGCCACCATGTAGGCGCCACCGTCGATCGTGCGGGGATAGGACGGCACGGTCGTCATGGGCACACCCCCGCTGACCACGGTCCGCATCTCGTCGGCGAGCCCGAGCATCTGGCGCAATCCGAGCGCCTCGTCGGTGACGACCTGGGGCGCGACGTCCTCGATCAGCCGTGACAGCTGGAGGGGGTTGCCGAGCACGCGGGTGTCGACCAGCTCCCCGAGCACGGCTCGCAGGAAGGTCTGCTGGCGCTCGATCCGGTCGAGGTCGTAACGCGGCCCCTCCCTCGACCGCACGAACGCGAGCGCCTCCGAGGGGCCCATCTGTTGGCATCCGGCGGCGAGGTCCGCACCCGCCTTCGGGTCGACCAGTGGCTCGTCGAGGCAGATCTCGACGCCTCCCAGGGTGCGCACCACCTCGATGAAGCTGCCCAGCGACACCTGGACGTAGTGGTTGACGGGCAGACCGAAGTTCTCGCGGATCACGCGCACGAGCTGGTCCGGTCCACCCATGTAGACGTCGGTCAGCTTGCGGGTCCGTTCGCCGTCGACCACCAACAGGTCGCGGGGCAGCGAGACCAGCGACACCGCGCCGCGATCCTGGCTGATGGACACGTAGATGATCGTGTCGCTGCGCTGCCCGTCGAAGCTGCCGAGCGACAGCGACGCCCGGTCCTCGGCCGTCAGGCCGTCCCGGGCATCTGAGCCGACGAGCAGGAAGTGCCGTGCGTCGTAGCGCGCGGGCGTCTGCTCGAGCTCCGGGACCGGTACCCGTTGGAGGCTCGTGTCGAACTGTTGCGTGAGCACCGCAGCGGTGGTACCGGCCGCAGCCACACCGACGAGCCCGACGACGGACAGGACGGCGAGGACGCGGCGCAGCATACGGAAGCGCCGGCCACCGCCGGCGGCCGGGCCCCACGGCCCCGGGCGTGTGCCCACGCCGACGTCCTGCGCGGCCGGTGTCATCGGGAGTCCCCCCTCGTCGCCACGTATCGTCACCCGGCCAGGTCCTGACCGACGAGCACGAGCACGTCCACTGGTTCACCTTCGAAGGTGGGTGCCTGGTCGTTGGGCTCGAGGGTGGCGCCCCCGAGCGCCTCCGCCAACCGCCCCGCCACGAACGCGACGGTCTCGTCCTCCCCCGCGTACGAGACGACCGTGCCCGCACGGTCGAAGCTCGGTGCGTTCCCGGTCCCGATCACGACGAAGCCGCGCGCCTCGAGCTCGACGCGGACGCGTCCGGCCAACCCGTCGATCCCGGCGGCGTTGAGCACGGCCACCTCGACCTCGGCGATCAGCTCCGCCTCGAGGTCCTGTTGTGGTGCGTCGCCCACCGCCAGCGGGGCACCCTCGCGGAGGCGCTGGAAGCGCACCTCTGTGGGCTCCTCCATGGCGACGACCTCGCCCGTGGCGGGGTTCTGCACCATGGGCACGGTGTCGGTGTCCAGGCGGACGGGGGTGGCGATCGCAGCGGCGATGGCCAGCAGGCGCCCACCGCGCAGGCTGGCGTCGGTCGTCACCTCTCGTGCCAGCACGTCGACGACGCGCTTCGCCTGCAACGGAGACCGCGCCGCCCACGTGCGGTCGAGCGCCAGCGAGAGCGAGCGTGCCACCTCGGCGACCACGCGGGCACGGTCCAGATCGTCCCCCGTCGCGAGACGGACCCGCACCTCGTCCCCCGTCGGTCGGGAACAGCCGCCTGCGCCGCAGACCTCGAGCTCGTCGACGGCGTCGACGAGCGCCGGGAGGGCGTCCACGGAGAGCGCGACGGCGTGGTCCACCCGCACCTGGGAGTAGTCGACGACGGCCCGCGTGAGCAGGTCGAGACCCCCCTGGAGCTGGACCTCCTCCAACGACAGGGTCCCGACACCGTCGACGGTCACCGTCAGCTCGCTCGGCAGCAGGAGCACGGCCGGCTCGTCCCGGGGGCCACCGAACTGCACGAGCGCGACCGGCCCGTCGAGCGGCGACGGGCGGGGCACCGTCGGGTCGACCGCTCCCGTGAAGGACACGAGGATCGTGGTCGCGTCCGCCGGAGCGCTCGAGCCGCGGGTGCCGAGCGCCGTCACGTCGTCGCGGAGCGCCGGCACGTCGTCCGGCCCGAGCCGCAGCCACGCGTAGGCCCACACGGCGCCGACGACGAGCGCCCAGACGACGGCGATCGCCGCCAGCGCGCCGAGCACCATGCCCACCACGCGTAGCGCCTGCCGCCCCGGGGGCCGGCGGCTGGTCGAGAAGGTGAGGGGTGGGCGCGTCGTTGTCACGGAGCTGTGCTGCCTCGAGGACGGGGGTCGAGGGGCGGCGGCGTTCCGACGCACGAGGGAGAACGCATGGTCCTGTGACGCCTCACGTGGCGCCGCACCTGCGGGCCTCGCGTGCCGGATCGCGCGCGTCGCGGCGTCGTGAGCGGCCGTCCACGCCACCTCGACCCGCGACCCGCGAACGGTAGCATCGCGGGAGCGCGATCCGGCCAGGACGCCGGCCGACCGGATGATCGCGACCCGCCTCTCGCCTCGACGCTCGGCCAGCCGTGCAGCTCGCACCCCGCCAACGCCAGGCGACGCCTCACGACCTCGCGACCGCTCTCCGCACGGCGGCCGAACAGCTGGGCGCACGACCCGCCGTCACGCTGCTGCACGAGCGCGGGCGCGAAGAGCAGGGCGTCGCGTCGCTCGCGCAGTGGGCGGCGAAGGGAGCGCACCTGCTCGAGCTCGACCTGCTCCTCGACCCGGGTGACCGGATCGCGCTCGCGGCCCCGCTCTCCTGGACCAGCGCAGCCGTGTCGCTGGCCGCCTGGTGGGCGGGCATCGAGGTGGAGCTGATCGGCACGGCGCCCGACGACGGTGCGGACGCCCGGCGCCGGCTCGCCGTGGTGCACGAGCACTGGCCGACCGAGGTCGCCGCCGACGAGGTCCTGTGGCTCGGCGACGCGATCGACGGGGCACCGTCGGGCTCCTGCGGCGAACCGTGGGTCCGCGCGGTCCAGACCTTCCCGGACCAGCCGCCCCCTCCTCGAGCGACCGGCGGCTCGCCGGCGCTCCGCGCGGGCGAGCGGCGCCTGTCGCAGTCGGACGTCCTGCGGCTCGCCGCCGCCCAGGGCGAGGGAACGCTCGGCGTCGAGCCGGACGTGGTGGACGCGGCCGACGCGCACGTCGCGGTCTGCGCGCGGCCGCTGGTCGCCCTTCGACCGACGGTGATCCTCCGGGGACGACCCCGGGAAGCCGCCGACGGCGAGCGTGTCACCGCCTGGTTGGACGCCTGAGCAGCCGGCACCCGGGGCGCAGGGCACGGCCGCGGGGGCGAGCCGCGGGACGTCAGGGGCCGAGCGAGCCGGGCGCGACCGCGAAGAGGTCCTCCGCGCCGCTGGTCACGGCAGGAGCGAGTCCCATGGCCTGCGGTACCAGTCGCGTGCAGAAGAAGCGCGCGAGCACGACCTTCGCGGCGAGGAAGTCCTCGGTGTAGGAGCCGTGGTCGCTCGCGTCGAGGCGAGCCTGGGCCGCGGCCGCACCACGCGCGAGCAGCACCCCCGCCACCGCCGTCGCCAGCATCCGCAGGTACGGGGTGGCGCCGGCCAGGACGTCCTGCTGGTCGTCACGGGCGAGCAGCCACTCGGTCGTCTCGCGCACGGTGCCGATCGCGGCACGCAGGCCGTCGCGCATCGGCGACAAGCCGTTCGGCAGGCGCGCCACCTCGGCGTCGAAGTCGTCGAGGACGCCACGCACGAAGGCCCCACCGCCGTACCGCAGCTTGCGGCCGACGAGGTCGACGGCCTGGATGCCGTTGGTGCCCTCGTAGATGGGTGCGATGCGGGCGTCACGGAGATGCTGTGCGACGCCCGTCTCCTCGATGTAGCCCATGCCTCCGTGCACCTGCAGCGCCAGCGACGTCAGCTCGACGCCGAGGTCGGTGCCCCACGCCTTGGAGAGCGGCGTCAGCAGGTCGGCGAGCTGCTGCTGCCGTTGCCGCTCCTCCGGGTCGGGGTGGGCGACCGCGAGGTCGATCGCGTGGGCGTTCGCGTAGCACAGCGCCCGGACGCCCTCGATCGACGCCTTCTGGACCAGGAGCATCCGCCGGACGTCCGCGTGGTCCACGATCGGGGACTGCTCGTCCACGTCCGCGCTCGGACCACGGCCCTGACGCCGTTCCTGCGCGAAGGCGAGCGCCTGCTGGAAGGCGCGCTCCGCGACCGCGAGCCCCTGGATGCCCACGCCGAGTCGCGCGTCGTTCATCATCGTGAACATCGCGCGCATGCCGTCGTGCGGCTCGCCCACGAGCTCGCCGACGGCCCCGGCCCCGCCCTCCCCGAAGGCGAGCACGCAGGTGGGCGACCCGTGGATCCCGAGCTTGTGCTCCAGCGACACGACGCGGACGTCGTTGCGCTCGCCGAGCGAGCCGTCGGCCTCGACGAGCAGCTTCGGCACCAGGAACAGCGAGATGCCCTTCGTACCGGCGGGCGCATCCGGCAGCCGTGCGAGGACGAGGTGCAGGATGTTCTCGGTCAGGTCGTGATCGCCGAAGGTGATGAAGATCTTCTGGCCGTGCAACCGGTAGGTGCCGTCCGCGGCCAGTTCGGCACGGGTGGTGACCGCGCCGACGTCGGAGCCGGCCTGGGGCTCGGTGAGGTTCATGGTGCCGGCCCATTCGCCGGCGACCAGCCGCTCGAGGTACGTCGACCGCTGCCGCTCCGTGCCGTGGTGCAGCAGCAACGTCACGGCCGCCGTCGTCAGGAGCGGCGCCAGCGAGAAGGCCATGTTGGCGCTGGTGAGCAGCTCCTTGACGGCGTTCGCCACGACCAAGGGGAAGCCGCCCCCACCCGCCTCCGGTGGATGCTGCACCGCCCCCCACCCGGCGTCCACGTACTGGCGGTACACCCTGCGGAAGCTCTCGGGTGTGACCACCGCACCGTCGACGAGCGTCGCCCCGATGGTGTCCCCGTCGCGGTTGGTGGGTGCGACGGCCTCGGCGGCGAACCGCCCCGCTTCCGCGAGCAGGTCGTCGACGAGATGCGGGTCCGTGTGCTCGAACCGCTCCAGACCCCGGAGCCGCTCCAGCGGCGTGACGTGCTCCAACACGAACCGGATGTCACGCAGGGGGGCCGAATACGGGGTCATACAGGCAGGGTAGTGCCGGTGGGCCCGCTGGCTAGGCTCGGTCGCTGCACGCACGCCGATGCTGGGAGGTGCCGTCGTGCACCGCCCCCGGCGACACCTGCCCCTCCCGCCGCGACCCCTGCGGTGGATCGGTCGGGTGATCGGCCTGCCGCTCTCCGAGGTCCGGGGCTACTGGATCCAGGAGGGTCGGAGCATCCGCTCCGGCAGCTCGGCGCTCGCCGTCGGCCTGGTCGCCACGCTCGTGGCCGGTGTCGTGCTCGCGTCGGCGGCGGGACGGCTCGAGGGCATCCCGGGACTGCTCGCCCTGATCCCGGCGGCGATCGGCATGCGGGGCTCGATCTTCGGCGCGCTGGGCTCGCGATTGTCGACGGGCATCCTGACCGGCCAGTTCGAGCCCTCACTCGTGCGTCGCAGCTACCTGGGCCGGCAGCTCGAGGCCTCGACCCTCCTGAGCTTCGCGTCGTCCGCGCAGGCGGGCCTGCTGGCCTGGGCCATCTGCGTGGCCCTCGGTCTGGACACCGTCTCCGTCCTGGACCTCGTCGCCATCTCGGTGATCGGCGGCCTGCTGTCGTCGGTCGTGCTGTTCCTCGTCGTCGTCGGCATGGCGAGGCGATCGCAGGCGACCGGCTTCAGCATGGACGACGTCGGCGCGCCCGTCATCACCGCGACCGGCGACCTCGTCACCCTGCCGGCGTTGCTCTTCGCCAGCCTCGTGCTGCAGGTCCCCGCACTGGCACTGACGCTGGGGGTCCTGGGGCTGCTGCTCGGGGGCACGGCAGTCGTCCTCGGCCTCCGCCAGCGAGAGCCGACGATCCGGCGCATCGTCCGCGAGTCCCTCGTCGTGCTGACCATCGCCGTGACGATCGACGTGCTGGCGGGCGTCGTCGTGGAGTCCCGCGCATCCCAGCAGTTCGGGGCCGCGGCGCTGCTCGTCCTCCTCCCGCCCTTCATCGCCAACTGCGGGTCGCTCGGCGGCATGCTGTCCAGCCGCCTCGCCTCCAAGCTGCACGTCGGTCAGCTCCAACCGCGGACCGTGCCGAGCCGGCTGGCCGCCCTGGACTTCTCGCTCACGGGGCTGCTCGCGCTGTTCGCCTTCACAGGCGTCGGGCTCGCGGGCTGGCTCGCCGCCGTGCTCGTGCCGGGCGTCACGCCGTTGCCGCTGGCGACGACGATCGCCGTCACGCTCCTGGCGGGGCTCCTCGCCTACCCGGTGCTCGCCCTGACGGCCTACGCCGCGGCTGCGACCTCGTTCCGCCACGGCTTCGATCCCGACAACCACGGCATCCCGATCGTGACGGCGACCATGGACCTCGCCGGGGTCCTGTGCCTGGTCGCCGCCATCAGCATCCTGCAGGTAGGAACGACATGAGGAACAGACGCACGGTCAAGGAGTTGCTCGTCGACGCCAAGGACGCAGCCGAACTCATGGTGGACCTGGCGTACGCGGCGATCTTCTTCGGGGATGACGATCTCGCCCACGAGGTCCTGCGGCTCGAAGAACGGGTCGACGAGCTGCTCGTGGACCTCCGCGCCGTCTGCATGCTGGCGGCGAGGACCCAGGAGGACGCCGACCAGCTCGCGGGCGTGCTGTCCATGGCCGTGTCCATCGAGGGGATCGCGGATGCCGCCGAGGACATCGCCCGCGTGGTCCTCAAGCACCTCGGCGTCCCCGCGGAGCTCCGCGACGACCTACGCCACGCGACCGAGGTGACGGCCAGGATCAAGATCAGGGACGACAACGAGCTCGAGGGGGCGACCCTCCGCGCGCTCGAGCTGCCGGCCCGCACGGGCATGTGGGTCATCGCCATCCGGCGCGACGTCGACTGGCGCTACGGGCCCGAGGGGGACGAGGTCCTGCTCGCCGGCGACGTCCTCTTCCTGCAGGGGCCACGCGAGGGGGTCGACCGGGTGCGCCAGCTCGCGGGCGGTACCGCGCGCGAGCTGCCACCGCCGCCCCAGCGGACCAAGCTCACGCACCTGGACCGGGCCGTGGACCTCGTGGTCGAGCTGAAGAACGCCTCCGAGGTCGCGGTCGGCCTCGCGTACTCGGCGATCCTGCTCCGGGACAAGTCCCTGGCCGGCGAGGTCAGCGTGATCGAGGACGCGTCCGACGAGCTGTACCACCAGCTCGAGGGGTGGGTCCTGCGAGCCGCCTGCGAGCTCGACGATCCGGACGAGCTGCGGGGCCTGCTGCACCTCGCGGCGGCCTCGGAACGCATCGTCGACGCCGCACAGTCCATGTGCCGCGTGATCGAGGACGACGAGCCGCCGCACCCGATCATCACGGCCGCGCTCTCCGACGCGGACGAGATCGTCGCCGAGGCGATCGTCGGACAGGGCAGCCGGGTCGAGGGTCGCACGCTCGGGGACGTCCGGCTGCACACGGCCACCGGCATGGAGGTGCTCGCGATCCAACGGCACGGGCGCTGGACCTACCGGCCCAGGCGTGGTTTCCAGCTCCGTGTCGACGACCGGTTGCTCGCCATCGGCCCGACGGAGGGTGCACCCAGACTGCGCGCGTGGTGCGGCGACGAGCGGCCGCAGGGCGGCGGCGGGTGGGTGGAGCCCGAGGGCGCCGAGCTGTGATCCTGGCGGCGTCCGCGCTGCGAGTGCCGGCGGCTCGTCGCGCCGGGCGGTGGCGTCCGTCAGGTGGCGAGGGCGGCGCGGACCCCGTCGAGGTCGACGCGGAAGCGGCCGAGTCGAGGCGGGTGCAGGACCGAGAGCGTCGCTCGCGGCCCGTCGAGCCCCGGGCCACGGTCCTTGCCGGCCCGACCGACGCCCGGCCAGTCGAGCGGCACGTGTCGCCACGCCTCCAGCACCGGTACCAGACGCACCGGCGTGCCGTCCGGCAGGTGGAGGGCGGCACGCAGGCCACCGCGCAGCAGCTGGCCGTGCACGTGCCGGATCGCCTCGACCGCCGGATCGACCTGGGCGGCGTTCAGACCGTAGAGCTCGAGGTCCGGTACGTCGAACCGCGCGGCACCGTGGGTCCGGACCCATCTGGTGCCCTCGCCGTCGACCACCGCCGAGATGGCGTCCTCGGTCGAGACCGAGCCGACCGCGACGCGGTGGAGCCAGGGCAGATCCCGATCGACGAACGCCGACTGGTCGCGCACCCCGAGCACGCGGCCGGGGAGCTGGCGGGCGAGCCCCTGCACGAGCCGGGCCTGCCGCTGCATACCGACCGCCAGGCCGTCGGGCCCGACGACCGTCTCCGTCCGCAGGAGCGCGGCGCCGTCGTCGCCGTGGACGGCGCGGACGACGGCCCGCTGCATCCGCCCGTCCCAGTGCACCTCCTGCGCCTCGCGTCCCTCGTCGCGGACGGGTGTCGCCCGGTCGAGGTCGCGGGCCGCCTTGGCCGCCGCGACGACCGCACCGACGTCGTCGACCGAGCGGTCGAGGACGAGCGCTATCCGAGAGGTGTGCCGGTCCGCCACGGGTGAGGACTCCTGGCCGGGAGGGTCAGCCTACGGTCGCCGTCACAACCCGAGGTCGCGGGCGATCAGCATCCGCTGGACCTCGCTGGTGCCTTCCCCGATCTCGAGGATCTTGGCGTCCTGGTAGAAGCGACCGACCCGCGTCTCCGTCATGAAGCCCATGCCGCCGAAGACCTGGGTCGCCTCACGGGCGGCAGCGACCGCCGCCTCCGAGGAGTAGAGCTTCACGATCGACGCCTCGCGCTTGTGGGGCAACCCGGTGTCGTGCCGCCAGCACGCATAGCGGACCATCTGCCGGGCGGTCTGCGCCGCCACGTCCATGTCCGCGATCTTGAACGCGATCGACTGGTTCGCGGCGATCGGCCGGCCGAACGCGGTGCGTTCGGTGGCGAATCGCGTGCACTCGTCGACGCAGCCCTGGATGAGGCCGACCGCCAGGGCGGAGATCGCGATGCGGCCCACGTCGAGGATCTGCAGGAACTGCTTCAACCCTGCCCCACGTGGACCGAGGGTGTTGCCGACCGGCACCCGGACGCCCTCGAGGTGCAGCTCGCGCGTGTCCGAGGCGTGCCAGCCCACCTTGCGGTAGGGCTCGGCGATCGTGAGCCCCGGCGCATCGATCGGCACCACGATCGCGGTCATCTCGTCCGGACCGGTCAGCGCCATCACGGTCACGATCGACGTCAGCTCCGTCCCGGCATTGGTGATGAACTGCTTGCCACCGTCGATCACCCAGTGATCGCCGTCCAGGTCCGCTCGGGTCCGCGTCGCCCCCAGCACGTCGGTGCCCCCGGATGCCTCCGTGAGCCCGAACGCGCCCAACCGTTCACCCCGGGCGAGCTCCGGCAGCCAGCGCTGCTTCTGCTCCTCGGTCCCGAACTCCGCGATCGGCGAGGCACCGAGTCCGACACCCGCCTCCAGGGTGATGCCCAGCGACTGATCCACCCTGCCGATCTCCTCGATCGCGAGGCAGAGCGTGAGCAGGTCACCGTCGGAGCCGCCGTACAGGGAGCTGAACGGCAGCCCGAACAGTCCCAGCTCCCCCATGGCTCGCACGAGGTCGACGGGGAATCGCGCCTCGGCGTTCATCCGCTCCGCCCGTGGGGCGACGACCTCGTCCGCGAACGCCGCGACGACGCGCCGGAACTCCTCCTGCTGTGGATCCAGCTCGAACGACAGTGCCACGGCCACCTCCCAGCTGCGCCGCCGCGGTCGAGCCTACGAGAGCCGACGGGGTCGGGTCGGGCGACGTGCGACGACTGCCCCATCCACACCGGCTCATGCAGGGCGGAGGTGCTCGACGTCCCCAGCCGCGATCGGTCGAGCGATGCGCTCCCGATCGGGAACCACGAGCAGCCGGCCGTCGTCGTCGACGTCGGTCGCGAGCCCTTCGACGACCGCCCCGCCCGGGAGCGACGCACGCACCAGTTGCCCCAGCGTCGAGCAACTCCTGCGGTAGGCCGCCAAGGTCGTCCGAGGATCGTCGCCCAGGACGACGAACCCTCGGTCCAACGCCGTGACGAGCCTCGCCAGCAGCCAGCCGCGGTCGACGTCCGCACCGAGCGCCTCGGCCAGCGAGGTCCACGCGTGGGCGTCACCGGTGCGATCGACGCCACGCCAGTCCACGTCCAGGCCGCAGCCCACCAGCAGGGCTGTGCCCCCGTGCGTCGACAGCTCGTGGCGCTCGACCAGGATCCCTGCCGCCTTCCTGCCGTCCAGCAGCACGTCGTTCGGCCACTTCAGCGTGGCGACGACCCCTGCCGCCCCGAACGTCTCCGCCACCGCGAGCCCCGCCGCGAGCGGTGCGAGACCGACCTTCGAGGGTGGTGGGGGCAGCGCCGCCGTCACCGCCAGGCTGCCCGGCCCCGCCGGCCCGTCGACGTCGTCGCGCCACCGTCGGCCGGCACGCCCACGACCGGCCGACTGCCGGTCCGCGACCACGATGCCGCCGAGCGGCGCCCCGTCGAGCAGCGCCGCGAGGGCCACGTCGTTGGTCGACGTGACCACCTCGTGGTACGCGAGGTCGTTCACGAGCGCCGCGACAGCGACGGCGCTCCTCACCCGCGCGTCATCCCCCAATCCGACAGCCGTGGTGGCCACCCCCCTTCCCGACGGCGAGCCTACGATGCCCTCGGTCGCGAGGAGATGCTGGTGGACGAGGGGACCGACAGCTCGCTCCAGGAGCTCGCGCGCCGGCGAGAGCACGCCGCGGCCGGAGGCGGCCCGGAGGCGATCGCCCGCCAGCACGACCGCGGGAAGCTGACGGCGCGGGAACGTCTGGACCTGCTGCTCGACGCCGGATCGTTCGTCGAGACCGACGCCCTCGCGGTGCATCGGTCGACCGGGTTCGGGCTGGAGGACCGGCGCATCCCGGGCGACGGTGTCGTCACCGGGCACGGACTGATCGACGGCCGCCCCGTGTGCGTCTTCTCGCAGGACGCCACCGTGTTCGGTGGATCGCTCGGTGAGGTGTTCGCCGAGAAGGTCGTGAAGGTGATGGACCTCGCCCAGCGCATGGGTGTCCCGATCGTCGGGCTCAACGACTCGGGTGGCGCGCGGATCCAGGAAGGCGTCGTGAGCCTGGGCGGGTACGGGGACATCTTCCTCCGCAACGTGCGTGCGTCCGGCGTCGTCCCACAGATCTCGGCCGTCATGGGCCCCTGTGCGGGAGGGGCCGTGTACTCGCCCGCCCTCACGGACTTCGTCTTCATGGTCCGTGACACCTCGCACATGTTCATCACGGGCCCCGACGTCGTCCGGACCGTCACCGGCGAGGACGTCTCGATGGAGTCGCTCGGCGGGGCGATGTCGCACGCGACGCGTTCGGGGGTCGCCCATTTCGCGTCGGACGACGAGCGCACCTGCCTCGAGGACATCGCCGTCCTGCTGTCCTACCTGCCGTCGAACAACCTGGAGCAACCGCCCCGCGCACGTACCGGTGACGACCCGGAGCGGCTCGTCACCGAGCTGGACGACTTCCTCCCCGACCGGCCGAACGTTCCCTACGACGTTGCCGAGCTGATCCGCAGGGTCGTGGACGACGGCGACTTCCTCGAGGTCCACGAGCACTTCGCCCGCAACATCGTCGTCGGCCTGGCGCGCATCGACGGCCGCTCCGTGGGTGTCGTCGGCAACCAGCCGGCGCACCTCGCCGGGGTGCTCGACATCGACTCCTCGGAGAAGGCCGGACGCTTCGTCCGCTTCTGCGACGCCTTCAACATCCCGGTCGTCACGTTCGTGGACGTTCCCGGCTTCCTGCCTGGTGTCGCCCAGGAGCACGGCGGCATCATCCGTCACGGCGCGAAGCTGCTCTACGCCTACGCCGAGGCAACCGTGCCGAAGGTGACCGTGATCGTGAGGAAGGCGTACGGAGGGGCATACGACGTGATGGGGTCGAAGCACCTCGGCGCGGACGTCAACCTCGCCTGGCCGACCGCCCAGATCGCGGTCATGGGAGCCAGGGGCGCCGTCTCGATCCTGCACCGGCGGGAGCTCGCCGAGGCCGACGACCCCGATGCGCTCCACGAGACGTTCGAGGCGGCCTACGCCCGCGACCTCGCCAACCCGTGGAAGGCCGCCGAGCGCGGGTACGTCGACGCGGTCGTCGCACCCTCGGAGACCCGGCGGGAGCTCGCGCGCGCGTTGGCGTTCACGGCGACCAAGCGCGAGGCGGGCCCGCCGCGCAAGCACGGGAACATCCCGCTGTGACGTATCCGGTCCGGGTGCTCCGCGGCGGCGAGCCCGACGACGCCACGCTCGCGGCGCTGTCCGCCGCGGTGTCGTTGCTCATAACCGGACCGTGGGATGCGGGCGCGGGGCGAGCAGGGCCACAGCGAGCGGAGGAGCGCCCGTGGAGTCTCGCGGGGCGACTCGAGGCGGCCACTGGCAGCCGTGTCGAGGACCGCCCGTCCCTGCGACGTGCCCAGCGGTGGGTCGGGGGCACCGGGGGACGGGGCTAGGCCGCCGGGTCCGCGTCGCGGTCCACGTCGGTCTGGCCCGCCTCGACCGCGGCCTCGGCCTCCTCCTCGGTCGGGTAGACCGTGACGGTGGTCTCCATGCCCGCGGCGCGGTGACCGGGAACGGTGCAGATGACCGTCCACTCACCCGGGAAGAGCAGCACGTTCGCCACACCAGTCTCGTTGCCCTCCGCCTCCGGCACCTCGGACCCGTCGGCGGCGCCGAGGAAGACGGCGTTGTGGTACTGGCCGGAGACGTTGTGCACCGTCACCTCGACCTCGCCGGTCACCGGGACGCCGTCGAGGACGCGGAAGAAGAAGTCCCCCATGTCGAGCTCGACGTCGCCGCCGGGCCCGATGGGCTGGATCTCGTCGCAGCCTGGCGTCCCCGCCGGGCACTCGTACGCCTGCGCCTCGATCGCGCCCTCGGGGACGGACGTGCACCCCGCGAGGGCGAAGACGGCCGCCGCAGCGGCCACCAGGGTCGGACGCTGGCGCACGAGTCCCTCCTCGAATGGACCACCGGGGCGGGCGAAGCGTACCCGTGACGACGGGGACGCCGCGAACCGTCCGCCGCGCCACGGCGTCGGCCCTCCGGTCGCAACTACGCTCCCGTTCCGCTCCGGAGGTCACCGATGTTCGACGCCGTGCTGATCGCGAACCGGGGCGAGATCGCGGTCAGGGTGGCGCGGGGCTGCCGCGAGCTCGGGGTACGGACCGTCGCCGTGTACTCGGACGGGGACCGCGACGCGCTGCACGTGCGCATGGCCGACGAGGCGTACCTGCTCGGAGCGGCGGCGCCGGCCGAGTCCTACCTGCACGTCGGGCGCATCGTCGAGACGGCGCTCCGCGCGGGCGTCGACGCGGTGCACCCCGGCTACGGGTTCCTCTCGGAGAACGCCGCGTTCGCCCAGGCGGTGCAGGAGGCTGGTCTCACCTTCGTCGGACCTTCCCCCGACGCCATCGAGCGCATGGGGGACAAGCTCTCGGCGAGGGCGGTCGCGACCGCGGCCGGCGTGCCGGTCGTCCCAGGGACCGCGGAGCCCACCGACGACCCCGCCGTGGCGCGCGCGTTCGGCGAGGCTCACGGCTACCCCGTCGCGGTCAAGGCGATGTTCGGTGGGGGTGGTCGGGGCCTCAAGGTCGTCCGTGACGCCGAGGGGATGGTCGAGGCGCTCGCGAGTGCTCGTCGGGAGGCGGCGGCGTCCTTCGGGCGTGGCGAGTGCTACCTCGAGCGGTACCTCCCACGGCCACGGCACGTCGAGGTGCAGGTCCTGGCGGACCTCGACGGCACGACGATCCACCTGGGCGACCGCGACTGCTCGCTCCAGCGGCGGCACCAGAAGCTCGTCGAGGAAGCTCCCGCGCCGGGACTGGCAGACGCCGTCCGGGCAGCGCTCGGGGCGGCAGCCGTCCGGATCGCCCGCGAGATGGGCTACACCAACGCGGGCACGTGCGAGTTCCTGCTGGACGAGGACGGGCGGTCGTTCTCCTTCCTGGAGATGAACACGCGCCTCCAGGTGGAGCACCCGGTCACGGAGCTCGTGACCGGCGTGGACCTGGTGCACGCACAGCTGCGCATCGCCGCCGGTGACGGGCTCGGGTTGCGCCAGGAGGACGTCCGGACGACCGGACACGCGATCGAGGTGCGGATCAACGCCGAGGACCCCGCGGTCGGGTTCCGACCCGCGCCCGGACGCGTCGAGACGCTCGAGCCCCCGCTCGGACCGTGGGTCCGGTTCGACACCGGCGTGACATCGGGCTCCGCCGTCCCCGCCGACTACGACAACCTGGTGGGCAAGCTGTCGGTGTGGGGAGGGGACCGCGAGGTCGCGCGTGCGCGGATGTGTCAGGCCCTGGACGAGCTGCGGCTCACCGGCGTGCCGACGACCGTGCCCTTCCACCGGCTCGCCATGCGGCACCCGGACTTCGTCGCGGCCACCCACGCGACCACCTCGGTCGAGGAGGACTGGGACCTGTCGAGCCTCGCCGGAGGCACACCCCCTGGCGAGGCCGGCGGCGCGACCAGCGGTCCGGACACGCGCCCGGTCGCGCTGACGGTCGAGGTGGACGGACGCCGGTTCGAGATCGCCGTCCACGGCGCGGACCAGCTGCGTCCGGTCGGCGGTGACACCGCCGCGCCACCACCTCGACGTCGCCGCGGGGAGGGGCGGCGTCACGGTCCCAGCGGCGACGAGGCGGCACTGCCGGCGCCGATGCAGGGGACCGTGGTCCGCTGCGCCGTCCAGGAGGGCGAGCAGGTCACGACAGGTCAGCTCGTGGTCGTGCTCGAGGCCATGAAGATGGAGAACGGCATCACCGCGCACCGCGACGGGGTCGTCCGGGCGCTCGTCGCCAGTGCGGGGCAGGTCGTGCGGGCCGGCGACATCCTGCTGCGGATCGAGCGGCCGACGAACGGATGAGCGGGCCGCTCAGCGGCGCGCTCCCGCGGTCTCCCGCTCGGCACGGATCTGCCGGCCGATCCGCACGTCGGGGAAGGTGCGCAGCGAGCGCTTCAACTCCGCGAAGCCCGGCCAGCGCGCCAGCAGCGCCACCGCCTCGAAGGTGGCGACCGCACCGTCGTCGTCGGGCAGATCGGAGATGACGGGCCCGAAGAACGCAGGACCGTCCGGGGGCGAGAACGACAGGATCGGGGTGCCGACACCGGATCCCGCACGCCGCAGCGCCTCCGACGTCTCGTCGCGGATCACCTCGTCCGCCGCCTCGTCGTCGGCCGCCCGAACGAGGCCGGCCGGCAACGACGCGGCCGCCAGCATCGCGGCGATGTCGGGCTCCGACGCGTGCAGCTGCCGGATCGCGTCGCGACCACCATTTCCGGGAGCATCGATCTCCCACAGCGCCTCGCCCATGCAGCGGTAGAGCGTGCCGACCGCATCGTTGCCGTGCGCGTCGCGGGTCGCCGCGGCGACCCGCAGGAGGCGCGTCCCGTTGCGGTGGATCTGACGATGCGTGGCTGGCTTGCCCTCGTAGCCGGACGGTTCGTTCAGGAAGCGAAGCGAGATGAAGCGGTACCCGATCTCCATGCCGTTGCGCCGCTGGACCTGCCGCAACCACTTCGAGGTCTGCCAGCAGTAGGGACACACCGGGTCGAAGAACAGCTCCACGTCGGGCATGCCGCACCTCCTGTCAGGGTCGGGGGTCGAGCCGGGCCATCAGCATGCGGGCACACTCGGCGACCGACCCCGCCATCGACGGGTAGACCGTCAGTGTCTGGGCCAGCTGCGCCACCGTCAGCCGGTTCTGGATCGCGACGGCCAGCGGTTGGATCAGGTCGCTCGCGCGGCTGGAGACCACGACGCCACCGACCACCGTGCCGGAGCCGATCATCGCGTGGACCTTCACGAAGCCGTCCACGCCCTGGATCATCTTGGCGCGCGGGTTGCCGCGGAAGTCGAGCCGGGCGGTGGCGATCGGCAGCCCGGCTGCGTGTGCCTCGTCGGGCGACATGCCGACCGTGGCGACCTCGGGATCCGTGAAGATCGTCGCCGTCACCGCGTCCCAGCGGATCGGTTGCACCGCCTGGCCCAGCGCATGCCACATGGCGGTCCGTCCCTGCATGGCGGCGACGTTGGCGAGCATCACGCCGCCCGTGACGTCGCCCGCCGCGTAGACCCAACGGCAGGAGGTCCGCCCGACGTCGTCGACGTCCACGCCCCCCCACGCGTTCACCTCGACTCCCACGACGTCCAGCCCGATGGCGCTGGACGTCGGCACCTGCCCGACGGTGAACAGCGCGTGGCTGCCCACCACCTCGCGGCCGTCGTCGAGGCCGACCGCCACCTCGTCGCCGCGCCGGTCGCACGAGACGGCCCGCGACCTGCGCAGGATCGTCATGCCGCGGCGCTCGAAGACCTGCTCGATCACCTCCGCGGCGTCGGGGTCCTCCGTGGGCAGGATGAGGGCACGGGACGAGACCAGCGTCACCTGGGAGCCGAACCGCTGGAAGGCGTCGGCGAACTCGGCCCCCGTGGCACCGGAGCCGACGACGACCAGCCGCTCGGGCACCTCCGGCAGTCCGTAGACCTGCTGGCCCACGAGCACGCGCTCGCCGTCCGGCTCGAAGAAGGGCAGGAGCCTGGCGGTCGAGCCGGTCGCGACGAGCACGTAGTCGGCATGGAGGACGTGCTGCGTCCCGTCCTGCTCGGTCGCCGTCACCTGGTGCGGCGCGGAGATCCTCCCGGTGCCCCGCAGCAACCGAACGTCGGCTCCGACGACGCGACGCTCGATGTCACGCGACTGCGAGGCGCCGAGCTCGAGGACGTTCGCCGCCACGCGCGGCAGGTCGACCACCGAGCGGTCCAGCGCGTCGACGCCCTCGATGCGCACCCCCATCCGATCCGCGGTGTGCACCCACCTCATCGCCGAGGCTGCCACGATGAGCGCTTTCGACGGCACGCAGTCCCACAGGACGCAGTTCCCGCCCAGACCCGCGTCGGCGACGATGGTGACGTCCGCGCCGAGCTCCGCGGCGACCAGCGCGGCCTCGTAGCCGGCGGGTCCACCACCGAGGATCACGACGCGTTGGCTCACGGGCTTCCTGGACGTCGAGGTGGCCGACCGGTCGCACGGGACGATACCCGGCGCGCAGCCGTGTCCACGGGGGCCGTCAGGCGCGACCGGGCGCGTACACCCCGAAGACGTCGCGGAGGACGTCGCAGACCTCTTGGACGGTGGCACGTCTCCGGAGTGCCTCACGCATGGGGGGCAGCAGGTTGCCGTCACCGTGGGCGGTGGCGCGCACCTCATCGAGCGCCCGATCGACCCCGGCCTGGTCGCGTTCCCGCTTGACCCGGTCGGTGCGGGCGATCTGCTGTTGGCGGACCGCGTCGTCGACACGTTGCAGCTCGGGCTGCACGTGCTCGTCGAGCAGGAACCGGTTCACCCCGACCACGACCTGCTCACCCGCGTCGATCCGCTTGGCGAGCTCGTAGGCGGACCGTTCGATCTCGTCCTTCTGGAAGCCGGCCTCGATCGCCGCCACCGCGCCGCCCATCGCATCGATGCGCTCGAGGTAGACCCGCACCTCCTCCTCGATCCGGTCCGTGAGCGCCTCGATCGCGTACGAGCCCGCGAACGGATCCACCGTTGCGCCCACGTCGGTCTCGTGCAACAGCACCTGCTGGGTCCGGACAGCCAGCCGGGCGGATGTCTCGGTCGGCAAGGCCAAGGCCTCGTCGAACGCGTTGGTGTGCAACGACTGCGTCCCCCCGAGCAGCGCAGCCAACGCCTGCACCGTCACCCGCACGAGGTTCACCTCCGGCTGCTGTGCGGTCAGCTGCACGCCGGCCGTCTGGGTGTGGAACCGCAGCATCTGGCTCCGGGGATCGCTCGCACCGAACCGATCACGCATGATCGAGGCCCACACCCGCCGGGCCGCCCGGAACTTCGCCACCTCCTCCAGCAGCTGCGAGCGCGCCACGAAGAAGAACGACAACCGTGGCGCGAAGGCGTCCACGTCCAGCCCCCCGGCCAAGGCCGCCTCCACGTAGGCGACCCCATCCGCCAAGGTGAACGCGACCTCCTGCACCGGCGTGGCCCCCGCCTCCCCCATGTGGTAGCCAGAGATCGAGATCGTGTTGAACCGCGGCAACACCGTTGCGCAGTACCCGAACGTGTCCGAGACCAGCCGCAGCGAGGGAGCCGGCGGGTAGATGTAGGTCCCTCGCGCGATGTACTCCTTCAGCACGTCGTTCTGGATCGTCCCGCGCAGGTCACCCGGTTCGACTCCCTGCTCCTCGCCCACCAGCTGGTACAGCAGCAACAACACGCTCGCCGGCGCGTTGATCGTCATCGACGTCGACACCTCATCGAGGGGGATGCCCTCGAACAGGGCACGCATGTCCTCGACCGTGTCGATCGCGACGCCGACCTTGCCGACCTCCCCTTCCGCCAACACCGCCGACGAGTCCAATCCCATCTGCGTCGGGAGGTCGAATGCCACCGACAACCCACTCGACCCCTGTGCCAGCAGGTACCGGTACCGCCGGTTCGACTCCTCCGCCGACGACATCCCCGCGTACTGGCGCATCGTCCACGGCCGCCCCCGGTACATCGACGGATGCACGCCGCGCGTGTACGGGAAGCCACCAGGCTCTCCCACCCGCACCGACACATCGGCCGCGACGTGCTCTGGCCCGTACACCGGCTCCAGGACGAAGCCGCTCACCGCCAACCGTTCGTCCACCATCACGGCCACCTTCCAGCACCCGCACGAGGCTACGCCCGCGGGGTCCCGCGTGAGGCGGCGTGCTCTCGCTCGCTTTCTGGCGGTCGGCCCCTCCCGAGTAGCCTTCGGCCGGCACAGTCGCGCAGCACAGGGCACGCGAAGGATGGGAGCCTCATGGAGCAGCCGGGAGCAACCGACGGCCGGACGCCGCGCACGCCGTACCCGCGGCACGACCTGCGCGAGCGTGCCGTACCGCCACGGTTCACCTACGACGCGCCGGTCATCGACGCGCACACGCACTACTACGCGCCCGAGTTCGTCGAGCTCGTGGTCGAGGAGGGCGGGAAGCACGGTGGCGAGATCCTCGGCCCCGACAAGGACGGCGTCTACTCGCTCCGCGCGATCGGCGGCGGCCACGGTGCCGGTTACTACCCGTACAAGGGCTCGCCCTTCGCGCCTCGCATGACCGACATCGAGTTCCAGCTCGAGGGCATGGCGGATCGGCACGTCGACATGCACTCGGTCGGCATGACGCACCCCAAGGTGTACTGGGCCCCGGCAGACTTCGCACTCCGACTGTCGAGGGCGCAGAACGACGGCCTGTCGGCCATGCACGAGCGCTACCCCGACAAGATCGTCGGACAGATCATGCTGCCCCTGCAGGACGTCACCCTCGCGATCCAGGAGCTCGAGCGCGCGAGCCAGCTGCCGGGCATGCACGGGATCAACATGGGGCAGCACGTCAACGGGCTCAACATCTCCGACAAGAGCTTCTGGCCGGTGTGGGAGAAGGCCGAGGAGCTCGGACAGCCCCTGCTGCTCCACAACATCGATCCCCTGGCTCCGGACCGGCTGTACCAGGGCGGCCTCGACCTGATGAACGCGCTGGGCAACCCCTTCGAAGCCACGCTGTCGGCGGTCTCGCTGATCATGAGCGGCACGCTCGATGCGTTCCCCGAGCTGGTCGTCCAGCTTCCCCACGCCGGGGGCGCGCTCCCCTGGCTGATCTGGCGCATCGACTACCAGCTGTGGCGCGGCCACTTCAACTTCGGCAAGCTCGACCTCGACCGCGCGAGCGACTACCTCCGACGCTTCTACTACGACCTGATCCTCCACGATCCGGAGTACACGCGGGTCCTGGTCGATCTGGTCGGGGCCGACCGGGTGGTCTCCGGCACCGACTGGCCGCAGGGCATGTCCGTCTGGCGACCGGTCGAGTACGTCGAGAGCATCCCCGGGATCACCGAGGAGGAGGCCCGAACCATCCTCTGCGACAACCCCGTGCGGATGCTGGGCCTGGACCGCTCGTAGGCGTCTCGCACGAGGGAGGGGGCCGCGCGTGCGGCCCCCTCCCTCGTGCGTTGCGGTCGGCTCGTCAGGCAGGGACCGGCTGGCCGGGGAGCGCGCCGATCGCGTCGAGGCTCGCGCGGAACTCCGCCTTGTCCTCGTCGCTCAGGTTGTCGAGTGGCGGACGCGCCGGCCCGCCAGCGAGCCCGTTGACCTCGCTCCAGTACTTCACGCGGGCGACGGGGCAAAGCCCGCGCTCCTTCCACGGCTTGGTGATCCACTCCTCGTGGAGGGCGCGGACCGGATCCAGCTCGTCGAACAGCCGGGTCGCCGTGTCGAAGTCGCCTGCGAGGCCGGCGTCGACGTAGTCGCGCATGCGGTTGACCTCACCGTTGTCGTACATCATGTTGGCACCGGTGTAGATCGCGCGCTGACCGTGCTCCTTCATGTTGTAGAGCAGGTGCTTCTCGCCGGGCTGGATGACCGTGATGCTGTCACCGACGAGCTGCCGGATGCGCTCGGTGTCCGCGACGCCCGTGCCGCTCTTGATCGCAGCGATGTTCTCGATCTCGGCGAGCTTGGCGACGAACTCCGGGGTCATCGTGTAGCCGGCCTGATCGGTGTTGAAGATGGAGATCCCGAGCTGCGTCGATGCTCCGAGCTCCTGCAGGTAGGAGTAGATCATCGCCTCGGAGCCGTCCGCCATCGCCGGGCCCACCATGGAGATCAGGTCGGCGCCTGCGGCCTCTGCGTGCTGGACGAGCTCGATCGCGTCCTTGAGGCAGGCGTGCGCGCACCGGATCGACACGGGCACCTGACCGTTCGCCTCGTCGATCGCGATCTCCGCGACACGCTTGCGCTCCTCGAGGGTCATCAGCCAGAAGTTGCCGAAGAACCCGTGCACGTACAGGCCGCCCACACCGAGCACGTCGATGTACCGGCGGATGTCGCTGCGGAGGGCTGCCTCGTCGACCTCCCACGCAGGTGTCTCCGGGACGCAGAACGCGACCCAGATACCGCGGAGCATCTCGCGCGCCGCGTCTTTCGCCTCGCTTCTCGTGTACTTCGCTGCCATGTCCAGCTCCCATCTCGATCATCCGCACCCGGGCCCCGGATGCAGCCAAGCCGCGGGCCGTGACCCGCAGAGGTCGGGCTCGCGCGGTTGCCGCCCGAACCCGGAAAGTCCGTACCTATCCTACGCGCACGGCGCCCCGCGGTCATCCGCGGGATCGTGCGTGTTCGATCGCCTCCCACACCGACAACGGCGTGAGCGGCATCTGCAGGTTCTCGACACCCAGGTGCCGAAGCGCGTCGAGAGTGGCGTTCACGATCGCTGGCGGCGCGCCGAGGCAGCCGGATTCGCCCACCCCCTTCGCCCCCAGGGGATTGGACGGGGCCGGGGTCTCGAGTCGCGCGGTCAGTGGCAGCGGCAGGTCGGCCGCCGAGGGCACCGTGTAGTCGAGCAGGCTGGCCGTCACCAGCTGACCGTGCTCGTCGTAGCGCACCGCTTCGAACAGCGCCTGACCGACTCCCTGCGCGAGCGAGCCATGGACCTGTCCCTCGGCGATCTGGGGGTGCACGACCACGCCCGGATCGTCCACGGCCACGAGTTGCTCGACCGAGACCGCGCCCGTCTCGGGATCGACCTCGACCACGGCCGCGACGGCGCCGTACGGGAAGGTCTGTGCCCCGGGAGAGAAGGTCTCCTCGACGTCGAGCACGACACCGAGGCGCGTCGCGGATCGCGCCAACGCCACCAGGGAGAGCGGCGCGCGCTCGACACCATCCGCCCACGCGAGCCCGGCCTCGAGCCGGATCGAGGTGTCGGGGACCTCGAGAACGTCCGCCGCGACCGAGACGAGCTGCTCGCGGAGACGCGTGCTGGCCAGATGGACGGCCGACCCGGCGACCTGCGTCGAGCGGCTCCCGAAGCTGCCGGTGCCGTCGGCGACCTCACCCACGTCGCCGGCCAGGACCCGCACCTGCGACGGATCGATGCCCAACACGGCGCCGGCGAGCTGCGCCCACGTGGTCTCGTGCCCCTGTCCCTGGGCGGCGCTCCCCACACGGAGGGTCACCACGCCGGAGGGCTCAACGGTCGCGCGGGCGTACTCCGACGAATCCACGCCGCCGCCGGCACGTTCGACGTAGACGATCGCACCCAGGCCGATCGGTCGCCCGCCGTCCGCGATGCGCTGCGCCTGGCGGCGTCGCACCTCTGGCTCGTCGACCAGCTGGAGCAGCAGGTCGAGGGCGTGCCCGTAGTCACCGCTGTCGTACAGCGCGCCACCGACGGTCAGGTGCGGGAGCTGGTCGGGTCGGAGCATGTTGCGGCGACGGACGGCCGCAGGATCCATCCCGATGTCCGCCGCATAGCGGTCGATGGCCCGCTCGATCGCGTACGTGGCCTCGGGACGACCCGCGCCGCGGTAGGAGCCCATCGGTGCCCGGTTGGTCACCACGAGGGTCGCCCGTCGGTCGACGACCTCGATGTCGTAGGCGCCGGTGCTCATGAGCAACGCGAACCCCGGGACCTGCGAGCCATTGTGCGGGTAGGCGCCGATGTCGGCGACGATGTCGACGGCCGCGGCCCGGATGCGACCCTCCCGATCCCCCGTCAGCTCGACGGTGTGGCGCATCCCCCGCCCGTGCGTCCCGCCGAGGAACTGCTCGGTTCGGCTCTGGACCCACGAGACGGGCCGCCCGAGCTCGATCGCCGCGGCGATCACCACCCCGTACTCGGGATGCAGTCTGCCCCGCAGGCCGAAGGATCCGCCCACGTCCGGTGATCGGACGCGGAGACGGCCCGCATCGACGCCGACCATCGCCGCGAGCTGACGCTGGAGGCGGTGGGATGCCTGATTGCCGCACCAGACGGAGACGTCCTCCCCCTCGGGGACGGCGAGGATGCTCAGTGGCTCCATCGTCACGGGGGCGAGGCGCTGGTCCTCGAGCACGACCCGGGAGCGGACCAGACCCTCCCCGACCGGGATGGGGACGGTCGGCTCGAACACGGTGCTCGAGACGACGTTGCCCCCGAAGGCCGGGAAGAGCACGACGTCGCCGTCGATCGCGGCATCCAGCGAGGTGACCGCCGGCAAGGGCTCGATCTCGACGACGACCAGCTCGGCCGCATCCACTGCAGCGGCGAGGCTCGTGGCCAGCACGACGGCGATCGGCTCCCCGACGAAGCGCACGCGCTCCCGGACGAGCGGCGCGCGAGCCATGGCGCGGCCCACGACGCCCTCACCTGCCGCGCCCGGGATGTCGCACAGCCGCAGATCCTCGGCTTGGAACGCGGCCACGACCCCTGGCGCGCACGCGGCCTGGTCCAGGTCGAGGGCACGCACGATCCCGTGTGCCACCGAGCTCCGGACGAAGCACGCATGGACCATGTCGGGCGCCGTCATCCCCGCCACGAACCGACCCGCACCCGTGACCAGCGCCGCGTCCTCCCGACGCGGGGTCGATCGACCCGTGCCGGACGCAGGTGCCAGGGTCCTCGCCCCCTCCTGCAGGGGTGGTGCCGTGGGAGAGGCGTTCCGGCTCATCGTGCGCGCTCCTTCACCGGGCCGAAGACCCAGAACGCCACCGCGGCCACCGCGACGGCGACCGCGTTGATCGTGATGCCGGTCGTGACGCCCACGGTGACGATCAACCAACCCATGAGGAGCGGCCCGATGATGAGGCCGAGGTCCCCGAAGGTGCGGTAGAGCCCCAGAGCGAGACCCCGCTGATCGGGCGCCACGACGGACGAGACGTGCATCGCCGGCACCGAGTTGCCGATCCCGGAGCCGAGACCGTAGATCAGCGCGCCGACCAGCAACACCGAGAACCCGGAGGGTCGCGTCATGAGGTACAGGCCGGATGCCATGACGAGCCAGCCCGGCACGAACACGATCCTGGCGCCGTACCGGTCGACGAGGACACCCACCAGGTAGAGCACCACCACGTTCGCGAGGAAGATGCCGCTGAGCAGGAGACCGATCCGGCTCTCGCCGATGCCCCGCATGTCCGCGAGCAGCACCAGGGCGAAGTTGCGGGTGCCGCTACGGGTGTAGGCCGCGATCAGTCCGATGAAGCAGGAGATGGCCACGCCACCCGTGGCGAGCAGCGTCAGCATCTGCTTGCGCTCCAGGCGGCCGGGCGGCGCCACCTCCACACCGATGGACGGCTCGTCGGTCCTCGACGGATCCCGCACGGACCGCGGGTGCGGCAAGCGACGTGCGAGGCCGAACGCGGTCAGCGCGGCGAGGACGGCGAAGATCGCGAACGGCGCCCGGTAGCCCAGAGCCTCGGCGACGAAGCCGCCGGCCACCGGACCGAAGCTGTTGCCCAGGAGGTGGCTGCCCTGGTAGAGCGAGATCCGTCGACCGCTCCGTGCGGCGTCCCCGAGGGTGGCCGCGTAGGTCAGTCCTGCGGTCGCGCTGAGCGCGCTCGCCACCCCCTGGATGATCCGGCTCGTGAGGAGCAGGCCGTAGCCGTTGGCCAGTGCGCCGGTCGCCCCGGACGCGACCGCGAAGAGGCAGGCGACGAACAGCACACGGTGTGCCCCGTAGCGGTCGGCGAGGTGGCCCGCCGGCACACTGATGAACAACCGGGGTACGGATTGGATCGTGAGCATGGTCCCGATCGCCACCGTGCTGATGCCGAAGGTGCTGGCGTACAGCGGGAGGATCGGGACGACCAGCTGCTGGCCGACGTGGATGAGGAAGACCTGGGCGCACAGCAGCGCGAGGATGGTCCGCCAATGGCGATCGTCCGTTCCAGCCTCGGCTGGCCTCGACGCCATCGGCATCCCTCCCGCGCTGCCGCGCTACCGCTCCTTCGTTCCTGCGATCACGAACGCAGGGGCATCAACCCCCCTCGATCGAGCCGATCCGGTCGCCGTCGACGGCGCCTGCGCCCGTGGCCTCGTCGAGCATGGCCTTGCCCAGCGTCGCCCGCGCCGCATGCAGGGCACGCCCGAGGTGCGAGAGGCACGAGGCGTCGCGCATCAGCTTCTCGATCCGCATGCCCCGTCGGATGCCGTACGACCCATGGATCTCCAGCGCACGGGCCGCGATCTTCTGGGCCGTCTCCGCCGCCGCGATCTTGACCAGCGACTCGTACTTCGAGGCGTCCCGGTGACCCTCGTCGACCAGCCAGGCGGTCCGCCACATGAGCGACTCGACCGAGGCGATACCCCACTCCATGTCGACCAGCTCCGCCTGGATCGACTGGTGCCCGATGATGAGTCCACCACCCTGGACACGCTGGCCGGCATACATCCGCGCCTCGTGAAGTGCTGCGCGTGCGACACCGAGCATCTTGGCTGCCGTCTTGACCCTCGAACCGGCAGCGAACTTCGTGCCCATGCTCTTGCCGCGGTTGACCTCACCGAGCACGTTGTCCTCGGGCAGGCGGCAGTCCTCGAGGATGATCTCGGCGTTCGGGTTGAGCCGGATCCCCGTCTTGTCCTCGACACGACCGACCTTGTAGCCGGGGTTGTCGGTCGGGACGAGGAACATCGTGACACCGTCGCGCCACGGGACCGTCGCATCCGTTCGGGCCAGCACCAGCGCGATGCGCGAGATGTTGGCGTTGGTGATCCATCGCTTGTTGCCGTTGAGAACCCACTCACCGCCGGAGAGCTCCGCCGTGGTGCGGGGACCATCGGCCGGATCCGAGCTCGATGCGCCCGCGTCGCTGCCGAAATGCTCCTCGGTCACCGCGTGCGACGTGAGGTAGGTCGGATCGGACATGAAGTCCGGCAGGAACCGGTCACGCTGCTCGGGCGTTGTCAGAGCCGCCAGACAGTAGCCCTCGCGCCATGCGTGCTGGAGCGACATGCCGAAGCCGATGTCGCCGGTGCACAACTCGTAGAGGACGAGGGTCTGGGTCAGGACGTCGGCGCCGAGCCCGCCGTGCTCCTCGGGGATCGCCATCGTGCGCAGGCCCAGCTCGTCGGCCCGCCGGATCAGTTCGGGCGAGAAGCAGTCCGCGGGGTCGACCTGTGCGTCCAGCTCCATCGATCGAGGAGTCACCTCCTCGGTGGCGAAGGTCCTGGCGATCTCCTGGAGCTCGCGCTGTCTGTCGGTCAGTGTGAAATGCACCGTTCGTTCCCTTCCGTCGAGCGTCTTATGACGCCATGGTCGTCTGTTGCTGGAGAACCGATATCCGCGCATCGATGCGCCGCTGCCAGAGATGTGGGAAGGCGATCTGAGCACGGTAGTGCGCGAAAGGATGCGTGAGCAAAAGTGGTCGATGCATCTGTTTGCTGGTGCGGGCGTCCTGCGGAAGATCTCGTGTATGGTCCGCACCAGGACGACGCGCTCTTGTCGCCATGGATCGACCGTAAGCGACGCTCGAGCGGAGGAAGGCATCCTGATGATCACCGCCACTCTCGCACGCTACGTGGAAGCGGCCCGCACCCTGCGGTTGCCCGATGACGTTGCGGAGAAGGCCCGCCATCACCTGCTGGACACGCTGGCCGCGATCGTCTCGGGGGGCGTGATGGCCCCAGGTCAGGCCGGCGCCCGACTGGCGACGCGTCATCCCGGAGGCGACGAGGCGACCGTGATCGCGACAGGTCGGCGTGCCGACGTGACGCGCGCCGCACTGGCGAACGCGATGGCCGCGCACGCCGACGAGACCGACGATTCGCACGAACCCTCTCTCACCCATCCGGGATGCGCCGTGGTGCCGGCGGCCCTCGCCGTGGGAGAGGCGCGCGACCGGACGCTCGATGAGCTGCTCGCGGGGATCGTCCTCGGATACGACGTCACCACGCGGATCACCCGAGCGCTGTGGTCGGACAACAGCACGCTGCGCACCCAGGGGCACAGCACACACGCGATCGGCGGGCTGTTCGGTGCGGCCTCGGCCGCAGGTTGCCTGCTCGGGCTGGGCGAGCGAGAGCTGCGGTACCTGTACGCCTACGCCACGCAGGAAGCGGCCGGCTCGCGCACCTGGCGACGCGACGTCGACCACATCGAGAAGGCGTACGCGTTCGCCGGGATGCCCGCCTCGGCCGGTGTGTGGACGTCCGTGCTCGTCAGCGAGGGCTGGACCGGCGTCGAGGAGGTGTTCGACGGCGTGCCGAGCACCTTCGACATCTTCGGCATCGACCCGGCGCCGGAGGTGCTGATCGACGGACTGGGCGAACGCTTCGAGATCATCGCGACCAACATCAAGCGCTTCAGCGTCGGTTCGCCGATCCAGGCGCCGCTCGACGGCCTGCTCAGGATCCTCGAGGGCCAGGCACTCGATCCGAAGGACGTGCGTGCCGCGGTCGTACGCATGCCAGCGTCGCTCGTGCGGGTCGTCGACGACCCGGAGATGCCCAACATCAACCTGCAGTACCTCGTCACGGTCGCGCTCGAGGACGGCGACGTCAGCTTCGCCGCGGCCCACGACGCCGACCGCTTCGCGCGGTGGAAGGGCGGTGCCGAGCGGCCCGAGCTCACCGTGATCAAGGACGATCAGATGGCCCCCACGCGCCAGGCACACGTGACCATCCGCACGGCGGACGGATCCGAGCACTCCGAGCACGTCACCGCCGTCCGCGGGACGCGCGACAACCCCATGACGCGCGACGAGGTCGAACACAAGGCCCTGGACCTCATCGCGCCGGTCCTCGGCGAGGAGCGCGCTCGACACGTGTTGGACGCGTGCCGGCCGGGCGGCGCAGCCGTCTCGTGCCGCGAGCTCGTGCGCCTGCTGCACTGAGCCACCACACGACGGTGCCCGGCGGCAGTGATCACAGCAGGACACGTTCGGTCTCCCGCTCGTCGAGCTCGTAGAGGCGACGGCGCAAGGCGTCTCCGCCCAACGGCAACGTGCGCAGGCGGACCCCGATCGCGTCGTCGATCGCGTTGGCGACCGCCGGTGCCAGTGGGGGCGTCGAGGCCTCGCCCGCCCCGAGGGGCGGGGCGTCGTGGCGCACCAGCACCGTCTCCACCGGCGGCACGGCCCCGGAACGCAGCACCGGGTAATCGAGCCACCCCGGGTCGGCGACCCCGTTCGAACCGAGCTGCACGCGCTCGACGAGCGTCCGGCTCAGCGCCTGCAGGGTGCCGCCCTCGAGCTGGTTGACCAGTCCGTCGGGGTTCACGATCGCGCCGGCATCGCACGCTGTGACGATGCGAGTCACCTCGATCTCGGCGGTCTCGGCATCGACGCTCACCTCGACCGCCTGGGCGACGTAGGCCTTCACCGACTTGTAGCGCGAGAACGCGATGCCGATGCCGCGGCCGCTCGGTCCGACGTGCGGTCGCCACCCGATCGTCTCCGCCGCGAGCGAAAGGACCTGCGCGGCTCGTGCGTCCTGCAGGTGCGCGAGCCGGAACTCGAGGGGGTCGCGCCCGGCCCGTTCGGCGAGCTCGTCCATGAACGATTCGGCAGCGAAGACGTTCAGGAACGAACCCAGGGTGCGCAGCGAGCCCGTCCGTAGCGGCCCCCGAGCCGCATCCGCGACCGCGTGGATCGCCGGGAACGCATAGGTGGGTATCGCGTTGCGTGCTCCGGCCTCCTTCGCGCCGGGCCAGACGCGTTCCCGACGCGCCGCGCCGAGCCAGCCGACCATGAGCCCCGCACCGTCCCCTCGCACGCGCGTGCCGTGTGCATCGCTCAACGTCCGATGGTCCCAGGCGGTGACGCACCCCGTGGTGTCGAGCGTCGCTGCCAGGTCGACGAGCCCGGCGGGCCCGTGTGGCTCCCATCGGAACTCGTCCTCGGAGCTGAACTGGAAGCGCACCGGGGTACCCGGAACCCGCTGGGCCGCCAGCGCGGCGAAGCCGGCTGCATCGTCGGCGAGGGTCTGTCCGTAGCAACCCGGGCCTTCCTGGTAGACGACCTCCACCTGCTCGGGCGCGACCGCCAGGAGCGCCGCCAGTTCCTTTCGCAGGGCGTAGACACCCTGGGTGTGCGACCAGACGGTGGTCCGGCCGTCCTCGTGCAAGGCCACCGCGCACGACGGGGCCATCGGAGCGTGGGCGTGGTACGGGACCTCGTAGGTGGCGCGATGTGACGGTTCGTCCTGGCCCGGGTCCCCCTGCTCCAACGCCACGTGACGTTCCGTCTCGAGCTGCCGATAGGCATCCGCGGTCCAGCCGTCGAGCTGCGTCGGTGCGAGGTCCCAGCGGGTCCGCGCCGCTGCCCCGGAGACGGCGGCGATCGCGCGATGCTCCTCGTCGGCGATGACCACGAGGAGCCGGTCGTCGGCCACGACCTCGACGACGCCCTCCCTCTGTCGCAGCCCCTCTGCATCCAGCCCCTCCGGGCGCGCGTCGTAGGAGGGTGGCAGCAGGGCACGGGCATGGAGCATCCCCGGCAGCTGCAGATCGTGGACGTATGCGGCACCGCCACCGACCTTCGACGCGAGGTCGGAGCGCGGTGTCGCCTCACCGAGGGGCGTGAGGTCCCAGCCGGGGAGATCCTCGCTGGTGATGTCGCCCTCGACCGGACCGTGCGCGGCGAGCTCTTCCCAGCGCAGCACGACGGTTCCGTCGGCGGCGAGCACCCCGTCACGGCCAGTCGTGAGGTCCTCCGAGGAGCGTGCGAGCACCGTGGCGGCACGCTCCGTCACGAGCCGACGGAAGGCAGCCGCGGCGACGGCCACGGCCGCGCCGCCCGTGTCGATGGAATCGCTTCCCGCCGTCCGCCCCTCGTCGGGCGCACGCCGGGTGCTGACGGGCTGCACCTCCACACGGTCGGTGGAGACCTGCAGCTGCGCCGCCGCGATCTGCGCGATCGCGGTCGAGATGCCCTGTCCGAGCTCCACCTTCCCGGTGGACACCTCGATCGTGCCGGTGTCGCTCAGTCGAACCCAGCGCTCGACGCGTGGCTCGGCCTCGATGGCCGGCGGCAACACCGCGGCACCGGTCGGCTCACCCGCGAGCCGGCTCGGGACGATCCGCCAAGCGGGAACCGGTTCACGGCCCGCCAGGCCGTCGAGCGCAGCCGCCTCGATGCGCGCATGGGCGAAGCACCGGCAGATGTGCTCGTCGAGCGCCTCCCGGACGTCGTCGGCGCCGGCGTCGACATCCAGGGAGGCCAGCGTCATCAGCATCCCGTTGATGCAGTATCCGCACTGCGCCGCCTGACCTGCGAGGAACGCCCGCCGCAACGGGTGGTCGCCGTCGTGGCCCGCGAGCGACTCGGGCGTCGCGATGTCGCGACCTCGCGCGGCTTCGATCGGCATCTGGCACGAACGCTCGGGAGCACCGTCGACGAGCACCGTGCAGGCGCCGCACTCGCCAACACCGCAGCCGGGCCTGACGCCCCGCAGGCCCAGCCGATTGCGCAGGGCGAGCAGGAGCGAGACGCCCGGCTCGTCACCCAGCTCCCGCTGCTCGCCGTCGACCGTGGCGACGATGCCGCTGTCAGTTGCCAAGATGTCCCCCCGTTCGATGCGGGATGGTTCGTCAGGCACCGAGGTGCTCTGCCAGGAAGTCGGCGATCAGCGGCCGGATGAGATAGGGCACGTTGTTGCCGTTCCGTTCGGCGCCCTTGACGACGACGAAACGCTTCGGCTCGCCACTGATCTCCTCGACGAGCCGCTTCGAGCCCTCGAACTGCGGTCCGAAGTCCCGGTCGCCCGCGACGATCAGGGACGGGACGCGGATGTTCTGCGCCTCGCCTTCCATCGTGAGATCGTCGTCGGTGAGCCGCGCGCGCAGCTCGTCCTCGGAGTCGAGGTGGAACAGGTGCAGGAAGAAGGCGATCTCGTAGGGAGATCGGAAGTCCGCGGACCGCCGGTCGTACCCGGGGCTGGCCGCGGCGAGCGCCGTGATCCGCGACTCGCGGGCGGTGGTCTTCGCCGCCGCGTGCGCTCCGCGGTTCGGCCCCGTCGCGCCGATCCGGGTCACGTCGACGTCGCCGCGCTGCGAGAGGAGGTCGATCCATGCGCCGGCGATCGGAGTGACGTCCCCGGTCATCGGGATGTGCTCCGACTCGCCACGACCAGGACCGTCCCAGGACAGGGTCGCGAGACCGCGCTCCAGGAACTCCTTCGTCCGGACCTGGTTCTCCTCCTTCGTGCCCTCGAATCCGCTGAAGAACAGCACGACGGGAGGCGGCGTGTCGGAAGGCGGCACCCGGAGGTAGCCCTTGATCTCGGACCCCGCGAAGGGAACCGACAGCGGGACGGCCGGGATCTCGAAGTGCGGTGCGGCCTTCGCGAAGGTCTCGGCGGCCAGGGTGTTGGCGCGCTGCATCTGCTCGCGGTCGCTGATGAAGTACATGCCGCCGAAGTGGTAGAGCAGCGCCGCGTGCGCCCAGAGCCCCGAGGCGCTCAAGGCGCGCCCCTCGGCGAACGCCTCCTCGGCGAACCCGGACAGCTCGTCGCCGATCTCGCTCCAGGCGGCGCACCACTCGGACCAGTCGTCGATGGACGCGTGCAGTCGTTGCAGGATGTTCCAGTCGACACCTGCCGCGATGAACCTCGGTTCCCAGCGGCGCCAGACCTCGGCGACGTCCAGCGTGAGCGGCTCTGTCATCGGTTCTCTCCTCGTTGCCCCGTGGCCGGAGCCTCGGTGTGCCAGGACGTCGTCATCGGTCGGAGTCGCGCCCGCGGCGTCTCGTGCCTCGCGAGTGGTGCCCCGGTGGGGCGCCGGTGCCGCGATCCTGCTGGGTGAGCAGGAGCGCCACCGTCGCGACCGACACGAAGCCGACGTTGACCCACAGGCCCGACCGCACGTCCAACGTGGTGACGAGCAGGCCCATCGCCAGCGGTCCGACGATCATCCCGGCGTCGTTCACCGCCCGGTAGATGCCCATCGCCGCGCCGACACGCTCCGAGGGCACGGAGTTCGCGATGTAGATCGCCGGCACGGGGTTGCCGACCCCCGAGGCCAGTCCGTACACGAGCGCGGCGACGAACAGCGACAGCACCAGGTCCGACATCGCGAACATCCCCATGCCGACCGCCGTGAAGATCCAGCTCAGCGTGATCACGCGCCTCGCCCCGTACCGGTCGGTGAGGGTGCCCGCGATGCTCAGCACCGCCAGGTTGGCGAGCACCATCAGGGTCATGATGGCCCCGATGGTCCCCTCGCCGGCGCCCAGTTCGGTCGAGACGAGGACGATCCCGAAGTCCCTCGTGCTCGTCCTGGTGTAGGCAGCGACGAACGCGAAGATGCACGCCCACAGGACCGCCGGGTGCCGGAGCAGGTCGCCCCGCCGGTGGCCGGGAACGGCAGCAAGAGGTGGCGCCGCACGCCCGACCGGATCCGCTGTCTGCGAGGTCGGATGGGTCCTTGCCAGGACCGAGCGAGGATCCGGGAGACCGCGTAGCACCCAGACCCCGGTGATCGCCGCGATCACCGAGAAGGCGATGAACGGCGAGCGGTACCCGAGCCGCTCGGCCATCACCCCGCCGACGACCGGCCCGATGCCGACACCGATCAGGAAGTTCCCCTGGTAGAGAGCGATGTGGCGGCCACGGGACGCGCTGGGGCTCACCGTCGCCGTGTACGTCAGCCCCGACGTGTGGCTGATCGCGCCACCGACGCCCTGCAGGATCCTCGACGCGAAGAGCCACCAGTACGAGGGAGCGAGGCCCGCGGCGAGGGCAGCGATCGCACCCACGCCCGCCGCCGTGGCCAGCAGACGATGTGCCCCATACCGGTCGGCCAACCGCCCGGCCGGGATGTTGGCGAACACCCTGGGGAAGGCCTGCGCGGCGAGCAACAGCCCGATCATCGTCGCGCCGACACCGAACGACGCCGCATAGAGCGGCAGGATCGGCACGATGAGGCCCTGACCGGCTGACAGCACCAGCACCTGGGCGCACAGGATCAGGAAAGCGCGGTCGAACGTCGCACCCGCACCTTCCTTCGCCCGCCATCTCACAACCGCCCACGCAGGAGGTCCCTCGTCGTCGTCGTCAACGACCCGCGACCGCGAGCCGATCGCGGGGGAAGGGGGTGATGTCCCGCGGCCCGTCCTCCTCGATCACCATGGACCGCGACATGAACATGCCGAACGTGCCCTCGGCGTTGATCGGTGTGATCTCGATGTTCATGGTCATGCCCGGCTGGAGGACGTCGTCGAACCCGTCGGAGCGCACGCCGGTGGTCGTGACCATCGGGCCGGAGGTGATGAGGTCGAGCCCGTGGCAGACGATCGGCCTCGACTGTGCTCCCGCCTCGCGGAAGACGGTGGCGCCGTCGTACACCTCCTGCAGGGTGGTGCCCACGTTGAGGCTCGAGTGGATCGTCTCGAAGCCGCGCAGCAGCACGTCACGGAAGAAGCGCTGGACGTCCTCCCCCACCTCGCCGACGACGATGGGGTGCCCGACCTTCGCGCTGTAGCCCATGTAGGTCGCCGCGATCTCGGACAGGATGATGTCCCCGTCCCGCAGCTGCCGACGTGACGGGTTCGGGTTCGGGAACACGAGCTTCGGGTCCGCGGTGTTGGTCGAGCCGATCATCATCAGGTGGACCTTGCCGCCACCGTCGAGGATCACCTTGGTCGCGGCGCCGGCCAACTCGTGCTCGCGCACCCCCGGAGCGGCGAGCGCGACGACGGCTTCCAGGGCGGCGACGACCAGCTCGCCAGCGCGCTCCATCGCGCGCAGCTCCTCGTCGCTCTTGAGGTAGGTGAGCTCGTGGAGCAGGGTCGGCTGCCACTCGAGCCGGAGGTCCGGCAGCTCCGACAGCAGCGCGTCGCGGACGGCGACGCCCATGTACTCGGGACCCTGGCGGTCCGTGGCCGTCACCCCGACCCGGGCCGACCCGAGTCCGAGCTCACGGAGCCGCCCCGCGAGGGTGGCCGCGACAGATCCGGCCTCGATCCCCCGCACGTCGGCGACCGAGACCATCCTCCGGACGGCTTCGATGTGGCAGCCCGGGTGTGGGTAGACGAGGGTCGGGTCCCCCTCCGCCGGGAGCAGGAGGTACTGACACATCCCTCGGTCGTCGATCAGCCCCGAGCCCCAGGTGACGCCGGCACCCATGCTGTAGATGTTGGCACCGCCGGTGAGCAGCAACGCGTCGAGCCCTTCCCGGGACATCAGCTCCCGGGCGTGCGCATGGCGGCGCGCGAACTCGGCGTCGGTGAAGCGCGCGTACTCCGCCTCCTCGTACCACGGCGAGTTGGAGATCTCGCGGAAGTTGCCGGGCCTGTCGAGGTCGTAGCGGACCTCGTTCCAGTCGCTCATGGCGCTCCCTTCGTCTTGTTCGTTCAGGCGTCGAGGTGCCGCGCGAGGAAGTCCGCCATGATCGGCCGGACCTTGTACGGCACGTTGTTGCCGTTGCGCTCGGCGTCCGGGATGACGACCCACTCCTTGGGGCCGGTCAACTCCTCGAACAGCTGCTGGGACCCGCGGAACTGCTTGCCCTCGTCCCGACCACCGGCGACCAGACCGACCGCGCAGGTGATGTCCGGGACGTCGCCATCGAGCGTGAGGTCCGGCTGGGCGACCCGTTCGCGAAGCGCCTCCACGGAGTCGACGTGGAAGATCGCCATGTCGAAGGCGACCTGGTACAGGTCGTCGAAGTTGGTCCCCCGCCGGTCGTAGCCGGGGCTGGTGGCGGCGATCGCGCGGATCCGCGGCTCCTTGGCAGCAGCCTTGAGCGCGAGGAACCCGCCACGGTTGGGCCCGACCGCGCCGACGCGCTCCGTGTCGATGTCGTCGAGCTCCTCGAGCGCATCGATCAACGCCGAGGTGGACGGTCCGTAGTCGCCGGTCATCGGCAGGTCCTCCCACACCTCGCCGCGCCCGGGGCCGTCCCAGCTGACCGTCGCGAGCCCTCGCGCATGCAACTCGCGGACGCGTGCCTCGCACTCCTCCTTGACACCCTCGAACCCGTTGTAGATCAGCACGACCGGGGCCTTCTCGGTCCCTCGCGGGTTGCGCACGATGGCCGGCATCCGCGCACCCTCGAAATCGACCTCGATGCGGCGCCCGGCGGGCCGCAGGTGCGGCGCCGCGCGCTTGTAGGCCTCGACCTTCTTGTCCTGCGATTCACGGAACTCGCGCATGTTCCACACGTAGAACATCCCACCGAACTGGTAGAGCATGGCGGCCCGGAAGTAGGCGTCACCCACCGTCCAGGTGTCACCGCGCTCCGAGGCTTCCTCGGCGAACGCCGCGAGGTCGTCGCCCACCTCGCACCAGCGTGCGCACCATTCGCTCCAGCTCCCGATGTCGCGCTTGAGTCGCGTCAGGATGTTGAAGTCGACTCCCGCCGAAGCGAACCGCGGCTCCCAGCGCCGCCAGATGGCCGCAAGGTCCGGTTCGGGCACCGGCTCGCCGTCGACCAGCAGCGTCTCGTCCGTCGTCATGCGTCTTCCTTCGTCGTTGGATCGGCCCTAGATGGCGCTCGGCAGGCCGGGACCGAGCGCGGAGAACCCGAATGCGTCGTGCAGCTGGCCCGCGTTCAGCTCGTCTCGCGCGCACACGACCGGCCGCAGCCAGCGTGGCGCACCGGCGGGAGGGGCGAGCCAGCCCGCCCGGCCCTGCGCGGCCTCACACGTCACGAGTGGGTGCCGGCACCAACTGGTCGACGAGCCACCGGATGCTGGCTGCATCGTCCATCGCACGCAGGCCCTTCAACGCCTCCTCGGCGCCGTCTCGCGCCAGCGTCTCCGTCGCGCACGTCAGGAACTTCGCATCGACCTCGTCCTCGGTCATGGGCCACTCCGGGCTGCCCCGGTGGTGGGTGACGGAGCGCTCGTGTCGTGTGCCGTCTTCCATGGTCACGGTGACCGGCATGCGGCGACGCTGCTCCATGGACCAGTCCGGGTGCTCGACGAGCGAGACCTTGGCCAGCATGTCGCGCAGCTCCGGACGCGCGGCCGACGCATCCGAGAACGACTCGATGACCAGGTCACGGTCGAGCGCCATCGAGGCGACCGTGTAGTCCAGGCTGAACTTGCCGCGGAAGCCCTGTTCCGGCGACCGGTAGCGGAGCGTGTGGAAGATGTCCGGGTGGACGTCGATCCGTATCTCGCGCACCAGCTCCGGCTCGTAGCCCGGTTCTGCGACGATCGACGCCATCGAGTCGACCGCGCGGAGGTTGCTCGTACAGGCCGGGTACGGCTTGAGGGCGAGCCCGGGTGTGAGGATCGCCCACGTGCTGCCGAGCCCCACGGGCATGCCGGAGAAGTCGTAGTTGCCGGCACCATGCACTGCCGAGAACAACCCGTAGTCCCCGCTGATGCCCTGCTCGTCTCCGAAGTAGCCGGCCCCGGCCAGAAGCGCGGCGGTGACGCCGACGCGGGCGGCGTTGCCGGCGTTGATCCCCTTCGCCCAGGTGCCGAACTGCTGGGAGAGGCCCGTGGCACCAGCCGCGGCGATGCCGAATGCGACCACCATCGAACCGGTGTCGAGCCCGAGGAGGCGACCCGCGACCGCGGCCGCCGCCGGCGCGCCATAGATCGACGTCGGGTGGTACCCCCGGCCGCGCAGGTGCGGCTCGTACGGCCGAGCGGAGACCGCCAGCCGTTCGAAGACCTCGTAGCCGAGGACGAGCGCGGCCACGACCTCCCGCCCGCTCGCGTCGCGCTGCTCACCCACCGCCAGTGCCACGGGGAGCAGGCATGCGGTCGGGTGGGAGAAGCCGCGGTCGTCGAAGTCGAGCAGGTGCGCGAGCGAGCCGTTCGCGAACGCGGCCTGGACGCTGGAGGTCGCGACGCCGGAGCCGATGATGCGGGCGTGCGGGGCCCCACCGAGTGCCTCGGTGACCTCGCGCATGATCCGACCCGCCGGCTGGGCGGCCGCGGCCAAGGTCACACCGACGCAGTCCAGCGCCTGCCGGATCGCCGCGGTCCTGGCATCGTGTGGGATGTCCTCGTCGGGGATGTCGGTGACGAGCTGCGCGAGCAGTGCTTCAGGGGTCTGTGACAACGGTCGTGTCCTTGGTGGTGTGTGCCGATGCCGACTGGCGCTCAGCCGAGCGCCGCCGCCGGTTCGTCCTCGTCGGAGAAGGCGTCGGCATGCGTCGCGACGCCGTACTCCTCGGACAGCACCACGCAGTCACGGGCGGGCAGGATCAGCTGGACCTTCGCCTGGCGCTTCATCGCACCGAACGACCCGGCGGCGCGGGCCAGGAACTCGAAGCCGTCACCGAGCTCGACGTGGTACTGGACGGTCTCACCGAGGAACATGATCTGGGAGACGGTGCCCGTCACGCTGTTCGGCTGTGTCGGTGCGTCCGCCTCAGCCATGCGTGCCGCCTCGTGGCGTACCGCGATCGCGACGGAGGCGCCGGCCGGCAGGCCGTCTGGACAGGGAGCCTGGATCAGGCCCCCTTCGATGGTGCCCACCCGGAACTCGGCCAGGCCGTCGGACACCGGGGTGTCGGTCCGCACGGCGGGCACGAAGTTGCTGTTGCCCAGGAACTCCGCGACGAACCTGCTCTGGGGCCTGCGGTAGATCGCCTGGGGCGAGTCCTCCTGGATGATCTTGCCGCTGCTCATCACGGCGATCCGGTTGGACATGCTGAGTGCTTCCATCTGGTCATGGGTCACGTACAGCGTGGTGACGCCGAGGCGGCGCTGGAGGCGGCGAAGCTCCGCGCGCATCGACTCCCGCAGCTTGGCATCCAGGTTCGACAATGGTTCGTCGAGCAGGAGCAGGCGCGGCTGACCGACGAGCGCGCGTGCGAAGGCGAGCCGCTGCTGCTGGCCACCCGAGAGATGCGTCGCCATGCGCTTCTCGTAGCCGCTCAGCTCCACCGCTGCCAGCGCCTCCTTGACCCGGGAGGCGATCTCCGACTTGGACGGCTTGGGCTTGGCGATCTCCAGCGGGAAGGCGACGTTCTGGAAGACCGTCATGTGCGGCCAGATCGCATAGCTCTGGAAGACCATGCCGAGCTTCCGCTGGTGCGGCGCCAGCTCGATGCCGTCCTTCGGGCGGCTCAGGATGTCGTTGCCCAGCCGGATCGTCCCGTCGATGATCGATTCCAGGCCGGCGACGCTGCGAAGCGTGGTGGTCTTCCCGCACCCCGAGGGGCCGAGCAGGGTGTAGAACTCACCCGCCTGCACCTCGAAGCTGACGCCGTCCACCGCCTTGACCTCTGCCCCCTGGTCGTCGCGGAAGTACTTCTTGATGTCCTCGACGTGCAGGACCCGGTCCTCGGTCGTCGTGCTCATCCGCCCACCTTCTCGATCGTCCGCCACCGCCGTCCCAGGTCGGCGCATCACAGCTTCGGGGTCGGGACGACGGCGAGCTCCGCCTCGGCCGCCCGCACGTCCTCGTCGTCCGCACTCGCCGCTTCATCTGGAGGCGGCGCTCCGGACGCATCTCCCGAACTCCACAGGTTCTGTCCGTACTTCTTGAAGTAGAGGATCACCAGCGGCAGCATGATGCCCATCATCACGACCGTGATCGCCGCGGCCATCGGCTGCGCTCCCCGACTCCAGTTCTGGTAGATCACGACCGGCAGCGTCATGTTCGTGCGCGAGAGCATCATCACCGCGATCGTCAGCTCGCGCAGCGAGCTCATGCACAGCCAGATCCAGGCGAGCACCAGCGACGGCTTGAGCAGCGGCAGCAGGATCTTGCGCATGAGCACGAAGCTGTTCGCACCGGACAGCCGAGCCGATTCCTCCAGCTCGGTGTGCACCTGGATGAGCGCCGCGTTGGTGATCCGGGTCCCGAAGCTGAGCATCGTGATCACGTACAGGATCAGGATGATGTTCCTGGTGCCGTACAGGTCGAAGCCCGGCAGGTAGTAGCGGAGCACGATCAGGTACGCGGCGAAGGCGAAGACCACCGAGGGCACCGCGTGCGGCAGGAACGCCACGAAGTCGAACGCACGCCGCATCCGGTACCGGGTCCGCAGGACGATCCACGAGAACAGCAGGCTCAGGCCGACGGCGATCGTCGGGGCGAGCACCGCCAGGTAGATCGTGTTCAGCAGACCACGCCGCACGAGGTCGAACGGCATGTTGCGGTAGTTGTCGAGCGACAGGTTCCCGATCGCGTCCAGACCTATCGGCTGGAGGAAGGGGAGGAACGACACCCACAGCAGGACGATCACCGGCACGATGTTCGCGAGGACCATCGTCCCGATGAGCCAGACGCGTGCAGGCCCGCGCCACCGCCCGAGCTGGATCGTCTTCGGCTTGAAGGACTTGCCGGTGATGACCTCGAACTGACGAGCCTTGGCAAGCACGCGGATGTAGCGCCAGGAGAGGAAGAGGGCGATGAGGATCATGAACGTCGCGAACGACGCCCCCGGGCCGTACTGCGCCGCCGACTCCGGGGACGAGGTCTGGAGCCAGAGGTAGGAGCTGAACACGAACGTGTTGGTCGCGACACCGATCAGCAGCGGGATGTCCAGCGTGGACAGACCCATCGCCGCCACGTAGAGGAAGGCCGCGACGAGCGCAGCGCGTGACAGCGGCAGCGTGATCTTCCGCAGGGTGCGCTGGAAGTTGGCACCGTGGACCTGCGCGGCTTCCTCCAACGCCGCGTCCATGTTCGAGAAGCTCGGGGCCAGCAGCACGAAGGTCACGGACACCATCGAGAGCCCCTGCACCCATCCCATGCCGGCCATCGTCATGACGTCGATGCGGAACTCGGGGTTGCCCGGGAGGTTCGAGATCCAGTGGTTGATCGTGCCGATCCGCGGGTGCGACAGGTAGATCCAGGCCATCGCGTGGAAGAAGTTGGGGATCAACACCCCGACGGTGGCCAACCCGAACGACAGGTTCCTGAAACCGACGTCGGTCCGCGCGACCAGCCACGCCACGCTGACCCCGAAGAACAGTGCCCAGAACGAGGAGTGCGCGGTGAACCGCAGCGTGTTGAAGAACGCCGTGACCGCGAACTCGTTGCCGTAGAGGGTGATGTAGTGCCCGAGCGTGAACGAACCCTCCGCGAGCTGGCTGCCCGTCTCCGAACGGATGCTGAGGTACGCGACCCCGAGCAACAGCCCCGTGATCAACAGCGCCGGGACCAGAGCGATCCCGATCGCCAGGTGCTTCGCACCGAACGCCCGGAACCGATCGCCCGCGCTCCTACCGGTCGTCCCTCCCACCAGCATCTGTCCCACCGATCCTCGTCGACGGCAGCGCTCGGTGCCGCTCGGGTCCGTCGACTATGTCGGAACCCGGCGCGCGCCGCCACACGTGCCTTGCCGGCAGGGGCTGCGGGAGACCCGCAGCCCCTGGTCGCTTCGCACCCGGCCAGCGGCCGGGTGCGAAGCGTTGCGACTCACATACCGAAGTCGTCCGGGTTGCCGCAGTCGGCCTCGGCCCCTCGGATCAACTCACGAGCCAGGAACGAGAGGTGGTCGTCGGCCTCGTCCGAGATCGTGTCCATGATGGCGATGTCCAACACGGCCGGCTCCGCACCGGTTGCGATGATCTCGTCGTACGCCGGGCGCGAACGCGATCCGTCGACGAAGAGGTGGTCCACGTAGTAGGTGTTGTAGAGGATCTCCTGCGCACCGGGGCTCAGGAGGTAGTCGATGAACAGTCGAGCGGTCGCCTCGTGCTCCGCGCCCGTCGGGACGGCGAAGTACGCGGGCCGCAGGAACAGCGCATCGGCGAGGTACGCCTGCTCGATGTTCATGCCGGCTGCCTTCTGGCCCAGCACCTGCTGTCCGGTGTCGAAGACCAGCATGTCGAACTCGCCGGAGGCGATGCGGTCGGTCTCACCGGAGTTGATCAGGCCCGAGACGCCCAGACCCAGCTGACGGGTGAAGTCGCACGCGCGGTCCCAGCCCCAGATGTCCTGGTCGACGGCCTGGGTGAACAGCGAGTCGACGAGCGATGCCGTCGGCGTCGCTGCCACTGCGTACTTGTCGAGCAGGCCGTTGTTGATCACGTCCCAGGCGTTGCGCGGGACGTCCTCCTCGGCCACGGTCTGGGGGTTGTAGGCGATGCCCGGGATGACGTGCGAGTAGACGACGACCTGACCGTCGGACTCGAGGGATTCCTCGCCGACGTGGGGCATGTGCAGCCACTCGTCGCCGTAGGCGATCGGCACGCCGGCCTTGATGCTGTTGTTCAGACGGGCATTGAGGCCCTGGACGATGTCGCTGTGGGGTGTGCGTCCCGCGCCGACCTCTTCGGTCACCTGCGAGGATCCACCCGAGCCGTCAGGGTTGGGGGTGTGGATGATGTTGATGTCGAGGCCGTACATCTCGTTGAAGCCGGCCTCCCAGTCGTCCATGATGTCGTCGTAGTACTGCCAGTTGAGCCACAGCTCGCCGCCCTCGCCGCTGGCCTGCTCGATGAGGTCCTCGACGTACGCCCGGTCCTCGTCGGACAGGTCTGCCAGCACGGGGAGCGTGTCGCCACTCGCGTCCCCCTGGTCGCCGCTGTCACCCGAGTCGCCGGTCGAGCCGTCGTCGCTCCCCGGGGTGGTCGGCTCTGGCGTGTCGCCGTCGCCGCCGCAGGCGGCCAACAGCAGGGAGCCGACCATCAGTGCGACGGCCGGCAGCATCCTCTTGGAGCGTTTCATCGATTGTGTCCCTCTCCCGATGGAGTCTGTCACGCCGGCCCGCTCGCTCGAGCTGGGGTGCCGACGGCGGCGAAGGATTGCATGGACATATTCCTTCGTCAAGCGCTGGAAGCGGATACATAGTGCAGAACAGTGCGAACCCGCGTGCGCGAGATGCACACGTTTGGGGACGCCAGACGCCCACCTACCACGACGGTCGTACGACAGGGCACGCAGAGGCCCGCGGCCGGCAGGGACGCGGGCTTCCGTGGTGTCAAGGACGGTGCGCAGCGCGCGCCTGGGGGGCTGCGCCGACGCGCGGTGACGGAGGTCCGGTGCGCTTGCTGCGCGCCGCCTCAGGCGGTCCGGCGGTCGACGAACCGCCCCTTGAGGTAGTCGCGGTTCATGAGCGCGATGAAATCGATCGAGATGCCCTTCGGGCACGCGGCCTCGCACTCACCCATGTTGGTACAGGAGCCGAAGTACTCCTCCATCACGTGCACCATGCGTCCGGTGCGCTCGTAGCGCTCCGCCTGGCCCTGCGGCAGCAGGTTGAGGTGTGCCACCTTCGCCGCGGTGAACAGCTGCCCAGCACCGTTGGGACATGCCGCCACGCAGGCGCCGCACCCGATGCAGGCGGCCGCGTCCATGGCGAGGTCGGCCGTGTCCTTGGGCACGGGGATCAGGTTCGCGTCGGGCGCAGAGCCGGTGTCGACCGACACGTAGCCGCCGGCCTCGACGATTCGGTCGAAGGCCGAGCGATCGACGACCAGGTCCTTGACGACCGGGAAGCCGGCGACCCGCCAGGGCTCGATGACGAGCTCGTCGCCGTCCTGGTACGACCGCATGTGCAGCTGGCAGGTGGCCGTCAGCGCCTGCGGGCCGTGCGCCTGGCCGTTGATCATCACCCCGCACGTGCCGCAGATCCCTTCGCGGCAGTCGTGTGCGAACTCGATCGGCTCCTCGCCACGTCCTATGAGCTGCTCGTTCACGGTGTCGAGCATCTCGAGGAACGACGAGTCCTCCGAGATGCCGGCCGCCTCGTAGGTCTCGAACCGGCCGGGAGCGTCCGGACCCGCCTGGCGCCACACGCGGAGGGTGATGTTCACTTGTAGCTCCTCGTGCTCATCTGGACGTGGTGGTACTCGAGTTGCTCACGGTGCTCGGTCGGCGTTCCCGGGTCGCCGGTCCATTCCCACGCCGTGACGTGGGAGAACCGCTCGTCGTCTCGTAGGGCCTCGCCCTCGTCCGTCTGGTGCTCCTCCCGGAAGTGACCCCCGCAGGATTCCTCGCGGACGAGCGCGTCCCGACACATCAGCTCCGCCAGCTCGAAGAAGTCCTCGACGCGGCCCGCCTTCTCGAGCGACGAGTTCAGCGAGTCGGCCGACCCGAGGACGCGGACGTCGGCGTCGAACTCCGCCCTGAGCGCCGGGATCTCGTGGAGCGCCTTCTGGAGCCCCTCCTTGGTGCGCCCCATGCCACAGTGGTCCCAGAGCAGCTTGCCGAGCTCGCGGTGGAACCAGTCGACCGACCGGGAGCCGTTGGTGGAGAGGTAGCGGTCGACCTGCGCCCGTACCGCCGCCTCCGCCTCGTCGAACGGGGCGGCGGTCGTGTCGACCGGGGTCTCGCCGAGCTGCGGGGCGAGGTAATCGCCGATCGTATAGGGGAGCACGAAGTACCCGTCCGCGAGCCCCTGCATCAGTGCGGAGGCCCCCAACCGGTTCGCGCCGTGGTCGGAGAAGTTGGCCTCGCCGATCGCGAAGAGACCCGGCACGGTGGTCTGGAGGTGGTAGTCCACCCACAGCCCGCCCATCGTGTAGTGGGGTGCCGGATAGATGCGCATCGGCATCGCGTACGGATTCTCGCCGGTGATGCGCTCGTACATGTCGATGAGGTTGCCGTACTTGTCGGCGACCGCATCGCGGCCGAGCCGCGCGATCGCGTCCGCGAGGTCGAGGTAGACGCCGTTCGCGAGGGGCCCGACGCCACGTCCCTCGTCCACGACCACCTTGGCGGCTCGCGACGAGATGTCGCGCGGGGCGAGGTTGCCGAAGCTCGGGTACCGCCGTTCGAGGTAGTAGTCGCGGTCCTCCTCCGGGATGTCGGCGGGGGCCCGGGACTCGTCCGGATCCTTGGGCACCCAGATCCGCCCGTCGTTGCGGAGCGACTCCGACATCAGCGTGAGCTTGGACTGGAACTCGTCGTTGGAGGGGATGGCCGTGGGGTGGATCTGGGTGTAACAGGGGTTGGCGAAGTACGCGCCCTTGCGGTGCGCCCGCCACACGGCGGTGACGTTCGATGCCATCGCATTGGTCGACAGGTAGAACGCGTTGGCGTACCCGCCCGTGCCGAGCACCACGGCGTGCGCCGCGTGCCGCGTGATGGCACCGGTGTTGAGGTTGCGCGTGATGATGCCGACGGCACGCCCGTCGACGACGACGACGTCGAGCATCTCCTCGTTGGTGTGGAGCTCGACCGTGCCGGCGGCGACCTGTCGGGACAACGCCTGGTACGCGCCGAGCAGCAGCTGCTGCCCCGTCTGCCCGCGCGCATAGAAGGTGCGGCTGACCTGGGCGCCACCGAAGGACCGGTTGTCGAGCAGCCCGCCGTACTCGCGCGCGAACGGCACGCCCTGCGCGACGCACTGGTCGATGATGTTGTTGGACACCTCGGCGAGCCGGTAGACGTTCGCCTCACGGGCGCGGAAGTCGCCGCCCTTGATCGTGTCGTAGAAGAGCCTGAAGATCGAGTCGCCGTCACCGTGGTAGTTCTTCGCGGCGTTGATGCCGCCCTGGGCCGCGATCGAGTGGGCACGACGCGCCGAGTCGTGGAAGGTGAAGGCCTTCACCCGGTACCCCAGCTCGCCCATCGTGGCGGCCGCGGATGCCCCTGCGAGCCCCGTGCCGACCACGATGATCTCGAACCGTCGCTTGTTGCTGGGGTTCACCAGCTTCATCTGGAACTTGTGGTCTTCCCACATCGTCTCGAGCGGCCCGTCGGGGACCTTGCTGTCGAGGACGGTCATGTGCTGCTCCCTCGCGGGTTTGACGGACGTGACGGGGTGACGCCTAGCTCACGACACCGAGCTGCACGGCGATCGGGAAGGACAGGTTCCCGACGACGACGATCGCCGTGAACGCCACGGCGAACGAACGGCGCCAGTGGTTGAAGCGCCGGTTGTTCCACCCCATCGACTGGAACAGGCTCCAGGCACCGTGGTAGAGGTGCACGCCGAGTGCGATGTTCGCCACGACGTAGAGCGCGGCGACCCACGGCACGCTGAAGCTCGCGACCACCTTCTCGTAGACGCCGGCACCTGCGGGCGCCGGGTTGACCCAGCCCCAGGTCAGGTCGGCGAGGTGGTACGCGACGAACAGCAGCACGATCACACCGGTCCAGCGCATCGTGCGCGCCGCGAAGTCCGCGGCGACGTAGTCGCGCTTCGACCGGTAGGAATCCGGGCGCGCGCGGCGGTTCATCGCCGTCAGCTGGGCGGCCGCGACCACGTGCAGCACCAGCGCGACGAGCAGGACCGCGCGCATGATGTTGAGAGCGCCCGACTGGGGAGCGATCGGGTACAGCAGCTCGCGCAGGAACCCGGCGTATCGGTCGAAGTCCTCGGCGCTCTGGTAGAGCTTGAGGTTGCCCACCATGTGGGCGAACACGTAGCCCATGAACACGATGCCGGTGATGGCCATCACGTACTTCTTGCCCAACGCGGAGCGGTAGAGCTCCACCACGAAGGGGGTCCGCCTGGCGGTCGCCCCTCTGCGCTCAGAGACCTTGGTCGCCATCGTCGCCTGATGCTCCTGCAGCGGTCCGCCGGTGGGCCAGCAGCGCCGGTACTCACCTGCTCCCGGTCAGCTCGGCCGACCTCGCGAACCAGGCCTCTCCCGGGGATCCGGAGGAAAGCGAGCGACGCGCCCGAGGTGGGAGCGCAGCGGGAGCGTGTGTGTCCGGCGCACGTGGGCGAGCCCACCACCGGTCCGGCCCGCCCGCGCGAAGAGCCTAGCATCGGCCGGCAGAGGTCCCGATCCAGGTGCCCTCCGGCGAGACGTGCACCGCGCCGCTCAGCCCCCCGTCACCCACCTGACCGCGTCACGCACCACGTCCGGTCGCTCGCGCTGGATCGAGTGGCCCGCGCCGGGCACGACCTCGTGGGTGATCCGCCGGCCGTCGGCCAGATCCGCCGCGGTGACCTCGTCGAGCGCTGCGCCGAGGTCCGGATCCGCGCACAGCAGGTGCACGCGCGCGTTCCAGGTGCCCGCGGATCCCGTCAGGTCCCACGGATCGTTGTCGTCGAGCACCGCGTCCACGACGTCTGGCGTCACCGCGCGGGTCGCGAGGACCTTCCGCCAGACGTCCCGCTCGTGCCAGCTGGGATTCTCCTGCCGCACGACCGCCGCATCCACGCCCCCTGCCTCGGCACGGAGGTTCGCGCGCAGCGACGCTCGCGCGTCGGGGGCGAGCGTGAGGACCGGATCGACCAGCACGGCCGCGTCGATCTCCGCCGTGCCCGCGAGCAGCTGCGCGGCGATCGACCCGCCGAGGGAATGACCGACGACCACGTCCCAGCTCGTGCCGAGCGTTGCCACGTCCGCAGCGAGCGTCGGCAGGTCGTGCGCGCCACCGGCAGGACTGCGCCCGTGGCCGCGGAGGTCGGGGGCCGCGACCAGCCACCCGTCGTCGGCGAGCTGCGAACCGAGCCGCCACCAGCAGGCACCGTCGGAGCAGAGGCCGTGCAGCAGGAGCGCACGCCGGGTCCCCGTCGGCCCCCAGACGTGGGTCTGCAGCCTCACGGGTGCCGCCACCGCCGCTCCTCGTCCTCGTGGGATCGTCGCGAACGGGGAGGCTACGCGGGGAGCAACCCCATCGCGTCCTTCGCCCGAGCCAGGGTCGGTGCGGCGATGGCGCGCGCCCTGTCGGCACCGGCACGAAGGACACGTGCCACCTCGGCGGGATCGCGTGACAACTCCGCGTGGCGCTCGCGGGTCGGTCGGAGCAGCTCGATCACCGCTTCGGCCACCGCGGACTTGAAGCGGCCGTAGCCGTGCCCGTCGTACTCGCCGGCGAGCTCCTCGACGGTCCGACCCGTCGCCGAGGAGAGGATCTCCAGCAGGTTGGACACGCCGGGCTTGGCGACCCTGTCGTGGCGGATGTCGCTCGCCGAGTCGGTGACCGCTGCACGCAGCTTCCGCTCGATCGCCGATGGCTCGTCGAGCACGTAGACGATGCCCTTCTCGCTGGACGCCGACTTCGACATCTTCACCGTCGGATCCTGCAGGTCCATGACCCGCGCCGCGGCCGGCGGGTGGACGGCCCTCGGCAACGTGAACACCTCGCCGAAGCGGTGGTTGAAACGCTGTCCGATGTCGCGGGCGAGCTCGATGTGGTGCCGCTGGTCCTCGCCCACGGGCACCTCGTCGGCGTGGTACAGCAGGATGTCGGCCGCCTGCAGGACGGGGTAGCCGAACAGCCCGACGCTGACCGATGCGCCCTGGCCGAGTGACTTCTCCTTGAACTGCGGCATCTTCCGCAGCTCCCCGAAGCCGGCGACACAGTTGAGGAGCCAGGTGCACTCGGCGTGTTCGTGCAGGTGCGACTGCACGAACAGGATCGACCGTCGCGGGTCGACGCCGACGGCGAGCATGCCGGTCGCGAGCTCGAGGGTCCGTGCACGCAGCTGCGCCGGATCGTGCTCGGTCGGCGAGGTCATCGCGTGCAGGTCGACGACGCAGAAGACCGACTCCGCCTGCTCCTGCAGCCGGACCCAGTTGACCCAGGCACCGAGCAGGTTGCCGAGGTGCGGCTCGCCCGAGGGCTGCATGCCGGAGAACACGCGGGTCACGAGACGCTCCCAGTCTCTCGTCGGCGGCCGTCGGCAGCGATCAGAGCATGTCCTCGATCGCGGCGCGCTCGGAGCGCAGCTCCTCGACGGTGGTCGCGAGCTTGCTCTGCACGAACGGCGAGAGCTCGAGGCCTTGCACCACCTCGACGTTGCCGGCGCCGTCGGTGGTGACCGGGAAGCCGGAGAACAGGCCGTCCGGGATGCCGTAGGACCCGTCGGAACGGATCGCCATCGACACCCAGTCGCCCGGAGCCGTCGCCCGCCCGCCGCACCAGCTGGCCACGTGGTCGACCAGCGCGTTCGCCGCCGAGGCCGCGGACGATGCGCCGCGGGCGCCGATCACGGCGGCACCGCGTTGCTGCACGGCGGAGATGAAGTCGCCCTCCAGCCAGCCACGATCGTCGATCACCTCGGCGGCGGGGCGGCCGCCGATGCGGGCGTTGTCGACGTCGGGCACCATCGTCGGTGAGTGGTTGCCCCAGATCGTCAGGTTCGTGACGTCGGTCACCGGCACGCCGGCCTTGCGGGCGAGCTGCGACTTCGCCCGGTTCTCGTCGAGCCGGACCATCGCGGAGAAGCGGTCGTCGGGGATGCCCTCGGCGGTGGCGGACGCGATCAGGGCGTTGGTGTTGGCCGGGTTGCCGACGACCGCGATCCGCACACCGTCGGCGGCGGCCGCCAGGTCCCGTCCCTGGGAGATGAAGATGGCGGCGTTGTCCTTGAGGAGGTCACCCCGCTCCATGCCAGGCCCACGCGGCTTGGCGCCGACCAGGCAGGCGACGTCCACACCGTCGAAGGCCTCACCCGCCGTGTCGCTCATGGTCACGCCCGCGAGCAGCGGGAAGGCACAGTCCTCGAGCTCCATGGCCACGCCCTCGAGGGCGCCCATGGCGGGCGTGACCTCGAGGAGCTGCAGCTGCACCTCGGTGTCCGGTCCGAGCATCTGGCCGGACGCGATGCGGAAGACGAGTGCGTAGCCGATCTGACCGGCGGCGCCGGTGACTGCGACACGGACGGGCGTGGCCATCGGGAAGCTCCTGGTACGGGCTGGGGGCGTTGGCCGGCAGCGTAGCCAGCCGACCTGGTGGGTCCCGAGCCGGCGTCAGCGGCGCGGCAGCCCTCGACGGGCGCGGGCCGCCTCGAGGGTGTTCTGCAGCAGCATGGTGACCGTCATCGGGCCGACGCCGCCGGGTACCGGGGTGATCGCCCCGGCGACAGCGGCGACCTCGTCGAACGCGACGTCGCCGACCAGCCCGCCGTCCGCCGTGCGGTTGGTGCCGACGTCGATGACCACCGCGCCGGGTCGCACCATGTCCGCCGTGATCAGGCCGGGTCGGCCCACCGCGGCGACGACGACGTCCGCGCTGCGGCACACACCGGCCAGGTCGCGGGTCCGCGAGTGGGCGAGGGTCACCGTGGCGTCGCGACCCTTGAGCGTCAGCATCACCGACAGCGGCCTGCCGACCAGGTTGGACCGTCCCACCACCACCACGTGGGCCCCGGCGAGCTGGACGCCCGCGTGCTCGAGCAGCTCGAGCACCCCGTAGGGCGTGCACGAGAGGAACGTGGGGTCACCGATCGCGAGCCGCCCGGCCGTGTAGGGGTTGAGCGCGTCGACGTCCTTCGCCGGATCGATCGCCTCCTGCACCGTACGGGCGTCGAGGTGACCGGGCAGCGGGAGCTGGACCAGGATCCCGTCGATCGAGTCGTCCTGGTTGAGCTCGTCGACGATCCTGAGCAGCTCGCCCTGCGCGGTGTCCGCCGGGAGCACGAGCTGCCGGGACAGCATGCCCGCCGCCTCGGTCGCCCGGTGCTTCATGCCGACGTAGACCTGGGACGCAGGATCCTCGCCGACGAGCACGGCAGCGAGGCCCGGGATCACGCCGTGGTCGACGTTGAGCCTGGCCACGTCGTCCGTGATGCGTGCGCGCACCTGTCGTGCGAGCGCCTTGCCGTCGAGGATGTGCGCGGTCACCGTCGATCTCCTCTGTCGAGCGGCAGGGGGTGTGCCGCGGGACGCGTCCGTCAATGGCGGAAGTGGCGCCGACCGGTGAAGACCATCGCGATCCCGTGCTCGTCGGCCGCGGCGACCACCTCGTCGTCGCGGACGGATCCGCCTGGCTGCACGATCGCCGTCACCCCGGCGGCCGCCGCCGCGTCCGGCCCGTCACGGAAGGGGAAGAACGCGTCGCTCGCCAGCACGGCGCCCACGTGCCGGTCGCCCGAGCGCTCGACGGCCAGCCGCACGCTGTCGACACGGCTCATCTGGCCCGCTCCGACGCCGACGACCTGGCGGTCGTGCGCGAGGACGATCGCGTTCGACCTCGTGTGCTTGCAGGCGATCCAGGCGAACCGGAGGTCCGCGAGGGTCGGTCCGTCGGGCGTCGCGCGCGAGACGACCGTCCACTCGCCGAACGGCTCGTCGCCCACGTCGGCGTCCTGCACGAGCAGGCCGCCGGCGACGCTGCGCAGCGTCCACCCTCGGGTCGGTCGCGCGGCCGTCGGCATGCGCAGGAGCCGGAGGTTCTTGCGCTCGCGCAGCACCTCGAGCGCCTCGTCGTCGAAGCCCGGCGCGATCACCACCTCGGTGAACACCTCGGCGATACGGCGGGCGGTGGCGCCGTCGACGGGCCGGTTGGCCGCGACGATGCCACCGAAGGCGCTGACCGGGTCGCCCTCCAGCGCCCGGTCGTAGGCGGACGCCAGGTCCGGGCCGAGCGCGTAGCCGGCCGGGTTGGCGTGCTTGATGATCGCGACGCACGGCTCGTCGAGGTCGACCGCCATGCCCCACGCCGCGTCGGTGTCGAGGAGGTTGTTGTAGGACAGCTCCTTGCCGTGGAGCTGCTCGGCCGCGGCGAGCCCCACGGGCGCCCCGTGCGTGTAGAACGCGGCCGCCTGATGCGGGTTCTCGCCGTAGCGGAGGATGCTGGCCCGTGGCAGTGCCACGGTCAGCTGCGCGGGGAAGGCCTCGTCGCGCTGGAACCACCCGGCCACGTCGGCGTCGTAGGCGGCGGTGTGCCGGAACGCGGCGGCGGCCAGCTCGTGCCGGAGCACGGCGGTGAGGCCGCCGTGGTCGTCGATCGAGCGGAGGACGCGGTCGTAGTCGCTCGGATCGACGACCACACCGACGGAGCCGTGGTTCTTCGCGGCCGCGCGCACCATCGTCGGACCGCCGACGTCGATCATCTCCACCACGTCGGCGTCGCTCGCCCCCGAGGCGACGGTGTCCCGGAACGGGTACAGGTTCGCGACGACGAGGTCGATCGGGTCGACCCCCAGCTCCTCGAGCTCGGCGACGTGGGCAGGGTCTCCGCGATCGGCGAGGATGCCGGCGTGGATGCGCGGGTGGAGCGTCTTGACGCGACCGTCGAGGCACTCGGGGAAGCCGGTGACCTCGGACACCTCGATGACGGGCACCCCGGCGTCGCGGATCGTCCCGGCCGTGGATCCGGTGGACACGACCTCGATCCCGCGGGCGGCCAGCTCGCCGGCGAAGGCGGCCACGCCCGTCTTGTCGAAACAGCTCACCAGGGCGCGCCGGACCGGCGTGACTCCGGCCTGCATCGCAGCGGTCTCCACTCAGGTCCCCTCCATGACGCGCACGCGTCGTCCCTCGACGTGCAGCCGCCCCCGGCACAGGGCCCGGACGGCGGTGGGCAGCAGCCGATGCTCGACCGCCTTGATGCGCTCGTGCAGGGCGGCCTCGTCGTCGTCGTCGTGGACCGGGACGGGCTCCTGCAGGACGATCGGGCCGTGGTCGACCTGCTCGTCGACCAGGTGGACCGTGCAGCCCGTCACCTTCACGCCGTGCGCCAACGCGTCGCGCACGGCGTGCGCGCCACGGAAGGCGGGCAGGAGCGACGGGTGGGTGTTCACGACGCGGTCCGGCCAGGCCGCCAGGAACGCGCCCGACAGCAGACGCATGAACCCGGCGAGCACCACGGCGTCGGGTCGATGGACCTCGAGGTCGTGGCGCAGCGCCGCCTCCCACGCCTGCCGGTCGGGATGGTCCGTCACCTGCTGGACGACGGTCGGGACCCCGGCCGCACGCGCGCGTCGCAGCCCGCCGGCCTCGGCGCGATCGGAGCCGACGACCACCACCCGGCCGCCGAACGAGGGGTCCGCCGCCGCGTCGAGCAGCGCCTGGAGGTTCGTGCCGCTGCCGGACACGAGGACCGCGAGGCGTGTCGGGCCGGCAAGCGAGGGCACGTGTCGCTCCTGGGGGCGACCACTCGGCGGCGAGGCCCGTTGGGCGAGCGCCGACGGGGTCCGTGGCGGGTCGCCGGGGAGCCTAGCCGCGCCGCATCAACCCTCCGGGTGGGCACTGCCCACCTCCAGCAGCACCTTGCCCATGACGCCGGAGCGCAGCGCCTCGTGTGCAGCGGCGACCCGCTCCAGGGGGAAACGGATGGCGGGCAGCGGGCGCAACGCTCCGAGGTCGAGCACCGCGCGGAGGTCGGCGACGGCACGGTCGAGCTCGTGCTGCGGGACCCCGTACACCAGCACGTAGCGGAACGTCAGGTTGTTGCGCATCGCCACCGTCGCCGGGATGCGGACCTCGTCGTCGTCACGCGCGTAGGTCGACACCACGGCGTGCGGGGCGAGCGTGTGCACGTAGCTCGCGGTGTTGGCGGCGGGCGCGACCTCGACGACGCGGTCGATGCCGTCGGGTGCCGCATGGCGCACCCGTTCGGCGATCCCGGGCTCGTCGTAGCGCAGCACGGCATGCGCACCGGCCGCTGCCGCGAGCCTCGCCTTGTCGTCCGAGCTGACCGTCGCCACCACCCTGGCGCCGGCGTGCACCGCCAGCTGGATCGCGGCGTTGCCCACCGCGCCGGCGCCGCCCGTCACCAGCACGGTTCGCCCCGCCAGGTGATCGTCCCCGAAGAGGCAGCGGTGTGCCGTGATGGCGGGAACGCCCAGTCCCGCCCCGTGCTCGAACGTCACGTCGTCGGGGAGCGGGACGGCCTGGGCGGCGGGCACGCAAGCCAGCTCCGCGGCGGAGCCGGAGGGGCGACCGAACGCCGCGTGGTAGATCCAGACGCGCTCGCCGACGCGGTCCGGATCGACACCGTCGCCGACGGCGTCGACGGTCCCGGCACCGTCCTGACCAGGGGTCTGCTGCGGCCACGGACGTGGGACGTCCGAGCGTCGGGCCTTCCAGTCGGTCGGGTTCACACCGGCGACGGCGATCTGCACGCGCACCTCGCCGGGTCCGGGGGCAGGCTCGGGGAGGTCGACCACCCGCAACTCCCCGCGGTGTGGCCCCGACGTGTCGTACACGGCTGCCCGCATCCCCTGGCTCCTCGCGCTGCCCCGTGGGTCGGGAGGCTATGGCGGGGGCGACGGCTGCTGCACGACGCCACGGCGTGCGGGCGGGAGCCGGGCGCCGCCCCACGAGCGGGGCCCCGGGTGCGGCGACCCACCGCGAGGGCTAGCCTCCGGCGACCGCACGGACCGCGATCCCCCCGAGCGTCCACGTGACAGGTACCCGGCACGTTCCGCGTCGCCGTCTGCTGGCCGTCGTCCTGGCGGTGGCGCTGGTGTCCTTCCTGGCGCCGGCCGCGGTGGCGCAGCCGACCAGCGGTCAGGTCCGGGGCGAGCTCGACCGGGCGAGGGATCGCCTGGACGAGCTCGACGAGCAGCGTGGGTTGGCCCTCGAGCGGTTCAACGAGGCGCAGGTCGAGCTCGACGACGTGGTCGCACGTCTCACCGCGACCCAGACCGAGCTCGAGGAGCTGCGCGCGGACAGCGAGCTCCTCGGCCTGATCGTCGAGGAGCACGTCCGGACCCTGCACAAGCTCGGACCGACGCTCGAGCTCTCGTCGATCGCGTTCGCCGGCGACCCGGTCGAGGCAGGCGTGAAGTCCGCGACCCTGCGGCGCATCCTCCAGGGCCGGCAGACCGACCTCGAGGCGTTGCACGCGACCCGGATCGCGCTCGCCGCCACGGAGATCCGCCTGGCCGAGGAGCGGGCCGACGCCGAGCAGCGGACCGTCGACCTCGAGTCGCGCCGCCACGAGCTCGAGGCGTCCTTCGCGAGCACCGAGCGGGAGGTGGCGCAGCTGCGCGCCCTGCTCCAGGATCGACTCCAGGCCGAGGAGGAGGCGCGACGTCGCGAGGAGGAGCGCCTCCGGCAGCTCGCACTCCAACGCCAGCGCGAGCGCGAGACGGCGCAGCGCGCCCAGCAACAGCAGCGCACGAGCACCCCACGGGCGTCCTCCGGCGCGTCCACCCGATCGACGAGCACGGCCCCGCGGCCGGCCCCGGCGGCGCGGGCGTCCGCCGACGTGGCGGTCCAGACGGCGCTGGCGCAGCTCGGCAAGCCCTACCGCTGGGGCGGGAACGGGCCCGGCTCCTACGACTGCTCGGGCCTCACGTCCTACGCGTGGCGGGCGGCCGGCGTCAGCCTGCCCCGGACCTCACGCGCCCAGTACGGCGCGACCCGCCGGATCAGCCGCTCGGAGCTGCAACCGGGCGACCTCGTCTTCTACCACTCGCCGATCAGCCACGTCGCCATGTACATCGGCAACGGGCAGGTGGTGGAGGCCCCCAACAGCGGCAACAGCGTCCGGATCCGCAGCGACGGCCTCACCCGACGCGGGATCGTCGGCTACGGCAGGCCGTGAGCTCCCCACCCGCCGTGGCATGACCGAGGAACCCGACGCCGGTGGCGTCGTCGTCGGGGTCGACGTCGGCGGCACGTTCACCGACCTCGTGGTCGCTGGCCCCGGTGGCGTCCGCATCGCCAAGGTCCCTTCGGTGCCGTCGGACCAGACCGAGGGGATCGTCGCGGGCCTCGACCAGCTCGGGCTGCCGCTCACCGGCGTGTCGAGGTTCGTCCACGGCACCACCGTCGCGACCAACACCGTGCTGGAACGGGACGGTGCGAGGGTCGTGCTGCTGACGACGGCGGGTGTGCCAGACCTGCTGACGATCGGTCGCCAGGATCGGCCGCGCCTGTACGACCTGGCCGCGCGCCGGCCTGCGCCGCTCGTCGAGCGCGACCTCGTGGTCGAGGTCCTCGAACGCGTGGGCGCCGACGGCACCCACGTCGTCGAGCTGTCCGACGCCGAGGTGGCACGGGTCGCGGGCGTGGTCGAGGGCAAGGAACCGGACGCGGTCGCGATCAGCCTGCTGTTCGGGTTCCTCGAGCCGAGCCACGAGCAGCGGTTGGAGGCCGCGTTGCACCACCTCGACGTCCCGATCTCCAGGGCGAGCCGCCTCCTCCCCGTGTTCCGTGAGGTGGAGCGCACCTCGACGGTCGTGCTGAACGCCTATGTCGCGCCACGCATGCGGCGCTACCTCGGCTCGCTCGAGCGATCTATGGCCGAGCGGGGGCTGCCGGTCACGGTCGAGGTGATGCGGTCGGGCGGTGGCACGTCCGCGGCGTCGCTGGCGGCCGAGGAGCCGGCGCACACGTTGCTGTCGGGGCCGGCGGCGGGCGCGTGGGGTGCTGCGGCCGTCGGCCGGGCACTCGGCGTCGCCGACCTGATCGCCTTCGACGTCGGCGGCACCTCGACGGACGTCACGCTGGTCGAGGCCGGTCGGCCGGGGACCAGCGCGGACGCCACGATCGACGGGCTCGCCCTGGCCGTCACGTCGACCGACATCCACACGATCGGCGCCGGTGGCGGCTCGATCGCGTGGCACGATGCCGGCGGTGCACTGCGCGTCGGGCCCCGTTCCGCCGGCGCACACCCCGGCCCCGCCTGCTACGGCCGCGGTGGCGACGCCCCGACGCTCACCGACGCGGACCTCGTGCTCGGCAGGCTGGACCCGGACGTGCGGCTGGGGGGCAGCGTGACGCTCGACCGCGGGGCCGCCCACGCGGCCGTCGAGCGTCTCGCCCGGTCGTTGGCGATCGATCCGGGCGCGTGCGCCGACGGGATCGTTCGCGTCGCCGAGGCACACATGATCGCTGCGCTGCGGGTCGTCTCGGTGGAGCGCGGCCGCGACCCGCGCCGCTTCTCGCTCGTGCCGTTCGGCGGTGCGGGCCCCCTCCACCAGGCGGCGCTGGCCGCGGCGCTCGGCACGCCGAGGGTGTTGGTGCCGCCGCACCCGGGTGTCCTGTCGGCCCTGGGGCTGCTCGCCGCACCTCCGACGGTGGACCGGGCGCGGTCCGTGGTGCGACCGCTGGAGCAGGTCGAGGGAGCGAGCCTCCGACGGGCGTGGGAGCGCCTCACCGACGAGGCGACCGGACAGCTGCGACGCCAGGACACGGCGGTCGGGCGGCTGCGCACGTCCGCTGACCTGCGCTACCGGGGCCAGGGATTCGAGCTCGAGGTCGACGTCGGCGACCACCGGGAGCCGTCGGTGCTCGGCGACGCCTTCCATGCGGCGCATCTCGAGCGCCATGGCTACGCCCAACGGGACGAGCCGATCGAGCTTGTCACGCTGCGCGTGCGTGCCGAGGGTCCACCTCCCGACCTGCCGCTGCCACCCTGGACCGGTGGTGGGAGTGCCGGCGACGCCGTCCTGGTCGAGCGGCGACTCCCGATCGACGGGACGATGCGGGACACCCCTGTGCTGGATCGCGCGGCGCTGGCCGCGGGCTGTGTCGTGCGAGGTCCCGCCGTCCTGCTCGGCACCGACGCCACGGTGTGGCTCGCGCCCTGGCAACGGGCAACCGTGGAGGAACACGGTGCCCTGCTGCTCGAGGACGCGGGGACGCCCTGACGGCGGTCGCCGCCCGTTACGCTCGCACCACGAGGCGAGAAGCGAGGCAGGTGTCGTGGGCACCATCCGGCCGGACCCCGGCACCTCCGTGTTCGCCGCCATGCTGGAGGCGCTGCCCGAGCGGCTCTCCAGGTACCGCGTCGCGGACCGCGTGATCCTGTACTGCAACCCGTCGTGGGCCGGGGGTCACCATTCCTCGCCAGCGGAGATGATCGGCCGCAGTCTCGACGACGTCCTCACCCCACCAGAGCTCGAGGGGCTGCGCATCCAGCTGGCCCGTCTCAACACCAGCCAACCCCTGCTCGCCGACACCGAGCCGCGACCGGCCCCCGAGGGTGGCGGCCGCTGGATCGAATGGGTCGACCGGCTCATGGACGGCCCGGACGGCCCGGAGATCCTCTCGATCGGACGGGACGTCACCGACCGAACCGACGCCGAGCGCGCGCGTCACGCCATCGGCGAGCAACTCCGCGTGACGATGTCACGGATGGCGGACGGGCTCGTGCTGGTCGACCACGACTGGGCGGTCGTCTCGGCGAACCCCGCAGCCGTCGGCATGCTCTCGTCGGACGGCGAGGAGCTCGTCGGCAGGCCACTCTGGGACGCCTTCCCCCCGCTGCGGACCGCGGCGTCCCGACGATCGCTCGAGCGTGTGGGACGCGACGGCGAGCCCCTCGACATCGACCGTCTCCACGACACGCGCAACGACACCTGGTTCGAGGTGGACGCGGTCCCGACCGACCTGGGTGCGGTGGTGTTCCTCCACGACGTCTCGACGCAGGTCCGGCGCGAGGACGCGCTCGAGCGTGCCGTCGCGACGGAGCAGGAGGCGGTCGAGTCGCTGCAGCAGCTCGACCGAGTCAAGACCGCGTTCCTCAGCGCCGTGTCGCACGAGCTGCGGACGCCGTTCACGGTCGTGTACGGGCTGGCGACGACCATGCAACGGATGCGGGACACGCTCACGCCACAGGAACGTCGCGAGCTCGAGGATGCGCTGGTCGGTCAGTCCGACCGGGTCCGTGGGCTGCTCGACGACCTCTTGGACGTGGACCGGCTCGCCCGGGGCACCCTGCGTGCCGCACGCAGCCAGGTCGACGCAGCCGCCATCGTCCGCCGCACGGTCGACAGTTGGGACTACGACGGCACGGTCGACCTCGAGGTGCCCGACGAGCTCCTGGCATCGGTGGACGGGGTGCTGCTGGAACGGATCGTGGCCAACCTGCTCGAGAACGCGGCGAAGTACGCGCCCGGCGCCTCGGTCAGGTTGTGCCTGGCCCCGACGGGGCGTCACGGCGTCCGGATCGAGATCGACGACACCGGACCCGGCATCCCGTCCGGCGAGCTCCGACGCATCTTCGAGCCGTTCCACCGGGTCGATGACGACCATCCCCGGCCAGGCACCGGTATCGGCCTCGCCCTGGTGTCCGAATTCGCACGCATCCATGGTGGACGGGCCTGGGCGGAGCAGACCGGCGACGGCGGGGCGCACATCGTGGTCGAGCTTCCCGGCGACGACGGCGATCCCCGGGTGGCGAGCGAGCACGGACCCACCGAGCCGGCGGGCCCATGAGCCCGGCGTCGTCTGACGGGCCGGTCGACCCCGTGACGCTCGAGGTGGTGCGCAGCGCGCTGGTCGGCATCGCCGAGGAGGCCGGCGCAGCCCTCCGCCGGACCGCCTACTCCCCCAACATCAAGGAACGCGTCGACTGCTCGACGGCCGTGTTCGACGCGCACGCGCGGCTCGTGGCCCAAGCGGAGCACATCCCGGTGCACCTCGGCTCGATGCCGGCGTCGGTCGAGGCTGCCCTCGCCGCGTTCGAGGACCTCGCCCCCGGCGACCAGGTGCTGGTGTCGGACCCCTACGCGGGCGGCACGCACCTCCCCGACTGGACCCTCGTCGCACCGGTGCACGACGCCGCCGGCGTGCTGCTGGGCTACGCCGCCAACCGGGCCCACCACTCGGACGTCGGCGGCGCTGCCCCGGGGTCGATGCCTGCGGGGGCGACCGACATCTTCCAGGAAGGGCTCCGGATCCCTCCCGTGCTGCTCCGTCGTGGCGGCGAGGAGGTCCGTGACGTCGTGGCGCTGCTGCTCGCCAACACGCGCACCCCGCGCGAGCGGTCGGGGGACCTTCGGGCGCAGGTCGGCGCGAACCATCGGACGTCCGTGCGGCTGCGGGCGCTCGCGGAGGGGCTGGGCGTGCAGGGGCTGGCCGAGGCGATGTCGGCCACGATCGAGCACGCCGCCCGTGTGCTGCGCGAGGCCGTCCGCGGACTGCCCGACGGCACGGTCACGTTCGAGGACCTGCTGGACGACGACGGCGCAGGCACACACGACGTGGCGATACGAGCGACGCTCACGGTGGACGGCGACCAGGTCACGTGCGACCTGCGCGACAGCGACCCACAGGTCCGCGGCAGCGTCAACGCGCCGCGCGCCGTGACGGTGTCCGCCGCGATCTATGCGCTCCGTGCCGTCCTCGCGCCGGACCTGCCGGCGAACGCGGGCATCGACCGGGTCCTCGCCGTGCGGACCACACCCGGCACGGTGGTCGACCCGCTGCCGCCCGCGTCGGTCGCCGCGGGCAACGTCGAGACCTCGCAGCGGATCGTCGACGTGCTGCTCGGCTGCTACGCGCAGCTGGCCCCGGATCGCGTCGGGGCGGCGAGCCAGGGGACCATGAACAACACGCTGTTCGGCGGAACCGACCCCCGTACCGGCAGCCCGTTCACCTACTACGAGACCCTCGCGGGTGGGACGGGCGCGGGGCCGTGGGGCCCGGGAGCCGATGCGACGCACTCGCACATGACGAACACCAAGAACACCCCGATCGAGGCGTTCGAGCTCGCCTACCCGCTCCGGGTCCTGGAGTACCGGGTTCGGGAGGGCTCCGGCGGCCGCGGTCGGCATCGCGGTGGGGACGGGCTCCGGCGGGTCGTCGAGGTGCTGGCCGACGACGTCGAGGCGTCGCTGCTGACGGAACGACGACGGCGCGGCCCCTGGGGGGCGTCCGGCGGCGGACGGGCGGCCCCGGGACGCAACCTGCTCGTCCGCGACGGTGTGGAGGAGACGCTGCCCGGCAAGGCGACGTTGCGGCTTCGGGCTGGTGACCGGCTCGTCGTCGAGACGCCCGGCGGCGGCGGCTTCGGTCCCGGCTGACGATCGACGCGTCGGGAACGAGCTGCGTCGCCGCCCACCCACCATGCGGATGCCCGCGTTACCCCGTCACTGCTCCGGAGGGGCGGTTGGCAGGACCACCTCGCGCAGGGAGCGGGACGGTGCCACGACGAGCAGGACGAACAGCAGCATCACGGCACCTCCGCTCGCCAGAGCCGTCGGTGCACCGACGAACTGCGCCACGCCGTTGAGCAGTGCCCCGCTCAACGGCAACACGCTCCACAGCAACCCGAACAGGCCCATCACCCGCCCACGCAGCGTGTCGGGCACCAACGACTGCAGGACGATCTGTGCGACAGAGACGAGCAGGTGCTGGAAGAAGCCGACCGCGACCAGCAGGGCGAGGGCGACCTCGTACCCCGGCGAGAGCGCGAACGCGATGATGGACGTGAGGAACCCGACGAAGGCGCCGACGACCAGCCGTCCGATGGGCAACGACCGCGCCAGCGGCGCCACGGCGAACAGCGAGGCGATGGCCCCGAGACCCGTCGCCGAGTACATGATCCCCAGACCTGCCGAGTCGACGCCATGCGACGCGGCGAAGACGGGCAGCATCAGCATGTAGCCGAACGCCAGCAGGCTGTTCAGCAGGCAGCTTCCGATCACGACCCGGAACACCCGGTGGTCCCAGGCGTAGCGGGCGCCTTCGACGATGTTGGTCAGCATGTTGCCGCGTGCCCGGCCTTCGACCCGTTGCACGCTGACCAGCCGCAACATGGCGACCATGATCCCGGAGCCGGCAGCGGCGAGGAAGAAGGCCGCCCCTGCACCTGCTGCCGCGATGATGAATCCCGCGATCGCCGGCGACATGATGCGGTTGCCCTGCCAGGCCATCGAGATCAGTGGGACGGCGCCGGCGATGCGCGAGCGGTCCGGCAGCAGATTCGGGAACAGTGCCTGGCGGGCGGGCTCGTCCACCGAGCGAGCAACCCCCATCGCGAAGGACAGCACCACGAGCTGCCAGATCGCGATCCGTCCGGTGATGGTGAGTGTCGCCGTGAGCGCCAGCAGGGAAGCGGTCGCGACCTGTGCGACGGCGATGAGCTTGCGCTGATCCATACGGTCGGCCAGCGCGCCGCCCAGGATGTTGAACACGATCTGGGGGACCGCCTGCGCGAGGTTCACGTAGCTCAGCGCGAGCGGCGAGCCGGTGAGGTCGTAGGCGAGCCATCCCAGCGTGACCATCGACATCTGTTGACCGGCCACCTGGGCGACCAGTCCCAGCCAGTAGAGCCGGAAGTCGCGGTACCGCAGGGTGCTGAACAGCCCCGGTGGCCGGCCTCGTGGTTCGCGCGGCGCGTTCACAGGTCGGCAGTGATTCGGATGCGTGCTCCCACAAGACTCTCCACTGCCGCTGCTGCGAGAGCGCGGAACGTAGCCGGGTCCCCCGCCCGGCCTGAAGGCGCCACCGGTCGCGGCCACGCACCCCGTGCCCGGGTGGCGACATCGAAGGCCTCAACCTAGGGGCCCCTCGTGCCGTAGTCCTTGACGGGACCTCAGCAAAGGGACAGCCCGTGAGCCTGACCGTAGACACGTCCACACCCGCGTTCACCTCGCGCCTGGCGAGCCTGCTGCGCACGGCGCGCAAGGACGGCGGCGACAGCCTGCGGGCGCTGGCTCGGCGTTCGGGTGGCACCTTCTCCGCCCGTGACCTCAAGCAGCTCGAAGCCGGCGAGGCGGACCCGGCCGCGGTCGATCTCGCCGCGCTGACGGCGCTCTACGGCATCGACCTCGGTGCGCTGCTGCTCCCGAGGGTGCCGCTCGAGGTCGATCCCGCTGCCGGGGTGCTGAGCACGGCCGGCATCCGGCGCACGTTCACCCCCGGCGACCAGGACTCCATGCTCACCGCGTACCTGTACGTGGTGCGCGAGTTGCGTGACCTGCCGTACGAGCCGTCCATCGCGCTTCGTCGCGACGACGTCGAGGTACTCGCGGCCAAGGTCGGCGCCGAGCCGACGGTCCTGCTCGAACGTCTCGGTGCACTCATGGGGGCCACGACCGCGCAGCGCCGCTCGATGGTGCTGGCGTTCGTCGCCGGCGCGACGTTGATCGTTCTGTCGACGTCGGCGATCGCGATGGACACGGACCTCGGCCAGAACCTCGGCGGCGGGCTGCACGACACCGGCCGGTCCGCCGTCGTGACCGCGAGCGCGGAGCTCGAGGACCTGCCGGCGGCGGCGGTGTCGTCCCGAGGCGTGTCGGAGGCAGCGTCGACAGAGGTCGGCGGGGCCGCGGGCGCACCGGGTACGAGCGTCGCGAGCGTCGCTCGTACCAACGGTGGCGTGGGCAACGCCGGGAACGGCGGCGACGGCCCCGGCACGACGGGAACACCCACGGTCGTGCCTCCCACCGAGCTCGGCGGCGGTGTCGTCGTCGACCTGCCCGACCCGATCGACCCCCCACCGTTCCCGGTCGGCGACCGGGACACGGACGCGGGCACCAACGCCCCGGTGGTCACGGACGCTCCCGGCAGCGGTGATCCCGCGGGCGGTCCCGGTCAGGACAGCGCCAGCGGGATCGGCGACGACCAGCACGACCAGGACGACGGAAACGACACCAGCGGCAAGGGCGACGGCGGCGAGCAGGGCAACAGCGGCAACGCCGGGAACCAGGGCAACGGCGGGAACCAGGGCAACGGCAACGGCAACGGGAACGGGAACGGCAACAACGGCATCGGCAACGGCGTCGGAGGCGACCAAGGCAACGCCGGCGGCAACGGCAACGCCTACGGACACGGCGACGGCACCGGCAACAGCGACAACGCCGGGAACCAAGGCAACAGCGAGAACCAAGGCGCCGGGAACCAGGGCAACGACGGCGAGCAGGGCAACGCCGGGAACCAAGGCAACCAGGGCAACCAGGGCAACGACAACGGCAACGGCAACAACGGCATCGGCAACGGCGTCGGAGGCGACCAGGGCAACGCCGGCGGCAACGGCAACGGCAACGCCTACGGCCACGGCGACGGCACCGGCAACAGCGACAACGCCGGAAACCAAGGCGCCAGCGGGAACCAGGGCAACGCTGGAGACCAAGGCGACAGCGGGAACCAAGGCGCCGGAAACCAGGGCAACGCCGGGAACCAGGGCAACGACGGCGAGCAGGGCAACGCCGGGAACCAGGGCAACGCCGGGAACCAAGGCAACCAGGGCAACCAGGGCAACCAGGGCAACGGCAACAACGGCATCGGCAACGGCGTCGGAGGCGACCAGGGCAACGCCGGCGGCAACGGCACCGGCAACAGCGACAACGCCGGGAACCAGGGCAACGCCGGGAACCAGGGCAACGGCGGCGAGCAGGGCAACGGCGGCGAGCAGGGCAACGCCGGGAACCAAGGCAACCAGGGCAACCAGGGCAACGGCGGCCAGGGGAACCAGGGCAACCAGGGCAACGGCGGCCAGGAAAGCCAGGGCAACGGCGGCCAGGGCAACCAGGGCAACGGCAACGGCAACAACGGCATCGGTGACGGCGTGGGTGGGGGACGCTCCATCGCCCCCGGCCAGAACTGAACGAGCCGGACCAGCAGCGGTGTCACGCGCGACGCGTGGCACCGCTGCTCACGTCAGATCCCGTGCACGCCGCCTTCGCAGCGCGGATCGCTCGCGCCGGCGTATCCGCCAGGTGCAACCATGATGGCCTGCGCATGACCGGCAGCGTGGTCGAAGTCACCGAGATGGGTGACCGCGTGGCCTCGTGAACGGAGGCCATCCACCACCGCGAGATCCGATCGGGCCTCCACGGCGACCCCACCGTCCGCGGGGTCGACCAACCAGCGGGGAGCGTCGATCGCCTCCTGGAGCTCGACGCCGTCGTCCACGAGCTGACCGAGCAGCTGCACGTGGGTCTGCGCCTGACCATCGCCGCCCATCGTGCCGAACACGAGCCAGGGAGCACCGTCCCGCAACGCCATCGCCGGGATCAGCGTGTGCATGGGCAGCTTCCCGGGCTCGATCACGTTCGGATCGGCGACGTCGAGGCTGAAGTGCGCCCCACGGTCGTGGAGCCCGATGCCCGTACCCGGGACGACGACGCCCGAGCCGAAGCCAACGAAGTTCGACTGGATCAGACTCACGAGCATCCCGTCGGCGTCCGCCGCGCACACGGACGCCGTCCCGCCGGGCGCCGGTCGTGCCGGTGGCCAGTCGGCGGCGCGCGACCGGTCGATCCGACGGGCCATCGCGGCGATCCGGTCGTCGGCGAGCAGTTGGTCTGGGGTCACTTGCATGCTGCGCGGGTCCGCCAGATGCTCCTGACGGTCGGCGAGCGCCGCTCGCGTCGCTTCGATCCGGAGATGTGCCGCCTCCGCCGCGTCAGTGGGGATCGGCCCCATCTCGTCGAGCAGCCGGAGCGCCGTGAGCGCCGTGACCCCCTGCGTCGGCGGTGGCAGCTCGAGCACGTCCACGTCGCGGTAGCGGGCAGACAGCGGCTCGACGGCCACGACGTCGTGCGCGAGCAGGTCGGCGAGCTCCATCGTCGAACCGCCAGCCTGCAGCGCCTCCACCACGAGACCGCCGAGCGGACCGCCGTAGAGCGCCCGAGGCCCGTGGGTCGCGAGGGTGTCCAGCGTCGCGCCGAGCTCCGTCTGCACGAACCGCGGCTCCTGCCCCATGCGGCCGTAGTGCTCGAGCCAGGCGGGCTGATCACCGTGGGCCAGGCGCGCGCGTGCAACGTGCGCCTGCGCGTGCCGTGAGACGGGGAAGCCCTCGATCGCTAGCCGCCGCGCCGCAGCCGACAGGTCACCGAAGCTGCGACTGCCCCACCGGCCGAGCAACTCGAACCACCCCGCAACCGCACCCGGGACCGTGACGGCCAGCGCGCCGTAGCGCGGCATCCCGCCGGTGCCGGGGAACGCCGTCCCGCTGTCGCCGTGTCCGGCTTCGACGGCTGCCCGGATCGCCTCCGGCGTCGCACCGGCAGGTGCCGCGCCGACGCTCTGGACGGCGTGCACCTCGTCACCGTCCCAGACGATCGCGAGCAGATCGCCGCCCACGCCGCAGTGGTAGGGCGTCACGACCGCCAGCACCAGGTTGGCGGCGACGGCGGCGTCCACCGCGGTCCCGCCGTCGGCCAGTACGGCCTGGCCGGCTGCGGACGCGAGATGATGGGGCGACGCGACGCATCCCCTCGGGAAGTGACGGGTCGAACCCACGACAACTCCTCGTCCGGCGACACGCACCTGGCAGCGATGCCGAGGTGGACGGCGAATCGCTCCACCCTCGGCCGGCCGGCAGCCTAGGCCACCGTGCCCGATCGCCGGCCGGGCCCCCGTGCCACCTCAGTGTTCGCGGCCGCGAACCGTAGGCTTGACGGACGCGGGTGTGGCGGAATGGCAGACGCAGAACGCTTAAACCGTTCGGGCCGAGAGGCCGTGTGGGTTCGAATCCCACCACCCGCACCACCCTCGCCGACGGCGCCAAGCGAAGGTGTCCCGTCTTCGATGCGGCGCGGACGAACACCGTCGCGGCATCAGGCGCTGGGAAACCCGTCAGTGGGAGGCGTCGACCTGGTCGGGTGTGCCGGCGTCCGTGCCGTGATCGTCGGCGGTCAGACGGACCAGGGGGCCGCGCGCGAAGAGTCCGCGCTCGGGTGGCGGCTGGACGTCCGCCCCTTCCCACGCCGCTCGCGGGATGCCCAGGTCCGCGAGGTACAGATCACCCAGGTAGGCGTGGGCGATCCGGTCCCCCATCCCCACCTTGGGCAACCCGAGGGTGACGGTGACGTCGGCCGTCATGCTCACCCCACGGAGCCCGACGTCCGCCTGGAGCCCGCTCGGCAGGTCGAGCGCCACCACGAACACGTCGTGGCGCTGGAGCCATCGAGCGGCGACGTCGGGCAGGTCACGGAGCGGCGGCTCGGCACCCACGCCAAGCACCGCGTCGATAACCACCTCGCCCGGCGCGTGGGCGTCCGACAGGCCGTCCGGGTCGACGGCGGTGACCGGCACGCCGCTCGCTCGTAGCACGTGGGTCTGCTCGGGGAACCTCGGCGTCCCGACGGTCAGCACGTCGACCCGCGCGCCGGCGGCGGCCAGCAGCCGGGCCGCGACGAGCCCGCCCGCCCCGTTGCTCGACGGACCGGCGAGCACGGTGACCGAGGCATCGGCGAGTCCCTCGGACCGCGCCCGGCGTACGGCGTGCGCGAGCGCACGGCCGGCCTGCTCGGCGAGCGCCAGCGGACCGACACCATGCTGCGCCAGCCACGTGCGGACCGCCCGGGTCTGTGCCGCGGTGACGTGGGGGACGGACGACTGGTCGACGGCGGGGAGCTCGCCGTCGAGTCGGGCTCGTCGCCGCCACGACGGCGCGTCCTCCCAGGGCCGCACGGCGCGTTCGGGACCGAGCTCGTGCGGCTCCAGGCCAGCGCTCCAGCCGGGCACCGCGGAATCGAGCAGCACGGCGACGACCATCGCCGTGGCACCCCACAACAGGTCGTCGTCGAGCTGCCACGCCCATGACGACCCGTCGAGGGAACGCGGCGCGTGCCGCCACCGGGACCGATCGAGGAGCGCCGCGAGCGGGACCTGGATGACCTCGTCCACCTCCCACGGGTTCACGGCGAGGGGGTGGGGTTCGCGCCAACGCGCGAGGACGGGCACGACCCAGAACCGCGACGGCGGGATGTAGAAGGTGCGCCCGGTGCCGACGACGTCGACCGAGGACGCGCGGAGGCCGATCTCCTCCTCCGCCTCACGCAGGGCAGCTTCCTCGATGGTCTCGTCGGGATCGAGCCGTCCACCGGGGAAGGAGATCTGCCCGGGATGCGAGCGCAGGTCGCGACGCCGGCGGGTGAGGACCAGGCGGGGGCCGTCGCGAGCGTCCTCCAGCAGCACCAGCACCGCGCCGACGCGGGCGCCCGGCGGGGGCGTGCGCTCCTGCTCGGGGATCACCCTGAGCGCGTCGAGCACGCGGTCCCACAGCGCCTCGGGGTCGAGCTCGGTCGACACACGCACCTCCAGCGACGGACAGCGACGCTACTTCGCTCGGGGCGGGGACGCCGTCAGGCCAGCGACGCCACCAACCCGTCGAGGTTGTCCGCCTCGCTCGCGACAACGGCGGGGAGGGCGAACCGGCGCAGGACCTCGTCCAGGATCAGCGCGCCGCCGTGGACGACGTCCTCACGTCCCGGCTGCATGGGGCCCAGCGCAGCCCGTTCGGCCGCGGTCGCGGCGAGCAGGCGTCCGGTCAGCGTCGTCACCGCAGCGGCCGGCACGACGGTGCCGTGGATCCGTCGCTCCTCGTAGGCATCGAGCCCGAGGTGGAGCGCCGCGACCGTGGTCGCGGTCCCCGCCACCGCGACCAGGGACACGCCCCCGTCGACGACCGCACCCTGGGCGCCGAGCAGCTCCTCGCCCTCCTGCAGCAGCCGCTGGATCAGCTCACGTGCGGACGCGATCTGGGCTTGCGTGGGCGGGTCGTCGGCCAGGTGTCGCTCCGTCAACCGGACACAGCCGAGTTGCAGCGAGACGCTCCCGACGACGTTGCCGGACGCGTCCCCGACGACGAGCTCGGTCGACCCTCCGCCGATGTCGAGCACGGCGACGGGTGGTGTTGCGTCGACGGCGCCGACGACACCCGCGAAGCCCAACGCGGCCTCCTGGTCGCCGGTGAGCACCTCGGCGTCCACCCCGGTGACCGCGCGCACACCTTCGAAGAACCGGTGGCGGTCGCTCGCGTCGCGCACGGCCGAGGTCGCGGCGATGCGGACACGATCGGTGACGCCGTGCCTCGCCCAGACCGTGCGGTACCGCGCGATCGTGTCCAGGGTGCGCGCGAGCGCTGCGTCGTCGAGCTGGCCGCTCGCGTCGACGCCGGTGCCCAACCGGGTCACGGTCATCTCACGCACCAGCCGTCGGCCGGACGCGTCGACGACCAGCAGCCGCACGGAGTTGGAGCCGACGTCGACCGCCGCCCGGGGTGCCGTCGGCTGGCCCGCCATCAGCGATGCGCCGCGGCGACGACGTCCTCGTCGGTGACGCAGGGGCCGTTGCACGGGGCGGGCGTCGCATGCTCGACGGTCCAGGCACCGATCGGGTTGTCACCCGTCGCCAGGTGATGCGCCGCATGGACGTGGAGGCACTTGATGTGGCGAGGCATCCCGCCGGCGCCGGGGTCCCCGGCCAGGGGCGCCCCGAGGTCGTCGCGGAAGGCGACATAGCGTTCGTGCCCGGCCGCGTACGCCGCGGCCAGGTCGGGTTCGGCGGCGAGCCGCTCGTTGAGCCCGACCATGGAGTGGTCCGCCTCGAGCGTGCCGACGCGCGAGCGGAGCACCGGACAGGTCAGCCAGAAGGTCGTGGGGAACGGCGTGCCGTCCTCGAGGCGGGGATCGACCCGCACGACGGTCGGGAGCCCGTACGCGCACGTGTGGACCACCGCAGGGTTCCCGCGGGCGGGCCGCCCGAGCTGCGCCGACACGACGGCACGGTCGTGGTCGTCCACGGGCGACGCCGCCCCGGCCCGTCGGTACGACGCCGCCGGATCGGGCCGGACGGCATCGGGGCAGGGAGCGGGAGGACTCGTCGCGACGGGAGCCGGGTCGACGGAGCGCCCGGCCCCGTCATCGATCGTCACGAGTCGACGCGACCGCGCTTCTGCCGACGCGCCTCACCCTGGATCATCTGGGACTTGTGCATGAAGCGGCGCAGCCGCTTGTTGAAGTCCTTGTCCAGCTTGGAGCGGAGGTTGGGGACCTCCTCGTCCTGCCACTCCGGGTCGGCCCGCTTGATCGAGAGGTCGACCTTGCCGTCCTCCTTGACGTCGAGCACCTTGACGTCGACCTCGTCGCCTTCGGCGAGGTACGCGTAGATGTTCTCGACGAAGTCGGCATCGACCTCCGAGACGTGGACGAGGCCCGTGACGGCGCCGCCCTCCTCGGTCGCGATCTCGACGAACGCGCCGTACTCCTCGAGGCGGACCACCTTGCCCTTGACGATCTGTCCCTGCAGTTGGATCAACTCCTCTCGGGTGCACAGGCGCCCGCGCACGCCACGACCCGCGTCTGCCGCCAGGCCTGGCCGGGCGACGCCTTCAGCTTGGTCCACCGGAGACGCGATGCCGTCCGGTGCGCGCGGAAACCGGGCGCGCAAGCACCCGGACAGCACCACGGTACGGAGCCGACACCCGAACGGCAAGACACCGGTGCCCGCGGGCGGCCAGGTCAGCCGCCCGACGCGCGTCCGGTGCGCGAACGGCTCAGGTCAACAACCCCCTGATCCGCTCCCACGCGCGCCGGTGCCATGGCCGCTCGTCCGGCGTCTCGGCGGTCCGCGGCGCGGTGATCTGTGGACGGTCGACCTCCGGCGGGACCAGCGCGTAGGGGACCTCTCCCGGACGGATGAAGCCTTGCGTCTCGCGCGCGGTCAGCTCGATGTTCAGCGGGTCGTGCAGGTCCTCGACCCGCTGTGCGAGCCGTCCGTTCTCGGCGTCGAGCGCCGTGGCCTTGCGTTCGAGGGCCTCGACCCGTTCGCGGCCGTCGAGGTAGCTCTGCGCCGGCCCCGACAGCACCACGACGCCGAGCACCAGGAGCCCCGCGATCGCGGCCGCGAACGGGCGGTCGCCCCCGACCGCCCGGCGGCAACGGGCGCCCAGCCGCCCGAGCGGACCGGCGACCGTCGCTGCCAGCCCGAGCACCGCCAGCCCGACGCCGTGCAGCAGCCGACGACCGGCGTTCGCGTCGCGTCGCCGGTCGTCGGGAAGGGTCGGTTGGGGCGTCGACATGGGCGTCCTGTCAGCGGGCACGCGGGAACGCGTCCCGGCCGGCGTAGCGGGCGGCGTCCCCGAGCTGTTCCTCGATGCGCAGCAGCTGGTTGTACTTCGCGACACGGTCGGATCGGGCGGGCGCGCCCGTCTTGATCTGCCCGGCGTTGACGGCGACCGCGATGTCCGCGATCGTCGCGTCCTCGGTCTCGCCCGAGCGGTGGCTGATCATCGTCGTCCAGCCCGCCCGCTGCGCCAGCGAGACCGCGTCGAACGTCTCGGTCAACGAGCCGATCTGGTTGACCTTGACGAGCACGCTGTTCGCCGCCCGCTCCTCGATGCCGCGCCTGACGAACGCGGGGTTGGTCACCAGCAGGTCGTCCCCGACGAGCTGGACGCGTCCCCCGAGCCGCTGCGTGAGCAGCTTCCAGCCGTCCCAGTCCCCCTCGTCGAGCCCGTCCTCGATGGAGACGATCGGGTAGCGATCCAGCAGGTCGGCCCAGTAGTCGACCATCTCGTCGCTCGACAGCGTCCGGCCCTCGCCGTCGAGGTGGTAGGCACCGTCCCGGTGGATCTCCGAGGTCGCCGGGTCCATCGCGAGCGCAACGTCCCGACCGGGCTCGAGGCCGGCGGCGCCGATCGCGTCGACGAGCAGGTCGAGCGCAGCGGCGTTCGACGGTAGGTCCGGCGCGAAGCCGCCCTCGTCACCGAGTCCGGTGGACAGCCCGCGGCCGACCAGCACCTGCTTCAGGTGGTGGTAGACCTCGGTACCCATCCGGAGCGCCTCGCGGAACGTCGACGCGCCGACGGGCGCGATCATGAACTCCTGGAAATCGACGCTCGACACGGCGTGGGAGCCACCGTTGATGACGTTCATCATCGGGACGGGCAGCAGGTGTGCGTTCGGCCCACCGAGATAGGCGTAGAGGGGCAGCCCCGCCGAGACGGCCGCCGCCTTGGCGGTCGCGAGCGAGACCCCGAGGATCGCGTTCGCCCCCAGGGCAGCCTTGTTGTCCGTCCCGTCGAGCTCGACCAGCAGCGCGTCGACGGCGCGTTGCTCGGTCGCGTCGTGACCGAGCAACGCCGGTGCGATGGTGTCGTTCACGTTCGCGACCGCACGCAGCACGCCTCTGCCGAGGTAGCGGCCGGGGTCGCCGTCGCGCAGCTCGACCGCCTCGGCTTCGCCGGTGGAGGCGCCGGAGGGGACGGCCGCACGACCGAAGCTGCCGTCGAGCAGGAGGACCTCGACCTCCACGGTGGGGTTGCCGCGGCTGTCCAGGATCTCGCGGGCGTGCACGTGCTCGATCGTCGTGTGGTCCATGGTCGTCAACCTCGGTCGGGCACGGCTCCACGGCCGAGCGCGCCCATCTCTGTGAGCGGCGTCGGCACGGTACGTGACAGCCGTGCACTCTCACAACATCCGCAACACCCGGTGCGGGTGCCCGACGTCAGGGTTCGAGCCGCCAGACCCGTCTGCTGGCAGCGGCGATCAGCATCGACGTGCCCGCGGCCAGCAGGGCCGTGCGGCCCCGCCGAGGGGCGCCGAACGTGGCGCCCAGCAGCAGGCCGACCGTCCCGGCGCCCAGCACGATCGTGGCGTCGATCGGCGCTGGGCGGCGATCGAGCTGCCAGCTCGCCACCTCGTCGTCGTCCGCCCCGACGTCCCACCCGGCGAGCACGTCACCGGTGGCCCCGACGCTGTCGAGGGGGAGATCGGGCGGGCGCACGCTCACGTCGCCGCCCGACCGCGTCGAGGTGAGCTCCTCGCCGCAGCCGGGGCAGGGGCGCGCGCCCTCGCCGAGCGCGTCGACGAGCGCGTTCCTGAGGAAGCGGCCACAACCGGGACACTGGTGAGGCGGCACCACTCCTCCGATCGGGCCGGCTCGGGCGCGACGGAGCGTAGTGGTCGGCCGCTCGGACGTCCGTCGAGGACGTCGACCGCGGGAGACGCCCCGTGGCGTGGCGCTACCGCGTCGCCCTGGTCCGGAACTCCCGTGCCGCCCGCCGGGCCGCTGCCTCAGGATCGACGTCGAGATGCCGGGCCAGGGCGACGACGCCCTCGAGCAGCTCGCCGAACAGCCCCTCGCGCGTCTCGTCCGAGCCGGGCGTCGCCAACCGCTGCAGGATCGCCTCGATCGTGGCGCCGGGAGCGGCCGATGCCGCCACCTCGATGTCGTGCTTGGCGGCCTTGCGCTGCAACGTGGCCAGCAGCTCCAGGCCGGGGCCCGCCGCGGGCACCCCGTCGAACGGGCCGCGCGGACCCTTCTCCTGGTCCTTCAGCTCGTCCCATCGGGACTCGACCTCCGCCGCCGTGCTGGCGTCGCCCTCGGCGAACACGTGCGGGTGCCGGTGCACGAGCTTGTCCGCGATGCCGCCGGCGACGTCGTCGATGGCGAAGGCGCCGCGGTCGGCGGCGACCTGTGCATGGAAGACCACCTGGAGCAGCACGTCGCCGAGCTCCTCCTGCACGTGCTCGTCGTCGCCGGTCTCGATGGCGTCGATCAGCTCGTAGACCTCCTCGACCAGGTAGCGGACGAGGGTGCGGTGGTCCTGCTCGAGGTCCCAAGGGCAGCCGTCGACCTGGTCCCGCAGCTGGCGCAGGATCGCGACGAGCCGCAGCAGCTGGGTCCCCGGCGGTTGCTGCGCCAGGAACACGAGCTCGATCTCGACGTCGTGCTGTGCCGCCATGCCCGCGAGCGCCGGGGCCAGACCGCGTTCGTCCGGATGCAGCAGGTAGACGACCTCCTGCCCTGAGACGGCCCGCTGGACCAGCGCCTTGGCGATCCGACGGTCGTCGGGGGCACCCGGCCGCTGGAGGTCGAGATCGTCGCGCTCGAGCCGCGCCGGCTCGACCGCCTCGAGGTCGAGGCCCGCGAGGTGCAGGTGCGCGGTCCACGGATGGGTGGCGGGGTCGCGCAGGAGCACCACGGGCGCCGTCCCGAGCACGTCCCACGACTGGAAGGGCAGGAGCCCGGGCAACGCCGCGTCGGTCTCGACGAGCGCGACGCGTGGCTGCACGGTGCGCTCCGTCACCCGGTCGGTGTGCCGCCCGGCACGCCGCCCGGTACGCCGCCCGGCACACCGCTCGGCGTGCCGACCCGCTCGAGCAGCACGCCCCGCTCGGGATCCCAGGCGCCGAACCCGGTGCCGAGCTCGACGTCGGCGGTCCGGAAGGCCTCGCGCACCAGGATGTCGAGGGCGGGCCCGAATCGCTGGCCGAGCTCCTCCGGCGTCAGGTCGTCGCTGGTCGTGCTGTCGATCGCCAGCACCTCGATGACGTGCCAGCCGAACTGCGTCCCGACCGGCCCGACGACCTCGCCGATCTCCGCGGCCCAGGCCGCGTCGTCGAACTCCTGCACGAAGGAGCCCCGCTCGCGGGGCGGGAGCTCCCCACCGTTGGCCCCACTGCCCGTGTCCGTGGAACGTTCGCGCGCGAGCGTCGCGAAGTCCTCGCCGTCGGCGAGCAGCGCGACGACCTCGTCCGCCTCTTCCTCGGTCTCGACGAGGATGTGACGCACCGTCCTGGTCTCGAACGTCTGCTCCCCTGCGAGGTCGCGCAGCAGGAGGCGCACGGCGGCCTCCTGCGGGACCAGGCTCGACTCGAACAGGTCCATCGTGAGGTTCTGGTTCGGGAAGAGCTCGGCCAGCCGGTCCTCGCCACCGACCGCCTCGATGATGTCGGCGCGGACGACGGCCTCGTCGTCGGCGGTCGCCTCCAGCCCGAACGACGCCGCGACGCCGCGGATCACGACGGCCTGGATCATGCGGTTGAGAACCGAGACCTGCGTCGCCCCGACGAGCTGCGCACGTTCGTCGACGTCGAGGTCGTCCGCGTCGGCGGTGAGCTCGCGCACCGCCGCCTCGAGCTGCGTGCGCGACACCTGCTCACCGTCGACGATGGCGGCGACGTCACCGGTGGGCGTGCCGCCACACGCGACGAGCAGCGCGCCGGCGAGCAGGACGCCGACGAGCGAACGGGGGCGCGTTGTCACGGACATGCTCCGGCCTGAGGGTCGCGGGAGTGTAACCACCACCCGGTCGGTGGACCGCCCACGGGCGGGATGCCAGCCGTGCCGTTCGCCCGTTCCGAGAACGGGCCCTACCCTCGCGCCCATGAGCCCCGACATCCATGCCATCGTCGACGAGCAGCTGCGCCGCACGCGCCAGCGCTACACGCTGGGCCGTCGACAGCTGGTCGAGCTGCTGATCGGCTCCACCCGGCCGATGACGATCCCCGAGCTGCTCGACCTGGGTGCGACCCAGTCGCAGTCGTCGCTGTACCGCAACCTCGCGATCCTGGAGCAGTGCGGCACCGTCCGCCGCATCGCGTCGACGGACGACGTGGCCCGCTTCGAGCTCACCGAGGAGCTCTCGGAGCACCATCACCACCTGATCTGTGCCGCCTGTGGCCGCATGGACGACGTGGTGCTCCCGCCGGCGATCGAGCGGGCGCTCGGCGAGGCGGCAGCCGAGGCACGGCGGCAACGAGGGTTCGACGTCGACTCCCACCGCGTCGAGCTCGTCGGCACGTGCTCCGAGTGCGTCGGCTGATCCGTCAGCCGTGCGCCGGTGCGCGGCCACGGCTCCACGAACCCAGCCGGTCGATCGCCTCGCGGACGGTGAGGACCACGAAGAAGGCAAGCACCGTCAGTCCGGCGATGGTCGGGGCGGTCGCGGTGCCGACGTGATAGCTCACCAGCAGGCCGACCACGACCCCCAACGCCCCGATGCCCATCGACACGACCATCATCATGGGGACCCGTCGGGACACGAGTGCGGCGGTGGCCGGCGGCGCGACGAGGAACGCGAACACCAGCAACGTGCCCACCGTCCGGAAGGAGCTCAACACCACCATCGCGACGAGCGCCAGCATCACGACGTGTGTCACGCCCGGGCGCAACCCGAGCACCTTCGCCTTGGCGCGGCTGAAGGAGAGCACCAGGAACGGTCGGTAGAGGAGCACGGTGAGCACCAGCGCGATCCCCGCAGCGGCCGCGCTCACCCGCAGGTCGGCAGGCGTCACGCCGATCGGGTCGCCGAACAGGATCGTCGTGAGGTCCCCTGCGTAGGCGCCCTCGCGCGAGATGATCGCGACACCGGCGGCGAGCATCCCCACGAACAGCAGCCCGATGGAGGTGTCCTCGCCCAGGCGGCTCCGCGCGCTGGCCAGCGAGACGCCGGCGATCATCACGACGGCGCTGACGGCGCCACCGACCAGCAGGTTGCCCCCGACGATGTAGGCGATCGCGATGCCGGGGAGCACACCGTGCGCGAGCGCGTCGCCCATGAAGGCGAGTCCACGGAGCACGACCCAGGTCCCGACGAGCGAGCTCGCGACCACGGTGCACAAGCCGGCGAGCAACCCGTTCAGCATGAACGAGAAGCTGAACGGCTCGATCAGCAACTCGTACACGACGCCTCCCATGGTCGTTCCGGTGGAGCCAAGCAGGCGGCGACGGTCCCCCGCGACCCGCCCCGCTCCGTCACGGTCAGGGAGCGCCACGAGGATCGGACAGCGCGTCGGCGATCAGGCGGGCGTTCGTCCGCAGGAAGCCGAGGTAGCTGTCCGCACCCGAGCCGGGCTCGCCGAGCGCATCCGTGTACAGGCGCACCACCTCGATGTGCGACCCCCCGCGACCTTCGACCTCCGCCGCCAGCTGCTCGGCCAGCGTGGCCTGGTCGATGTTCTCGGTGAACACGACGTCGACCCCGGCATCCTCGACCGTGCGGACGAGGGCCGCGAAGCCGCGCGCGTCCGCCTCGGCGAGTGTGGAGGAACCGGGGATGACCGTCCCGAGCACGCGGAAGTCGTACCGGTGTGCCAGGTAGCCGAGCGAGTCGTGGTTGGTCACGAGCACCCGGCGCGCCGGCTCGATGGTCCCGAACGCGGCCTCGAGCTCCTGATGGACCTCGAGGAGCGCCGCGACGTAGGCGTCGGCGCGTTCGCGCAGCCCGGCCTCGTCCTCGAGCACCGATGCGAGCCGGTCGGCCAGCACGTGCACGCCCTCCGCCATGCGGAGCGGGTCGAACCAGACGTGTGGGTCGTACGGGCCGTGCGCGTGCTCGTGCGCGTCGTCGTCCGACGCGGCGGCGTCGTCGTGCTCGTCGTCATCGTGCGCGTGCTCGTCGTCGTGCGCGTGTTCACCGTCATCGTGCACGTCGTCGTGCGCGTGCTCGCCGTCGTGCGCGTCGTCGGGGTCCGCGGCCGCGCCGAACACGATCGGATCGAGATGCTCCGCCAGGTGGAGCACGACCCCGCCCTCCGATTCGGCTGCCGCCAATGGGCGCACGAGGTGCTCCTCGAGCTCGAGGCCGTTCGCGACGATCAGGTCGGCGCGGCGCAGCTCGCGGCCATCCGCGGCCGAGGGCTGGAAGCCGTGCGGGTCCACGCCGGGCGGGATCAGCACGGAGACACTCGCAGCGTCGCCGACCAGCTCCCCGACGACATCCCCGAGGATCGACGTGGTCGCGACGACGTGCGGGAGGTCGTCCGACGGTTCCGTGACCGGGCCGTCGTCGGACGTCTCGGCGGTCGACCCGTCCGGGGGCGCCGACCCGGCACCGGCACATCCCGCGGCGAGGAGCGCGAGGGCCACGGCCACGGACGTCAGCGTCCCTCGAACGGAGGATGCCTGGGCTCGCATCTGCGGGTCCTTCGGGTGTGGTCGTGCCATCGGGGCGCTACCGTCTCGGTGTCGTGCACCAGGGAAAGATAATGGGAACGGTTCCTAGACACCCGCCAGGGGCAGCCTCGGGCGCGCAGAGCGCGCGCGTTCTCGCCGACGTGCGGGGAGGGCGCATCCACCTGGAGCACGTCTGCGTCAGCTACGGCCGCATCGTGGCCGTCGACGACGTCGACCTGGTGCTCGAGCCCGGTCGGCTCGTCGCGATCATCGGACCGAACGGCTCGGGCAAGTCCACCCTCCTGTCGACGATCTCCGGCCTCGGCCGGCCCTCCAGCGGTCGGGTCCGGGTGGAGGGCCCGCGAGGTTCGAAGGGGACGGTCGCGCACGTCCTGCAGACCACGATCGCCAACAACGCCGTGCCGCTGACCGTCGCGGAGACCGTGCGGATGGGCTGCTACGGCGCGCGAGGTGCATTCCGGCCGCTCACCGCCGCGGACCGGACCGCCGTCAGCGACGCGATCGACCGGATGCGCATCGGCGACCTCGCGGACCGGCAGCTCCACGAGCTGTCCGGAGGACAACGCCAGCGCGTGTACGTCGCGCAGGGGCTCGCGCAGCGCGCGGACGTGCTGCTGCTGGACGAACCGATCACGGGGCTCGACCTCGTCACCCAGGAGACCATCACCGAGGTGGTCAACGAGGAGCGTGACGCGGGGCGCACGATCGTGCTCACCACCCACGACGTCGGGACGGCCGGGCTGGCCGATGTCGTGCTGCTGATGGCCACACGGATCGTCGCCGTGGGAGCACCGGGCGACGTCCTGACCCCCGAGCACCTGACGACGGCCTACGGCGGCCACGTCCACGTGCTCGACGACGGCACCGTCGTGCTCGACGAGCCGCATCACCACGACCACCGACACCACGACCAGCTCGGCGGTGCGACGGGCTGAGCTCCGCGCCCATGCCGCAGGCACCGCGTCGGGCCGTTCGCTCCGTCAGGAGCCCAGTCGGGCAGGGTCCATCCCGAAGGGCAGCTCCAACCGATGCCGAGCCAGCAGATCGGCGTCCGTCAACACCTCGACGGTCGGCCCGTCCGCGACCACCCGGCCGCCGTCGACGACCACCGAGCGCGGACACAGCTCGAGCGCGAACGACAGGTCGTGCGTCACCGCGACCTGCGTGACGGGCAGCCGTCGGAGCACCTCGATCAGCTCCCGCCGGGACGCGGGGTCGAGCCCCGACGTCGGCTCGTCGAGGACCAGCACCCCCGGCCGCATGGCCAGCACGGTCGCGAGGGCGACCCTGCGCCGCTCCCCACCGGACAGGTGGTGCGGCGCCCGATCGCGCAACGGACCGCAGCCGACCGCCTCGAGCGCCTCGTCGACGACGTCGGCGAGCTCGTCACCCCGGACCCCCAGGTTGGCAGGACCGAAACCGACGTCCTCCGCGACCGTCGGCATGAACAGCTGGTCGTCCGGATCCTGGAAGACGAGCCCGACCCGCCGCCGGATCTCGCGGATCGACGCGTCGTCCACCACCAGCCCGCCGACGCGCACCACACCCGACGACGGGCGCAGCAGACCGTTGAGATGCAGCGCGAACGTCGTCTTCCCCGCCCCGTTCGGGCCCAGCACCGCGACGCGCTCGGTCGCCGCCACGTCCAGCGTCAGGCCCTGGAGCGCCGTCGAGCCGTCCGGATACGCGAAGCACAGCTCGCGCACGGCCACCGGCGATGCCCCGGCCTCGGGCGAGGGCCCCGGCCCCCCGGGGCGCGAACGGGCCGTCACCCGGGCACCATCCACAGCGCGGCGGCCGCCGCCGCGAGGCCGGTGCAGGGCAACATGCCGGCGACGACCCAGTCGCGCCAGGTCGACGGGCGATCGTCGGGTGGCGGTGGCATCCCCCCCGCGTAGCCGCGCGCCAACATCGCCGCGTGCACCCGCTCCCCGCGTTCGTACGAGCGAACGAAGAGGGTCCCCGCCGACGCGCCGATCGCCTTCGCCTGCCACAACCAGCGAGGGTCGTAGCCGCGCGCCAACATCGCCGAACGCTGCCTCGAGACCTCTGCTGCCACCACCTCGAGGTAGCGGACCATGAACGTCGCGATCTGGGTCAGCGCCCCCGGGACGTGCAGGCGCTCCATGCCGCGCAGCAGCCTCGGCACCTCGGTCGTCGCCGCCAGGGTGACGGACGTGAGCACCCCCAAGCTCGCCTTGGCGGACACGCCCCACGCCCCCCACAGGCCTTCGACGGCCATGGGGACCCCGAGGACCTGCACACGCTCCCCCGAGGCGACGAACGGCAGGAGCGCGGCCGCGAACAGGAACGGCACGACCACGGCCGCCCGCGTCACCACGAACCGGGGACGCAGCCCGGCGAGCGCGATCACCGCCACGATCGCGATCAGCTGGACCCCGAAGGCCCAGACCGCCTCCCGAGGGGTCACCGCCACACCGAGCACGAAGGCGACCGCCGCGACGATCTTCACGTGCGGGGGCAGGCGATGCACGAGGCCGTGACCGTGCACGTACAGCGCGTGCGCGTGCCCGCGGCCCATCAGCCCCTCCCCTCGATCACCGGGTGACCGGTGCGCGTGATCCGCTCGCGTGTGGGTCGCGACGCCTCAGGGCGAGGAACAACCCGGACCCGACGAACAGGGCGAGGAACGTGCCCGACACGCCCGCGATCGCGAGGCTCACCGCGTCGTTCGCGACACCGGCCGTGGCGTAGTCGGCGAAGACGCTCCCCTCGAAGGCGTGGTCACGCGCCACCTCGTCGAAGCCGTGGTCCTCGGCGACGCGCTCGAGGCCGTCCGGCTCGTCGACGGCGAACTGGGCGACGCCGGTCGCGACGAGCAACGACGCGAGCAACCCGGCGACGACGAAGCGCCGGACGGGTCGCCGTCGAGCAGCGGCGGGCCGCTGGAGGTCGTGCGCACCGACCACCAGATCCGGGCGCGCGGCGACGACCGCACCGATCGTGAGTGCCGTGATCACGCCCTCGCCGACACCGATCAGCGCATGGACCCCCACCATCGCGGTGAAGACCCTGTCGAAGGGCACGGCCACCGTGGCGCCGAACAGCCACTGGAGGCTGAACGCCATCGCGGACAGGAGCACGGACACGAACCCGGCGATACCGGCGGCCAGCGTGACGCTGCTCGGACGAGCGGGGAGCACGCGTCGGCAGAGCCGGAACGTCGCCCAGCCGCCCAGGGCGGTGACGACGGCCATGTTCAGCACGTTGTAGCCGAGCGCCGTCAACCCCCCGTCGGCGAACACCAATGCCTGCACCAGGACGACGACGGCGACCACCAACAGGCCGACCGAGGGGCCGAGGAGCACCGCAGCGAGCGCGCCCCCCATGAGATGCCCGGTGGTGCCGGCGGCGACGGGGAAGTTCACCATCTGTGCTGCGAAGACGAAGGCGGCGGCGACGCCGGCGACCGGGACCTGCGCCTCTCCGAGCTCCTCGCGCGAACGGCGGAGGGCGACACCCAACGCCGCAGCCGAGAGCACGCCGGTGGCGATCGCGGTCGAGGCATCGAGGAAGCCGTCTGGAGCGTGCATCGTGGGACCTCACGGGAAACGACTTGCTGCGAACCCTTCGCAGCAAGGGCAGCGTAGCCACGGGCCCGCCGGGATGCCCGCCCGACGTTCGCTACCGTCACCGCGCCATCAGCCCCGGCCACAGGGACCGTCGTGCAGGACGACTCGCCGGCCCGGACCGGACGCCGACCCGTCTGGCTCACCGCACCGGTGCTGACGGTCTCGGCTCTCTCGGTCGGCTCCGGCGTCGCGCAGTTCGGTGTCACGGCCGCCATCGGGGACGTCGCCGCGACGTTCGGCACCGTGGGCGGCGGGGACGACCTGTCGGCCCAGATCGGGCTTCCCGCCACGACGATCGGCGTGGCACTCGCCGTGATCCGCCTGGCGTCCCTCGGCAGCCTGCCGCTCGCATCGCTCGCGGATCGCATCGGTCGCCGCTCCGTCCTGCTCTGGCTCGCCGCCCTCGGATTCGCGATCACGTCGCTGGCCGCCGCGGCGCCGAGCTTCTGGGTCTACGTGGCCCTCGTCGCGCTGGCACGACCGGCCCTCTCGACGGTGAACGCGCTCGCCGGTGTCGTCGCAGCGGAGGAGGCGCGGGCCCGCGACCGGTCTGCGGCCATCGCGCTGGTGACCGCCGCGTACGGGTTGGGCGCGGGCGTGGTCTCCGTCGGCCGCGGACTGCTGCCGGGCGAGCCCTCGTTCCGCGTCGTGACCGTGTTCGCGCTCGTTCCCCTGCTCCTGCTGCCGGTCCTCGCACGGCGCGTCCGGGAGCCGCGCATCGCGCAGCAGGCAGGCCACGCGCAGGGCCTACCCGGCGCGGTGCCACACGCCTTCCGTCGTCCGGTGGCGGTGCTCGCCGTTCTCACGGCGACGATCGCCCTCGCCACCGGACCGGGCTTCACCTACCTGTTCGTCTACGGCGAGCGCGTCCGGGGTGCCTCGCCGCTCTTCCTGTCCGGGCTCGTGCTCGCCGCCGGCCCCGCGGGACTCCTGGGGATCCTCGTCGGCCGGGCCTGCGCCGACCGGTTCGGTCGTCGGATCACCGCAGCGAGCTGCATGGCGCTGACAGGTGGGGCCGTGGCCTACGCGTACGCGGGATCGGCCCGCGACCTGGCCATCGGCTACCTCGTCGCCATCGCGGCGAGCAGCGGGTTCGCGCCACCGGCGGGGGCACTCGCCGCGGAGCTCGTCCCGACACGCACGCGTGCGACGGTGGCGGGCTGGATGACCGTCTCGGGCGTGCTCGGCTCGGTGCTCGGCCTGACGACCTTCGGGGTGCTCGCCGATCTCACCGGCGGCTTCGCCGCCGCCTCACGAACGATCGGGCTGGCGGTCGCGGCGGTGGCGAGCGGGTTCGCGCTGCTACCGGAGACCCGCGGCGTCGAGCTCGAGGCCCTCGAGCAGCACTGACCCCCGCCCCGACTCCGTCACGACCCCCGGCCGAAGCTGGCCGCCACACGTGACCGAGCCGACCAACGCCCCCGCCGCGTCACCGCCCCGTGGCGGCGAACCGGCCCTACCGTCGGGGTGGCGACGCGAACAGCTCGCGCAGCACCGATGCGACCCATGCGACGAGGTCGTCCGGACGCGGCCGGGGCACCGGGACGAACAACGCCTGCTGCCCGCTCTTCAGGCGGTGGCCCGGGAAACGACGCTGGAGCCGCACCTGCTGGGAGTCCTTCAACTCCACGGGCGAGATCCGGAGCTGGTCCCGCGGCGTGAGGACCACCTCCGTGATGCCCCAGCGCCGTAGCGCCGCCTTGAGGGCTGCGATCGTCAGCAGCCGCTCCGCCGGCTCCGGCAACGGTCCGAAGCGATCGGCGAGCTCCGCCCGGACGTCCGTCACGCCGCCCGCGTCACGCACGGCGGAGATCCGCTTGTACAGCTCGAGGCGTTGGGCGGCCCCCTCCACGTAGTCGTGCGGGAGGTGGGCGTCGACGGGCAGCTCCAGCTTGATGTCCACCTCCTCCACGACGTTCTCGCCCGTGAGGTCCGCGATCTCCTCCTTCAGCAGCTGCGAGTACATGTCGAACCCGACCGCGGCCACGTGGCCGGACTGTTCGGAGCCGACGACGTTCCCGGCGCCGCGGATCTCCAGGTCACGCATCGCGATGGCGAGCCCGGAGCCGAGCCGGGAGTGCTCGGCGATCGTCTTCAAACGTTCGTAGGCCGGCTCGGTGAGCGACGCGCCCTCGGGGAAGAGGAAGTAGGCGTATGCCCGCTCAGACGAACGCCCCACGCGGCCGCGGAGCTGATGGAGCTGTGCGAGACCGAGCAGGTCGGCGCGTTCGATCACCAGTGTGTTGGCGTTGGGTACGTCCACGCCCGACTCGATGATGGTCGTGCACACCAGCACGTCGAACTCGCGCTCCCAGAAGCGCACCATGACGCGCTCCAGCTGACGCTCGTCCATCTGACCGTGCGCGACCTCCACCCGTGCATCGGGCACCAGCTCGGCGATGTGCGCGGCCACCCGGTGGATCGAGCTGACCTGGTTGTGGACGTAGAAGATCTGCCCGTCGCGGAGGAGCTCGCGTCGGATCGCGAGCGCGATCTGGGCGTCGTCGTACGGTTGCACGACGGTCATCACGGGCTGCCGGTCCTCCGGAGGCGTCTCGATCACCGACAGGTCCCTGATCCCGGAGACCGCCATCTCGAGCGTGCGCGGGATCGGCGTGGCCGACATCGAGAGCACGTCGACGGAGGTGCGCAGCTGCTTGAGGAGCTCCTTCTGCGAGACACCGAACCGTTGCTCCTCGTCCACGATGACCAGGCCGAGGTCCTTCCACGTCACGCTCTTCGCGAGCAGCGCGTGCGTGCCGATGACGATGTCGACGGTGCCGGCCGCCAACCCGTCCAGCACACGACGCCGATCGCGCTCGGTGACGAAGCGGCTCAGCTCCTCGACCACCACGGGGAACCCCGAGAACCGCTCCCTGAAGGTCTCCAGGTGCTGCTGGGCGAGGATCGTCGTCGGCACGAGCACCCCGACCTGCTTGCCGTCGAACACCGCCTTGCCCGCCGCCCGCACCGCCACCTCCGTCTTGCCGAAGCCGACGTCACCGGCGAGCAGGCGGTCCATGGGCAACGGCGCCTCCATGTCCTGCTTGATCTCGTCCGCCACGGTGAGCTGGTCGTGGGTCTCGACGTGCGCGAACGCGTCCTCGAGCTCGGACTGCATCGTCCCGTCGGGCGTGAACGCGTGCCCCGGCGCGTGCATCCGCGCCGCATAGAGCCGGATCAGCTCGGCCGCGATGTCTCGGACGGCCTTGCGGACGCGGTTCTTGGCCCGCTCCCACTGGGCACCGCCCAGGCTCATGACCGACGGGGTCTCGCCGCCCTGGTAGCGCGCGATCGCGTCGACCTGGTCGGAGGGCACGTAGAGCGTGTCGCCGTCCGCGTACTCGAGCAGCACGTAGTCGCGCTTCGCGGTCCGTCCGTCCGCCCCGGCGAGCTCGCGCGTGACCATGCCCCGGTACCGGCCGACGCCATGCGTCCGGTGCACGACCGCGTCGCCGACCTCGAGCTGCAGCACGGCGTCCGCGGCCGTCGTGCGGCTCCCCAGGCGCCTGCTCGCCCGGCGTCGCCGCGGGCCGAACACGTCCCACGTGCCGAGCACCGCCAGCCCCAGCTCCGTGGATCGGAACCCGGTGCGCAGGGGACCGACGACGATCTCCACCCGCGCGCCGAGGGGCTCGTCGGAGAGCGAGTCCGCCAACACCGTGGGGACGGTCTGCTCGCCGAGGACGTCCGCGATGCGTCGGGCAGGACCGTCGGCGTCGACCGTCACCACGACGCGCTGGCCGTCGCGGAGGATCGCGCGCAGCCGCTCGGCCAGCGTCACGATGTCCCCGCGGAACGAGTCCCAGGGAGCCGCATCGAGCTTGTCCGCCGCCTGCGAACCGAACGGTGCGAGCGTCCAGACGCGGTCGGGACCGCGGGCCAGCAGCTCACCGGGTGCCGCGAACCCGTCGTCGCCGACCGCTGCATGGTCGTCCGTCGACCCACCGGAGGCCGGATGTGGTGCCACCTCGGCGCTGATGCTCGCTGCCGTGCGCCACGCCGTGTCGGCCAGCACCTCCGCCTCGTCGCGGAGCTTGGCCGCCCGGTCCTCCAGCAGCATCGGATCGACCAGCGCCAGACCGGCCGAGTCGGGCAGGAAGTCGACCAGCAGCGCCGGTGACGGGGTGAGCAGGGTCACGAGCGACTCGGCGCCCTCGAAGGTCTGCCCTTCGGCGAGCTGGTCGAGCTGACCGGACAGTTGCGGCCAGCGGACGATCGCCGCGCGCGCACGCTCGCGCAGGTCGGTGTCGAGCACGAGCTCGCGCGCCGCGTCGACGACCACGCGCTCCACCGGCTCGATCGAACGCTGGTCGGACACGCCGAAGGTCCGCAGCGAGTCGACGTCGTCCCCCCAGAACTCGGCGCGCACCGCGTGATCACCTGCCGTCGGGAACAGGTCGACGATGCCGCCGCGGACGGCGAGCTCACCGCGTGCCTCGACCTGGGTCACGCGGCTGTACCCGAGTGCCGCCAGCCCGTCCAGCAGCGCGTCGAAGCCGCGCCAGCTCGCGTCGAGGAGCAACGGGCGCTGCACACCGAGCTTGGGATCCATGGGCTGGAGCACGGCGCGGACCGGGGCCACGATCACCGACAGCGGTGCCTCGTGCGCTTCGGGATGGACCAGCCGGTCGATCACGGCGAGCCGCCGACCGACCGTTCGAGGCTGCGGGGAGAGGCGCTCGTGGGGCAGGGTCTCCCACGCGGGGAAGACGGCCACCCGATCCTCCCCGAGGTAGGCGGCCACGCCGTCGGCGACGGATTCCGCGTCCGAGGTGCGCGGGACGACGACGAGCAGCGGCGCCGCACGCTCCGCGAGCAGCCCGAGCACGTAGGGACGCGCCGGAGGCACGCACACGATGTCGGGCCCGTCGAGCCGGTCCTCCCAGACTCGACGTCCGCGCCGGAGGGCAGCAGCGAGCGGCCCCGCCGCGATCCCGGGATCCAGGACGTCGTCGACGGAGCGCGGAGGGCCGACCCGTGTCATCGTCCGTCTCTCGGGTGAGGAGGTCAGCGCGGCTTGGGGCGTCGCCTGTTCGCGGCCGCCATCGGGTCGATGCCCTTGGGGATGGGCATCCCCCGATCGAGCGGCTTGAGCTTGCGCTCCAACTTCGGGACCTCGCCCTTCTTCACCTCGCGAGGCAGCTTGTTGACCCTCATCTGGAGCTTGCGGAGGCTGACCTGTCCCTCGCCGTCGCCGACCACCAGCGTCGTGACGGGGACGTCGCCGACCACCTTGGTGAGTCGCTTGCGCTCCTTGGCGAGCAGTCCCTTGACGCGCTGGGCGGAGCCCTCGCCGACGAGCACGACACCGCACCGCCCGACCACACGGTGCACCATGTCCTGCTTGGAGTTGACCGCGACGGCCGGGGTCACGAACCATTGCCCCCGCATCATGTTGAGCACCGCCGCGCCCGCGCCGGGATGGCCCTCGATGGCGGTGTACTGGGCCTTCGAGAGGCGCCGGTTGAAGGCGACCAGCGCGCCCAAGAGCCCGAACAGGACCGCGAACAGCGGCATGGCGACGAACGTGCCGACGGGCAGGAGGAACCCCAGGCCGACACCGAGGAGGATGCCGACGAGCGCCCCGGCGAGCACGACCGCCTGGAAGCGGTCGTCGACCTCGCGCAGCTGCGCCCACGCCTGCCGGAACTGGCGGACCCGCTCCCTCATCTCGCGCTCCTCCTCGTGCCGCACCGCCCACCCGGGGCCACGGCGTGTTGCTCACCCGCTCGCATGGAAGCGGTTCTGCGTCTGCTCGAGCCCGTCGGCCACCAGCGAGGCCACCGCGTCCGCGGCGAGCTCGAGCACACCGTCGATGGCCTCGCGCTCACGCGGCGGGAAGCGGCGGAGCACGTGATCGCGTGACGGCATCCTGCCGGGTGGTCGGCCGATGCCGATGCGGATGCGAAGGTACTCGCGGGTGGACAACGCCCGGTCGATGTCCTTGAGGCCGTTGTGGCCCGCGTTCCCTCCGCCCCGCTTGACCTTCAGCGAGCCGACCGGCAGATCCAGGTCGTCGTGGCAGACGACCAGCCGCGCGGTCTCGACCTTGCACCAGCGGACCGCTGCCGCGACGGGATCACCGGAGGTGTTCATGTAGGACATCGGCACGGCCAGCGCCACCTTCGCGCCACCCAACCGCGTCTCCGCCAGCTCGCACCGGACCCGACGGTTGCGGCTGAGCACGGCACCCTCGCGGGCGGCGACGAGCCGCACCAGGTCGGCCCCGACGTTGTGCCGGGTGCCCCCGTACTCCCCCTCCGGGTTGCCGAGGCCGACGACGAGCCAGCGGTCGTCGTCCGCCACGGCATCCTCCTGGGGGGTCGCCAGCAGCTCCTGGTCCGCCAGGACCGGGCTGCGTCAGGCCCCGCTGCCCTCGTCCGCGGCGTCGGCCTGCCCGTCGGTCTCCGTCACGGCATCCGGGGCGTCCTGCTCGACCCCGGCCGCCTCTTCCATCGCCTCGAGCGCGGACTCGCTGATCGGTGCGTTGATGGTGACGACCGTCTCGTCGCCGTCGACGACGAACTCGGCTCCCTCGGGGAGGGCGGCCGCGAGGTCCTCGACGCGACGGACGTCGCCGATGGCCATGCCGGTGACGTCGAGTTCGAGGTAGTTCGGCGTGTCCAGCGGCTTCACCATGATCGGCACCGTGTACAGCACCTGGTTCAGCACGCCGTTGTCGGGCGCGAGGTCGTCGTCTCCGACCAGGTGCACGGGCACCTCGACCTGGATCGAGACGTTGCGGTCGACGGCGATGAAGTCGACGTGCAGGGTCTCGCCACGGACCGGGTGGCGCTGCAGGTCACGCGCCACCGTCAGGTGCGTGTCGCCACCCATCTCGAGGCGGATCAGCACGTTGGTGCCCGCCTCGGTGTGCAGCGCGTGGTACAGCTCGAGGGCATCGATGCTGAGCGAGGTGGGCTCCACCTCGTAGCCGTACATCACGGCCGGGACGCGGCCGGTGCGGCGCAGGCGGCCCGACGCCCCCTTGCCGAGGTCCGAGCGCGGCTCGGCGTGCAGCGTGATCTGGTTCGACACGGTGGTGCTCCTGGGTGGATGGTCCCCGTCGCGGGTCGGTCGCCAGGCGGCGGCGAGGTGTCACGAGGGGTGGTGCCGGGCGCCGTCCGCTGGTCGTCCCACCGACGTGACGGCACGACCGCGGCCGGATGCGCACGGCCGGATGCGGTGGGACGCCTGTCAGCGGGCACAGCCGAGACGGAAGGCACTGCGCGCACGGCACGGCCCGCCAGGCGGGCCGCGATGGATCGAGCGTACCCCGGGCCTCGTCGCGCCGGCAACCGCCGCGCCGTGCGGTCAGACGTTCTCGCCCCGGAAGATCTCCGACACCGACTGGTCCTCGAACACCGCACGCAGAGCCGACGCGATGATCGGTGCGATCGACAGCACGACCAGCTTGTCGCAGCGGCGTTCCGGTGGGATGGGCAGGGTGTTGGTCACCACCACCGTCTCGATGACGGAGTCCTGGAGACGCTTGGCCGCCGGGCCCGAGAACAGCGGGTGCGTGGCCAGCGCGATCACGCGTGACGCGCCCCGCTCCTTCAGCAGCGCCGCGGCCCCGCAGATGGTGCCCGCGGTGTCGATCATGTCGTCGATCAGGATCGCGGTCCTCCCCCCCACGTCACCGATCACGTCGAGCGAGCTCGACACGTTGTGCTGGGAAGGGTCGCGTCGCTTGTGCAGGATCGCGATCGGTGCACCGAGGTGGCCGGCGAACTTCTCCGTCAGACGGACTCGACCCGCGTCCGGCGAGACGATGACCCGGTCCTCCTCGTCGGTGTTCTCCTCGACCCACTGCACCAGCAGCGGAAGCGCGGTCAAGGCGTCGAAGGGATCCTGGAAGAAGCCCTGGATCTGCCCCGTGTGCAGGTCGACCGACATGATCCGGTCGACACCCACGGCTTCGTAGAGATCCGCCATCATCCGGGCGGCGATCGCCTCGCGCGACAGCGCCTTCTTGTCGGAGCGGGAGTAGCCGTAGTACGGGATCACCGCGATCGTCCGCTTCGCCGAGGCGCGCTTCAGCGCGTCGAGCATGACCAGGTGCTCGACGATGAAGTCGTTGACGCTCATCCCGCCGGGGATGGAGACGTGCGACTGGAAGACGAACGCGTCCGTGCCGCGGACGGACTCGGCGAACCGGGCGTAGAGCTCGCCGTTGGCGAACTGGGACAGCTTGGTCTCGCCGACCCGCATCCCGAGGTGGTCGGCCACCTCCCGCGCGAGCTCCGGGTACGACGACCCGGAGAAGAGCATCATGCGCTTCTTGGTCACGACTTCCATCGAGCGCCCACGCCTCCGCGATCGGTGGGACCGGGACCGTAGCCGCCACCGCCCTGGGACGCACCAGCGGCCGCTGGCTCAGCGCTCCGCCGCGCGCCGGCGTGCCGCCCAACCCTCCTTGATCGTCTGCCGTGCCCGTGCGATGGCCAGCGCGCCGGCCGGCACGTCCTCGGTGATCGTCGAGCCTGCCGCGGTGTAGGCCCCGGCACCGATGGTGACCGGGGCGACCAGCATCGTGTCACAGCCGACGAAGGCGCCGTCCTCGACGGTGGTGTGCGACTTGGTGGCGCCGTCGTAGTTCACCGTGATGACGCCACAGGCCACGTTGACCGAGCGTCCGATGGTGGCATCGCCGACATAGGCGAGGTGGGGCACCTTCGAACCCTCGCCGATGTGTGCGTTCTTGGTCTCGACGAAGGCCCCGGCCTTGGTCCCGGCCTCGAGATGCGTCCCTTCGCGAAGATGGGTGAAGGGGCCGACGCTCGCACCGTCGCCGATCACCGCGTCCACCGCGCGGGTCGAGTGGACCGTCGCGTCGGCCCCGACCGTGCAGCCGGTGAGGTGGCTGTGTGGACCCACCACCGCCCGCTCGCCCACGCGGGTGCCTCCCTCGAGCAGGGTGCCGGGGAGCAGGACGGCGTCACGAGCCACCTCGACGTCGACGTCCACGTACGTCGACGCGGGGTCCACCACGGTCACCCCGACCTCCGTCATCAGGTGTGACAGGTGGGCGGCACGCAGCAGCATGGCGGCCGCCGCGAGCTGCCCGCGGTCGTTCACTCCAGCGACGACCGCCTCCGGCGCCGTCACCGCGGCGACCTGCCGTCCGTCGCCAGCCAGGATGCCGACGACGTCCGTGAGGTACAGCTCGCCCTGGACGTTGTCGGTGCCGAGCTGCCCCAGCGCGTCGGCGAGCAGCCCACGCCGGATGACGTACATCCCGGCGTTGCACTCCGAGATGGCCAGTTCGGCCGGGGTCGCGTCGCGGTGCTCGACGATCCGCGCCACGTGCCCGGCCTCGTCGCGGACCACGCGGCCGTAGCCGGTCGGATCGGGCAGGTCGGCGCTCAGCAGCGCCGCGTCCTGGCCCTCGACCGTGGCGAGCAGCGCCCGGAGCCACTCGGCGCCGAGCAGGGGGGTGTCGCCGGGCAGCACCAGCACCCGCTCGATCGACGGGTCCAGGGCCGGCAGTGCGACGGCCACGGCATCACCCGTCCCACGTTGCTGGTCCTGGCGGACGGTCGTCGTCCGTGGCACGCCGAGACGTTCGACCTCGGCAGCGACCTCGTCACCCTGGTGGCCCACGACGACGACGACCTGGCCGGGTTCGAGCGGCCTGACCGCCTCGAGCACGTGCGCGACGAGCGACCTGCCCGCGGCCCGGTGCAGCACCTTGGCCACCTCGGACCGCATGCGCGTGCCCTGGCCCGCCGCGAGCACCACGACAGCGAGGTCGGATCCCACGAGCACTCCTCCCACGTCCGTCACGTCCGTCGACCGGCGCACCCGCCGGCCGACCGATCACCGTGACACCTGCTTCGCGGATGCAACCTACCGGCGTGCGAGGCGCCGACGGCTGCCCGGACGGCGCTGCAGGCGGCAGCGCGCAGGGCCGCGCGGGCCACTCGCCGGGCACGCGCGGGCCGACGGCTACGGTGCCGCGGCAGCCGACCGGGAGACGGCAACGTGACCAGCGCCGACACCTACACCGACGCCCGCACCGACGCGTACGAAGGCATGCTCGCCGAGACGATCACCATGCGCGGCGCCGGGGACGACCCCATCCACGCCTACCTCGCCCGCCCGCTCGGCCCAGGCCCCTTCCCCGCGGTCGTCCTGGTCCACCACCGGCCAGGGTGGGACGAGTGGTACAAGGGCACGACCCGTCGCTTCGCCGCACACGGCTATGTCGCGCTCTGTCCCGATCTGTACTGCCGATCCGGGCACGGTGCCGCCGACGACGTCGCCGCCGAGGTCCGCGCCGCCGGCGACGTCGCCGACGAACAGGTCGTCGGCGACGCGCTCGGCGCGGTCACGTACCTGCGCGAGGTGCCGACGGGCAACGGCAAGGTGGGCGTCTTCGGCACCTGCTCGGGAGGACGCCACGCGCTGCTCACGGCCTCGCACGGTGCGGTGGACGCCTGCGCGGACCTGTGGGGCGGCCGCGTGGTGATGGCACCCGAGGACCTGAGCGATCGGTACCCGGTCGCCCCGATCGACCTCACCGCCCAGCTGTCCGCGCCGCTGCTCGGACTGTTCGGGGACGACGACAGGGCACCGAGCCCCGAGGAGGTGGACCAGCACGAGGCGGCGCTGCGCACGCACGGCAAGGTCCACGAGTTCCACCGCTACGCGGACGCGGGGCACGGCTTCTTCTACCACGACCGTCCGGCCGCGTACCGGGCGGAGCAGGCCGTGGACGGCTGGCAGAAGGTCTGGCGGTTCTTCGGCGAGCATCTGCGCTGATCGGGAGGAGCGGGCATGTGCACGACGATCACCGACGAGGTCGCGCTCGAGGGCGAGGCGAAGGGCGCGAGCGGCTGGTTCCGGATCGAGCGCGCCTACGTGGGCTACGACCATCCGTCGGCAGCACCACTCGAGCACGCGGTCCTCGTCGACGTGCTCGGCAGCCGCGACGGTGCCACGACACGGCTGGCACTCGAGCTCGACCGCGCGTCCGCCGCGGCACTCGCCGAGCAGTTGCTCGACACACTGCGCCAGGCGGCTTCCTACGAGGGTGAGGGCGCACCGGCCGCGTGACGCGCGTCGCCTGTCCCCACCCGAGCCGCCCAGACGACGGCCACCGACCGATCAGGTCTCGACGGCGATCGCGTCGATCTCGACGAGCAGATCGGGCAGGCCGAGCCGTGTGATCTCGGACAGCACGCCCGGGGGCTGGATGCCGAAGGCGACCAGCCGCTCCGCCATGTAGTCGGCCGCATCCGACATGAACAGATCGACGTCCGTCGTGTGCGTGTTGAGCTGCACGACATCGGCGAACGTCATGCCCGCGGCCCGTAGGACCGTCTCGACGTTGTCCAGCGTCAACTCGACCTGTCGACGCATGTCGCCGGGATACTGAGGCTCACCGGCGTCACTCATCGCGGTCTGCCCCGACACGAACGCGAACCGCTTCGGCGCGGCGACGACGACACCTTGATCGTCAGCGTCGTGCCACGAGAACGGATTGATCGACTCTCTCTGCACGAAACGTCCTTTGCCTGTCCTCGACCGGACCCACACGTGCGGAACCGAGCACGTGCGGACCAGACCTGGATCGTACGGCCAGGAGCTGCAGCGCCCCTGGCCACACGACCGAGCCGGACAGCTGGCTCACGCCCCGGGTGGCGACGCGCTTCTGAGCACCGGTCAGGGCATCGCCCGCCACATCTGGGAACCTGTCGTCGGGGTCGTCGGCTCTACCCCAGACATGTCCGCCACCAGCGCAGACCTGACAGGATGCTGCGATGCTCTGCGACCATGCCAGAATGAACGGTCGCTCCGCTAGACAGCAGGATCGATGGCTGGGGGGCAGGGGATCGAACCCTGAATACCGACTCCAAAGGACGGCGTGTTGCCGATTACACCACCCCCCACCGTCACCACCGACCGGCGCGACCGGACCGGGGCATCGGCCGCGCGAGGGTAGTGCGTGGGCATCACCACGCGACCTCGGGACCGCCGGCCGGGGACGCAGCGACCTCGACGCGCGCGAACCGGTCCGCCACGACGGCAGCGATGGCCGTCGCGTGCTGCGCAGAAGCCGCCAGCGCCACGAGCGTCGGGCCCGATCCACTCACGATGGCACCCAACGCCCCGGCGTCGAGCAACGCCGCCTTGCCCTCTGCGAGGGCCGGCAACAGATCGATCGCGGCCGGCTCCAGGTCGTTGTGGAGGGCCGCCCCGAGTGCCTCGGCATCGGCGGTTCGGAGCGCCTGGAGGACGGCGTCCGGTTCGACCGACGACGTCCTCCCGAGCTCGTCGTAGCGCCGGTAGACCACCGCCGTGCTCAGCCGCTCGGAGCTGATCGCGATGACCCAGTGGTAGGCGCCACGGGCCAGCACCTGCGCCGTGGCCGTGCCGATGCCGGTGGCGAGCGCCGTGCCGCCCCCGACGCAGAAGGGCACGTCGGCGCCGAGCTCGGCGGCGAGCTCGCGGAGCTCCCCCGCATCGAGGTCCGCACCCCACAACCTGTTCAGTGCGACCAGGGTCGCGGCCGCGTCCGCGGATCCGCCGGCCATGCCACCTGCGACCGGGATGCGCTTGGTCAGGTGCAGGCGCGTGACCGGGACGTCCTGGTGGCCGTCCTGCTGCGCCGTCCCCACGCCGAGCACGGCCATCAGCGCACGCGCCGCCTTGACCGCGAGGTTGTCGCCGTCGACGGGCACTCCGGCCGGGACGTCAGCCGTGAACGCGAGCTCCATGAAGCGACGCGACGCGGGATGCGCCGCCGTCGGGCTGTCCGCCATCGACGCCACGATCGTGTCGTGCAGCGACAACGTCTGGAGCACCGTCACGAGGTCGTGGTAGCCGTCCGGACGGCGGCTGCGGATGGCCAGGAAGAGGTTCAGCTTGGACGGGATACGAACGCGCACGCGCGCCGCGGTCGCGGCGACCTCCATGCGATCCTCCCCAGCTGCGCGCTGCCCTCTCCCGCGGCCATCCTATGGACACCGGGTCGGGCGGCAGCATCCGCGGCGGCGGGTGCACGGGGGACGCGCAGGGCCGCGGACAGGGGTCAGTTGAACGCGCTGAGGTCGAGCTCTGCCGACAGGTCCGCGATCGGCGCCGGCCGCGCCAGGCGGTATCCCTGGCCGCACGGCACGTTCAGTGCGCGCAGCGTGCGGAACTCCTCGGTCGTCTCGATGCCCTCCGCGACGACGGTCGCGCCGATCTCGCTCGCGAAGGAGACCATCGCCATCGCCAGGGACCGTCGCGCGGGATCGTTGTCGATGTCGCGTGTCAGGGCGAGATCGAGCTTGAGGATGTCCGGGCGCAGCTGGAGGATGTGGCGCAGGCTGGAGTAGCCGGCTCCCGCGTCGTCGACCGCGATGCGCACCCCTCGCTCACGGAGCGGGGCCAGTGCTCGCAGGACGGCGCCGTAGTTGTCGATGCGCGCATGCTCCGTCAGCTCCAGCACGATCCGGTCCGCGGGCAGATCGAGCAGCAGGTTCGCGAGGCCCTCCTCGACCGCAGCCATCGGCGACACGTTCACCGCGAGGAACGCATCAGGCGGCAGCCCGTCCAGGTGGGCGACGGCGGCTTCGGCAGCCGCGATCTCGAGCAGCGAGCCGCGACCGACGGCCGTCGCGTCGGCGAACCACTCGTCGGGAGGCCGGCGTGGCTCGCAGTCGAAGCGTGCCAGCGCCTCGAGCCCCACGACCTCCCCGGTCACGAGGTTGGCGATCGGCTGGAAGTGCATCATCAGCGCATGGTCGGTGAGGACCTGGTCGATCCGCGCACGGCGCATGGCTTGGTCAGCCAGGAGCGCCTGCTCCTGCGCCACCCGGCGCGCCAGGTCGGCGCGAAGGCCCGCGTTGTGCCGCTGCACCTCGGTGTACAGAGACCGCGTCCGGAGAAGGTTGCGGACCCGAAGCACCACCTCGGTGTGGTCGAAGGGCTTGGTCAGGAAGTCGCTCGCGCCGGCGCGCAGCGCCCGATCCCTCGTCTCGATCGTGCTGTCCGCCGTGAGGACGACGATGGGGAGAAAGGCGTCGTCGGGGAGGGACCGTCCCAGCGCCTCAATGATGCCGAACCCGTCGATGTGGGGCATGTGCAGATCGAGCAGCACGAGGTCCGGATCGTGGTCCCGACAGGCGCGGACGGCGTCCCGGGGGTCGGTGACGGAGACGGTCTGCTCGAGGCCCGCCCGGTGGAGGATCCGTTCGAGGAGCACCACGTTCGGACGCTCGTCGTCGACGATCAACAGCCGGCCGGCATCGACGGCTGCGGCCGAGCGTGCTCCCTGGGACGCGGCCTCCACGCTCCCACCCTCTCCCCCGTGCTAGTTCTCTCGTGCTAGGTGTACAGCCCGAGCCTACTCGAGCAACGGTATCGTTACACAGAGCGTTTCGTTCAGCACACGTCGTGGCGGACGAGCGCGGAACGCCCACAGCGAAGGCATCGCGTGACGGAATCGGGGCTGGCAACACTGGTTCTGGTGGCCCGCGGAGCCGGGGTGCTCGCGTTCGTCGCGCTCGTGGTCGCGGCGACGATGCGGGGCCGCCTCGCGGATCGTGCCGGTCGGTGGCTCGCGCCCGCGTTCGGCGCCATCACGATCGTGCTCGCACTCGGGTGGGTATCCGACATCGGCGGCTTCGAGCTACCGACGTGGGCGTCGCCGCTGCTGCTGGTCCCCATCGTGTTGTTCCCCTATCTGCTCCTCCGATTCACGGCGACGTTCCGTCCGTTGCCAACCTGGTTCGAGGTGATCGCCCTCGGCGCGACCGTTCTGCTGCTCGCCAGCCTGCTGGCGCAGCCGTCCCTGCTCGACGACGGCTGGTACCTCGGGCTCGCGCTCGGGTACTGGGTGACGTTGTCGCTCGTCACGATCGTGCTGCTCTGGCGCGCGGGACGGCACCAGCCCAGCGTGGCGAGACGCCGGATGCAGCTGATGGCCAGCGCGGCGGCGGTGCTCATCGTCGCCCTCGTGAGCGCCGTCCTCCCCTTCGACGATCCGCGGCTGGACCTGATCGTGCACACCGCCGTGCTGTCGAGCGGTCTGGTGTTCGGCCTCGGGCTCGCCCCCCCGCGGGCCCTGCGACTCGCCTGGAGGCGCCCCGAGGAGGAGCGACTCCGCGCGGGGACCGCGGCCGTCTTGCGGGCGACGGACATGGCCGCCGTCGCCCGGGAGCTGCTCGCACCGACCGTCGCCATCGTCGGCGGCAGCGCCGCGGCGTTCTTCGACCGCGATGGTCGGCTCGTCGCGCACCACACGGGCGCCTCTGCCGCGGACGACATCGACCCGGAGGCGCCCCCCTCCCGCCAGCGTCCGTCGCTTCGGCTCCCACTCGCAACGGACCAGGGCGAGCTGCGGGTGTGGACGAGCGCCTACACGCCGTTCTTCGGCCGCGAGGAGGTCGAGCTGCTCCGGTCGATGGCGGCGGTCGCGGCGCTCGCGCTCGAACGCTGCGAGCTGATGGAGGAGGAACGCGCCCAGCGGATGGCTCTGGACGCCGCCCGCCGGGACGCCGAGCAGGCCCGGGAACAGGCGGACCGGGCGAACACCGCCAAGAGCTCGTTCCTGTCACGCATGAGCCACGAGCTCCGGACGCCGCTCAACGCCATCCTGGGCTTCGGTCAGCTGCTCGAGCTGTCCACGCACCTCGACGAGCAGGACACCGAGGGTGTCGAGCAGATCCTGAAGGCGGGCAGACACCTGCTCGCGCTCATCGACGACGTACTCGACCTGTCGCGCGTCGAGGCCGGCGTGCTGACGATCTCGCTCGAGCCCGTCCACGCCGGGGAGCTGATCGCCGACTCACTCGCGCTGGTGCGGCCGCTGGCCACCAGTCGGTCGATCCGGGTGACGACCGTGGACGGCGCGTGCGACGTCCACGTGATGACCGACAGGCAGCGGGCGAGGCAGGTGCTGCTGAACCTGCTCTCGAACGCCGTGAAGTACAACTACGACGGTGGTCAGGTCGATCTGTGGTGCAGCACGCCGGCAGCCGGCACCCTGCGGATACACGTCCGCGACAGCGGCCCCGGCATCAACCTCGCTCGGTACGACGAGCTCTTCGAGCCCTTCCAGCGGCTCGATGCCGAGACGTCGTCGGTCGAGGGCACGGGACTCGGACTCGCGCTGAGCAGACAACTGATGGAGCGACTGGGCGGCCACATCGGCGTCGCATCGGAGCCGGGCGAGGGTGCGACGTTCTGGATCGATCTCCCCGTCACGGACGGACCGCCGCCCGACGAGGAGCCGCTGCACCAGAGCACCGCACCCGTCGGGGCTGGCGACCACCTGCTCATGCTGGTGGAGGACAACCTCGCCAACCTCCGGGTCGTCGAGGCGATGCTCCGCCAGCGTCCCGGCGTGTCGGTCCTGCCCGCGATGCAGGGCCGCCTCGCGCTCGAGCTGGCGTCGCAGCACCCGCTGGACGTCATCGTGCTCGACCTGCACCTGCCGGACATGCCGGGCAACGAGGTCCTGCACCGCCTGAAGGCGAACCCGTCGACCCGGGACATCCCGGTGATCGTCGCCAGCGCGGACGCGAGCCCACGCCGCGCGGACCAGCTACGCGAGGCCGGCGCCTTCGACTACCTCACCAAGCCGCTGGACCTGCAACGGTTCCTCGGCGTGATCGACGCAGCGTTGGAGGCGAGCCGCGACCGCGAAGGACGGCCTGGACAGCCGGATCAGTCGCGACGCGGATCGTCGTGACGGGGCTCCCCACGCACGAGCTCGAGGGCTGCGTCGAGGCGGACGAGTGCGTCCACGTCCAGCGTCTCCGCGCGTGACTGCAGGTCCACACCGCTGCGCTCCTCGACGAGGACCAGGTTCGCGGAGGATCCGAAGGTCCGACGGAGGTTGTTGCGGAGCGTCTTCCGACGCTGCGAGAACACCCCGTCCACCAGCGCCGTCAGCCGCCGAAGGTCGTCCGCAGCCGGGCGATCGTCCCGACGAACCACCCGGACCATCACGCTGTCCACGTTGGGCACGGGCAGGAAGACGCTCCTCGGCACCGAGAACTCGACCGTGACGACCGCCTGCAACGCGAGCTTCAGGGACACGCCGGCGTACGCGTCGGAGCCTGGACGCGCCGCCCAGCGCTCGCCCACCTCCCGCTGCACCATGACGAACACGTCCTCGACCCCCGGCGTCGCCAAGGAACGGAAGAGGAGCGGCGTGGCGACGTTGTACGGGAGGTTCGCGACGAGGCGGACACGGTCGTCGCCGATCAGCTCCGACAGGTCCGCCGTCATCGCGTCACCGTGCACGACCTCCACGGACGCCTGGCCGGCGAACATGTCGCGCAGCACCGCCGAGAAACCCGCATCGAGCTCGATCGCCACGACCCGACGGACGACCGGGGCGAGCCCCAGCGTCAGCGATCCCAGGCCGGGGCCGATCTCCAGCACGACGTCGGCCGGGTCGAGCCTCGCCGCGTCGACGATGCGCCGGACCGTGTTGGGATCGGTGACGAGGTTCTGCCCGGCCGTGCGTCTGGTCGCCAATCCGTGCTCGTCGAGCAGGCGTGCGACGTCCCGCGGCGTGAGCAGCTCGATGTCACACCTCCGAGGGCAGCGAGAACGCTCGCACCGCGTTCGCGTACACCGCGCCGCGGACCTCCTCGACGTCCCCACCGATCGTCGCGGCGAGCACCTGCAGCGTCAACGGCACGAACGACGGATCGTTCGGCTCGCCACGATGCGGGTGCGGCGTCAGGTAGGGGGAATCGGTCTCGGTGAGGAGAAGGCCGAGGGGAACTCGGGCGGCGACCCTGCGCAACGGACCGGCGTTGGAGAAGGTGAGATTGCCGGCGAAGGACACGTAATGGCCCGCGTCGACCGCGCGTTCGGCGACCTCCTCGTCGCCGCTGAAGCAGTGCAGCACCACGCGCTCCGGAGCTCCCGCGTCCTGGAGCATCTTGAGGCAGTCGTCCCAGGCGTCCCGGCAATGGACCACCAGCGTCCGATCGTGGCGCTTCGCGATCTCGATGTGCGCCCGGAAGCTGTCGGCCTGCTGCCCCGGTGTGGTGTGCTCGCGGTAGTAGTCGAGCCCGGTCTCGCCGACCGCGACGCACACCTCGTCCTGCGCGAGCCGATCGATCACCTCGAGGACCGCCGGCGTCGCCTCCATGGAGTCGTTCGGATGGATGCCGACGGCCGCCCAGACCCCGTCGAAGCGGCGTGCTGTGGCGACGGCCTGGGTCGACGACGCCATGTCCGTGCCCACGGTCACCAGCACCGACACGTGAGCCTCACGGGCGCGCGCGACCTGCTCCGACGCGGAGAGGTGTTGGTGGTGATCGAGATGGCAGTGCGTGTCGACGTAGACCACGGTGAGACCGAGCGTCGAGGATGGGCAGCGTCAGGCATGCTCCGGGCCCACAGGTGCGTCCGCGACCCGGTGCGCGCGAAAGCCCGCCACTGCATGCACGAGTGATTGCGCCTGCTGGCGGGCTCTGGTCCGCGCAAGGGTACCAGGGGGCTCGCACGGTTGTCAGTCGATCACCGCCGCCCACGCCACCCCTTCCAGCACCGCCAGACCTCCGTCGGCGCGCACCAGCACCGCGGTGGCCGTGTTCGCGCTGGACACCAACAGCAGGTCGCCCACCACCTCGGCGCTCAGCGTCGCCAGCCCCTCGCCCGGGAGCAGCCCGTCGGGCAGCGCGACCGACCGCAGGTCCCCCTCGTAGGGATCGGAGATGGCGACCGGCCCCGCGTCCGTCACACGCACGATCCAGCTGGGCAACCCGGCGACGGTGCCGGCCAGTGCGGCGGTGGTACCGGGCACGAGCGGGCCCGGTCGGGCCTCCACGGCGACCTCCCCCGCCGCGACCCCCCAGGCACCGTCGGCCATGCGGAGCAACTCGACGACGTACCAGCCGTCCTCCGGCTCGTCCGCCGTGAGCGTCAACGCGCTGACCAGTGCATCGCTGCGCTGGCCGGCGGTCACCCACTCCGAGGGGCGAAGGACCACCCCCGAGGGCGCACCGTCGAGGCCGAAGCTCGCGTTGTCCGTCGCGCGCTCGTCCGTTCCCGGACCCTCGTCCGTCCAGCCGATGGTGCGAAGGGTCGGGCCCTCGGTGGACGCCTCGATCCACGCCAGCGTCGCCCCGTCCTCGAACCAGACGGGACCCGTCACGACGAGCTCCGTGCCACCGCTCGGTCGAAAGCCCTCGGGGAAGACCTCGAGCGACGCGGTCCCGCCCCGCACCCGGAGCTCGCGCAGGTCCCACATGCCCTCGGCCGTGGTCAGCACCGCCGCCGTGAGGTCGTCGACCGTCGAACCGGGCCGCACCGCGAGCCCCATGATCGACGATTCCCCCTCCACCGCCAACGTGGCCAGCGTCGACTCGGAGCCGTCGGGAGAGAGCAGGCGGATGTCGCGCTGGCCGGCGACGAGCACCGGATCGGGCAGCGTGGGGCCCTCGGTGGGGAGGTCTGCGGGGTCGCCGTCCTCGCCCGGATCGGCCCCGTCGAGCGGATCGTCGGAGGTGTCCTCCGGCCGCTCGCCCGGCGGCTGCTCCACGTCCGAACCGATGTCCGGGGTCTGGGGGGCCTGGTCGAAGATCCCGGGGACGATCACCAACGCGGCCACGGCGGCCACGGCACCCGCCAGCGACCAGACACCCACCGTCCGCCGGCGCCGACGCGCGATGCGACGGTCGACCTCTCGCCACAGGTGCGGCGTCGGCTCGACGTCCCGTGCGCGCTGCTCCAGCGATGCCCTGATCCTGTCCTCGATCGACACCATCAGCGCTCACCTCCTTCGGTGGTCGTGCGCGAACCGCGCCGACGCGTCTCGGCGTCGCCTGCACCGAGCAGCTGCTCGAGCCTCGCCAACCCGCGCGAGACCTGCGACTTGACGGTGCCGACCGAGACGCCCAGGATCCCGGCCGTCTCCGCCTCGGACAGATCCTCGAAGTAGCGGAGCACGACCGCCTGCCGCTGCCGGTCGGGGAGCCGCTCGATCGCACGCCAGACCTGGTCGTGGTCGGCAGCGTGCTCGTCGGCGAGCCGCACGCCGCGGTCGTCGCCCGTCCGTCGCTCGGCGTGACGGCGCTCGAGGTAGCGGCGCCGGAGCTTGGAGTTCGCTTCGTTGGCGACGGCGCGCCGCAGATACGCCCCCACGTCGCGCACCTCGCCACGCCTCCAGCGCACGTACACCTTCGCGAACGCTTCGGCCACGATGTCCTCCGCCTGGTCCGCGTCGCTCGTCAGCAGGTAGGCGAGCCGGACCGCCTGGCGGTGGTGGGCGTTGAAGACGGTCGCGAACGAGTGGTGGTCCACCTCCTGCCGCACCATCGCGAGCACGTCAGCTCCCATCGTCGATCCGGCGTGGTGGACGGCACCGTGCCTCCTCCATGCCCCTCCATCCGGCCCGACGCACAGCAGGCCGGCGAGGTTGCACGACGTCAGGGGCGCCGTCCGACCGACGCACGATACGGCTGCACGCGGGCCCCGACGGGGCCACGGCGGTACGACGTCACGGGCCGGCACCGGCCGGAGACGGACCCGCGTCGACGACGGCCTGGTAGAGGGTCCGCTTGGGGAGGCCCGCCGTCCGCGCCACCTCGGTGATCGCATCCCGTCTGGAACTGCCGCCCTCGACCAGACGTGCCACCTCGGCGACGAGCACCTCGAGGGCCGGCGGCTCGCGCTCGACGGACTGGACACCGGCCACGACCAGGGTGAGCTCGCCCTTGACGCCGCCGGCGACGCCTTCGGCGAGCTCGCGCAGCGTGCCGCGCCGGACCTCCTCGTGCAGCTTGGTGAGCTCCCGGCAGAGGACGGCGGGCCGGTCGCGCCCCAGCGCCACCGCCAGGTCGTCCAGGTCCGCCACGACGCGGTGCGGTGCGACGAAGACGACCATCGTGCGCGGCTCGGACGCCAGCTCGTCGAGACGCGACGCCCGCGCCGAGCCCTTCCGAGGGAGGAAGCCCTCGAAGGCCACCCGGTCGGTGGGCAGCCCGGACACCACCAGTGCTGCCAGCGCCGCGGACGGACCCGGGACCGGCTCGATGCGCACCCCTGCGTCGGCCGCCGCGGAGAGCAGCCGGAACCCGGGGTCCGACACGGTCGGCGTGCCGGCGTCGGAGACGAGCGCGACGGTCGCACCGTCTGCGAGCAGCGCGAGGACCTCTGCGAGGCGCTCCCGCTCGTTGTGCTCGTGCAGCGAGCGCTGCGGCGCCCGACTGCCGACGTGCGCGAGCAACCGACCGGTCCGGCGCGTGTCCTCGGCGAGGACCACGTCTGCGGTGCGAAGAGCTTCGGCGGCGCGGGGCGAGAGGTCCCCCAGGTTCCCGATCGGCGTGGCGACGACGACGAGCGAGCCGGACATGCGGCTTCCCATCCTGCTGGCATGCGGCGGCGGGCGCCGCCGCGGCCGGGCGAGGGTAGACGCCGTGGCGAGCTCCGAACCGATCCTCGCTCGCCGGCCGCGACGTGCCGGGATGCTCGAGCGCCCCACGTCGGGGCGGCTGTCTACGATGGCCCGCGGTTCTGGAGCGGACAGGACCGTTCGGTGGCAAAGGACACCGCAGCCCCCGCGATGCCCTCGTCGACGAACGCCTGGCATCCGCCTGCGAGCCTCCCCAGACCCCCGAACCCGACGCGAGGGGCGCCCGTGCACGAGGACGAGACGAGAACGCCGATGCCGAGCTCGGCACCAGCGGGTGACGTCGGCCGCGACCCCGAGCTCGTGGTGGACGTGCGAGACCTGCGGATGCGTTACGGGGCGGTGGACGTGCTCCGCGGCGTCGACCTGCGCATCAGGCGCGGGGAGGTCGTCACGCTCCTCGGCCCCAACGGGGCCGGCAAGACGACCACGATCGAGATCCTGGAGGGGTTCCGCTCACGATCGGCAGGCGACGTGTCGGTACTGGGCAGCGACCCGGCGCACGCCGACGAACGGTGGCGAGCACGCACGGGCGTGGTGCTGCAGTCCTGGCGCGACCACCCGCGTTGGACACCACGACGGCTCCTGGACCATCTCGGCCGCTACTACGAGCCCTACACCACGGCGCAACGTCCACGGCCCCGCGCCACCGGCGAACTGCTCGAGCTCGTGGGTCTGGACGGCAATGCGGACCAGCGGATCGTCACCCTCTCGGGTGGACAGCGGCGTCGACTCGACGTCGCGATCGGCATCATCGGCCGACCGGAGCTGCTCTTCCTCGACGAGCCGACGGCCGGGTTCGACCCGCACGCCAGACGCGAGTTCCACGGGCTGGTGCAGGGGCTCGCGGAGCTCGAGGACACGACGATCCTGCTGACCACGCACGACCTCGACGAGGCGGAACGGCTCGCCGACCGCATCCTGATCCTCGCGGCCGGCCGCATCGTGGCCGACGGATCGGCCGACGAACTGGCTGCGCGGGTGGCAGGGCCCGCGAGGATCACCTGGCGACGAGGCGCCGAACGCCACGTCCACGCCGCGGACGACGCGACCGCCTTCGTCCGGCGACTCCTCGCGGACGAGGACGTCCGGGACCTCGAGGTACGCCGCGCCAGCCTCGAGGACACCTACCTCACGATGGTGCACCAGCACGAGGCGGGACACGCGACGGACGGGCAGCGCGACTTCGGTGCGGCCGTCGCAGGGGAGGTGCAGGCGTGAACGCACGGTTCCACGCGATCCGGGTCGGACTGGGGCGAGGCTGGACGGAGTTCGTACAGAGCCTGAAGAGTCCACAGGACCAGGGGTTCTACCTCTTCCTCGCAGTCGGTGTGCTCGGCTACCTGTTCCTCCAGCGCAACACCGAGATCGAGGACACCGGCCTGCTGCTGCCTCAGGTCGCCATGCCGAGCATCCTCGGTGGTCTGATCGCTTTCGGTGTGGTCGTCGGGCCGGCATACGCCCTCGCCATGGAGCGCGAGGACGGCACGCTGCTGCGGGCCAAGGCGATCCCACACGGCGTCGGCGGCTACGTCACGGGTCAGCTGCTCTTCCACTCGCTGGGCCTCGTCCCGATGCTGACCGTGATCCTGGTGCCCGGCTTCCTGCTGTTCGACGGGCTCATGTCGCGCGGCGCCGCCGGCTGGCTCACGATGACATGGGTACTGCTGCTCGGCCTGCTCGCGACATTGCCGCTGGGCATCATCATCGGCTCGCTGGTGCCGAGTGTGCAGAAGGTCGGCACGTGGGGGATGCTGCCGGTGATGCTGCTGGCCGCCATCTCCGGCATCTTCTTCCCGCTGGACGCGCTCTGGGGCTGGGTGCGCGTCGTGGCGCAGATCTTCCCGATGTACTGGCTGGGGCTCGGCATGCGCTCGGCGTTCCTCCCCGACGCAGCCGTCCAGCTGGAGGTCGGCGGTTCGTGGCGGCCACTCGCCACCGTGGGCGTCCTGACGGCCTGGGCGGTCGGAGGGATGCTGCTGACACCGGTCGTGCTCCGTCGGATGGCGCGGCGCCAGTCTGGATCGGCGGTGCAGGCAGCCCGTGAGCACGCGGGACAGTGGGTGCGCTGAACCACGCGAACCCGTCGGACGCCCACGGCCCCGGCGTCGGCCGACCGGCACCTGTCGCGTCGATCAGGAACCGGCCGACGTTTCGAGCCGGTCCGCGTTGGCGTGGATCGCGTCGCGCACCCATGCGGCGAGCCCGACCGCGATGCCCTCGTAGGTCGCGGTGAAGCGGGCGTCCTGGATGTACATGTCCCCGAGATGCCGGTGCATCTGCGGGCTGCACGCGTAGAAGCGCGCGTCGATCTGCCGGCGATGCGCGTCGACCGCATCCATGGCGGCCACGCCGTCCGACGGGCCGCCCGACCGGTAGACCTCGGCGATGCGGAGCGTGATCGCCTCCGACTCCTCCTTGAGCTCCTGCCAGTCCTGCTTCGAGTACGACGAGGTCCGTCGCTTGCTCTCGCTCCAGGCATCGGTCCCGCCCCACCGTTGCTCGGCCTCGTGCTGCAGCTCTCGCTGCTCGTCGCCGAACACCTCGAAGAGCTCCTCGTCGGACATCCTGGTGCCTCTCTCGTGTGCGTCGATCGCGTCGTCGATGGCCCGCAGCAGGCGCCGCGTCCGATCGAGGTCGTCGGCCAACAGCCGTCGCTGCTGCCGGAGGGCGGCCCCCCGGTCGAAGTCGGGATCGCCGACCAGCGCCTTGATGGCGTCCAAGCCGAGCCCGAGCTCCCGGTAGAACAGCACCGTCTGCAGCCGTTGCAGATCGGCATCGCCGTACAGGCGGTACCCGGCGTCGGTGCGCGCCGTCGGGCGCACCAGGCCGATCTCGTCGTAGTGGTGCAACGCGCGGACCGTCAGCTTCGTCAGCGCGGCGACCTCCCCGACCGTGCGCACGACCGTCCTCCTCGACGCCCCCAGGATGCACCCTCACGCTACGTGAGGGTCAAGTCCCCATCCACGACGACCCACGGCGGTCCGACGGCGCCCTGTACGCTCGCCGGCGGTCGGTCGCATCCCACGGCAGCGAGCAGGCGGCAGCATGGTTCGCACGCAGGACGACGGAGTGGTACGGCCGGGGCTCGCGTCCGAACCCCTCGCCCGGGTCCCACTCTCGACGCAGGTCTACGAGAAGGTGCGGGCAGCGATCCTGTCCGGCGAGATCCCCGAGGACAGCGAGCTCAACCAGGTCGCGCTCGCGCGACGGTTCGGGGTGAGCACGATCCCCGTCCGCGAGGCGATCCGCCAGCTCCAGGCGGACGGTTTGGTCGCCTCCGTGCCCTACCAGCGAGCCCGCGTCCGAGCGCTGTCGACGGAGCAGTTGGAGGAGTTGCTGGCGATCCGTGAAGAGCTCGAGGTCGTCGGCATCCGGCGCCACGGGGTCCTGCTGGACCGGGCGCAGCTCGAGGACATCGGGCTGCTGAACGATCGCTTGGCGACGATCGACGACGGCCAGGCGTGGTTGCAGGGCGATTGGGAGCTGCACACGCTGCTGCTGGGGGGCGCGACGGTCACCGCCGACATCGTCAGCGGCCTCCGACGCCGCATCCACACGGCGCTCAACGCGATCACGCGAGAGAGCGCGCGACATCGAGACGCCGTGGCCGAGCATCGGCGCATCATCGAGGCGCTCCGCGAGGGCGATGCCGATCGTGCCGAGGAGGCCATGCGGGAGCACATCCGCAACACGGGCCAGGGGCTGCTCGCCGCCTTCGCGCAGCGATTCGGCGAGGTCGGCTGAGCTCGTACCGCGTCGGGTGCGGAGAACGCTCGCAAGTCTATACACTAGGACGGGACCGTCGAGGGAGGGTGTCAGGGTGCGATCGAGGTTCGAGGGCTTGACCGAGGAACAGCGTGAGTTCCAACGCTTGTGTCGCGACTTCACCGACAACGAGCTCCTGCCGTGGCTCCGGGAGAACCGTGACGTCGAGTGGAACGCGCCGCCACGCGAGCGTCTGCCCCGTGAGCTCATGGCGAAGGCCGACGCCATCGGCCTGCGCACGCTCGGCCTTCCGGAGCGCTACGGGGGGATCCCGCTCGACACGATGACGCGCGCCCTGATGGTCGAGGAGCTCGGGCGCGGAGACCCCGGGTTCGCGACGACGATCGCGCAGAACTGGAAGATCGCCGCCGAGTTCTCGCGGCACGCGTCGGACGAGCTCGCCGACCGCGTGTTCCAGAGCTTCGTCGACGACCCGACGTTCCTCTGGGCGAACTGCCTCACCGAGCCGCGAGGCGCATCGGACCGCGTCCTGCCGTACAACGCCCCGGAAGCGAGCATGCAGACCCGGGCCGTCCAGGACGGTGACGACTGGGTGATCAACGGCGTCAAGCACTACGTCAGCAACGGGGGCACGGCAAGTGCCTTCATCGTCTACGCGAACACGGATCCCGAAGCCGGGATCCGCGATGGGGTCAGCAGCTTCCTGGTGACGAGGGATTCCCCGGGGTTCTCCGTCGGACGGGTCAACGAGAAGACAGGCCACCGGCTGGTCGTCAACGCGGAGCTGGTGTTCGAGGACTGCCGGGTTCCCGCGTCGCACCTGCTGGTGCACAACAAGGCCCTGGGTGGCGCCCGCAACTACCTGGTGGAGGGCCGCGTGCTGAACGCGGCGCGAGCCCTGGGTGTCATGCAGGCGATCTTCGACGATTCCGCGCGGTATGCCCAGGAGCATTTCCACGGCGGCAAGATCATCATCAAGCACCAGGTCGTTGCGGCGAGACTCGCCGAGATGGCGACGAGCCTCGAGGTCTGCCGCTCGATGATCTACCGCGCGGCTCGCGCGCTCGACGCCGAGCACGAGGATGCCGACGTCCTCGCACTGATGACCAAGTACCACTGCGCGGACGCCGTCTTCCACATGGCCCGCCAGGCGATGGAGCTGCACGGCGGCGCCGGGGTCATGGTGGATGCCGGCATCGAGAAGTACCTCCGTGACTCCACGATCTTCGAGCACACCGAGGGCACCGGGGATCTCCAGAAGTTCAAGATCATCAAGGCGATGTTCCCCGACACCGCTGGCGTCTACGCCGGTCCGGACCCGGTGTTCAACGCGGACGGCACCGTCTCGCCTGGTGTCATCGGAGGCGCCCGACCCTGAGGCCGTCCGAGGGGCACGACGAACCAGGGAACGCACCCTCACGGGAGCCGATCGTGGCCGCGGGTGTCGCGGTCGCGACGCTGCTGTTCCTGCAGGCGCTCGTCGGGCACTTCCGGGTCCCGCTCCTCCCCGACATCGCTCGGGACCTCGGCCTGGCGGCCGGGGGCATCGGCATGATGACCGCGGGGTTCGCGCTGGGCCGCCTGGTGACGGACCTGCCCGCCGGTCGGCTCTTCGACCGGCTGTCGCGCTCGACGATGATGGCTCTCGGCTGCGCGATCATGGCGGTGGGCAGCATCGCCCTGAGCACGGTCCACGGGATCGCGGGCCTGGTCGCCGGATCCGTCGTGTTGGGCGTCGGCTCCTCGATCGCCGTGACGACGGCGATGGGGCACTTCTCCGAGGCGGCACCGGCGCGTCGTGGCATGGCGATGGCGGTGTTCTCCGCCGCGTTGCTGGGCGGACAGGCCATCGGCCCGGCGGTCAGCGGGGTGCTCTCGGACCTCTCCGGCTGGCGCGTGACCTTCACGGTCGGCGCAGTCGCGATGGTCGTGCTCATCCCCGTCGCGAGACGGGTGCTGCCCGCGGCGCGCGGGTTCGGCGGTGGACGGGCTCAGCGCGCCGGCGAGCTCGACCTGAGCGTGTACAGCGAGCGGACGCTGCGGCACGCCCGGCTCGTGCTGCTCGCCGTACCGCTCGCCGTGATGTTCACGCTGGGTGGTGTTGCACAGACCACCGTTCCACTGATCGGAGGCGAGGACCTGGGGCTCTCGGCGTCGACCATCGGGCTCGTGGTCGGGATCGGTGGGGTGACCCGCATCGCGGGCACGTTCATCGGTGGTCGGCTGGCGGACCGCATCGGGCGTCGCGCCACCCTGGTCCCGGGCGTGCTGCTCCAAGGTGTCGGCGTGCTGCTGCTCGCGTTCCGCCCGACGATCATCGGGTGGACGGCGGCGGTCATGGTCATGGGCATCTCGTCGTACGGCATCGCGGTGGGCGCTGCAGCGCTGCGCGATCTCGCCCCCGCCGGTCAGGTCGGGCGATCCGTCGGCCAGTTCCGCTTCTCCGGCGACCTCGGCCTGCTGCTGGGGCCCCTCGTCACCTCCGTCGCCTACCAGCTCACCGGGCCCATGCTCGCCGCTCTGATCCCGGGGTTGCTCCTGCTGATCGTCGCCGGCTTGGTGCAGCTCCTCGTGCCGGGACGGCACCGACCCGTCGTCGGGTGAGGACGCGCACGGGGACGGCCCGTCGCAGGCACTCCCTGGCCCGCGCTCGCTAGCCGCCGACCGACAGCACGAACTTCCCGGTGGCCCGCCCGGACCCGAGCAGCTCGTGGACGATCGCTGCCTCCTCGAGCGGCCGGACATCGGTGACATCGATCCGCACCCGCCCGTCGGCAACCATCGCGATCGCTTCCTCGGCGTGCGGACGGACCCCCACCGGATCACGGAACATGTGGCCGGCGGACGAGTAGCCGACGTAGCCGAGCCCCCGCGAGCGCATCTCGAGGGCGGCCGGTGCCACCTCCGGTTCGGCCGAGGCGTTGCCGAAGTGCACGAGGCGTCCGAACGGCGCGAGGATGTCGATGGACCGGCGACGCGTCTCGCCTCCCATGGGGTCGAGCACCACGTCGACCCCGCGACCACCGGTCGACTCGTGCACCGCTTCGACGAAGGTGTCCCTCGGGAAGACGTCCGCGAAGGGGTACTGGCGGGCGTACGCGATCTTCTCTGGCGTACCGACGGTGCCATAGACGACGCCGAGACCGAGTTCCCGAGCGACCTGCGCAACGGTGGCGCCCACACCACCCGCTGCGCCATGCAGGAGCACCACCTCGTCGGGCCTGATGCGGGCCGCGACGCGGAGCAGGAGCAACGAGAACGGCGCGACCACGGACACACCCCCCGAGACGGGGTCACCGACGAGCACATCGGGGAGCGCATACACACGCTGCGCGTTGGCCGTCGCGACCTCGGCGTAGGAATGTCCACCTGTCAGTGCACAGACGGGCTGCCCCACCTCGAAGCCGGTCACGCCCTCCCCGAGCGCACGGATGCGGCCGGCCGCCTCGACCCCGACCACCATCGGTGGACTTCCGGCACCGTCCCCGCGACGGTTGCGGATGTCGGTGAAGTTGACGCCGGCGAAGTCGACGTCGATCGTCACCTCGCCCGGTCCCGGCTCCGGCGTCGGGAGCTCCTGGAGCTCGAACACCTCCGGACCACCGAATCGGGGCACGACCATGGCCTTCACGTGTTGCGCTCCTCGCTCCGACGTCCGGGCTCGTTCAACCGTTGAGGTGGGGGCCGTCGTGGGCCACCCGCTGCGAACCCATCACCAGCTCCCACACATACCGGCGCAACTGCTGGAACTCAGGCGACGCCACCGTCGCCGCATCCCGCGGACGCGGCAACGGCACATCCACGATCTCGTGCACCGTGGACGGCGACCCCATCATCACCACCACACGATCACCCATCAACACCGCCTCGTCGATCGCATGCGTCACGAACACCATCGTCGTCGGCTGCTGCTGCCAGATCCCCAACAACTCGTACTGCAACAGCTCCCGCGTCTGCGCATCCAACGCCCCGAACGGCTCATCCATCAACAGCACACTCGGATCCACACTCAACGCCCGAGCCAGACCCGTCCGCTGCTGCATCCCACCCGACAGCTGATACGGATAGGCATGCTCCCGCCCCTCCAACCCCACCATCGCGATGTACCGGCGCGCCACCTCATCGATCTCGTCCTTGGGACGACCACGCACCTTCAACCCATACCCGACATTGCCCAACACCGTCTTCCACGGGAACAACCCGAAATCCTGGAACACGATCGCGACGTTCGGACGCGGCCCCGTCACCGGCGACCCATCGATCACGATCTCGCCACCATCCGGACGCACCAACCCATTGATGCACCGCAACAACGTCGTCTTCCCACAACCCGACGGCCCCACCAACGACACGATCTCCGACGCTCCCACCTCCAGATCGATGTCCCGGAACACGTTCAGATCACCGAACCACTTCTCCACCCCCGAGAACACGATCCCCTGACTGCTGCTGCGATCCATCTGGCTTGCCATGTGGGAACCTCGGCGGTCGGTTTGGCGGGTCGGACGGTCAGATGTTGCGGTACCACGGCATGAACCGGTCGATCAGCTTCTGGAGCCCGACCGTCAGGACCAACCCGGCGAGGGTCAGCACGGCGACGCCGATCACGGCCTCGTCGTGCAGGAACCGCCGCACGAGATTCATCACGAAGTTCCCGAGCCCGTCGATCGCCGTCAGGAACTCGGCGACGACGCCGGCCGTGAGCGCCCTGCCGGACGCCAGGCGGAAGCCGGCGATCATGTACGGCAGGGACGCGGGGATGGCGATCCCGAACCAGACGTGCCGGCGCTTCGCCCCGAAGGTCTCCGCGACCTCGAGGTAGCGCTTGGGGATGGAACGGCTGCCGTCCCATGCCGCGATGGCCAGTGGAGGGAACGCGGCGAAGATGACCAGGGCGAGCCGTGTCGTGGACGTGAAGCCGAACCACAAGGTGAAGACGGGCAGCATGGCGATCATCGGCGTGGCATAGACGCCATTGATGTAGGGACCGATCGCTGCTTCGAGCACCCGGCTCCGGCCGGTCAGGATGCCGATGAGAACCCCCGCGACCCCACCGATCAGGAGTCCGATCCCGACCGCCCGCAGGGTGATCCAGGCGTTTCCCCACAGGCCGGCATCCCGGGCGAAGACGACCGCGGCGGTCCCGAACAGGGCATCGCCCCAGAGCACGCCCGGAGCCACACGGAGCACGCCGAGCGGCGTCGCCATGAAGTCGCGGCCCCAGGCCATGACCGCGAACTGCCAGACGGTCATGAGCGCGAGGAAGGTCACGAGCCTCGTCCGCAACGCGCTGGACCGCCACAGGCGGGCGACGGACCGACCGGCGCGTGCGGTCGGGCCCGTTCGCTCGAGCGAACGCGGGCGGACGCGCTCCTCGTTCACTGTCGCCATGCAGCGAACCGTCCTTCCAGCGCCCTGCCGAGCGCCATCGCGAGCAGCCCCAGGACGACGACCACGACCACCGACGCGAGGAGGTTCTCCATCTGGTAGCGCCTCGAGAAGATCAGGAGGAGCTCACCGAGGCCGGACGGGTCGAGCAGGAACTCCGCGGCGACCATCCCGACGAGTCCTCGAGCGATCCCCTGCCTGATGCCTGTCATCGCGTAGGGGATCGTCGACGGGATCACGACGTCCTTCCAGATGCCACGCTCCTTCGCCCCGAACGACACCGCGACCTCCACGAGCCGCTTCGGGGTCGCCCGGACGCCCTCGAGGGTGTTGATGCACACGGGGAAGAAGATGAACAGCACCACGACGAGGATCTTCGGCCAGAAGCCGAACCCGATGATGGAGAGGATGAACGGGATCAGCACGATGTTGGGCATGATGTAGAGGATGGTGATGTAGGCCTCGAGCCCGGCGAACATCCGGATCCGCCCCACCACGATGCCCACGGTGAGCGCGAGCAGCACCGCGATCGCGAAGCCGGTGACGAACAGGGCCAGGGACTCGACGAGGGCGTCGATCAGGACGCCGCTCCGAACGATGCTCACGAGCCCCGCGAGCATCCGTGAGAAGGACGCGAAGAAGATCTCGTCGAGGACGAAGCGGCCCAGGATCTCCCAGACCACCGCGCCCGCGACGAGGCTGAGCGCCGTGACGACCCGCAGCTGGGAGGTTCGCAGACCGGCGCCGGCGGTGGCCTTCGGCGGCCGTAGTTCGGGCGTCGCGGCGACGCTGTCGGTTGCCATCAGCTTCTCACACCTTCCCTGCGATGCCCTGCGGCACGCAGGCTGGTCGTCCGCTCCACGGCCGCCTGCGTCGCGGACCGATCACCCGTGGCGACCGATCCGCGACGCCGGTCCGTCGCGGGTACCAGCGGCTCGAGGTCCGCTAGCCGACGAGCTCCATCGCCCGTTCCCAGTACTCGGTCGTGAAGCCGTGGTCGTAGTCGAAGCCCTGCTCGATCGCACCGACCTCCAACTGCGTGTCGATCGTCGCCTGGACGATCCCTGGGTCGATGCCCGGCTCGTCGAGCTGCCACCAGTTGAAGTCGATGTAGCCCTGGTAGATCTCGGCGACGAGGTCACGGTCGTCCTGGTCGACGATCTGGACCAGGAAGTCGACGATCTCCTCGAAGTTGTCCGGGTCGTGCATGAAGCGGATCGTGTCGATCAAGGCTGCGATCGCCCGGATCCACGCGTCCTCCTTCTGCGCCAGCGAATCCTTGTTCGCGACCAGCGGGAGGTAGTGGACGTCGGCGACGTCGCTCTGCGCCGTGAGGACCCGCCATTCCTCGCCGGTCACGTGCTGCACCTCCGCGAGCTCGTCGACGTGGACGACATGCGTGTCGACGACACCGGCGATGAGCGGGCCGATGTGGTCGCCGGTGAGATCGATCGTGTCCACGTCGTCGATGTCGACGCCGAACTCGTCCAGGATCTGCTGCAGGATCAGCCACCGGCTGTCGCCCGGTGCCATGGCACCCGACTGTCGCCCGGCGAGGTCCTCGACGGTCTGGATGTCCGGGTTGTTGGTGACCAGTAGCCAGTCGACCTGGTCGAGTCCCATCACACCCATGACGTTGGCGTCGCGGGCCATGGCACCGATCGCGGGCGCCGTCGCGGACAGACCGCCGTCGATCTCGCCCGTGTGGGTCGCCTGCGTCACGTCACCGCCCGAGCGCAGGGGACGCAGCGCGACGGTCACGCCGTACTCCTGGAAGAAGCCGAACTCCTCGGCGATGTAGAACCACGTCGACGCCCAGATCGGCCGCAGGTGGCCCGGGTGGCCCAGGATGAGGCGCTGGTCCGTGGCCGGGGCAGGCGCGGCGTCCGTGTCGCCGTCATCGCCGTCGTCGGCGTCTCCGTCGGTGTCCGCGTCCCCCGGGTCCGTCGCCGGGGGTGGGTCCGCCGGTGCCGGATCGTCGCCGCCACAGGCCGCGAGGACGAGCGCGAGCCCGAGCAGCGGCGCCAGCCATCGGTGCACGCGCGGGGTCGATGCTCTGCGTCGCTTGCTTGTCACTGCCATGGTCTCACCCTCGGTCATGAGCTCGTCGCCGTACTGGGTCCCGTGACGACGTCCTCGGCTCTCCGCCAGCTACGTGGTTCGGCCGCCGGCCGCGCTCGCACCGCCTTCGCAGCACGCTCCCTCGCCCCGCGGCACGAGGCGAAACCGACTCCAGCAAACGATTGTCGGCATGTCAAGAGTCGATACTCTATAGCTGCCGGCAGGATGGACGGATCCGTTCGCGGCCCCTCGCACTGCCTCTCGCCGCTGCGCGACCCGACCCCGACGCCGTAGGGTCCAGGTCCCGGGGAGCCCGTCGGCGGCGCCCGTGAGGGGATCATGGACACCCGGTGGGAGCTGCTGGCGCCAGCGACCCGTCGCCTGCTCCGGACCGCGCCGCATCCGGCCCGGGCCGCACCGCAGCTCGCCGTCGCCGAGGCACCCCGCACGATCACGGACGACGGTTCGTGGGTCCACGAGCGCAAGCTCGACGGTGTCAGGCTGCTCGTCCACGTGGACCGGGGCGACGTCAGGATGATCACGCGGACAGGGGCCGATCGCGCCCGGTCGTTCCCCGAGCTCGACGACGCGCTCCGTGCCCTCGGCTCCGACGACGTCGTCGTCGACGGTGAGGTCGTCGCACTGCACGACGAGCATGATTCCTTCGAGCGGCTCCAGCGTCGCCTGGGCGACCCCTCCCGCGCGACGGGGCACGCGGACGTCCCCGTGCACCTGTACCTCTTCGACGTGCTCCACCTCGACGGCCACGACCTCCGCGCGCTGCCACTCGTCGCCCGCAAGCAACTCCTCGCCTCGTTGCGGTTCGTCGAGCCGATCCGGTTCCTGGAGCACGCCACGGGTGACCTCGCGGTGCATCTCGCGGCCGCGTGCAGGCAGGGTTGGGAAGGGCTGATCGCCAAGCGGGCCGACGCCCCTTACCGCCCGGGGCGGTCACCGGACTGGCGGAAGCTCAAGTGCCAGCGCACCGGCCGTTTCGTCGTCGGAGGCTGGACGCCCGTGCGCGGCACGGCGACCGGCGTCGGTGCGCTCTTGATCGGCCGACACACTCCCGACGGGCTGCGCTACGCCGGTCGTGTCGGAAGCGGCATCGACGGCGCGACAGCCCGGACCCTCGGGCGGCACTTCCAACGGACCGAGGTCCCCGACTCCCCCTTCGCCGACCGCCTCGCACCCACCCCGGGCGGCCCGAGGCCCCGCTTCGTCGTCCCCCACCTCGTCGTCGAGGTGCGGTACACGGAGTGGACGGACGCGCGACGCCTCCGACACCCGACCCTGCTGGCGGTACGGCCGGACCTCGACGTCGAGGACGCGACCGGCGACACTGTCGCGTGACTGCGGCGTGACTCGCGAGGAGGCCGACCATGGCGCGACCCACATGGCGCGGAGCCATCAGCTTCGGGCTGGTGAACGTGCCCGTCCAGCTCTACACGGCGGTGCACAGCCAGGAGGTCCGCTTCCGAGAGCTGCACCGCGAGACCCGACGCCCCGTCGGTCGCCGACGCGTCGACACCGAGACCGGCGAGGAGGTGAGCCGTGAGGACGTGGTGAAGGGCTACAAGCTCGGAGGCGACCGGTACGTGCTGGTGGAGCCCGACGAGCTCGACGTGCTCGACCCGAGCGCGTCACGCCTGATCGAGATCCACGACTACGTCCAGCAGGCCGAGATCGATCCCGTGCACTACGACCGGGCCTACTACCTCATCCCCGACGGTGAGACCGCCACCAAGCCCTTCACGCTGCTCACGGAGGCGATGGGACGCGCCGGCAAGGTGGCCATCGCGCGCTTCGTGATGCGTGGCAAGGAGCACCTCGCGGCGATCCGCGCACGCGACGGCATCCTCGTGCTCTCGACGATGTACTACGCCGACGAGGTCCTCGACCCGGCAGAGCTGGGCGACGACTGGGGCGAGACCAACCTGCGGGACCGCGAGATCGAGATGGCCGAGCAGCTGATCGAGTCGATGACGACCGAGTTCCGACCCGACTCCTACGAGAACGAGCACCGCCAGCGTGTCCTCTCGTACATCGAGGCCAAGGCGTCCGACACCCACTTCGAGGTGCCGACGGCGGAGCCGGACTCCGGTCAGGTGATCGACCTCATGGCTGCCCTCGAGCGCAGCCTCGCCCGCACCCAGGGCGCCGACGGCGAGCAGCCGGACACGGGCGACACGCCCGCCCCGGCCGGCACCGACTACGACGCGATGAGTCGCGAGCAGCTGTACGAGCTCGCCAAGGAGCGCGACGTGCCGGGCCGGTCACGCATGTCCAAGCCCGAGTTGGTGGAGGTGCTCACGAACATGGACGCGGAGGCGACCAGCGGAGCCGCCTGATCCCCTCGTCGACCACGCGACCGCTGCGCGTGCGACGCGTCCCTCAGACGGGATCCCGATGCCGTGAGCTGCGTGCCACCGGGAGGAGGTACCACAGGCCGACGATCGCGCCGCCCAGACCCGCGCTCACCACCGCTCCGAGCGTCGTGTCGAAGATGAAGCGAAGCACCACGAACACGACCACCAGGACCGACCCGGCGAGCAGCGCCATGCCGATCAACGCCAGCACGACCGCGGTCTGGAGCCGGTCGTCCCGCGCCCTCCGTGCGATGCGGTGGTACGACGCGGGCGTCAGGAACACCACCATCGACAGGGCGGCACCGACGAGGGCGACCGTGTAGAGGTCGCGGCCGAGCGGGTCGAGATCCTGGAACCTGGCGGAGAACGGCGCGGTCAGCAGGAACGCGAAGAGGACCTGTACGCCGGGGAGGATGGTCCGGAGCTCCTCGAGGAGCTCTCGGTAGCGCTCCCGGCCGGAGGCCTCGTCTCCGCGGTCCCGAGCAGTGTCCGCCAGGGCCATGGGGCACTCCGCTCCTCTCATCGCTCCCGGGACGTCCGGGCCGCCACCGCCGTGCCAGGTCGCGTGTCGCGGTGACGCGCGACCGATCGTGCGCCCGACACCGCGAGAGCGCTCGGCTCCTGGGCGACCGAACGGCGATGGCCGGGCGGATCCGGCTTCCACCCGAACCGGGGCTCGCGAAGCGTCCAGCCGAACCGGACCCGGACCGAGGACGAAGGAGTTCGCGGGGTGGGGCAACCGGCGGGCCGCTGGTGTTTGGTCGTTGACAGCACGGCACGCCGAACAGCCGTCACGACACAGCCGTCACGACAAGGAGCACGTCATGGGACTCGCGGTCCTGCTGCTGATCCTCGCCCTGGTTCTCGGTGGAGTGGGCCTCTTCGTCGAAGCTCTGCGCTGGGTCCTCATCATCGCCCTCGTCCTCCTGATCGTGGGTGCGGTCGCCGGGTCCCGGACCCGCGGGGCCGGGCGCGCCGGCGGCGGCCGGATCTGACTCCCGCTCGGCCGACACGCGGCGTCGCGGGTGGTCGCCGGCCGTCCCGGTCAGACGCTGCCCTCGTTGCCCTCGTCGTCGAACCCCCCGAGGGGGTCGTCCCGCGTCGGGAGCATCTCGATCTCCGGAACCAGTTCCTCGGGATCCCGGCCGACGACGATCGAGGCGGCCTCGTCGGCGGCGCGTCCCTCCTCCAGGAGGTCGAGCCCGTCGAAGGCGAGGTAGGGGTTCACCATCGCCTGTGACGCGGCGGCCCCGACACCAGGCCGAGCGTGTGCGACCAGCTTGCCGACGCCGGGCATGGCGGTCATCGCGGCGACGCCCACCTGACCGGTCCGCGGGTCCACTGCCACGAGCGAGAACGTCATGCGCGCCCATCCGTCCAGGGCCGGTGTCGTGGAGGGACACCCCGCCTCGGCTCTGCTCGCTGCACGGACGACTCCCGGATACCGGCCGACGCTCCTACCGCGACCCGGTCCCGGCCCGCGGTCGGCCGGCCGCCCCGAGCCTCTGCGGGACCGCCATCGGGAGGGCCTTGCGCGCCGGACGGCGTTCGCCGACCTCCGCGGGGGCCGCCGAGCGCCCGTCGCGGGGGCGGACCTCGGCGCTACCGCTACCCCAACTCAGCACCGCGGAGGTCAGGATGCCGTTGCGGGTCGCGATCGAGTAGCGAAGGTCGCCATCCGCATCGGGTGGCACGCGTCGGTAGCGCACGACGTTGCGCTCGATCTCCTGCTTCGCGGCCGCGACGCACGAGGACGAGCACAGGCCGGGCCGTTCGACCGTCTTGCCGCACAACAAGCAATCCATCGAGGTGTCCACGTGGGTGCTCCCTCGCCCGAACGCTGCGGACGCCGACCCCAACGGGCGGCTGGTGTGAGGTCCGAACCTTGCCGCAGCGCAGCCTCGGCCGGCACGGCCGCGACCCCGCCCGAGTCGGGGGACCTCGCCCGGTTCGACCGGCCGGGTCGGTGACGTCCAGTCAGGCCGCACGCGGTTCCCGGACGAACGAGGTGACGTCGGTCGGGCCGCCTGCGACTCCGTGACGCACCGTGCCACCTCCAGCCCCTCCGCACCAGAGGACGATGGCATGACACCAGACCCCGCACCCCGGAGGAGCGATCCTCCCGAGGACCCGATGTCCACGGGCGGCGACGCCGAAGCTGCCGCGGACGTCGAGCAGCGCGAGGCGGTCGCTCGGAACGAGGACGACCTCTTCGGGAAGCGACAGGACGAGCATCCGGAGGACGAGGCAGACGACGAGTCGGACGACGATGGCGGCGAGACCTAGGGTCGGACTCGTCCTCGGAGCGGGAGGCCCGGTCGGTCGCGCCTTCCAGCTCGCCGCGCTGACGGCGCTCGAGCGAGAGCGCGGCTTCGACCTCACGCACGCGTCGGTGATCGTCGGTACATCGGCCGGCGCGATCGTCGCCGCCGTCACCGCCGCGGGCGTGACCGCCGGCGAGCAACTCGCTCACGTGCGCGGACGAACGGGCGGGAGGCTGGCCGGCCCTTCGTCGGTGCCGCACAGCACCGCCCCCGGCACACCGCAACTCGCGCTGCGGCGGGGGCCGCCGACGGTCCCGGTCCGTGGGCTCGGTGAACGGCTACGCAGGCGACCGCGACCTGCCGCCACCGTGCTGGCCGCGCTGCTCCCGACCGGACGCGTCGGCATGCTCGACCATGCGTCCTGGATCGACGGGCTCGTCGACGGCCGATGGCCGGCGGGGTTGCGCGTGTGCGCGGTCGAGCTCCCGGGACTCGATCGGGTGGTCTGGGGCGAGGACCCCGCTCGGGACCCGAGTCCGGGCGTGGCCGTCGCCGCGAGCTGCGCCATCCCGGGCTTCCTCGCCCCGGTCGAGCACGCCGGGCGTCGCTTCGTGGACGGCGGGCTGCACTCGCCCACCAACGCGGACGTCCTCCTGTCCCGAGGGTGCACCACCGCGGTGGTGATCTCGCCCATGTCCACGAGCGGTCTGCACGGATTCGGGCGACCGGATCGTCCCCTGCGATCGCTGTGGCATCGACGACTGCGCCAGGAACTGCGGTCGCTCGAGGCAGCCGGCGTGCGGACCGTCGTCATCGAGCCCGATGCTCGCGAGTACCGGATCCTCCCACCGAACCTGCTCGACGACACGCGCATCCAGCCCATCGCCGGCTTCCTGTTCCGGTCCCTGGTCCAGCGCCTACGAGTGGGTGACCTCGACCCGGAGCACGTCCTCGAGCGACCCGTGCCGAACGCACGCTGACGACGAGCCGATCGGGTGCACGCCGTCCACTCCAGTGCAGCAAACCACGGTAGGCAGACCCCGGAGGCTGGCAGACGTCCGCAGTGCGACCCGTGCCGCGCCACCTTGGGAGAAGCCACCGATCGAGAGGCATCGGCATGGGAACGACATCTACCAACGTCACGCGCCACCCGGCTCAGTGGCTGACGTTGACCATCGGCGTCGTCTACACACTCGTCGGCGTCGCGGGCTTCGCGGTGACCGGCTTCGACGGGTTCGCGTCCCCCGAGGGCGAGCTGCTCCTCGGGGTCTTCGAGGTGAATCCACTGCACAACATCGTGCACCTGATCATCGGCCTGGCCGGCATCGCCCTCTGGAACGACCTCGGCCGTGCTCGCACGTACGGTTGGTTGCTGGCGATCGGCTACGGCGCGACGTTCGTCTATGGGCTGGTCGTGGCCGGGAGCTCGGGCGAGGAGAACGTGCTCGCGCTGAACCAGGCCGACAACTGGCTACACCTCGGGAGTGCACTCGCAGGGCTCGTCATCGCGCTGTGGCCGGCCGACACACGTCGAGCGGACCTCAACGGTCGGGGCAGGCGGCGCCGCTGAGACCGACGCACGCTCACGGGCGTTGCTCGCGAGCCCCCTGGCCGGCGAGCAGCTCCCGGACACGATTGCCGGGCGAGGCGGGGGCGAGCGGGGGCGTGGCGTCGCCCCTGCCCTCGCTCAGTGCGGCCAGGGTGCGCAGGAGCACCTCGTCGGACCCCATGGTCGGCTCCCAACCGAGCTCGGTGCGCGCCCGGGTGGTGTCGAGTGCCGGCGCGAACCGCGCGAGGTCGATCCAGCCAGGGTCGAGCGGCTGGAGCCTGAGCCGCCAGGTCGCAGACGCGAGCGTCCGGACGACGCTCGTCGCCATCGGTGCCGGACGTGCGCCGAGCACCGACGCGATGTCGCGGAACGACAACCACGGCTCGGAGGCCACGTTGTAGGCACCGCGTGCACCGTCGGTCGTGACGGCACGGACGAACGCCTCCGCCACGTCGTCGGAGTGCACGAGCTGGAAGCCGAGCTCGTCGTTGGCGGGGAACACCGGGAGGCGCCCCGGTCGGAGCAGCGGCGCGGGGACCAGGACCCCCAGGAAGAGACGCCGCAGGCGCGTGGCCGCCGCCGGCTTGGCGGTGATCGCCGGGCGCAGCCGCACCACCCGGACGGTGGGATGCGCCGACTCGAAGGCATCGAGTGTCCGTTCCACGTACGCCTTGGCGACCGAGTACGAAGAGCTCCCCACGCCCGTCGTCGGCCACGATTCGTCCACCGCCAGCCTGGGCGACGGGCGTGGCGCATAGGCGCCCACCGAGGAGGCGTGGACGAACACACGGACGCCGGCTGCCGATGCCGCGTCGAGCAGTCGCTGTGTGCCCCGCACGTTCGTGGCCCACAGCGACCCGGGACGGCGTGACGGCTGTATGCGCCACGCGAGGTGGATCACCGCGTCGACGCTCGCGAGGGCGGGCGCCAGGTCGGTCCGTTCGACGTCAGCGCTCACCCATCGGTGCGCGCCGTGCGTGTCTCGCGGCGGGCGTCGTGACAGCCCGATCACCTCGGAGACGCTCGGGTGGGCACGCAGGCGAGGCAACACGCTCGTCCCCATGTTCCCGCTCGCACCGGTGACGAGCACACGCATCGCGATCCCTGTCGTGGTGTCACTGGGACCCTCGCAGCGGCCGGGCGGGAGCGCCGGGGCCGCGTCGTGCCCTCGGCCACGTCCGACGTCCAGCTGCGCTGGCAGCCAGCGCCGGCATGATGCCCACCGGAGGAGGTGCGTCATGCCCATCAGGATCCGCGTCGCCGACGCGAGCCCGCACGAGCTGCTGGCGGTCTACGTCCGCGACCACCTGGCAGGCGCGGTCGGTGGCAGGGATCTGGCCCGGCGCGCGACGCGCACGGCCGAGCGACCGGAGGACGTCGAGATCCTGCGGGCGATCGCGCGCGACATCGGCCTCGATCTGGTGACGCTCCGCCGTTGCGCCGCCGCGCTCGGGATCCCCCGGCCGCGCGGCCGCGAGCTCGCGGCGGCGGTCGCCGAGCGTGCCGGACGGTCGAAGCTCAACGGGCAGCTCCGTGGTACCTCGCCGTTGTCGTCCCTCGTGGAGGTCGAGGGCCTGCTCCTCGGCGTGACCGGCAAGCTCGGGTGTTGGCGGACGCTGCGGGCGGCCGGTGCACGCCGACACCTGCCGGCCGACATCGACCTCGAGACGTTGGAGCAGCGTGCGCTCGACCAGCAACACACCCTCCAGCTCCTGCACGCTCGGGTCCGCGAGCGGGTCCTCGGCGGTGCTGCCCGGCCCGCCGGCGCCCGACGGCTGCGTGCCGAGCCCACCGAGGTCGGGGCGCAATCGGCGGCCGCAGCCGAGGACCGGGGGCCGCGGGTCTGATGCGCTCGTCGAACCGAACAGAGGAGGAACCATGTCGGTGATCGAGAAGAGCATCGAAGTGGACGTTCCCGTGCGCCAGGTCTACAACCAGTGGACACAGTTCGAGGACTTCCCGCAGTTCATGGAGGGCGTGGAACGGATCGAACAGCTGAACGACACCACCCTCCGTTGGCACGTGAGCATCGCCGGCGTCGACCGGGAGTTCGAGGCGCACATCGAGGAGCAGGAGCCCGACCGGCGTGTCGCCTGGCGCGCCACGGGCGACGAGGAGCACGCGGGCCTCGTCACCTTCGAGCCCATCAGCGGCGACAGGACCCGGGTCAACGTGGAGTTCAGCTGGGAGCCCGCCCGCTGGACCGACAAGGTCGCCGACGCCCTGAACCTGATCGACCAGCGGACCGAGGGCGACCTCGAGCGATTCAAGTCGTTCATCGAGGACCGGCAGGGCACGCCGACCGGTGCCTGGCGCGGTGAGGTGTCGGGCGGCCAGCCGCAGGGCGGCGCAGGTGACGTCGGCGGCTCGACGATGGGAGGCTCCACCACCGGCGTGGGGACCGAATCCGGTGGGTTCGGCGACACGACGCCGATCGAGGGCTCGCCGGCACCCCTGGACGGCGGGTCGGGTGACCCGACGGAGCGCGGGTTCGGGGAGCCGACGGAGCGCGCCTAGATCGCCGGGGACGCGGTCTGGGCCGCGGAGACGACGGGTGGCGGGGGCCGGCGCAGGCCGGCCCTCACCCCTGTCTCCGACCACCGAGCCGCGGGTCGTCCGCCGGTGCCGGATCGAGCAGCTGGCCTGGCGCAGGATCGGGCATCCGGACGGGCACGCGCAGCGACGACCTCCCGTCGCGCCAGGCAGCCAGGACGTGGTCGGTCACGGCCGCTTCGACGGCTTCGATCGCCAGCGCGCCGAACACCACGTCCGCCGCACGGTGTGGCTCCTGCTCGATGAGACCGCCCACGAGCTCACGTGCCGCCACCGTCTGGTGATGGGCGTCGGCGACCACGTGCGTGTCGTAGAAGAGGCAGGTCCACGGGTCGAAGTCGAGCGCGCGCAACGCCGTGGCGTGGCACGCCATCGTGGAGGTCGAGGTCATCTCGAACACAGCGAGGTGTCCCGTCAGGGCGCCGAGCCATCGTCGGTGGAGCCCGAACATCGACACCAGATTGACCGTGGCGAGCGTGACGCCCGGCCAGGCGTCGATGTACTCGTTGTACGCCGACGACAACCCGAGTCGTTCCATCGTGAGGGCGTACAGCTCCGCGTGGATGTCGTGTTCGACGCCGTTGCCGTACTCGTCGGACTGGATCTCGATCAGGGCGGCCTTGGGCCTGCCGGCCAACCGTGGGATCGCCCAGGAGTGGGGATCCGCCTCCTTCAGCTGCCAGAACGACCGGTGGATCGCCTGCTCCTGGAAGCGCCTGAGGTCGGGTTCCTCCTCGATGGTCCGCGACAGCGACGGTGCGTCACCGCCGTGGGTGAGATCCTGGAGGAACGCGGGGACGTCGTCGACCTGCGGGAGCGGGCCGACCTGCTCGCGGAGCGCGTCCGTGAACCGCTGCTCGAGCGTTGCCCGGACGCCGAGGAGCGCCGGATCCCACTCGAGCGACTCGTCGACCCCCTGCACGCCGCGGTAGCTGAGCTCGTACAGGGCGGCGAGCGCGAGGTGCGTGTCCTCCCCGCCGAGCGGGTCGTCGTCGACCGGAGGTGGTGGGCCGGCCGGACGATCGGGCGCGGCGAACCGCTCCAGGACCCACTCGCTGACCACGCCCCGTGGGGCGGGCTTCGGGGAGGGACGGTGCCGGTCACGCGAGATGCCAGGTGGACGTCCGCCCGTCGCCTGCTCGTCACTGGCCTGTCCCGCGAGGCGCTCCGCCCGCGTGGTCACGCGCTCCCCGTTCACGTGTTGGGGGCCGCGGCGCTGATGTCCGCGAGCGCGGACTCGGGGTCGTGTCGCATCGCGAGGTCACCGATCGACACGATGCCGACGGCATCGTCACCGTCCAGGATCGGGATACGACGGACGGCGTGCGCACGCAACAGGGCGATGGCGTCCCCGACGGTCGCGTCACTCGACAAGGTGTGCAGCTCGCCGCTGCACACCTCGCCGAGCTGCGTCGAGGCGGGGTCGAGCCCGTCGGCCACGACGCGGGCGACGACGTCCCGGTCGGTCACGATCCCGACCACCTTGCCCTCACGCCGGACGAGCACGTCGCCGACATCGGCATCACGCATGATCGTCGCCGCCTCCGCCACCGTCTGGGTGGCATCCAGGACCAACGGCTCCGTGGTCATCACGTCGCGGATCGAAGCAGCCATGTGTCACGTCCTCCTGATCGTTGGTGATCGTCGGCCGGGCCGATCTGCTGGAACCGTCCAGGACCTCGACCGGGGCCACCTGGAGAGAACCGGCCCGGACCTGCGCGTGACCCGTGGCCCTACCGGCGTGCGTTCGTGGCATCGGGGAGCTCGACTGGACTGACGCAACGTGGTGACCTCGACCACCGTCGGCAGCGGCCCGCCCCTCGCTCGGGACCGCCCAGCGGGGCGCCGGGTGTGACGCGTCCCACGTCTGCACCGTTGCCACCTCGACGGCCCACCGACGCGCTGGTGCCGGCGTTACGGTGAGCCCTTGGGCGCTGCGGCGCACCGTCGCATCGGGACAGCGGAGGACCGGCATGACCGAACCACTCGTCAGCACGGACTGGGCCCTGGAGCACCTCGACGACCCGCACGTCACGGTCGTCGAGGTGGACGAGGACGCCAGCGCGTACGCCGCGTCGCACATCCCCGGTGCCGTCTCGTTCGACTGGCGAGCCGATCTCCAGGATCCGATCCGCCGGACCTTCGTCGACGGCGAGCGCTTCGGGAAGCTCCTCGACGCGCGCGGGATCACCGCCGACACCCACGTCCTGCTCTACGGGGGGAACAACAACTGGTTCGCGGCGTACGCCTACTGGTACTTCCGGCTCTACGGCCACGAGAGGGTCAGCCTGATCGACGGCGGTCGGGTCGCCTGGGAGTCCGAGGGCCTGCCGCTGACCGATGCCGACCCCGAGATCTCACCCACGAGCGGGTACCGCGCCACGGAGGCCGACCCGGGTCTGCGGGCCCGACGCGACGAGATCCTCGAGCGGTTCGTCGGCGCGCCGGCGGGAACCGCGCTGATCGACGTGCGCTCACCGGCGGAGTTCGCCGGCGACGTCCTGGTACCCGAGCACCTGCCGGGCGAGGCCGCCCAGGTCCCCGGCCACATCCCGGGCGCCGCGAACGTGCCCTGGAGCACGGCCGTCGACCCGGGGACCGGCCGCTTCCTCCCGGCGGAACAGCTCCGCGAGATCTACGGCGCCAAGGGCGTCACCCCCGACGCCGACATCGCGACCTACTGCCGGATCGGCGAGCGCAGCGCCCACACCTGGTTCGTCCTGCACGAGCTGCTCGGGTACGAGCGGGTGAAGAACTACGACGGCTCGTGGACCGAGTACGGCTCCCTGGTCGACGTGCCGGTGGAGCGTGGTGCCTGAGCGACCGGGAGGACCGGCCCACCCCAGGTGCCTCACCGCCCCCCGAGCGCCTCGGCGAGCTGGACGTGCAGCTCGCCCGAGAGCCGGACCACCTCCTCTGTCAGCGCCGTGTTCGCCGCGACCAGCTGCTCCAGGTGCCGGGTGCGTTCCAGGACGATCTGCTGTCGGTCCAGCGTGGAGCGTGCGAGCGCTTCCCGGTGCTCGGCGTCCGCTTCGCTCATGCCCTTGTCACGGTCCGCCTGGCGCGTCTGCGCGAGGAGGATCAGGGGCGCTGCGTACGCCGCCTGCAAGGAGAACGCGAGGTTCAGCAGGATGAACGGGTACGGGTCCCAGCGCAGCGCCAGCGCGAAGCCGTTGGCGACGATCCATGCCACGACGACGGCCGTCTGCCCGAGCAGGAACATCGGCGTCCCGAACCAGCGTGCGAACGCCTCCGCTCGCCGGCCGAACAGGTCCGAGCCGAAGGGCCCGTGCAGCGGGGCTCGTGCGGCGTGGAAGGACGAGGCGTGCTCGGCCATGTGCTCCTCCAGGGTGCGATCCCGCCACGGTAGGGCCGCCGAGGCTCACGACGAGAGGATGCTGCGACGCTGACAGGCCCGCTGGCGGTCGTGCTGTCCCGAGACGAGGAACTCACGCGACCCAGTGGTCGATCTCGGTGGCCTTGACCGCGACCCAGATGCCGCTCCCCTCGACGATGGCGAGGTCCGCGAGCGACGCCGCGGTGATCTGCGCCACGATGGGGATGGGACCCTCGAGGTGGACGCGGACGTGGTCGTCGTGGATGTCGAGCGCGTCCACGGTGGCCTGCCAGACGTTGCGGGGGCTGCCGCTCGGGCGCGTCGGGTAGAGGGCGACGGCGCGCGGGTGGACGACCACGAGCACGTCGCTCGGCTCGTCGACGGGCTCGGCGAGGGTCAACCTGCCACCGGTGTCGAGCGCCACCTCGCCGTCGATGGCTCGACCCCGATACAGGTTGAGGCCGACGAGCCTGGCGGCCCACCGCGAGCGGGGGCGGCGGGCGACCGCAGCGGGAACGTCGTCCTGGACGACACGGCCGTCCTCGACGATGACGAGCCGGTCCGCGAGCGTGATGGCCTCGAGCGGCTCGTGGGTGACGAGAAGCACGGGCCCGCCGAAGGCCGCGAGGTGGCGGCGCAGCAGTCGGCGGACCGTCCGACGCGTGTCGACGTCGAGCGCGGCCAGCGGCTCGTCGAGCAGCAGCAGGTCCGGATCGGTGGCCAGGGCACGGGCCAGCGCCACCCGCTGCGCCTGCCCGCCCGAGAGCGCCGCGGGACGCGCGGACGCATGGTCGCGCAGCCCGACCTGTTCGAGCCAGAGGCGCGCCCGGCTGCGCGCCTCGTCCCGCGCGACCCCGCGCGATCGCGGGCCGAAGGCGACGTTCTCGAGCACGGTGAGATGGGGGAACAGGAGGTGCTGCTGGAACACGACACCCACCGAGCGACCCTGCGGTGCCAGCCGGATGCCTCGAACCGGATCCTCGACGGTGCGACCGCCGACGGCGATGCTCCCGCGAGTGATCGGCAACAGGCCCGCGATCGCGCGCAGCAAGGTGGTCTTGCCTGCACCGTTGGGGCCGAGGACCGCGACGACCTCGCCGGGTGCCGCGGTGACACGCACGTCGAGGTCGAGCGTCCCGAGCTGGAGGCCGACGTCGGCGCGCAGCCCGACCGTGGCACCCGGCTCGCCCACGGTGCCGGTCACGTCACCCCCAGGAACCGGTCCCGGAGGCTGACCAGGACCGCGACCGACACTGCCAGGAGGACGAAGCTGATCAGGTAGGCGGCCTCCGGGTTGCGTTCGAGCTCGAGGTAGACGGCCAGGGGCATCGTCTGGGTGCGGCCGGGAAGGTTCCCGGCGAAGGTGATGGTCGCTCCGAACTCCCCGAGGGCCCGTGCCCAGCACAGCGCCATCCCGGCGGCGAGGGACGGCCACAGCATCGGGAGCACGACGCGGCGCAGGATCGTCCACCTCCCGGCGCCCAGGGTGGCCGCCGCGTCCTCCAATCGCCGATCCGCCATCCGCAGACCGGATTCGACCGTCACGATCAGGAAAGGCATCGCCACGAAGGTCGCGGCGAGGACCACGGCGACCTGCGTGAAGGGGATCGTGATCCCGGTTGCCACCTCCAGCGGCCGCCCCACCAGGCCGCGACGGCCGAAGGCGGCGAGCAGGCCCACCCCCCCGACGACCGGCGGGAGCACCATCGGCAACACGGCGAGGGCGCGCACGAACGGCTTGCCCGGGAAGTCGTACCGGGCGAACACCAACGCGAGCGGGACGCCCAGCACGATCGACAGGGCGAGTGCGACGACCGACGACGTGAAGGACAACCGCAACGCCTGTAGCACGACGGGGTCCCCGACGAGCGACCCGATGCGGCTCCAGGGCGTCCGCGTCGTCAGCCCCACGAGCGGCAGCACGAGCACCGCCAGACCGATCAGCCCCAGGACGAGGGTCGCGCGCGGCGGCGCGACGCCGGCCGACTGCCCTGACGAACGGTGGGGGATCGAGCGCTTCATGGCGAGGTGAACCCGTGGTCGGCGAGGATGCCCTGGCCGACCTCGCCCAGCACGAACGAGACGAAGGCCTCCGCCCCGGTGGGGTTCGACGCCTCGGCCAGCACGGCGATCGGGTAGCTCGCGGGGACGTTCTGGTCCGGGGGAACCTCCACCCCCGTGACCCGCCCGTCGGCTGCGACGACGTCGCTGGCGTAGACGATCGTCGCATCGGCCTCGCCGAGCTCGACCTTGGACAGCGCGGCCCGCACGTCCTGCTCCAACGAAACGGGTGACACCGTCACGCCCGCAGCCTCGAGCGCCTCCCGGGCGTACTGACCAGCCGGCACCTCCTCGGCCGGCAGCACCAGCAACAGGGCAGGGTCGGAGAGGTCGGCCAACCCGGCGATGCCGAGGGGGTTCCCCGGCTCCACCGCGATCTCGAGCAGGTTCGAGGTGAAGCTCCGCGGCGCTCCGGCCAACCCGCCGGCGTCCCCGACCACGTCCATCTGCCTCGCGTTCGCGGAGGCGAACACATCGGCCGGAGCACCTTCGTTGATCTGGCTCGCCAGCGTCTGGCTCCCCGCGAAGCTGAAGACGACCGCGACCGAGGTGGCATCCTCGAACGCTTCGGCGATCTCGTCGAACGCATCCGTCAACGACGCGGCGGCGAAGACCACGACCTCGCCGGACACCTCCCCCGTCTCCACGGCAGGGTCGGCGGCACACCCGATCAGAAGCAGGGACAGGCCCATCCCTCCCCAGGTCAGCAGCCCTGTTCTCCTGCGCATCTGGCGGGCCTCTCGATCGAAGCGGCGAGCGCCGGGCCGGCTAGGCAACGGCCGTCCCGGTCCCGGTCAGGTCGTATCCCCCGACCGTGCGCAGCCTGCGTCCGAACGCGGCGGAGGTCATCACCTCGCCCAGCCGACGGACCCCTGGCTCGAGCACCCAGGCACGACCCACCCACAGCTGCGCCTCGTGCATCTCCAGCGGGTGGAAGGGCAAGCCGGCCGCGAGTGCCACGGGCTCGATCGTGACGGCGGGCAGACCCAGCTGCCGGGACAGCCACGCAGCCTCCAGGTGGTCCGCCACCAAGGGCCCGTTCGGCACCTGCGCACCCGAGACTCGGACGGCCCGTTCGAAGGCCGCCTGGCTCCCCGCGCCCGGCCGCCGTTGGATCACCTCCGTGCGGCCCGCCAGGGCACGAGCCGCCCAGTCGCCCTCTGCGCCAGGGGCGGCCGCGAGTCCGACCTGCCACCGCGAGAGGTGCCACCGCACGACGTCCCCTCCTGCGTCGGGTAGGCCCCCTCGTGGTCCATGCACGACACACGCGTGCGCGCGCCCGGCACCGAGCGCGTCGACGGCCTCTGCCGTCGACGCCGCGACGGCGAGCACGGGCTCGGACGCCACCAGCCGGGCAGCGAGCCCGATGGCGGGATCACATCCGACCACCACGACGCCGGGGCGGGCATCGTCGAGCAGCTCGAGGGATCCCCTCGCCACCACCCCGTCGGCCGCGGCCCACGCGTCGAACGACGCGCCCGTCGCGGCACACACCAGCCGATCCCCGACCCGACCCACCCTGACGGCGACGCCGTCGGGTGGCAGCGCGCCGACCACGGCGTCCACGGGGGCCACGGGGGCCCGATCCGTTCGGTGGAGCTCCTCGACCGTGACCCCCAAGGCCGACGCCAACGCGATCGCCGCGTCGACGCGCGGCAGGTGGCGGCCGTTCTCCACCGCGCCGACCAGCTGCCGACTGACCGCTGCCCGGGCGGCGAGCTGCGCCTGCGTCAGACCGACGGCCTGCCGGAGCTCCAGGAGACGCTGTCCGAACATGCCAGGACTCTAGCGCTTGAGCCAGCTTCCTGGCTAGCGCACCGGGGTGCGCCTCGTCTGATGTTCTCGCACGACCCTCACCGCGCGAGGAGCTTGCGCAGCTCCTCGACGACCAGCAGGGAGCTCGCGATCGCGGCTGCGGTCAGCCACTGACCGAGGCGCAGGGGGACGACGTCGACGAAACCGCCGACGGTCGGCACGTGGACGGCGAGGATCTGGAGGCCGAGGACCGCCGCGAGGGCGGCCCACAGCTTGCCGTTTCGCAGCGTGTGCCGGTCGAACACGGTGGTGTGCTCGAGCCGGGCGTTGATCGCGTTGACGAACTGGAACAGCACGAACGTCGTGAACGCCATCGTGCCGGCGAGGGCCCCACCGTCGTCCGGGCCCGTGTCGAGCGTCCACGCGAAGATCCCGATCGTGCCGAAGGCCATGACGCTGCCCGCCAGGATCAGACGCCGCAGCCGGCCACGGTCGAGGATGGCAGCGTCGGGGCCACGCGGCTGACGGTCCATGACATCGGGACGGGTCGGATCGGCACCGAGGGCCAGCGCCGGCGGGCCGTCCATGATGAGGTTGACCCACAGCACCTGGATCGGCGTGAACGGCGCTGGCAGCCCGATCAACCGCGCACCGAGGATCGTGAGGATCGCGCCGATGTTGGTCGCGAGCTGGAAGCGGATGAACGCGACGATGTTGTCGTAGATGCCACGACCCCGCTCCACGGCGGTGACGATCGTGGCGAAGTCGTCGTCTGCCAGGACGAGGTCGCCCGCCTGCTTGGTGACCTCCGTTCCGGCGATGCCCATCGCGACACCGATGTCCGCTCGCTTGAGCGCGGCCGCGTCGTTGACACCGTCCCCGGTCATCGCCGTGGTCAACCCGGCCTCCTGGAGGAGCCGGACGAGCCGCACCTTGTGCTCGGGGGCGACTCGTGCGCACACCCCGATGCCGGGGAGCCGTACGGCGAGTTGCTCGTCGTCGAGCGCGTCGAGTTGTGCGCCGGTGAGGACCTCGCCGGCGATCCCGGTGTCCGCGGCGATCGCGGCAGCGGTGTCGGGGTGGTCACCCGTCACCATCATCACCCGGATGCCGGCCTGGCGGGCGACGGCGATCGCGCCTGCGACGCCCGGGCGGGGCGGGTCGACGATCCCGACCAGCAGTTCGAAGGTCAGGTCCTCGAGGGCCGCTGCGGGGTCGTCGAGGTCGACGGGGTCCAGCTCGAGCCGACGGGTCGCGACGGCGAGGGTGCGCAGCCCCTCGCCGGCGAGCTCGCGGATCCTGCGAGTCAGCTCGGCTCGTCCTGCGTCGTCGAGCGGCGCCGCGCCGGTGGCGGACGCCACCCAGGCGCACCGGGGCAGCAGCACATCGGGCGCACCCTTGACGGCGACCAACGTCCCGGCCTCGTCCGCGTGCACCGTCGCCATCAGCTTGGTCGCCGCGTCGAAGGGCACTTCTGCGACACGCCCGCGGCGACGCACCGCGGTGGGGTCGAGCCCTGCCTTGCGCGCCACGACGAGCAGCGCGGCCTCGGTCGGGTCACCCGCGATCGCGCCATCGCTCACTTCGGCGTCGTTGCACAACACCGCGGCCACCAGGCCACGTGTCGCTGCGCCGATCGGCGGCTCGATCGACCCGGTCGCGCCGTACCCGTCACCGGTGACGACATGTCGGGCACCGTCGAGGACCAGGGCCTTCACCGTCATCTGGTTGCGGGTGAGCGTGCCGGTCTTGTCGGTACAGATGACCTGGGTCGACCCGAGCGTCTCCACGGACGTCAGCCGCTTCACGATGGCGCGCTGCCTGGCCATCGCCGCCGTCCCGAGGGCCAGCGTGATGGTCACCACGGCCGGGAGGCCCTCCGGGATGGCTGCGATGGCGAGCGCGATCGCGTCCAGCGCCGCGCTCGCGAGCGTGTCGCCCCGCAGCAGCGCCACCGCGAACACGGCAGCGACCGCAACACCCGCGACGAGGGCCAGCTGCCGAGCGAGCGCGTCGATCTGTCGTTGGAGCGGCGTCGGACGCTCCGGCGTCTCGGCGAGCAGCTGTGCCACGGCGCCGATGCGTGTGTCCATCCCCGTCGCCGTGACCACCAGCTCGCCACGACCGCGCACCACCGTGGAATTCATCCACAGCATCCCCGATCGGTCGGCCACCGGGACGTCCGATGCGGACAGATCGACGGCATGCTTCGACACCGCCGACGTCTCTCCCGTGAGGGTCGATTCGTCCACGCCGAGCACCGCGTCGAGCAGCACGCGCCCGTCCGCGGGCACCCGATCCCCTGCCTCGACCAGGACGACGTCGCCGGGCACCAGGTCGCTGGCCGGTACGACGGCGGTCCGTCCCTCGCGACGGACCTTGGCGTCCGCGGGGAGCAGGCTCTGCAGCGCATGGACGCTGCGCTCCGCACGCGCCTCCTGGATCGTGCCGAGCGTCGCGTTGAGGAGCAGCACGGACGCGACGACGATCGCATCCTTGAACTCGCCCACCACCGCGGACAGCCCGGCCGCCGCCACGAGCACCAGGATCAGCAGGCTCCGGAACTGTGCGACGAACCGGGCCAGCACCCCCGGCGGCGAGGGGGTCTCGAGATCGTTGCGGCCGAACACCGCACGGCGAGCATCGACGGATGCGCTGCCGAGCCCGACTGCGGGGTCGACCCCGAGCGCGACGGCGACGTCGGCGGACGGGAGCGTGTGGGGCGCGACTGGCGCCTCGGAGACCGTCGTCGCGTCCGTGTCGACGGCGGGGGGGACGGTGCGGGACATGGGGGCGCCTCCGGCTGCCGCGACGCGGCTGCTGCCGAAGGTCTCCCTCCCCGCGAGCGGGCGCGACACCGGATCCCGAGGCGGGACCGTCCTGACGATGCCGACGAGCCGAGGTACTCCCCTTCATCGCGAAGCGTACCTGGACGTGGGCGTCCGCCGGGGTGCGTGTGCCAGCTGCGCTCCGTCGGATCCTCTGCGTATGCTGTTCCGCCCACCCGAAGGACCACACCGAAGGTGAACGGCATAGGTGGCCAGCTCGCGCTGGTCGGCTTCCTCATCGTCCTCAACGCAGCGTTCGCGGGCTCCGAGATCGCCCTGATCTCGCTTCGCGAAGGGCAGCTCACACGGCTCGCGCAACGGTCGGCCAGGGGCCGAGCCCTCGCGAGCCTCGTTCGCGAGCCGAACCGGTTCCTGTCCACGATCCAGATCGGCATCACGCTCGCGGGGTTCCTCGCGTCGGCGACAGCAGCCGTCGCACTCGCGGAGCCACTCGTCGAGCCGTTGGACTTCCTCGGCCGGGGAGCGCGGCCGGCCGCGATCTTCTCCATCACCCTGGTCCTGACCTTCGTGACGCTGGTGTTCGGCGAGCTCGCACCGAAGCGACTCGCCATGCAACGGGCGGAGGCCTGGGCGCTGCTCGCCGCTCGCCCCCTGACGTGGATCTCCCGGGGCACGGCACCGGCGATCTGGCTGCTGTCACACGCGACCGACCTCACGGTCCGCCTGTTGGGCGGCGATCCCGACCGCGATCGCCAGGACGTCACCGAGGAGGAGATCCGCGACCTGATCGCGACCCAGTCCACCTACACGGACGAGCAGCGGCAGATCATCGACGGGGCGCTCGAGGTCGCGGACCGCACCGTGCGCCAGATCGTGATGCCACGCTCCCGTGTGGTGGCACTCTCCGCCGACCTGCCCGTCGCGGAGGCGCTCCGGAAGCTCGTGGCAGCTGGCCACAGCAGGGCGCCGGTCTACGCCGGAGACCTGGACGACGCCGACCGCACGGTCTCCGTGCTGGGGCTCGTCGGCCGTGAAGGGACGGTCGGCGACCATGCGCGCCCCGCGATGGTGCTACCCGAGTCGCTCAACGCCGTCATCGCACTCCGTGAGATGCAGACCGGCCGACAACAACTGGCGCTCGTCATCTCCGAGCACGGCGGCATCGAGGGCATCATCACCGTGGAGGACCTGGTCGAGGAGCTCGTCGGCGAGATCTACGACGAGCACGACCGCGACGTCCGGGCGGTGGTCACGGAGCCCGATGGCAGTCTCACCGTGCCTGGGTCCTTCCCGTTGCACGACCTCGTGGACCTCGGCCTGACGGCCAGTTCCCTGGACGCGACCACCGTGGGCGGCCTGGTCGTGGAGCACCTCGGCCGCATCCCCGTGGCCGGCGACACCATCGAGATCGACGGTGCACGCTACGAGGTCATCGGCGTGCGGCGCCATACCGCCGAGTCCGTGCGGATCCGGCCTCCGGTCGAGCCTCCCGCACTCGACTAGCAGGACCGCACGACCTCAGCGCGCCCGGGCGGGCGACCCGGTCCACGGACCGATCCCGAGCCGGCTGCGGATCCACTTGTGCAACTCGCTGGCCGCTGCAACGGCGACCATGACCACGACGATCCGAGACCAGCCGCCAGCGGTCACCGGCTCGATCTGGAGCAGCGTCTGCACCGGCTCCCAGTACGACGCGAGCACGTGCAGGGCGAGCGCGACGAACACGGAGACCGCCAGGAACGGGTTGCCCCACGGGTTCATCCGCAACATGCTCGTGCGCTCGGAGCGTGCGTTGAGGACGTGGACCGACATCGCGAACACGAAGGTGGCGAGGGCGGCGCCGCGCTGCTGGGCGTCGCTGAGCCCGGCGTCGATCGCCCACTGGAACAGCCAGAGCGACCCCACCGCCATCACGACTCCCACCAACAGCGTGCGTTCCCACAGGAGTGGGGAGACGATCCCCTCCCTGGCCGTCCGAGGGGGCCGATCGAGCACGCCGGCCTCCCCCGGCTCGAACGCGAGCGCGACGTCCTGCGTTCCGTTGGTCACGACGTTCAGCCAGAGCAGCGCGGCTGGGGTATAGGGCAGGGGAAGCCCGGCGATCAGCGAGTAGACGATCGCGACGATCGTGGCGACACCGGTCGACATCAGGAAGTAGGTGACCTTCCGGACGTTCTCGAACACGACGCGACCTTCTTCGACGGCGTTCGCGATCGAGGTGAAGTCGTCGTCGCTCAGCACCATGTCGGATGCCTCGCGCGCCACGTCCGTGCCGTCCCTGCCCATCGCGATGCCGATGTCGGCAGCCTTGAGCGCCGGTGCGTCATTGACGCCGTCGCCGGTCACCGCGACGACGTCGCCGAGCGCCCGGAGTGCCCGGACGACACGCAGCTTGTGCTCCGGTGCGACCCGTGCGAAGACCGACACCTCGTGGACCACGGCGCGCAGTTGGTCGTCGGAGAGCTCCTGCATGTCCGCACCGCTGATGACGCGGGCGTCCGGACCCTGCGTGATCCCGAGCTCGGCCGCGATCGCACGTGCCGTCGCCGCGTGATCGCCGGTGATCATGATCACGCGGATGCCTGCGCTGCGACAGTCGGCGATCGCGCCCTTCACCCCCGGCCTCGGCGGGTCGTGCATCCCGACCAAGCCGGTGAGGGTCAGCTCGCTCGGGGACGGCGGCCGCTCGGGGTCGGGGACGGCGTCGAGCCGCCCTGTCGCCATGGCGAGGACGCGCAGACCCCTGGAGGCCATGGCGTCGGCTGCCCTCAGGACCACGTCCGGGTCGATGGGCACGGAACCGTCGGCGGTCGCGATCGTCGTGCACAGCTCCAGGACGCGCTCGGGGGCGCCCTTCAGGCGCAGCACGGGACCGCGTTCGTCGAGGACCACGAAGGAGTAACGCCGCTCGGACTCGAAGGGCACCTCCGCGAGCAGCACCGCCGCCTCGCGGCAATCGTCGGGCGGCATGCCGACCCGCCAGGCCGCCTCGAGCAGCGCGGTCTCCGTGGGATCGCCGAGGTGACCGAATGCCTCCGCTCCGGTGCTGTCGACGCTCCGATCGATGTCGGACTCGTTGGCGAGCACCCCGGTGCGGATCGTCTCGCCGAGTGGACCGTCGTGCCCGTCACCGGCGTGTCGGGCGGCATCGAGCAGACCCTCGGAGCCATCCGGCTCCTCCGTGCCGCGCGGACGCAGGGCGTACGATCCGTCGGCGGTCCACACGCGCACGACCGTCATCTGGTTCTGCGTCAGGGTGCCGGTCTTGTCGGATCCGATGGTGTCCGTCGACCCGAGCGTCTCCACCGCCGGCAGCGAACGGATGATCGCGTGTCGTTTGGCCATCCGGTGGACCCCGAGTGCCATCGCGACCGTGAACGCAACGGGCAGGCCCTCGGGTACGACGGCGACCGCCAGCGCGACGGCCATGAGGAACATCTCGTGTGCGCCGTGTCCCAGGACGATCCCGAGCACGAAGACCGCCAACGTCGACGCCAGCACGGCCGTCGCGACGAGACTGGCGAAGCGGCGCATGCGCAGCTGCAGCGGGGACTCGGGCTGCTCCTCCGCCGCGATGCTGGCGGCGATCCGGCCGAGCTCGGTGTCACCCGCGGTCCCGACCACGACACCCTTGCCTCGTCCGCTGGCAACGGCCGAGCCCATGAACGCCATGGAACGACGGTCGGCGGCGAGCGTCTCCGTGGCGACGGGTTCGGTCCGCTTCCGGGTCGCCCGGCTCTCCCCGGTGAGCAGCGACTCGTCGACCTCGAGCTGGTTCGTCGACACGATGCGCAGGTCGGCAGGCACCCGCGTGCCGGACTCGAGCAGGACCACGTCACCGGGCACGAGCTCGCGGGCATCGATCTCGGCACGCGAACCGTCGCGGAGCACGAGTGACGTCGGGGAAGCGAGCGCCATGAGCGCCCGGACCGACCGGTCTGCCTTGCGTTCCTGTGTGAACCCGATCACGGTGTTGAGCACGAGCACGACGGCGATGACGCTCGCATCGCTGAACTCCTCGATGGAGATCGTCACCACCATCGCGACCAGCAGGATGTAGATCAGCGGGCTGCGGAACTGCGACAGCACCAGCTCGAGGCCGGAGCGCGGCTGCTCGGCGGCCAGTTCGTTGGGGCCGTGACGGGCGAGCAACCGGGCTGCGTCGTCGGACCTCAGCCCCTGTGTCGGATCGACCTCGAGCTGTGCGGCGACCCCGTCGATCGGCATCGCGTGCCAGGACTCTCCCCCACGGACCGCCTGGCCCACCGGGGGATCGGCACATCTCGTGCTGCCAGCTGACGTCCCGACGTCTGCACCTCCGGTCGAGGGGGGGTGGAGGAGGATCGTACGTGTGGGCCCGGACGGCCAGCAGGGGACTTGGACCCTCGTCAGCACCCCGAGAGGACCCGTCGTCGAAGGTGCGGACATGGGGCGACGGGTGGGTCGGATCGCCGTCAGGCGTCTCCGCCCCCGTCGCCCTGAGCCGCGCGTGCCTCCTCGGCGTCACGCAGTTCGTCGATCGGCAGACCTCGAGCCTGGGACGTACCGACACGGTGTGCGGCCCGGGCCACCATGTGCGCCGCGATCGGCGCCGTGATGATCTGGAAGCCGGCGACCAGCAGCAGCCGGAAGACGTCGCTCGGCTCGTCGACCTGGAGCGCCGCAGCGAGACAGACCGTGACCACACCGAGGGTGATGGCCTTGGTGACGGGATGCGTCCGCGCGAACACGGTCTGGAACCGAAGCAGCCCGAGACCGGCGAACAGCGTCAGGGTGCAGGCGGTGAGAAGCAGCGCACCCGTCAGGACGTCCCTCACGTGTCCCCCCGTCGTTCGATGAACCGCGCGACGGTGGTCGTGCCGATGAACGCGACGAGCGCGACCACGAGCAGCGCCTCGATGTAGGTCCCCCGCCCGGTGGAGGCGGTCCACACGCCGATGGCGACCACGAACACGATGAGCAGTGCGTCCAACGCGATCACACGGTCAGCGAGGGTGGGACCGTAGACGAGCCGCGCGAGGCACATCAGGCCCGCCGTGGCGAGCATCGTCGCGCAGACGAAGAGGACGATCGTCACGGGCTGCCCTCCTGCTCGCCCGCGCGATCGCGGGTCGAGCGTTCCAGGTCCGCGATGCGCCGGTCGACCGCGGCCAACGAGCGTTCCGACCCGATCGCCTCGACCAGCCGTCGCTCCAGATCGAAGACGTCTCGCCGGACCTGCTCGACGTCATGCAGATGCAGGACGTGCACGTACAGGACGGTCGTCTCGCCCCGGTCGATGTCGATGATGAGCGTGCCAGGGGTTCCGGAGATCGCGTGCGCGAGCAGGCTCACGACGGCGTCGGAGGCGCCCTCGATGGGCACGGCGACGATGCCCTCGCGCACCCTGCTCCCTGGGGTGATGATCTCCCAGGCGACGACGGCGTTGGCGCTGACGACGAGCCAGGCGTAGTAGGCCAGGTAGCGGATCAGCGCGATCGGGCGTAGCGCGTCCAGGCGGGTGAGGTCACGGTTCGGGAGGCCCACGACGAGCAGGGCCCCGATGGCCAGCCCTCCGACCGCCGAACGGACGTCGAGCTGCCCCCAGAGGACGACCCAGATGAAGGCCAACCACAGCACGGAGACGGCGCGCATCATCGGCCGACCACCCCCTGGTAACCGGTCGGGTCCAGCAGGCCCTCGGCCGCCTGCAGGCTCAGCTCCCACAGCGGCTGCGCACCGACGGCGATCACCAGGGTGAGGGCCACGAGCCCGCACGTCGCCCAGGTCATGAGGCGGGGGGTGGTGTGTGCCACCGCGACGGTCCCGTCCGGAGGCTCTCCCCAGAACGCCCCGGCCCAGATCTTGGTCATCGACAGCAACGTCAGGATGCTGACGGCGAGGCTGATGCCCGTGATCGTCCAGGCCTCGGCGGCCACTCCCGCCTGGACCAGCGCCAGCTTGCCGATGAAGCCGGAGGTCGGGGGGATCCCCGCCAGGCTGAGCGCCGCGATGCCGAACAACGCGGCCGTCATGGGCGCGCTGCGGACCATCCCCCCGAGCTGATGCAGCGCCGACGTTCCCCGGCGTTGCTCCACCAGCCCGTTGACGAGGAACAGCGCCGCCTTCACCGGGATCTGGTGGACGATGAAGAGCACGGCAGCGGCGATGCCGGCGACGCTGAACAGCCCGAGGCCGAACAGCATGTAGCCGATCTGGCTGACGATGTGGAAGCTGAGGATGCGCTTCATGTCGTCCTGCGCGATCGCACCGAGCACGCCCACGACCATGGTGAGCCCCGCGAGCCACAGCAGCATCGCGGATGGGCCGTCCGCGGGGAACAGCAGCGTCTGGGTGCGGATGATGGCGTAGACGCCGACCTTGGTGAGCAGCCCGGCGAACACCGCCGTGACGGCGACGGGCGCCGTGGGGTAGGCGTCGGGCAGCCAGAAGAACAGCGGGAAGATCGCGGCCTTGATGCCGAGGGCGACGAGTAGCAGCGCGCCGAGCGCCGTGACGAGCCCCGGCTCGAGGTCCGTGAGCCTGACCGCGACGTCGGCCATGTTGAGCGAACCCGTCGCGGCGTAGATCAGGCCGACCGCGGTCACGAGCAGGGTCGAGGCCAGCAGGTTGATCACGACGTAGCTCATGCCCGCGCGGATCTGCGCGCGGCCGCCCCCCATCGTGATCAGCACGTAGCTCGCACTGAGCATGATCTCGATGGCGACGAACAGGTTGAACAGGTCGCCGGTCAGGAAGACGGCGCTCACCCCGCCGGTCAGCACGAGGTACAGGGGGTGGAAGTAGAAGGCGCGCTTGTCCGCGCGGGGCTGACCGATCGCGAACACCAGCACCGCGAGGATGGTCAGCAGCGACACCGTCAGCAGCAGCATGGCGAAGATGTCGGCGACGAGGGTGATCCCGATGCGCCCTGGCCAGCCACCGATGGTCACCGCGACCGTCCCCGACGTGCTGCTGCGGACCAACAGCGCGATCGCGAGCACGGAGCTGACACCGACGAGCGTGGTCGCGAGCACCTGCTGGAGCAGCAGGTGCCGCCAGAGCAGCAGGCACAGCGCGGCACCGACCAGCGGGAGGGCGACGAGCAGGACGACGACCGCCGTCATGGGTGGTCCTCCGGGTCCGCCTCCAGCGCGTGCGGCCGGACCGGTTCCTCCCGATCCTCCAGTGCGGCACGGCGTGCGACGCGCCTGTCCTCGACGTCGTCCTCCACCTCGTCGTCGTGGGTGAGGGTCCAGCTGCGGTAGGCCAGGGCGAGCAGGAACGCCATGATCCCGAAGGTGATGACGATGGCCGTCAGGGCCATGGCCTGCGGGAGCGGATCGGCATAGGGCTCGGCGACGCCGTCGCCGATGAGCGGCGCCGTCCCCGCGCGGCCACCGGACAGCAGCAGGAGCACGTTGACGCCGTGCCCCAGGAGCGCCAGCCCCATGACGATGCGCGTCAAGGTCCGCTGGAGCAGCAGGTAGGTCCCGGTACCGAACAGGATCCCGACCGCGAGGAGCAGCACGACGATCATGCCTCGACCTCCTCGCTGCCGAGCGAGCGCAACAACGCGACGACCAGGCCGACGACCACGAGGTAGACGCCCACGTCGAAGCTGGCCGTGGTCGACAGGTAGAGCTGCCCCAGGAACGGCACGTCGATCGACGTCGAGGCGCGTGTCAGGAACTCCCCGCCCACGAGCCACCCGATGGCGGCGCTGACGACGGCCACGAGGATCCCGAGCCCGAGCAGCAGCTCACCGGGCACCTTCACCCGGCGGCGCATCTCGGCGGCGCCCTGTCCGACGGCCAGCAGGATCAGGGCCGTCCCTGCGACCAGCCCACCGATGAACCCGCCACCCGGGTCGTTGTGGCCCGCGAAGAGCAGATAGACCGAGAACAGCACCAGCGGCCGGAACACCGCCCGGATCCCCGTCTCCAGGATCACCGACCGGTGGCGCAGGGGGATCTCCGTGAGACCCCGCGGACGGGGGTCGCCCGCATCGCGATCCCGACGCGCCGACCGCACGAGGGCCAGGACCCCGAGCGCCGTGGCGGTCAGGACGATGATCTCCCCGAACGTGTCGAAGCCTCGGAAGTCGACCAGGATCACGTTGACGACGTTGCGTCCGCCGGCCTCCGGCACCGCGAGCGCGAGGTGCTCGGCGGAGACGGACGGGGCCTGCCGCGCGGTCACGGCGAGCGCGGTGAACGCGGTGGCCAGGGTTCCGACGCCGACAGCGACCGCGATCCGCGGGATCTGTCCCAGGCGCCACCTGTGGCTGGCGAACCGCTCGGGAAGGTGCCGCAGCACGAGGACGAACAGCACGAGGATCAGGGTCTCGATGAGCAACTGCGTGAGGGCCAGGTCCGGCGCCCCTTGGAGGACGAACAGGACGGCGATCCCGTAGCCGACGGCGCCCAGGGCGAGGACGGCGGCGAACCGGCGATGGAGGACGCACGTGGCCACGGCTGCGACCGCGATGATCGTCACGACGACCGGTTGCAGCGGGTGGTCCGCGAACAGCAGTCCACTGACGGCGAGGTCGGCGTTGAGCAGCAGTCCACCCGGCAACACCAGTGCGGTGAGGAGGATGACACCGAGGTAGATGGGGAGCGAACCGTTCTGGACGACGGCCGTGACCCGCTTCGCCCCACCGAGCACTCCGTTGACGAGGCTCTGGTAGGCAACGGATGCGTCGGGGAGGGCGAACGGCAGGGTCTGCAACCGTTCGACCCGCGCGCGGGTCGCCCACGCCGTCAACCCGACCGCGACCGCGGCCACAGACAGGCCGAGCGCGAGGTTGAAGCCGTGCCACAGCACCAGTGGCTCGTCTGGCACGGCGCCGTCGAGCGCGGCAGCGGCACCCACGACCAGGGGGCTGCCGAAGGCAGGCCAGACACCGAGCGCGAGCCCGACCGAGGCGAGCAGCGCCGCGGGGACGACCAGCCCCATGCCTGGACCAGGCCCGGAAGGAGCCACGACGTCGTCGAGCTCGTGGGGACGCTTGCGCGCGAAGGCACCCCACACGTACCGAGCCGTGTAGGCGACGGTCAGGACCGAGCCGAGGAGTACGGCACCGAGCAGCAGCGCACCGACGGGATCGGTCCCTCTGCCGAGCAGCGCTTCGAACGCAGCCTCCTTGGCGACGAACCCGAACAGTGGTGGGAGTCCCGCCATCGACGCGGCGGCGACGAGGGCGGTGGCGGCAGTCGGTCTGAGCCGTCGCCCGAGGCCCGACAGGCGGCGGATGTCGCGCGTGTGCGTCTGGAGGTCGACGATGCCCACCGTCATGAACAGCGCGGCCTTGAAGGTCGCATGCGCGAGGAGCAGCGCCGTCCCCGCCAGGGTCGTCTCCGGATACCCGGCGCCGAGCAGCAGTGTGAGGAAGCCGAGCTGGCTGATGGTGCCGTAGGCGAGCACGAGCTTGAGGTCGTGCTGCCGCAGTGCTCGCCACCCTCCGAGCAGCATCGTCGCGGCGCCGACACCGAGCACGATCGGACGCCAGAGGCCGACGTCCGCGAACGCCGGCGCGAACCGCGCGATGAGGTACACGCCCGCCTTGACCATGGTCGCGGAGTGCAGATAGGCGCTCACCGGTGTCGGCGCAGCCATCGCGCCCGGCAGCCAGCTGTGGAAGGGCACCTGCGCCGACTTCGTGAACGCCCCGAGCAGCACCAGGATCAGCGCGACCTCGACGACGGTCCCGCTGGGCGGTGCAGCCAGCAGGGAGCTGAGCGAGTAGGTCCCCGCGGCCTGGCCGAGCATCACGAACCCGCCCAGCATCGCCAGCCCACCAGCACCCGTCGTGAGCAGCGCCTGGAGCGCCGCCGCCCGCGCGGTGCCACGGCGATCGTCGGTCGCGATGAGCAGGTACGAGGCGATCGAGGTGAGCTCCCAGAACGCGAACACCAGCAGCAGGTGGTCGGAGAGCACCAGACCGAGCATCGCCCCGGCGAAGCAGGTCAGCGTTGCTGCGAAGCGCGCGAGATCCGGCCGCAGCCGGTCGAAGTAGCCGAACGCGTAGACCGCGACGAGCAGTTCGATGCCGACCACCAGCAGCACCATGAGCGCCGAGAACGCATCGAGTCGGAGCTCGATGAGCAGTCCCAGTTGGGACGCCCACGGGTAGCGCTCCGCGACCGGGTCGCCTGCCAGCGCCTGCGACATCGCCGGTGCCAGCAGCACGAGGGTGGTGCCGGCGGCGACGGCGGTGGCGACGAACGCGGCGCGGCCCCGGCGGCGTCCGAGCCATGGGAGCCCCAGGGCGACGACCGCGTGCAGGAGCAGGCTGAGGCCGAGCATCAGCGCCCGACCGACGTGCGTCGACCACCCGAGGCGCCGACGCGTCGTCCGGAGACGCACCCTTGGTTCCGTGCGTGCACTGCCGCGCTCCCTCCGCTCGTGGCGGATCGTTGGCCCTCGGGACGCGGGAGAGGCCGAGCAACGACATCGACCCACCGACCGTGCGGGCGACGAGGCCGACGCGAAGGGTGCACGTCGGCGCCACGTCCGTGCTCACGGTGCGGGCCGGCACGAGGTGGACCGCGTCGGCGACCCCAGCATCGCGAGGTGCTCGAACGCTACCCGAGGGGAGCGCGGCGCGGTTCATCGTGTCAGGGGCGGCACCGGCCGGCGAGCAGCCTGTAGCCTTGGCGCGTGCGTACCCTCCACCCCCCGCCCACCGCCCCCGGCTCCTTGCTGTCGGCGGCCGGGTCTGCGTCGGTCGCAGCCATCTCGACGAGGCAAGGCTGGGCGGCACCGCCCGCCGCGACGACCTGAACGGTGACCTCCCCGTCCTCGAACGGGCTCGACCGGAGTTGGCTCGACCATGGCAGTACGAGGTTCGTCCGCGGCCGCCGCGAGAGCGTCACGAGCGTCACTGATCCGCCGCACCGTGCTCGTGGTCCTCGTGCTCGCTGCGGCCGTGACGTCCGTCCTCGTCCAGCCCGTCAGGCTCGGGCTCGATCTCCGCGGGGGGACGCAGGTCGTGCTCGAGGCGCGCCCGACGGCCGATCGGGCCATCGACGACGACACCCTCGACCGGACGCTCGAAGTGCTTCGGCGGCGCGTCGACTCCCTCGGGGTCGCCGAGCCCACACTGCAGCGATCAGGGTCCAGCCGCATCATCGTCGAGCTGCCTGGCGTGACGGACCCGGAGGAAGCCCTCGCCGTCATCGGTAGGACGGCGCAGCTGACGTTCCATCCGGTGCTCGGCATCGCCGGCGACGAGCCGGGAGAGGACGCGACCCCCGGCGGCGAGCAGGTGATCGCCGACGACGCAGGGATCCCGATCCGGGTGGGCCCCCCTTCGCTCTCCGGAGACGACGTCCAGGGAGCGGGGATCGCGATCGGGCGCGCGGCAGGCCAGTTCGATGTCACGATCGACTTCCGCGGTCCAGGTGGGCAGCGATGGCAGCAGCTCACCGCCGACGCCGCGTGCTTCCCGCCCGGCGATCCCCAGCGACGCGTCGCGATCGTGCTGGACGACCAGGTGATCTCGAGTCCGCAGGTCAACCCCGACGTGATGTGCGGGCAGGGCATCCCCGGGGGCACGACCGCCATCACCGGCGACTTCAGCCAGCAGGAGGCGGAAGAGCTGTCGCTGCTCGTCCGGGCGGGTGCGCTGCCGGTCCCGGTGGACGTCGTCGAGCAGCGGGTCGTCGGTCCGACACTGGGCGCCGCCGCCATCGAGGCGAGCATCCTCGCAGCGATCATCGGCATCGTGGCCACCATGCTGTTCATGGTCGCCGCCTACCGGCTGTTCGGCCTCGCGGCCGGGATCAGCCTCGCCCTGTACGGCCTGCTCTCGTACGCGGCGCTCACGGCCATCGGCGCGACGCTCACCCTGCCGGGGATCGCCGGCTTCGTGCTCGCCGTGGGGATGGCAGTCGACGCGAACGTCCTCGTCTTCGAGCGCGCCAAGGAGGAACACGCGGTCGGCCGCACCCCGCGTGCCGCCGTGGCCACCGGATTCCAGAAGGCATTGAGTGCGGTGGTCGACTCGAACGTGACCACCGTCATCGCCGCGGTGCTGCTGATCCTGTTCGCGTCGGGCGCCGTGCGCGGCTTCGGTGTGACCCTCACCATCGGCGTCGTGGTGTCGATGTTCACGGCGCTCGTCGTCACCAGGGTGCTGACCGACTGGATGGTGCGCGTACCGGCTCTGGCCAAACGCGTCGACATCCTCGGCCTGACCGCCTGGAAGGGCGTGCGCGACTGGCTCGAACAGCACGAACCGGATCTGACGGGCAGGGCTCGGATGTGGCTGGGCGGCTCTGCGATCGCCGTCCTGCTGGCGTTCACGGGCATGGCGACCCAAGGCCTGTCCTGGGGGCTCGAGTTCACCGGTGGGCGGCTCCTCGAGTACCAGACCGAACACCAGGTCGACGTCGATGCTCTGCGCAGCGACCTCGCCGGCGTCGGCCTGCCGACAGCGATCGTGCAGGCCAGCGCCGACGACCAGATCGCGATCCGGACCCGCGCGCTGGAGGAGGGCGAGGAGCGGGCGCTGCTGGCCTCGCTCGAGGAACGGGGCGGCCAGCTCGAGGTCGTGCGCGACGAGTTCATCGGGCCGACGATCGGCTCGGAGCTGCGCCGCAATGCGATGCTCGCGCTGGGCATCGCGCTCGCGGGTCAGCTGCTCTACCTCGCGTTCCGGTTCCGTTGGACCTACGGGACCGCCGCCGTGGTCGGGATGGCGCACAACGTGGCGATCCTGATTGGTGTGTTCGCCTGGCTCGGCAAGACCTTCGACGGGGTCTTCCTCGCGGCGTTGTTGACGGTGATCGGCTACACCATCAACGACACTGTGGTGATCTTCGACCGGGTCCGCGAAGCCCGGGAGCTCGAGCCCAAACGACCCCTGGCGAAGATCACCAACCGCGCGCTGGTCCAGACGCTGCCGCGCACCATCAACACCGGCATGGGGGCCCTGTTCATCCTGGTCGCCCTCTACGTGCTGGGTGGTGACACGCTCGCGGACTTCGCGCTCGCGTTGATCATCGGCACGACGGTCGGCATGTACTCGTCGCTGCTGGTCGCCTCCCCGTTGTTCCTGTGGTTCGAGCGTCACCGGCCCCCGACGACGACGCCCACGCGTCGCACCCCCTCCAAGCGGCCGAGCGGGAACAGGGCAGTCGTGTGAGCAACCCCCGATGACCAGGCAGCAGCGTCCGCCCCGCCGATGGGGCTGGCACCCATGAGAGGGGCTGAGCGGGCGGGCCGCCTCCCGACCCGTCCGCCCTCGACGGCGGTCGCCGGATCGATCGTCGTGGCCATGCTCTACCTGTTCCTGGTGGGCATCGGCCTGCTCGAGTCCGGTATCGCGAGCTTCGGCGCCGGTTTCCAGGACGCCGTGAACGCTCAGGTCGCGAACCCGGTGTCCGGACTCTTCGCCGGCTTGCTCGCCACCGTGCTCGTGCAGTCGTCGTCGGTGTCGACGGCGACGATCGTCGGGCTGGTGGGTTCCGGGGTGATGCCGGTCGAGCTGGCGGTTCCGATGGTCATGGGCGCCAACATCGGCACGACGGTGACCAGCACCCTCGCGGCGCTCGGCAGCATCCGCCGACCCGACGAGTTCCAGCGCGCGTTCGCCGGCGCCACGGTGCACGACTTCTTCAACCTGCTGGCGGTCGCGGTGCTGTTCCCCCTGGAGCTCGCGACGGGCATCCTCGCGCGCAGCGCCGCCGCGCTGACAGGCCTGCTCCGGGGTACCGGCCCCGCCGACACCCCGGGCCAGAGCCCGATCCGTGCGATCGTCAAGTGGCCGGTGGACGGCGTCGAGGCGCTCCTGGACGACCGGGTGGCGGGTGCGCTCGCCGGGACCATCTTCCTGCTCGTGGGACTCGGGCTCATCTTCCTGGCGCTCAAGGCGATCACGACTCGGATGCGTCGCCTCGTCGCAGGGGGTGTCGAGAGGGCGATGAACCGGGCCGTCAGCCGCGGTGGCGGGCTCGTCGGCATCGTCATCGGACTCGTGGTCACGATGACGGTGCAGTCCTCGAGCATCACCACCTCCATCCTCGTGCCGCTCATGGCCGCGGGCATCCTGACCCTGCCGAACGCCTTCCCGATCACACTCGGCGCGAACATCGGGACCACCATCACGGCCGTGCTGGCCTCGCTGGCCGTCGCCCGCCCCGAGGGGCTGACCATCGCGCTGGTGCACACGCTCTTCAACGTCACGGGGGTCGCACTCATCTACCCCGTGCCCGCCATCAGGCGCGTGCCACTCTGGCTGGCAGAGACACTCGCGTCGATAGCAGTCAAACGACCGTCGGTGATCGCGGCGTATGTCCTGGGCGTCTTCGTCGTCCTCCCGTTGATCGGGCTCTTCGGCCTCCGCTGACCGCGCGAGGGACCGAGACACTTCCGATCGGCATCGACTGTCCAGGCGCCGGGAATCCGGCCCAGGGCCTCAGAGGCGGCCTGCGTCGATGATCCGCTGGAGGAAGCGGCGCGTCTGCGGGTGCCTCGGCGACGAGAAGAGCTCTCCAGGGGGCGCATCCTCGACGATCCGGCCGTCATGGAGGAACGCGACACGGTCCGCGATCTCGCGAGCGAAGCCCATCTCGTGGGTGACGATGATCATCGTCATGCCCTCCTCCTTCAACCCGCGGATGACCTTGAGCACCTCCCCGATCAGCTCCGGGTCGAGCGACGCCGTCACCTCGTCGAGGAGGAGCACGTCCGGGTTGGTGGCGAGCGCCCGGACGATCGCGACACGCTGCTGCTCGCCACCGGAGAGCTGCTCGGGATAGGCGTCGGCGAACCGGGCCATGCCGAGCAGCGCGAGCAGGTCCCGCGCGTGGCTCTCGGCCACGTCTCGGGCGACGCCGTGCACCTTGCGGGGCGCGAGGGTGATGTTGTCCAGCACGCTGCGGTGCGGGAAGAGGTTGTACGCCTGGAAGACGATGCCCACGCGCTTGCGCAACCCGTTGCGACCGAGCGAACGGCGATCGTCGATCGGGATGCCGTCGAGGCGGATCGTGCCCTCGTCGTACGGGATCAGCAGGTTGACACACCGGAGCAGCGTCGACTTGCCCGAGCCGGACGCCCCGATGAGACACACCACCTCGTGTGTCTGGACCTGGAGGTCGACCCGATCGAGCACCCGTTGCTGCCCGTAGGACTTGCCCACGCCCTCGATCGAGAGGCGGGGGCTCACAGGGTCGTCCGCTGGAGTCGGCGTCGTTGGTCCCTGCGGGTGACATGGTCGGCGAGCCGCGCCATCGGGATGGTCGCCACCAGGAACAGCAGCGCCGCCGCCACCAACGAGGAATAGTTGAACGTCCGCGCCGTGAAGATCTGCGCCTCGCGCACTGCGTCGCGCACCCCGAGCGCGCTCAGCAGTGCCACGTCCTTCTGGAGCGCGACCGCGAGGTTCAGCAGTGCAGGCACGACGTTGCGGATCGCCTGGGGAACGATCGCGTACCGCAGGGTCTGCCACGGCGAGAGCCCGAGCGCCTTGGCCGCAGCCCACTGTCCGTCGTGGACCGCCTCCATGCCCGAGCGGTAGACCTCGGCCGCGTAGGCGGAATACCCCAGTACGAGCGCGGTCGCACCCCAGAACAGGCTGCTACGGGGCAACCCCGGCAGCTGCAGGGCGGGGATCCCGAAACCGAACAGCAGCACCAGGAGCAGGGCCGGCAGGCCGCGTAGCACGTCGATGTACACGATCACGAACACCCGCAGTGGCGCCATCCACGGCGAACTGGAGGAGCGCAGCATGGCGAGCACGAGGGCCCAGATCGCGATCGCGACCAATGCGATCAGCCACACCGACATGTTGACGAGGAAGCCACGCCAGACACGAGGCAGCGAGGCTGCGATCGCCTCTGCGTTGAAGAACTGGTGGCGGATCCGCGGCCACTGCTCAGCCGTCGAGATCCATCGCCAGACGATGCCGAGCACCAGCAGGGTGCTGCCGACGCTGACGAACGCCGGCGCGTACCGCTGGCTGCGGGGGAGCGTGCGCGCCGACTGAGACCGGTTGGCGCGCCGCGCCGGCGGCGCGGCGCGCCCCGGGCTCACCCGGTGATCGCCGGGATCTCGCCGTCTCCTGTCAGGAACCGGCTCACGAGACCATCGATCGTGCCGTCGTCCAACAGCGCTTGGATGGCCTCGTCGACACACCCGACGAGCGGGCTTTCCTGCTCGAACAGCAGTCCGTGCCCCGTGTCGTTCTCGTCCGGCGGCAGTGTTGCGACGATCTCGGCATCGGGGACCTGCACGGCGGTCAGGAACAACGCGGTGGGCAGTGCTGCGACCGTGGCGTCGATCTGTCCGCCCTCGAGCGCCTGGAACGTGCCGGCCTGGTCGTTGTAGACCGCGACGTCATCGAAGCCCAGGACCTGCTCGATGTAGTCGAGGTCCGTCGTGCCGAGGGTCGCACCCCAACGAGCGTCCGCCAGCTCCTCGAACGACGTCGCGGACGCGACGTCGCTGCCGGGAAGTGCGATGAGCGCCTTGTCGGGCTGGAGGTACACCATCGAGAAGTCGACCACCTCCGCCCGCTCGGCGGTCACGGAGAACTGCTGGATGTTGAAGTCGTACTCCTTCTCACCGACCGCGATGGCCTCTTCGAACCCCGTCCTGACCCACACGACGTCGTCGGCGGCGTAGCCGAGCTGTTCGGCGAGCTCGTAGACCAATGCCGCCTCGAAGCCCTCGCCACTCTCGGGATCGTCGTCCTCGACCCACGGCGGGAACGCCGGATCACCGGTTGCGACGGTCAAGGTCTCCGGCGCGAAGGTGTCCAACGCGTCCGGGGAACAATCCTCCCCGAACGCGTCCTCCTGGGGGTCGGATCCGGGGCCGTCGTCCCCGGTCCCCCCGCCGCACGCCACTGCGAGCAGTGCGACCATGCCCAGCACGCTCAGGCTCCGTCTCATCGACGCCCCTCCTCGCACGTATCCCAGCACGAACACGGACCGAACGCCACGACCGGCCACGCTCTCGTCCGCTTGGTACGCGAGACCCTAGGTCCAGCCACCTCTTCGGTGGTGGCGCCCGGGGAGAACGGGGAGAACGGCCTCGCCGGATCCATCGGGCCGGACGCGCCAGATGTCGGGTACGCAGGGGTGGGACCACGGCGGGGTGGTGGGCCAGTGGTCACCCACCACCCCCGCCGGATCGCGTTCGTTGGGCTCAGGCCCCGATGTCCTCGCCGAGACGGAAGGCACGTACGAGGAAGGCCGCCATCTGTCCACGCGTCACGAAGCCGTTCGGGTCATACGTCGTGTCCGTCGTCCCCTGCGTGATACCCGCTATGAAGATCTTCAGGATGTTGGCGTTGTGCACGCTGCCATCATTGAGATCCTCGAACGGCCCCACGTAGTCGGCGGGTGGCTCGGGAAGGTCGAGAGCGAGGGCGAGGAACGTCGCCATCTGCTGCCTGGTGACCGGATCGTTCGGGCCGAAACCACCCTCTGCGTAGCCGCTGGCGAGACCGGCAACGACCAGTGCGGCGATGCTCTCCGCGTGCGTGGAACTGTCATCGACGTCCACGAACTGAGGCCAGTCGTCGTCGTCCGTCGGCGCCGCGAGATCGAGGAGGGTCACCAGGAACGTTGCCATCTGACCCCGACTGATGTCTGCGTTCGGACAGAACCGCGTCGGTGTGCATCCCTGCGTCACTCCGGCCTCGACGAGTGTCAGGATGTCGTCGAAGAAGGTGTGACCATCGATGTCGGTGAAGGGGTTCACGAACTCGATACCACCGACCTCGGTGCCGTCGTTCGGTGGGCTCCCGCCGGTCGGCGGAGGTGTCCCGTTGCCCGGCGGGGTTCCCGCTCCTTCGACACGCGTCGTGATCGACGCGGTCGCGTAGGTCTCGCCCGAGTCGTCACCGACCAGGCTGATCGTGAACGTGTACGACCCGGGTCCGGGGTACGTGATCCGCCACGCGCTGGTCTCGTCGTAGTTGGATCCGAAGAACCCGGTCGGGATGGCGGTGAGCTCGGCGGTCACCCACACGTCGTCTGCGAACTCCCACTCGACCACCGCGGCGTCGACGAGGGCGCCGCCAGCATCCCGCACCTCGCGGACGACTGAGGTCGGCTCTCCTATCGCCGCGCCCGTGTTGACCGTGCGTGCTGCGTACCGGCCGTACGTGGCTGCCGAGGCGAGCTTCGTGTCACCGGCGAGGGTGAGCGCGATCTCGGGCAGGTCCGGCAAGGGCACACCGCCGCAGTTCTCGGTCAGATGACGCTCGCCGTCTGCGAACTTCAGTCGGTCGATCCACCGCAGGAGGTCTGCGTGGTCACCCCCGACGCCGTCACCGCGGTCGTCGTCGTCTGGCGCGTCGACATGGGTGACGCTCCAGGTTCCATCGCCGTTGTCCTCGATGAGGTACTCGGACAGATCACCCGAATACTCGGCGGTGTCGCAGGCCTCGAGCCCAACGGACGTCGGCGGCACGATCTCACGCACGATGTGCAGGTCGCCAGGATTGATCGTGCCGTTGAACACGCGGACTTGGAACGCCTGCATGGAGAACTGACGCTCGACCGGACCACCCTCGGGTCGCCACTCCAGAGCGACCTGGAGCCAGGACTTCCCGTCGATGTAGTCGTCACCCGCGCGTCCTTCGATGAGGTCGTCCCCCTCACCACCGAGCAGGATGTTGTTGGACTCGTTGGTCTGCGTGAAGCGATCTGCGTGGTCTCCGAGCAGGTCGCGAAGTCCGTCGATCCGATCGAGGTGCTCCTCCGTCATCTCGTTGCCGGAGCCGTCGGCGAACGGCTGGTCCTTCCGGTTGCTCGCACCCCGCAGGACGTCGTCGCCGTGCCAGCCTGACAGCCCCTCGATGCTGAAGAACCGGGAGTTCATCAACGTCACGCTGTGCGGCTGATACAGGAAGACATCGAGGTCGCTGTTCACCGGGTTGGGATCATCCTGATGCGAGACCCAGTCGAACCCCAGCATGCCGGCGTGCCGATCGATGCCGTTGTTCAGCATGATGTCGTCGCCGCCCTCCGCATCGTGATCGTCGTTCCCGCGCCCGCCGATGAGCACGTCGTGCCCTCCGTACGGGTCGTTCTGGAAGGTCAGCGCGTTGTCGCCCTGAAGCAGGTCATGTCCGTCGTTGCCCTCGAGCCAGTCGTCACCCTCGTTGCCGGTGAGGATGTCGAAGTCCGGACCGCCGCGGATGAAGTCGTCGCCCGCTCCCGCGAACGAGGTCGTCGGGCCCGTGCCGTGCAGCAGGAAGTCCTTGCCCGGCCCGCCGAAGAACAGGTCGGCTCCAGGACCGGCGTTGATCGCGTCGTTGCCGTCACCCCCATGGATGGTGTCGTCACCGAACACGTCCTGGATGATGTCGTCCCCTGCCCCACCGTGAAGCGTGTCGTTGCCCTGCCCTCCCTCGATCCGGTCGTTGCCGTCGTGGCCCCACACCGAGTCGTCACCGAGGCCGCTGACCAGACGGTCGTCGCAGTCGGAGCCGTGGATGACGACGTGTTCTGCGCCGTCGTAGCGGATCGCGCCCGCGACGATCGACAGGCCATCCGGTAGCTCCCCCACGACGTTGCAGTCCGCGTCGTAGTAGCTGCTGAGGTCGAACACCTCGGTCGGAGCGGCGAACACGTTGGCATGCAACAGCGTCGCGTCGGTGTTCCGCATGATGAGTTCGGCGAACGAGTTGTTCTCGAGCTGATGGAACAGGTTCAGCCCCTGGTTGCGGTTGAGGTAGTAGAACCGGTCACCGTTCTGGAGCTTCTCGAGCTGCCGCTCGAAGACGTGGTTGAACGTCGAACCGAGGAAGCCCCCGAAGGCGCTCAGTTGCTCGGCCAGCCCGCCGATCCAGAAGTCCACGTCCTCGAGCCCGGGCGCACCCGGGTCGTTCATGAACGCCGAACTGCCCGGATCGTCGGTGACGAGCGCGTAGGCCGCGTCACGTAGCTCCTGGATCGTCATGGCAGGGTCGCCGCTTCCATCGTGCGACCGGTCCAGCGTGGGATGGTCGCCGTACGCCGCGACGAAGTTGACGATCGAGGCCCGGTGCTTCAAGGACAGTCGGAACTCCTCCCAGCTCTCGTACGGCTTGAGGTTCCCGTCGAGCGTGTCCGCGTAGAACGCAGCGCGCGCGGCTTGGAGGGTGGGCGACCCGGTCTCACGAGCACGCGCCAGGTTGATGGTCGCGAGGTCGAGGGGCAGGCCGAGCAACTCGTTGCGCAACGTCTCGGTCACGAACTCGTCGATGCCGTTGCCCACCTGCCGTGTCATGCCCTGGATCACCGCAGCAGCGCCCTGATTCGGCGTCAGCAGTCCACCTTGGCCGTCGTCACGGAACATGTGCGGCGCCAGGAAGGCATCGAGCAGCGGCAGCTTCTCGTTGAGACCGAACCCCATCCGATCAACGGTCTCCCGCAGCATCGAGTGCCCGAAGCGGTACGTGACGTGCGCGAACTCGGCTGCGATCGATGCATCCAGCGAGTCGTGGTACGCCGTCTCGTTCAGAGGTTGGACGTCGATCTCCGGGGAGATGGTGCGGGCGAACTCCTCGAAGACGAGGTGCTGGTACTGCATCTCGGTCACGAAGCGTGCGGCTTGGAAGAGCCGCTCACCGTAATCCCAGAAGCCTTCCTCCATGTAGGCGGCGAGGAGGCCCGAGTCGGTCGCGAGCACGTCCTTGACGTGCTCGACCATGCGGTTGTGCTCCGAGTGGAAGACGTGGTGGACGGCGGTCAGGGCGATGTTCTCGTTCGCGCGGCCGTCGCCAGCGATGTAGTGGGAAGCGAGCAGTGCCGCGTCGTGGGGGACGACCTGCCCGGCCGTGGGTCCGGAGGTCGCGACCTGGCCGGGTGCGGCTCCATGCGCGATGTCGTCCAGGAACGCGTGACCAGCCCCCAGCAGCCCGACGAGTTCGCCTGTGGCGATCGGTGTCGCGAGGTCGGCTTCCACGAGCTCCGGAGTCTCGCCATCCTCGATGACCAGCTGGGGCAAGCCGTTCGGGCCGCCGATGAAGCGGCCGTACGGATCGGTGGCCACCAACGGGACGTCGTGAACGTCCATGTCGTTCAGCTGGATGCCGAGCTTGGTCGCCGCCTGCTCCTTGACCTCGGCCCAGGTCGCGAGTCCTCCGTCCGCGCCGTCGAGCAGGTGCCCGGTCGGGGTCGGAACCCCGTCGACGACGTCGTACTCACGCAGGAACACCTGGTGGGACGGGTGCGAGGTGTAGGTCTGGTTCTGGTCCACGAAGGGAGTCGTCCGGTTCAGGTGCTGGGTGCCGTCGCCGTGCCGCGTTGCTCTGGTCAACGTCAAGAAGTTCGGGGCGCCCTCGACGTAGAGCGGATCATCCGTGCGGAGGGGGACGACGACCGTGCCGTTCCCGCCCTTCTCGACCAGGTCGAGCCCGTGGTCGAAGAACTGCCCGAAGAGGGTCAGCCATCCCGTGAACGGGGCGGAAAGGCCCTCGTCTGGCGCGACATCCGGGATGAAGACGTTTCCGGTCCCACCATCGAGGTTCATGGTGAGGTGGTGGATGCTGTCGACGACGGTCCGGGTCGCCTGCGCCTCGGCGTGTTGGCCGACGTTGGTGATGCGGACGACGTTCGGGCCTGCACCGAGGTCGTCGATCGCGAAGAGCTGCCCGATCTCGCGGGCAGGGGCATACTGGTCGACCTCGCCGACGACCACTCCGTTGACCGTGATCTCGGCGATGCCACGATGCGTCCCCCGGTTGCCGAACCACCGGAAACCGTCGTTGACCACGAACTCCACGTAGCTGCCGACCCCGTCGAATGCACGTGCCGTTCCGCCGCCGTCCTCAGAGAGGTCGATGACCGTCGTGGACGAGCTGTAGGTCAGCGCGTCGTCGTCCTCCTCCCACACGCCCCAACTCGGTGACGGCTCACCGAGATCGATGGCCGAGCCGTAATCCTGCGTGTTGTTCGCGGCTGCGATGGCGGCCGGGTTGTTGACCGTCTGGTCCACGATCAGGTTGCTGATCAGGCGTGGGTGGGCGTCGTAGACGTACCCGTTCGTCTGGGTGTACGACGTGGGCTGCGTGGGTTGCCCGACGGCGATGGGCCAGTGCGGGCCCTCGGGGACCGGATCGGCGTCCGTGAAGTGCGCTGGCACGAGCCTCGGAAAGACGTTGCCGCCGGCCCCGAAGTGCGCCCGATTCGGGAACAGGTTGTTGTGTTCGCCGGTCACGGTGCGAAGGCCCCAAGGCAGGCGCGGGTGCGGCACGCAGGTGTTGGTGGTGTCCGCAGGGTCGTCGCACACCAACGAGTAGCCCTGGTCGCCCGTCGACTCGGCTTCGGCGTGCGCCTCCGAGATCTGGATCGACTTGAGGATGAACTCGAGGTCATGTGGGGTCACGAAGAAGTCGGTCGCACTCGCGGCCAGCGCCCCGCTCGGACCGGAGACGATCAGCATCGAGGCGACCAACGCCGCGGACACCAGAAGCGCGAACCCCCGCTCCCGCATCCGCCTGGCCCCCGTGCGACCTCTTTCCATCACGATCGATGTCATCGTCCCTACCTCCCTCGCGCGGCTGGTGAGCCATTTCCTCGTGGCGGCCGATGGCTCGGCCCCTCCGGGCATCGGCTCGCGAGTCGTCGGATCACCCGAGGGCCTCCGACGACGGACATGAACGCCGAGCAGTCCCTCGACCCCTGGACCTCTGCTCACGCGCCTCGCGGCCGGCTCCGTCACCCAGCTGCGGACGACGGGAGCACCACGGGCCGTTCCCCGAGGGCAGCGTGCCGGCCCGCCTCGCTCGCGCCCTCCACAAGATTGTGGAGTTCTGTCACCGGATGCGGTCGGATCAGGACCTGAATCTCACGCTCTGTGACTCGAGGCCCGCCCCTGTCCGGGGCCAACGTCCCGGCACATCTCGGACTCAGTGCGAGTCCCTGCGGCGGCTGGTCGCGCCGCGCTCTGAGCCCGCCGAACGAAGATCCCAGCCGGACTCACGTGCGACGGCGATCGCTGCCACCTGGCTGCCGACGTCGAGCTTGCGCAGCACGGCCTGGATGTGGGTACGGATCGTCGAGAGGGCGACCACCGCCTCGTCAGCGAGCTGCTGCGCGTTCCGACCCGCACACAAGCCCGCGAGAACCTCCCGTTCACGGCGGGTCAACGCATCGAGCATCTCCCCGCGGGCACGGGTTCGATGTCGATGGGCGCGAAGCTGCTGCATGAGGCGGTCGCGTTCGAGCGGCGGCTGGATCGCTTCCCCCGCTGCGGCGCGGGACAGCGCACCGACCAGGAACGCGAAGGATGCCCGCTTGGACACGTAGCCCTCCGCGCCCGCCTCGAACGCACGGGCCACCTCGACCTCGTCTTCGGTAGCGGAAAGGATCACGACCCGCAGCCCCGCCGTCCGCAACGCCGCGACCATGTCCAGTCCGCGCACGCCGTGGCCGAGGTCGAGGTCGAGAAGGACCAACTGACACCCGTGCTGTTCGGCGATGCCGACGAGGTCCGTGGATGCATCGGGATCGACGTGGATCAGCACGACGCCCGTCGCGGCGAGAGCCGTCACCAGGCTCGTGGCGACGAGTCCATGGTCCTCGACCAACAGGACCGGCGCGCTCACAGCGACAGTGCACCCGCCCGCGGACGCCGGATCGACGACGGGGAGCGCGGCACCAGGTAGCGCACCAGGGTTCCTCCGCCGGGTCGGTCCTCGAGGCGAAGCTCGCCACCACGCGCGCGAGCCAGGGTCGCGCAGATGTGCAGCCCCAGGCCCGCACCAACCTCGCTCGGCACTGGCGCCGCCAAGAGGGACGCGCGCAACCCTTCAGGCACACCGGGCCCGCGATCGGCCACGACCACCTCGGCGACCGTCGCTCTAGCCACGATCCACACCTCCACGGGATGCGGGCCAGCAGCGTGACGCTCCACGTTCACGAGGAGGTTCTGCACGATCTCCGCGGCCTCGCCGGCATCACCGTAGGCGCCGACCGCACCAGCCGCGTCCATCTGGATCGCGGCGCCTGCGCTCCTGGCGAGGACGACCTGCCTGCGGACGATCTGTGCGACGTCGAACTTCTCGCCGCCGACATCCTCGCGCACGTCACGATCGAGCAAGGATCTGACCCGGTCGAGTTCAGCCTCGACTGCGTCCCGCAGGCCGTCGAGCGCCTGGCCGTCCTCCCGTCGCATGGCGACGGTGGTCGCGCCGTCGAGTGCCAGTACGGCGTTGCGGAGCTCGTGCGTGCGCATCTGGGTACGGCGTTCGGCCGCCACCCGGGCCAGGCGGGCCTCGTCGCGTGCTCTGCGTGCCCTCGCGGCACGGGACTCGGAGGCAGTGAACGTTCGGTGGACGACCACCAGGGCTCCGACGACGCAGACCAGGACGCCGGAGGCGCGAACGAGCATCAGGTCGAACTGCTCGTGGGACCCAGGCAGCGCGTGCACGAGCTGCCCGAGTCCGACGATGCCGATCGCGGCCGAGACCCACGGCATGAGCACGCCGCACCGACCACGCATGCAGGCGACGGTCCCTGCCACCGCCAGGACGATCCCTGTTCCGACGATCACGGGGTCCGTCGCGGCGGACGCCGTGACGGGCCAGGCGAGCAGGCTGACCGCGGCGAGGGCCGCGACGCCGACGCCCGCGATCGAACCCATCCTGATCCGCGTGTCGACCTCCGGCGCTCGTCTCGCGAGCTCGAGGCCTCCGACGGCAGCGACGGTGGCCCCGACGAGGATGCTCCGGGTGATCACCTCGTCCCAGTGCGCCCAGGCTCCGTGCCCGAACGTGATGGCCAGTGTGGCGAGGGACAGGCATGCCGACGCCAGACCGAGGTGCGCAGCCTGGGCATCGCCGAAGCATGTCCAACGGATCCAGCTGAGGAAGGCCAGAACCGCGAGGAACGCCGCTCCCAGCGCGTCGAAGTAGACGGCACGCTCCAGTGCTTCACCCGGATCGGGCGCGGCGAGAGCCAACGTCAACGAGCCGACGACACCCGTCGCCGCGATCGGGACCAGGCGCATCGACATGCGCGCGCAACCGAGGACGCCTCGCCGATCGCCCCCTACGTAGGCTCCAACCACAGCTCTTCCCCAGGGTCGCGCCCGCGTGCACCTCGTGACGGTCGGCACGACCCGTCGGCACCCGCGCCCGTGGCGCAACCACGGAGAGTAGCTGTCCCCAGCGCGGGGGTCCACCTGCCGAGCTCGCGAGCAGACGCAGCACGTGCCGCTGAGGTGCGCTGGCAGCGAACAACTCTCCCGGCCATCACCCGGCGCCGGAACGCAACTGGGCCCGAGAGCAGCGGATACGTCACTGCGTGTCACTTCGATGGCTGCGACCCCCGGATCTACGGAGCGGGAGATGAGGCCCGTCTCCACACCCAGGGCGGTGACCACCAACCCTGACGGCGCGCCTTGTCGATAGCCGAACATCGCCTCGACGAGGACCTCACCCGCAACATCCGGCGTTCCTCCCTTCGGAGGGGCGCGGTTCATCCCTCGTGGCCTTCTGAGGTTCGGCCGGCCTCCGTAGCGTCATCGACATCGACCCCACACGCGCCTTCGGCCCAGAACGGACCTCCAGATGCTCGACCACACAGACCGTGACACGTTGATCTCGCTGCATGGCGTGTCCAAGACCTACACCACCGGAGAGGTCGACTTCACCGCGCTCGACCGGATCGATCTGACCATCGGTGTCGGTGAGTTCGTCGGCATCGTCGGGCCGTCGGGGTCGGGCAAGTCGACCTTGCTGAACCTGATCGCGGCGATCGACCGGCCGAGCGACGGTCACGTCGTCGTCGGCGACGTCGAGGTGTCGACGCTGAGCGAGAACGACGCGGCGAAGTGGCGGGGCCGCAACCTCGGGGTGATCTTTCAGTTCTTCCAGTTGCTGCCCACGTTGAGCCTGGCCGACAACGTGATGTTCCCCATGGACCTGTGCGGGATGTACGACCGCAGGGAGCGTCCCGCCGTCGCACGTGAGCTGTTGAGCCGGGTCGGCCTCGCTGATCATGCCGACAAGCTGCCCTCCCAGGTCTCGGGTGGGCAGCAGCAACGGGCAGCGATCGCCCGGGCCCTTGCCAACGATCCCCCGATCATCGTCGGCGACGAGCCGACCGGCAACCTCGACTCCGCCTCGGCCGCGTCGATGATGGCGCTGTTCGACGCGCTGGTCACCAGCGGACGAACCGTCGTGCTCGTCACTCATGATCAGCAACTCGCGGCCCGCACGGGCCGCAGCATCCTGGTTCAGGACGGCGGCCTCACCGACAACACGGTGGGCGCCCGATGAGCAGCGCACGATGGCGCAAGGTCCGCGCGGACCTGTCCTCGAACAAGCTGCGTTCCATCCTGGCGATCATCTCACTGACGGTCGGCACGACCGCCGTCGGAGCGATGATGCTCGCCGGTTCCATGCTCGATGCGTCGTTCGATGCGAGCCTGAGTGGCGCGAACCCGCCTTCGGCGATGCTGGCGACCGGACCGTTCGACGCCACGCTCGTCGACGGCGTCATCGCCCATGCAACGGTCGACGAAGCCGAGGGACGCCGGACCCACCGCACCCAGGTTGCCGGACCCGACGGGACACTCGTCGGCGTTGAGCTCGTCGCCATGGCCGACTTCAACGACAACCACATCGCTCGCATCGACCCGGTCGAGGGGCTGTGGCCACCACCGACCGGCACGCTCGTGTTCGAACGGGCGTCGATCGGTGAGCTCGGCGTCGCCGTCGGCGAGCCCGTGCAGGTCGAGATCCCCGGTATGGGCCCGCTCGAGCTGGAGGTCGTCGGGACGGCCTTCGACGTGTCCGAGATCGCGCCGATGCTCGGCGGGTCGGTCCGCGCGTACGTCGCGATGGACACCATGGTCGAGCTGACCGGTTCCGACCACCTCGACACCCTCTACCTGCGCGCTGCCGACAGCCCGCTGGACGGCGAGGCGGCGTGGCAGGCGGCCGCAGCCGTCCGCGACGACGTGCTGCGACCCGCCGGGGTCGCAGTCGCAGCGAACCAGGTCCCCGAACCCGGTGTGCACCCCGCCGTCGACGCCACATCGTTCATCGTGCGGTCCATGCAACTGCTGTCCTTGCTCGGGCTGGCGATCGCGGTCGGGCTCGTGCTCAACACCGTCACCGCGCTGCTCGCACAACAGCGTCGGCAACTCGGGGTGATGAAGTCGATGGGTGCCACCGCCGGACAGCTCACGCTCCAGTATCTGGGATATGTCGGTCTGCTGTCCCTGGGCGCGATCATGTTGTCGGTCCCGGGCGCACTGGTGGGCGGGCGGGCGGTCGCTGGCGCGGTCGCCTGGGTCGCGAACCTCGAGCTGGTGGCACCGGGTGTGTCCGTCGAGATCATCGTGTTGCAGATCGCGCTCGCTGCGATGCTTCCGCTCGGCGCGGTGGTGCTCGCCGTCCGTCGGGCGTGCCGGATCACGGTCCGTGAGGGGATCACCGATCGTGGGCTGGCCGGTCCAACCCGCGTGCGACGGACCGCCGCCCGCCTGTCGCGACCGAGCCTGCTGGCCTACCGCAACGCGGTCCGCAACCGGCCGCGGCTTGTGCTCACCGTGCTGACCGTCGCCCTGTCCGGCGGGGTCCTGGTCGGGGTCGCGAGCACCGGTAGCTCCCTGTTCGGACTTGCCGACGAGATCGCCGGCTACGCCAACTACGACGTCGAGGTCGCGGTCACCGAGCCGGTGAGCGTGGCCCACGCCACCGAGGTGCTGGCCGCCGACCCAGACGTCGTCTCGGTCGAGGGCTGGTGGCACGCTGAAGCGTTCCTGCTGCGGCCGGACGGCACCGAGAACGACGATCTGAGCATCACTGCCACGCCGACCGCTTCCGTGTCGATCGAACCGACCCTGCTCGAGGGCCGCTGGTTCGACGACAGCGACAGCGACGCCGTCGTGATCAATGAGAACCTGGCGCAGGCCGAACCCGACCTGATCGTTGGGGGTGAGCTCATGCTGGAGGTCGTTGGGCACCGGCAGACCTGGCAGATCGTCGGGATCGCGACCACCACCACCGTCGGGCCAGTCGCCTACGTCCAAGCCGAAGCAGTCGCCACCGCGGTGGACCAGCCGGGCCGGGCCAACGTGTTCACCGTCCAATTGGCTGCCGGCGCCGACCACGGTGAAGCCGCGGACCGGCTGGGGGCCAGTGCACAGGACGCGGGGCTGCCGGTCGGCCAGGTCCAGACAAGCGCGCAGCTGCGGGAAGGGTTCGAAGGGATCGTGACGATCGCGATCGCCTTGCTGTTGTTCATCGGCGCGATCCTCGGGGTCGTCGCAATCATCGGCGTGGCCGGCACCATGACGCTGGGCGTGTTCGAGCAGACCCGCGAGATCGGGGTGCTGCGCACCCTCGGAGCGACGACCTGGGCGGTACGGCGGCTCCTGCTGGTCCAAGGCGTCGCCGTTGCCGGCATCGGTGGACTGATCGGCATCGCATTGTCGGTGCCGGTCGCCTGGCTGCTCGGCGGTGCGATGGAGGCCACTGTCATCTCCCCCGCACAACTCCCGACCGGCTTCTCATGGCTCGCCGTCGCCATCTGGATTCCCGCAGCCCTGACGATCGGCGCGCTCGGCGCCACCCAACCGGCGCGAATCGCCGCGCGCCTGACCGTCCGCGACACCCTCGCCTACGAGTGAGCACCGGCAGGACCGACGTCAGCGTCGGATCCCGTTGCGTCATCGTGGAAGGATCTCGACCATGCAGATCCACCTCCCCTACCGACGTGCCGACTTCGAACCCACGCCCCTTCCCAGGGCCGCGCCCCATCGGGCTGGGCGAGCTGGTCGGGCCTGTCGGTCGCGGCTGGGACGAGCCTTGCTCGAACGTCCTAGGGGGGCAGCTCACGCTGACCCGATTCAGGCGCCGTCGAGGAGTTGGTCATAGCGGACCTCGCCGCGGGCGACCAGTCCGGTCTCGTAGGCGAGTACGACCGCCTGGACCCTGCTACGCAGGTGCAGCTTGGACAGCAGGTTGCTGACGTGCGACTTCACGGTCGTCTCGCCGAGGAACAGTGCATCGGCGACCTGGGCGTTCGAGTGCCCTCGCGCGAGCAAGATCAGGACCTCACGTTCACGGTCGCTGAGTTGTTCGAGCACCGCGTCGTCGACCCCGCCGGGCCCGTCGACCGACTGCTGCATCGCGTAGTCGACCAACGACCTGGTCGCTGCAGGCGCGACCAGTGAGTCGCCACGCATCACCGTGTGGATCCCGGCGATGAGCTCGGCGGGTGTCACGTCCTTGAGTAGGAACCCGGCCGCGCCGGCGCGCAACGCTCCGACCACGTAGTCATCGAGGTTGAAGGTGGTGACCACCAGCACCCGGACGTCGGGGCAGCGTTCGACGATCGCCTTGGTCGCGGCGATGCCGTCCATCATCGGCATCCGCACGTCGGTCAACAGCACGTCGGGCGCGAGCTCCACGGCCGCTTCGATGGCGGCGACACCCGTGGCTGCCTCGCCGATCACCTCCATGTCCGGCTCGCGATCGAGGATCATGCGGAACCCCAGACGGACGACTTCCTGGTCGTCTGCCAGCACCAGCCGGATCACGACGCCACTCCAGGTGCGGCCCCCGCGGGCTGCAGGTCTGGGTTCGCACCTCTGTTCAACGTCGCTTCGAGGCGGCAGCCGCCTCTCGGGCTGGCACCAAGGTGGGAGCTGCCTCGGTGCAGCGCAGCACGCTCGGCGACGCCGACCAGCCCGTGGCCGGGCGTGCGGCCATCACGTTGCAGACCTCGGCCATTGTCGTCGACCTGGAGATGCACGCGAGCCTCGTCGAAGCGGACCTGCACCCAGGCCCGCTCGGCAGCTCCGTGTCGGATCACGTTGGTCAGCCCCTCCTGCACGATCCGGTAGATGTTGAGTCCCAGTGCCGGATCGAGCGCGTCTGGCGGGGTGTCGAGATCGGCGTGGACGACCAATCCGGTCCCGCGGAACGACTCCAGCAGGGAGGGGATCTCGTCGACGCCAGGCATGGGTACCGCCCCGGCAGGACCATCGCTTCGGCCGCCCTCTGCGTCGCGCAGCGTCCCAACGAAGGCTCGCATCGAGTTCAGCGTCGAGGTGCCCGAATCCGCGACGTAGGCCAAGGCCTCCCTGGCGGCTGCCGGATCGGTAGCGGCGACATGGTGGCCGGCGCGCGCCCGCACGGTCATCGCACTGACATGGTGGGCCACCACGTCATGCAGCTCCCGTGCGATCCGCAACCGTTCGGTCTGGACCGCATGCTCGGCCGCCTGCTCCCGTAGCCGGATCAGTTCGACGTTGCGGGCCGCCAGCTCCGCGGTCGTCGATCGGTAGCGCCGGACCCCGCTGCCGAGCAGCACGGGCAGGATCGCCACGACCGCGATGATCGCAAGATCCGGAGTGATGTCTTCGAGAACGAACGCCGGCCAGTACTGCAGGTACCCGATGACCATGGCCAATGCGGAGACCGGGGCGGTCAGGGCGGGCCGAGCGCGGGGTTGGTACACGATCAGGCTGTAACCGATCACCCCGAGCAACTCGAGACCGGTCTGGGCAAGCGCGACGGTCGCGAGCGCGGTGACGTAGGACACGACCGGCCACCGTCGCCGGACCGTCACCGCGAACCCGATCGCGATGACCACCAGGGTGCCCCGGATGGTCGACTGACCCGGCGCGAAACCTCCTTGGGCCACCACGAAGATCAGTATGAGGGGGATCGCTCCCACCGCATCTCGTGTCGTCTCGGACCTTCGGTTCCACCATCCCATCGACCGACCGTAGCCCCGACCCGGCTCGACGGCACCACCAAGCGCCTGGAACCCGGGGTCCCGCCCCTGCCCGTGCACCGTTCGTCCCTTCGGAGGGGCGGGCGTCATCCCTCTGCCCGGTCTGCTCGACAGGGGCCGTCCGTAGCGTCAACGACACGCAACCGCGACCCACGGAACGTCGAGACCGGTCGAGGTCCGCGCCGACCACACCTTCCATCATCACCGACCACCGACGGGCAGCGAAGGTCGCCGGCGTGGTGCTGGAGTCGCACCGGTCGACGTCCCAACGACCCACCTCACCGATGAACAGGACCGGAGATGACCACCAGCACGTTCACCACGATCCAGACCGCCGCGGTCGCCGCCGCGGTCCTCGCAGCAGGCGTCGCCGCATTCCAGCTCGCGCTGGCCGCCGGCGTTCCTCTCGGCGATGCCGTGCTCGGCGGCAACGCACCAACCAACAACGGGATCCTGACACCACCCTTCCGCACCCTCGCCGGCGTCCAGTCGATCTTCCTGTTGCTGCTCGGCTGGGTCCTGCTCGCACGCACAACGGTGATGTCCATCCCGCTGCTCGGCGGAAGCACGCTGACCTGGATCACCTGGGTCATCGTGGCATTCCTCGCCCTCAACACCCTCGCCAACCTGGCCGCACCCCACCCCGTCGAACGCTGGGTGATGGGATCCATCACGCTGCTGCTCACCGGGATCAGTCTCGCGATCGCCCTGCGAGCCCCTGATCTGGGCTGACCCGGCACTTCGGCTCGGGCACTGCTCTGGGCCGGTGTCCGTCACGACGGCGTATCGATGTCGATGCTGCGACACGAGCTTCGCCGACGCGACGATGCCGCAGAGACCGCGAACACTCGGCCGGTGGCACCGCTCGCCAGCTCGCGGCGCGGATTGCTCCGCAAGAACCGGGATGTCAGACACCAGGCGCGCCTGGAGACTCCGGCTCCTATCGAGGACGTGGGTCCTCACCGAGATGGAGACCTCATGGACACCACGCACCCGCCGAGCCGTCAGATGGGCGGCGTGGAGTGGGCGCTGTTGTTGCTCCTGGCCGTGCTGTGGGGCGGTTCGTTCTTCTTCGTCGAGGTTGCCGTCCGTGAGCTCCCGCCCCTGACCATCGTCGTGTCCCGTGTGACGTTGGGGGCCGTCACGCTTCTGGTCCTGGGCCGCCTGATGGGGCTACAGCTGCCGACCGGCCGGCGCCTCTGGGGAACGTTCCTGGTCATGGGACTGCTCAACAACGTGATCCCCTTCACACTGATCGTCTGGGGGCAGACCCACATCGCCAGCGGGGTTGCATCCATCCTCAACGCCACCACGCCGCTGTTCACCGTCGTGATCGCCCACCTGTTCACCGACGAGGAGAAGCTCACCGGCGGCCGGCTCATCGGCATCGTGCTCGGACTCAGTGGCGTTGCCGCCATGGTCGGTGCGGCCACGATCCAGTCGCTGGGGGTGCAGGTCGGAGCGCAGCTGGCGGTCCTGGCGGCAGCGTGTTCGTACGCGCTGGCTGGCGTGTTCGGCCGACGGTTCAAGGCACGCGGCGTCACACCGATGGCGACGGCCACCGGCCAAGTCACCGCCTCCAGCATCGTGCTGCTGCCGGTGACGCTGCTCATCGACCGTCCCTGGCAACTCGCCATCCCGTCGATACCGACCATCGGTGCACTCGTCGGACTGGCTGTGGTTTCCACCGCCGTGGCCTACGTCATCTACTTCCGTCTGCTGGCATCCGCAGGAGCAACGAACCTGCTGCTCGTCACCTTCCTCATCCCGGTGACCGCGATCCTGCTCGGCGTCGGCGTCCTGGGCGAGACATTGCTACCTCGCCATCTGTTCGGGATGCTCCTGATCGGCTCCGGGCTCGCCGCGATCGACGGCCGACCGTGGGGACGCCTTCGCCGTACGATCGCTCGCTCCTCCCTGCCCGTTGAGGTGCTGACCGATGGCCGTTGACCGAGGCGAACCACCGCCGGTACCTCACGCCACGACGCGGCCCTCACCGACGTCCGCCGTCGCTGGCATCGCGGACGACGCGCGGTGGACCGCGGTGTTGGCCCGGGACCGGTCGGCCGAGGGCACGTTCGTCTACGCGGTGCGCACAACGGGCGTCTACTGCCGGCCCACCTGCTCCTCGCGTCGACCATGCCGTGAGAACGTCGCCTTCTTCGATGCCTGGCTGTCGGCGGAGCAGGCCGGCTACCGCAGCTGCAAGCGGTGCCGGCCCCACCTCACCGAACCAGACTCGGCACCAGCCGCCATCGCACGAGCGTGTGAACGGATCCGGACCGCAGAGCGCGAGCCTGACCTCGCAACCCTGGCGAGAGAGGCGGGCTACAGCCCGCCCTACTTCCAGCGGCTGTTCAAGGCGGCTCTCGGGCTCTCCCCGAAGCAGTACGCCATCGCCATCCGCACAGCCCGGCTACGCACCAGGCTCGTCGATGCGACCTCGGTCACCGAGGCGATCTACGACGCCGGTTTCAGCACGGCCTCACGCGCCTATGACCACACGAATACCGGTATGACCCTCGGCACCTTCCTCGACGGCGCGCTCGGCGAAACGATCCGCTACTGCCACGCCAGCTCGAGTCTCGGACCGATCGTCATCGCCGCCACCGAACGTGGCATCTGCATGATCGAGTTCGGCGATCCGGACAAGCTCGTCGTCGAGCTCAGACGCCGGTTCCCCAAGGCCACCATCACGCCAACCGACGATCCCATGCAGGCGCTGGTGCAGCAGGTGCTCACGCTCATCGACGAGCCATTCCGAGACTGCGAGCTCCCCCTCGATGTCCGTGGCACCGCCTTCCAGCACCGCGTCTGGGCCGCATTGACAGACCTTCCGGCCGGTGAGACCGTCACCTACGAGCAGCTCGCGCGTCGGCTTGGCAAGCCCGGCGCTGCCAGAGCCGTCGCGGGTGCTTGCGCGGCGAACATCCTCGCGGTCGCCGTCCCCTGTCACCGCGTGGTGAACGCCGCCGGCGAACTCGCCGGCTATCGGTGGGGCATCGAACGCAAACGGGCCCTCCTCGACCGGGAAGCCACCGCGACGCACGCGACGGAGCATGGCACCCGGTCGTGAGCGCTCGAGGGATCTCCGCGAACGGTATGCACGGATACGAAACATGAAGCCTTCACCAGGAGACAGAACCAAGGCCGCATGGACAGGGGGGACCTGGCTGGAAGAGGTCGATCCGGGCGCCGCTATCGTCGGCAGGGTCCCGGAGTCACACCGGGCAGGAACCGACACCTGACCGGATGGCGGTCCGTGACGGTCACCGGAGCCGCAGGAGGGACCGATGAGTAGAGCCACGCACCCGAGCCGATCCCCGCACCCCATGCGGGCACTCGCAACCGCGGCGATCGGGGTGCTGGCCCTCGGCCTGCTACCCGGCGTCGCGGCTGCTGACACCGTCCAGCTCGGTGCGGTCTGCGACGGTGCCGAGGTGTCGTCGTTCTTCGACCGCGGAACGACCCACGCCCGCGCCATCGACTGCCTCAGCGCCTACACGGACGAAGTCGGTGACCCGATCATCCGCGGATTCGACACGAGCAGGTTCGGCACGTCGCAACCCATCCGCCGGGACGCCTTCGCATCCCTGGTGTTCCGCTTCGCTCAGGTCGCCGACCCGTCGTTGACTGCGCTGCCTAGCGCCGGGTTCCAGAACCCCTTCGATGACGTCGACCCGGATGGCACCCACGGTCGGGCCATCCTCGCGCTCGCCGAACTCGGCCTGGTGCAGGGCCTCGATGGCAGCTACCACCCGCAGGAGGACCTGGCTCGGTCCCAGGCTGCCGGCATGCTCCACGATGTGCACGTGCTGCTCGAGGTCGAGCTCCCCGAGACCGTCGGCGAAACCGCGTTCACCGACCTGGGCGAGGCCTTCGGCGAACAGATCGAGGCCCTGACCACCCTTGGGGTCATCGCCGGCGAGACCCCCACGCGTTTCGGGTACGTGAACCCGATCCAGCGCGGTCAGGTCGCAACGCTGCTCGCCCGCTCGGCGCAGGTCCTGTTCGACCAGGGCCTGTGGCCGGCGTCCCTGGAGCAACCACCGACGATCATCCGCGGCGTCGTGACGGACTCGACGGTCACCGGGTCGTCCTTCGCGGCAGCGAACGCCAACACCGTCACCCTGTTCCGTGACGGCGGCTTCCGGGAGCTGCGTCTCGCCACGGACGCAACCGTGACCATCGACGGGATCGAGGCGACCCAGCGAGACCTCATCGACGCCATCAGCCTGGGCGACGTCCTCACCTGCACCGACATCGTCGCCGGGCAGGCTCGGCAGGACCTGACCTGCGCTGCGGTCGGGCTCACCCCGAACACCATCGAGGGGCGGCTGTCGGGCTCGCTCAGCGTCGATGGCACCCTGACCAGGATCTCCGTCCGAGTCGGTGGCCGCCTGTTCGCCAACATCGACGTCACCACTGCGGCGCTGGGGGCGGAGTCGGTCACCCACACCGTCGACGGGGTCACCACCGCCAACGACGGTCCCCTCGCCGTGGCCCTGCAGGTCCGGCCGAGCACCGACGTCATCCGGGTGGCCCTGACCAAGGACGGCGGGAACTTCACCTGGGCGTTCACCACGCCCTGAGCCGACAGCGCCGGCCGTGCCTGTGCCGGCTGAGAGCTTCGCCGGTCCCGGGGCGGGTCGCCCAGCCCTGGAACGATGCCGACGGTGGTGGGAGCCCGGTGGCCCTCGTGGTTGGCGGATGCGGGACGCTGACCGATCCGCCGCGATGCCGCCTCGGCGACCTGTCCGGATGCCAGCAACAGCGCCTGTCCGTGGCGGTGGTGCTGGCCGGCGAGCCGAAGCGGGTGGGATGGCCTCACCGGAACGCGAAACCGCCCGGAAGCGGCGCTCCCGGGCGGTCGTCGGTGGAGGTGATCGGATTTGAACCGACGGCCCCTTCGTTGCGAACGAAGTGCTCTGCCAGGCTGAGCTACACCCCCAGGGGCCGCTGCGGCAGATGCCGAGCGGTCGCGGATGGTAGCGCGTGCCAGCTCGGCCCCGCCAACAGCCGGGAGCGAGACACGAGGTTCAGCGTGGCGCCACGTCCTCGTCCTTCGACAGCGCCCGGCCGGTCAACGGGCGGGCCGGGTTCGTGCTGGCCAACCGCATCCGGGCGGTCTCCATGAATGCCGGGGTCGCCGCAGCTTCCGTGAGGGCAGCGATGAAATCGTCTCCCGGCACGCGCAGCACCTCGACGTCCGTTCGCGCATCCACGTGGGCGGTCCTGGGGACCTCCTCCAGGAGCCCGACCTCTCCGAAGTACTGAGCCGGTCCGAGGTCTTGGAGGTGCTCGACGCCGCCCGCGTCGGTTGCCCTGGAGACCGAGACAGCACCCTCGAGGACCACGTAGAAGGCGTCGGCGGCATCCCCCTGGGTGATGATCCTCGAGCCCGCTCCGACCCGGCGCTCCTCGGCCGCGCTGGCCAGCCGCTCGAGCGCCGTCCGGCTCGCCGAGGCGAAGATGCCCAGACCCGCGAGCACCTCGATCCTCGGTGCGAGTGCGGTCAGACGTTCGGCCATCTCGCGATCGACCGTGCGGGTGAACGGGTAGAGGATGACGATCAGTACGGAGGCTCCGACGGAGAAGACAACCAGCGTCCCGTCGAGCCCGGCGACCCCGAGCACCAAGGGGACGACCAACGCCCCGAGTGAGATCGCACCGAGGACCAGGGTCGTGAACACCCCGAACACCCGCGCGATCATGTCGGAGGGGAGGGACCGCTGGAGCGCCGTCACCGCCAGCACGTCGACGACGAGGGTCCCGGCGCCTCGCACCACCTGGATGGCGAACGCGCCAGCGGCCGCGTCCACCCACAGCAGCAGGAGCGTGGGGAGCGTGTACACGACGAGCGCGAACGAGATGATGGAGGCCAACCGTCGCGACCCTGCGAGGCGGTTGACCACCGGCGACATGGCGATGCCACCCACGCCGAGCCCCGCGACCAGCACCCCGAAGCCGTCCGGGCCGAGACCGAGCCGCTGGTCGGACACCACGACGAACAGAACCGTGTCCACCCCGTAGAAGAAGGACGCGAGGACACTCGCGCCGACGAGGATCGCGGCGGTCGTCGAGGAAGTGACCGCACGGAACCCCACCACGACCTGGCGCACCACCCCTGCGCTGCCTCCCTCGGTCACGTCGCTCGGTGTGCTGCGTGTCCGCAGCCTCGTGCTGCACCAGGCGGAGAACAGGAACAGGGCGGCATTGATGAGCAACGTCACCGGCACGCTGTACACGGCGAGCACCAGCGCGCCCAGCGCCGGCCCGACGATCACCGAGACGTTCTCGATCATGCTCTGGAAGGCGTTGGCGGCCGCCAGGTCCTTCTCGTCGACGATCTGTGGGGTGAGGGCGGCGGTGGCCGGCCAGTAGACCGTGCCGATCATCGAGCTGAGGCTCGCGAGCACGATCGCCAGCAGCGGCAGGACGGTCATGCCGGTCACCAGGGCGAGGGTGATCATCACCGTGGACGCGAGGAGGTCGAGCCGGATCAGCAGCCGGCGTCGTTCGACCCGCTCGGCCACGACGCCGCCGTAGGTGCTGAACAGCAGGGCGGGTACGAAGCGTCCGAGCGTCGTCGCCGCCGCCCAGGTCGCCGAGCCCGTCGCGTCCCACACGTAGACGTACAACGCGACGTTGTAGGCCCAGCTGCCGACGCTCGACGCCGCGAGGCCGGTGACCAGCCACCGGAAGTCGCGATAGGCGAGCGCCGCGCGGATGCCACCCTGCTCCTTGGTCGACGCCGCCATGGCGAGCCCCTCAGGTCCACGATCGAACGTGACGAACGGCCCGCCCATGGCCGCCTCGATGCGACCAGCCCCCGGTCGGGTCGGTGCAGCCTACCGATGCCGGTGCCGCGGCCGAGGGGTTCTCAACCCTCGAGGACGCGTTCGAGCGCGGCTCGATGTGCGTCGAGAGCCGCACGCAGCTCCCGTTGACCTGCCGCCGTCGTGAGGTCGCCGCGGGTGCGTTCGGTGATCGCCCTGGCAGCATCGGTCGCCCGCCGGAGCCCGCGCGTCAACCCGTCGGGAGCGTCGATGGTCACGAGGACGGACAGGATGGCCTGCATGACGTCCAGCAAGCGCTCACCCGCAGCAGCGTCACCCTGCCGGACGTGGTCGAGGCTGGCGCGTCGCAGCTCGCCGACCGTCTCCGCCAGACCGTGCAGCCAGGCCACGTCGTCCACACCCACCTCGGCCGGGCCGGGGAGCGGATCGCCCGCGACGGCAGCGCGGGTCAGCACCGCTTCGGCGACCTCCTTGGCGGCGTCCGCCACGAAGCCGGCGTGCAGGACGGTCGGGTGGGGTGCACACGCCGCTTCCGCCGCGGTGAGTGCGGTGATCGCCCGCCGGATCAGCTCGTCGGCGTCGACGAACTCGCGGCGATGGATGGCCCGGATCGCGGCCGCCGCCGCACGGGTGGCGGTGCGAGAGGCGTCGAGCCCGAGCTCGCGTGCGTCGTGGCGGGCACGGAAGCGTTCGAGGACCGGCTCGCCGTGCGCGAGCAGGCCCGTCTCGACGGCCACGAGTCAGTCGCCCCAGCGGCGGAGCCGCACGCTGCCGCCCGTCGCGGCCGACGCGGAACCCAACGATCCGGCACCGACTGCGACGTCGTCGGGCACGTGAAGGGTCCGCACGTCGTCGCGGTCGAGCTCCAGTTCCCGCACCACCTGCTTGGCCTCGTCCCGCTGCAGCTTCAGGCGGCGGAGCACCGTGACGTAGGCGGCGGTGACCGCCCACACCATGGCGGTCGGGATCCAGAGCCACCCACCGAAGGCCACGCCGAGCACCAGGGAGAGCCCGCTGACCGCGACGGCCCGTTCGAACCACATGCGCCGCCGCGCCAACAACGGGTCCTCGCCGCGGAGGCGCGCGTTCGGGGGAAGGGTGTCGTCCACGGGACGCTCCACGATCCGGCCGGCATCCGAGGGCACGAGCAACCGCCGACCGGTGCGGCCGTCACGCCGTCCACCCCGATCGATCATCCCGTTGTCGCTGCGCAGGACGTCCATCGCACGTTCGAATCCTCCCACCGTGACGTGCGGGGAAGCGCTGCGGGATCGGAGCGCTCCCGACACGAGCATCCCCGCCCACACCAGGACGATCAGCACCAGCGCTTCGGTCACCGTTCCACCGCGGCGTCGCCTCCTGGAACCGACCGCGTGCATTCGCTCCGTGGGGTGCTGCGGTCGGCCGGACGGTAACACCGTGCTCGAAGGGCACGAAGCACCCGCGACCGTTGCGGAACCTAGCCAGCACCGGTGACCGGTGGACAGCGACGGCCTCGCGACGTGCGTCGGGCGAGCGCGTCGCACGCGGCCGGCGCGCACACCTGCCGCAGCGTGGTCACACGGCCGCCGCTGTCGGCGGGCCACGCCGGCGCCCGGCGACGGGGCGCGCCCGTCAGGGCAGCTCGGAATCAGGGCAACTCGACGTCGCCGGACCGCCCGCCGGTCTTGCGTCGCAGGCGCAGGTCGGTGATGACCACGTCCTTCTGCACCGCCTTCAGCAGGTCGTACAGCGTGAGGGCGGCGACGGACGCGGCCGTCAGCGCCTCCATCTCGACGCCGGTCCGGTCGGAGGCCCGGGCCGTCGTGGTGACCGTCGCGACCCCCACCTCCGCGTCGACCTCGATCTCGACCTCGACGGAGGTGAGCGAGACCTGGTGGCACAGCGGTACCAGCTCCCAGGTGCGCTTCGCGGCCTGGATGCCGGCGATGCGGGCCACGGGCAGGGCGTCGCCCTTCGGCAGTCCGCCGTCCGCCAGCAGCCGCGCCGTCTCCGGCGCCATGACGACGCGGCAGGCAGCGACCGCGGTGCGCTGGGTCGTGTCCTTGCCGGCGACGTCCACCATGCGTGCAACGCCACGCTCGTCGAGGTGGGTGAGGGCTGGCGCCACCGGGTCCCGTTCGCTCACTCGACCAACAGGTGCACCTGCACCGTCTCCCCCACGGCGATCTCCGTGACCTCCTCCGGCACGACCGCCAGGCCGTCCGCGCGCGCGATCGAGGTGATCACGTGCGAGCCCTGGTGGCCGGTGGGGATCGCGACCCAGCCGTCGTCGGCGCGGGAGAGGCGCACGCGCACGTACCCGCGCTTGTGTGGTGGGGCGTGGAGCGGCTCCGTGACGCGCGCCGTGACCTGCGGACGCAGGACGTCCCGACGACCCTGGAGCTTGCGGATCGCGGGTCGGACGAACACCTCGAACGAGACGAAGGCGGACACCGGATTGCCGGGGAGCCCGATCACAGGGCACGAGCCGATGCGCCCACGGATCTGGGGCATGCCTGGTCGCATCGCCACCTTGGCCGTCGCCACCTCGCCGAGCGCGCCGATCACCTCCGGGAGCAGGTCCCGGGTGCCCGCCGACGCGCCGCCGGTGCAGACGAACAGGTCCGCGTGGCCCATGTTCGTGTCGAAGGCGTACATGAGCGCCTTGCGGTCGTCGCGGACGATCCCGGCGCCGAAGGGCACACCCCCCGCGGCACGGACCATCGCCGCCAGCATCGGTCCGTTCGTGTCCCGGATCTGGCCCGGTCCGGGCTCGTCGGTGGCGGGCACGAGCTCGTCCCCGCTGGAGAGGATCACGACCCGAGGTGGCGGGATGCACCGGACGCGGGTCACCCCGGCCGCGGCGAGCACCGCCACGTCCGCGGGCGACACCCGGCGGCCCGCCATGGCGAGCGGCTGTCCCGGACGCAGATCCTCACCGGGCAGGCGCACCGACGCGCCGCGCTCGACGGGGCGGTGGAAGGTGACCTTGCCCTCGCCACCGGTGGTGGTCTCGACGGGGACGACCGCGTCCGCGCCTGCGGGGAGGGGCGCGCCCGTCATGATGCGCACGCTCGTACCGGGTGCGACGTCGGGCAGCTCACCGGCGCCGGCGACGATCTCGCCCACGACGGGCAGTGTGACCGGCGTTCGCTCGGTGGCGCCCGCGAGGTCGTCGGCGACGACCGCGTAGCCGTCCATCGCCGAGTTCGCCCATGCGGGCAGCTCCACCTGGCTGACCGCGTCGTCGCCGAGCACGAGCCCGAGCGCGTCCGCGAGCCGCAGCTCGATCGGCTCCGGATCGCTCAGGAGCTCGAGGATCCGCGCGAGGTGCGAGTCGACGGGGGTCAGCTCGTTGGCGGGCGTGACCTCGGCGCGGCCGTGGCCGACGAAGCCACTCACCGGACCACCTCGACGCCCTGCTCCTGACGGTCGACGAAGGTGTGGAGCCACGCGAGCAGCGCGGGACCGATGTCGTCGCGCTGGACCGCGAACTCGACGTTCGCCTGGAGGAAGCCCAGCTTGTCGCCGGCGTCGTAGCGGGGCTCGTCGAGCACGATCCCGACGATCGGTTCGTCCTCGGCCATGGCCTGCAGCGCATCGGTCAGCTGGATCTCGCCGCCGCGGCCGGGAGCGGTGGTGCGGAGCACCTCGAAGATCGACCCCGGCAGGACGTAGCGCCCGACGACGATCAGGTTGGACGGCGCCTCGCCCGCGGGTGGCTTCTCGACCAGTCCGGTGACACGCACCTCGCCGTCGGTGCCGGTGGGCTCGACCGCGGCGACGCCGTACAGGTGCACCTGGTCCTCCGGGACCTCCAGCAACGCGACCACCGGGCGGCCGGTCCGCTCGTGCGCCTCGACCATCCGCGACAGGAACGTCGACGCGGTGCCGAGCAGGTCGTCGCCGAGCAGCACCGCGAAGCTCTCGTCCGGACCCACGTGGTCCTGGCCCATCAGCACCGCGTGTCCGAGGCCCAACGGCTCCGGCTGCCGCACGCTGTGGATCGTGGCCAGCTCCGCGAGCCCGCGCACCACCTCGAGGTCGTCGTCCTTGCCCTTCGCCGCGAGCGCCGCCTCGAGGTCCAGACGCCGGTCGAAGTGGTCCTCCAGCGAGGCCTTCCCGAACGCGGTGACGAACAACACGTCGTCGATCCCGGCGCGCACGCATTCCTCGACGATGTACTGCACGGCGGGGCGGTCGACGATCGGCAGCAACTCCTTCGCGACCGCTTTCGTCGCGGGCAGGAACCGGGTCCCGAGCCCGGCGAGCGGGAGGACGGCCTTGCGGACCACGCGTGCTCCTTCGACGCGGGCGAGCGTAGCCACGGACCTGCGAGCGGCGGCCGGACGGCGGGTGCCCGTACGCTCGCGGCCGGCGGTCGGACGCGGACAGCGAGGTGGTGGGTCGCACGGTGGAGCCAGTGGACCCCGAGGTGGCGGGAGACGTCGCGGCCCGCAAGGCCGCCTTGCGCGCCGCCGCGCGCGCCGCCCGGCGCCAGTTGCGGCCGGGCGAGCGGGCAGAGGCGTCGGAGGCGCTCGTCGACCGGCTGCTGCCCCTGCCCGAGCTGTCCGTCGCCCGGGCGGTGCTGCTCTACGCCGCCCTCGACGAGGAGGTCGACCTCGCGGGCGCGGTCGGCCCGCTGCAGGCGCGGGGGCTGCGGATCTGCTTCCCGCGGGTCGACGGGCAACGGCTGCTGGCCGTCGAGGCCGCGGACCCGCGCACCCTCCAGGCAGGATTCCGGGGCATCCACGAGCCGTCGGGCCCGGCGATCCACCCGTCGGCCATCGGCGTGGTGGTCCTGCCGGGCGTGGCGTTCGACCCGCACGGCGGTCGGCTGGGCCGGGGCGGCGGGCACTACGACCGCCTGCTCTCCGAGCTGCCCGACGGTGCACACCGGGTCGGCGTGTGCTTCGCCTGCCAGGTGGTGCCCGACGTGCCGCGCGAGGCTCACGACCAGGTCGTGGACGTCGTCGTCAGCGACCGCGCGGTCTACCGGACCGGGGCGCGCGTGCGGTGAGCCGGGCGGCGACCGCCCCGACACCGGGCGTTGGGCACCGCGGAGGTTGCGCGCCGCGTGCGGCTACGGCATCCTCAGCACTCGCGGACCGAGAGTGCCAACGCGCTGCTCGGCCGCCAGGGGCGCCGATCCGAGCCGTCGGCGCCCGTCGTGCGGGCCCGTGTACGAGGAGCGTGAGACATGCCCACCTACGAGTACGCCTGCCGCGACTGCGGGGAACACCTCGAGGTCGTGCAGTCGTTCAAGGACGAGGCGCTGACCACCTGTCCCGGGTGCCAGGGCGCGCTTCGCAAGGTCTTCAGCGCCGCCGGCATCATCTTCAAGGGCTCCGGGTGGCACGTGAAGGACTACAGCTCCTCGGGTCGTGCGCCGGCCAACGCCGGCGGTTCCGACGGGAGCGCCTCCTCCGAGGGAGGATCGTCCGAGGGCGGATCGTCCTCCTCCGGGGGTTCGGGCGAAGGCGCGGGCAAGGACACGGGCTCGAGCGCGTCGAAGGACACGAGCGCGGGGTCCACCAGCGGCTCCTCCTCCAAGCCCACGACGTCCGGTTCCGGGTCGTCGTCGGGTTCCGGGTCGTCCTCCGCCCCCCCACGCTCGAAGGCCGCGTCGGCCTGACCGGCACGGACCACTGTCCACAGACGCACCGGCCCGCGGCCGCGGCCGGGCAGGTGGACTGCTCCACTCCGGGCCATGGACCTCCACCGCGACGACGGACACGACGACGGCCGTCACGACCGGCACCACCACGCCGCTCGACTCCGGCTGACCGGGCCGCCCGTCGCCCTCCCACCGGCACTCGACCGCCTCTCGGAGGCGTGGTGGCGGACACGGCCCAGGACGCGGACAGCGGTGCTGGCGCTCGTCCTCTTCGTGCTCCTCTCCAGCACCGCCGTCCGGTCCCTGGCCTCCCCGTGGGGACCACCGACGCAGGTGCTGGTCGCGGTGGCTCCCCTCCCGATCGGCACCCCGCTCGACAGCCACGTCCTGCAGCTCGTCGACTGGCCGACACATCTGGTCCCCGCCGAGGCCCTCACGCGTGCGGAGGGGACCCTCCGCGCCCCGCTGCCCCAGGGCGCCGTCGCCACCGAGGCGCACGTCGCCCGGGACGCGATCGCGGCGGGCCTCCTGCCCGGGACGGTCGCGGTGGCCGTCCCCGTCGATGCGCTCCCACCACTGGAGCCCTCGACGGCGGTCGCGCTCGTGACGGGTACGCCCGACGGCGGCGCACGGACGGTGACGGACCGTGCGGTCGTGCTCGCGGCCGACGACGTGACGTTGTGGCTCCAGGTGCCGGAGGGCGACGCGCACCACGTGAGCGCCGCCGCCTCGGTGGCAGCACTCGGCGCCGTCGTGCTCCCGCGAACCCCGTCACCGTGAGGCCAGGACCCGAAGGTGCCCGCGCCCGACGGTCGGACACCGGGCGGCCCGCGGGGGAACGCCTACGCTCCGGCTCGCTCGCCGTGTCGCCCGTCCGTCGACGGCACAGCCCGCCCGCGCCCGTGCTCCTGTTCCAAGCCATCGTCCTGGGGATCCTCCAGGGTTTGACGGAGTTCCTGCCGGTGTCGTCCTCGGGACATCTGCAGGCCGTCCCCTACCTCCTCGGCTGGGAGCAGGGAGGGTCGCTCGCGTTCGACGTGCTCGTGCACACGGGGACGCTCGCCGCGGTCATCTGGCACTTCCGCTCCGATCTGGGGCGCCTGTTCCGCAACACGCTGGGTCGCGGGGTCGGCCCCGAGCTGCGGCGTCAGGCGTGGCTGCTCGTGGGACTCCTGGCACTGGGGAGCGTGCCCGCCGCTGCCGCGGGGGTGCTGTTCGCCGACGTCTTCGAGGTCGCCTTCTCGTCTCCCCGGCTGGTCGCGTTGTTCCTCTACGTCACCGCCGTCCTGCTCTGGGGCGCAGAGCGGATCCGGACGGCACGCCTGTCGACCGCGACCGTCCCCCGTGGGGGGACCGCCGAGCCCGATGTGGTGGACAGCGGTTCCCTCGGACGCGGGATGGATTCGCTCCGGGCGCGTGACGCGATCGCGATCGGCCTCGCGCAGGCGTTCGCCATCTTCCCCGGCGTCTCACGGTCGGGTGCCACCATCGCGACGGCGATGGCGCTCGGACTGTCGCGCACCGAGGCGGCGCGGTTCTCGTTCCTTCTCGCCATCCCGATCATCCTCGGGGCGACGCTGGTCACCATCCCGGACATGGGTGCCCTCCAGCCCGGCACGTTGCCGTTCGGCACGACCGAGATGGTGGTCGGTGCGCTGGCGGCCGCGCTCAGCGGCTACTGGGCCATCCGCACCCTGCTGGCCGTCGTGGCGAGGCGCGATCTCCTCGGATTCGCTCGCTACGTGACGGTGTTCGGGACGGTGCTGCTGCTCGCCACCTTCCTGCGAGGCTGACCCCGCGGCCGTCGCACGGCGTTCCGGCCCGTCACCGATGGCGAGATGCGGTGCGCGGCTGAAGCACTCGCACGCCCGGCGTCCGGGGCACCGTGACTAGCCTGCCCGTCCGTACACTGTCCGTCAGGGAGAGGTGCGAGCGTGCGTTCGCGACAGGTGTTGACGACCACCGCGCTCGTCGCGGTCGCGCTGGCCGGGTGCGGAGGTGGCAACGGCGGCACGACGGTGTCGGACACCTCCTCGACCCCGGGTGGATCCGCGTCGACGGCCGACGATCGCGCGGAGGGCATCGAGGCCGTGTGCGCCGCATGGCAGCGTGCAGCCGATGCGCAGGAAAACGACTCGGCGTACGAGGCGCTCCAGGAGGCCGAGGACATCATCGCCGCGCTGCCGGTCGCGATCCGGCAGGGTGTCCGAGGCGACGCCAACACCACCTGCGGCAGCCTGAAGCGCAACGCCGAGACGAGCATCGGAGAACGGCGCCGCGCCGGCAACGGCTGAGCTGCCCGTCAGGCGTCCAGCACCTCGTGCAGGAAGGCGACCACCCGCGGATAGCAGTCGATGCGGTTCGCGAGCTTCGACAGCCCGTGCCCCTCGTCCTCGTAGATGCGCAGCTCGCACCGGACGCCTCGGTCCGTGAGGACGGCATGGATCTGCTCCGCCTCCGACACCGGCACCCTCGGGTCATTGGCGCCGTGCACGAGGAACAGCGGCGCCCGCATCCGGTCGACGTGCCTGATGGGGGACAGCCGCTCCAGCAGCTCCCGGTCGTGCTCGAGCGAGCCGTACTCGCGCTCCCGGAAGGCGCGCCGGTAGTCGGAGGTGTTCTCCAGGAACGTCACGAGGTCCGACATCCCGACGATGTCGACGCCCGCCGCCCACAGTCCGGGTTGGAAGGCGAGCCCGGCCAACACCATGTAGCCACCGTAGGAGCCGCCGTACAGGGCCGCCCGGTCGTGGTCGAGGTCGGGCTGCGACACCAGCCACTCGTGCAGCGCCGCCAGGTCGGCGATCGCGTCGAACCGCTTGTCCACGTCGTCCAGGTGCTGGTAGGTGCGGCCGTAGCCCGTCGATCCGCGCACGTTCGGTGCGACGACCGCGAACCCCTGGGCGACGAGGTACTGCGTCAGGCCGGTGAACGACGGCCGGTACTGGCTCTCCGGACCACCATGGATCATCACCACGACCGGCGTCGGTCGCGCGGGGGCCCGATCGCGCTCGCGCGGGCGGTACACGAACGCGGGGATCTCCAGCCCGTCGAAGGAGGGGAACCGCACCAACTCGGCGTCCACGAAGCTGGACGCGTCCACCCCGCACGGCGAGGTCGTCAGCCGGTCCAGCGCCCCGGTGTCCGTGTCGTAGCGCCACGCGTCCCCGGGGAACAGCGGCGAGCTGTAACCGAAGGTCAGCCACCGGCCGTCGCGGGAGAAGCGCATGGCCCCCGCGACCCCATCGCCGGGGAGGGCGAGGTCCGCCGTCACCCGTAGGTCGTAGGGGTCGTGGAGCCGCGCCCGGGTCCGGCCGTCGTCGTTCCAGACCACCAGCAGGTGCCGGCCGGCCCAGTCGACGGTGCACCCGGCGTCCCACCCGAGCTCCAGCACGTGCTCCCACGCACCGTCCGGCGTACCGCGCGCGATGCCGACGAACCCGCGACCGACGTCGGTCGCGAAGAAGAACGCCGAGCCGTCGGGGAGCCACGAGGGCATGCCGACGGCGGCGCTGCCGTCGTGCGCGGCGAGCTCGACGACGCCGGGCATGCCGGGCTCGGAGGGTCCGCCCTGCCCGGCGACCTCGAGGTCGAGCAGGCAACACGCGGTTGTCGCCGGGGAGCAGTGTCTGCTCGAACACCGCCAGGGTGCGGGCATCCGGCGAGAACCCTCCCGGCCCGGACCAGCCTCCCGTCGCGTAGACGCAGCGTTCCTCGCCCGTCGTGAGGTCGCGCACCCACGTGTCGAAGGCCACACCGTCGCCGCGGTTGGTCGCGTAGGCGAGCCAGCGCCCGTCCCGGCTCACCCCACCGGGCCGGTGCACGTGGTCGTCGTCGGTGACCAGCGGCGTGAGGTCGTCAGGCCCGCGGAGGGGCGCAGGCACGTCGTCGCGCGCCGTGAACAGCTGCGTGCGCTCGTTGCCGCCGCGGTCGGTGGCGAGCAGCAGCCGCCCGACGTCCTCGCCGAACGGGTCGACCGGCAGGTACCCCGCACCGACGGGTTCGTCGAAGTCGGTGAGTGCCCGCAGATCGGCGGCGTGCACCGGCGTCGACGCCCCGTCGAGGTCGAGCCGGTGCACCTGCGCCGTGCCCGGCAGGTCGGAGGAGATCAGCAGCCGCCGACCGTCCGGGGACCAGCCCGTCGGCGTTGCGGTGCGGATCTCGAGGTAGGCGCGGACGTCATCGGCGGCAGCCTCTGACACGTGCGGGTCGGGTGAGTGGTCAGGCATCCCGCGCCCCCGCGTCGGCGGCGGGGGTGCCGCTGGTGCCGGATGCATCGCCAGCCGCGGGGGGATCGGCAGCCGCGGGGTCGGCCGCGGGGACCGCGGGGACCGCGGGTCCTTCGAGACGCACCACCAGCGCGCGCACACGCTCGGCCCGCTCGTCGGGCGGCAGGTCCGCGAGGGCGAGGCCCACGACGAAGGTGGAGACCGGCGCGGTCCAACGCTCGCTCGTGTGTGCGGCGACCCGCGCGAGGTCGAGGAGCGCCGCCCGCTCCCCGTCCCCGAGCGGGGGGGAGGCCGCGGCCGGCACGGACGGCATGGCCAGCGCCTCCTGTAGTGCCTCGAACCATTCGTCGGGTGTCACGCGCGCTCCTTCTGGTGTCGATCCCCCCGTGCAGTGTGCCGACTGGGGAGCGACCCGCCGGTTACCGTGCCGGCGGAACGGACGGGAGGTCCACGTGGCGGGCGACGCGCGCATCCTCGGCGCCGTGCTCGCGGGTGGCCGGTCGGCGCGCATGGGGCGCGACAAGCGCGGGGTCCTGGTCGACGGGCGGTCGCTGCTCGCCCGCACCGTCGACGCGCTCCGCTCGGTCGTGTCCGAGGTGGTGCTCGTCGGCGGGAGCGAGCTGGACGACCACCTCGACGTCGCCGCGGACCGCCGGGTCCCCGACCCGTTCCCGGGGGGCGGGCCGCTGGCCGGGTTGTGCGCCGCGCTCCGTGAAGGCACCCGGACGGGCGCAGACGCGGTGCTGGTGGTCGGCGTCGACCATCCGTGGCTGGTACCCGCCGTCCTGCGTGCCCTGGTCGGCCACCTGCTCGAGCCGGCCGCCGACGCGCCCGCCGCGCCACCTGGCGACGTGGCTGGCACGGGTGCGCCCGACGCCGCGATGCTGGCCACGAGCCGCGGACCGCAACCCTTGCTGGCCGCCTACCGGCCGGCCCGCTCGCTCGCCGCGGTGGAGCCGCTGTTGGCCGACGGCGAACGGCGCCTGCACGTCGTCAGCGACCACCTCGCCGTCCACGCGGTCGCGCCGTCGACATGGCGGGCGCTCGACCCGATCGGGGCCACGGCAGTGGACGTGGACACGCCGGACGAGCTCGCCGCCGCCGAGCGGTGGTGGTGGCGGGCCGACGCGACCCGCGCCGTGCGCGACGGTCCGCCGGGCGTCGACGTGCGCGGCGTCGAGGTCACCGAGGTGGCAGGCGGTGCGGTCGTGCCCGCCGAACGGACGCTGATCGGCGAGGAGCCGCTGGAGATCCGGGCGGCCGGACCACAGCAGTCACCGGTCACCCTCATGACCACGCTGCGAACCCCCGGCCACGAACGCGAGCTCGCGGCGGGATGGCTCGTCACGGAGGGGGTGGCGACGCCGACCCAGGTCGTCGACGTGCAGCTGGGAGACCCCACCGCGCTGGCCCGCCCCGACGACACGGTCGTCGTCCGACTACGGACGCCGGTCGACGCCGACCGCATCGCGCACCGACACGCGATGGCGACCGCGTCGTGCGGGGTCTGCGGTCGCGCCAGCATCGACGAGCTCGCGGACCGGGTGGCGCCCGTCTCTGGCGACCCCTTCGGCCCGACCCCGTTGCCGTGGGACGTCGTCGCGAGCCTGCCCGACCTGCTGCTGCACGCCCAGGGTCGCTTCCGGTCGACCGGCGGGGTGCACGCCACCGGCCTGTTCGACGCGGGCGGACGCCTGGTGACCGTGCGCGAGGACGTGGGCAGGCACAACGCGCTCGACGCCGCGATCGGTGCGCACGTGGTGGCCGGCGTCTGGCCGGATGCGGGACTGGACGACCTGGTGTGCGTGCTGTCGGGCCGGGTCGGGTTCGAGCTCGTCGCCAAGGCCGCCGCAGCGCGGCTGCCCGTCGTCGCGGCCGTCGGCGCGCCGACGGACCTGGCCGTTCGCGCCGCCGAACGGCTGGGCATCACGCTCGTCGGGTTCGTGCGGGACGGCGACGGCACCGTCTACGCGCACCCGCACCGTTTGGATCTGGCAGCGGTCGGGCGCTCCTCGGCGGGCTCCCGAGCGCGGACCGTCGAGTGCCGCGAGACGACCTGACCGCCGACGGGACGCGGTTCTGGCCCCCCGCGCGAGAACCCGCGGATACGGGAGGGTTCTCGCACACCCGGCCGCCGGGACCCCCGCACGGCGCGAGAACCCCCGGATACGCGAGGGTTCTCGCACCCCCGGCCGCCGAGACCCCCGCACGGCGCGAGAACCCCCGGATACGCGAGGGTTCTCGCACCCCCGGCCGCCGGGCTCGGCACACCCGGCCGCCGGGACGCGGTCCGGCGCCCCGGCCGGGAACCGGACAGCCGACGGCGACGTCGGACCGGGCATGGAGAGACGGATGCGATGGTTGGCCGCGATGACCGCGGGTGCCGCGGCGCTGCTGCTCGGCGCCTGCGGGGGCACGGCCACGCTCGGCGGCGGGGAGCAGGCGCTGGATGCGCTCGCCGGGCAGTGGCGCCTCGTCGACGGCGACGGGCCGGACGGCGACATCCCGACGATCGAGGGGCACGACGTCCTGCTGGACATCAGCCCCGAGCGCTGGGGGGGTCGCGCCCACTGCAACAGCTACAGCGGCACGGTCGAGATCGACGGCGACACGCTCGGGGTGCGCGACGTGGCCGTGACGGAGATGGCCTGCCTGGACCAGCGTGCGATGGCTGCCGAGGCCGCCTACATCGCCGCGTTCCTCGCGGTGACCGCCTACGACCGCGCGGACGAGACCCTGGAGCTCACCGGAGAGGGTGTCCGACTGGCCTACGAGCGAGTGCCCCCGGTGGAGGATGCGGCACTGGTCGGCACCCGGTGGGTGCTCGAGTCCCTGGTCAGCGGCGCGGGGCCGGACGGGGCGGTGAGCAGCGTCCAGGGCGACGGCGAGCTGCGGCTGCACGCCGACGGGAGCCTCACCGGCAGCACCGGATGCAACCAGCTCGAGGGCGACGTCGAGGTGGAGGACGACACGCTGCTGCTGGGGCCGCTCGCGACGACCCGCCGGGCGTGCCCCGATCTGCTCGGACCGCAGGAGACGCACGTCCTCACCGTGCTACAGGGCCGGGTCGCCTACGAGATCGACGGCGCGTCGTTGTCGCTCAGCGCCGCCGACGGCTCCGGGCTGCACTACCGAGCGGCCGCGCCGGCCGGAGCAGGCTGACAGGGCGGCCGACGGCGTCCCGCCGTCCCGGCCGAGATGACCGCGCAGGAACGGCTCAGGCGGTACGGCGGGTGAGCGGCCGGTACTTGATCCGGTGTGGCTGGAGCGCCTCGTCGCCCTTCCGGCGCTTCAGGTCGTCCTCGTACTCCGAGTAGCCGCCCGGGAACCAGGTGACCTCGGAGTCGCCCTCGAAGGCCAGGATGTGGGTGGCGACACGGTCGAGGAACCAGCGGTCGTGGCTGGTGATCACGGCGCAACCCGCGAAGTCCAGCAGCGCCTCCTCGAGCGCCCGCAGCGTGTCGACGTCCAGGTCGTTGGTCGGCTCGTCGAGCAGCAGCAGGTTCGCCTCGTTCTGGAGCAGCTTCGCGAGATGGATCCGGTTGCGTTCACCGCCCGAGCAGGAACCCACGTTCTTCTGCTGCTCACCGCCCTTGAACCCGAACGCGGCCACGTACGCGCGCGAGGCCATCTCGGTCCTGCCGAGTTGCACCCAGTCGACCCCCCCGGTGATCTCCTCGAAGACGGTCCGCGAGGCGTCGAGCGCCGCTCGGGACTGGTCGACGTAGGACAGCTCGACGGTGTCGCCCACGCGGACCGACCCTTCGTCGGGCTCCTCGGGGCCGTCCAGCAGCTCCGCGTGCCCCGCGGCGGTGACGATCATCTTGAACAGGGTGGTCTTGCCGGCACCGTTGGGTCCGATGATGCCGACGATCCCGCCGGGCGGCAGCGTGAAGGTCAGGTCCTCGTAGAGCAGCTTGTCGCCGAAGCCCTTCAGGACGCCGTCGGCCTCGACGACGACCGAGCCCAGCCGGGGGCCGTCGGGGATCATGATCACGGGCTTGGTGACCTGCTTCGGCCGGTCACGGTTGAGCAGCGTCTCGTAGGCCTGGATGCGCGCCTTCGCCTTGGTCCGACGTCCCTGCGGTGACTGCTTGACCCACTCGGCCTCTTCCGCGAGCTGTCGCTGCGTGGCCGATTCCTCGCGCTCCTCGTGGCGGAGCCGCTCGCGCTTCTGCTCCAGCCAGCCGGAGTAGTTGCCCTCGTAGGGGTGCCCCTTCCCACGGTCGAGCTCGAGGATCCACTCGGCGACCTCGTCGAGGAAGTACCGATCGTGGGTGATGGCGACGACCATCCCCTGGTACTGCTGCAGGTGCCGCTGGAGCCACGCGACGGATTCCGCATCGAGGTGGTTGGTCGGCTCGTCCAGCAGGAGGATGTCCGGCTTGCTGAGCAGGAGGCGGCACAGCGCCGCCCGACGCTTCTCGCCACCCGAGAGGACGGTGACGTCGTCGGCGTCCGGGACGCGCAACGCGTCCATCGCCACCTCGATCGTGCGGTCGAGGTCCCAGGCATCGGCGGCGTCGATCGCGTCCTGGACCTCGCCCATCTCGTCGTAGATGCGCTGCATCTCGTCGTCGTCGAGCGGTTCGGCCAAGCGGGCGGTGAGGGCGTTGTACCGCGGGACGAGCGCGCCCACCTCTCCCAGTCCCTCGAGCACGTTCTCCCGGACGGTCTTGGTGTCGTCGAGCTCCGGTTCCTGCGGGAGGTAGCCGACCGAGACGCCCTTGGCGGGCCAGGCCTCACCCTCGAACTCGGTGTCCAGTCCGGCCATGATCCGCAGCAGGGTCGACTTCCCTGCCCCGTTGGGGCCGATCACGCCGATCTTCACGCCGGGCAGGAACGACAGCCAGATGTTGGACAGGACCTCCTTGCCGCCTGGCACGGTCTTGGTGAGGCCCTTCATCACGTAGCAGTAGTCCGCCAAGGGTTCCCTCGCAGGAAGGTTCGGGGTGATCGACGCTCGGCCGCCGAGGCTACCGCTCCTGCCCACGTGCCCGTCCGACGGGCGGGAGGGGACGTTCGCCCCTAGCCGCGATCGGAGCACTGCCAGAGCCTGCGCCCCATGGACCTCCGACCCGCACGCCGCAGACCCGCACGCCCCGAGCCCGCGTCGACCATGGGTCGGCTCGCGACCGGCGGCCGCCCCGGCTCGCCGTTCGACGACGTCCGTCCCGACGCGGCCCTCGCCGCCGTCGCGGCGATCGTCGCCGTCATGTGGGCGAGCACGGCCGCGCTGCCGGGCTCGCGTCTGGTGCCCGTCCACCTCTTCACGCTCGGGGTGGTGACACCGCTGGTCGTCGCGTTCTCCCAGCACCAGGCCGAGACGGTGCTGCGCGTGCTGCCCCGCGACCGGCGGTGGCTGCGCCTGGCACTCGCGATGGGCGCGGTGACGATGGTCGGCGGGCTGGCCGGGCGCCTGTTGCCCGCGATCGCCGTCGGGGCGACCGTCGTCTCCACGGCCGTGGCCGTCAGCTGGTGGCGGCTGCGCAGCGCGCGACGCCGGTCCCTCAGCACCCGCTTCCTCTGGCTGGTCCGCGCCTACGAGCGCGCACACGGCGCCTTCCTGCACGGGGCCCTGCTCGGCGCGCTGCTCGGCATCGGGGTCGTGCCGGGATGGGCCCACCTCGGGACGCGCCTCGCCCACCTCCACGCGATGGTGGTCGGGTTCGGGGCGGTGACCCTCCTGGCGACCGTGGTGCTGTACGGCCCGACCCTGCTGCGCGCCCAGCTCACGCCGGCGTCGGAGGCAGCGCAGGCGAGGTGGATCCGCCGGACCGCGTCCGCTGCGAGCGTCGCCGTGCTGTCGCTGCTCCTGCTGGCGCTGCCCGCCCCCTGGTCGACCGGCGCGCGGCTCGTGGCGGCGGTGTCGCTCGCCGTCGCAGCCGCCGGGGCGTTCGCGATCGCACGCCCACTGCTGGCGACCATCCTCCGCAAGGGCAGCGGGGCCCCGGTCCCGGGGGTGCTCCTCACCGCCGCGATCGTCTGGCTCGCGCTCGGGCTCGCCGCGGACGCGGTGCTCGTCGCGACCGCCGCGTGGCGGTGGTTCGACGCGTTGGGGATCGTGGTCCTGGCGGGCGCGCTCGGCCAGGCGATCGCCGCCACGCTGCTGCACGTGACCGTGTCCTGGCTGCCGCGGGAACGACGGCTGGCCGTCAAGCCCCGCATCGACGGGGCGCCTCTCGCGCTCGCAGCGCTCCCACAGGTGGCGGTCGTGGTCGTGGCGGTCCTCGCGGTCGGCTGACCGCGGTCGCTGCCCTACCCTCCCGAGCCATGCCTGCCCCCGCTGCCGCCGCGCTCGTCTTCCTCTCGTCCGCTGCCGTGCTCGTCCTCGAGATCCTGGCGGCGCGGCTGCTCGCGCCCTACGTCGGGCACACGCTCGAGACCTACACGGCCATCATCGGTGTGATCCTCGGCGGCATCGCGCTGGGTTCCTGGCTCGGCGGCAAGGCGGCGGACGCACGCGAGCCGCGTTCCCTGATCGGGCCGCTCCTGGTGGTCGGCGGCGCGCTGGCGTTCGTGTCCATCCCGGTGGTCGACAACCTCGGCGCGGGACTCAGGGGCGCCGGGCCCGCGACGACCACGATCCTGACGGTCTTCGCCTTCTTCCTCCCGGCGGCCGTGCTGTCGGCGGTCACGCCGGCCGTCATCAAGATCCAGCTCTCGTCGCTCGACCACACCGGTCGGGTCGTCGGCCGACTGTCGGCACTCTCGACCGCCGGTGCGATCGTCGGGACGTTCGTGACCGGCTTCCTGCTGGTCGCCGCGCTGCCCACCCGCCCCGTCGTGCGGGGGACGGCCGTGTTCCTCGTCGTGCTCGGCGTCGCCAGCGCGATCGCCCTGCGCCGAGGCGCCCGCCCGCCGATCGGCACGATGGTGGTCGCGCTGGCCGCCTCGTTGTTCTCCTTCGCCGCCACCAACCCCTGCGAGCACGAGTCGGCGTACTACTGCGCCTTCATCGACGAGGACCCGCTCCGCGACACCGGCCGGATCCTGTGGCTGGACACCTTGCGGCACAGCTACGTGGACCTGGAGGATCCGTCGCACCTGGAGTTCACCTACACGGCCTGGTTCGGTGACGTCATCACCGCGATGGACCCGTCCGGCGAGCCTCTCGACGCCCTCCACGTCGGGGGCGGCGGCTTCACCATGCCGCGCTACCTCCGCGCGGAGCACCCGGGCTCGACCTCCACCGTTCTCGAGGTCGACCCGCTGCTCGTCGAGCTCGCGCAGGAGGAGCTCGGGCTCGAGCTCGGGCAGGACATCACGACCATCACGGGTGACGCCCGGTTGACGATCGCCCGGGTGCCCGACGCGAGCATGGACCTGGTCATCGGCGACGCGTTCGGGGGCATCGCCGTTCCGTGGCACCTGGCGACGGTGGAGTACGCACGCGAGATCGATCGGACGATGCGTCCGGACGGGCTCTACGTCATGAACGTCATCGACTACGGCGCCCGTGACTTCCTCCGAGCCCAGCTCGCCACCGTCGGCGAGGTGTTCGAGCACGTCGCCGTCATCGGCCGGCAGGGCGCCTTCGGGCCACGCGCACCGGGGCTCGGGGGCAACCACGTCGCGCTGGCCTCGAACGAGCCACTGCCGCTGGAGATGCTTCGCGAGCAGCTACGCCGAGGTGGCAGCGCGGACGAGCTGCTGCACGGTGGCTCGCTCGGCACGTTCGTGGGTGATGCGAGGGTGCTCACGGACGACCGTGCGCCCGTCGATCAGCTGCTCCAGCCACAGCCCGACGCCTGAGACGGCGGTTCGGTCCGGCTCGGCACGGCACCCCACGGAGGTGCCGTCCCGCGGATCCCTGGCACGGTTCGTCGCCCCCGTCCGGCCCTGGACGTCTGACCAGCGCAGCGGGGATGCTCCCAACGCGCGCCCACCACCGCCGCGGCGAAGCGACTGCTTGTCTCCGCCGCTGACCGCACGCGGGCTGTACGGACGGCCGTCCGAGACCCCCCGACCGCAAGGACGGAAGGCCGCCACCGCAACGCGCCCGCCATCGTGACGTCCCCCCGCGTCCCGCCGGCCCGCAGGTCCGCACGTCCCCACGACCCCGGACAGAGGTGCACCCCTGCGTTCCCTCGTGCTCGCCATGCTCGCCCTCGCGGCGCTCGGAACCGGCGCGACGATCGTCGCCGACGACCAGCCGGCGCCTCCCGTTCCCGCCGCCCTCGGCGAACCCGATCCCCGGATCGCGACCGAGGACCAGCCGCCGGCGCGTCCACCGATCGACCACGACGCCCCGGACCAGGGCGTCCGCGCTCCGGACGACGGCCCCGACCTGCGGGCCGACGCGGGCCCGGTCGAGCCGGAGCAGGAGCTCGCCACGGGCACCCCGGAGGTCACCGACGCCCGGGAGCGGAGGACGGCCCCGCAACCGAAGGATGCGGTCACGACCTCCGCGCCTCCTGCCGCGTCGACGCCCACCCCGGCGCCTCGCCCGAAGGCGAAGCCGAAGCCTGCGCCACCCGCGACGACGGCTCCTGCGCCGTCTCCCTCCCCGACACCGGTCGTGGCCTCCGCACCGGCGGTGACCTCGAGGCAGGACCTGGCCGGGACGGTGGCCGGCCACATCAACGCGACACGCGCCCGCGCGGGGCTCCCTGCGCTACAGCGGTCGGGCACGGCCGACGACGTCGCGAACGCCTGGGCGCGCCGGATGGCGGCCGACGGCGAGCAACGCCACAACCCCCGCTACGGGGACCAGCTCACGGCAGCGCTGGGGGCGGGGGCAGCGGCCGAGAACGTCGGGGTGATCCAGGGGGCCGACCTGGCGAGGCTGCACAAGGCCTTCGAGGCGTCCGCCGGACACCGCGCCAACCTGACGGGCGACTACACGGTCGTCGGCGTCGGGGTCGCGGCAGACGCACAGGGACGCTTCTGGGTGGTCCACAACCTCTGGCGGCCCAGCTGACGGGCGCCTCCGGCGCCCCGGAACGGGACCGACGGGCGGCCTGCCGGGTCGGATTTCAGGCCCGTCGGACCGTCACCGGCCCTCGGTCAGGGGCGCTCGCCGCAGCAGCTGGGCGTTGAGCGCGACGACCACCGTCGAGCTGCTCATCAGCACCGCGCCGACCGCCATCGGCAGCACGAAGCCCACTCCGGCCAGGACGCCGGCCGCCAGCGGGATCGCGACGAGGTTGTAGCCCGCCGCCCACCAGAGGTTCTGGACCATCTTGCGGTACGTCGCCGCGGACAGCCGGCGGATCGCCACCACCCCGCGTGGATCGTCGGAGGCGAGCACGATGCCCGCCGACTCGATGGCGACGTCGGTGCCCGCCCCGATCGCGATGCCGACATCCGCTCGGGCGAGTGCGGGCGCATCGTTGACGCCGTCGCCGACCATGGCCACGGTGAGTCCGCGCGCCTGCAGCTCGGCGACCTTCGCGTCCTTGTCCTCGGGCAGCACCTCCGCGAACACCTCGTCGATGCCGAGCTGCTCGGCCACCGACACCGCGACCGGCCGCGCGTCGCCCGTGATCATGCCGACCATCACGCCGGCTGCCTGGAGCGCCCGCACGGCCTCCCTGGACGCGTCGCGGATCTCGTCCTCCAGGGCGAGCGCACCCACCACCTCGCCGTCCTCGACGACGTGGAGGACGGCTGCACCCCGCCCGGCCCATGCGGCGGCCGGCTCGCGCAGCTCGTCCGGGACCCGCAGGTCCCGTTCCCGGAGCAACGCCGGTCCGCCGATCGCCACGGCACGACCCTCCACCTCGGCGTCGACGCCTCGACCGCTGCTCGCCCGGAAGCCACTCGCGGGCGGCAGTGCTCCGGCCACCGCCTGCGCGTGCGCGTGGATGGCGCGTGCGAGCGGATGCTCGGAGTCGGCCTCCGCGGCGCCGGCGCGGCGCAACACCTCGTCGACGGTGCGTCCGGTGACCACGGCCACGTCGGTGACGACGTGGGCGCCACGGGTCAGGGTGCCGGTCTTGTCGAACAGGACCGCGTCGATCGATCGCATCTGCTCGAGCGCGAGTCGGTCCTTCACGAGGATGCCGGCCCGGGCGGAGCGTGACGTCGAGATCGCGGTCACCAGCGGGATGGCGAGCCCCAGCGCGTGTGGGCAGGCGATGATCAGCACGGTGACGGTGCGGTCGATCGCCAGCGCGGGCTGACCGAGCATCGTCCACACGACCGCGGTGACCGCCCCGGCCGCGAGTGCGACGTAGAAGAGCAGCGCCGCGGCGCGGTCCGCCAACGTCTGCGCCCGTGAGGTGGAGCTCTGTGCCGCCTCGACCAGCCGCTGGATGCCGGCGAGCGCCGTGTCGTCACCGACGGCGTCGACACGGACCCGCAGACTGGCGTCGGTCGCCACGGTTCCCGCGACGACCCGCTCGTCGACGCCTCGGGTAGCCGGGCTCGACTCGCCCGTCAGCATCGACTCGTCGACGTCGGCGGTGCCCTGCACCACCGTGCCGTCCGCCGGGATGCGTCCTCCCGGCCGCACCAGGACGACGTCGCCGGGGGCGAGGTCGGCGATCGGCACGGGGTGCACCGATCCATCGTCGGCGACCCGCTCGGCCTCGTCCGGGAGCAGCTCTGCCAGGGCGGCGAGCGCGCCACGTGCCTGGCCGATCGCGCGCATCTCGATCCAGTGCCCGAGCAGCATGATGACGATCAGCAGCGCGAGCTCCCACCACACCTCCTGCGAGAACCACCCGAGGGTTGTGGCGAGCGACGCCGCATAGGCGACCGTGATCGCCATGGCGATCAGCAGCATCATCCCGGGCGCGCGCTCCTTCGCCTCCTGCCAGCCGCCAGCCAGGAACGGCCAGCCTCCGACGACGAAGATCACCGACCCGAGCACCGGCTCGACGAGCCCCGAGCCGGGGAACGCGGGAGCCGAGTAGCCGAGCCACGACTGGACGTGGTGCGACCACACGACGACCGGGATCGCCAGCACGAGCGAGAGCCAGAACCGGTCCCGGAACATCGCGAGGTGGTCGTCGTGGCCGCCGTGCGCGCCATGCGCGCCATGGGAGCCATGGGTGCCAGGCCCCGCGCCACCGCCGTGCGGGCCGGGGTCGTCGTGCGGTTGCCCGTGCTCCTGGTGGCCGTGAGCGCTGCCGGGAACTGCCGCCGAGTGGTGATCCATGGGTGTCCCTCCATCCGCGCGCCACGATACCCCTAGGGGGTATGGTGTCAACCGCTCCGAACGGGCCGGACGTCGTGCCCCGGCGAGGCGCCACTACCGTGCTGCGCGCCCCCGACAGGATCCTCCCCGTGCGCGACCGCCTGCCCTGGCATCTCGGTGCCGCCCTGGGCGTGGTCACCATCGTCGGGTTCGGGGCGTGGTTCTACGGATACGGGGTCCTGCTCGAGCCGATCCGCGCGGACACCGGCTGGTCCGAGGCGACGCTGTCGTCCACCTACGGCATCTCGCTGCTGGGCGCCGGCGTGCTGGCGACGGTGGTCGGCAGGCTGCTGCCACGCCACGGGGCGCGCCGCGTGTACCTCGTCGGTGCACCGCTGGCGTCGCTCGCCTACCTGCTCGCTGCCGCCGCCGGCTCGGCGCAGACCTTCGCGGCTGCCGCGATCCTCGCCGGGAGCATCACCGGCGCGCTCGGCTACTACGCCGCGGTCCACACCGTCATCGCCGGGCTCGTCTCGCCGGAGGCTCGCGCCAGGGCGATCACGACGAACACCCTCTGGGGCGCGTTCGCGAGCCCGATCTTCCTTCCCCTGCTCGCATGGTCGGTGCTGGCGTTCGGTTGGCGGCCGACGTTGCGTGCGACCGGCGTCGTCGTGGCCGTCGCCTTCCTGCTCGTCGCCGGCACCGTCCGCGACGACCGTGGCGCTGACACGACACAACCCCCGCTGCGTGCCGCCCTGGCCGCGGCAGCGCGCGACCGGGTGGTCCTGGCGCTGCTCCTGACGACCTTCCTCGGCGGAGCGGTCACGTCGGTGCTCGTGCTCTACCAGGTGCCGGTGATGGTGACGGCAGGGCTGGGGCTGGGCGTCGCCTCCGGACTCGCCGGCGCCCGTGGAGCCCTGCAGCTCGCAGGCAGGATCCCGATGCCATGGCTGATCCGCAGGCTCGGCTCCCGCCCGACGCTGCGACTCGCCCACGCGCTGACCGGCGCCTCGTGCGTCCTGCTCCCCTTCGCAGGCACGGTGCCGACGGCGATCGCGTTCGCGGTCCTGGCCGGTGTCGCGGTCGGCGCGCTCGTCCCGGTGGAGAGCATCTTCTCCACCGATGCGGTCGACGGCGGCTCACTCGGGATCGTGCTCGGCGTGTCGTCGCTGACGCGCGGCGTCGGCGCGGCGCTCGGACCGGTGCTCGGGGGGTCGCTCACGGCCCTCGTCGACTCGCGGACCCCGACGCTCCTGGTCGTGGGTGCGGCCGCTCTGCTCGCCGCCCTGCTCGTCCCGTCGCGCCGCGCGGGGTCGCCCGCCACGGGCTGACGCCGCCACCTCGGGGTTCAGAAGCGGCCGAACTCGACGACGACCTCGCCTGCGAAGAAGCCCGTGACCACGAACGGCGCTTCCTGCTCGCCCGGCATCCCCGGAGAACCGGAGGGCATGCCGGCCAAGGCGATCCCGTCGATGTCCGGTGTCTCGGCGACGAGCCGGAGCAGCGCCTCGGCCGGGACGTGACCTTCCGCGGCGTAGCCGGCCACCTCGTTCGTGTGGCACGACCGTTCGTCGTCGGGCACGCCCATGTCCGCTTTCAGGTCGCTCAGGTCGTGGTGCAGCACCTCGTCGACCGTGAACCCGAGCTCGCGCAGGTACGCCTCGTACCGGCCGCAGCACTCGCACGCCTCGGTGCGGTGGACCGTCACGGTCACGTCCTCGGCCGCGACGGCGGATGCGACCACCGCCCCGTCGGGCGTCTCGGCCGCTGGTTCGGCGGCGCCGCTGCAGGCGGCGAGCAGCACCCCGGCGGCGAGGAGGAGGGCGGACGGGCGGAGGTGCCGGCGCAACATCGGACTGGCTCCGGAGGCTGGGGTCCCGAGGTCTCACGCGAAGCATCGGCGTGGCGCGTCGGCATCGCCGGGGGTGAAGGTCATCGCCCCGCAGGGTCGTACGGCCCGGGTGGGCGCGTGGGCTCACGCGTCCGGCGTGCCGCCCGCGAGCTCGAGCAGCCTGGTGACGGTCCGCCAGTTGCGCATCGTCGCCTGCACCTCGCTGCGGCGCCTGCCCAGCTCCGTGGCGAGCGCGCTGCGGCCGAGGCCACCGGGCAGGTGGAGATAGAGCACCCGATCCCCATGCGACAGCTCTTCGGGGGCGAACGCGGCCGCGTCGACGTCGAACGCGTCCGGGGAGGACGGCTCGCCGTCGAGGAAGACGGCGTGCACGGTCGTCGGATCGGCGGCCGCGGCCTCGACGAACGGGTTGCGGTCGACGACCGCGCGCAGCTCCGTCTCCGTGCGGGCCAGCACGGCGGCGTGGACGCCGAGCTGCCCGGCGAGCAGCGTCGCGACCTCTCCGGCCACCACGGCCGGGTCGTCCGTGTCCGCGGTCAGCACGGCGTTGCCGCTCTGCACGTAGGTGCGCACCTCGCCGAAGCCGGCCGCCGCGAGCACCCGCCGCAGCTCCGCCATCGCGACCCTGTTGTGCCCGCCAACGTTGACGCCGCGCAGCAGAACCACGTGTGTCGTCGGTCCCACCCCCACCGCGCCACCTCCCGTGACCCGGCCGCGGGGGGCGGTCCGTGACCGCTCCCCGCGAGCCACGTCGCCGACCGTAGACGCGCGCGGCCCGTGCTCGCGCAGCGACCCACCATCCTCCGGACGCGCGACCGCCGGGACTTGGTCGCGCGCTTGGACGCCGATGGGACCTTCGACCCTTCGCCCGCTCGGGCATCGCGCCGACCCCGGTGTTGGAGCGCTCAACCCCCGAGCGGCTCCGCCCCCCCGGTACGTCTTCCACATCGGAGTTCCCCCCATGTTCAAACGCCATGTCGTGCTGCTCGTGGCCATCATCCTGGTGGTGTCGGCACCGTTCGCCACCGCGATGGACCGGCCGACCGTCCCCACCGGCGGCGAGTTCGATCTGCTGAGCGCCAAGGTCCAGAAGCTCGAGACCCGCGTCGTCGCGCTCGAGGGCGCGTTCGAGGAGGCCAGCCGCACGCCGGCCCCCGCGCCCGAGCCCGAGCCGACCCCACCCGCTCCCGAGCCGAAGCCCGAGCCGAAGCCCGAGCCGGAGCCCGAGCCGGAGCCCGCTCCCATCCCGCCGCCCGCGCCCGCCCCGAACGGCACGGTCGTGTGGAACCAGAACTTCGACAACGGCCAGCTCGGTGAGACGTCCACGTCCGCCGGCAGCATCTCCGCCGCCACCCAGGCCGGGAAGAAGGGCGCACTCGCCACGGTCCGCAACGCGTCCGGCTCCGGTTACGCACGCGTCCAGCAGGGCGTGTCGTGGTCCCAGGGCACCACGGTCGACTACTCGATGGACGTCTACCTCGCTCCGGGCTTCAAGTCCGCGCAGCGCGGCGCCGTCGACCTCATCCGCTGGGACAACTGGTCCCAGCGCGGCTCGAACGCCGACCACGGCGGCCTTGCCATCCTCTCCAACGGTCGCCTCGCACTGATCCGCGAGCGCCTCGGCTCGTCCCCGTTCACCGTCATCGGCGGCCAGTACGACATCCCCGAGGGCCGCTGGGTCAACCTGCGCGTCGTGCAGCGTCTGCACCAGACGAACGCCCTGAACGAGATCTACATCGACGGCCAGCGCGTCTCGCAGACCACGACCTCCAACTACTTCGGCGCTCCCGTGTCCCGCATCCGGGCCGGCATCGTGTCGACCGCCAGCCCGCAGTCCCAGGAGCTCAGGCTCTGGATCGACCAGGTCCACGTCACCCAGCGCTGATCGCGCGACCTGGCCCGACGCCCCCGCTCTCCGACCCGGAGGGCGGGGGCGTCCCCGTTCGCCGTGTCCCTGCGTCCCCGACGCGCCCGGCCGACCGCCGGCCGGAGGGACGGCCTCGCAGGGCGCCGGACCACACGCCCGGTCGTAGGCTCAGCGCCGGTCGGGTCGCGCGAGGAGCGGTCGATGAGCTTCAACGACAACGTGCGCACCGACCCGCGTCGAGCCTCACGGGGACGTCGAGGTGGAGCCGGACTGGCGATCGGCGGTGGGGGCGGCCTGCTGCTCGTGTTGATCGCGGCGCTGCTCGGGGTGCCGCTCGACGGACTCGTCGGCGGACTCGGTCCGGACGCGGGTGGGACGGCCGGTCAAGAGCTCGAAGGCGGCTTCGAGCACTGCCTCACCGGCGCCGACGCGAACGAGCACGTCGACTGCCGGATCATCGCCACGGCGGAGAGCCTGGACGTGGTGTGGGCGGAACAGCTGCCTGCCGGAGGTGGGCCGGCGTACGACCCGCCGGGCCTGACGATCTTCGAGGGGTCGGTCGCGACCGGCTGCGGGAACGCCACCAGCGCGGTCGGCCCGTTCTACTGCCCGGCGGACCGGACCACGTACTTCGACGTCGGCTTCTTCGACCAGCTTCGCGAACGGTTCGGTGCGGGTGAGGGCCCGCTGGCGGAGCAGTTCGTCGTCGCGCACGAGTTCGGCCACCACATCGAGCACCAGCTCGGCCTGTTGGACCGCGCGCAGCGCGACCCGCAGGGGCCGGAGTCGGGTGCGGTGCGCGTGGAGCTGATGGCCGACTGCCTGTCGGGGGTCTGGGCACACCATGCGACCCAGGCGATCGATCCCGAGAGCGGTGTGGCGTTCCTCAGGCCACTGACGGAGGAGGACGTCGCCGACGCGCTGTCCGCGGCCGCCGCGGTGGGCGACGACCGCATCCAGGAGCAGCTCCAGGGCCAGGTGCGGCCGGAGACGTTCACCCACGGCACCAGCGAACAGCGTCAGTCCTGGTTCGCGCGCGGGTACGAGGCGGGCCACCTCGGCTCCTGCGACACCTTCGCCACCGACGACCTCTGACCCGTACGACGGTGGGTCGCGGCGTGCGACTGCACCGACCCGCACGACGGTGCGACCCGGCATGCAACCGCACCGTCTCAGGTGACGTCCCATGAGTGGCCGCAACGACTGCGGCCCGCCACAGGAGACCCACCATGAACCGCATGACCGCAGCCGCGCTCTTCGTCACAGCCGTCCTCGCAAGCGCCTGCGGTGGCGCCGAGGCGGCGACCGACAGCGGCGCGTCGGAGCCCACACCCGCCTTGGGGATCTGCCTGGAAGGTGCGACGGACTGCGTCGACATGGTCCCCGGCGAGGCGACCGACGACGGCGGCGGCGACGCGATCGACGAAGGGGCCATCCTCGCCGAGGCAGAGGCGCTGCTCGGCGTGACCGAGGACGAGGCCCTCGCGCGCTCCGACGTGCGGCTCGGCCGCCACGGCGACGAGCACCTGGCGGTCACCGACGACTACGTCATCGGACGCATGACGGTCGCAACCGACGACGACGGCACCGGCACCTACCACGTCGTCGAGGTCACCGTCGAGCTGACCGAAGGGCCGCACACCCTCACCACGAGCTGAGGCAGGCGCGGTCGGGCAGCCCCCGTGAGCCGAGGAACGGGGGGGCGGGCCACGCAGCATGGCCCGCCCGCGGCTCGCGGAACGAACGTACGTTCGTTACCCTCCCGCGACGACGGGAGGCGGGTCCGATGGAGTCAGCTGCGGTACGCCTGCGGTGGTCGACGGTCGAGCAGGAGCAGGCGGCTGCCCTGCCCGGCCTCGGCGAGCGGATCACGCACCCGGAGTTCGCGGGCATCGAGTTCGTGCACGTCCGCGCGAAGTCGTTGCTGAACCACGTCCCGGCCGCTTCCGGACTGCCCTTCAGCTGGACGATCAACGTCTATCGCGGGTGCACGCACGCGTGTACCTACTGCTTCGCCCGCCCGACCCACACCTACCTCGACCTCGACGCAGGGCGAGACTTCGAGTCCGTGATCGTGGTGAAGGTCAACGCCGTGGAGCGGTTGCGGGCGGAGCTCAGGCGGCCGTCGTGGCGCGGCGAGCCGGTCGCGCTCGGCACGAACACCGATCCCTACCAGCGCTGCGAGGGCCGCTACCGGTTGACACGTGGTGTGGTCGAGACGCTCACGACGGCCGGGAACCCCTTCTCGATCCTGACCAAGGGAACCCTCGTCGCACGCGACCTCGACGTGCTCACAGACGCGGCGGCGCGGGGAGTCTGCACGGGCGTGTCGATGTCGATCCCGACGCTCGACGAGGATGCGTGGCGCACGTCGGAGCCCGGGACGCCCCACCCGCGAGCTCGGCTCGAGACGATCGCGGCGCTCTCCGAGGCGGGGATCCGCACGGGCGTGATGCTCGCGCCGATCATCCCGGGCATCTCCGACGCCCCCGAGCAGCTCGACGACATCGTCCGTGGTGCAGTCGAGGCAGGCGCGAACAGCGTCACGCCGATCGTGCTGCACCTGCGGCCCGGTGTGCGCGAGGTCTTCCTGCCGTGGCTGGCGTCGGTGCGGCCCGACCTGCTCGACGACTACGCGCGCTGGTACTCCGGCACGAACGCCCCCACCGCCGTCCGCGAGCGCATCACCCGCACCATCCGGGAACGCATCACCGCCCACGGCGGCCTCCGCCCCGCGCCGCGTCCACACCGCGTCGTCAAGCTGTCCTCGGGAGCTGCGGCCCGCACCGCGAGCGACACCTCGGACCAGCTGTCACTGCTCTGAAAGGCCTCGGCGCGACGGGGGCAAGCGGGTTGGGACCGTACGGCCGCGGCCGCTGATCGGTGCACGGCCCGAGCAGGGCAAGAGCGATGCCGCACGGTCCGGCGTCCCGCCGAGCCCCGTGAGGCACGCTCCCTCTCCTGCTCGCAGGAGAAGCAGAGGGACGGGAGGCGTCGGATCGTGGGTGACCCGACACCGGCGGACAGTGCGGAGTTCCGACATGGCGCCGCGGCGTTGCTCGGCGTGCACCTCGGTGATTCGCTCGGCGTGACCACCGAGTTCAGCGACCGCGTCCGTGCGCGACAGCTGCTCCCGCCCGATGTCGACGACGTCGACGTCGTCGGCGGTGGCGCGTTCGACTGGTCGCCCGGTGCCGCGTCCGACGACACGGATCTGACGGTCGCGGTCGCCCGCGGCTACCTCGACACCGATCTGGGAGAGACCGACCACGTCGTCGCGGCAGGCGCGGACCACATGCTGGAGTGGATGCGTCGTGGGCCACGAGACATCGGGGGTGCGACCGCAGCCGGCCTCCGCGCCTACGCACGACATGGTGATCCGGCAGCCTCCGGTGTGGACGACGAACGCTCGCAGGGCAACGGCTCGCTGATGCGCACCGTCCCGGTCGCGCTCGCGCGGCTCACCGACCCGCAGCTGCGGGCCCGCGAGGCGGCGGCGCTGTCCGCCGTCACGCACGCACACCGGGTCTGCCGGGACGCGTGCGTCGCCTACTGCGACCTGATCGCCGACCTCGTGCTGGCCGGCCGGGTCGACAGGGACCAGGGCTCGCTACGCGTTCGCGTGCAGGCCAGCTCGCAGGACGTCCGGTTGGCGTCGGCGGTCCGTGACGCGATCTCCACGGGCGCGGACCGGACCGTCGACGAGGTCGACGGGGTCAACGGACCAGGCGCCGGATGGGTGTTGACGTCCCTGCAGGTCGCGGTCGCGGCACTCCTCGACCCGAGGCCCGCCGCGCAGGTACTCCTGGACGTGGTTCGCCTCGGTGGCGACGCCGACACCAGCGGCGCGATCGCCGGCGGGCTGCTCGGTGCCAGGGACGGGTGGGAGGCCTGGCCGCAGCGCTGGCTGGACGTGCTCGAGCATCGGGTCGTCCTGCTCGAGGCGGCGCACGTACTCACCGCAGGTCAGTCGAGCGGCGCTCCCGACGTCGCCGGGGGGTAGGGATGCTCCCGGAGCAGGCGCGCGACATGGCTCAACGTGGCCGCCATCATGCGGGTGGTCGTCGCGACCTTCTCCGGCGTCTCCTCGAGGTCGCCGTAGTCGACCGTCCCCATCGCCTCACCGACCCAGTAGGTGGTCGCGTTGGTCGGGATGGTGAAGCCGACGTCGGCGAGGCCCTGGTAGAGCTGCGCGGAGATGTTGTGAGCACCGTCCTCGTTGCCCGTCACGACCACGCCAGCGACCCTGCCGAACGACACCATCCGTCCTTCGTCGTCGGTCTCGCCCAGGAACGCATCCATGCGCTCCAGCACGCGACGGCAGACCGAGGAGGGGTTCCCGAGCCACACCGGGGTGCCGAGCAGCAGGATGTCCGCGGCGAGCACCCGCTCACGTAGCTCGGGCCAGTCGTCCCCCGGACCCTGCGCCTCCGAGGTCACGCCCGGATGGATGTCGAGCGCCGCGACGCGGACGATCTCGCCGGACGTGACGTCGTGGTGCGCCAGCGCGTCGAGGCTCTCCCGCAGCAGCCGATCCGTGTTCGACGGCCCGGTGCGCTTGAGCGTGCAGTTCAGGGCGAGGCAGGTCAGCGTCTCCATCGCCTCACCGTACTGACGCCCACCGGCGAGGCACCCCGTCCAGCCGTCGGTGCGCGGCCCCCGGCTCGCATCGTGGGGCAACCCTTACGGCGCTCGTCGCCGGCGCTTCCCATCGTTCTCCCTGCCGGGCCGTGCGCCCCTCGCGATGGCATCGATACTCCCGGGACGTGCGAGACGCACCCAGGCGACCTGCCGCACAGGTCGAGCCCGTACGCCGACCGGACCCGATCCTCGGGAGATCCCACTGATGACCGTGAGCAACTGGCGTACACGTCTCGATGAACACATCGACCACGTCTGGAAGGGCGAGGTCGACCAGTACGAGACACAGCTCGAGTTGCGCCGGCAGGGCAAGCTCGACGAGAAGGCGTTCGCGGAGACACGGCTACGCCGTGGCGTGTACGGCCAGCGTTACGACAACGGCAAGCGCAACGACGGTTATGCGACCCGAGAGCTGGCCTTCGCGGACGTCCCGACCAAGGGGCCGGACACACACTGGGACGCGCCCGGGATGCAGCGGATCAAGGTGCCGTTCGGTGGCGTGTCTCCCGAACAGCTGGAGGTGCTCGCCGACCTCGCCGAGGAGTACTCGGACCAGATCCTGCACGTCACGACACGCCAGGACTTCCAGCTCCACTTCGTCCACATCGACGACACTCCCGACCTGATGCGCCGACTGGCCGCCGTGGGTATCACGACGCAGGAAGCCTGCGGCAACAGCGTCCGCAACGTCACTGCGTGTCCGCTGGCCGGGGTGTGCCATACCGAGCCGTTCGACGTCTCGCCGTATGCGAAGGCACTGATGAGCTTCCTGCTCGGACATCCGGACGTGCAGGACTTCGGCCGCAAGTTCAAGCCCGCCTTCAGCGGCTGCGAGAGCGAGGCCTGCGGACTGGTCCAGATGCACGACGCCGGGTACGTCGCCCGGATCGTGGACGGCCGGCGCGGATTCAAGGTCGTCGTCGGTGGTGGTCTCGGGACGGTGCCACACCAGGCAGAGGTCCTGTCCGAGTTCACGCCGGTCGAGGAGTTCCTCATCGAGATCCAAGCCGTGGCGCGCGTCTTCGCCCGGCTCGGCGAGAAGGAGAACCGCAACCGGGCCCGGCTGAAGTTTCTCGTCGCCAAGCTCGGGATCGAGGAGTTCCGGCGGCTCGTCGACGAGGAGAAGCAGGCGCTCCCGCCCGACCCGCGTCACACCGCGTTCGTCGACGACCTGCCGGTCACGGCCGGCCCGGCGGTTCGCGAGCCGGCCTCGCTCGACGGTGCTGCTCGGCCCCAGGGCTTCGACGCCTGGCACGCGTCGAACGTCCGCACGCAGAGGCAGGACGGCTACCACGTCGTCACGCTCGCTCTGCCGCTCGGCGACCTGACGTCCGACCAGGCACGTGCCCTGGCGGACATCGCCCGCCAGTGGGTCGGCGACAACGTGCGAACCTCGGTCGACCAGAACATCGTGCTGCGCTACGTGTCCGGAGCGGACCTACCGGACCTCTACACGGCGCTGAACGAGCACGGTCTCGCACTACCCGGCGCCGAGACGATCTCCGACGTCACCGCCTGCCCTGGCACCGACACCTGCAAGCTCGGGATCGCCGCAAGCCGCGGGCTGGCAGGCGAGCTGCGATCCCGCCTCGCTCCGAGGAGCGGGTCGACCGACGCGGCCGTCGAAGGACTGAGCATCAAGGTCTCCGGCTGCTTCAACAGTTGCGGACAGCACCACATCGCCGATATCGGCTTCTACGGCAACTCGCGCGCCGTCGAGGGAAGGCGGCTCCCCCACTTCCAGGTGATCCTCGGGGGGCAACGCAAGGACAACGCCGCCAAGTACGGGCTGGCGGTCGGCGCGGTGCCGAGCAAGGCTGCACCAGAGGTCGTCGACGCGCTCACCGACGCGTACCTCCAGGATCGCGCAGGCGACGAGACCTTCCACGACTGGTCCGAGCGGCTGGGGAAGCGAGGGCTGCGCGGCCTGCTGGAACCCTTCATGCAGGCACCCAGCTTCGACGACGACCCGAGCTTCTACACCGACTTCAGCGATGCTCGCCTGTACTCGATCGGCGACCTCGGCGTGGGCGAGTGCGCCGGCGAGGTCGTGTCGCTGTTCGGGATGGAGGTGGTCAAGGCCGAGGCCGAGTCGTTCGAGGCCCAGGTCGCGCTCGACGACGACAACGCCGCCGCCGCTGAGACGCATGCCTACCGGGCGATGTTGCTGGCGGCACGAGCACTCGTTCGCAACGAGTACGGCGACATCGGGCAGGAACCGGACGAGATCGTCACGGAGTGGAGGGCCCGGTTCTTCGACACCGGGCGGTTCAACGACCGGTTCGCCGGCGGCAAGTTCGGCCGCTACCTGCTCGACCGGCACGAGGACCCCGCCCCGTCCGGTGACCTGGTGACCGCTGCCCAGCGTGTCGAGGAGGCGCAGCTGTTCCTCGAGGCGGCGCACAGCTGCGATGCACGCATCGCTGCCCAGCAGACCGTGATCGCCACCTCACCCGTCGACTTCGGATCACGATCCACATGAACCCTCTCCGCCTGTCCGTGAGGTTCCCGGTCGACGAGACGCCGAGTGACCTCGAGCCTGCCATCGGTGTCTTCCATCGCTTCATCCAGAAGGGGCAGGTCGAGGGGCTGCTCATCGACGTCGCGGACTACCGGCATGTGCCCGGTGGCCCGGGCGTGCTCTTGATCGCCCACGAGTTCGACTACGGCATCAGCGATGCGGCGTTCACGGTCACGCGGAAGCGGTCGTCGTCCGCCACTGCGGGCGCCCAGACGCGCGACGCGCTGCGCGCAGGCATCGACGCGCTCGACGCGATCGCCTACGACGGTGCGCTCGCGATCTCGGTGGACCGGTCGCGGTTCACCGTCACCGTGGCCGACCGACAGCTCGGTACGCGTGACCAGGTCACCTCGGCGTTGCTCGCCGAGGTGTCGCCGGTGGTCGCCGACGTGTACGGGACGGACGCGACGGTCACACCGATCGAGGACGGTCCGCGCCAGGCCAGATCGGTACGGGTCGACGTGAGCATCTCCACCGTGGACGGCGCATTGGAACGGCTCGGCGGATCGCGGGCGCCGGGCCAGAGCCCGTGGGACATCAGTGTCGAAGAGCTGGCACGGCTGCGAGCGGAGGCACAGGACCACGTCCTGATCGACGTACGCGAGGAGTCCGAGCACGCGATCGTCGACATCGGCGGCAGGCTGCTGCCCCTGACGAGTCTCGGCGACCACATCGACGACCTCGACCGCGACGTCACGACCGTCGTGCACTGCCGTGCGGGTTTGCGTGGCGCTGTGGCGGCCGAGCAGTTGCGGACGGCCGGCTTCGGGAACGTCTGGAACCTCAACGGCGGGCTGATGGCCTGGATCGACCGCGTCGATCCCACCCTGCAGCGGTACTGAGCCGTCCGAACGGCCGTTGGCGCATGCAGCCCGGCGAACGGCCCCCGACCGCGCCACCTTCTACCTGCCGCGGCAGTGGAACACCGTCGTGGTTGACAACCAAGCACCTTGTCAACCCATCCGGCCCTCGTGGACCTCCGCGTTCGTGCTCTGACCCGGCGAAACGCGTGCCTCCGAGCCGCGAACGGAGGGCACATCCGGAACTGTCCGTGGAACGCGGGACGCAGCAACGAGCGCGCAGACGTAAACCGTGACGGCCACTAACTGGTCCGCCGTCGCGAAGCGGCCCCGTTCGCATCGCTGCTCAGCCTGCGGCAGCCAGTCGGCGGACGTTTGCTTGTGGCCAGCCCGACCGATCGGTCGGTTCGTCGTCTCGTTCAAGGACGCGGATCTTGTCGGTGAAAGGAGGGCCTCTCACTCGCGGTTGTGCAGTGGCCGATACGCGGCCGTTGCCAGGTCAGCCAGCCGCGTCGATGCGCGCGATGAGATCCCGGACCCACTCGGCTGCCTCGACGACGGTTGCTTTCACTGGCAACCCCTGGGATGCCTCGTCGTAGAGGCCCGACCAGGAGGCGTGCACCGCTACCTCGGGTGGCCAGGCGCGACCATCTCCGCGGTAGCGGAACACACGTTGGGCGATCTCTCGAGTCTCTGCGAGGTCGATGACGTCCGCCAACAGCTGGAGGTCGACCAGGTCCCGCGCCCTGTCGTTGCTGCCGTCGGCCGAGGTGCCCGTGCAGGCGTGCAGCTTCTGTGCGACCTGGTGCTCTGCTCGTAGTACAGGGAGGGGCCCGGGGTCGGGCAACCCCAGCTTGGCGAACAGCACCGCCGACGCGGAGGGTTCGATCAGCACGCCCGCCTCGGCAGACCCCAGCTCGTCGTGACCGAGCTCGAGCAGCACGTTTCTCCACCAGCTGCCGTTGTAGAGCAGTTCGATCTTGAACGGCTGCATGACGTACTCGGCGGGCACACCTTCGGGATGATGGACGTCCTGCTCGACCACGCGTCCCGTGAAGCCGGCCCACCCCTCCTCGAGCGCGTCGGCGAGCGCGTCGACGAAGTCGTCGCTGGAGACCCCTGCCGGGCGTGCGGCATCGAGGTCCTGGGTGAAGCGCGCCCCCGCTCCGTACCGCAACTGCATCGCCGCCCCTCCCTTGACGATGCCCGACGGCAGGAGTCGCAACACGACGATGTTCGCGACCGCCAGCTCGAGGCGAGACGTCCGCAGGTTCTCGTCATCCGACCGCGGGTCCGCTTGCGCTTCGTTGCGGATCCTTGCCCTCAGCGATGCGACGTTCGCAGGCGCGTCGCGTCGTTCGGTCACGGCAGGCCTCCCGCGTCGATGATCTCCGCAATGCCTGCGACGTCCCGCCGGCGCACCAGGCCCTGGCGACGAGCGGACTCCAGCGCGTCGCGGAGCCGATCTCGCGGAACGGCGCCCGCGCAGTCTCTCAGTGCCTGTGCGACGGTTGTCGAGCGGATTCCCTCGTAGCTGGTGAGATCCGGGCTGTCGGCTCGACGGACCAGTTCGATCCAGCCGGGAAGCGACCGCCGCACCCGGCGGGACGTGCCGACCCGGATCCGTCTCGGGTTCACCAGAGCGAGTTCGTGCAGGGACAGGACGGCATCGTGGGTGAGGAAGGCGCCTTCGCCGACCCGAAGGACAGCCTCCATGAAAGAGGTCCGGTCGGTCGGGGGTACCTGCGGGAACCGGTAGAGGCCATGGCCGGTGTGCTCGAGCACGCCGCGGTTAGCGAGGACGCTGAGGTACTGCGGGGCGACATCGAGTTCGCGGGCATCACCGCGGGTGACGAACCCGTACTGGTCGACGGCAAGCTCGTACAGTCGTTCCCAGACCTCGCCCGGCATGCTCACCACCCCTCGCTGTCAAAACCATAGCATTATGCGATGCCTTTGACAGGGTGGCGGGCGCGGCCGCCGGCGCAACCAACTCGGTGGACATGAGATCCGCGCTGGTCAGCCCACGCAGCCGTCCCGGGGTCGTCGCCCAACCTCGCACACGAGGAGCCGCGTCGGGGCCCTCCTCGTCGGTGCGGGATCAGTTCTGGAGCGGCTGCCAGGTCGGTCCGGATCCGCTGGCCAACCGCTCCGCATCGGCTTGCCAGCCCCAGGTCGAGACCGGGCTTGTAGCGCGACACGACGAGGGTGCGGCCCCGCGCAGGCTCGAGGTCCTCCAGGAGTCGCTCGGTACGGCTACTCAACGTCCGAGCGACGAGGCTCGAGTCGATGAACGCAGGCAGCCAGGGACGCGGGTTCGCGTCGTCTTGCGATGCCACCTCGGAGGCGAAGGTCTCCAGCTGACTTCGAAGGTTCTTGGGCATGCCCGGCTCCGCGTCCGCGCTCGCGACCGGGGAAGTACCCGCGAGGAACTACAAGGATGTAGCCGGGGGACCACACCGCGTGTCAACTCGCAAGCTGCCGTAGGCAGTCCTCGCGATCACCGCGGCGTGGGGACGGTTGATGACGGGCACGTTCGACCCCAACGGGCTGCCCGTTGCGCGCCGGTAGGCTGCCCGCACGGTTCTGCGTTGTGGTCGCAGGGGCTCGGAACGCGCGGAGCCTCCCGCGGGGACCAACGCGGAGGTCCGGCCCTCGTAGCTCAGGGGATAGAGCAACCGCCTCCTAAGCGGTAGGTCGCCCGTTCGAATCGGGCCGAGGGCGCGAACCCGTCGGATCGCGGGTGGCCCGGACGAGACGAGGTCGACGCGCTCGCAGGGGCACCGCCGAGCCGGCCCGGTCAGCGGCCGAAGAACCTCGAACCCAGCGTGTGCCCCTGCATGGGGGCCGGTTGGTGCTCCGTGCAGGTACAACGATCGTCCTCGGGCACGTTCGCCATGACCTGCACCGCATGATCGCCGCAACCGATCCACGTCGTCTTCGAGCAGGCGCGGCACATGGTCGGATGGCACATGCGGGATCCCCTCCGCGGAACGTCGGCGACCGTCAGGGTCGCGGCCAACGAGGGTACGGCGTCATCCCTGGCTCCAGACGCCGCACGGGGCACGGCACGCGCGGAGCGTGTTCCCCGACTACAGGCCGCAGTCCGTCAGAGCTGCCACGGCGTCGGAGCCTCCGAAGCGGTGACGCTCGTAGGCGACGACCTGGGCGATCTCCGTCGGGGTGAGGGTCCCCTCGAACGAGGGCATCGCCGCCGTGATCTCCGTGCCGGTGTCTCCGTAGGTCTGCCCCACCTCGTCCTGCCAACGCTCGGAGCCGAGCGTGACCCAGTCGACCTGGTCCCCGCACGCACCGAACGTCTCCGTGACGGCGGTGAGCGCCGGCGCCGCTGCTCCCTGGCCACCCGCACCGTGACACACCGCGCAGGAGCGCGCGAAGATCCGGGCGCCTTCGTCGAGGTCCGGGCCGAGCGACGACGGCGTGGCGTCGCTCCCGCCACACCCGACCGCTCCGACGAGCACCAGCAGCGCCAGCACGCGCCTCACGCGACGGCCGCCTCCTCACGCGGCCGCAGGTGCGTGAACAGCAGCACGAGGCCGTAGAGCAACATCACTCCCATCACCGGGGCGCCGACGCGTATCAGAGCCGGGGCGTCGGCGACGAGTCCGGTCAGGAAGACGACCAGCCCGGCGTTGACGCCGAAGAGCACCACGGGAGACGCTCCGGCGTTCCCGGACCGCGCGACGAGCGCGAAGAGCGCGTTGGTCATGACGCCGATGAACATCGCGTGGTCGAAGGCCAACAACACGCCGACAGACCCTTCGCCGGTCGCGGGGTCGAGCTCGCCAGACATCAGCAACTGCACGAGGTAGACCATCAACCCGACGCCGACGACGAGGAAGACGACCGACACTCGGGCGAAGACGTTCGCGTCCCGCAGGCGCCACGCCGACGGCGCGAGCTGCGGCCGCAGGTGCACGACGAAGGCGACGATCGCCACCACCTCCAGCACCGTCGCCAGCTGGATGAGCGCATCGATGTCGAGGATGAACGAGAGGTTGGCGACGATCCCGGCCGTGAACAGCGCCCACATCACGATGCGTCCGACCCGCGCCTGGGAGCCGCCCAGCAGCCAGTGCGTGATGGCGGCGCCCGCCAGGATCAGGTAGCCGATCAGCATCGCAGGCGGGTGCGCGCCGGCGAGGGCGCTGGCCGTCTCGTCGCTCAGGCCGGGGACCGAACCACGGGCGATGAAGAGCCCGAGGAGCACCCCCAGGACCGCGCCGATGGTCAACGACACCAGCGAGAGCAGCAGGCCCAACTGCGCGGTCGACCGCTCCGACGCCGCGTAGCGTCCCCACGCCCACGCGAGCACCCACACGATCGCGACGAGCATGAAGGTGCCTGCGATCGGGCGCACGATCCCCGTGGTGGTCGCGAACGCGGCGACGTAGGCCACCGTCGCCACGACCGCGAGCAACGCGACCCGCGTGGCAGCTGCATCGCCCGCGCGATCGTCGCCACCCAGCATGAGCATGCCCGCTCCCACGACCGCGAGCGTGATCCACCCGAGCGTCCCGGCATGGACGTGGGTCAGCAGCAGGTTGTGCGAGGGCTGCCAGACATCCAGCCCGTTGAGGATCCCGATGACGATCGTCACCGTGAAGATCGCCATCGCCGTGCGGAACAGCAGTCGAGCGCTGGCAGCAGGACCGTCCACGCCGTCTCTCCCCAGGTCGCGACCCACGCTCCCAGGGGCCGTTGCGCGGGACACTACTACCGGCCCAACCACGAGGGGCCGCAACCGATGAGGCCGTGCAGCCCGCGATGAGCGACGCAGGAGGACCGCCTGCTTGGATGCCCGCTCCCCCACAGCGCGGTCCGACGGGGGACGGGTCACCCGACCGGTCGCGCGGACCTTTGCACCAGGCGTGGGGACGAACGACAGGAGGCGCTGCCATGGGACGGAACGTGTCGCCCGGAGACCTGCATCGCATCGTCGTCGCCGTGTTCGTCGCGGCGGGCGGCCCCGAGGACCTCGCGAGATCGGTGGCGGACGCGCTCGTCGACAACCAGGTCGCCGGCCACGACTCACACGGGGTGGTCAGGATCCCGCAGTACCTGGGCGCGATCGAACGCGGCGTGATCGACCCGCCCGCGCGCCCGACCGTGGTACAGGAGGACGACACGACCGCACTGGTGGACGGCGCGTGGGGGTTCGGGCAGGCCGCGGCCGACCTGGCCGCGTCCGTGCTGATCGACAAGGCCCTGCGCCACAAGGTCGCGGCGGTGTCGATCACGCGGGTCAACCACACCGGGCGGCTTGCGGTCTGGACCGAACGCGCCGCACGAGAAGGCGTGGTGATGTTCATGACCCTGGGCACCGGCGCGAAGCCGCTGACCGCTCCGTTCGGGGGCGCCGCCGCCGTGCTCGGCACCAACCCACTGTCGTTCTCGTTGCCCAACCACGACGGCGACGCCGTGACGCTGGACTTCGCGACCGCAGCGATCGCCAACGGCAAGATCATGGTCGCGCAGGCCGAGGGGCAGCAGTTGCCCGAGGGCGTGATCGTCACCAAGGACGGCGAGGCCACCACCGATCCCGCCGACTACTTCGCAGGCGGCTTCCTCCTGCCTTTCGGCGGGCACAAGGGCTACGCCCTGTCGGTGATCGCCGACCTGCTCGGCGGTGTGGTGACGGGGGCCTACGACGACGGGGCGGACCCGCAGCGGACCGGCGTGTTCATGTTCGGGGTCGCGCACGACGCGTTCCGCCCGTCCGACGACTACCGGCGAGCCATGACCACGGCTGTCGATCGCATCACGTCCGTGCCTCCGGCGAAGGGGTACGACGAGGTGCTGGTCCCCGGCATGCCGGAGGCGCGCGAACGCGCTCGTCGCAGCGAGGAGCTCACCATCGGCTCCGGGACGTGGGCGCAGGTGATCGAGGCGGCACAGACCGTGGGCGTCGACGTCGAGTCGCTGCTCGGCTGACGTCGGATCGGTCACGACGCCGTGGGGCTTCCCCACGGCTCGCTGCCGACGAGCGGCACCTCGTCACCGCGCAGGTAGCCGAGCACGTGCCGGCACACCCCGATCCCCATGGCCCGTCGCGACGCGACCGAATGTGCACCCAGGTGCGGGGTGACGACCACCCGCTCGCTCGCGAACAAGGGATGGTCGGCCGGCGGGGGCTCCGGCTCGAAGACGTCGACGCCGGCCCCCCACACGACGCCCTCCCGCAGCGCCCGAGCCAGCGCCACTTCGTCGACGATGCCGCCTCGGCTGCTGACGACGAGTACCCCCGTCGGGCCGAGCCGGTGGAGCTCGTCGGTCCCGATGGCACCCCGGTTGGCGGGCGTGACCGGCGCTGCCACCACGACGTGGTCGGCCCAGTCGAACAGGGCACCGACCGACGGGAGCCGCGCCGCACCGAGGTCGTCGAGTGCGTCGGCCGGCAGGAAGGGGTCGTGGACGCCGATCGCGCACCCGAAGCCGGCCGTCGCGATCTCGGCGATGCGACGTCCGATGCGTCCGCCGCCGACCAGCCCCAGCCGTGCACCACGCAGCTCCAGGACCTCCGCGAGTCGCAAGCGCTCCGACCAGCGCCCCTCGCGCACGAGCCGGTCCGTCGGCACGAGCGTGCGCATCGCGGCAAGTAGGAGAAGGAGCGCGTGCTCGGCCACCGAGTTGGTGTTCGCGCCGGGGACGTTGGTGACCGCGATGCCCCGCTCGGTCGCAGCGGAAACGTCGATCGTGTTCACACCGACGCCGTGCTTGCCGATCACGCGAAGGTCGGGCAGCGCGTCCATGACGTCGCCGTCCACCCGCATCCCTCGACAGATGAGCCCATCGATGCCCTCGCCCGCGGTCCGCCATCGCCCGTCGATGTCGACCACCACTTCGGCGTCCTGCAGACGCAGCCAGTCGATCGCGGCCGGATCGATCGGCTGTGCGACCAGGATCCGCATGTCGATGCCCCCTCGATCTCGCCGGCCGGCTCGTCCCGCTCGCCCGGCACTCCTGTCCGGATGTCTAGTGCAGGCTCACCGTCCGACCAACGTCGTCGTCAGCCGTCGAGCTCCAGCCCGAGCGACGCGAGTTCGGCCGCGATGACCGCGTGCCCTCGATCGCTCGGATGCAGGCCGTCAGGTGAGATCAGCCCGCTCGCGACCGGATCGTCGTCCCCGGCGGCGCCGTGGAACGCCCCGCTGACGTTCGCGGCGGCCACGCCGCGCTCGCGCACCGCGTCGCGGAGGCGATCGTTGAAGCCGTCGAGGTAGGGGCGCAACTCGGGCAGGTAGGGGGCGACCCGCGGGTCCTCCATGAACGGCAGGTACAGATCGAGCGTCCGCAGGCCCGCCGACACGCCCCCACGGAGCCGCAACAGCTCATCGAGCACCGCGGTGCCGTTGGCCGCGGCACGATCCACCGCGGCGCGCAGGCACTCCTGGCCGTCCGCTCCACCACAGGCGCCCTGGAGGTACAGGGCCAACGCGGCGAGGAGGTCGTTCCCGCCGATGTTCCACGTGACGACGTCGGCCGCGGCCACCGCCTCACGCATGGACGGATCGGTGCGGATCGCAGCCAGCAGCTGCTCGCTCGTCCAGCCGTCGACCGCGAAGTTGCGGACCGTGACCTCGACCTGGGCCTGCTCCCGCAGCCACGCGGCGTACTCCGTGACGTAGCTGGTGTCGGCACCGGCGCCCGTGGCGAGCGAATCGCCCAGGGCGGCGTACTGAAGCGGGCCCTGCGCTGGGGCGGGCTCGACCGCGACCGGATCGCCACCGCGCAGCCACCAGGCGACGACCCCGATCAGCAGGAGGATCGCCACGAGGGCGAGGGGCAGGAAACGCATCACCCGAAGGTAACCGGGTGCCGCACGTCCGAACGGCGGCACCTCGCCCGTGACTACCGGCTACTCGTCGTCCGCCGCTGGTAGCTCGACCCGCGCGAACAACGGTGTCGGGGCGCCCAATGCCGTGCCGGCAGGGACCTCGCGGCGAGCCCACCCGCGCGCCTCCAGCTGCCCGTCGCCACCGAGCCACTGATCGACGGTGCGCGCCGAGAACGGCAGGAACGGCGCGAACCCGACGTTGATGCCCGCGATCGCCTGCAACGCGACCCACAGCGTGGACGCGGTCCGCGCCGGATCCGTCTTCGCGGTCTTCCACGGCTCGGTCGCGTTCAGGTACGCGTTGGTCTCCTGCGCGGCGGTCAGCGCCTCACGCAGCGCCTGCCGCAGCTCGACCCGCTCCAGCAGGTCCCGCTCCGCCTCCAGCGCCGCGTCGACGGTCGCCAGCAGCGCCCGGTCGCGCTCGTCCAGCACGCCCGGCTCGGGCACGACCCCACCGAGATTCTTGGCCGCCATGGCCAGCACACGGTTGACGAGGTTCCCCCATGCGGCGGCGAGCTCGTCGTTGATGCGGCGGACGAGCTCGTCCTCGGTCAGGTCCGTGTCGTTGTACTCGGGCAGGATCGTCGCGAGGGCATAGCGGAGCCCGTCGGGCTCGAACACCTCGAGGTAGTCGAGCAACGACGTGCCGACGCCTCGGGACTTCGAGGCCTTCGCGCCCTTGAAGGTGACGTACTGATTCGCGGGGACGTTCGTCGGCAGGTTCAGCGGGTGGTCCGACCCGTCCGAGTAGCCGAGCAGGTAGGCGGGCCAGAACACGGCGTGGAACGGGATGTTGTCCTTGCCGATGAAGTAGTAGCTCTCGGCCGCGGGGTCCTCCCACCAGGCCTTCCAGGCATCGGGATCGCCCTGCCGCTGCGCCCATTCCTTCGCCGCCGACAGGTAGCCGATGACGGCCTCGAACCAGACGTAGATCCGCTTCTCGGAGTCAGGTGTGGAGATGTCGAGCTCGGGCGGGATCGGGATCCCCCACCCCAAGTCGCGCGTGATCGCGCGATCGATCAGCCCCTCGCGCACGAAGCCCCTCGCCCAGTTGACGACGTGGCCGCGCCACCCCTCGCGGCCCTCGAGCCACTCGAGCAGCTCCTGCTGGAGCTTGGGCAGCAGGATGAAGTAGTGCTCCGTCTGGCGCGGCTCCGGGGTGGCACCGGTGAGCTTCGAGCGCGGTTCGATCAGGTCGACCGGGTCCAGCGTCCGTCCGCAGCTCTCGCACTGGTCGCCGCGCGCGTCCGGCGACCCGCACGTCGGGCAGGTCCCCTCGACGTAGCGGTCGGGCAGGAAGCGCTGGGCCTCCGGGTCGTAGAACTGCTCGGTCGTCCGCGTGTCGATGTAGCCGTTGGCGTGCAGCGTGCGGAACAGGTCCCAGGTGACCTCACGGTGGTTGTCGGTCATCGTGGTGGTGAACAGGTCGAACGAGATGCCCAGTCGGTCCCACTGCTCGTGGAACCGCGGGTTGTAGCGCTCGACGATCTCCTGCGGGCTGACGCCCTCCTGGTCGGCCTTCACCGTGATCGGCGTGCCGTGCGCGTCGGTGCCGGAGATCATCAGGACACGGTTGCCCGCGATGCGGTGGTAGCGGGCGAAGACGTCGGCCGGCAGGTAGCAGCCGGCGACGTGGCCGAGGTGCGACAACCCGTTCGCGTACGGCCAGGCGACGGCCACGAGCACGTGACGGGGCGCGGACGGGGTGGGAGTCGTCGGTGCGTTCATCGCGCGAGCCTACCCAGGCACCACGGCCGGCCCGGAGCGGCGTTGGCGCGACCCTGCCCCCATCGGGTACGAACCCGTCCCATGGATGCCCGCGCGCTCGCCCGCTCCGCTGCCGCCGCCCTCGTCACCGGCGGCTCGTCGCTCCTGCCCTGCCCGGCCGGTCCGTCCCAACGCGCCGCTCGGGAGCTGGCGGCTGCGGACAGTCGCTTCGCGACGGTCGGCGACGTCGAGGTGCACCACACCGTCGCGGGACCCGAGGGGGCGCCGGCCCTGCTCCTGGCCCACCACTTCTACGGCAGCGCCTGGACGTGGCGCAAGGTCCAGGCGCTGCTGCGCGACGACCACCGCGCGATCGCGTGGGACCGCCCGGGCTTCGGGCTCACCGAGCGACCGCGGGGGGCCCGGGGGCGTGGCCGCGCGGACCCGTACACGCGCGCCGCGGCGGCGCGACTGGGATGGGGGCTGCTCGACCACCTCGGTGTCGACCGGGCCGTGTTGGTCGGATCGTCCGCGGGCGGCACGAACGCGCTGGAGATGTACGCGCGGGCGCCGCGGCGGGTGCGGGCGCTCGTGCTGCTCAGCCCGGCGATCACGGGCGACGTCGGCCCGCCGCCGCGCCTCCGACCGCTGCTCCGTGGGCCGCTGGCGCGGAGCATCGCGCCGCTGGTCGCTCGGCGGATCGCCGGCGAGATCACCGTCGAGCGGGTCGCGAGGGGCTGGCACGACCCGTCGATGGCGACCGCCGACGACGCCGTCCCCTACGAAGCGCTCCTGCGCGTCCAGGGCTGGGAGCGAGCCATCTGGGCCCTGATGACGGCCGAGGGGCCGCCCGACCTGCGCGCACTGCTGGGGAGGGTCGACGTGCCGACGCTGGTGGTCGGCGGGAGCTCCGACCGCACGATCTCGACCGCCTGGAACCGGCGGACGGCGGCGGCGATCCCCGGTGCCCGCTACGTCGAGCTGCCGCGCGCCGGCCACACGCCACAGGAGGAGGCACCGGAGCGGCTCGTCGCCGCGCTGCGCTCCTTCCTCGCGGTGCTGCCGGACTGAACCCCAGATCGACGCGCACGACCGCCTACGCGCCGATCGCCGCCAGCACCTCGTCGAGCGCCTCGGCCGAGTGCCCGCTCACCGACGCGTCGACGAACGGCAGCGCCGCGGTGAGCCCCGCGGTCAACGGCTGGAACCTCGGGTCGGCCTGCCGCGGGTTCACCCACACGATGCGGTGCGCGAGCCTGCTGAGCCGCTCCATCTCGCGGGCGAGCAGCGCGGGGTCGTCGCGCTCCCACCCGTCGGACACGATGACCACCACCGCACCCCGTGCCATCCCCCGCCGGCCGTAGCCGTCGTTGAAGGCCTGGAGCGCCCGGCCGATGCGTGTGCCACCGGACCAGTCCGGAGCGGCGGCCGCCGCCTGCCGAAGCGCGACATCCGGCTGTCGCACGCGCAGCACGCGGGTCAGGCGGGTCAGGCGGGTCGCGAACACGAACGCCTCGGCGCGGGCGCCGCCGACCGCCGACAACAGCAGTTGGAGGTACGCGCGGGCGTAGGGCTCCATCGACCCGGAGATGTCGCACAGCACCACCAGCCGGCGCGGCCGGTGCCGGCGGCGACGGTGCACGGTCCGCACCGGGTCGCCCGCCGTCCGGTGCGCCCGGGCCAGGGTCGCACGCAGGTCCAACCGGCTGCCCGCGGGATGCCGTCGGTGACGACGGGCCTCGCGCGGCGGCGGGGCGATCGCGAGCCGCTCGAACAGCCCGCGCAGGGCGGCCAGCTCCTCCGGGGTCAGCGTCGCGAAGTCACGTGTCCCCAACCGCTCCTCGTCGCTCATCGCGGCCAGCACGACCTCCTCTGCACCCTCGTCCGGCGCGCCACCGCCACCGGCCGTCGCCGGCATCGGCGACGTCGAGGTTCCGCCGTCCCGACGGCTCCCCTCCGCCGGCAGGTGCTCACCCCGACGGGTCCGCACCGGAGGGGGCACGCCCGAGTCCCCCCGCCACTCGGCGGGATCGACCATCCCGCCGAAGACCTGGCCGAAGACCGCGTCGAACGTCGCGAGCTGCTCCTGCCCCGACAGCAGGGTCACGCGCGCGGCCCAGTACAACTCCGAGGTGGTGGCGGGCAGGGCCAACCGAAGGACGGACGCGAACCGTCCGCTGCGCTCTGGCGTGACGGGGACCCCGGCCGCGCGCAGCAGCGCACCGAAGCGGCCCGCCACCTCCGCCAGGTCCACGCCGGGCGGGAGGGCCGCGCCCGGGTGCGCCGTCAGCCGCCCGTCGCCACCCACCCGATGCCCCGTTCCTCGGCCAGCGCGACGTCCTCCCGGTACTTCAGCACCGAGCCGAGCGTCGCACGTGCCACCTCGGTGTCCAGCTCGCTCGCGCCCAACAGGTCGAGGGCCAGGGTCCAGCCGATCGCCTCCGCGACCCCGGGCGGCTTCTGGACGTCCAGGGTGCGAAGCCGCTGGATCGCGGCGGCCACCTGGCTCGCGAGCGTCGCGGTGCTCGCGGGCACCCGGCGGCGGACGATCTCGATCGTGCGCTCCAGCTCGGGGTGGTCGATCCAGTGGTACAGGCAACGGCGCTTGAGGGCGTCGTGCAGGTCGCGGGTGCGGTTGGAGGTCAGCACGACCACCGGCGGGCGGATCGCGCGGATCGTGCCGAGCTCCGGGATGGTGACGCTCGACTCCGCGAGGAGCTCGAACAGGAACGCCTCGAACTCGTCGTCCGCCCGATCGACCTCGTCGATCAGCAGCACGGGCGGTCGTGGGCCGTCGTGACGGATCGCGTCCAGCAGGGGACGCGCGACGAGGTAGTCCTCGCCGAACAGGTCGTGCTCGACGAGCTCGTCGCCGGCCGCCTCGGCGAGCCGGATGCCCAGCAGTTGACGCTGGTAGTTCCACTCGTACAGCGCCTCGGACGCATCGATCCCCTCGTAGCACTGGAGCCGCAGGAGGGGCGTGTCGAGGAGCTGCGCCAACGCCTTGGCGGCCTCGGTCTTGCCCACGCCCGCCTCGCCCTCGAGCAGCAGCGGCTGCGGGAGGCGCACCGCGCAGAACAGCGCGGTCGCGAGCCCCTCGTCGGCGAGGTAGCCGGTCGCACGCAGCTGCTCCTCCAGCGACGCGACCGTCGGGACGAGGTCGGCGAGGTCGTTCACGCGCCGTAGGCGGCCGGATCGGCCTCGAACGCCCGGACGCACCCCGAGCCACAGAAGTACACGCGGCTGCCCTCGTGGTCGACGTGCAGCGAGCTCTCGACCGCGGCCACCGTCATGCCGCACACCGGGTCGACGGCGGTCGCCGGCTCGACCTGTGGCAGCTGCTGCGCGCCCGATGGCACGGGTGCAGCGCCGGGTGGCACGGAGGGGACGACGACCCCGCCGAGGACCGACCCGGCCCGGGGCCTGGAGGCCACGATCTCCGCCAGGATCGACAGCGCCACCTCGGCTGGCGTGCGTGCACCGATGTCGAAGCCCGCCGGGGTGCTGACACGCTCCCGATCAGCGGCATCGAGGTCGAGGGCGTCGAGCACCGCCGCGCCACGGCGGGGGCTCGCGACCAGGCCGACGTACGGGACGCCCCGGCGCAGCGCGTCGAGCAGCACCGGTTCCTCGTGGCGACCGTGCGAGGCCACCACGACCGCCGCGGCGTCGTCCGGCAGCTCGCCGGCCGACGCCAGCAGCTCGTAGCCGACGAGGCCACCGAGCTCGACCAGCGCCAGGGCGATCGGGGCGTCGCCGACGACGACCACCAGCGGCGCCGGGATCGACGGCTCGAGGAAGATCTCGAGCGTCCCGCCCGACAGGCAGGCGTTGTGGACCACGACCTTGCCCGGCTGGTCCTGCTCGGGATCGGGGGTGATGCGCAGCAGCTGCGAGTCACCCGACGCGAGGGAGGCGAGCGAGCGCTCCCGCACCGTCGCCTCCGCGCAGGTGCCGCCGACGAAGCCCTCGATCGTGCCGTCGGCCAGGACCAGTGCCTCGTCGCCTGGCTTCGCCGAGGTCGGCCGCTCCGCGAGCACGACCCGCGCGTGTACGAACGGTACGCGCGCGGCCCGCAGGTCGGCAGACCGTCGAGACAGCGTCGCGCTCGTCGAGGTCATGGCCGGCTGCTCACTCGATCGCCAGGTCGGTCCGCAACGGCCGGCCCTGGATCGCCCGCCACACGGCCGCGGGGGTCAGCGGCATGTCGGCATGGCGGACCCCGATGGCGTCCAGGACCGCGTTGACGACCGCCACCGGCGACCCGACCGTGGCGGATTCCCCGACACCCTTGACCCCGAGCGGGTGGTGCGGAGACGGCGTCACCGTCTCGCCGAGCTCCCACGACGGGCACTCCATCGACGTGGGGAGCAGGTAGTCCATGAAGGAGCCGCCCAGGTTGGTGCCGTCCTGGTCGAAGGCGATCACCTCCATGAGCGCCATCCCGATCCCGTCCGCGAGACCACCGTGGATCTGGCCCTCGACGATCATCGGGTTGATGCGCGGACCGCAGTCGTCCACGGCGATGAAGCGTCGGACCTTCACCGCTCCGGTCAGCGTGTCGACGTCGGTCACGGCGATGTAGGCGCCGAACGGGTAGGTCAGGTTGGGCGGGTCGTACACGGCCGTGGCATCGAGGTGGCCCTCGACCCCTTCGGGCAGCTCGAGGTTGCTGTGCGACGCGAACGCGATCTCCTGGATCGTCTTGCTCTTCTCCGGGTCCCCCTTCACCGACCAGCGGCCGTGCTCCCATTCGAGGTCGTCCGGCGAGCACTCGAGCGCCGCCGCCGCGATGATGCGCGCCTTGTCCTTCACCCGCCGGGACACCACCGCGGCCGCGGCGCCGGAGACCGGCGTCGAACGCGAGCCGTAGGTGCCGAGACCGAACGGCGTGTTGTCCGTGTCGCCGTGGATGACCTCGATGTCCTCCGGTGGGATGCCGAGCTCCTGCGCGACGATCTGGGCGAACGTGGTCTCGTGCCCCTGGCCCTGGCTCTGCACCGACAGCCGGAGCTGCGCCTTGCCCGTGGGGTGCACCCGCAGCTCGCACCCGTCGGCCATGCCCAGCCCGAGGATGTCCATGTGCTTGCGCGGTCCTGCGCCGACGCCTTCCGTGAAGAACGACAGCCCGATCCCCATCAGCTCGTGGGACTCGCCGGCGTCGTGGGCACGACGCTTCTCGGCCTGCTCGGCACGCAGCTCGTCGTATCCGGCGATCCGCAGGGCCTCCTGGAGCGCGCGCGGGTAGTCGCCCGAGTCGTACTCCCAGCCGGTCGGGGTCAGGTAGGGGAACTGCTCCGGCTTGATGAGGTTCTTCATCCGCAGCTCGGCCGGGTCCATCCCCAGCTCGTCGGCGAGGCAGTCGACGATCCGCTCCACGAGGTAGACGGCTTCGGTCACCCGGAACGAGCAGGCGTACGCGACCCCACCGGGGGCCTTGTTCGAGTAGACGGCGGTGACCTTGCAGTGCGCCGCGTCGTAGTCGTACGAGCCGGTGAACATGTGGAAGAAGCCGGCCGGGTACTTGGTGGGTTGCGCGACGCCGTTGAACGCCCCGTGGTCCGCCAGCACGTCGACCTTCAGGCCCTGGATCCTGCCGTCCTTCGTCGCCGCGATCGAGGCCGTCATGTGGTAGTCGCGGGCGAACGACGTGGACATGAGGTTCTCGGCCCGGTCCTCCATCCACTTGACCGGTGCGCCGGTCACGATCGATCCGACCACCGAGCAGACGTAACCGGGGTAGATCCCGACCTTGTTGCCGAACCCGCCACCGATGTCGGGGGAGATCACCTGGATCTTGTGCTCGGGCAGTCCCGCGACGATCGCGTACAGGGTGCGGTGCGCGTGGGGAGCCTGCGTGGTGGTCCACAACGTCAGCTTGCCGGTGACCGGGTTCATGTCCGCGACCGACCCGCAGGTCTCCATCGGGGCGGGGTGCACGCGCGGGTAGAGCATCTCCTGGGTGACGACCACCTCGGCGGCAGCGAAGACCTCGTCGCAATGGGCCGCGTCGCCGGCCTCCCAGTCGTAGATGTGGTTGGGGTGGGGGGCATCGGGCCGGTCGAGGTCGTCGCGGATCACGCCCGCGTCGGCGTCCATCGCCTTCTTGGCGTCGGCGACGACGGGCAGCGGTTCGTAGTCGACGTCGATCAGCTGGAGCGCGTCACGGGCGCTGTAGTGGTCCTCGGCGACGACGAACGCCACCTCCTGGCCCTGGAAGCGCACCTTGTCGGTGGCCAGCACCGACTGGGTGTCACCCGACAGGGTCGGCATCCACGCGAGCCCCAGCCCGTCGAGGGTCTGGCCGGTGATCACCGCCTTGACCTTCGGGTGGGCCTCGGCCGCCGAGGTGTCGATCCCACGGATGCGGGCATGGGCGAACGGGCTCCGCAGGATCGCGCCGTGCAGCATGCCGGGCAGCCGCACGTCGTCGACGAAGTTGCCCTTGCCGCGGACGAACCGGGCGTCCTCCTTGCGGTGCATGCGGCCGAAGCCGATGGGGTTGCCGGCCTCGCTGACGGGGACGTCGGTCGCGGTCATGCGGTCACCTCATCCTCGACTGGTGCGGGGTGCTCGGCGGCCCACCGCACCGCCCGCACGATGTTCTCGTAGCCCGTGCAGCGGCACAGGTTGCCGCTGATCGCCTCGCGGATCGTGCCCTCGTCGGGATCGGGATCGCGCTCCAACAGCCACTTCGCCGTCATCATCATCCCGGGGGTGCAGAACCCGCACTGCAGGCCGTGCTCCTCGATGAAGCCCTGTTGCACGGGATCGAGCGTCCCGTTGGCGGCCAGTCCCTCCACCGTGCGCACGTCCCGGCCGGCGGCCATGGCGGCGAGCATCGTGCAGCTCTTGACCGCCTCGCCGTCGACCCACAGCGTGCAGGCGCCACAGTTGGAGGTGTCACAGGCCCAGTGCGTGCCGGTGAGCCCGAGCTCGTCGCGGACGAAGTGCACGAGCAGCATGCGCGGCTCGACCTCGCGCGTGACCTCGTCACCGTTGACCGTCATCGTGACCTGCATCACTGCTCCTCCCCACGCGCGCGGGCGGCGGACCGGGTCAGGGCGCGCAGCGTCAGCTCGCGCGCCAGGTGGCGCTTGTAGTCGGCCGGCCCACGCTGGTCGCTGGTCGGCGAGCAGGCGTCGTGGCACAGCTGCGCGGCCGTCTCGAACGCCTCGCGGCCGACCGGCGCGCCGCGGAGGGCATCCTCGGCCTCCGGGCAGGTGTAGTGCTCGGCTCCCACGGCGGTCAGCCCGATCCCCGCGTCGACGATCGTGTCGCCGTCGAGCCGGAGGAACGCGCCCGCCGCGGCGACCGCCCAGTCACCGACCCGGCGCTCGACCTTCTCGTAGGCGCTGCCCGCACCCGGGCGGATCGGGAAGCGCACCTGCGTGAGCATCTCGCCGGGCCCGACCTGCGTCTCGTAGGGGCCGACGTGGAACTCGCGCAGAGGCACGGTGCGGGAGCCGCCCCGCGAGGCGATCACGGCCGTGCCCTTCAGTGCCGACCCGACGGCGGAGAGGTCCTCGGCCGGGTCGGCCTGGCAGAACGATCCGCCCACGGTCCCGCGGTTGCGCACCAGCGGATCGGCGATCACCCGTTCGGCGTCACGGAAGATCCCGTAGTGCTCGGCGAGGACCGGTGATTCCAGGACCTGGCGATGGCGCACCATCGCCCCGATGACGATCTCGTCGCCGTCCAGCTCGATGGTGTCGAGCCCGGGCACGTCGTTGATGTCGATCAGCGCCTCGGGGTAGGCGAGGCGGAGCTTCATCATCGGGAGCAGGCTGTGACCGCCGGCGACGAGCCGCGCCTCCTCCCCGTGTTGCTCGAGCAGCGCGAGCGCGTCCTCGACGCTGCTCGCTCGTGCATAGTCGAACGTGCCGGGTACCTGCATGGCCGTCTCCCTCGGTGCATGCCTCGACGTGCTCCCCGCAGCCGAGTGTGGTTCACGCCGCAAGCATCCGCAAGGGAAAACCGCGAACTCACCGCATCGACACGTCCTCGTCGTCGGGATCGCTCGCCCCGATGCGCCGTTCCTCGGGGAGCGCGGCGAGCACCTCCTCGACGTAGCGGCGGGCGGCGGCGGCGAGCTCGAGGTCCGTGCCCTCCTCCGCGGACCAGCGATGCCAGTGCTCGAGCACCTCGTGGAACACCTCGGCAGGGTCACGTCGGCCCCGCAGGTCCTCGGGGACGACCGCGACGGTCGGCTCGAACGACCGCTCGAGCCATCGGTGCGCGATGACCGACTCGGGCAGGGGCCTGCCCTCCTCCTGCTGCAGCCAGGCACCGAAGTTGTGCACGTCGTTCAGCAGGCGGCGGGCCTGGTTGTCCTGGACGTCCAATCCGGTCAGCTCACGCAGCAGGCGGCGGTAGCGGCCCGGCTCCAGCACCGCGGTCCGCAGCCGGAGCCGGGTCACGCCGGGCTGCTCCTGCACGAGCTCGAGCTCGTCGACGTCGTACCCCAGGTCGTTGATGCGCCGGAGCCGCTCGTGGATGCGGTAGCGCTCCTCGTCGGCGAACACCTCGTCCGTCGTGAGCTCGTTCCAGAGACTCTCGTAGCGGGCCAGCAGCTCCTCGCCGAGCGCCAACGGGTCGGCGGCGTCGGAGAGGACGCCCGCAGCCTGCAGGTCGAGCAGCTCCCCGGCGCACTTCTCGATCGCGAGCTCCACGTCGGTCCGCCGCTGCCCGCGCGACAGCTCCTCGTAGAGCTCGCCGGTCTCGGTGTCGACCAGGTACGCCGACAGCCGGCCCGCATCACGGCGGAAGAGGGTGTTGGACAGCGAGCAATCCCCCCAGTAGAAGCCCTGCAGATGGATGCGCACGAGCAGGTGCACGAGCGCGTCGAGCATCGGCTCCTGGAGCGTCGAGTGCTCCTGGCGGAGGAAGAGCAACCGGTAGGGCACCGAGAACTCGAGGTGCTGCGTGATCAGCACCGCGTCCAGTCGCTCGCCCGCGGGCGTGTCCCGCAGGGTGATGACGCCGACGACGTCGACGACGGGCACACCCTCGTCGCGGAGATGTCGCAGGAACCGCCACTCGCGCTCCGCATAGCGGCGGGGAAGCTCCTTGAGGTGGTACAGGCGGTCCTCGTACTGGACCGTGCGGACGACGTGGCGATGGATGCCCAGCGGCATGTCCACGAGCCGCTCGTGCTGCCACGACGCCAGCGGCTGGTCCCACGGCAGGTCCAGGAAGTCGGGATGCCCCGTCCTGGCGGTGAGCTGGAACCGCACGGACGTTCCCCGATCGGCCCAGGGCTCCTCAGCGCAGGGCGGTGCCGGACTCGGCGTCGAAGAAGTGCAGCTGCTCGGTTCGCACGCCGATCGAGAGCTTCGATCCGGCCTTCGGCGGGGCGCCCGGCTCGGCCCGTGCGACGAACTCCTGGCCGCCCTCGGCCGCCTTGCGCTCCAGCTCCGCGAAGGCCTCCGCGTCGTCGATCGCCTCACGCATGTCGTCGGAGATGACGGGTGGCGACTGGGTGTGGAAGTGCAGCAGCATCTCGGCGCCCAGCATCTCGACCAGGGCCACCGTGCGGTCGTGCCACACCTGGTCCGGACCGACCTCGGCCACGGGGGCGAAGTGCTCCGGGCGGATGCCGATCGCCACGGTCCTCCCGACCTGGTCCGCCGCCCGCGGGTAGCGGTCGAGCGCCGCGTCGGGGACCAGCAACCGGCTCTCGCCGCGGTCGAGCTCGACGAAGAGGCGGCCGTCGTCGTCGCGCACCAGCGTCGCGGTCGCGATGTTCATGGACGGCGAGCCGATGAAACCGGCCACGAACAGGTTGTCGGGGCGGTCGTAGAGGGTCTGCGGCGCGTCCACCTGCTGCAGCCGGCCCCGCTTGAGCACGGCGACGCGATCCCCCATCGTCATCGCCTCGATCTGGTCGTGCGTGACGTAGATCGTGGTCACCGCCAGGCGGGCCTGCAGGGCGGCGATCTCGGCGCGCATCTGGACCCGCAGCTTGGCGTCCAGGTTGGACAGCGGCTCGTCCATCAGGAAGGCCTGCGGGGAACGGACGATCGCGCGGCCCATCGCCACCCGCTGGCGCTGTCCACCGGAGAGCGCCTTGGGCTTGCGGTGCAGGTACTCGTTGAGGCCGAGGATGTCCGACGCCTCCTGCACGCGGCGGTCGATCTCGGCCCGGGGCACCTTCGCCAGCTTGAGCGCGAAGCCCATGTTGTCCGCGACCGACATGTGCGGGTAGAGCGCATAGGACTGGAACACCATCGCGATGTCCCGCTCCTTGGGCGACAGGTCGTTCACCACCCGGTCACCGATGTACATCTTGCCGCCCGAGATCTCCTCGAGCCCGGCGACCATCCGCAACGCCGTCGACTTCCCGCATCCCGACGGCCCGACCAGGATCACGAACTCCTCGTCGGCGATCTCGAGGTTGAGGTCGAAGATGGCCTGCGTGCCATCGGGATACACCTTCTGCACGTCCTCGAACACGACGCCGGCCATCGAGCCTCTCCCTCTCGCGAACCCAGTGCTCCCACGGTGAGCCTGCCAGACGTCGCGTCCGGCTGCAGCGGAACTCGGTGACGGTGCCCGGCGGTGCTAGCCAACGCCGCCGGCATCATCGTCGCCGGGCGCAGAACCTGCAAGCGCTTCCGGTGGGGCGGGGCACCCGCCCGCCACGACCGCCGTCGTCGCCCGCAGCACGAGCTCCGTCGGCTGGATCTCGTGGGTGACGCTGCAGCGCCCGTCACGCAGGCGCTCCAGCAACAGCCGCGCGGCACGCTCCCCCTGGCCCAGGACGTCCTGCCTGATCGTCGTCAGACCGACGAACCGGGAGACCTCGTGGTCGTCGAACCCGATCACCGAGAGCTCCTCGGGGACGCGCACCCCCGCGGCCCGTGCGACGTGGATGGCGCCGATCGCCATCTCGTCGGAGCAGGCGAACACGGCGGTCGGGGGCTCGTCCAACGCCAGCAGCCGTCGCATCGCCTCCGCGCCCCCCTCGAGCGAGAAGTGGCCCGGGACGACCAGCATCGGGTCGTGGGGTATGCGGTGCGCGAGCAGTGCATCGCGGTAGCCGCGCGATCGGTCGAGCGGGACCGAGAACCGGAACGGGTCGTCCTCCAACCCACCGATCAGGCCGACACGACGGTGACCGAGCGCGAGCAGGTGCTCGGTGGCGCGCCGTGCCGCGCCGACGTTGTCGATCGTCAGCCCGGGAACCCCCGGGCCCATGACGCCGACCGTCACCAGCGGCACCCCGACCGCGACCAGCGCCGCCAGCTGATCGGCGTCCACGGGCGCGTCCGCCAGCAGCAGCCCGTCGACCCGCTTGCGGAACGGGGTGCTCTCCACGAACCGGTCGACACCACCGGGTCCCGACAGCGTGAACGGCAGGACGTCGTACCCGCCGGGCGTTGCGATGGCCTCGACGCCGGAGAACAGCCGCGAGTAGTACCACTGGCCGAGCATCGGGACGACCAGCCCGATCACGTGGTTGCGGCCGCTCGCGAGTCGAGACGCCGAGGGGTCCGCGACGTAGGCGAGCTCACGCGCGGCGTGCAGGACGCGCTGCCTCGTCGACGGTGCGACGTTGGGGAGGCCGCGCAGCGCACGGCTGACCGTCGCGACCGAGACCTCCGCCCGACGGGCGACGTCCTCGATGGTCGCCGTCACCGCACCGCCACCTCGCCCGGCCACCTCGCCGATGTCCGTCGGTACCCGCGTTGCGCGCCCCCGACACCGCTGGCAACGTAGCTTGCCGCTCCCCAGCAACCCAGCCGACGACAGGGCGCGAACCCGTGACAGACGCATCCGAGCCCTGGTGGCAACGCTCCGTCGGCTACGAGATCTACGTGCGCTCGTTCGCCGACGGCGACGGCGACGGGATCGGCGACCTGACCGGCATCCGCGCACGGCTGCCCTACCTGGCGGACCTCGGCGTGGACATCCTCTGGCTCACCCCGATCTGCCCCTCTCCCCAGAAGGACCACGGCTACGACGTCTCGGACTACCTCGGCGTCGACCCGGCCTACGGCTCGCTGGACGACCTGCGGGGCCTGATCGACGACGCCCACGCGCTCGGCATGCGGTTCGTCGCCGACCTCGTGCCCAACCACACGTCGGACCAGCACGCGTGGTTCCTCGACAGCCGGTCGGCACGCGACGCCGTCCACCGCGACTGGTACGTGTGGCGCGACGGCGCCGCCGACGGTGGGCCGCCCAACAACTGGTTGAGCCATTTCGGCGGTCCGGCGTGGACCTACGACGAGGCGACCGGGCAGTGGTACATGCACCTGTTCCTGCCCGAGCAGCCCGACCTGAACTGGGCGAACCCCGACGTGCGTGCCGCCTTCGTCGACATCCTGGAACGGTGGTTCGAGCGCGGCGTCGACGGTGTGCGGATCGACGTCGCGCACTCGTTGGTCGAGGACGCCGACTTCCGGGACAACCCGGTGATCGCTCCACCACCGCCGGCACCGGAGGCCCCACAGGACGCGTTCGAGCGGCAGCGGCACGACCACGACCTCGACCAGGACGGCGTGCTCGAGATCTACCAGGGCTGGCGATCGGTGGCCGACCGCTTCGACGCGATGCTGCTCGGCGAGGTGTACGTCCTCGACCCGGCACGGCTCGCGCGCTACCTCACGGGCGACGGCCTGCACGCCGGCTTCGCGTTCGACGCACTGAAGGTCGGCTGGGACGCCGACGAGATCCGTGGGACGCTGCGGCCGTACGTCGAGCTCAGCGGCGACGCCCTGGCCTGGCCCCTCTCCAGCCACGACGACCCGCACGCCGCCACGCGGTTCGGCGGTGGCGCGCTCGGCGCCCGGCGCGCCCTGGCCTACCTCGCCTTCCTGTGCGGACTCCCGGGCACCCCGTTCCTCTACCAGGGGGACGAACTGGGCCTGGAGAACGCCGACCTGACGGGCGAGGTCGCCGAGGACCCGATCGCCCTGCGCAACCCCGGCGCGGTCGGCCGGGACGGCCAGCGAACCCCGATGCCGTGGGAGCCCGGCCCGGGCTTCGGCTTCACGACCGGTACCCCGTGGCTGCCGTTCGGCGGCAACCGGCGCGACGAGCACACCGTGGCGGCACAGCTCGGCGATCCGGGCTCGCACCTCGAACGGACCCGCACCCTCCTGGCGGTCCGGCGCTCGCTGCCTGCGCTCACCGACGGTGCGCCGATCGAGTGGCTGCTCGACGAAGGGCCGGTCATCGCCTACGAACGGGGCGGCGAGGTGCTCGTGGCGCTGCACGTCGGCGACGGCGAGGGCCCCGCCACGCTGGTCCTGCCCGAGGACGCCGAACTGCTCCACGCGACCGACGACGGCAGCACCCTGGTCGACGGCGAGCTGCTCCTGGCCGAGGACGCGACCGCGATCGTCGCGCTGTCCGCCGGGGTCGCTGCGGCCGCCCGCCGCGAGGAGGACGCCGACGAGCTCGCGGCCGCGCGAGCGGCGGTCGAGGCCGCCGGCGCGGACCTCGTCGCCGACCGGGACGACGACCCGAGCCCCGACGACGGCCGGCTGGTGCCTGCATGATCGTCGTGGCCGGTGAGGCGCTGATCGACCTCGCCCCGCGCGGTGACCGTCTGCTCCCGCTCCCGGGTGGCTCGCCCTACAACGTCGCGGTCGGGCTCGCGCGGCTGGGCAGGGAGGTCGCCTACCTCGGTGGCCTGTCGACCGACGGCTTCGGCGCGCGGTTGCGCGGGGGGCTGGAGGTCGAGGGGGTGCGGCTCGAGCTGGCCGTCTCCACCTCCGCGCCGACGACCCTGGCGGTCGTCCACCTCGATGCAGCGGCCAGGGCGACCTACGGCTTCTACCTCGAGGGCACCTCGGCCAACGCGCCCGAGCTCCGGACCCTGCCCCCCATCCCGGACGAGGCCGCCCTGCACGTGTCCTTCGGCGCCGTCAGCGCCTGGACCGATCCGGCAGGGGCCGCGCTGGCGGCGCTCCTCCGCCAGGAGGCCGGCCGACGGTTCACGAGCCTCGACCCCAACGTGCGACCGAACGTCCTCCCCGACCCCGAGTCCTACGCCGCGGACGTGCGCGACCTCGTGGCGGTCGTCGACCTCGTCAAGGTCAGCGACGAGGACCTCAGCGCCCTGGAGCCGTCGACGGACCCGATCGAGCTGGCGCGCGGCTGGGCCGCGTCCGGTCCTTCGCTGGTGGTGGTGACGCGCGGCCGCGTCGGCGCCGTCGCCTGCATGCCGGACGGGTCGGACGTCGAGGTGGAGGGTCCGGCGGTCGACGTGGTCGACACGGTGGGTGCGGGTGACGCGTTCACCTCCGGGCTCCTCGGTTGGTTCGACGCCCGCGGCCTGCTCCGTCCCGGCGGCGTGCGAGGCCTCGATGCGGCGTCGATCCGCGAGGCGCTGGGACAGGCGGTGCGCTCGGGCGCCCTCGCGTGCACGCGCGCCGGCTCCGACCCGCCGCGGGCCGACGAGCTCGCCGCGTCTCGGGGCACCGATCAGGCCGCGGATCGATAGCGGTCGGCGCGTTCGCCGAGGGCCGGCGGACGGGGCCGGCGGACGGGGCCGGCGGATCAGTAGGGGTTGGCGCGGTCCCGGAAGGCCGGGGCGAGCTCGTCGGCGCGCTCCGCGGGGAAGGAGATCCTCGACGGGTCGCCGTCGGACACGTAGCGCCGGTAGGACGCGCCGCGGTCGAGCTGGTCGAGCCACCACGCGGAGCCGAACTCGAAGTCCGGGTCGGCGTGCGTCTGGATGCGCGCGACCGCCGCCCCGTCGAAGTCCGCGTGGAACGGCGACACGTTCGGTGTGTAGCCCACCTGGAGCACGGCCAGGTGGTGGTACTCGGTCCCGTCCGCACTCCCCCGCACCGCGAGTGCCGGGTCGTCCGGGTAGATCCCCAGCGGCAGCGCCAGCGACGCCACCTCGACGTCGCCGACGAGCTCGCGCACGATGCGGACGTTGCCGGCCAGCTCCGCCTGGACGCCGGCGGCGTCGAGGCTCCGCAGGTTCGGGTGGGTGTGGGTGTGGTTGCCGATCTCCATGCCGTGCTCGTGGAGGGCGCGCACGATGTCCGGCCCGTCGCTCCCACCGCCGAACAGCGAGCTCGTGATCACGTACAGCGACGCGATCGGCTCGACGTGCTCGAAGTCCGCCGCGACGTCCACCAGGATCCCCATCGAGGTGTCCGGTGCGAACGTGCCGTCCTCCGCGAGTCGGGCCTGGCTGCGGGTGGAGTCGTCGAAGGTCAGCACGACGGGGCTCAGCCCGGCGGGGAGGTCGAACTCGCCGGTGACGTACTGCGCGGTGGTGATCGGCACGTAGCCGCTGTCGAACAGCCGGACGAGCTCCGCCCGGAACTCCTCGGGCGACAGGTCCCAGTCGCTGCCACCGCCCTCCCGGAGCTGGTGGTACATCAGCACCGGCACGAGTCCGAGCTCGTCCGCCTCGACCTCGGCGGGATCCACGGCCGGTGGCGTGTCCGTGGCGTGCCCGTCACCGTCCACGCCGTCGGGGTCGGTCGCGCCGTCGGTCGCGTCCACCTCGGGGTCGACGAGGTCCACCTCGTCCCCGTCCTCCGCGTCGTCCGCGTCCCGACCGACGTCGGTCGTGGGTGGTGGGGGACCGTCGTCGGTGCCGCCACAGGCGACCGCCAGCAGCGCCGCTGCCAGCACACAGGCCAGGATCCTGACCTCGGGCGCGCGACGTTGCCTGGACCGATGCAAGGACTTCCCCCGGGTCGAGCGCGTGCGGACGGGCGCACGGTATCGTCGCGCCGGCGGCTGACCGCCGTCGGCCCTCGGGGGACGTCCGACGCACGCACGCCGCGCAGCACACGTGGTCCCCGATCACGGTGTGGCGCGCGGGTCGTTGCCGTCTCGTTTCCTCGGCGGTGGACCGAACAGCACCCCCCGCCCGGGTGCCGCCCCAGAGGACCTCGTTCGTGCCAGCAACCGCTGACCGATCCTGCCGCCGTGCCCTCGGAGCCCTCGCGCTCGCCGCGACGACCGTCCTGGCCGTCTCGTGCAGCGCCTTCGCCAGCGACCCGGAGCGGGTGCTCGCGATCGACGGTCCGGAGGACGGACGGCTCTACAACGCGGACACCGTCGCCGAGGTCGCGTTGGTCGTCGAGGCGGCGATCGAGACCGCCGACGGCGGCGACGTCGGCGACACCGAGGTGGACGTCTCGGACCTGCGCGTGCTGCTCAACGACGACGACGTCACGGGGGACGCCGAGGTCTCGGCCCAACGGCTGCAGTGGTCACCCGCCGAGCTCCCGGACGGTGACCATCGCATCGTGCTCGTGAGCGACCCGTCCACCGAGGCCGACCCGGACGCCGAACCGGTGGCGATCGAGGAGTGGGCGTTCAGCGTCGACGCCACCCCGCCGGACCTCGAGGTGGTGCTACCGACGGGCGGGCTGGTCGCGGGCCGACCCGTCACCATCGAGGGCACGACGGAGCCCGGCGCGACCGTGCAGGTCGGCGACCAGGAGGTCGTCGCCGGCGAGGACGGCAGCTTCACGGTGGAGCTGTCCGCTCCACCCGAGGGTGAGCTGACGCTGACGGCGACCGACGCCGCCGGGAACCGGACGGACGACGCGGTCGGCGGCTTCGTCGTGGTGCCCTCCCGCGCCGTCGCGGACGAGATCCGAACCGTGCACGTGTCGTTCTGCGCCTGGGCGACCCCGTCCCTGCGCGACCCCGTCCTCGACATGATCGACCGGGGGATGATCACCGCGGTGCAGCTCGACCTCAAGGACGAGACGGGCAAGGTCGGCTTCGCGACGACCAACGAGTTGGCCGCCCGGGCGGGCGCGGACCGTCCCGACTGCGCCATCGACCTCCCCGCCGCGATCGAGCAGCTCCACGGTCTGGGCGTGCCGGTGATCGGGCGCGTCGTCGCCTTCGCGGACCCGGTGCTGGCACCGTGGGCCTGGGAGAACGGCGAGCGCGACATGGTGATCCAGACGGCGGACAACGACATCTACACCGGCCGCTACGCCGGCTTCACGAACTTCGCCGATCCGGACGTGGTCGAGTACAACATCTCGATCGCCGAGGAGGCCGCGGCGATGGGTGTCGACCACATCCTCTGGGACTACCTGCGCAAGCCGGACGGGCCCGTCGGTGGCTTCCACTTCGCCGGTCTCGAGGGCACGCCCGAGGACGCCATCGTCGAGTTCACGCGGCTCGCGGACGAACGGTTCGCCCCCTACGGGGTCGTGCACGGCGCGTCCCTGTACGGCGTCTCCGGCGACCGCCCCTGGGAGGTCAGCCAGGACGTCGAGCGTCTCGCCGACCACCTCGACTACATCGCCCCGATGCTGTACCCGAGCCACTGGGGCCCCGGTGAGTACGGGGTCGCGAACCCGCTCATGCAGCCGTACGACATGCTGGAGGCGTCGCTCGAGGTCTGGCTCGACGCGACCGATGGCCGGCGCGCACGGGTCATGCCGTGGATCGAGGACAGCAACTGGCCGGTCAGGCTGGGCTTCCCCGACCGTGCCCGGTACGTCCGCGAGCAGATCGAGGCCACCTACGACTCCGGGATCGACGAGTGGCTCCTGTGGGACTCGTCGGTCCGGTACACCGAAGCGGCGATGGTGCAGCCCTGAGCACGCGTGACGCGTCGTCGCATCCGCCCGTGACGGGGACGGGCGTCCCGGTGTCGGCCGCCGGTGTCGGCGCGCCCGCCCGTGACGGGCTGCGGCGCCGGCACGGGTAGCGTCGGGAGGCCGCGCGGCCTTCGACCACCTGGGTGCCGCCAGAGCTGGAGGGCAGGGTGACGTTCGTAGAGGTCGGCCAGCAGCGGCTGTACGTCGAGGACAGCGGCGGGGACGGGCCGCCGATCGTCTTCAGTCACGGGTTCCTTCTCGACCACCGGTCGTTCGCACGGCAGGCCGACGAGCTGTCGGACGTCTACCGCTGCATCACCTGGGACCAGCGCGCGGCGGGCGAGACCTGGTTCGACGGTGAGCCGTACTCCGCGTGGGACAGCGCGCGCGACGTCTTCGCGCTGCTCGACGCGATCGGCATAGAACGGGCCGTCCTCGTGGGGGCCGGGCAGGGCGCGGCCGTGTCGCTGCGGGCGTCGCTGCTCCACCCGGACCGCGTGCGCGCGCTGGTGTCCATCGGAGGGCAGGCCGGCCCGCCATCGGAGGGACTCCGGGACGCGGTCACCGACGCGGTCGACCGCTGGGCGGACGGTCCCAGCGGACCGGCGGCCACGACGCTGGCGGACCTGCTGCTGGACGACCGCGGGCAGGAAGAGCTCTGGCGCGAGCGGTGGGCCGAGTTCGAGCACGGTGCGGTCAGGGCCGCGGCGTCGTCGCTGCTCGACAGGGACGACGTGACGGATCGGCTCGAGGAGCTGGCGATGCCCGTGCTGTGCGTCCACGGCACCGCGGACCGGGCCGTCGGTGTCGACCGGGCGTACGCGATCTGCGAGGCGGCGAGCGACTGCCGCGGCGTCCTCGAGGTCGCGGGCGCTGGTCACGCACCGACCCTCAGTCATCCGGAGACCACCACGCCCGCTCTCCGCAGCTTCCTCGAGGAGCTCCCCGCCTGATCCACCGGCGCGACGGCCCAGCTCAGCCACCTCGCAGTCTCGGCGCGTCCGTCCGCAGCTCGAGCGCGCGTCCGGCGTCAGCCACCTCGCAGTCTCGGCGCGTCCGTCCGCAGCTCGATCGCGCGTCCGGCGTCAGCCACCTCGCAGTCTCGGCGCGTCCGTCCGCAGCTCGAGCGCGCGTCCGGCCAGCGCACCAGCGATCGATGTCAACAGCACGGGCTCGTCCGCGAGGTCCGCTGCGGTGACGTACAGGACGTGGATCCCGGCCCGCCGTAGCTCCTGCTCCCGACGGCCGTCGGCGGCCCGGCCGGTTTCGCCCGCATGGTCGACGACGCCCTGGTACTCGACCGCCGTGCGCACCGTGCGGAAGTACCAGTCGACGCACCGCTGCGGGGTCACCCAGGCCTGCGGCTCGGGCGAGGGCGAGAAGCGACGGAACAGCCGGCCGAGCGCACGCTCGCCGTCGCCCGTCGCCGCCACGCCGTCGACCGCCAGCAGCTCGTGCGCGAGCACGTGCTCGGGCAACTCGAGCTCCGTCGCGCGTGCGCGCAGCTCGCCGGGCCGGAGCATCCCGGCCCAGCGCAGCTGGTCGTGTGCGAGTCGGAGACGACGCGGCGGCAGGTCACCCGCCAGCCGGATCGTGTCGAGGAACGCATCGGTGGTCCCCGCGACCTCGATCTCCCCCAGGCGCGCGACGACGCTTGGGGCCTCGCCGGGCAGCAACGGCAACGCCACGCCGATGACTCGCGTCCCCCGGGGAACGCGGATCGCGTAGCGCCGATCGAGGACGAGCCCGTCGGGACCGGCGAGCTCGAGCGCCGCGGGGCCACTGACGACGGCGTTCGGACCCACCCGAAGCGCAGCGGCGACCGCCGCGCGGTGCCGGTGCACGGCACCCCCACGGAACGCGTACACCCCCCGCTGCACCCGCTCGACGCTTGCGTGTCTCAGCAGGTCGTCGACTCGGTCCGAGGATTCGAGCCTCGCCAGCTGTCGACGCGCGAACACACCGAGCTGCTGCTCGGCCAGGTCGAGGATCGCTGCAGGAAGCCGCATGGACGCATCGTCGTCCGGCGTGGTGCGGGCGACCCACTCACCTTGTAGGGGCTGTGGACGACCTACTGGCAGCACGCATGCGAGAACCTGGGGATATTTCCAGGTTCTCGCAGCCCAACCCCTCCGCCGACGTCCAGCACGCGAGAACCTGGAGATACTTCCAGGTTCTCGCAGATCTTCGCGCGCGGGGGGCCGAGGCGCAGCGTGCAGGCCCGGCGGGCAGGTCAGCCGAGGGCTTCGTCCAGGAGCTGCTCGTGCTCCTGGTCGTGGACGACGTGCTGGCCGGCCGCCGGGGAGGCGGACGGCACGCGGGACGCCTGGCGCAGTCGGCGCCCGTCCCCCAGGTCGTCGAGCAGGTTCCACAGGCGGCCGTCGACGAAGGGCCACGGGCCCATGTTCTCCGGCTCCTCCTGGACCCAGCACACGTCTGCCGCGTTCGGGTAGGAGCGCAGGATCTCGGCCAACTGCGCGGACGGGAACGGGTACAGCTGTTCCACGCGCACCACCGCGGCGGGCCGCTCGCGCGCGTCGCGCGCCGACAGCAGCTCGTACGCGATCTTGCCCGAGGCGAGCAGGACGGACGCCACCTCGCCTCGGTCGCTGCCCTCCGACGACCACGCCGGGTCGTCGAGCACCTCGCGGAACGAACCGGAGGTCAACTCGCCGACGTCGGAGTGCGCGTTCGGGGACCGGAGCAGCGACTTGGGCGTGAAGATCACCAGCGGCTTGCGGACCGTTCGGTGCATCTGCCGGCGCAGGACGTGGAAGTACTGCGCCGCCGTGGTCGCGTTCACGACCTGGATGTTGTCCTCGGCGCACAGCGTCAGGAACCGCTCGATGCGTGCCGAGCTGTGCTCCGGGCCCTGGCCCTCGTAGCCGTGGGGCAGGAGCAGCACCAGCCCGCTGGTCTCGCTCCACTTGTCCTCGGCCGCGACGATGAACTGGTCGATGACGATCTGGGCGCCGTTGACGAAGTCGCCGAACTGCGCCTCCCACGCCACCAGGGTCGTCGGGTCCTCCACCGAGTAGCCGTACTCGAACCCGAGGGCGGCGTACTCGCTGAGCAGCGAGTCGAAGATCGCCCACTCCCCTTGCTCCGAGGAGAGCGTGGCCAGCGGAAGGTGCTCCTCGCCGGTGCTGAAGTCCACCTGGACGGCATGGCGCTGCGAGAAGGTGCCGCGACGGGTGTCCTGACCCGCGACCCGTACGTTGTGACCCTCGAGCAACAACGAACCGAACGCGAGCGTCTCGCCGAGCGCCCAGTCGACCGTCCCCGCCTCGTAGCGCTCCTTGGCCTTCTTGAAGATGCGATCGAGCTTGGGGTGCCGCGTGAAGCCGTCCGGCACGTCGAACTGCGCGGCGGCGATGCGATCGATGCGCCCCTTGTCCACGCCGGTCTCGACCCGCGGCAGCACGCCCGTCTCGCGGGGGCGGATCGCCTGGGGCGGCTCCGGGGGCGCGGCCTGCTTGGTGGCGTCGAACGCGAGCTCCAACCTCGATTCGAAATCGAGGAGGAACTCCTCCGCCTGCTCGATCGAGATGTCGCCGCGGCGGACGAGCCGTTCGGTGTACAGCTTGCGGATGGAGCGATGCTTGTCGATCAGCTCGTACATCTGGGGCTGGGTGAACGACGGGTCGTCGGCCTCGTTGTGCCCGTGCCGGCGGTAGCAGATCAGGTCGATCACGATGTCGCGGGCGAAGGCCTGGCGGTACTCGAAGGCGAGCCGCGCCACGCGCACGACGGCTTCCGGGTCGTCGCCGTTCACGTGCAGGATCGGCGCCTGGACCGTCTTGGCCACGTCGGTGGCGTAGAACGACGACCGGGACGCCTCCGGTGCGGTGGTGAAGCCGACCTGGTTGTTGATCACCACGTGGATCGTCCCGCCGGTGCGGTAGCCACGCAGCTGGGACAGGTTGAGGGTCTCGACGACCACACCCTGACCGGCGAAGGCGGCGTCGCCGTGCATGAGCAGCGGGAGCACGGGGTAGATCCCGGCCTTGGCCCCGTCGAGCCGGTCGAGCTTCGCGCGCGCGATGCCCTCGACGACGGGGTTGACGGCCTCGAGGTGGGAGGGGTTGGGAGGCAGGTGGACGGCCGCCCCGGCACCCGAGCGTGCCTCGTACCGACCGGAGGTGCCCAGGTGGTACTTGACGTCACCCGACCCCTGCACGGTGTCGGGATCGATGTGACCCTCGAACTCGCCGAAGATCTGACGGTGCGACTTGCCGAGGATGTTGGAGAGGACGTTGAGCCGGCCCCGGTGCGCCATGCCCATGACGATGTCGGTGACGCCGGCGTCGGCCGCTTCCTCGCAGACGGCATCGAGCAGCGGGATCAGCGACTCGGCGCCCTCGAGGCCGAAGCGCTTCTGGCCCACGTACTTGGTGTGCAGGAACGATTCGAAGGCCTCGGCGGCGTTGAGCCGCTCGAGGATCCACCGTTGGTCGTCGGCCGGGAGCTCCGGCGCGACGCCCTCGACCCGCTCGCGGATCCAGCGCTTCTGCTCCGGGTCGAGCACGTGGCCGTACTCGATCCCGATCGTGCGGCAGTAGGCGTCGCGGAGCATGCTCAGCATGTCCCCGAGCGGCATCGGGCGGATCTCGCCGCCCACGTCGGTCAGGAACTCGCGGTCGTTGTCCCAGATCGACAGGCCGTAGCTCGTCGGGTCGAGCTCCGCGTGCATGGTCGGCGGCCGCTGTCGCAACGGGTCCAGATCAGCGATCAGGTGGCCCCGCACCCGGTACATGTTGGCCAGCTGGTCGACGCGCATCTGCTTGGTGAGCAGCGCCCGCTCGTCGTCCAACGCCGAGGTGTCCGTGCGCCAGCGGGCCGGCTCGTAGGGCAGGCGCAGCGACGAGAACACCTCGTCGTAGAACCCGTCCTCGCCCAGCAGCAGGGCGTGCACGCGCGCCAGGTACAGGCCGGACTCCGCGCCCTGGATCACGCGGTGGTCGTAGGTGGACGTCAGCGTCACGACCTTGCTGACAGCCAGCTTGGCGACCATGCGGGCGTCCGCGGCCTGGTACTCGGCCGGATAGTCGATGGAGCCCACCCCGACGATCGCGGACTGCCCCGCCATGAGCCGGGGGATCGAGTGGACCGTGCCGATGGTGCCCGGGTTGGTGAGCGTCATCGTGCCGCCGGCGAACATGGACGGGTCGAGCTTGCCGGTGCGGATCTTGCGGATCAGCTCCTCGTAGGCACGCAGGAACCCCTCGAACGACAGCGTGTCGGCATCCCTGATGACGGGGACGAGCAACGAACGGGTGCCGTCGTCGTTCTCGACGTCGACGGCGAGCCCGAGCCCGACGTGCTCGGACCGCAACACCGCGGGCTTGCCGTCCTCGGTCTCGGCGAACGCGTTGCGCATCGCCGGCACGTCCGCGACGGCGCGCACCAGCGCGTAGGCGATCAGGTGCGTGAACGACACCTTCCCACCCCGGGTGCGGCGCAGGTAGTTGTTGACGATGCGCCGGTTGACCTCGAGCAGCTTGGCGGGGACGTCGCGCACGGAGGTCGCCGTCGGCACGCCGAGCGACAGCTCCATGTTGTCGACGATGCGCGCACCGGCGCCGCGGAGCCGCTCGGGCTGGGGGCCGTCCGGCGAGACGACGGCGACCGCCCGGCGGGTCGCCGGCGCGGCCGCCGGAGGCGGCGACGAGGCCGTGCGACCCACGGGGTCGGGGTCGTGTGGGCGGTAGTCCTCGAAGAAGTCCCGCCAGCCCTTGGGCAACGAGGTGGGGTCGTCGCGGAACTGCTCGTACATGTCCTCGACCAGCCAGGCGTTGAGCTCTGACTGGGAGGCGGGGGGACGCGCGGAGGCGGCGGTGTCCCGGGATTCGGCCATCTGGCTCTCAATCGGTGCAAGGATGCGGGCACGAAGGACACTAAGGGTATGCGCGCGAGCGAGCACCGGGACACGCCCGGCCGTCGGGCACCTCGAGGTCGGTCGACCGAAGCCCGCAACCACGGCCCCTCCGGCGGCGTCCCACCGGACGACGGCAGCACACGAGCGCCCGAGGAGGTGCCGCGAGATGGATGGACGAAGGCTCACGAACCGACGGGCGGCGAGGGTGCTCGCCGCGCTCGCCGTCCTCGCGATCGGCCTCGTCGCATGCGGGGGCGCCGACGACGCCGCGACCGCCGGCGCGTCCGACCAGGGGGACGCCGACTACGGGCGTGACGTGGCCGAGTCGCCGACGGCAGCACCGTCGTTCGGTGGTGACGAGGCCGCGACAGACGACGCGGGCGACGGCGAGGGCAGCATGCCGCCGAGCCCGCCGGGTGGCGGAGCGACGCCACCGGACGGACGGCAGGTGATCCGCACCGCCGAGCTGGTCCTCGAGGTGACGGACCCGGCGGACGTCTCCGACCGGATCGGCCGGATCGCCACGGCCGTCGGTGGCTACATCGCGGAGACCGACCTGCAACGCGACGCCCAGGGCGTGGTCCGTGGCTCGATCGTGGTGCGCGTCCCGAGCGGGGCGCTGCTCGCGACCGTCGAGGAGCTGGACGAGCTCGCGGTCGCGGTGCCCGTCCGCCGCATCGACGAGTCCGACGTGACCGGCGAGGTCGTCGACCTGCGGGCGCAGGTCGCGAACCTGACCGCCTACGAGCGTGAGTTGCGAACCCTCCTGACGGACGTACGGGAGCGGACCTCCCGTACCGACGACCTCCTGCAGGTGTTCGAGCGGATCCGCGAGGTTCGCGCCGAGCTCGACCGGGCCGAGGCGCGCCTCGGAGCCCTCGACGAGCTGGTGAGCCTCTCGACCATCACGATCGAGCTGGTGCCCGCCCCGTCGACCCTGCCCGTCACGGACCCGACGTGGCAGCCGTCGCAGACGGTCCGGGATGCGCTGGCGACGACGGCGGCCGCGTTCACCGCACTCGCCGACGTGGCGATCCACTTCGTGCTCACCTTCCTCCCGATCGTGGTCGTGCTGGCCGGTCCGGTCACCGTCCTCCTGCTGTTGCTCCGCCGGCGGGGGCGTCGAACTCCGGTCGCGCCGGTCGGTCCGCCCGCGCCGGAGAGCTCCACCGGCGACGCGTGACGGCGACGCGGGCCCATGGGGGGGACGGCGTGCGCCGTCTCCCCCGCACCGCCGCACCCCGGCTACGGTCCGCGACGGGCCAGCGGACGTCACCGACGTGGACGCGAGCAGGAGGGACGCGTGCGCCTTCGTGACCTGGCGGGGATCCTGCTCGGGGTGGGCGCCGTCGTCGCGCTCGCGTACGGCGGGTGGAACTGGCTGTCGAGCACCATGACGGCGGATCCCGACCCCTTCGACGAGGCCCGCGCCGTCGCGCAGGACTACCTCGACGCGTGGGAGGCCGGCGACCACGACGCGCTGACGGCTCTGGTCCGAGAGCCACCGGAGGACCTGGTGGCCCGCCACGCCCAGCTCCGCGAGGGGCTCGAGGTCCGAGCGCTGCGGATCGACGGCGGTGAGGCCGACGTCACGACCGAGGGGCGGTTCGTCCAGCCGGTGACCGTCGAGGTCGACTCCGCGCTCGTCGACGAGCCGCTGCGCTGGGACACCGAGCTGCGGTTGCTGCGCGAGCGCGGCACCTGGGGCGTCGACTGGTCGCTGTCGACGATCCATCCGGAGCTCCGGCCGACCTGGACGTTCGGCTGGGAGGCGGTCGAGGTCGACCGCGAGCCGATCCTGGCAGTGGACGGGACCCAGCTCGCCGGGCCGGGCACGCAGGTGTCGATCGGGTTCCAGCCGGCCCTGGTCCGTGACCCCGACGCGGTCGTGCGGGCCTTCGCGCTGGCCCTCCCCGGCAGCGAGGTCGCGGCCGAACGGGAGCTGTCACGACCCAACCTCAACCCGGATTGGTACTACCCGGTGGTCACCGTCACGCAGGAGCGGGCCGATCGGGCGCGCCCGACGCTGCGCCAGGCGGCGGGGATCATCGAGCGTCAGCAGTCGGCGTCGCGCGTGCTCTACGGCGAGGACTTCGCCCGCCACGTCGTCGGGGTGGTCGCCGAGGCGACCGCCGAGCAGCTCCAGGAGCTCGGCGAGCCGTTCGAAGCGGGCGACGTCGTCGGGCAGTTCGGGCTCGAGCAGCGGTTCGAGCGCGAGCTGCTGGGCAGCGAGCGCATCCGCGTGGGTCTGCGCGACGGGCCGGAGGGCGAACTGCGGGTGGTCCTGGCGGAGGGGCAGGAGAACCCGTCGCGGCCGCTGCGGACCACGCTCGACGTCGGCATCCAGCGGGCGGTCGAGAACGCGCTGCTCGGGGTCGAGGGCTCGGCGGCGATCGTGGTCGTCGACGGGCAGGACGGGGCGATCCGAGCCAGCGCGAGCCGGCCGCTGGGCGGCTTCAACCGCGCCTTCTCCGGCCGCTATCCCCCGGGGTCGGCGTTCAAGATCGTGACCGCGGAGGCATTGCTCGCCACGGGCGTCGTGCCGGACGACGAGGTCAGCTGCCCGGCGACGACGGTCGTCGGCGGGCTGTCGGTCCCCAACGCCGGCGGCAGGGCGCTGGGGGTGACGACGGTGGAGCGCGCGTTCGCCGCCTCGTGCAACACGACGTTCGCGGCGCTCGGTGCGGGGTTGGGGGACGAGGCGATGGCGGCGGCCGCCCAGCGCTTCGGCTTCGGCGTCGAGCCGCTCGTCCCCCTGGCCGCGTTCGGAGGCTCGTTCCCGGAGCCGGTCGACACGGCGGAGTTGGCCGCCGCCTCCTTCGGGCAGGCGCGCGTCGAGGCGTCCCCCCTGCACATGGCGTCGGTCGCCGCCGCCGCCGCGACCGGCACCTGGTTCCAGCCGTACCTGCTCGAGGACGAGGGGCCGGGTGAGCGGCGCGCCCTCGCGACGGGGGCGCGGGAGCCGTTGCGGCTGCTGCTGCGGGCGGTGGTGGCGGAGGGCACCGGCTCCGCCGCCGAGGTCGAGGGCCAGGACGTGCTCGGCAAGACCGGCACCGCGCAAGGGCCGGGCGGGGTCGAGCACGCGTGGTTCGTGGGCGCCTGGGGCGACCTCGGCTTCGCGATCCTGGTCGAGGAGGGTGGGGCCGGCAGCGCGGTCGCGGCGCCGATCGCGGCGCGGCTCGTGAACGAGCTCGTCGCGATCACCAGCGGCCAGGCGGATCCCGGCGGCCCCGGCGATCCGCCAGCGCCGACCATGCCCCCGCCGCCCGACGGCGCACCCCCCGACGAGGACGACGACGACGAGGTGGAGGGTCCCACCGACGGCGTGGATCCCGACGCGCCACCCGAGGTACCGGAGGCGCGGGGCGCGGACGCGCAGCCTCCTCCGGACGCCTGAACGTCCGGGCGCCCACGCACAGACCAACCCCCTGCCCAGGAGCCCCGCCCAGGGGCCTGCCGCCCAGGAGCACACGATGCCCACCCTGCACATCACCGGCGACCCGGAGGCGGATCGGCTCCTGGTCGACAACCCGTTCGCGCTGCTGGTCGGCATGCTCCTCGACCAGCAGGTCACGATGGAACTGGCCTTCGTCGGGCCGCACCGCCTCGCGCGGCGACTCGGCGCCGAGCTGACGCCGCAGGCGGTGGCAGCGGTCGAGCCGGATGCGCTCGAGGCGCTGTTCCGCGACAAGCCCGCTCTGCACCGCTACCCGGGCTCGATGGCCACGCGGGTGCATGCGTTGGCCGTCCACCTGATGGAGGAGTACGACGGCGATGCGGAGGCGGTCTGGCGGGAGGCGTCGTCCGGGGCGGAGCTCGTGCGCCGACTCGGGGCGCTGCCCGGGTTCGGTGACCAGAAGGCACGGATCCTCGTGGCGCTGCTCGGCAAGCAGCTGGGCGTCACCCCGGACGGCTGGCGGGACGCCGCAGGCGACTACGGCCAGGACGGCACGCGCTCCGTCGCGGACGTGACGAGCGCGGCGTCACTGGAAGCCGTGCGCGCGTACAAGCGCAGCAAGAAGGCGTCCGCGAGCTGATGCGACCACCTGTCGCCGGCTATTCCGGCAGGACGGACCACGAGAACAACAGCACGGTGCCGAGGCCGAGGGCCAGCATGCCGGCCGGCGCGAAGCCCCAGCCGCGGCTCCATGGCCAGTAGGGCAGCGCCGCGACCACCAGCACGCCCAGCACCACGGCTGGCACCAGGTTGAGCTCCACGTCGGCCTCCCTGTCGGCGTCGGGACGGCTGCGGATCGACCCGAGCCGCTCCCGACCGGGCCGACGGTAGCCCGACGCCGGCCCAGCGCCGGCCCGACGCCGGCGCGGCCCCGGCCCGGCACCGCGCGGCCGTACCGGAGGGCGACGCGGTGGAGGTGCCCGCGGGTAGCGTGCGCGCGACGACGGCTCGCCAACCGACCGGATGGGCCCCCATGAACCTCGCGATCCTCTCGCGCAACTCGCAGCTCTACTCGACGCAGCGACTGCGCGAGGCGGCACAGGAGCGGGGACACGAGGTACGGGTCATCGACTACCTGCGCTGTGTGATCGACATCACCTCGCACCGCCCGGCGATCATGTACGGAGGGAACAAGCTCGACGGGGTCGACGCGGTGATCCCCCGGATCGGGGCGAGCCACACGTTCTACGGCACCGCGGTGGTCCGCCAGTTCGAGATGATGGGCGTCTACCCGACGGTCGAGTCACAGGCCATCTCGCGGTCCAGGGACAAGCTCCGCGCGCTCCAGCTGCTGGCCGCAGAAGGTGTCGGCCTGCCGGTCACCTCGTTCGCCCACTCCACGAAGGACATCGACGGGCTCGTGTCGCTGGTCGGCGGGGCACCGGTGGTGGTGAAGCTGTTGGAGGGCACCCAGGGCATGGGCGTGGTGCTCGCGGAGACGAAGAAGGCGGCCGAGTCGGTGATCGGTGCGTTCCGGCAGCTGGACGCCAACATCCTCGTCCAGGAGTACATCAAAGAGGCCGGCGGCAGCGACATCCGTGCCTTCGTCGTCGGCAACAGGGTCGTCGCCTCGATGGAGCGCAAGGCCGCGCCGGGCGAGTTCCGGTCGAACATCCACCGTGGCGCGGAGGCCCGGCGCATCCGCCTCACCCCCGAGGAGCGGGCCACCGCGAAGCGCGCGGCGAAGATCCTCGGGCTGAACGTCGCCGGCGTGGACATGATGCGCTCCAACCACGGGCCGGTCGTCCTCGAGGTGAACTCCTCCCCCGGGCTCGAGGGCATCGAGACCGCCACCGGGGTCGACGTCGCGGGCAAGGTCGTCGAGTTCATCGAGACCCACGCGGAGCCGAAGGCGACCACCCGGGCCAGGCGCAAGGCGTAGCGCGCCGGCGGCAGCGGCCACCCGGAGGAACGCGGCGGCCGTCAGACCGCCCCGGCGAGCTGACGCGCGGCGACGAGCACCGGGTCCCACACCGGTGAGAACGGCGGGGCGTAGGCGAGGTCCACGTCGATCAGCTCCGCCGCGGTCATCCCGTTCCAGAGCGCCGTCGCGACGATGTCGATCCGCTTGGCCGCACCCTCCTCGCCGAGGATCTGCGCGCCGAGCAGGCGGCCGGTCCCCCGTTCCCCGAGCAGCTTGACCACGATCGGGGTCGCGGTGGGCAGGTAGCCGGCCTGCGTCCTCGCCTCGATCGTCTCGTACGCGACCTCGAAGCCCGCCGCGCGTGCGTCCTCCACGCCGAGGCCGGTGCGGCCGATCTCGAGCGAGCACACCTTGGTGACCGCCGTCCCGAGCACGCCCGGGAAGCTGCCGTACCCCCCACCGAGGTTCAGCCCGGCGACACGACCCTGCTTGTTCGCGATCGTGCCGAGCGGTATCGAGACCGGCCGCTGCGAGATGCGGTGGAAGGTCTCGGCGCAGTCACCCGCCGCCCAGACACCGTCGACGGGCGTCCGTTGCCGCCGGTCGGTGACGATGCCGCCGCTCGGGCCGATCGGGATGCCGGCTGCCTCGGCGAGCTCGACGAGCGGCTCCACCCCCGTGCCCAGGATCACGAGGTCGGCCGGCAGCGTGCCCGCCGAGGTCTCGACCGCGGTGACCCAGCGGTCGTCGCCGAGCTCGATCCCGACCACCTCGGTGCTCGACAGCACGCGCACGCCGAGCCCCCGCAGGGCGTCGGCGACACGCTCGCCGAGGTCGTCGTCGAGGGTGCCCATCGGCGTCGCGCGGCGGTCGACGACGGTGACCTCCATGCCCCGCAGGCACATGGCCTCCGCCATCTCGAGGCCGATGTAGCCCGCCCCGATCACGACCGCGGTGGTGGGTGCACGCTCGGACAACGCGTCGATGACGGCCTGCCCGTCCTCGAGCGTCTGGATCCCGAACACGCCGCGGGCGTCGATGCCGGGGACGGGCGGTCGGACAGGACGGGCGCCGGTCGCCAGCAGCAGCTCGTCGTACGGCTCCACGACATCCGTCCCGCCGTCGAGATCCCGGACCGTCACCGTGCGCCGTTCCGTGTCGACGGCCACGACCTCGTGCCGCGTGCGCACGTCGATGTCGTGGCGCTCGCGGAAGACCTCGGGCGTCCGCGCGATGAGGTCGTCCCGCTGCGTGACGGTGCCACCGACCCAGTAGGGGATGCCGCAGGCCGAGTAGGACGTGAAGCGCCCCCGTTCGAGCGCCACGATCTCCAGCTCGTCGGGCCCGAGCAGCCGCCTCGCCTGCGACGCGGCGCTCATCCCGCCTGCATCGCCGCCGACGACCACCAGCCGTCGCCTGCCGCGGCCTCCGGGACGTGCTGCACGGTCCGTGGCGTTCATGCGGGGGCCAGACCTCCCTCGGCGGGAGCGCCCGCCCCCACCGGCACGTCGTGCGCGTCGATCGCCGCCGCCCAACCACCGGCCGGGTCCTCGACGGCGAGGTGGAGGTGCCAGCCCGTGGTGGACGCCTCCGGGCGGTCCTCGTCACCGGCGGCCTCCGTGACGCGACCGAGCGAGGGCAGCGCGGTCTCGACCAGGTACCAGCGGAGATCCTCGAGGTGGAACTCGAGCTCGTCGGGGTCCGCGGGGAACGCCAGGCCGCTCGCGACGTGCGCGACCCACCACGCGGCTGCCCGTCCGGCGGCGCCGCCGCGGCGGCGACCCAACGCGCCGCCGCTCGACGCCGCCCAGGCCATGGCCGCCATCGCATCCGTGGCCGTCAGCGCGCGGAGCGCCGCCTCACCGGGGACCAACGAGGCGACGGCCGAGGCCGCGTCTCCGGCGACCGACACCACGTGCGCCTCGCCCTCCGACGCGCTCACCCACGGCGCGACGAGGTCGAGCAGCGCACCCGTCACGCGCGTGTCGCCGTTCGGCCGGCCGGGCGGCGCGTCGACAGGCAGCGGCGGACCCGGCTCGACGGTCGGGCTCCCGTCGAGCCGTTCGTCCGCCCGGTAGGTCGGCAGTGCGTAGGCGGGCTCCCACGGCTGTAGTCGCAACGGTGCCGTCGCATCCTCCGGGCGGGCCCGAGCGTCGTCACGCAGGTCCTCACCGCGAAGGACGCGCTCCTGCGCGACGACGCCGGCGACGACGCCGTCCAGGTGCTGGGCGACCTCGCCGAAGGCGTGTCCCTGCGCGAGCACCTCGGTCAGGGGCCCGAGCGCGAACCGTGCTGCTCCCGGCGTGACGACCTGCGCCGCCACCCGGGAGGGGGCGTGCAGCGCCAGCCGGTACTCCGCGTACTGGGCGGGTCCCCACAGCTGCTTGCCGAGCTCCTCCGCCGCCGCGTGACAACGCGCGCGGAGCACGAGCAGCTCGTCCCACGCCTCGGCCGCGCTGAGTCGGTTCACGGCGCGCACGAGCCCGTCGAGATCACCGGTGCGCAGCAGCTCGGCGAGCGACGGGTCGTGGCCATCGGGCGTGCGGTCGTCGTCCCATCCCTCGGCCACGATCATCCCGCCACGGCCGGCTCGGCGGCCAGCAGGTCCACCACGAACACGAGCGTCTCGCCGGGCGCGATGCTCGCCCGCGCCGCGTTCGCGCCGCGGTCGCCGTACGCCAGCTCGGGCGGGATGGTCAACACGCGCCGCCCGCCGACCTTCATGCCACGCACGCCTTCCTCCCATCCAGCGATGACACGGCCCGTACCGATCTCGAAGGTGAAGGGCTCACCGCGGTCCCAGGACGCGTCGAACTCCGCGTGCTCGGTCCAGGTCGCTCCGACGTAGTGGACCTGGACGACCGACCCGGGGGCCGCGGGCGCACCCTCGCCGACGACCAGATCGGCGACCACCAGATCCACGGGCGGTGCGGTGTCGGGCGGGATGTGCAGGCTGGCGTCGGGGCGGGCACCGAGGTCGGCGGCGACCTCGGCCGGCAGGCCCCGGTCGGCCGACGGGGTCTCGTCCGCCCCGCGACAGGAGCCGAGCAGCAGCCCGATCGTCAGCGTGAGGACGGCGAGACGGCGAGGGCGCCGTACCGAGCCCTCGCGCGCACGCGACGGGTGTGCTGGAGCGTTCACCGAGCCGAGGGTAGCCGCGGGGCCGATGCGGGATCCCTGGCCGGCCACCGGTAGCGTTCGCGCATGCTCGTTCCCCTCCTGGGCGTCGTCGTGGGCCTCGCGCTGCTCACCTACGCCGCCGACCAGTTCGTCGTCGGCGCGGCGCGGATCGCCGTCCGTCTCCGCCTGTCGTCCGTGGTCGTGGGTGCGGTCGTGATCGGCTTCGGCACGAGCGCACCCGAGCTGCTGGTCTCGGGACTCGCGAGCGCCCAGGGGTCCATCGACCTCGCGGTCGCGAACATCGTCGGCTCGAACGTCGCCAACCTCACGCTGGTGCTGGGGGCCGCGGCGCTCGTCACCCCGATCGTCGTGCGGTCCACCGCACTCAGGCGCGAAGCCCCCCTGTCCCTGCTCGCCGTCGTCGTGTTCGGGGTGCTGGTCCAGGGCGGGATGGGCTCGTTCGAGGGGGTGCTCCTCGCCGGCTTGCTCGTGGTGTCGCTGGCGATCGTCATCCTGTCCTCGCGGCGCGGGGGGGCCGGAGACGACGAGCTCGGTGCGGAGGTCGACGAGTTCCTCCAGGACGAGGCGCCCTCCGGCCCGAGGGAATCGGCCCGGACCGTCCTCGGGCTGCTGGGGACACTGGGCGCCGCCCAGCTCCTGGTGCTGTCGGCGACCAGCATCGCCGCGGAGCTCGGCCTGTCCGAGGGCTTCATCGGCCTGACGGTGGTTGCGATCGGGACCTCGCTCCCGGAGCTGGCCACGTCCCTGCAGGCGGCGCGGAAAGCCGAGACGGACCTGATCGTCGGCAACCTGCTCGGCAGCAACCTGTTCAACGCGGGCGCCGTCGGGGCCACCGTCGCCTTCGTCGGCTCCGGTCAGGCCGTCAGCGGGACCATCGCCGGGGTGGGCGTCACGGCCATGATCGCCATCGCCGTGCTCGCGACGTTCCTGATGGTGACGGGCAAGCGGGTGGTCCGCTGGGAGGGTGCGCTGCTGCTCGCCGTGTACCTGGGCGTGCTGCCGCTGCTGGCGGGCTGAACGGCCTGGTGCGCCCGGCGTTCAGCCGGCGTCGGAGCCGCCGGCCACCGCCGGGACGATCGAGACGGTGTCGCCGTCGTCGACCGGCGTGTCCAGCCCCTGCTGGAAGCGGACGTCCTCGTCGCGGACGAAGACGTTGACGAAGCGTCGCAGCTGGCCGTCGTCCGCGAGCAGCCGGTCACCGAGCCCCGGATAGGCCGCGTCGAGGTTCGCGACGACGGCCCGCAGGTCCGGGCCGTCGACCGCCACCTCGGCGTCTCCGGCGGTCAGCGTTCGCAAGGGCGTGGGGATACGGACCTTCGGCACGAGCGGCTCCTGTCAGCTGTCGATGGCGGTACGGAAGTCGTCCAGGGAGGGCGAGACCTCGAAGGTCGGGGACACGTGGTCCGCGACCGCCTCGATCGTCTTGTAGCCGTTGCCGGAGATGACGGCCACGGTGACCCCATCGGCGTCGAGCGTGCCGGCCTCGGCGAACCGCACCAGGTTGGCCACGGTCACACCACCGGCCGTCTCGGCGAAGATGCCCTCGGTCTCCGCGAGCAGCCGGATGCCCGCGACGATCTCGTCGTCGGGCACGTGACCGATCGTGCCCCCCGTCTCGGCCGCGATCTGCAGCGCGTAGTAGCCGTCTGCCGGGTTCCCGATCGCGAGGGAACGCGCGATCGTGTCGGGCTTCTGGGGGCGGACGTCGAGGCTCGCGCGCTCGAACGCCTCCGCGACCGGCGAGCAGCCGGAGGCCTGCGCACCGCTGATCCTGGGCGTCGGCCCGTCCACGAGCCCATAGCGCCGCAGCTCACCGAAGGCCTTGTGCAGCTTGACGTACATCGCTCCGGACGCGATCGGGGCCACCACGTGGTCGGGCAGGCGCCAGCCGAGTTGCTCGGCGATCTCGAAGCCGATCGACTTCGAGCCCTCGGCGTAGAACGCCCGCAGGTTGACGTTCACGAAGCCCCAACCGCGCTCGTCCGCGACCTCCGCCGCGAGGCGATTGACGTCGTCGTAGGTGCCACGGACGGCGACGACGTTCGCGCCGTAGACCGCGGCGCCGACGATCTTCGCCCGCTCCAGGTCGTCGGGGATGAAGACGTAGGCCCGCATCCCGGCCGCGGCCGCGTGGGCCGCCACGGCGTTGGCGAGGTTGCCGGTGGACGCGCACGCGATCGTGTCGATCCCGAGCGCGCGGGCCGCCGACAGCGCGATCGTGACCACCCTGTCCTTGAACGATCCCGAGGGGTTGCGGGTGTCGTCCTTGAGCCACAGCTCGCGCAGACCCAGCCGTTCGGCGAGGCGCGGCGCCCGCCGCAGCGGAGACACACCCGTGCCCAGGTCGATGCGGTCCCCGGGGTCGTCGGACAGGACCGGCAGCAGGTCGCCGTAGCGCCACAGGGTGCGTGGCCCCGCCTCGATGCGTGCCCGGCTGACGCGGCCCGCGATCAGTTCCTCGTCGTAGGCGACCTCCAAGGGTCCCCAGCAGTCGCCGCAGACGTGCTCCGCGGCGAGGGGCCGCAGCGCACCGCATTCGCGGCAGCGGAGGCCGACGACGTTGGTGGTCAGGGTCGGGTGGTCGGTGGCGGCGAGCGCCGTCCCGGTGGTCGTGGTCGACACGCGGTGCTCCTGTCCTCATCGTCCCCGCCGGACGCGATCGGCGTCCGCGGTGTCCAGGAGGCCGCCCGAACGGCGAACGGCCTCCCCGTCGGGGAGGCCGGTGCGATGAAGACGGCGCGGACGCCGCAGGCTCATCGACCGCGCCGATGCCGACGGGTCCGGGTTTGGCACCGTTCCGCGGTCCGCGAGGGACGAGCCCCCGACGACCACGGAGGTTGCCGAGGCTTCTGCGGGCCCGAGCCCTCCACCTCTCTGGATGAGCAACCAGTGCCCCAAGGATGCCATCCCCGACGCACCGACGGCAACCCGGCACGCGCGGTGAGCGACTCGCCCCGAGCGGGCCGACCGGGCACCATGCGCCACCATGCCGAGCGAGGAGGTGCGCGTGACGGGACATCCGCAGGCGCAGTTCCGGTCGCGCACGCACGATCACCGCCGCTTCGACGCTGCCGACCTGGCCACCCGGAAGCGGGCCGCCGGGCTCACGGCGTCGGTGGTCATCCCGGCCCGCGACGAAGCGGGCACCGTCGGCACCGTGGCCGCCACGCTCAAGCAGAGCCTGCTGGACGAGGTGGGCCTCCTCGACGAGGTGCTCGTGGTGGACGCGGGCTCCGAGGACGGGACCTTCGAGGCGGCGCACCGTTCCGGGGCCCGGGTGGTGCGCCAGGCCGAGGTGCTGCCGGAGGCGGGCACCGCCCGAGGCAAGGGCGAGGCGCTCTGGAAGGGGCTGGCGGCCAGCACGGGCGACCTGGTCGTGTTCGTCGACGCGGACATCGTCGACATCGGCCCTCGCTTCGTCACCGGCCTGCTCGGGCCACTGCTCCTCGACCCTGCGGTCCGCTACACGAAGGCCACCTACGACCGTCCCCTCCGGGTCGGCGACGAGCTGCGACCGCGTGGCGGCGGACGCGTGACGGAGTTGCTGGCCCGTCCACTGCTCGATGCCTTCTGGCCGGAGCTCGCGTGGTTGGCGCAGCCGCTGTCCGGCGAGTACGCGGGTCGGAGGTCGCTCCTGACGCAACTGCCGTTCGTGCGTGGCTACGGGGTCGAGCTGGCGCTCCTGGTCGACATCGCCGACCAGTTCGGCACCGACGTGATCGCCCAGGTCGACCTCGGCCGTCGCATCCACGACCACCAGCCGTTGGACGCCCTGGGCCGGATGGCCAGCGAGCTGTTGCACGTCGCGATGGGTCGGCTCGCACGCCACGGGCGGCTGGCGACCACCGAGCCGCTCGCATCGCTGCTCCTGCAACCCGTCCGTGACGCCGCGGGAGCGCTCGCCCTCGAGGAGCACCGCATCCAGCCGTCCGAGCGGCCGCCGCTGGCGACCTACCTGCGGGACCGGGCGATCGCCGGCTGACGCGCCGCTCGTGGGTGCCGGGCGAGCGGTGCTGTCGGTCGCGGCAAGCGCTACCGTTGCGGCCGTGCAGGCGGACGACGAAAGGCAGGAGTGCGCGATGGCTGAGAGGGCGACCATCCTGGTGGTCGACGACGAGCCCGACGTCCTGCTGCTGTGCCGCGTGAACCTCGAGTTCGAGGGCTACGAGGTACTCGAGGCGAGCGACGGCGAGCAGGCCCTCACCCAGGTGCGCACCCACCGTCCCGATGCCATCCTCCTCGACGTGATGATGCCGAAGATGGACGGCTGGCAGGTCCTGGACGCGCTCAAGGCCGACGAGGCCCTCAAGGACATCCCGGTCGTCATGCTGACGGCGAAGGTCCAGGACCAGGACCAGATCCGTGGCTGGTCGCACGGCGCCGCCGACTACATCACGAAGCCGTTCTCCCCCCTGGCCCTCTCACAGGTGCTCCAGGACGTCCTCGAGACCGATCCCGAGGAGGAGGAGCGGCGCCGTCAGATGATCCTCGAGAAGCTGCAGCTGCTGCAGAGCCAGTGACCGTCCGGCGCGTACCGCCCCGGTGACGCCAGACATGGCGTGTGGCACGACCGCAGCGCTCGGATCGGGAGCAGGTCAGCCGCGGTCGGATCCGACCACGACGTGGACCATGACGCTGGTCGAGAGGTTGCCGTCCTGCTGACGCGCCTGGGTGGTACCGATCGCGGCTGCCACCTGACGGCCCGCCTCCTCGTGCCCCGGGCTCCACAGGACGGTGGTCACCTCGTACGACAGTGCCGGATTGCGTGCGACGACCCGATAGCCGGCGGCGTCGAGCCGGTCCGCGACGGCACCCGCCGCGGCGCCACCGTCGACCTTGTGGCCGTCGAGGACCTGCACGCTGACGTCGGCGGGCGCGAGGCTCGGCTCCGCTTGCGGCTCCGGTTCGGGCTCCGGTTCGGGCTCCGGCTCCGGCTCGGGCTCCGGCTCCGGGTCCGGGTCCGGTTCCGCCGCCGGCGCGTCGTCACCGTCGCCGGTGTCGTCAGGTGGGGTCGGCGGGTCGGGCTCCGGGTCCTCCGGTGGATCCACCGGCTCGTCGAGGGCCGTGTCCCGGTCGTCGGCCGCGCCATCGATCACGGGTCCCGGGTCGTCCGCACGACCGATCGAGCCGAGTACCCAGAACAGTGCGGCGACGGCCACGATCAACGCGACCCCGCCGCCGAGGTTGCGCAGCAACGACGACCGGAAGCTCGTGTCGTCCGGCGGCGTGTGCTTCGCCTCGATCATGCGCGTGGGCCTGCTGTCCGGTCAGCCGCGGAGGATGGCGTGGTCAGCGTGCGTCGACCCCCGCGCGTCGTGCGGCCCGCTGCCGCTGACGCTGGGAGCGCAACCGACGCAGCCGCTTGACGAGCATCGGGTCGTGGGCAACCGCTGCCTCGTCGTCGATGATGCGGTTGAGCAGCTGGTAGTACCGGGTCGGCGACACGTCGAAGCGCTCGCGGACCGCCTGCTCCTTCGCGCCGGCGTACTTCCACCACTCGCGCTCGAAGTCGAGGATCGCCGCGTCACGCTCGTCGAGGCCGTCGGGTGCCGTGCTCATGGTGGTCGTCTCTCCTGTGCCGGCCCAGCGTCGCAGACGAACAACATCGGTGCAACTACGCCGAGGTAGCCGCGCGGTCTGGTGGCAGCGACGCCGACCGAGGGCGAGGAGCAGCGCGAGCACGGGGACGAGGCGGCCGGGTGCCAGGTAGCGTCGCGGTCGGACACCCTCGTCGCCACTCGCGCGGACGGAGAACCCACGCTCGCTCCAGTACGACGTCGACACCGCCGCGCGGGCCCGGCTCGCGGTGCGGCAGCCCGGGCACGGGGCACGGCCGTGTCGCGGCCGGTGGCATGGCTCGTCGTCGGCGTGCTCGCCTTCGCCGTCGTCGTGGTCCCCGGAGCTCCGGTCGCAGCGGAGACGGGTCCGTGCGAGCCCGTCGCCAGGACCGCGTTCGTCGACGTCCCCGACGGCGCCACGCACGCCTCCGGTATCGACTGCCTGTACTGGCACGGCATCGCCAACGGCCGCACGAGCACCCGCTTCGGCACCTTCACCGACGTGCGACGTGGCGAGCTCGCGACGATGGTGGACGCCGCGCTGCGACATGTGGGCGTCGTGCTGCCGGATCCTCCCGCGACGACCTTCCGCGACGGCGGCCAGGTGCACGGCCCGGCCATCGAGCGGCTCGCGGCAGCCGGGGTGCTGCACGGCCGGAGCCACGATCGCTTCGAACCGGCCGCCACGGTTCGTCGGGACGGTTTCGCCACCGTGCTCGTCGCTGCCTTCGAGCACGCGGCAGGACCGTCGCCAGCACCACCGGCCACGGCGTTCGCGGACATCGGAGGCAACCTGCATGCCGCCTCGATCGAGCGAGCAGTGGCGCTCGATCTGGTGTCCGGGACCAGCGCGACGACGTTCGCCCCTGCCGCTCCGCTCAGTCGTGGACAGGCGGCCTCGGCCATCAGCCGCTGGCTGGCGGCGCTGGGCGCGGAGGGGTTGGGCGGGTCGTCCGTCGGAGGCTTCGGCGCCCGCATCGGGCCACTGCCGCCGGACCTGCGCGAACTGGCCGTCCGGTCGACCTGGCGGACCGGCTGCCCCGTCGCCCTGCAGGACCTGCGTTCCCTCGAGGTCGTGCACACCGACCTCGGGGGTGTCGACCGCTGGGGACGACTGGTCGTGCGCAGTGGCGTCGCGTCCGAGCTCCGTGACGCCTTCGGGCGGTTGCACGGCTCGGGCTTCCGGATCCACCGCATCACGCCGATCGAGCACTTCGGCGGAGACGACGACGCCTCGATGGCAGCGAACAACACATCGGCGTTCAACTGCAGGCGCGTGACCGGGGGGACGGCCTGGTCGGAGCACTCGTACGGGCACGCGGTCGATCTCAACCCGGTGCAGAATCCCTACGTGCGCGGCTCGAGCGTCCTGCCGGCGTCCGGCCGGGCCTACCTCGACCGCTCGGACCTGCGACCGGGGATGCTGGCGCGCGGCCAGGGCGTCGAGGCGTTCACCGACCTCGGCTGGGGGTGGGGCGGCGACTGGACCAGCCTCAAGGACTACCAGCACGTCTCCGCGACCGGCCGCTGAGAAGGCGCCCTCGAGGCTCCGACGGCGACCCGGGCCGAAGGTAGACTGCCGCGCAGGCTGGTCATGCACGCCGTGCTGGTCACGCACCTCGTGTCGAACGGCCCCTGCGGTCGGACACTCGTCGCCGGAGGTCTCGCATGGCCGGTCCACTGCAAGCGGCCGCCGCGCGCGCCCTCGACGACGTGCATGGCCGACTGGGCCGCACGCCGCGGGCCGAGGACACCGCCGGTCGCGGACGCGGCGCCGAAGCGTTCTTCGAGAGTGCCGGACGCGCGGATCCGCCACCCACGCCACGCGGTCGGACGTCCTCGTCGGACGATGCCGCCCCCGGCGGCGACGGGACGCGCCTCGTCGTGCACGAGCTCGTGGTCCAGCGCACGGTGCACGGGGCCCACGTGTTCGTCACGCTGTCGCTGGGCGAGCGGCGCTCCAGAGGCATCGTCGAGGGCGTGCCAACGCGACGCGGGCTGCACCGTGCCGTGGCCGAGGCTGCCCTCGACGCTGCCCGCGAGCTGTGTGGACCGCCGCTGCTCGTCGGCGTCGATCGCGTGACGGTCTCGGGCGACCAGCACCCACCGTCGGCGACGGTCGTCCTGACATCCCGATCGGCTCGTGGTGACGAGACCCTGGTCGGCGTGGCGCTGCTGCACGACGATCCCGACGCCGCCGTGCTGCACGCAACCCTCGATGCGTGCAACCGGCGGGTCGAGGAGCTGCTCGTCGACCGGCCCGCACCCGAGGGCACCTGACGACGGACCGCTACGCGCGGCCCGGGACCCTGCCCCGGTACTTGCGGTGGGCCGCCTGCTTCGTCACGCCGAGGTGCGTCGCGATCTCGGCCCACGACAGCCCGGCCACGCGGGCCCGCCGCACCGCTGCGTCCTGCGATCGCTCGGCATCCCGGCGAAGCGCCGCCGCGGCTCGGAGCGCCTCGCGAGGGTCGCCGCCACCGGCGGATCCCGTGAGCGTCTCCATGCACCGACCCCTGGTCACGCCGACTCCCGACACCTGTCAACATATGTTGACGGACGTCGGAGGTCAACCGCCGTGGACGTGGTTCGTACCGATCGACCTCGCGACCGGCACGGCGGAGCCGGAGAGGGGATTCGAACCCCTGACCTTCGCTTTACAAGAGCGCTGCTCTGACCGACTGAGCTACTCCGGCATGTCCCCTCGCGGGCGGACAACCGTACTACCCGCGATCGGATCGCCTCGACGGCTGCGGGCGAGCCGCACGGTGAAGCGTGCACCACCGCCGGGTCGTTCGTCGAGCTGCACCTGCCCACCGTGGGCGCGCACGAAGCGATCGACGAGCGACAAACCGATGCCCGTACCGGGCGAGGCGCTGGAGCTCGCCGACGGGCCCTGCTGGAACGGCTCGAAGACGCGGAGCCACAGCTCCTCGGGCACGCCGGGGCCATCGTCCTCGACGATCACGACCGCCGTGTCGCCCTGGGCACGCAGCCGCACCCAGATCGTCGCGTCCGGTGGGGTGTGACGCGTGGCGTTGCGGATCAGGTTGTCGACACAGCGGTCGATCATCATCGGATCGATGTCGGCCGACGTCCGCACGAGGTCCGCATCGATCGTGCGTGTCCCCCCGTCGTAACGCTGGATCGCCCGCTCCACGAGGGGCACGAGGTCCACCCGCTCGTATCTCGGCAGGATCTCACCGCGCGTCAGCCGGTCGACGTCGAGCAGGTCCGTCACCAGCCGATCGAGGCGGTGCGCGTTCCGCACGAGCCGGTCGAGGAAGGGGACGAGCTCACGGCTCTCGACGGCACCGGTGGCCAACCGATGGGTCGTCTCGGCGAAGCCGATCACGCTGGTCAAGGGCGTGCGCAGCTCGTGCGACACGGCGCTGAGGAACGCGCTCTTCATCGCATCGAGGTTCCGCAGCTGCTCGAGGGCTCGACGCTCACGCTCGAGCGCCCGACTCGTCGCCTCCGCCGAGGCGCGCTCCTCGGTGACGTCCCGGGCGATGCCGAGCACACCGATCACCTCGCCGTCGACGACGAGCGGGGAGCGGCGGTCCTGGATCCAGCGATAACGACCGTCGCTGTGGAGGAACCTGACGGTGACCGTGCCGCCTCGTCGGAGGTCGGCGTGCGCGTCTGCGACCGCATCGCGATCGTCGGGATGGACACGCTCCATCACCAGGCCCGGTTCCTGGATGTAGCGCTCGGCCGGGAAGCCGAGCACCGTCTCGCACGAACGGCTGATGAATTCGAGCAGCGGCTCCGGCTCGAGCCGGAGCCGGTAGATCACGTCCTGCGCGTGGTCGGCGAGCAGCCGCAGCTCCTCCTCGGACGCCGCGAGCCCGCGTTCGACGGCCCTGCGCTCGGACAGATCGAGGTAGATCGCCGACGCACCGAGCAGCGCGCCGTCCGGCCCCGTCACGGGTGTGAGCGACACCCCGACGTCCACGTCGTGCCCCTGCCGGTGACGGCGCTTGGTCTCCAGGTAGCGGACCGTCGCCCCGCCCTCGAGCACCTCCTCGGTCGTGACGACGGTCGTGACCGCCCGAGGGTCGAGCGGATCCAGCGCGCCTACGGGTCGGCCGACGATCTCGTCCGCCGACCAACCGAAGATCCTGGCGGCCCCGTCGTTCCAGGTCTCGATCGTCCCGTCGAGCGTGACGCTGGCGATGCCGACATGCGCGGTCTCGACGATCGAGGCGAGCTGTGCCTCCAGCTGACGGGCGTGACGCACGAGGGTGATGTCGACGGCGAGGCCCAACACCTCGGTCACGACGTCGGCGCCGTCGCGGATCGGTTCGAGGCGCAGGTCCCACCAGCGGCCGCGCCATTCGACCGGCTCGCGCGTCCGCTCCCCCGCGAACGCCCGAACGCTCCACGCGCGCAGCCGTTCGGCGATCGGGTCGTTCCAGGCATCGAGCGGGAACGGCTTGCCCAGCGCACCCAGCCGGGGTGGGACGGTCTCGCCACGCGAGATCAGCTCGAGCATGCCGTCCGGCGCGATGGTGAACACCACCGAGGGCAACGACGACAGGATGCGCGCTTGCCGGCGCTCGGTCGCGACGAGCCGCTGTTGCGCCTCCCGGCGAGAGATGTCCGCCGCGACCGCCTCCGTGACGGAGCGGAGGAGCTCCCGCTCCTCGCTCACCAGGGGCGGATGCAGGGTCGTCGTCTCGACACGGGCGAACCCGCGCTCGACACCATCGACGAGCACCGGCTCGCTCGCACGCAGCTCGTCGACCCCGGCGGCGCCAGCGGTCGCCACGATCCCGTCTATCTCCACCGTCACGGCGACGCTGTCGCGCCGGCCGATCCCATCGAGCAGCGATCCCGCCAGCTCCGGCACGAGCGACGGGAGCTGCACCCGCTGCTGGATCGCCAGCTGCACCCGCCGGAGCGACTCGAGCTCGCGGACACGTTCCCGCAGGTCCGCTTCCATCCGCGCCCGCCCGAGCTTGCGGTCGAGCATGCGGCATGCCGGTCCGAGCAACTGGACGAGATCGCATCGCGCCCACCCGACGGGCACGCGGGCCGCGACGACGTCGAGATGCCGGCCGTCGGCCCCGAGCACCAACCACGGCCCCTCGAGCTGTCCCGGATGGCCGTCGACCTGCACCGCGGGAACCACCAGCGGCGGTGCGCCACCGACGGACGCCCCGTCGAGGACCCATGCCATGCGTTCGCCGACGGCCGGGACGTCCCCGGACGAGGCGACGACCGACAACCGGGTCCCGGCCGCCTCCGACGCACGCAGCACCGACAGCCCACGGAGGCCCACACCGGCGACCAGCTCGCGCAACGTGCGTCGGAGGGTGTGGTCGTCGGTGTCGCCGTCCGCGTCCGGGTCGACACCGAAACCGCTCAGGAAGCGCGCGATGTCGCCGACGGGTGCGGGGAGCGCGAGCGCCAACAGCTCCGCAACGGCGTCGTTGCCAGCGTCCGGGGACGCCGCGACGACGGCGTGGACGTGCCACCCCGCGACGCGTCGAGCCACGGGCAACGGGCGCTCGTCGACGACCACGCAGACCGCGCCGGCGGCCGGAGACGGAACGGCGTCCGATGCCGGCTCGCCGTGCCGAAGGTCCAGGAGGAGGACGTCGGGTGGGCTCCCCCCGTCCGCGGCGGCCGTCCCGCCCGACGCCTCGTCGGCGAGACCGGCGCGAAGGATGGCACGAGCCAGCCCGTCGGCCCGGTCCACGTCGGACGCGAGCACGGCGACGCTCCGGGCGCGCCCCTGCGGAGCCCTCACACCCCAACCTCCCCACGTCGCCCGTCGTCACCCCGGCAGCAGTCTGCCCGGTCGGGCAGTCGGCCGCTCACCCGAGCAGGTGCCGTCGGTGCCAGTCGAGGATCGCCTCGAAGCGTTCGACGCGGTGCTTCGGCGTACCCGAGCGCGAGAGCTCGTGACCTTCGTCGGGGAACCGGACGAACTCGGCGGGCACCCCGGCACGTCGCAGGGCCACGAAGAACTGCTCGGACTGCTCGATCGGGCAGCGCCAGTCCCGTTCTGCGTGCAGCACCAGCGTCGGCGTCGTGATCCGCGCGGCGTCCGCAACGGGGCTGGCGGCGCGGTGGACCGACACCCCGTCGGGCAGCGATGCCCCGAGGAACATCCGGTCGAAGTAGGTGCCGATGTCGGAGGTGCCCGCGAACGACTCCCAGTTGAGCAACCCGCGCTCGACGATCGCGCTGCGGTACCGATCCGAACGGGTCAGCAGCCGCGCCGTCGCGAAGCCCCCGTACGAGCCACCCATGATCCCCGCACGGGTGGGGTCGGCCTGGGGGAAGCGCGCGTTCGCGGCGTCCACGACGGCCTCGAGGTCCAGCGTGTCGACGCTGCCGCCCTCGGTCCAGGCACCGACGACGGCACGGCACCACTCGCTCCCGCGGCCGGACGAGCCGCGCGGGTTGGACCCGACCACCAGGTAGCCGGCGCCCGCGTAGACCTGGGACTCGTCGAAGAAGAACTCGCCGTACTGCGCCGTCGGCCCGCCGTGGATCTGCAGGAGCACCGGCACCGCCCCGGGTGGAGACTCGTCGAAGCCATCGGGCAGGACGGCCCACGCGTCGATGGCCTCGCCGTCGCGCTCGATCTCGAACCTGACGGTCGGACGCAGGTCGACGCGGGCCCGCAGCGACCTCGTCAGATCGGTGACGCACCGCTCGCGCCCGTTCTCCCGCCAGAAGAGCTCACCGGGTGTCGCCGGGTCCGTCGAGGTGAACGCCAACGCCGAGCCGTCGGGCCGCGGGGCGAAGCCGGTCACACAGCGCCGGCCACCGACCACCTCGCCGACCTCCGGTGGACCGTCAGCGGGGTCCCAGCCGTCCAGGGCGACGTGGACGACATGGGTCACGCCACGGCGCTCCACGACGCTCAGGAACCCGTCGTCGACGAACACCGGTCCGCGGGTCGCCGACGGCGGCGAGCCGGGGAGGGCGCTGGCGTCGAGGTGCACGGTGACCGGATCGAGGCCGTGATCGGTGAGGCGCCAGATCGCGAACGGTGCCGGCCAGTCGAACGCGTCGGGCATCCCGGTGAGGTACAGGGTTCCGTCGGGTGCGTGATCGACCGAGGCCCAGGAGCCCGAGCCCACCAGCTCGTCGGTGCGACCCTGCCCGAGGTCCACACGGAAGACGGCGTCGTCGGGATCGAGCTCCGAGCCCCCCGTCGGGTCCGAGAGGAACGCGATCGACGTCCCGTCGGGATGCCAGCTCGGCGCGTGCTGGTCCGCGTCGCCCGGCGTGAGGCAGGTCGCGTCTGCGTCGCCGCTTCGCTCGACCAGCCACAGATGCGACCGTCGCTGGTGGATCCAGCCGTCGCCGTCGCCGCGGTAGGGCAGGCGGGTGATGCGCTTGGGGACCCGCCGCCGCTCGTCGGCGTCGAGATCCGCGAGCTCCGGAACCCACTCCGAGCCGACGACGACGAGCCGGGACCCGTCGGGCGCCCACGCCAGGTCGCTGACCCCGAGCGCGAGCGACGTCCGTCGCTGCGCCTCCCCGCCGTCGGCCGGCATGACGTGCAGCTGCGCCTCGTCCTCGTCGGCGCCCTTGCGGAGGAAGGCCAGCCAGCGTCCGTCGGGCGACCAGCGGGGCAGCGTGTCGGACGGGCCGTGTGTGAAGCGACGGTTGCGCTCACCGTCCCAGAGGTGGATCGTCCGGACGTAGCGGTCGGCCTCCAGGTCCGTCTCCGTGAGGACGTAGGCGACCCGATGACCGTCGGGATGCAGCCGCGGGTCACCCGGGACGACCAGGTGCTCGATGTCGGTGGGGCGCACGGCTCGATCCTCCCCGGGTCGCTCTCGGGCCGCCACCTCGGCGCGGCGCCGCGAGACGCTAACCGACGCTCGTCAGCCCCGACGGCGCAGGAGCTCGTAGAGCGCGACGCCGGCTGCGACCGAGGCGTTGAGCGAGCCGACGTGCCCACGCATCGGGAGCCGGACGAGCTGGTCGCAGCGGTCCCGCGTGAGCCGCGAGAGCCCGCCGCCCTCGGCCCCCACCACCAGGACGCACGGCTCGGCGGCCAGCGGGCTGTCGCCCAGCAGCAGCTCCGCGTCGCCGTCGAGACCCAACGACCAGACGCCGCGCTCGTGCAGCTGCACGAGCGTGCGGGCGAGGTTGGTGACGGTGGCGACCGGCAGGTGCGCGAGGGCTCCCGCCGCAGCCTTCTCCGCCGCCGGCGTCACAGGGGCGGCACGCCGCGCGGGGATGAGCAGGCCGTGGGCGCCGACCGCCTCGGCGGTCCGCGCGATCGAGCCGAGGTTGTGCGGATCCGTCACCCCGTCGAGCGCGACCAGCAGCGCCGGCTCGGCCGCAGTGGCGGCACGGGCGAGCAGCTCGTCGACGGACGCCATCCGCAGCGGCGGTGCGACCGCCACCACCCCCTGGTGCACCAGGTCGTCGGTGAGCCGGTCGAGCTCTGCCCGCTCGACCAGTTCCGCGCGCACGCCGACCGCCGCGGCGCCGCGGACGATCTCGTCGAGCACCGGGCTCGCGCCGCGCTCCGCGACCAGCAGACGATCGATCGGCTGACCGGCGCGCAGGAGCTCTCGCACGGGATGGAGCCCTCCCACCACGCGCGCGGTCGGCGCCCCGCCAGCGTCCGGCCGGGGACGGCGCCCACCGGCGGCGCCGGGTGCTCGCGGCCGGCGCCCGCGGGTCACACCCGGGCCGCGTCGGGCGAGGCGTACCACCGCGGCCCGTCGGGCCGGTCCTCGACGACCACCCCCGCGGCGGCCAGCTGGTCGCGGATCGCGTCGGCCCGCGCGAAGTCGCGCTCGGCCCGGGCTGCCTGGCGCTCGTCCAGCAGGGAGCCGACGAGGGTCGAGAGCTGCGACTCGAGCCCGGCCGCGTCGGCGAGGGAGGCCTCGAGCGCGAGCCCGAGCACCCCGTCGGCCCAGGTGACCAGCGCGTCCGCGAGCCCGGCGACGGCGGCGCAGGCGGCCCGGTCGCCCTGCTCGGCCCGGGGCAGCAGCTCGTTGCCCGCGCTGACGAGCTCGTGCAGTGCCGCGACCGCGACGGGCGCGTTGAGGTCGTCGTCCATCGCTGCCCGGAACGCGGCGACGTGCGGTGACGCGGCCTGGACGTCGGGCTCGACCTCCGTCGTGGCGCGCCGGGCGGAGCGCAGGAAGGTCGTGAAGCGCTGGTGCACCGTCGTGGCGTCGCGGAGCCGCTCGGTCTCGAAGGTCAGCGGCGTGCGGTGCTGAGCGGACAGGTACCACAGGCGAAGGGGACCGACGCCCCAGCTCGCGACCGCGTCCTCCAGCGAGACGACGTTGCCGATCGACTTCGACATCTTCTCGTCGCCCATGCGCACCATGCCGTTGTGGACCCAGGTGCGGGCGAAGGGGGCCCCGTGCGCGGCCTCGTACTGGGCGATCTCGTTCTCGTGGTGCGGGAACACGAGGTCGAGGCCGCCACCGTGGATGTCGAAGCCGTGACCGAGGTGCCTGGCCGCCATGGCCGAGCACTCGATGTGCCAGCCGGGACGCCCGGGCCCCCACGGCGACGGCCAGGAGGGCTCTCCCGGCTTCGCGGCCTTCCACATCGCGAAGTCCAGCGGGTCCTCCTTGCGCTCGGTGTCGACGACGTCCTCGCCCTGCTGCATGTCGTCCACACGGCGCCGGGAGAGCTTCCCGTAGCCCTCGAAGGCCCGGACGCGGAAGTACACGTCACCCCCCGCCGCGTAGGCCTTGTCCTGTTCGACCAGCAGACCGATCAGCTCCTGCATCTCCAGCAGGTGCCCCGTGGCGAGCGGGGCCACGTCGGGCGGCAGCACGCCGAGCCGCTCCATCGCCCGTTCGTACAAGCGCGCGTAGCGGGTCGCGATCACCGCCGCCTCGACACCCTCGCGTCGGGCTCGGATGATGATCTTGTCGTCGATGTCGGTCACGTTGCGGACGAACGTGACCTCGTGCCCGGTGGCGCCGAGGTAGCGCCTGAGGACGTCGAAGACGACCGAGGCACGGCCGTGCCCGACGTGCGCCTCGGCCTGCACGGTCGGACCGCACACGTAGATCGTCGCCTTGCCCGGCTCGCGCGGCTCGAACGGCCGCTCCTCGCGGGTCAAGGTGTCGTAGAGGACCAGGGGCATCGTGGCACCGGCGGGTTCGGGACGGGTGTGCGTGGGCCAGCCGGTCGGGAGCGGTCCGTCGAACGCCCGCGGGCTGTGCGGTGCGCGAGCCTACCGGTGGCGCCCCTGCACGACGCAGGTCGCCCACGCGGCGATCCCCTCGCCACGACCGATCGAGCCGAGCGCGTCGGTCGTGGTGAACTTCACCGACACGTCGGCGACGTCGAGGTGGAGCGTCGCCGCCAGGCGGTCGCGCATCGCGTCGCGGTACGGCGCGAGGTGGGGACGTTGCGCGACGATCGTGACGTCGACGTTGCCGATGGCGTAGCCGGCCGCGCCGACGTCGTCGACGACCAGTCCCAGGAGCGCCAGTGAGTCGGCGCCACGCAGGTCGGGGTCGTCGACGCCGAACCGCGTCCCGAGGTCGCCCAGGGCCGCCGCACCGAGCAGGGCGTCGGCGAGCGCATGGGCGCCGACGTCCGCGTCGGAGTGACCGGCGAGCGCGGGCGCCCCGGCCACCTCGACGCCGCACACGACGAGCGCCCGGGCACTTCCCTCGTCGAAGGGATGGACGTCGATGCCGCTACCGATCCGCACCGGGACGCTCATGGCCAGCTCACCCACGGCTCGGGCCGGAGCGCCGCCAGCGCCTCGACGATCGCGAGGTCCTCCGGGAAGGTGATCTTCCGGCCCCACGCCGAGCCGGGCACCACCGCGATGCGTCCCGTCAGCCGGCCGTCGGCGACGAGGCGCTCGACCAGCGCCAACTCGTCGGTCGCGGAGGCCCGGAGGTCGAGCGCAGCACGCAACGCGTCCAGCCGGAAGACCTGCGGTGTCTGGATCGCGACGAGCTCGGACCGGTCGAGCGTGGCGAGGACGTTCCCTCCCCGCACGTGCTTGACCGTGTCGGCGATCGGCAGGCCGGGAGCGGCGGCGACGGCGTCGCCGGCGAGCGCAGCCAGCACGTCGGCGATCACGTCGACGGGCATCAGCGGACGGGCCGCGTCGTGCACCGCCACGGTCCGGACGGTGTCGTCGAGTGCCTCGACCCCGGCCCGGACACTGTCGGTGCGCGTGCGTCCCCCCGGGACCAACGCCGTCCCGTCGCAACCGTCGAGCGCCGCGGCGAAGTCGGCGGCGACCCCCGGTGGATGCACGACGACGACCTCGTCGACGCCCGCCCGGGCGAGCGCGCGGACGGCGTGCACGACGAGCGGCGCCCCGGCCACCTCGACGAGCGCCTTCGGTCCGGACGTCCCCAGCCGCTCGCCGGCGCCGGCCGCGACGACCACCGCGCCCACCACGCGAGCGGTCACGCCTGCGACCCGCCGTGCGCGCGCGCCGACGTGTCGGCGGGGGTGCCGAACAGCATGCGGCCCGTGCGGCTCTGGACGATCGAGGTCACGTCGACGGGCAGCGCGGTCCCCACGGCCGCCACACCGTGCTCGACGACCACCATCGTCCCGTCCTGCAGATAGCCCACACCCTGGCCCGCCTCCCGGCCGGGGCGGACGATGGTGAGCTCCAGACGGTCGCCTGGGAGCACGGGCGAGCGCACCGCGTCCGCCAGGGCGTGCGGGTTGAGCACCCGGATCCCGGACAGCTCCGCCGTGCGGGCGAGTCCCGTGTCGGAGGTGATCAGGTCCGCCCGTCGTTCCCGACAGAGCGCGGCGAGCTTCGCGTCGTTCTCGGCGACACCGTCGACGGGATCGTCGTCGATCTCGACGGTGACCAGCCCCTCGTCCTGGATCGTCGCGAGGGTCACCAGGCCCCGCCGACCGAGCTTGCGACGATGGTCGGCGGTGTGGTCGGCGATGCGCTCGAGCTCCGCGACCACGAACCGGGGCACGACGAGGGTGCCACTGAGGAAGCCGACGCGGGCGACGTCGGCGATGCGACCGTCGATCAACGCGGAGGAGTCCACCACCCGCACGCCCGTCCCGCGGGAGGGCGTGCGCACCTCCAGCCGTCCGCGGACGCCGATGAAGCGCGCCAGCTCCGAGCCGCGACTCGCTCCCAGCCGCCCGCCCGCGTAGGCGAGCACTGCCAGCACCACGAAGGTCACGGGCACCGTGACGCGCTGGAAGGGCAGGAGCAGCACCGGTAGGAGCAGGGCGAGTCCGACGAAGCCGCCCATGGCCGTCCCGAGCCCTGCGCTCACGAGCTGCACCGCCGGCACCTGCGCCAGGCGTTCACCGGCCTGGTCGACGCCGCGAACGGCGGCACGCCCTGCCACGCCGCCGAGCAGGTACCCCAGGAGCGCACCGAGTACCGAGGCCACCAGCCGTGTGGTCTCGGGCGCCTCGATGCCCAGCTGGGTGTCGACGGCCAGGCCGACCCCGAAGCCGGCTGCCGTGAGCGCGAGGACGATCGCGAGCCTGATCAGCTCCGCGGCGATCTGTCCGCTCCGCGCTGGCCGTACCGCCACCACCGTCGCCTCCCGACACCACGCCGGCGGCGATGGTAGTGGTGGCTCGTGGCGTGCCGGAGCCCGTACCGACGAAACGACGCCCGGCCTGGGCCGGGCGTCGCGACGTCGGTGTGTGAGCGGCCGTCAGGCCTGGGCGGCCGCCAGCGTCTCCTCGACGAGTTGCTCGGCCTTCTCCTCGTCCTTCTTGATGGCGACCGCGAGCTCGGACAGCAGGATCTGCTTGGCCTTGGTCAGCATCCGCTTCTCGCCCGCCGACAGGCCCTTGTCCTTCTCGCGGGTGGCGAGGTTCCGGACGACCTCCGCGACCTGGTAGATGTCGCCGGAGCGCAGCTTCTCGTAGTTGGCCTTGAAGCGCCGCGACCAGTTGCCCGCGGCCTTGCCCTCCGGCTCGCGCAGGACGTCGAGGACCTGCTCGACCTCCTTCTTGGACACCACGTTGCGGATCCCGACCTCCTCGCAGGAGTCGGCCGGCACCATCAGGGTCAGGTCGCCGTACGTCAGCCGCAGCACCAGGTACTCGCGCGACTCTCCCTTGAGCTCCCGTTCTTCCTTGCGCTCGACCACCGCGGCGCCGTGGTGGGGATAGATGACGGTGTCACCGACGCTGTACGCCATGTGGGAGTCACTCCTGCCTGTGGTCGGGCCGCCCGTCGCCGACGTCATCTCGCCAACCGTCGCATCCGTCGTCCACGCGCGCGTCGTGGGGCACGCGTCCGAGCGCGCAGGCTGGCGGCCACCGGTCCTCCGGCCAGGTCGGATCGTACCACCCGACCCAGGTGACCGTCGAGGGGCCGGCGGGCCTGTGCACGGGCTCCTGACCCCCCGTCGCGCGACGTTTCCGAGGCCCGGAGCGTGCGGGACGGCCGTCAGACGTAGCGTTCCAGCAGGGTCGCCTCGGCGAGCCGCCGGAGCCCGTCCTGGATCGCACGTGCCCGCGAGCCGCCGACACCCTCGACCTCGTCGAGCTGGGCCAACGAGGCGTCCATGATGGTCGGCAGGCTGCCGAAGTGCTCGACGAGGCGGTCGACGATCGCGGGCGGCAACCGTGGGATGCGCGACAGCAGCCGGTAGCCGCGCGCCGTGACCGCCCGATCGAGCTCGACGTCCGAGAACGCGAGGACGGTCGCCACCTCGGCGGCGTCCAGGAGCTGGTCGGTGGTCAGGTCCGTCACGTCGCTCAGGACGCGCGACAGCTTGCGTCGTCTGTCCGCCAGGTAGTCCCGGACGACCAGCTCACGCTCGTCCGCGACGGTGGCCACGAGCTCGTCGAGCTGCAGCTGGATCAGCCGCCCCTCCGACCCGAGCGCCGCCACGTGGTCCTCAACCTCGTGGGCGATGCGCCGCAGCATCTCCGCACGCTGGAGAGCCAGGACGACGTCGCGGACCGTGACCACGTCCTCTATCTCGCGTGCGGAGAGGGTGGCCGACACCTCGTCGAGTCGGGCCCGGTAGCGCTCCAGCGTGGACAGCGCCTGGTTCGCCCGGACCAGCAGCGCCGAGACCTCCTCGACGACGAGCTTGTGGTCCCCGAGGTAGAGGTTGACCACACCCATCGACTCGGACACCGCGATCACCGGCATGCCCGTCTGCCTCGCGGTCCGCTCCGCCGAGCGGTGGCGCGTGCCCGTCTCGGTGGTCTGGACGACCGGGTCCGGGACGAGGTGGACGTTCGCGCGCAGGATCCTGGACGCGTCCGCGGTGAGCACGAGCGCACCGTCCATCTTGGCGAGCTCGGCGACACGCTGGCTGGTCGCACCGATGTCGATCACGAAGCCGCCCGACACCAACGGCTCGATGCGCGGCCCCCAGCCGATCACGACCAGCGTGCCGCGGCCCGCACGGATGATCCGTTCGATCCCGCCGCGCAACGGCGTGCCCGGCGCCAGCATGGCGAGCACCTCGCGCGGCTCGAGGTCGCGCGCGCGATCTGGCACCTCGATGCTCCTGTCGCCATCCGACGGGGCGCAGCCTAACCGACCGCGCGGCCCGCGCTCAGGTGCCGCGTGCGGCCGTGTGGCCAGGCTCCCCGAGCCAACGGGCGAGCTCGTCGGGCGCCCGGTCGACATCGAGGTGGCGGACCTCGCGCGCCACCCCCCGCACCTCGGAGAGGAAGCCGTCATGGCCCCCTGCGGAGGGGTCCTCGGCCGTGTCCAGCGCGACCGCGAGCACGAGCCGCGCCTCGCCACCGCCCACCTTCGGTCGAAGCACGCGTCCGAGGCGCTGGATCATCTGCCGTCGTGTGCGGAACGCCGCCAGCACGACCGCCACGTCCGCCTCCGGGACGTCGACGCCCTCGTCGAGCACACGGGGGGCGACCAGGGTGTCGACGCGCCCGCGCCGGAACTGTGCCAGACGGATGCGGCGCCGCTCGTCGCTCAGCCCACCGTGCACGGCCTCGGCGTGCACCCCCGCGGACCGCAGGATGCGGACCGCGTCGTCGGCCTGGGCGACGGTGTCGGTGAACACCAGGCTCCGCCGGTCGCGCAGCGCCGGTCCGACAGCGGCGCAGACCGCCAGCTTGCCGGCAGCGGTCGCGGCGACGTCACGTCGCTCGCGGACCCGCGAGAGGTACTCACGGCACGCACTCACCTTGGCGTCCTCGCGCTGGTGGCGCAGCGCGTCGGCGACGACGGCCGCCACGGCGGCGAACAGCGCGTGGGGCTCCTCGGGCATCCGGAAGGCACCCACGAGCTGCCGGCGGAGCGCGCGTGCGCGACGATCGGCGGTCGCGTAGCGCTCGCGCTCGGCAGGGTCGAGGCGCACCCCCGCGATCGCGACGGCGAACGGGGCGATCGTGCCTTCCGCGACCGCGCGCGCGTAGTCGTACCGGAAGACCACCGCGCCGAAGTAGGGCGCGAGCACGTCGGCGACACCTTCGTCGGCGCGCTCGTAGGTCGCCGTCAGCGCGAGCCGCAGGTCGTAGGACGCTCGCAGCGCCGCACCCCAGCTCGGCGCCCCGTACCGATGGGCCTCGTCGGCGATCAGCAGCCCGGCCCTGCCCGCGGGCGGCTCGATCGGCAGGGTCGCCGCCGAGTGGGGGGTCGCCACGACGACGTCGAAGGCATCCAGGTCGTCCGAGCCGCCGCCCCCCAGACGGCCGACCCGGGCGTCGGGCACGAGCGCCCGCAGCTGGCCGACCCACTGCTGCTGCAGCTCCAGCGTCGGCACGAGGACGAGCGTGCGCGCACCACGGGGGAGCACCAGCCGGACCGCGGCGAGGGCCAGCCGGGTCTTGCCGGTGCCGGTCACGGCCTCGACGACCCCCTGACCGGTCGCACTCCAGGCGGCCAGCGCCTCTGCCTGCCACGTCCGCAGCTCCAGCGCCTCGAGACCCTCGCGCGCCCCCGGACGCGACGCGTCGGACCGGTCGGGCGCGCCGAGCGGCGCCGGGCCCGGCGAGCCGATCGTCGTCGCACGCCAGTGCGTGCGGTGCCCGTCGCCGACCGGCTCGTACGCGTCGCTCGCGCGCAGCAGTCGCTCCAACGCCGCCCGGGACACCCCGTGGCCCCCGTCGGCACGCACCGCTGCGAGCAGGGCGGTGACCGACAGCTCGGCGCCGTCGGCGAGCACGCGCGCGAGCAGCGCGTCGAGCCTCGACATCGTCGGCCATCCTCCTGTCACGCCGGTCGGCACGGGCCCGCCAGCAGTCGTCGCGCGAGAACCTGGAGATACTTCCAGGTTCTCGTCGTCCCGGAGCCCGGCAGCCGGCCAACCTGCGAGAACCTGGGGATACTTCCAGGTTCTCGTCGTCCCGGGCCGCGCGGTGGCCCGTGGGTGCGCAGGGGGCCGAGCGGCCGGTCGCTACGCCGGGAGGGCGAGCCAGCCGCCCACGCACTCGGCGAGCCCCTCACCCACGAGTCCCTCCGCGACCCGCCGCGCCCGGTCGGGGTCGTCGGGCCAGCCGACCACCTCGCAGACGCGCTCCAGCTCGACCGGACCGGAACGCAACGCCTGCACGAGCCGCCCGCGGCCCTGACGATCCGATCCGTGGAAGCGCGCCTGGGGGCTGCCGGTCCCGGCGCTGCCCTCGGCCGGGTCCGGATGCGGGAAGCCCCGACGCGCCCAGGCGCAGTGTGCGGTCAACGGGCAGGCGTGACACCTCGGCGTCTTCTTGGTGCAGACGGTCGCTCCGAGGTCGAGCACCGCCTGGTTCCACTCCCACGCCCGTCCGGCCGGCACCTCGCGGTCCGCGAGGTCCTGCGCCACGGCGGGTCCGAGCCGCTCGCCGGCGACCGCTCGGGCGAGGTAGCGCGCCGCGTTCACGTCCACGACCCCGTGCGTGCGCTCGAAGGCGAAGACCAGCACCGCCCGCGCCGTGTAGGGCCCGATGCCGGGCAGGGCGAGGAGTGCATCGAGGTGGCCGGGGACGCGCCCGGCGTGGTGCTCCACGATCGCGGTCGCCGCGCGGTGCAGGTGGACGGCCCGGCGGTTGTAGCCCAGGCCCTCCCAGGCGTGGACCACGGCGGCGACCGACGCGTCGGCGCAGGCGGCGGGGGTGGGGAACAGCTCCAGGAAGGCCTCGAAGCGCGGCACGACCCGGACCACCTGCGTCTGCTGGAGCATCAGCTCGGAGACGAGCACGGCCCAGGGGTCGCGCGTCTCGCGCCAGGGCAGCTGCCGCCGGACGGCCGCTCCCCAGCCGAGCAGCGCGCGGTGTCGTGCCGCGCTCACGCGGGGACGACGAACACCAGCTTGGCCGTCTCCGGCGTCAGCTCGACGCGGTGGTCCTGGTGCCGCAGCACGACCACGCCGTCCGAGCGCTCGACGCTGACGACCTCGCCCGCGCGCATGCCGTGGTCGTGGAGCACGTGGATCACCGCCGCGTCCGACTGCAGGGATTCGGAGATCGAGTGCAGCCGCACGTCACCGTGGTCGATGTCCGCGAGCGGCGTGACCGCGACCGGAGCGACGTCGGAGCCCGGGATCGGGTTGCCGTACGGAGAGGTGGTCGGGTTGCCCAGCAGCTCGGCCAGCTTCTCCTCCACACGGTCGGAGATGACGTGCTCCCAGCGGCAGGCTTCCTCGTGGATGTACTGGGGATCGAGGCCGATGACGTCGGCGAGAAGGCGCTCCGCGAGGCGGTGCTTGCGCATGACGTGCGTCGCCCAGTCGCGGCCCCGATCCGTCAGCTGGACGGTCCGGTCCACACCGAGGTGGAGCAGCCCCTGGTCCTCGAGGCGCGCCACCCCCTCGGAGATCGAGGGGGCGGACAGGCCGAGCCGCTCGGAGAGGCGCGCCCGCAGCGGGGTGATCCCCTCCTCCTCGAGCTCGAGGACCGTCCTGAGGTACATCTCCGTGGAATCGATCAGATCGTGCGCCACGCCCCGCTCCTCGCTCCTGACGGAGCGTAGCCGCGGGTTCGCGGTGGCAGCCCGGGTCGCGTGCTGCCACCGCGCTCCATCAGTCCTCGGCGCCCTCGTGACGTGGCTCGCCGCCGGCGAGCTCCACCGGTGGCACGTCCGGCGCCTCCGGGGAATCGACGGCCCGGAACGCCACCGTGTCCGCGTCCGGATCGACGTCGGCCACCACCAGCTGTCCGGCGCTGAACTCGCCGAACAGGATGCGCTCGGACAACTTGTCCTCGAGCTCCCGCTGGATCGTGCGCCGCAGCGGCCGGGCACCGAGCTGGGGGTCGTAGCCCTTCTCGGCCAGCCAGGTCTTGAGCGAGTCGGTGAGCTCGAGGTCGAGCCCCTTGACCCGCAGCTGACGCTTCACGCGGGTGATCATCAGGTCGACGATCGTCTTGACCTCCTCCCGCGTCAACGGGTGGAACACGATCGTCTCGTCGATGCGGTTCAGGAACTCCGGACGGAAGTGCCGCTTGAGCTCCTCGTCCACCTGCTTGCGCATCTTGTCGTACATCGTGCCCTCGTCGGACTGGGCGAAGCCGACCGCCGGGGCGGTCAGGTTCTTCGTGCCCAGGTTCGAGGTCATGATCAGGATCGTGTTCTTGAAGTCGACGGTGCGGCCCTGGGCGTCGGTGAGCCGGCCGTCCTCGAGGATCTGCAGGAGGGTGTTGAACACGTCGGGGTGCGCCTTCTCGACCTCGTCGAAGAGCACGACGGAGAAGGGCTTGCGGCGCACCTGCTCGGTGAGCTGCCCACCCTCGTCGTAGCCGACGTAGCCCGGTGGCGAACCGATCAGCCGGCTGACCGTGTGCTTCTCCATGTACTCGGACATGTCGAGATGGATCAGCGCGTCCTCGTCGCCGAAGAGGTACTCCGCCAGCGTCTTGGCGAGCTCGGTCTTGCCCACGCCCGACGGCCCGAGGAAGATGAACGACCCGGAGGGGCGCTTCGGGTCCTTGAGGCCGGCCCGGGTGCGACGGATCGCCTTGGACACCGCGGCGATCGCCTGCTCCTGCCCGATGACGCGCTTGTGCAGCTCGTCCTCCATGTGGAGGAGCTTCTCGGTCTCCTCCTGGGTGAGCTTCAGCACCGGGATGCCCGTCCAGGTGGAGAGGACCTCGGCGATGACCTCCTCGTCCACCGTGAGCACGGTGTCGAGGCCCTCCGAGCGCCACTCGTCCTCGCGCATCGTCCGACGCTCGATCAGCGACTTCTCGCGGTCGCGGAGCCCCGCGGCACGCTCGAAGTCCTGAGCGTCGATCGCCTCCTCCTTGGCCTTGCGGGCCTCCTCGATCTCGGCGTCGAGGTCCTGGAGGTCCGGCGGCGTCGTCATCGACCGGATGCGCAGGCGGCTGCCCGCCTCGTCGATCAGGTCGATCGCCTTGTCCGGCAGGAAGCGGTCGGAGATGTAGCGGTCGGCGAGTTCCGCGGCGGCCACCAGCGCGTCGTCGGTGATCGTGACACGGTGGTGCGCCTCGTACCGGTCGCGCAGGCCCTTGAGGATCTCGATGGTGTGCTCCATCGATGGCTCTTCGACCTTGACGGGCTGGAACCGTCGCTCGAGGGCCGCGTCCTTCTCGAGGTGCTTGCGGTACTCGTCGAGCGTCGTCGCACCGACGGTCTGGATCTCGCCGCGGGCGAGCATCGGCTTGAGGATCGAGGCAGCGTCGATCGCGCCCTCGGCGGCACCCGCCCCGACGAGGGTGTGGATCTCGTCGATGAACAGGATGATGTCGCCGCGGGTGGTGATCTCCTTGAGGACCTTCTTCAGCCGCTCCTCGAAGTCGCCGCGGTAGCGCGAGCCGGCGACGAGCGCGCCGAGGTCGAGCGTATAGAGATGCCTGTCCGTGAGCGTCTCTGGCACCTCGCCGGAGATGATGCGCTGCGCGAGCCCCTCGACGATCGCGGTCTTGCCCACCCCCGGCTCGCCGATGAGGACCGGGTTGTTCTTCGTCCGGCGCGAGAGGACCTGCATCACGCGCTCGATCTCGCGGTGACGGCCGATCACCGGGTCGAGGTCGCCCTCGCGGGCCGACTGGGTGAGGTTCGTCCCGAACTGGTCGAGGATCGTCGAGCCCTCGCGCGAGCCCCCGGAGGAGCTCTCGCCGACGCCCGCGCCCGCCTTGCCCGGGTCCCCCCCGGCGTAGCCCGACAGCAGCTGGATCACCTGCTGGCGTACACGGTTGAGGTCGGCGCCGAGCTTCTGCAGCACCTGTGCGGCCACGCCCTCACCCTCCCGGATGAGCCCCAGGAGGATGTGCTCGGTGCCGATGTAGTTGTGGCCGAGCTGCAGCGCCTCACGGAGGCTCAGCTCGAGGACCTTCTTGGCCCGTGGCGTGAAGGGGATGTGGCCGGCGGGGGCGGTCTGCCCGCGACCGATGATCTCCGTGACCTGCTCACGGACGGCCTCGAGCGAGATGCTCATCGACTCGAGCGCCTTGGCGGCGACCCCCTCGCCCTCGTGGATCAGGCCGAGGAGGATGTGCTCGGTGCCGATGTAGTTGTGGTTGAGCATCCTCGCTTCTTCTTGCGCGAGGACGACAACCCGCCGTGCCCGGTCGGTGAACCGCTCGAACATGCGGACCTCTTCCGATCTGTCATCCCAGCGGCCCGGCTGACCAGGCCGTGGGGTTCGTGGCTGTGCCGTCGAACCGTGCACGAGCGTAACCCATCGTCCCTCGCTCGCTCGCGGGTGTTGCGGCCCACAAGGGCGTTCCCGCGGACCACAGGGGGTCGCGCACCAGGCAGAGGGTCGCGCAGACCGGCGGCGTCCGCAGGAGGCCTACGACCCGGGCCTCCGGGGACCTGCGCCGGGTCGACGCAGCCTGGCGCGATCCGGGGCCCTGGACGGCCGGCCAAGGGGCGGGACGATCGGTGCGCCCTAGCCTCTGTGCCATGTCACGGGATCCCTCCAGCTGCGCCGCATCGGGCATCGGCCGCCCGGCGCGCCGGCTCCGCCGATCCGTTCCGACGACGGCGCTGTTCGCGCTCGTCGCGGTCGGCTGCGGAGGCGGGACCCGCCCGGAGTTGGCCGTGCTGGCCGACCGCGCCGAGCGCATCGCGGCCCACCTCGATGCCGGGGACGACTGCGCGGCGCTCGACGCGGTCGCGGCGCTCGAGACGCTCGCACACGACCACGCCGCCACCGGCGCGATCGGGGACGACGTGGTCGCCACGTTGCTGGCGACCACGTCGGACATCGCGGGAGGCGTGCACTGCGACCCGCCCCCGGCGGACACGGCGGACGGCCCGTCGCAGGACGCGTCGGCGGAGGACGACGAACCGGCGGAGGAACCGGCGGACGACGGGCCGGCGCCGACCGACGACGACACCCAGGGGACGCGCTCCGCTGCGCACGAGGTGTCCGACGGAGCTCGCGGGTCTGACGATCGCGGCTCGTCCGCTGGCTCGCGGTCGCGCGGCGACCGCGGCGACGGTCGCGGGCCACCCGGCGGCGCACCGCCCGGGCACAGCCGAGGAGGCGGGCCGTGACCTCGCCCGACGGGGCGGCGACGCACCTCGCGTTGCACGTCGACCGTCTCGCCGACGGCCGCTACGAGCTGGGGGCCGTGCTGGGATCGGGCGGCATGGGGGTGGTTCGCCGCGCGCGCGACCGCAGCCTCGACCGCGAGGTCGCCGTGAAGCTGCTGGCCGACAACCTCGCGGCGGATCCCGTCGCCCGCGAGCGCTTCCTGCGCGAGGCACGGGCCGCCGCGCGGATCAGCGACCCCCACGTCGTGGCCGTGCACGACGTGGGAGAGGACTCCGGCCGTCCGTACCTCGTGATGGAGCTCGTGGAGGGCGAGAGCCTCGCACGCGCTCCGGACGCGCCGCCGCTGTCGCACGACGAGGTGGCGCGGATCGCGGACGACGCCCTCGCCGGCCTCGCCGCGACGCACGAGGCCGGCATCCTCCACCGGGACATCAAGCCGGCGAACCTGCTCCGCGGGCACGACGGGCGCGTTCGACTCGCCGACCTCGGCGTCGCGGAGGCCGCCGAGGACCCCGCCCTGACGCGGACCGGGTTCGTGATCGGCAGCCGGCCCTATCTGGCGCCGGAGCGTCGACGAGGTGGACCGGCGTCCGTGGCCACCGACCTCTATGCGCTGGGGGCGGCGCTCGCGGAGCTGCTGGGCGGGAGCGTGGTCGAGGGCGTCCCTCGCGTCCCGGCGGCCAGCGGCGGCGCGGCCATCACCGCGCTGCTCCACGCGCTGCTCGCGGACGATCCCGCGGACCGCCCGGCGGATGCGACCACGGCTCGGCGCCTCCTGCGGCGGTCCGCCGCCGGGGATGGAGAACCGACCGCCGAGCTCACGGCGACTCGGACCGTCGCGGCCCGGACGTCGGCTCGCGGGGTGCCCTGGTGGGGAGCACTCGTCGCGGCCCTGGCGATCGTGGCCCTGTGGCTGGTGCTCGCCCCGGTGACCGGCCCGACGGTCGGGAGGGCTGGCGAGGACGGAGTCGCGGGGCAGCCGACGTCCGTCGACGCCCCCGGCGACCCCGGCGACGGACCAGCGACCCGTGCCCGCGAGCTGGCCAGCTGGCTGCGGGACCAGGCGGACTGATCGGCGGCCCGGGTGACCGCGAGCCGGGGCGCGGCCGCGGGCCGGAGGGGCGAGCTCTGTCACCTGCCCCGGCCGAACCCGGCCGGAGGCCGTGACAGAGCCGTGGTGGGCGCGGGCCGACGGACGCCGACCTCCGGAATCAGTACAGCTTGGTCGGCAGCTCGGACGGGTCGTAGGTCTCGAGGTAGGCGAACAGCTCGTCGCAGTCCGCGGCCATGTGGGACAACGCGCGGTAGGCGGGCTTGGCGAAGCGCAGGCCATAGAGGTGGTCGAAGAGCGAGACGAGCGGCTGCCAGAACCCGTCGATGTCCAGCAGCACGATGGCCCGGTCGTGGTACCCGAGCTGCTTGAGGGTCAGCACCTCGAAGAACTCCTCCAGGGTGCCGAACCCGCCCGGCAGCACCACGAACGCGTCGGCCCGCTCGATCATGACCTGCTTGCGTCCCGCCATCCCGTCGGTCACGACCAGGTCGTCGCAGGCGGTGTCGGCGAGCCCCCGCTCGCGCATGAGGATCGGCAGCACGCCGGTGACCCGGCCGCCGGCGGCCCGCACCGCGTCGGCGAGCACGCCCATGAGCCCGACCGCGGTGCCGCCGTACACCAGCTCGTCACCGCGCTGACCGAGCTCCGTCCCGAAGGCGTGCACCGCGTCCCGGAAGCGCGGCTCCACGTCACCGGACGAGGACGTGTAGCAGGTCAGGCGCATCCTCAGCCCTGCTCGGGCCGGAGTGTGGGGAACAGGATCACGTCGCGGATGTTGGCGACGTCCGCGAGCAGCATCACCAACCGGTCGACCCCCACCCCGAGCCCGCCGGTCGGCGGCAGCCCCAGCTCCATCGCCCGCAGGTAGGCCTCGTCGACCGCCATCGCCTCGTCGTCGCCTTCCGCCCTCGCGCGTCCCTGCGCCTCGAACCGCTCCCGCTGGACGTCCGGGTCGGTCAGCTCCGAGAACGCGTTCGCGAGCTCACGGCCGGTGAGGAGCAGCTCGAACCGCTCGGTGACGTGCGGCACGGTCCGGTGGGCGCGGGCCAGGGGCGAGGTCTCGACGGGGTGCTCGGTGACGAAGGTCGGCTCCCACAGGGTCGGTTCGACGAGCTTCTCGTAGAGCTCGACGATCAGCTTCCCCGGGCCGAAGGACGGCTCGTGGTGCACCTCGAACGCGTCGCAGAGCGACCGCAGCTCGCCCGGGTCCGTCTCGTAGGAGAGGTCCTCGCGGCCGGTCGCCTCCCGCGCGAGCTCGAGGAGGCTGGCGCGCCGGAACGGACCGGCGACCGACACGGCACGACCCTGGTAGTGCAGCTCCGTCGTGCCGACCGTGTCGAGAGCGGCACGCCGCAGCAGCGCCTCGGTGAGCTCCATGACGTCGCCGTGGTCGTCGTACGCCGCGTACGACTCCAACATCGTGAACTCCGGGTTGTGACGCGGGCTCATCCCCTCGTTGCGGAAGTTGCGGTTGATCTCGAACACGCGACGCATGCCCCCCGCGATCAGCCGCTTGAGGTACAGCTCCGGCGCGATCCGCAGGTACAGGTCCACGTCGAGCGCGTTGTGGTGGGTGACGAACGGTCGTGCCGTGGCGCCCCCGGGGATCGGGTGCAACATCGGGGTCTCGACCTCGACGAACCCCCGCTCCTCCATCTCGGCACGCAGCGCCCGCAGGACGCCGGCGCGGATCGCGAACACACGTCTGGCATCGGCGTTGACGACCAGGTCGAGCTCGCGCTGGCGGAACCGTGACTCGGTGTCCGACAGGCCGTGCCACTTGTCCGGCAGCGGCCGCAGCCCCTTGCCGAGCAGCTCCAGGCGCGCAGGGCGGACGGACAGCTCGCCGGTCTTGGTCGCCACCACCTCGCCGGTGGCCCCGAGCCAGTCGCCGACGTCGAGCAGCTCGAGCAGCCGCACGGACGGTTCGTCCAGCGCCCGCAACGGGCAGAACAGCTGGAGGTCCTCGCCGTCCTCGCGCAACACCAGGAACCGGAGCCGACCGAGCTCGCGCTTGGCGACGATGCGGCCCGCGACCGTGACCTCGTCGCCGGTCTCCGCGCCAGCGGCCAGCTCCGGGTAGGCGGCGCGCACCTCCGGCACGGTGTGGCTCGGCCGGAACCGCACCGCGTAGGGCTCGATGCCGGCCGCGCGCAGCTGCGCCACCTTCTCGCGCCGGCCGGCCACGATGGCGTCGAGCGTGGAGCCTGCCACCTCGCCGTCGGTCGGGGGACCGTCCTGTCCTGGGTCCGAGGGATCGGTCACGAGGGCCTCGCGGTCGGGGTGCGTCGTCTGCCGGGATGGACGCGAACCGTACCCCGGCCCCGTGCGTGGCAGCCCGACCCGGCGGGGCGTCAGGCGTTGCGCTCCCAGACCAGGCGCAAGCCCTTGAGCGTGAGCCACGGGTCGTGGTGGTCGATCGTGGTGCAGGCGGCGAGCACGGCCGGCGCCGACCCACCGGTGGCCACCGTCGTCACCCCGGGGCCGAGCTCCGCGACGATGCGACCGACGATGCCGTCGACCTGCCCCGCCGCGCCGAACACGATGCCCGATTGGAGCGCGCCGACCGTCGACCGCCCGATCGCGGCGGGTGGCGTCTCCAGCGCGACGGTGGGCAGCCGGGCGGCGCGCTCGACCAGCGCCTCCGTCGCCGTGCCGACCCCGGGAGCGATCGCGCCGCCGACGAAGGCACCGCCGGCGTCGACGGCGTCGAAGCTGATGGCGGTGCCGAAGTCGACGACCAGCGCCGGCCCCCCGTAGAGCGCGTGCGCCGCGACGGCGTTGGCGATGCGGTCGGCACCGAGGTCCTGCGGGTGGTCGTGACGGATCGGGATGCCGGTCCGGATCCCGGGCTCCACGACGACGGCGGGCACCGAGGCATAGCGGCCGACCATCTCCCTGATGACGTCGGTCAGGGGTGGCACGACCGAGCCGACCACGATGCCGTGGACGTCGTCGGCGAGCTCGATCCCCGCCGAGCGCAGCATGCCGCCGACCAGCAGTCCGAGCTCGTCGGCGGTCCGGTGCGACACCGTGGACAGACGCCAGTGCTGCACCAGTCCGTCGTCGTCGAAGGCTCCGGCCACGGTCGTCGAGTTGCCGACGTCGATCGCGAGCAGCATGGTCAGTCCTCACCGTCGGCGGGGTCGGTCACGAGGTCGTCGAGGCCGACGGCGGCGAGCAGCCGCAGCTCGTCCGCCCGGTCGCCGAGCTCGACGTTGTCCAGCAGCCGCACGCCGTCGACCAGCACGGCTGCGACCAGCGCGGCGCGCGAGCCGGGTCCGAGCGGGGTCGTGCAGGGCAACAGCGTGTCGGGCTCGACGACCTCGAGGTAGTCCACGTCGACCTCGGCGCCCTGGAGGACGGACAGCCCGGCGGCGACGAGCGCCTCGGGAGCGACCGCGTCGCCCGACCGGCGGTGCTCCCGGGCGACCTCGACGGCCCGCGCCAGGGCGAGCGGCACCGCGACGGCACGCGCGCGGGCGTCCGCACCCAGCTGCTGGTTGCGGCTCGACGCCGCGAGCCCGTCGTGGTCGCGCGCCGTCGGCGCAGCGACCACCTCGACGTCCAGGTCGAGGTCGTCGACCAGCCGCCGGACGACCTGCAGCTGCTGGAGGTCCTTGCGGCCGAACACCGTGACGTCGGGCGTGACGATGTTGAGCAGCTTGGTGACGACCGTCGCGACGGCCGAGAGGTGCCCGGGCCGTGCCGCGCCCTCCAGCCGGTCCCCGAGGTCGTCGACCCGCACGCTCGTCAGCAACGGTCGCGGGTAGAGCGCGTCGACCGACGGCGCGAAGACGACGTCCGGTGCGTCGGGGCCGAGCGACGCGAGCAGCCGGACGTCGGCGTCGAGGTCCCTGGGGTAGCGGGCGAGGTCGTCGGGACGCTCGAACTGGGTCGGGTTGAGGAAGACGCTCACGACCACGACGTCGGCGTGCTGGCGGGCCAGCCGCACCCCCGCGAGATGCCCGTCGTGCAGTCCCCCCAGGGTCGCGAAGAAGCCGATCCGCCGCCCATCGGCACGTTCGGCCCGCACGAGGCGCCGCAGCTCGTCGATCGCGTGCACCGTCCGCATCAGCGGTCTCCTGCGTGCGGGGCCAGCAACCGGTCGAGTGCGGCGACGTCGTCGGGTGCGAGGTGGGGACGGAGCAGCGCCAGGATCGCCGTGCTGTGCCCCCGGTAGGCGTCGGCGAGTGGGGCCGTGTCGCGCTCGATGGCCGCGAGGTGGTCGGCGACGGTGCCCACGTCACCGCGCACGATCGGTCCCGTCAGCGCGCTCGCCCCCCGCTCGAGCGCGTTGTCGAGGCTGCGGGCCGCCAGGGGCCCGAGGAACGCCTCCGGCCGCTGCACGCTGGCGGCCAGCAGCAGCTGCCGGGCGAGCGTCGCCGCGGCCGCGACCGCGTTCGAGCCCATCGTGAGGCCCGCGTGGTACAGCGCCCGCCGATCGTCCGGGACGACGATGGGGTCGCCGCCGAGCCCGCGGACCAGGTCCTCGACCCACGGCAGCGAGGCGGGCGAGGCGTTGACGGCCCACGCGACACCCACCAGCAGGTCCGGGTCGTGCCGGCCAGTCGGGACGGTCATGGCCGGATGACACGCACCGACCTGCGCACCCGCCCGCGACGCCAGCCGGAGGACGTCGAGCCCCTTGGCACCGGACACGTGGACGACGCGGTGCCCGTCCCGGAAGGCATCGGCCGCGGCGAGCGTGCGCAGCACCGGTTCGATCGCGGCGTCGGGGATGCTGAGCACGAGCAACCGGGCGAGCGCCGCCGCCTCGGGCAGCTCGTCGACGGCGCGCACGCCTGCCACGAGCGCCGTCAACCGTCCACGGGCGTCGGCGTCGCCGCCCGCGACTGCTCGGACCCGATGTCCCGCGCGCGTGAGCGACGTGGCGAGGAGGGTCCCCAGCCGACCCGGCCCGATGATCGCGACGTCCATGGTCAGCGCTCGTCCGCGCGGGAACCCTGGTCGAGTGCAGGGTCGACGCGGGGACGCTCGGTGGTCGCCGGGCCGGCGACGGGACCGGCGGGCCGCGCGAGGTGGCGGGTGGGGAGCCCGTCGAGGCGGACCTCGAGCTCGATGCCCTCGATCGGTGCCAGGGCCGCCAGCAGCCGGGTCACCCGACGACCGTCGGGGAGGGTCAGGCCGGGGGCCACCTCGAGGAGCGGTACCAGCACGAACGCGCGCTCGGCCAGGCGCGGGTGAGGCAGGGTGAGCTCGTCGGTGTCGAGCTCCTCGGCCCCGACGAGGAGCAGGTCGATGTCGAGTGGCCTCGGGCCCCACCGGACCTCGCGCGACCGGTCGCGGCCGAACGCCGCCTCGATCGACATCGTCTCGTGCAGCAGCTGGCGTGGCTCGAGCGTGGTCCTGGCCCGGACGACGAGGTTGAGGTAGTCGTCCTGCGCCACGGCTCGCGGGTCGTCGGGCGGCGGCCAGGGCGGCGTGCGGTAGACGGCGGAGACGTCCTCGACACCGAGGCCGGGGACGTCGTCCAAGGCGAAGACGGCGGCCGTCAGCGTCTCGAGCGCGTCGCCGACGTTCGCGCCCAGCCCGAGGAACGCGAGGTCGGTCACGGCCGTGGTCGCCGCAGCGTGACGGCGACCTCCTCGACGAGCACCGGCACCGGCGCCGAAGGCTTGCGCAGGGTCACCTCGACGTGGAGGACGCGGGGGTCCTCGAGGCACCGGTCGGCAACGCGGCCGGCGACGGTCTCGAGCAGCGCCGCCGGTGCGCCAGCCACCAGGTCGTGGATCGCCGCGGACAGCGCGCCGTAGTCGATCGTGTCGGCGAGGTCGTCGGAGCCGGCGGCTGCGCGAAGATCGACGTCCAACGTCACGTCGACGACGAAGCGCTGGCCGTGCTCGCGCTCGTGGGGCAGGACCCCGTGGCGCGCGAAGACCTCCAACCCGACGATGTGGATGCTGTCGATGGTGCTCCCCCTCACGCGGACGTGGTGACGGCGTGCACCACCGTGACCGCCTGGACCGTCGGCGCGACGTCGTGGACGCGGACGATGCGAGCGCCGGACCGCACCGCCAGCGCGGCGATCGCCAGCGAACCGGGGAGGCGCGCGAGCGGATCGTCGACACCCGCGATCGACCCGATGAAGCTCTTGCGGGAGACGCCGACGAGCACCGGACAGGCGAGCGAGGCCAGATCGCGCAGGTTCGCGAGCAACGCCAGGTTGTGCTCGCTGCGCTTGCCGAACCCGATGCCCGGGTCGATCGCGACCCGCGCCCGGTCGATCCCCAGCTCCTCGAGGTGCTGGACGTGCGCAGCCAGGAAGTCGGTGACCTCCGCGACCACGTCGGTGTACGAGGGCGACACCTGCATCGTGATGGGATCGCCCTGCATGTGCATCAGGACGTAGCCGACGTCCGAGGCGGCCACCGTCGGCAGCAGGTCGGGATCGAAGCGGCCCGCGGAGACGTCGTTGACGATGGCCGCACCCGCCTCGATCGCGGCCGCGGCGACGCGGGCGGACGTGGTGTCGATGGACACGACCGTCCCGTCGGCGGCCAGCGCCTCGACGACCGGGATGGTGCGGCGCAGCTCGACCTCGACCGGGACGGGATCGGCACCCGGGCGGGTGGAGACCCCGCCGACGTCGACGATGTCGGCGCCCTCCTCGACCATCGTCCGCCCCGCGGCGAGCGCACCGGACGGGTCTCCGTCGGCGCCGAGGTGCAGGCCTCCGTCGGAGAACGAGTCCGGCGTGACGTTGAGCACGCCCATCACGAGGGGTCTGTCGTGGGCGTCCAGGTCCCCTGCCGCGGTCCGCCAGCGGGTCCGTGGCCGCCGCCAGGCGTCGAGCGCCGCGTCCACGTTGCGCTCGACGAGTCGGGCGAGCCGGCCACCGCCGACGCGACCGGCCGCGTCGACCAGGCGGGCCGGCACCGCCGTGACCTCGAGCCGGTCTCCGCTCCAGGACGAGACGCCACGGGCGGCGGAGACGGCGTCGGCGATCTCGCGGGCGCGCGGCATGGAGCTGAGCACCAGCCGGGCGGGGCCGCCCACCTCGAGCAACGACGCGTCGACGACCCGCACCGAGGGGTGGCGCAGCGGCAGCTCGTGGTCGGGCACGAAGGACCCCGTCGTCGGCCTGCGAACGGGACGAGCGTAGTCCGCAACCCTCCCGGACATCCGGGCCGACCCACCCGGCCGAACTGCTCGATCGGCACCGGACCCACCTAGCCGGCCGCCACCCGACCCACCTACGCTCGGAGCAGCGCCAGCGCCTCGCTGCGGGTCCTCGGGTCGTCCCGGAAGATGCCGCGGACGGCGGAGGTGACGGTCTGGGACCGGGGCTTGCGCACGCCCCGCATCTCCATGCACAGGTGGCGGGCCTCGACGACCACCATGACCCCCCGGGGGGCGAGCGCCCGCTCGAGGGTGTCGGCGATCATGGCCGTCATCCGCTCCTGCAGGCCGGGCCGCCGGGCACAGACGTCGACCAGGCGTGCCAGCTTCGACAGCCCCGTGACCTGGCCTGCGTCGTTGGGCAGGTAGGCGACGTGGGCCGTGCCGACGAAGGGCACGAGGTGGTGCTCGCACATGGAGTGGAAGTCGATGTCGCGGACCATGACGATCTCGTCGTAGGCCTCGTCGAAGGTGACCGACAGGACCTCGGCCGGGTCGACGAGCAGGCCCGCGAAGATCTCGTCGTACTCGCGGGCGACGCGCGCGGGGGTGTCGACGATGCCCGGGCGATCCGGGTCCTCCCCGATCGCCTCGAACAGCATGCGGACGGCACGCTGGATCTTGTCGTGGTCGAAGGCGCCGGTCGTCGCGGCGTCGGCACTGTTCGGCACGTGTCCGGTCGTCCTGGTCGAGGTGGCGCGGGTGTCGGGTTCAGCCGTGCTTCTGTGCGGGGTCGTCGGCCGCCAGGTGGTCGCCGGTCGGCTGCGCCTGGCCGCGCCCGTTGCCCGACGAGCCGTTGCGGGTGCCGTTGGAGCGCCGCAGCGCGGCGATGACCCGCGCCGGCTCGTCGGCGACCGGGGCCGTCAGCGCCCGGCTCGGGCGCTCGCGGGTCGGCGTCAACAGCTCCCCGAGCAGCTCGCCGTCGACGGTCTCGACCTCGAGAAGCTTCTGCGCGAGCGCCTCGAGCACGTCGTCGTTCTCGACCAGGATCTCCAGCGCCTCGTCGTGTGCCTCGTCGAGCAGCACCCGGATCTCCTCGTCGATCTGGTACGCGACCTGGCTCGAGTAGTCGGGTTCGTGTCCGAAATCCCTGCCGAGGAACGGTTGGGAATCGCTGTGCCCGAGCTTGATCGGGCCGAGCCGGGCGCTCATCCCGTACTGGGTGATCATCTCGCGGGCGACACTGGTGGCCTTCTCGATGTCGTTGGACGCGCCGGTGGTGATGTCGCCGATCTTGAGCTCCTCGGCGACGCGACCGCCGAGCATCATGGCCAGCTTGTCCATCAGCTCGCCGCGGGTCGCGTACGAGCGGTCCTCGGTGGGCAGCGCCATCGTGTAGCCCCCGGCACGGCCGCGCGGGATGATGGTGATCTTGTGGATCGGGTCGTTGTGGGGCAGCGCGTGGCCGACGATGGCGTGACCGGCCTCGTGGTAGGCGGTGATGCTGCGTTCCCGCTCGCTCATCAGGCGGGTCTTGCGCTCCGGCCCCGCGATCACGCGGTCGATCGCCTCGGCGAGCTCCTGCGCACCGATCTCCTGCTTGCCGAAGCGCGCCGCCAGCAGCGCCGCCTCGTTGATCAGGTTGGCGAGGTCCGCGCCGGTGAATCCCGGGGTCTGGCGCGCGAGCACCTCGAGGTCGACGTCCGCCCCGATCGGCTTGCCCCTGGCGTGGACCTGGAGGATCTGGTGGCGACCGATCAGGTCCGGGCGGTCGACGACGATCTGGCGGTCGAACCGGCCGGGGCGCAGGAGCGCCGGGTCGAGGATGTCGGGACGGTTGGTCGCCGCGATGAGGATCACGGCGGTACGCACGTCGAAGCCGTCCATCTCGACGAGGAGCTGGTTGAGCGTCTGCTCGCGCTCGTCGTGGCCCCCGCCCATGCCGGCGCCGCGGTGCCGACCGACGGCGTCGATCTCGTCCATGAAGATGATGGCCGGCGCGTTCGCCTTGGCCTGCTCGAAGAGGTCGCGGACCCGGCTCGCACCGACACCCACGAACATCTCGACGAAATCGGAGCCGGAGATGGAGAAGAACGGCACGCCGGCCTCTCCGGCCACCGCGCGGGCGATCAGGGTCTTGCCGGTGCCCGGCGGCCCGTAGAGCAGCACGCCCTTGGGGATCTTCGCCCCCATCGCCTGGAACTTCTGTGGGTTCTCCAGGAACTCCTTGATCTCACGGAGCTCCTCGACCGCCGACTCGGCACCGGCCACGTCGGCGAAGGTGACCTTCGGGGCGTCCTTGGAGACCAGCTTCGCCTTGGACTTGCCGAACTGCATCACGCGACCGCCGCCGCCCTGCATGTTCTGCATCAGCAGGAAGAACACGACGAGGATCAGCATGAAGGGCAACACGGTGGCCAGGATGGAGACCAGCGCGCCGGTCTGCTCGGCGTCGAAGCTGACGCTGGCGATCGAGCCGTTGTCGATCCAACGCCCGAGCTGGTCGCCGTTGACCTCGGGGTTGTAGGTCGTGCGGAAGGTCGTCGTGCTGGTACCCGCGCGGCGCTCGCCCTCGATCGTCTGGGAGCGGTTGCCGACGGTCGTCACCTCGAGGCTCGCGTCCCGCAACTCGCCGCCCTCGACGGCGGCCTGGAACTCGCTCCAGGTCAGGTCCACCGGGGCACCGGCCTGCTGGAGGAAGCTGAGCGCGAGCCACAGTGCAGCCGCGACGGCGAGGACCCAAGGCAGCGGACCGCGCAGTAGCCGCTGCCGGGAGGGCTGTCCGTTGCTGGACTGCTTCACGTCTGGCTCCACCTGTCGACCGGGGGAAGGACCGGTGTTCGGTGGTCAGCCGGCCCGTGGCGCCCGGGGCGACCCGGGGTTCGATGCTACCACCGGCATGGATGTGCCCTCCGGGGGAGATGCGCACACCCGACGCAGGTCCCGGTCGCCGCGATCCGCCGTCCGGGTCGCGCCTCAGCCGCCGTAGACCTCCGGCTTGAGCGTCACGATCGCCCGCAGACCCCGGTAGCGCTCCGCGTAGTCGAGGCCGTAGCCGACGACGAACACGTCCGGGACCTCGAACCCGACGTAGGCGATCGGCAGCTCGACCTCGCGACGGCTCGGCTTGGTCAGCAGCGACGCCACCTCGACGCTCGCCGGCCGCCGCGACCGGAGGTTCTTCAGCAGGTAGTCGAGCGTGAGCCCCGAGTCGACGATGTCCTCGATGACCAGGACGTGCCGCCCCTCGATGTCGGTGTCCAGGTCCTTGAGGATCCGGACGACGCCAGACGAGGTGGTGGACGAGCCGTACGACGACACCGCCATGAAGTCCATGGCGGTCGGGATCGTGATGCGGCGGGCGAGGTCCGCCATCGCGAAGATCGCGCCCTTGAGCACCCCGACGAGCAGCAGGTCCCTGCCCGCGTAGTCCTGGTCGATCCGTGCGGCCAGCGCGTCGAGCCGCTCGCGGATCTCCCGCTCGCCCACCAGGACGTACGCAACGTCGTCCCGGAACGACGCCGGCACCTGCTCGAGCGCTTCGGGCGTGGACGAGGGCGTTGGCGTCGGGATGGACATCGTGCCTCGGTGTGTGTCGGGCGCGCGACCGTCGGTTGCCTCGCAGCGCCGGAGCGTAGTCGTCGGCCGCTGCCGGCTCGTCCCGGCGGACGGGCGGTACCGCCAGACACGCTGGGGACGCCAGAGCATCCTGGGGACGCCAGAGCTTCCTGGGAACGCCAGGGACTCACCGATGACGTCCCGGCGTACCCGGGCTGTCGTCGGCCCCTGCGCGCCGGGCCGGCCGGTCAGCCGCGCCGCGGGGGGAGATCCGTCCGGTCGGCCGCACGGAGCCGGAGCACGACCGTCGGCGCGGCGCGCCCGGCCGCGGCGAGCTCGGCGTCGACCGCCAGCCCCGGTACCCACGCGACCCGGCCGTCGGCGACCAGCACGGGCCAGCGTGCCCGCACCGCCCGGGGCACACCCGCGTCCCGATGCACCTCGACCACCCGGCGGGTGCCGGCACGGGTGCGGACACGGTCACCGGCACGCACCCCGCGCAGTGCCAGGGATCCGACGTCTGCGGGCAACCACACGCCCAACCGCTCGACGGAGCCGCCCGGCAGCAGGGACCCGTTCCCGGGCGCCCGTACGCCCGCCGGACCCGGGCGGTCGGCCGGCGGTGGGTCGACGGGTCCGAGGTCGAACGCGAACTGGTGCGGCTCGCGCCGGTCCGACCCGTCCCCTGCCGCGGCGCCGACCGTCGCGTGCAGCCGCACCCCCGCCGCCTGCCAGGCGACGACGCCGGGCACGTCGACCGGCACCTCGACGGCCGCCTCCGCCCGCACCGCCGCGTCCACCCGGGACCGTGCGGGGCTCACCGCGATCCAATCGGCACCGACCTCGGCGTCGAGTGCCCCCGCCAGCGTCAGCCGGGCACCGCGTCGCGCCTCCAGCAACTCGGCGACGAGCGCCGCGTCCGGAGGCGCGCCGAGCAACGGCGTCAGCGCGTCCCGCACCACCCGGCGCCGGACGGCGAGGTGGAGCGTCGCGAGGCCGGCCCGGTCGACGACCACGACGTCCCCGACCCGGCGCAGCAGCCGCGCGTCGGCCGCGAGCACGCCCAACGCCTCGTCGTCCGCCCGGGCGAGCTCCGCCAGCCGTCCGAGCGCGCCGACCGGGTCGGGCGCGACGTCGGCCAGCGGTGGCAGCACCTCGCGCCGGACCCGCACGCGGCGGATCGCGCGGTCCTCGTTGGTCGGGTCGACGGCGACCGGCAGGCCTTCCAGCTCGACGAACCGCCGCAGGTCGCCGCGCCGCAACCGCAGCAGCGGCCGTGCGAGGTCCCCGGCGATCGGCGCCATGCCGGCCAGCCCCGCGACACCGGTCCCGCGGGCCAGGCGCAGCAGCAGCGTCTCGGCCTGGTCGTCCGCGGAGTGGCCGACCAGGATCGCGGTGGCCGCGCGGGCGGCCGCTTCGGCCCGCAGCACCGCGTACCGCGCCACCCGGGCGGCGGCCTCCGGGCCGTGCCCGTCGCGTGCCACCTCGACGTCCCTGCCGGCCTCCAGCACCACGGCATCGCACCCGAGCCACGCGGCGTGTTGGCGGACGACCGCCCGGTCGGCCGCGTCGTCGCGCAGACCGTGGCCCACGTAGGCGAGCGTGAGGCCGAGGTCGGGGCGGGCCTCGGCGACCAGGAACGCGAGCGCCGTGGAGTCCGGACCGCCCGAGCAGGCGACGAGCACGCCGGCCGCGACCTCGAGGTGGTCCAGTCGCAGGCGGACCTCCGCGACCATCGCGTCGCGCGACCGTCCGGGGGGCAGGGGACCGACGCCCGGGCCCACGCGCGTCATGCCGCCTGGACGCGCGCCAACCACGCGGCGGGGTCCGAGACCTCGTCGGCCCGCGGCAGGTTGGCGGGGGCACCGAACGCCCGGTTGAGCGCCTCCACACCACCGAGGTCGAGCACGCCGCGGACGAACGCCTCGCCCTCGCGGTACTGGCGCCGCTTCATCTCCATCCCCGCGAGGACCGACAGCAGCTTCGCCGTGACGTCGCTGCGACGGTTGGCCAGGGCCGCGCGCACGCCCTCCGGGTCGCCGATCAGCCCGTCGGCGGCCGCGTCGTACATCGCCGCGTTCCCGTGCCCCTCGAGCAGGCTCATCAGTCCCTGCGCCTCCGCGATCACCTCGACCTGCTGCTCGGTGAGCACCACCTGGAGGAGTGGCTGGATGTCACCCGAGTCCCGTACCTGGGACACGATGCCGGGCAGATCCCGGGCCAGGTCCTGGAGCACGTGCGCATCCAGGCGGGTGTCGGAGAGGTAGCGGTCGAGCAGCGCGCGCAGGTGGTCGCCGAGCCAGGGTGTCGCGTCGAACTGCAGCCGGTGGGTCACCTCGTGCAGCACGACGGTCCGGCGGATGTCGGCCGCCAGCGCACCGTGCTCGTCGGCGAGCGCGAGCACGTTCGGGCCGACGACCAGCAGCTGGCCACCGCCAGGGCCACCGAGCGGCAGCACGTACTGACCGAGCACCTTGGCCGACAACAGCCCGAACAGGCCGCCGAGCTGGATGCTCAGCACCTTCCTGGCCAGCGACCCTCGGCGCTCGAGCTTCTCCCGGAGCGGCTCGAAGGCCCCCTGCAGGCTCGACAGGTTCTCACGCACCCAGCCGGTCCGACCGACCACGCGGACGGCGACCGGCGACAGGTCGGGACCGAGCTGGGTCCAGGCGCGTGCTGCCGCGTCGATCGCAGGGAGGTCCGCCGCCACCTCGGCGCGCAGGGCGGCGATCTGGTCACGGGTGACCTGGCGGCGGGGGGCGACGAGCGCTGCCGCCCCCATGGCGGCGCGTTCGTCGATCAGAGCCTGCACGGTGGGATCCTCGTCGGCGGTGCGAGGGACGGTATCCCGCTGCGGTCGAGCGGATGCCCGTCGCACGGCCGGCACGACCAGCTCCCGACGTTCGCCTCCCGGCGTCCGTCGGCTGGATCAGCCGCGGGCGACCCGGAAGCGGTAGAAGAGCGCGAGGGCGGCGACGCCGAGGATCCCCGCGACCGACAGGATCCATGCGATGCCCCACGTGAAGGGCACCTCGCGGTCCTCGTAGCCGGCCAGCTCCGTCGCGGCGTTGCCCTCCGCCGTCCTGGGCTGCGGATCGGGACCGAGGGGCTCCTCGCCCGCGGCCGCCGCCAGCACCAGGGCCGTGGGCGCGTCCGCCTGCGCGGCGGAGGCACCCAGCGGCAGGGCCAGGAGCAGCACCGCGAGCGCGGCTGCGAGCGCGAGGGACGACGTGCGGCGCATCGCGGGGCGACCTTTCCACGGTGGACGGCGGGAGCCTAGCCGCTGCGGCCCTCGGCTCCACAGCGACACCGGGTGTGTCGCGGCCCACACCGGAGGCACGAAGGCGTGGCGCCTCGGTGGCCGGCGGAGGGGCTCCCTCAACCAGTTGCGACTGCAACTACTGAGGGGTACGCTGCCCGTCACCCCAGGCGAACGAGGGAGCCGCCATGCCAGCCGTGACCGTCGACGACCTGCTCACGCTGCCGCGTGTGCCGTCAGCCGACCCCGTCGCCTCCGTCGAGCGCCCGGTGCGCTCGATCACGACTGCCCCCAAGGGCTTCGAGGGCGAGGGCTTCCCCGTGCGCCGCGCCTTCCAGGGCGTGGAGCTGCGCGACCTCGACCCGTTCATCCACCTCGACCAGATGGGCGAGGTGGAGTACGCGCCGGGCGAACCGAAGGGCACGCCGTGGCACCCGCACCGCGGCTTCGAGACCGTCACCTACATGCTGGACGGCCGCATGCAGCACATGGACTCGCACGGCGGGGGCGGGATGATCACCGACGGCGACACCCAGTGGATGACCGCCGGGTCGGGGCTGCTGCACATCGAGACGCCGCCGGAGGAGGTCGTCCTGGCGGGCGGGCTCTTCCACGGCTTCCAGCTGTGGGTGAACCTCCCGGCGTCGATGAAGTGGAACGAGCCGCGCTACCAGGACCTGCGCGCCGGCGACGTGACGCTGCTGACCTCGCACGACGGCGGGGTGCTCCTGCGGCTGATCGCCGGCGATCTCGCCGGCAACGCAGGGCCGGGGTCCACCTACACGCCGATCACGCTGATCCACGCGACGATCGAGCCCGACGCGGAGCTCCGACTGCCCTGGAACCCGCGCTTCAACGCGCTGGCGTACGTGCTCTCCGGCCGTGGGACGGTCGGCAGCGACCGACGGCCGATCGAGATGGGGCAGCTCGCCGCACTCGGCGCGGGCGACCACATCACGCTGGCCGCGCACCGTTCGCAGGAGTCTCGGGCACCGAAGATGGACGTGCTGCTGCTGGGTGGCCAGCCGATCGGGGAGCCCGTCGCCTGGTACGGCCCCTTCGTGATGAACACCAAGGAAGAGCTCCAGCAGGCCTTCGACGACTTCCAGGCCGGCAAGCTCGGAAGCATCCCGGCGCTGCACGAAGGCGGCAACGTCACGCCCGAAGGCGCCTGACCCCCACGGGCGGCCCACCCGCACTCGACCCGCCCGGTCACCCGACCGCACCTGACCGCCCGGCCGACGTCCGCGAGCCCGCGACGTCGTAGCGTCGGCACGGAGCTGCGGGAAGGAGCGACCATGGCGCCGTCCGCACGGTTCGCCGACCGGGCGGACGCCGGTCGTGCCCTCGCAGACCGCTGCCGCCACGACCTGGTGGACACCGCGCCCGGCATCGGCACGGTCGTCCTCGGCCTGCCCAGGGGCGGGGTCCCCGTGGCAGCTGCGGTGGCGGACGCCCTGGCCGCTCCGCTGGACGTCCTCGTCGTTCGCAAGATCGGCTGTCCCTGGCAGCCGGAGCTCGGGGTCGGCGCGATCGGCGAGCACGGCATCCGGATCCTGCAACCCGAGCTGCTGCGACGCCTCGACCTCGACGAGTCCGACCTCGACGAGACGATCCGGCTCGAGCAGGTCGAGCTCGCACGTCGTGTGCGTCGCTACCGGGGCGAGCGCCCGATGGTGCCGGTGCGCGGACGGCGCGTGGTCGTGGTGGACGACGGGATCGCGACCGGCGGCACCGCTCGCGCGGCGATCGAGGTGCTCCGCGACGCGGGGGCCGCCGCCGTGGTCCTCGCCGTGCCCGTCGCGCCCCCCGCCGCCGTGGACGAGCTCGGTGCGCTCGCCGACCAGGTCGTCACCCTGGCGACGCCGGGCGACCTCGGCTCGGTCGGTGCGGCGTACGACGACTTCGCGCCGACCAGCGACGACGAGGTGGCAGCGATCCTCGCCCGGTACCGACCCGGCCGATCCGACGGCCGGAACGGCGCCGGTTGACGTCCACCGATGGTGCCGCCCGTGCACCGGCGTGCGTACGGACCGCGATGTCGCATCCCCGCTAGACCCGGGCCGCCGCACCCGCGATGCTGCCCGCATGCACACCGACACCGACCGCTGCCTCAGAGCCGTCCGGGCCCGCGACGCCCGGTTCGACGGCCGCTTCTTCACGGGCGTGCGCACGACCGGGATCTACTGCCGGCCGAGCTGCCCGGCGATCACGCCGCGGCCCGGCAACGTGCGGTTCTTCCCGAGCGCGGCCGCCGCGCAGCGGGACGGGTTCCGCGCCTGCAAGCGCTGCCGTCCGGACGCCGTGCCGGGATCGGCGGCCTGGGACCCGCGGGGCGACGTCGTCGCACGGGCCGTCCGGTCGATCGCCGACGGGGTCGTCGACCGGGAAGGCGTCACCGGCCTCGCGACGAGGCTCGGCTACAGCGTGCGGCAGCTCGAACGGCTCCTGGTCGCGGAGCTCGGCGCCGGGCCCCGGGCGCTCGCGCGGGCCCAACGGGCCCAGACCGCGAGGACGTTGCTCGAGGCGACCGACCTGCCGGTCGCGGAGGTGGCGTTCGCCGCCGGCTTCTCCAGCATCCGCGCCTGCAACGACACCATGCGGGCGGTGTACGCAGCGACGCCGACCGAGCTGCGCGCCGGACGGGCCGCCACGCCGTCCGACGGCGCGGCACCGGCCACCGACGGTCCGGCGGGCCTGCTCCACCTACGCCTGCCGTACCGGCGCCCGCTGCACGCCGCCCACCTGTTCGGCCGTCTCCGCGCCAATGCCGTCCCCGGCGTGGAGGAGTGGCGCGACGACCGGTACCGCAGGACGTTGCGGCTCCCGCACGGCCACGGGATCGTGGCACTGCGCGACGCCGACGGGCACGTCGACTGTGCACTGCGCCTGTCCGACCACCGTGACCTGCCGGCGGCGATCGCGCGGTTGCGCGCCCTGCTCGACCTCGACGCCGACCCGGAGGCGATCGACGACGTGCTCGCGGACGACCCGTCGCTGCGGGCCGGTGTCCGAAGCGCGCCGGGACGACGCGTCGCCCGCACCGTCGACGCGCACGAGCTCGCGGTGCGCGCCGTGCTGGGCCAGCAGGTCTCGCGCGCAGCGGCCGCGACACACGCCGCCCGGCTCGCCGAACGCCACGGAGAGCCGGTCCACGACCCCGACGGCGGCCTCACCCGACTCTTCCCCACCGCTGCACGGCTCGGCGAGGCAGACCTCTCCGTCCTCCGCGTCCCCGCGAGCCGACAGCAGGCCCTGCGGGCGCTGGCCCAGGCCCTGGCGGGCGGCGACCTCGATCTCGGCCCCGGCTGCGACCGCGAGCGGGCCACCGCGATGCTCACGTCGCTGCCCGGCATCGGCGCCTGGACCGCCGCCTTGATCGCCCTGCGCGGCCTCGGCGACCCGGATGCGTTCCCCGTGACGGACCTGGGGGTACGGATCGGTGCGGGCGCCCTCGGACTGCCCACCACCCGCGCCGCGCTGACGCGACACGCGCAGGCCTGGCGCCCCTGGCGCGCCTACGCGGTCCAGCACCTGTGGTGCGCGCACGACCCCACCGCCGACGACGACGGCCCGAGGGCCCGATCCAGCGGGGCCGGACCCGAAGGCCACGACCCACGCACGCCCGGACGGGACGACGAGGAGGAGGCGGCATGAGAAGGGTGACCACGGTCGTCGACTCCCCCGTCGGTCCGCTGCAGCTGGTGGGCGAGGACGGCGCGCTGGTCGGCCTCCACCTCGACGCGCAGCGGCACCGGCCCGACCCGACGACGTTCGGCGAGCGCGACGACGCCGCGTTCGGCCCGGTCGTGGACCAGCTGACCGCCTACTTCGGTGGCGAGCTGACCTCCTTCGACCTGCCACTCGCCCCCCACGGCACGCTCTTCCAGCAGCGCGTCTGGGCTGCCCTGCGCGAGATCCCGTTCGCGTGCACCGAGTCGTACGGCGAGCTGGCCACACGGATCGGCACTCCCGGCGCCAGCCGCGCCGTGGGCCTCGCCAACGGCCGGAACCCGATCGCCATCGTGATCCCCTGCCATCGGGTGATCGGCGCCAACGGCACGCTCACCGGCTACGGGGGTGGCCTCGAGCGCAAGCAGCTGCTGCTCGACCTCGAGGCACGCCACGCCGGGCTGCGGCTCGTCTGACGGGAGGATCGTCCGACGCTCGCACGGACGGGGGAACTCCCGGGCGCGCCACACGTTGCACCGGTGCGGTCCCGCGACCGCCGGCGGCGCACACGGGGCGAGCGCCGCAACTCGCAGCAGCGGAGGCCGCATGCGCCGGACCACCTCGACGATCGCGGTGGGGCTCGTCGTCGCCCTCGCGACCCAGCTGGGGCCGTCGGTGGCGCCCGACGCGTCGGCCGCCACCGGCACGGGCGCCTGCGCGAGCCACCTCGTGCCCGCGACGGCGTTCACCGACACGATGACCAGCACCCACCGTGCAGCGATCGACTGCGCCGTCTGGTGGGAGCTCGCGCAGGGCCGCTCGCCGACCAGCTTCGCGCCGGCGTCGCACGTCACCCGAGGGCAGACCGCCGCCATGGTCGCCAACCTGCTCCGCACCGACGATCGCGACGTCGGCAGCGTGCCGTCCGCAGGCTTCTCCGACACCGCCGGGCACCGCTTCGAGGCCGACATCGACCTGCTGGCCTCCCTCGACGTCGTCTCGGGAGCGACGCCGACGACCTTCGCGCCCGACCGACCCGTCACCCGGGCCCAGATGGCGACGATCCTCACCGCCGCGTTCGACCGGGGGTTCGGCTCACCGCTCGCGGCCGGCCCTGTGGGGTTCACGGACGTCAGCCCCACCAACCCGCACCGGGGAGCGATCGGCGCGCTGGTCGCCTCGGGCGTGACCACCGGGACGAGCGCGACCCGCTTCGACCCCTCCTCCCCTGTCGGCCGTGGGCAGATGGCCTCGTTCGTGACCCGTGCGACCGACGTCCTGCTGCAACGCGGGCTGACCACCCAGCCGACGACCAGGCCCACCCCGCGAGACGCGTACGCGAGCCGGATGCGCGCCGCCTGGGTGCACCTCTTCGACGACGCGCTCAAGAGCCGGGCCGGCATCCGGGCCACCGTCGAGCAGCTCGCGGCCGCGGACGCCAACGTCATCGTGGCGCAGGTGGCCAGACGGCACGACGCCTACTACGCCTCGCAGGTGCTGCCGAGGACGCCGGACCCGCGCCTGCCCGCCGACCTCGACGTCCTCGCCGAGCTGATCGACGTCGCCCACGCCCGGGGCATCGAGGTCCACGCCTGGTTCGGTGTCGGTCCCACGTACCACGACGCCTATCGCGGCCTGGCCGCACCCGCCGGGTGGATGCACACCACCCATGGCACCGCCGCGCCCGTCGCCCAGCGCTGGGTGAGCCGCACGGTCGACGGGAGCTGGTCGAGCTACCTCGACCCCGGCGTCCCCGGGGTCCAGGACCACGTCGCCGCGGTGGTCCAGGAGCTGGCCACCGAGTACGACGTCGACGGCATCCACCTCGACTACGTCCGCTACGAGTCGGCGAGCCACGGCTACAACCCGCTGGCGCTCGCGGCCTACCGGCAGGAGACCGGCGCGACCGGCACGCCCGCGGCGAACGACCCGGCCTGGAGCGCGTGGCGGCGCGAGCAGACACGCAGGGTGATCCTGCGGGCGGGTCAGGCCATCACCGAGTCCGGGGCGGACGTCACGCTCTCCGCGGCCGTCATCACGTGGGGCGCCGGGCCGTCGACACCGGACCGCGCGGGCTTCGTCCGCAGCCTGCCGTACACGCGCACGCTCCAGGACTGGGACGGCTGGGTGCGCCGCGGCGAGGTCGACGCCGTGCTGCCGATGAACTACTTCCGGGCCCACGACGCGGAGCAGGCGCGCTGGTTCGGGCAGTGGCTGGCCTACGAGCGGGCGCTCGCACGCGAGGTCGAGGCGCAGGTCGTGCCCGGGCCCGGCGGGTACCTGAACCGCCCGGCGAACGTCGCGACCCAGGTCCGCGCCGGCATGGCCGTCGACGGCGCGAGCGTCTACTCCTTCCAGCAGCCCACGGAAGACGCCTCCCGCGACATCTGGGCCCAGCTCGCACGGACGCGCTGGGGCTACCACCCGCAGCGGTAGGTCAGCTGCGGGGCGGACGGACGGTGGCGCCCGCCCCGACCCATTCCCAGTGGTGGTTGTCCGGCGAACCGAAGTCGCCGCCCCAGCGGAAGCCGTGCCGCCCGAGGATCTCGATCATCTCGTCGGGCGGGACCTCCCCGAGGCCGGGCAGGGACATGTCGACGTTGATGTCGACGGCGATCCCCCACGAATGGCTCGACAGCCGCGCACGGGCCGTGTCGATCCGCCGGGGGTGGAAGCAGCCGCCGTACCGCCGGGCGTCGACGACCTGGCCGACCCCCGCGTCCACGAGCTCCTGCATCGCCCCACGCAGGTCGTCGACGACGATGCGATGGCAGCGCACGGTGCCCAGCAGCGGCACGGTCGCGGTGACGATGGCGCCGTCGACGAACGACGCCTCGACGTCGACCTCCCGCACCCCGTCGCGCGGACGGAACGCGAACTCGCCGAACCGCGCCTTCAGCGCGGGGAGCCCGAGGACCAGCCCACCGCCGCCGGCTGCCGGGTCGGCGACCGTCGACACGCCGCGCACGCGGTCGGCGGGCAGCGCCGCCTGCACGGCACGTGCGAGAACCGGGAGCTCGTGGGCACCCGCGCTGTGGCGAACGACCAGCGACCCGGTGGCCGGCACGCCGATCCCGGCGGCGTCGTCGGCGTGGACCACGACCTCGGCGCGGCCCACCGGCTCGGACAGCACCCCGGCGACCGTCAGGTCGGGGCGGTCGCCGAGGTGGAGGGTGGCACCCGCACCGGTGCCGCGAAGCTCGGCGCCGATCGGGGTGAGCAGCACCTCCCCCGGCCGCAGGCCCGCCAACGCCCTGGCGTCGTCGGGCCCGGCGGAACCGTCGGAGCCGTCGGGACCGATGCCGAGCGTGGCCGCATAGCCGCGTGGCTCGATCGCGGTCACCGCCACGGGGATCCGGAAACCGTCGGACAGCTCGACGAGGAGCCCGCCGGCGGGGTCCGTTGCGGCGAACAGCCCGATCGTCTCGGACCGGACGATGGTCGCGGCGTCCACGAGGGGCAGCCCGTCGACCAGCCGCAGTGCGGCCTCGTCGAGCTGCCCCCGAACCCGCAGGAAGCTGCCCGCGCGCTCGTCCGGCGACGGCTCCGCGGCCGCGGCGGGACGCACCGCGCGTGCGGCCGGCGCGGCCGCGGACCACGCCCCCACCTCGGTGTCACCACCGGCCGCGACCGAGGGCCACCCACCCCGCAGGTCGCCGCCGGTCGCCGCAAGGAGCACGACGAGCAGCCCGGCGAGCACCGCCGACGAGAGCAGTCCGGCGCGCACCGCCGAGGAGAGCACCACCCGCCGTCCGCGCATCCGCACCCCCCGGCCGGCCCCGATCAACGCGTGAGCGAATCCAGGACCCGCTCCGTCCAGAGCCGCGCCATCGCGGCCTTGTAGTCCGCCGAGCCGCGGCGGTCGTCGGACGGGTCCACCCGCGCGTCGACCGCGTCCAGGATGGCCGCCCGCGCGCCCACGTCGTCGGCTGGTCCGACCGCGCCGTCGCCGGGACCCCACGCCAGCACGGGGGTCGATCCCACGCCGCCGAGCGCCACCGTCAGCTCGCCACCGGTCGGGCCACCGTCGCGCCACCGGGCCGCCACCGACACGGTCGGGTAGTCGTCCAGGCTGGCAGGCGTGAAACGCAGGTAGCGCTCCACGCTGCCGGTCGGGTCGGGCAGCTCCACCGCGGCGACGATCTCGCCCTCGTCCAACGACGCGTCGAGGAACCCGCGGAAGAACCCGTCGGCCAACCGGTGCCGTCGCGGCCCGGCCGGGCCGACGACGTCCACGGACGCGCCGGAGGCCAGCAGGGCGGGCAGCAGGTCCTGTCGGGGGTCGGCGTGCGCGAGGGCACCGCCAACGGTCGCGACCGCCCGCACGCGCGCGTTGCCGACCGACCGCGCGGCCGCAGCCAGCATCGGGTGACGCGCCGCGACGGTGGGGTGCGAGGCGAGCTCCCGCATGGTCGTCGCGGCCCCGACGCGCAGGCTGCCGTCGGCGCCGTCGGCCACGCCGTGCAGGGCGTCGATCCTGCCGAGCCAGACCAGCCTCCCGGCGTCGAGGACGCCCTGGCGGAGCAGCACACCGACCGCGGTCCCACCGCTCAGCAGGATCGAGTCCTCGTCCGCCGCGAGCGCGACCGCCTCGTCGAGCGAGGAGGGCGCGAGGAACGTCGTTCGATCAGCCATCGAGCAAGGCCGCCGTCGCCGCCGCGAGGATCGACTGGTACCCCGTGCACCGACAGAGGTTGCCGGCGAGGTGCTCTCGGATCCGCTCCTCGTCCGCAGCCGGCGCCTCGATCCGGAGCCCGCACACCGCAGCCACCTGCCCTGGCGTGCAGATGCCACACTGCATGCCCTCGTGGGCACAGAAGGCGTCGACCACGTCCGGGAAGCGCTCCGCGAGACCTTCGATCGTCCACACCTCGCGATCCTCCGCACACGCCGCGACGTAGAGGCACGAACTGACGGGCCGGTCGTCGACGAGCACGGTGCACGCACCGCAGACGCCGACCCCGCAGCCTTCCTTGGTGCCCGGCAGGCCGGCCGCACGCAGGACGTCGAGCAAGAGCGCCGCACCGTCGACCTCGAGCTCGACCGGCGCGCCGTTCAGACGGAAGGGAAGGATCACGCACGCACCTCCATCGGGTCCGTCGAGGGCGCGCTCCGCTGCGCAGGTCGCGCCCCGACCCGCCGGAGCTCACGCCACAGCGTCTCCGCGCGCAGCGGCAGGTCGGTCAGCCGGATCCCGGTGGCGTCGGCAACGGCGTTGGCGATCGCCGCCGCCGTCGGGACATTGGTCAGTTCGCCGATCGCCTTCACGTTGGCGTCTCCCGCACCCATCGCGCCCGGCACGAGGACGGTGCGCAGCCGCGGCGCATCGGCGAGTGACGGGATCTTGAACTCGCCGAGGCTGGCCGCCCAGACCCGGCCGTCCTGGACCTGGAGGTCCTCGAGACACGCGAAGCCGAGACCCATCAGCGCGCCGCCGTCGATCTGCATCTGGTGCGACGCCTCGTGCACCACGTCTGCGACGTCCACGGCGGACAACAACTCCAGGACGTGGATCCGGCCGGAGCCGGGGTCGACCGCCACCCGGGCGATCTGGACGCAATAGGAGTTCAGGTGCAGCGCGTCGTCGTCGGACACCACCACCGTGACCGACGACTCCTCGCCGCGCTCCGCCCACGCCTCCCCGGCCACGACCGCCGCGCGCGCGATGGACGCGGTGATGCGGCTCCCGCCCACACCCAGGTCCTGCGCGAGCCCGTCCGTCGCCGCCTGCCGCACACGGATCGCGGTGGACGGCACCCCGAGCGCCCGTGCGATCGACTCGCGGACGACCGTGTGGCTGCCCGTACCGGTCTCCGGGATCGGCGTCTCGACCAGGATCGTTCCGTCCGACTCCTCGGTCAACCGGAGCGCGGTGCCGACCTTGCTGGGGGTGTCGTGGCTCGACACGGCGAGGCCGACACCCGTCAGGCACCCGGACGGCACCTCCACCGGCTCCCGCGGCGCGCCGACCGCCGCCTCGAGGGTCTCGAGCGCACGCACCTCGGCCCACTCGTGACCGTGCGGATCGGGCTCACCGGTCCGCAGCAGGTTCCGGCGCCGGATGTCCACCGGGCTGCAACCGATGGCTGCGGCGAGCTCGTCGAGCGCCGACTCGAACGCGAAGGCCGCCTGCGGCGACCCTGGTGCCCGCACGTGGCCGCGCGGCACCGTGTGCGTGTACACGATCCGAGCGTCGACGAAGGTCGCTGGGATGCGGTAGGCCGAGGCGACCTCGCCGAGGCCGTGCAGGTCGAGGCGGGGCCTGACCTTGTAGCCCGCGTACGCCCCCCCGTCAGCGAGGACGTCGAACCGGAAGCCGAGCAGCGTGCCGTCGTCGTCCGCGGCCAGCCGGACCCGCAAGCTGAGCGAGTGGCGCGGCGCCGGCGACACGAGGTCGTCGCCGTACCGGCGCAGGTGGCGGATGGGCCGGCCGAGCAGGCGGTTCAGCTCCGTACAGAGGATCGCCTCGCCGTACGACCCCTTGCCGCCGAAGTCACCGCCGATCGCCACCTCGTGAACGACGACCGTGGACGGGTCCAGCCCCAGGCACCGCGACAGCTCCGCGCGCAACTTGTAGGGGGACTTGTCCGTGACCCAGACGTGCACGCGACCGTCGTCGTCGCGGGTGACGAGCGTGGCGTGCGGCTCGATGTAGCCGGCGTGCCCGGACGGGGTGGTGTAGGTGCGGTCCAGGACGTGCGGCGCCGACGCGAGCGCAGCATCCGCGGCCGCCTCGTCGCCATGCCTGTCGATGGACTGCAGGTTCCGCGGATCGTGCGCACCGATGACCGCGCCCGACAGCTCCCACGCCCGCTCCTGGACGACCGGCGCGCCCGGCGCCAGTGCTGCCTCGACGTCGGTGACCGCAGGCAGCGGGTCGTAGTCCACGACGACCAGCGCGGCCGCTGCCTCTGCGGCGGCGCGTGTCTCCGCCACCACCGCGGCCACACGCTCCCCGACGTAGCGGACCTCTCCGCGAGCGAGGATCGGGATGTCGTGGACGCTGCGTCCGTAGACCGTCGGGTCCACCCGCTCTGCGGTGAAGACGTCGAGCACGCCCTCGACGCGACGTGCCTCGTCGACGTGGATCGCACGGATGGCCGCATGGGGCAGCTCGCTCCGCACGAGGGCGAGGTGGCAGGCTCCGGGCAGGGCGACGTCCCCCGCGTACGGCATCGACCCGTCCGCCTTCGCACGGGCGTCGACCCGTGGGGTCACGGTGGGCACGGAGCCGGTGGTGACGGCGTCGCTCACGATTCGATCGGCCTCCCCTTGCGACAGGAGGTTCTAGCACGACGGCTCGCGTCCCTCCCTGCGGATGCGATCGACGGTTGACATGCAAGTCGTCACTTGCCTATCGTCGTGGCCATGAGCGATGTGTTCCGAGCGCTCGCCGACCCGACCAGGCGCGCGATCCTCGACGAGCTGACCGAGCACGACGGTCAGACGCTCTTCGAGCTGTGCACGCGTCTCGTCACCAAGCACGGCGTGAGCTCCTCGCGCCAGGCAATCACCCAGCATCTGGAGGTGCTCGAGGCAGCTGGACTGGTCACTGCACGGAGGCAGGGCCGCTACCGGTTCCACCACGTGGACACCAGCCCGCTGCGGAGCATCGTCGATCGCTGGCCGATCGAGGACGGACCCTCATGATCAGGATCACCTTCGCCAGCGTCTTCGTGGACGACCAGGACAAGGCGCTCGCCTTCTACACCGACGTGCTCGGCTTCGTGAATTCGTGAAGAAGAACGACGTCCCGCTGGGCGAGCACCGCTGGCTGACGGTCGTCTCACCAGCGTCGCCCGACGGCCCCGAGCTCGTGCTCGAGCCCGACAGCCACCCCGCGGTGGGGCCGTTCACGCAGGCGCTGGTCGAGGACGGGATCCCCCTCACGTCCTTCGCCGTCGACGACGTCCACGAGGAGTTCGCGCGCCTCCGAGCGCTCGGCGTCGTCTTCACGCAGGAGCCGAACGCGATGGCCGGGGTGACGACGGCGGTCCTGGACGACACCTGCGGCAACCTGATCCAGATCGCCAGCATGGGGTGACAGCCTCCTGCTCGCCGGGGCGGGCGGGGATCGCCGGAACGCGTGATGCTCAGGCGTCCCCGCCGTCGGCGAGCGGGGAGCGGTACGGATCGAACTCGAGGGGGCGCTCCAGCGTGTAGCGGATCAGGTGCTCGAGCAGGACGTCACCGGAGTCCTCCAGGGCGTAGTACTCCGCGCCGAAGGCCTCGAAGAGCTCGTCGTTGTCCAGCACGAACGCGTAGAGGGCATGCGGGTCCTGCCTCGCGTGCGCCGGGATCGACCGCTCGACGTCGTGCAACAGCTCCGCGTGGGCGCGCGTCCCCACGTGGCGGGCGGCCCAGACCAGCTCCCCGACGGGGAGGTCGAGATCCGTGTAGGCGGCCGAGAAGCCGTCGCAATCGATGGCGTTGGCGGCCAGGTAGAGGATCACGACGGCGCGCGGCCCCGGCTCCAACCGGTCGCGCTGCTCCAGGAGGGAGGCGCCGTGACGTGCGGGCATCCCCTCGTCGACCATCGACGCCAGGGCGCGGTGATGCTCGCCACGAAGCAGACCCACGGCACTCCCTCTCGTTCGACCACCCGACCGCTCGACGCTCCGACCGGTCACCGCTGGCGCGCGGTCATCGCTGTAGCTTGCCGTCTCGCGTCTCGGATTCGGAGGTACCCGTGGAGGCAGCGACCGCCAGACCGTCAGGGCAGCGCCAGACGATCACGAGAGACGATTGATGACCGGCGAGGGACCAGAGATCGTCCGCAACGAGGACGCCAGGCAGTTCGAGCTCGCGAACCGGGCCGAGAGCGCCCGGCTGCGATACCGACAGGCCGACGGCGTGCTGAAGCTCGTCCACACCGAGGTCGACGACGCCCTCGAGGGGCAAGGCGTGGGAAGTGCCCTCGTACGCGAGGCGCTCGCCTACGCGGAGCGCGAGGCACTCCGGATCGTGCCGCTGTGCCCGTTCGTCGCGGGCTGGCTCGAGCGCCACCCCGAGCGCGCAGCCGAGCTGGACATCGCCCACCCCTGATCGGGACAGGGCGATGACGCGTGGGGAGGCGTCATCGGAGGGCGGCGTCGGCGATGCCCGCGAGCCGCCCGTAGCCGCCCCGATGCACGACGACGCGCGCGACGTCTGCGACGTCCTCCTCCGTGACGGCTGGTCCACCCACGATCACGATCCCGCTGGATGGTGGCTCCCACTCCGCCAGGAGTCTCAGCGCGGCCGTGCGGCGGGTCGCGCCGATCAACACCAGAGGTGCTCGGAGCTCGGCGATGACCGTCGCGGCGGAGGCCCACGGCGTGCTGGCGCCGAGCACGACGGGATGCCAGCCGGCCTCGGCGAGCGCGAGTGCCGCCATGACGGCACCGAGATCGTGCAACTCGCCGTCCGGGCAGGCCACGACCGCGATCGCGCCCGCCGGGTCGCCGACGCGTCGGAGCCGTGAGACGAGCCAGCTTCGCAGCGCGGTCGAGGTGACGTGCTCCTGCGCGACGTGCCGGGGCGCACGTCGCCACTGGTCCCCGAGCCGCCGGAGGACGGGCACGAGCACCTCGTCGAGAAGGTCGACCGTCGTGACGCGGCGTGCTGCGCTGACCAGCATCGCCTCGATCTCCCTGCCATCGAGCGACTCGCTCGCTGCCCACAGCCGCCGTCGAAGTTCGTCGAGCCGGGACGCCGTCGCCGGCGGGGGCGGGGTGTCTTCGCGGGGCGGAGCCGCCAGGACCTGCGCGGCCGCGAGCGACGTCGGCAGCCCGCTGCGTCGGAGCCGCAGGACCTGCAGCACGCGAGCGAGATCGGCGTCGCCGTAACGGCGGTGTCCTCCGTCCGTGCGCCCGGGACGGAGTAGGCCGTAGCGCTTCTCCCAGGCGCGAAGCGTCTCGTGGGCGACGCCGGACCGGGTGGCGAGTTGGCCGATGCTCATGCTCCGATCGTCCGTGGTCACGTCGTCTCCTTCCGTGGTCCGGGGCGAACGACGGTCCGCGCGCATCGGAGCTGCGCGGAGTCTGCCCTGCCCGCGTACAGGGTCCAGCCAAAAACCTGTACACAGTGTTGAGATTTCGACGAAGGTACTGCACGCTCCCGCTCCCACGGGATCAGGAGCCACGTCATCGCCGCACACGCCGCGTCGAGCAGGATCTTCGGTGCGCTCACCGTTGCGTACGGCATGTACGCGTTCGTGCATCCCGACCACCTCCGACGCCAGGCGGGGCTCGACCCCGACACCGCAGCACGTGCGGGCCGGATCATCGGCGTGCGTGATGTGGCATCGGGGGCCGCGATCGTGCTGGCGAGGTCACCGGACGCCCGCCGCGCCGCACTCCTGGCGCGGGTGGGATGCGACGTCGCCGACCTGGCGGTCTTCGGTGCGTTGGCACGCTCACGCGCCGGGCGGGCGCGGGCGATGGTGGCAGCTGGCTGCTGGGCGGCCGTCGCGCTGCTGTTGGCCAACGGGTTCCCTCGTCCTCATGGCGAGGACCGACCGTGAAGATCGCGGTCGTCGGAAGTGGTGTGTCCGGTCTCACGGCCGCGTTGCTACTCTCTCGACGTCACTCGGTCGTGCTGCTCGAGCGGGAAGAGCGGCTGGGGGGGCATGCCCGCACGGTCGACGTGGCCGGTCCGAACGGCGAGCCGGTGGCAGTCGACACCGGCTTCATCGTCCACAACGACCGGACCTACCCCCTGCTGCGGCGTCTCTTCGACGAGCTGGGCGTCCTGACCCGTCCGAGCGACATGTCGATGAGCGTCCGGTGCGACGGCTGTGGGCTCGAGTACGCGGGCGGCAGAGGCGTGGCCGGGCTGCTCCCCACCTGGCGGAACGCGACGAGCGCGAGGCACCTGGACATGCTCGGGCAGATCCGACGTTTCCACCGGCACGGTCGCGCCGTGCTCGCCGATCCGGCTCGTCGAGGACTGACCCTGGGACAGCTGCTCCACGAGGGCGGCTACTCACGCCACTTCCGGCAGCACGTCGTGTTGCCGCTCGTCGGCGCCGTCTGGTCCTGCTCGCACGAGATGGCGGAGGCCTACCCGGCGCACTCCCTGCTGCGCTTCCTCGACAACCACGGGTTGCTCGCGGTCGGCGGAGCTCCCACGTGGCGCACGGTGCTGGGAGGCAGTCGCCGCTACGTCGAGCGGGCGGCCCACCGGATCGGTCACGTGCGCACGAGCGCAGAGGTGGTCGGGGTGCTCCGAGACTCGCGAGGGGTGACGGTGCACGTCGCGCCCGACGAGGAGCTGCGTGTCGATGCGCTGGTCGTCGCCACGCACGCCGACCAGGCGCTCAAGCTCCTGGACGATGCGACCGAGGACGAACGCGTGGTCCTCGGCGCATGGCGCTACAACCGCAGCGAGGCCGCGTTGCACACCGACACGTCCGTGCTGCCCACGCGTTCGCGGGCGCGGGCATCGTGGAACAGCCTGCTGGACGGCTGCGGCGCCGGTGCGAGCGCCGACGACGCTCCGGTGCGCGTCACCTACGACCTCAGCCGGCTCATGGGACTGGCGACGGATGGCGGCCTGCGCCACTGCGTCAGCCTCAACCAGAGCGACCGACTCGCACCCGACGCGATCCTCGACCGCACCGTGTTCGAGCATCCCGTGTACACGCACGAGTCGCTCGAGGCGCAACGCCGGCTCCCCGAGCTCGACGGCATCCGGCGCACGTGGTTCTGCGGCGCCTACCACGGCTGGGGCTTCCACGAGGACGGTTGCGCATCCGGCGTCCGCGTGGCCGGACAGCTGGGGGTCACGTGGTGAGCGGGACGACCGCCGCGCTCTATGCCGGGTCCACCTGGCATGGCCGCCGTGAGCCGGTGGCCAACTCCTTCCGGTACCGCACCTTCAGCCTGCTCGTGGATCTCGACGACCTCGACGAGCTCGAAGGGCGGCTCCGCCTGCTCCGAGTCGAGCGACCGGGCGTGTGCTCGCTGCGCAGCGAGGACCACGTGCTCCCGCTGGATGCCGACCAGGTACGCGCGTGGCTCGCCGAGCAGGGTGTGCCGTTGGACGGTGGCAGGGTGTCGCTGCTCACCTCGCCCCGGGTCCTGGGACACGTGTTCAACCCGCTGTCGCTGTGGTGGTGCCACGCGGCGGACGGCCGGCTCGCCGCGGTCATCGCCGAGGTCCACAACACCGTCGGCGGGCGACACGCGTACCTGCTGCAGCCTGACGCACGGGGCCACGCAGGCACCGACAAGGTCTTCTACGTCTCGCCGTTCCTCGAGGTGGCAGGTCGCTACGTGATGCGCCTCCGAGCACCCGCGGAGCGGTTCATGGTGCACATCGGCTACGAGCGGCGAGGCGCGCGCGTCTTCGATGCCACCTGGCAGGGACGGCGCGAGCCACTCTCCGACCGTCGGCTCGCCCGGCTGTTGGCGCTCCATCCCCTGTGGACGGCCAGGGTCACCGCACTGATCCACTGGCAGGCGCTCGTCCTGTGGCTCCGGCGGGTTCCCGTCGTGCCGCGTCCGCGCGACGCGCGGCTCTCCCATCAGACAGCGGAGGATCGATCATGAACGCCACCGGCAGGGTCGTCTGGGTCACCGGCGTCTCGAGCGGCATCGGTGAGCACGTCGCCCGCCGACTGGCGCGCCGCGGGGCCACCGTCGTGGGCACCGCGCGTCGAGCGGATCGGCTCGACGCGCTGGCGTCGGAGATGCCCGGGTTCGAGCCCGCACCGGGTGACGTCACGGACCGCCAGGCGCTCGTCGACATCGCCCAGGGGATCCGCGACCGCCACGGCCGCATCGACCTCGCGCTCCTCTCGGCCGGGACCTGGCAGCAGATGCCGATCGGTGAGTACTCCGCCGACCTCGTCCGCCGCCACCTCGAGGTCAACACGCTCGGTGTCGCGAACGGGATCGAGGCGGTGCTCGGCGACATGCTCTCGCAGCGGCACGGGACGATCGCAGGCGTCGCATCGCTGGCGGGCTACCGCGGACTGCCCGGCGCAGCGGGTTACAGCGCATCGAAGGCAGCGACCATCAGCCTGCTCGAGTCGCTGCGCCTCGACGTGGCGGGGAGGGGCGTCCGGGTGGTCACGATCAACCCGGGGTTCGTGGACACGGACATGACGCGGCAGAACGAGTTCCCGATGCCGTTCATGGTCGACGTCGAGTCGGCGGCCGATGCCATCGTGCGCGGGCTCGCACGCGGTCGGCGGGAGATCGCCTTTCCAACGCCGATGACCGTCCTGGCCAAGGTCACCCGCGCACTGCCCGTCGCGGCCTACGCCGCCGCATTCCGTGGTCGCCGCTCGCCCGGACGCCATCCGTTCAGGAGCGGGTGAGCCGGCGGTAGGTCCTCCCGCGCCCGGCGTCCGTGCGTTCCCACGCCGAGTCGATCGTCGCCTGGTCACCGAGCTCGACGGTCGCCGTCCACCGGTAGGTCGTCGGCCAGCGCCGGAAGGTGCGGACGACCGTCGTGACGACACGCAGCAGGGCGGGCAGGCCGTGCGCTGGCCGCCAACCCGCCGTCACGTCCATCCCGACCGTCGCCCGTCCACCCCGGCGCCGCGCACGCCAGCTGCCGCCGGCCAGCGTCGCGCCGTCCACCCGCAACGACCAGCTGCCGGTGCGACGGCTCGACGCCGTCAGCGCGTCGAGTGAGGGGAACGGGGGGTCCAGTCGCAGCTCGGCGGTCGTGACCCCGTTGCTCGCACGCAGCCCACGGATGCCCCCTCCCGCTGGGTCCAGGAGGACGTCACCGGGTTGCTCGACGTCGACGGCCCGGAGCGCTCCGGTGCGGTCCGGATTGAGTTGCGCGGTCGCGAGCGGGCCCGCGGCCTTGACGAGGTGACGGCGGTGGAGCGACCGCAGGGGGAGGCTCCCCGTCGGCACCTCCACGCCGTCGATGCGGATGGACGGCGCTTCGCCTCCCCGCCGGACGAGGTCGAACCCGTGCATGAGCACGAACAGCATGGAGGTCGGCTCGTCGATCCCTGCGCTGACGGGTGCGAGCACGTCGCCCGAGCAGCGCGCTCCGGCGGCGCGGTCGTCGACCGACACCTCCACGAGCCGTCCGTCGACGTCCCTCCACCGCACGTCCGCGACGACGCCCGAGCGGTCGACCCTGAGCACCGCCACCTCGAAGTCCGTGACCCACCAACCGCGTGTCCCACCACCGATCTGGTAGCCGGCCCGGTCGAGACGGAGCTCGGGACAGACGTAGTAGTCGACCGTGCGGTCGTCGCGCCGAGAGAGGAACGCGAGCATCCCCGTCCCGTGCACCTGGTCGTCGAACCATTGCAGCTCGAGCCCGTCGTACACCGGATGGCCCGCCAGCTCGCAGTTGAGGAACCTGCCGATCGTGTCGACCGTCAGCGTGAACGGGCTCACCACCCGGTGGCGGACATCGTCCGCCGTGCCGGGCCCGGCATCCACTGCGCCGCCCGCCTGCTCGGCCACGTCGCGCTCCTCGGCCATGCGCACGATGGAACGCGTGCCGCGGGAGCCCGGCCAGGGTCCTCGGACCCTGTCGCCCAGCGAGGGCCTCGCCGGGCGGCGTCGGCGGGCCGAGGGGTGTCGATGCGTCGGAGCCGGGACGGGGAATCGAACCCCGGACCTATTCATTACGAGTGAATCGCTCTACCGACTGAGCTATCCCGGCGGGGCGGGCGAAGGGTAGCGAGCCGGCTCCACCACCGGCCACCCGCGTGGCCTCCTACGCCGCCGCTGCGTAGAGCGGGAGGGCGAGCGACAACAGCAGGCGCTCGAGTTGGAGCTCCGGATTGCCGTTCTGGTCGAGCGCGTCACGACAGGTGACGATGGCCCCGAGCGCGGTCACGGCCGCCTCGGAGGGCAACCGTGCGGCGTCCCGCTCGATCGCGGACGCATGATCGGTGTTCACGAGCGTCGCCCCCGGGCCGCCGGAGCGCACGGCCAGCAGGTCGCGCAGGTAGGTGGCGAGGTCGTCGAGCAGCAGGTCGAGCGCGCGCCGCTGCTCCTCCCGCTCGAGCCTGGCGTGGCGCTTCTCGATCCGGGCCTTCATGCCCGGTGGCCAGCCCCGGCCGCGGTCGTCGACGCCGAAGGCCTCCTGGAGCTCGACGAGCTCGGCTTCGTGTTGCACCTTGCGGGCACCCGCACGGCCCTTCGCCCAGGAGACGAGCTCCTTCGCGAGCGGCACGACCGCTCCGGGGCCGGCGGTCGCCAACCGATCCACGACCGCCAGGTGGCGGCGGCGCGCGGCGGCGACCTCGGGGTCGGCGAGGTCGGCCAGACGCCGTGGCGAGCCCATCGCTGCACGGACGAGCGCGTCCCGCTCGGCGGCCGGGACCCCCAGTCGGATCGCCTCCAGCTGCAGCGCGTCCGGACCCCACGGGACGATCGTCAGCCGTCGGCACCTCGAGACGACGGTCTCGAGCAGTGCGGATTCGTCCTCGGCCTCCAACAGCCACACGACGGACGGTGGGGGCTCCTCCAGGATCTTCAGGAAGGCGTTCTGGGTCGGCTCGGTCATCCGGTCGGCCGCCGTGACGCGCAGCACCTTCCGACGTCCCTCCGTCAGGCTCCGGGTCGCCTCACGGATCCAACCGTCCCGGACGGCGTCGACGAGGTAGGTCGCGCCTTCTGGCACGAGATCGATCGTGGCCGGGTGCACGCCGCGGGCGATGCGGTCGCACGTCGAGCAGGCGCCGCAGGGCTCGTCCGGCGTGGCGGCGACGGGGCAGTTCAGTGCCGCCGCGAGCGCCCGACCGAGCGGCTCCTGGCCGGCACCCTCCGGCCCGGTGAGCAGCCACGCATGCGCCACCTCGTCGTCGTGCAGGGCGGCACGCAGCGCGCGGACGGCAGCCGGCTGTCCAGCCGCACGGTCCCACACCGACGGCGAGACGCCGCTTCCGTGACCGGTCACACGTCACCCGATCGATCGTCGGCCCGTGTCGGGCGCTCCGTGGCCGCGGCTCCGGTGCCGCGGACGTCGTGCGCCGAACGCGGCTCCTCGACGGGGCGGGAGACCGGCGGTCGCAGCCGGCCGAGGACGGCCGTGCGGATCTCCGCGTGCAGCTCCTCGGCGGGTCGGGTCGCGTCGAGGACGATGGTCCGGTCGACGTGCTGTTCGGCGCGTCGCCTGTAGGCGGCCCGCACGTTGCGGTGGAACTCCAGGCCCGCCGCCTCCAGACGATCCGGGTGCCCGTCGCCCACCGCCCGCCGCAGCCCCTCCTCCGGATCCAGGTCGAGGAGCACGACCAGGTCGGGGGTGAGGCCGTCGGCCGCCCAACGGTTGAGGACGTCGACCTGCCGTTCGCCCAGCCCCCGTGCCGCGCCCTGATAGACGATCGAGGAGTCTGAGAACCGGTCGCACACGACCACCGATCCTGCGGCGAGCGCGGGCGCGATGACCTCGTCGACGTGCTGCGCGCGTGCCGCCGCATAGAGGAGTGCCTCCGTCCTGCCGCCCATCCCGTCGGAGGCGTGGGAGAGCAGGATGTCGCGGATCCGCTCCCCCAACGGTGTGCCGCCGGGCTCGCGGGTCACGACGACCTGCTGGCCCGTGCGCTCGATGGCCGCTCGCAGCAGGCGGATCTGGGTGGACTTGCCACTGCCGTCACCACCTTCGAACACCACGAACAACCCGGTGCGCGTCAGCGTGCCTGCCCCGGACCGCTCGAGGTCGAAGGGCTCCGGTCGAGTCTCGGAACGGAGCGCAGCAGCGAGCGATCGGCCGGTGAGGATCGAGCCGAGCAGCGCGAGCAGGCCCGCGGCGACCAGCGTCAGTCGGATGCCCCCGAACGCGTACGGGTAGACGAGCTGCACGCTTCCGTCCGCCAGCTCGACGGCGACACGCCGCTCGCGGCCGAGCACACCGATCACGGCCGGCACGGCGATCGCGGAGCCGAAGATCGCCACGCGGACGCCCGAGTTGAAGGCACCGAAGGTCCGCCCACGTATCGCGTCGTCCGCGCGCTGCTGGAGCACGGTGTAGCCAACGATGAACGCGGTGCCCGCGCCCGCACCCATCAGGATCGCCGGGCCCGCCGCCGCCAGCAGCGACGGCATCGCCGCCGTCGCGACCAGCGACACACCCGCGAGCCCGATGCCGGGCGCGAACAGCTGCTCCGGTTGGAGTCGCTGCGTCAAGGGCTGCGTGAGCAACAGCCCGACGACCAGTCCACTGCCCACGAAGGCGACCAGGATCCCGTAGCCCGACGGGCCCGCATTCAGCAGCCGGGAGAAGAACTCACCGGTGGTGATGACCACCCCGGCCGCCGACGCGGCGATCATCACCCCGACGATGAGGGCGCGGATCACGGCATGGCCACCGACGAACCGGAAGCCCTCCTTCAGCTGCTCCCAGGCACCCGGGGCGGCGGACGGGTCGATCGCTCGGCGCGCCGACGAGCGGGAGAACGTCAGCCGGGCGAGCAGGGGCGCCGACACGAAGAACGACAGCGCGTTGAACCAGATCGGCAGGGCCAGGGGTCGGTTGGCGAGGAAGCTGCCCTCCGGGGCGATCGCGACCGCCAGCGCGACCAGGCCGGAGTACAGGGCGGCCCCCAGTGGCAGGGTCCCGTAGGTGCTGAGCAGGTTGATCTGGTTGGCCGCGACGAGCTCCCGCGCGGGGACCAGCGTCGGCAGGACGGCGTCCTTCGCGGGCGAGAAGAGCGCGGACATGACCTCGATCACCAAGGTCGCGAGGACGAGCGTCAGGACCTCGTCGGTGAACGGGATCAGCGCCATGACCGTGCCGCGACCGAGGTCGGTCGCGATGAGCACGCGCTTGCGGTCCCAGCGGTCGACGAACAGGCCGGCGATCGGGCCGAGGAGCAGGCTCGGCGCCACGCGCGCCACCATCACGCCCGAAACGGCGAACAGCGCCGCGCGGGTCGGACCGAGGATGTCGGCCGTCAGCGCGATGATCGCGAGGAAGCCGATCCAGTCGCCCAGCGCGGAGCTCCCCGACGCGAGCATGAGGTTGCGGAACGGCCGGTTCCTGAGCAGGCCGACGTAGGCGGCCGCGCCGCCGGTCGGCAGCACCCCCTCGGTCGGCCGGGTCCCGCCGGACGCGTCGTCGTTCATCGCGTCACCCTACCTGCGGGCTCGTTCGGGACGGCGACGTGCGCCGCGGCGCCCGTCAGCCCGCTCGGCGGCGCGTCGCCTTCTTCGCCGTCCCCTTGGTCGCCTTCTTCGCGCCCGACCGCCCGGCGGCCGCCTTCTTCGCAGTGGCCTTCTTCGTGGCCGCCTTCTTCGTCCGGGTGGCCTTCTTCTTGGCGGGTGGCGGCTGCTCGCCGGTGTGCACGAGCGGGAGCGGGGGCGGCACTTCCTCGGTGTCCAGTGGGATGCCGCCGAGCTCCGGGTCGTAGGCCTCGACGCCCTGGACGACGGTCCAGGTGGCGACCGACGGAACGTCGAAGTCGTCGACGGAGAACACGTGGTTGACCGTCGGGTTGGTGCAGATCGCCAGTGGCTCCTTGCGGTTCTTCGCCGGCGGGCGCAGCGGTGCGCCACAGATCGGGCACGGCGACGCGATCGGCAGCGACCAGACGGCGAACGCGTCGTCCGGGTAGCCCGTCGAGCCGACGAAGGGCTTCCCGTACCGCGACGTCCGTCGCTCCATGAAGCTGCCCGGATCGGTCGGCGAGCGGAACGGCACGACCCGGTCGTCCTCCGTCCGGTACATCAGCCGCTGCTGGAGGTTGCGGATGCCCTTGCAGGTCGGGTAGTCGACGCAGCCGAAGAACCGACCGAAACGCCCCGTGCGCAGCAGCATCGGCTTGCCGCACACCTGGCACCGGACGGCCTCGTCCGGCTCGGGCTCGGGCTCGGGCTCTCCGACGGAACCGTCGGCCTCGAGCGGCAGGGTGCCGTCGCAGTCCGGCCAGCGGCTGCACGACGCGAACCACTGCTTGGACCGGCCGGAGAACACCCGCTCCATCGGCGCGCCGCAGGTGGGACAGTCGGCCGGAACGTACAGCGGCAACCTCGGTCGCTCGGGCTTGCGGTCACGGACCCAGGTGTCGACCTCGTCGAGGAAGCGCGACACGGTGGAGCACCACGGCTCGTCGCCCGTCGCGATCTCGTCGAGGGTGGACTCCATGCGGGAGGTGAAGCCGACGTCCACCACCTCGTGGAAGTGCACCTTCAGGAACGAGACGACGACCTCCCCCAGCGGGGTCGGGAAGAACCGGCGCGCGTCCTTGGTCACGTACTCGCGCTGCTCGAGGGTCGAGATGATCGACGCGTACGTGGACGGCCGGCCGATGCCCTCCTCCTCCAGCTCCTCGACGAGCGTCCGCTCCGAGAAGCGAGGTGGCGGCGTCGTCGCGTGCTGCTCGGGGAGCAGCTCCGCGAGCGTCAGCTCCTGTCCCTCGTCGAGCTGCGGCAGGCGGTCGCCGACCTCGTCGTCGAGCTCGTCCTCGTCGCGCATGGCTCGGTAGGCGCGCAGGAACCCGTCGAAGCGCTCCACCTGCCCGGTGACCCGGAAGGTGAGCGCGTCGTCGCCGGCACCCCCGACGACATCGGCGGAGACACGGTCGAAGACGGCCGGCGCCATCTGGGTGGCCACCGTCCGCTGCCAGATCAGCTCGTAGAGCCGCGCCTGCTCCCTGCTGAGGTAGCGCCGGACGGTGTCGGGGGAGCGTGCGATGGAGCTGGGCCGGATCGCCTCGTGGGCCTCCTGGGCTCCCTTCGCCGTCCCGGCGAAACGGCGACGCTTCTCGATCGTGTACCGCTCGCCGTAGGTGGAGGCGACGTACGACTCGATCTCCGACAGGGCACTGTCGGAGAGGTTGAGCGAGTCCGTCCGCATGTAGGTGATGAGGCCGACCTGCTCCCCGCCGAGGTTGATGCCCTCGTAGAGCTGCTGCGCCACCGCCATGGTCTGACGGGCGGAGAACCCGTACTTCGAGGCCTCGCCCTGGAGGGTGGACGTCTTGAACGGGGGCTTCGGCTGCCGCTTCGCCTCGGTCCGTCGCACCTCGGTGACCCGGTACCCGAGCGCCCGTGCACGCTCTGCGATCGCCGACGCGTCCGTCTCGCCACGGATCACCAGCAGCTTCGCCTGCTGCGCGTCGGTGCGGCCCTCGAGGTCCTTGGGTGTCGCCACCCGCCTCGGCCCGACGGCGTAGAGCTTCGCGGCGATGTCCGGCTCGGCGTCGGGCCGGCGGCTGAAGCGTGCGGGGAAGCTCCAGTACTCCTCCGGCCGGAACGCGCGGATCTCGTCCTCGCGGTCGACGATCAGCCGGAGCGCGACCGACTGCACCCGGCCCGCGGAGATGCCGGACGCGACCGTCCGCCACAGCACGGGCGACAAGCGGTAGCCCACGATGCGGTCGACCGCACGACGCGCCTGCTGGGCATCGACGAGTGAGGTGTTGAGCCGCCGCGGCGCGGCGAAGGCGGCCCGGATCGCAGGCTCCGTGATCTCGTCGAAGGTCACCCTGTTGGTGCTGTCGACGTCGAGGCCGAGCACCTCGGCGATGTGCCAGGCGATCGCCTCCCCCTCGCGGTCGAGGTCGGGAGCGAGCCACACCGTCTCGGCCGCTCGTGCGGCCTTCTTCAGCGCGGCGACGTGCTTCTTGGACTTCTCCGGCACCTCGTAGACGAGCTGACAGCCGCCGCCGTCCTCGACCTCGATGGCGAAGTCGGACCGCGGCAGGTCGCGGATGTGGCCGTAGGAGGCCAGCACGGTGTACGAGGACCCGAGGTAGCGCTCGATCGTCTTCGCCTTGGCCGGCGACTCGACGATGACCAGGTTCTCTGCCACTGACCGTCCCTCTCACAGGTTCGCTGCCGCGGACGTCCCAGACGTCGCGCGACGACGGACGGCGACGCCGATCCGGCGGTGCAAGGTGAGGCCGCCGGGGAGCCGTGTCAAACATCCTCTGCGGACGCGAGGGAGCCGCTCGCCGACCGGGTCCCCTACGGGGACCCGCGTGGCGGGCAGCGAGGCGCGGCCTCCGCACGCGGCGGAGCGGCGTGCGCAGCAGCCGTCACCCGGTGACCTTCGGAACCTCGGCTACGCTCCCCGCCACGGAGGCGAGCCGGACGACAGTCCGACTCGCCGTCGCGCGTGCCGGGGCCCGTGGGCTCGAGCGCCACGCATCACGGGAACAAGATCCGTCGTCCGATCGACGCCTGCCGGCACGCGCCGGCAGCCCCGCGGGCCGCGCGCCACCGGCGCGAGGTCCAGTGGCACGGGGCGAGCGAAAGGTGTGTCCCAGTGTTCGACCTCGTCCCGTACCTTGCCGTCGCGGCCTCGATCGCAGCGTTGCTGCTGGCGGGCTACTTCGCGAAGGTCGTCACCGCCGCCGACCCCGGCAACGAGCTGATGCGCGAGATCGCCGCAGCGATCCGCGACGGCGCCATGGCCTTCCTCCGCCGCGAGTACCGCGCGATCGCGATCTTCGTGGTGATCCTCGCCGCGGTGATCGCCGTGGTCCTGCCCTACGGGTTGTGGGCGGCGGTCGCGTTCGTGATGGGCGCGAGCTTCTCGGCAGCGGCGGGCCTCGTGGGGATGCACATCGCCACCGCCGCGAACGTCCGCACGGCCCAGGCCGCACGCGAGGGTGCGAGCAAGGCGCTGCCGCTCGCGTACCGCGGCGGCGCCGTGATGGGCTTCACCGTCGCGGGGCTCGGGCTGCTGGGCATCGCGCTCGCGTACGTGCTGTTCGTCCAGCTGCTGCGTGTCGAGGACGCCTTCCAGGTCGTCGCGGCGTTCGGCCTCGGCGGGTCCTCGATCGCACTGTTCGCCCGCATCGGTGGCGGGATCTACACCAAGGCAGCCGACGTCGGCGCCGACCTCGTCGGCAAGGTCGAGGCCGGCATCCCCGAGGACGACCCCCGCAACCCCGCCACCATCGCCGACAACGTCGGCGACAACGTCGGCGACGTGGCCGGCATGGGCGCCGACCTCTTCGAGTCCTACGCCGGCTCGATCGTCGCACCGATGGTGCTCGCCGCCCTGCTCTTCGGTGGGCTCGGGGCCGACCTCCGGCCGCTCGACACGCTGGAGGCGCTCCAGGAGTCGGCCTTCCTGTTCCCGCTGTTCGTGGGCGCGGTCGGGATGTTCGCGTCGATCTTCGGTGCGTTCCTCGTCCGCGGCCGCAAGGGCAGGTCGCTGTCGAGCCAGCTGCACCTCGGAACGAACGTCGCCATGGTGATCACCGCGATCGCCGGCGTCGCCGGTGCCGTGTGGATGTTCGGCGACGTCCCGGAGATCGCCAGCCCGGTGTGGCTGGGCGCACCGATCGTGCTCGGACTGGCGGCCGGCTACCTCATCGGCTTCGCGTCCGAGTACTACACGTCCGACCACTACCCGCCGGTCAAGAAGCTCGCGAAGCAGGCGGAGACCGGCCCGGCGACCGTCATCATCGCCGGGATCGCGGAGGGGATGATCTCCACCGTCGCCGCGGTCGTGCTCATCGGCGGCGCCATCGGGGGCTCGTACTGGTTCGGCACGCTCGCGTTCGCGGGCAGCGCCCTCGACGTCAGCGGCGGGTTGTACGCGGCAGCACTCGCGGCGATCGGCATGCTCGCGACCACCGGCGCCGTCGTCGCCGTCGACGCCTACGGTCCGATCTCGGACAACGCCGGCGGCATCGCCGAGATGGCGCACATGCCGCCGGAGGTCCGCGAGGTCACCGACTCCCTCGACTCGCTCGGCAACACCACCGCCGCCGTCGCGAAGGGCTTCGCGATCGGTTCGGCGGCGCTCACCGCGCTCGCCCTCTTCCGGGCATACACCGCGGCGGTCGGTATCACCGTGATCGACCTGACGGAGGTCGAGGTGATCGTGGGCCTGTTCGTCGGCGCGATGCTCACGTTCGCGTTCGCGGCGTTGACGATGAAGTCCGTCGGACGTGCCGCCCAGGAGATGATCATCGAGGTCCGGCGCCAGTTCGCGGAGATCCCGGGTCTGCGCGAGGGTCGCGAGGGCGTGAAGCCGGAGTACGCGAGGTGCGTGGACATCTCGACCAAGGCGAGTCTCCGCGAGATGATCCTCCCCGGCTCGCTCGCCGTGATCGTCCCGCTCGCGGTCGGTCTCATCTCCGCGGAGGCGTTGGGCGGGCTGCTCGCCGGTGCCCTCGTGTCGGGCTTCCTCGTCGCCATCTTCATGGCCAACGCCGGCGGCGCGTGGGACAACGCGAAGAAGTACATCGAGGCTGGCAACCACGGCGGCAAGGGCTCCGAGGCGCACAAGGCCGCCGTCGTGGGCGACACCGTCGGTGACCCGTTCAAGGACACGTCCGGTCCCGCGATGAACATCCTCATCAAGGTGATGACGATCGTCGCGCTGGTGTTCGCGCCGATCTTCATCGCCTGAGCGTCCGGCCCTCGCGACGGCGCACGGCTGGCTCGGGTGCGACTACCTCGTGAGCCGGCCGAGCGCGACCACCCACAGGCGCCTGCGGTCGAGGATCGGATCGGGTCGGACCTCCACGGTGACGTCCCGCAGCCCGTTGGACGTGAGGAGCCGCTCGATCTCCACCTCGGTCGCCTCCGACACGTCGACCTCACCGAGGACCGGATCCACGAGCGCACGGAGGTCGCCCGTGCCGCGCAGGCACGACAGGTAGATCGGACCACGGGCGACCATGTCCAGCAGACCGGCGAACGTGTCGCGCCAGGCGGCTCGCGGCAGGTGGGTGAACGCGCCCGACAGCCAGAGCCCACCGAAGGAACGCGGGCGGAACGGCAAGGTGTCGTAGCGCGCGCGCACCAGCGGATGTCGCGGCAGCAGCATGCGCGCCTCCAGCAGGGCACCTGCGGAGAGGTCGAGGCCGACGGGATGCACGCCCGCGTCGCGCAGCAGGCGCAGGTCGTTGGCGGGCCCACATCCGGCGTCGAGGACGAGGTCGCCCTTGGTCGCGAACGCGGCGAAGCGGCGGACGTCGGCGACCGGTCGCTTGAGCCGGAGCGATTCCTGGTACGCGCGTGCATGCTCGTCGTAGGCGGCCACGCTCCGCAGCGTCCGCTCGTCGAGTTCCACGCGTCGATCCCCGATCAGCCGGCGTGCGGCTGGGCCCGACACCGATCTGGCCCGAGCCGGCGACCGGGATGCTAGTGAGCGTCGCACTGCGCGACATCCGCTCACGCGGACGCGTCGAGCTCCTCGACGTCGACGAGCAGGCGGAGCACTCGATCCAGCCCCGCCAGCTCGAGCACGTGCCTCACGCGCTCGCGGGCACACACGACGACGATCTCGCCCTCGTGGCTGTTCGCGCGCCGGACCGCGCCGACGAGGACCCCGAGCCCGAAGGAGTCGATGAACTCGACGCCGTCCAGGTCGAGCGCGACCCGCCGTCCGCCGCCGTACTGCGCCTCTATCAGGTGCTGGCGAAGATCCGGCGCCGTCGCGACATCCAGCTGCCCCACGATCCGCAGGATCGTCCAGCCGTCGACGACCTGGCTGCTGACCGTGAGCTGCTCCATGTCGACTCCGGCCCCCGACGACGTGCCGGACGCGGACGCTACCGGCTGGGCACCAGCAGCACGGCCGGGTTGAGGATGCCGGCAGGGTCCCATGCACGGCGGACGGACGCGAACAGGTCGAGCTCGGCGTCGCTGCGGTTGAGCGACCAGTAGGGCAGCTTCATCCGGCCGATCCCGTGCTCCGCGGAGATCGACCCGCCGTGGGCGGCGACCAGCTCGAAGACGCGGGCGTCGAGCGTCGCGTCGCCCAGATCGGTCCCGAGGATGTTGAGGTGCAGGTTGCCGTCGGCGATGTGGCCGAACTGCACGCTCCAGCCCCCGTGCTCGGCGACCACGCGGTCGACCTCGGGCAGGAACGCGGGCCACCGCGACAGCGGGACGGCCACGTCGCACTTGCGCGCGATGCCGACCATCGCGATCGCCTCCGTGTGCCCTTCGCGATACCACCACAGGCGCCGCCGGTCGTGGTCGTCGACCCCGACGGCGACGTCCACGACGTCGGCCGAGCCGAACCACTCGGCCGCGCGTTCGGTGGTCCCTGGGCCACCGGCGATCTCGACCAGCAGCGCGTACGGCGCGGGGCGGTCCAACGGTGTGGGCAGGCCGAGCCTGTCGCAGACCAACCGCATCCCGGCCTCTGTCATGAGTTCGACCGCCTCGACCCCCGCCACCGAGGTAGGCAGCGTGGCGGCGAGATCGACGGCTCCGTCCAGGTCGGCGACGCCGACGAGCGCCACGACGGTCTCCACGGGCACGGGCAACAGCCGCAGGCGAGCAGCGGCGACGACCGCGCACGTGCCCTCAGAGCCGGCCAGAGACAGCTCCCAGCGCGGACCGGTGTTGTCCTTGGCGAGGCCGCCGGTGTGGCTGAGCACGGAGCCGTCGGTCCGGACGGCGACGGCGCCCGTCAGCTGTTCCCGCATCCCGCCGTGCGCGGAGACCCTGGCACCGCCGGCGTTGGTGGCGACCGCGCCGCCGACGGTGGCGCTCTCCGCCGAGGAGATCTGGACACCGAAGCGAAGCCCCAGGCGTCGGGCAGCGCGCTCGACGGATGCGAGCGACGCGCCGGCTCCTGCCGTCACCTGTCGGGTGGTGGGGTCCACCTCCCCGATCCCGTCCAGCCGGGCGAGCGAGAGCACCACCTCGCCGTCGAGCGGCACGGATCCACCGACGAGCCCCGTGTTGCCCCCTTGGGGGACCACGGGCAACCCCGCGTCTGCGAGGAGCGGGAGCACCGCCGCCACCTCGTCGATCCCGGCGGGCCGGAGCACCGCAGGGGTCCGCCCCACGTATCGCCCGGTCCAGTCGACCGCGAAACCGGCGGTGACCGAGGGATCGGTCAGCACGTGCTCCGCACCGAGCGCACGCTCGAGCGCCACCCGCAGCGAGCTGGGAAGCACGGACACGAGGCGCCTCCGGAGATGAGCGGCGGCGCGCGATCGTACGCTGCTCAACGCCAGGCAAGCGCTCGCCGGAGCGCCCGTGGACCGTCGCGAAGGCTCAGCTCCGTACGAGTTGATGTGCTCGCTGGTAGGAGACCCCCAACGCTGTCCCGACGTCCCGTAGCGGCAGGCCTTGTTCCTTGAGAGCGCGTGCGGCAGCACGGAACTCTCGCGCAGCCTCAGCTCGGGCCTCCTTCGCTTCGCTGCGCAGACGCTCCGCCGCGGCGATCCGCGCGGAGATCGCCTCGTCCAAGAGTGGGACGACCTCGACCTCGACCGACATGGGATCGACCTCGGCGAGCAGCGACACGGCGTCCGCGACCATCGCCGGGACCTGATCGAGCCGTCGGGCTTGGGTGGAGGCGCCGTCGACCTCCGGCACGTCCACGGCCCACCAACCGCTCTGCCTCCTGCAGCGGGCGGTGACCTTCACATCAGACTCCTCGGTCGTCGGGGAACGATGCGTTGATGACGCCCCGTGCGGTGAGCTCATCGATGTCACGGTGACGCGGGATGGTTGCCAGCCGGGCACCCACCTTGATGACGGTATGGCTGCCGCCCTCACACATCTCGATGCGTGCTCCCATGGCGCCTGGCGTTGTCTTCGAGGCGCTTCATCAGGTCCCGTCGCTTCACGCCCGGCCTCCTGCCACCTTTAAGTCTCGTCTTCCTTTATCGTCAAGTCTAAGCTCACTAGATGCTTCATGGTGTCCCCGGACCGTGCCCGGCGCGATCCGGCTGCGGGTGCGTGGCCGTTCGATCGGCGGTGTTCTCCCACCTGGCACGAGCACCGCTTGCGCGTCCGCCGCGACGCGACGGGCACCGAGCGATGGGAGGACGAGGCCCGGGACCGGCACGCTCACCGTCACGGCGGCCGTGCCGTCCCGCCGGGAGCAACGGCAGTCATCGAGCTCGCCGCCACCCGCCGCCGCGACACGGGTCGCCTCGGCGGTGGGGTTGCCGCGTGGTCCGAGCGTCGCGTCGACCGAGACGGCAGCGAGCGCCGCCGCATCGGCGAGTTGCTGGGCACGAGCCGCGGCGACCAGGAACGCTCCCAGGTCGATCCCGACCACGGCGACGAGCCCGGCGACCCACAGCAACATCGGCAGGACGAGGGTCGCGACGCCGTCGGCATCCGCCAGCCGCGGTGCCACTCCGCCCGCCATCACGGGCCCCCACGGCCGACGATCGGCTCCACCCGGGCGTGTGCACTCGCCCGGAGACGATGCTGGACGGGACCGACGGGACGGGTGGTGCTCACCGTCACGGTGACCAGGTCGCCGTCTCGTCGGGTCAACGGCCGCACGTGGACGACCACGTCGAGCTCGGGTGCCGCGTCCTGCGCCGCACGGATCGCGGCGACGTGGCCGGTGGAGGTCGCAGCCGCGCGTACCCCTGCACGCGCCGCCTCGTGCACGAGCAGCACGTCCCGGACCACTGCCGCAGTGTGGAGCAGCCCCACCACCAGCAGGGCGAGCACGGGCAGCACGAACACCGCCTCCAGGCTCAGGACCCCACGGTCGTTTCGCCAACGCGACCGGTGGGCGTGCGACCCCGGCCGCGGTCGCCGCGGGGCGGAGACCCCGGCCGGCGGCGGCAGGAGGACGCGAGGCGACGCGACCACCTCGCGCGTCGCCCCGCTGGTGCGGATCACGCGCCGACGAGGCTGCGTGCGTGGCGCAACAAGGCGTTGAAGAGCGTGACCAACGCGCCATTGGATGCCCATGCCATGACGACGCCCGCGATCGTGGCGGCGACCACGGCGAGCAGCCCGTACTCCGTCACCAGCGATCCGCGCTCGTCGAGACGGGCCCGATGCGCGACGGCGGCGCCGCCGCTGCGCCCGTCGATCGATGCCCCGCGCGTCGCGCGAGCCACGGCCGGTACGGGCTGTGTGTCCTGTCCTGCGTGCATCGTGCTGCTCCTTCGTCATGAGAGGCCTGCCCCGAGCAACCCTGCGTGCACGATGGGCGCACCCACCAGAGCCACGGTCGCTGGCAGCAGACACAGTGCGGTGGGGAAGGTCAGTTGCGCGGGCAGCCGTTCTGCAGCGGCGAGCACCTGCGCCAGGTCGTCGGCGCGCAGCTCGGCAGCCAGGCGACGGAGGGTGGGGGCGATGGCGACGCCGGCGCGCTCCGCGGCGCGCAGGAGCTGCTCCAGCCGCTCGAACGAGGTCACGCGGACCCCCGACGCCGCGGGAGGTGAACCGACGCCGAGTTCGAGCCCGTGTGCCAACTGCCGGAGGTCGGGGGCGTGGTCCTCGAGCCGCTCGGCGACGAGCCGGAGCGCCGCGGGAGCGCTCACGCCCCCGTCGAGGGCGGTCGCCACCAGGTCGACCACCTCGTCGACGTCGCGGGGCGGCGGGGCGGGCGCCCTTCCCCGGACGAGGCGGCGGATCACGACGAACGTCAGCGGTGCGGCGAACACCCCGACGCTCGCCCACGCGACGGACGCGCCCAACACCGCCAGCGCCGTGGTCGGGCCGTGTGGATCCGTCGGCCGCTGTCGCGCCTTGCCGACGCGTGCGACGAGCAGCGCGATCGACCCTGCCCCCAGACCCAGCAGCGAGATCGCCGCGACGAGCACCGCGAGGCCGAAGCTCGTGGTGTAGAAGGCGAGCAGGTCGACCCCGACGATGGCCCCGAGGCCGGGTACGAGCACCAGCGGGGCGCCCAGGAGCCCGAGGGCCACCGCCTTGGCCTGCGCGCTGGCGACCAGCACCGCCCGCGCCGCTCTCCGCCGGTCGTCCTCGGCCGCGCGAGCCGAGTCCATCGCAGGAAGGAGCGGTGCGCCCACCTCGGCGGCGATGCCGATCGCCCGCCGAGCCCGTACAGGCAACCGATCGAGCGTGGAGGGCGGGCTCCCGGACGCCAGCTCCAGACGCAGCAGGTCGAGCTGGAGCGCATCGTCGGATCCGTCCGCGCCCAACCCGCGTGTTCGCTTCAGCATCGCCAGAGCTCGTGCGTCCGTGACGCGCCGTTGCGTGACACCACCTCGACGACCTCGCGGACGTGGCGGCGGCCCCCTCCGTCCCGGTCGAGTGCGACGATCAGGTCGAGAGCGGTCCCGACCTGCGCGGCTGCCGCCGCGAGCGGGATCCCGGCGAGCAACGCCATGCCCTCGAGCCGGACGACGGCCTCCGCGGCCCCGTTGGCATGGACCGTGGTCATGGAGCCGTCGTGCCCGGTGTTCATCGCCTGGAGGAGGTCGGCGACCTCGGCCCCGCGGACCTCACCGACCACGAGCCGGTCGGGACGCATCCGCAACGCGTTGCGCACGAGCGTCGCGACATCGACTCCACCCGCACCATCGGGTGAGGCGAGCCTCGTTCGCAGATGCACCGCGTGGGTCGACGGGTGACGCAGCTCGGGTGCATCCTCGATGACGACGAGTCGATCGTCGCCGATCTCCGCCAGGAGTCGGGCGAGCAGCGTCGTCTTCCCAACGCCGGCGCGACCGCAAAGCGCGATGTTCCGGCGCGAGGCCACCGACGCCCGCAACAGCGAGCCCAGCTCCTCGGGCACCGTGCCGTCGCGTTCGAGTTGGTCCCAGTCGGGGACGACGGAGGCGACGCGCCGCAGGGTGACGATCGGCCGCTCGGCGAGGGGCGGCACGATGGCATGGAGCCGGACCCCGCCCGGCAACACCGCGTCCACGAACGGCTGCGAACGATCGAGCCGAGCCCCGATCGGCCCGAGGACCCGCGAGAGGACACGCAGGAGGTGCTCGTCGTCGTCGAACGCGGCCCCGCTTCGCGACAGTGCGCCAGCCCGCTCGACGTGCACCTCGTCGGCTCCGTTGATCATCACGTCGGTCACGCCGGGGTCGCGCAGGAGCTCCTCGACCGGGCCCAGACCGCCGAGGTCGTCCACGAGGTCGCGGACCAGCCTCGCCCAGACCTCCGGCGCCGCGACGACCCCCTCAGCGGCCAGCGCCCGCGCGACCGCGCGGCGGAGCGTCGCCCGATCCGCTCGGCCCCTGTGCAGCTCGGGATCTTTGTGGATGCGGCGGGCGACAGCCGTCCGCAGGATCGACGTCAGTGGCTGCCGATGCTCATCGGCGGGCTCGCGGTCGTGGGACGCCGACGTCGGCGATGGTTGGCCCTGCACCTGCTACTCCGTCCCCGCCCCCGGGTCCGTGGTTCTCGTTCGATCACTGCGGCTTCCCGCCGGCACCAGGCCTGGCGCTGCCAGCACCCAACCCAGCGGCCAGTCGCCGGAGCCACGCCCCGGGGATGGACGCTGGAACCCTCCCCTGGAGCGCCGCGCGAGCGATCCGCGCGGACGTCGGCAGCGGGAGCACCCGACGGCCCGCGGCGGCCCTGCGGAAGGCGGAGGGCGACACGGGGCCCTCGCCGACGACCACGAGCAGTCCAGCGGTCGTCCGGTCGACCGCGGGCAAGGCGGCGGCGTCCGGCCGGCAGACGAGGACGTCGACGTCGAGCGCCGCACCCTCGTCGAGCACGAGTGCATCGGCGCCCGCCGACGAGGCACGAGGCGAGGATCGGGTCAAGCGGAGCATCCGCAGCTCCGGCACCCCGGACGCCGGAACGGCGCGGCCCCAGGCGTCGGGTGAGCGGAGGGCGGCGGCATCGACGAAGGGCAGGTCGGGCCAGCCACCACGGACGACAGCGAGGGTGCGCGACCCACGCCATGCCCACAGGCCGCCGACGGCGAGCGCGACCGTGGTGGTCCCGACGCCGCCGGCGGCGCCGCCGATACGCAGGGTCCGGACGCCGGCCGTGCGCTCCTTGCGTCCGGCCAGGACACCAGCGGCGATGGTCGCGAGCCGTTCGCGTCCACTCGGCCAGGACACGACCGCGTCCGGTGCCGCGCGCAGCACCCGCTCGCCGGTCACGCCGGGGTCCGCACCGTCGTCGACGACCAGGATGCGCGGGAGCTCGTCCGCCTCACGGACGACGGGCGCGCGCCCCTCGGCGAACGGCTCGTCGACGAGGACGAGTGCGGGAGGAAGGAGGGGGTCGCTCGCGGAGTCGACCGGCTGCCACCCGAGCACCCCTTCGACCCACCGGCGGATGGCGTCGGCGTTGGCGCCGCGCAGGCGCAGGTGGACCGGCACCGCCGTCAGGCCGGTCGACGGGGCGGCGACGTGCACGGGCGATGCGCCGGCACTGGCGAGCCCCTCCATGCTGGCCTCCTCGAGCGACGGAACGGACGATCGCCCGGACCGTAGGACCGGGGCGGTCATCACCGACGTCGGGGTGTCGACAGCCTGTGGATGATGAGCCCGAGGGCCGCGGCGGATTTGCCTCTCGCGACCGACTCGCTACGGTCGTCGTCGTAGGTGCATCACCCGCCGCACGAGACCGGACCTGGTCCCTCGAGGACCCTGCGCGAGCAGATGGTCCGTCAGCGCGGGACACCTGCCCATCCCGCGCTGACGCCCCCCGCCCCGCGTCGCGCCCGACCCTGAGGAAGCATGGTTGCCCACCTGTCGGTCGACAGCCTCTACAAGATCTTCGGACCCCGTCCTCGCCGCGCCCTCGCCGACGCGCGCGGCGGCCTGGGTCGGGACGAGATCCAGCGGACCAGTGGTCATGTCGTCGCCGTCGACGACGTCAGCTTCGAGGTGGCGCGCGGCGAGCTGTTCGTCATCATGGGACTGTCCGGCTCGGGCAAGTCGACCGTCGTGCGGATGCTCAACCGGCTGATCGAACCCACTGCCGGGACCATCACCGTCGAGGGTGAGCAGGTCGGCGAGCTCGATGCGATCGGCTTGCGCCGCATCCGCCAGCGCAAGATCTCGATGGTCTTCCAGCACTTCGCGCTCTTTCCCCACCGGACCGTCGGCGAGAACGCGGCGTACGGCCTCACGGTCCAGGGCATCGAGGCGAGCGAGCGACACCGCCGCGCGGCCGAGGCGCTGGAGACCGTCGGGCTCACCGGGTGGGCGGACCACTACCCCCACGAGCTGTCAGGCGGGATGCAACAACGGGTCGGACTCGCCCGCGGACTCGCCACCGAAGCGGACATCCTGCTGATGGACGAGCCGTTCAGTGCACTCGATCCACTGATCCGTCGGGACATGCAGGACCTGCTCGCGCGACTCCAATCGGAGCTGCAGCGCACCATCGTGTTCATCACGCACGATCTGAACGAGGCCATGCGTCTCGGTGATCGCATCTGCGTGCTCAAGGACGGCCGCGTCGTGCAGATCGGTACGGGGGCGGAGATCCTCGCGGGACCCGCCGACGACTACGTGGCGGACTTCGTCTCCGACGTGGATCGGTCCCGGGTGCTGACCGCAGACCTCGTGATGCGCCCGCCCCGGACAACCTTCGGACCGACGACCTCGCCCCGTGAGGCGCTCGAGTGGCTCGACACGAACGAGTACAACGGGGTCTACGTCGTCGACGCGCAACAGCGCATCCTCGGGGTCGCCCGCGACGACCGCCTCGCACGTGGCCTGCGAGAGGGCACAGCCGACGTCTCCACACTCCTGACCGACGACTACGCACGGGCGGAGCCGCAGACCCTGCTGGCCGACCTGTCGGCGATGGCCGCCGTGCACACGGTGCCGATCGCGATCGTCGACGAGGCAGACCGACTGCTGGGTGTCGTGCCCCGTGCCCGACTGCTCGCCGCACTGGCAGGCGAGGAGGTCGTCGATGGGTGAGGTGATGGCACAGGGTTCGGTGCCCGACATCGACGTCGCACGAGGTGTCGACGCGGCCATCGGGTGGCTCCTGGACAACGCAGACCCGGCGTTCTCCCTCGTCCGATCCGTGATCGCATGGCTCGTCGGGACCCTCGAGCTGGCCCTGACCGCGCCGCCGTTCTGGGTCATGGTGCTGCTCTTCGCCGCGATCGCCGCGTTCACCCGCGGGTGGGGGTTCGCGGCGTTCGTCGGGCTGTCGTTCCTGCTGATCGAGAGCATGGGCCACTTCGAGGCCACCATGTTGAGCCTTGCGCTGGTGCTCGTCGCTGCCCTGCTCGCGGTGTCGCTCGGGGTACCCGTCGGCATCCTCGCGGCACGGAACGACACCGTCAGTGCCGCGATCCGCCCACAGCTGGACTTCATGCAGACCATGCCCGCGTTCGTCTACCTGCTCCTGGCGGTGATCTTCTTCCGCATCGGTGTCGTGCCGGGCGTGATCGCCTCGCTGGTGTTCTCCATGCCACTCGCCGTGCGGTTGACCGAGCTCGGCATCCGGCAGGTCGACCCCGAGGTCGTCGAAGCAGCCCGCGCCTTCGGCGCACGGCCCCGCGAGATCCTCACCGGCGTGCAGCTGCCCCTGGCGATGCCCTCGATCATGGCCGGGGTGAACCAGGTGATCATGCTCGCGCTGTCGATGGTGGTGATCGCTGGCATGGCCGCCGCCGGAGGACTCGGCGGCATCATCGTCGAGGCCATCACGCGTCTGCAGATCGGCAGGGGGGTCGAGGGCGGCCTGGCGGTGGTCATCCTCGCGATCTTCCTCGACCGCGTCACCGCCGCCTTGGGGCAACGGACCGAGCGCGCCGGGGGGGCGTGACCCCACCGCACCGGAGAGGGCGCACCAACGCCCGACTGCACGAACCAAGCCTGGGCCCCGAACGTCGGGACCCTTGGTCGTACCCCTGACCGGGCACGACCGCGCACGTACCCCACCAACGAAAGGCACTGCATGTCCACGTCGCGTAGAACCCGACAGCGCTCGTCACTCACCTGGCTGACCGGTGTGCTCGCCGGCTCGCTGCTCCTCGCCGCCTGCGGGACCGACGACAGCCAGGAGCCAACGGTCGACCCCGGCGCCGAGGTAGGCGACGAGACCGTGGAGGACGAGACCGCGACGCCCATCGGTGACGGCCGGGAGATCTCGATCGGCTGGATCCCATGGGAGGAAGACATCGCGGTCACGAACCTGTGGCACGCCATCCTCGAGGAGAACGGCTTCGAGGTCACCCAGACACAAGCCGACGTGGCACCCGTGTTCGACGGCGTCGCGACCGGTGAGCTGGACCTGTTCCTCGATGCGTGGTTGCCCAACACCCACGAGGACTACTGGGACCGGTATGGCGAGCAGGTCGAGGACCTCGGCGCCTGGCTCGACGAGGCGCCGCTGACATGGGTGGTCCCCGCCTACGTCGACGAGGTCGACTCGATCGCCGACCTCGCCGCGAACGCGGAGCTCTTCGACAGCCGCATCGTCGGCATCGAGGCAGGGTCCGGACTGGCTCGGATCTCCGAGGACACCGTCATGCCCGCCTACGGTCTCGACGGATGGGACCACGTGACCGGCTCGACCGCGACGATGCTCGCCGAGCTGGAGCGCGCCATCGCCAACGAGGAACCGATCGTCGTCACACTGTGGGAGCCACACCCCGCCTACGGCCAGTACGACCTCAAGAACCTCGACGACCCCGAGACGGCCCTCGGTGAACCGGACGAGATCCGGTCGATCGCCCGGCAGGGCTTCAGTGACGACTTCCCCGAGGTCGCGCAGGCCTTCAGCCAGTGGCAGTTCGACGCGGGCACCCTGGCCGACCTGGAGGTCGCCGTCCTGATCGACGTCGAGCCAGGCGACGAGCTCGAGGGCGCCAGGACGTGGCTCGACGCGAACCGCGACCTCGTGAACGGATGGCTCGAAGGCACCGACCTCTCGGTCTGAGCCGACCGGGTCGGCTCGCCGACCACATCGTCACCGCGTTCGGGGCGGGCCCTCGGGCCCGCCCCGAACCGTCTGCCCGTCCTGGTACCGACGGCGCGTCCGACCGCGGCGCCCTGTCGCCGCCGCGCGGGGTTACGCTCGGGACGACGAACGGCCGGGCCCGTGCTCCTCCCCACGCTCCAGCGTCCCAGGACCCGCACGTGCGCCACCTGCGACGCCGCGTGGGCCGAGCGGGGTGCACGGTTCTGCGGATCCTGCGGAACACCACTCGGAGCGTCGGCCAGCGCGCCCGACCGTCCACGCCTTCGTGCACGGCGGTCGCAGCTCGCGATGGGCGCGGCCACCCTCACCGTCGTGGGCCTGCTCACCGCCGGCGTCGTGTCCGGCGGGATCGGTGTGCTCCGTGCCGAGCCCGACCCGGACGTCGAGCTCCCCACCGGCGACGACGAACCACTCGGCCAGCATCGATCCCGGCCAGGCGGAGCAGCTGCGCCAGCAGGTGGACCCGGACCGGCTGCGCTGCGAGCCGCGAGGCTGCGAGGTCTGGCGGCTGGACGGCGTCCGCGGCCTGAGCACAGCCGCCTCCGCCGGCGGGCGGGTCGCCCTGATCGACGGCTCGACGGTCGTGCTCGTCGACGCCCACACGGGCGAGCAGCTCATGCGCCACGACGTCTCGGACGTGATGGCCGCGGACAGCTCCGTGCCGATCGGTCGTCCGACGCTCGACATCCAGCTCACGCTCGTCGACGGCGGCGTCGTGGCCGTGGATCGGCACCGGCTGGTTCGCATCGACGACGACGGCACGCGCGCCTGGTCGGTCGATGCACCGCTCGGCGTGCCCTGGGGCGTGTACCCGGCACACGGCTCCGACCGGGTCGCCGTGGAGTGGGAGACCGCGTCCGGGCGTGCGCTGCGAACCCTGTACGACGCCGCGGACGGCTCGATCGTGTGGGAGGCCTGGGACAGCCTCATCCTGCTGGCGCAGCCTGACGTGCTGGTGACCCTCGAGGGCACCTACGCGGATCCGCCGTCGCCGACCCGCCAGGTCCAGGGCATCTCGACCCGCGACGGACGGCCGCTGTGGTCCCGCACCATCCCGGGCGATTCCTGGCCGTCGGTCTTCGGCTCGCTGGTGCTCCTGGAGCAGGCCGACCCGGCCGGACCCGGCGACGACGCGGACCCGGCGACCTCCCAGTACGGCAGCGAGCGGGATGCGCTCACCGGCGAGGTGCTGTCGGCCGTCGGCGCGTTCCGCGACACCAGCCTCGTCGACGGCCGGACCGGCGAGGTCCTCGCGACCTTCGCCGACCACCTGCTGTGGATGCTGCCGGTCGGCCACGAGGGCCTCGTCGCGTTGACGGCGCCGCATCCGGTCAGGGGCGAGCCGGGGACCACCGTCGGCGACCATCGGGTCACCGCCGTCGCCTACGGGCTGGACGGGACCGAACGCTGGCGCACCGAGCTACCGGTGGTCGGGACCGACTGCTGCCACGACCTCACGCCGCTCGGGGACGGCACGATGCTGGTGGGGTTGTCCAGTGGGCTCGCGCTCCGGCTGGACCTCGCGACGGGTGCGATCCTCGCCGCCCCGTTCGAGGCGCCGACCGAGCGGCACTCGTGGGCGTCCGAGGACGGCTCGGCGACCATCACGTGGGAACCGCGCAGTCTGCGCTACTCGTCCGACGACGGCGTCGTGCGGATCCTCGGCGTCAACCCGTGGATCGTGTCGGAGGACCCGATCGTGGCCCACCAGCACGGTCAGCTGTTGGGCGTGCGGCCGGTCCCCGAGGACGGGCCCCGGGGCTAGCATCGATCGGCTCGAGGACGACGAACGGCCGCCCCGTCGGGCGCGGCCAGCCGGAGGGTGCGTGGACGAGGACCGGGACGGCGTGCTCGACGCGGTCGCCGCCGCGGCGGAGGAGGCCGTCGCCGGGAGTGCAGGCCTCGAGGTGGAGCAGCGCTACGCCCGTCCCGGTGCCGACCACCTGTCCGACGACGCGCTCGGGCGCATCGCCGCTCGCCGGACGGGTGCGCCGGCAGCAGCCTTCTTCGACCTGGACAAGACGGTCATCGCCCGCTCCTCGACGCTGGTCATGGGGCGCACCTTCCTCCGCGACGGGTTGCTGTCGTCCACCACGGTGCTGAAGGGCCTGTACGCCCAGGCCGTGTACCAGCTGGTCGGCGCCGACCACGAGCGGATGGAGCAGATGCGCTCCGCCGCGCTCGAGCTCACCCGGGGCTGGGAGGCGGAGCGGGTCCGACGGCTCGTCCGGGAGACGGTCGAGGAGGTGATCGCGCCCCTCGCCTACCAGGAGGCGCTCGACCTGCTCGCCGCACATCGAGCGGCCGGCCGCGACGTGTGGCTGGTGTCGTCGTCGGGCGAGGAGATCGTCGAGCCCTTCGGCGAGTTCCTCGGGGTGCGCGACGTGGTCGCCACCCGTTCCGGCATCGACGAGCACGGTCGCTACGACGGCACGCTCGAGTTCTACGCCTACGCGGGCGCGAAGGCGACGGCGATCCGTCAGATCGCCGAGGTGCGGGGCTACGAGCTCGACGACTGCTACGCCTACACCGATTCGATCACCGACCTGCCGATGCTGTCGGCAGTCGGTCACCCGACGGCCGCGAACCCGGACCGCGAGCTGCGCGCCGCCGCGACCGCGATGGGTTGGGAGGTGGTCGACTTCGTGTCGCCCGTGCGCGTCCGAGACCGGCTGCCGGAGGTGTCACCACCCGGCCGGGTCGCGGCGGGGTTCGCGGCCGCCGCGCTGGCAGGGTTGCTGGTCTGGCGCTACGTCGGTCGCGATCGGGCGCTGCCCGACGAGCACTGACCGCTCGGCGTCGGGTCAGCTCGGACGGGTGTGTGGGCCTCGGCGGGAGGCTGGCTAGGGTCCGCCGCTCCTGTCGTCATCGACCACAGAGGGTCACATGCTCCAACCATCGAACCGCGCACTGCGCACGCTCGCCGTCGTGATCGCCGCATCGGCCGTCCTGATCTCCGGCTCGACCATCGCGGCAGCCAACGGGCTGCTCGGATTCCGCGACGTCGGACCGTCGGACACCCATGCGGACGCGATCGCCTGGTTGGTCGACAACGGCATCACCGAGGGATGCACCGAGGAAGGATTCTGCCCAGACGGCAACGTGACCCGGGCGCAGTTGGCCACCTTCCTCCAGCGGCTGGCGCACGCCGGGATCGTCGACGCAGCCACCGTCGGTGAGCTGACCGCGGCCGAGCTCGCTGGCGGGCAAGGCCCAGAGGGACCGCGAGGCCCCGCAGGCGCCGACGGCGCGGACGGCATCGACGGAGCCCCGGGCCCAGAGGGCGAGACCGGTCCGCAAGGGCCGGCCGGAGCGGACGGCCCCACAGGCCCCCAGGGTCTCACGGGCGCACCGGGTCCGCAGGGAGACGCCGGGGACCAGGGCGACGTCGGGCCACGGGGCCTCCCTGGAGCGCAAGGCGAGCAGGGGCCCCAGGGCGCAACCGGATCCCAGGGCCCACAAGGCGAGCAGGGAGAGACCGGCCCACAAGGGGACACCGGCCCGCAGGGCCCGCAGGGACCCCAGGGACCGCAGGGTCCGACAGGGACGATCTCCCACACCTCGGTCAGCGCGTTGAGCGCTCCGATCGAACCTGGAGGAGGCATCGGGACGGTCAACGCGGTCTGTCCCACCGGCTACGCCGTGACCGGCTGGGCCTACGAGAGCGTGCCCACCGGGACCGATCGATCCGTCGTGCCCGTGCAGGCGTTCGCCAACACCCTGAACACGGGGATCTGGTTCCATTTCCGCAACGACGGTGACGTGAGCCAGGCCGTCTCGGTCAAGGTCCTGTGCATCGGGACGACCTGACCCTCGGCACGGCGGGGACGGCCGGACGCTGCGGGCTTGCCGGTCAGGTGTAGTCGCGGTGGTACTCGATGCGGCCGTCCTCGCCGAACTCGAAGAACGACGCCCTCGGCAGGTCGCTCCAGCGCCGGCCGGCCGCCGTGTAGGAGATCGTCCACTCGACGGCCAGTGCCGACCCGTCGTCGGACTCGATGACGCGCTTGGCCTCGACCGCGATGTCGTCCTTCCCGCCGAGCCAGTCCTTGAGGTAGGCCTGGATCAACAGGTTCCCGCGGTGCGGCGGGTTGTAGGGCTCGAGGTAGAGCGAGTCGGCCGCGTACAGCCCCTGCAGCTCGGAAACGTCGGCCGAAGACAGCATGGTCGACAGCCGTTCCCAGGCCTCTGCCGCGTGCCCCAAGGTGCATGCCTCCGTGTCGACCGGACCGTGCCGCTGGACCCGGCGAGGATAGTCGGGGACGACCGCCACCCCGCAACGGCACGACCCGTCGGGTCACGCGGAGGGACCGTGCGACCCGGCGGCGGCGGGCGCGCTCGGGCAGACTCCCGTCCGGTCGCGGACGCGGCCTCGCGCCTCCTGCACCGTGCCGACCACCGGAGCCGACGTGACGACGCCCCCTCCCGACCCCTCCACCTCGGCGTCGCGGATCGACGAGGTCCGCTCGACGTTGACGGCGCAGCTGCCGCAGACGCGGGCCTGGCTGGAGGAGCTGGTCCGGATCCCGTCCATCAGCGTCTCGCCGGAGCACGCCGGGGAGGTCCGGCGGAGCGCCCATGCCACCGCGAGGTTGCTCGAGTCGGCCGGGCTGGAGCGCGTCCGGTTGCTGGAGCTCGACGGGGCGCATCCCTCCGTGACGGGCGAGTGGCTCCATGCCGGCGACGACCGGCCGACGGTCCTGCTCTACGCGCACCACGACGTCCAACCCGTGGGGACGGCGCACCGCTGGACCTCGCCGCCGTTCGAGCCCGTCGAGCGCGACGGCCGGCTCTACGGCCGCGGCGCCGCCGACGACAAGGCCGGCGTGCTCGCGCACGTTGCGGCGATCCGCGCGTGGCTGGAAGCGACCGGCGGGCTACCGGTCAACGTCCGTGTGATCGTCGAGGGCGAGGAGGAGATCGGCTCGCCGCACCTGGGCGCGTTCCTCGAGCGCTACGGCCCGGAGCTCGCCGCTGACGTGATCGTGCTCACGGACCTGACGAACTGGAAGGTCGGCTGGCCCGGCATCACCTACGCGCTGCGGGGCATGGCGGAGGCCGTGGTGACGGTCCGCACGCTCGACCAGCCGGTGCATTCCGGCATGTGGGGTGGTGCGGTCCCGGACGCGCTGACGGCGATGGTGCGGTTGCTCGCCACGTTGCACGACGAGCACGGCGCGGTGGCGGTCCCGGGCTTCGCCGACGACGTGCGTGCGATGTCGGACGACGAGCGGTCCCGGCTCGAGGCGTTGGACGCCGAGCCCGACGAGCTGCGGCGCGAGGTCCGGCTCCGCCCCGGCGTGTCCTTCAACGGCGCCGCCGAACCGGAATCCGGGCTGCTGGAACGCCTCTGGATGCGGCCCACCATCACCCCCACCGGGATGGACGTGCCGAGCGTCGCGCAGGCGTCGAACACCCTGCTGTCGGAGGTGACGGTGAAGCTCTCCTGCCGGTTGGCGCCGGGGCAGGACCCGGACCGGGCCGTCGAGTGCCTGCGCGCCCACCTGTCCACGGCCGCGCCGTGGGGCGCCGAGGTGGAGGTGCGGCTCGGGGAGCGCAACCGGGCCTGGGCGATGGAGCCGGGTGGTCCCGCATGGGACGCGGCCGTGGCCGCCATGACCGCGGCGTACGGGCGGGCGCCCGCGCCCATGGGCTGCGGCGGGTCGATCCCGTTCGTCGAACCGTTCAGCGAGGCGTTCGGCGGGGCCCCGTGCCTGCTCGTCGGGGTCGAGGACCCGGGGTCGAACGCGCACGGCGAGGACGAGTCCCTGCACCTCGCCGACTTCGCCAGCGCCTGTCTGACGGAGGCGTTGCTGTTCGCCGAGCTCGCCGCCCGGGCGCACGAGCTGCGCTGAGCGCTCCCGAGGCGACCTCGCGGACCGTGCGTCGCTGCGTGGCCCGCGCCGCGTCGCGGAGCGCGACCTCCATGCGGTGTGCCGCGAGCGCCGCCATCGTGTGCTGGCCGTACATGCGCGTCGCCCCCTCGGGTCCGGTCCGCTCTTACGTTCGACAGTCATCTAACCACTCTATTCGATGACTGTCAACCGACACTGGTGTCTATGTACCATCTCCGTCGAACAATCCTACGTCGACGCGGTAGGCAGGGTTCGAACACGTGCCGGGCTGAACGTTCGATGCTGACAGAATGAGACGGACCGCGTTACGCTTCTTGTGTCCGACAAGCGTCGAACCGCCGTTCCGACGGAGAGCCACCATGCGCGTCGTCGACCTTCGTGCCGCATCGCCGCCGCCGACACCGGTGGTGGAGGCGCGCGCGTCCGGCGGGGTCGAGCTCCTGCGCTTCCTCGGCGTCCTGCTGAGCGAGCGCCCCGACGAGTTCGACGTCGATCCGCAGCGTCTCACCGCGATCCGCCAGCGCATCCCGAGCGAGCTGCTTGACGACGCGCGCCGGTTCGCGACGGCCCCGGGGTCGGGGGGGACGGGCCACGACCTCGACGCCCAGGCCTTCGTGATCCTCTCGCTGCTGGCCGCCGTGCTCCCCGAGCCGGCCGGCGTCCCGGAGCTCGTGGCGCACCTGGAGGCGAACCCGACCCTCACCTGGCAGATGCTGCTGGCCCACCACGTGCAGGACTCGATGGAGCCCGAGCTCGCGACGCGCATCATGGAGGGGGACGAGGACGCGGTGCGTCACCTGCACGAGCTGGCCGCCGACGGCGGCTGCTCCGCCGGTGTGGTCACCCTGCTGGCCCACCGACCCGAGGAGCACAACGCGGCCGTCCTCGACCTGGTGCGACGCTTCGACGAGGCGATCTGGCGTGAGCTCGAACCCGAGGCGCTGGGCCCGATCCAGCGCGACGTCGCCCACCGCCGGGAGCAGCTGGACGAGGGCGTGCCCAGCGCCGAGGTCGTGATCCAGGCGACCAACGGCTACGAGCTGACAGACGACCCCACGCTCGAGCGGGTGGTGCTGCTACCGAGCTACTGGTTCCGTCCGTGGCTCGTCGTCGGCCGACTCGACGAGCGCACCGAGGTGATCTCGAGCGTCGTCGACGACCGGTTCCTCACACTGCCCTCGGAGGCACCCCCGCCTTCGCTGCTCAAGCTCTGCAAGTCGCTCGGCGACGAGGGGCGGCTCACGCTGCTGCGACGCATGTCGGCGGGCCCGATCAGCCTCACCGACGCGTCGGAGGAGCTGGGCGTCGCGAAGGCGACGGCCCACCACCACCTCTCCATCCTGCGCCAGGCCGGGCTCGTGTCGATGCGCGGCGAGGGTCGCAGCACGCGCTACGCCATGCGTGACGACCCGGCGACCGCCGCACACGACGCGCTGGCCGCATACGTGCCACCTCGACGTCGCTGACCGCGACGGCGTTCGCTCGGCTAGCCTCGTCTCGCCCGCTGGAGTTGCGGGCGAGGGGGCGTCCGGACACCTGGTGGGTCCCGCGGCCTTCAAAGCCGACGAGGGGGCGGTCCACGTCCCCTGGCGGGTTCGATTCCCGTCCGCCTCCGCTCCCCTCGCGCAGACACGTCCGGAACGGTCCGTTGGGGACCGCTAGAGACCGAACGTGATGGGGAAGCGGAACACCGCGTCGACCGCGGCCGCGATGAACAGCGACGCGAGGTAGATCGTCGAGTAGTGGAAGAGGCGCATCGCCACCGCGACCGTCCGCTCGCGCCGCAGCTCGTGGGCGAGCACCAACCAGACCACGGTGAGGCCGATCCCCGGGACGACGAACAGCCATCCCGCCATGCCACCCGCGATGTAGAGCAGGACCAGGCTGAAGAGCAGGTAGCTGTAGAGCAGGATCTGTCGGGTGGCCTCGTCGTTGCCGTAGGTGACCGGCAGCATCGGTAGTCCTGCACGCGCGTAGTCGTCGCGGTACTTCATCGCGAGCGCCCAGAAGTGCGGCGGTTGCCACCACAGCATGATGGCGAACAGCAGCCACGGCCGGGGATCCGCCAGCGAGCCGCCGCTGACGGCCGCCCAGCCGGTCAACACCGGCATGGAGCCCGCCACGCCCCCGATCACCACCGCCTGCGGCGTCCTGCGCTTCAACCCGATCGTGTAGACGAAGACGTAGAACAGGATCGCGCCCGTCGCGAGCCCCGCTGCGACCGGGTTGACCAGGACCGTCAACCACACGAAACCGGCGAGCCCGAGCCCGAGCCCGAGCAGCAGGGCGCCACGGGCGCCGACCTCGTCGCGGGCGGTCGGTCGGCGCGAGGTCCGGGCCATCAGCCGGTCGATGTCACGGTCGAGCAGGTTGTTGAGCGCATTGGCGCTCCCCGCGGAGAGCGTCCCTCCGACCAGCGTGGCGAGCACCAGCCAGGTGTCGGGCCACCCGCCCTGCGCGACCACCATCGCGGGCACCGTCGTCACCAGCAGCAGCTCGATGATGCGCGGCTTGGTCACGGCGACGTAGCGGCGGATCGCCTCCGCCGTGTGGGTGCGTCGTGTCTCGTAGCGCCCGCGGGCGTGCATCGGACCGACACGCGCGTCGCCGTCGGTCGCCTGCGCCGGACCCGCACGCCCGAGCGTGTCGCCGGGGCCGCTGTGCACGGTGTCGCTCATGGGCGACTCGTCCGTCCCGCTTCGCGAAGGAACCGCAGGCCGAGGCCCCCCACCAACACCGCGGCGCCGATCGCCGCGACGTACAGGACCGTGTGCACGGCGACGAAGGCGGCGGAGAACGAACCGGCGTCCCCGACGAGGTTCACGATCCGCGTCCCCCAGAGCCACAGCTGGAAGGTGGCCACTGCGAGCAGCAGCCACCCGCGGCGCCGATGCACGCGTGGTGGGACCAGGACGTCGTCGGCGTGAAGGGTGCGTGACACGTGTCCCCCGGGCGGGCGCAGGCAGGGGGCCAGGGTATGCCCGGCGCAGGGGACCGGCGAGCCGGGGGCGATCGGCGCGGCCGGTAGCCTGGCCGCCATGAGTGAGCCCGAAGCCCCCGTCGAGGACGTGCGCGCGCGCATCCTGCTCCGGCGGACCGCCCTGGCGGCGGTCCTGACCAACATCCTGATCGTGTTCACCGGTGGCGTCGTCCGGGTCTCGGGTTCCGGCCTCGGGTGCCCCACCTGGCCGACGTGCGACGGGGCGAACCTCGTGCCGGTGCCAGGGGGTGAGCACGCGGGCTGGCAGACGGCCGTGGAGTTCGGCAACCGGCTGCTCACGTTCGTCGTGCTCGCCGCGGTGTTGGCCGTGTGGTGGCAGGTCCGTCGAACCGGGCCGCACCACCGCAGCGTCGAACTGTCCGCGTGGCTGCTGCCGATCGGGGTCCTCGCGCAGGCGGCCGTCGGCGGCGTCACGGTCCTGACCGGGCTGTCACCGGTCACGGTCGCGGGACACTTCCTGCTGTCCATGGTGCTCATCGGGGCTGCGGTGGCGGTGCACGAGCGGGTGCGCCCGGCATCGCTCGAGCCACCTGCCGGCCGCGGCGTCCAGCACGCCACCACCGCGCTGGTGGTCGTCGCGTTCGCGGTGCTCGTGCTCGGGACGGTCGTCACGGGGGCGGGCCCCCACGCGGGCGACCTCAGCGCGCCACGGTTGGGGATCGACATCCGCTTCGCCGCCATCGCGCATGCCGACGCGGTGTGGCTGCTCGTCGGGCTGACGGTCGCGCTGGTCGCCGTGACCTGGCGCACCGGCCCGACCAGGCTCCGGACCGCCGTTCGGGCGCTGCTCGCGGTCGAGCTCGCGCAGGGGGCCGTGGGCTACACGCAGTACGCGCTCGGAGTTCCCCGTGGCCTGGTGGCGCTGCACATCCTGGGCGCCGCGATCCTGTGGTCCGCCGCGGTCGCGGTCTGGGTCCGCGCCCGGCCCCTGCCGCAGGCCTCCGGTGCGCCGGAGCCGCGGCTCGAGGAGCGGGCCATCAGTCCTGTGCGCTGATCCGGGCGAACGAGATGCCCATCAGGGCGACCGCGGCCAACAGTCCGAGCACGATCATGCCGCTGCCCGCTCCACCCTCGTCGTCGGCCGCGGCGTCCTCGGCAGGCCCCTCGGCGGCGAGCGGCACGGCTTCGCCGGCCGCATCGGCCGGTCCGGTCGGGCCGCCGAGCACGAGCGCCAGCCCGAGCAGCACCGCCACGAGCACGGCGGCGGCGGTCGGCAGTCGGTCGACGCGGGCAGTGCTGGCCTTCACGTCCATCGGGTCTCGAGCCTCCACTCCATGGCGCCCCCGCGAGGGGACGTCCGCCTCAGGCGCTCTCCGCCTCCGCGACGACCAGCGTGCCCTGCATGACCGGGTGCACGTCGCAGCGGAAGAAGTACTCCCCGGCCTCGAGCCCCGGCTGCACGAACTCGGCCACCTCGTCCACGCCCGTGATGAGGGCACCGAGGTGGAGCTGTTCGCCGGCGTCGCCGTCGGCGAGCTCGTACACCGAGAGGTTGTGCAGCACCCCGACGTCGAGGTTGTCGAAGATGTACACGAACTGGTCGGTGCCCTGGGCGTCGACCTCCCAGGTCTCGATCGGCTCGCACGCCCCGGATCCGTCCGGCAGGCAGAACTCGACCGAGTTCTCCGCAGCGAGCACGGGCGACCCCTCTGGCACGACGAGCAGCGGCTGGACGTTGATGTTGCGCTGTTCGTCGGGGATGTCGCCGATCACACCGAGGCCGTAGAGGCCACCGACGAGCAACGGCACGGCGGCGGCGAAGACGGCCACGATGCGCTGCGGCGGCCTCAGGCGGTCCTGCCCGGTGGCGAGGCTGACCACGAACAGGATCCCGGCCGCCGCCAGCGCGGCGATCACGAGCGCGCCGTTCTTGGTGTTCCACAGCAACACACCGGCGACCAGACCGATGAAGGCGATCATGGCCAGCAGGACGCCGCCGGTGATCACCAGGGGCCGAAGCACCCGGGTTCGCATCTCGTTGTCCACGTCGCGCCTCGAGGTCGTTTGCGTCGGATCGGTCGCGGTCACGCGGTCAGACGACCGTCGGGAAGTGCCCGAAGGCGAACGCGACGAGGGTCAGGGCGTAGAGCACGACGGCGAGGATCAGACCCGTGTACAGCATCCGCGTGTACACCTTCGAGTCGAATCGCAGGTGCATGAACCAGCTCGCCACCATCACGAACTTGATGATCATGAGCACGATGAGCAGCGGCAGTCCGAGCGCACCGAAGTCGACGTAGTAGGTCGACACCTCGAGCGCCGTGAGGAACCCGAGGATCACCGCGATCTGCACGTACCGACCCGGGCCGGGGTGCTCCTCGTGGTGCGCCGTTTCCGTGGTGGTCTGATCGGTCGCACTCATGGCGCTCGCCTCCGCTGCCTGTGTCGCCTGCCGTCGCCCGTCGCCGTCACGTGACCGCCAGCAGCTCGGGGATCAGGTAGACGACCGTGAAGATCACGACCCAGATGATGTCGACGAAGTGCCAGTAGAGGCCGATCATCTCGGTCTTGAGGTCCTGGTCGGGCTTGACCTTGCCGGTGAGCGTGAAGGAGTACAGGGCGAGGAGCATGAGCACCCCGACGAACACGTGCAGCCCGTGGAAGCCGGTCAGGACGAAGAACCCGGACGCGAACGGCGACTGCGTGAGGTCGAGACCCTCGCGGTAGAAGACCGTGAACTCGAAGACCTGGCCGCCGAGGAACACCATCCCCTGGCCCGCCGTCGCGAGGATCCACAGCCGCATGCGACGCATGTCGCCCTGCGTGTGGGCGTGGTGGGCGAGCACCATCGTCAAGGAGCTCATCAGCAGGACGAACGAGCTCACGGACGTGAACGGGATGTCGAAGATCTCCACCCCGGGCCCACCGGCAGTCGCGTCGAGATAGAGCAGGTAGGCCGAGACGAAGGCACCGAAGAACAGGAACTCCGAGCCCAGGAAGGTCCACATCGCGAGCTTGCGATGGTCCAGCCCGAGCGTCGTGCTCTCTACGTCAGCGGACACCTGCGGTCTCCTGTGTCGGTCCGGGTCCCCGGACGGGTCGTCAGTGGGCCCGGGCGCCCGCAGGCACGGCCTCGTGGTGGTCGTCGTCGTCGCCCTCGGCGACGGGCTCGTTGATCCAGGCGACGTACCCGGCGATCAGCCACAGCGCACCGATCCCGATGAGCGGGAAGCTGTGGAACACCAGCCCGTAGCCGAGCGGCAGCACCGCGATCGCACCCACCAGCGGCCAGTACGACGGATCGGGCATGTGGATGTGCTGACCCTCGCCTGCACCCGCCCCAGCGTGGTCCTCGGACGCTCCGGCCGGCACGGGGATCGCCTTGCCTGCCTCGTCCTCGGCGTACTTGCGGTGCCAGAACTCGTCGCGGTGGGTCACCGTGGGGATCTCGTCGAAGTTGTGGTGCGGCGGCGGGGACGTGGTCACCCATTCGAGCGTCCGTGCATCCCACGGGTCGTCGCCGGCCGCGATACCCGACTTGAGGCTACGGATCAGGTTGAACAGGAACACGCCCGCCGAGACGAACAACACCAGCACGCCGATCGTGCTCAGCAGGTTGTACAGCTCGACCACCGGACCCAGCTCGCCCGGGAGCACCGCGGTACGCCGCGGCTGGCCGAGCAGGCCCGACATGTGCATCGGGCCGAACGTCAGGTTGAAGCCGACGAGCCAGCTCCAGAAGTGCACCTTGCCGAGCCGCTCGTTCATCAGCTTCCCGGTGACCTTCGGGAACCAGTAGTAGATGCCGGCGATCAGCCCGAACAGCGCACCGCCGAAGAGCACGTAGTGGAAGTGGGCGACGACGTAGTAGGTGTCGTGCTGTTGGGCGTTGTGGGGGACGATCGCGTGCGTGACGCCCGAGAGCCCACCGATCGTGAACATCGAGATGAAGCCGACGGAGAAGAGCATCGGCGTCGAGAAGCGCAGCTTGCCGCCCCACATGGTGAACACCCAGTTGAAGATCTTGATGCCCGTGGGCACCGCGATGAACATCGTCGACAGGGCGAAGGCGGCCCTCGCGACGGGGCCGATCGACGAGGTGAACATGTGGTGCGCCCACACGCCGAAGCCGATGAAGGCGATCGCCGCGCCGGCGAACACGACGGCGGCGTACCCGAACAGCGGCTTGCGGGAGCCGACGGGCAGGATCTCGGACACGATCCCCATCGCCGGGAGGATCATGATGTAGACCTCTGGGTGGCCGAACAGCCAGAAGAGGTGCTGCCAGAGCAGCGGATCGCCGCCGGTCGCCGGGTTGAAGAACTGCGCACCGAAGATCGTGTCGAACTGGAGCATGAACAGGGCGACGGCGATGATCGGGAGCGCGAAGAGCAGCAGGAAGTTGGTGACCAGCGACATCCACACGAACACCGGCATCCGCATGAAGGTCATGCCGGGAGCCCGCATGTTCAGGATGGTGGTGATGAAGTTCACGGCCGCCGCCAGCGAGCTGACACCAAGGATCTGGAGTCCGACGGCGTAGAAGGACATGTTCGACACGCTGTCGACGGAGAGCGGGACGTAACCGACCCAGCTGCCGTTCGGCGCGCCACCGAGGAAGAACGACGAGTACAGGAAGATGCCACCGAACAGGTACAGCCAGTAGCTGAAGGCGTTCAGGCGCGGGAAGGCGACGTCACGCGCGCCGATCATCAACGGCAGCATGTAGTTGAAGAACGCGGCCGACAGCGGCATCACCACGAGGAAGACCATGGTGAGCCCGTGCATCGTGAAGATCTGGTTGTAGATCTCCTCGGTCAGCACGCTCGACTCGGCCTGCGCGAGCTGACCGCGGATCAGCGCCGACTCCACACCGCCCAGGAAGAAGAACACCAGGACGGTCCAGAAGTACATGATGCCGATCTTCTTGTGATCGGTCGTCGTCACGTAGTCGACGAGCCCCTTCGGGTTCGTCGGGCGTGCGAACCGGCCCTTCCGGGTGGTCGCGCTCGACATGTCGTTCCTCTCCTCCCGGCTCGCCGCGGCCTGGCCGCTGCTCGCCGGTCCTGGCCGGATCACCCGGCCGGGGTCACTCTGGCCGGATCACTCCAGGGTCAGCAGGTACGCCACCAGGGCGTCGAGCTCGTCGTCACTGAGATCGAGGTCGGGCATCCCGATGCGGTTCTCGGCGTCGTACTGCATCGGTTTGATGGCGTTCGGATCGGCCAACCACGCACGGAGGTTCTCCTCCGTCATGTCGACGATGGCACCGGCGAACTCGGCGCGGCTGAGCAGATGGGTCAGGTCGGGCCCGGTGCCCGGCGCGCGGGTCATGCCGTCCTCGAACACCTGGTGGCAGGACGCGCAGGCGGGACGCTCACCGAGGTCGTGGTACAGCTCCCGGCCCTGGGCCTCCAGGCTGCCGTCGGGGGGCACCGCGGCCGGCTGCTGCTGGTCGGCGACCCAGGCCTCGAAGTCCGCCTGCTCCAGCGACTCGGCACGGATCCGCATGTTGGCGTGCGAGAGCCCGCAGTACTCGGCGCACTGGCCGAGGAAGCGGCCCGCGGCGTCGGCCTGCAGGTTGAGCGTGGTCACCTGGCCCGGGACGACGTCCTGCTTGCCCGCGAGGCCGGGGATCCAGAACGAGTGGATCACGCCCTGGTCGAACTGGCGCTGCGGGTCGGTCGCCGTCATCTCGAGGCGGACCGGCATCCCGACGGGGATCACCAGCTCGTTGGCGGAGTAGACGTCGAAGTCCGGGTAGTAGTACTCGAACCACCAGCGGTGCCCGTAGACCTCGACGGTCAGGTAGTCCTCGTCCGGCTCGTCCATCATCGTGAAGATCATCTGCACCGTCGGCACGGCGATCACGGCGAGGATCAGTGCCGGGATGACCGTCCAGAAGATCTCGAGGCGCGTGTTGCCGTGCACCTGGACGGGCAGGGAGCCGTCGTCGTCGTCCCGCTGCCGGAAGCGGATCACCGAGTAGATGATCAGCCCCTGGACGAGGACGAACACCGCCGCGGCGATCGCGAAGACGGGGACGACGAGGTCGTGTGGCTGCTGGGCGTAGGGCCCCTGCGGATTCAGCGCGCTCTGGGGCGTGTTGAGCTCGTCACCGCAGGCCGCGAGCAGGAGCGCCGAGGCCAGGAGGATGCCGGGTGCCAGCCGTGTCCGCGAACCCCGCGAGACGGTCCGGTCGCGCAACGTGTCGTCTCCCACTCGGTCGTTCGTTCCGGTCGGGTCGTACCTGTCGGCCAGGACGTCCAGCGACGTCCGCAGCCCGCGACCCTCGTCTCTCGCGCTGTCGCCGCGCTGTCGTCGCGCGCTGCGTGGGACGGTGCCCGGCCGCCGGGCACGCCGACGTCAGTACCACCCCACGAAGACGTCGGACGAGGGGCCGACCGGAGCGGATGGTAGCCCTTCGCCCCGAGGAGGGTGCAACCGGGAGGAGCCACGATGCGCGTGCAGCACCCTCTAGGGGCCGGTCTGCGGCCCTGACGTCGATCCACGGCCGGCAGCCGGCGCGGTTCGCGGCGGGCGCCACCGTCACGGCTCCCAGCGGAACCGCCTCGCGGCCACCGCGATCGCGAGGAGCCCCCACCCCGCGGTGACCGCCAACCACCCCAGCGCCAGGCCCTCGCCGGCGAACGCCGCCCGCAGCACCTCGGCCAGCGAGCCGAGCGGGAGCACGCGACCCACCGTCGCGAGCGCCTCCGGCAGCGCGGTCGCATCGAAGGTCACACCGCTGATCACCAGCAGTCCGAGGAAGCCGGCGTTGGTCAGGGCGAGCGTCGCCTCGGCCCGCAGCGTCCCCGCCACCAGCAGGCCGATCGCCGTGGCGGTCACGGCACCGACCACGACCGCGACGGGCCCGATCAACGCCCCACCCCGGGGTGACCAGCCGAGGGCGCCCAGCGCGAGCCCGACGACCAGCACCGCCTGCACGGCGAGCAGCGCCGCCGTGGCCAGCCCCTTGGCCACCAGGAAGCCCCAGCGTGGCAGCGGTGTGCCGCCGAGCCGCTTGAGCACGCCGTACTTGCGCTCGAAGGCGGTCTGGATCGCAACGGCGACCGCCCCCGTCGCGAACACCGAGATCGCCAGCACCCCGGGAACCAGGAAGTCGACCGCCCGGGCGTCGCCGGTGGGCAGCACGTCGACGCGGGAGAAGAACGCCAGCAAGCCCAGCGGGATCCCGAAGGTCACCAGCAGCGACTCGCCCGAACGGACCAGCAGTCGCAGCTCCATCACCGCCTGCGCGAGCACCGCCTGTGCCAGCGGCGTGCGGCGGTCGAGGTCGGTCCGGGCGATCACCGTGCCACCTCGGCGTCGCCGCCACCCGGGGACGGTGGTGTCGCGCCATCGACGGGCTCTCCCGGCTCGGGCGAGCGGTCCTCGGCGGTCAGGCGCAGGAAGACGTCCTCCAGGCTGCGGCGGCCGGTCGTGAGCTCCCGGAGGCGGACGCCCTGCCGCTGGAGCTCCGCGGTCAGGGCCGACAGCAGCGCCGGCTCGCCCGGCGAGAGGACGACGTACCGGCCGGGCAGGTCCGGGCGGACCGGCACCCCCAGCGCGGCGGACAGCCGCTCGACGTCCACGCGGTCCTCGGCCGTGAACGACACCTCGCCGGTCTCCTCGCGCGTGAGCTCCGCAGGCGTGCCGTCGGCGACCGTCCGGCCGCGGTCCAGGATCACGACCCGGTCGGCGAGCGCCTCGGCCTCGTCGAGCAGGTGCGTGGTGAGCACGACGGTCACCCCCGCCGCCTTGAGCTCGCGGACGTGGTCCCAGGTGAGCCGACGGGCAGCGGGGTCGAGCCCCGCGGTCGGCTCGTCGAGGAACACCAGCTCCGGTCTCCCGACCAGCGCGAGCGCCAGCGACAGGCGCTGCTTCTGGCCGCCCGACAGGTCCCGGAAGCGGGCACCGCGCGCCGTGGCGAGCCCCACGCGCTCGAGCAGCTGGTCCGGGTCGAGTGGGTCGGCGTGGAAGCGCGCGAACAGCCGCAGCACCTCCTGCGGGGTCGCCATGGGGTAGACGCCGCCCTCCTGGAGCATCAGGCCGACCCGGGGCCGCAGCGCCGAGGCGTCCCGCACCGGGTCCCGCCCGAGGACGCGCACCGTCCCGGACGTCGGCCTGCGGAACCCCTCGCAGCACTCGATCGTGGTGGTCTTGCCCGCGCCGTTGGGTCCGAGCAGCGCCAGCGTCTCGCCCGCGGAGACCTCGAGGTGGAGGTCGTCGACCGCGACGGTGTCGCCGTAGCGCTTGGTGAGGCCGCGCACGGCGATGGCGGGGAGCGGCTGCTCGGGCACGACGGCCTCGGTCCAGATGGCGGTGGGAGGACGGCGACAGCGGGGGGCGCGCGCCGCGGGACGGTCGCGGGGGGCGGAGCGTAGCGACGTCGGCCGCGCCGCCCGCCGGCTGCTGCGCGTCGAGACACCGGCCCAAGCGAAGGGGACATGCCGCACCGGCGCCGCCGGGCCGTAGGCTCAGCGGCGGGAGGTCGCGATGGCAGGACGGCCGGACGACGGAGGCGAGCGGGAGGCCGTGGACGCGGCCGCTGCCGCCGTGCACGGGCAGGCGGGCCGCGACCACGTGCGCGCGGCCGGAGCCGGCTGGCGGCCGCGCAGCTGGCGGCGGGGGATCACGCTGCCGATCGCCTGCGGCGTGGGCATCGGCATCCTGCTCGCCCAGGGACTCAGCGCGATCTACCAGCAGCTGCGGGGCATCCTGGCGATCGTGGTGGTCAGCCTGTTCCTGTCGTTCGCGTTGGAGCCGGCCGTGCAGTGGCAGGCCCGTCGCGGCGTGCGTCGCGGGCTCGGCACGTGGGCGGTGTTCCTCGCGGCGATCGCCCTGATCGGTGGCTTCACGTTCGCGATGGCCTCGCTCGTCGTCGACCAGGTCCGCACGCTCGTCTCCACCGCACCGAACCTCCTGGAGGACCTCGCCACGCAGGCCGAGCGTCTCCCCGGCGAGGCCGGCGAGGTGGTGGCGACCTGGCTCGCCGAGCAGCAGCAGCTGCTGCCGAGCAGGGCCGCCGCCGCGTTCGAGACCATCGGGCGAGGGGCCTGGGGCATCGGGCAGACGCTCGTGGGTGCGGTGTTCCAGCTGGCGACGATCGCGCTGGTCACGTTCTACCTCGTCGCCGACGGGCCCAGGATCCGCCAACGGCTCGCGAGCCGGCTGCCCGTCGAGCAGCAGGTGCGGGTGCTGGGCGTCTGGGAGCTCGCGATCGCCAAGACGGGCGGCTACGTGTACTCGCGCGCGCTGACCGCCGTCATCTCGGCCGCGTTCCACGTCGCGGTGTTCTCGCTGATCGGGCTCCCCTACGCCGTCGCGCTGGGGGTCTGGGTGGGGCTGGTCAGCTCGGTGATCCCGGCGGTCGGGACCTACCTGGCCGGAGCGCTGCCGGTCGTGGTGGCGCTCGCGACCTCACCGGCCCAGGCGCTGTGGGTCCTGGTGGCGATCACCGCCTACCAGCAGGTGGAGAACTACCTGGTGGTGCCCAAGATCACGGCGTCGACCGTCGAGCTGCACCCCGCTGTCGCGTTCCTGTCGGTGATCGCCGGGGCGACGCTGGCCGGGGCGACGGGGGCGCTGCTCGCGATCCCGGCCGTCGCGATCGTGACGTCGCTGCTGGCGGCCGCCACCGAGGAGTACGACGTGCTGGAGCACGAGCTCGTCGTGATCCGGGGCCAGGCCGCCGTCGACCGGATGCGCGAGCGGCGCGCCCGACCCGGGGACCGCGCCGGGCGGGGTCGGGAATGGTCCGAGAACGGGTTCGAGGACCCCTTCGAGGATCGGGAGGGCGGGGACGCTCCACGCGACGACCGGCGGGGCGAGACGTGAACCGGCCGGGCGCGACCCGCGGGGTGGTTGCGGCCGGGACTTTACAGCGGGTCAGGTTCGGGTCTAGCGTGCGCGCCGTGGTCCTCTGGACCACCGTGGCCCCGTGTGTCCCCCCGTCGCACGGGGCCGCACCATGTCTCGGCCGGTTCCGTACCCGGATCCGGGGACACCCTCCGACGGTCGGGAGACCAACGCCGTGCGCGCCCGGGTCGACCTCGACGTCTCGCACACCCGCACCGAGCTGGTGGCGGCCCATCTCCACGTGCTCGGCGCAGTGGGGGTGTGGGAGCGGCCTGGCGTGCTGGTCGCCTGGTTCGACGACGTGCCCGAGAGCGTGCGTTCGGAACCGGCGTGGCGGGTGGCCGGGCTGCCCGACGAGCTCCGGCCCGACCTGCTGCGCTGGGGGGACGGGGCCGACTGGGAGCGCGACTGGCAGGCGGAGTGGAAGGCCACCGTGGGGCCGGTTCGTGCCGGACGGTTCGTGGTCGTCCCGAGCTGGCTCGCGGAGTCCCACCGGCCAGCGGACGACGAGCGCACGCTGGTGCTCGATCCCGGCCGCTCGTTCGGCAGCGGCCACCACGCGACCACGATCCTCTGCCTCGAGCTGCTGGACGAGCTCGACCTCGCGGGGGTCGACCTGCTCGACGTCGGCTGCGGCACGGGCATCCTGGCGATCGCGGCGGCCACGCGGGGCGCACGCGTCCGTGCGGTCGACATCGACCCGGAGGCGGTCGAGATGACCCTCGCCAACGCGGCCGCCAACGGCGTGCACGTCGACGCCGAGGTGGGGACGGCCACGCGCCTCGGGCGGCCGGCGACGGTGGTGGTCGCCAACCTCGTCACCGACACCGTGGTGGCCGCGGCGGGCGAGCTGGTGGGTGCCACGTCGCGGACGCTCGTGGTGAGCGGTATCACGGCCGAGCGCGAGGACCGCGCCCTGAGAGCGCTGACGGCGGTCGGCGCGCGGGTGCGGGAGATCCGACGCCGCGAAGGGTGGATCGCGGCGCGCCTCGGCGTCGGGGAGGGAACCGGGCCGGTGACGGACCCCGGCGTCGCGGACGGGGCCGGACCGGTGACGGACCGATGAGCGGCGCCGGCCGAGCGGCGCGGCAGCGCGCCGGGACCGACGCCGCGGGCGTGGGGGCCGCGCGTCGGCGGCCGCGCTGGGCGCGGAGGGCCGTCCCGCTGGCGCTGGTGGCGCTCGCCCTCGGGTGCGCGGAGCCGGACGTGTCCGAGCCGCCCCCGCCTGCGGAGGACGAGCAGGCGGAGCCGCCCACCGCGGACGTGCTCGATCCGACCACCGATGCCCTGCGCGCCCAGCTGGAGTCGCTGCGCACCCTGGTCGCGGGCGCACGCGACCAGCTCACGGCGGCGGCCGAGGCCGACACGGCTGGTACGGCGGCCCGGTCGGCGCAGGCCGCACTCGCGCTGCTGCTCGCCGAACCCGACGCGAACCGTGACCCTGCGCTGTTCCCGGCCGTCACGGCGGAGCGTGGCGCAGTCGAGGAGACCACCGACGTGCTGACCGCGACGCTGACGCTCGCGCGCGACGCGGGGGGCGACCTCGGACGGGCCACCGTCGAGGCGCTGCGCGACCCGGTCGCCGGTGACCTCGGTGCGTGGGAGCGCGACGCCGAAGGGATGGTCGCGACGGCGCGGGCGACGACCACCACCGGCCGTCCGCTCGCCGCCGCGGTGGACGAGGTCACCGCCGAGGTGCTGCTCCTCGAGGGCGACGGGACGCGCGCGCTCGCCTGGACGTTGGCGGCGGCGGAGGCCGACACGCTCGAGGACGTCCGCACCGCGGCCGCGCGCGCCGGCTCGCACCTGGGGGTGGTGCTCGTCGCGCTCGACCTGCTCCTGGACGGGCGGCCCGACACGGACCCGGACGGGTCGTCGTGAGCAACCGACGCGGGTCGGGCCGGCCGCCGCTGTCGCGCGAGCCCCTGGAGGCGACCGTCGACGGCTTCACCCACGGTGGCGAGGGCGTCGCCCGGATCGAGGGCAAGGCGGTGTTCGTGCCGGGGGCGCTGCCCGGTGAGCGGGTACGGGTCCGGGTCGTCGACGACCGCCCGAACTGGGCCCGTGCCGAGCTGCTCGAGGTGCTCGACCCGAGCCCGGACCGCGTCGTGCCGCCCTGCCCGTACGTGCCCGCATGCGGCGGCTGCGACCTCCAGCACGCCCGTCCCGATGCGCAACGGCGGCTCAAGACCCGGGTGGTCCGGGAGCAGCTGGCACGGCTCGGCCGCATCCAGGACCCGCCGGTCGAGGACTGCCGCGCCGTCGGCCCGGACGTCGGCTACCGGACCGTCGCCCGCTTCCACGCCGCACCAGACGGGCGGCTGGGGTTCCACCGGCGCGGCACCAACGACGTCGTGCCGATCGACCGCTGCCTGGTGCTGGCCGACGAGCCTGGCTCGGTCCGCGACGCCGTCGGCGACCACGCGGGCGCCGCGGAGGCGACGGTGCGGGGTCACGCCCGCACCGGCACGCGGGTGGCGGTGATCACGCCGGGCGACGGCCCGCTGGACGTTCCGGCGGGCGACCTCGACGTCGTCCTCGTCCAGCCGGGTGGCGACACCATCGCGCTCCGTGGGGACGGGCGGCTGCAGGAGACGGTCGGCGCGCTGACCTTCTCGTTCGCGCCGACGTCGTTCTTCCAGGTCTCGACGGGCGGCGCCGAGGCCCTCACGGCAGCGGTGCTCGACGCGGTCGGCGACGTCGCGGGCACGCTCGTGTGGGACCTGTACGCAGGGGTCGGCCTGTTCGCGCTGCCGTTGGCGGCCGGCGGCGCCGAGGTGGTGGCGGTCGAGGGTGCGCCGGACGCCGCGGCGGACGCCGTCGCAAACGCAGAGGCGAACGACGTGCCCGTCCGCGTGCTGGTGGAGCCGGTCGACCGGATGGTGGCCCGTGCGGTCGCTGGCGACCCGACCCTGGAGCCGCCGGAGGTGGTCGTGCTCGACCCGCCGCGCACGGGCGCCGGCACGACGGTGATCGACGGGCTGGCCACACTCGCGCCGCCAACGATCGTGTACGTGGCCTGCGACGTCGCTGCGCTCGCCCGCGATGCGGCGGCCCTGACGGGGCACGGCTACCGGCTGGTGCGTGCGGTGCCCCTCGACCTGTTCCCCATGACCCACCACGTCGAGGTCGTCGCCACCTTCGCGCGCTGAGCGACACACCCCCCACGCGCGCGGGAGGGCGCGTGCGCGCCGGCGGCGCCGGTGCTCAGGCGAGCGACCGGCTGGCCTCGTCCACGTAGCACCAGGCCCACTGCTTGCCGGGCTCCGCGTTGCGGATCACGGGGTGGCCGACCGTCTCCCAGTGCTTGCGTGCGTGCTTGTTCTTCGAGCTGTCGCAGCAGCCGATCGTGCCGCATGCCACGCAGAAGCGCAGGTGGACCCACGTGTCACCCGCGTCGATGCATGCCTGGCAGCCGCCTTCCGGCCGCTCCACGTCGGGCAGGTCCTCGAGGTGCTCGCACAACTCGGCCATGTCGTCTCCCTGGTTCGCTCTGGGCTGGGGTGGGTGGGTCGTGCGCCGGTCGGTACGGGGCGGGTCGGTCGGCCGGGTGGACGTGGTGGGCCCGGCGGTCGGCAGCGTCACGCGGAACACGGTACGACCGGGAGCGCTCTCGAAGGACAGCTCGCCGCCGTGCTCGAGGGTGACGACGCGGTAGCTGATCTGCAGCCCCAGCCCGGTGCCCTTCCCGGGCGGCTTGGTGGTGAAGAACGCGTCGAACACCTTGTGCTGGACGTCCTGCGGGATGCCGGGCCCGTTGTCCTCCACCTCGACGACGATCGCGTCGTCGCGCCGCTGGGCCCGCAGCACGATCGTCGGCGTCCGGTCCTCGAGCCCCTCGACCGCGTCGCACGCGTTGTCGATCAGGTTGGTCCAGACCTGGTTCAGCTCGCTCCCCAGCGCCGTGATGCGCGGCAGGTCGGCGTCGAACTGCTTCTCGACGCGGATGCCGCGCGTCTTGTGGGCCAGCAGGACGAGCGTGTCCTCGATCCCCGCGACGACGTCGACGTCCTGCACCGGGGCACGGTCCAGGTAGGTGTAGCCCTTGAGGGCCTGCACGATCGACGACAGCCGACGCGACCCCTCGCCGATCTCACGCACGAGCGAGCGCACGGCCGTCATCCCGACCAGCAGCCTGGCGGCGTCCGCCAGCGGCGCGCCCCGCAGCTCGACACCCAGTACCTCGAGGTGGTCGCGCCGGACGCCGGCGTCGACCAGCTCGGGAGCCAGCGACCAGGCCTCGTCGACGTCGTGCTCGTCGAGCCAGTCCTCCAGCTCCGCCTCCGCGTCCGAGCGCGCGAGCGCATCCGGCTCTCCGGTCACGAGCGGCGGCACCTCGGTCCCGCCCGACAACACCGCCAGCACGCGCTGCCGCGCCGCGCCGTCGTCGGGTGGTGGCTCCAGCAGGAGCGCCAGGACCCCGTCGAGCTCCTCGCCCAGCCGTCTCGCCCCGCGGTGCACGGCGGCTGCGGGGTTGTTCAGCTCGTGGGCGACGCCCGCGGTCAACGTGCCCAACTGCGCCATGCGTTCGCTGCGGCGCAACTGCTCGGACGTCTCGCCCATCCGCTCGATCAGCGACCGGAACATCCCACGGGCTGCGGACGGGCTCGAGCCCAACAGCTCGTCGAGGGTCTCCTTGGGGATCGCGAGCAGCTCCGCCTGCGTGCGGGCCTTCACGCTCGCCATCCGCGGGGCGGAGTACAGCAGCGCCATCTCGCCGAGCACGGTCCCGGGGCCGCGCACGGCCAGGAGGATGTCACGGCCCTCCGTGGCCTTGGAGACCTCCAGGTCTCCCTCGACGACGACGTACGCCTGGTCGCCGGTCTCTCCCTCCTGGAACAGCAGCTCGCCCGGTTCGAGCGTGAGGGAGCGCACGTCCACACAGATCGCGTCGAGGTCGGCGTCCTCGAGGTCGGTGAACAGCCCGACCTGCTTCAGCCGCTGGAAGACGTCCACGGTGACGGTTCCTGACGTCTCGACGTCTCAGACGGTGGCGAGGTAGCGGTGCACGAACGAGATGCAGACGGCTCCCTGACCGACGGCGGACGCCACGCGGCGCACGACCCCGTCGCGGACGTCGCCGGCGGCGAAGATGCCCGGCACGTCGGTCTCCAGCAGGTACGGGTCGCGGTCGGCGGTCCAGCCGCGCGGCCGGGAGCCGTCGCGCGTGAGGTCCGGTCCGGTGGGGATGAACCCGGCGTCGGACATCGTCACCACGCCGCGCAGCAGGTCGGTGTGCGGCACGGCCCCGACGAACACGAACAGGCCGGTCGCGCGTTCGGTCGTGGTCGTCCCGGTGGCCCGGTCCTTCAGCACCACCTCCTGGAGGTGGTCGACACCGTCGACGCACTCCACCTCGACGTTGGTGCGGACGCCGATGTTGTCGGTCTGCTCGATCTGGTCGATCAGGTACCGGGACATCTTCTCGCCGAGCGACGGGGCGCGCACCACCAGCAGGACCTCGTCGGCGTAGCGCGAGAACATCATGGCGGCCTGGCCGGCCGAGTTCGCGCCGCCCACCACCACCACGCGCTCGCCCTGGTAGCTGGCCGCCTCGGGGAGGGTGGCGCCGTAGTAGACGCCGGAGCCCGTGAGCCGGTCGAAGCCCGGGATGCCGAGGTCGCGGACGCGCATGCCGGTCGCGACGAGCAGGGCGTGGGCGGACAGCTCGCGCCCGTCGGACAGCGTCACGATCCGGGCCGGCCCCTCGACGCGGACGCCGGTGGCCTCGACGGGCATCAGGATCTCCGCACCGAGCCGCTTGGCCTGCGCCGTGGCCCGACGCGCGAGGTCGGCGCCCGCGATGCCGTTGGGGAAGCCCAGGTAGTTCTCGATCCGGGAGCTGCCACCGGCCTGGCCGCCCGTCGCCTGGCGTTCGAGCACGACGACGTGCAGCCCCTCGGACGCGCCGTACACCGCAGCCGCGAGCCCGGCCGGGCCGGCGCCGAGCACGATCAGGTCGTAGAAGGGCGCGGTCGCCTCCGTCCGCAGCCCAACCGCCGCTGCGAGGTCACCCGACGACGGCTGGACCAGCACGCGGCCGTCCTCGAGCACCACGACCGGCAGCGGCGCCTCGAGGCTGTCGGTGCTGGCCAGCAGCGTCGCGGCCTCGCCGTCCCGGTCGACGTCCAGGAAGCGGTACGGCACCTGGTTGCGCGCGAGGAAGTCCTTGACGTCGTGGCTGGTGGCATCCCACCGCGCGCCGACGACCCGCAGCCCGTCCGCCGGCGCCGGACGGTTGGCGGTCCAGTCCTCGAGCAGGTCGTCGAGGACCGGGTAGAGGGTGTCCTCCGGTGGCTCCCAGGGCTTGAGCAGGTAGTGGTCCAGCCCGACCTGGTTGATGCTCTGGATCGCCGCGTCGGTGTCCGCGTAGGCGGTCAGCAGCACCTTGCGCGCGTCGGGGAAGAACGGGCGCGCCTCCAGCAGCAGCTGCGTGCCCGACAGCTCCGGCATCCGCTGGTCGACGAGCAGCAGGGCGACCTGGTCGCCGCGCCGGTGGAGCTCCTTGAGCGCGTCGAGCGCTGCCGGCCCACCGTCGGCCGCGACGACGCGGTAGTCGCGGGCATAGCGCTCGCGCAGGTCACGCCGGACGGCGGCCAGGACCTGGGGGTCGTCGTCGACCGCCAGCAGCACCGGCTTGCCCATCGTGCACCCACCCTGTGGCCGGTCGCCCCGCCCCGGCGCTCCCGCGGACCGTCGAGGTCGCGCACGGGCGAGCCTACGCCCGCATCCCGGGCGTGTCCCCCGCCGCTTTCTCCGCGAGGCGCACGGCGACGGCCCTCGCGCGCACGGGCCCTCCGGCCCGGGACACCCCGGCGGTGGCGGCCTACGGTGGACACGAACCACGAGGACACGCCCGCGCGGATCCGGAGCTCGCCGTGGAGCGCCCACTGCACTGCTACGCCTACGTCGAGGCACCCTTCGACGTCGTGACACGCCTGCTGGCCGAGGACGCCGTCACCCTGCTGCAGCACGCAACGGACGACGCGGCCGAGCAGGCCGACGAGCTGTCGCACACGCTCCGCGCGCAGGTCGCGGGCCTGGAGGTGTCGCGCGAGGTGACGATCCACGTCGGCGCGTTCGAGCCCGTCGGCGTGACCCGCAGCCTGGTCCCGCTGCGGTGGGAGGCGAGCAAGGGCCGGCTGCTGTTCCCGGAGCTGACCGCCGACCTCGAGGTCTCGGCCGTCGTCCTCGACCCGCCCCTGACCCAGGTCACCGTGGACGGCAGCTACGCGCCACCCCTCGGCGTCCTGGGCGCCGGTGTCGACCGGCTGGTCCTGCACCGCCTGGCGGAGGCCACCGTCCACCGCTTCACCCACGAGGTCGCCGACGGCCTCCGGCGCCGCTACGAGGCGATGCCCGAGGACGAGCGCCTCTGACCGGCCCCGGGCCGTGAGGTCCGGCTGCACACCTCGGTGCCACCCCCGGCCCCGCCCCCCCGGCTCTGTCACCGCCCCCGGCCAGAACCGGCCGCCACGCGTACCAGAGGCCACGCACGCCCCGCGCCGCCCCCGGCTCTGTCACCGCCCCCGGCCAGAACCGGCCGCCACGCGTACCAGAGGCCACGCACGCCCCGCGCCCGCCCCCCGGCTCTGTCACCGCCCCCGGCCAGAACCGGCCGCCGCGCGTACCAGAGGCCGTATCCAGGCGAGGGTGCTGGTCTGCCGGGGCCGCTCCGCGCGACCGAGCGTCGCTCGGCCGGTTTCACCCGGCTGGAGATGGCCCGACCCCGGTGCGGGTCCAGCGGTGCCCGCGGACCCGTAGCACCAGCGACAGCAACCGGACGGCCATCATCGCCTGGACCGCGATCCACAGGCCCACCAGACCGCCGCCGAACGTGGCGACCAGCTGCCCGCCGACTCCCCCGACGACCGCCGCGACGATCGTCCAGGTCCGCAGGTAGGCGAAGTCCTCGGCACCCATCAGCACACCGTCGAGCGCGAAGGTCGGTCCGTTCACGACGTGGCCGAGCGACGCCAGCCACCAGGCCGTCGCCACGACGGCCAGCACGGTGGGGTCGTCGGTGAGCAGTCGCGGCAGCAGCCCACCGCCAGCGAGGAGCAGCAACCCCAGCACCGCACCTCCCCCCACGCCCCAGGCGACCAGTCGCCGCCCGACCGCGCGCGCCTCCGGCTCGTCGTCTGCGCCCAAGGCCGTGCCGACCGTCGCCTGCCCGGCGATCGCGAACCCGTCCATGAGGAACGACACCAGCAGGAACAGCTGGTACAGGACCTGATGGGCGGCCGCGGTCGGCGCGTCGATCCGGGCCGCCGCCGCCGTGATCGCCAGCAGACCCAGCAGCAGGGCGCTCGTCCGCAGGAACAGATCACGGCTGACCGTCACGAGCACCCGCAGTTCGTGCCGTCCGGGACGGCCGTGCCCGCGCAGCGGCAGGCGCGTCTTGCGCAACAGGGCGAACAGCACGACGACGGTGATCGCCTCCGCGGCCACCGTCGCCCACGCCGCACCCGCGATCCCTGTGCCCAACCCCAGCACGAGCCACACCGTCAGGACGGCGTTGACGACGTTGGCCAGCACCACGACGCCGAGCGGCGTGCGCGTGTCCGACACGCCGCGGAAGGCGCCGTGGCCGACGTAGCCCAGCAGCAGGAGCGGCACCCCGACGGCACGGATCCGCAGGTAGGTGACGGCGGGACCGAGCAGCTCGTCGACGGCGCCGGTGAGCCGCAGCAAGATGGGCGCAGTGAGCAACAGCAGCGCCCCGACGGCCACGCCGACGACGAGCGCCACCTGTCCGGCGTGCGAGACACGCCGTCCTGCCACGTCGAGCCGTCGCGCGCCCACAGCCCTTGCGACCGCCGAGGTGGTGCCGAACACGAGGAAGTTGAAGATCCACGACACGGCGGTGAGCACGGCGACCGCGAGCCCGAGTGCGCCGAGCTCGGCTGCACCGAGGCGCCCGACGACGGCCGTGTCGACCAGACCCAGCAGCGGGTCAGCGGCGAGCGTCACCACGGCAGGCAGCGCGAGCGCGAGGATCCGCCGGTCGCGCGGTCCCACGCTCCACCTCACCGTCCATCGGGCCGAGGATCCGCCAGAGGCCCCCCGAGCCGGAGCCGCCGCGCCGGTCATGGCCCACCCGGCGGGGGAACCTAGCCCTCGCCGGGCCTCTGCCCGATCGGCGCCCGCCCAGTGTCACCGTGGGGACACGGTCTGCGAACACCCTGCCGCGGCGCCTCTGATCACTCGAGCCGGCCTTCGGCGATCGCGGTCGAGCGGAGCTCGTGGGTCCGGGCCATCCCCGGCAGCATGGGCGCCAGTATCGGACGGGACGCACCGGTGCAGGTGGCCGTCGCGCGCGCCCCGTCCACGACCAGCACGCAGTCGATGTCGGCGAGCGACCGGTCGCCGGCGGCGTTGGCGAACGCCACCAGCTGGCTCCTCCGCGCCTCCGCCGAGGTAGCGGACAGGATCGGCATCGCACCGGGCGGACCGCCGTAGTGATGGTCGAGGTCGACGGCTGCGACCGCGTCCCGCGCGACGGCCACGGCGAGGTCCGAGAGTCGCCGCTGCCCGAGGAACAGCGTCGCGGAGTCGAGCGCCACGGCACCGAGACCGAAGACGATGAGGATCGCCACCGGCGCGAGAACGAGCGTGTTGCCAGCCTCTCCGAGCGCCCACCGAGACCCGGGTGGCATGCGGGTGCTGGCGTCCCGGGTTCGCTCAGAAGCCACAGGGCAGCTCCCCGTCGGTCGGTAGCCCGGTGCGATACGGGTCGATGAGCTCCTCGTGGACCGACGCCACGTCGTAGCGGGTCCGATGCCGCCACAGCGGCAACGACGTCACCTGCACGGTCACCGTGGCACGGATGCGCACCGGCGCGCAGCGGATCTGCTCCAGTGGACCGATCGGCTCGATGCTCAGGCGCACACCCTCGTAGCCATGTGCTCGTACCGCACCGACCGCGGCGGCATGCGCCAAGTCGCGAAGCTCCGGGGCCGCGGTCCCGACCGGCGCATCTATCGACGCGCGGACCGCCTCTCGCGCTGCTGCCGAGCTGGCGAACCGGGCGTCCACCAGCCGCCAGGCGTTGAGGATGACGAGGGTGCCGAACACGAAGACGAGCACACCGAACGCCAGTGCCTCGGCACCTGCCACGAACCCCGCGTCGCCGATGCCTCGGTCGGCCAGCCGCGACCTCACGGCGACACCTCCGTCCGGTAGGTGGCAGACCGCTCGATCACCCAGCCGCCATCGGCCCGCCCCACACCCAGAGCGCTGGCGAACCGACCGAAGGCGGCAGCCGGCGAAGGGCCGGAGACGGTGACGACCGTCGAGCCGCCCACGCCCCGGATGCAGTCGGCCCGCACGGCCGACTGACCCCAGCGGCCGAGCCGCGCGCGGATCTCGGCGGGACTCGGGCACGTGCCGTCGGCCGCGCTGGCCTGGCGAGCCAGATCGAAGGTCACTGCGGTCACCGTCGAGGTCGCGTACAGGTGGACCAACGCCTGTGTGGACAGCAACAGGAACGCGAGGAAGATCGCGATGCCGAACACGCTGCTGACCGAGCTCGACCCTCGCTCGTCGGCGCCATGCGCCCAGGTCAACCGATCGTCTCCACCGCGTCGGTGATGTTCCCGCTCGTGCTCTCGAAGACGCTGCTGAACGCGACCCACATGGCGGCTCCGATGAGCGCCATGATGAGGACGGCGATGGCAGTGGAGATCACACCCTCACCGCGTTCGTCGAGCACGATCGCACGGGCTCGTTCGCATCCTCGTGGACGGTGGTGCATCTCCATCGGATCCTCCGGTATCTGTCGCCGGTCGGCCTCGCGGACCGGCATCTCGTCGTCACGTGCCGTCCTCGGCACGCCTCGGTCAGGTGAGGAAGCCGGAGAGCGCCGCCCGGAAGGGGATGGCGATGAAGATCACCCCCGGCAGCAGCGTCGCCACCGTCACCGGGATCCACACCTGCTGGCCGCGCCGCTCGAGCGTCTCGAGCAACTCTCTGTGCAGGTCCCGCCTCATCGCTCGCGCCTCGGTGGCGATGAGGCGACTCAGGTCGCTCGCCTCACGGTGCAAAGCGAGGACGGCCACGAGTCTGTCCACGGCCTCGACCTGGGCGACATCACCCCACTCGCGGAGCGCCTCGTGCTCGGGCACGCCGTGACGGATCCGGCTGAGAACGACCCGTAGGTCCTCGGCGCTGACCCCACGCCCCCTACTGGCGACGCGGTCCAATGCACTCACGAGCGAGTAGCCGGCAGCGAGCAGCATGCCCAGCTGTTCGGCGACGACGGGCAGCTCGAGATGGAGCGAACGCTTCCAGCGTTGTGAGGCGAGCACCACCTGCTGCTCGACGAGAAGCGAGGCGAGCAGCAGACCGCCCACGGGGGGGAGCGTCCGCAGGAGCGCCGGTGGCGACCAGATGACCGACAGGAGGCCACCGAACACGAGACCACCGAACGCCCATCCGATCTGACGGACGCGGAAGGCGGTCGCGTCGAGTGGCGCGTGGATGCGGCGGAGCCTGCGATCGAGCTCCTCAGTCGCGCCGGTGAGCCGGGAGAACGCCTCGCCGACCGATCGGGCCACGGGCCCCACGGCATCCCGGAAGGAGGCGACGGAGAGGATCCCGACGCGACCCGGTCGCGCCATGCCTCCCGGCAGGTACGGGCCGAGCCGTTCCGCGAGCGGCCGGCGAGCGAACCATCGAAGCTCGGACAGCAGCAAGGTCAGGCCGACCCAGGTGGCGAGCGTGGAGGACGCGAGCAGCAACCTCATGGCGCCGTACCGCCGGGAGTCGCACGACGCTCGTGGAAGACCCTGTGCTCCTCGGGGAGCCGCAGCAACTGCGCCGCCCAGACCCAGCAGGCGCCCATCAAGCCGAACGCCGCCAGGACGAGGAGCTGCCCGGCCGCGGTCGCGTACGACGCCCGTCCGTCCCCGATCGACAGGCCGACCAGCGCCATCCCGACCGGCACGATGACGACGAACCAGCGGGCGAAGCGGACCCCGGCCTGCTTGGAGCGCGCGTCCTTGCGGCCCTGGAGGTCGATGGCCCGGTCGTCGATCAGGGCCCGCAGCCGTCTGTCGACGTCCGTTCCCCCGACCTCATGGGCGATCAGCAGGGTCTCGCACACCACGTCTGCGGTGGGATCCGCCAGATGGGCCTTGAGGACGTCGAGCGAGCGGTCCAGATCCGTGGATATGTGCCACTCCCGCTGCATCGCGGCGAACGCGGGGCGAAGGTCCTCCGGACCGGTGAGCCCCACACGGATGAGCGCCTGGGGGATGGAACTACCGAGCGTCACCACCTGCAGCCTGAGTTCCTCGAGCATCCGCGGCCAGTGCTCCCGAGCCAGCGTGAGGCGCGTACGCCGTCGTCGGCGGGCGCTCGCCATCGGGATCGCCGCGACGACGAGACCGACGCTCACCGCGGTGATCCATCCTCCGTACACAGCAAGGCCGAACAGGGTCGCGACCGCGAACAGGGCTGCCTGCACGGCCAGGAGCTCCACTGGGCGGACACGCTCGAGCCCTGCCTGCACGAGGAGCTCGCGCAGGGTGCGGCGGGGCCGCTTCCGACCCAGGCCGGGCGAGATGCCATACCCCCGCCAGCCGAAGGCGAAGGCGGTATAGATCAGGAAGGTGCCGTAGGCGGCCACCAGTGCGAGCGCGAGCGCGACCATGGGCGGGCTCACGCGCCACCCCCCGTCGACGTGTCGGCCCGCCCGTCGAGCACCGACCGCAGATCGAGCCCGGCCGCGGAGAAGGCCGCCGTGCACCGCGTGGGCAACAGCCCGCTCCAGCGCAACTCGGACCGGGGAGACTCGCGCCGGAAGACGTCGGTCACGGTGAACGCGGCGCTGCCCTCGCCCGTCGCCTGGTCCTCGATGGCGACGATCTCGCCCACCTGGGGGACACCGTCGATCCTGACGCAGTGGACGACGATGTCCACGGCCTCGGTGACGAGCGCGTTCAGCGCGGCCATCGGCAGCTCGGACCGCGTGTCGGCCAGCTGGGAGATGAAGCGGAGCCGGGCCAGCGCCTGCCGCGCCGACCCCGCGTGGATCGTCGTGAAGCCCTTCACACCGGACGAGAGGGTCAAGAGCAAGGGGAGCGCCTCGCGATCACGAACCTCGCCCACGATCGCGACGTCGGGAGCCATGCGGAGGAAGCCAGCGACGAGCCGGCGAAGGTCCACCTCGGGTCGATCGACGCGAGCGGCCCGGGTCTGCAGGGAGGCGACGTTCGGGAGCGGGACGTCGACCTCGAAGACCTCCTCGGCCGTCACGACGCGCAGGGTGGGGTCGAGCTCCGCCGCACAGCACGAGAGCAGGGTGGTCTTGCCCGACCCTGGAGGACCGGCGAACACGATCGACGACCGGGCACGGACCGCAGCCCGGAGGAAGCTGGCGGCATGTGCCCCCATCATGCCGCGGGACACCAACTCGTCCAGCGAGCGGAAGGGGACACCCGTGAATCGCCGGATGTTCACGATCATGTGCGAGCCACGCCCGATGTCGCGATGCACGATGTGGAGCCGCGCACCGTCGTCTAGCTGGGCGTCCTGGAGACCCTCGGCCGCATCGAGCTTGCGATGGGAGGTGGAGGAATCCTCCAGGATCTTGGTCAACGTCCGCATCACGTGATCGTCGTCGTGGAACGCCTCGTCGTGATAGCCGCTGACACCACGATGCCGCTTGACGAAGATCTGGTCGGGCGCGTTGATCATCACCTCCCAGACGTCGTCATCCTCCAGCAATGCTGCGAGCGGCCCGTAACCCAGCAGGTTGCGTTCGGCCCGCAGGACCACGTCGACGGGGTCCGCGAGATCGACCGAACGCAGCCCGTGGCGGTAGTCGAGCCGCCAGGTGGCGACCTCCTCCTCGAGCAACTCGCGCAGGCGCGCGTCAGCTGTCTCGTCAGCGAGGTCGAGCGACTCGTCCTTCGCGCGCGCGAGGACCTGCTGCTCGATCTGCGCCAAAGGGGACGGGAAGCCGAGGTCGGAGATCGACATCACGACGCGACCTCGTCGGTCCCGGCGAGCCCCAACGAACCCGGCACGACCCGGACGGGTTCGTCCACGAGGCCGCGTCGTACTGGTGACGAGCCTGCGCGCTCGCGTACGGCCTCGACGGCCCTCGACAACGGCCGGCCGAGCGACGTCGGTAGCGCGACGCCATCGCGAAAGGCCGTATCGGTGTCCCGTGTGGGTAGGAAGATCGCAGTCTGAGGGCTCGGCGTGGCCCCGACCATGCCGGTACTCAGTCGGACCATCGCGGCGCGAAGCTCGGCTCGAGCCCGTGGGCCCCTCGGCGCGCGGTTGACGACCGGGAGCACGCGATCGATCGCGACACCGACACGGGTCAACTCGTCGATCGTCCGAACCCCGGCGAAGATGCCCTTCATGGAGGGCTCGAGCACGACGACGACCACGTCCGCACGAAGCACGACGAGCCTCGCGAGCAGGTTGCGTTCCTCTACCTCCGTCGACCCGGATTCGGCCTCGCCCTCGACGTCCGCTTCGACATCGGCCACGACGCGATCTGCGATCCGCAACAGCGAGGTCAGCGCGTTCTCGTACGCATGGCGCCGCAGGGTCGCCCACTGCGTACTCCGTCGGAGACCGAGGAGGAGGCGGTAGCCGCGTGCCGGCACGGTGAACGTCTGCTCGCGCACCGCGGTGGGATCGGGCGAACCGGTGCGGTGCGCCTCCACCAACTCCTGGACGGAGGGGACGAGCACCTTGGCGTCGTGCAGCATCGCCTGGTCCGCACGTCGGCAGAGATCCGCCAGGACGACCCGGAGGCCGGGACTGCCGCGACCTCGCTCACCGGCGGACAGCTCCTGCGCGAGCGCCGCCGCCAGCGTCGACGCCCCGGTGCCCCCCGGCCCGGTCACGGCGACGAGCGAGCCAGAAGCCGTCGGGCTCGGCGACGCGGACGGCGCCGGGTCCATCACGCCCGATCCGACCGGCGAAGCGACGGCGCGGAGCACCTCCAGCAGTTCGTCGGGAGAGAAGAGGGGACCCACGACCGCGGCTGCCCCCAGGGTCAGCCAGTCTCGAGGTGCATCCGCGGCGTCGACGACCACCACCGCAGCGCCGGCCGCGACGCAGTTCGTGAGCACGTCACGATCCAACCCGTGCACCACACCGTCGATGAGCACCGCCGAGAACCGGCGCCCAGACGACAATCGGGCGTGCAGGTCCTGGAGAGAGACGCAGCGGATGAACTCCGCGGGTAACAGCGCGGAGGTGGTCCACCGCCCGACGGCGTGGAACCATTCGGAACGGGTCGGAGCGAGGCCCAGGACGACGAAGCGGTCATGCATCAGGGTCTCCGCCGGACGTCGGACCCGGAGCGTGCGAGACGGAGCTGGTCAGCACGACCTTCGCCGAGTGGATCGCGTGGGCCAGGGCGAGCACCTCCTCGGCGGAGTCGAGCGAGACCGTGACGATCAGGTCGCGACCTCCTCCGAGCTCCGCGCCGTCCGAGGACGCGACCGCCAGCACACTGACGCCGCGGACCACGTACACGGTGTCCGCACCCTCGCCGGCGCCGAACGTCGCGACGACGTCGACGGGCGAGCCTGGCCGCAACGCGCCACCGATCGCGTCCCTCGACGGAAGGGCGAACGAGAGCCGATGACTGCTCGGTGCGGAGGAGGCATCGACGAGCGACGTCCGGGAGAGCAGGTCACCTCGCTGCATCGGCCACGTCACCACCTGGCCGACCAGCTCCTCGAGTTCCTCCGCCGGCACCGCCCGCTCGGCGAGCGTCGCAGGCAGGTCGAGCTCGGAACGTCCGAAGGCCGCGACGACGTCGTCCACCGATCCAAGCCGCGTGCCGGGCACGACGTCCGTGGAGGCAACGAGATACGTCGTCGTAGCGGTCGCCGTCAGGCCGAGGTACGCGGCGCCGACACCGACGGCGGATGCGGTGATGAGCAGGGCGCCGATCACGGCACGGCCGCCCGGCAGCGAACGGGCACGAAGGATCGACCGACCGTTCCCGGCCTCCGCGTGCGGCCGCGCCGCCCTCCGGGTCGGTGGCGCGGCTCGCCGCGCCGTGGTGGTGTCGGACCCTCGCGCCATCATGCGCGCCCCCACCCGGACGGCGTCGGACCTGGTGGCACGGCGGGTCGTGCGACGTTCTGGTTCCGAGGCCCACGAGGCAGAACCGGGTAACGTGTGAAGCAACCGGAGGGCATGAGATGGTCCGTGAGACGGAGCGAAGCGGCCGTGAAGAGATCGTCTGGCTGAGCACCAAGGAGGCAGCGGGGCGGCTCGGTCTGACGACGCGGACGCTGTACCGGCTGATCGACGCAGGACAGCTCCCCGCCTACAAGTTCGGGCGCGTCATCCGCCTGCAGGAGGGCGAGGTCGATGCGTTCATCGAGCAGGCCCGCATCGAGCCGGGCGCCCTCGAGCACCTGTACGCAGACGGCGGGGAAGCGGCCGACGACGCCTGACCGGCTGGAGGTCCTCACGTGAGCACCGCCTCGCGCACGGAGGTGAGCCGCACGTAGGCGGTGCCCCGCGACGAACCGTCGAGCCGCAGGGTCACGACGTCGTCACCGAAGCCGACGACCTCGCCGACGAGCAGTGCGGCGTCGTGCCCGAAGCCGAGCGACAGTTTCCGATGGTCCTCCGCGACACGGCGGAGCACCTCGCCCAAGAGCCGACCGCGGGACGGGTCCCGATCGCCGGCCGCCGCAGGAGCCGGGAGCCCGGGCTGGGGGAGCACGGACGCCACGACGTCCTCGCGGAGCAGGACGAGGGCGTCGCCGGCCCGCAGGACGAGGTGGTCGACACCCGCCCCGACGAGCGTCCCTGCTCGGGTGGCGCCCCCCGCGGTCCGCACGACGACGGCTGTGGGGCGTTCCGCGAGGTCCCGCATGGTGCCCGCCCAGGTGGCGAGCTCGTGGGCGAGGTCCTGCCGCGCACGACGCTCGGCGCGTGCCTGGCGTTCCGACTCCAGCGCGGCCTCGTCCGTCAGGTCCAGGAACGGATCCGGAACGGGCCGGCTGCTGGTCATGGATGGGATCCACTCGTCGATGGCAGAGGCAGGACGAACCGCTGGCCGGGGAAGATCAGGTCGGGGTTGTCCGGATCGACGAGCCGGTGGCGGTTCTCCTCGATCGTCCGACGCCAGTACCCGACGACCGCTTCGTCGCTCGCTGAACCACCCAGTTCGCGCGTGAGCGCATCGCGCGCGATGGACCACAGGTGCTCACCAGCGACCACGACGTGGACGCGGGCGTCGTCGGACGGGAGGTCCTCGGCACGATCGTCCGCGACCGGCGCGTCGCCGCCTGCCAGCTCCAGCGCGAGCGGCGTGAACCGCGGAGAGGCGGCGGGCCCCGGTAGAGACGGCTCCCGGAGTTCGTCGAGCGGCAAGGTCCCCGGTTGCGACGATCCCCCGAGCTCGCCGACGAGCGGGATGGATCCCGGCGATGCCCACGCCGACGACGTCGGGCCCAGCACCAGGGAGCCGGCCAAGGAGATGCCGAGCGTCGCGTCGACCAGGCGGCGGAGGCGTGGCGTGGTGAGCGCCTCGGCCACGCGCGCCAGGTGCAGCGACCGCGTGCACCGCGCGATCGCGCCCAGCAGGACGGCGGCGGCGACGTACCAGGCGAGGGCGAGCACGCCGAGGCGACCCAGCGTCAGCACGACGACGGCGGGATCCGCGTGGAGCGCCCACCCGAGCCACTCCCCCGGCTCCCCGGGGAGGGGCAGGGTCCTCGCGCCGGCGCCGTGCCCGACCCGAAGGATCGCGAGCAGCCCGGCCGGCCCACCGAGCCGACGCACGAGTGTCGCGCTCGGCAAGGGCTGCACGGCGAATACCGGTGGCCGTCCTGCGCGAGCATCGTCCGGTCGGCCCCGCGTCACGTCGCCGCGCATCGCGCCTCCTCCGTCCGCACGAACACGCGTGGGACGCTACGACGGCGGCGCGCCGACGAGCAGGGGGATCACCAGAGGCTGTGGACGGGCACGCGGGACAGGCCCGTACCGCGTTCGGGTGTCAGCCACGTCTGCGCAGACCATGGCCCGGTCACCGGAAGCGCGTGCACGCTGCGCCGGGATCGACCAGATCCTGTCGTGCTAGGCATCGTCCATGGACGTGACCAGGTTCGGACATTTCGACGTGCGGTTCGACGAGCACGTCCTCCGGCCGCGGCCGTGGACGCAGGCGCAGTCGCTCTGGGCCGCAGAGCTCGCCGAGGGACTGCCGCCCGGCCCCTTCCTCGAACTGTGTGCGGGTGTCGGCCACATGGGGCTGCTGCTCGCCTCGCTCGTGCCCCGCGATCTCGTGCTGACCGATGGCGACGCTCGTGCGTGCGAGCACGCCCGGGCCAATGCCAGCGCAGCAGGCCTGCCGGTGCGGGTGGACGTCCGTCACGGCCCGATCGACGCCGTGATCGAGCCGGAGGAGCGATTCGCCCTCATCCTCGCCGACCCGCCCTGGGTCGCGTCCGAGGAGACGTGGCGGTTCCCCGACGACCCACCGTTGGCCATCGACGGCGGTGCCGACGGGCTCGCGATCGCTCGCACGTGCGTGGAGGTGATCGCCCGGCATCTCTGCGAGGGCGGAGCGAGCATCCTCCAGCTCGGCGACGAGGAACAGGTCGTCCGCATCGGCGCCCACCTGGACACCCGGCCGTGGCTGGGCCTGTCCATCGGGGAGGTGCGCGCGAGCCCCGGAGCGAACGGGGTTCTCGTCAGGCTCTCGTTCGAGGGTCCGACGCACGGGGGCTGCGTCCGCGGGGCCGTGCCCGGGCCCCAGGACCGCCGGCGGCCGAGCGATCCCGCGGGCCCCCAGCCAGCTCAGCCGTGGAAGCCGAAGCCCGACCCCTCGCCGGCGAGGTGACGCTGGACGCGATCGTCCTTGTCCCGCGACTCGGTCGCGAGCTCGACCCGGTGGTCGTCCAAGGCACCACGCAGCAGGTCGTCGGAGGTGGCCAGGATGCGCACCGCCAGCAGCGCGGCGTTGCGGGCGCCGCCGACCGCGACCGTCGCGACGGGGATACCGCCGGGCATCTGCACGATCGACAGCAGCGAGTCCAGACCGTCGAGGTGGCGCAGCGGCACGGGCACCCCGATCACCGGCACGGACGTCACCGACGCCAGCATGCCGGGGAGGTGCGCGGCTCCCCCTGCACCGGCGATCAGCACCCGGAGCCCGCGGCCGGCCGCTTCCTCGCCGTAGGTGAGCATGCGACGGGGATCGCGATGGGCCGACACGACGTGGACCTCGTGTGGCACCTCGAAGTCGCGCAGGACGTTGACGGCCTCGTGCATCGTGGGCAGGTCGGAGTCGCTGCCCATCACCACGCCGACGAGCGGGCCCTCCGCCAGTTCGACGACCTCGTGGACGGTGTCGCTGCCTGACTCGGTCCCGTGCGCGTCGCTCATGTCCGCCCCATCCGAAGGTTCCCGCGGCTCGTGCGTGGTCAGGTGCTCAGGGTGCCACCAGCAGCATGGCCGCGTCGCGCGCGCGTTCCAAGGCCTCGTCCGCGTCGTCGCCCAGCACCGTGACGTGCCCGATCTTGCGGCCCGGCCTCGACAGCTTGCCGTACAGGTGCACGTGCGCGCCCGGCACGGCAAGCGCGGCGGGCAGGCGCGCCGCCAGGTCGGTCGGTCGCGGACCCCCCAACAGGTTGACCGTCACCGCGACCGGCGCACGCATCGAGGTGTCCCCGAGCGGCCAGTCCAGGATCGCGCGCAGGTGGTTGTGGAACTGGGAGGTCGTCGAGCCCTCGATCGTGACGTGCGCCGAGTTGTGGGGCCGCAACGCGAGCTCGTTGACGAGCAGCTCGCCCGTGTCGGTGAGGAACAGCTCGGTGGCGACGATGCCGGTGGCGCCGATCGACGTGACCAGCCGCTTGGCCAGCTCGACCGCTGCCCGTGCCACCTCGGCGTCCACACGGGCGGGGAGCACCAGCTCGGTGCAGATGCCGTCACGCTGGACCGTCTCGACCACCGGGTAGACGACGTGCTCGCCGGACGGGCGCCTGGCGACGACGACGGCCAGCTCCATCGCGATCGGCACCAGCGCCTCCGCCAGCCAGGTCCCGCGCCGGACCAGCACGGCGGCGGCCTGCCCGGCGTCGTGCACCACCTCGACGCCCCTGCCGTCGTAGCCGCCGGTCGCCGCCTTGAGCACGATCGGCCAGCCGTTGGCGTCACCGAACGCCGCCGCGTCGCGGGCGTCCTTCACCGCGGCGAACGCCGGCACCGGGAACCCGCGGGCGGCCAGCTCCTTGCGGGCGTGCAGCTTGTCCTGCCCGAACTCGACCGCCGCGGCAGAGGGGCGGACCGCCGTGCCGTCGCGTTCGAGCACCTTCAGGTGGAGGTTGGGGACCAGCTCGTGATCCAGGGTGACGACGTCGACGTCCCCGGCGAGCGCCAGCAGGGCGTCCAGGTCGCGGGGCGTGCCGATCCGCACGCCGACGCCTGCCGTGGCCGCCGGGTCGTCGGCCGAGGTGCACAGGACCTCGAGGTGGACGCCCAGGTCGATGGCGGCGCGCTGGGTCATGCGCGCGAGCTGGCCGCCGCCGATGATCCCGACCCGGGCGGTGGTGAGGTGCGAGCGTCCCACCGCGGCCGTCACGCCGGTTCGGAGAAGTCGAAGGCGACCTGCGCGAGCTGCTCCTGCTCGCCCGGCACCGGGATCGGGTACTCGCCGGTGAAGCAGGCGGTGCACAGCCGCTCCCGCTGGTTGGGCGTGGACGCGATCAGGCCCTCGAGCGAGATGTAGTGCAGCGAGTCGCAGCCGATGAAGTCGCGGATCTCGTCGACGGTCAGGTCGGCGCCGATCAGCTCCGCGCGCGTGGCCATGTCGATGCCGTAGTAGCAGGGGTTGGCGATCGGTGGCGAGGTGATCCGCAGGTGGACCTCCGCCGCGCCGGCCTCCCGCAGCATCGCGACGAGCTGCCGGGAGGTGTTGCCGCGGACGATCGAGTCGTCGACCACCACCAGGCGCCGTCCCTCGACCACCTCGCGGACCGGCGAGAGCTTGAGCTTGATCCCGAGCTGCCGCAGCGACTGCGTCGGCTGGATGAACGTGCGGCCCACGTAGCGGTTCTTCACGAGCCCGTCCGCGAAGGGCAGGCCGGCCTCGGCGGCGTAGCCGGCGGCCGCGTCCCGGCCGGCCTCCGGGACCGGGATCACGATGTCGGCGTCGACCGGCGCCTCCCGCGCGAGCTGCCGGCCCATCGACCGGCGGGCGAACAGCACGCTGCCGCCGTCCTGACGATGGTCCGGCCGAGCGAGGTAGACCCACTCGAACAGGCAGAACGTCGGGTTCGGCGGCGCGAAGCGGCGGCTGCGCAGCCCGTTGTCGTCGATCGTGACGACCTCGCCGGGCGCGACGTCCCGCACGTACACCGCACCGACGATGTCGAGCGCGGCCGTCTCCGACGCCACCACCCAGCCCCCGGCGGGCAGGCGACCGATCTGCAGCGGTCGGACGCCGTTGGGGTCCCGGAACGCGTGCAGACGCTCCTCGTCCATCACGACCACGGAGAAGGCGCCGCGCAGCTGCGGCGCCGTGCGCACGATCGCCTCCTCGAGGCTGACGTCGACGTCGCGCGCGAGCAGCGCCGCCATGACCTCGGAGTCGTTGGTCGGCGGCATGTCCAGCTGCCGCGCGAGCTCGGCGGTGTTGACCAGGTTGCCGTTGTGCCCGAGCGTGATCCCGCCGCCGGTTGGGGTCTCGCGGTACTGGGGCTGCGCGTTCACCCAGGACGACGCGCCGGTGGTGGAGTACCGGCAGTGGCCCATCGCGAGGTGACCCTCGAGCGCCGCGAGGCCGGTGTCGGTGAAGACCTGGTTGACCAGCCCCATGTCCTTGTGGACCACGATCCGGCGGCCGTCCGACGCGGCGATGCCCGCCGACTCCTGCCCACGGTGCTGGAGGGCGTAGAGCGCGAAGTAGGTGAGGCGGGCGACGTCCTCACCCGGCGCGTAGATGCCGAAGACGCCGCACTCCTCGCGCGGGCCCTCGGCGTACGAGGCGAGGTCGACGTCCTCGGGGAGCGACGCGCCGCGTGCCGGCGAGGGCTCGTTCGTCACCAGAGGACCTCGCAGGTCGTGCCGTGGGCGGAGGTGCCGAGGGTAGCGCCGGTCGCAGGCGACGAGCGTGCGCCGACCGCCACCGAGGAGGGCTGCTACTCAGGCGCCGAGCATGGCTGCCAGCCCGCCCTCGAGCGCCGTCTCGAGGTCGTCCAGCGACAGCTCGACCAGCCCCTCGATCACCAGGCGCTCGCCGCCGACCGTCCCGATGTCGGTCAACGGCACGCCCGCGTCGGCGCACAGTCGGGCGAGCGCCGCGACGTGGCGGGAGGCGACCGTCACGACGACGCGCCCCGGGGACTCGCTGCAGAGCACCTGGGCGGCGGGCAGCTCGGTGGGGACTGCCACCTCGACGCCGATCGCCCCCGCGACGCAGGACTCGGCCAGCGTCACGAGCAGGCCCCCGCCGGAGACGTCGTGGGCCGACGACACCCACCCCTCCCGGGCGGCCTCGTGCAGGACCTCGCCGATCGCCGCCTCGAGCTCGAGGTCGACCGGCGCGACGACCCCACCGAGCGGGGCCCCGAGGTAGCGCTGGAGCTCCGACCCGGCGAGGCCCGGGACCGTCGGTGCACCGAGCAGGAACACCACGTCGCCGTCGTCCTCGTAGGCGAGCCCGAGCGCGTGCTCGGCGTCGTCCAGCACGCCCAGGATCCCGACGACGGGCGTGGGGTGGATGGCGCGGCCCTTGGTCTCGTTGTAGAGCGAGACGTTGCCGCCGGTCACCGGCACGCCCAGCGCACGGCACGCCTCGCCCATCGCCTTGATCGACGCGGCCAGCTGCCACATGATCTCCGGGCGCTCCGGGTTGCCGAAGTTGAGGCAGTTCGTCGTCGCCAACGGCCGCGCGCCGACGCAGGCGACGTTGCGGAACGCCTCCGCGACGACCCGCTTCGTGCCCTCGACGGGGTCCAGCTCGCACAGCCTGCCGTTGCCGTCGGTCGCGCACGCGACCGCGCGCCGCGAGCCCGGCAGCCGCACCACCCCGGCGTCGCCCATGCCGGGACCGAGCACGGTGCCGGCCAACACGTGCTGGTCGTACTGCTCGAAGACCCAACGCACGGACGTCACGTTCGGGGAGGCCAGGAACCGCAGGGCGAAGCCGTCGAGGTCACCGTCGGGGGCCAGGGCGGCGACGTCCACCGACTCCGCGTCGACGTGCGCGTAGTCGTCGAGCCAGCCCGGCCGCTCGCGCGGACGGTCGTAGGTCGGCCCCTCGTCGGCCAAGGACCGTGCCGGCAGCTCGGCGATCAGCTGCCCGTGCCGATGGAGGGTCAGGGCGTCGCCCTCCACCACCTCGCCGATCACGCGTGCCGGGACCCCCCACGTGGCGGCCACGGCCAGCATCTCGTCGAGCTGCTCCGGCGCCACCAGCGCCAGCATCCGCTCCTGCGACTCCGAGCAGAGGATCTCCCAGGACTCCATCGACGGCTCGCGCAGCAGCACGGCATCCAGGTCGACGCGCATGCCGAGCGATGCCTTGGAGGCGAGCTCTGCGGTCGAGCACGCGATCCCCGCGGCCCCCATGTCCTGGATGCCGGACACGAGGTCTCGCTCGTAGAGCGCCAGGCAGCACTCGATCAGCAGCTTCTCCGCGAACGGGTCGCCGACCTGGACGTTGGGTCGCTTCGCGTCCAGGCCCTCGTCGAACTCCTGGCTCGCGAGCACGGACGCACCGCCGATGCCGTCGCGCCCGGTGGCGGAGCCCAGCAGGACGGCGAGGTGGCCGGGGGCCTCGGCCCGTGCGAGCTGCAGCCGGTCGCGCCGCAGCACGCCGATCGCGAGCACGTTCACCAGCGGGTTGCCGGCGTAGCTGTCGTCGAACTCGACCTCGCCGCCGATGTTGGGCACCCCGACGCAGTTGCCGTAGCCGCCGACGCCGCGCACGACCCCGTCGAGCAGGTGGCGCTGCACCGCATCGGGCTCGTGCCGGCGGCCCGCGCCGTCGGTCCACCCGCCGGGGTCGCCGAACCGCAACGGGTCCATGACGGCGATCGGGCGGGCGCCCATCGTGAAGATGTCGCGGAGGATGCCCCCGACGCCCGTCGCCGCGCCCTGGAACGGCTCGACGTAGGACGGGTGGTTGTGCGACTCGATCTTGAAGGCGACCGCCAGCCCGTCGCCGACGTCCACGACCCCCGCGTTCTCGCCCGGGCCGGCGACCACCCACGGCTCGTGGTGCGCGAGGCCGCGCAGGTGGATCTTGGACGACTTGTACGAGCAGTGCTCCGACCACATCACGGAGTACATGCCCAGCTCGGCGACGGTGGGGGTCCGCCCGAGGGTCTCGACGATGCGGTCGTACTCGTCGCCGCGCAGCCCCAGCTCGTGCCCGAGGGCACGCGCACGCTCCGGCGTGAGCCGCTCCTCCGCGGGGAACGCCCCCGCGGCGTCGTGCGCGGACCCGTCCCGCGTCCCGGCCGGTGCCCCGTGTCGGGACGTCGAGGTGGATGCGTCGGTCACGTGGTCCCCGCAGAGCGGCCGAGGGCTGATGGATCGCTTGGGACCGAGCCTACTGCCGGCCTCCCGCGCGCCCGCCCGCGGCACGACGACGTCGGGGGTCGGACGGCGCAGCGGCGTGAAGCGCTGAAGCGGGCGCGCCCCGTGCCGACGCGAAGCGTGAGTGACGGGCGCGCCGCGCCCCGGAGGAGGAGCGCCAGATGCGCAAGCAACGCTCGATACAACGCAAGCTGCTGACCGGGTTCGTCGCCATCACGTGCGCCTTCGGCGTGCTGCTGGGTGTCCTGGTGGTCTTCACGACGTCGCTGCAGGCCAGCATCACGGAGGTGAACGACAGCGGCGAGGACGCCCGGCTCGCGCTGGACACCGGCATCGCCCTGGCGCAGGTCGACGGCGCCCTCAGCCGCGTCGTCTACACCAGGGACGACGCGGTCCGTGCCGCGTCCGCCACGGATCTCGACGAGGGCGTCGAGCTGCTGCTCGGCCTGCTGTCGGGCCTGCGGGAGGAGATCGTCGACCCGGGGGAGGTCGCGCTGCTGGCGGACGCGCAGGCGGCCGTGGACGCGCTCCTCGCGGACGCCGCCGAGCAGCGGCGGCTGCTGGCGGACGGCGAGCAGCCGGCCGCGATCGAGCTCGACGAGCGCGTCAACCACCAGGTCGACGTCGCGCTCGACGCGATCAACGGGCTGGTCGGTGCCGTCGAGGACCGCCTCGCCGCCGTGGAGGAGAGCGCAGCGAGCTCCTCCCGCTGGGCGCTGCTGGTGGCCACGATCGGTGCGCTGGCGGTCGGTGCAGCGGCGCTCGTGCTCGGCACCTACCTCGCCCGGGGCGTGTCGCGCCAGCTCAGCGCGAACGCGGAGTCGTTGACGCGCTCGTCCGAGGACCTCGCGGCCGTGTCCGACCAGGTCGCCGCCGCCTCCGAGGAGACGGCGACCCAGGCCAACGTCGTCGCCGCGGCGGGTGAGCAGGTCTCGTCCAACGTGGCGACCGTCGCGACGGCGGTGGAGGAGATGTCCGCCTCCGTGCGCGAGATCGCCTCCTCCTCCGGCGAGGCCTCGCGCGTGGCCGGGGACGCCCTCCGGAGCGCCGAGCAGACCAACGCACAGGTCGCGAAGCTCGGGGAGTCGTCGGCGGAGATCGGCAAGGTGATCGACGTCATCACCTCGATCGCCGAACAGACCAACCTGCTGGCGCTCAACGCCACCATCGAGGCGGCTCGTGCGGGCGAGGCCGGCAAGGGATTCGCGGTCGTCGCCAACGAGGTCAAGGAGCTCGCCACACAGACCGCGAAGGCCACGGAGGAGATCTCGACCCGCATCCAGGCGATCCAGACCGACACGAGCTCCGCGGTGGTGGCGATCGGCGAGATCGTCGACGTGATCGGCGGCATCGCCGACATGCAGAACACGATCGCCTCGGCCGTCGAGGAGCAGACCGCGACGACCAACGAGATCTCCCGCAACGTGAACGAGGCTGCCCGCGGCACCGCACAGATCGCGGAGAACGTGGTCTCGGTCGCCGAGGCCGCACGCGACACCTCCGAGGGCGCGGCTCGCACCCAGGGCGCGGCAGCCGAGATGAGCGGCATCGCCTCCGCCCTGCAGGTGCTCGTCGCGGGCGGGGAGGTCGACCAGCGCATGCCGTCGTCCGCTCCCACCCCTCCGTCCCGGCCCTCGCTGCTGTCGCGCGGGAAGGCACCCCTGCCTTCCGGTCACGAACAGCAGCAGGAGGCCGGTGCGGAGCTGATCGGGGCCGGCTCGCCCCGCTGAGCCCCGGTCGACGCCGACGGCCCGGAGGACCGCCCCGTCCCCCGGGCCGTCGGCGGTCCCGGTCCGCACCGCTCGGTACGCTCGTCGGGTGCGCGCGTCGGCCCGCGGCCGGCGGTGTCGCAACCTCCAGGGAAGGCGAGACGCCGTGGATGCTCTGAACACCCTCCGGGCGATCCTGGTCGCGTGCGCGTTCGTCGCGGCCATCCTGCTGGCCGTCCAGGGACAGTGGACACCGGCCGCCGTGCTGTTCGCCGGCATCGGTGCGCACCTGTGGTTGTTCGGCTACCTGCGCTCCGAGCGACGCAAGGCGCGCGACCGCGCGTTCGACCAGCTGCTGGAGGGCTAGGCCCGGTCGAAGCCGCGGGCGCTCAGGCCGCGCGCGCCTGGTGCAGCAGGACGCTCTCGAAGAAGCCGCGACCGTCGGTGCCCCCGATCAGTCCTGCGTCCACCGCGTGCTCCGGATGGGGCATGAGACCCACCACGTTGCGGGCTCGGTTGGTCACGCCCGCGATGTCGCGGAGCGAGCCGTTGGGGTTGCGGCCCGCCGCGTAGCGGGCGACCACCCGGCCCTCACCCTCCAGCGCATCGAGCGTCGCCGCATCAGCGAAGTACCGCCCCTCGCCGTGCTTGGCCGGCACACGCAGCAGCTGGCCGTCGCGGTAGCCGGCGGTCCACGGCGTGTCGGTGGCCTCCATCGTCAGCGGCACGTCGCGGCACACGAACCGCAGCCCGACGTTGCGCAGCAGCGCACCCGGGAGCAGCCCCGCCTCGCACAGCACCTGGAAGCCGTTGCAGATGCCGAGCACCGGGCCACCGTCGCGCGCGAACGCGCTGAGCGCCTCCATGACGCGGGCGCGGTGCGCGACGGCACCGCACCGCAGGTAGTCGCCGTAGCTGAAGCCGCCGGGGAGCACGACCGCGTCGACCCCGCGCAGGTCCGCGTCCGCGTGCCAGAGCGGGACGGCCTCGCCGCCGCAGTGCTCGATCGCGAGCCTGGCGTCGCCGTCGTCCAACGAGCCCGGGAAGGTGACGACACCGATCCGTGCGGTCATGGTCCCCTGCCCTCCACGGTTCGACCCCGGTTCGAACCGGTTCGATCGCGGCCGGTTCGATCGCGGCCGGTTCGATCGCGGCCGGTTCGATCGCGGCCGCCCCGACGCGGGCGGCGCGTCACCGAAGGCTACCGACCTCGCCCGATCCCTCCGGCGAGCTGGGCTCACGAGGGGTCCGTGCGGCGTCGGGTCCGAGCCGCAGCAGCAGCACGACCGGTGCGACGACCAGCAGGACCGCACCCATCGCGAGCGCCTCGTACGAGGCGACGGCCAGCACGATGCCCGCCAGCGTCCCGCCGAGGCCGCCACCGAGGTTCATCAGCAGGTCGCTCGCGCCCTGTGCCGCAGGTCGCTGCTCGGTGGTCAGCACCTCCGTGAGCAGCGTGGAGCCGGCGACGAGGCAGCACGACCAGCCGGTGCCCAACAGGACGAGCGCTGCCTGGAACAACCAGGATCCCGTGGGGGCGGCGGTCGCGGCGAGCACGGCCGCGAGCGCGAGCTGCCCGCAACCGGCGAACAAGACCGCACGCCGCCCGAATCGGTCCGCCAGCCGGCCGAAGACGGGGCTCAGCGCGTACATGCCCGCGATGTGCAGGCTGATCGTGAGGCCGACGAGCCGCAGCGCGGCGCCATGGTGCTCCATGTGCACGGGCGTCATCACCATCACGCCGACCATCGTCGCGTGCGCGGCGAAGATCGACGCCAGCGCCGCCATCGCGGGCGGCACGGCGCGCACGGTCCGGAGCGCCGAGCGCAGCGTCGGCCGTGCAGGTGCCGCTCGCGGATCGCCGGGAGCGGCGGCCCCGGCCGCCAGGCGACGGGCACTGACGAGCGGGTCCGGCCGCAGCCACACGGCCTGGACCGCGGCCGCCGACGCGAACGACAGCAGGGCGAACAAGTAGGGACCGGCCAGGCCCGGGAGCCCGAGCGCACCGGCCACCGTCGCGCCGGGGCCGGTGAGGTTGGGCCCGAGCACCGCCCCGATGGTCGTCGCCCACACCACCGTCGACAGGGAGCTCGCCCGCCGGTCGTCGTCGGCCAGGTCGGTCGCCGCGAACCGGGACTGCAGGCTCGACGCGTTCGACCACCCGAAGCACACCGAGGCGACGATCAACAGCGGGAACCAGGCCCGCACGGCCGCGACGACGGCCAGCCCGGAGCCCACCGCGCCGACGAGGTAGCCGACCACGAGCCCCGGCCGGCGGCCGGCGGCGATCGCGATGCGGGCGATCGCCAGTGCGCCGAGCGCCGCCCCGATCGTGGAGGCCGTCGGCGGCACCCCGGCCAGCGACGCCGTGCCGGCCAGGTCGTAGGCGAGCAGGGCGATCACGGACAGGCCAGCTCCCACACCGATGCCGCCGAGGATCTGGCTCGCGACGAGGACCCGGATCGTCCGCTGCTGCAACGCCGCCACCCGCAGACCGTCGAGCGGTTCGGGGACCGCCGTCGCGCTCACCGTGCCACCTCGCCGTCCCGGAAGCCGACCTCGAGCAACGCAGCGACCGGGTCGTCGGCAGCGAGCAGCTCGTCGACGTCCAGGCAGCCTCGTGGCGGGTCCTCGCCCAGGTCGAGCGAGTGGCATGCCCGCTGTTGGGCCCGCGCGGCCTCCAGCTCGGCCTGGGCCGTGACCGTCTCGCCCGGCCACGACGGGTCGGCCAGCAGCACCAGCTGGTGGAGCAGGGCGGGCGTCCCCCGGACGGCGTCCTCGAACTGGAACTTGGCGTTGAGCTCCACGACGGTCCTGGCGTCCTCGACCCGAGCGGACGACTCGACGCCGGACAGCTCGAAGGTCGCGATCCGCAGGATCCCGTCGGCGGCGATCCAGCGGACGAGCCCCTCGCGGGCGTCGTCGAAGCCGCCGCCGCCGATCAGCCCGCACGCTCCCTGCAGCGCGCGGCGCGCCGCGGCGCGCGACCCCGCGTCGCCGATGATCCTGATCGCCTGCGCGCAGGCCGGCCCCGGCTCGGCGTCCAGCGTCCGGGAGAGCATCGCGTCACCGCGCTCGATGGTGACGGAGCCGTCACCGGCCGGCCGCCGCTGCGCCGCCGTGAGCTCCGTGCGGTCGATGGACGCGAAGGCCCACACCGTCACGCCGAGCGCGAGTGGGATCAGGGCCAGCAGCGTGACGACGAACCATCGGTGCAGCACCGGCTCGCCCGTCGGGAGCGTCGGCAGCCCGTCGTCGCGGAGCGGCGGCAGCGGTGCTCGGTCCTCGCTCACCGGGGCATGCTCAGGCGTCCGCCCGCTCGTCGTCGCCGATCACGCGCCAGCGGTACGACTCCATCACCGGGTTGGTGAGGAAGCCGGTGCACATGGCGTCGACCTGCGCGGCGAGGTCGGCGGCGTCGGCGTCGACCACGAGTTCGATGTGCTTGCCGATACGGACGTCCTCGACGCCCTGGTAGCCGAGGCCGGGGAGGGCCTCTTGGACGGCGCGACCCTGGGGGTCGAGGATCTCCTGCTTGAGCAGCACGTCGATGGCGATCCGCGGCACTCGTGCGCTCCTGGTCGCGTCGTCGGGTGACCGGGGAGCGTAGCCGGGGGCGATACCGTCCCCCCGTGCCGAGCCCCCGACGCCTCGCTCCCGGTCCGCTGGCCGCCGCCGTGCTGGCGGCGGCGGCGCTGGCGCTGGTCGCGCTGGTCGTGAGCGGCGTCCTGGGTGGCGGCTCGCCCGAGCTTCTCGCCGCACCGTTCGACGAGTCCGTGGACCCGCCGGACCCCGAGCCCGCTCCGGAGCCGGAGCCCGAGCCCGAGCCCGAGCCGATCGACGGCGTCGTCGTCCTCCAGGAGGTCGTCGACCTCTCCACCACCGGCTCCGGCGTCTTCCAGCGCGACAGCGCGGAGGACCAGCGCATCCCGATCGACGCCGCTGCCACCGCGGCCGCCGTCGACGACGTGACCGCGTGGCTCGACGCGTTGCTCACCGCCCAGCACCGCGGCATCCCCGCCGATCCGGCCACCGCGGCCTCCGACGCCGAGGTGGTGGCGGCCGCGGGTGGCGAGTGGATCACCGAGACCCCGCTCCTCGCACCGCGTCAACCGCTCACGGGCGTGGTGTACGACGTCCGCGTCGGCGCTCGGGGCCTGCCGGAGTGGGTCGCCGTGACCGTGCGCGTGACCGCCCCGGCACCGACCGAGGCCGGGACGGTCACGTTCGCGGCCACGGACGGCGGCTTCGTCCCGGTCGCGGTCGAGGTGACCGGCGGGGCGGTGAGCGGATGAGACGCCACGTTCGGAGCCTCGGCCGTCTGGTGCTGCTGTCCGCCCTGCTCCTCGGCCTGACGGCGGCAACGGCGACGGGCGCACAACGCTGGCTGCTCCCGCCCGTCGACGACGGCGTCCTGACACTGCTGCTGCTCGGCTCCGACGGCGGGCCGCCGCGCACGGACCACCTGGCCTCCGCGCGTGCCGACGGGTTCCAGTTGCTGTTCGTCTCCGGAGACCGTCAGCACGCCACCTTCGTGTCGATCCCCCGCGACGCGTGGGTGCCGATCCCGGGGTGGCGCAACGCACGGATCAGCGCGTGCCTCACGCAGGGACCACAGCGCTGCGTCGACACCGTGGAGGCCAACTTCGGCATCGAGGTGGACGGCTATCTGTTGACCTCGATGCGCGGCTTCTCGCGGGCCGTGACCGCGTTCGGCGGCATCGAGGTGGACGTCGGACGCAACCTGGTGGTGGGCGACACGCACGTGGCCCCGGGCCTGCAACGGCTGCCCGGACCGGAGGCGCTGGTCTACGCGCGCGACCGCAAGAGCCGGCCGGACGGCGACTTCGGGCGCAGCCGGGCCCAGGCGGAGCTGCTCTCGCTCGCGCACGCCGCGGTCGCCGCGGAGGGTGGCTCCGCCACCGTCCTGGAAGCGCTCGCGATCCTGCGGCGTCACTCGATCACCGACCTCGCGCCGGGGACACTCGTGCGGTTGGGCTTCGAGGCACTCCGGCTGCCGCCCGACGGCGTCGAGCGACACCTGGCCCCGGCACGGCTGGGGATGGCCGGCGCGGCCTCCGTCGCCTACCTCGATGCCGCTGCCTACGAGCTCGTCACCGACGCGGCAGCGGACGGCCGCGTCGACCGCGGGTGACGCCGGTCGGCGCGTCTCGCCGCCGGGTTCACGACGGAGGGGCCATCGCCGGGACCACGGGTGCCGTCCGTCCGGAACCCTGGCACGCGCCCCCTGCGCTATGTACGTTGCCCAGGCACATCGTGCCACGGAGGATCGCCGTCGAAGGAGCGGACATGGCGGACGCCACACACCCTGCGATGGATCGGTTCGTCGCGGCGGTCGACGACATCGTCGAACGGGGCGGGACGGAGCAGGAGATCACCACGGCGGTCGCCTCGCACCTCCGAGAGCTCGTGGCCGAGGGGCCGCAGATCCTGCCCGACGGGCTCCGGCAGGCGCGTGAGGACGGATACGCGATGTACCCCGTCCACGTGGCGCCGGACGGGCGGTTCTCGGTCGCAGCGGCGATCTGGGGGGTCGGGCAGGTCACGCCGATCCACGATCACGGGACGTGGGGTGTCATCGGCATCCTCGACGGTGTCGAGCACGAGCGGCGCTTCGGCTTCCCGCCCGAGGACGGCGGCGCACCGCCCTACCTCGACGAACGCGACCTCGTCCCGGGTGACGTCGACACGTGTTGCACCTCGGACCAGGACATCCACCAGGTCGCGTGCGCGTCGGAGGTCCCGACGGTGGCGCTGCACGTCTACGGCGCCGACATCGGCACGCTCCAGCGACGCGCGTACGACCACGAGACGGGCGCGATGAAGACGTTCGTCTCCCAGTGGGTCACTCCCGCCGCGACGGCGTGACGGGTCACGGCAGCAGGGGCAGGGGCCATGCCAGGTAGCTACCTCCAGACACTCGGGCGCGGGCTCGACGTCCTCGAAGCCCTACGCGACCGCCCGCTCAGCATCGCCGAGCTGGCCGAGCAGGTGCGCTTCGAACGCTCCGCGGTCTACCGGGTCGTGCGGACCCTCGAGACGCACGGCTTCCTCGTCCGCGACGACCGGTCCGGGATGTGCCGGCTCGGTCTGAAGGTCTGGGAACTGGGGCTGCGCACCGATCCCGTCGCCGAGGTCCGGGTCGCGGCACGCCCGTACGTGCAGGGGCTCGTGGAACGGTTCGGCGAGACGTCCGTGCTGGCCGTCTACGACGCCGGCGAGGTCCTCTACATCGACCGGATCGAGGGCACGCATCCGATCGGCAGCTCGACCCAGCTCGGCGGCCGGGCCCCTGCGCACTGCGTCGCGTCGGGCAAGGCACTCCTGGCCTGGCAACCGACCGCCGAGGTCGAGCGCTTCCTCGCGAACGGCTTGGAACGGCACACCGACCACACCATCACCGACCCGACGGCGTTGCGCGTGGAGCTCGAGGGCATCCGTCACACGGGCGTGGCGGTCAACATCGGCGAGTGGCGCGCCGACGTCGGAGGGGTCGCGGCGGCGATCGTGACCGACGGCGGTGCCCCCATCGCGGCGCTCGGCCTGTCCGGCCCCGCCGACCGGCTCCGCGACCAGGTCCCCGAGGTGTCAGCCGCGCTGCGCGAGGCGATCGGCGAGCTCAGGGGCTGACGCATCCAGCGGCCGGAGTTGCGGCGGCTCGAAGGCCCGGACCGGGGGGAGCTCGCCCTCGAAGCGCTCCACCTCGACCAGTGCCGTGTTGGAGCTCGGTCCCTGCGCGAGCGACGACGTGCCGATGTCGAGCGTCAGGACGTTGGGGTTGCCGTGCGCGTCGAGCGAACCGTCGACCTCCGGCTCGACCGGGTCGTACCAGGCGCCAGTCGGCAGCGACACGGCGCCGGGCATGATCGCGTCGGTCACGCGCGCGCCCGCGAGGCAGGCACCACGCTCGTTGTAGAGCCGGACCACGTCTCCGTCCTCGATGCCACGCGCACGGGCGTCGTCCTCGTTGATCCAGACGGGCTCCCGGTCCTGCACCTTGGCCCCACGGCTCGCCCCGCCGTGGTCGTACTGGCTGTGCAGCCGCGTCGACGGCTGGTTCGAGCACAGGTGCAACGGGTAGGTGGTCGCCTGCGGCGCGCCTAGCCACTCCCGCGGCTCCATCCAGGTCGGGTGGCCGGGGCAGTCGGCGTACCCGAAGCCGGCGATCGTCTCCGAGTGGATCTCCAGCCGCCCCGACGGCGTGTCGAGGGGGTGGCGGACCGGGTCCTCGCGCAACCGCTCGTAGGCGGAGGGCTGGGTCGGGATCACCGCGATCGGCACCGGCGCCTCGGTGGCCCAGAACGCCTCGAAGGGCGGCATCTCGACCCCACGCGACGCGGCGTCCTCCCGGGTGCGCTCGTACAGCGACTCGATCCAGGCAGCCTCGGACCGTCCTTCCGTGAAGGCGTCCTCGGTTCCGAGCCGCGCGGCGAGCCGCCGGAAGATCTCGTGGTCGCTGACGATGCCCTGCGGTGCCTCGACGGCCTTGTAGGTGGGCGAGAGCGAATGATCGCCATGACCTCGCGCGATGTCGTCGCGCTCCAGCGTGGTGGCGATCGGGAACACGATGTCGGCGTGTCGTGCGACCGGATTCCACCAGGGTTCGTGCACCACGATCGTGTCGGGGAGCTGCCAGGCGCGGACCAGCCGATTGAGGTCCTGGTGGTGGTGGAACGGATTGCCGCCGACCCAATAGACGAGCCTGGTGTCCGGGTACGTGCGCTCCTTGCCGTTGAAGGGGTAGCGCCCACCCGGGTCGAAGAGCATGTCGGCGATGCGCGCGACCGGGATCAGGTCCGTCACCGGGTTCGATCCCATCGGCAACCCGGCCGTGGGGATCGGCGACCGCGGCATCCCCAGGTGGTGCATCGCCCCGAGGCCGGCTCCGAACCCGCCGCCCGGCAACCCCATGCTGCCCGACATCGCGGCGAGGGTGAGCGCCATCCACGGCACCTGCTCACCGTGGTGGGCCCGCTGCACGGAGTAGCTGGCGGTGATCACGGTGCGGGAGGCGGTGATGTCGCGCGCGAGCCGCTCTATCACCGCGACGGGCACTGCGGCCACCTGGGACGCCCACGCGGGGTCCTTGGGGCGACCGTCGTCCTTGCCGAGCAGATAGCGCTCGAAGACCTCCCAGCCGGCACAGCAGCGTTCCAGGAAGTCGCGGTCGTGGAGGCCCTGCTCCACCATGTGGTGGGCGATCCCCAGCATCAGTGCCACGTCGGTGTTCGGTCGGCACGGGACCCACTGGGCTCCCAACGGATCGGCCACGTCACTGCGCTGTGGGCCGACGTTCACGAAGCGGACGCCGCCCGCCCGGCACCGAACCTGCCAGTCCGCCGCCAGATGGCGCGACACACCGCCGCCGGTCACCTGCAGGTTCTTCTCCGGCAGCCCCCCGAATGCGACGACGAGATCGCTGTGCTCGGCGATCTGGTCCCAGGTCGGCGTGCCGTCGAGGGCGACGTCCTTGCCACCGGCGACCCGGTCCATGATCACGGTCACGGCGGCACTGCTGTAGGTGTTGACCGCCCGGGTGAATCCGCCGATGGTGTTCATGAAACGGTGCAGCTGGCTCTTCGCGTGGTGGAACCGACCCGCGGAGGCCCAACCGTAGGAGCCCGCGTAGATCGCCTGGTTGCCGTGCTCCCGACGGACCCGGTCGAGCTCGTCCGCGACGAGCCCGACGGCGACGTCGAGCTCCACCTCGACGAAGGGCTCCGCCCCGCGCTTCCCCGTCCCGCCCCGCGTGGCGCCGGGCCCGTGCTCCAGCCACCCGGCTCGCACCGCGGGTCGCAGGATGCGGGTCCGCGAACGGTGCGCCTGGACCATCCCCGGGCCGATCGGTGACGGCGACGGGTCGCGTTCGCTCGGCCTGATGTCGACCAGGCGCCCGTCGTCGACCTCGACGAGGTAGTCGCCCCAGTGGGTGGACGTGGGTCGGAGCTGGGTCACGTGTGCCACCTCGCCGGTCGGGCCGGGCGTGCCGGCCGTTCGCTCAGCCCCGCACCGTGGTGGTCGGCGCGGGCTGGAAGTTGCAGGTGTCGTCCGGGTCCCGCCAGATGGTGCCGTCCGGCGCGGGGATCCACATCTCGAGCCGCTCGGACACCTCGTCACCGGTGTTGTGGAACCAATGGAAGTCGCCACGTGGGATGAACACCACGTCGCCCACCCCGATCTCCGCCGATCCGTCGTCGGTGTACATGATGCCGTGGCCACGGATCACCATGAAGACGTGGTCCGCGTTGTCGTGCTTGTGCGGCGAGCCGATGACACCCGCGTCGTTGTAGACGATGTCGACCTGCACGTCGCGCGTCCCGAGCAGGTCCTCGGTCACGACGTCGACGCGACGTCGCCCATCGCGCTTGGAGACCTTGACCGGCCGGTCCTCGTTGCGGATCACCTTCAACATGCGCGCACCTCTCCGGGTCCGACCGGCACCGCTCGCGGTGCGTCGGGCGACAGCCATCGAACGCGGCCCGCCGTCCCGCGAGCCCTAGGCTGCGCTCCCGACGCCGACCCACGTTGCACAATGTACGTACAGATGGCGCTCACCGTAAGGAACGGGCGGGGTCCGCGTCAAGGTGACACGTCGCGGTGGAAGGACCGGCCAGTGACCCGCACGCTGCTCCTCGTTCGCCACGCGGTGACCACCTGGCACCTCGAGCACCGCCTCCAGGGGCGCGCGGAGGTCCCGCTCGCCGAAGAGGGCCGCGCGCAGGCCCGGGCGCTGCGCGTCACGTTCGACGGGTTCGTTCCCGACTCCGTCACGACCTCCGACCTCGGCCGCACGATCGAGACGGCGCAGCTCATGGGCTTCGGCGACGCGGACCGGGACCCCGACTGGGCGGAAGGTGACTTCGGCGACTGGACCGGCGAGCTGATCTCCGACGTCGGTGACGACTACCACGCGTGGCGGACCGGACACTTCGACCCGCCCGGTGGCGAACCGTTGGAGGCGATGGCGCGCCGCGTGGTCGCGGCGGCGGATCGCGTCCCCGGGGGCCGCCATCTGGTCGTCACCCACGGCGGCGTGATCCGCATGCTGCTGGAGCACCACCTGCGGATCGACCTGACCCGCATCGCTGCCGTCGAGTGCGCGCACGTGGCGATACTCGAGCTGGGAGACCCCGCGAGGCTGCTCGCCTACAACGTGCCACCCGGGTCCCCGCTCCCGTCGGTGCGCTGACGCGGGCTCCACGCGGGGGTCCGTGCTCGGCCGGCCGACGACCGGCCGAGCGGTGTCGGCTCAGCGGGCCGCGCTCGCCCAGTAGGCCTGGTCGGACTTGCTCGACTCGAGCGCCTCGGCGGTCTCGAAGCCCGGGGCCATGGAGGCCGTCGTCCCCGCCATGAACTGGTGGTGGTCGATGCCGAGCAGCCGGATCCAACTCTGCTGGCCGAGCGTGAGGCCGATGGCGCATCCGAGCTCGACCAGCTCCGGCTCGGAGAAGTGCGCGTGCACGCGCGCCCAGAGCGCCTCGAGGTCCTCGTCTGAGCCGGGCCCCCACGCGATCGCCTGCGCGTAGGCGAGCGCGGCCTTCTGACGCTCGTCGTAGAGGTCGGACGACTCGAAGTTCAGCAGCTGGTCGTACTGCTGCTCCTGGAGGCCAGCGGCGGTCGCCTTCTCCGAGCGCTGGTTGCCGCAGTACTCGCACTTCACCGTGCGGGAGATGTAGACGCGGCAGAGGTCCTTGATGGCGTGGTCCACGACACCCTCGTGGAACAACGCCTTCCAGGAATCGGCGAAGAACCAGAACGCCGCAGGCACGTGCGCACGGATCGCGCTGCTCTCCGGCCGCGGGGTGCCCTCGCGAGCGCAGCGCTCCATCTCGCCGCGCATGCGGTCGTCCATCTCTTCCAGCGGGATGTAGCTGATCTGCTGCTTCATGGGGCTGTGCCTCCCGGGTCGGCTGGTCTGACGGATGCTGTACGACCGTGCGTCGCTGCCTGCGGATGCGATCGTAGCGTGCAATCGATTACGGAACCATCGTACGGGGGGCCTGAACGCTCCGTCAAGGCCGGCCGGCCGGGGGCCGCGGCGGGGCCGTGGAGCGGCGCACCACCAGCTCACCGGGGATCTCGACCACCAGATCGTCGGCCGCCGGCTGCTCCCCACCGAGCAGCGCCAGCAGCATCGCGCCCGCGCGGCTGCCCATCTGCCGCTGGGAGATGCGGATCGTCGTGAGCGGCGGGTCCAGCAGGTCCAGCAACGGCATGTCGTTGAAGCCGACGACGGACAGGTCCTCTGGAACGCGCAGCCCGCGGTGGTGTGCCGCCCGGACGCAGCCGATGGCCAACAGGTCGTTGGCGGCGAACACGGCCGTCACGTCCCCGCGTCTGTCCAACAGACGCGCACATGCCGCGTGGCCGTCGTCGACCGCGAGCTTCGCGGTCACCTCGACGTCGGCAGGGTCGTGAACGCCGGCCGCGGATCCGTGCCGCGCGAAGGCCTCCGCACGCGAACGGCCCGTGGAGATGTTCGAGGGCCCCGCGACGTGGGCGACGCGCCGGTGCCCCAGCCCGACGAGGTGCTCGACGACGAGCCGCACGCTGCCGGACTCGTCCGGGACGACGGTGGGCAGCGGCGCGTGGGTGCTGCGGTTGAGCAGCACGACCGGCAGGCCGCGGAGCGCTGGCTCGTCCGGCCAGCCGTCGTCGAGCTGCGAGCTCGCGACGAGCAACCCGTCCACCTGGTGCGCGAGCAGGGTCCGCAGGCTGCGCAGCTCCCGCTGGGGATCGTTGTCCGTGTTGGCCGACAGCAATGTGTAGCCGGCGTCCACCAGGGTGTCCTCGACCGCCCGCACGACCGCGGGCATGAACGGGTTGGTGACGTCGGAGATCAGCATGCCCACCAGCTCCGACCGCCGGGTACGGACACCGCGCGCGAGCACGTTGGGCCGATAGCCGAGGTCGGTGGCCGCCGCACGGACGCGGGCGACCGTCTCGTCCCGCAGGACGCCGGCCGTCCGCTCGTTGAGCGCCCGGGACACCGTGGCCACCGTCACGCCGGCACGGTCGGCGACGTCGGCCATGGTCGGCTTGCGCATCGTCGACCCTCGCTCGTCCCGCACGGCGGTGGCCGTCGCCGAGACGGTCGGCGCAGCAGCTCGGGGGCGACGATGCTAGCCAGCGCGGCCCTACGCTCCCGAGCGTGCGCCGTTGGTCGACGACGCGGGAAGGCGCAGGCGACTGGCGCAGCAGCGGGCCGCGACCAACCGACGTCGATCCGTGGTCGGCGTCCTGCTCGTCGTGGCCGTGTACGCGGCCGCCGCCGCGCTCGTCGGTGTGGACGACGCCCTCGACGCCTTCACCAGCGCCTCGCTGTGGCCGCTGGCAGGTGCCGCGGCGCTGCAGGTACTGGTCGTCCTCTGCTGGTCCAGGGTCTACGGGTCCAGCGCGGCGGCGGTCGATCACCCGGTGCCCGCCATCCGGGGGCTACAGGTCTCGATGCCTGCCTTCACCCTCAGCCACACCCTGCCTGGCGGAGGCTGGGCAGGCAACGCGATGGCGATCAGGCGGCTGACGCTGCTCGGCATGACGGGCCCGGCCGCCACCGCCGCCGTCGCGCTGGGCTCGACCATCTCGCTCACCACGATCGCGGCGCTCGGGGCGGCAGGGATCGTGACCGCGTTCGCCGCCGGCGACCTTCCCGTGACCGCGGTGTTCGTCGCACTCCCGGCCTTCGCCACTCTGGTCGGCATCGTCGGGACGGTGATCGCGGTCCTGCGCTCACCAGCGAGCGGCGACCGCGTGATCGGGTGGGTCGGTCGGCTCCACCACCGCCTTCGTTCCCGCGTCGACGACTGGCGTCGCTCGCTGCGGGAGGTCACCGAGCAGCCCCCGTCCCCCCGGCAGCTGGGCTCGGTCGCGGCGTGGTCGCTGGGCAAGTGGAGTGCGGACATCGGCGCGCTCGCCCTGGTGTTCCTCGCCAACGGGCAGACCCCACGGGTGAGTGCGCTGCTGGTCGGCTTCGGCGTGACACAGCTGGCCACCGCCATACCGCTGACCCCGGGAGGCGTCGGCTTCGTCGAGGGAGGGATGGTCGGCGCCTTCGTCACACTGGGCACGCCGCTCGCCGCCGCGACCTCGATCGTCGTGCTCTACCGGGTCGTCGCGACCTGGCTCCCGGTGCTCGCGGGGGTACCGGTGCTCGTCCGCGCCCCGGCCGAGCGGCCGGACCCGGACGACTGAGGTGCACGTCGCCGCCCGTCGGTGCGTCACCCGCGGGTCGTCGGCTTCCGGCAGACCAACAGCTCGGTCGTCGGGCTCGTCCGGAGCGCCCGCGTGAGAGCGAGCTCCGGCCCATAGAGGGCCGCCCCGAGCAACGCGCCGCCGCGCTCGTCGCGCATGGCTCCTCCGAGGCGCCCCCATGCGCGTCGCACGCGTGGTCCGGCGTCGAAGGGTGTGAGCATGAGCACGAAGGCGGGGCGCCGCTCGACGATCTCCAGCCCCGCGGCCACCACGGCGGCCTCGGTCTCCGCGAACGTCCGCCGGACGTAGTGCGGCATCGGCTGCGCCCGCGTGCGCGCGCAACTCTCGGTGAAGACGAACCAGCCACCCGCTCGTAGCAGCCCGGCCACGTTGGCCATCGCCTGCGCGTACCGCTCGTCGTCGACGACGTGGAAGAGCACGTCGAAGGCCCCCACGACGTCGAAGCCACCGGGTAGCTCCGGGTGCGGTTCGGTGATGTCTCGCCGTACGAAGCTGGCCTCGGGGAACCGTTCCTCGAGGCGTCGCACGGCACTGTCGGCGATGTCGACACCCGTCACGTCGGCGCCCAGCCGGAGCCAGCGCTGGACGTAGAAGCCCACGCCCGGCCCGATGTCCATCACGCGGGCCCCGACCGTGTCGATCCCGAGGGATCGCACCACCCGATGGAACGTGCGGTGACGCACGCGGTACAGCCAGCGGTTGTAGGCGGCGCTGGAGCCCCGCAGCCCGACACCTCGCAGGCTCCACGTCCGGTCCAGGCGTCGGTCCCAGTACGCGCGTGCGTCGTAGGTCCCGCGATCCATGGCGCCTCCTGCACGGCACCGTACGGGCGTGCCGGCCCGTCGGACCATGGCCGGGCAGCCGGGGCGCACCTACGGTCGAGCTGCGCGCAGAGCGGCAGGAGGATCCATGGCGGACGAGCGCTACCGGCTGCTGTACCGGGCTCGCTACGCGCTCCGCAACCCGGACCGGATCGTGCCCTACCTGCAGCGCCTGCTCCGAGACCTGCGGATCCGGCTGCGACACCGCGACCACGTGGACTACTACCGCGAGGTGATGCGTCACGACGTGGCGGAGCACCCGGACCGCGCGGTCGGCAGCAGGTCCCGTGCACGCTGGATGGCACTCGGGCAGATGCAGTTCGACTTCCTGACCGCCAACGGGCTGCGACCCGACCACGACGTGCTCGAGATCGGCTGCGGGAACCTCCGCGGCGGCTGGCGGCTGATCGAGCACCTCGAGGTCGGCAGGTACACCGGGCTGGACATCTCCCCCGACATCCTGCTCGCCGCCAACCGCACGATCGTCGAGTTCGGGCTCCAGGAGCGCGAACCCCGCCTCCACGTCGTGGACGACCTGCGCTTCGACTGGCTCCCGGCAGAACGGTTCGACGTGGTCCACGCGCACAGCGTCTTCTCGCACACCCCGCTGGAGGTCATCGACCAGTGCTTCGCGAACGTCGGGCGCATCATGCGACCTGGCGGGTTCTTCGACCTCACCTTCAACGAGACGCACGACAAGGAGCACCAGGTGCTCCGGGAGGACTTCTACTACCGCGTCGAGACGCTGCTGGAGCTGGCGCGCCGCTACGGCTTCGAGGCGGAACCGCGTCGTGACTGGCCGCGGACGCACAAGCAGTCGCGGATCCGCCTGCGCAAGCCCGCGGACGCCGAGTAGCTACTCGCCGGCAGCCCTGCGCGAGACGGTTCGACCGGACGCGACAGTGGCCGACCGCACGCCGCGGATGCGTGATCGATCGTCGACGACGAGGCCCTCGCTGCGCAGCAGACGCGCCTGCTCGGGGGCATGCCCGCCGTGCAGCCGCCCGTCGGCAGGTACGACACGCCACCACGGCAGGTCGGACGCACGCCTGAGGACGCTCGCGACGCCGCGAGCGGCTCCGTCGTGTCCGGCTTCACGCGCCACCTCGGCGTAGGTCAGCAGCTCCCCCACACCCAAGGCCCGGACCACCGCTGCGACGTGGCTCTGGAACGGCGTCAGACCGGGGATCGTGGCGGGATGCGGCGTGTCCATCGTCTCGTCAGACCTGGTGTCGGGCGGGGAGGCTCGGCTACGCGGGTGGGGTACGCAATGCCGGGAGCGCGTCGATCCCCGCAGGATGCACCATCCCGAGCTGCGCCGGGACCAGATCGAGCTTCAGGTGCAGGGCGATGGCGAGGCGGTGGCATCCGCCCCAGCCGTTGAAGATCGGGACCCCGCCCCTGCCGACGTGCATCAGGATGCCACCGCGCTCGCGCCAGTGGGGCCCCCCGATCTCGCTGCGCGGGGCCAGCCCCCCGGCGCCCCGTACCTCCTCGAGGAGCTCGTCCAGCCGTTCGTACCGCCGCACGACGTCCGCGAGCGTCGAGCAGCCTCCGTGCGATCCTCCGTCCTCCTCGATGGCGCGCAACAACTCCTCGTAGGCACCGGTCCGCTCCCAGGGCACACCGTCACGCCAGTGCGCCAGACACATGCGGATGTGTGGCACGTCGACGAGCGGCAACGGCGCCAGGTCCCAATCGCCGCCGACGACCCGACCGGACCGACCGAGCTCGACCCCGTCCGCCAGCGCGCCCGCACACGCCAGGGGGTCGATCCAGATGCGCTCGCTGACCCGCGGTGCCAGCGTCCCGTACCGGAGGAGGTTGGCGACGTCGACGGTCGCCCCGCGGGCGGCGATGAGGCCGAGGCGCGCGAGCGAGGCCGCATGGCGGCTCGGGTCACCGCGCATCGTGCCCGTCTGCCCCATCGCCTCGAGCCACCCATCCTCCGGGGGGCGAGTCTGTTCGTGCGCCGGGTGCGCCGGACGCTCGCGTGCGCCCCTTCGGCCACTGGACGTGGCCAGGTCGCGATCGGACGCGGCGAGGGCACCGCCGCACGGACATGGCGCACTGCGATCCACGGGGTAGAAGACTGCACCGACGGCAACCCGCGACGACCGTGAGGAAGGCGGATCCTTGGCCCAGCGTGAGGTGGCGGTGCTCGCACCGTCCGTCTTCGTCTCGATCACCGTGGAGGCCGGCCTGGAGGAAGGCGACGACATCCACATCCACGCCGGGGGGCAGGGGGTGTGGGTGGCCCGGATGCTGTGTCAGTTCGGCGTCGTACCCGTCGTGTGTGCACCCGTCGGGGGTGAGACGGGCAACACCCTCCAAGGTCTGATGGACAGCTGGGGGCTCCGGCTCTCGCCCGTCCGGACGACGTCCCTGACACCGGCCTACGTGCACGACCGACGCGACGGCCAACGAGTGGAGCTCGCCCGGTCCCCCCTGCCGATGCTGCACCGCCACGAGGTCGACGAGCTCTACAACCGGATCCTCGAGCTGTCACTGCGGACCGGGGTCTGCGTCGTGACGGGGCCCGTCGGCGCCGACCAGCTGCCGGTGGACGTCTACGAGCGGCTCGGTTCGGACCTGCATGCGGCGAACGTCCGCGTCGTCGGCGACCTGCACGGCAAGGAACTCCTCGCATTCCTCGAGAACGGCCCCATGGAGGTCCTCAAGGTCAGCGTCGGGGACCTCGTCGAGGATGGGCTGCTCGCCGAGGCGGCGAGCGAGCCCGGCGGCGAGGGGCTCATCGCGGATGCGATCGACCACCTGACGGGGCTGGGCGTCGCCATGGTGGTCGTCTCGCGCGGGGACCAGCCGGCGCTCGTCGGCCTGGGCGATGGCGAGTACAGGCTGATCACCGGCCCGGAGCTGGTGGTCGTCGACGCGGCGGGCTCGGGTGACTCGATGACCGCCGCGCTCGCCTCGGCATCGATCGACGGCCTCGACGCCGAGGCTGCCCTCCGGCGCGCCTGGGCCGCCGGAGCGGCCAACGTCACCCGGCACGGGCTCGGCAGCGGGATACCCGACCTGATCGACGAGCTCTCGCAGCAGGTCGCGATCGAGCGCTGGGAGCGACGACCCGACGATCGGAGAGGACATGGAGATCCGCACGGCGAGGGCTGACGGAACGCCGCCCACCCCTGCACGTCCCAGGATCCTGCTGACCAACGACGACGGCATCCGGTCCCCGGGGATCCGCTGCCTCGCCGAGGCGCTCGCGGACACCTACGAGGTGATCGTCGCCGCGCCCGCCGAGGACGTGAGCGGGGCCGGAACGGGGATCGGACGCTACGACGCCGCCGACCCGACCAGACTCGTCCGAACCGACCTCGACGGGGTCGAGGCATACGCGCTGGCGGGCCCTCCGGGACTGGCCGTCATGGCCGCCGCGCTCGGTGCCTTCGGCCGACAACCAGACCTGGTCGTCTCCGGCATCAACGCCGGGATGAACACGGGCACCTCCATCATCCACTCCGGGACCGTCGGTGCGGCGCTGACCGCCCGCACCTTCGGTCGATGTGGCATCGCCGTGAGCCTCGCGCCGGGCCCGGAGTGGTACTGGGACACCGCCATCCGCGCCGCGCAGGACGCCATCGCGTGGATGCTCGAGCGAGGTGAGTTGACGACCCTCAACGTCAACGTGCCTGCCGTACCGGTGGCCCAGGTGCGCGGCACGCGCTGGGCCAGGATCGACGAATTCGGACACTTCCGCGTCGCGAGCGTCGCTCCGAACGGCGACGCCCTGGAGCTCGAGGTCCACGACCGCCGCTCCGGGATCGACCCGGAGACGGACACCGCCTTGTGCCTGAACGGCCACGTCACCTTGACCATGCTGGCGCCACTGGGTCGAGCCGACGCCCCGGACGTCGACCCCGAGGTCGTGATCTCGGCGGTGGAGCAACCTGAGGAGGAGCCCACCTGAGACCTCGGGCCGCATGGACGCGACCTGCACCCGACGTCCGTGCCCGCGTCGCAGCGCCGGTCGATCACGCGACCTCGGTGCGCCGGAAGCGCTCTCGGTACGCCGACGGGGTCGTCGCGGTGGCGCGCCGGAACTGCTGCCGCAGGTTGGTGGCGGTACCGAGCCCGACCCGCTGGGCGATCGCCTCGATCGGCAGGTCGGTGACCTCGAGCAGTTCCTGCGCCCTGGCGACACGCTGGTACGCCAGCCAGCGAAGCGGCGTGGTCCCGGTGGCGATCCGGAAGTGGCGGGCGAAGCTGCGCCCACTCATGGCGGCCAGCCGCGCCAACTCCGAGACGGTGAGCTGCTCGTCGAGGTGCTCCACCATCCAACTGAGCACGGGTCCGAGCCGGTCGTCCTCCACCGTCCTCGGCACGGGTACGAGGGCGAACTGGGCCTGCCCGCCGTCGCGGAGCGGGGGGACGACCATCCGTCGCGCGACCTCGTTCGCCATCTGCGCCCCGTGATCCATCCGCACGATGTGCAGCGACAGGTCGATGGCCGCCGCCGTGCCGGCCGAGGTCAGGATCCGCCCGTCGTCCACGTACAGCACGTCGCCGTCGACGGCGACCGTCGGGTGCAGGCGTCGCATCTCTTCCACGTACAGCCAGTGTGTCGCCGCGGGTCGGCCGTCGAGGACCCCGGCGGCTGCGAGCGCGAAGACACCCGAGCAGAACGAGACGATCCTGGCGCCCCGATCGTGGGCGTCGCGGAGCGCCGAGACGAGCGGGTGTCCCGGGTCCCGCCGCGAGTCGCGCGGGACGGCAGGGACGATCACCGTGTCCGCCCAGCCGAGGCTGTCGAGTCCGTGGGGACTGTCCAGGGTCCATCCACCGTTCACCGCGACCGGATGTGATTCGACCACCAGCCGGTGCTCGTAGAGCGGCGGGCCGAGCTCCGGCCTCGGGGACCCGAAGACCTCGCACGCGACCGAGAACTCGAACGGGTTCGCACCGACCGGGACGATGGTGGCCACGCGGTGGGCACCCACGGCTGTCTCCTCCCGACACCCGGACGCGTGGTGCCGTGGCTCGGACGCTACGCCAGCGAACACCGACTGGCAGCATCCTTGCGATGCTTGTCTCTCCTGCCACTCGCGGCGGGTGTCGCGGCCGGCGAACGTGTCCCCCGTCGAAGCCGAGCCCCGAGGTCGCCTCCATGCTGCTCTTCCCGCGCCCGTCCCGCCCGACCAGCACACCCGCTGCGCGCCGCCAGGTGGACGTCGGTGGTGCGTCCTTCACGACAACCGCGATCGAGCGGCTCCGGCCGCTCGTCAGTGCGGCGGGCAGCCTCGACACCACTGACGTGGAGGGCTGGAGGTTGCTTCGCGCGGCCGCGCGGCCCGTGCTGGGCGTCCTCGTCAGTGGCGGGCGCCTCCCCCGCCACCTCGTCATCGGCCCTGCGGATCCGCCGATCGTGATCGAGCGCGTGCTCACGGCAGCATGGGAGCACGCGACGCGACCGTGGCCGTACCGGCAGCATCGGGTCTGATCACCGGGGCCGGCCCCACCTGGACCGCCGCTCGGGACACCCGAACCCGGAGTAGCGTCGGAGCCGGATCCGAGGAGGACGCGTGGACCACGCCGCGATGCAGGAGAACGAGTGGCTGCGCCTCACGCGCGAGGACCCGACCCACTCCGATTGGTACGTCGAGCGCTTCCGGGCGATGGCCATCGCGGGGGACGACCTCGCCGGGGAGGCGCGGCTCGTCGATGCGATGGTCCCGCGGGGCGCGCGCATCCTGGATGCGGGCTGTGGCCCGGGACGGGTCGGTGCGTTCCTGGCCGCGGCAGGCCACGACGTCGTCGGGGTCGACATCGATCCGGTGCTCGTCGACGCAGCGGAGACCGACCACCCGGGCCCTTCGTGGCTGGTCGACGACCTGGCCTCGCTCGACCTGCCCGCGCGGGGCATCACCGAGGGATTCGACGCCATCGTCTGCGCCGGAAACGTGATGACCTTCCTCGCGCCGGACACGCGGGGACGGGTGCTTGCACGGCTGCACGCGCATCTGCGTGAGGGCGGTCGCCTCGCCATCGGCTTCGGGACGGGCCGCGGCTACGAGGTCGATCGGTTCCTGCGGGACGTCGGGGAGGCGGGTCTGCGTTCGGATCTGCTGCTCGCGACCTGGGACCTGCAGCCCTACACCGCCGACGCCGACTTCCTCGTCGCGGTCCTCAGCGCTGCTCCACGCCGGTCCGACCGGCCGGCTCGACGACCATCCTGATGACGGCCGGCCGATGCGCGCACCTCACCGTGCCTGGAGATCGCTGTACAGCTTCTGCAGCGCATGACCACAGGCGTCGATCGCCAGCACGGTGGCGGCGAATCGCGTCCATCGCGGTGCGAGGACCAGCCCGAAGCCGGTCAGCATCGCCGTCCAGGTACCCAGGCAGTAGGGGCAGCTGACCAGCTCACCGATGGTGTGGCGCAACCCGCCCTCGGCCTGCTGGACCTCCTCGTGTGTCTCTCCCGGCGCCCCCGACCCGGCGTAGCGCGTGAACGCCGCCCGAAGCGGGGACGTCACCGAGGCCAGGCCCAGCAATCGCGCGAGGTGGAAACTGGCGACCGACCCGAGGACGATGTCCCGCTCGTGGACCCGGTCCGGCGGTCCACCTCTGCGGTGGACGACGGCCGCCAAGGACCCCGAGGCGGCCGCGAACGTGCCGAGCGCCGCGAGATACCCCGCGAGTGGTCGCTCCGCCTCTGGCGCGTACCGGTCCTCGAGCTCATGGAGTTTCGAACCGCCGCTGGACACCGACACCTCCGTCACGTCGGCCACGCGCAGGCTCGTGCATGGCGTCTGTCCCACGGTAGGTACGGCCGCCTCGGCATGGACGGCACGCACCGGTCGGATGGTCGCGACCGTGCGGCCTGGTCCCCCGGGTGGATCCGCCCGACTGGGGTGCGGCACCCCCGATGCAGACGTCTCGTTCGTCAGGACGAGCCCGCCCATCCGATGCGCGACAGCGCGACCGGCTGGTCGAAACCCTTCAGCGATCGCTCACCCGCGGACGAGACCTCGTACCGACCGACTTCGAGCCGAGCGCGGACCGCATCCGTGGCGAGGATCTCGTCCGGTGCCGCCGCGTCACAGACGCGCCGGGCGAGGTTGACCGCCCTGCCGTAGAGATCGCCGTGCGCCGCGACCGGCTCGCCGAGGTCGATGCCGATACGCACCCGGAAGTCGACCGCCCCCGGTACCGCTCGCTCGGCCTGGAGCAACCCCTGGATCGCGATCGCGGCATCCACGGCGGCCGCCGGATCCCGGAACGACAGGAGGGAGCCGTCGCCGGTCCCTTTCACCACCTGGCCGGCCCCTCCGGACAGCACCTTCTCCACGATCCTGTCGTGGTCGCGGACGAGACGGAACGCGGCCCGGTCACCCAGTCGCACGCCCCAGCCCGTGGAGTCCACGATGTCGGTGAAGGCGACGGTGCGCTCGGCGGCATCAGGCGTGCCGTCGCGACCCAGCGCGAGCCCGTCACCGGCGGTCCGCCCGCCGCCCAGGAACGCCTCGAGGACGAGGGGCGTGACCTCGATGATCTCCTCGGCGGTGTTGCCGTGCGCCACCTGATGCACGGCAACACACGCGTCCGCGCTGGGCGCCTCGGCGAGGCAGAAGACCGTGCCTGAACCCTCGTTCACGAAGTACCGGTGGTAGACGACCCCGAATCGGTCCTGCGCATCCATGTCGGCAAGGTGGTCGCTCGCCACCTGCTCGAGGGAGACCTCGCCGCCGGCGCGGTGAACATCCATGAAGAACGGCACCCGTTCGACTCCTTCGTACGCCGTGCTGCGCCGTACCCGACGCAGGTCCCTTCCTACTCGAACGTCATCTGCTCGAGAGCCGCGAGCATCTCGCGGTTGCCCTCCAGCGAGGTGGTCAGGATCTGACGTCCCACCTCGAGGAGCTGGAACACCCGCGGATCGACGACGTGGCAGATCACCGACGAACCCTCGCGCCGCGATCCCACGATGCCAGAACGGCGCAACGTCGCCAGGTGTTGGGAGAGGGTCGATCCCGCGACGCCGACCTCGCGGGCGATGTCCGCCACCGTCGCCTCGCCCTGGCGCAGGACCTCGAGCACGCGGATGCGGACGGGGTGACCCAAGGTCCGGAACATCTCGGCCTTGACCTCGTAGACGGGGCGCGTCACGCGTGACCTCCCGGTGCTCTCACTCCGACGATCCTTCATTTCGTGTTATCGCGAAGTCATGTATCCACAGTATCGTGGTGTCTCACCCGAGCCGACGTGGCTCGGCCCTTCCTCTGCCGGGGGCGCCCGTGACCTTCCCGCTCGCCCGCTTCCTACCAGCTGCCGCCGACTACGACCTCTCTGCGTTCCGCAGTGACCTGCTCGCGGGCGTCACCGTCGCCGTGGTGGCGTTGCCCCTGGCCCTCGGCTTCGGCATCACCTCGGGAGCAGGAGCGGCAGCCGGACTGGTCACGGCCGCGGTGGCAGGCGTCCTGGCGGCCGTCTTCGGCGGATCCAACCTCCAGGTCTCGGGCCCCACCGGCGCGATGACCGTGGTGCTGCTCCCGCTCGTCACCCAGTATGGCGTCGCGGCGCTCGCACCGGTCGGCATCCTGGCCGGCCTGTTCCTGGTGGTGTTCGCGGTCGCTCGGATCGGCCGGTTCATCCGCTACATCCCCTACCCCGTCATCACCGGCTTCACCATGGGGATCGCGGTCATCATCTTCCTCCAGCAGGTGCCCGGCTTCCTCGGCACCCCGCGGGCGGAAGGCGAGCAGGTGGTGCTCGTCACGGTGGAGACCCTCCGGCGGTTCGCTGCTGGTCCGGGCCTCGCCACGCCGGCTCTCGGCCTCGTGACCATCGCCGTGATGCTCGCATGGGGGCGGAGCAGCCGTCTGCGCGTGCTCCCTCCCAGCATGGCTGCCCTGCTCGCCGCGACCGTTCTGTCCCTGCTACCGAGCTTCGACGACGTCGCGAGGATCCCCGCCATCCCTGCCGGCCTGCCCGTCCCCGCCCTGCCGAGCCTCGATGGCATGCCTGCCACGAACCTGATGCGCGCGGCTCTGATCGTCGCCGTGCTGGCTGCGCTCGAGAGCCTGCTGTCAGCCGTCGTCGCGGACGGTATGACGATCGAGGACCGTCACGACCCGGACCGCGAGCTCTTCGGCCAGGGCATCGCGAACATCGGCAGCGCGGTCCTCGGAGGCATCCCTGCCACCGCGGCGCTCGCCCGGACGGCGGTGAACGTCCGGTCCGGTGCTCGTACCCGGCTCGCCGCCGTCGTCCATGGCTTCATCCTCGCGGGACTCATGGTCGGTCTCGCGCCGCTGGCGTCGCGTATCCCATCGGTCGCCCTCTCGGCGATCCTGGTCGTGGTCGCGGCGCGCATGGTGGAGATCGACGAGCTCCGCGAGATCCTGCGCTCGACCAGGTCCGACGCGGCCACCATGCTGCTGACACTCGGCGTGACTGTGGCCTTCGACCTCATCCTGGCGATCGAGGTGTGGCTGGCCGTCGCCGGAGCCCTCTTCGTGACACGTATGTCACGGATGCTGGAGGTGGACCCGACGACCCTGAGCGGTGGGACGCAGACCGCGCAAGCCGGTCGCGCGGACGTTGCCGCTGTCAGGCAGGACGATCTCGTCGTCTACCGCATCGAGGGCGCGATCTTCTTCGGTGTCGCCGACCGCTTCTTCGAGGAGCTCCTGCGCGTGGACCGAGGGATGAGGGTCGTCGTGCTTCGTCTGCGCCGCGTGCCGGTGATGGACGTGACCGGCGCCGCAGCGCTCCGGACGCTGGTGGAACGCCTGGCGCGCCGTGGGATCGTCGTGATGCTGAGCGGCGTGCAGCCACAGCCGCGGACGGTGCTCGAGCGGACCGGCATCCTGGACTCCGTGACGCGCTCGGGAGATCACCTGTTCGAGAGCACCGAGGAGGCCATCGAACACGCCCGGCAGCACCTCGCACACGCGGACCACGCGCCCGCGAGCCGGTCGCGAACCCCCTCCGCCCGACCCGACCCGTAGCTCGAGACGCCGACGAGGGGCCGGTCCGCGAAGGTCACATCCGGCCCGGTTCGCCGACGAGCTTCCACGTCGCCGGCAGCAGCGCCGCCGCGAGGGCCAGCTTGATGGCGTCACCGATCAGGAACGGCACCACGCCCAGCACCAGAGCACGCTCGAGGCCGACGCCGACCGAGAGCATCAGTCCCGGAACGCCCACCGCGTAGATGGTCAGGTTCCCCAGGACCAACACCCCTGCCGTCGACACGAACGTCCGGTCCGCGCCGCGCCGGGCGAACGAACCCACGAGGACGGCCGCGAGGACGTAGCCCACGATGTACCCGAACGACGGGAAGCCCCAACCGGAGTTCTGTTCGGCGAACCAGGGCATCCCTGCCATCCCGACGGCCAGGTACGTCAGCATCCCGAGCCCGGCGCGCCACGGACCCAGGGCCGCACCGGTCAGGAGCACCGCGAAGGTCGCCAGACTCAACGGCACCGGCGTGAACGGCAGGGGCACGGCGACGTTGCCGACGATGCCGAGGAAGACCGCCGAACCCGCGACCAGCGCCGCATCACGCGCCAGACCGCCCGGCAATGCGTCCGCCAGGACGGGCCTGGCCAACGCCTCGGCTGCACCGCTCACGGGCCGTCTCCTCACTCGTCGCGATCGGAACCCTACCGCCGATGCCACGCGCCAACGCCTCCTCCCGGCTGGATCGAGGTCCGCGCGCACCCGGCGGTACGTTCGCCACCCTCGCGTGGCCGTGGGTCGTTCGCGGCCACGTTCGCTTGCCTGCCCAGGAGACGTCCGTGCAGCGACCCACCACCGCGTCGAGCGTGGCCGTGCCACGACGGGCGGGTCTGCTGACGACGCTGGTGCTGACGATGACCGTGGGGACGTCGCTGCAGTTCGTCGTGCCCATCCTCGGCCCTCTCATCCTTCCGGACCTCGGCCTCTCGAGGGCGCAGCTCGGCATGGTCACGACCACGTTCTTCCTGGTCGGCGCCGCCGTGTCCCCCGCAGCCGGGCGGTGGTGCGACCGCACCGGCGGACGCCCCACGCTCGTGTGGACGTGTCTCCTCGGAGGGTCCGGGATCGCGCTGGTCGGGGCTGCCAACGGCCTCCCGCTGCTGCTGCTGGCGGGAGCGGTTGGTGGGCTCGGCGCAGCGTTGGCCAACCCAGCGACGAACCGCCTCACACTCGCAGGCTTCCCTGCCGGGTCGCGCGGGCTCGTCGTCGGCCTCAAGCAGTCGGGGGTGCAGCTCGGCGCGTTGGTGGGTGGCGTCGTCCTGCCACCGCTGGGGCTCGCGATGGGATGGCGCACGGCCGCCGTGCTCGCGGGCGCCACCGGACTGGTGGTGCTCGGGCTCACATCGTGGCTCGTTCCTGCCGGCATGGACGCCACGCGTCGGACGACCAGCCTCCCCGCGACCGAACGCAACCCCACGATCACGATGCTGAGCGCCTTCGCCGCTCTCATGGGCTTCGGGATCGCGTCCGTCACGACCTACCTGCCCGTCTACGCGGTCGAGCAGGTCGGCGTGACGGTCACCCGCGCCGGGCTCGCCACCTCGCTGCTGGCTGGGCTCGGCATCTGCTCGAGGTTGTCGTGGGGCATCGCCGCGGATCGGCTGGGGCGGCCCGCCCGGGCGCTGCCGATCCTCGCCGCGGGTGCGACGCTCGGCCTGTTCCTCCTGGCCGGGGCGGTGTGGTTGGGTCCGTGGGCACTCTGGCTCGGCGCCGCAGTCTTCGGTGCGACGGCACTCGGCTGGAACGGCGTCGCGATGCTCGTCGCCATGACCAGCGTCGCTCCCGCTCGCGTCGGCTGGGCGACCGGCCGCGTGATCCTGGCGATGTTCAGCGGCCTGGTGCTGAGTCCGATCCCGTTCGGCAGCCTCGCGGACCGGACCGGCTCCTACCTGTTCGGCTGGATCGGGCTCGGCGTCGCCTGCGCGCTGGCTGCTGTCGTGGCGGCCGTCAGTGCGTCGCGGGCACCGCAGCGGGAGCTGAAGCCGGCCTCCGACCGCTGACGGCGCGTCCCGTGCGCGCGCTCACGACGCCTCGACCGGCTCGTGTGCGGTCGTGGCATCGGCAGCAGTCAGGCGGCGGCTCGACCGCATGCGCCGGTCCGCCCAGAGCTTCAGCGTCGCGGGCTCGATCAGCACGGCGGCCACGAGTGAGTACACGATCGTGAGCGCGGTGATGATGCCGAACTGCCGGATCGGGACGAGAGAGGCGAACGCGAGCATCCCGAAGCCGGCCGCCGTCGTGGCTGCGGAGCCGACCAGGGCGCCGCCCGTGTGCACCACCGTCTGGCGGATCGCCTCGTCGACGGTCGGGCTGGTGAGCAGGTCCTCGGTGAAGCGATTGGTGATGTGGATCCCGTAGGGCACGCCGATCCCGATCGCGAGCGAGGCGACCATCGCGGTCATCACGTTGAAGCTCATGCCGAGGACCCACATCGACCCGGCGACCCAGGCGACGACGAGCGCCGACGGGAGCATCGTGATCACGCCGAGCATCGGACGACGTTCACGGACGGCGAAGTAGCCGACCAGGACGAGCAGGGCGACGACGAGCGTGATGACCATCCCGCGGGTCTGGGACGCAGCCAAGGCATCGAGGGATTCCTCGAACATCAGGAAGTCGCTGACGATCGTCGCCTGCACTCCAGCTTCCTCGAGCGGCGCGAGGTCGATGTGCAGCTCGTCGCGGAGCGCGACGGCGTCCCTCTGGCCGGCGTTGGTCGAGACCGCCAGCCGGGCGGTCGTCCCGTCCTCCGTCAGCACGCCGGCGATCATCTGTGGGGCGGCCTGCCACGCCAGGTCGTACATGGCGGCCACATCCGCATCGGCCGCGAAGCCGTCGCCCGTGAAGCCCAGCATCGCGAGCTGCCCACCGAGTCGTGGGTCCGTCGCCAGCGCCGCGAGCACGGTCACCGGCGAGTCGGCCCGTGCCTGGTCGTTCAGGAGCCGGACGTGGGCCGTGTCTGCGAGGTTGTCGTGGGCAGCGAGCATGGCGTTGGCGACCTGGGGCGACATGACGTCGCCTTCGAGCAGGACGTTCGTACGCTCCTCGAGGTCGCCGCCGAACAGCTCCTCCATGACCGCGAGCACCGCGGCGACCTCGGAGTCGGGCGGGATGAAGTCCTCCTGGTCGAAGGTGGTCGACACCTGTGTGCCCGCGAGGCCCGCGAGCAGCGTCACGGCAGCCGCGACCGCGAGCGTGCGCCAGGGACGGCCTTCGGCGAGCATGGCCGCGCGCACCATGACCCGTCCGAGCCCTCGGTCGCCGCCTGTCGGCCCCGGATCGAGGACGCCGGCGGCGAAGCGCTTGCGATCGAGCAGCGCACGCGCCGCCGGAACCAGCACCAACATCACGATGAACGCGGACAGCACCCCACCCGCGACGAACAGCCCGAAGTCGCGCAAAGGCGGAAGCGGTGAGGTGACGTTGGTCAGGAAGCCGACGACCGTGGTGACGGTGGCGAGGACCAGTGCGCCCCCGACGCTGGCGATGGCACCACGCGCGGCCCCACCGGGCGTCTGCCCGCGCGCCACCTCCTCGCGGTAGCGGGCGGTGAGGTGGATCGCGTAGTCGATGGCGAGCCCGATCAACAGGACCGGGATCATGATCGAGATCTGGCTGAGCACGCCGGTGACACCGAGGTAGGACGGGCCGAGCAGCACGGCGATGCCGAAGGTCCACACGATGGTGATGACGAGGCCGGTCAGGCCCAGCAGGACGTCGCTGACGCGCCGGTAGGTCGCGTACAGGATCCCGATGATGAGCAGGAACGCGATCCCGAGCAGGACCGGCATCTCGGCTTCCATGTCGGAGAGCAGATCCGCGGCCAGGATGTTCTCGCCGAACGCCGTGACCGTGAATCCACCGTGGTCGACGTCTGTGAGCGCGTCGCGCAGCGCCAGCTCCGCCTCGGCATAGCCCGCGGGGTCGGCGCCACCGGCGAAGCGCACGATCACCAGCCCGGCTCGCGCCGTGCCCGCCTGGACGTCGAGGTCGTCGGAGAGCAGCGCGCCCACCTGCATCGCCGTCTCGGGATCGGAGAGCATCGCGCCGGCCAGCGGGTCCAGCGTCGCCGCATCGACCGTCGACGCCTCCAGCCCGACCTCGGCGAGAGCCGCTGTGAACGGCAGGTCGTAGGAGACGACGGCCGGGCTCTGCGCGGTCGATGCGGCCAACAGATCCGCGACCGCGGGCGAGGTCTGCGCCACCTCGGAGACGAGCGCGGCTGCCTGCAGCCCCTCGGGTGACAGCACGTTCCCACCCGACCCGGCGTCGACGATGACCTGCATCGAGGCGCCGGCCTCGCCGAACGCCTCCGAGATCCGCGCGTGCGCTGCGGACAGGTCGGATTCTGGGGCGAAGGCGGTGAGGTCGGTGTCGGCCGCCTGCTGCGAGGCGAACACCCCCAGCACGGACGTGACCAGGAACAACAGCACGAGTGCGAACACCGGCATCCGCTCGACGACGGAGGCCACTCGATCGAGGACTGCGTTCACGGGATCCCTCGCTGCCAGGACGGGCGCCGGGAGGCTGGCGCGACCGATGCGGAGGCAAGTCCTCCGCATCGGTCGCAGACTACCGGGCGCCGCCGCGGCGGTTGGCCGGTGCACCGCCACCTGGCAGGCTGCACCCATGGATGCACCACGCTGGCTCGACGGCAACGAACAGGACGCATGGCGACGGCTGGCCGCCGTGGTCGTGAGGCTGCCCAGCGAGCTCGAAGCCCAGCTGCAGCGTGACGCGGGGATGAACCACTTCGAGTACTGGGTCCTCGCGCTGCTGAGCGAAGCGGACGGGCGCGCCCTGCGCCTGAGCCAGCTGGCGGCGCAGGCCAACGGCTCGCTGTCCCGGCTGTCTCACGTGGTCACTCGGCTCGAGGATCGAGGCTGGGTCACCCGCCGCCCGTCGACCGACGACGCCCGGGCGACCCTCGCGGTGCTCACCGACACCGGCTGGGAGCAGGTCGTCGCCGCCGCGCCCGGACACGTCGAGCAGGTCCGGCGGCTGGTGTTCGACGCACTCGAGCCCGGCGACGTCGAACAGCTCGCCCGCATCTGCGACGCGATCCTCGGCCGCATCGGCGGTCCTTCCCGCGCGATGCGCTGAGGGAGCGGACGAGGCCGCCTCCTCACCGCGTCGCGGACGGTCACTGCCCTACGCGGCTCCGCCGAGCAACGCGAGCATCCCCAGCAGGAAGACGAGGTTGATGCTCACGTGTGTCGCGATGGTGAGCTGGATGCTTCGCGTGCGCCAACCCATCCACGCGATGGGCAGGAACCCGACGATGCGGGCGGGGTTCTGCCACGGCGTCCAGAGGTGGTAGATCGAGAAGAGCACGGTGTTGAGCACCGGCGCCCCCCGGCCGTAGCGATCGATGCGCGGTAGCAGGTAGCCGCGGAAGTACAGCTCCTCGACCACCGGGCCCACGACCCCGTTGAAGACCACGGCGACCAGCATGATCACCAGGACGTGCGTCGGCGCCGACTCACCTGCCTCGCCGACGGCCGAGAACTGCAGGATCGCATCAGGGACCCAGGTGAAGAACCGCTCGGTGAACCACTCGTCGAGCACGGCGGTGGCGAGGGCATCACCATCGCTCGCCGCGTGGGCGATGCCGGCATGCTCGCCCGCGCATCGGTCGCGGTCGCCGCAGCGCGCCTCGTCGGCGGCGACCCGACCGCTGCCCGCCGGGCGCTGCAGGTCTGCGACGCGCTGTGCGAGACGGCGGATGCCGCGTTGCCTCCAGGCATGCGCGAGGAACGCGATCGGGTGGCACGGGACGCCGGAACGGCGGTCCGCGAGCCTCCAGACACCGAGGTGGCAGGCGCCGCCGGTGGCGTCCGGCTCGACGCCACGATCGAGGCGCTGCTCGTGGAGCTGGAGCGCGCCACCTGACGTGCCGCGCGGGGCATCCACCGGCCGCCCTCGCGGTCGGAGGGCCGGCCACCACAGGTCGGGCGAACGCCTCCTCCTGTGGGGCATCCTCACGATCGGGCTCCTGTCGACCCCCGGACGGGGCACTGCCCGGGGATCGCAGGATCACGCTGCCGGCTGTCGCGACGCTGTCGCCCTGCTGTCACCCGAGGCGCGCGGCGGTGTCCATCCTTGGACTGGGACCGAACGACCGCGCCGCGGCTGGTCCGCGGACGTCGGCCTCGAGGTCGCTGCAGTGGGCCGCGATGCTGTCCAGGATCCAGCTGGGCGGCTGTTCCGGCCACGCAGGCAGCACCAGCGCCTCGCCATCGCGCCCGTCGAGGTGGGTCACCGAGGTCGTCGGCTCACCGCTGGACAGCGACGGCACGCCGACGACGCGCGAGGGGCCGATCCGGCTCGCTGCGCGGAGCTCGAACACGTCGTAGCCCTCGGCATCGAGCGTGCAGCCGGCCACCTCGAAGGGGATGACCACCTCGAGGACCTGCCCTGGTGCGAGCACCGCGGGCAACCCGACGACCTGTCCCCATCGCACCCCGTCGATGTCGGGCAACAGCAGCTCGTGGAGCGTCACCGCCACCCATCCGGCGTTGCGGATCGGCGCGATCCGCTCGGCCCGCAACCGGTCGGGGTCCTCGCCGTCGACGCTGGACCCCCAACTGTCACCGTGGACCAGACGCGGCGCGACCAGGCCAGACATGGCGAGGGCGAGCACGGCGACGACCACCACGAGCGCCACGGCCGCCGCGAGGATGCGGGTACGCGCGGACCACGGCGGCGGGATCAGGTCGTCGACCAGGCTCGCGGGCCCCTCCGGACCGCCTTCCCCCTCCGTCCCGAGCACCATGCCCCCACTCCTTGCGTTACGTCATATCGTCACAGTACAGTAGGACAAAGCGTGGTGTCGAGCCACGAAGAGGGGACGGGCGCCACATGGGCATCGTGGTCGGGGCGATGGCCCTCCTCGCGATCCCGCTCGTGCTGGTGTGGTTGCTCCGCCGGAGGCCGTCGGGAACGATCGCTGCGACCGGACGCGGGATCCTCGACGGGGTGCCGCGCACGCCGTCGACGATCACGCTGATCGAGCGATGGCGGGACCGGGCGGCACGATGGCGGTCGGTCGTCGCACTGCCGGTCGTGCTCGCGACCATCGTGGCGAGCCTCGCCATACGGGGGTCCGTCGACGTCGGACTCGGCGCACAACCCGCCTGGAGCGATCCACTGCTGACGGGTCTCCTCAGCGTGTTCGTGGCGGCCATCGCGGCGGAGCTCCACCACCTCCGCCGGCGGTCGGAGGGTCCACGGGTCGTCGACCTCGTCCCCCGCACCGTCGGTGGCTACCTCCCGGAGGGATCGCGACGCCGGCTCGGGCTGTTGGGCGCCTACGCACTCTTCGCGTGCACGTTGGCGTTCGCGGTCGCGGGGACGATGGTCCCGTGGCTCGGACTCCTGGCGCTGTCCACCGTCTGCACGGTCCCGCTCGTCCAGCGGGGCATCGTCGGACGCGGCAGGCCGGCACTGGACAGCGACCTCAGGCTCGCCGACGACGCGGTCCGCATGCTTGCGGTCCGCTCGGTCGACGAGGCCGGCGCAGGAGCCGCCCTGCTGCTCAGCGCGTGGCAGCTCGCGCCGGCCGCGGCGGCGGTCTCGGCGCCGACGGCGATCGAGGTCGGTCTGGCCCTCGTGCAGGTGGCATCGCTCGTGGTCGCGATCGCCTGGTGGCGGCGAAGCAACCCACGTCGCCTGCTTCCCGACGTCGCTGCCGCCCTGCAACCGCACGATCGCCTCGGGACGCGGCCGTGATCCTGGAGGTGGATGCTCGGGATCCGACCCCCGTGTACGAGCAGATCCGTGCCCAGATGGTGCGAATGGTCGCTGCCGGGACACTGCCCCCCGGGACGCGGCTCCCCACGATCAGGCAGCTCGCCACCGACCTCGGCGTCGCGAAGGGGACCGTTGCGAAGGCCTACGAGGCGCTGCTCCGTGACGACGTCGTCCGATCGTCCGGCCGCAACGGCACGGTGATCAACGAACGCGTGGTTCCAGACGAGGCACGTCGGGACAGGGAGCTGCTCGAGGCAGCCCGGACCTACGCCGTGCGGGTCAGGCAACTCGGGATCGACCGCGACGCCGCCACGGCCGCGTTCCGTGCGCAAGCTGCCCAGCTCGAGTGACGGCCCACCCAACCGCCCGTCGGTCGGTTCGCCGGCTACGGTCGCTCGTCGACCACGTGACAGGGCTTGCGGTGATGCCACGCCCGGTCCACCCGGCCCGGTGATGCTCGGACGGCCCTGCTTCGTCGGGCTCTGGTTCGCAGCGGTGTTCGCAGCCGCGTCGATGACGCCCTCGCTGATCCCCCGACACTGGGTGTTCCAGGCAGCGGTCAGCGGGACGGTCGCTGCCGCCGGCTACGGGATCGGAGCGCTGGTCAGCCACCTCTGGCGGCAGCTGGTGCACCACGAGCCGCCGGCGCGCGTGAAGCGACTGGCCTGGCGGACATCGGTCGTGGTCGCCCCGCTCGTCGTCGGAGCGATGACGGCGCGTGGCGTGGGGTGGCAACGTGAGCTCCATCTGCTCGCAGAGATCCCCGCACCTTCCCCGTGGGGCTACCTGGTCGGCCTGGCACTCGGCGTGCTGCTGGCCACGCTGCTCGTCCTGTTCTCCCGCGCGATCCGCCTCGCGGCGCGGCGAGCCGGGGCGTGGCTCGCGCGCCGGCTCCCGCCTCGGCTCGCGGGCGTGCTCGGCGGCGTGCTCGTGGGACTCCTGCTCGTCGGGATCCTCGATGGGGTCGTCATCGATGGGCTCTTCCGCGCAGCGGACGAGACCTTCCGGGTCAGCGACGGACTCGTGGATGACGACCGCCCGCCACCTGACAGCGAGCTCCGCTCCGGCGGGCCGGGCTCCCTCATCGCGTTCGAGGATCTCGGCGCCCAAGGGCGGGCCTTCACCGCCGGGGGGCCGTCCCTCGAACAGCTCCAGGACTTCGCGGAGGGGCCGGTCACCGAACCGGTCCGCGTCTACGCCGGCCTCGAGACCGCGTGGGACGATCGCGCCCGCGCTCAGCTCCTCGTCGAGGAACTCGAGCGGACCGGCGGATTCGACCGCGCGGTGCTCGCCGTGATGACCACGACCGGAACCGGATGGATCGATCCGACCGCTGCAGCGGCGCTCGAGTACCTGTGGTCGGGTGACACCGCGCTCGCCGCGGCGCAGTACTCCTACCTGCCCAGCTGGTTGTCGTTCCTCACCGACTCGGGCCGCGCACGGGAGTCCGGCCGGGAGCTGTTCGACGCGGTCCACCAGCGCTGGTCGCAGCTGCCGGTGGACGACCGGCCGTTGCTGCTGGTCTTCGGTGCCAGCCTCGGTGCGGACGGCGCCGAGGCTGCCTTCAGCGGGATCGCCGATCTCCGGAACCGCACCGATGGGGTGCTGTTGGTGGGACCGCCGAACTTCAGCGAGCTGTGGCGCACCATCACCGACCGACGGGATCCACGAACCCGGGAGATCCTCCCGACCTACGACGGTGGGGCGACCGTACGCTTCGCCGCTGACGCCGAGGACCTTCGCCATCCGGAAGCCCCGTGGTACGAGCCGCGAGTGGTGTACCTCCAGCATGCGTCGGACCCGATCGTCTGGTGGTCACCTCGACTGATCCTGCGCCGGCCCGACTGGCTCGCGGAACCGCGCGGCCCCGACGTGCTCCCCGCGGTCCGTTGGTACCCGCTGGTCACGTTCTGGCAGCTCAGCGCCGATCTCGTCAACGCCGACCGCGTCCCCGCCGGCCATGGCCATGGCTACGGTGCCTTGACGGCCGACGCGTGGGTGGCGATCGCTGCACCCGACGGTTGGAGCTCGAGCGACACGGAACGGTTGCGAGTCGCACTCCTCGCCGAGACGACCGGCTGACGAGGTCCTGCCGGTGCTCAGGACAGGCCCGTCGGCTCGGTGACGGCTGCGGCCAACAAGCCGAAGGCGTTGGTCGCCCAGTGAGCGAGGAACGGAGCGAGGAGGCTTCCCGACGCCAGTCGCAGCACGGCGAAGAGCGCTCCGGCGATGGTCGTCACCGCGACGGCGGCAGTGACGGCGAGCATCCCCGCCATGCTCGCAGGGTCGACGGCGTTGACCTCCAGCGCGACGATGCTCGGACCGATGTGCCACACGCCGAAGGCGGCGCTGGACCATGTCACGGCAGCGACCTTCCCCGTGTGCCGCAGCAGCGCGGCGAGCAGCACCCCCCGGAAGGCGACCTCCTCGAAGAGGGCGGTGCCGAACGGGATCCGGACCATCGCGTGGTGGACCGCCTCGCCCATCGGAAGTTGGGCCCGTTGGTCGCCGAGCAGCATCCCGACGGCATCGACCTCGTCCGCGAACAGGACGCCGAAGCCGACCGCCAGCGCGATCGCCGTCACGGCCGCGCCCCCGAGGATCCCGCCCCGGACCAGCGGGGCGCGGGCGAGCCCCAACTCGGGTGGCCGCAATCCCCGTCGGGCCGCGAGGAGCAACAGCCCGGCCGCCAGCACCAGATTGCGAGCGACGTAGAGGTGATCCCCCACGACCAGGTTGGCGATCAGGCTCCACCCCGCCAGGGCGATGGCGAGTCCGACCGCGAACGTCCTCATCCGCTCGACCGTATCGAGGCCCAGGGCACCGCCCGTCCGAGCCGACGTCCACCGGGACACCGCCGAGCGATGACCGTACGGACCTCGCGGTCATGGCGCGGCGCGCGTGTCCCTATCCGCGCCCGCCACCCTCATCCTCGGTCTCGTCCTCGGTTCCAGCGGTCCGTCCCAGCCACTCCTCCAACCGGAGGAACCGCGCGAGGGCCACCGCAGGCGCGGAATGGGCCGCACGCGGACGGAGGTGCTCCCGCGTGAGGCGCGCCCCGATCTCGATGGCGTCAGCCACGATCTCCATGACCACGCCCGCGATCGCGATGATGCCGATCGCAGCCAGCAGCAGGACGGCCCGTGGCAGTTGGAGCGCGAAGAAGCCACTCAGCGACGGAAGCACCGCCGTCAGGAGGAACGCGACGACCGCCCCGTAGACCAGCGCCCGCCGAAGGACGTTCAGGGGACGCGAGAGCAGCCGCAGCACGACGACGCCGAGCCCGAACAGCGTGACCGTCGCCATCGTCCGGGCCTCCTCGAGCGGAAGCTCCTCGACGGTCTGTGCCAGCCAGAAGGCAGCGAACGTCGCGACGGCGGCTGCACTCCCTGCCGGGACCGCGAACCCCACCGCACGGCGCAAGAAGCCCGCCTGCGCGCGCCTGAGGTTGGGCTCCAGCGCGAGGAAGAACGCCGGGATCCCGATCGTGAGGCCGCCCACCAACGACAGGTGGCGGGGCAGGAAGGGGAACGGCAGCTGCGCGACGCCGATCGCGATGGCGAGAAGCGTGGCATAGACGGTCTTGGTGAGGAACAGGTTCGCGACCCGCTCGATGTTCGCGATGACCCGCCGTCCCTCCGCGACGACGTGCGGCAACGTCGAGAAGTCGTCGTCCAACAGCACCAGTTGCGCCACGTTGCGGGTCGCCGGGGCACCGCTGCCCAATGCGATGGCGATGTCGGCGTCCTTGAGCGCCAGGACGTCGTTGACCCCGTCACCCGTCATGGCAACGACATGACCTCGGCGCTGCAGTGCGCGAACCAGCGCCCGCTTGTCGTCGGGCGACACCCGCGCGAACACCTGTCGCCGCTCGACCAGGTCCGCGAGCCGATCGGCATCGTCGGGGAGCTCGGCCCCTGTCACGACGGCCATCCCACCGGCGATCCCGACGCGCCGAGCCACGTCGGACACGGTTCTCGGGTGATCCCCGGAGATCAGCAGCGCCCGCACCCCTTGCCGGTCGAAGTAGCCGAGCGTCTCGACCGCGTCCTCCCGCACCGTCTCGGTCAGCGTGATCACGGCACGGGGCGTGAGCCCTCGCGGAAGCTGCTGCCCGAGGAGGGCGACATCGGCACGGGCGAGCAGGACGACCCGATGGCCCGCCACCACGGCCCGCTCCACCATCGAGCGCACCTCGTCGGCCCCGTCGAGCGCCGGATCGAGGACGTCAGGTGCTCCGAGCACCCAGGTGCCTCCAGTGTCGAACGTTGCGGCGCTCCACTTCCGAGACGACGAGAACGGCACCGTGGAGGTGGGACGCGGGGCCGGCTGCACCGCCGCGACCGCGGCGATCGCCCGGAGCGTGGCGTTGGGATGTGGGTCGCTCGCCACCAGCCCGGCCAGTGCAGGGTCGACCTCCGAACGATCGCCGATCGCGTCGATCGCGGACACGCGGATGTCCCCGACGGTCAGGGTGCCGGTCTTGTCGAAGCAGACGACGTCCACTCGCGCGAGCGTCTCGACCGCAGGCAGCTCCTGGACCAGGACGTTCCGCCGCCCGAGCCGGAGGACGGATGCGGCGAACGCGACGGAGGTGAGCAGCACCAGGCCCTCGGGGATGATCGCCACCGTGCCGGCGACCGAGCCGGCCAACGCCTCCCGGATGCTCCGCGCGTGTATGAGCTGGCTGATCAGGAGCAGGACAGCGGTGGGCACGAGCACCCACGTGATCACGATCAGGAGTCGGTCGATCCCCGCGCGCAGCTCCGAGCGCGCGAGCTCGAAGTGTCGGGCCTCCTCCGTGAGTCGTCCCGCGAACGAGTCGCTCCCGAGCTTCGTCGCGCGGACCCGGCCCGTCCCCGCCACCACGAAGCTGCCCGAACGGACCTCGTCACCGGTGCGCTTGCCCACCGGATCTGACTCCCCGGTGATCAGCGACTCGTCGAGCTCGAGCCCGTCGACCACCAGCGCGACGGCATCGACGACCAACTGGTCCCCGGTCGTGATCTCGATCACGTCATCGAGGACGATCTGCTCGGCGGCCACCGACCGGATCGCCCCATCTCGGAGCACTCGCGCTTGGGGGGCATTGATCACAGCGAGCCGGTCGAGCGTCCGCTTCGCTCGCAGCTCCTGCGCGATGCCGATCACGGTGTTCGTGATGGCGACGAGCCCGAACAACGCGTCCTGGATCGGAGCGACGAACAGGATCACGACGAGCAGCCCGCCGATCAGGTAATTGAAGCGGGTCATGACGTTGGCGCGGACGATCTCCCGCAGCGAGCGACTCGGGGCCTGCAGACCCGCGTTGGTCAGGCCCTGCTCCACCCTCGCAGCCACTTCGGTGGAGGACAGTCCGGACTCGGAAGCGGACGCCGCGCCTCGCTGCCCGAAGGAGGGCGACCACGTGTCCCCCTCCACGGTGTGGCCTCTCGTCCCGAGGTGACGGAGCCTAACGGCGGGGACCACCGGCACCGCGACCTGCGGGGATCGTCCGGCGCGTGTCCACCCTGCTGCACGACACCCCGCCCGTGCGTCTCGATCTCGATGGTCCGGTGGTTCCTAGGGCGCGTGGTCGATGTCCGGTTGGGAAGGGTCAGATCTCGATGATGGTGCCGACCTCGACGATGCGGTCGCGGGGGAGGCGGAAGTAGCGCACGACGCTGGAGGCGTTGCGGTGCAGGAGTGCGAAGAGCCGTTCGCGCCACAGGGCCATGCCGGGGATCTCGCTGGTGGGTGCGATGGTCTCGAGGCCGACGACGTAGGTCGCGGTGGCGAGCGCCGCCCGAAGCGTCGTCGGCAGGTTCCTGCCCAATGCGGCGGGGACATCTGGTTGCTGCATGAATCCGAACTGCAGCAGGACCTGATGGACGCCGCGTCCGAGGTCGTGGACGGTGGCACGTCGGGTAGCAGGGATGCGCGCGGTGTCGGCGATCCGCACCGAGACCACGAGGAGCTGTTCGTGCAGCACCTGGTGGGTGGCGAGGTTGGCCTCCAGAGCACTCGGGGTCTGGCCGTGGTCGGCGGCGAGGTAAATCGCGGTCCCGGCCACCCGAGGGACCTGATCGGTGACGGTCTGACCGATGAACGTTTCGAGGGGGAGCGAGCCGAGCCGCCGACGTTCGGCGACGTGGCGGCGACCCCGGTGCCATGTGGTCATGATCGTGAAGACGGCGGCGCCGATGACGAGCGGCAGCCAGCCACCAGCAGGGATCTTGACGATGTTCGCACCGAGGAAGGCGAGGTCGACGGTGAGGAACACGGCGGCGAGCCCGGTCAGCCAGATCGGACTCCAGTTCCAACGGCTGCGGGCAACCGAGAGCAGCAGCAGGCTCGTGATGACCATGGTCGCGGTGACCGCGATGCCGTAGGCCGCGGCGAGGTTGGTCGAGCTGCGGAAGCCCAGCACGAGAGCGATGCACGCGAGCATCAGCGCGGCGTTGACGGCGGGGAGATAGACCTGACCGAACTCGCGTGATGATGTGTGATCGATCCTCACTCGGGGGAGATAGCCGAGCTGGATGGCCTGCATGGTCAACGAGAACGCACCGGAGATGAGCGCCTGGGACGCGATGACGGTCGCCATGGTCGCGAGCACGACGAGCGGGAGCAACGCCCAACCTGGCGCCATCAGGAAGAACGGGTTGGACGCCGCGGCCGGGTCGGCGAGCAGCAGCGCACCCTGCCCGAAGTAGTTCAGCAGGAGGGCAGGCAGCACGATCGTGTACCAGCCGAGCTGGATCGGTCGCCGACCGAAGTGACCGAGGTCCGCGTACAGCGCCTCTGCTCCGGTGACGACGAGGAACACCCCTCCCAGCGCGAGGAACGCGACGCCGGGCCTGTCGATCGCGAACCGCAGCGCGTACGTGGGGTTGATCGCCGCCAGCACGGCAGGGTCGCGGGCGAGATGCCAGCCACCGAGCACTGCCAGTGTCGCGAACCAGGTGATCATCACGGGGCCGAACAGCGCGCCGACCTTCGCGGTGCCCAGGTGTTGCACGGCGAACAGGCCGATCAGGATCGCGATCGCGATCGGCACGACCCACGATCCCAACCCCGGGGCGACGAGCTCGAGCCCTTCCACCGCGGCGAGCACCGAGATGGCAGGGGTGATGATGCCGTCGCCGTAGAGCAGAGCGGTGCCGAACAGGCCGAGCAGGATGAGCCAACGGCGAGAACCTCTACGTTGGATCCCCGGCCGGCCGTGTTCCGGGAGCAGCAGCGCGGTCAGCGCCAGGATCCCGCCCTCGCCGTGATTGTCGGCCCGCAGCACCACCGCCAGGTACTTGAGGGTGACGACCAACAGCAGGGTCCAGAACACCATGGACAAGATCCCCAGGACGCCCGCGGTGTCGGCGGCCCGCCCACCCGTGGCATGGATCGCTTCCCGGAACGCATACAGCGGGCTGGTGCCGATGTCGCCGTACACGATCCCCAGCGCGCCCAGTGAGAGCAGGGCGACATGGCCACGTTGCCGCGGGGCCTCAGCGGTCAAGACGACCACCGGACGACGCCGTGGCTCGGCGACCCTCGGGGGGCGCCACAGAACCGGGTCGCGCCATGGTTGCCGGCCCTGTCCTGTTCGGCGCGCTCGCGGCGGCGGTCATCGCGGCTCCTGGCTGTCGATCTGCTCGTCGCGCATGGCGACCCGCCTCGGTGCCCGCGTTGGCGCGGCCGCGTCAGCCGAGCTCATGGGTGCTGAGGCCGTCGAGGACTCGGTGGAGCCCCCACAGGTATCTGTCGGTTGCGGTCCCGGTGCCCGCCTCGCTGCGGCCCGAGGGTTCGACCTTCTCGTCGGGATGTGCGATCTCGAGGGCCAGTGCTCCGAGGATGTAGACGATCAGCACGTGGGCGGCGCGGGTGGCCGCCGTTTCCCCGAGCCCGGCGTCGGCGAACAGCTGCCGGGTGCGTTGGTTGAGAGCGAGGGCGTGCGGCCCACTCAGCGGGTCGCCGACGATGAGGCCGACGGCGCCGGGGTGGGAGGCGAGCTGCTCACGGAGCTCGAGCGCGACAGCCTCGACGCGATGCCGCCACGGGCGGCTGTCGTCGGCGAAGACGCCGTGGTCGACGCCACCGAGGAGCCGTTCGACCAGAGCGTGGCCTAGCGCGGCCTTGTCGGGGAAGTAGGTGTAGATGGTGTTGGGTGCCACTCCGAGCTTCTTCGCCACGGCTCGGACCGACGCGGCATCGGGACCGCCCTCATCCAGCAGTTGCTGGGCTGCGTCGAGGACCGCATCCTCTGTGAAGACACGGCGCGGACCCCGGCGCCGTCGGCTGGTCGTCGATGTCATACCCCTACCCGATTGACAGTGTCGATGCAGGGTAGTACACCTTGCACGCCGTACAAACTCTGTACGGCGTGCAGAGAAGAGTGCGCGATGAGCATCGCGACCACGGACAGCACGCGTCGCGACACCGGCACTCGACGTTCGGCACCGAGCGTCGCTCGACAGAGGCGGTTGGCACGGACGGCGGGCGCGCTCTATCTGGCGGTCGCGGTTCTGGGAGGCTGGGCACACGGCTATGTCCGCGCCGCGGTGTACGCGCCGGGAGACGCCAGCGTCACCGCGCAGAACGTGGTCGAACGGGCCTGGTTGGTCCGCTACGGATTCGTCGCCGATCTCGTGCAGGCGACGCTGATGGTGTTCGTCGTGCTGGCGCTGTACCAGCTGCTCGCGCATGTGGATCGCGATGTCGCGCGTGCCATGGTGGTCTTCGTCGTGGTCTCGGTCGCGATCACTTGCCTGAACCTGGTCACGCAGCTCGGCGCGGTGCTGGTCGCGACCGAGCCGGCCTACGCATCCGCCTTCGGTCCAGGCGGTGGCGATGCGCTGGTGCTGCTGCTGCTCGACCTGCAGCACAACGGCTACCTGATCGCGCAGATCTTCTTCGGTCTCTGGCTGTTTCCCCTCGGACTCCTGGCCTACCGCTCCGGCATGTTCCCACGGCTCATCGGCATCGCGCTGATGATCGGTTCCGCGGCGTACATCATCGACGTGCCGATGCAGTTCCTCGCTCCCGGAACGGCCGACTCCGTCTCCGCCGTCGTTCTCGTGCCGATCGTCATCGTCGCGGAGGTCTCCATGCTCGCCTACCTGCTCGTCAGAGGCGTCCGAGACCCCGCACGTCGGCCACCCCCACGGTCCGACCCGGCGGTCAGCCGCTGACCGCGGCGATCACCGTCGAGGTCGCGCCCCGCGCCCGACCCGAAGCTCGTGTTCCTCCCATGGCGTCACGTCCACAGGTCCAGAAGGGACCGAGATGACACCCCTGTTGCCCGGCAGCACCCCGGGGCCGACTCCGATGGATCCATCGCGGAAGATCTCGCTCGCCGCAGGCGCGCTCTACCTGCTCACGTTCATCTCGATCCCCTCGCTGATCCTGTACGCCGCCGTGCACGAGGCCGACTACATCCTCGGCAACGGCCCCGACACAGCCGTGCTGGTCGGAGTCGTCCTCGAGTTCATCGTGGCGCTCGCCGGCATCGGGACCGCCGTCGTGCTCTACCCCGTCGCAAAGCGGCAGAACGAGAGTGTCGCCATGGGCTTCGTCGGCGTGCGGGTCCTCGAAGGTGCCGCCATCCTCGCCGGCATCGCCTGCCTGCTCGCGGTCGTCACCCTGCGACAGGCCGGGGCAGGCCCGAACGCGCTCGTCGCCGGCCAGGCGCTGGTCGCCCTGTACGACCGCTCGTTCTTCCTGGGACAGAGCATGCTCCCGGTCGCGAACGCGTTGCTGCTCGGATCCCTGCTCTATCACTCACGGTTGGTGCCCCGGGTGCTCCCGATGCTCGGGCTGATCGGCGCGCCACTGCTTCTCACTTCGAACGTCGGGGTCCTGTTCGGCCTCTGGGATCGAGTGTCGGCCGTCACGGCGATCGCCGTGCTCCCCATCGCCATGTGGGAGTTCTCCCTCGGCGTCTACCTCCTCGTGAAGGGCTTCCGGCCCTCGGCCGTTGCCCGGCTCCATCCGGTGCCGGTCGACCCGTACCTCGAACCCGAACCGGTGACCTGATGGCGTCGATCCGAACGACCGGACTCACCAAGGACTTCGGGGACCTGCGGGCCGTCAACGCGATCGATCTAGATCTGCCAGAAGGTGGGGTGGCCGGCTTCGTCGGTCCGAACGGTGCTGGCAAGTCGACCACGATCCGGATGCTGCTCGGCCTGATCGAGCCGACCAGCGGTGACGGTGAGGTGCTCGGCCGATCGATCCGGCGGCCATCCACCTACCTGCACCGGGTCGGGGCGCTGATCGAAGCGCCTGCGTTCTATCCGTCGCTGTCCGGGGAGGAGAACCTGCGGGTCTTCGCCACGTTGGGGGGACACGACCGCGGGCGCATCGCCGAGATGCTGCAGGTCGTGGGCCTGAGCGATCGTGGCAGCGATCGGTACAAGACCTACTCATTGGGTATGAAACAGCGGCTGGGGATCGCGCTGGCGCTGCTTCCCGATCCGGACCTGCTGGTGCTCGACGAGCCGACCAACGGGCTGGACCCGCAGGGCATCGTCGAGATCCGCCATCTCTTGATGCGGCTCGGCGAGACCGGCAAGACGGTGTTCGTCTCCAGCCACCTTCTCGCGGAGATCGAGGCGGCCTGCGACTCGATCGTGATGATCAACCACGGCGGGGTCGTGTTCAGCGGGACGATGATCGACCTGCTCGCCCGCAACTCGCCAACGATCCGGGCCGCTGCGGACAACGCGGCCGACACCGGCCGACTCGTCCAGCTCGTGACCGACGCCGGGTACGGCTCCACGCGTGTCAACGGCGCCATCGAGATCGACGCGCCCGCAGCCTTCGCGCCCGAGCTCAACCGTCTGGCCTGGCAGGCCGGTATCACCCTCGCAGAACTCCAGGCCGTCTCTGCCGATCTGGAACGGGCCTTCTTCGCCATGACCGGCGACCACAGCACGAAGGTCGACTGATGCGCGCGTTTCGCTCCGAGTGGGTCAAGCTCTCTCGACGCCCGACGTTGCTGGGGTTCTGGGGGGCGATGGTCGGCTTCTCCCTGCTGTTCACGATCCTCGCGTTCGTCAACGCTGGCGGCGGCAACCTCGATCTCGACGGCGGCCAGTCCGAGGCGTTCGTCACCATCGAGATGCTGTCCCTGCCGAAGGGCACGGTGTTCTCCGTCACCAGCGTGGGCGGCTTCCTCGGCATCATCGCGCTCGCACTGTTCGCCTCGAACTTCGCCGGCGAGTTCACCAAGGGCACGATCCGGATGCTGTTCGTGACCGAGCCCAACCGGCTCAAGGTGCTGACCGGCAAGCTCACCGCACTTGCCTCGTTCATCGCCGCCGGGGTTGCAGCGACGCTCGCCGTGAGCATCGCCGCTGGGGCGGCGTTGGCCCCGGCTGTCGGGGTGGACACGGCCGCCTGGTGGTCCTTCGACGGCCTCACGGCCATCGGACTCGCGTACGTGAACCTCACGGGCGCCGCTCTCGTGCCGGCACTGATCGCGGCCACGATCGCCGTCGTCACCCGGTCTGCGGCCATCGCCATCTCCGTCGGCGTCGCGTGGTTCATCCTCGCCGAAACCCTGATCAGCAGCTTCTGGGGCAGCCTCGCTGCATGGGGACCAGCTGCCGCCACCAATGCGCTGACGGTGGGCGGCGCCGGTGGCGCAGGCGCCATGGGAGGCCCCGCACCCGTCATCACCTACGCCACGGCCGCACTCCTCGCCCTGGGCTACGGCGTCCTCGCCGTGACCGTCACCGCCACCGTGGTGGCCAGAAGGGACGTGACCAGCTGACCCGGCACGTCCACGCAAGCCCGAACACGGCACCGCCGTCCGACAGAACAGGCACGCCATGACCGCCACCAGCAACACCACGAGGATGCCGATGAAGGCGATCATGCAGGACACCTACGGCACCGTCGACGTCCTCGAGCAGCGGGACATCGACCGCCCCGCCATCCACGACGACGAGGTGCTGCTCAGAGTCAGGGCAGCCGGCGTCAACCCCGCCGACTGGGCGATCATGAACGGCCTGCCCTACATCGCCCGTCCCGTCTACGGACTACTCCGACCGAAGAACTCCGTCCGAGGCACCGACGTGGCTGGCATCGTCGAGGCCGTCGGTTCCAACGTCACACGGTTCCATCCAGGTGACGAGGTCTTCGGCTCGGCCGATGGTTCGTACGCGGAATACGCGTCCGCATCCGATGACCGTCTCGTCCCCAAGCCTGCCCGCCTCTCGTTCGAGCAGGCTGGCGCCCTCCCGATGGCGGGGCTGGTCGCCCTTCAAGCGATCCGCGATCACGGCAACGTGCAACCGGGACAACAGGTACTCATCAACGGCGCCTCCGGCGGCATCGGCCACCTCGCCGTCCAGATCGCCAGCGCCCTCGGCGCCCACGTCACCGGCGTGACGAGCACCCGCAACCTCGAGCTGGTCCGATCGCTCGGCGCCGAAACCGTCATCGACTACACCCAGCAGGACTTCACCCGCAGCGAACAGCGCTACGACTTCATCCTCGACAACGTCGCGAACCATCCGCTGTCCGAGCTTCGGCGGGTACTCACGCCAAGCGGGACGCTGATCCCCAACGGCGGAGGCTTCGACAACCGCTGGTTCGCAAGCGGCGGCCGCGTGATCCACGCCCACATCCTCAAGCGGACCTCGAAGCACAACCTCCGCCCGTTCCTCGTGTCGAGCAGCACCGCAGACCTGACCGCGCTCAGCGAACTCGTCGAAGCCAGCACGGTCACACCCGTCATCGACCGCAGCTACCCGCTGGTCGACGCCCCCGACGCGCTCCGGCACGTCGGCGAGGGGCACACGGCCGGCAAGCTCGTCGTTCATGTCTGACAACAACGCCAGTCTCCGCCGCCATGTCGAGAGGCACTCGCGCATGACGAAACCCGCATCCAACCTGGTGAACCGGCGTCCCGAGAACGAAGGATGGATCGAGTGAAATGGGTCGCAAGCCAGCTTGGCCACCAGGCCGGCAACACCTACGTGGTCACCGGTGCGAACAGCGGCATCGGCCTCGAGGTGGCTCGCGAGCTCGTTGCTCGCGGCGCTCACGTCGTCCTGGCGGTCCGCGACCCGGGAAGGGGTGAGAGCGCGGCGGCCTCGCTCGCGGGCCGAGGATCGACGAGCATCGCCCCGCTGGACCTGTCCGACCTCGACAGCGTCGCATCCTGTGCAGCACATCTCCTCGAGCGGCACGCGACGATGGCCGCCCTCATCTGCAACGCCGGCGTCATGGGTGGACCGATGTTGCTCAGCACGCAGGGCTTCGAACGCCAGATGGCCACCAACCATCTCGGTCACGCCGCGCTCGTCGCTGCCCTCTGGCCCCTTCTGCGGGCGAGCGCGTCCAGGATCGTGCTGGTCACCAGCGGAGAGGCGCGTGGCGGACAACTGTCACCGCGAACGACCCACGACCAACTGCTCAACCCGGTCCCTTACGACGGCCAGCAGGTCTACCGCAACACCAAGCAGGCGAACCTGTTGTACGCGCAGGAGCTGCACCGACGCTACGGCGTTTCCCGTCCCTCTGTCAGCGCTGTCGCCGTGCACCCTGGTGCAGCCGCGACCAACCTCCTGGCCCGCCAGCTCGACCGGGCAGATCACCACCTTCTGGGGTCTGTCAGCAAGGCCGTCACCAAGGTGTTGCTCCCCTCGGCTGCAGCCGGCGCCCAGTCCACCCTCCGCGCCTTGCATGCCAGCACCCCGAGCGGTGCGCTGGTCGGCCCCACCAGGTTCGGCGGCTTGTGCGGACCACCCGAACTGCTCGACATCTACCCCTCTGCGCGGCACCCGGCTGCGGCCACACGCCTGTGGGAACTGACCGAGCAGACCCTCGGCACCCAGATGGCCGGCCGCAACTGACCTACACCGGGCGCATCCGATCCGGTGGCGCACCGCAGGGCCGGATCCTTGAAGGCGCTTCAGTTCGACGTCTGTCCACGAAGCCGACCACTACCGTCACCCCCGGAGATCGAACAGCCGGTTGAGTCGGACGAACTGAGGGCGCTCGAGAGCCGCCACCGACCCAGGGCGGGAGAGCGTGCAGAAGATGCAGGAGCCGGCAGACCCAGCGGAGACCGGGCGGGTGGCGGAGACGCTGCGGGCGCTGATCCCTTCGCTGGAGGCGTACGAGCGCGGACACACCGCCGACATGTTCCCGGCCTACCGGGCGGGGACCGTGACCTCCGAGCCGGGCCCGCTACCGCATGAGGGCATCGGCCTGGATGCGACCGTCGCGGAGCTCGGCACTGCCGTCGAGCACGGCTGCCGGATCAGCGCGCCGGGGTTCGTCGGCTTCATCACCACGGGTGCGACGACCGTGGGGGTAGCCGCACAGACCGCGGCCGCGCTCGCCGGCGGGCAGCGCTACCTGCTGCATTCCTTCAACGCCCTGGAGCGAACGGGGCTGCGCTGGCTGGCCGAGCTCTGCGGCATCCCGTCGCTCGCCGTCGGGGTGTTCACCAGCGGTGGATCCACGGCCCAGCTGCTCGCTCTCGGCGCAGCGCGCCAGGCAACCTTCGAGCGACTCGGCGTCGACGTCGCCCAGGACGGGTCGCCTTCGGGTGTCCGTGCCCGCATCTACGTGTCGAGCCGCGCCCACCGGACCGTCCACCGGGCGGCAGCCGTACTCGGCCTGGGACGTGGTGCGGTCGTGGAGATCCCCGCGACTCCGACCGGACATTTCGACGTGGCCGCCCTCGACGAAGCTCTGAGACGCGACGTCTCGGCGGGGATCGTGCCCGTCGCCACGGTCGCGATCGCCGGATCGACCGATACCGGCTCGATCGACCCGATCGCCGACGTCGTCGAGGTGGCGCGCCGCCACGGCAGCTGGGTGCATGTCGACGGCGCCTACGGACTCATCGCCAATGCCTCTCCGGCCGTGTCGCCCCAGCTGGCCGGAGTGGACGACGCCGACTCGTGGATCGTGGATCCGCACAAGTGGCTCGCCACGGGGGTGGGGGTAGGGGCGACCTACGTTCGGGACGGTGGCGTGCTGACCCGCGCCTTCGCCGAGGGCCACGCGGCCTACCTCGAAGGATCCTTCAGCCGTGAGGCCGACGCCGCGGCGTCCCAGTTCGACCTCATGGCTGGTCAGTGGGCGGACCAGAGCCTCGAGCTCTCGGCGCCGCCCCGCGGCGTGCTCGTGTGGGCCGCGCTACGGGAGATCGGCCGCGCCGGCGTGGCGGCGCGCGTCGAGCAGCACATGGCCTTCGCCAGAAGGATCGCCGAGCGCGTCCGTGCAGAACCCGCTCTCGAGCTCCTGTGCGACGCGCAGCTGTCGATCGTCTGCTTCCGATACGTGGCACCCCCGGGCATCGACGCTGATGCGTTCACCGAGGGTCTCCTAGCTCGCCTCCGGCGGGAGACCCCCTACACGCCGACCAGCACCTTCGTCGGCGGTGGCCTCGCGATCCGCCCTTGCTTCATCAACCCGCGGACGACGTTGGCCGAGGTGGACGGCATGGTGGACGCGGTGCTCGCTCTGGGCGCCGAGAATGTGCGGCTGACAGGTTGACCGCAGTGGCACTGCGAATAGAGCGTCGTTGAGGGTGTAGATGGTGGGCACGTTGGGCATGACCTGGTTCGCGGTCCGAGATCTCGAGCCACGGATCCCGCCCCGTCCGACGGAGACAGGTGATGATCAGTCCCCGTGGTACAGCCGGTCGAGGTCGACGATGTCGACGTCATCGCGGCCTGCCACCTCGACCAGCAGCTCTTTCTCGAAGCTCGAGCCGACCAGCAGCAGTCGCGCCTCGGCCGCACGGGCGCCGAGCTGGAGTCGCGCTTCGATGAGACGATCGAGATGGCGGCGGCCGATCCGCTCGCCTGCCTTGGCTTCGCCGATCACGGTGATGCGTCGGTTCGCAGGGTCCGGATGGTCATCCGTGACGACGAGGTCGAGCTCCCACTCGCGTCCCCGGGCAGTCAGCCGTGATGGCCCGATGTGTGCCCGCTCACCCGGCACGGTGTCGTCGGAGGCGAACCGCTCCACGAAAGTTCGGGCCTGCTGTTCGAAGACCGGGCCACGGACCTGGCTGTCGAAGACCTCGGTCAGGCGCTCCTGCCACAGCGTCCTTGGGTCGCGGCTGCGCAGGCGGGAGCGGTGCGGCTCGAGGATGGCGTAGTGGAACTGCAGGTAGGCGTCTGCCAGCGCGTAGGTGGGTCGCTGCTTGCGGATCGGGTCCTCATGTCGGAGGACGAAGCCGGCATCGACCAGCCGTCCCAGCGCCGGGGCGAGGTTGGACACCTGCCTCCCCAGCCGGCTGGCGATCCTGCCCGCGGTGACCGAGCCGGTCGCGATCGCCCCCAGGATGCTGTGGTGCAGCAGCGGGTCCGCACCGGCCAGGGCCGGATCCTCCGACAGCAGTGTGGTCGCCTCGTGGTGCAGGGTCGCCGCGGGTGAGAGCACCCGCTGGACGATCCACCGATCGACGTCATCCACTCCGTCCGGCAGATCGAAGTCCACCATGTCGGTCGCGTAACCGACGACACCACCGATCACCGCGAACACACGTGCCGCAACGCTCAAGTCAGCCGAGTCGGGCAACCGCGACGCAGCCACCCGGTAGTCGTCGGGGAGCATGACCAGCTCCAGACCCGCGCGTCCACGCAGTGCCGCTTCGCCGGCCGTCAGTGAACGCATCATCGCGATGGCCGAGCCGCACAACACCAGCCGCGCCCGACCCGCACCCCGGCCGCGGCCCGCCGGCCCGAGCGTTGAGGCGATCTGGGAGGGCAGCGACGCATCCGCCTCCATCAGGTACCCGAACTCGTCCAGCACCACCGGAACCGGCCCGTCACCACTTAGCCGCACCAGCTGGGTCAGCGCCTCCTGCCACGACCGCAGCTCGATCCGCCCCACGCCGAGATGCTCTCCCAGTGCCGCCCCGAGCCGCTCGAGATGCACCGCAGCCTCGACCCGTGTCGCCTCGAAGTAGAAGCCGCCACGGCGCTCAACCTCACCGACCAGAAGTGTCGACTTGCCGATGCGACGCCGGCCGTACACCAACCCCAACGTCGGACGCGCCGCACGACCATCGAGGAACGCACCCAGCGCCGCGACGTCCTGATCCTGCGCCACAAAAGCCTCGATGCTGCTGGACCCAATAGTATTCCAGATGATAGCACTCTGGCTCCGCGGGCATCCTCGAGGATCGACCGCAGACACGCCCGCGTGTCGCCATCCGTCGTTGAGGGTGGGGACGGTGGGTTCGTTTGGGCATGACGTGGGTACGCGGTAGGTCGCGAGGCCGTTCGAGCAATGTCAACAAGTACCAAGTTCTGCCGCCTTGACATTTCCCCTCCAAGAGTCTCAACTACCAATCTGTCGAACCTTGGTACGAAATGTCAGGGAGCCGATGAAGAAGCCCACCCTCCCCTCGAAGCCCTGGCATGAGCTTGTCGGGGAGATCGACCCGCAACGGCTGGTCTCGCTGATCCTCAACAACCCAGAGGTGCGCGCCACCATCGGTGGTCGCTATCGGCACTGGGACTCCTTGCGGCACATGGATCCGCCCGGCGACCTCACCGCAGAGGAGTGGTGGGTTGGCATTCGGATGACCCGGACCCAGATCTCGCAGCCGGTCGCCCTCGAGGATCGCGAGCATCGTCCCTTCACGATCGCGCTACCGGGCGTGATGCTCCAGATGCTGCAGCAGGTTGACAGGAACGCCAGCGGACAGATCGCGCTCAGCGAACAGGTGACCAACCCCGCGACCCGCAAGCGGTACCTCGTGAGTTCCTTGATCGAGGAGGCCATCACTTCGAGCCAGCTTGAAGGAGCCTCGACGAGCAGGCGTGTCGCGAAGGAGATGCTCCGATCGGGGCGGCGACCTCGCACCAAGAGCGAGCAGATGATCCTGAACAACTACCGAGCGATGAACTTCGTACGGGCGAACAGCGACGTATCACTCACCCCGGAGGCGGTCCTCGAGCTCCACCGCATCGTCACCGAGGACACCCTTGACGACCCGATTGCCGCCGGTCGACTCCAGACAGGGGAGGAGGAGCGCATCGGCGTGTTCGACGAGCATGGCGAGCTCCTGCACGCCCCGCCCGACGCCGCCGACCTGCCCGCACGACTCCAGGCGATGTGTGACTTCGCCAACCACGGAGACGAGAACGAGGACTATCTCCATCCTGTGGTTCGTTCGATCATCGTCCACTTCTGGCTCGCTTACGACCACCCGTTCCTCGATGGCAACGGCCGGACCGCGCGGGCGCTGTTCTACTGGTCCATGCTCCACCGCGGCTACTGGCTCACCGAGTTCCTCACCGTCTCGAGCATCCTCAGGAAGGCACCCGCCAAGTACGCACGGTCCTACCTCTACACCGAGTGGGACGACAACGACCTGACCTACTTCGTGCTCTATCAGCTCGAAGTGCTCCTACGAGCGATCGACGAGCTGCAGAACTACCTCCGCCGCAAAATGCGCGAGGTCCGCGACACCGAACAGCTCCTCACGACCACCGACCTGAACCACCGTCAGGTCGCCCTGATCGGCTACGCGCTTCGGACCCCCGGCGCCACCTTCACCTTCCAGACCCACAAGAGGAGCCACAACATCGCCTACCAGTCAGCTCGCAACGACCTCCTCGACCTCGAATCACGAGGCCTGGTTCGCAAGCGCAAGACCGGCCGCGCCTTCACCTTCTTCCCCGTGAACGACCTCGCAGAGCAACTGCGGCAGACGTGAGCAATCGGGACACGAGCAGGCTCAGGCCGGCCTGCCCCTGTGCGTGGGGTCGCGCTCGGCTGCTACCGGGACGTGGACGATCCAGAATCACCATGCCCGCTGCCCGCAGGGCTCGAATGGGACGCGACGGACGGCTCGCCATTTGTCACGTTTGGGCATGACGCCGCTGGGCAGCCATTCAGGCACGAACTCAGGGACGCGAAATTCGGCCTTCCAGGACCATCTGGGAGGCCGAATTCGGTTTGCGCGCTGGGAGGGATTCGAACCCCCGGCCGCCTGATCCGTAGTCGCATGTCCTTACTGTAACTGAGCGAATACAGGCGAACTGAGCGAATAGAGCATCGTTGAGAGTGTGGACGGTGGGTTCATTTGGGCATGACCTGGGTTTACGGTCCAGAGTCTTGAAGGCGATGAGGACCGTCGTTGACGCGTCGTCCGAGAGACCTGCCGAGGTCACTCGAGCCGTTCGGTGATCCACGCGGTGAGCTCGTCCTCGCCGACGTTGCCGGCAGCGACACCTTCGATGATGGCGACGGTCTCGTCACCCTCCGGGTCGTCGGCCGGGTGGGTCCACGTCCCGCCGTTTCGAGCGACGAACTCGAGCGCGCACAGGTACCCAGCCCGCTTGTTGCCGTCCGGCAACGGATGGTTGCCGATCAGCCGCGACGCGAGCACCGCAGTCTTGCGGGCAAGGTCGGGATAGAACTCGACACCGCCGAACTTGGCGGCTGGTGCATGAAGCGCCGACTCGGCGAGCTCGAGACGGCCGGCTCGTGCGAGGTCCTCGGCAGGGATCTCCAGAACCGCCTCGGCGATGAGCAAGAAATCAGCCAGATCGAGGTAGCGCCACGCCATCTACTGGGCGAGCCGGTCGAGGATCTTCTGGTTGTCCTCGATCGACCGCCGCAGGCGGGCGCGGAACTCTTCGTCCTGGCGGCGCTCCGCGATCCGTGCCGTTATCGCCTGACGGATCTCCTCGGCGACCGGCACCCCGGCCGCCTTGGCAACCGCCTCCAACTCGGCAGCCTGCTCCTCATCGAGCCGTACGGTGAAGCCCTTGGCCATGGTCAACCTCCCGTCAGCTTGCATCGTGCATCACGATGCAAGCTGCGTCAAGGGTAGGAGTCTCTGGCGCGCTGCTCACACCCGAGCGTCACCCTCACGGGCGCGTTCTACCTGCCCAGCAGTGGCCGCGGGCGTGCGGTCCTTCGCCTGCAAGGACCGTGCTGACGGCTGCCGATTCCGGGGTCCCTAGTCCTGTCCACGACGGCGGTCGTGCTGCGCGATCAGGCGCCTGCCGGCATAGTGCACATACGGCGGTTATGCCGATCCGTTGTGGGCAGCCGGTTGGCCAGGGTGTGTCTGTTCTGGTGACGGTGCGGTCCAGGCTGTCAGGTGAGGATGGTGAGGTGCAGGGTGGCGCCGATGGCGGCGCTGACGGCCAGCGTGCGGAGCATCGACCAGCGCAGCTTGAACATGGCGAAGAAGGCGGCGATGGCGATGGCCGCGGCGGCCAGGTCGAGGGTGGTGGGGTCGGGGACGTAGAGCCGCAGTCCGTAGGCGTGGGTCTCGCCGACCTGTGCGAAGAGGGTGTGCAGGGAGAACCAGACGGCGAGGTTGAGCACGACACCGACGACCGCTGCGGTGATCGCCGAGAGGGCGGAGGTGAGCCGGTGGTTGCCGCGTAGGTACTCGATGTAGGGCGCGCCGAGGAAGATGAACAGGAAGCAGGGCACGAAGGTGACCCAGGTGGTGAGGATGGCGCCGAGCACCCCCGCGAGCATCGGGTCGATACCCAGTCCCGCACGGTAGGCGCCCATGAACCCGACGAACTGCACCACCTGGATGAGGGGTCCGGGGGTGGTCTCGGCCATGCCGAGCCCGTCGAGTATCTCGCCGGGCAGCAGCCAGCCGTAGGTCTGTACGGCCTGCTGGGCGAGGTAGGCCAACACGGAGTAGGCGCCCCCGAAGGTGACCACGGCGGCGGTGGAGAAGAACAGGCCTTCCTCGACCCAGATCGAGTCTCGCCCGGTCCAAACCGCCAGGACGGCGATCGGGGCGAACCACAGCGTCAGCCCGATCACGAGCACCTTGACCGAGCGGCGGGTCGAGGGCTTGACGGGCTGGAGGTCGTCGGAGACGCGGGCGGGCGGGTCGTCGGTCGCGTCCGCGTCGTGACCGCTGATGACGTTGAACACGCTGGGCCACCAGCGGCCGCCGAAGAACCCGATGAGACCGGCGGTGGCGATGATGATCGGGAAGGGGATGTCGAGGAAGAAGATGGCCACGAAGGCGGCCGCGGCGATGGCGTACATGGTGCGGTTCTTCAGCGCCCGCGAGCCGATGCGCACCACCGCGGAGGCGACGACCGCCATGACTGCGGGTTTGATGCCGTAGAAGATCGCCTCAACCGCGGTGACGTCCCCGAACCCGGCGTACAGCACGCTGAGGATCATGATGGCGACGAAGCCGGGCAGGATGAACAGTCCGCCGGCGATGAGTCCGCCGCGCAGGCCGTGCAGCAGCCAGCCGAAGTAGGTGGCCAGTTGCTGCGCTTCGGGGCCGGGCAGCAGCATGCAGTAGTTGAGGGAGTGAAGGAACCGCTTCTCGGAGAACCAGCGGCGTTCCTCGATCAGGAAGCGGTGCATGACCGCGATCTGCCCCGCGGGGCCACCGAAGCTGTTGAGCGCCACCAACCACCACACCCGGGTGGCCTCCCCCAGCCCGATGCCGTGGTTCCGCAGCGGCTGGCGGTCCCCCGCCTCGGTGGTGATGGCAGTGTCGTCGGACGGTTCGGTTCGCTCGCCGGTCATCGGACCCCCTCGTGCAGCAGCAGAGAGCGGCGGTAGTAGGCGTAGAGCCCGTCGAAGACCGGGCCGGTCAGCTCCAGCACCTGGTGGTCGTCGGCGACCATCGACAGGCCCCGGAGGATCACGTCCAACCCTGGTGCCTCGGGGGCGTCGAAGCGTTCGTCGTCGAGGTCGGCCTCGTGGATGATCTCGGCGATGCGTGCCAACACCGGGTCGAGCAGCTCGTAGCGCTTGAGGATGGTCTCGAAGGTGCAGTCCCCACCGTGATGGCCATGTTCGACGCCACGCATGTCGAAGGGGATGGCGTCCTCGGGTACCTCGTCAGGGCCGGCGACGAAACCGAACGTCGCCTGGTCGTCGACGCACCTGGCGATCAGCCAGGCACACGCGGCACGATCGATGTGCACCCCGGCACGGGTCACCCACAGCATCAGCGTCCCTCCGCCATCTCGTCGGCTTCCAACGAGGCCGACAGCTCGGTAACGGCGACAGCCGCCAGGTCACGTTCGGCCGGCGGGAAGTAGTCGCGCTGACGGATCCGGCGCAGCTCACGTCGCAGCCGCCGTAGCTCACGGCGCTTGCCGACCGGATCACGTGACACGGCTTCGTGCGCCTCGTCGAGCACCTGCCGGTACTCGGCAGCACGCTCCGCGGCCAGGTCCCCGATCAGCCGCCGCTCGACCGACGGGGAGGTGGGCTCGGCCAGCCACACCATCGCCTGCCCGTCCGCGTCGAGCACCTCGTCGGCCAGCCACTCCAGACGCTCACGGTTGCGGGCATCCAACGGCAGCGCCGCCACCCCATCGGTGACCTGTGCGACCCCCAGACGGCGAAGCTGGCGCCAGACCGCGATGCGCGGCGAGGACGGCTCCCGCGGGAGCCGGTAGACCAACCACACCCACCGCATCGTCACTCCCAACGACATCCAGACGACTACTGTAACCGCGGTTACACACTTACTGGTAACCGGGAGCTCGCATCAGATGGCCAAGCCCGCCTTGTTCGTCTTCGAGTCGGTCGACGTCGTGCTGGACGGCACGTCTGTGCTCGAGGCCGTCACCGCCGAGATTTCGGCCGAGGGCGTGACCGCGGTCATCGGCCCGTCCGGTGCGGGCAAGAGCACCATGCTGCGGCTGTGCAACCGGCTCGAGGTGCCCACCGCCGGGCGGATCACGCACCGAGGCCAGGATCTGGAAGCGCTCGACCCGCTCGCGCTGCGCCGCCGGGTGGGGATGGTCTTCCAGAAGCCGACGCTGTTCGGCGGAACGGTGGCCGACAACCTCGACATCGCAGCTCCCGACAGCACCCGAGACCAACGTCAGCAGGCGCTGCACCGGGCGGCCCTCGACGAGCGCTACCTCGACCGGCGCGCCGACACCCTCTCGGGCGGGGAAGCGCAGCGGGTCTGCCTGGCCCGCACTCTGCTTGCCGGCCCAGAGGCGCTGCTGCTCGACGAACCAACCTCCGCGCTGGACGCCGTCCCGAAACGGGCTTTCGAGCAGACCGCCACCGCCCTGACCGCCGACGGGATCCCGATCGTGTGGGTCACCCACGAGCTCGACCAGGTACGACGCATCGCCGACCGGGTGCTCGTCCTCGACCGGGGACGAGTCGTTGCTCGGCTCGACCATCCCGCCAAGCTCGACGCACGGGCCGATCTACACCGGCTGTTGGAAGGAGCCGAAGATGCGCAGCGGTGACGTCACGCTCTTCGGGCTGACCCTGTCGCTCCTGCTGGTCGCGGTGGCGATCGGCATGTCCCGCTGGCGCGGACTTCGACTCGAGAAGCGCATCGCTTGGGCAACGCTGCGTGCCATCGTCCAGCTGCTGCTGGTCGGCGCCGCCCTCACCCTGATCATCGACCCTGACCGCTCCCTGAGCTGGTCCTGGCTGTGGGTCGCCGCCATGATCGGCTACGCCGGCGACGTCGTCCGCCGCCGAGCCCCCGAAGTGCCCAGACTGCTGTTCCTAACCATCATCGCCTTCACTGTCACCGGGACGATCAGCCTCGGGGTGCTCTTCGGACTCAAGATCTTCCCCGCCGAAGGTCGCACCATCGTGCCTCTGGCCGGGATGATGGTCGGCAACGCCATGAACGCCACCATCATCGCCGCTCGTCGCGCCGTCGAGGAACTCCGCGACAAACGGCTGGAAGTCGAAGCCCGCCTCGCCCTGGGCCACCCCGCACGCACCGCCGCCCGGCCCTACCTCGCCTCCGCGCTACGCACCGCCCTCATCCCCCAGATCGAAACCACAAGAGCCGTCGGCCTGGTCTTCCTCCCCGGCGCGATGACCGGCCTCATCCTCGCCGGCGTCCACCCCGTCGACGCTGTCCTCGTCCAAGCCGTCGTCATGTTCCTCGTCCTCGGCGCCGCAGCCACCAACACAACCATCATCACCCTCGGCCTCGTACCCCGCCTGTTCACCCACGACCACCGGCTCAAACCCCTCCCCCGACCCGCCGACGTCTAACTGAGGGGACCCGGTAGGTGGTGCAGGCGTTCTCCGGTTCGCCGTCTGCCGCCAGGTCGCAACGCCCGTTGCAGCTGGAGCAGCGGGTCATGGGGTGCGGCTCGTACGCTGGCGAGATGGAGTCCACCGTCGAACGCTTCCGTGCGCTCGCCCGGTCCTCGCCGTGGCGTTGGTCGACGCTGCGCTACACCGAACAGCAGCCCGACTGGATGCCCGCCGGTGACGGGCCGGTTCGAGTCCTGATCCGGCGTCCGAAGCTGGCCCGGATCGAGTACCTGGACGGCACGCTCCGCGGGATCCGGCGCGAGGAGCCGCAGACCGTCGCCCCGCTGAGCCGGGACGGCAACGCGAGCCCGGTGGAGTTGCCTGGCGCGTCCGGGGCGGTGGTCGAGTACGACGCCGACGGGTTCGTCAGCCGTCGTCCGGGGCGGTGGCACCTTGATACGGACGTGGCGATGGTCGGCAACTACTACAACGTGGCCGTGTTCGATCCGGTTGAGCTCGCCGATGGTCACGACGGCGGTGCTGGCGCGACCGTCGAGGATGTACGGGTCGTCGACCACCACGGGCGCGAGACCTGGGAGGCGATCCTCCGTCCGACAGCCGTCTACGACCCGCGCTGTCCGTGCTGCTCGCTGCTGCTGTCGGAGCTGATCGAGGAGAGCGGGCTCGACCTGAGGGATCAGTACCCGGACTTCATCTACCCGGACGCACACCGGGTACGGCTCGATGTCCAGACCGGTGTCTGCGTGGCCAACGAGCAGCTCGGCGGGAGCCGCGCCGGCGCCGGTCACGACATCGCGATCGACGCCGTGGATGCCCCGATGGGCGACGAGTTGTTCCCGCCCCGTGCGCGCAGTCGATGGTCGAGGCTCCTGCGCCGACGCTGACGGCCGACCGTAGAGAACGCCCGCTATGACCACCCGCTCGAGACGTGCCCCGGGCGGGTCCGCGATGAACCGGCGGCAGGGGTCGGACCGCAAGGCCGCTGCGAACCGGGCCGGGGCCAGTTTCTTGCGGCCGCCGTCAGGCGAGCCCGTGAAACTGGCCCTACGCGATGAACGCGGGGGTGGCGGGGTCGGATTGTGTGGCTCGGCCTCGGAGTCTTGGTGTTCGGGGAGTCTGCCAGGCGACCGCGGTCTTGAGCAGCATGCGGGTGCGGTAGTTGTCGAAGTTGCGGAATCCGCGGGCGGCGCGGTCGACCTGTTCGATCTCGCCGTTGACGGCCTCGACGGGTCCTGACGAGGCGCGGCCGGTGCGGAAGTAGGCCAGGACCTCGGTGCGCCAGCGGTCGATGGTGGTGGCCAGGCGAGTGACCTCGGGTATGCCGACGTGGGCGGCCCAGTCGAAGAACCGCTCGAGCGCGATGCGGGCAGCGAAGATGTCGGGCGAGGCGTACACGGCCCGCAGCAGCTCCTTGGCGACGTGGCTGCAGCCGACCTCGTCGTACGGATCACCGACAGCGAGAGCGGCCTGGAGGCGTTCTGCGCCGCGTTCGTCGAGCCGGTCGGCCGCGAGCAGCAGCAGCTTGCGGACCCGATAGAGCGGGTCGTGCTTGTGGCCGCGGTGGCCCAAGGTCTCTTGCTGGACCCGGCGGCGGCAGTCATCGATCGCGGCGCCTGCGAGCTTGGCGACGTGGAAGTGGTCCAGCACCAGCCGGGCGTTGGGCAGGCCGACCTTCGGGTCGATCAGCGCGGCCTTGTACGGCGCGGCCGGATCGAGTGCCGCGATCTTCACCGCGGCACGCCACGCCGGGGTCTGGACCGCCAGCCAGGCCCGCAGAACGGCCTTGGAACGCCCCTCGACGATGTCCAGCGGCCGACCACGCGCGAGGTCGACGATCACGGTCACGTAGCGGCGACGACGTCCACGGGTGGCACGGTTCATGACCTTCTCGTCCACCCCGATCGCCAGGCACACCTGCTGTTGGCGGGTGTAGAGCTGCTGGTCGGCGAACCGCCCCTTGGCTTCGTCGGTGACGGCGCGCATGACCGTCTCCCACCCCACCCCGAACTCGCGTGCCACCGGCGCGACGGGGCGGCCGAGCTCACCGACCTGGCGGGCTGCTTCACGGCGGGCACGCGTGGTCAGCACCGCGCGCGGCGGGATGTCGTCATGTCGTTCGCGCCAGGAGCGGCCGCAGTCACGGCAGCGCCACTCGCGCTTGTGCCAGACCAGCCGGGTCGCCCTCGCGCCGACGGGCAGGTCCCGGACCTGGACCACGTGACGGCCACCGGACTCGGCCCCCTGCCCACACTCGCGACACACCACCAGACGGCGGAGCGTCTCAACGAACACGTGCCGCTCGTCGTACATCTCGAAGCAGCCCAGCACCCGCAGCCCGGCGATGCCGAGCAGCGGCACCTCCTGCGAGAGCGATGACGACGGCGGGCATGACGGCGTAGCCTGAACCACGTGTGGCCTCCGGACTCGGTTGCTTGGTCGCTTCCAAGTCTCGCGAGGCCACACGCCTGTTCACAGCACCTATCCCGCCCCCGCTATCTCACGCGGCCCCCGCCTTCGTCGAGAAGGGCCGTGAAACTGCCCGTGCCTCCATCACCACGCCCCCCGGACTCCAACCGTGTCCGAGCCGAGTCGAACACCGAGGCTGTCGCCAACGAGCAGTTGCGGGAGCCGCCTGGCCACCGATCACGACATCGCGATCGAGCACTTCGGCGAGCCGATGAGTGCCGAAAGGGGCCGTGAGGGCACCGAACGCATGCCCAAATCGATAGCCGTTCCCAACAGTCAGGCGTCCTTGCGCGAACTGAGCGAATTGTCGCGAATCTAGGCGATCTGAGCGCATCTGCGGCCGTTGAGAGTGGAGACGAGCTCTCGCTCGAAGTGCCTGAATGCACCTCGGTCAGGAACAGCGAATCGTACGAATTCGGCCCGCTACAGGTGCGTAGCGGGCCGTTTGCGCGCTGGGAGGGATTCGAACCCCCGGCCGCCTGATCCGTAGTCGCATGTCTTCACTGTAACTGAGCGAATACAGACGAACTGAGCGAATAGAGCGTCGCTGAGAGTGTGGACGGTGGGTTCATTTGGGCATGACCTGGGTTTGCGGTCCGAGTTATCGGACGTCGAAGCCGTGGTCTCCCGACGCCCTGGTCGTTGATAGGAGATTGACACGTGGGGCGCTCGGCGGCCCGTACGGGGAACCCGTCTGTAGCTGTTCGTCCGACGGAATCGGGTAGAGATCATCATCATCGGACTCAGCGACCAGCGCGTCCAGCGGCGACTCAGCACCTCGGGGCTACCAGCTCGTGTGTGAGCCCGCATCGTGAATCGATACAGGCTCCGCGTCTCGTCTCGGTGCCGACCACAGGACGGGGGGAGCCGACGACCTGATCACGTCTTCTCAAGCGCGCCGAGGAAAGCGGTGTTGTGGCGGTTGTGGAACGGGATGGCTGCCCCGACGCGTTCGAGCGCTTCGGTTGCGGGGATGTTGGCGTGTCGGGCGAGGTAGGCGGCCGCGACAGTTGGTGTGCGGCTGGCACCGGCGACGCAGTGCACGAACACGCGCTTGCCCTCGGCGCGCAGGGTCCGGATCGCTTCGACGGTGTCGTCGAGGACGAAGTCGAGGTGGGGGTTGGCGTCACCGTCCTGGTCGACGAGCCAGACCTGATGGTGCTCGAGTTCCGCGGGGACCTGTCCGGTACCGACCCGACAGAGCGAGACGACCGCGTCCACCTGCGCGACCGCGTCTGCGAGCGAAGTCAGGTTGCCGAGCAGGACCCCGTCATCGCCGGGGAGCGGCACGAGGAAATAGGGGTCGCCGTACCCGTCGATCACCGGGGCGGAGGGCCACCCGTTGTCCGTTGGCCGACCGCCCCTGGCGGTCAGGATGGCCAGGCGTGTCAGATCGGCGGCCCGCAGACCGGGCCAGCCGTGGAGCATCCGCCGCCACGCGAACGGGACAGCGGATGCTCCCCAGCGGGCGCCGAGCACCATCCCGGCGATCGCGGCGACCGTGTCGGTGTCGTGCCCGATCCGCACCGCCGCGGCCAGCGCATCCTGGAAGTGTCGGGCAGGTACGTCGTGTGGGACCGGCGTCTGCACGATGGCGGCGTAGGCGGCTTGCAGCGCGACCACGGTGAACCCGTTTCCGGTGAACGAGCCGGGCGGGCGCTGTTCGGCCTCGTCGATGGCGTCGCTCCAGAACGTGCGTCGTTCGTCTGGCAGGAACGCCAGCCCGTCGTGTACGCCATCGAGGCGGCCCTGCCGGATCGCCCGGTCGATGGCGATGCACCACAGCACGCAGCTGTCGCCCGCGAGTGGGTCGGCGTGAGTGAGGGAGGCCACGGATCGTGCCGTGGTGGCGATCGCTGCGTCGTCGCCCAGGTGCGCCAACGCGACGGGGGTGGTGCGCATCAGTGCCCCGTTGCCGGCGGCACCCCTCGGATGTTCCTCGAAGTATCGGGCCGCCACCGACGCGAGTTCGACCCCGGCGTCGGCCTGGCGCAGCACCGCAGATGTGGAGATGCCGATGTCGTCCGGACCCGAACGCTGCCAGGCGATGAACCGGTCCCCGATCGCGTTGAGATCGACCGTTCCGGTGGCGATCACCTCGGCGATGCACAGGGCCATCGAGGTGTCGTCAGTCCACTCGCCGGGCGCGAAGTTCCCGAGCCCGCCGCCGATCATCGCGACGTCACCAGTCGGTGGGCCGGCGAACTCGTAGCCGGCACCCAACGCATCTCCGGCAGCCATCCCGAGCAAAGCTCCAGCGGTCCGGTCCTGACTTGCCATGCGGTCTCCTTCGTGCCAACTCGGTCAAGAACCGGGGTGTGACCTCGCGCGCCTGTCGCCGCTCACCCGGCCAGATCTGGAAACGACGTGGCCAGCATCACCCCGAGTCGTCGCCCGGATCCCTGGTAGGCCGTGAGCAGGTCGACCTCGGCACCGGCGGCGTCCCACCCAACACCTGCGATGTCCAGACAGGCCACCGGCCGACCTGCGTCGAGGACGAACCAGAACCGATACTCCGCGACCCCCAACGGCCGCTCGGCTGACGGGTCCGACCGTCGTCGGTCTGCGGCCGGGAAGTCGGCGAACAGTTCGTTTCGTGCCCGGCACGGCTCACCGGAGCTGTCGAAGTAGCCGCTGACGATCCGGCGGCGACGGACCCCGAGCACGTCCGCGGCCGCCGCAGCAGCGAGCAGTCGGTAGACGAGCGTGTGCTCGACGGTTGCCGGCACCTCCGGCGGCGGGAGCAAGGCGACGTCGTCCTCGAGGGTCCGCACGAACAGGTACGGATCCTCGGTGAAGTACGCCGCCCAGTTCCGCGAATCGATCTTCGGCACGCGACCGTCCCACCGTCCCTCGACGTGGATGGAGCCGTACCGGTTGAGCTGCACGAGCGAGCGCGGCTCGTCCCCGACGGCCGCGATCGACAGACAGTCATACTGCCCGCCGCCCGGATGGAGCTCGCAGATCCGCAGCCGATCGGGATGACGGCGGCACAGCTCCGCAGCCAGCCGCCACGACGCGCTCTCGATTACTGAACGCTGCATGCTGGTGGCATCGGTCAGGAAACTGTCCGTGCGCTCCAGCGCCCCAGGCTGGCCGAACAGCATCGGGAATCGGCGGCCCTCCGCGAACACGTACAGCGACCGTCCCCCGCCCCGCGAGACAGACCAGGCCGGGTTGCCGGACAGGCCGCGGTAGTAGGCAATCTCGCCCTCGGCAGCATGTTGGCGCAGAACCTCAGGTGCCCCGCCGTTCTGCTGCTCGACCACCACCCAGTGCGCATCCGCGTCGCACGCGACCAGCTGCATGTCCCCATCGGTGTCGCTCATGAACTCGCAGTCGAGCGGCTCATCCCCATAGCTGTTCATGCGACCTCCCACCAGTCGCCATCACGTTGGCGGTCAACGCCGGCGAACAGTTCGGTGAACCGGTCTCCGGCCTCCGAATGGATCGGCACCACCCGTGCTGGCGCGAGCGCGCCCACCAGACGTCGCAGATCCGCTACCGAGGCGTGCCCGGAGGTGTGCAGGTGTTCCAGCTCGACGTCCGCCGCCGCGAGCATGCCCCGCAGCCGCACCCCACCGGGGTCATCGAGGTAGCCCTCCCACAGCGACCACACCGCGACACCCTCGGCGGTCAAGACCCCTGTACGAAGCAGCTCGCCGGCCGTCGAGGACGGCACGTGCAGCAGGAACCGACCCGGCGTCTGCGCGAGCTCCTCCGGGAACACCCGATGCTCACGAATCTTTGTGACACGTTCGAACTCCCCCGACTCCTTGACCCGCACCCGCTGCCGGTTCGGGACATAGACCCGCAGCGCATCGAACCCCGGCTGTGGGATCGTCAGGCGGGTCGCCGCCGCGACCGTGGCGCCGTACAGGTCGACCACACACGTGCGCCCCGACCGCTTGGCGGCTCGGTACACGGTCACCAGCCGATCGAGGTTCTGCGCGGAACCGAACACCACGACCGCGCCCTCCGTCTGCTCGCACATCTCGACGAACCGGTGCTCGAGCGCAGCCTCCGTCTCGAACGCAACCTCGTCGTGGTCGCCGTCGATGCGTACGTGCGTTCCCTCCATCAACACCACGTCGATGCCACCGGGAGGTTCGCGAAGCAGACGCTCGAACAGCGCGGCTTTGCGACCATGCCCACGGAAGTCACCCGTGTAGAACAACCGGTGGCCATCAGCTTCGATCAACAACGAGTAGGCATCGAAACCGGAATGATCCACGAGGTAGGGCGTGATCGTGAACGGTCCGATCTCGAACGGTGTCCGGTCCGAGAAGTGTCCGGCGCAAGACAGGGCGCCCGACAGCGGGTTGAAGAACGCCGCCGCGTTCAGGAGCCGGGCAGCTTCCGCACCGAGGTAGATGGGAACATCAACAGGCAGGTCGACCGCGAGGCCGTAGTGATCGAGATGTGGGTGCGAGATCAGCAACGCCAGGAGCGACGGATCCGGCTCTTGCAGACCTGGCACTTCAGGAAGTTCGACCTGCTCACCCCACCCAGAATCGAGGGGACGGCCGAGATCCAGGACCATCCGGGTCCCGTCCCCCGCCTTCACCTCCACGCAGCTGCCACCGATCTCTTCGGTACCCCGGTGAATCTTGACCTTCATGTGCCCCAAGTCTCCCGAAGCTGCGTCGGTACGTGCTTCGTCAGCTCAGAGCATGACATGGAGGTGCGACACGCACGAGTGGAACCCCCAAAGGCAGCCCCGGGCGCCCTTCGGCCCACAGCGCTGAACTAGACCTGTCAGTATGCGCTGCAAGAACCGCGCATCTCGCGGTAGGGGTCGTCCGAGCATCACGAGGATGGGGCCCCGAACCGTAGGTCGAACGCGGCAGTGTGGAGTGATGGGAGACTCATGGCGACCAAGCAGGAGAGACGTCTCCACTTCAACGGTGTGGTTGCGCCACGACTGGTCCAGGCGTTGGGCATCACGAGCCAGGCGACCAACGAACCCAACCGGATGTTTGCTCACTGGGAGGACGACGATCGGTTCATCGTTGTTGCCGGCGAACAGGAGGGCCGAGACGTCCAAAAGGCACTCGCACGAGGGCTCGGCTTGCGGCATGGCCGCAAGCTCATCCTCATCCTTCCTGAACGCCACACATTGGCAACGCTGCTCCGGTCGGCCTGGCTCATCAAGGATGCACGACCTGACGTGTATCTCCACAACGGAGAGCGCCTCTTGTCCAGCGCTGACGAGCCCGTAGCTGTCCCCAGCAAGAAGGACACCACAGGCGCGTTTGTGCAGCGGCTCATCGGGACTTCGCTTCAAGGCGACTTCGATGATTCCACGATCCCGAAGCACCTCGGTAGCCGTTCGAGCAGCGTGATCGATCTCGTCGAATGGGCCACGACCGATTCGCGTCTTGACGCTGCCCACCTTCGGAGCATGCGTTCGTGGCATCACATGGGGCTGAAAGTGCTCTCCATGGAGAGCGGCACAGCAGGTCTCAGAATCACCGCCGGCGTGCACTACTCCAAAGCCGATATGGCGCCAACACCCGTGCTCCTGGCTGGGGGAGACTCCTTGGCGCCCGAGCAACTTCGGGCAATCCAGGAGGCTGTCGAGGCCGGCATCTCGGTTCGATCAAACGGTCATCTGCACAAGCCCGATGAGCATTGGCTGCAAGCGGTCATCAGGCAGGACCCGAGCCTGGTCGGCGTCGAGCAGCCCGCCCTGCGTGAGCTACCCACCTGGCGCCCTCACGACAAGCCCACGTTGTGGGGACGTGGGTACGCCGATCTCGTCGGACTCGATGGCCACGGCGACATCAGGGTCGTCGAGACCAAGGTCGTCAGCAATGCTGACGAACTGCTGATCCTGCAAGGGCTCGACTACTACATGTGGGCCACGGCCTACCGCAGCATGCTGGGCCAACGACTCGGTTCGCCGAAAGGTGCCCGACTAGAACTCCACTACGTCATCGGCGCCGACCCCAACGACAAGAGCCACCCGCACCCGCACGCAATGGCGCAAGTCGCAAGCCTTGACCCGAATGTCCCCTGGCGCTTCCAAACGATTCACGGGTGGTTCACCAACTCCCCAGGCGCTGCCCGTCCCCGATCACGACTTCTCCCGGCAGGGGACCTCCCCGGATAGTCCTCGTGCGCAGGGATGCGTCAGCGCTGTCGACAGCATCCCCGTAGTCGGCTGCCTTGGCGGCCGCTCGCGAGTCGCGGCGGGCAAGTGTGACTAGCCACGCGTCGATGCAGTCATCCTCGCGGTCTCGGGCTGTCTGCTCCCAACTTGGAGTCTCCAGTCCGGGGGCTTGGTACTCGGACTGCGCAAGCTCACCACGGACCGGGACCTACTCGCCCTTCAAAAGCCTTCGGCGTTCCTTCACCCAGGTCTGAGCGCGGTCCACTCCGCGAGAGGTCGCGTCGAGCGCTCCAGCAGCGGCGTCAGATGTCCCCTGGGCCACCTTGCCCACCGCACGGTCGCGAAGGTCGATGCGCTTGAGCCGCTTCAGCATCGGCGTGCCGGCATCGTCCCGTCGGATGGGCCCGTTGGGATCGACACCGACGGCCAGGAGGACCTCGCGGGCGCAGTCCTGAACCGGCTCGGGCAGCGAGGGGTCATCGAGGACGAGCGCGCACTCGTCCATGACAAGCCGTAGGTCGACGTCCTCCTCTCCACGTACGAGGGCTTCGGTCTGTCGGTGCCGCCCGACCTCCTGAGCCTGAGCCACGTCGAAGAGTTGGAGGACATCATCACCCCAGCCGATCGTGCGTCCGTGAAGTTCGTAGCGCATCGGTTGCTTTCCCTAGATGCTGTAGATGCCCAAGCGGCGGTCAGCGGCGGGTGCCAAGCTGCGGATCGCGAGTTCTTCCCAGCTGGGTGGGCTCTCGGGCGCAGCACGGCGTGCGGCGACGACCTTGATGCCCAGCTGAGCAGTACGGAGGGCCGATTGAGGGTTGAGGCTTCGGAGTCCGAGCGGGGACGAGGTCGTCAGGCACTCGATGACGGCCTGTCCCGCCGTCACGGCAGTGACGACGCCATGCGCGGCGAGAAGCATCTCGTCGCGCTTCGCTCGTTCGTGGCCGGTGGCCTGTAGGGAGCCCCGCTCGGTCCAGGCGTCCCAGCCGAGCTTGGTTCTGATCCCGACCTCCACGACCACAAGCGGGATGGACTTGGTGATCCCCATCGTCCGCAGGTTCCAACCGGCGACGCCGCCTCCAGACCAGTACATGTCCTTGAAGAAGTCCGCGAGCTGCTCGGTGGAGGCTCGCTCGTACAGCGCGGTCCAGCCTGGCAGCGGGAGGCTGGTCGGGGTGATCACGTCGGTGCTCAAATGCTTGACCCACAGAGCCAACGCGATCCGCACCTCGGGGACAACGTCGTATGGCGTCCCGAAGGGGGTTCCTTCGGCGGTCCGGGGCATCCTGCCAAGGACACTCCAGCCGGTGCCCTCGTAGGTTCCCTCCATGATCTGGCGAACGGCCTCGACGGGCCGTCCGATGTCGTGCCCGGCGGAGGTCACACGGTGGGCTGGCCCTCCCACGTACGCGCCGCTGTGGTCGATCGGCAGGTTCTTCGTTTCACGCTTCCAGCGCGAGATCAGCTCGGTCTGCTCGAGCAGACCGAGCTTCTCCACAACCGCGGCGTCGATCGCGTTGGCCAGTAGCGCCGTGACGGACCCAACTAGCCCGCACACGCCAACTGCAGCCAAGTCGGAGCTGGTCCACCCGAGCCGCTGCGATTCCAGACGGAGCAGGTCGAGGTCCTGGGGTTCGAGCAGGTCTTCGAGGTCAAGGCCGGTGCGCCCCTGGGACTGCAGGTAGTCACGTGAAGCCGAGGTCAGCGCGTCGTACTCGGCCGGAGACGGGACCTCCAGCATCGCCAGAGCTCCCGAGTTCGAGCCCTGGTTCAGAACGTCACGTAGCCGGGAAACCTGATCCTGAGCGGCCTTGAGTTGCTGCTGTTGGGCGGAGAGGATCTCGTCGAGGGGGTCACGCTCCGACATCATGGACGTCCTCGCCTCGCCGCAGCTGCTCGAGGCTCTGCAGGCTCTTCTCGAGGACCCGTCGCTTCTCGACTTCCTCATTGAGCCGCTTCTGGAGCTCATCGCGCTCGACGCTGACATCCTGGAATCCGCTGACCAGTCCGGTCAGTTCGTTGATCTCAGCAACGAGGCTGCTGATCTGTTCCTGCAGGCGGGTAACCACGAGACGTTGCAGCTCGTCCGACTTCTCCTCGCGGACCAGGAGGTACTCGAAGAGCACCTCGAGCTTGGCGCTCTCGACGACCACGTCGGTCGGTGGAGCGCCGGCCAGCCAGGTCCCCGCAGCACCGACGCCGGCAGCGCCGACGCCGACCGTGCCCGCAAGGATGGCGGTTCCCCCGGCCATACCGAGCCCACCTGCCGCGACCGAACCGCCACCAAGCAGGGCCAGACCAGCGCTCGTCGCTGCGGCACCGCTCAAGCCCAGCGCGCCGCCCACCGCACCGCCAATCAGCGGTGCTGCCAGCCCGCCGGTGAGCACGCCTACGGCCGCTCCTCCAGCCACGACCGCCACCACCTTCCTCTTGTCGACTTCCCGTCGGCTGAGGCGCCGTACGGCCACGGTGAGCGCCTTGTCGATCTCGCGCATCAGCTCGTGATTGACCGGAGCAGGCATGGCATCGACGAACGCGAACAGCGCCTCACGTCGCGTGCCGGGGTTCCAGTCGGTGCTCTCGGGCCAGGGCTGGAACGCTGCCAGCTCGATCATGAGCACGATGGCTCGACGCCGCTGGTCGACCCCACCGAGAGAGGTTGCGGCCAGCTTTGGGGAAGTCACCAGGTAGCGGCGGGCGTCATGACCAAGCGGCCCGAAGCTGGCCTGAAGGTGCCCGGAGAGCGATCCGTCACCCGCGGCAGGAAACTCCTCGGCGAGCTCGCGGGCCTCGGCCCAAGAAAGCTCGTGGCCGTCGTCGGTGGGCGCGGGGGCGTCGAGCAGTTGCTCGAAGAGGCTGCAGTAGCGGCGGACGACCTCTCGCTTCACGATCCGGTTGGTATGTGACCGGTCGTTCTCGAGGTCGGTCTCCATCAGCGCGAGCTTGGCCAGCGTCAGCGCGAGCGACTCCATTTCGGACAGCGTGAAGTCGTCCAAGGTGCGCTCAGCCATCGTGTCCCCGATCGAAGCGGCCGCCACCGCAAGCCTAGATGGGGCGCGTGACAGAAGACGTCTCCCGGCCCACAGGCAAAGCCATCGACTTGGCGATTCAGCCGCGCGACCCTGCTCTCACGGGGATCGATTGGGTCACGATGCGACCCGCGCAGATGACACTCGTGACGACGCACTTTCGAAGAGATCTACGGTCGGAACAACTCCTTGACGCGTTCCCACAGGGTTGGCCGCCGGCCCGAGACGAAGACTCGGCTTTCCGGGACGCCGGGACCCTTTGGCGGGGCATGTGGCGGGGGTGTGTGGGAGCGCTGGGTGGTCATGCCGCCAGCATCCCGACTCGGGAGGTGCTCACGGCGGGGAGGCGGTGGCGGAGGTGGCGGCGGGTCGACCACGAGCTGAGGCGGCGGCATCGCGGGCTCGCTGTCTCGCTCGTCGTAGCCCGCGACCTCGCGAGGTGGGTTAACGGCTCTTGACCCATCGGAGCTCCGCGCCGCCTCTTCGCGAGCCTTTGCCGTCTCCGCGGCTTGTGCTTCAGCCGACGCAGCCGCACGGCGGCGACGGTCAGCCTCCCGGCGCTTACGGTTACGTTCCTCCTCCTCGCGCGTCTTCTCATCCCGAGCCAGTTGCTCAGCCGCAGCCTTCGCCGCCTGCTCTTCCTGCCTCTCGGCCAGGGCGGCTTCGCGGGCAGCCGCCCGACGGGCTCGATCAGTTTCACGGCGCCTGCGGTTGCGGTCCTTGTCCCTGCGCTTCTCCTCCTCCTCACTAGACAAGCGCTCCGCTGCAGCCTTCGTTGCCTCGGCCGCCTTGTTCGCCGCGCGACGAGCTTCATCCGATCCCCGCCGGTCGAGCTTGACCGTCGGTCCCTCGCGGGTATGCCGTGATCGGACGACTTCGGGCCGGCCATCGGCTCGGACGGGCGCATCCGCGTTCCGGCGCACCTTCTCGAAGTTCAACGGGCGCGGGTGGATTGGTGGATCAGCGCTCACGCGGTTCCCCCGGCTTCTCGTCGGCCGTGCCCGTGGCGGATCGACGGACCTGCATCCGACCACGGACCGGACGCCTTCGACGCCCGGAAGCCGATGTCGCTCCCGCATCCGCGTCTGCGCGTTCGGCCAGCTCTTCAGGCGTGGGGATCCAGATGTCGTCGCCCTTCGTCACCACGGGTAGCTCCTTGCCTGTTCGCCTAGCCCTTCGGCGACTCTTCCGAACGGATCACGGTCCTCGATCCGTGAGTCCGGGAAGCACTCTCGAACAGCGCTGCGGAAGAGAGGGATCCGTGACGATCCTCCGGTGAGGGTCACCAGTTGTATGTCACAGGCGTCAACGCCCGCTTGGGTCAAAGCACCTTCGATCACGGCGACCGTCCCCATGATCGGCTCGAGGACGACGGCGTCGAAGTCGGACCGGCGGACGGGGATGGAAAGGTCCTCGAACCCCCGCCTGTTCAGACGAAGGGTGGCCTCCTCGGACTCGCCGAGCTCGACCTTGGCTCCTTCCACGGCGGCATAGAGGTCGAAAAGGAACCCGGCCTCCCGGATCTGCTGGTAGCGCGGGGCATACTCCCGAAGAATCTGTGGGGAAAAGTCGGACTCGAAGATCGCTTCGAGGACATTGGGTAGCGACTGGACGGCACTGCGGTACCTGGCTGGCAGCTTCTCGTGGTCGAGGCTCAGCTCCGGAGCGACCAGCGCTTCGAACAACAGCGCCGTGAGTCGCTCCCCACCGATCGGCGCTCCGGTGAGTGCCAGGACCTCATCCTGCTCAGGCCCCTGCCGGATGACAGCCACGTCGAACGTGCCGCCACCGAAGTCCAGGGTGACGTACAGCTCCGCGTCCTCGCCTGTCGCAGCGGCGGCCGGCTCTTCAAGCGGTACCACCTCGTCGAATCCAGCCAGAGTCGCAGCGCTGCACAGACGATCAAGGGCAAGGGACTGACGCTCCTCGAAGCCCTCACCGAGGGTGTCTGGGAACGCGACGGGGAATCCGATCACGGCCCGACGGGTATCCGAACCGGTTGCACGGTCTCCCAGAAGCTTGAGGTAGCGGAAGACGATCGACGTCAGGTCCGCCAGCTCGTAGGTATGGCCGAAGATGTCTGTGGTGTCGAAGCGTTCATCGGCCAGCGAAGCCTTCAGGTCGAGGATCACCCTGGCGCGGTCGAGATCGGGGTTGCTCAGGAACTGTTTCAACGACTGCTCGCCTGCGGTCCGAGTTCCAGCGGCATCGAGGTAGACCACGCTGCGCAACAGCGACATCCCCAGCTGGCTCATCACCTCCGTGCGATCGTCGTAGGCGATGGACAGCACGCTGTTCGTCGTCCCGAAGTCGATCCCGTAGGCGATCGGGGTCACGGCTGCACCACGAGACCCGCGGCCACGAGTCGCATGGACACGCTCTGCTGTTCCGACTTGATGGCGAGGATGTCACGCTCGAGTTCGGCCTCAAGCTCGACATTCCGCTGGCGGGCTTTGGACACTCGAGCTCGTTGCGCGGGAAGGATCCGGCGCTTGGTCTCATCGTCCGATTCCTCGAGCTCAGAGATGGTCGTGGTGACGCGGATGATCAGCTGCTCGTTGAGGCGCATCTTGTGCTCGGCCACCCGCTGGCTGCGTGCCAGTCGCTGCTGCCGAAGGTCTTCGAATTCCGCCTTCATCTCGTCGCGAAGCTGGTCCAGTTCCCTGGTTGCGACTTGCTGGCTGAGCGTCAACGCCTCAGCCGTCCATGTCGGTGGGGCAACGTCGCTGCCGACATCAGCACCGTCGAACTGCTGGTCAACCTGGCTGGCGTGCACCTCCAGGCCCGGACCGATCACATGACGCGCCAGACGCCCAGCGTGCTGCATCCCCGTCACCACGAGCTCGTAGAAGACCTCGACGCCGACCGGCGAAGGCGCATCGGCGACACACCGTGCGCCCACCTTGCCGCCCGTGCCGGTCTGGATCTCATCGAGTAGCCCCTCGATGACCGGGTGGCCCATCGCGAAGAAGTCCCAGGCTTCCTCCCGCACCGCGATCTCCGGTGCGAAGGTGCCTCGGTGCGTTGTCTCGCGTAGCCGCATCCGTCTCGCCAGCGGCGGCGACAACACGATGCTGGTGCGCCCATCGACCTCTTCGGCGAGGTTGCCGCCCTCGTAGTCCAACGCTGAGGAAACGAACTCTCGGAGATCCTCAGCAGTCGCCAGGGATCGTTGACCGAGCAGGCGGTTGGTCTCGTCTCGGCGGAAGCTATTCCGCTCCAACGCAAAATCGTGAAGGGTCTCTTGGGTCGTAATCGCGCGCTTCACGCGCCGTTCGAGGTCGACTTCAAGCTCCGAGAATCCTGCCGCGAACTCCTCCGGTGAGAGGAGCACGAGGTTCTCGATGTCACGCTCCACCTCGCCGAGGATGGGATCCAACGAACCAACTGACTCCTCGAACAGCCGGATGCGGTCCGAGAGCACAGTCAGTACCCGCTCCTCGATCGTGCCCTCCTTGGCGAGGTTGACAATGGTCACCGGACGGGTCTGACCGATCCGATCGATACGACCGATCCGCTGCTCAACCTTCATCGGGTTCCACGGCAGGTCGAAGTTGAACATCACATGGCAGAACTGCAGGTTTCGCCCCTCGCCGCCAGCCTCAGTACTAACGAGGACCTGCGCCTGCCGGCGGAAACGCTCGATGGCGGCGTCCTTCTCGATGACGGTCTGCCGGCCGTTGAAGGTCTCTACGCTGAAGCCTCGATGCTTCAAGGCGAGTTCGAGCAGCCGCTGCGTGTCGAGGAACTGCGTGAAGATCAGGACCTTCTCGCTCGGATCGTCTCTGAGGACCTGATCGACCATCTGTACGAGGCGGTGCGCCTTGGAGTCGCGGAGCTTCCCGAGCTGCGCGATCAAGCCCTTGAGCTCGAGGATTTCGGTTTCCAGCGCGATCGCCGTGTCGCGCACACCCTCGATGCCCGTCGTCGCGTCATCCGCTTCCAGCAGGTCGTGACGCTCGGATCGTTGGCTTCCGGACCATGCGACCTCGGTAGCGATGTTGAGTTCTAGTTGCCGCTCAAGCGCCTCGCACCTGCGCTTCAGGCTGGCGTAGATCGCCGCTGCGCTGCTCGCCAGCATCTTGTGATAGGTCACAAGCAAGAAGCCCAGTGCGTTGTTCCCGCCGCCAGCCAGATTGTAGGTGTTTCGCAGGTAGTCGGTGACGGCTTCCTGTGCGTCTTCCTCCTCGGGTGACATCTGCACGAGGATGCGCGAGGCGGTTCTCATCGTGAAGCCACCAACATCCGCCCGGCGGTTCCGTACCAGCACCTCTGCGAGCGGATGCTTGGCGGCGATCCGGTCGAGCGCTTCCTCCCTCGCTGGCGCGGCGTCGCAGCGATCGAGGTCGCGCTTGCCGAGGCCGCACGCGTCCAATACCCCTGCAGCATCGCGGCGAAGGCGTTCCCGCTCTTGCTGATCCAGGGTGGGCCAGTCCCGAACGTCCCGCATCAGCTCGTTGAGCCGAGGCAGGTTGCTACTGACGGCCTTGTAGTCCACGACCGAGGGATACAGGCCCGGTTCTACGAGATCGATCAGCCCCCAGAGCTCGGTAAGCCCCAGCTGCATCGGTGTAGCCGTAAGCAACAGCAAGCCGTGCACCTGGTCGCGCAAGGTGTCCGCCAGTTCATAGGCCTTGGTCCGCCGCGCGGTGCTCACCCGCACCCGGTGCGCCTCGTCGAAGATCACCAGATCCCAGGGAAGCTCCGTGATCTCCTCGATCCGCTTGGCGCGACTGGCAAACGCCAACGACGCGATGATGCTGTCACCGGCTCGGAACGGGTTGCTTCCATCACGCCCGAAATGCCGCGCCGCATCCCCGTCGAGGATCGTGAACTCCTCGTTGAACTTCACACGCAGCTCTTGCTGCCACTGCGTCGCGAGGTTGGCGGGGACGAGGATCAACGTCCGGGCCGCCGCCTCCCGTGCTCGCAACTCCTTGAGGATCAGGCCAGCTTCGATGGTCTTTCCTAGACCCACCTCGTCAGCCAAGATCATCCGGGGAGCTGGCTTCCGCGTCACACGGTGGGCAACGTAGACCTGATGATGCTTCGGTTCGACCCGAGCGTTCGACAGTCCAGCGAGGGGGTCGAAGCGATAGGCGTGCCGCAGGAACTCTGCGCGGAGCCGAAGCCGGTAAAGCGTGGAGGCATCGAGTTGACCGGCTGCCAACAACGCGCCAGGTTCATCCCGGTAGTCGGCCAGCTCGTCCACCGGCACGGTGATGACGCCCGGCTCGGGAAGCGATACCTGGGCGTAATCCCCATCCAGCGCAAGCAGGACCCCCACCTGACCACTCCAGGTGATCCGCTGACCTGGCTCGAACACCGCTCCCCCATGCCTCTCGCCGCGAACACGCCCTCCAATGTCCGGCGAACAGCCTACTCGTGGCCTACGACCAATCCCGGGGAAATCGTGGATCTGATCGGTGAACTGCATCCGTCACGAGGTGACGCCGGTCACAACGCTGCCTATCCGTCGGCGCGCGCGGCTTGGATCTCCTTCAGCATCCGACCATCAGCACTCCGCCAGGCCTTGCGACCATTTGCGGCACCGCCGACCAAGACCCCAGCAGCCGTCGACGGCGAGGTGAAACGGAAGTCCTGGGTGAACAACAGATGCTCGCCATCGACAGCAAGTACGCCACGGGCGACGAGCTGCTGACGAAGCTCCTGGAGGTAGGCATGGATGGACGGAACTTCGGTCGCGCGGGCGCGGGAGCCGGCAAGCACCACGAAACCGTCCTTCGTCTCACGCCCGCGACCCTCTGCACCCCGTTGCGAGAGCTTCAAATCGCCGGCCGCATCTGGCGCTGGAGCCACGGTCGAGGCGGCCTCGAAGGCGTCCACGCCCAAGATGGGGTAGATGACCAGCATCTCGTCAAGGAACCAGTCGGCGTCAGCGCGATCCGCCTCAGAGAGCGGCGGTTCCCCGGGCGTGGCGCTGTTCTCCAGCTCCCACTGGTTGGCCGCTTTGGCAAGTCCGATGAGCTTGGACTCCAAGTAGCGAACGTGCGCCTTGTTGAGGTTCTCGTCGGTCGAGGTGAAGGCGATGAATCTGGTCCAGAAGTCCTTGCGACTCGCATGATTGCGCAGCCGCTCACCGAGCACGTCGGCCTCGCCGACGTACAACCTCGCTGATCCGCTGTCGTCAGACCCGGTCAGGACGTACACGCCTGGGCGGGCGAGTTCGTCCCGGTGAATCGCCTCAGAGAGTTGCGCGCGACTGGCGACGACAGCGCGACCGGTCCAGTTCGACTTCTCCACGATCCGGATGCCGTCAGGCGTGCCATCCGCAAGGAAGATCTTGATCGAGGTGGGACGGGACATCAACATCCGTTTCGGCGCGCTTCGGAAGGTGCACCGTAGGCGAGGGCTCACTGAGCGGTGAGGCAACACCTCGATACCCGCTTCGACCGACCGTCGCGACTAGGCGCGCCCCGTGCTGTCGCTCGCAAGGCGCCGGAGATGGTCGTCGAGCACCGACGCTTCGATCTTCCAGCGCCGGCCGAGACGGACATGAGGGATCGCGTAGTCGACGATCGCCCTCCTCAGCGTGGGCCACGACACTCCGACATGCGCCGCAGCCTGCTGCCCGGACAACCACACGGCATTGCTCGTGCCGGAGCCTGTGTCGCTACGGACCTCAGAGGGAGCCGCGGCGTGGATGTCGACTACCTGCTCCAGCCCAGCCATGACGCCTCCTTTCGAGCGGACCGAACTTCGGAGGTCCGTGTACAGGTAGTCCCCCAGAGCCGTGGGGATTGTGACGGCGGTGCAGCCAGCGCACGCGCTTGTCGCACATCCCTGGCAGGATGAGCGCAGCCAACGACTTCGCGGGGGCGAGCCAAGGATGCAGGTGGGACCAAGTCCGCAGTGGACGGAACGGGTCTACAGGCGCAGAAGCGGCCGAGACCATCTGGGGCTCGCGAGCGTCGCCCACGATCGGCTGCTGCCGTACCTCTCGCCCGACATCGTGGTGACCACCGTGCACTCACGGTACTGGAGCTTCTACACGTTCCTACTCGACGAGTTCTGGGCGCGAGACCTCCCGCGCACCCAAACCAGCTACGCCGATTTCCACCGGCCCCGCGAGTCGATCTTCATCGCCGCGGTCTTGAACTGTGATCGGCCCGAACACACCAGGTACGGGCCGTATCTGGGAGTCGTCGGCTCTGAGAAGGTGGGTGCGGTCGTCGCGGAGGACCCGGCCACCTACGACCCCGCCATGGACTACTTGAGCGCAACCCTGGGCGGCTACGGCGCCATCTATGCCGGGGTGATCTATGCGGCCGGCCTCGTCCAGCAGAAGGGGCCTGGACTGCCGTTCGATGCACCGACACCACAGGGCCGCACAGTCGCCGCCGGGTTCCGGAACGCCGTCGCTGACACCCGCTACTACCGCGAGTACTTCGATGATCCGACGGCATCCGTCCCCCGCGACGTCGTCGCCGAGTATGGCCGTACGGCGTGTCTCTGCCAGCTACAAAAGAGGACGGCGCCCGACCGTACGCTCCTGCGTGATGTGTTCCTCCACGTCGGGGAGAGCGACGCGGCTGAACGGCGCCGCGCAGCACTGCGGATCGTGCTCGATCTCGCCGACCAATCGCCTGACCATTCCCTGTCCGCCGACTGCTTCCGGCAGCTCATCCACTACCGAAGCTGCCTGCACGACGACGAGGCCGAATCCGCCACGTGGTCGCCTCGGCCGGATCTCGAGGTAGCGGCTCGCGCGTGGCGTGCCTTCCAGATCCACGAGTACTACGCCTTCGCGCTCAACCGACTTTGGTGGCACCTGTCCGACTGGGGACTGGAAGAGACGGCGGGCGGGACGCGGTCTCTGAGCTTCCACACGTTGTGGGAGTTGCTGGACGAGGCGCTTCACTTCGCGAACCTCGGCGACGAGTTCGGTTTCGCGGATCCTGGCTTCGACCGCACCTCGCCTCTGGATGAGGTCGTGGCATGGATCCATGCCAGCGCCGATGTGGGTGGCGGCATCATGGAGCCGTGGTCCCGCGACGGCAGCTTCGACGAGCATCGCCTCTACTGGTGGGGCGGGTACCCGGGCACTGAACCAGAGACTGTCCCGGGGATGCTTGCGATGCTGCTCACTGGCTTCGCACGGGTCGGCTGGCCGTCCACCGAGGCCGACTACCCCGACGTCTGGCGCCTGCTCGGGCTTGGTGGGGTCCAGCGACTCGCGATGACGAGGTTCCTGACGAGGCTGCGGCGCGACCACATGGCGCGGACACCGATAGGTGACGTGCTCCGGTGGATCTACCACGACTACATCATCAACCAGCACCAGCGGGTCGCCGTCGGCAAGCTCCCTGATGACACCTACCGGTTCCGACGAGAGGGCGACCGGCTCTGGTTCCAGCAGCACGAAAACCGCCTGGTCATGCCCGACCCGCGGTTCAGATCGCTGGCCGGTGCCGTTCACGACCTCGGCTTCGTCAGCAACGTCCATCGCGGCCCCCACCGGCTGAGTGCTGACGGACGGAAGTTTCTCGAGAAGGGCGACCTAGCAGGCAGACCCGTGACGGGGACGGTCACGTGACCGCCACTTCGAGGATCGCCATCCCGGAACTGCTCACCGAAGGGCGATGGTCCAACGCGTTCATCGTCACCTACAACGCCGATCTCCGTCTCTACGAGGCCGACATCTGGCCGCGGATCTCTGCACGCAACTGCATGGTCCTCGTCGACGACGAACAACTCCTCGAAGCGTTCACGCAGGCCGGGCGCCTCCGGCACGCAGGCGTTCGTTACGTGGCGGCGCCGATCCGCGGCAGTATCTCAGCGCACGCCAAGCTGGTGTGGCTGTCGAGCCGCGAAGAGGGCTTGCTGCTGGTCGGTTCGGGCAACCTCACCACCAATGGCTACACGGGCGACGGGGAGCTGTTCACCGCCTACCGCTACTCGGCCGAGGAGACTGACCAGCTCGTCGCCTTTCAGACCGCACGCTCGTTCCTCGACACGCTGGTCGAGCGCGAGCACCTGCCAGGTCATGTCGGGTCGCACCTCAACCGAGCATGGCACGACTCGCCCTGGCTCCACAGCTCGACCTCCTCCGAGTCTCCGCTGCGGCACAACCTCGACGTGCCGCTCATCGAACAGCTCGTGACCAAGATTGGTAGCCGCCCCGTTCGGGAGCTGGTCGTCCACGCCCCTTTCTACGACAAGCGGTGCCAGGCACTCGCTGCCCTCATAGCCCGACTGCAGCCGCGCCATGTAGAAGTCCTGGTGCAGGACGGCGAGACGTCTGTGGACCCGAAGGCACTTCGCCGAACACTCGACCGCACCGGTGGCAGCTGGACGGTCCGCACGGCTACAGGTCCCCACGCCGGCACGTACCTGCACGCAAAGTTCATCCTCGCTCGACTCCACCGACGCCAGGTCTGTCTCCAAGGCTCGGCGAACCTCTCCCTGGCCGCACTGACTCGCACCCCACCCAACGGGAACATCGAGCTCGCCAACCTGTTGGAAGGCCCAGCCGGGGCCTACGACACGCTCGTCGACGCGCTCGAGACCAAGCACGCAGATCCCGCTGACCTTCGAGTGTCCTTCAGTGGAGACGAGGTAGCCGATGGCGACGCAGACGGGGTTCGTCTCCTCGCCGGCAGGCTGCAGGGCGCGTCGCTGGACCTCGAGCTGTCCCAGCCACCTGCCGAGGGTGAGTCGCTCCGCCTGCTGATCCACGACGACCTGCCGACGGGGGTCACGGTCACGCATCACACCCGACTCGCTACAGCGACGCTGCCGGCTCCCCTCGCTGACTGGCTCAAAGGACGCGTTCGGCCTGTAGCGCTCCGGATCGAAGATGGGCCGGACAGCTACGACACCAATCCGATCTACCCATCGCAGCCCGAGGAGCTCAGCAAGCTGCTCACCGGTCAGCACGAGCCGGAGACACTCCGCCGAATCGGCCAGGTCGACCTCGACATCGACCAGGACCTCTCTGCCGTGCTCGCAGACCTCGCAGACACCCTCCCCTTCGACCGCCGCGCACTGTGGCATACCGTTCGACCGGCCGGCGCCGAGCCAAGCGCCGACGGCCCTCACCTCGGGTGGGACCAACTGGACTGGGAGCAGCTCCGCCGACACCCGGTCCTCGCGCAGTACCGGACGATGGCCTCACGCCACCTCGAACCGACAGACCTGCAGCTGCTCCTTCGCGCGACGGGCAGCGGACTGCCGTCCCTGGGCGAGAGCACTACCCCTGCAGGCATCAGCGAGGACCCCGACTCGGACACTGAGCCGTCCAGCGAACCCGAGGACGAGGACGACCAACTCACCGACGAGGAGATCGCTGCGCGCGAAGCCGAGCGCAGACGTCGGCATCACTCGATCGGGCAGCGGAACCGGCGAGCATGGCGCTCGTTCCTCAAGCGTCTTGTGACCGGCCTTGAGGACCCCGAGTTCGTAGAGGTCATAGGCCCGATCGCCGCCGTCACGAACGCAGCCCTGGCCAACAAGCTGATGACGCTGCTGGCCGCGCGCGAGCACCTCGAGGCGGAAGTGATCCTCCCCCTGCAGCTCCGTGTCTGGGAACGCCTCTGGTCGGCTGACGGTCTGCTCGCCCACGCGACCGACGAGGAGCGAGAGCTCGCATCGAACGTCCTCGCTGACCTGACTGCACCCGCCTACACGATCGGCGGCCTGTACCTCGCGGAGCAGGTCACCCGCGGCCTCGATGATCGCGACCGCCTGCGTCTCCGTGACCTTTGGCGAACCCTGCTCAGCGCTCACCCGGAGGAGATTCACGCTCTGGTATCCCAGGCCGCTGGCCTGCTGAGCAGTCGTGTTATCGAACACATCCAGCCCCTGATCGACCTCGCCTGGCAGACACACGACGACGAGGCTGTCGCCGCAGTGGCCGAAGCGCTTGGAATACCGGAGCATGATCTGCGCTGGAGGCAAGAGACCGTCACGGTCAACGGCATGAGCAAGAGGCTTGCGTGCCTCGTCGCTGAGCGGGAAGTCGTGCTCGACCCTAAACGGGCCCGGAAGGTGATGAAGGCGTGGATGCGAGCCGATCCACGCCGGGGGCACTGGCGGTTACTCACATCCGGCGCGTCCGTCGCGGTCGACGCTCCCAGTAGCGACGCCTGGCTGCGGGACCGAACCACGAAGGACATCACGGACCTCGACGGGCTGGTGCCTGTGCCGACGCCGCCGTGGGCGCGCCCGCTCCGAACGCTCGAGCTGCGTCTGAGATCCGCAGCCGCAGGCTGAGCACCTTGAGTGAGTCAGCGCTGCGGATCGGGCTCGGCGCGTGCTTGCAGGCCGACCGTCGCGCGAACCCACTCAGGTTTCACGTTATGTGTGTGTTGACTTCACAGTATCCGTGTGTCATGATTCCGTTATGGACACGAACCCCGCCCCGCGCAAGCTTCACGTCATCGACGTGGAGAACCTCATCGGACACGGCGAGATCTGCCCTGCCGAGGCGTCCCACTGTCGGGACATCTACGAGCAGACCGGGCTCGTCGGCCCCCGCGACCACGTCGTCGTAGCCTGCAACCCCTACATCGGCGTCGACGTGGGCTCCTGCTGGCAGCCGAGTCGACTCCTCGTACGGCACGGCCACGACGGCGCGGACCACGCGCTGATCCAGGTACTCACCACCGAACGCATCGAGGACCGGTTTACCGAGGTGGTCGTCGCCTCCGGAGACGGCGTGTTCACAGACGTCGTGGTCTGGCTGCAGGCGCACGACGTCGAGGTCACCGTCGTTGCTGCAGCCAGGTCCCTCGCAGCGCGTCTGCGGCTCGCCGCATCGCGGGTGGTCCTCTTCGAACTCCCACCTGTTCCAGCACCCGCCGCGGCGCGCAAGGAAGCAGCATGACCATCGAACCGCGCGACGACGTACTCATTGGACTGGGCGATATTGCCGGGGCGGCACACGTGACCCCCGCGGCGGTCTCCAACTGGCGGAGCCGTCACGAGGACTTCCCGACCCCGCGGCAAACGTCCGGAGCGAGCGATCTGTTCTCCCTGCGCGAGGTCGAAACCTGGCTCGTGGAGAACGGCAAGATCGCTCAGCCGATCCCCCCGTCGATCGTGCTGTGGGGCGCGGCGGACGTGCTTCGTGGTGAGTGGGACCTCAGCGAGATCAGCCGGTTCCTGGTCGCCACGCTGGTCTACGGCGAGGTCTGCGAGCTGAGCGGAAGGCCGGACGCTGCTCACAGGTTCGAGATCCCAGAGGACGCTGAGTGGGGGCGGCTTACGGGCTCGGATGAGGGACTTCACGAGCGGCTCGTGGCAGGCGCTCGACTGCTCGAGCATGCCAACCCAACGCTCGATGGGCTGCTCGTGCCAGGACTCGACCAGCAACCCCGCCTGGACGACGCACGCGCAGCCACGCTGGTGCGGTCGCTGGATGCGGTCCGTCGAGACGAGGTGCTGGGCGCCGCGGACCTATTCCACGAGCTGATGGACCGCCGCGATAGCGCCAACCGGTTCGCGCAGGAGTACGGCACTCCAGGTGACCTGGCAGAGCTGATGGTCCGCCTCGTCCGACCGCAGGATGGGACGATCTTCGACCCCGCGGTCGGACGCGGTCATCTGCTGATGCTCGCCGGGCTCCAGGCAACAGGCAACCCAGAGCTCATCGGCTTCGACCTCAACGAGGAGGCCCTGACCTGGGCGCGCAGCTGGGCGGTCATCTACGACCTACCCGCCGAGCTACGCCTCGCCGATGCACTTCGACTGCCCGAGGAGCACTTCGGTTCGGCTCAGACCGTGGTCCTCGACCCCCCACTCGGACTCGCGGACTGGGGCGACGCCGAGCTCTACCTCGATTCCCGTTGGCGGTTCGGGCCACCTCCGCCATCGTCTGCAGACTTCGCCTGGCTACAGCTCGCCGTCAACCTGCTCGCAGCTGACGGCCGCGCCGTCGTCGCCGCCCCTGCCGGCACCATGTTCCGCAGTGGCAGGGAGCAGGCGATCCGACGATCCATGCTCGACGCCAACGTCATCGAGGCGATCGTGCAGCTGCCGGGCCGGATGCGCCGCGACACCGGCATCCCACTCACCCTCTGGGTCTTGCGGTCCGCTACCAGCGCATCGACTGGCCCCCGTGAGGTGCTACTGCTGGACGCAACCCGCCTCGGTACCCCTGGCAAGTCGCACCACCAGCTCGACGAAGACGACATCGCGAGCCTCGCGAGCCTCGTACACGCTCATGGCGGAGGCGAGCCGATGCCTGCCACCGACCACAGCATCGTCGTCGCCGTCGACGAACTCGACGATGCGGACCTCACACCCAAGCGGTACCTCGCACAAGCCGTCGAGGTCGACGTCGGACAGCTGGAACGCGACGCCGTCAACCTGCGTGATCAGCTCCGGACCATCACACGGGAGCTGCCTGACCTGCTCCGCGCGGCGCTCGACGACAACCAGGGAGATGGCCGATGACCCGCCAAGCCATCCTCGGTGACGTCGCAGAGATCTTTCCGGGCACGTCGATCGACCGCAAGCGTCGTACCAACGACGGCGTGGCCATCTTTGGGCTCGATCAGGTGGCCGGCCGCCCGCTCGAACTTCCGCCCTGCATCGACGAGAGCGCCCTCCCCAAGCGAGTAACGCGCCTTCGAGCGGGAGACGTCGTCCTTGCGCTGGTCGGACGCACGGGCCGGGCCGCACTCGTCGGGCCGCACTACGACGGCGCAGTGCTCGATCGTGAATGCGCAGCGATACGCGTCCACGACCCAGCCGGTGCCGTAACTGCCGGTTGGCTTCACCTGTGGGCCCGCTCCGGGGACTGCGCCACTCAGATGGACGCGCACACCACCGGGGCCACTATCCCACGCGTACCCGTCAGCGCGGTGCGACGGTTCACACTGCCGCTCGTCTCGCGCGAAGATCAGCAAGCGGCCGCGGCTCGGCTTGACGACCTTGAAGCCGCCCTCGTTGCCACTCGGGACACCTTCGAACTGCTCGAGCGTCTTCTTGCGGTCGAGACGGACCTCGCCGTATACGCGGCAAAGGCGACAGAGAACCGATGAGACCCGCACACACCAGACCTCGTGTCGCGAAGGACCAGCCACACGATCCAGCACCGGCGGCCGCGGCGACCACGCGCCGGGACGTCACATGCACTCACTACGGTGCGGGGGCGGCAGGGCAGCATCTACCCCGGGAGCGCTCGTGAGCACCTTAACCGTGTCTGATCGATCGCTGGAGAGTTGGCTGTGGGACGCGGCCAACATCCTGCGTGGTCCCGTGGATGCCTCTGACTTCAAGGCGTACGTGTTCCCGCTGCTGTTCCTGAAGCGCATCAGCGACGTCTACGACGAGGAGCGTGCCCAGGCGCTCGCCGAGACCGACGGCGACGAGGAGTACGCGGACCTTCCCGAGCAGCACCGCTTCCAGGTCCCCGACGGCTGCCACTGGTCGGACCTCCGCCAGCGCTCAACCAACGTCGGCAAGGCGATCCTCGAGGCGATGCGCGAGATCGAGAAGGCCAACCCCGACACGCTGTACGGGATCTTCGGCGACGTGCAGTGGACCAACAAGGAGCGCCTACCTGACTCGCTGCTGATCGACCTCATCGACCACTTCTCCCAGATGGATCTCACCAACACGGCCGTGCCCGGCGACGTGCTCGGCGATGCCTACGAGTACCTGATCAAGAAGTTCGCCGACCAGTCGAACAAGAAGGCCGGCGAGTTCTACACCCCGCGGTCCGTGGTTCGTCTGATGGTCGACGATGCTCGACCCGCACGAGGGCGAGAGCGTCTACGACCCCGCCTGCGGCACCGGCGGCATGCTGCTCGAGACCATCCAGCACGTCCGCGAGCAGGGCGGCGACGCGAGACTGCTGCTCGGCAAGCTGCTACGGGCAGGAGAAGAACCTCGACCACCGCCGCCATCGCCCGCATGAACCTCTTTCTCCACGGCGTCGAGGACTTCCAGATCGTCCGCGGTGACACCCTGCGCAGCCGGCGCTTCCTCACCGAGCGACCAGCTCGCCACCTTCGACTGCGTGATCGCGAACCCGCCGTTCTCTCTGAAGGCATGGGGCGACGAGCAGTGGGCCTCCGACCGGTGGGGCCGCAACATCGCTGGGACTCCGCCGAAGGGATACGGCGACTGGGCGTGGGTGCAGCACATGATCGCATCGATGGCACCCAAGACCGGCCGACTCGCCGTCGTGCTCCCGCACGGCGCGCTGTTCCGCCAGGGTGCCGAGGGCAAGATCCGCTCCAAGGTCCTCGACATGGACCTCATCGAGGCCGTGATCGGGCTCGGCCCCAACCTGTTCTACGGCACCGGCCTGGCCGCCTGCATCGTCGTCGTCCGCCGCCGCAAGGCACCCGACCGGCAGGGCAAGGTGCTGCTCATCGACGGGGCAGACCTGTTCAAGAAGGGGCGCAACCAGAACACCCTCGAGCCGGAGCACGTCAAGCGAACTCCTCGACGTCTACGCAGCCTTCGACGACCATCGACGGTCGCGCCCGGGTCGTCACCCTCGACGAGATCGCTGAGCAACGACGACAACCTCAACCTCGCCGGCTACGTCGCCCCCGTCGAGCGCCGAGGAGATCCCCACCGTCGCGGAAGCCACCGCAGCACTCAGAGACGCGCTCGACGTCGCCTGGGCAGCGGAGGACCGGCTCGAACCAGCTCCTCGCCGAAAGAGGGCATCGCATGAGCGCACCCGCATCACCCAGACGCGAGCTGGAGTCCTACCTGTGGGGTGCCGCGACCCTGCTGCGCGGCACTGATCGACGCCGGCGACTACAAGCAGTACATCTTCCCGCTGCTGTTCCTGAAGCGGCTCTCCGACGTCTACGACGAGGAGTACGCCGAGGCGCTCGCCGAGAGCGGCGGCGACGAGACCTACGCCGCGCTGCCCGAGACAGCACCGCTTCCCGATCCCCGACGGCTGCCACTGGTCGACATCTGCGTGAGACCAGCAGCAACGTCGGCAGCACGATCCAGCGCAGCATGCGAGCCATCGAGCCGGCGAACCCGCGCCTGTCCGGCGTGTTCGGCGACGCACCCTGGACCAACAAGGAACGCCTGCCCGACGCGACCCTGCAGCGACCTGATCGAGCACTTCTCCCAGATCACGCTGTCGATCGCCAACGTGCCCGAGGACGAGCTCGGCAACGGCTACGAGTACCTGATCAAGAAGTTCGCCGACGACTCCGGCCACACCGCGCCGGAGTTCTACACCAACCGCACCCTCGTCCACCTGATGACGCAGATGCTCGAGCATCGAGCCAGGCGAGTCGGTCTACGACCCCACCTGCGGCACCGGCGGCATGCTGATCTCCGCCGTCAGCCGAGCTGAAGCGCCAGGGCAAGGAGCATCGAACGCTCGACCTCTACGGCCAGGAACGCAACCTCACGCACCTCCGCCATCGCGCGGATGAACCTGTTCCTGCACGGCATCGAGGACTTCGACATCGTGCGCGGCGACACGCTCGGCGACCCCGCGTTCCTCGACGGCGACAAGCTGCGTCGGTTCGACGTCGTGCTCGCCAACCCGCCCTACTCCATCAAGCCAGTGGGACCGCGACGCGTTCGCCGCCGACCAGTGGGGGCGCAACCTCTACGGCACGCCGCCGCAGGGCCGGGCCGACTACGCCTTCTGGCAGCACATCATCGCCAGCTTGAAGCCCGGGACCGGACGCTGCGCGATCCTGTTCCCGCACGGCGTGCTGTTCCGGAACGAAGAAGCCGAGATGCGACGCAAGCTGATTGCGGCGGACGTCATCGACGCCGTGATCGGGCTAGGACCCAACCTGTTCTACAACTCGCCGATGGAGGCCTGCATCGTTGTCTGCCGCAGATCAAAGCCAGCAGACCGCGAAGGCAAGGTGCTCTTCATCGACGCAGTCGACGAGGTCACCCGCGAACGAACACAGAGCTTCCTTACCGACGATCACATCGCCCGGATCGCGGGAGCTTACGGCCGATTCGTGGACGAGGAAGGCTTCGCCAAGGTTGCCACGCACGCAGAAGTCGCCGCCAACGATGGCAACCTGTCCATCCCGCTGTACGTCAGCCGCCCGAATGGTGACGGGGCGACGGCAACGGTCGATGAGGTCGTTGTCGCGTGGAGGACCAGCGCCTACGAGGTTCGAGCCGCCGCTAACGAGCTGTTCGCGCTGCTCGAGGCGGAGGTGCCGTCGTGAGCTCCCCCGATGGCAATGGGCTGCCGGACGGCTGGAAGCAGGTGCGCTTCAGTGATGTTGTCCGCAACGCGAACGACACGACACGAGACCCAGAATCGGACGGCCTTGATCGCGTCGTCGGTCTGACCCACCTCGACTCAGACAGTCTCGCTGTTAGGCGATGGGATGGACTGGATGAGTCCACCAGTTTCACCAGGACGTTCCGAGCCGGTCAGGTCCTTTTCGGCAAACGACGCGCTTATCAGCGCAAGGTCGGGGTTCCGGACTTTCCCGGAATATGCTCGGGTGACATCCTCATCTTCGAATCGAAGTCACCCGACCTGCTGCCGGACTTCCTGCCGTTCGTTGTGCAATCGAACGCGTTCTTCGAGCGCGCCGTCGGCACATCGGCCGGGTCGCTTTCGCCTCGTACCAAGTGGCAGGATCTGGCCAAGTACGAGTTCGCGCTTCCTCCCCTCGATGAGCAGAGGCGGATCGTTGAAGTGCTTGACGCGGCCCGAGTGGGACACGGCGCGACGCAGGAGGCGCTTCGAAGTGCGGAGCGCCTCCTTGCCTCGTTGCGGGAGGGCGCCGTTCATTCGGGAGGGTCACTCATTCCGTTAGGCCAACTCGCAGATGTGTTCGACTGCGAGCACAAGACGGCTCCAGAGACCCCTGGGCCCTACTACCTGATCGGAACGCCGCAAGTGCGTGATGGTGAGATGGAGCTCTCAAGTGCAAGACGAGTATCCGCAGAGACGTACCAAGCTTGGACGAGACGGGCTGTCCCCCAGAAGGGAGACTTGATCCTCACTCGCGAAGCGCCAGTTGGCGAGGTCGGAATGGTCGAGGTGGATAATTCCGTATGCCTCGGACAGAGGACCGTCCTCGTCAAGCCTCGATCTTCGTCGGATGGTGACTGGCTCCACACAGTCCTGTTGGCGCCGTCCATGCGAAGATCACTGGAGATTCGCGCCGCCGGAACGACGACGCCGCACCTAAATGTCAAGGACATCCGAGAGTTGCGGGTGCCCCAGCCTCTGGATCGGGTGACCGTGCTCGCACCGATTCGCGCTGCTTTGGCGACTCACCGGCGCCTTGCCAGACAACTGGTGCGCGCGCAGAGCATGTCGCAGCGGCTACGGGAGGAGGTGCTCAGTGGTGTTCAATGAAGCGAACGCGGTGGAGGAGTTCGTGCTCGGCCGTATGGTGCAGCTTGGGTGGAGCTACGAGCACGGCCCGTCACTTCCACGCTCAACGGCCGATTCCCTTCTCGAGCCCGTACTGCGTGATGCACTGGTGCGGTTGAACCCGGACATCGCTGCCCAGCCCGAACGCGCGGACGAGGTGATCTACCGACTGCGCGGACTTACCGTCGGTGTGACCGGTGCGTCGCTTGTGAGCGCCAACGAGGAGTTCACCGACGTGGCTCCGCGGCGAACGCACTATGCCGTTCGGCCGCACCGGGGACCACGTCACCATCAACCTCGTCGAGTGGGATCCCGAGCGACTGTCGGCAAACACTTTCACGGTCGCGAACCAGGTGACATACACGGGCGGGGCGGAGAAGCGGTTCGATCTCGTCGCGCTACGTCAACGGGATGCCGCTCGTGGTCGGTGAGGCGAAGACACCGGTCCGTCCCGCGGTGAGCTGGGTCGACGGCGCCATCCAGGTGCACGACGACTACGAGCGCAACGTCCCGGGGCTGTTCGTGCCGAACGTGTTCTCGCTTCGCGACTGAGGGCAAGGAGTACCGGTACGGGCCGATGCGGACTGCCGGTGGAGCTCTGGGCGCCGTGGCGCGACGGTGATCAGGCGCTGTCTGGGCTTGGTGAGGTCGAGCAGGCTGTCGGGTCGATGCTGCGACCCGACGTCGTGCTCGACCTCGCCCGTCAACTTCACGGTGTTCGCCACCGACCGCAAGCACCGCAAGATCAAGATCGTCGCCCGCTACCAGCAGTACGAGGGCGCGAACCAGATCGTCGAGCGCGTCGTCGACGGGCAGGTCCGCAAGGGCCTCATCTGGCACTTCCAGGGCTCGCGGCAAGAGTCTGCTGCATGGTGTTCGCGGCCCAGAAGCTGCGCCTGCACCCCGACGCTCGGGAACCCGACGGTGCTGATCGTGGTCGACCGCATCGACCTCGACACGCAGATCACCGCGACGTTCAACGCCGCCGATGTGCCGAACACTGGTGACGGCCGACTCGCGCGATGAACTGCAGGAGCTGCTCGTCCAGGGACGCCCGCAAGATCATCATCACGACGATCCACAAGTTCGGCGAGGCCGACGGCGTGCTCAACGAGCGCGGCAACATCGATCGCGCTGGTCGACGAGGCGCACCGCACCCAGGAGGGCGACCTCGGGCGGAAGATGCGCGACGCGCTGCCGAACGCGTTCCTGTTCGGCCTGACCGGCACGCCGATCAACACCCGTGACCGCAACACCTTCTACGCCTTCGGCGCACCGGAGGACGCAGGCGGCTACATGAGCCGCTACAGCTTCGAGGAGTCGATCCGCGACGGCGCGACGCTGCCGCTGCAGTTCGAGCCTCGGCTGGTCGACCTGCGCATCGACCGCGACGCGCTCGACGAGGAGTTCGACCGAGCTGACCGGCGGACCTCAGCGACTGACGACCGTGACGGAGCTCGTCAAGCCGCGCAGGCAGGTTCGCCCTGCTGGTCAAGGCGCCCGAGCGCATCGCAGCCGTCTGCGCCGACATCGCCGAGCACTTCCAGGACAAGGTCGCGCCCGAGGGGTTCGGGGCACAGGTCGTCACTTTCGACCAGGAAGCCTGCGTGCTCTACAAGGAGGCCCTCGACGCAGCATCTGCCGCCAGAGGTCAGCGACGTCGTCGATCTCGGTCGGGCAGGGCGCGTCCGACGAGTATGCGCCGTTACCAGCGCAGCCGCGATGAGGAGGAGAAGCTCCTCGACCGCTTCCGGGACCCGGCCGATCCGCTCAAGATCCTCATCGTCACCGCCAAGCTCCTCACCGGCTTCGACGCGCCGAACCTGCAGGCATGTACCTCGACAAGCCGCTGCGCGACCACACGCTGCTGCAGGCGATCTGCCGCACCAACCGGCCCACGCCGAACAAGACCCACGGCCTGATCGTCGACTACCTCGGCGTCTTCGACGACGTCGCCAAGGCGCTCGCGTTCGACGAGCAGACCATCCAGCAGCGTGGTCATCAACATCGACCGAGCTCAAGGACGAACTCGCCCCAGCGATGCAGACGTGCCTCGCCTACTTCCCCGGCGTCGACCGCACTGTCGACGGCTAGGAGGGCCTCGCTCGCCGCCCAGGAGTGCCTGCCGGACAACGAGACACGCGACGCATTCGCCGCTCGACTTCCAGCGTACTCGCCCAACTGTGGGAGGCGATCTCGCCCGATCCGGTCCTCGGCCGCTACGAGGACGACTACCGCTGGCTCGCACAGGTCTACGAGTCACTCAAGCCACCCTCGGGCAACGGCAAGCTGCTCTGGCACGCCCTCGGCGCGAAGACCATCGAGCTGATCCACGAGCACGTCCACGTGCAGGCGGTCCGCGACGATCTCGAAACGCTCGTGCTCGACGCCGACGTGCTCGAGGAGCTGCTCGACGATCCGGACGGACCCACTGCGGACGAGGTCGAGATCAAGATCGCGGCCCGGCTTCGCAAGCACATCAACGACCCGAAGTTCGTTGCGCTCTCCGAGCGGCTCGAGAACCTCCGGGCACGCCACGAGCAGGGGCTGCTGCCTCGCATCGACTTCCTCAAGGAGCTCCTCGACCCTCGCGCGCGACGTCGTCGAGCCGAGAAGGAGGTCCCCGAGGAAGCAGAGGAGGACCAGGCAAGGCAGCGCTCACGGAGCTGTTCGAGACCGCCCGGAACGATGAGACGCCGATCATCGTCGAGCGCGTCGTCGAGGACATCGACGAGATCGTTCGCAAGGTCCGGTTCCCCGGCTGGCAGACACACCGACGCCGGCGAGCGCGAGGTCAAGAAGGCGCTCCGTCGGACACTGCTCAAGTACAAGCTCCACAACGACCAGGACCTGTTCGACCGCGCCTACGGCTACATCGTGCAGTACTACTGACCGGGCCGTTCCGGTGCCCCGGGCAGTGTGTCGTCGGACGCCCTCGCCTCACATGAGGCTCATGAACTCGAGCTCGGTATCCGCGGTCGGCGAGGCAGCGAGCCCGGCGATCTCATCAGCGTCGTCGGCGTACCGCTGCTTGAGACGTCGCCAGAGTCTGGGGATCTGATCAGTGCGACCCCGTGAGTGTTCGAGCCGTGCCCACTCGATGTAGAGCGGCTCGCACGGGTCGCACAGGACAAGACCCTGCCGGATCGCGTATTCGGCGTCGTCGTGTCGATCGGCGTCGCGCAGGAGTTGTGCCGCAGTAGCAGCTGCTTCCTGCAGCTGGACGATGGCACGCTGCTGGATGTCGATGGCCCAGGAGACTGGGAGGTCTTCGAACGGCTCGCCACGGACGAGCCGAAGGGCGTCGAGGAGCGCCTCCGCCTGCTGCAGCCCGTCCCAGTGCCGGGCAGCGGCGAGCAGTCGGAAGGCTCGGTCGAGGTCGCTGCCGATCTGGTCATCGAGGGCGATGGCGTCGTGCCCTGCCTTGCGTGACGGGATGAGCAGGGTGCCGTCGGGCCCCTCGCTGAGCTGACGACGCAGTCGACCGAGGGCGCTGCGGACGCGCTGTCCGCCGCCTCGGGCTGCCTGGCCTTGCCACACGGCGTCCTCGAGCTTGCCTGTCGAGGTCTCACGATGGGTGACGAGGTAGGCCAGCATCTGGCGTGAGATCGTGGTGAGCCCGTCGACGGCCTCCCCGCCCTTGGTGACGGTGAAGGGGCCGAGGAGGCCGACCTCGCACCACGCTGGATCGATCACAGGTCGCTCGACGTCGTGGCGTGGTTCGCTGTCATCGATGATGCGTTCACCCTCCTCACGGAATCGCTCGCCGTCATGGGGTTCCACGGCTGGCCCGTTGTCGGGTTCGAGCGCTTGGGCGACGAACGCCGGATCGACGTCGGGGAGCGTGACCTGCTCACGCGTGCCGTCGGGGAGGTGAAGCCAGCCGTTCTCCGCGTCAACATCGAATCGCCAGCTCGTTGCGGACGGTGTCGTGGTGATCACACCGCAGAGCGGGGCCAGTTCCTCTGGGATCTCGACGGGCAGCTCACGATCGTGGGCGACGATGAGGCGGGGGACGCGGTCGTCCAGGATGATGTGGTCCTCGACCTCGCGGAGGGCCGCAGCGATCTCTTCACCCGGGTCGTCGATCTGTCGGACCTGATCGAGGTCCTCCCAGAGGTCGTCACTGAGGACGGCGACATCGACGGGCCCCGCGGTGCGGGACACGGCGACCTCGAGGGTGAACGCACGCAGCCGGGTACGGGTTTGCTCGGTGGGGCCCTGGACGCTCAGCTCCCTCATCGCCCCGAGGTTGGCGAGGAGCGTGGTCGTTCCGAGCCGGCCGAGGGTGACCAGCAGTGGCATCCCGAAGGAGCGCCGCTCGCCGCGGGCGCCAAGCTTGGCGGTCCATCGGACCGGTTCCCCGTCCGCGCCTGGATCTGCAGCCCACGGCGCCGGCGGGTCACCGTTGGGCGCCTGGTCGAACACGAGGCTGACGCTGCCGTCGTCGTGCGCGACAACCAGGACGGGTTCGACCGCGGGCGGGACGCTGCACAGTAGGGCGACGAGGTCGTCGAGCGCCTCGTCGGGCGGGGCCGCGACGGACAGCCGTTCAGCGGTGTCCCGCACCTCGGGCGCGAGCGTCGGTAGCCGGTAGCCGCTGGTGCGCTGCTGGAGCGCAACCCGGCGGCGACGGTGGAGCAGCGCCGCCGCGCCTGCCGCGAGCAGCATCGAGGCAGCCAGCCCCGGTGCCAGTCCCGCAGGGATGCCCCACCCGGTCCGCTGAATATCGTCGGCAGCGTCAAGCTCTATCGCATGCTCAAAGCCTTCAACGCTGGGCGACTCGTCCGTGCCCGCAGGATCGGTGAGCGACCGGTGCCAGCTGTCGGTGACCTCGGCCGGGGAACGGTCGACGGTCGGGGCGTTTGGCGCCTGCGGTTCAGGCTCATCGGCGTGAGGCCGTTCCTCCTCCGCGTCCTGGGCCTCGGTGCCCGGGACAGCCGCTTCCGCCGACACGTCGTCGGTGGGCTGCTCGTGTGTCGGGTCGGCTGGTGGCTTGGGCAGCTCGAACTGTTGGCCGGGGTGGATCAGGTCGGGGTCGCCGGGGGGTGCGAGCCGGTCGCGGTTGGTGTCGATGAGGTTGCGCCAGTAGGGGACGATCTCCGCGTCGGTGGGTGTGCGGTCCCAGGCCTGTTCGAGGGTGATCTTGGCGATGTGCCAGAAGTGGTCGCCTTGCTCCACTTCCCACTCGACAGCCGCCGCACCCTCTGCCGGGTCGGCGTCATCGACCGGCGAGGTGGCTGCGGTTTGCGGTTCGGCGGCACTGCCGCTGTCGGCGGGGACGAGGAGTGGCCAGCCTGGCTGCAGGTGCTCCGTGCTCGGTCGGATGGTCGAGCCGTCTGGGAGGGTGCGGTCGAGCATTGAGGTCGCGGATCTCGCGCCAACGAAGGCCGTCGCCGAGGTGGGTCTCGGCCAGTGACCACCACGAGTCGCGGTCGCCTACGACGATCGTCTGGGTGGACACAGGGGTCGCTGTCCGAGCCGACGACTGCTGGACCGGGGCCTGCTCGTCTCCGATGGCGGCGGGGGGCGCGGTGGCGACGGCGAGGTCGAGTGGTGCGGCGGCCGCGAGGGGTCGGGGTTGCAGGACGGTGACGAGCAGCAGGGTTGCGGCGACGAGCCTGGCGGCGAGCGGCTGGGTGCCGGGGATCAACGGCAGACGTACGGGCGGTCGACGCCGGATAGCCGCGAAGGCCTCGATGACGAAGGCGATGGCGAGCTGGACCCAGGCGATCCAGACGATGACGGCGAGGGTGGTGATGACGAAGGTGTCGGCCACCCCGACGGTCGCGATCGAGCGGAGCAAGTCGAGGTCTGGCCAGGACGACGGGATCGGTGAGCCGACGAAGGTGGTGAGCAGCCACGGCGGCCCGACGAGGAGCAGCACGGTGAGGGCGGTGCCGACGAGCCCTGTTGCGAGGCGGGTGAGGCGGGAGGTCATGGGCCGGCCTCGAGCACGTCGGAGCGTGTGGACGACACCGCGGTCACCGTGATCTGTCGGGCGGGCATCGGGAGTAGGCGCATCGGCTGGGTGACGGTCACGGTGACTCGGACGTCGGTGTCGGTGACGGCCACGTTGCCTGCAGTTCCGGTCGCCGCGAGGTACTGCCTCGCCGCATGCTCGGCGGCAGCCTCATCGAGCCAGGCGCGGCCGGCGTGAACGTCGGCGGTGGCGAGCTGTTGGACACCGGCACGGGCGGCCGCACCGGCGAGGTCGCGGGCATCGGCGGTAGCGCGGATGATCTGTCCGCCGTCGTAGGCCAGCCCGGCCACGGCGATCAGTGCGACGGCGAGGACCGCGACGAACGCAGAGATCGTCCCATCCTCGTCCGCGAATCTGCGCATCAGCCACCTCCCCGGTAGGTGTCGACGACCTGGGTGGCGGTGGCGGTGGACCAGCGGGTGCCGGGGACGGCGAGCATCGCGAGGTCGGTGTTGGACACTTCACACCCGACCTGCACGGTGACGGTCCCGCCGGCCCGGATGTCCGCGGCGACGACGATGTCGGTTGTGCGACAGAGGATTCCGACGGTGGCGAGGTTGGCGGCAGCGATCTCGGAGGCTGCGGTTTCGGCCGAAGCGACGTCGCCGGTCAGCGAGGCGGCGCGGGCGGCACGAGCGGCGGCGGAACGGACATCGGCGTCGGTCTGGGCGGCGCGGCCGGCGTAGACCACGAGCAGCATGAGCACGAGCAGCACGGGCGCGACGATCGCGGCCTCGACCGCGAGCGTCCCGGCGTCGCTTCGCCAGCGTGTCATCGTTCGCCTTGGGGGATGAATCGTTCCGGGGCAGCGGCCGCGGTCGCCGAGACCGACCATCGGAACCCGGGGACGACCTGGGGGGCCACACCAGCCACAGTCGCGACCACCGTGTCGGGTGTGCGGTCGATGTCGATGCGGATGTCGGTGAGATGCCCGGCCTGGGCGAGCAGTCCGGCGGCAGCGGCCTGGCCGGCGGTGTCGGTCGAATCGGGCAGTGCGGCGATGTAGGCGGCCTCGTCCGCGGCGGCGCGGGCGAGCTGTGAGGCGTGGGCCCAGAGGCCGAACTGCACGGCGAGCATGATCAGCAGCAGCAACGCGGGCATGAGGATCGCCAGCTGGGAGGCGATCACCCCGTCCTCGTCGCGAAGCTGCAGGCTCTGCATCAGGCGGGCGCTTCGGGGACGGGAATGTTGTCGGCGTTGTTGCGGGCGGCGACGTAGATGATCCCCATCACCACGATGGCGGCGCCGACGAGCAGGAAGGTGACCACGGCGATCTCGGTGGTGGTCAGCCCGTCTTCTTCCTCCTTGAGTCGGTGGTAGGAGTCGGTCACGAAGCCCGCCAATGCGAGCAGTTGGAGATGTAGCCAGATCATGGGGGCTCCTTCTCGAATCCGTCCGTCGGTTGGCTGGTCAGGGGGTCGAGGTGGCGGGGGTAGGGCAGGCGGGCTCGCCGGGGATGCACGTCCCGGCGCTGACTCCGGTGATCGCGGTCACAGCTGGGAAGACGATGAAGATCAGAAAGCCCAGCAGCAGCACCGCGGTGGGCAGGTTCATCCGTTCGGTGGTGGCTTCCGCGGCGGCTTCGGTCTCCGCGATCTGATGGGAGCGGAGCGTGTCGGCCTTGACCGCAAGCGAGGCCCGGATGCGGGCTCCCTGGGCGCCCGCCAGCCCGATCGACGAAGCCAGGTCACGTAGTTCGGCGACACCGAGCTCGGCACCGAGGTCGTCGAACGCGGTCCACAGCGGCTGGTTGATGCGTTGGGCGCGGTGTAGGGCGTGGCGGAGTCGGGCGAACGCCCACCCGTCGCCCGCGTCGGCTGCCGCGACGAGTGCGGTTTCGATCCCGCCTCCACCGGCGAGGATGACGTTGACCAGGTCGAGGTAGGCGGACAGGGCGTATTGGAACGCCTTGCGGCGTTGGACGACCTGCTCTTTGAGTTTCAGGTCGGGTAGGAACCAGCCGGCCACCCCTCCGGCAAGGGCGAACACGCCGACGGCTGGGGGGACCTGTATCCCGATCGTGGTGAGCGCGACCCACACCATGATCGGCACGGCGAGCCCGCCGGTCGCGCCGATCAGCTTGTCCCTCGCCCACGCTTCAGGAGTGATGCCGGCCAGGGCGAGCTGCTGTTCGCGCTGCGGGGTGCGGATGCCAAGGGCGGTGAGCAGCTCGAGGAGACGGCCGGTGATCGGCCCTCCAGACGCTGGTGCTGCGGCGGCGGGTGTGCGGTTCAGGTCGGCAAGGGCCTGGGCGAGCGGGACCGGCCGGGGTCGAAGGGCGACGGCGGCGATCCACAGCCCGACACCGCAGACGAGTCCGAGGAGCAGTGGCACGGTCATCGGCTCGCCCCCTGTCCGACGTCACCGGTGGTGCGGGGCACGAACCGTTCGGGCAGGTCGATGTCGGACATGCGGGCCATCAACCACGACCCGCCCGCGAACACCCCACCAACGACGCCGAGCATGAGCTGGCCAAGCAGGGTGTCGTAGGCGTCGAGGTAGGTGCGGTTGAGCATCATGAGCATCACGACGGTCGCAGCGACCGACCCGAGGATGATCTTCGCGGAGGTCCGCAGCCGCTGCCGGCCGACCTCGACCTTGACCCGCATCGTGGCGTCATCGCGGATCGACACCGCCAACCGGGACAGCAGACTCCCTAGGTCGGCAGCCTCCATCCGCGCCGCGATCGTGAGCGCAGCCACGACGAGATCGGAGGACGGGTGGTCGACCTCGTCGCCAAAAATCGTGAGCGCGTCGGTGAGCCGCTGATGCCGCAGCCGCTCCGCAAGCCTGCGTACCTCCGGAGCGATCGCGGCGGGCGGCGCGACGGAGGTCGCGGTCAGCGCTTCCTCAAGTCCCGCTGCGGCGGCCATGGTGTCGCGCACCGACTCGGCCCAGGACGCGATCGCCTCGGTCTTGTCGATCGCGGCCTGCCGCGCCCGGCTCCCACCCAGGAGCCGCGGCGCCAGCACCGTGCCGCCGGCGGCGAACACGGCGGCGACCGGCCAGCCCGTGACCACCAGCACCACCACAGCGATCAGCACGGCGAGCCCGAACCGTGTGAGCGTCTGCTGCGCCTGGTCAACCTTGACGGCGAGGTGCTCGCGGGTTGGTAGCAGCTGCCAGCCAGCAAGGGCGCCGACGGCGAGCCATAGCCCGATACCGACCAGGCCACCAGCGAGTAGTGAGACGAGTGTGGTCATGTGGCCCACCACCCGTCACGGTTGGCCAAGAGCTGTGACTCGAACCCGCAGGCGATCAGGCGCTGCATGGTGTCGTCACGGATCGGGAACCCTGGGACGGCCCGCCCGTCGTGGCCGGGTTGGAAGATCTCGTTGGACACCAGCTGCGGGCCGTCGACATCGACGACCTCCCGGATGGAGGTCACCACCCGACGGCCGTCGACCCAGCCGATGTGCACCACCAGGTGAACTGCGTTGGCGACGAGCAGGTTGGTGGTTTCCGCGTCGAGCCGTTCGGGGGTCATCGCCGCGTACATCTGGAACCGTTTGAACGTCTCCTTCGAGGTGGAGGCGTGGATAGTGCACAGCGACCCGTCGTTGCCCTGGGACATGGCGAGCAGCATCGGCAGGATCTCGTCCCCGCGGACCTCTCCGACGATGACCCGGTCGGGAGACATGCGAAGCCCGGTACGGACCAGCTGGGCGAGGGTGATCTGCCCGACCCCTTCGGTGTTCGCGGTTCGTGCGGTGAGGGTCTCGTAGTCGGGGTGCAGGTCGGCGAAGCGTTCGAGGCCGATCTCGAGCGAGTCCTCGATCGTGATCAGCCGCTCGCCCGGCGGGATGGCGTTGACCAGACAGCGAAGCATCGTGGTCTTGCCCGAGTTCGTGCCGCCGGCGATCACGATGTTCAATCGGGCCAGCGTCGCGGCGGTCAGGAACGATTCGAGCGTGCGGTCGATCGCTCCGGCCTCGACCAGATGGGCGAGCCGGTGCAGGTCGAAGTTGTGCCGTCGGATCGTGACCCGCGGCCGTGAGGCTGGCGGGTAGAGCACGGCGTTGAGTCGGTCCCCGTTGGGAAGCTGCATGTCCAGCTCCCAGTTCGCGGCGTCGAACCGCTTCTCGGAGCGATCGAGGCGGCGAGCGGCATTCGCGATGATGTCGACCAGCTCCGCGGGGCTGGATACAACCGGGGGGTGGACCTCCTTGCGGCCGTCGGCGTACTCCAACCACACCGGATCTGCACCCGGGATCGCGATGTTGGTCACCCCTTCGAGCGACAGCAGCTCCTGCAGCGGCCCGAGCCCATAGAGCCGGTCCAGGACCTGCACCGCGAGCCGTCGTTCGCTCGGGGCATCCAGCGGGTCGCGCCCGTCCCGCAGCGCTTCGGTCGCCAACGTCTCGAGCTCTCGGCCGATCAGCGCTTGGGCGAGCTGTCGTTCGTCCTCACCGGTCAGCCGCGCCTGCCCCGCATCGGCTTGCGCGGATTGCCGGGTGGTCAGCTCGTCACCGACCAGTCGCACCAGCCGATCAATGAGCGCCACATCGGTGGTCGTCACGTCCGCGACCTCCCCGCCAGCAGCCGGCGTCTCCGGGACGCGGCTGCATGACCGTTGACCTGACGGGACGTGGCTTCGGGTCGTTGCGGAGTCGATCGGCCGGCGGTGAGCGTGTCGACGATCCCGGTCGCCGAGCGCAGCAACGCGCTGCGTGCCAGCCTCCGGTCCGAACCGGCCGCAGCCAGCGCATCCGCTGCACCCGGATCGTGCGCCAACACCCCGACCACGGGGACCCCGAGCGTGTCCGCGACCTCGCCCGGCCCATAGGGACGCTCGCCCACCAGCAGCACCACCGGCGCTGGCCCCAAGCTGGTCAGCAGCGGCATGCGGTGCGCCAGCGCAGTCAGCTCCTCCAACCGCGGCCGGACCACCAGCACCAGCTGGTCCGACGTCTCGAGCAACGGCCCGGCCAGCGGGGCGGCAGGCAGCCGGCCAGCGTCGATCAGCACGTCATGCTCAGCCTGATCGAGCATGCCGGCCAGTCGGCCGGCTGCCGTGCGCAGCAGGGCCTGAGCCGGCTCCGCCGAGGTCGGCCCGATCAGCGCGGCGATCCGGTCCGTGCCGGGCAGCGGCTGTACATGCTCGGCCAGTCGCCCGGACGGCCGGTCGCCGTTCGTCGTGTGACGGGAGGCTGCCGCGAGTGTGGTCAAGCCGGGTTCGACCGTCAGCCCGAAGCGGGCTGCGAGCGCGCCACCATCCTCGCTGGCTTCGATCAGCAGCACCCGGCCGGGCCACACCGACGCGCAGGCCAGCGTTGCCGTGGTCACCCCCGGCGATGAGCGCGCAGCAGCGAACGCGACCTTCACCCGCTCGCCTCCTCGCCGTCGCGGGCGATCAGCACCAGGCGGACCTCGCCCGTCGCCGCAGCCTGCGCCACCACGCCCGCTTCTGTCTCGCCGGTCTGCAGCGAGATGAACCGCTGCCCCTGCGTGCCGACCGGCTCGATGCCGACCACCTCGGCGGCCTCGACCAGCACCGCCAGCTCGTCCGAGACCTCCATGATCGACACCAGATCGCCGATCGCCAGCCGCGGCGTCGGGTACTGCCCGGGCGCGAGCGCGAGCCCGACCACCCCCGCGCCCGGGGTCAGGGTCGACCCGGCGGCGACCTGGTCGGTGGTCAGCAATGTCCCGGCGGTGAGGTCCGTGACCGCCGCCCGTCCGACGAGCACGTCCGAGCGGTCCGCGGGGGTCAGTGCCAGCACGTCGTCGGTACCCACATGCACCACCTGGAGATCCTCTACCTCGAGGACCTGACCACGCTGCACGTCCGACGCGAGCGCGAGCACCGGGACGCGCTGCACCGACGCGGCGTTGAACAGCACGAACCCCAGCGCCGCCAACCCCGACAGCAGCACCCCAAGGGCCAGCTGCGGCACCCGGACCCTCCGGACCGGAGGCTCGGGCGGATCCGGCCGTCGCGGCGCTCGCGGCGGAGCCGGTGTCGTCGTACTGGCCATCACCCTCTCCTCTCGTCCCGCGCCACCGCGTCAGCCGGTGATCACCGCTTGCACCTCACCGACCCGCAGCTCCCACGAGTCGGACACCTCGACCGACCCGAACACACCCCGGTCCGCACCGTTGAGCGCCCAGGAGAACTCCCACCGCACCGTCACCGACGCGTCGAACACGCCCGACTCGCGGGTCGATGAGGCGTTGACGAACGTGAACGTGCACGCCGGGTTGCCCGTGCCGCGCACGGACTCGGGCTGCAGCTCGTAGGCCGCATCTGCCGGCTCCGACCACGGCACGCCCGGGCCGTCACAGACCCGCACGCCCTCATCGAGATCCCAGGTCACCTCCACCGGGACCGCCTCGACCGTGACCGTCACCCCACCCGGGGTCGTCGACGATGCTGACGCTGGCTGCCAATAGGACTCGTCCAACCACAACCACGTCGGGAACCGCACCACCGCCTGCTCCGGCGACACCGCGAACACCGGCGTCGCCGGCTCCACCCGCGCCCGTGCCTCCTGCCGCGCAACGAAGATCCCGTCGTCGTCTCCCGCGCCACCCGGCTCGGGCTCCGGGACCCAGATCACCATGCTGCGCACGTCACCGTTGCAGTCCCGATACACCGCCGTGGTCTGCCCCTCCGGCGGGTTCAACGAATGCCAGCTCTGCCGATTGTCCCCGCCGCCAGGGACCGCCTCGTCCGGTACGTCATACGAGATCCACCACGCATCCGGATCCGCCGCCCGCTCCTCCGTACACGCGATACCTCCGCCGCCACCGCTCACAGGCTGGGTGGAGCCTCCACCCGACCCTGGGCACTCGGCAGCGGCTTCACCACCTCGATCGTGGATGTCGGCGCTGCCTCCACAAGGGCTTGCCAGCGCACTTCCTGGCATCAGCAGCGTCGTGAAGACAAGACCCGCGATGCACAGGAGTGCGCGCTTACGACACCTCATAGCGCGTGCTCCCCACCACGCAGTCCGTACCTCGAGACGCTGCCTGGTCGACCACGCGCCACGCTTCGTCTTCTCGCTGGAGCTCGACCGACTGCGCATCGAGGCGGCCGGGCTCGACTGGAGCGATGAGGTCGGAGAGCCGCTCACCGGAATCGAGGTCGAAGGCCCCGTAACCCTCCACCTGTTCGGTGCAGTCCGAGACGGTTGCATGTCCGATGCCGACGTCGAAAACGACGGCGTCGTCGGTCGGCGCAGGTTCGCGGATCACGATGCCATCGCGCGCGTGCTCCGAGAGCAGCTCGCGGATGAACTCGAGCTGCTCTCCAGCCATCGTTCGTTCGAGGTCGGGATGGTCGGGGTCCGGGGGGTCCCATGCAGCGTCCTTGGCTGCGCGGAAGTCCCGATAGGCGCTGAGGAGCTGGTCGTTGAGTTCCTCGGCGATGCAGAACAGGTCGAGTTGCCGCGCGTCGTCGATGCGCCAGCCGTCATCGGTCGCGACCGCGGTGGCTTCCCAGCCGATCGTGACCGTTGCGAGACTGTCGGGCTGCCCGTCCGGGTGTTGCGCGACGACGGCGCAGTCCTCTACCTCGGCGTTGTCGCCTTGCACCTCGAACCGGGGCCACAGCTCGGTCTCGGTGGTGACGAGTCGGCTGTCGCCGCGCAGCGCGATCAGCGCCTCGACGACATCATCGGGATCCGTGGCCACGTCCTCGAACGCGGCTGGGTCAGGGTCATCGGCGGCGGCCTGCTCGACCCAGGCAGCGTGGAACGCCTCCCAGACGCCAGCGAGGTCCTCCTCGTCCGGGGGGTCGGCGGGTTCTGGCTCCGGCCCGTTGCTCTCATCTGGCTCGTCCGGTGCAGCGGCCCCGTTCGGGTTCGAGGGCTCCTCCGGCGCGACGACCGGATCCGAGTTCGAACACGCCGCGAGCATGACCACGGCGACGAGGAACGTGAGTGGCCGAACCAGCCGGACAGACTTGGGGGCGCGGTGAAGGACCTTGGCCGCACGCGGTATAGGTCTATCCAGGCCCCCCATGGCGACCCCCGTGGCCACGTGAGATGTGCGTTCCGAGCAGCTGTCCATGTAAGGGATTAGCCCTGAAGCGCCGCGATTGTGACAACAATTCGCTGATTGCGCACCGGCGCGCATCTGCTGCTCACCCAGATCGAAGTGCGCGCCTGCTGACGTGTGGCTCATCGGGCGCGCTTCAGGACACGCTGGACCTCGATGCCGGTGTGACGATCTTGGCGGAGTGTCACCAGCTCACGATCGAGGTCCGTCACGATCTTGGACCAGGTGTCCGTCATGCGTTTGGCCTCGCGATGCGAGGCCGTTCGGGGGGTCAGGTCCGCTTGCCGACGCTGCGAGGCATGCAGCGCAGCGCCGGCCCGTTCGCGGTCCTGCACGGCCGTCGCGATCCGCTGTTCGACCGGCACCTCCACGACGGGCGGGTAGGGGCCGGTTCGGTAGTGGCGTGCGGCATACAGCCGTTGGATGCTCGCGGTGCGCCACCGTCCGGTCGAGGCGTCGAGCTTCATGGTGAGCGCACCCCAACGCTCAGCGTCGGTGCGGGTGACGACGTTGGCGATCGCACGGCTGTCGCTGAGCCGCTCGATGCGTGGCGTACCGATGTCGGCATCCATCACGGGACCGCCCTGGAACTTGCCGGGCAGCCGGCCGCGCTGCCACTGCTCCCAGGTCCGGGTCGGCATCACCTCGAGCAGCAGCTCCGGCTTGCGCAGGTCACGTTCGATCTCGAGCGTGACCTTGGCGAGGAAGGCCGCGAACCGCTCGAGCTGCTCGTCGGTCGCGCGGACACTCACGACCGCGACCGTCCGGGCGTCCGGGCTGACGTGCGCGCGGTGGCGGCTTGCTGACGGGCAGCATCGAGGGCCAGGTCGAGCTGGTCCGGCGGGAGCAGCGTGCCGGTGACCTTGCCGACACGCTGCTGGAGCTCGGTCAGCCGGGCGACGTCGCCGTTGACCCATCCGGCGATGTAGCCCGCGGAATGGCCGGTGATGTCGTGGTTGAAGCGCGCGGAGATCGCGTGCGCGGCGGCCTCGGCGACCGCCTCACAGTCGGCCCGGCTGTGGGCGTAGTAGCGCCGGTCACCGATGACCTCGGCGCGGAGGAGTTCGGGGTCCTGACGGTGGGCCAGTTCGTGCGCGAGGGTCGCGACACGCTCGCCGGATGTGTTCGAGGTGGCGAGCACGATCCGGTCGCCAGCACGCTGGTAGTAGCCGTACAGGCCGGGCGGCAGATCACGACTCTCGATGGTGACGCCCTGCTCACCGCACCAGCCGTCCAGGTGCTCGGCCAGGGCACGGGGCGCATCAGCCGGCGCTGGCCTGCCGAGCTCAGGGAGCGGCTCACCATCGGTCTGGGCGACGTCGAACACATGCCCGACGCCGAACCCGATCCGCTGTTCGAGCCGGGCACGCTTCGCCGGATCGCGAGGTGGCCGGACGCGCTCCCCACTGGTCGGGTCCACCCAGTAGGGCTTCGGGTGGAAGACCATGATCCCGGTCTCACCCTTGCGGACCTGCCGGCCGACCTGCTGCCACGTCCGGTACGACGCGACCTTCGTCGCCTCGGGCGCCTGGGCGAGGATCCACGCGGCGTTGGTCGGCGAGTACCGGTGGAACGCCGCCATCTTCGTGAACCACGCGGCGTACTCACCGGAGTCGACGATCCGCTTCAGCTCGGCCTCGAGCTTGGCCTGGACCTCGGCGCGCCGGTCCTCGATCGACGGCTTGCGAGTGGTGCTGGTCGCGGCGGTCATGACGCGACCCCGGCGAGCAGCTGGTCGGCGACGGCAGCCGCCAACCTGTCGGGCGGCAGCGCCCGCATCGAGGTAGGGACCGTCGGCAGCACCCAGGTCCGCCACGTTCGACCCGACGAGGTGGGCGGCAGCAGGCCAACATCGAACGGCAACTGCAGCTGCTGTGGCCGACCCTCGGCCAGCCACGTCGCAAGGGAGTCGCCCGGCGTTGTCGGAGTGACGGGATGCAGGTGGCGTCGTCCATGGCCGTCGTAGGCCAGGACCCCGCATACCTGGTCGGTGCCCGACTCGGTCACGTCTCCGAGGACCGCGAGGTGGATGGCAGTGACCTGGATCACGGAGGCAGCCATCACGCGCTCCTAGAGAACTCAGCGAGCTGGGGGCGCAGCTGCCGACGGGCGCGCGACATCCGCTGCCTCAGCAGGGCCTCGTCGATCGCGTGGGCATCGGCGACCTCACCGAGCGGCACCAGTGAGGACGCCGCTCGTAGGCCGTCTGCGACCGAGGGCTCGAGCTTGGACAGCGCCTGGTCGAGCGCGATGGTCAGATCCGGGTGCGGATCGCCGTGCGGGTCGATGAAGCGCTCGACTCGCCACTCGAGCTGGACGGGGTCGACTGGCTGAACGCGCTTGGCATGCACCATGTGCCGCTGGACGGCGCGGCTCATGCGACTGCACAGGTGCAGCGCGACCCGGCGTCTTGCCCATGGACCCTCGGCTGCGGCAGCGCGATGCAGCCCCTGGTGCAGGACCTCGAGGGCGGCCTCTCCCCACTCCACGGGATCGGCGTCGAACAGGGGATGGCCGCGCGCGACGAGCAGCGGTGCGTGCGAGTGGGCCAGCCAGGCGAAGGCCACGGCATCGCCAGCAAGCGCGGCGTCGACAAGGCTTCGGTAGTGCTGCTGCTGATCGCGGGAGACCGGCCGCTCGATGTGGACGTCGTCGAGCGGAACACCCAGGAGGCGGTGGCTGTGCCGGTCCTGGACCTCGGGTGCGAGGAGGCTCCAGCGGCGGGTGACATCGCCGTACGGCGGCGGGATGACATCGAGCATGACGGTCGCTCCTGTGAGGGGAGCTCACCGTCCGATCGCCTCGTTCCAGAAGCGTGGCAGAGGTCGTGTCAGACCTCATGTCAGCCGAAATTCCTCGCAGATTCCTCTCTGCAACGCTCTTGACACGACTGCGTCAAGAGCGCCGTCGGGCGGCTTGTAGTCGTCCAGAACGAGTGCGACAACGAGCGGCCGCTCACCCACCTCGCCATCCCGGAGCAGCGCTCGATACCCGTCCAGGGCAGCAGCGCTGGCAGCTGTCGAACGCGGCCGGCCCGGGGGGACGTCGCATGCAGGTTCACGGCGATTCCCGACGAGAGCGATGCCCCGACACACCCTTCCAGGCGGCGAGGCAGCCCGAGCCAGGGGCCAGGTGGGCCATGACGAGGAGATTCTGTGTGTAGGCTGGAGGTGAAGCAGATGGTGAAGGACGCCCCGCGTGCTGAGCACCAACCTCCCAGATGTCCACCTCGAGCGCGCCCCGCTCGTTCTCGCGCTGTGCCAGATCCGCTTCAACGATGTCGAGGGGCTCGTCGCCCGAGACTCGGCACACGACTTGAAGGAGTGGTTGCAGCCGGAGTACCCGGACTTGAGCCGGCAGCCGGTCCCTCAAGGCGTGCAGATCCAGTTCAGCCCAGGCAAGGACCCGGTAGCGGCTCCTGCGGAGGAACTGGACAGCTTCACCTTGCGCAACCCCGATCACCCTTGGGAGGTGCGGCTGGCGAGCGGTGTAGCGACCATCTTTGCGACCTCCTACACCACTCGCGACGATTTCATGGCACGCGTATCGTCCCTTCGAGCGGGGCTGCGGGAGGTGGTGGGGGTGCCTGCGATAACGCGACTCGGCATCCGGTACGTCAATCGCGTCACCGACGAGGAAATACTTGACCGCCTTGGCGCCTACGTCCAAGCCGAGCTTCTCGGTGCGGCTCTCGCTCCGATCGCTAGGGACGCTTCCCTCGTACAGTCGCTTAACGACATAGTTTTCGAACGCGACGCGACCGCCGTGAGGATGCGGGTTGGACTAGTCCCTCCCGGCGTTCAGCCTGACCCAGCCGTTCAACCCGCGGATCTCCCCAGCTGGATCTGTGATGTCGACACGTTCGATGCCCGGTTCCAATCGCTCGACGAAACCGTCGAGCAGCGTGCTGCGACGTTGGCCGAGGATGCCTATCAGCTGTTCCGCTGGGCCGTCACTGACCGGTTCCTAGACCACTTTCGAGGTGACGCATGAGCGCGACCCTGCTGCCTCCCGACGAGCCGAGGACAGCTCAACCTCGCCGCCCGAAGTACACCCAAGGCCTCATCACGGCTAGCGCCCTGCTGTCGGTCGCCCACCTAGGCCCGGCCGATCTCTACTGGATCGAGACCGCCACAGCTTCAGCTTCACCAGAAGGTCGCTCCGACTGGGTAGCGCACCACACAGCGCGCTCTGCGCAGGAGCGCATCGACGAGCTCAAGGCCATGTCGGGGCTCACCTGGGACCAACTAGCCCGAGCCTTCGGCACGACACGACGTTCGCTGCTGCATTGGCACGCCGGCGGGTCCATTAGTGCTGCCAACAGCGAGAAGCTCACTGAGCTGCTCGCAGAGTTGCGCGCCGCCGGTGTAGCGGAGGCGGAGGCAGGCCGAACGTGGCTCATGCAAGTCGACGAGACAGGCAGCTCTCCCTGGCTGCGGTGGGTGGACTCAGCCAAGCGCGATGACGAGCGCCGATCGTGGGTCTCTCGCCAGCCGGAGCCGGTCCAGGAGACCTAATGGTCAACGGCGCTGAACGGCCGGCGCGCCCGGACCTCCGACAGGGTGACGTGGTCGAGCTCGATGGCCAGCTGTGGGTCATCCTCTCCCGCTCGTGCGACCTCGTCCGAGACACACCGGAGCATGCGCTGCTGGCTCCGGTGGAGGCGACCAACGACGCTCACACGCTGCGCGGGTGGCAGCTACGTCAAGTCCGCGTGCCTGGCCTAGAGGCTCACGTGGCCGACATCGCCAAGTCAAAATCCGTGGCCAAGACGCGCCTGCCCGGGAAGGCCCAGACCGGGTGCGACTCAGAGAGCAGCGCTCGGCGGTTCGCTAGCGATCTCTCACGATCGCTTGGGGAGGCCTCACACCCCGATGCCCTGAACAAGTCGGTCGAGCCCTTGTGGCATGAGCTGCAGCACAAGCGCTACCGGCCCGGGGGCAAGTTCCACGACCTTGTCCAGGACATCCTTGACGTCCGGGTACAGACGAGCCCTCATCTCGGCCTGCGTGATGAGACGAGCAGCCGGGACGTGAGGCTGATCTTCGTGATCGAGGACCGTGACGTCCTCGAAGACGTCGACTACGCCGAAGCTCAACGCCGGGCTGAGCGCCTGGGCACCTCGGGAGAAGCTCTGGCCGACACGCGGGACGCGTGGAAGATCTCACAGGATCTCCGAGAGCGCGCTCTTCTCCTGGCAACCTTCTGCGAGCAACTCGGTGCGCGATGCGACCCGAACCATCCCATCGTTGCACTAGAGGTCGAGGTTGAGTCGGCCACGTCCTTCTCGTACGCGCGGCTGTTGGAAACGGATGCGATCCGCGTAGATCGCCTCTCGGCAACGCCCCCGCCCGAAGCGACGTGACCTCTCTGTCGGTTTCTGCAATCAGCATGACAGTGCGGGCGGCTTGCATCCCGAACGTGGGGCTGCAGGACTACACGGGCCTGACCAAACCACTGTTCGTCAGAGATCCGCGATCGTTCCAGAGCCCTTCGACGAAGCCGTCCCAGTTGGTAACCGGATCGTGACGGGACCGGCTCTCGTCAACGAGCTCGTAGGCGTCTGATATCCGCCGAAGACGGCGGTGTCGCTGCTGGTCCACGGGGAGGTTGAGCCAGACCGCATCCAGCCCCCACGCAGCCTTGAGCGCCGCAACGAGCTGATCGCGGAACGTCGCCCAGTTCCCCGGGTCGCCGAGCTCCCGCGCCATCGTGACGAAGTAGTCGAACTGGTCGCGCTCGATCCACGCCGAGGTGCCAACCACGGTCGGATCGTCATCGACATCCAGCGTCGACGCGGCACCACTCCCACTCGTCATGGGTTCCACAAGGCCACCTCCTGGTCTCCGGTGACAACACCGTCGCATCCCGCTTGGCAGACGACGAGCTGATCTCCCACTGGCCTGTGGATGACCACCGATCGTCACCGCACGACATCGTGCACCCGCCGCCCGAAACTGAGCTCGATGTCACAACTCCCACACGCCGAGGGGACTTCTTGACGAGCCAGAATTCGGAGACACACCAATGCATCACCAGATCCAGGCGGAACGGCGGCGCGACTGGGCGGGGTCGTGATGCTGAGCGTGAAGAAGATCCTCGCGGGCCGGGGCGCGGTGGACTACTACCTCAACCAGACCCGCCGCGGTCTGGCCGACTACTACCTCGGCGACTCGCCATCGGGCGACGTGGACGGTGCCGTGTCGGAGCGGCTCGCGGCGCCGGGAGCGTCGTGGTGGGGCGGTGGCGCCCAGGTGCTCGACCTGGACGGGCCCGTGGAGCGAGGCCAGTTCGTGCCGCTGTACGCCAAGGGGGTTCGCCCCGACGGTGGCTACCTCGGCCGCAGGTTCCGGACCCAGGAGGACGTCGCCGAGGCGAGGGCCGAGCGGCTCGCTGCGATCGAACGGATCGCGGATCCCAACGAGCGGTGGCAGGCGAAGCAGCGGCTGGCCCGGTCGGGCCCGCAGGCGTCAGTGGCGGCGTGGGACTGCACGTTCTCGCCGGTGAAGTCGGTGTCGCTGCTGTGGGCCGCCGGCGATCGGCACATCCAGGAGCAGGTGTGGGCCGCCCATCTTGCGGCGGTCGACGTCGGGCTCGGCTACCTCGAGGAGCACGCGGCGTTCGTCCGCGCCGGCCGCAACGGCGTGAAGGTGCTCGACACCGACGGGCTGGTCATCGCTCGCATGAACGAGTGGACATCCCGCGACGGTGACATGCAGCTGCACACCCACTGCGTCATCCTCAATCGAGCCAGCACCAGCGTCGACGGAAAGTGGCGGGCGCTGGACGGCCGGGCCCTGCTCGCCGCGAGATCCGGCGCCGGCGCCATCTACCACCGGGTCCTCGAAGCAGAGCTGACCCGACGGCTCGGCGTCGCCTGGCGCGAGCGTCCCGAGGGACTCCGAGAACTCGATGGCGTGCCAGACGAGCTGATCGAGGCGTTCTCGACCCGCCGCCGCGCCATCGACGCCGAGGTCGGCCGGCTCGCCGCTGCCTACGAAGCCCGCTACGGCACCGCGCCACCAGCGGCGGTCCGCCACCGGATGGCGCAGGACGCCACCTTGGCCACGCGCCGCTCGAAGCGCGAACCCACAGCCGACGAAGCGCTCGACGCGTGGGAGCACCGGGCACGAGAGCGAGGAACCCAGCTCACCGCGTTGCCTGCGCGGGTCGTCGGCCGGAGCACGGCGCAACACACCACCTCGTCAACGCGGGACGAGCTCGGGCTCTTGATCGAGCGTCTCGCCGAATCGGACCGGGCGAGCTTCACACGCCATGACCTGCTGCGTGCCGCCCTGGACGTGGTCGAGGTCGGCGCACGGCCGGCCGACGATCTTCGCCGGCTCGCTGAACGGCTCGTGTCCCGGCTGCTGGACAGCGAACTGCTGCTCGCGCTCCACGCGGAGGACCCGCTGCAGGTCGGCGACGGATTCCGGCGGGCGGATGGGACCTCAGTGTTCACCCGCCACGCCCGTGAACGCTGGACGCTGCGGTCCACCCTCGACCGCGAAGCGTGGTTGCTGCAGGTCGCGACCGAACCCGCCGGCACGGCAGCAGACGCCGACGCGGTCGTGCAGGCTGTCCGGCGGCAGCGGCTCGGAGTCGACCAGGCCGCCGCGGTCCAGAAGCTTCTCGAGAGCAACGACCGCATCGGCATGCTCGTTGGTCCCGCCGGTGCCGGCAAGACCCGGACGCTTCGTGCTGTGGTCGATGCCTGGCAAGACGGCGGCGGCAGAGTGGTCGGGCTGACCGTGTCCCAGGCCGCAGCGGAAGTGCTCGCCGTCGAGGCGCAGGTGCGCGCGGAGAACACCGCGAAGTGGCTGTACGAGACCCATCACGGCCGCTGGCAGCTCCCCTACAAGCCACTGCTGCTGGTCGACGAGGCATCCATGGTCTCCACCGCCGATCTGGTCGCGCTCGTTTCCCAGGCCCGACGAGCCGGCGGGAAGGTCCTGCTCGTCGGTGACCCGGCCCAGCTCTCCGCGATCCACATCGGAGGGGCGTTCGACCTGCTGACCGAACGCCACGGCTCCGCACGGCTGACCGAGATCCGCCGGTTCTCCCAACCCTGGGAAGCCGATGCTTCGTGCAAGCTCCGCGACCGGGACCCGGCAGCGATCGATGCCTACGCGATGCGGGGTCGGATCCACGGCGGCCGGCTCGAAGAGCTCGAGGACTCACTGTTCAACGCCTGGAGGGCCGACGCGCTCGGCACCGACGACCATGGCGCACGCGAGACCGTGCTGATGATCGTCGCCACCAACGACCAAGCTGCCGTGCTCGGCGAACGCGCTCGCCGCGCACTCATCGCTGCCGGGCACGTGCAGCCCGGGCCAGCCGTGACGCTGGCCGACAACCGGGCCTCCGTGGGCGATCACGTCGTCACTCGTCGGAACGACCGGCGACTCGTTAGCGAAGGCGGCGCCTGGGTCGTCAACGGCCAGACCTGGACCGTCACCGGTGTCCACGCGGGCGGTGACGCGGAGGTGGCCCGCCATGGGGACGGCGCGACGCTGCGACTGCCCGCCGACTACCTCGCCCGCCACACCCACCTCGCCTACGCCACCACCGCCCACCGGGCCCAGGGGATGACCGTCGACCGGGCACATGCCACCGTCGATGCCGACACCACCCACCAGCAGCTGTACGTCGCTGTCACCCGGGGCAGGCACGCGAACGACCTGTGGGTCGCGCTCGACTCCGACCGCGACATCATCGCCGACGACACCCACCTCCCCGACCCGCACCAGCTGCTCGCCCGCGCCCTTGCACGGCACGACCCCGACCGGCTCTCCGCCCACCAGCTCGCCGACGACGCCCGCAGAGAGCTGCACTCGCTCGCCCGGCTCGGCGCGATCTTCGAGGACGCCGGACGACACGTCACCGACCGGTGGCTCGGCGACACGCTCGCCGACCGCGGACTCGACCATGCGAGCCGGGATGCCGAGTGGGGCAGCCTGCTCGACCGCGCCCGCCAGCTGGCGCTTCAGGGCCACGACCTCAACGAGCTGCTCGACCGGGCCATCAGCATGCGCCCCATCGATGACGCGCACACCATCGCCGGCGTTCTGCACTGGCGTCTCGGCCAGCTCGCCCAGCACACCGAACCCGCCCGACGGCCCGGCCCGCTTCGCTCACTACCAACGGTCGAAGGGCCCGACGAACAGCTTGAGCTCGCCCACGCTGCCGGAGAGCTGATCCGGCACCGGTGGCGACAGATCCGCGCCGAGCTCGCCGACCACGACGGGCCGCTCCCCTTCGCGCGAGCCCTCGGCCCACGTCCCGAAGACCCCGCCGACGCCCGCTCCTGGCTGACCGCCGCGACCGCCGTCGCCGCCTACCACGAACGCTACGACCTCCCCTCGCACGTCCAACTACTCGGTGAACGGCCCGGCCCCTTGCGGCCCGACGCCCAAGCGGCCTACGACCACGCCCTACTCCAGGTCGACCGACACCTCGTACGCGCCTACCGCCGCCTCGACGTTGACCAGCGGGAGGCGATGCTGAAGCAACTCGCTGCATCGGGCATGACAGCGGTCGAGTTCGACCCAGAACGTCTCCGAACAGCGCACGATGACGGCGCAGGAAGCCGGCGCCGCTGGCGCGGCGCGGCCCCCGAGGAGCGGTCACAAGCCAGGTCGAGCCATGAGCGCGCACGAGCACGGATCGATGCGCTCGAGCAGCTCGCCGAGCGGCAACGCAGCCACGAAGCACGCCAGCGAGACCGCCTCGCCCAACGACGGCGTGCTGAACTCGCCTTCATTTCGAGGGGCCGCCACTAGCGCCATACGACCCCGCCCGCCCCGAGCCGACCCGGCGTGTCTGAAGTCTCCTGCAGGTTCGAGCGGAATGGTGCCGCGTGAGCGCGGCACCGCGCCCGTTACGTTTCGTATACGGAGCGAGGTTGTTGGGCATTGACGCCGCGGGCAGCCATCACGCATTCCAGGGTTTCGAAGCCGTCAAGTTCCAAGGGCTGCGGAAGCTCTTCCACCTCCCCGAGCTGCCCGTCCGGGAGAAGCGCGCCGAATCTACTGACCGTCGGCACTGATGCCAGCGCGGTCGCAACGTCCGCGGAACCAAAGATCACGTCGTAGAGCGGCGCACTCAGGTCAAGTCGTGGAACTGTCGTCAGGTGGGCCGCCGCGCCACCATTTGGGTTGATAGAAACATCGCTCTTCCCATAAGACGTTTGGTCCTCAGATACGCAGAGGGTCATTGCTCCTCTCGGGCCGAACATGGCAGCAAATCCAGCCGCCGTCATCCCCCCGGACGGGAAGGTAACACCGAGGTGCGCATTGACCAGATCAACGTAGAGCCGGGTGTAGCGCTCGAGAGCATCTGTGACGAGGGTTCTGTGCGCCTCATCCTGGGGCAGCAGCACGGGTCTGCCGTTCTTGGCATGGAAGATTGACGTGCGCACCGTTCTGTACAGCTCATCGATGACGTCCGAGGCGGCGTCCGTGGAAGGGGCGACTCCAGCCGCGAGTAGGCCTTGAGATCGACCAGACCCCCGGCGGTGCCGACGGCCCGCTTGACCCATTCACCCTCGCCTTCAGGTTTTCCAGCAGGATTGACACGAACCGGCTCGATCGTGCTGAGGATCGACTCCAAGGCGAGGTAAACGTTTCGGAAGGCGTCGTAGAGGTCTCCCGTGACCTGCGACATCCTGAAGTAGCGCATGCTCTCGTGCCACACCGGAGGTGCGGCCGGCGGGGGATGGACGAGCGCACCGCTCTTGTCCCGCACTTCTGCAGACGCGGTCATGCTTATGTACATCGTAGAAGTTGCGGTCAGCCTGACCGTCGCTTTGCCCGCCTCGGCCCACCAAACAACGTTGGTGACCTCAACGTCCGCCAATGCAGCGCGCGGGCCCCCTGTTATTGCCAAGACGTCGAGTGCATCGTTGGCCGTAGTGATGGCCCTTTTCTTCACATCGGCATGCGTCGCCCCCCCAAGATTTCTGAGGACCACGGCGTTCTCGGGATGGAGTCCCGTGGCGTGGTGTAGGACCTGCGTCTCGTTGTCAGGTGCGGGTGACCGCGGGCAGGGACGGTAGACGGTTCTCCTTGTCGTCGATGAGTGGGGCGAGGGTGGCTTCGGCCATGTAGCGGCGTGGGGCGGCGACGAGTTCGTCGTTGACCTCGACCAGGAGCGCGCCGACGAGGCGGATGACGGACTCGGGGTCGGGGAAGATCTGCACGACGTCGGTGCGGCGCTTGAGCTCGCGGTTGAGCCGTTCGATCGGGTTGTTGGACCAGATCTTGGACCAGTGCACGGGCGGGAAGTTGGCGTAGGCGAGCAGGTCGTCCTCCATGGCCTGGAGCCGCTCGGCGACGCGTGGCTCGGTGGTCGAGAGCTTGTCGACCACGTCGCGTAGCTGTTGGCGGGCGGCGTCGCCGTCGGGTTCGGCGAAGATGGTCGAGATGGCGGCGGAGACCATCCCGCGGTTCTGGTGGCGTGCGACCGCGAGCAGGTTGCGCTTGGCGTGCACGCGGCAGCGTTGCCAGGCTGCGCCCTGGAGCACGCGGCGGATCGCGGCGCGTAGGCCGGCGTGGCAGTCGGAGATGACCAGCTGCACGCCGGACAGGCCGCGGTCCTTGAGGTCGCGGAGGAACTCGGTCCAGAACGTCTCGTTCTCCGAGTCGCCCACATCGACGCCCAGCACCTCGCGGTGGCCGTCGGCGCGGCAGCCGGTGGCGATCACGACCGCTTTGGAGATGACCTGGCCGTGCTCGCGCACGTGGACGTAGGTCGCATCGAGCCACACGTACACGAACGGCAGGTGATCCAGCCGCCGGCGACGCAGCACCGCGACCTCGTCGTCGATCAGCTTGCAGATCCGTGACACCGAACTCTTGGAGATGCCGGTGTCGCAGCCGAGCGCCTTAACCAGGTCATCGACCTTCCGGGTCGAGGTGCCGGTGATGTAGGCGCGCATGATCACCGCCCACAACGCCTTGTCGATCCGACGGCGCGGCTCGAGCAACTCGGGGAAGAAGCTGCCGGTGCGCAGCTTGGGGATCCCCAGCTCGACATCCCCTGCCGGGGTCGAGAGCAGCTTGGGGCGATGGCCGTTGCGTTGCGCGGTCCTCGCCGGGGTGCGCTCGCCCGGCTCGGCACCGATCCTGGCCGTCACCTCGGCCTCGATCAGCTCCTGCAACGCCGCAGCCAGGATGTCGGAGATGGAAGTGGTCAGGCTCGCGTCCACGCCCTGAAGGCGCTCGGCGAGCTCATCGATGGCAGACTCGTAGTGGGTCATCGTGCTCGTCTCGTTGTGTAGGAACTCTGAGACTTGCACGGTGGCCCGCCTCTACGTCGTGACCGACGTGACGGGCCTGCTCCTACACCACTACGTGGGACTCACCCGTTCTCGGCGTCTCGAAACTCTAGTTCTGCACCCGCGAACTGGAAAACCCGGTCGCCGCGCGACGGGCTAGTCAAGAATAGGACAGCACCGGCGGTAGGCGAACCGGGTACGAACAAGGGAACCGGCCCGAACTTTGGCATGCCCCCAGGCTACCCATGCGCGAGCAAGAGTTGAGCCCACTCCATAGGGCGCGGTTCTACTCCGAGAACGGCAGCGAACCCCAGCCCGGCGGCCATCCTCGCCGGCGCTCCTCGCGCGTCGTTAGGCCCTGGCTCGCACGGGAGGGAGCCCGTCAGAGCTCAGGGTGGGGTGAGCTTCCCGCGTTCGTCAGACGAGTTGACCCGCGTTCCGAATCGGATCTTGAGCTTGGCGCCGCTTGCGGTCTGGATGGTGACGCCTGATCGGTCCATGGCGATGATCTCGCCCTTGGGGCCGCCGCTGGAGCCGATCGTGAGTCCGAGCTTGGCACGGATGGTCGGGGCGGCTCGTGGGGCGGCTCGCCTGGCGCTGTTCGCTCGCGGCGCTTGGGCTCGAGGAGCCCGGGTACGCCCTGTTGCGGCTTGCGGCTGGCGACGGGCACGTGGTGGCTTCGCGTCGGGTGGCCGGTAGGGCGTGACGAGCTGCTCGAGGAAGGGGGACGGTGCACTTCGGTCTGCCAGGACGGTGATGGTCCTGCGGCATCGGGTGACGGCGACGTGGAAGATGCGACGTTCTTCCTCTTCATCGGTTGCGAGCCGGTGGGGCATCAGCCCAGCGTTAGCGCCGTAGAGGATGACGTGGTCGAACTCCAGTCCCTTCACGGTGTGGATGGTGGAGAGCTGGATGGCCTCCCCAGCGGATAGATCGCGGCGAGTGAGCAGGTTCTGTAGCCACCCTTCGAACGAGGTGGCGTCTGGGTGGCTGGCGGCGAGTTGCGCGAGCGCGAGCAGGTCGTCGAGGTGGGAACTGGAACGCTTGGTATCCGCGGAGGAGTCGAGCGCGTTGACGGCTTGGTCTAGGCCACCGACGTTGCGGATCGTGGTGAGCGCCGCGCTGGTGGATCTCTTGGCGGCGTTGCGGACTGCGGCTAGGTCGTCGAGGAATCCTCGAAGTTCCTTGCCTTCCCACATCTCGAGGTCCTTGAAGGCGAACTGCTTGATCTGCTGCGTCTTCCAGCTGCGGCGACCCTTGAGCCGGTCGAGCGTGTCGCGGGTGACCTTGCGGGGTGAGCGTCGGAGCACGGTGTCCAGGTCCTTGCCCGCTAGTTCGGTCTCGGGCGCGGTTGCGAGCCGGAGCCAGGCGAGGGCGGCGGCCAGACCGGTTCGTTTGAGGACCTCCGGCCCGACAGGGAGCGTGGTCGGCAGCCCGGCTTCGAGGAGTGCGACCTGTACGGGCAGCAGCATCGCGTTGACGCGGCAGAGGACGGCGATGTCGCCGGTGCCTGTGCCGTCGTCGAGACTGGCTCTGATGCTTTCGAGCGCCGCGGCGGTCATGTCTTCGTTCGGGACACGCTCGACGGTGAGCGTTTCGCCGGACGGCTTGCGGTCGGGCGGTGGGGTGATCGTCTTGGGGATGCGTTGCTGGTTGTGACCGAGAAGGGTGCTGGCCGCGGTGATGACCTCAGCTGGACAGCGGTAGTTGACTTCGAGGGCGTAGTGGGCGGACGGGCCGAAGAGCCGGTCGTAGTTGATGAGGAAGTCGGGGGATGCGCCGGCGTAGGCGTAGATAACTTGGTCGTCGTCCCCGACCCCGAAGACCTGCCAGCCTGGCGCGGCCAGGATTCGGATGAGCAGGACGAGGGCGGGGTTGAGGTCCTGGAACTCGTCGACGAGCAGCTGCCGGCACTGGGCTTGGTAAGTCCGCCGCAGGTCAGGGCGGGTAGCGAGGATCTCGATGGCCGAGTGGATCTGTTCGTCGAAGTCGATCCGGTTGTCAGCGATCAGAGCGTCGCGATAGCGCTGGTAGACGTCGGCGAAACCCCGGAGGTCGTCGGGTGCCGCCTGTTCGATCGTGCGGGGGTCTTGGAGACCGAGCCGGGCTGCACCCAGTGCGTCGATGTAGGGGGCGTAGATGTCGACGTTGGGACGAGGCATGAGCGGGACGAGCGGTTCGAGCCGGCGTCGGACCTCGCGCTCATCGATGAGTGCCACGCCGGGCCGGGCGGTCCTGACGATCTCGTAACCGAGCGCGTGGAGAGTGCGGATCTGCGGGTTCGTGAGGTCGTTCGTGCGGGATCGCATCTCCTCAGCGGCTCGCTTGTTGTAGGCGAGGCAGGTGGTCTGGCCTGCGGGCAGCTGCCGGTCGGTGAGGAGGTGCCGTAGCCGTTCGGTGAGTACGCGGGTCTTGCCGGAGCCGGCTGGTGCGACGATGCGGGCGGGTCCGCTCGGATGGGTCACGGCCGCGAGCTGGTCGGCGGCGAGCGCCGCGGAAGTCCCGGATTGCGCCATCGTGTCCGGCTGGAGCGAGCTGACCTCGAGGGTCTCCGCATGGATGAACTGACGGTTCCCGAGGTCCGCCGGGGCTAGCGGTGCGCGAGGCCCTCCATCGATCCAGGTGGGATGCCCCCTGACGGTGACGTCCGCGACGTCGGAGGGCTCGGCGCCGAGCTTTCCTGCTCGGTAGCTGTGCCACCAGCGCGGCTGTCCGCCACGAAGGTCGTACCGGTTGGACCAGACGAGATGGCGTAGCTGCTCGCGCGGGAAGCTGAAGCTGACGCCGAGCTCACGCGGGGCACGCGGGTCGGTCTCCGGCTCCTTGAGCTCCCGGTGGTCGATGGCGAGCTCGACCACCGAGGGCACCCGCTCGACCCACCAGCGACGCAACCGCTGAAGCGTGTCGTCGGGGTTTCGGAGTGCCGCGTCGCCGAGGTGCAGCCGCGGCTTGTTCTCCCAGCCTGCGGGGAGCTGCTGTCCAGGTCGCACGACGATCCCGCGGCCGAGGGCCGCGGGACCCGGGAAGATGGAGGCGGTCAGGTCGGTCACGCCGGGAACGCTAACCACAGGCTGTGACCTTCCCCGCCGTTGTGGCAGCCGTGCTGTCGCAGCCATCTGCGACAGTCCCCAAGCCACCTTCGGGGATGCTATGCCGCTGACCGCCCAAGCTGACGGGATCGACGTCGTCGCCTTCCTGCTCGCCGACGAGCAGTGGGAGCTACTTGACGGCTCGACGTTACGGACCCGGTGCTGCGGCCTGCCCGCGCACCGGCGCACCTCCAAGCTCGGAACACGCCACTTCGTGCACAACCGGCGTGGAGAGTGCGTCACCGCCCCTGAGAGCGCCGAACACCTCGCGCTCAAGGAACGCATCGCGCTCGCGGTGCAGGCCGCCGGCTGGGACGTGCTCCTGGAGGCGCAGCACGGCGAGTTCGTCGCCGACGTGGAAGCCCGCCGCGGTCATGATGTGGTCGCTTTCGAGGTTCAGTGGAGCCGGCAGACCGACGCCGAGTACCAGCGGCGCTCGGCGCTCTACGCGGAAGCGGGGATCGAGCTGGTCTGGCTGATCCGACCGCCGGGTTGGAACGTCGCCGGTGTCGCGCCGGCACGTGCGGTCTGGCTCGAGAGGCCATGCGGCGATGCAACGGTGCCCACCCACGTTCGGATCGCTGGCCGGTACCCGCCGGTGGTGCAGCCGCTGGACGCGTTGGTGACCGACGTGCTGGCAGGTCGTGTGTCTTGGCGTGAACGGGTCGAGATGGCCGCGCCCATGCATGCGCTCATCGTGGAGATCCCGGAGTACTGCTGGAAGTGCTCGCGACCAGTCACTGGCCATCTCGTCGGTGGGGTTGCGGCCTGCTGCGGGCACTTCTCCCCGCCGCCGCTCTGCCACGAGGCTGCCGGCGAACTGGTGGGTCGGGTCAGCAAACGCGGCTGGCTGCGTGGCGATGCGGTCATGCCCATCGAGTGGCGCGCGACGCGGACCTCCGGCTCCAGCTACTTCGCCAACGTCTGCCCCCACTGCGGGTCCGTGTCCGGCGACCACTTTCTCGCGGGCCGCCTCGATGAGCACGCAGCCGCCCGCTCGGGTCGCCCCCGCGGCGTCTACCAGGTGCCGTGCACGCCAGAGACGGTCGCAGCGCTCTACGACGGGATCCGTCCCATGATCCCCCAGGCACACTGGTGTCTGTCGGCTGCGCCGCCCGCCGAGCACGAACTGGACCAGTTGACCAGGTGGACGGCAGGGGCGGCCGGAGTCGAGATCCGTGACGGCATCACACCAGAGCAGGCGATCAGGCGGATGTTCCGAGGAAGCTGGTGACCGGGGCGGCGCAGTCCGGTCGACCTCGCCTCACCTCACGGCTCGTTCGGTGTAGCGGGCCGAAGCCAGCCGCTAGCGCCCCCGAGGTCGGTGGCCCAGGGCCGGGCGGTCGAGCTGTTCGGCGAGATACTTGAACACCCGGTGCTGCTGACCACCGGCGGCTTCTCGGTGCGTGAGGACCGTTCGGAGGCGGTCCGCGGCGTTCGGGTCGTAGCGTGCTTGGTCGCCGAGGAGTTGCTCCAGGGGGGCCGTCAGGCGGCCGGTTCGAGCGGGTTCGGACATCTTGTGTTCGACCCAGCTGGTGAGGTCGGCGAGGTCGGTGCGTGACGGATCGTCGACGTTGATGCAGCGGATCCGGTCGTTGAGGGCGGCGAGCTCGCCCAGGATGGGCCAGCCGTCGCGCGTAACGACCTCGGCATGCCTGCGACCCTGATCGTCGGGAGCGACGGTGATCTCGATGAGCGAGCGACGGGCGTCGTCATCGCGGCAGTCGAGTTGGCTGTCGCGGCGGTGGACGGCGAGCGGAGCTTCGGGCGGCCAAGGGGTGCGGGTGAGTTGGCGTTCGAGCCGATCGAGGACCAGCTCAACGGTCTCGGGGCGTGTGCCGGCCGCGAGGATCAATCGGAGGTGTCGGTCGCCCGGGGGTGCGACGGTGAGACCCCAGGGGTGCCAGGCGTGCGGTCCGGCGAGGCGTGCGGGGTGGACGTCGTCGGGAGTGAGCCGTGTGAGGATCTCGGCGGGCTCGGCGAACCCTGCGCAGCTGTCGATCGCGAGGCTGGTCGACGCCGCAGCGGTGTCGGATTCCATCGCGGCCTCCTTCAGGCGGCTGCCGGTCCGGTGGCGGGATGGGCGTGGCGGATGTCGACGCCGAGCTGCGGGATGCATGCTTCCCAACATCCGCGGAGCGTGTCCGTGAGGTCGAGGTGAGGCCACTCGGCGTGCAGTTGCGGGAAGGTGAGGTGTTCGGCGATCGACGCGGCAGGGCCGGTCTCGAGCCAGATCGGCAGGACCGCACGACGGATGCGAACATCCCCGAGGTCGGCGTCTGGCTGCCCGTAGACATCCGCGACCGGCTCGGGCAGCTGGATGTGACGCCATCGTCCTCGCGACATGGACAGCTGATCGGGGACCGCGTTGCTGGCGGGGAGCCACAGGTCACGCTCGTAGCCGTCGCAAAGAACGAAAGCGTCGGCCTCGGTCGCGTCCTCCGCCTGGCCGTCCTGCGAGGCGCCGACGGCTGCGAGCTCGTCGTCGGTGACCGGGTGGGACGCTGCGGCGGGTAGGTCGTCGGGCCAGCCTCGCTTGTCAAGGACCTGCCGGGTGGTGGTGCCGGCCGGACCGTAGATCAAGCGATGCTGCTCGAGCACGCCGCTCGGGACGTGGCGGCGCCAGCGGTCCTGCTGGAAGTAGCCGTGCGTGGTCACGAGCGCGGGGGGGAGGTTGCCGGTGAGCATGACCGCGTTGCCATGCGGCAGGGTGCGCAGGAACGCGGGCGGGGCGACGTCGATCCGTTCGGACCCCTCGGAGACGGACAGACCTCCGTCGGGAGCGGCGGAGATGGTGGAGGAGGCGACCCACTGGTCGCCGATGAGGTCGGACAGCAGCTTGAGCGTGTCCAGGTCCTGGGTGCCGGGCAGCCACACGGTGGTGGTGTGGTTGGCGATGACGGTGCGCTCGTTGTCGCCGTAGATGGCGCGGATCTGGGCGCGGTCCTGCCAGATCGTCATCAGGGTGATGCCCTGCCCGGCGCCGGTGGACGCGATGGTCGGCAGGGTCTTCAAGGGTGCGATGTTCCCCGCTTCGTCGAGCATCATCAGTAGCGGCGGGGTGAGCGGCGCACCTTGCAGGAGGTTGGCGGAGAGCTCGACGGCGGTGCGGTAGACGGCTTGGACGAGCGCGACGAACAGCGGCCGTAGCTCGGCTTGCTCGTACTCGGGCGCGACGAGGTAGAGCGTGCCGTTGCTCTTGAGCAGCTCGACGATCGACAGGGTCTCGGTCGATGTCGCCGGGGGTGCAGGAGGTGGCCTGGCGGACCCGCGGTGAGCCGAACGCGCGGAAGATCGCCATGGCAGTGCCGAACACCGACCCGCGGGTCTCGGGGGGCAGGCTCTTGATGGCGGCCCAGGCGGCGCTCGCGTCCTCGTCCTTGAGCTTCTTCTCGAGGATGGTGGCGACCTCGTCAAAGGCCGTGCGGTCGACCCAGCGGGACACGTCCGCCATGGTCCGGCCGGTCGCTGCGGCGGCATACAGCATCGGGGCGAGCAGCTTGGTGGCCAGGGTCTCCCAGAACTTCGCGGCGTCGTGCTTGTCCTCGACCGCGGCGGCGTCGGCGAGCCAGCCGGCGGTGCGGGTCGCAGCTGGGAAGGTGGTGGAGGTCAGCAGCGGCGACCAGCGCACGGAGGCGAGGCCGGTCGCGCCGGTCGGATCGAACAGGTGGGTCGGACCGAGCTCGGCGCGTCGGGCGACGGTGAGGTCGTACACGTCACGTTTGACTGAGGTGACAAGGGCGGGGCCGTCCCACCGCAGGAGGTTCGGCACGACCAGTCGGCTGGTCTTCCCGGTTCGGGTCGGCGCGATCGCCATCACCGACGTGCGGGCCGGGACGAGCACGTCATGCTGGTGATGGCTGCCCACGAGAAGTCGTCCAGCTCGCAACCGCTTCGTCCGCGCCGTGACGAGGCGGGTCAGCGAGAAGATCGGCGAGGTCGCGGCGTCGTGCCCAGACGCGGGAGCCGATCCGGTCAGCGTGGCGTTGCCGGTGGCGCCACCCGTCGCGCCAGTCCAGCCAGCTGCGTGCCGCCCGCATCGCTCCGATCAGACTCGCAAAGGCGAGCAGACCGGCGATAGCGGCCGGGCGCCACCACAGGTCGACGGACCTGGCGATGTGTGAGTCGCGTCGCGGTGGACGGCAAGGTCGAGCAGAGCGGCGGGCATGTCGAGCACCGGCGTGTCCCAGCCGGTGCCGGTCAGCCATCCTTCGACCTCCAGCGCTGCCCAGGCGATCGCCGAGGCGGCGATGGTGGCAAGGGCGGCGGTGAGCGCGAGCATGGCCCAGACGAGCTCGAGCGCGTTCGGCCCGCCGGCCATGAGCTTGCCGGAGCGTGGCAGCGGCGGCGCCGGGTTCACGTCGCCACCTCGTCGGGTACCCGGTTGGCGGCGCGCATCTGGAGGTCGGTATCGACCAGCGAACGCTCGGCGGGGCTGAGGAGGTGGTCGACGAGGTGGGTGGTGCGCTGTTCGCCGTTGACGACCCACAGGCCACGGCCACGGCCGAGCCGGGTCGTCAGCCGGGACTGCAACGTGTTGAGCTGCAGCACGTCACGGAGCAGCGGCTGCTCGCCTGGCTTCTGCCGGTAGATGATCCAGGTGCCGGCATCGGCGATGACCCCCTCGGCCAGCGCGCGAGTGGCGGTGTCGGCGTTGCCGGCGGCGGCCGTGTCGGACAGGCGGTGCAGGACGTTGACGACTGACAGCGACAGCGCGCGGGAGAGCTTGGTGTTGGCCTGCAGCCAGCGGGCGGACGCTTCGTCGGACAGCAGCGCCCATGCCTCGTCGTTGACCTGGAACCGGCCGCGCCCTTCGGTGTCGGTTGCGAGCTGCAGCCAGGCGGCGACGGCGATCATGACCAGGGGCAGCAATGGTCGGTGATGGCGGTAGATGTGGCGGATGTCGACCACGGTGAGCCGACCGAGCTGGTCGGTGTCGAGCGTGGTGGGGCCGGCGAACATCCCGCCCAGGTCGCCGTGGGGGTCGACGAGCCGGGCAGCTGCGAGCGCGAGCTCACGCGACTCGTTGACGACCGCGGCGGGGTCCATGTTGAGGCGGCCGGCGACGCGTGTGTCGGGGGTGATGAGCGCCTCGGCGAGCATCGGCAGCGTCACCGTCTGTCCCCGACTGGTCACCAGCAGGTCGTCGTCGAGGTCGGTGGGGTCGAGCCCAGCAACCCGGGCGAGAGATGCGGCGGCGAGCACGAGCTCGAGTTGCCGGCAGGTCCGTCCGAGCACGGCTTCGAGCAGCGCCCGCAAGGTGGCGAGGTTGCGGTGGAACAGCTCGGTCGGCGCCAACCTGGTGCCGGCGGCGCCGGGGTCGAGAGGGTTGAGTACCACGCCCCCGCCGGGGTGCAGGTCGATCGGGACGGTGCCGGCCGCCTCGGCGAGCGGGCCGTATTCGCCTTTAGGGTCGATGATGTGCGCGCCGCGGCCGAACTCGAGTCCGCGCCACACGAGGGTCTTGACCAGTGCCGACTTGCCGGAGCCGACGTCGCCGAGCACGAGGATGTTGGGGTTCGCGAGCCGCCCTTGGGCGTAGCGGTCCCACGGGTCGAAGGTGAACATCCCGCCGGTCGCCGACGGGCCGATCACCATCCCGCCGGTGTCGCCGGCAGACCGGGAGGCGACCTGGAACGGATAGATCGCTTCGAGATGCCCCGTGGACAACTCCAGCGGCGGTGCGGACGTCTCGTAGAGGTTCCGTCCGGCGAGCTTGCGCCGCTGGCCGCGGCGGGTCCCGAGCTGCCGGTAGCGGGCGGCGGTGGCCCGCCGGTGGGCGAGTTCGTCACGGCGTGCCGCTGCGCGTTCCTGCCTGGCGGCGTCGCGATCGGGCCGGCCGGTGGTGGGGTTGCGGCTGGTCGTGGCGACACGGTGCAGCCGTCGGCGGCGGCGGCGCATCAGCGTGCTCCCCTGCACAGCGGCAGCGTGAACGACGCGGCTTGCCGTTGGGTGCCGACCAGCCGGCGCAGCTCCAGGCCACAGCGGCGGGCGGCCGCCTCGGTCTGCCCGACCGCCGCGTCCAGCTCGCTGAGGGTGGTACCGGTGACGGTGATGGTCCACACGAGGCGGAACACGGCGCGGCCGTCGACGAGGTCCGCTTCGCGTTGGGCGGCGTCGCCGTGGCTGCGCCGATGGCGAGCGGAGGCGGCGAACCCCCACCGCAGGCGCAGCGCCTGTTCGGATTCGGCGGTGACCTGCTGGGTCTGCGCCCGCCGTTCCGCGGTTTGGGCCGGCGTGGGGGCATACAGCAGCGACATGCGCCGGGCAACCGGGACGCCGATCAGCAGGTGCTGGAGGAACTCGCCGGTGACCGGCCGGGACGGCGGACCTGCCACCTGGAGCGTGGCGGCCCAGCCGGTGTCGAGCCGAAGCGACGCCCACGACTCGACCATCGCGGCCGGCCCCGCAGCAGCCGGGTCACAACCCGCGCCTGCGGTGACGTCGTCTCCACGAGCGTCCAGCTCGGACGCGGCGGCCGGGTCGAACCCAGCACGGAGCACGGCAGCGACCTGCCGGGCGGGCAGCCACCCGTGGACCTCGATGCCGGCACCGGTGAGGGCTTCCTCGAGCGTGGCGGCCCGGTCGAGGAGCACGGTGGCGGCTCCGTCGCGGCCACCGCCGGCCTGACGGATCTGGCGACGGGCTGCGCGTCGGTCGAGAGCGACGGCGAGCAGCAGCCGGTGTTGCTGGCCGACCCCGTCTGCCTGGTCGAGCAACTGCCGGTAGGAGGCGGCGGTGATGTCGTCTCCGCGGCCGCCGTGTTGTCGGTGCCAGCGGTGGGCCTGCCCTCCTGTCGCCGGACTGCAGATGTGGACCAGTTGTAGGCGGCACAGCTCGGGGAGCGACTGGCCGACGTGGTCGAGCAGGCCGCTCCAGCCGGCGAAGCGGGCCTGCTGCTCGTCAGGGTCGAGGAACAGCAGATCCTGGCCGGACACCTCAACGACCGCGACCAGCCGGTCACGGAACGTGTCGAGCAGGATGCCGTAGTCGGCGGCGGTCGGGTTCGCGACGCTCGCTCGCGCGTCGGTCATGGTGTAGGCGTGCAGCTCGAACCCGAACAGCTCGCCGGGCAGGTCCAACACTCCGTCCGGCAATGCAGGGTCGGCGAGGTCGGGGGAGGCGTAGAACTCGTTGCTGCGGGTCGCCTGCCCCCACACGAACCCTGCGGCGACGGGCAGCCAGTCCACCACCGCCCGGCCACCCACCTTCACCGCCGCTGACCCGATCAGCAGCACCATCACGGCCCCGCCGGCCAGGACCGTGGCGAGGGTCGGTCGGGAGGACACGACGATCAGCGCGACGCCGGCGACCCCGAGCGCCGCGAGGCGTGGCAGCGAGAGGCCGAACAGCACTCCGACCGTCGGGCGGGCCGGGAACCGGTATGTGGACAGGTCAGCCACGGTCCACCCCCGCTGGCTGCCGGGTCAGCGCCGAACCCCACCCGCCCGACGCCGGCGGCGGCGAGGCCTGCAAGCCGGACGCCGGCGCCGTGGTCGAGGTCACGGCGGGGACGGGGGCTGCACCCGTCGGCGTGCTCGATGGACCAACGCCGCTGGGGTCGACCGGCGCGCTCGATTCGAACGGTTCCGAGCGCGGCGAGGCGCTGGAGGTTGCGACCACCGTCGAGCCACCGGCGGTAACGCCGGTCGTCCTGCCCGCCGCTGACGGTGCTTCGGCTCTGGGCGCTCCGCCCGACGCCGGGCTGCCGGTGGCGGGCGTGCTCGAGGTCGAAGCGGTCCGACCCGCAGACGCGGTGCTCGTGCCGCCCGCAGCCGCTCCGGCGGACGCGCCACCGCGCGGTCCCCCGTCGCCGGTCCCGCCGGGCGCGCCTCCCACACCACCACCGCCGGCAGGTCCGGGCCCGTCCAGCGCCGAGCCCGCCGCGCCGGCAGCACCCGCGCCACCAGCACCGCCGCTGGTAGCAGCGCCGGTGGCAGAGCGGCCGGTCGCGGCCGCGAGCAGCGCCCCCTTGGCGGCCACGATCCCGGCCCCGGCCGCGACCACGCGGGACCCGCGGGTCATGGACTGCACCGCGGTCTGGAGCTCCGGGATGCCGATGACGCGTGCCAGGGCGGCGGGGGCGAGCGCGGCGAGCAGCAGTCCGAAGGTGCCGAAGATGAGCCGGTCGACCCCTTGGGGTTGGCCGATGACGGTGTTGGTGACCGCGAACATGGTCAGAATCGCCGCGTCGGCGAGCAGCACCGCGAACGCGAGCGCCCACGTGCGTAGCTCGACCCGGCGCATCGGGGTCCACACGCTCAGCGCATGGGCGACGGGGAGGAACACGATGACGGCGGCGAGCAGCACCGGGCGCATCGCGAGGGTGAAGTAGATCGCGAGCGAGGTGAACACGATCACCAGGCCGGCGAGGAACGCGATGAACAGCTCCGCGCCGGATTCGCGCTGCTCGGCGGTGTCCATCAGCACTTCCTGCAGCGGCACCAGCGGCGCGTCGACTCCGGCGCCTGACGCGTCCAGCGCGATCCGGCCGAGGTCGGAGAGCGCACCGCCGATCGCGAGCAGCAACCCGGCGCCGATGGTGGCGAGCATCCCGGCGACGATCGCGCGGATGACGGCCTGCACGATCCGGGTCGTGTTCCCGGTCACGATCCCGGCGATGGTCTCGGCGATCAGCGTGGCGACCATCACCAGCGCCGCCAGCGCGTACAGCGGCAGGGCCGGGCCTTCCAGCACCGGCGTGTACCAGTCGGTGGTGGTCGGGGCGGTGGAGGCCTGCAGCGCGACGAGATCGAGCGCCCAGAACGCACCGCGCAGCACCCACGCGGTCAGCTCACCGCCGGCCTGGTCGACCAGCATCTGCGACCACTCGTGGCCAGTCCACGCCAGCCCGAGCACACCGCCGAGTGCGACGACCCCGACGATCACGAACGGGATCGCCCCCTCCTCGCTTCGCCAGTCGTCGCGGTTCACGGCGTCGAGTCCACAACCGCGAGGTCGGGCAGCGGCAGAGGAAGGACCGAGGCGGCGTCGCGGACCAACGCGCGGGTCCGGCCGGGCGCGGATGCGGTCGTCGAGCACCAGCGGAACGGGACCTTCGACCGTGTCCAGCCCAGTGACGAGCCAGGTGCCGGTGGCCTCATCGGCGGCGAGATCGACCGTGGAGGTGGTGAACACCGCCCCGCCCGTGTCACCGACCCCGACCAGCGTCATCGCCCACACCTCCACCCGTGCCGTGACCGCATCCGGGTCGAACGCCACGAGACGGACCGCGAGCGGCGCGAGGTGGTACATCCGCCGCGAGGCGGGCTGGTCCGCCCAGCCGGACAGCTCGAACTGGGTCCGTGCCGCGTCGACCTGCCGTGCCTGCGGTCGCGGCTTCCTCGTCGGGTGAACATCACCCTCGGCGACCTGCGCGAACCGGTCTGGGTCGAACGCGACCTCGGGCTGGCCGGTCACTGCCATCGCGGTCACGCCAGCGGCGGCGGCCCCGGCCGGATCCAGCGCGAACCCCCACGGCACACCGTCCACGAACACCGGCACCCCCAACGCCAGCTCATCGGCCGCGGTCGTGGCGGTCGGGGTGAGCTCGACCGAGGCGCCCGGTGGTGGTCGATGCCGCGGAGCACGAGCCAGCCGCCACCGACCAGCAGCACACCCAGCAGGGCGCACGCGCCGGCGAGCCACGCGGTCTGCAGCCGGGTCCGGTTCGCGATAGTCGCCAGCCACCGTCTCAGCTCCCCAGCCGGAAGCCGGTGTTGACGATCGCGACCGCAGCGCCGATCACGATCGCGCCGACGAACCCGCCGATCACCATGAACCGACCCCAGGTCACCCCTTGGGTGTGCGCACGGTTCGCGGCCAGCGCCCACGTCGCCCCGCCGACGACCACCACCCCCGCCGCGAACAGCAGTCCCGCCAGCGTCAGCCCGTTGAGCGCCGAGATGAGCTGGTCGTAGTTCGGGATCCACTGCGCTCCCCGTGACGGGTCGAGCCGCGGGACGGGGTTCGCCTGTGCCAGGGGTGGGGCCACAGCGCCCTCCTTCCACGATGTCGCCCTCTGCCGGAGCGGCTGCAGAAGAAGTCCCCCGACGGCCGGCGCGTTGTGACACTCGAGCGACCAGCGCGCATGTGTCACAAGGGCGGCTTGCCAGGGGGACTCCCTTCGTGAGGAGGGACCCATGCGTCGCATCTCGATGCTCGTCGTCGTGGCCGGTTTCGCAGCTGGCTGTGTCACTTCCACGCCGGAGCAGTCCCCGGAAGGCCGCGGGCTTGGAGGTAGCGGGCAGCCACTAGCGACGACGGTTCCGGAGTCGCTCCCGGGCCCGGCAGAGACGGGCGAGCTGGGCTCTCGGCCCGACACCTCACCCGATCGGTGGCACGCCCCGTCGGGCACCAGTCAGCCCGCTGACACCATCGAGTCCGCAGCTGCGCGAGCCGTCATCCAGTTGCTCGAGGATGAGGGTCTGCTCGTTCTCGGCGTCGATTCGGCGGCCGAGCCGATGGAGGGACCGCAGACCGCGATCAGGACGACGGTGCTGCACGGCACGGGTCGCTCCCACCCTCTGGAGGCGAGCTACCTCGTCACGCTCGAGCCGCTCGGCCACACCTGGACGGTCGTGTCCATCACGGCAGCGTCGTGATCCGCCGCGTCGCCGTCGCGCTGCTTCTGGTCGTCCTGCTGGTCCCGTTCGCGATGCTCGGTGGTGCCGGACGCAGCGACGCCGGCCCGTACCGGCGGACCCTTCGACCCGGGCCTGCTCGAAGGGCACATCCCGGAGCCGATGCTGTCCGCCTACCTCGACGCTGCCGCCAACTGGGACATCGACTGGGCGCTGCTCGCAGCGATCGGCAAGCTCGAATGCGACCACGGTCGGCAGCCGTCTGCACGGCTGCTGGCCGCCCGGCACCGTCAACCACGCCGGCGCTCGGGGCCCGATGCAGTTCCTCGGCTCCACCTGGCGTGCCGATGCCGGCACCCGCGACCTCGATGTCGCCGGACCGCCGCCGCCGCCCGGTCGCGGGTACGGCACCGACGGCGACGGCGACGGGATCGCGGACCCCTGGTCGGCCTACGACGCCGTCCACGCTGCCGCCCGCTACCTCATCGATCTCGGCGGCAACGCCGATCCCCGTACCGCTGCCAAGCACTACAACGCCGGGCCGACCAACCGCAACCCGATCGCAGGGGAGGGCTACGCCAGCCGAGCGGTCGAACTCACGGTCGACTACCACGCGATCGCCGGCTACGGCGGTCCCGGCGCACCCGCGCTCGACCTCCCACCTGCCGAGGCGTTCCACGGCACCGGCGGCTGCACTATCGCCGACCCGACCGGCACCGGCGGGTGCGTCACCCCACGCACCGCGCACCTCGTCGCCCGCATCCGCGCCACCTTCGCCGACGTGCCGATCTGGTGCTGGGCGCCACGGCCGGGCAACCCCACCTCCGACCACCCCCGCGGGCGCGCCTGCGACATCACCTACGGCGCCATCGGCCGGTTCCCCACCCCGACCGAGCGGGCTGACGGCTGGGCCATGGCGAACTGGCTCGTCGCCAACGCCGATCCAGCTCGGCGTCCCTACGTCATCTGGGACGGCCGGATCTGGACCGGTTCGGACTGGCGGGCCTACACCGGCGGCGGGGTCTACAACCCCAACCATCCCACCGGTGGCCACTACGACCACATCCACGTCTCGGTCCGCCGATAGCCTTCATTATTTCATCTGATGAAGGAACTGGCGTCGGTGTGCAGGGACGTCACCGTAGGCTGACGAGATGGTCTGCGCCGGTTGGACGCGATTGTGGACAGACGCACCTTGCGTCCTTGCGTTTGATGAAGGATAGTTCCGTCTACTGATGGTAGGCGGTGCGGGATGGATCGCGTCGAGGGACGTACGAGAGGTAGCCCAGCCGGGTCGGCGCGGGCGGTGCTTGTGGCCGGCACGGTGCCGCTACATCCCGAGCCGCGAACGTTCGAGGCGATGCTGGAGGGCTGGGGTGCGCAGCAGCTCGCCCGTGGGCTGGCGTTATCGACCATCGGCGACCGGCTGCGTCTGGTGAGCCGGTTCGCGGCCTTCACCAACGAGTGGCCGTGGACATGGACGCCGACGGATGTCGAGGAGTGGACCGTCGAGCTGCGTTCGCGACCACGACCGGTGGCCCATTCGACGATCCGGCTCTACCAGCAGTGCTTATCGCTGTTCATGGCCTTCGTGCTCGACCCCCGCTACGGCTGGAGCGAGGTCTGCGAGGAGCGGTTCGGGACCCATCCGGTGCAGATCTGTCACGAATGGAACACCCTGACGCACACAAGCGATTATGAGGGTCGACCCGGGAACCGGCCATTCTCCCGCGACGAGTTGCAGGTCTTCTTCGATCACGCCGACGAGCAGACCACCCGAGCCAGGCGGCTCGGGCGTAAGGGCTGGTTGGCGGCCTTCCGCGACGCCACGCTGTTCAAGACACTCTACGGCTGGGGGCTGCGTCGCCAGGAGGCTGCACGACTCGAGGTGATCGACTTCGGCGCGAACCCGTCCGCGCCGGAGCTCGGCAACGTCGGGATGCTCTCGGTGCGCTACGGCAAGGCCGCGCGCGGCTCACCACCACGGCGTCGCAACGTGTGCACCGTGATGGCCTGGGCAGCCGAGGCGGTCGACGAGTGGATAGCCGATATCCGACCTGCCTACGGCGCTGAGCGGCTCGGGACGTTATGGCCAACCGAGCGAGGCGGCCGGATCTCGCTGCACTACGTCAACATCCGGTTCGCGGCCTACCGCGACGCGCTCGGCCTGCCGTCCGAGCTCGGACCGCACTGCCTGCGGCACGCCTACGTCACCCACCTGATCGAGGACGGGTTCGACCCGCTGTTCGTCCAGCAGCAGGTCGGCCACAGCTGGGCCTCGACCACCGCCCTCTACACCGGCGTGTCGTCCGACTACAAGAACCGGATGGTTCGCGCCGCGCTTGACCGCGCCTTCGGTCCCAACGACGGCAGGAACAGCTGATGACCGCCACCAAGATCCGCCAGGTCGGCTACGAGTGGAAGCTGCGCCAGGTGATGGCCGACCACGAGCATGTTCCAGACCACCGACCTGATCCCGCACCTGGCCGAGCGCGGCATCGAGCTGTCCGCCGTGCAGGTCTACCGGCTCGTCGCCCAGACCCCCGAACGGCTCAACCTGACCGTCCTGGCCGCGCTGTGCGACATCTTCGACTGCACCCCGGCCGACCTGATCGAACCCACCGTCGAGACCGTCGCCACCAGGCGCCGCAAGACCGGCACCACCGGCGCATCGCCAACCTCTGGCAGCAAGAACCGGCCGACCCGCGCGGTCATCAAACGTCCCCGAAGACTGACCGGCCGTGGCGAGCACGATCCTTCACGGTGTCTGCTTCCGCTGCGAACAGGCGAAGACCCTGCGCTGGAATCGCCGCCTGGACCGGGGCGAGTGCCGCAGCTGCCGTGCTGCGCGTGCGCCCCTCGAGGTTTGCACCGGCTGCGGAGCACAACGGCGTGTCAACGCCCGCACTCTCGAGGGCGGCGCGATCTGCACGACCTGCTACGCCCGCGCGCGCACCGGCGACGACGCCTGCGACGACTGCGCGACGATCGGACCACTCGCCACCGGGCAGGCGGCACCAGCCGCTCCCCGCGGAACCTGTGCGCCTGCTGCTACCGCAACCCGCGACGGCGGTGTGGGATCTGCGGACGAGTCCAGACGCATCGCACTCAAGGCCACCGCGACCAGCCCCGACATCTGCCCGACCTGCTACCAGGCGCCGGTGATCGACTGCTCCATCTGAAACCAACAGGCGCTCGGGCGCCGGACCACGAACAACGGCCGGCCACGCTGCTTCGCCTGCCGGCAACCGTCCAGATCGACATCGCGCTCACCGGCCCTGACGGTGTGATCCTGCCCGAACTGCAGCCGGTCCGCAATGCGCTGGTCGCTACCGATCGGCCGCGGTCGCTGCTGAGCAACTGGCATCACCTCGCCAGCCTGCACCTGTTGGCCGCCATCGCCCAAGGCCGCCTCGATCTGACCCACGAGGCTCTCGACACCCGCCCGCAGACCTTCTCGGTCACCTACCTGCGCTCGATGCTCGTCGCCGCCGGCGCGCTGCCGCCCCGCGACGAGCATGCCGCCCGCCTGCACCGCTACGCCGTCGACGTCGGCGCCGACATCGACGGGCCCGAGCTCCGTCGGTGTGCTCGCCCGCTACGCCCGCTGGCATGTCGTCGGCCGCGCCAAGACCGACCGTCACGGCCACCTCTCCGCCGGCGTCGCCGGCCGCTGCCGCAGCGACATCCAGACCGCCAAAGCCTTCATTGACCACCTCGCCGCTCACGGCCACGACCTCGCATGACTGCCCGCGAGACGTCGTCGACGTCTGGCTCGCTCACGACCGCGCCCCGACGCCTGGGCTTCTCCGCTGGCTCAGACGCAACGGCTACCTGCAACCCTCCGGCTCCCCGAGCCCGCCCCCGGCACCGACCCGCGGCACGACACCAACCAAGCCGGCAACTCGACCTCGCCCGCCAGCTGTTGCACGACCCCGACAGCGCCAGCATCGAGGACCGCGCCGCCGCCTGCCTGATCCTTCTACGCCCAAACCGCCGCCAAGATCGTCACCCTCACCACCGACGACCTCCTGATCCGTGGCGACGCCACCTACCTGCGGCTCGGCGCCGAGCCGCTGCTGCTCCTCCCGCCGCTCAACGAGCTGCTCGCCGCGCTCCCCGTCGCCAAGCCGTTCGGGACAGCGAGCGTCCTGGCCGACCATCGGTGGTTGTTCACCGGCAGGAACGCCGGCACCCACCTGCATCCCGCCTCGCTCGCGCGACGCATGCACAAGCTCGGGATCACCGCCCGCGCGAGTCGGAACACCGCCCTGCTGCACCTCGCCTCGACCACCCCACCAGCCGTGTTCGCGAGCCTCATCGGCATCAACATCAGCACCGCGACCCGCTGGGCCGCACTCGCCGGGGCCGCCTGGAACCGCTACGCCGCCGGCCAGAGGTGACACCGACCGGGCAGGAGTGGCTCAGCGGTCCGGTTCGCCGACCAGCTTCCAGGTCGCGGGCAACAGACCCGTGGCCAGCGCGAGCTTGATCGCATCACCGAGCAGGAACGGGATCACGCCCAGCACCAGAGCACGACCAAGATCGACGCCGATCGACATCATCAGCCACGGGACACCGATCGCATAGATCAGCAGGTTCCCGAGCATCATGATCCCGGCCGTCGAGACGACGGTGCGGTCCGCGCCACGCCGCGCGAACATCCCGACCAGCACCGCGGCGAGCACGTAGCCGACGATGTAGCCGAACGAGGGGAAGTTCCAACCGGAGTTCTGCTCGGCGAACCAGGGCATCCCGGCCATCCCCGCGACCAGATACAGGCCCATGCCGAGCCCGGCCCGCCACGGACCCAGCGCCGCGCCCGTGAGCAGCACCGCGAACGTGGCCAGGCTGAACGGCACCGGTGTGAACGGCAGCGGCACCGCCACGTTGCCGACAACCCCAACGAAGGCCGCAGAGCCAACGACCAGCGACACATCCCGGACCAGCCCGCCCGGCAGCACATCTGCCAAGACCGGACGCGGCAACGCCTGCGCCATCCCACTCACCCGACACCCTCCTCGCTCGTCTTGTCACCGGAAGCTAGTGGAACCGTACGAGCCTGACGTCATCGACACGTCCGCACTGCTGGTCATGGCCGTCCGAGCCCCGTGGCAGCTCGCCGTGCGTCCGATGCAGGCACAGCACTATCGGCGGGTGGCACCGGCTTGGACCGGCCCCTCGTTGGCACCCGGCTGCCGGAGCGCGGCGGTCCAGGGTGCGGCTGGCAGCGGCGCGGGGCGTCCGAGCAGATAACCCTGCGCTGCGTGAGCACCGAGTTCCTGCCAGGTGGCCAGGTCGCCGGCGGTCTCGATCCCCTCAACGATGATCTCGGTATCGGTTCGGTACGCGAACTGAACCAGGCAATCGGCTAGCGGCCGGCGGACGGGGTCGTTGCCGAGGTCTTGGGTCAGGCTCGGATCGAGCTTGATGTACTCAGGTTCCAGCCGCACGATATGCCGCAGGCTCGCGAACCCCGCCCCGGCATCGTCGACGGCGAGCCGCACGCCGCGGGACCGCAACGCCGAGAGGCAGACGTCGAGCTGGTGGTAGTCATCGATGACGGCATGCTCGGTAACCTCAGCGATCAGCAGCCGTCCGGTGTGCCAGTCGAGCAGCTGGAGCAACCGCCCATCGGCCAGCGCCGCTGGCGAGGCGTTAAACGACAACGCAACCTCCGCAGGCAGCTCCTTCGAGGTCTCCAGTGCAGCCTTGATTGCCGCAAGTTCGAGTTCAACGCCCAGCCCGACCTGCGCGGCCCGCGTGAACCACACGTCCGGTGGATGCACCGGTTCAGTGTCGAACCTGGTGAGCGCCTCGACCGCGAGCAGCCGGCCATTCTCGAGCGCGTAGATTGGTTGGAACACCGCCCGAAACGCCCCCTGATCCAGCGTGCGGCGGATCCGGAGTTCCCACCCGGCCTCGTCGCTCTCCGCGACGTTGGCCGTGGCGAGGTCGAGTTCGTGCTGCAGCTGGCGGGACAAGTCGGCCTGGAAACTTCGGCGCAGTGACATCGTCGAGGTACCGGCCAGACCCCCGACGGCGACGAAGAACCCGCCACGGATCAGCCAGTTGCTTATCTGCTGGCTCTCCCCGCTCGCCACATCCAGCGGCATCAGCGGGCCGCACAGCACCGTCGCGACCGCTGCTGCCACGATCCCACCGACAACACCGAACGGCAACGCAGCCAGCACGATCGGGAGATAGAACACGTGCGGGAACGCGGTCCGTGTCCCGCCCGCGGCGTAGACCAGCAGCCAACCCCGGCGAGCAGCACAACGGCCGCGACGACCTGCGCCCGTGCGGACAGCCGCGTGAACAGTTGCCCACGGCTGGCCGGGACAGCTTGACGGGGTGACGACTAGGTCCTCCACGATTCATGTGTCGGCCGATGCCGACATGAACTTGAGGCTGCCCGGCGGGTGTCTCACAACCGTCTCGGCCCGGACGGAAACCGGCCCAGAACCCTGCTGCTCGAGCCCAGCAAGCATCGGCAACGCTGTCGCCTCCCCGTGCGATCAACCGACCAGACCACGTCAGCGAAGCCCGCGCCGCCCTTCGGCAACGGTCCGGCGCGAAACAGTCACTGCCGAAGGTCGCTGAACTTGAGGCGACGGTCGATGACTTGTGTCGCGACCTCAGACAAACTGCACGACTCGGCAAACGCGTGAGCCCGCAGCACCGCGAGCGCGGAACCGACCGACACCCCGAGCTGGACCGACGCGACCCCCGACGCCTGGAGGACCTCCCTGGAACCCGACAGCGTGTCCGCGAACACCTGATCGAGCTCGTCCCGAGGACCCCCGCCTGCAGTGAGGTCAACAGACCGAACGCGAACCGGGCGACCACCAGCGCATCGGAGTACTGCTCGGCAGTCCAACTCACCAACAGCATGCCGATACAGCGTCAACGTCCGAACTGCCCGAACCGGACCGCAGCGGGAACCCGAAAAACGCACACAACCCCGAAGCTGCGGCCGCCTCGGCAAACGCCGGCCAGCGGTCGTCACGCGCAAGATCCGGGACCAGCACCGGCCGGCCAGTTCGGTGCGCCGTATATGAGGGGCCCTCGCCCAGGTCGAACTGCTGCGCTTCGCCGTCGCCGCCCCCCCGATCGCACAGATCGTCAGCAGGCCGCAATCGTCAAGGTCGTCGCTGGCGCCAAGCGACAAACCGACCCCGGCTGCATCCAGCAGCATCGATACCGCCGCACACAGCCGCACCTCTGGTGGCCCCGGCGGTTGCGCGCCGAACGCCTCCACGACCCGCAAGACCCGGCGCGACTCCATATCGACCATCGTCCACTACCGCACCGCGCCGGGTCAAGGCTGCCCACCACCCTCCAGACGCACCACAGCGTGGCGCCTACTCGCCAGATAACGACCAATTCCGGCACTTCGATCATCCGACCCTGCCGGCATGACGGCTCGCACCGTCCCCGAGGACCTCGGCAGAAGCTGGCGCGATGAAGCGGCCTGCCTCGACCACCCCGCCGAATGGTTCACCGGCCCGCACGCACCCGGCGACACCCGCCGCGCCATCGACGTCTGCAACACCTGCCCCGTCAAGCAGCCTTGCCTCGAGGCCGCACTCGACCTCGAGGTCTCCGCTGACCTCGGCATCTGGGGCGGCACCACGCCCACCACGCGACGCCGTCTCAGGCGAGAGCGGGCTGGGGAGGACCCGCGGCGCGGCAGGCCGAAGCGCGTGCCCGATCAGATGGACCAGGAAGACACCCTCCACTGTTCGGACTCGACGCTTGAGCTCTTCGAGGACGAACACGGCGACCACGTGGACCGAAGCGGTCGCATCGTGGTGTTCGAGATCCACGGTGACCCGCCGTTCATGCTCATGATCGACGGCAAGCCTCGCGCGCGAACGTCGACCGTGCGTGACGCCGCAGGTCTCGCTGCAAGACTTCTCTCGAAAATCGCCCAACCGTGCCCTGATGCGCTGACGTTTCAGCGGGACGCGCCCGAGCCCACGGACCTTCGGTCGGCGCTGGGACAACGCCGCTTCTAGAGGCGACGGCTCCACCGGTTCCCCGTGCGCGAGTTGGGCCCCATCGACAAGGCCGCCACTTTCTGGGCATTCTGCGACGAACCTCGCGGAGGTGGCGGCGTGCAGCGTTCGGACTTCCGGGACGGTCAGCGTTGGGCGCTACGCGCCTCGCGGGTCCTGGGGGGAGAAGCCGTCAAGGTCCGACTTGTGGCGTATCCCCAGGGAGCCCGCAAGGTCAAGGTCATCCACGAGGGTGGAGAGCTTGATGGGATGGACGAGTGGGTCAACCCGACCGCGCTGATCGTTCCATGGAGCCAGTGGCGCAAGCGGCTGGCGTCTGAGAAGCGCGAAGTCGAGCTGCGACACCACGTTGAGACTGTTGGGCTCCCTGACGGTGCCACGGCTACGGCCATCAGCCATGTGCTTGAGTCGACCGGCGAGCATGAGGTCTGGCTCGACGAGCGCCGCGGCATCGCGCAAGGCCCGGAAGCTGTGCTGCACCGAATCGCCGACCGTGCCGGGTTAACCGTTGAGCAGCGATCCAGGCTGACGCGCTCCCCCGCATGTCGGGATAGCGGGCTCGGGGAGTGGCGCATCCCCTGGGAGCGCGCCCATGACCTCGCAATGGCATTCGCCCGGGCCGAACCGGACGCTGTCTCGCTGCATCTGGAGACCCAGGAAGAGGACTACAAACGCCGCGGCTACGCGGACGGCGACCGCTTCTTCCATCGGTACTTGATCGAGCAACGGCCGGGGCTGGCGCTCGCTCGGGACTGGGCCAGCGGGCATGACGAGCAGGTGAAGTTCCTGAACGACCGGATCCACGAACTCGAGCGACTCTTGAGCGATGTTGCTGAACGGCTCGAGGCCACAGGCGAGCAGAAGCTGGCCGACCGTGTCAGACGGAAGCTTCGCTGAGCGCCTCGGAGTGCTCGTGAACCCGAGCATCAGCGGTGCTTGCTGATCGCTCTCAGGAGCCGCGCGGACGACCGAAGCCGTGACCACGGGCGCGTGGCGGCCAGGGGCGACTGCGCGCATAGCTGCGTCAGTCTTGATGACCGGTGGCGAAGGCGAGCTTTCGGAAGAACGTCGCGCATTGCGCAGCGTGCCGATACGTGAGGGAACCGTGACCTCTCTTGGTGCGCGTGAGCACCCCGACGGTAGGCAGGTGGGGAGCGCCGTGCGCGATCGCGTGTCGCACCTTGACCCAATCATTCAGGCGCCCTATGACGTCGTCCGAGCTGCGCTGTCCACCGGTTCCCGCGAACGACCACCTCGGACGAGGATCATCGCCAAGCAGCCGCAGTAGTCGGCAGACCTCGCTCGCATCGGGCGTGCTGAAGCGTCCGACATCCCGGACCGCTAGCTCGATCAGCGGGCGGCTGGCATTCAGCAGGCGCAGGTACTCGGTGTCGTCCGACCGGCTCACAGGAGGCTCGCTCAGGGCGACAAGCGCCGTGCTGACGTAGGTCTCGACCCACGCCTGCCACGCGGCGACCGTCAGCACCACCACGGAGCGATTCAGCGCCAGGTCGCGGGAGGCCCACTGCTTCGCGGGCAACTCGTCGCGAAGCGCGAGCAACGCCTCGGGCACAGACATCGCGCGAGCGAAGTCCGAATCGGCGCGAGCGGCCGCAGCAGGATTCAAACCGGTGAGCGTCACAGCGAGACGCTAGCTGCAGGCACCGCTCCGGAGGCGGACGCACCGTGCAGCCGAGGTTCACACGCGGTGCCGGCGAGCCCGAGATCGTCTTACGCCGCCCCACGAAACAGCGGGACTCGCGCATCGGTCGACCGAGCGCCGACTGAGCCGAGCTGAACATCCGACCCCGAGCCGCGGCGGGGCACCGCCTACTGCCGCGACTTCGTGCGGCCTTCCGGGTGGTCGAGGCAGCCCATAGCTCACTAGCCGACGATGCAAGCGCTAGAGGTCTAAGGTGACTCGTCCCAATCGGAAGTGGTGACGAGGTGACCGACAGCGAACTGGTCGGGGAATTCGATCTCGCGCATGTCGCTGTTCTCTGTGCCGAGATTCCTCGCGTAGAGGAGTTGGAGCAGAAGTACGTCGGCGTTCCCGCGGAGGGTTCCAATGCCGACCGTGACGTCGCTGGCCTTGAGGGAACTGACGTAGAGATGGCCTCGTGGGTCACGCTGCTCTCCCGGCTCTGGCTCGCAGCGGCCGAGGAGTGCCTGCTGGGACTAGCTGTGCTGTTCAACTCCCCCATCAGGAACTACGCGCCACGCTCACTTCTCCGGTCGGTACTGGAGCATGCAGGTCGTGCGCATTGGGTAGTGGCAGCTTCCGACGCCGCCGGGCGCGGCGCCCGTGCCTGGTTGGCTCGATACGTCGGGGTTGCTGAAGAGTTGCGGATAAGCCAGCAGGACGAGGGCGCAACCGGCGCCATGGCTCAAGCCCCGGAGAGGGAGCACGGAATCAAGACCCGAATCGTCGAGCTATTCGGCGAGGAGCCAGGCAGCTCCGGGTCATACACGTTCTGGACACTGCGCGCGCAGGAGTACGGCTCGTTCACCCGAATCGTGAATGATCTCCTGACCCGCGCGATGCAGGGAGCTCCCGTGGGGGCGATGTACCCGACTCTCTCGCTTCTCGTACACCCCACGACTTCTGGGCTCTTGGCATTCGGGTCAAAGGGAGATGAGGGTCAGGTTCGGATTCCACACTTCGAACCGAGCTTCTTGGTTGGGGCAACACTCACGAGTCTCGTCGGCTATCGGCAGGCCCTTGTTGACGTTCTCGAACATCATGGGTGGACGCACCCAAGATTGGATGAGTGGTCCTCGGCGCTGGAGGAGACGATCGTAGAACGAAATGCGCGGCGGCCAGCATAGGTTGCAGGAAATTTACTAGTGAGAGTGACCAGGGGCGGAGCTCGTCTTGTTCTCGGGACAGGCTCAGGCTACGCGTCGCGATCGACATGGAAGGGTGTGCCAACCCATGTGTACCGCTAGAAAGCCGTGATGATGCGCGTCCGGTCTGGAGGCCGACAACGCTCACAACGAACACGGCCGAGGTGATGCCGGAACCGGCGACCGTCGAGGGCAGGCCACTCATCGCGGGGAGGCCGCGGCTCCGATGGCCACGCGGCGAAGAGTCACGGCAAGCTCGTACTCGAAGAGTTCGACATCGGAGACGCTTGAACAGGCGAGCCGCAGGTCCTCGGAGATCTCCCGAGCGATGATCCTGCCACGCACGGCTTAGCGACGGCCGATGCGGTCCAGAACCGGGAGAACGGCGGACGGGTTCTACTAGCCTCCCCTCCCCGGTCCGTAGCCTTGGTCCCCTGGTGACGGGAGCGCCTTGCCGCCGTTTCGCCCCGACTTCTCGTCGGCGTACTCGCCGGACGATTTCGGTGGCGAGCAGGTGCAACCGGGAGAGGTGTACTGGATCCCACGGGAGCTTTACGACCCTCAGGACGAACGCGAGAGGCACCCGTTCGTCATCCTCCGTGGGCCCCTCCAGACCCAGCCCCATCTCCTCGCCGTGATGCGGAACAGCACCCCGCCCCGTTTGGGACCCGGTCTTGCCCACCCGGCCGACCCGAAGGTCGGCCTGGATCGGACCGGGTGGTTCACACTGCCGCCCAGAGAGATCCCCTCGCGGCAGTTCCGTGAGTATCCCGACGTGGAGTACGTGACGACGTTGACCTCGGCGGAGTTCGAGCGCGTCAAGACCTTCGCCAAACGAGGGGCCGCATGAGCACCCGAGAGACGGCACAGCGGGCGCTGGACGAGCTCCGGCGAACCGGCGCGACCGGCGATGCGTTCGGAGAGCTCCTCTACGCCGTAGCACGGGCGGTGGCACGGTTCGGCCCGTTCCCGCCACCCGAGGGGCGGGAGCGGTGGTCGCCCGACGCGATCAGTGAGCTCGCCCATCGGTTCCTCGCCGACGACAACACGCCTCGTCGGCTAGCGACACTGGCCGTGACGTCGGCCGACGGAGGGAGCCTCGCGGCCCAGCTGGAGGAGGCACTGAGGAACTTCCTCCGCGACGAAGGCCGCATGACCGACCGCGGTCATCTCTTGCGTCGTGTCCGCAGCATCCTCAACGACGACCCACGCTTCGTTGCGGAGGGGACCGGCGGAGCGCGTCGGTGGCGCCTCGGCGAAGAGGCCGACGTCGGCTCCTCCGCGACCATGCGGGAGCTCGTGCGGGCCGCCTACGTGGTCGACGACGTCGCGGCGGTCGCTTGGACCGGACGACGTGGTCCGATCGCAGCGCGTGAAGGGCTGGTGCGGATCCTGGAAGCCGTCCTCGCCGAGGCTCGTGGCTGGGTCAGCGAGGGCGACCTCGCCGATGTCATCGACACACGGTTCGGAGTGGCGACCAACGCGACGGTCGTGTCACTGGAGGATGTGCCGTACACCGACGTGGCAGATGCGACCTCCAAGGCGCCCGAGGAAGGTGACCACACAACCGTTCGTGAGCTTTGGGTGCAGCTGACCCTTCGGGACCGAGTCATCCTCGCGCACGTAGAGCTCACCGACCGACAGCTCGGGCCCGTTCTCGGACTGGGTAAGAGCGCCGCCTCGGCCGCTCGGGAGCGGCTGGGCCAGAGCCTGCAGGTAAGTCTCGGAGGTGATCCGGACGGCGAGTCCATCTACGAGCGGCTGGTCGATGTGGCCCGGACGTGGTTCGCCCACCGGACAGCGCCGTCCAGTACTCCGTTTAGTCATGATGACACCACCTCACGATTCCGGTCCCCGTGAGCACCCGACTCGCACCGCTGGCCACGCCGCCGGATCGAAGCTGCACCACTGTGGAGTTCAGATGAGCCGACCCGTCCACCCCAGCGACCTCGAACTCGCTGCATACGCCGATGGCCTCTTGGGCGCCGTTGAAGCGAGCGATGTCTCGGCGCACCTGGATGCGTGCGCGACATGCCGAGTCCGTCTCGGGAGCGACCGCGGGGTAGCGGCGGGAAGCCTCGGCCAAGTGGGCGCTCCGAAGATCGAGGTGGGGCTGCCCGATGGTCTACGCAGTGCGCTGTCGAACCCCGCGCGTCCGGCGGCCGAGGCAAACCAGCTCTGGCTCGCGCGACTTGAAACACAGATGTCGGCGGTGCTGATCGTCGACGCTTTCGAGGACTACGCCGTCGTCGTACCCGTGACCTTCGACACCGAGATGGCCGACGAGTACACGCTCGTCATCGACGCAGCCGAGAGTCCGCTGGATGTCCCCCTTGCTGTGTGGGTGGGGCTACGGACCGTGGCCGCCACCACGGGGTTGGAGCAGCTCCTGGCCGATGCCGCTCCATTGCAGCTCGCGGAGAGGACTCGCAGCGTCTACGGGTACTACATCGATGGAGTGCCCGCCGACGACGAGGGTGTCGGCATGCCGGTCCTCGAGCTCATCGACCCGAGATCCGAGTACCGCGAGCAGCTCAAGCGTGCGTTCGCGCTCCTGCCTCCCGCCGCGGCGAGCGACGAGACGCAGGTGGCCCGTCAGGAGGCGTCGTCGGCGGCCGAGGCGAGCTTGGAGTGGACGGACGGCGACGTCGCCGAACGCGTCGCCCTTGTCATCAAGGAGTTCGACAACCAGATCCACCAGGTACAAGACATGTGGGGCCAGTTGATCGAACCGAGCATCTCCCCGCTGAGGTCGGCGCGCCTCATCGACGTGCTGGGACTACGGATACGGATGTGCGTGGTCCCAGGAGAATCGTCACTACAGGCGTGGAACCCAGATGAAGCCAGCCAGGCTCTGGACGTGGCCCTCCTGATGAGAGACTGCGAGATGGTGGGCGTGACGGCGGACAACGACGAGTTGGAGACCACTTTCGTCACCGCCTGGGACCTCCATCCTGCCCACATCACTGCTGGTGGCGTGAGATCGGAGCGGCGCTGGCATCCGGAGTCCGCCCTCCCCCTGCGGGAGGCGCTGAGGAAGCAACTCGAGACATACCTCCCCCCAGCGCACACCGCGGCCGCGGCCGCTCCCGTGGCGCCCGAGCCCATCGACGAAGTGGCGCTGAGGAACGCTCGCGGAGCCATAGAGCAGCGGCGGCAGGGCCGGCCCCGCATCGAGGACAAGCGGGTGGCTCTGCAGAGCCTCGACGACGCTGACGCCGAAGAGGTCGCCCGAATCGTCACGGAGGCGGCCACCACTGGTGTGCGTTCTCTGGTCGAGCGGCTGCAGACGATCGCAGGAGCTGACCGATGATTCGCCAGGTCAAGCTCACGAACTGGCGGTCGCACCGTGACCTGACGTTGAACCTCGACCGAGGGACGACGTTCATCGTGGCCCGGAACGGCGTCGGCAAGACGTCGGTCATCCTCGGGATGCAATGGGCGTTGTTCGGCGAGCTGGCAGTCGACAGGCCGCAAGATCACGTGACCGTCGGCCAAGAATCGGCCGGGAGCGCATCGGTGACGGTACTCCTCCCCTCCGGTGAGGAGCTCTATGTCCACCGCAGTGTGGCACCGGGCACGAGGCCGAAACCGACGTTCGAGGCATCACTGGACGGCAGCACTATCGAGGACGAGAAGAGTCTGTTGACACTGCTCCGTGACAGCTTCCAGGCCGACCCGGCGGCGCTGTCGAGCATGTGCGTGCTGCCTGAGTTCGTCAGCCGGCGACAGCTCCGGCCATCCGAGGACCTTCTGCACCGCCACCTCTCAGAAGTCCTCGGGGTGGACAAGTTGGAGGCGGCTGCGAAGGAAGCTGCGAGCGAGGCGAGGGCCGCGAACAAGATCACCCGGCAGATCCGCAACGTCGACACGCTCGAGCACGCGGAGCGGGATCGCGCCGCCGATCGCATCCGTGAGCTGACGGACTCCCTCGCCGCCGCCGAGGAGCATCAGCAGCGGCTCTCCGCTGCCGCCGCTACGGAGCGGGAACTTGTCGCGGTCGTTGAGCAATGGCGGAGGTTCGACGAGGCAGTGCAGACGGCGTCGGCGCAGCGCGCCCAAGTCGGCGCGGCGCTCTCGGCGCTGACCGGCACTCCCGTCGCGCCTGAGGCGCTCGATGAGGAGCTCACGGCCACAGAACGTCGGCTTCAGAACGAGGCTGACGAGGCACGGGGAGAACTCGCGGAGGCTCGTGCTCGGCTGCAGCTCACAGAAGCCCTCCTTGAGCAGCTGCACGAAGCCGAAGGTGCCTGCCCTGTGTGCCTGCGCTCCCTCGACGGCGCCGTTGCTGAGGAGGCCGCCAGCAGCCACGAGGCTCAGCTCGAGGGTCTGACAGCAGCAATCGCGAATCGGGAGGAGGCTGTCGAGCGCAGGGCCCAAGCTCTGGCAGCGCTCCGTGACCTCCGCGGTGCGCTGCAGCAGGTACCCAGCCTCGAGCCGCCGGCCGCAGCCCGTCCGGAGGCGGACGCGGAATCACTGGGAGAGCGGGCGGCGACCGCCGCGGCATCGGCCGATGAGGCTGCTGCGGCGGTCGCAACACTTCGGCATGAGCTCGGCCTGTTGCAGCGGCGACTCAACGAGGACGACGAGACCCACCAGGCCCGCCAGGAGTTGCAGCGCGAGTTCCGGCGCGAGGCTCTCGCCGAAGCGACCGAGGAGGCACTACGGAGTACGGCCGAGGACATCAAGAAGAGCCGTTTGGAGCCGCTCGACACCGCGCTACGTGGACGCTGGGTGCAGCTGATGGGTGCCGTCGAGCGCGCGGATGATCTCACGTTGGGGACACAGGGGCCGCTCCTGCAGGTCGGCAGCGACCAGCTCGACACCACTCGGATGAGCGGCGCGGAGCAGGCAATCGCTGAGACCTTGACCCGGATGCTCGTGGTGACCTCCACGACGGCCTGCAGGTTCCTGTGGCTAGACGAGCCCCTCGAGCACCTCGACCCTGTGCACAGGCGCATGTTCGCCGCAACCTTCGTTCGAGCCATCGAGGACGGCGAGCTCGATCAAGCCGTGATCACGACCTACGAGGAACCGCTTGCCCGTCGTCTGCAGGACCTCCTTCCGGAGGCCAACCTCGTCTACCTCGCTAGAAGCTGACCCGCGGGACCGGGGTGTGCTCCTCGCCACGGGTAACGGGCTTCCCTCTGCCGCGGAGGGGATGGCGTCCGGGGTGGCCAAACCCGACGGCCCCGCCGCGTCACGGCGCATCATCCCGTCGCTCGGCAGTCGGGGTCGACCGATGTTCGGCTGAGACCGGACACGACGAAGAGGTTGTACGTCATCTCCGAGTGAGCAGCAGGGTGCTGCGACAAGGAGGGACCCAAGATGGCCAGACAGCGTCGGACGAGCTCGAAGGCGGCGAAGGCCGCCTCGAAGGTGCTCCGTGATGGACGAACCTCGAAGGCGTCCAAGACGGCCGCGGGCAGTGCCCTCAGCCAGTCGGCGCCGAAGCGCACCGGAGGGAAGAAGAAGTGAACTTCCTCGACTACCCCTTCAACGCGCGTACCGGCGACGTCATCGAGGTGTCGCTCGACAAGCAGGCCAACGTCCGGCTGCTCGATGAGCACAACTTCTCGCGGTTCCGCAGCGGTTCGTCGTACCGCGGACACGCGGAACACGCCCGGCACTCGCCGGTGCGGCTACCGGTCCCTAGCACCGGGCGGTGGCACGCGATCGTCGATCTCGGCGGCCGCGGCGGCACGGTGAGGGCGTCGGCACGTGTGATCCGCCAGCTGTGATCACGGGTGCATGGCCGGGGCACGACGCCGCGCGCCCCGGCCACGTGACCCCAAGGGGCACCGTGCGGCCGGTGCGCTCGACCCTGGGCGTGGCGCGGCGAGCAGATGACTCACTCCACCGTCCGACTTCTTCGAGCCGTTGGAGGAGTTGCCCGGACCCGTCCAGAACCGCGACCGCTGGGTCAGGCCTCCCGAGTTCGAGTGTGAGAGCGCGTCATCAAGGCACGCTGACCGCATATCCCCGAGGGTGCGATCAGTGCAGCCACGGCAGGCGACCGCGGACCCACCGTGGGATGGCGCGGCGCCACCCGAACCGCCAGGGCAGCTCGTTAAGAAGAGCGTGCAGGGCATCAGCAGGAGCCCCGGGACCCCACCCGTCGAGCACCTGACCGTCCGGCCCGTTCGCGGGCGGCGACTGCCATGCCTCTGCGACGTAGTCGCGCGTGGCCTCCTTGATGGCGATCTTCGCATCGGTGTACGCCCGGCCAAGGTGAGCGTTCTCACTCACTAGCAACGCCTCGTGGTATGCGAGGTCCTGCTGCAGTGCGTGGCCGAGGTCGCGCAGCCGCCCAATCTCCTCATCGTCGTCGTTGAGCCGTCGGCGGATCTGGTAGGGCAGCTCGTGCCATGCGAGCAGGGTCCTCACGGCAGCAGCGTGGTTCTCCCGGCGACGGGACCGATCCTTGCCGATCGCGCCGCCGAGGGCGACCAGGAGCGTGGCAGCCGCACCGGCGACGCCGACGGCGACCGTGACCCACAGCGGGGTGGTCGCACCGGTGCCCGACGCGGCGGCCTGGATGATCAGGAGGTCCACAGCTTCGCCTTCCACTGCATCTCGAGCGTCACGATCCGGTGCTCGCCAGGGCCGTGGGGTGCGTCCTCGACGGGCCAACGCCCGTCTCGGCGCCACATCTCCTCGTAGAACAGGTGCCGATGCACGATGGCGACGTAGGCGCCGAAGCCGTCGTCCCACTCCCAGCGCAGACCGCGAGGGTCTCCCTCGAACCACAGGCACAGGTCGCCGTGAGGACCGTTGCGATGCAGCCACGGGCGCGGTGTACCCACCGGGTAGGTACGCGGGTTGCCCTGCCTCGGCACGACGATGCGGGCCTCCTCGATCGCGTACCCCGCCTCGGCGAACGCCGTCGGCGGGCGGCACACGACGTGGAACATGACGCGCTCACGTGTCTGTTCGGCAACAGTGACGTGCGCGAGCGCCTGGTCGGTGTTCACGCGCTCCGTGACCTCGTGCGGGTCACGGAACACGTGTCTCACAGCGTCCGCCGCCACGCGCGGGCCGGACGTGCGATCTCACGGCGGGTCCGGGAGGTGACGTGGCCGGACGAGGTCGGGGCGCCACCGATCCACGCCCGCGCAGCCTCGTTCACCGTCTGCGTGGGTTCCGGGAAGACGTCCCCGAAGATGTCGTGCCAGATGGCCATGGCCGCCTGGTGGTCGCCGGCCGCCTCGAGGTCGAGTGCCTCCTGCGCGGTGTCGCGCCAGTCAGCGAACGTCGCCTGCGCGGTCCGGCGGGTCGCGTCGTCGAGCTTTCGGAGCAGGTTGTCCTCGCCGGTTGGGTCGAGGAGCTCGTCGCCGGCGAGCAGGTCCGCACCGACCGCGAACGCCGCGGCGCAGGCCTCAGCTTGCGGCATGCTTGCCGTGACGGCGTGGAACGTGATGCTCTCGGAGAGCAGCCCGAAAAAGCCGTTGCCGATCGAGCTCTGCTTGACGGCGTGCTTGATCATGCGGGCCTGGTGGACCATCCGGCCGTTGCACGCTTGGTTGCGTTCGCTGACGGTCCGGATCAGCTGCCGGGTGTTCGACCGCTCCCAGTTGCCGGTGTGCGTGTTGGCGATGAACACGTCGTCGCCCTCGTCGATGGCGGGCACGACGTCGAACTTGAATCCGTCGTCGCCGAAGTCGATCGTCAGCGCGTGCTTGCCGATCGAGAACGTCGCGTGCGGGAAGCGGGGTTCGAGGGCCGCCTGCAGGACCTCCATCGCGGCAGTAGGGCCCTGGGTACTGCTAGCCGCCTTGCGGAGCGCCTTCGTCTCGATGAGCTCGCCGGTGTACTTCGCGGCGAACTCGGGCGCGAGGATGACGACCATGTCGATGTCTCGGAGCGGCTTGACCATGGTCTTGCGGGCCAGGCTGCCCTGTAGGAAGTGCGAGTCGACGTAGTCCTGTGCAGACAGGATGTTCGCGATGTCGTTGTGGATGTCGACGGCCCGCTGGCGTTCGTCGGGGTCGAGCTTGAGACCATCGTGGAAGGCGTCGAACGCCTGGGCGACGGTCTGGAGCTTCGGGTGGTTCGTGGTCACGGGGGGTCCCTTTCGGTGGTTTACGGTCACACTCGGGTGAGACGTCAAACCGACCCCCGCTGTCCGGGACGGGGTGACGAGTTCCGACGCTCCACCCGTGACGCGCCACCACAGCTCGGTCGAGCCGGCGCGAGCCCGTACGGCTGCTAGACCTGCGCGCGGGCGAGGCCAGGCCCGTCAACTATGGGTGGTTCCGGGCTGCTCCACACTTTCGCGAAGCGCTCGCAGCGGGGACTGCAGCGCGGGTACGCGGGTCAGGCCGCCAATTGCGACGTCTCCGGGTCACCGCCCCACCAGCTTCATCGCTGGTGATGCTCTCCTTTCAGCTCGAGGACTACGGCTGGTTGTCCGCCGACGCTACGCACGGTGGCTGGCCGAGAGGCCGCGGGCCAGTAGCCGGTCCGGCATAGGCGGGGTCAACCGATGCCCCCGAGCGCCTCGTCGATGCTGGCCGCGGCCGGCGCTGACGACGCCTCCAGCATGTGCGCGTAGACGCTGCGCACCGTCTCGGGCGTGTCGCCGATCCAGAACGCGACCTTGTCCGCGGAGTGTCCCTCATCGATCATCCAAGACACGTAGGTGTGGCGCAGCGAGTGCGACGAGACGTGCGGGAGCTCGGCCGACACGCAGGCCTTGCCAAGGGCCTTGTCGTACGCCGAGTAGTTGACCGGTCGGCCGGTCGAGGTCTGGATCAGCCAACACCACATGAACTGGTCGGCGTCGTGCTCGCGGTCGTCGAGCGGTGGGATCCTCGGAACGTCACCTACCGCGTCGATCAGGCGCTCGAAGGTCGGCATCGTCATCGCCGGCAGCTCGAGCGTGCGCATCCGGTGGTTCTTGGTCGCGCGGACGGTGCCGCGGTAGTGACGCCGCCGGATCGTGACCCGCCGGCGACGCAGGTCAACGTCATTCGGCGTCAGCCCGCCGATCTCGCCCACGCGGGCTCCGAGGGCCAACTGCAGAAGCGCCGCGTCGCGGTGCCAGCCCTTGAGGTGGAGCAGGAGCTTGCGGGCCTCTTGGCGCTCGAGGACAACCTTGGCTTCGCGCTGACGGCGCGGACGGTGCTGCCTGGACTTGACCGGACTGCGGACCATCACATCGTCAGCGACGGCAGCGTTGAACAACGCCGAGCAGGTCCGGTAGGCCGCATCCGCCGTCGCTACGGACACCGACGCCTTCAGCCCGTTGAGCAGCCGGGAGATCTCGGTCGGAGTCACGTCCGCGACCGACCGGGCGCCGAGCACCGGCAGGATGTAGCGATCGAGGTTGCCCTGGTGGAACACGCGGGTGGAGGTCGGCGAGCCGTCGTACGTCGTCATCCACCGCATCGCGTACTGCTGCACCGTGATCCGCCGGGGCAGCCCTCCGGTGACCGCCTTGGCCCTGACCACGGTGATCCAGTCCTGGGCGTCCTCCAGGCTCGGCAAGGTCGCGGTGTAGCGCACGCCGTTGACCATCAGGCGGGCTTCGTAGCTACCGGAGGGGAGCTTGCGGACGTTCATCGGGACACCTCGTCGGGTGGGTCGGACCCCGGATGACTGTCCCCGCTCCATGCCGTTTGGGCACGGATTTGGCATGCCGGCCTGTGGATAACCGTCTTGGTCGATCTCCCGAAGACGCGAGAACGGCCCGCTAGAGGTACGTAGCGGGCCGTTCTCGTGGAGCGCGCTGGGAGGGATTCGAACCCCCGGCCGCCTGATCCGTAGTCAGGTGCTCTATCCGGACTGAGCTACCAGCGCAGGTGATGCGGCGTGCAGCGGAGGCTGAGGGATTCGAACCCTCGAGGGTCGTGAACGACCCAACGGGATTAGCAATCCCGCGCCATAGACCAGACTAGGCGAAGCCTCCAGGCGCTCGCGCGCCTCGGTACCGACGCACGGCGGGGCGCAGGGTATCGCACCCTCCAGGGTGGGTCGACGCCCTACCCTTGCCCGGTGCACCCTCTCACGCGCCGAGCGATCGACCGGACGCCGCCCCGAGCTCGTCGCCCGGTCGCGGTCGCGGTGCGCACCGCCGACGCGGCCATCGCAGACCGTCTTCCTGGTCTCGCGGCCGAGATCGCCTTCTGGGTGCTCCTGTCTCTGCCCGCGCTACTGGTCGCGGGGATCGCGACGCTCGGACTGATCGGAGATCTCGAAGGGGCCGGCTGGCAGGACCAGCTGATCGAGCGGGTCATCGAGGTGGCTCGGGTCGCCCTCACCGCCGACACGATCGACTCGATCGTCGAGCCCGTCCTGCGGCAGCTCTTCGAGGAGACCAACCCCGGCCTGGTCTCCGTCGCCTTCCTCACCGCCGTGTGGACCGCGTCGCGAGCGGTGAAAGTGGTGCTGTCCACGACGGCCATCGTCTACGACCGTCTCGACCTGCGACGCCCCTGGCAGGACCGGCTCCTGGGATTCGGCCTGACGGTGGGCGGGCTCGTCGTCGGTGCCGTACTCGCCCCGTTGCTCGTCAGTGGACCCGACTTCGCCATGACCTTGGAGCGGTGGACAGGGACCGACCTGAGCCCGTTCACGGAGCTCTGGAGCGTCGCGTACTGGCCGACCGTGGTGCTGCTGGCGACGCTCGCACTGGCGTCGCTCTACCACCTGGCGATACCGGGACGGACACGCTGGCGGGATGATCTGCCAGGTGCGGTACTCGCCACGGCGGTGTGGCTGGCGGGCAGCGCCGGCCTCCGCATCTACGGCTCGTTCACCGCCGAGGGTTCGAGCGCATACGGCCCACTGGCCGGCCCCATCGTCGGCCTGCTGTGGCTGTGGGTGACCGGATTCGCGGTCCTGCTCGGCGGAGAGTTCAACGCGCAGATCCACAAGGAACGGCAAGAGGACCCCAGGGCACCGGATGACGGCCCGGACGAGGCTCCACCAGACCATCGCCACCAGGAAACCCGAGCAGCCGAACCCAGCGGAGGGTGAGGGATTCGAACCCTCGGTACGGCTCACGCCGCACGCCGGTTTTCAAGACCGGTGCATTCGTCCGCTCTGCCAACCCTCCAGGTGCGCGAGAACGGTATCGGGGTGAGGTGACCCCATCATTCCACCGTGACGGCCCGCAGGACGTCCAGTCGCGCGGCGCTGCGAGCGGGTAGCAGTGCCGCGACGATCCCGGCCAGGACCGCCAGCAGCACCGCGCCCGCGAGCTGGTCGACCGGAAGCACGAACGAGCTGAACCCGTCGTCTGCGAGCGCGCGCGTGGTCGCCCACCCGAACACCGTGCCGAGCGCCAACCCCACGACACTGCCCAGCATCGCGACGGTCACCGCTTCCCACCGGATCATCGACCTGACCTGACCGCGCGTCATCCCGACCGCGCGCAGCAGGCCGATCTCCCGGGTGCGCTCATGGATCGACAGGGCCAGCGTGTTCATGATGCCGAGGATGGCGATGAACAGCGCCATACCGAGCAGCGCCGTCACCAGCGCCAACAGCTGGTCGATCTGGCCGGCGAGGCTCGCCTGGTATTCGGTCTGGTCCTCGACGAGCACCGCCGGATAGGCCGCCGCGGCCTGCTCGACCGCGGCGACGACACGGTCGGGAGCGACCCCGTCGGCTCCCGCCACCAGCACCGCCACATCCAGTGGCCGAGGGAACAGCTGCTCGTGGACCTCCACGGACAGCAACCACCCGGACAGCAGCTGGTCGGGCTCGTACACCGCCGTCAGCCGCAAGGTGGCTGCCCCGGTCGTCGGGGAGGCGACCGGGACCGCGTCGCCGACCTGGTAGCCGAGCTCATCCGCGAGCTCCGCGTCAACGGCGACCGTGCCCGGCGAGCCGAGGTCGGTGATCGCGCCAGCCGTGAACGTCGTGGCCGCTACCCTGTCCCACTGTGCGACGTCGACAGCGACGAACGTCGCCGCTGCGTCGTCGACGGCACCCGAGCTGACCCGGATCGGCGACACCGCACCGACCTCCGGTGCGCCGGCCAGCTCCTGCGCCAGGATCCGAGGCACCACCCCGCCCGTCATCGCGGTGGATGCGGTGACGATGGCCTCGGCTCGGATCGTGTCCTCGAGCGCGCCGATGGCGGACGCCTTCATGGACGCCGCAAGCACGGCCACGCCGCTCACCAGCGCCACGCCGATCGTCAACGCGGCCGCCGTCGTCCAGGTCCGTCGCGGCGTCCGCAGACTGGTGGTGCGAGCGATGCGGCCGACGATGCCGAGCCGACGGCCGCTGCCCCCGAGCAGTCGGAGGACCGGGCGGGTCAGCGATGGCCCGAGCAACGCCAGCGCGACGAGTGCCAGGACCGCAGCCACTCCGATCATCGCCCCGGCGCGATCCGGTCGCACGACGACCCCGATCCCGACGAGGAGCGCCGCGGACCCGGCGGCCGCGACGCCGACGACGAGCCGCGCCGGCCGCGGGCGGTAGCTGTGGGCCGTCGCCTCGCGGAGGGCGGCCATCGGGTGGATGCCGGCCGCATGCCGGGCCGGGAACAGCGACGCGCACACCGTCACGAGCAACCCGACGGCGAACGCGACGAGCACGGTCCGGGGGCGCAGCACCATCGTCCCGGACGGCATGTCGACACCGAACGCCTCCAGGAGCGCATCGAGCCCGTACGCCAGACCGAACCCGGCGACGGTCCCGAGCACGGAGGCGAGGAGGCCGACCACGACGGCCTCTCCCACGACGCTGCCCATCACCTGCCTGCGGCTGGCGCCGAGGGCGCGGAGCAGGGCGAACTCGCGGGTGCGTTGCACCACCGTGATCGAGAAGGTGTTCGCGATGATGAAGGCCCCGACGACCAGCGCGACGGCGGCGAAGACGCCGAACATCACCGTGAAGAACCCGAGCGCCTGGTCGATCTCCGCCATCAGCTCGTCGGCCCACTGCGCGGAGCTGACGGCCTCCACGCCGTCCGGCAGCGCGGCAGCCAGCCGCTCGACGAGCTCGTCCGGGCTCACACCGTCGACGCCCCACACGCTGACGCCCGTCAGGCGCCCTTCGAGATCGAGGACCTCCTGGGCGGTCGCGACGTCGAACTCCGCGAGCGTGGCCCCGGCCAGGTTCTCGCCGCTTTCCCGGGTCGAGATGCCGACGACCGTGAAGTCGCGCGGAGGGGTGTAGGAGAACACCATCGTCACACGGTCGCCGACGGCGAGGTCGTTGCGATCGGCGGTCGCCGCGTCGATCGTCACCTCGTCGGGACCGACCGGTGGACGTCCACCGTCCCGGACCGTGCGGCCACCCGTCTCCGACCACGCCCCTCCGAGCGTCGGCGGCCCCATGGGCGTGATCGGCTCCCCGTCGGGCCGCACGATCAGGGCGTTGCCCTCGATGGTGCCCTCGGCCGCCCGGACCTCGTCGACGGCGAGGATGTCGTCGACGAGCACCTCCTCGAGCAGGGGCGGCGACACGCCCAGGTCCTCGATCGAGCTGCCGTGGGTGGCCCGTTCGCCCCGCACCAGCACGTCGACCTCGTCGGCTCCTCCCCGGACGAGATCCTCGAACACCGAGCTCATCGTGTCGGTGAGCACGAAGGTCCCGGCGACGAACGCGACCCCCAGCACGACGGACAGGGTGGTCAGGAGCAGACGCAGGCGGTGGGCCAGCAATCCCTTGAGCGTGACCTTCCACATGGTGGGCCACCGCCCCTCAGGCCTCGAGTGCCTTGATCCGGTCCAGCACGGAGTCGATCGTCGGGTCCGCCATCTCGTCGACGATCCGGCCGTCGGCGAGGAAGACCACCCGGTCCGCGTACGACGCGGCGGTCGCGTCGTGGGTCACCATCACGATCGTCTGCCCGAGGTCGGTCACGGTGGAGCGCAGGAACGCGAGGAGGTCCGCGCTGGAGCGCCGGTCGAGGTTGCCCGTCGGCTCGTCGGCGAACACGATCGCGGGTCGTGTCACCAACGCCCGGGCGACCGCAACGCGCTGCTGCTGGCCGCCGGAGAGCTCCGCCGGAGTGTGGGAGAGCCGGTCCTGAAGCCCGGTCGTCGAGATCAACCCGTCCAGCCACGCCTGTTCCGGTGCACGTCCGGCGAGCGCGAGGGGCAGCGTGATGTTCTCGAGCGCGTCCAGGCTCGGCACCAGGTTGAACGCCTGGAACACGAACCCGACACGGTCACGGCGCAGCAGGGTGCGCTGCTTGTCGGACATCGCCGAGACGTCCTGCTCGCCGATCCAGACGCTGCCGCCGTCGATCGAATCGAGCCCGGCCAGGCAGTGCATCAGGGTGGACTTGCCCGATCCGCTCGGACCCATGACGGCGGTGAACTGACCCCGAGGTAGCTCGAGGTCGACGCCGCGCAGCGCCTCGACGCGGTTCGGTCCCTCGCCGTAGACCTTCGTGACCGCGACCGCACGTGCGGCGACATCCGGGCGTGACGGAGCGACGATCGACATCTGGAGTCCCCCTGGGACGCTGATCTGCACCGGTCGGCTTCGAGGACGCGCCGGCCCCCACCACGATGGCCGGCCGGGAACGGCCGGCCCAGGGTCGATGGACCCTGGCGACGGATCACGGCGCGAAGAGTACCTCTCGACCCAGATAGGGCTGGAGCGCCTCGGGGACGGCGACCGTGCCGTCGGTGCGCTGATGCTGCTCGACGAGGGCGATGATGGCGCGCTGCACGGCCAAGGCCGTGCCGTTCAGCGTGTGCACCAGCACGTTGTCGCCGTCGGCGACGCGGATGCGGGCCCGCAGCCGCCGCGCCTGGTAGTCGGTGGTGTTCGAGCAGGACGTGACCTCGCGGTAGGCGTCCTGGCCGGGCAGCCAGGCCTCGAGGTCGAACTTGCGCGCGGCCGAGGCCCCCAGGTCGCCGACGGGGATGTCGACCACCTGGGCGTGGATCGCGAGACCGGTGAAGATCTCCTCCTCGATGTCGAGGATCCGTTCGTGCTCGGCGTCGGACGCGTCTGGCGCCACGAACGAGAACAGCTCGACCTTCTCGAACTGGTGCACACGGAGGATGCCGCGCGTGTCCTTGCCGTGCGCACCGGCCTCGCGGCGGAAGCAGGGCGAGTAGCCGACGTAGCGCGCCGGGAGCTCGTCCGGCGCGAAGAGCTCGTCCATGTGCAACGCGGCGAGCGGGACCTCCGAGGTGCCGACGAGGTAGAGGTCGTCGTCGCGGGTGGCGAAGATCTGCTGCTCGTCGGTCGGCAGGAACCCGGTGGCGTACATCGCCTCCTCGCGGACGAGCACCGGCGGGATCACGGGCGTGTGGCCGTGCCGCATCGCGACGTCGATCGCGTAGCGGACGAGCGCGAGCTCCAGCAGCGCGCCTTCGCCCTTCAGGTAGGCGAACCGTGCGCCGGAGACCTTCGCACCGCGGGCGAGATCGAGCGCGTCGGCTGTCTCGAGCAGCTCGACGTGGTCGCGGGGTGTGAAGTCGAACGTCGGACGGTCGGGCCCGATGGTGCGCAGCACGACGCCGTCGCCCTCCTGGCCGTCGGGCGCGTCGGGGTGCGGCAGGTTCGGGACCCGAGCGAACGCCTGGAGGTGTTCGGCCTGGATGTCGGCGAGCCGGGTCTCGAGCCGTCCGACCTGGTCCTTGAGCTCCTGCGCGGCCTGGATCATCGCGCCTCGCTGCTCCGGCGTCGCCTGACCGATCGCCTTGGAGGCCGCGCCCTGCTCGGCGCGTGCACGGTCGACGTCCGAGATGGTCGACCGTCGGCGCTCGTCGAGCGCGCGGAGCTCGTCGAGCCGGGCACGGTCGATGCCGCGCCGTGCGAGCGCGGACGCGGTCGCGTCGAGGTCGGTCGTGAGCAGCCGTGGATCGATCATGGCGCGCAGGCTAACGGCTGCCGCGTCCGACCCGTCAGCTCGCGGACGCGCTCACCCGCGCCCGCCACCCCGCGAGCCAGGCGGCCGCCTCCCGGTACCGCTGGTCGTCCGTGGCGATACGAGCCGCCTCGTCCGTGCTGCGGGCCCCCGACCGGCGGTACGACCCGAGCACCTTGAGGTCCCTGGCGGTGCGCTTGACCGCCGCGAGGGCATCGCCCACGCGTTCGTCCGCGAGGTGCCCCTCGACGTCGAGGAAGAAGCAGTACTCCCCGAGCTCTGCCTTCGTCGGCCGCGACTCGATCTTGGTCAGGTTCAACCCCCGCTGCGCGAACACGTCGAGCAGATCGAGCAGCGCACCCGGCCGGTTCGACTCGATGAACACCACCACGGAGGTCTTGTCCCACCCGGTCGGCGGCGACAGCGTGGTGCCGACGACGACGAATCGCGTGGAGTTGCGCGCCCGGTCCGCCGTGTCGCGCACGAGGACCTCGAGGTCGTAGCGCTCCGCCGCCAGCGGGTTCACGATCGCGATGCGGGTGCCGTCGCCTCCCGCGACCTCCTCGGCCGCCCGCGCGGTCGACGCCGCCGCCACCCGCTCCGCCCGGGGCACCGTGGTCGACAGCCACCGCCGTGACACCGCCAACGCGATGGGGTGCGACAGCACGGCCGTCACCTTCGACAGGTCCGTTCCCGGCGGCCCCGCCGCGACGAGCGTGACGGGCAGCTCCACCTCGCCGCCGATCAACAGCTCGGTGTCGAACGCCAGGGCGTCCAGCGTGGCGGTGACCGATCCCTCGAGGGTGTTCTCGATCGGGACGACGCCTCGCCCCGCACGCCCCGACTCGACGAACCGGAGCACCTCGTCGATGTCGCCGCAGGGTTCGAGCGTCGCGTCGTCGTCCGCGGCGATGATCAGCCGCGCGGCAGACTCCGTGAACGTCCCGGGCGGGCCGAGGTAGGCGACGAGCTCCGAACCGTCGGTCACGAGGCCCGCCGCCGCCTGCGCCCGCCGCCGGGTGGGAGCACCGCGACCCGACCCTCGATCGCGGCGCCGACGGCCTCGAGCTCCTCGGACGACAGGCTGTGGTCGCTCTGGCCGGCAACGATCGCCTTGACGTAGCACCGCGTCTCGGTGCGACCGTTGATGGCCGACACCACCATCCCGTCGCCGTGCTCGTCCAGCAGCGCGGCGCTGAAGGACAGCGCGCCGCCCATGTCGTCGAAGGCGTCGTAGCGCACGACCGCGACCTTCGACACGGCGCTCCGCAGCAGCTCGCGCAGGTGGCGCGCGTCGGCGCGGGTGTCCGCCACCTCGCCACGGATCGCGTCGAGCTCGTGTGCATGGCGGCCCAGGGCGGTGAGCACGTCGTCCTCGACCCCCCGGAAGGCGCGACGATGGTCGCGACGGAGCTTGCGCAGGCGCAGCCCCAGCACGGCAACGACCACCGTCAACGCGACGACCAGCACCACCGCGGTGAGTGCCAACGCGGCGACGATGGATGGGTGAAGATCGAGCACGGTCCCCTCGGTACGCACGCTGGCCGACCCGCCTGCCGACCGCCGGAGCGGGCCGCACTCTACCTGCCGGGGCCGACACGACCCGGGGAGGTGGTGGCGACCCGGAGGTCGTGGCGCCGACGGCCGTAGGCTGCCACCTCGGCTCGGCCCGTGACCTCGGTCGGGCGTCGTCCGTCCCCAGGAGGCACGCGTGGACGAGTTCATGCTGTTCCCCGTCACACACGCCGACGATGCACCCGAGCGCGCGATCGTGCCCTACATCGCCGCGACGACCGCCGCGGTCAGCGGTCAGCACCCGGTCGTCGTCTGCACCATCGAGGGCGTCTGGACCGGGGTGCCGGAGCGGGCGGCTCGGGTCGAGGAGGAGGGGCTACCGACACTGTCGGACCTCCAGCGGCAGCTGGTCGCGGCAGGTGGCGAGATCTGGCTGTGCAGCGCCTGTACCACGGTCCGCGGGATCACCGGCGACCAGTCGCTCGTGGACGGCGCCAGCATCGTCGGTGCGGCCCGGATCGTCGAGGCGCTCACACAGGGACGAGCCATCTCCCTCGGGTGATCCCGGCGGGCGATGGAGGATCCAGCGGGCCGGCGTGCCCGGCTCGCGCGTGAAGGTCGCGGGTCGCGCGTGAAGCACGGGTCGTGCGTGAAGGTCGCGGGTCGCGTGTGAAGGTCGCGGGTCGCGTCGGTTCACGGGTGTGTCGGGTCGCGGGCCGTATCGGGTCACCGAGCGGGTTCACGGGTCGTGCTCAGGCGTCGCGTGTCGGGCCTGTCCACAGCTGACCCATCTACCGGGCTTGACACGAACATGTGTTCGTCTACTGTGCCGGTGGTTGGCCGGTGGACCGCGACGACCGCGAGCCGTCGGCAGGGACTGGTCGGACCGTGTGACGGACCGCGTGACGGAAGGAGGGAGCGATGGCACCGGCGGAGCACGTCCACGACGCCACCGCCCGCCTCCGGGTCGCGTTGTTGGAGCAGGCCACGGGACATCGAGGTGGCCGGTTCGGTCGTGAGGAGCGGGGCCTGTACGTGGTCGCCGATCGACCAGACGACCGTGACCGGGCGGACGCAACCGGGGCACCGGCCCCATGGTCCGTCGATCGCGACGCTCGGAGGGCACGTGGCACGGCACCGGCGCACCGCGCCGGCCGTCTGGCGGGCGAGCGCCGGCCGGTGTGGGACGGACGCCGGTTGGTCGAGGCCGTGGACGACGTGCACGCGCTGGAACTGGACGTGTTGTCGCTCGGTGGGGTCGAGGAGGTGCTCGGAGCCGTCACGGTCGCGATCCGCCGTCTCCAGGCCGCACAGACCGCGCTGGTGGGCGCCGCGCAGACCCGTCGCGCCTCGTCGGCCAGCGCGGTCGCGGGCGGGGGCAGCGACCGCGCGGAGCGTCAGACCGCCAGGTACCTGGCCGACACGCTGCACGTCCCGCCCGGCGAGGCACGACGCACGGCCCGCACCGCCCGCCGCATGGATCAGGCGCCGGAGCTGGCACGTCGCTTCGCGTCGGGGGACCTCGCTCCGGAGCACGCTGCCGCCATCACGGCGGTCCTGCCCGACATCCCGCAGGAGCAACGGGCTCGCGTCGAGGCAGCGCTCGTGGCGCTCGCCGCGACCGCGACCCCCCACGAGGTCGCGCGCGAAGGCCGGCGACGCGTCGCGCTCGCGGACCCGGTGACGGCACACCGCCGTGAACGCGCACGCCACCTACGTCGCCGCGCCACCTGACGAACGGCCGAGGACGGGGGCCTGCGCCTCGATGCGACGCTGTACGGGGTAGACGCCGAGACGATGCGGGTCGCCCTCGACGCCGCGACGCCGGCGCCCACGGGTGACGATGCACGGACCAACGAGCAACGACGCGCCGACGGCCTCGTGGCCCTGGGCCAGCTGTCGCTACGGGCCGCCGAGCTGCCGTCGCGCCACGGCGTGCGTCCGCACGTCAACGTGACCGTCTCGCTGGCCGACCTGCGTGCGTGGACGGGCATCGCGACACTCGGGTCGGGCGAGACCGTGAGCCTGGAGGAGATCGGGGGGCTCCTCCAGGACTGCAGCGTGTCGCGCACCGTCCTCGGCCTCGCCGACGCGCCCATCGCGGGGTCCGTCGCGTCACGGACGGTGCCCGCTGCGTTGTGGCGCGCGCTCGTCGAGCGCGACGGCGGCTGCAGGTGGTCCAACTGCGACGCGCCCGCGGCGTGGTGCCAGGTCGCGCACGGTGAGGTGCCGTTCGCGGCGGACGGGGCGCTCTCGCTGGACAACGCCGCGCTGCTCTGCGGCCACCACCACAGACGGTTCGACCGTGGCGGTTGGGACATCGCCATCGACGGCCGGCACGTCACCTTCTCGGCCAACCCGGACCGACCCTCGGTCGTCGAGCTCGCCAGGCAGCACGTCCGACACGCGCCCACTCGTGCGGGATGTCAGGCCGCGCGGGCCGGGCCGGACCCCAGCCGACGAGCTCGGCCGGGCTGACATGCTCCCGGGGTCGGTCGGGCCGTCAGAAGCAACACGCCGCCGGCAGGCCGCGGCGCCAGAAGCAACACGCCGCCGGCCGGCCGAGGCGCCAGAACCACACGTGGGCGACCGGCGGTCCGCGGACCATCGCCCCCTGCTCGGCGAACGGTCAGCGGGAGAGCTTCTCGGCGATCGCGTGGAGATGGGCGCCGAACGCCATCCCGATCTCTCGCTCGTCGTCGCTGAGGTCCGCGTCGCCGGCATGGGTCGGGCCGTAGGGACCACCGCCGGTCGTCGTCGCGCCGACCCGGTCGGAGACGGCGTAGCCGGCGGGGACGATGACCATGCCGTGGTGCATCGCGAAGGTGAGCATCGACAGGATCGTGGTCTCGTGGCCGCCATGAGCGGTTGACGCTCCGGTGAAGAAGCCAACCGGACGGCCGGACAACGAACCTTCCGCCCACAGGGGACCAGCCTGGTCGAAGAGGTTCTGCAGCTGGGCGGCAGCGCTGCCGAACCGGGTCGGGGAGCCGAAGACGATGCCGTCGAACTCCGTCAGCTCGTCGACCCGCGCCTCCTCCACGTCCTGCTGGGCCTCCATCGCGGAAGAGACGCCTTCCGACTCCTTCACCTCGTCGGGCAGCAGCGGATCGGGGACCCGTCGCAGCACCGCCTCGCCGCCGTCCTTCTCGATCCCCTCCGCGATCGCGCGAGCGAGCTCGTACGTCGCGCCGTACATGGACCAGTACACGATGCCGACCCGTGCCATCGCCTGCCTCCGTCGCCTCGGCGAACACCGACGCCACCGTGGTATCGGGCACACGTGCCAACGCCGCGGACGCACCCTGTCCGGACGGCCCGTCGCGCGGGCAGAAGGCGGTCGACGCGCGATCGCGCACGTCCATCCGGGACCTCAGTGCCGGGCGAGCCAGTCGGCGAAGCGGCGCCCCGTCAGGCGCTCGTACGCCTCGACGTAGCGTTCGCGGGTGGCGGCGACGACCTCGTCGGGCAACGCCGGCGCCGGCGGTGTCCGGTCCCACCCGGTCGAGGTCGCGTAGTCGCGGACGAACTGCTTGTCGAAGCTCGGCGGGGACGCGCCCGGCTCCCAACGGTCCGCCGGCCAGTAGCGCGAGGAGTCCGGCGTCAGCGCCTCGTCCGCCAGCACCACCTCGCCGTCCGAGAGGCCGAACTCGAACTTCGTGTCGGCGAGCACGATCCCCTGCTCGGCGGCATGCGCCGCACCGGCCCGGTACAGGGCCAACGACAGCTCGCGGAGCCGATCCGCCAGCTCCCTGCCCAGCGACGACGCCATCGCGTCGAACGGGACGTTCTCGTCGTGCTCGCCGTGCTCCGCCTTGGTGGCCGGCGTGAAGATCGGTTCCGGGAGGCGGTCCGCCTCGCGCAACCCAACCGGCAGCGTGACGCCGCACACCGCACCGTCGCGCTGGTACTCGACCCATCCCGAGCCGGCCAGGTACCCGCGCACCACGCACTCGAACGGCACGATGTCGACCGCCCGGCACAGCATGAACCGTCCGCGCAGCTCGTCCACCTGCGACCGCACCGCCGCGGGCAGATCCGCGACGTCGGTCGACACCAGATGGTTGGGGACGACATGCCGCAGCCGGTCGAACCAGAACGCGCTCACCGCGGTCAGCACCCGTCCCTTGTCGGGGATCGGCGTCGGATGGACCACGTCGTAGGTGGACACACGATCCGACGCGACCAGCAGCAGGTGCTCGTCGTCGACCTCGTAGAGGTCGCGCACCTTGCCGGACCGCACGTGGGGAAGCCCGACGATCGTCACGGTAGACCCCCGTATCACGCGAGCCGGAGGCCGCGTCGCCCTCGGCGTGGAGGTCGGCGAGCCTACAGACCGCGCCCGTCGCGCCCGTCGCGCCCGTCGCGCTCGCCGCGCTCGTCTCGCTCGTCGCGCTCGTCGCGCGCGGCGTGGAGGTCGGCGAGCGTGTCCACGTCGCGCGGGACGGGACCCTCGACCGCGACCTGCGCGACGTCCAGGACCTCGAGGAGGTGGCGGGCGCCGACGTCGCCGGTGGCCTCGGCCAGCAGCGCCCACGCGGGCCGCGAGAACGCGACCGGATGTCCCGGTCCGTCCAGGTACCGCGCCCGGGCGGCCGCGCGCCCTCCCTCGACCGCGGCGGCGACCGCACGGACCGCAGCGGGCGTGATGCCCGGTTGGTCGGCGAGCAGGACCACCGCGACCGTCGCCTGGTCGTCGGCGGCGACCACCGTGATCCCCGTCCGCAGCGAGGACGCCTGGCCGAGGGTGTGGTCGGGGTTCACGACCACCTCGGCGTCGCCCCCCCGTCGGGCCGCGGCGGCGACCGCCGCCTGGTCGTGCCCGACCACGACCACGACACGCTCGACCCCGGCGGCATGTGCGGTGGCGACCGCGTGTGCGACCAGCGGGAGGCCGTCGACCTCGGCCAGCTGCTTCGTGCCTCCACCGAACCGCACGCCCGACCCCGCGGCGAGCACGAGCGCGACCACCCCGTGCAGGGGTGCGTGCGACGTAGGCTCGGCGTCCCCTCCGCTCGGAGCACTCACATGCAGACCTCCGCCGAGCCGCGCCGGCGCGCCGCCGTCGTGACCTCCAGCGACGGCGTGGCGTACGGCCACCGCGAGGACGGATCGGGTGCCGCCGTCACCGAGGTGCTGGAGGGCGCCGGGTTCACGGTCGTCCGCCGGGCCGTGACGCCCGACGACCGTGACGCCATCGCGGCGTTGCTCCGCGAGCTGTGCGACGAGGGCGCGGTCGCGCTCGTCGCGATCACGGGCGGGACCGGGTTCGGCCCGCGCGACGTGACACCGGAGGCCACCCGCGACGTGCTCGAACGGGAGGCACCCGGCCTGGCGGAGGCGATGCGCGCCGCCGGACGCCGGAGCACCCCGCTCGCCGACCTGTCCCGAGGCATCTGCGGGGTACGCGGGCGGACCCTGGTCGTCGACCTCCCCGGCAGTCCCCGGGGCGCCACCGAGTCGTTGCAGGCGATCGTCGGACTGCTCCCGCACGCCATCGACCTGTTGGCAGGTGACACCCGGCACCATCCAGTCCAGCCCACGCCCGGCAGGGACGAGCGCCCGGGAGCCGCCGACACGGGCGCCACCGCCGCCGACGCGTGACCCCAGAGGCGGCCGGTCACCGCCGCCGACGCGTGACCCCAGGGGCGGTGGGTCACCGCCCTCGCGCCCACCAGACGATCGCGACGATCGCCGCCACCGCGGCCGCGAGCGGTCCCAGCCGCTTGAGCGTGGCCGCGCCCGCGACGTCCATCAGGTCCAGCGCGTCGTCCTCGCGGGAGGGGTCCTGCTCGATCCGGCGCGGCCCCGTGGACCCAGCCGCCGCAGCCGCTCCGGTCGCCACCGCCTCGCCGCCGGACGGCGCCGCATCGGCCGCTCCTGCAGGCGCGGCACCACCGGCCGCTGGCGCGGCACCACCGGACGCAGGCGCGGCACCACCGGCCGCGTCGGCCGCGGGCGCGGCACCGTCCGCCCCGGGCGCGGCTGCGGACCCGTCGTCCGCGGCGCTCGCGTCGGCCCCGTCGCTGGTGACGAGCTCACGGAGCCGGTCGGCGAACTGGTCGATGATCTTCGTGCCGACCTCCGCCATGACGCCCCGGCCGAACTGCGCCGGCTTGCCCGTCACGTTCAGATCGGTGACGACCGTGACCTCGGTGCCGTCGTCGACCGCCACCAGGCTCGCGACCACGTCCGCGGAGGCGGTTCCCGCGCCCCGGGACTCCTTGCCCGACGCCTCGATGCGCCCACGCTTGGCATCCGCGTCGGCCTCGACCAGGCGTGCGGTGCCGCGGTAGGTCATGACCACCGGCCCCACCTTGACCTTGACGCGTCCCGAGTAGATGTCACCGTCGACCTCCTCGAGGGTCGCGCCGGGAAGGCACGGGGCGACCTTCTCGAGATCGGTGAGGGTCGCCCACGTCGTGTCGATGTCGACGGGGACGTGGAACGTGTTGGTGAACTCCATGCGGTCGTTGCTCCTCTGCTCGGTCGGGCTCAGGTCAGGACGGCGCCATGGCGGTGGATCGGCCCGTCGGTCTCTCGCAGTGCCACGCCGGTGCCACCGTGGCGCAGCATCACCAGCTCGGCGGCGATGGAGACGGCCGTCTCCTGGGGGGTCCGCGCCGCGAGGTCGAGGCCGATCGGCGAGCGCAGACGGGCGAGGTCGGCCTCCGGCACCCCGACCTCACGCAGCCGCGCGAGGCGGTCCTCGTGGGTACGACGCGACCCCATGACGCCGATGTAGGCCGCGTCGGTGCGCAGCGCCACCTCGAGCACCGGGACGTCGAACTTGGGATCGTGGGTGAGCACGCACAGGACGGTACGCGCGTCGACGTCGGTGTCGGCGAGGTAGCGGTGCGGCCAGGCGACCACGACCTCGTCGGCATCCGGGAAGCGCGCGTCGGTGGCGAAGCGCGCACGGGCGTCGCACACCGTCACCCGGTAGCCGAGGAAGCGGCCGATCGAGGCCACCGCGGTGGCGAAGTCGATGGCACCGAACACGATCATCCGGGGGCGCGGGGCGAAGGACTCGACGAGCACCGACACGTCGTCCATGCGTCGCTCGCCGTCCGGCCCGAAGTGCCGGAGACCCGTCGCACCCTGCGCGAGCATGCCGCGCGCACCCTCCACGACGGCGTGGTCGAGACGCGGGCTGCCGCTCGTGCCCTCGACCGACGTGTCGGTGACCAGCAGCGCGCGGCCGACCGCATCGGGCGCGTCCGGGTGCTCGACGATCGTGGCGACCGCGACCGGCTGCTCGCGCTCGAGGTGGGTCCCGAGGACGTCGAGGTCGATGGTGTCGCGCGTCACCGGACGGACGAACACCTCGATGGTGCCGCCGCAGGTGAGGCCGACCGCGAACGCCTCGTCGTCCGAGATCCCGTACGACACGCGCTGGGGCACACCGGAGTCGAGGACCTCGGTGGCCACCTCGACGACAGCGCCCTCGACGCAGCCCCCGGACACGCTGCCGAGCACCTCGCCGCCCGGGTGGAGTGCGAGCGTCGCACCGGGCGGCCGGGGGGCGGACTGCGAGGTGGACGTGACGGTTGCGAGACCGAACCTGGCGCCCTCGGCCTGCCAGCGACGCAGCGTCGCGAGCTCCTCACGCATCGCCGTCACCTCCCCGGCCGCCGCCACGATCCCCCGGGAGCAGACGGTACGCCGTCGGTCAGGCCGCCGCAGCCTCCAGCGCCCGCCGTGTGAGCACGCGAGCGAGATGCTCGCGGTACGCCTCGGTCGCGTTCAGGTCGGCCGACGGGCTCGTCCCGTCCGCCGCCCGCTCCGCGGCGGCGGGGATCGCGTCCACCCCGCGTCCTCGCAGCGCCTCCTCGACCCCGGAGGCACGCACCGGCGCGGTCGCCATGTTCGTGAGGCCGACGCGGACGTCGTCGACGGTGCCGTTCGACCGACGGACCATCGCCAGCGAGCCGACGATCGCCCAGGCCTGCGCGACCCGGCTGAACTTCTCGTAGTGCCACCGCCAGGTCGGCTCGAGCAGGGGGACCCGGATCTCGGTGAGCACCTCGTCCTCGGCGAGGGTGGTCGTGAGGTAGTCCTCGAAGAGGTCGGCGGCGGCGATCTCGCGGCTCCCGGTGGGGCCCTGGGCGACCACGGTCGCCTCGAGCGCGACGACGCACGCGGGCAGGTCGCCGGCCGCGTCGCCGTGCGCGAGAGCACCGCCCAGCGTGCCGCGATGCCGGACCTGGGCGTCGCCGACGAAGCGGGTGACGTGCGCGAGCACGCCACAGTGCTCCCGGACCAGCGGGCTGTCGATCACCGCCTGATGGGTGGTCGTCGCGCCGATCGACAGGTGACCGTCGGCCGTCTCGCGGATGCCGGAGAGCCCCGGGACCCGCCCGACGTCGACCAGCACGCCCGGGGCGGCGAACCGCAGCTTCATGAGCGGGAGCAGGGAATGGCCGCCCGCCAGGACCTTCGCCTCGTCCCCGTGCTCGAGCAGCGTGGCGACCGCGTGCTCGACGGACTCCGCGCGGACGTACTCGAACGCCGCCGGGATCACGCGGACACCTCGCGGAGCTCCGCGGCCGCCTTCCGCACCGCCTTCACGATGTTGACGTAGCCGGTACAGCGACACAGGTTGCCCTCGAGCCCGTGCCGGACCTCGTCCTCGGTCGGGTCGGGGTTCTCGGCGAGCAGGTCGGCGGCCGCCATGATCATGCCGGGGGTGCAGTAGCCGCATTGCAGGCCGTGCTCGGTGTGGAAGGCCCGCTGGAGCGGGTGCCATCCGGCCGTGGGATCGTCCTCGGCATCCGGGCCGGCCAGCCCCTCGATCGTGTCGACGGTGCAGCCATCCGCCTGGACGGCCAGCACCGTGCAGCTCTTGGCGGACCGCCCGTCGAGGTGCACGGTGCAGGCACCGCAGTTGGACGTGTCGCAACCGACGTTCGTGCCGGTCTGGCCCAGCACGTCACGCAGGTAGTGGACGAGGAGCAGCCGCGGCTCGACGTCGTGTTCCTGCTGCACCCCGTTGACGGTGATGGAGACCTTCGTCACGCGTGCCCTCCGGCTGTCGTCCGTGTCCTCGTGCGGTGGACGTCCACAGCCTAGGGCGAGCGACGGTACGGGACCCACGTCTGCCCGATGGGCTCCCGACCACCGGGCAGACGTGGGATCCCTACCCGTGCCGGGCTCCCGACGGCACGGGCCCCTCCCCCCGTGGCTTCGCCTGCAGCCGAACCCTACGGCGATGGTCGGAGGTTCGTCGCCGGGACACCCGACGTGTGCGTCTGCCGCGTCCGGGACACGCGCGTCGCGCGCCCGATCCGGATAGGGCCACCTGTCCACGGGCGACGGGACGAGTGGCCCTGCCGGCCGCGCGCGAGCGTCCTCGATGCTCCGGCGAGCGCGGGCGAGGAGCGACGGATGTCCAGCACGACCGTGGCCACGGACGAGGGCGCCATGCACGGCGACGGCGACGGGTCCGCGGAGGACGCCATGCCCGCCGAGGGCGCCAGGCAGGTCGTCGAGGGCGCCCGCCGCTTCCGGCTGGAGGTCCTGGAACCGCTGGAACGACGGCTCGACCTGTTGGACGATCCGGCCACGACGGCAACGGATCCCGCCCTGCAGGCAGCCGAGGTGCAGGCCTGCGAGATGGGGCTGCCGTCCATGGCCCTCCCGTCCCGCCACGGCGGGCTCGCGCTGCCACGACCGCTCACCGTCGCCGCGACCGAGGCGCTGGCGACCGGCGCCCCGGGCGGTGCCTGCCGGCTGCTCGGCGAGGGCACGCTCCGCGCGGTCCTGGCCGCCTTCGACGAGGCCACGCCCGACGTCGCCCGGGTGCTGCTGGACGAGCGCGTGCTGGCAGCCGCCTACGTCCAGACCGACCTCGGGTCGGGAGGGACCGTCGAGCTGCCCGCGACGGGGCTGCGCCTCCGTGGCAACCGGTACCGATCCGGGCTCGGCGAGCCGGGGACGGTGCGACGCGACGGGACAGCGGTGCGTCTCGAACGGACGGTGTTGCCGGGTGTGGCCGACGGCGCCCGGGCCGGCCGGCTGCTCCTGGTGGTCGTGACGACGGACGGCGGCCCCGCCGAGGTGAGCGTGCACCACCTCGACGTCGCTGCGGCGGGCGTCGATAGGCGGCCGGCGGACCGACGGCTCGGCCTCCGCCTCGAGGACCGCACAGACATCACGCTCCACGGCGTGGAGCTCGACGAGCGGTCCGTGCTGTTGCGGAATCGGGAGGCGGCGAGCTTCCTGGAGCTGCTGGTCGCGGCGACGAGCCTGCACCAGGCCGCCGTCGCCGTGGGCCTGGCCAGCCGCTCGTACGAGCACGCACACGCCTACACCCGGACCCGGGTGCAGGGAGGCAGGCCGATCGTGGAGCACCAGAGCGTCGCGCGGGCGCTGTGGGAGGCGACGGGCGCGATCGAGACGACCCGGCTGGCGCTCGCCGCGGCCTCCGACGTCGCCGGGGAACCCGGCATCCGTGCTGCGCTGGCCGTCCGCGACAGCGCGGTGACGATGGCCCGACGCGTGAGCCTCGAGATGCTCGAGCTGCTCGGCGGCTACGGCGTGGTCACCGAGTACCCGCAGGAGAAGCTCTACCGGGACGCGTCCACGTTGGCGTCGTCGTCCGGCTCGCTCGAAGGCCTCGGCGTCTTCGGGCGGACGTGGCTGCCGTAGCGGGGCGAACAGGAGCGCACATGGACCTCACCCTCACCGCGGAGCAGGAACGGCTGCGCGACCTCGCCCGTGCGTTCGCGACCGACGAGGTGCGCCCGATCTCCCGCCGCTACGACAAGGAGCGCGACCCGGCGGCCACCCACCCCCGCGAGCTGTTCCTCCGCGCCGACGAGCTGGGGCTGCGGACGATGTCGATCCCGCGCGAGCTCGGCGGGCTGGACGCGGACCTGCTCACCGAGATCGTCGTGCTCGAGGAGCTGTGCACGGGCGACGCGGGGTTCGGGATGTCCCTCCAGCACTCCTGGCGCGAGGGCAGGTGCCTTGCGACGCTGACCAGCGAGACCCAGCGCGAACGGTTCCTCGGCGGCTTCCTGTCCAACCCGCTGTTCCTCACCGCCCGTGCGATGAGCGAGCCCGAGGTCGGCAGCGACTCGAGCGTCGGGTACGACGCCGACATCCAGGCCGGACCGCGCACCACCGCCCGGCTGGAAGGCGGCACCTGGGTGCTCAACGGCACCAAGCGCTGGATCACCAACGGCAACGTCGCCGATCTGTACATGATCGTCGCGCGCACCGATCCGACCGTGCCCTGGACCCGCGGCATCTCCGTCTTCCTCGTGCCGAAGGGCACGCCCGGCCTCGTGCCCGGCAAGGCCGAGGACAAGGTGGGGATCCGGACGAACCAGAACGGCGAGGTGGTGCTCGAGGACCTGCGCGTCCCGGAGGACCACCTGCTGGGCGAGCGGGACGGTGGGCGCGAGATGATGCGGGCGATGGGCGGTGGATCCAAGGCCAAGACGGCCGCGAAGTCGCTCGGCATCGCACGCGCGGCCTTCGAGGAGCTGCTCACGCTCGCCACCGGTGGGGCGTATCCGGTCGAGCAGTCGGTCGACGACGCGCTCGCGGTGCTGGCGATCGACATCGAGGCGACACGCTCGCTCATGTGGCGTGCGGGTTGGGCGCTGCAGGAGCAGCGCCCGGAGGGCGCGATGCTCGAGCGGATGGCCTTCGTCCGCTCCAGCGAGGTGTGCGCACGAGCGTCGAGCCTGGTGCTCGACCTGCTCGGGCAGCAGGGACTGGTCGGTGGCACCCTCGCGGAGAAGCTGGTGCGCGACGCGGCCACGATGCTGCACGCGGGCGGTGGGAAGCAGGCGGTGCGGGCGAGGATCGGCCAGGACCTGCGCGCTCAGGCCGAGGCGACGGCCAGCGGCACGGTGTAGGAGAAGCTCGCGCCACCTTCGTCCCGGTCGTCCACCCGGATCGTCCCGCCCTGACCCTCCACGAGCGCCTTCGCGAGTGTCAATCCCAAGCCCGTGCCGCCGGCGTGACCCTCCGAGAGCCTCGTGAACGGCTCGAACAGGCGCTCGCGGTCGGCCGGGTCGATGCCCGGCCCTCGATCGCGGACGCGCACGCAGGCGACGTCGTCCTGGACGGCGATCGACACCTCGACCGGCCTGTCCCGCGGGGAGTAGTTGACGGCGTTGGTGATGAGGTTGTCGAGGATCTGGCGCTGTCGGCCCTCGTCGGCGACGACCGGGACCGGGGAACCGTGGCCCTCCAGCTCGACGGTCCGGCCGGTGGCGAGGCGCACGTCGTCCACCGCCCGACGCACGACGGCGGCCAGGTCGAGCTCCCGGATCGCGAAGGTGAACGTCGAGCAGTCGATCCGGGTCAGCGTCAGCAGGTCCACGACGAGCCGGTCGATGTGCGCCATGCCGTCGGCCGCGAGATCGAGCAGCTCGAGGGTCGCGTCAGGCAGACCGTCGGCCGCAGCGTGCATCGCGTCGAGGGCCGCCGAGACGACGACCGCCGGGCTGCGGAGGTCGTGGACGACCATCGCGACGAACTCCTCGCGATGTCGACGCGCGATCTCGAGTTGCTGGACCCGATCCTCCAGCGAGCGGCACTCGACCTCCCACGCGTGGCGGCCGTCGAGCCAGTGCACGCGCCCGTCGTCGCCGGGCGCACGGGAAGCGGCGCCGCCCCCGGCGATGCGTCGTGTGTGCGGTCCGTCCAGCTGGGGCACCGATCGGAGGACACGGATGAGAACGTTCGCAACGGTACCGACCGGCTCTCCGGGGGTCGGGGCGTTGGACGGCCGAAGGTCCGCTGCCGTTCGGCCGCCCAGGTCGGACGGCCGTCCTCGGACGACGCCGGGTTTGCCCGGGCTCCCCGGTGCCTCCTAGCGTCCGACCGTCGACCGTCGGGCGCGTCCCGGGGAGCCGGTCGGGCGGGAGCGGACCGTGACGGGAACGAGCACCGGGGTCGAGCCGGTCGTACCGGCGTACGAGCTGGACGCCAGCTGGCCGATGCCTCTGCCGGAAGGCTGGATCCTCGGGCAGCTCGGCAGCGTGTGCGTGGACACCCACGACAACGTCGTCGTCCTCAACCGTCGTGACATCACCGACGAGGAAGCGGAGACCTGCACCAACGCGCCTCCCGTGCTCGTCTTCGACCGGGCGGGGCAGCTCCTGCAGACGTGGGGCGACCCCGAGCTGCTGCCCGAGAAGCTGCACGGCTCGTTCGTCGACCACGAGCACAACGTGTGGATCACCGGCATGAGCGACGGGATCGTGCAGAAGTACACCTGGGACGGCGAGCTGCTGCTCCAGGTGGGCCGCAAGGGACTCGTCGACAGCTCCGACGGGACGCTCGCCGGGGAGCCGCTCAACGCCGCACCGGACCGTTTCTTCAAGCCGGCCGCTGTCGCGGTGGATCCCGCCAACGGGGAGGTGTACGTCGCCGACGGCTACGGCAACCGCCGAGTGGCCGTGCTCGATCGCGAGGGACGCTTCCTCCGCCAGTGGGGCCGTCAGGCGACGCCCGAGGAGGCGGTCGCGGGTGCGCCCGGCGTGTTCTCACAGGTCGTCCACGGGGTCGCGCTCAGCCGGGCCGGACTCGTCTACGTGTGCGACCGCCAGGGAGATCGCGTCCAGGTCTTCGAGCGAGACGGGACCTTCGTCCGCAACATCTGGATACGGACGGGTACCGCGCAGCTGCCCGATCGCCGCGGCACCGCGTGGTGGACGGCGTTCTCGCCCGACGACGAACAGCGCATCCTGTACGTCATGGACGGTCGGGGGGAGCAGGTGCATCTCCTCGACCACGCGTCGGGCGAGATCCTCCGCTCCTTCGGCAGGCCCGGCCACATGCTCGGTGCCTTCACCCACGGTCACACGCTGGCGGTCGACAGCGCGTCCAACGTCTACGTGGCGGAGACCAACACCGGTCGCAGGATCCAACGCTTCCGGCCGGTCGACGACGGGCCCACGCAGCGCTGAAACTGCGCCTGTGTCACGACTCGTGGTGCGCACCGGCGGACACCGCCGAGGCGACGGCCGCGAGCAGCTCCTCGCGGCTGAAGGGCTTCGCCAGGAACGTCGTGTGCACGCCCGTGCCGAGGTGCTCGCCGACGGCGGTGCTGTCGAACCCGCTGCAGAACACCACGGGGAGTCCCGGTACGAGGGCCCGCATGACGGGCAGAGCCTCGGGGCCGCTCATGACAGGCATCATCACGTCGAGCAGGACGGCGGCGACGTCCTGCCGCTCGGCGACCACGTCGACCGCCTCGCGGCCCGTCGACGCCTCGACGGTTCGGTAGCCACTCTTCTGCAGCATCAGCGTCATGACGCGTCGGACGTTCACGTCGTCGTCCACGACGAGCACGACCGGCGACCCCGAGGCGGGTGTCACTGGTGCGCCTTCGGCGGACCGAGCGGCAGCAGCATCCGGAAGATGGCGCCCTGGCCGGGTTCGCTCTCGACCACCAGCGCACCGCCGTGGGCACGCGCGATGCCCTGGCTCGCTGCCAGCCCCAGACCACGACCCGCGAACTTGGTGGTGAAGAAGGGTTCGAAGACCCGCGCGAGGGTCGGCGCGTCCATGCCAGGCCCGTCGTCGGATGCCTCGATGACGGCGTAGGCCCCCGATCGCAGCTCTTCGGCGCCACGTGGACGCGTTTCGCCCGCCAACGTCGTCGCGGAGGTGCGCAGCACGATCGTGCCGCCCCGGCCATCGATCATCGCCTCCCCCGCGTTGGTCACCAGGTTCATGAGCACCTGTCGGATCTGCGTCTGGTCGGCGACGACCTGGGGGAGCGCGTCGAGCTCCAGCCGCAACCGCACCTTCCGGTCGAGCGAGGCACGCAGGAGGTCCTCCATCTGGGCGACGAGGCCGTCGAGATCGCACGGGGCGAAGTCGAACTCGCCTCGGCCGCTGTACACCAGCATCGCCCGTGCCAACTCCGCGGCACGCTGCGCGGTCGTGGTGATGTTCTCCAGAGCGGTCCTGAGCAGCTCGCGATCGTCGGGCTCGTCACGGGCGAGCTCCGCCCACCCCTGGACGCTCACCAGCAGGTTGTTGAAGTCGTGGGCGACGCCCCCGGCCAGGGTGGCCAGGCTCTGCGCCTTCTGGAGCTCCCGCAGCCGCTGCTCGGCGATCAACTGCTCGGTGACATCGCGGAAGTACACCGCGAGCCCGTGCTGCGACGGGTACACGTTCACGGCGAAATGCCGCTCGAGCGGCGGGTAGTGGTAGTCCGCGAGGTGGATCGAGTGCCCGTCGGCCACCGCCTCCCGGCACGCGCGCTCGAGCGGGGACCCGAGCACGGCGGGGAACTCGTCCCAGAGCGTCCGCCCGATCAGCTCGTCGGCTACCCGCTCCAGGACCTCCGCGGCACGGCGGTTGACGTAGGTGAACCGCCAGTCGGTGTCGAGCGTGTAGAGCGCGTCGGTGATGCTCTCCATCGTCGAGCGCAGGCGTTCGGCGAGCTGGTGGGTCTCCTCCTGGCGTTCCCGCTGCTCGGTGACGTCCATGATGGCGCCCTGGATGCGCGGGACCTTCCCCGCCGCGTCGCGTTGGGGCTCGCCGACCACACGCACCCACCGCTCGGGTCCCGTCCTGGGCACGAAGCGCGCCTCGATGTCGAACGGCTGCGCTTCGTCGATGCAGCGCTGGACGGCCGCCGCCATCCGCACACCCTCGACACCCGGGTACAGCGTGAGCGCCTCGTCCAGGGGTGGGGTCTCCCCCCGCGGGACCCCCGCGAGGTCGTGCACCTCGTCGGACCAGTACAGACGCACCGGATCGGCGTCGATCGCCCAACCACCGACCCGACCGACCTCGCCGGCGATGCGCAGCAGCGCCTCGCTGCGCTCCAGGCGCGCCTCGATCTCCTTCTGGGGAGTGATGTCCTCGACGGTGGCGAAGAAGCGCTGGTCGCCGCCTTCGTCGCCGCGCAGCGCCGTCACGATGAGCCGGACCCAGACCGTCCCGCCCGAGCGCGTGCGGCATCGCAGGTCCGTCGTGAACCGGTCACTGCTCCCACCCAGCAGGTCCGGCGGCAGGAGCCGTCCGCCGGGAAGGAGGGAGGGGTCGGTCAGCTCGTCGAGCCGGGTACCGACGAGCTCCTCTGCGCGGTACCCGAGGATCTGACAGAGCGCCGGGTTCGCGAGGAGGAAGCGGCCCTCCTTCGAGGTGACGGCGATGCCGACGCCTGCGCGGTCGAACAGCTCGCGGAAGCGCCAATCGGCCTCGGCCAGCTCCGGCACCCCTTGCCACCTCTCCGGCGCGACCCGCCCAGACCGGTGCACCCCACCGCGCGACGGTGCGTCACGCTAACGCCTCGACGCCACGCACGCACGGCGTCCCATCGGCCCGAGATGCGCGGACGCTCCCCGCCGGCCACGATCGGCCAGTGGGGAGCGTCCGCGACGGTGTCGCGGCCCCCGGAGCTCAGAACTCCGAGGGGTCAGGGTTCTGCGGAAGCCCCAGGTTGTCCTGCGCCTGCCAGACGCAGGTCCAATCGAAGTGGTCGCGCCACGGGAAGGTGGGCGACATCTCTCCGCCCTCGCGTTGGAGGATCTGCATCTGGGTCTCCAGCGCCTCCATCGACGCGCCGCCGTCGAGCGACCAGTTCTCGACCGCACCGTCGAAGGTGTCGATGAAGCCCTGGGTCGGGTCGATGCCGTTGTCGACCAGGACCTCGAGCACCGCGTCGACGCCCTGCTGCGCAGCCCACTGCTTGCCGGCGACGAGACCCTCGACGAGGGCGCACACGGCGTCCTGGTTCTCCTCGAAGACGTCGCGACGAACGACCCAGAACTCGGTCGCGATCGGCACCCGATCCATGTACAGCACGTGGGCCCCGGCCTCGTCGAGCAGCTCCTGATGCCGCTCCTGGGCCATCGTGGCATCGAGCTGACCGGCCAGCATCGCCTCGACCCGCGCATCCGACGAACCGCCCATGGAGACGAACTCCATCTGGTCGCCGTCGAAGTCGAACTCTCGATCAAGGATCATCTTCGCGATGACGTCCCACTCGTTGCCCGGGATGCCTCCGCTGAACCGCGCCCCCACGAGGTCGTCCACCGTCGCGATCTCGGGCGCGGAGGCCAGCATCCAGATGGAGTTGTCGCGGTGGACACCGACGATGACGAAGTCACCGATCTCCTCCTCGATGGCCGGGAAGAGGTTGATGCCGTCCTCTTGGGCGAACCACACGTCACCACTGAGCAGCGCCGGGATCCCCTGGTCGGTGAAGATCCCGTTCACCGACTGGAAGCCGTAGTCCGCGAGCGTCTTGTCCGCCGGCACGAACCACGCGGCCTGGTTGCTCTGGTGCTCACTGGAGATCGCGATCTCGACGTCCGCGATCGACGGTGTCGACGGGCCCTCCGGCTCCTCCGGTGCGTCGCCATCCTCCCCGTCCACGCCGTCGTCGGGAGCGGCGGAGCCGTCCGTCGTCCCGGTGTCGTCGGGCGTGTCGCCGGGCGTGTCGTCGCCACCGCACGCGGCGAGCACGAGCGCGAGCACCGCGACGACGGCGCCGAGACGGCGCGCATGGAGCTTGTTCACAGCTGTCCCCTCCCTGGGTCCCTGGGACCTACGAGGAAGAAACTGTATACACTTCAGCTCCCAGCGCAAGGTGGCGCACGGCACCGACCGTCACCGACCGGTCCGGGTCCGTCCCATCCGGCTCATGACGAACAGCACGATCAGCACCCCGATGACGGCACCGATGAAGCCGGCGGGGCTCAGATCGAGGTCGCCTTCGAAGATCAGCGACCCGAGCAGGCCCCCGACGAGCGATCCGACCATGCCCAACACGGCGGTCGCCACGAACCCCATGGCCTGCCTGCCCGGCATGAGCAACCGCCCGACGTAGCCGGCGACGATGCCCAACAGGATGAAGCCGATCACGCTCAACACGTCCGGTCTCCCTCGTCGACGTCGTGCAGGAGCGAAGCACCCGTGAGGGCCGGCGGCAGGCCCGAAGGGACACCCGTCCTCGGATGCGGTCGTCGTCCCGGCTCGGCGGTGTCGATGACGGGCGGCATCTGCGGACGAGAACGACTCGCGGGACGGCCCATCGGTCACCCGACGGGCGCTCCGCACGACCCGTGGTCGCCTACGGTGTCGTCCCTGTTCTGTCGTCCGGAGGCATGCGAACGTGGTCACGCACAGCATGGAGCTGCTCACCTGCGGCGCGTACGGCTGCCCCGGCTGCGAGTACCGCCACTTCCACCGGACCTCCGACGACTCGCGGTTGACGGAGGTGCCGGGAGCGGGCCTCTACACCCGGGAGGAGCTCACGGTGCTCGGTCGCGCAGCGCTGGCGACGGGCGCGGTCGACCGCGACCGCTGACCCTCGCCAGCCGCCAGCCGCCGAGGTAGGACATCGCGCGTTCACACCGGGAACCGCTCGTGACCTGCGAGAACACGGGTCGAGCGTCTTCGATCCCCAGGCATGGCGGCAGAAGTGAGGTGCTCGGTCCCAGGCTCCTTCAGGCTCTCGTGTGGGCATGCTGCATGCTCGGGAGGATGAACGATGGCAGCATCGCCAGCACGTTGGCGCCGGCCACGAACCAGAACAGGACGCCGTAGCCGAGCGCGGCGATCAGCGCCCCGATCACCAGCGGCGCCGAGCCGCCCGACAGCGCGTCCACGCCCCACATGAGCCCGACCAGGCTGCCCTCGAGTTGTCGGCCGTCACCGATGTCGAGTGCGGCGACCTGGATGAGCGAGCTCGCGCCGAACATCACCGCCCCCATCGCGGCAACCAGCAGCGTGAAGACCGCTCCGTAGGGCACCAGCGCCAGCCCGATCGCGATGAGCGCCTTGACGGCGAGCACCACGATGATGACCGGCTTGCGCCCGATCCGGTCCGAGAGCGCCCCGATCCAGGGACCGACCACGATGCCGACGCCCGTCAGCAGCGCGATGTGGACGGACACGCCGACGCTGCCGAGCCCCTCGACCTCGGCCAGGTACAGCCCGAGCCACATCACGAGCCCGCCCTGCCCGAACCCCGCCAGGAGCTTGACCAGGACGAGCAGCCGCAGTCCCCGATGACGGGCGAGCGGCCCGAGCACCTGGACCTGATTCCGGAAGGAGCGGCGTTGCCCCTCGATGGTCCTAAAGGCGTTCCAGCGTGGCGCCCGCACCAACAGCACCCACAACGCGACGCCGAGGCCGACCGCCAACGGCAACGAACCGACCAGCACGGCACGGGCGGACAACACGACCAGCAGGGCACCGCACAGCAGGGGGCCGACGACGTCGCCGACGCTGCCGACGGCACGGTGGAACGAGACCACGAAGCCGCGACGCTCGGGGAAGGCGACCGACAGCAGACCGATCGCGGCGGGGTGCCAGATGGAGGACGCGGCGCCGGCCAGCGCGACCGCCACGAGCAGCAGGACGTAGCTCGGCGCGATCCCGACCAGGGCGTACCCGATCCCCATGCAGATGAGGCTCAGGTAGAGCACCGGGACGCGCTTGTCGGGGTAGCGGTCGAGGACGAACCCGCCCCCCATGCTGGCGGTGCCCGATGCGACCTGTCGAACCGTGTCGACGGCCCCGGCAGTGATCGGGTTCATCCCGAACAGGTGGTACAGCTCCGGCAGGATGACATAGAACCCGTTCATGTACAGGTGCACGAGCCCGTGCCCGCCCATCACCCCGCCCGTCGCGACGCGGTCGCGACGGCTCGCGTCACCCGTGGCGGTCGGAACATCGGTCGAACGGGCCATGCCAACTCCCAGGTCCATCACCCGATCGTCGGGTCGGGCGCCTCTCTAGCGCACCATGGCGGCGCCAGCGAACAGGAGCTGGCCAGCGCTGGTCACGTTACGCGGAAGCGGCAGGGCCGCTCGCAACGGGGACACCCGTGCCGCTGGCGCTGCTGCCGACATCGGCCGACGTCCGGAGGGAGGACCGATCTCACACCGCGATCGTCGCCACCGGCGCTCCTGCGGCCTCCATGCGGACTCAGATCGAGACGCCCCAGCGCCGCAGGTCAGACCGCCATTCCGGGGGACTAACCGCCGATGTAGGACTTCGGCACTCGGGTTGCTGGTCGTTGCGCGTCCTCACGCGAAACCACTTGTGACCTGGGCAAACGCGGATCAGGCGTCTCACAGCGCTGGCGTGTCTGGCCCCGACCTGGCCATCAGGTCCGAAGGCTCGAGTGCCGGGCTGTCCTGTCGCCCCCGAGCACGTGGCGTCGCGCGGTTGTCACCTAGGCTGCCGATCGGCCCGCGCCAGCTTCCGCTCGGTCGTGCGACAACCTCTCCTTTGTCTCCAAGCGAGGCCCTCACCTACTGTCAACAACCTCCGTGGGCATTACAGCTAGCGGGTCTCTGTGATTTTGGACAGACCTGCGGGCTGGTCAACGCTTCGGTGCAGCGCGCGGGCGGTCTCGATCGCGAGCTGCTGGAGGGGGACGATAGCGACCAGTGGCGAGAGCCAGTCTGGGACGTCACAGGGTAGCTGAAGGGTCACGTCGACTTCGTCGCCAAGATGCTCGACATCAGTGATTGCGATGGTTGGAGAGCCCGCGCGCCGCGCACGTTCGATGATCTGGCGCGTGTGGTCGAGCGTGGGACCTTGGGTGGCGACGAAGATTACGGGGACCTCGTGATCGAGGGCGGCGATCGGACCGTGTTCGAGGTCGGCGGGTGAGAGCGGCTGGGTCAGGATGCCGGTGAGCTCTTGGAGCTTGAGGGCTGCTTCGTGGGCGGTCGAGAGGTGGTAGCCGCGCCCGATGACGATGCACCGCCGGTGGGCTCGCAGGAGCGCGACGGCCTCAGCAGGCGCTTCGGTATCGATCGCGGTGCGCAGAGCGGGAACGGCCGCGGTGTTGAGAAGCTCGTGGCCGGTTGCCCCCAGAGCGGTGGTGAGCGAGACCAGGGCGGCGAGGGAAGCGGTGTAGCTCTTGGTGGCGGCGACAGCGAGTTCGGGGCCGCAGCCGAGATCGAGGACGTGTCCGGCGCTGTGTGCGAGTGGTGAGTCGGGGTCGTTGGTGATAGCCAGCGTTGGGCTGCCCTGCCGGCGAGCAGCCTCGAGGGTGGCGATCAGGTCGGGTGAGCGCCCGGATTGGGAGATGGCGATGAGTGGTGTGGCCGGGGTGAACATCTCGTCGCGGCGATACAGCGTGACCACGGAGGGCAGGGCGAGGGCGGTGAGCCGGGCGCTTCTGACGGCGAGCAGGTATGCGCCGTAGCGGGCCGCATTGTCCGACGATCCGCGGGCGAGCAGCACGATGGGCTGATCGTCTTTGAGCTGCGCGACCCATGGGGCCAGCGTGTCGGGTGCGGTGGCGGCGAGGCGGGCGACCACGTCGGGCTGTTCGCGGAGCTCTCCGACGATGAGGTCGCTCACGATAGACCGGTGATCAGGGAGACCACGGCGTCACCGGTGGTCTGGCTCGCTTCGACGACGCCGACCTGGTGACCTCGACGAAGGACGCAGATGCGGTCGGCGAGGCGGAAGACCTGCTCGAGGTTGTGGCTGACGATGAGCACGGCGAGGCCGCGTTCGCGCAGCCGCCGGATGGTCTGCTCGACGCGGGCGGTTTCAGCGACCCCGAGCGCGGCGGTGGGTTCGTCCATGAGGACCAGGCGCTGCGCCCAGTGGGTGGCTCGGCCGATAGCGACGCCTTGTCGTTGCCCGCCGGAGAGGTCACGGATGGTCGCCTTGGCGGAGGGGATGCGGACGTCGAGGTCGCTGAGGATCTTGGCGGTTTCGTCTTGCATCCGGCGGGAGTCGAGCCGACGGAGCGGGCCTTTCGTGAGCTCGCGGCCGAGGAAGAGGTTGCGGTAGACCGGCTGTTGGTCGGCTAGCGCAAGGTCCTGGTAGACGACCTCGATGCCGTTGTTTCGCGACTCGGTGGGGTTGCTGAAATGGACCTGTTCACCGTCGAGTTCGACCTGGCCGTCGGTGGGCTGGTAAACGCCGGCGATGATCTTGACCAGCGTGGACTTGCCTGCGCCGTTATCGCCGACCAGGGCCACGATCTCGCCGGCGTCGACGTCGAGGTCAACGTTCTGGAGTGCGACCACGCCTCCGAAGGTCTTTCGTATCCCTCGTAGGGAGAGCGTTGGTGTGGCGGTGGTGACTTCGGTCATGGCGTTCACTCCGGCCATCTCGTCGGGCGCCCGTACACGTCGTAGACGCCGGTCACGTGGGGGTCGCCGCTGCTGATGCCGCGGATCCCAGCGACGTACGCACGGGTCACGAACGCTTGGATGCGGAACCCGAGCACGACGGTGTCGCCGGTCTGGATGGTTCGGCCGTCGGTGTCGATCATGCCGTAGTAGTCGATGGCTGAAGGCGGGGGGATCTCGATGGGTGCTAGCGCTTCGGCGCTGCTGGTGGGTTCGCTGCTGACGAGCGCTTCGACGGGGTAGTCGTCGAAGACCGGGTCGATGTAGAGCCCGCCACCGAAGCAGTAGGCATCACCGCCGTGCAGGTGGGAGACCTCGGAGAGGTAGAGGACGGCGGGACGCTCGGGCAGTTGGTCGTAGACGTGGTAGGGGGTGGTGCCGGTGAAGCCGTGCCCGGGTTCGACCTGGGTGGCGCCGGCGTCGGCGAGGGCCTTGAGGACTGCGGCGGAGGTGGTGCCCGGTGCGTTGACCTCGAGCTCGTCGTAACCGGCGGCGTGGAGCGCCTCGATGGCGCGGGCGAGAGTGTCGAGGTTGGGGGTGGGGACGACCTGCCTCTTGGCGTGGTCGATGAGCAGGGCCGGGAAGGTGGTGATGCCGGCGAACCGGCCGCCGTCGAGTGCGTCGAGCCGCTGTGCGGTTTCGACGATGCGGTCGGCGGGGAACCCGCCCTCGTGACCGCGGTAGAAGGTGTCGCCGGGGGCGTAGATCCGGGCGAGCAGGTCCTGGGTGCGTCCTCGCCTGGCGTTCGCGGCGGCGGCCTCGGCGGCCTTGTCCTGGCTGAAGACGGTCCACCAGGTCGGCTGCAGGCCGGCGGCGGCGTTGGCTTCGGCGCGGGGTACCTGGACGAGGTGGCCGATGTGTCCCACGGTGCTGCCACCGGCAGCGAGCGAGCGTGCGCAGGCCATGTCGACGGCGACTCCGGCGTCGATGCCGGCGGCTCGTAGCGCTTCTAGGAATCCGGGGTGGCGGCCGACCTGCTTGGTCATAGCGAGCACGGTGAGCCCGCGCTGGTGAGCTTCTTGCCGGATGCGTCTGGCGTTGGCTTCGACGGTGTCGAGGTCGAGGATGTAGGCGTTGGCGGGGACCTTCGCCTGGCGGTGCAGTGCGATTGCTGCCTCAACGAAGTCGGGGTTGCGTTCGAGCAGCGGACGTAGGAACACGAGGTCTCCAGTCAGACGGTCTTCTCGCGCAAGCTGAGGGCTACCGCGACGACGATGATCACGCCGCGTGCCATCATCTGGTCGGCGACCGACAGGCCCATGAGGATGAGCCCGTTGTTGAGCATCCCCATGATCAGCGCGCCGACGACGGCGCCGACGATGCTGCCTTTGCCGCCGAGCAGACGGGTGCCGCCGATGATGACGGCCGCGATGACCGTGAGCAGGTCGGCTTCACCCAGCGTGTAGCGGGCGCCCGCGAGCCGACCCGAGTACAGCATGCCTGCCAGCGCGGCGCTGCCGCCGCTGACCATCAAGACCGCCACCTTGATGCGGGTGGTGCGGATGCCCGAAACCACGGCGGCTTGGGTGTTGTCGCCGGTGGCGAGGACGTGCGCGCCGAAGCGCCGGTGCCGGTAGACGTGGTGGCCGATCGCCATCACGGCAAGGGTCCACAAGACCAGCACCGAGATGGGGCCCACGCTGCCGCCGCCGAAGATGGTTCGGTAGAGCTGGTTCTGGACGGGGATGGCTTCGAGGTTGGTCAGGGTGCGGGCGAGCCCGGCGATGAGACTCATCGTTGCCAAGGTCACGAGGAAGGAGGGGATGCGCAGCTTTGTGGTGAGAAGCCCGTTGACCGCGCCGACCGCGACCCCGGTGCCCAGACCGGCGATGACGGCGGCTGCGAAACCAACGTCGCGCAGCACGACTGCGGTCACCAACGCGCACAAGGCCACGGTGGAACCGATGGACAGGTCGATTTCCCCGGCAGAGAGTACGAACACCATGCCGATCGCCATGATCGCGACTGGAGCGCTTTGGACCACGATGTTGAGCAGGTTTCGGGTGGTGAGAAAGCCGGTGTCGCGCAGGACGATGGCGAAGAACGCCAGGATGACGAAGAAGCTCAGGTAGACGATGTACTCGCGGTAGTCGAGTTCTCGTACACGCTCACCGAGACTGGTCGAGGTCACCGGGGCTCCTGTAGGTGGAGAGCCCCCCGGCCGCCCGGGGGGACGGCCGGGGGGCGGCTTGGTTACTGCTCGAGCGCGTCGGTCACGGATGCCGGTGGTTCACGGTTGAGGGAGGTTTGCCAGCCCTCGATCAGGTTGTCGGTGGTCACAGCGATGGCTGGTGCCACGACGAACGCTGGGGTGCTCTCGCCGAGCAGGGCGAGGGCGGCGACCCGGGCCATGGCATGCCCGAGTTCGTACGCCTCGTCGGCGACCATGGCAACGATGTTGCCGCCCTCGACCATGTCCAAGGCCAGGGTCTCGGAGAGGTCCAGTGTGACGACCTGGACGTCTTCGCGACCGGCAGCGCGAAGTGCGGACACGACACCCTCGGCCGGTTCGGCCCAGGTGACGTAGATGCCGGTGAGATCGGGGTTCTGGGTGATCATGGCGTTCGCGATTTCCTCGGCACGTGCCGGGTCCGCGATGCCCTGTTCAGCGACGATGTCGATGTCGGGGTAGTCCTGCTCGATGACGGTCTTGAATGCCTCGTCGCGCTGGTTGGTGACGTAGTAGTCGGCGTCGTGGAAGATCCACCCGACCTGCCCGCTGCCGCCCATGGCGTCGGCCAGCTCCTCGGCGGCGAGGGCCCCCATGGCATAGAGGTCGTCGGTCACGATGCTGGCGTATTCCTCACCGTGCGAGTAGCCGTCTGGGACGTTGCTCAGGAAGACCAGCGTCGTACCGGCATCGACCGCGGGCCGGAAGGCTTCGGCTGCCGAGACCGGGTCGAGCGGCAGCGAGATCATCACGTCGGGTTCGCGCGCCAGAACGGTCTCGACGTCAGATTGCTGACGTGCAGAGTCGAAGCCGGCGTCGGTGGTGGCCACGACCTCGATTCCGAACGCCTCGAACGCGTCTGTCGCGCCTGCAGTCACGGCGTTGGTGAAGTCGGAAGACGTGTGCCACAGCAACGCGGCGCTGTAGTCACCGTCTTGGAGCTGGGAGATCTGTTCGTCGGTGAGGGCGATCTCGCTTGTCGGGGTCGGGTCTTCCCCGCCGGGACCGCGAGTCTCACGCAGCGCAGCGTCGTCGCCGGCCGCATCCTCATCGGTGTCGTTGGTAGCTGAGTCCTCGGTGTCGGTGTCGGTGGTGTCGTCGTTGCCACAGGCGGTGGCGAGGGTCAGTGTGGCGACCAGCAATAGGGCCGCCCATCTTCTCGTCTTCATCGTCGGTCTCATCCTTTGCCGGTCGGGTCGTTGTCGTCGATCTCGCAGTGCTCAGCGATGAACAGCGCGAGGATCCGGATCGCGTCGACGAACTCGTCGACATCCACCCGCTCCTCGAGCGTGTGTGCCGTCGTGATGTCGCCCGGCGCGAAGTACACGGCCGGGATGCCAAGCTCGTTCTGGAGGAAAGACATCTCCGACCAGTACGGAGCACCTTGCGTCTCGCCCTTGCCCGGCCGCACGGCGGCAGTGATGCGCCGGAGCCGGTGGAGTGCGGGATCGTCTAGCGCGACCTCGCTGGGCGTCCCGCCGACGGGGTGGTCGCGCGGAGCGGTGTAGGAGATCGTTGCGTGCACGTCATCGTTGATGGCGGCCCGCTGCAGCAGCGCGTTCAGTTCCTCCCGGACCTCGTCGAGGTCCTCGCTCGGCAGGATCTTGCGGATCAGGCTGATCTTGCACTCACCGGGAACGGCGATGTAGCCGCCCCCTTCGATGCCGGTGACCAGCAGGAACGCGCGACCGAGCAACGGGTGCTGGGCTCGTTGCCACAGCTCATCGGAGTGCTCCCAAAGCCGGGACAGCAGCCGGTGTGTCGCACGCAGGGCGTCGCGGCCGAGCCAGGGGGTGCCGAAGTAGCTGCTCTCCCCCTGGATGATGATGTCAGCGGTCAGGAACCCCATCTGGGCTGCGTAGACCTGCAGAGTGGTCGGTTCGGTGTAGATCGCGAAGCTGGCCGAGGGCAACACCCCGTCAGCGAACAGCGGCAACAGCGCCTTGATGCCATCGGAGTAGCCGCTGTCGTGCTCCCCCGACTCCTCGTCGGCGACGAACAGCGTCGCGACGTCCTGCTTGAGGCGGACGCCGGCGTCACGCAAGGCCCTGATCGCAGCCACGATGGCGACGACGCCAGCCTTCTGGTCGGAGGTGCCTCTCCCCCACATCTCGCCGTCGACGATCGCCGCCGCGTACGGGGATTCGCGGTCAGTGTCAGCCCACCGCTGTTCCCAACCCTTGACGTGAACGGTGTCGATGTGGCCGAGCAGAAGCAGTCCCTTGCCGGTGTCATCGGAGCCTTCGAGCACTCCCCAGGTGTTGCATCGGCCGGGCGCGAACTCGGGGGCGTCGACGCGGTCAGCGCCCGCGTCACGCAACTCCTCCGCCAGGAGCTGTGCCACGGCGGCCTCGCCGCCGGTGATGCTCGGCGTCTGCACGATGCGTTGCAGCAGCGCGACGGCCGCATCCACGTCGATGGCCGCCAGGATCTCTTCTCGCAACTGCGGGTCGACTGGCTTCATGCTGGGCTCCGGTCGGGGGCGCTGGGCAGCCGCAACGGTTGGGGGTTGGTCGCCGCGAACAAGCTCTCATGGGCAGCATGCAGGCCCACGGCCACGGCACCCACCAGTGCGGCTCGGTGACCGAGCTCGCTGACCAGCACTTTGGGTGCGAGCGGGGTGACCCGGTCGATGGCCGCGATGACCGGTTCGGCCATCACCGGTTCACTTCCGATTCCGCCCCCGAGAATCACCACCCGCGGGTCGAGCACCGCGACCACCGCTGCAACCCCCAACGCAACGTCAAGCGCGACGTCCTCGACGAGCCGGGCCGCGACCGCTTCGCCCCGACGCACCGCGTCGAAGATCTCGGGCACCGACGTGTAGCTGGGAGCGTTGGCCTCGGCCGCCGCGTCGCGGTAGCGACACAGGATCGCGTCGCCGGCGACCGCTTCCTCGAGCGCACCGCGCCGATGATTGCGTCGATCGAGCGGGTCCGCGCCAAGGGGCAGATAGGAAATCTCCCCAGCGGCGCCACTCTCGCCTCGACGGAGCTCTCCGTCTGCGACCACGCCCATCCCGATCCCAGTGCCGATCGCGATGAACACGAAGTTGCGAGTCTCGCGGCCGAGCCCACTCCACCGTTCGCCGAGGGCAGCCATGTTGACGTCGTTCTCGATGACGACCGGCACCTCGAGCCGTGCGGTCAACTCGTCCCGCAGGTGGATGTCACCGAAGGTCGGGATGTTGAAACTGAGATCGATTCGCCCGGTGATCGGATGCAGCACCCCTGGGCTACCCACCGCCACGGAACGAATCAGGCTCGCAGCGTCCGGCCCGACCTGGTCGGCGAGCCGGCGGCACAGGCGATCGATCTGATCAACGACGTGGCCGCCGCCGCGAACGTCAGTCGGCTCGACCTGCTCCTCAAGGATCTCCCCGTGCAGATCGGCGATCGCGCCACGCAGCTTGGTTCCACCCAGATCGATCCCGATCGTGAGCCCCGCTCGACCGTTCAGTTCGTAGAGCACCGCGCTCCGGCCGATCCCGCCTGAGGTGTGCCCGGTGCGTTGCACCCAGCCTTCCTCCTCGAGCTGCGCGACGATCGCCGAGACGGTCGGCTTCGAGATGCCCGTGGTCTCTGCTACCTGAGCCCGGCTCACGGGCGCGTCCCGCACGATCGTCTCCACGATCGCTTGCCGGTTCCGTTGGCGAGCGAACGACGGGCCGACCCCACTGGCGTCCACCACCTCGCACCTTTGGTTAGGTAACTTTCCTAACCATAGCTGAGCGGTCGCGGGCGTCAAGGGCATCCGGCAGAGCATCCCGCAGGGCGGATGATCGAAGTGTCGGAACGCGCACCTGATGCCTGAGGACGAGGACCGGTCGCATGCCGCGATCGACGCTGCTTACGCTTCTGCGGACTCTCTGCGGACTGACGGAGAGAACTCTTACTCCGCTCCAGGATCCTCGTACAGCGTTCGGTTGGTCCCATGTGCCAGATCGCGGTCAGCATCGACCGTCGAATGGCGACGTTGGCCTTCTGCGGTCCGCGTCTGGACGCGATCCTGCGGTAGCGAGCGCCGAGGTAGGTGCGGGGGTTCTGCGCGCATGCCATCGCTGCGGCACCGAGGGCGCCTTGCAGGTAGGGGTCGCCTGGCCGGGTCCGGCTGGACCTCACTTCCCTGCGGACTCGTTGGGCCCGGGGGTCGTGCCAGCCCACGACGCGAGTCACCCGCCTCCACCCCGACCGCGCCAGAATGCGCGCCATCGGACAACTCGAAGCGATGGCTACTAGGTCACCCTCGACCAGGCATCCTGACCGGGTCACCGATGGCCTGACACGAACGAATCTTCGCGTCAGACCACCATTCCGGGGGACTAACCGCCGATGTAGGACATCTCGACGCGCTGACCGGTGAGGCCACCCTCCGTGCGCAGCTCGGATGCACGATCGGTCCGGGCCGACCACACCGCGGCGATGGCCGCTCGCAGCTCGTCGTCGTCCGCTCCGCCGCGGATCACCGCACGCAGGTCGTGGCCCTTCGCGGCGAACAGGCACGTGTACAGCTCGCCGACGGCCGACAGGCGGGCACGGACGCAGGTGCGACAGAAGGGTCTGGTGACGCTGGCGACGATGCCGACCTCGCCGGCGCCGTCGAGGTAGCGGAACCGTTCGGCGACCGCGGCGCCCTCCGGCGTGACCGGCTCGACCGGCCACCGGGCGTGGATCCGGGCGTGGATCTCGTCGGCCGGGACGACACGCTCGCGCTGCCAGCCGTTGGTGGTCCCGACGTCCATGAACTCGATGAACCGCAGGGTCACGCCGGTGTCGCGGGCCCAGCCGGCGAGTGCCTCCACCTGGTCCTCGTTGACCCCCCGCTGGAGGACGGCGTTCACCTTCACCGGCGTCAACCCCGCGGCGAGCGCAGCGTCGACGCCGGCCAGCACGGCGGCGACCGACAGCTTCGTGTCGGCGACCGCGCGGAACGTCTCGTCGTCCAGCGCGTCCAGCGACACCGTCACGCGTTCGAGTCCGGCGGCTGCCAACTGGTCGGCGTACCTCGGGAGCAGGATGCCGTTGGTGGTCAGGGCGATGTCCTGCAGGCCGGGAAGGGGCGCGAGCATCGAGATCAGATCCGGCAGATCCGTGCGCAGCAGCGGCTCGCCGCCGGTGAGCCGCAGCTTGGTGACGCCGAGCTCCACGAAGCTCCGCAGGACCCGTGTGAGCTCCTCGAAGCTCAGCAGCTCCGAACGCTCCAGGAAGGCGTGATCGGCACCGAACAGCTCGCGGGGCATGCAGTAGGTGCACCGCAGGTTGCAGCGGTCGGTCAACGAGACGCGCAGGTCCTCGATGGGTCGACCCAGGCGGTCCAGCGGCAGCGCGCCGCCCGCCCGAGCACGGCCCGGACGCTCGGCTGGCTGCATGGGCGTCTCCACGACTCGCACGGTATCGGGGAACGAGGATGGGCCGCCGCCCGACGCGGCAGTACCCTCCGTCGGTGGTCCGGAAGGGGTGCGAGCGTGTTGCTCGAGGTGCGGCTGTTCGGAGGTCTGCGCGAGCACGCCGGCGGGGACCGTCTCTCGGTCGAGCTCCCCGAGCAGGCCTCCGTCGGCGAGCTCCGGGCGAGGCTCGCGGCGGACCACCCCCGGCTGGCAGCCCTCCTGCCCCGCACGTCGGTCGCGGTCGACCTCGAGGTCGCGCGCGACGACCTGCGACTCGACGGCGGTGAGGAGGTCGCGCTCCTCCCGCCCGTGGCGGGCGGCGCAGGCTCCCCGACCATCGTGACCGGGCTGGTGGAGCCGCCGTTCGAGGTCGATGCCGTCTGTGCCCAGGTCGGTGGACCGAGCGTCGGTGGCACGGTGAGCTTCCTCGGGTCCGTCCGAGACCACGCCGACGATCTCGACGACGTCGAGTCGCTCGAGTACTCGGCGTACCCTGAGATGGCGGAGAAGGTCCTCGCCGAGCTCGGACAGGCCATCGCCGACGACCATCCGCACGTCACGGGCATCGCCCTGCTCCACGCGGTCGGGCGCCTGCCGGTGGGTGCGCACACGATCCTCGTCGCGTGCGCGTCCGCGCACCGCGCCGAGGCCTTCGACGCCTGCAGGGACGCACTGGAGCGCGTGAAGGACCAGGTCCCCGTCTTCAAACGCGAGATCGTCGCGGGCGGCGCCCACCGGTGGGTCGGCCTCCCATCGCCGGTCGAGGGCGGGGGGACCGCGCACCACGGGGCGGCAGACACCAGCGACGGGGCGACGGACATGCACCATGGGGCGGCAACGGGCAAGGAGCAGCCGTGAGCGACGGATCGATCGGTTCGACCGGCTCGACGGGGACGGTCTCGGAAGGGACCGCGAACAGCGAGCCGCTGTGGCAGCAGATCCTGCGGGACCTCGAGAGACGGATCGCCGAGGGCGACATCGTCGATCGGTTCCCGACCGACCGTGAGCTCGTCGAGGAGTACGGGGTCAGCCGCCACACGGTGCGCGACGCCGTCCAGCGCCTGCTGGCTCGCGGGCTCGTCGAGCGCTATCGCGGCCGCGGGAGCTTCGTCCGCAACGACACGCTCGACCAGCCGGTCGGGTCGCTGCACCTGCTGTACCACGCCATCGAGAAGACCGGCGCGACGCTGCGATCGGAGGTGACCGCGCTCGACGAGCGTGTCGATCCGACGATCGCCGCGAAGCTCGACGTCGACCCGTCGACGCCGCTGTTCCACCTCGAGCGGATCCGCTACATCGACGACGAGCCGCTGGGGGTGGAGGCGCTCTGGATGCCGGCCGAGCTGGCGCGGCCGCTGCTGGTCGTCGACTTCAGCAAACAGTGGTCGTTCTACGACGAGCTGTACTCCCGCTGCGGCATCCGCATCATGAGCGGCGAGGAGCTCATCGAACCCCACATCCCCGACGAGGCGGCGCGACAGCTGCTCGGGCTCGGCGAGTCCGAGGCGCTGTTCCGCATCGAGCGTCTGGGACGGATCGACGGCCGGACGCTGGAGGTCCGGGTGGCGCTGGTGAACGCCCAGCGGTTCGCGTTCACCTCGTCGTGGGACCGCGGGACGACGCCCGAACCGGTCGCGCTGGTCCCCCGCCCGGACGCCTGAGCTGCGCGGCGGTCAGCCCCGCTCGAGCTCGAACCCCAACTCCGTGAGCCGGCTGTCGACGTCGTCGACGAGCACGGGCGTCCGTCCCCCTCGCGCCAGGAGTGACGCAGCGATCGAGGCCCGGTACCCGGACGCGCAGTGGACCCAGACCTCGACATCGTCGGGCACCTCGCCGACCCGGCGCTCGAGCTCGTGGATCGGGATGTGCAGCGAGTCGCGGATGCCACCCCGCGCGCGCTCGTCACCCCGCCTGACGTCCAGCACGACCGTGCGCTCGCGCGCCATGGTCCTCGCGAGGTCGGCCAGCGTGGCGCTGCGGTAGGACCCGCGGTCGAGCCGCGCACCGTAGACCTCGACACCGCCGGTCGCCTGGGCGGACGGGCGGTCGATGCCGACGCGGACGAGTTGCAGCTGCGCCTCGCCCACCTCCTCCTGTGTGTCGCCGAGCAACGTGACCGGCACCCCCCACGGTACGAGCCACGCCAGGTAGGTCACGAACGAGTCGCCCACCTCGACGTTGACCGTCCCGACGACGTGGTCTGCGGCGTAGGCGGTCCGGCTGCGGAGGTCCACCACCCACTCCCCCGCGTGGATCCGGCGTGCCAGCTCCGTCGCGTCGGCCTCGACGGCCGGCGAGAGATCGATCGGTCCTGGTCCGACCCGGTTGCGCGGCGCCATGTGCACGTAGTAGCGCGGGTAGGCGTCGAGGCCCGCGAGCAGGACCTCCACGAAACGGTCCTCGTCGGTGATCGTGAGGGCGAGGTTCGCGTGCCGCTGCTCCCCGATCGTCGAGGTGTCGACGCCGTAGAGGGGATCGAGCTCGGAGGAGGTCTCGTCCCCCGCCGCCGACGAGCAGAAGCTGCCGAACCCGTGCGTCGGGAGGATGGTCGTCTCGTCGGGCAGCTCGGCGGCGAGCCGCCGCGCCGATGCGAACTGCGCGCGGGTCAACTCCGGGGCCCGCGCCCGCGACACCAGGTCGGTCCGCCCCACCGATCCGTACAGCAGGCTGCCACCCGTGAAGACCGCCTCGCGGCCACCACCCGACACGACGTAGGCGAGATGGGTCGGGGTGTGCCCCGGCGTGTGCAGCGCGCGGATCCGAAGCTCGCCCGCCGTCAGCTCGTCGCCGTCACGGACCCCGTGGAAGTCGAAGAACAGCTCCTCCTCGGCCGCCACCACGTAGGTGGCGCCCGTGCGGCGCGCGAGCTCGAGACCACCGGAGACGTAGTCGTTGTGGACGTGGGTCTCCAGCACGTGCGTGATCGTCACGCCGCGCGCGTCGACGAGCGCGAGGATCCGTTCGATGTCGCGCTGCGGGTCCACGACGACGCCGACGGTGCCGTCCGTGACCACGTAGCTGCGGTCTCCGAGCGACGGGGTCTCGATCGTGATGACGTCCATGGACCGCCTCCCCGGGGTCTGATCAGGATGGTCTGGTCGGAATCGGTCGGTTGCCGCTCAGACGTCCGAGGCGACGTCCTTGCGCCGGTGCAACCCCTCGAAGCGGATGTCGTCCGCGGCGTCGTAGGCACGCGCGCGCGCCGAGGCGACGTCCGGCCCCGACGCGGTGACCGCCAGCACGCGGCCACCCGCCGTGACGAGCCGCCCGTCGCCGTCCCGGGCCGTGCCGGCGTGGAAGACCTGCACGCCGGGACGGCGCGCTGCCACCTCGACGCCTTCGATCGGCAGTCCGGTGGGGTAGCTGGCGGGGTAGCCGCCGGACGCGAGGACGACCGTCACGACAGCGCCCCGGTGCCAGTCGACCGCGACCTGGGACACGCTGCCGGTGGCCGACGCCCACAGCAGCTCCCCGAGGTCGCTGGCCAGTGCCGGCAGCACGACCTGCGTCTCCGGGTCGCCGAAGCGGGCGTTGAACTCCAGCAGCTTGGGGCCGTCGTCGGTGTCGACCAGGCCCGCGTACAGCAGCCCCCGGAACGGCGTGCCGCGCCCGGCGAGCTCCCGCAGCACCGGTCGGAACACCGTGTCGGCGAGGCCGTCGACGTCCGCGAGGGCGAAGCCGGGGACGGGCGTGTACGCCCCCATGCCACCGGTGTTCGGCCCACCGTCACCGTCGAGCGCCCGCTTGTAGTCCTGGGCGGGTGCCAGGAGGACGACGTCGGTGCCGTCGCACACGCCGAAGACGCTGCGCTCGGGTCCGTCGAGGAACTCCTCGACCACCACGCTGGCTCCGGCGTCGCCGAACAGGCGCCGCAGGAGCGCGTCGTCGACGGCCTCGCGCGCCTCGGCGAGGTCGGCACAGATGCGCACACCCTTGCCGGCCGCCAACCCGTCCGCCTTCACCACGTAGGGCGGCGCGAAGGTCTCCAGCGCGTCGTGGGCCGCGGCACGGTCGGAGGTGGCGACGTAGCCGCCGGTCGGTGCACCGGCCGCGACCATGACCTCCTTCGCGAACGCCTTCGATCCCTCGATGCGGGCGGCCGCCGCGCTCGGCCCGAAGGCGGGGATGTCACGGCGTCCGAGCTCGTCGACCACGCCGGCGACCAACGGCGCCTCCGGGCCGACGACGACGAGGTCGGCGCGCTCGGCCTCGGCCAGGGCCGCCACCGCGGCGGCATCGGTCGGGACGACCGGATGGGTCGGGCCGAGCTCCGCGGTACCGGGGTTGCCGGGCGCCGTGACGACCGCGGACACCGAGTCCGATGCCGCCAGACGCCACGCGAGCGCGTGCTCCCGACCTCCGCCGCCGACCACTAGGACGCGACGACCCCCGGATGCCGCCGTCACGACGCGGGCACCAGGGGGACGTCGCGCCTGATCAGGGTCTGCTCGCGCCCCGGACCGATCGACACCCAGGTGATGGGCGCGCCGGACTGCTCCTCCAGCAGGTCGACGTAGTCGCGTGCTGCCTTCGGCAGGTCGTCGTAGGCGTCCACCCGGGAGATGTCGCCACCCCAGCCCCCGACCTCCTCGAAGATCGGTTCGGCGTGGTGGAAGATCGACTGGTGCGGCGGGAAGTTCGTGTACTCGGCGCCGTCGTAGCGGTAGGCGGTCGCGACCTTGAGCGTCTCGAACTCGCTGAGCACGTCGAGCTTGGTGAGGAAGATGTCGGTGAACCCGTTCACACGGTTGGCGTACCGGGCGAGCACGGCGTCGAACCAGCCGACGCGACGCCGGCGGCCGGTGGTCGTGCCGTACTCGCCACCGATGTCGGTCATCCGCTCGCCGACGTCGTCGAAGAGCTCCGTGGGGAACGGCCCCGTGCCCACCCGCGTGACGTAGGCCTTGGTGATGCCGATCACCCGGTCGACGTGCTTCGGGCCGAGGCCGGCCCCGGTGAGCGCACCGCCGGCGACGGGGTTCGACGAGGTCACGAACGGGTAGGTCCCGTGGTCGAGGTCGAGCAGCGTGCCCTGCGCCCCCTCGAGGATGATGTGCTTGCCGGCCTCGAGCGAGCTGTGGATCAGCTCGGTCGTGTCGGAGAGCAGCGGACGCAGGCGCTCTGCGTAGCCGAGGTACTCGCGGGCGATCACCTCGAGGTCCATCGGCAGCCGGTTGTAGATCTTGGCCAGCTGCTCGTTCTTGTGCACGAGGACGGCGTCGAGCTTCTGCCGGAAGATCTTCTCGTCGAAGAGGTCCTGGAACCGCAGCCCGACGCGGGAGGCCTTGTCCGCGTAGGCCGGACCGATGCCGCGCTTGGTCGTGCCGAGGTTGTTCTTGCCCAGCCGCCGCTCGATCAGCAGGTCCAGCTCGCGGTGGTAGGGCATGATCAGGTGGGCGTTGCCTGAGACCTTGACCCGCGCGAACGCGTCGAGGCCACGGGCCTCCAGGCCGTCCAGTTCCTCGAGCATCACCTTCGGGTCGATCACGACGCCGTCCGCGATGACGGGGGTGACGTGCGGGTAGAGGATCCCGGACGGGATCAGGTGCAGCTTGAACACCTGGTCGCCGACGATCACGGTGTGGCCGGCGTTGTTCCCGCCCTGGTAGCGGACGACGAGGTCGGTGGTGTCGGCCAACAGATCGGTGGCCTTGCCCTTGCCTTCGTCGCCCCATTGGGCCCCGACGATGATGGTCGCAGGCACGGCGTCGTCCTTCGCTGCAGCCCTGGCCGGTGGACGGGCGCACCCGGCGCATCGAAGCGCCGGGCCGGCTGCGGGGGTGGCTGGCGGAGCGCGACGTCTCCGGCGACCGATCGCCGGCCGCCGTGTCGGGACTCTACCGGGGATCGGCGCCCGCACCGGTGCCGGTGCCCGGGCCGTCCGTCGACCCGTCGGTGTCCGGGCCGTCCGCGCGTGGGTCGCCGATCGATGCGAGGGCCGCGTCGCCGGCCGTACCGTCCAGGTCGGCCGCGTCGTCGGCCGGACCGTCCAGGTCGTCGGTGTCGTGGGTCCCGTCCGCGGTGTCGAGGGCCTCGTCGACGTCGCGGCGGCGGGCGCCGCCGAGCACCAGAGCGATGCCGAAGAGGACGAGCAGCGCCGGTCCGATCCAGCGCAGGTCGGCAACGGTTGGCGCCAGCACGTCGACGAGGCCGACGAGCGCGATGGCGACGAAGACGAGGCCGCCCAGCAGGGACAGCAGGTCGAGTCGGTGGGTGTGCATGTCGTGTGCCTTTCGGGCTGTCGGGTGCGGTGCTCCGCTTCGGGCGCCGGGTGCATCGAGCGACGCGGTCGTGCCCGTGTCACCCCTCGGGAGGTGCCGGGACGGGCTCGAGGTCCGGATCGGGCTCGAGTTCGGCCTCCGGGTCGGGCACGGCCTCGGGCACCGGTGGCAGGTCGCGTTCCCCGGTCGTCGACGAGCCCGGGACGGTGCGCACCTCGACGGAGCCGACGCCGACGGACAGGTCCAGCGCGAGGGTCGATCCGTCGCCGTCGGCGCCCTGCATGCCCACCGACCCGCGCAGGCCGAGCCCGGACTGGGTCCGCGTGGACGCACCGAGGTCGAGCTGGCCGATGCCGACCTGCGCCGTCACCTCGACGTCGACGTCGTCGGGGACGAGCACCAGGAGCTCACCGGCGCCGAGCCGCAACGAGATCTCCCGCTGCGCGCCGTCGAGCTCGAGGTCGGACAGGTCGACGCGGATGCTGCCCGCGCCGTACTCGTAGCTCGAGCGAACGTCGTCGACGTCGGTGATGTGCTCGGTGATGTCGCCGACCCGACCCGAGGAGTCGGTCCAGCGCCAGTCGTCCAGGCCGTAGGGACGGGCGACGATGGAGAGCAGGACCAGCGGGGCGAGCAGGCCACCCGCGAGCAGCAGCCACCGGCCGCGCCCGACGACGCTGCCGACCAGGAGGCCGAGCCCGAGCACGAGCAGCGCCGAGGCGAGGATCTGGCCGGGGCTGACGAACAGCACACCGGCGAGGCGCAGCGACCACAGGATGCCGGCGACGACGAACGCGAGACCGATGGTGAGGCGGGGCAGGATCGACCGCTCGCGCGGTTCGGGGGTCGGAGGGGGAGACCACGGCTCGCGTGGGCCCTGGGCGGTCGGGGGCGGGGGCGGGCCGACGGGCGGGAGCACCTGTGTGTCGTGCGTCCATCCACCCGGCCCGGTCGCCGGCGGACCGGCGATGGGCTGTGTCTCCTCGGTCGGACGGGTGTCGGTGGTCATCGGGGTCTCCGTTGCATCGGGGGCGACGTTGCTGGCACCCGGGATCGCGGCCGAGGCAGGGGGCGCACCGGTCGAGAACGCCGTCGGGGCCTGCGGCGCGGGGGCGGGGGAGCTCTCCGGCGCGACACCGGCGCCGGACGGGCCGGCAGCAGGCGTGCCCCGCCGGTCACCGGAGCGCCACAACGCCACGCCGAGCGCCACCAACACCAGGGGCAGCAGCAGATCGCCACGGAAGACGTTCCAGCCGGAGGCGAAGAACGGTCCACCAGCGGACAGCAGCCAGATCACCCCGATCACCAGGATGCCGATGCCGACCCAGAAGAGCGGGTCCCGATCGCCGCTGCCCTCCCGGGGTTGCGTGACCGCGACCGCGGCGGACTCCTGCTCGGTCGCCTCGGGGATCAGGAAGATCGCCGCGACGTAGGCCAACGCGAGCAGTCCCTGGGTCAGGACGGTCAGGACGACCAGCAGGATGCGGACGATCGCCACGTCGACGCCGAGGTGCTGCGCGACGCCCGCCGCGACCCCCGTCAGGATCCGGCCCTCCTTGGGTCGGCGCAGGGGGGGACGGCCGCCCGCGGGTGCGGGCGGGGCGGTGGTGGGGGACTGGCTCATCGTCGGCTCCGGGTCCGTGGCGTGTGAGGCGCACCGGTGTCACCACCGATGCTGCCGGTCCGATCGGCTCGCGACCAGGGCCGCTCGTCGGTCGGGACGTCGCTGACAGGTTCCCCCAGCACAGCCGGGCTGCCCATCGGGGAGGACCCCCGCGGGACCCTGAGGACCCGGGGTGGGTTCAGGGGCCGGCCGGATGCCGTCGGGCGCCGTCGTGTGCGACCATCGGTCGATGGAGACGACCCCTGCCCCGCCCCGGCCCCGCCCTCCGGCGGCGACGCGCCCGTGGCGGGACCTGGCCCGCAGCCGCAGCAGCCGCGTGATCGGCGGCGTCGCAGGCGGGTTGGGCCACCACCTCGGGATCGACCCGCTGCTCGTCCGCATCGCGTTCGCGGTGCTCGCGTTCGCCGGCGGCACCGGGATCCTGCTGTACGGCGTGCTGTGGGTGCTGGTGCCGGTGGAGGCCGACCCTCGCGCGGCCGCGCCGACCGGCCGCCGGCCACCGACCGCCCAGCAGGGCATCGCGCTGGCGCTCATCACGTTGGGGGTGCTGCTGCTCCTGCGAGCCGTGGGCCTGTGGTTCGGCGACGCGCTCGTGTTCCCGGTGGTGCTCGCCGCCGCGGGCTCCGCGATCGTCTGGGGCCGCAGCGACCGCGAGCAGCGCGCCGCCTGGTCGCGTCTGGCGTCGCGTGTGCCCGGTCAGGCCGTCGCGACCGCAGCCTCGTCTCCCGCCTCGCCGGTACGCATCGTCATCGGCACGTTGTTGGTCGCCGGCGCGATCGCCGGGTTCCTCGCCGCCAACGACGCCCTGGTGCAGGCGAGCGACCTGCTGCTCGCCGTGGTGGCCGCGCTCGTGGGCGTCGGCCTGCTGTTCGGGCCGTGGTTGTGGCGGCTCGTCGACCAGCTCGGCGAGGAGCGGCGACAGCGCATCCGCCAGGAGGAGCGGGCCGAGCTGGCCGCCCACCTGCACGACTCGGTGCTCCAGACGCTGGCGCTGATCCAGCGCAACGCCGACCAGCCGCACCGCATGATGTCGCTCGCCCGACGGCAGGAGCGCGAGCTGCGGGCGTGGCTCTACGGGGCCGCGGCGCCGGACGCCACCCCGACCACGATCGCCGCGGCGATGGCCGCGCTCACCGAGGAGCTCGAGGCCGCGCACGACATCGTCCTCGAGGCGGTGCTGGTCGGCGATGCGCCGCTGGACGAGCGGGCCTCCGCGCTGCTGGCGGCCATCCGCGAGGCCTGCACCAACGTGGCGAAGCACGCCGGGGTACCCGGCGTCGACGTCTACCTCGAGGTCGAGGAAGCCGAGGTGGTCGCGTTCGTCCGCGACCGTGGTGCCGGGTTCGATCCGGCTTCGGTGCCGGGCGACCGCCAGGGGATCCGGCGGTCGATCGTCGAACGCGTCGAGCGGCACGGGGGCGCCGTCACGATCCGCTCCGCGCCCGGCGAGGGCACCGAGGTCGAGCTGTGTGTGCCGCGCCGCACGCGGCCGACCAACGGGCACGACGCCAACGGCTCCCCGGCCGGGCCGACGCAGGGCGCCGCACCCGCCACCTCGCCGTCGGCGCCGCCGCCCGGCCACGCCCCGCCGCGGCCCGACCAGGCCTCGTCGCCGGCCGCGGGCCTCGGGGCCCCGTCCCCGGCTTCCCGCTCGACCACGCCGTCCCCGCCCGCCTCGCCCCCGGAGCCACGCTCGTGAGCGCACCAGCAGCTGTCAGGGTGTTCCTGGTCGACGACCACCGGCTGTTCCGCGCCGGCGTCCGCGCCGAGCTCGGGCAGCGGGTGACGATCGTCGGGGACGCCGGCGACGTCGATGCCGCGATCCAGGGCATCCGGCAGACGAAGCCGGACGTGGTGCTGCTCGACGTCCACATGCCCGGGGGCGGCGGCCGTGCGGTCCTCGAGGCGATACGAGAGTCGAGCCCGGACGTGCGGTTCCTCGCGCTGTCCGTGTCGGATGCGGCCGAGGACGTGATCCAGCTCATCCGGGCCGGGGCACGCGGCTACGTGACCAAGACCATCACGCCGGACGACCTCGCCGACGCGATCGTGCGGATCCAGCAGGGGGATGCGGTGTTCGGCCCGCGACTGGCCGGGTTCGTCCTGGACGCGTTCGCCGGCGAGCTGCCACCGGGGATGTCCAGCGACGACCCGGAGCTCGACCAGCTCACGACCCGCGAGAAGGAGGTGCTGCGTCACATCGCGCGCGGCTACACCTACCGCGAGATCGCGGGCCGGCTGCACATCTCGGTCAAGACGGTCGAGACCCACGTCTCCGCGGTGCTGCGCAAGCTCCAGCTGTCCAACCGCCACGAGCTCACCGCGTGGGCGGCCGGACGGGACCTGCTCTGAGACCTCAGCCGTCGACGGTGCCGGGCGCCGCCGCGATCCAGCCGGACACGAGCTTGGGGACCAGGAGCGCCGCCAGCAGCAGCAGCGGCAGGACCCACGCACCCGTGAGGTCGTGGACCGCGCCGATCGCCACCGGTCCGAGCGCCGCCAGCAGGTACCCGCCGCCCTGCGCGAGCGAGGACAGCGCCGCCGTGCCCGTCGCGGTTCTCGCCCGCAGGCCGAGCAGCACGAGCGCGAGCGGGAAGGCGCACAGTCCCAGCCCGAGTGACACGCACCACAGCCACGGCGCCGCCGCCGGTGCGACCAGCAGACCGACGTAGGCGGTCAGCGACGCGACGATCAGCACCACGACCCACGGCCGCTGGTCGCCGGAGCGTGCCGCGATGCGCGGCAGCACCAGCGAGACGGGCGCGCCGACGCCCATCGTGACGGCGGTGAGCAGCCCCGCCTCGGCAGGGGACACCCCGGCGTCCTGGAGGATCGAGGGCAGCCACCCGACGACCGCGTACGCCTCGAGGCTCTGCAGCCCGAAGTAGACGGTGAGCGCCCAGGCCTTCGGGTTGCGCCGCACCTTCGCCATCACCGACGCCGAGGTGGCGGCGCCCGCCGCCGCGATCCCCGCCGCCCCGCCGTCCCACCCGGCCCTCGGGTCCGCGGCACGCGCCGCGGCGAGCCCCGCCCTGCGCGTCCGACCGCGTGCCCACAACACCGCCCACGGCACCAGCGCGACCACCACCGGCAGCGCCCACACCGCGAGGCCGGGGCGCCAGCCGCCCAGCGCGTGAGCGGCCGGCACCGTGAGCGCGGCAGGGATCGCCGTCCCCGCTGACAGCGCCATCGAGTACCAGCCCGTCACCCGCCCGACGTCGTCCGGGAACCACGCCTTCACCGCCACCGGCACGAGCACGTTGCCGAGGGCGACGCCGACCAGTGCGACGAGGCTGGTGAGCAGCAGCAGCGACGAGCCACCGACGAGCGGGCGGATCAGGGTCCCCGCGGCGACCAGCGCCAGCACACCGACGAGGGCGTTCGCCGTGTCCACCCGGCGGATCAGCCGCGCGGCCGACAGGCCGACGACGCCGAAGCACACCACCGGCAGGGTCGTCAGCACACCGGCGACCGTGTCCGACATCGCGAGGTCCGCCTGGAGCTCGCGCAGCACCGGACCGATCGAGGACACGGCCGGACGCAGGTTCGCCGCTGCCAGCACGAGGGTCGCGGCCAGCAGCGGCACAGAGGCGCCGTCGACGAAGCTCCCGGCGACGGTGACCGACCGTCGTTGGGTCACCCGCCGGCCGGGGCGCTCACCGGTGCACCTCGGCGTCGTCCTGTCGGACCCGGGTCCGCAGCGTGTGGATCGCGTCGCCGGAGAGGACCCCGCCACGCCCGAGCAGCCTGCCGCGCTCCCAGTTCGAGAGGCCGAGCTCGGGCGTCCCGAACGCGTACTGCCCGTCGACCCAGCGGGTGAAGCCGTCGCCGACGAACGGTGCGTCGGCCAGGTCCCAGACGCGCTCGTGATCGGCGGCGTCCTCGGACACGACGGACACGACGAACCGCGGCGAGTAGCGGTTGCACAGTTCGACCGCCTCGTCGAGGTCGTCGACGAGCAGCAGCGTCACCTCCGGGCTGTCCTCCCATTCCCACTCAATGCCGAGCTGGGCCTCGATCGCCGTCTCCGCCTTCGGCTCCTCGATCTGCCCCTCGGCGCGTGAGATCGGCACCAGCCGCTCGAACCACGTGCTCGGCAGCACGTCACGATCCCGCTCCAGCACGTGCAGCTTCGCCGAGGTACCGCGTCGTGCGGCCGCCTCGTCGACCGCCGCCAGGAACGCCGGGACCAGGTCCGGTGCCCGTTCACGGACGATCGCGCAGGTGTTGAGGGTGTTGCACACCTTCCGGTCGAGCGAGTGCAGCACCACCTTGCGGAACCGGTCCGCGTCGGCGCTCGGACCGACCAGCATCCACGCGCCGCCCGTGCCGTGGGCCGAGACCTGGTTGCCGGCCAGGGTGGCGACGGCACTCAGCTGATGGACCGCCCGGCCGGAGCCGCGCGCGACCGCCAACGCCAGCCGCGGGTCGCCGAACAGCGCCCAGCCGCACGCTCGCGACGGCGCGTCGACGAGCGAGGCGGCACCGACGGGCAGGCCGGCGGCCACCAGCGCCGGGTCCAGTGCGTGCTCCACGATGGCGCGCGCCGTGCCGAGCGCGTCCGACCCGATCCGGAACACCACCGTGTTGCCGCCGCGGAGCACGCCACAGGCGTCGGCGAACACGTTGGGTCGTCCCTCGAACACGAAGGCGACCACCCCGAGTCGGTCGACGACCTGCTCGAGGGTGAAGCCGTCGTGCTCGATCGTCCGCTCGACGGTGCCGCGTGGTGACGGCAGGCGCGCCCACGCGCGCAGCCCGTCCACCATGTCGGCGCGCATCCGGTCGCCGAGCTCGAGTCGCGTGACGGAGCGGCCTCGCGCCCGCGCGGCCGAGATGTCGTCGGCGTTGGCGGCCGCGATCGGCGCGAACGCCCGGTCGTCGGCGAGCCGGTCGGCGAACGCGTCGAAGAAGCGGTCGACCTGCGCGTCCGAGACGGCCCCCATCGCCTCGAAGGCGTCGACGGCACGGTCCACCGCCGTGCGGGCGGCGAGGCGATCGGACGCCGGGACGTGCAGGACGGTGCCGTCCGGGAGCGCGAGCACGGCGTCGCCGGGCTCGAACGCGGCGGCGAGCTCGTCGCCGACGGTCACGACGCGGTCACCGCCGACGAGCAGCTGCGTGCCCGGGGCGAGGGATGTGAGCGGGGTGGTCTCCACGAGGAGCGGCTCAGCGCGAGATTCGGAACCGGATACGCACGTGGGTGTGGTACTCGGTGATCTCGCCGTCCTCGACGATCGCCGAGGTGTCGAGCACGTTGAACCCCTCGACGTGGCGGAGCGTCTTGGTCGCCTCGTCGAGTGCCTTGTGGGCCGCGTCCCGCCACGAGTCGGTCGACACCCCGACCAGGTCGATGGTCTTGATCACGGCCACGGCGACCGCCTCCTCGCTCTGCGGACCGGGAGCGTAGTGCAGCAGCACGGCGCGTCCCGGATGGCGCGTGGCCGGCCTCGCGGCGAGGCGTCAGCGCAGGTACAGCACGATCGCCATGCCGGCGACGGTCGCGATGCCGGACACCACGGCGGACGGCATGCCGAGGGTGCTGCCCTTGACGTGTGCGACCAGCCCGACCGCCATGCCCAAGGGACCGAACACGGGTGAGAGCCCCGACAGCAGCGCGATCCCGGCCAGCAGGAACGCCAGCACCGCCATCGGTGTGGCGAACCGCGACGACGCCTCGACCGGGGCGAACGGGTCGCGTCCGTGCGGCGGGTCGTTCCCGTCGGCGCTGGCGCACGTGGGTTCGCTCACGGTGCGTCCCTCCCTGCCTGGGTCCGCGTGTCGGGTCGGTGCGGCCAGCGGCAGCCGTCATCCGAGGCTATGCGGTCAGCACCCGCAGGGCGGACGTGGCGGCGTGGTAGCCCGACATGCCGTGGACGCCGCCACCCGGCGGGGTCGACGCCGAGCAGAGGTAGAGCCCGGGAACGCCGGTCGCGTACGGATCACGAGAGAGTCTCGGTCGGACCAGCAGCTGCCGCCCCGTGCTCGCACCGCCGGTGATGTCGCCACCGTGGAGGTTGGGGTTCGCGGCCTCGAGGTCCGCCGGCGTCGTCACGTGGCGGGCGACGATGCGCGCGCCGATGCCGGGCGCGAACCGCTCGAGCTGCGCCTCGATCAGCGGCGCGACGTCCGCGGTGCACCCGAGCGGCACGTGGGCGTAGCACCACAGGGGCGTGATGCCGTCCACCTCACGCGTCGGGTCGGCGACGTGCGGCTGCGCGACGAGCGTGAAGGGTCGCTCCGGCACGCGCCCGTCGAACGCATCGGCCTCGGCGGCCGCGATCTCCTCGAAGGTGCCACCGAGGTGGAGCGTTCCCGCGCGGTGCGCCGCCGGTGCCGTCCACGGAGCACCGCCGCGCAGCGCCAGGTCCAGCTTGAAGGCCGCGGGCCCGTAGCGCCACCTCGCCGCCCGTCGGCGATCGGCCGCCGGCAGCCTGTCGCCGAGGATCTCCGCCAGCTGCGTCGGCGTGGTGTCGAACAGCGCCACGCGTGCCGGTGGGACGTCCGCCATGGAGCGCACGCGGACCCCGGTGACGACCTCGCCGCCCAGGTCCTCGAGGTAGCCGACCATCGCCCGCCAGATGCTGGCCGACCCACCGCGCGCGACCGGCCAGCCGTGCACGTGGCCGGCGGCACCCAGGACCAGCCCGACGGCCGCCGACACCGGCCGGTCGAGCCGTGTGATGGCGTGAGCGGCCACCCCGCCCCAGAGTGCGGCACCGCGCGGCGTCCGGAAGCGGCCCGCCAGCACGGAGGCCGGCAGCAGCGCGGGCAGCCCCGTCCGTGCCGTCGCGACAGGATGACGGGGCACCCGCACGACCGGCCCGAGCAGGTCCCGGCACGCGCGGTCGAAGCCGCGCGCAGCGGCACCGACGAGCGCGTCCCACACCGGAGCGTCCTCGCCCAGGCTCTCCAGGGTGGCGGCGAGATCCCGGTGCTGTACCACCGCGCTGCCGTCGTCGAGCGGGTGCGCGAACGTGACGTCCGGATGGCACCACGTGAGCCCGTAGCGGTCGAGCGGCAACGTGCGCAGCAACGGCGAGGCGACCGCCATCGGGTGGACGGCGCTGCAGTGGTCGTGGACGAGCCCGGGGACGTCCGGGTCCTCGTAGGTCCGCGTGCCGCCCCCGGGTTCGTCCGCCGCCTCCAGGACGACGACCTTGAAGCCGGCGCGGGCGAGGACGAGCGCCGCGGCCAGCCCGTTCGGCCCGGCACCGACGACGGCCGCGTCGACGGCGCTGAGCGGTCGCAACATCGGGGCGTCCTCCCGTCGGCGCCGCTCGAAGGGCGCTCGGGGGACGGCGCGCGTGGCTCGCCACCGTAGCGGCGTACCAGCGCACACCCGACCCTGTCCGTCTGGACACCGTCCCGCGGCGGTCTAGTCTCCGCTCGACCCCAGACCCGGGGTCGATCACCAGCCCTGGGGGAGCCACCGGCGAACGGTGGTGGAGTCGGCGCGTCAGCGATGGAGGACCCACCCGTGAGCGACCACGTGACCGAGACCGACCGGCCGGCGGAGACCGGCGGACTCGACCGATTCTTCCGATTGTCCGCGCGGGGCACGACCCCACGGATCGAGGCCACCGCGGGGGTGACCACGTTCCTGGCGATGGCCTACATCGCGTTCGTCAACCCCGACATCCTGTCGCAGGCCGGCATGGACTTCGGTGCCGTGTTCGTCGCGACCTGCCTGGCCGCCGCGCTCGGCACCCTGATCATGGGTCTGTGGGCGAACCTGCCGATCGCCCAGGCACCGGGCATGGGCCTGAACGCGTTCTTCGCCTTCACGGTGGTGCTCGGCTTCGGCGTGCCGTGGGAGACGGCCCTCGCCGCGACGTTCGTCTCGGGCGCGCTGTTCCTCGTCCTCGCCCTCACCGGCGTCCGATCGACGATCATCAACGCCATCCCGCAGCAACTCAAGATGGCGGTCGGTGCCGGGATCGGGCTGTTCATCGCCTTCATCGGCCTGAAGAACGCGGGCATCGTCGTCCCGAGCGAGGGGACGACGGTCGCATTGGGTGACCTGAGTGCCGACACGACCCTCCTCGCGATCTTCGGCATCCTCGCAACCTGCCTGTTCCTGATGCGCGGGATGCGGGGCGCGGTGTTCTTCGGGATCGTCGCCACCGCGATCGCCGGCATCGTCGTCGGGCTGATCGACCTGCCGTCCGGCGTGGTCGCCGCACCGCCGAGCCTGGCGCCGACGCTCGGCGCGGCGTTCGGGTCGTTCTCCGAGCTGTTCACCGCACAGATGTTGCTCGTCGTGTTCACCATGCTGTTCGTCGACTTCTTCGACACCGCCGGCACCCTGATCGCGGTCACCAACCAGGCCGGCCTGCTCGGGGAGGACGGCAGCCTGCCGAACGGCAACCGGGCGCTGGTCTCCGACGCGGTCGCCACGATGGGCGGCGCGGCGCTGGGCACCTCCACCACCACGTCCTACATCGAGTCGGCGGCCGGTGTGGGCGCCGGCGGTCGCACCGGGCTGACGTCCGTCGTCACCTCCGGCCTGTTCCTGCTGACGCTGCTGTTCTCGCCGCTGCTCGGCGTCGTGACCCCCCAGGTGACCGCGCCGGCGCTGATCATCGTCGGCGTGATGATGGCGCGTGGCCTCGGCGAGATCGAGTGGCAACGGCTCGAGTACGCGATCCCGGCGTTCGTCACGGTGGTGGCGATGCCGCTCACCTACTCGATCGCGAACGGCATCGCCCTCGGCCTGTTGCTGTTCCCGCTCATGATGATCTTCAAGGGCCGTGGCAGGGACGTCCACCCGATCATGTACGCCCTGCTGCTGGTGTTCCTGGCCTACTTCGTGTTCCTGGTGGAGTAGCTCAGCCGCTCGCCGCTGCCCGGTCCTCGGCGCGGACGTCGATGCTGCCGTCCGCGCCGACGCCGACCTCGATCCGCTGCCCGTCGTGCAACTCCCCCGCCAGTAGGGCCTTCGCCAGCCGGTCCTCCAACTCCCTGCGAATGACCCGCTTGAGCGGTCGGGCGCCGTAGAGCGGGTCATGGCCGAGCTCCGCCAGCCGATCCTTCGCGGCGTCCTCGACCACCAGCTCGAGGTCGCGCTCGTCGAGCCGTGCGCGCAACCGCCCGAGCTGGATGTCGACGATCTCGCGCAGCTGCTCCGGCAGCAGCCGGTCGAAGATCACGACCTCGTCGATCCGGTTCAGGAACTCGGGCCGGAAGTGGGAGCGGACGTCGACCATGACCCGCTCGCGCAACTCGTCGGGCGACAAGGTCACGTCGAGGATGTGCGTCGAGCCGAGGTTCGAGGTCATGATCACCACGACGTTGCGGAAGTCGACCGTCCGCCCCTGCCCGTCGGTGAGACGCCCGTCGTCCAGGACCTGCAGCAGGACGTTGAACACGTCCGGGTGCGCCTTCTCGACCTCGTCGAGGAGCACCACCCGGTACGGGCGTCGGCGCACCGCCTCGGTGAGCTGCCCGCCCTCGTCGTAGCCGACGTAGCCGGGAGGGGCACCGATGAGCCTGGCGACGGTGTGCTTCTCCTGGTACTCACCCATGTCGATGCGGATCATCGCCCGTTCGTCGTCGAAGAGGAACCCTGCCAACGCCCTGGCGAGCTCGGTCTTGCCGACCCCTGTCGGTCCGAGGAAGAGCAGCGAGCCCAGCGGCCGGTCGGGGTCCGCGATGCCCGAGCGCGAGCGGCGGACTGCGTTGGCGACGGCTTCGACCGCCTCGTCCTGACCGACGACCCGCGCGTGCAGCTGCTCCTCGAGGTGGACCAGCTTCGCGGCCTCCGACTCGATCAGCTTCGTGACCGGTATGCCGGTCCAGCGGGCGACGACCTCGGCGATCTCGGTCTCGGTCACCTCCTCCTCGAGCAACATCTCGCCCTCGGCGCGCAGCGCCTCGATGCGCGCCTGCGCGGCGTCGACCTGCCGCTCCAGCTCCGGGGCACGCCCGTAGCGGAGCTCGGACGCACGCGTGAGGTCCCCCTCGCGCTCGGCGGCCGCGGCCTGCTCCCGGACGCGCTCCAGCTCCTCCTTCGCGGCCTGGAGTCCACCGATGACCTCCTTCTCCTGCTCCCAGCGCATCCGCATCGAGGTGTCCCGCTCGCGGAGGTCGGCGAGCTCGGCGTCGAGATCGGCCAGACGGGCACGCGCCGACTCCGTCTCCTCCTTGGCGAGCGACACCCGCTCGATCTCCAGCTGCCGCATCCGCCGGTCCACCTCGTCGATCTCCGGGGGGAGCGAGTCGATCGCGATGCGCAGCCGGGCCATCGACTCGTCGAGCAGGTCGATCGCCTTGTCGGGCAGGAACCGGTCCGGCAGGTAGCGGTCCGACAGCGCGGCTGCCGCCACGAGCGCGTCGTCGGTGATGCGCACGCCGTGGTGGACCTCGTAGCGTTCCTTGAGCCCGCGAAGGATCCCGATCGTGTCGGCCACGGACGGCTCCGCGACGTGGACCGGCTGGAACCGCCGCTCGAGCGCCGCATCCTTCTCGATGTTGCGGTACTCCGCCAGTGTCGTGGCACCGATCATGCGCAGCTGCCCACGCGCCAGCATCGGCTTGAGCATGTTGGCGGCGTCCATCGCCCCTTCCGCGCCACCGGCGCCGATCACGGTGTGCAGCTCGTCGATGAAGGTGATGATGCGCCCGTCGGACGCCTCGATCTCCTTCAGGACCGCCTTCAGGCGCTCCTCGAACTCGCCGCGGTACTTGGCACCCGCGACCATCGCCGAGAGGTCGAGCTCGACCAGGCTCTTGTCCTGGAGCAGGGTGGGCACGTCGCCCTCGACGATGCGCCGGGCGAGCCCCTCCACGATGGCCGTCTTGCCGACGCCCGGCTCACCGATCAGCACCGGGTTGTTCTTGGTCCGACGCACGAGCACCTGGATCGTGCGTCGGATCTCCTCGTCGCGACCGATCACCGGGTCGAGCCGGCCTTCACGGGCGAGCGCCGTCAGGTCGCGTGCGTACTTCTCCAATGCCTCGTAGGTCGACTCGGGATCCTGCGAGGTGACCCGCTGGGAGCCGCGGACCTGCCGCAGCCCACCGAGGATCGCGTCGCGGTCGACACCGAGCTCCGAGAGCACGGCAGCCGTGCGGTCGCTGCCGGCCGCGAGCCCGAGGAGCAGGTGCTCGGTCGAGACGTAGTCGTCACCGAGCTGCTCGGCCTCACCCGCAGCGGCGTCGAGCACCCGCCCGAGCGCAGGCGAGATCCGCACCTCGCCGGACGAGCCGTACGCGGCCGGGGTCGCCGCCAGCAACTCGGCGATGCGGTTGCGCAGCGTCGTCGGGGTGACACCGATCCGTTGGACGAGCGGGAGCACCACGCCGTCTGCCTGCTCGAGCATCGCCGACAGCAGGTGCGGTGCACCGACCTCGGGATGGCTGCGCTCCCGCGCGATCCCGCCGGCGCGCTGGAGCGCCTCCTGCGACCTGTGCGTCAGTCGTTCCATGTCCACGAGAACTCACCTCCATGGGCGAACCTCACGGATACCCCGTGTCCTTCGTCCGCCCGTCAGACGTCGGCGACGTGCCGATCCGGCGGCGGGATCGGGCGGGCTCGCTGCACCGGGCCGCCACGCTGACCGGTGCGACGTCGCAGCGGATGGACCTCCATCTGGCTGGGCGGCGCCTTCACGATCTCGTACCGCTGACCGCGTGGCTGGTCCTCGATGCGTTCGGCCAGCACCCGCACCATCTCCTCGAGCTCGGTGACCCGCCGGCGGGAGTTCTCGAGCTTCTCGCCCAGGTCCAGCACGATCCGCACCCCCGCCAGGTTCAGCCCTTCGTCCTGGGTGAGGGTGCGGATGAACTGCAGCCGCTCGACGTCACGGCGCGAGTAGCGGCGGGTCCCGCCCTCGGTCCGGGCGGGCGTGAGCAGACCCTCGCGCTCGTAGGCTCGCAGGGTCTGTGGGTGCAGCTCCGAGAGCTCGGCGGCGACGGAGATGACGTAGACCGGCGCGTCGGGATCGTCCGCCGACCCGAACGTCGAACCGACGCCGGGACCGTCGTCGGCCTGGCCCCCGCCGCGCGTCGACCAGGACCAGGCGCGGTCCTGCTCGTGCGGCTCGAGGAAGCGTTGCGTCTGCATGGTCGTCCCTAGCTCGGCTGTGGCTGCCCGTCGAACAGGGCGCGCTCCCGGGCGGAGGTGTCGTCGAGCTCCGCGAGCTGCTCGATGAGCTTGCGTTGCTGTCGGGTGAGGGTCGTGGGCACGTCGAGGCGGACCGTCACCAGCAGGTCCCCGCTGCCACCGTGCTTCTTCGGGCCACCCTCGCCGCGGATCCGGAACGTGCGGCCGGGTGCGGTACCCGCGGGGACCTTGATCGTGCGCCTGCCGTCCCGCGGGGTCGGGACGGTCAGCTTCGTCCCGAGGGCCGCCTCGGCGTAGGTGAGTGGGACCTCGAGGGTGACGTCGTCGCCTCGTCGGCCGAACACCGGGTGGGGGGCGACGTGGACGGTCACCAGCACGTCCCCCGGCGGACCGCCGACCACGCCGGGACCGCCTCGGCCCGGCACGCGGATCACCGCGCCGTCCCGCACCCCCGCGGGGACGCGAACGGTCAGCTGCCGGGGCTTGACGACACGGCCTTCCCCGCCACACGTCGTGCAGGGCGATTCGACCGTGCTCCCTCGGCCACCGCACGCCTGGCAGGGCTGCGCGAACGAGAACGGCCCCTGGTCCACGGTGACCTGCCCGCGGCCACCACACACCGAGCAGGGTCGAGGCGACGTTCCGGGCGCCGCGCCGGAGCCACCACAGGTGTCACAGGCACCGTCGCCGGTCACCCGCAGCGTCGTGCGCACTCCTGCCAGGGCGTCCTCGAACGTCAGATGGACGTCGGCGCGCAGGTCGGGACCGCGTCGCGGCCTGCGGCCACGCGCCGGTCCACCGGCGGTCGTGAACCCGGGGGAGCTCGCCCCGCCACCGAACAGGTGACCGAGCAGGTCTCCGAGGTCGGAGTCCCCGACCCCGGCGCCCGACGTGAAGGGACCGGCACCGCCGAAGCCGGCCGCCCCGAGGCGTCGCAGCTCCTCGTACTCACGGCGCTTGGTGTCGTCGCCGAGTACGGCGTAGGCCTCACCGATCTCCTTGAACCGCTGCTCGGCACCGGGATCGTCGGGCCTCGCATCCGGATGGTTCTCCCGGGCGAGCCGCCGGTAGGCCTTCTTGATCTCGTCGGCGGAGGCATCCTTGCTCACGCCGAGCACGGCGAAGTAGTCCTTCTCCAGCCATTCACGTTGTGGTGCCAAGCGCCTCCACCTCCCTTCCCTACTGCTCCACGACCACCATCGCCGGGCGCAGGACCCGGTCGGCCATCCGGTAGCCGGGCCTGAGCACCGCTGCCACGATCGGCTCGTCGCGTGGCGCCTCCGCCGGTTGCTGCTGTACGGCGTCGTGCTCGGTGGGGTCGAAGACCACCGCCGTGGCGTCGATCCTCTGGAGGCCGGCCGCGCGCAAGGCGCCGAGGAGCTTCGAGGCGACGAGCTCGACGCCCTTCGCCAGCCCGTCGTCCTCGGACGTGGCGGCCGCTTCGATCGTGCGGTCGAGGTCGTCGAGCACCTCCAGCAGGGTGCCTGCCAGCTCGGCCTGGCCGGCGGCCCGCTGGCTCGCGCCCTCCCGGAGCATCCGTCGACGGAAGTTCTCGAAGTCGGCGTGCGACCGTCGCAGGTCGTCGAGGTACTCGTCGCGCTTCGCCTCCGCCTCGAGGAGCTCGCCGAGCAGTTCGCCCTTGCTCCGCGGATCGGCATCGGCGGCGGCCTGCAGGTCGAGCACGGCCGAGTCGTCCTCGTCGGGCGTTCGCTCCGGCGCGCCGTCGTCCGGGGCGGGCGCGCCATCCGCGTCGGGGAAGCGGTCCTCCACCGTCGCATCGTCTGCGTGCGACGCGCCGGCCGACGGGGAGGGTTCTGTGCGCGGCACGCTGTTCGGCTGCTGTGGGGTCTCGGTCACCGGTGCCTCCGGGTCGTGGGGGTGCGATGGGACGGTGGTGGGACGGCGCCCGGCCGTCCCACCCGTCCTGGCCGCGTTCCTCGGGGGGTCGTCAGCCGGCCGTCACCGGGATGCGGCGGGGCTTGGCCTCCTCGGCCTTGGGCACCGTGACGGTGAGCAGCCCGTCGCGGTAGGTGGCGGTGACGCGTTCGCCGTCCACGCGGTCGGGCAGTCGCACCGCACGGTGGAATCGGCCGAAGCTCCGTTCGATCCGACGGAAGCCGTCGGCCGATCGCTCGTCGTAGAAGTCGCGCTGGCCGGCGATCGTCAGCACGTTCTCCTCGAGAGAGACGTCGACGGCGTCGGCGGTGATGCCGGGAACCTCGACGTGCAGGGTGAAGGCGTCCTCGGTCTCCTCGACATCGAGCGCGGGGCTGAACGCACCAGCCGGGCTCGCGTCGCCGTAGCGGGAGCCGAAGGCCTGGCGGAACATCCGCTCCACCTCGTCGTGGAGGGTCGAGACGTCACGGGTGGGGCCGTACGGGTTGATGGCTGCCATCTGCATCCTCCCTTCTCGTTCGGTGCGCCGGGCGACCGGCGCATCGGATGCCGGCCGTCGTCAGCCGGCCGCTTGCTGGTCGTCGCCCTCCTCGACCACCTCGGCGTCGACCACGTCCTCGTCGGGGCCCGACGCCTCGTCGGTCGCGCTCGCGTCGGCACCCTGGTCCGCGGTCGCCTGGTAGATCGCCTGGGCGAGTTGCTGGCTCTTGGACGCGAGCGCCTCCATCGTGGAACGCACCGCGTCGTTGTCGTCGCCCTTCAGTGCCTCGCGGAGGTCCGTCAGCGCCTGCTCGATGTCGGCCTTCGTGGCCTCGTCGATCTTGTCGCCGTGATCCTTCAGGCTCTTGTCGGTCTGGTAGACGAGCGTGTCCGCCTGGTTGCGCACCTCGATCGCCTCCCTGCGCCGACGGTCCTCGTCGGCGTGGGCCTCGGCGTCCTTGATCATCTGCTCGATGTCGTCCTTCGGCAGCGCCGAGCCACCGGTGATCGTCATCGACTGCTCCTTGCCCGTCCCGAGGTCCTTGGCGGAGACGTGCACGATGCCGTTGGCGTCGATGTCGAAGGTCACCTCGACCTGTGGCATCCCGCGGGGCGCGGGCGGGATGTCGGTGAGCATGAACTTGCCGAGCGTCTTGTTGTCCTGGACGAACTCGCGCTCACCCTGGAGGACGTGGATCTCCACCGACGGCTGGTTGTCGTCGGCCGTGGTGAAGACCTCCGACCGCTTGGTCGGGATCGTGGTGTTGCGCTCGATCAGCTTGTGGGTGATCCCGCCCTTGGTCTCGATGCCGAGCGAGAGCGGCGTGACGTCGAGCAGGAGCACGTCCTTGACCTCGCCCTTGAGCACGCCGGCCTGGAGCGCGGCACCGACGGCCACGACCTCGTCGGGGTTCACGCCCTTGTGGGGCTCCTTGCCGCCGGTCAGCTCCTTCACGAGTTCCTGGACCGCCGGGATGCGCGTCGAGCCGCCGACCAGGATGACGTGGTCGATCGCGCGGACGTCGCCACCGGCGTCCTTGATCGCCCGGAGGAACGGTCCCTTGAGCCGCTCGAGCAGGCTGGCGGTGAGCTCGTTGAACCGTGCCCGGGTCAGGGTCTGCTCGAAGTGGAGCGGGCCCGCGTCCGTCGCGGTGAGGAACGGCAGGTTGATCGACGTCTCCTGCGAGGAGGACAGCTCGATCTTGGCCTTCTCGGCCGCTTCCTTGAGGCGCTGGATCGCCATCTTGTCGTTCGACAGGTCGACGCCCTGCTCGTTCTTGAACGTCGTGAGCATCCAGTCGATCAGCGACTGGTCCCAGTCGTCGCCGCCCAGCTGGGAGTCACCGGCGGTGGCCTTGACGTCGAAGACGCCCTCGGCGATCTCGAGGACCGAGACGTCGAAGGTCCCGCCACCGAGGTCGAAGACGAGGACCGTCTGCTCCGTCTCCTTCTCGAGGCCGTACGCGAGCGCGGCGGCGGTCGGCTCCGCGACCAGCCGCAGGACCTCGAGACCGGCGATCTCGCCTGCCTCCTTGGTGGCCTGCCGTTGCGCGTCGTCGAAGTAGGCCGGGACGGTGATGACCGCCTGCGTGACGTCGTCGCCGAGGTAGGCCTCGGCGTCGCGCTTGAGCTTCATCAGGATGCGGGCGGAGATCTCCTGCGGCGTGTAGTGCTTGCCGTCGATCTCGGTCTTCCAGTCGTAGCCCATGTGGCGCTTGACCGACCGGATCGTCCGATCGGCGTTGGTGACGGCCTGCCGCTTCGCCACCTCGCCGACGAGCACCTCGCCGGAGCGCGACCACGCGACGACCGACGGGGTCGTGCGCGCACCTTCCGCGTTCGCGATGACGGTGGGCTCGCCGCCCTCCATGACGGACACGACGGAGTTGGTCGTGCCCAGGTCGATGCCGACGGCCTTGGCCATGACGCGTTGCCTCCAGGGTCTCGGGGATGTTCCGTGGTTCTCGAACGAGAGGTCGTTCCAGTCGGTCCAGACGAACGATCCGGCGGCCAGGATACGGCCGCGAGCGAGCCGCGCAAGAGCCGGGCGTCCCAGCGCGGCAGGAAATCTGCGTCGTAGCGGCTCAGGTTCCTACCCTCCTTCCCTGCGGGCCCGCGTGCCCGACAGGAGGTCGAGCGCTCAGACGGCCCGGATGCCGTCCTCGTCGGCGTCCGGATCCGTGATCGCCGGCACCGTGGCGAAGGGGCCCCGTGCCTCCTCGAGCTCGTGGCGTCGCGCCCGCACCCAGGGAGCGACGAGGTGGGCGGGGAGCGGGCGGCTGAGCAGGAAGCCCTGGACCACGTCACACCCCTGACGGCGCAACTCCCAGAGGTCGGCCTCCTCCTCCACACCCTCCGCGACCACGCGCAACGCCAGGGCGTGCGCGAGCCGGATCACGGAACGGACGATCGCCGCCCCCGCCGGGTCGGACATGCCGGCGACGAAGGTGCGGTCGATCTTCAGCACGTCGACCGGCAGGGTGCGCAGCGCCGCCAACGACGAGTAGCCGGTCCCGAAGTCGTCGATCGCGAGGACGATGCCGAGCTCTCGCAGCTCGAGCAGCACGCGACGGGCACGGTCCGGGTCGACCTGCACGGCCGTCTCGGTGATCTCCAGGGTCAGGTCGTGCGCCGGGAAGCCCGCCGCCTCGAGCTGTCCCGCCAGGTCCGTCGCGAGGCGGGGGTCTTGCAGGTCACGGGCCGAGACGTTGACGGAGATCGGCACCCGGACCCCGGCGATGGCCCATCGGGCGGCGTCGTCGAGGGCCAGCCGGAGGACGTGCCGGGTGAGCGACGACATCAGCTCCGTGTGCTCGACCGTGCCGACGAACGCCGACGGGGGCACGAGCCCGTGCTCCGGGTGATGCCATCGGAGGAGCGCCTCGACGCCGACCACCTCGCCGGTCCCGACGTTCACCTCGGGTTGGTAGTCGAGCTGCAGCTGCCCCGCCGTCATCGCGGCCTCGAGTTCCGCGACCAGCGAGACCCGGCCGGGTGCCTGATCGGCGGCGCGTGCCGTCGCGAGCGCGACGGGCACGCCGCTCCGCTTGGCGTCGTACATCGCCGCGTCCGCCCGTCGCAGCAGCGACGGGAGGTCCAGGCCGTGCTCGGGGAAGACCGCGATCCCCACGCTCGCCTCGATCGCGAGCCTGGCATCCGCGACGACGTAGGGACGCACGACCTCCCGCACGAGCCGCTCGCCGGCCCGCAGCAGCGCCTGCTCGTCCCCCCCACCGCGGAGCACGAACGCGAACTCGTCGCCCCCGACACGCGCGGCGAGGTCCACCCCGTCGAGCGAGCGCATGCGCGCACCGATCTCCCGCAGCAGCTGGTCGCCGACGTGGTGGCCGAAGCTGTCGTTGACCTCCTTGAAGCGGTCGAGATCCAGCAGCAGCAGCGCGACCCGGTCGTGCAACGTCGCGTGCTCGATGCGCTCGACCACACGCGCTTCCAGGTGGCGTCGGTTCGCGAGGCCCGTGAGCGGGTCGTGCCGGGACTCGTGCTCCTGCGCCGCGCTGAAACGCGACGAGCGGTACAGCGCGATGATCACCAGCAGCAGCAGCGGCGTGAGCAGCATGCCCTGTCGGGTGATCAGCACGACGGCCGGAGACAGCGCGACGAGCAGCAGGTGGGCGGGCAGCTCGACGAGGGTCCGATCCTGGCGCAGCAACGACGCGATCGAGACCCCGTGCCCGGCGGCGTCGAACCAGAGCGACACGGCGGTCCACACCAGGAACGCGACGAGCCCGGCCGGGAGCACCAGGACCATGAGCTCCCAGGAGGCGCCCTGCCCGACCGCCTCCCGCGACAGGGCGTCGGTGAGCCAGCGCAGCGTCAGGGCGGCCGCTCCGTAGGTCAGGGCCGTGCGTCCGACGTCGCTCGCCATCCGGATCCACGGGGTGCCGTGTCCACCGGGTGTCGGCACGAGGGAGGTGACCGTCAGCCCGAGCACGGCGACCGGAGCCGGCAGGAGCAGCAAGGCCGCGAACGCGAACATGGTGCTGGTCGGCACCTCGGTGCTCGCGTCGTCGCCCACGAGGCGGACCGGGGTGCGGCGCGAGATCGCATGGAGCGCGAGCACGACGGCGGCAGCGCCGAGGCTCCCGCGATCCACCGGCTCGAGGTCGCGGACGCTCCACCACAGCAACCACAGCGCCGGGACCCACAGCGCGACGACGAGGGCGACGAGCCCATGGCGTCGCCGTACCTCCCGCGGCTCCCCCCCGTTGGCCGCCATCAGTGCTGCGCACCGGTCGGTCCGGGTCCGGGCGGGGGGTGCGTCCGATGCGGGCGCCAACGACGGTCCAGCACCCGGCCGGCCGCGTCGAGCCGCTCACGCGCGGGGTGGAGGTCCGCCAGCAGGGCGAAGGGCAGCAGCACGAGGAACACCAGGACGAGCCACTGCCACGGTTCCACCGGGCGACCTCCCCGCCGCTCGCCCCCCGCGCCAGCAGGATCGGCGAGCGGTCGTACGGCCGAGGCTAGGGACCGCCACGCCGCGCGTCGAGCCGTCCGTCGGGCCACCGGGCCCCCGGCCTCGCGCGCTACCTCAGCTCGACGCCTGCCGCCCGCTCGTGGAGCCGCACCAGCTCGACGTGGTCCGCACCGGGTAGCGCCACGGAGGCGTCGCGGGTGAGGTCCGCCACCAGCTCGAGCAGCGGCGCGGACACCTCGGCGTCCTCCAGCAGCGCGCGGGTGAGGCCGACGTCCTTGGCCAGCAGGTCCAGCGCGAAGGTCAACGGGAACGTCCGGGTGAGCGCACGCTCGGGCAGCAGCCGTTCGGTCGCGAACGATCGTCCCGACGAGCCGTTGATCACCTCGAGCGCGGCACCGGCGGACACGCCCTGGCGGACGAGCGCCACCAGCCCCTCCGCCGCTGCCCACAGCGACGTGGCGAGCAGGCCCTGGTTGACCGCCTTGACCGCCATCCCGGCCCCGACGGGGCCGACGTGCACCACGTTGCCCGCGACCGGCTCGAGCACCGGCCGTGCCCGTTCGAGGGTGTCCACGTCGCCGCCGACCATCACGGTGAGCGTGCCGGCGGCCGCGCCGTCGGTGCCGCCGGAGACCGGCGCGTCGAGGTAGTCGATCCCGTCGGCGGCGAGGCGCGCCGCGACGTCACGGCTGCCGGCCGGGTCGCCCGAGGTGTGGTCGAGCCACAGGGCCCCGGCCGAGAGCAGCGGGGCGACGACCTCGACGACGGCGGCGACCTCGACGTCGGTGGGCAGGCAGGTGCAGACCACGTCCACCGCTGGCAACGACGCGAGGTCCGCGATCGCGGTCGTCCCGTGCGCAGCGGCGTGCTCGGTGGCCACACCGACGGTGCGGTTCCACACGACCGTGTCGAAGCGGGACGCCAGGTTGGCGGCCATGGGCCGGCCCATCGCGCCGAGCCCCAGGTAGGCGATCCTCATGTGCGGCTCCTCGTCGTCCGTGTCCGCGGTCTGCGTCCGCGGCGCCCGTGCGCCCGCGCGCCGCGTCCGGCTGGTCAGTCCGCCGGGACCGCATCCTGCCACCCGATGCGGTCGCCCACCGCAACGCCCTGCTCGGCGAGCCAGCCCTCGGGCACCTCCAGGGCGGTGCGGTACGGCTCGCCGGGCAGATGCACGGGGCAGGCGGCGGCGACCGCGGCCCTGCACGGTTCCATCGCCAGGATCGTGTGGATGCGGCCGTCGGCACCCGAGAACGCGATGTCGAGCGGCACGAGCGTGTCCCACATCCAGAACCCGCCCGTGTGGCCGCCGTCGAACACGAACAGCATCCCGATGCCGCCGGGCAGCACCTCGACCTCCATCAGGCCGCGCCGTCGCGCCGCCTCGGTCGCCGCGACCTTGGCGTCCACACGGACGCGGTCACCGGCCGCTGTGGTGATGGTCACGACCGTCTCGTCGAGGTGGTCCGTGTCGGGGTGCAGCGCGGGGACGTCCGGCAGCACGTCCGGCGCGGCCACCGGAGCCGGCGCACGCGTCGCCGAGGACCCCGCACCCTCCGCACATCCGGCCGCGACGCCGACGAGCAGCGCGAGCAGCGCGGCGGCCAGGCGGCGCACCGCACGTCGGGACATCGACTGCTCCAGGATGTTCGTGGACGGGGTCCCGGCAGCGTACGGCGGCACGCACGAGCTCGAACCGGCCGACGCGGTTAGCCTCCGGGGCGTGGCCGGACCCGAGGCGGGGCGCGGCCGGAACCGGTCGCGGGTCGGGTCGGGTCGGATCGACACCACGAGGAGCGGGAACGTGCACGAGCTCGCAGTCACGGCCATCGGACGGGACCGGCCGGGCATCGTGGCCGCCGTCGCCCGGGTCCTGCACGAACGAGGCGGCAACCTCGAGGACTCGGCCATGACGATCCTGGGCGGCCACTTCGCCGTCGTGCTGCTGGTCGCGACCGAGGACGATCCCGACGAGCTCCGCGACGCCCTGGGGGACGCGACGACCGAGCTCGGGTTGACCGTCTCCGTGAGCCGCGCGGACGGCGAGCGGTCGAGCGCGTCCGCCACACACCTGCTGAGCGTCTACGGCGCCGACCGGCCGGGGATCGTCGCCGGCGTCGCCGGAGCACTGGCGGATGCCGGCGCCAACATCACCGACCTCGAGACGCAGGTGATCGGCGCTCCCGACGAGCCCGTCTACGCGATGGCGATCGAGCTCGTCGCCGACGACGCGGCCCGGCTGGAGGAGCGGGTGTCGTCTGCGTGCGCATCGTTGGGCGTCGACCACACGCTCCGTTCGATCGCCGCGGAGACCTACTAGGTGCCGGTCCGAGGTGTCGTGCACTACCCGGCCCGGGTCCTGAAGGACGGGACGGCTCCGGTCGGCGTGCTCGACGACGCGACGCGGGCGCTGGGAACCGACCTGGTGGACACCATGTACGAGTCGCCCGGCTGCGTCGGTCTGGCGGCTCCGCAGGTGGGAGTGGCCGTCCGCGCGTTCGCGCTGGACGTGTCGGTGATGCGCAAGCCACCTCCGGGCAACCACGGACTGGTGGTGCTGTTCGACCCCGAGCTGCTCGTCGCGACCGGCGCCGAGGTTCGCCGTGAGGGGTGCATGTCGGTCCCCGACTACACCTGCGACATCCGCCGGGCCACCGAGGTCGTGGTGCGCGGGACGGCCCCCGACGGCACCACGCGGGTGGTCGAGGCGACCGGCTTCGAGGCCCGGGCGTTCCAGCACGAGCTCGACCACCTCGACGGCCTGCTGATCCTGGACCGGGTCGCGGCGCGGGCAGACGTCTTCGCCCGCAAGCGCTACGCCGAGAAGGGCCGACACCTCAGATAGCCGGGGCGCGGGGCGCGCTCAGCGGGGCAGGAGCCGGCAGCCCGTGTTCGCGTCGAGGACGAGCTGGTCGGTGGGCGCGTCCACCAGCACGGTGATCCGGATGCCGTCGCGCCGGCCGAAGATGCCCTCGCCGATCTCCGGGGTGTCGACCAGCTGGTAGCCGGCCTCCAGCACGATGGCGGCGCTGCGACCGAGCGGGTCGTCGACGGACGGCATCGGCCCCCGACGGGACAGCGCATTCGACGCGCCCACACCGGTGGGCAGCTGGCACCGGGTCCGGGCGCGAAGTGGCTGTTCGCGGGTGACCTCGAGGTCGATGGCCTCGGTGATCCGGTCGGCGAGCTGCTCGATCTCGAGCTCGGCCGCGTCGATCGTGGTGCTGGCGCTACCGGTGTCGACGCAACCGACCGCGGCGGTGACGACGAGCAGCCAGGCGACGACCGCGCCCGAACCGCGCCGACGTCCCACGAGGTCCTCCTGCAGCGGCCGCACGGACCCGGCGGCGCGACCCGAGCCGGCAGCGTACGGCAGCCCGTCACCGCCCCGTCGAGCCACCTCGCCGTCCCTCTAGACTCGGCCGCGACTGCGGATGCGGGAGGTCGCGTGGGGTCCGAGACACTGTTGGTGCTCTTCCGGATCGTCGCGGGTGTGGCGGTGATCGGGTTCTTCGGGGGCTGGGCGCTGCGGCGCGTCGTGTTCCTCGTGCGACTCACGGGCGCGGCCAGGCCGGACCCCAGACGCGACATCCGGACCGCGTTCCGCGCCAACCTGCGACACGCCCTGGTCAACATCTTCGCCAACAAGAAGCTCCTGAAGTGGACGCTGCCGGGGGTCGCGCACTTCTGGGTGATGTGGGCGTTCTTCGTGCTCCAGACCACGCTCCTCGAGGCCGCCGGCGAGCTGTTCGTCGGGCCGAGCTTCCAGCTGCCCCTGCTGCACCGCATCGAGCTCGGAGGCGTGAACGCCTACGACGTCCTGGGCTTCCTGCAGGACTCCCTCGGACTGTTGTCGCTCGTGGGCATCGCGATCTTCGCGGCGATCCGACTGGCGCAGGACCCGCGCACGACGGGGCGCGCGTCGCGATTCGCGGGCTCCAACCTCAACCAGGGCTGGTGGGTACTGGCCGGTGAGGCGCTGGTGATCTGGACCCTGTACGTCGCGCACGGCGTCCGGTACGCGGAGGGGCACGCCCCCACCGAGGCGGCGTTCGTCTCGGTCCGGTTCGGCCGCGCCTTCGGGGGCATGGAGCCGCTCACGCTCGAATGGGTCGGTGCAGTCAACCTGATCGCGCACATCGCGATCGTCGGCGCCTTCCTGGTCTTCACGCTGCACTCGAAGCACCTGCACGTACTGACGATCGCGTTCCAGGAGCTCACCCGCGACCCGGCCAAGGACAAGGCGCTCGGCGGGCTGTCGACCGAGCTGATCGACATGGAGTCGATGGACGAGGACACCGTGCTTGGCGTCGGGACGATCGAGGGGTTCACCTTCGACCGCTTCCTCGACTTCCAGAGTTGCACGGAATGCGGCCGCTGCCAGTCCCAGTGCCCGGCGTGGAACACCGGCAAGCCGCTGTCGCCCAAGATGCTCATCATGGACCTGCGCGACCACATGTACGCGAAGGGGCCGTTCCTGCTCGGCCAGGTCGACCAGGAGACCGCCGGCGAGGTCACACGCCTCCCGCTGGTCAGTGACGAGCCGGGCGGCGAGGGCGTGATCGACTTCGACGTGCTGTGGTCCTGCACGACCTGCGGTGCCTGCGTCGAGGAGTGCCCGGTCGACATCCAGCACGTCGACACGATCATGGACATGCGCCGCTACAAGGCGATGATGGAATCGAGCTTCCCCCAGGAAGCCAGCGTGATGCTCCGCAACCTCGAGAACGCGGGCGATCCGTGGGGCGTCGGCCAGCACAAGCGCGAGGAGTGGACCCAGGCGCTCGACTTCGAGATCCCCGTGCTGACCCCGGGCAACGACACGGCGGGTGAGTACGAGTACCTGTTCTGGACCGGCTGCGCCGGCTCGGTCGACGACCGCTCGAAGAAGATCACGCAGGCGACCGCACGGCTGCTGCACGACGCGGGGGTGTCCTTCGCGATCCTGGGGACGAACGAGACCTGCACGGGCGACCCGGCCCGACGGCTGGGCATGGAGTACCTGTTCCAGATGCTCGCCCAGGCCAACGTCGAGCTGCTCAAGAGCGTGGGGGCGGAGAAGACCAAGATCGTCGCCTGGTGCCCGCACTGCTTCAACACCCTGCGCAACGAGTACCCCGACTTCGACGGCCACTTCCAGGTGCTGCACCACTCGGAGGTGCTGGCCGCGCTGATCGAGGAAGGCCGGCTGGTGGCCACCAACCAGGTCGACAAGCGCATCACCTACCACGACCCGTGCTACCTGGGACGGCACAACGAGGTGTACTCGACCCCCCGCCAGGTGGTCGACGCCGTTCCTGGCCTCACGCCGACCGAGATGACACGCTGCCGCTCCAACGGGTTCTGCTGCGGTGCGGGCGGGGCGCGCATGTGGATGGAGGAGCGGATCGGCAAGCGGGTGAACATGGAGCGCGTGGACGAGGCGCTCGCCACCGGCCCGGACCTGATCTCCACCGCCTGCCCCTTCTGCACCACGATGCTCTCCGACGGCATCGCCCAGAAGGTCCAGGAGGGCGAGCTCGCCGACGGGCAGGTGGAGGTGCTGGACATCTCGGAGGTGCTCCAGCGCGGTCGGCTGCTGCCGATGGCCGCCCAGGGCGTCGCCGGCGCCGGGCCGGAGCCCACGGCCTGACCCGGAGGTGGTCCGCCGCTCGGTCGCCAGCCGGTGGAACCGCAGCCGCCACGCCGACGTCCCACCCGCCAGACGGTGCCGAACGAGCACCCGGAGGTGGAGGACCACCCATGCGTCGAGCCCTACTGACCCTGCTGCTGGTCGCCGCGACCGCATGCGGTGGCACGATCGAGCCTGGCGGTCCCGCCGAGGACCCGGGTCCACTGCCCGACGAGGCACCGGAGGGCGAGGGCGCACCGGGCCCGGACGTGCCGGACGAGGGCCCCGTCGACGACGGCGCCGCCGGGATGTGCCTGGAGGGGACCGTCGATTGCGTCGACACCCCTGGGCTCGAGCCGCCCGCGGGCGACGACATGCCGCCCCCGGACATCCCGCTGCTCGCCGAGCCGTTCGAGGACCACCGGGTGGTCGAGCCGCGTGACGTGGTCGACGACCGCTCGCCGGCGTTCCTGCAGTGGGCCAGTGGCGAGGGCACCAGCCTCACGGTGGGCTACAGCAGCGGCGTGGAGCCCTGCTTCGTGACCGCGGAGGTGATCGTCAGCGAGCTCCCCGACGTCGTGTCCGTGACCGTGCTGGTCGGGCCGGAACGGGGCAGCGAGGACGCCGTCTGCATCATGCTGGCCGAGCTGCTGGCCGTCGAGGTGGAGCTCGAGGAGCCCGTCGGCGACCGCCGCCTCGTGGACGGAGCGCGCGCGACCCCCGAGGACCTCGGCGCCTGAGGGTCCCGACGTCAGGTGCTGCCGGTCGCGTGACGTCCCCGTCAGCACGTCGTGGGACCCACCGGGGCGCGCGGGCGGCCGGGTGCCCTCACGCGCCCCGGTCGAGGCGGGCCAGGGCGGCGGTGAGCATCTCGGGCTCGTAGGCCACCACCTGTCCCTTGCCGTTGTCCTTGGCCCGGTACATGGCGAGGTCCGCGGCCCGCAGGGCGTCGTCGGTCGAGTCGGCGTCGCCGAGCATCGCGAGCCCGAAGCTGCCGGACGGACTGATGCGGTGACCGTCGAGGAGCACCGGTTCGGTGACGGCACGCTCGAGCCGCGCGGCGACCGCGAGCGCATCGTCGCGGTCGGCGACCTCGTCGATCAGGATCGCGAACTCGTCACCGCCCATCCGACCCGCGGTGTCGGCCGGACGCAGGCAGCGTCGGATCCGGTCGGCCAGGTGCTGGAGCAGCCGGTCGCCCGCACCGTGACCGAGCGTGTCGTTGACGAGCTTGAAGTCGTCGAGGTCGATGAAGATCACCGCACCAGCAGCGGGGGGCCGACGATGCATCCGGTCGGCCACCCGCTCGCGGAACAGGCGCAGGTTGGCGAGCTGGGTCAGCGGGTCGTGGAACGCCTGGTGCTCGAGCTCGGCCTCCAGCTCCTTCTCGCGGGTGGCGTCCACCATGACCCCGCGCAGGACGCGCCGGCCGTCGGCCTCCTCGGCGAGCGCGAACTGGTCGCGGACCCACACGAGACTGCCGTCGCGCCGCCGCATCCGGTAGGTGAGGGTCAGGGGCTCGTGCGAGCCCGAGCGCACCAGCGCCTCGACGCGGGCGATGGTCGGGGACCGGTCGAGCACGTCGATCTGGGCGATCCACAGACCGGGGGTCTTCGTGCACTCCTCGACCGAGAACCCCAGCAGGCTCACGATGCGGGGGCTCACGTACGACCAGGGCGCGGCCGGGTCGATGTCGGCGACGTACACGACCGCGGGGACCTGCTCCACCAGCATCCGGTAGGTGGCCTCCGCCGACTCGAGCTCGGCCTGGAGCCGCTTCTCCTCGGTGACGTCCTGGAGCATGCCGACCGCCAGGGTCGGGTTGCCGTCCTCGTCGCGAAGCAGCGACGACAGCAGCCGTCCCCACACCAGGTGCCCGTCGCGGTGGAAGAAGCGCTTGTCGAGCTCGAACCGCTCGCGCCTCCCGGCCGCGAGCTCCTCGAACAGGTCGTGGTTCACCGCGATGTCGTCGGGATGGGTGAAGACGTCGAAGGGGAGCGTCGCGAACTCCTCCTCGCTGTAGCCCAGCATCTCCCGGAGCGCATCGTTGGTCAGCACGGCTGTGCCGTCCATCGCCACGATGCCGATCCCGATGGGCGCGATGCGGAAGATCTCGCGCAGCAGCTCGAGGGACGCGGCCTCCAGGGCGCTGCTCTGCCGCCGCGCTCCCGCGGACCGCGGCGACGCTGGTACCGCAACTGCTTCCATGGATGGTCGCTCCCGCAGCCGGCCGGCGTGCTGTCGGCCGTCCCCGCTCGATGCATCGACCTCGGACGGCGCGCCTTGAGGCCTGTTCGTCACGGCCGCGGTGCGCCGCGCCTCGAGGCCTGTTCGCCGCTGCCCCGGCGCTGACCCGGGAGCCTGCCCCGGCGAGGCCGGGCGGGTCTCAACCGGGCGGTCCCGGGAACGGCCAAGGGTTGGCGGCGCAGGCACCGGTGGTGATCGACTGCTGCATCATCACCGGAGCGGGCATGCCCGCCGCCGGACAATCCTCGTGCCCGTACCCGAGCCCGTGGCCGACCTCGTGGTTCACCAGGTACCGGCGGTAGACGGCGAGCTCGTCGAAGTCCGAGGCCCCCTCCTCCCACCGCCAGGAGTTGAGCGCCGCGAAGGTGCCGTCCCAGCACGAGTACCGACCGAAGGTGTGCAGCCCTGCCCGTCCGCACAGCGCGTCGACGGTGGACGGCGTGGCGACGAGCACGCGTATCCCGGCGCGCGCGGGGTCGTCCACCCGCACGAGCCGGTAGCGGTGTGCCCAGCTCCTCGGGTCGTGCAGTGCCCCCTCGACCGCCGCGAGCACCTGCGCGAGGTCGAGCCCCGTGGCCGGCTCGACCTCCACCGTGTAGGTGTGCTCGACGCCCTCCCCGGCCGCCGCCGCGCCGAGCGCGAGCTGGAACCCCTCGGACGTGACGGCCGCAGGGACGACCGCCGGCTCGTCCGGCAACGGTGGGTCGGCCAGACCCGGTGGCAGCTCCGCGTCGGCCTGCCCGCCCGCGCGTGACCCGAACGACGGCGACGTCGAGGTGGAGGCGCCGGGGCTCGGCGGGTGCCAGGAGCCACGCGCGGCGTCACCTCGGGTGGGGTCGTCGCGGACGTCCGCGCGCGGCAGCCGGTCGACGGGCGGACCGATCCGGTCCGGCGCCTCCCTCGGCGCGTCGCCGGCTGCTGCCGGCGGGGGCTGCGAGCGGTCGCCGGGCACCACCGCGAGCGCGAGTACCAGCGCCACCAGCAGCATCTTGGTCCACAACGCCGTCCCCCGAGCTCCTGTGTTCGTCGCGGTGGTCGTCGCGCGTCGTCGTCGCGCGTCGTCGACGCGTCACCGACCGCCGCCGAGGCGAGCGTACGCCGGGCCGCTCTAGGCTCGGACGGTCCGGACGGCCGGTCCGGACGGCCCCCTGCGGGTGGCCCCGCGGACACCTCGCGGACGCCCCGGCATCGGAGACGCCCATCACGTCCAGCGCGCTGCTCCTGGCCTGCGCCGCGGCGGTCGGTGCACTCACGCTCGCCGTCGTCGTGCTCCACAACCATCTGGTCCGGCTGGCGGTCCGCTGCGACCAGTCATGGGCGCAGGTCGAGGCGCAGCTCCAGCGCCGCCACGATCTGGTGCCCAACCTGGTGGCGACGGTGTCGGCGTACGCCGGACACGAGCGCGCGGTGCTCGACGACGTCGCCGATGCCCGCGCCCGCGCGATCGCGAGCCGAGCACCGGCCGAGCGTGCGTCGGCGGAGGACGCTCTCGGCGACGCGCTCGGGCGCCTGGTGCTCCTCGGCGAGGACCACCCCGAGCTGCGCGCAGACGCCCGATTCCGGCACCTGCAGGACGAGCTGACCGCGTCCGAGGACCGCATCGCGTTCGCGCGCGGCTTCGCCAACGACCGGGTGGCCCGCTACCGGGCGGCGACGACCACGTTCCCCGGCGTGCTCGTCGCGCGCGCGTTGCGTTTCGAGGATCGGCCGATGTTCGACGCGGCACCCGGCACCGGGACCGCACCCGCCGTCCGCACGGAGGGCTGACCGACGATGCGCGCCTCGATCCGCACCGCGTGGACAGTGGTGCTCGTCGCGATCGTGCTGGGTGCGGGCGCGCTGGCCGGCCACCTCGAGGACCTGGCTGGCCGGGACCGCGGCTTCACGATCGACCGGTTCGCCCGCGAGGTCGTCGTCGACCCGACCGGGCGGCTCGACGTCACGGAGACGATCGACGTGACGTTCCCGACACCTCGGCGTGGCATCTTCCGCGACCTCCCGCACGACGGGCCGGCCGGCGCGGTCCGCTACGACCTCGTGCAGGTGGATTCGGGGGCGGGCACCGATCCGTGGCCGACGACGCTGCTGTCCGAGGGCAGGGACATGCGCGTGCGGGTCGGGGACCCGGACCGCACCCTGCCCCCGGGTGCGTACCGCTACCGGTTCCGCTACACGATCGAGCAGCTGACGTTCCGGCGCGGCGACGACGAGCGGCTCGTGCAGGTCCGCCTGGACGTCCCGGGCTTCGACTGGCCGACCGACGTTGGCGCGACGACGTTGACGGTGGCGGCACCGGGCAGGGTCGTCGAGGTGGCATGCGTCGCGGGTCGCCGAGGCACGACGCGTCGCTGTGCCGACGCGGCCACCGTCTCCGGCCAGCGGGTGGCGGTCGACCTCGGCCCCTTCCGTCCGGGCGCGTCCGCCACGGTCGCGATCGACCTGGACGGCGCGGCGTTCGCGGCCGACCTGCCGACGTTCGAGCCGCGCGAGCTGGCGGCCCGCGACCGGTTCGCGCAGGTCGACGTCGAGCCGTGGCAGGCGGGACTGCTCCTGGCGCTGCTGCTGGCGGTGCCGCTCGCACTGCTGGAAGCGGTGAAGGCCGTCGCGCTCTATCGAGACCGGGTGACGGACCCGGAGCTCCACGACCGGATCCACCCGGCCGCGGTGCCGGCGCCGCCGCTCGGGCTCCGCCCGACCGAGGTCGCGGGGCTGTTGCTCCGCGGCTCGCCCTCGGATCGGCTGTTCCTGGCGACCCTGGTGGACCTGGACCAGCGGGGCGCGATCACGTCGATCTCCAGCGGTGATGCGGACGATGCGGTCCTGACGGTGGCCCCCGCAGCACCGGGAGCGACGGTGACCGACGTCGACCGCCGCTTCGTCGACGCGCTGCTGCCCGGTGGCGCGCCGGCACGGTTCGACGGGACCTACGACGCGGACGTGGCGGCGCGCGCGACGGCGGCCACCGCGGAGCTGTACAGACGGTCCTCCGGGGTGTTCCGCGTCAACGGTCTGGAGCACGACGCGGGAGGGCCACTCGCGTCAGCGGCCGGGCGGGCGCTCGCGATCGTCGTCGCGCTCGGTGCGGTCGGGGCCCTGGGTGCAGCGGGGCTCGCGGTGTTGCCCGTCGGCTGGGTGGTCGCGGTGATCGTCGCGGCCGTCGTGGTGGTCGGCTGGATGTCCGTCCGGCTCGTGTGGCGCCACCACCGGCTGCCCCTGAACTCCGCCGGGCGGGATGCGATCGCGCAGGCCCGTGCCTTCGACGCCTTCGTCCGCACGGTGGAGTCCGAGCAGCTCGAGTGGGCGGCGGGCCAACCCGGGATCGATCACCACCATCCAGCGGTGAGTCTGCTGCCGTACGCGATCGCCCTGGGTCACGCGCCATCGTGGTTCGACCGGTTCGGCGGGGTGATCACCGAGCTCGCGCCGGCTGCCGCACCGGCCGCCGGCGCGGCGTGGTGGGCGACGAGCCAACGGTTCGAGTCGGTCCAGACGGCGCGGAGCGGCACGTCGGCCAGCCCGTCGTCATCCGGCGGCAGCAGCTTCGGTGGCGGCGGCGGGGGCGGCGGTGGCGGTGGCGGGGGCGGCGGTTCCTGGTGAACCGGTTCAGACCGCGGTGAGCCCGCGCTCCTCGAGCCACGGGGCGAGACTGTCGGGGTCGACGCCCAGCGCGACCGCGACGGTCCGCAGGTCGTCGCCACGCAGGCTCAGTACCCGGCCGTTGTAGTCGCCACGCAGCCATTGGACGTGGTGCACGAGCCGCGCCAGTGGCGCGAGGTCGGGCTCGTCCTCACGAGCGTGCAGCAGGTCGACGGCGATCCGCACGCCAGAGTCCCGCCCTGCGCTGCGCGGCCAGTCGTCCTCCGGCAGCAGGTCGACGATCGGCACGCCGTAGAAGGACGCGAGCGCCGCCAGCTTGTGCGCGGAGATGGCCCGGTCGCCCCGCTCGTAGGAGCCGACGACGACCGCCTTGAAGCGCCCACCGCTGCGTTCCTCGACGTCCTGGAGCCGCATGCCCTGTGCACGGCGCACCGCGCGCAACCGCGCGCCCAGCCGTCGCTGGTAGGCCCCGTCGTCCTGGACGTCGGTGACGTCGATCACCGTGTCCAGGCTCACCCCGCGTCCGTCGTGCTCCGCGGCCATGCCCTGACCGTCGGAGAGCACGTCCGCCACCAACGCGAGCTCGGACGTCGTGAGAGGTGCCGTTGTCATCGTCGTCCCCTGACCGATCGCGCCCTGCCGGTCCCCCGCAGGACGCCCTGGCCTACAAGCGTGTGGACAGGCGTCCAGGTTACGCGCAGTTGCCTGCGCGCGCGCCTGTCGCACGCCGTGCGACAGGCTGGATCGTCGCGACTTGCCACCGACACGCGGGTGTGACCGAGCGTCACCTGGTCACGAGAACGCCCCCGGCGCGACTGCGCCGGGGGCGACTGTCGATCCGGGGCAGGGGTCCCTGCCAGGGTCGAAGGGGACGGACGACCCGGCGGGTCCGACCCGTAGGTCGGTCCCGGATCCACTCTCGCACGGAAGCACCCGAAGGGCTCCCGCAACGTGATGCTAATGCCGTGACCATCCGATGTCATCGTCCCCGACCATCGGTCACACGACTCGTGACGAAGGGTGATGGTCAGGGGCGATGGGTCGACGCTCCGTCACGATCGGCGCCTTCCGGCGTGCTGCGGCCGCATCGGCAGCGCGTCCCAGCGCCCGCGCCGTCCACGCACCGTCACCTCGCGCATGGTGCTGGTGGTGCTCAGGACGCGTTCGGAGGCACGAGTTGGTTGAGGTGATAGCGGGAGGCCGTCGGGCCGCGCTGTCCCTGGTACTTCGAGCCGGCCGCCCCCGCGCCGTACGGCCGCTCGGCGGGCTGGTCGAGCTCGAAGAAGGCGAGCTGCGCGATCCGCATCCCGGGGTAGAGGAGGATGGGCAGGGTCGCGACGTTGGAGAGCTCCAGCGTGACGTCGCCGTCGAAGCCGGCGTCGATGAAGCCTGCGGTCGAGTGGATGACCAGCCCGAGACGGGCGAGCGAGCTCTTGCCCTCCAGCCGCGCCACGACGTCGTCACCGAGGGTGATGCGTTCGTGCGTCGCGCCGAGCACGAACTCGCCGGGGTGCAGCACGAAGGGCTCGCCGTCCGGGACGTCGAGCAGCTCGGTGAGGTCCGGCTGTTCCTGGCGGACGTCGATCACGGGGTAGCGATGGTTGGCGAAGACCCGGAACGAGGCCGCGAGCCGCACGTCGATGCTCGACGGCTGGATCGAGCCGTCCGCCAGAGGATCGATGCCGATGCGGCCGGACTCGAGGGCCTTGCGGATCGAGCCGTCGGAGAGGATCACTGCGCTGCTCCGGGGAGGGTCCGGGGGAGGTCCTGGCCAGGACCGCCGCACCGTAACCGCTGCGACCGCTCGCGCGCCCCTCGGGGCCGCGTTGCGGCTCGAGCGACGCCACGAGTACCTTCCGCGTCCGGCTCGAGACCGCTGCGAGCCGCCTCCGCGGGTGTAGTTCAATGGTAGAACACGAGCTTCCCAAGCTCGGGACGGGGGTTCGATTCCCCTCACCCGCTCCGCTGAGGCCCGAACACAAGTCGGGCCTCCAACCGAACATAAGTCGGGCCCGCAGCTGTGGAACCACGTCGGCTTCGGCTGGCCCCTCGATCTGTTCCCTCGGCTCATCCTCGACAAGCTTCAGGACGCCGCATCGGCGTGCTGTCCCGCGTAGGCTGCCATTGCGCGGGAGGTGGCATGACGACGCTCGGGGTGGTGTTGGCGGGCGATATCGCCTGGCTGGCGGTCGTCGATCCAGCCGGAGCCGTAGCCGCCGAACCCGACCGGTACCAGCTGCCGAGCCGGCCACGCGCCGAAGCTCTCCCGACGGCCCTCGAGGATGCCTCGCTCATGTATCAGCGTGAGGAGGTCACAGCTGTCGGGCTCCTTGATGCGCAGGGCAACGCACGACCGAACAGCTACCAGCAGGTACGCCCCGGTTCACCCTTGAGTTCCTGTTCGAACTCGCCGCCGCACGGGCAGGAGTGCGGTTCGAAATCCCTCCTCGGCCACGGTGCGGCCGCGCGGCTGGGCTTGAACTCTCGACGGATCGCCGACCACGTCGATGACGTCGTGGCTCCGGCAGGAACCCGGTGGTCGAGCCGCGGCCCCGCGGCGCTCGCAGCGCTCGCAGCGGCACGGAGGGATGCCTGATGCCTCTCCACGGCGAAGCTGCGACCCGTGCGACGTACGGGGACAGCCTGATCCCGATCGGTCCCGGTGCGTCCGAGACCTACACGGCGGACCACACCATCTTGGGGAGCGCGTCGTCCAGAAGACAATCCCTGAGCAGGCGGTCGTACCTGACGCTGTTGTTCTGCATGAGCCACGCCTGCTCAAGAGCCTCGATCACCCGGCCATCCCCCGCATCCATGAAGCGCAGTTCGACCCGCAACGTCCGCAGAATCGTCATGGTCATGTCGAAGGTCGGCGCCTTCGACGGCGGACGCGTCGTCCTCGGTCAGGAGCCGGCGTTGTCTGTCGGCGAACTCCTCGCGGTGGCGTCGGATCTGCTCGGCGCCCTTGAGCACCTGCACGTTACGGCAGCGGTCCTTCACCGCGATCTCAAGCCTGACAACCTCAGGCTGTCGGCTGATAGGCGCCGCGCGTGGCTCATCGACCTGAACATGTCCGGGCAGATCGGGCCGGACGGCACCGTCGCCGGTGTCGCCACGCCCCTCCCCGTGGATGGCGCCTGAGGTACCGGCAACTGGGCAGTACTCCGTCCGTTCCGAGATTTACTCACTGGGCGTCGTTCTGTACGAGTTGCTTCTCGGCCAGCAGATGCTCGACCACTACCCCATGGAGCAGATCGAGGCGCGCCTGACGTCGCGGAAGCGCGGGTTCCCCCATGCGCACTTCCGTCGCTGGCCACCTCACGTGCCCGACCGGTTGCGTCGCGTGATCAGCAAAACGTTCGCGGCTGACCCGGCTGGTCGCTGGGGCAGCGCGGGCGAGATGCGAGCTGCCCTCGGTCGTCTGGTGGTCGCGGACTGGTCGGCCGACGCGCAGCATCCTGGATGTTGGGATTGGAACCTGGCCATCCAACCGTTCCGCCCACGAGCGGCTCGAGGTGGCTGTGGAGACAAAGACCCTCCAAGGAGGCCCAGACCGAGGCCAGCGGCGCGCCACTGCTGCGCTATCGGCCTACGACCACTGGAGGCGTCTACCTGGCGTCGCTGACCGGACGGTTGCCTCCGACGCCGACTTGGCCCAGTTCTTCGCGGACGTGGACAGACGGTTAGCGACGTTGCGTCCCTCTGCGTAGAAGAGGTCCGCGTCCTCGCTCGGGGAGCGAGAAGAGGACGCGCCACCACGCTGCACCTGCTCGCCAACCACCAGAGTCCGCGAACGGTCCCGCACCGTGCCTAACGAGCAGGCCGTCGCCGAGTAGCTCCTGCAGGCCTTGCCGGTAGCTCTCGGTTCCCGTCCCTGGTTGTTGCATGACGATGGCCGACTTGCAGCCGACAAGGTCTGTGACCGAGCGGGTCCAGTACGCAGAGTCGGCCGTCGCGGCGCGCCGTGCTGTCCAGCGCAACGAGAGACTCGTTCAGGCACCGCTTGGCTCGCTTCTCGGGAACGACTTGACGCTGCCGGCAGCGGGCAATATGAGGGGAATTTCAGACATATATCTGATGGACATAGGTGAAGCTTATCTCGTATTCTTCTCAGATGGACGATGCCCTCCCCGACCATCCCGCCAAACCACCGCCTGCGCGCATGTCCAGAACGGCAGGCTGGGATGTCCTGGCCGATCCCCATCCACGCCCGTCTGGACGAGCTCGTCGGGATAGCGCGCCGATGGCCGGCCGGCCGTGAAACCAACCGGAAGGAGCTGGTGGCCGCACTTCTTTTGGCTGCCCCGACCGAGGCCGGGGCACTTGACGAGATCATCAAGCGCTACCGCCTGGCGACCGCCCGAGAGGCTCTCGTAGAACCCGAGCACATGGAACGAGACAACGTGTCCCTCCAGTTACTCCCCTCCTACGGGCCTGGGCCTCGGTGACTGCCGGTAACTGGTGAGCAACGGCCGATGCCGTCCCCGAAGCCTTCTCAACTACCAGTTCGGCGGCTACTCGTGTTCGGAGGTCCAGGTCGTCACTCGCGCTCCAGTACCCGAGGCTCGTTCCGGCAGCGACGCGCCCGGGTTGCTCTGCCCGCCGAGCCCGTCTCTACAGCTCGCCGCGCTCATCGACCGGCGGAATCGGGTTTTCGTGGGGCGCTGGAACAGTTCTCGATCGACGGTGAAACTGAGGCGCAATGGCGCGGCGTGCTCGATGCCGGCGCGCCGATCCCGGCCCCGGTGGATGGAGCCATCCAGGGCAGCTCGCTCCGGTGGAGCTGCCACCACTGGTAGTCCTCCGTGATGCGCCGGACCGCGGCGACGGCCGGCACGCCGACGCCTACCGCGATGAGTAGCCAGGCCGGCGTCGTCGGCGTCTGCGGGTCGGGAGACCAGCCGACAATGGAGACAGTCGCTGCCATCCTCCGACGAAGCGCGAAGAGCTGGTCGATTCTCGCGGTCGTACCTGCCAGGTCATGCGCATGGCCGACCACAAAGTTCGCCGCGCCGCCGGCCTCGACCGCGACGACGAGTTCGACACACTCAGGGTCGGAGCCCGACGGCGGTCGACCTCCAACGCAACCATCTGCGCGAAGTCGACGAGTTGGCTGTAGGTGACGGGCGCGTTGTTGACGTTGAACACGAACGGCTCCTGGTTGGGGTTGGGGCCGTTCGACGGTGACGGGCGGCGGGGACGGCGACAATCGGTGCGCGACAGACCGGCAACGAGGTGAGGCCCCGGTAACCAGCGGCGCCGCCGACTCGTCGAGCTTCGACGTCCGACCTGACCCGTGCCGACCTCGCTGAGCATGGGGCCAAGCCACCGGAACGGCAGCGGACGCTCAGAGCAGAGAGGTTGTCGCACGTCGCCCTTACGGTCGCAGAAAACACCTACCGAGCGCGGCGGGTCCGGCCGCGCCGGTCGCGCATAGGCGTGAGGTCATGAGCATGATGGAATGTGTGTGGCAGGACGTTCACGTCGACGCGGACGCGGACGGCGCTCAGGTGCGAATGCGGCTCGGGAAACGCAGGGAGCAGCAGGACGCCGCCTACGTGGGGCCTGGGGTGGTCGCCGTCGCCGACGGGATCGGTGGGCACGCCGACGGCGCTGCCGCTTCGAAACTCGGGCTCGACGCTTTCGCGACCGCAGTCAACGAGGGCAGTCGCCTGGCCGACGCGGCCTTGCGGGCCGATGCAGCGGTGCGGGAACTCTGGGGCGGCGGGTGGAGTCCACGAGCGCCCGGCACGACACTGGTAGCGGCGCAACTCAACGGCGAGGTCGCGGAAGGCTTGTGGGCTGGTGACTCGCGGGCGTACCGACTACGCGACGACGGAGTGCTGGAGCCTCTGACGGAAGACCACAGCGGCTTCATGGGCGCGATCACTCACGCGCTGGGAGCCTTCTCCCCCGACCCTCTCTACGTCGATCGGTTCGCCTGCCCCGTCAAAGGAACCGTCGGGCTGCTGCTTTGCACCGATGGGCCGACGCCTGGCTTGAACAGAATGTAGGGGCATGCGGGAGGCGGGTTCTGGTGGCTACGGGGGTGTAGCGGGCGTTCTGTGGCGGTTTTGGACGTGGGAAGGTCCCGTCGCGCGTGTGACTACAGCGCGGCGGGACCAGATGTGCCCAGAAGTGCCGGGATCAGTCGCCTGTGGGCTCGAAGTCGTAGTAGCGGGGCGGTTCGGGCAGCTCGAGCGCCTGAAGAATGGCGCGTTGCCGGTCGGTGAGGCGGGTGCGTTGGGACACGGTGCCGTGGCCGGTGTCGTAGGTGTGGAGCTGGATCCGGTCGAGCTCGGCCGCGAGGTTGCGCCAGGTGTCACCGGCGGCGATCTCGGCGGTGCGGATCAGCAGCAGCGCCAGCCAGGACAGCTGCACGTGGGCGATGATCCGGTCGGCCTTGCGGTGGTAGACCGGCCGCAGGTCGAGCTGCTTGAGGTCGCGCCAGCCCCGTTCGACATCGAGCAGCGACTTGTAGCCCCGGGCGATCTCGGCCGCGTCAACGTCCATCTCGGAGGTGCGCAGCAGGGTCTTGCCGTCCAGGCGCTTCTCGGCGGCGATCTTGGCCCGGTCGATGCGGAGCAGTCCGCGGCTGGTGACGCGCAGGTAGCGCCACAGGCCGGGCTTCTCCCGGATCCGGCCACGCAGCTCGGCGCGCTTGTCGGCATCGAGCCGGTCGGAGCCTTCGATCCGGTCGGCGAGCAGGGCCACGAGCCGGTCGCGGACGTGGGCGTCGTGCGCGGCGGCGTCGAGGTTTCGGACCATGATGAACCGCTGCTCGGACAGCCCGTCGCCGACCCGGATGTCTTTGACCTGCAACGTGTCATCGACGGTGCGGAACCGGCCCTGGCGTGAGCGGGCCTCGACGGTGGCGGCTTCGTTGCCGCGTAGCTTCTCGGCGATGATGAACCCGCTGCCGCCGCCGGTCAGGACCTTGCGGTTATCGGCGGAGGTGAACCCGGCGTCCACGACCCACACGGTGCGGTTGAGCCGCCAGCCCGCGAGGTCGTTCTTGACCTCGGCCAGGACGGTCTGGTCCTGGGTGTCGCCGGGCCACACCCACAGCTTGACGGGCAGCCCGCCGGTGGTGACGGCCATGCCGATCACGACCTGGGGCAGGTCGGGCCGCGAGTCCTTGGAGTGGCCCCGCTTGCGCAGCCCGTCGTCGGTCGCCGTCGAGTTCGCCGTCCTCGAACGGGACCTCGAAGTAGGTCGAGGTGGTGTCGAAGAAGATCAGGTCCACATCGAGCTGCAGCAGGTCCGCGACGGCGAAGAACACCGTCTCCTGCAACGCCTCGAGATGTTCGAGCAGCCAGTCCATCGCCCGGTAGCAGGTGGTGTGGTCGACCTCCGTCAGGCCGCCGATGTGGACCTCTTCACGGATCCAGCGGGTCGCTTCCAGCTTGGAGGACGGCGCGAGCGCCCGCCCTGCCACCAGCGCGAACAGGATCCGTTCGAGCAGCCCGACGTCGAGCTTGCGTCCCGGCCGGTGCTTCGGCGAGCGCGCCAGCTGGCGGATCTGCTGGCCGATCCCGAGCCGCCCCCAGAGCTGGTCGAGAACCCACGCGCCACCGAGATCCCGGCCGTCGATCGGTTCGAGGTCCAGCGCCGCCGGATCGCCCTCGTCCAGGCCGCTCCGGCACCGCCACGTCGAGGTGGCGGGCGATCGAGGCCATCAGACGGTGCAGCCCATCGGGGTCGAGCTCGTCCTCGCGGCCGAAAGAGTGCAAGATCTTCGGCTTCGACACCCCGGTCCGGGTCGCGGTAGTTGTGCGCCAACGACAGGTAGGACGTCGTGGTGCCGTCCTTGTTCGTCCGTGACGACCGACGCAGATACACGACTACCTACCTGACGGCGACTGATATTGCCGCAGCATGCCTTTCATGACGCACCACCGCAACTATGCGCACACAATGCGTGTTACTACAGGATGCAGGCCTCAGCCGACCGAGCTGCGCTACACCCCTCTACGACCCCGAATCCGCACCGTGCACCCCTACATTCTGTTCAACGCAGGTGACGGGGCCATTCGAGGCGGCAGAGCTCCGTGGCGGCGAGGTCGGGGACGGCGTGCTGGTGCACGGCGATGTGGCTTCGACCATCGCGACGCTGCTGGCCGAACGAGGGATCGGCGGGCTGGTGGAGCTGGCGGCGCAGGTCGGCAGCGACAATGTCACCGCCGTGTGGTGGGAACTCTGATCCGGCGTGGCACCCCTGACACCGGATCGTCGGTGGGCACCTGCGGGCCCCCCACACCGTCTCCGCCCAGACTCGAACACCCGGTCCCCGCGTGGGGTTTGCGGGCGCTGGGATCTCGCGGCGTCACGCGATCCAGCGGGGCGGTTGGGGTGTGTGGATCGCAGGCCGAGCGCTGCGACCGAGACGTCTAACCAGGGATGTCTCGACGATCAGTGCCGCCCCCGCGGGGTAGGCGACGGACGGGCGGTCGCTGGGCGACGGCCACAGCTCAACCGGACGCGCTGCCCCGATTGCCAGCAGTAGTCGGACGAAACCGGCCGCGCCGCCTACCTTCGGGGCCGGTCGGGCCGACCTCCACAGGGCTGAGTGGGTGTCCGGCCTCAGGAGGGTGTCGCGCATGGGTGCCGCAGGGGCAAGCATCACGCAGCAGGAACTGGAGAGGGCGCTGTGGCCGCCGCGAACGCCTGCGCGGCCCAGTCGACCCGGCGGACTTCAAGGCGTACATCTTCCCGTTGCTGTTCTTCAAGCGGATCGGCGACGCGTGGGAGCGCACCACCGGCGCGCCGTGGAGGACTTCGGCGGGGACGTCACCGAGGAGATCGAGGCCGACTACCACCGCTTCGAGGTCCCCGAGGGGTGCCACTGGCCCGACATGCGCAGGGCCAGCGAGAACGTCGGCGTCGCCCTGCAGAGGGCGCTCGGACCGCATCCAGGAGGCCAACCCCGAGACGCTCGCCGGCATCTTCGGCGACGTCGCGTGGGGCAACAAGGAGCGACTTCCCGAGACTGCCCTGCTGAACCTCATCGAGGCGTTCGACAAGCTCGACCTCGACCCCGAGGTCGGCCACGACGTGCTCGGCGGCGCCTACGAGTACCTGCTGAAGCAGTTCGCCGACGAGTCGGGCAAGAAGGCCGGCGAGTTCTTCACCCCCGCTCGGTCGTCCGTCTGCTCGTCCCGCATCCTCGACCCGCAGCCCGGCGAGACCGTCTACGACCCGGCCTGCGGCTCCGGCGGGATGCTCGTCGAGACCATCAACGAGGTCATCGAGGCCGGCGGGTCGATAGCCGCACGATGCGACTCTACGGCCAGGAGGTGAACCTCACCACTGCCGCCATCGCCCGCATGAACCTGTTCCTGCACGACATCGAGGACTTCAAGATCCTCCGCGGCGACACGCTGCGGGACCCGAAGTTCACGGGACGACGACGGCCGGCTGCAGCGCTTCGACGTCGTGATCGCCAATCCGCCGTTCTAGCTCAAGAACTGGGGCGCGACAGCTGGGACGCTGACGATCCCGTACGGCCGCGCCTTCTGCGGCCTGCCGCCGCCGAGCAACGCCGACCTCGCCTGGGTGCAGCACATGGTCGCCTCGATGAAGCCGACACCGGGACGAGTCGGCGTCGTGCATGCCGCACGGCGTGCTGTTCCGGGGCGGCGCGAGGCGCGATCCGTCAGTGCCTGATCGAGGCGGACCGGCTGGAAGCCGTCATCGGCCTGCCCGCCCAACCTCTTCTACTCCACCTCGATCCCGGCCTGCCTGCTGATCTTCCGGGCCACAAGCCCGACGGCGCCGCGGGCACGTGCTGTTCGTGGACGGCTCCAAGCGGTTCGCCAAGGGCCGGAACCAGAACCCCATGACCGAGGACGAGTCGAGGCCATCGTCGCCGCCTACCGCACCGGCGCGGACCCCGACGGCGAGGGCGGCGTGCAGTCCGGCTGGTCCCGCCGCCGAGATCAGGGCAACGGCTTCGACCTCAACGTCGGGCGCTACCTCCGCGGCGGCGGAGGAGATCGTCGACGTCGCAACCGCGCTCGCGGTACTGCGCGAGGCGCAGGCGGCATTGCACGAGGCAGAAGCGGAGATGTGGAATCGGCTCGAGGCGGCCGGGTATGCGTGACGTCTGGCCCCTGCGCCCGCTGGAGGATTTAGCCGAGGTGACCATCGGTCGGCAGAGATCCCCGAAGCATGCCTCCGGCGAACACATGGTGCCCTACCTACGAGCGGCCAACGTGAAGGACGGACGCCTCGAACTGGACCACGTGCTGGAAATGAACTTCACCGTCACCGAACAGGAGAACATTCCGGCTCGTACCCGGCGATGTGCTCGTTTCGGAGGGCTGCGGCAGCATCAAGGAGTTGGGCGCATCAGCCCGATGGAACGGAGAGCTACAGGGGTCCGTCTTGCTCCCAGAACACTCTGTTGCGGCTTCGTGCTCGGCCCGGTGCGGCAGGACGGGGCCAGGGTTCGTGGATCTCCTCGCCCGGTGGCTTCACCACTCTGGGGGATGGGCGGAGCCGTCGCCTCGGGTACGAACATCTTCCACATCGGCAGGGGTCGAGCGGGGGCGCTGCCGTCCCCGTACCGTGCACCGTATCCGAGCAGCGGCGGATCGTTGACCTCATCGAGAGGTCCTCGACGAGGAGGCGATCCGGGTTTGCGATGCCGAGGCCACGGCAGCTTCCACCGGTTGGCGCAGCCGTTGTCGAGTCGGCGTGCGATGAATCCGCCACGATCTCGCCCTTCTTGGTGCGAGTGGTAAATCCATCACGGCGGCAAGCGGCTCGCCGAGAAGGGCAGACGCCGTGGGCGGACACCACACAACGGATCACCCGTACATTCGGGTGACCGACTTCCGAGAACGGGCGACTCCGGGCAGGACCGCTTCGTGTATGTCCCCGACGATGTGTGGCCATCAATCACGCGGTACATAGTGCGAGTTGGAACGATGTTTTGGTGTCCATCGTTCGGGCACCATCGGTGAGGTCGGCAGCGTCGTCGGGTGCCGAGCTTGCTGGTGCGAACCTCACCGAGAATGCAGCCCTAATACCAGATGTGAACCGATAGGTCGCCTCGGAATCCCGGCGTTCCTCAGCGCCTTTCTTCAAAAATCTCGAAGGGGTCAGGCTGAGATCGAGCGACTCACCGTTGGGAGGTACCCAACGGAAGCTGGCGCTGTTCCAGGATAGAGCTAAGAAGATTGAGAGTTCCGGTCCTCGACCTTGGACGGGGGGGCAGGAGAACCGTGTGGTGCCGCTTTCGATTCCGCCACGGACGTTGCGCAGCGTGGCCCGGAGAACTACGGACGAGGGCTTGCTTGTGCTACGTGCCGGGCTGCTTCGAGACCTTCTAAGCGGCCAGCTCACCGTCACCGTTCCCGACTCCTACGACCGGTTACTCAAAGCGGTGGCGCCGTGACGGGGGGATCGTGGAGTCGGCTATTCAAGCGGCGTTCGTGGATCGGTTGTCGAAGTCTGACCTCGGGTGGGCGACCCCTTGTCTGGTAAAGGACTTGCCCCGACCAGTTCGACCTCGTGCTCCTGGGAAGACGAGGTCTGGTGGGCGGCGCTGCTGCCGTTTGAACCCGGTGATCGCCGAGGAGCGTCCGAGACTCGGGCGGAGGAGGTGCTGTCGGTCGGCTGCGGGCGGTGTTGTTGTCGGTGTCCAACGATGGGGTGGTCGCGGTCGAACCAGGAGATGGTGCGATTGGTTGCGGGGCTTCAGGAGAGCCCACAAGTTCGTGGGCACGCCGACGAGTACTGAGCCGGTGCGTCTGATCGACTTCGAGACCAGAGCACGAATCTGGGTGTCGAACCGTTGGGACCTCGGTCCTCGACCGAGGTCCGTACCGGCCGGGCTCACGAGGAGCGGGTCCGCTTCGACGTGGTGCTGTGGGTCAACGGCTTCCCGGTCGGTCGGTCGGCGAGACGAAGACGCCGGTCAGCGCAGGCGATGTCGTGGCTGAACGCCGCGCAGGACATCCACGGCACTACGAGGTGAAGAACCCCGCCGTTCTTCGCCGCAACGTGCTGTCGTTCGCCACCGAGGGCAAGGAGTTCCGCTACGGCGCGATCCGGCAGCCGGCCGGAGACTGGCTGCCGTGGGGCTCGCACCGACGACCCGCTGCCTGGCACGGGCTCGAGCGCGGTGCTGCGCTCCGCCGAGCTGCTGCTGTCCCCGGAGCGGGTGCTCGACATCCTGCGCGACTACACGCTGTTCGCCGGCCGCCTCGAGCGGGCGGCAGACGATCAAGGTCATCCCCCGCTACCCGCAGGTCGAGGCGGTCGAGGCCATCGTCGACCGGGTGCTCGACGCAGCGGCGACAAGGGCTGGTCTGGCACCACCAGGGCTCCGGCAAGACGCTGCTGATGGCCTTCGCTGCGGCGAAGCTGCTGCACGCCGAGCGACCTCGACGCCCCGACGATCCTCGTCGTCCTCGACCGGCTGGACCTGATCGAGCAGACGCCGCGGAGTTCGCCTCCGCCGGGCTGCCGCGGCTGAAGGTGGCCGAGACGAAGGACGACCTGCGGCGCCTGCTCACGGAGGACGCGCGCGGCGTGATCGTCACGACGATCTTCCGGTTCGAGGACGCCGGGCTACCTCAACGACCGCGTCGAACATCGTCGTGATGGTCGACGAGGCCCACCGCACCCAGGAGGGCACGCTCGGGCGACGACATGCGCGATGCGCTGCCGAACGCGCAAGTTCATCGGGCTGACCGGCACGCCGATCTCGACAAGCGACCGCAACACGTTCGGGCCGTTCGGCGACCCCGACGACCCCGGCGGGGTGCTGAACCACTACTCGGTCGAGCGGTCGATCGCCGACGGCGCCACGCTGCCCGATCCACGTCGAGACCCGGCTGGTGGACTTCCACATCGACCAGGAGGCACTCGACCAGGCGTTCGAGGAGCTGGCCGAGGACGAGGACCTGACCGACGAGGAGCGGGAGCTGCTCGTCCCGCAAGGCGGCTCCGGGTCGAGACGTGCTGATGAAGACCCCGAGCGCATCGCGCGCCGTCGTGCGCAGACATCGTCGACCACTACCGACGCCAAGGTCGCGCCGCTCGGGCTGAAGGCGCAGGTCGTCGCCTTCGACCGCGAGCTGTGCGTCGCCTACCACGAGGAGATCACGCGGCTGCTCGCCGAGCCGGCGACGAGGAGGCGACGGTCGTGATGACCGACGGCACCGGCAAGGACGACCCGGCCGAGTGGCGAGCGCCTAGGAGCGACCGGGACGCAGGAGGCGAAGATCAAGCGGCCGGTTCCGCGACGCCGACGACCCGCTGCAAGTTCCTCATCGTCACGGCCAAGTTGCTGACCGGTTTCGACGCCCCGATCGAGAGGCGTCATGTACCTCGACAAGCCGCTGCGGGCGCACACGCTGTTCCAGGCGATCGCGCCGGACCAACCGGCGCTGGACAACCCGAGACCGGCCAGGAGAAGCGCACGGCCTGGTCGTGGACTACATGGGCATGGGCAACGAGATCGCGAAGGCGCTGCGCGAAGCGGGAGCCCGACGCGGAGCCGGGCCAGCAGACGCAGCTCGACAAGGACGAGCTGGCCGAGGAGTTCGCCAGGCAGTCGATGCCGCCCTGTCGCCCCGCTTCGACGGGATAGACCGAGCCATCGCGGGTGAGACTGGCTGAAACCGGCCAGCAGCGCCTCGAAGGATCCCGAGGCACGCGACGACTTCGCCAACGACATGTCGCCGTCACCGCGCCTGTACGAGTTCCTCGACCCGCACCCCGTCCTTGAGACCCATCGCCGCGACTACCGGTGGCTGGCCCAGGTCTATGACGCGGTCAAGCCCTCCAAGACCTGCAACGACATGCTCTGGCAACGGCTCGGCGCAAGACCATCGGCCTGGTGCACGGGCACATGACCGTCGGCGATGTCACCAAGGCAGCGCCTGGGTGGTCCTTGAGGACGACGAGACGATCGAGGCGATCCGACGGCTGAAGCCGGGCCGGGGAGGATCTCGACCTCGGCGAGAGGACGCCGGACGACGACGAGGTCGTCGCCGTCGAAGCGGCCCTGGACACCATCGCGCGGCGCCTGGCCGCGCTGGCCGCTGGGAGCTGGCACGCCGGTGTTCAAGGGGCTGGGTGACCGCCTCGAGCGGCTGCGAGCCAGGCACGTGGCAGGCGCCAGGGAGTCCCAGGACTTCCTGCAGGAGCTGCTGGAGCTGACCACCTCGGTGCTGCGCGCCGATCGGGCCGTGCGCGAGGGGACGCTCGACGAGCAGGCCGAAGCGATCCTCGACCCGCGCGTGGGCGCGCTGACCCAGATCTTCGAGGAGTACGCGCCCGCGGAGACCCCAGTCATCGTCGGCAACGTGGTGCGCGACATCGACCGGCTCGTCAGGGACGCGGTGTTCCTTGGCTGGGCCGACAGGCCACCAGGCTGAGCGCGAGGTCAAGCGCGAGCTGCGGCTGCTGCTGCGCGACAAGTACGGGCTGCCCCGGCCGGCGAGCTGTTCGACAAGGCGTTCGCCTACATCGCCGAGAACTACTGAGGCCGGCCCGGGGCTGCGTCAGCGCGTGGTTCCGGACCTTCATGTTCGTCAGGCGTGCCCCGACCTCCCGGCAGACGGCCGACGCATGCCTGGCACCTCTCCAGAGAGCCCTCCGCGCGCATTCGAGACCCAGGCCGGGTCCGCGGTCGAGCAGCGGTCCGGTGAAGCGCGGGCGGCCTGCCCGCGCACGGCGGGAGCCAGGAGGCAGGATGGTCAGCGTGCGGCGGAGGAGGGGACCCGGACGGTTCCAGCGCACGCCCCAGGATCCTGGAACCCCGATGCGACTGAGCCACGTCAGTGTCACCAACCACCACGCCATCCCGGACGTGGACCTGGCGGTCCGTGACCACCTCGTGTTGATCGAACCAGACAGGACAGGCAAGAGCAGCTTCCTGCGGCTGCTGGACGCCATGTTCAACGGCAACCGCGCCCGCTTGCACGCCGTGCTGCCCGAGAGTGCCTTGCGGCAACTGGGCCGCCCCGATCGTCTGCACGGCCGTGCTCGTGGATCCCGACGAACGTCAGAAGGCAGCACTCGCCGACGATCTGGAGGTCGGCGACGATGGCTCCTACAGCCTGACGGTGCAGGTCGTCAGCGCGTTCGATCCCGCGGCCAACGACGTCGAGGTGACCCGGAACGTCATCAAGGACGGACGCGCCTTCAGGGCGACCAGTGCGTACCGGCTCAACGAGGTGGGGTTCGCGTTCCTGCCGGCCACGCGCTCTCCCGACCGCGAGCTCAGTGAGGGTCAGACTTCGGCCCTGCGGGCGCTGCTGCGTGGGGTGGACCTCGCGGACGAACGCGACGGCGTGGCGAGCACGTTCGCGCCCTGCACGACCTCTTGGACGGTGCCGCGCCGCTCAAGGCGCTGCGTACCGAACTGGCCGCCCAGCTCGGCCGGCTGTCCCCGCGTGACGTGACGCTGGGAGGTGACCCTGCGACTGTCTTCCATGACGAGCGACGACGTGCTCGCCGCCGTCGACGTGCGGCTCGGCAGCGACGGGCAAGAACGTCCGCTGACGAGCCAGTCGGACGGCTTCCGTGCCCTGGCCACCGTGGCGATCCAGATGCTCGCCCAGGACGGCACCTCCATGATCGCCGTCGACGAGCCCGGAGTCGGCCTGGCGCCCGGCTCAGCGCCGAATGGGACAGCTGCTCCGTGCCGGCCAGCCCCAGGCAGTAGTCGCGACGCACTCGTCCTCGGTGCTCGCCCAGTTCGACCCGATGGACGTGGTGGCGTTCACGGCCGCAGGCCAGTCACGTCAGCTGGCGGACGACCCCTTCCAGGGGCGGGCGAAGGATCACCCGAGGTGGTGGGTGGCAGACCGGCTCGAGCCCCTGACGGCCCGCGCGGTGCTCCTCGTGGAGGGCATCGCCGATCGTGTTGTCGTGGAGGCGGCCGCGATGGCCCTGGGCATCGATCTCGACCGCCTCGGTGTCAGCGTGGTGGAGTTCGGCGGCGCCGGTGAGTTTGTCAGGAGCGCTGAGGTTGTTCGGTCCGGCTGGCTTCGACATCCCGCTCGGATTGCTCGTCGACGAGCAGGAGGCGGTTGACGTCGCCGGCTACCTCGGCGTCGAGGAGGCCGACATCCACGAACACGGGGTGCGGGTGTGCCGCCCAGACCTTGAGCGCCAGTTCGTGGCTGACCTCGGGCCGCAGCGGGTTCACGCCTGCCTGATGGACTCCGGCGAGTTCAGTCGAGCTTCGCTTCCTGATCTCGACGCAGTCGATGATCCCATCAGGGCCATGATCGAGTGCTGCGGCGGGAAGACCAAGACCCGTGCGGCGCTGGCCCTGGCTGCAGAGATGACCCCTGAGGATGCCAGTGCGATCGGCCCAGTCGCATCCGCCCTGCGGCACGTCACGGGCCTGTGATGGCCGAGTCGGAGCGCTGGTACGAGGGCCACGACCCCGCGGTACCGGCACTGCTGCTCGCACCGCCCGGGTGCGGCAAGACGGAGAACCTCGCCCTGTGGGTGGCCTCGCTGGTGGATCGTTCCTGGCTCGCCCCACCCGCACAGGCGCTGGCGTTGTCCTACTCCAAGAAGGCGTCGGCGAGCCTCCGCGAACGCCTGCGGCTCCTGCTGGGCCCTCGCTCGCACCGCTACGTGGACGTGCGGACCTTCCACAGCTGGGGGGCTCGGTTGCTGCGAGCCCACGAGTCCGAGGGTGGGAGTGCGGCTGCCCGAGAGCCCTCCGCGGCAGCAACAGCTCAACGCGGTGATGAAGCAGGCCGCCAAGTCCGCCGGCGAGGACGAGGCTGCTGTCCGCGCCGTACTACGACAGGTGAAAGACGCAGCGCACCCACCACAGGAGATCGTTCAGCGTCTGGCAGCGACGAGCCGCGCAGCGTTGGCGTACCAGCGGGCGCTGGAAGGCCTCGACGTCCCCTACGACTACGACGACCTCGTCGGACAGGCCCGCCGCCTGCTGGAGGTCCCAGAGGTCGCCGAGTTGTACCGGCTGCGGTTCCCGGCCGTGATCATCGACGAGGTGCAGGACATCACCCTGGCCCTCTTGGAGCTGGCGACCGCTCATGATCCTGTGTCCCGGGTGTTCGCCGGTGACGTGACGCAAGGCATCTACCGCTTCGCCGGTGCCGAGCCTGGGCCGGTGCTCCAGCGCATCCGCGAGGCCGCGCCGCGGGAGATCGCGCTGACTACGTCCTACCGGTCCGCGCCGGTGATCCTCGACGTCGTGGCCAGGCTCGGAGACCCTCTCGGCGCCGCCCCCCTCACGGCGGCCGACCCTGAGCGGTGGGAGGGGTGCTCCAGCTTCGAGGTCCGCACCCACGACGACTGGCCAGTCGGGGCAGCTGGGTCGTCGACATGGCGGCAGGACTTCTCCAGCTGGACCACGTCGCCACCGTCGGTGTTATGACCCGAGTCGGTCGGCGACGCAAGTGGATCGATGCCGCGATCGAGGCCCGCGGTCTGAAGGCGGAGTGCTGGGACGATGCCGTCCACTCGCCGGAGGCGCTGGCGCTGATGCTGCGCCGGGTGTCGTCGGTACCGGCCGACAGCGCCACGCCGACCGAGGACCTGCAGGCCGCCTGCCTGGCAGTCCTCGACGAGGAGGTGGGCATCGACACGGCCGCCGCCGTCCACAGCGCGTGCGAAGCGCTGCACGACAAGGCCGCCACGACCTCGGACCTGCTCGATCTCATCACCAGGCTGCGTGTCGCCTCGGAGCCGGACGCCCAGATGGTGCTCGGGCTGCACCTGCTCAACGGGCACCTACCGGGCCAGGAGTTCGACGCGGTGATCGTCGCAGGTCTCTAAGAGTCGTCGCTGCCGTTCTACTGGGCGATCAAGGCCGAACGAGCCGGTGATGACCAGGCGGTGCTCGACGAGCTCGCGGTCCTGCGAGTGATGGCTTCCCGGGCGCGGCACCACCTCATGCTCGGCCAGCGCATGCGTTATGCCAGCTGGTTGCCGACGAGCCGGAGGGCCCTGCCCCCAGTCGCTTCCTGCGGCTGCTGTTGACCGCGAGCAGCCTGGGCGACACGCTGAGCTTCGCGAGCTCTACCCGCTGGCCGGTGAGTACGGCGACCAGCAGGCAACCGTGCTCGTGACTTACATCCGCAAGGGCAGCCAGTCCGGAGTCGATCCGGCCACGTCGTGACGGCCTGCCTGACAGAGCCACGAGGGCAGACGAGGCCCAACGGGATCGAATCGCCGAGGACCTGGAACGGGCCCCGGGTGCCGGACACGTGTGTGACGAGGGCAGCTCTCCTGCACCCTCATAGCGGACGGATGGACCAACACCGGTGATGCGCTCCCACCAACACGCGGGCCGCTCGATGGCTCATCGGCGGGCTCGGCTCTGGAGGATCTACGACGCCAACTCGCAGCTAATCCTGGCGTAAGCGCCTTGCCGCACCCCTCGCGGACCTCCAGGTCAAGGTCGAGCCGTAAGGAGGGCACCAGCATGTTGTCGTCGTGCAGCGGGTTGCTGCCGCGCACGCGGTGACATCGACTGAACTTTCCGAACCATTCCCCTGAAGTTCACAGAGGTGGTTGCCATAGCTCCGGCGCCCCGGACGGTCCCCGTCATGGACGACGCCGCCCGCACCCGCATCGACAACTACCGACCCGCTGTCAACCTGCTTGACGACGCGTCGCTTGAGGTCGTGCGCGAAGTCGTACGGCTCGCCGAACCCGACGATGTCTGTCGAGCTGCCTTGCTGCTCCACTCCGCAGCGCGCCACGTCGGATGGGCGACCGCCAACGGCTACGCCGTGTCGGTGCGCAAGATGTTCTCACCCGCGTGTGTCGCGGCCTCGGTCACAGCTGCACAGGCCGCTTCGACGGGGTCGGTTTCGCCCTACCGCAGCCGTCTGAACCAGCTCTCCAGAGCCGTGGCAGGCGGCAAGACGGTGGCCGGCAGCAGGCCTGGCCGCCAACGGTCCTCCTCGCTTACCTCTCCCTACACCTCCGCGGAGCTCACCGCACTGCGCGTGGCAGCCCGCGGCATGAACGTCGAGGAGCAGCGAGACCTGGAAGCTGCGATGGCCTTGGGCGCTGGGGCAGGCATCGTTGGGCCGCCCGCCTCACACGTCCGTGGCGAGCATGTCACCGAAGTTGGCGGGCAGATCGTGGTATGCGGTCCCGGTTTCGGACCCGTGATCGTGCGTGCACCCTGGGGATCGATCGTCCGACAGATGGCATCGCTTCGCAGTGCCGAGCCGCTCACCAACTACTACACGACCGATGGGCGTCAACGCGTCCGCCGTGGCTTGGGACATAGCCCGCACCTGCCGAAGTTCCAGGCGCACCGGTTGCGCACCGGCTGGCTCACCGAGCTGCTGTCCGCTGGTGTTCCTCTCGACGTGGTCGCACAGCTCGCCGGCATCTCGATCGGATCGCTGCATCCGTACCTGCCGCTGTCGTCGGCGCCAGCCCAGACCGTCAGGGGGGCACCCGATGGCGGACCCTTCGCCGGTCTCGAACAACAGCCGGGCGGCTCCACGCCCAAGCAGCGCAGCGTCGGCGACGTGATGGCCAGCCAGCAGCCACGCAACAGCGCGGTCGCGGCCCTGTGGTCATCGGACGAGGCCGGACCCCTGCGCGACCGCGTACGTGTGTGCGCCACCACGGGCAAGCAGGCCAAGGATCTGTTGACCGCCCTGTTCGTGCTCTTGGAGTGGGCGCTCCACCAGCCGGGCTTGCCACTGGTGCCCGGGGCGCTCCTGAAGGAGACAACCCTCCGACGGTGGGCCGCCGTCCAACGCAGCCAGGGAAGCCCCGACGGCTCGGTTGCGACCTACCTTGCGCGGCTGCGGCGGCTGGCGCGTCCACACATCGCTGAACCCGGACAGGCACGTCCGAGAGTCGCTGCTGCGTACTCCGGCGCCGAACGTCAGGCACTGATCGCGGCGTCGAACCCGTCGGTCAACGCGTTGCCTGAACGCCTCCAGCGCTTCCTTGCCGCTCATGTTCACGCACAGCTCGGAGGCGGTATCGCCGGCTACGAGGTGGCACGAGGCCGAGGAACCGACGTGCACCGGGCTGCTCACGGCATCCAGTTCCAGGTCAGAGGCACGTCACCACGCCTCGTCCCGGTGCATGGTGTCCATGGCCAAGCACTGCAGCAGCTCGCCCAGTCCGCCGCGGGCGAGCCGCTGACCGGAGTGAGCGGTCACGACTCGAAGCACTACCGCGACGAGATCAGCCAGCAGATCGACCTCGACTTCGACCCGGCACGGCTGCAAGCGACCTGGATCTCCGACCAGGTCCACGCGGGGGCCGGCGCACACGCCCTCACCATGGGGACGGGGCTCACGCTTGCTGCGTTGGCGCCTCTGCTCGAGGCGGCCGTCGCGCCGCGACCCTTGGCGGAGGTCGTTGCGTGGTCAGGGAGGACCGCCTCGCACGTGTAGCGGGTGATTGTCGCGGCGGGGCCAGCCGGCACCACCATGCCATGAACGCTAACGACATCACCATCCTGATCGACAACTACACGCCGTCGACGCTCGTGGCCGCGGACTGGCACGCCATCGGGGCCGACGTGCGGTCCTGGGTTCACGCAGCGGAGCCAGGCCACCCACACCGAGCGCGCGACTGTTGGCAGCAGCAACTCAACTCGCTGCTTGGTGCCGCGAAGCTGGCATCCCTCTCAGCGCGGATACGGCCCTGAGATCAACGACGATCGAGCGCTACTGCGCCCTCGCCGAGCAGGACGGCCGTCACTCCGCGACGACCCGAGCGACGATCAGGGCGCGTCTGCGCTACCTGGCCCGCGCCCAGCGCATCTCCGGCCAGCCACCCCCACCTCCCGAACTGCGGCGCGGTCGCCTCAAGCCGCCCTACACGGCCGCCGAGGTGCGCGGCCTACTTCCTGCTCGTCCCGGGACAACCCGAACCCACAGCGACACGGCTCAGCGCCCTGCTGCTGGCCGGGCTCGGAGCCGGGTGCGGCAGCGAGGAGTTGAGAGACCTACGCGGCAGCGACATCCAGCGGGCAGCGGACGGCGTCGTGCTCGCTCATCTCCGCGGACGTCGGGAACGCACCTTGCCTGTGGTCGACAGGTACGGAGAGCGGCTGGCCGACATCGCGGACCGCGGCCCGGACGAGATCCTCATCGGTGGCGTCCAACCGAACCGACGTGCTGTCGCCTCGCGGCTGCTACATCGGCTGCATGGCGCCGACGCGCTCCCACCGCTGGAGCCGGGGCGGTTGCGTTCAACATGGATCGCCGGCCGGCTCGTCGCAGGTGTCCGTCTCGACGTCCTGATGCAGGCCGCGGGCCTCACCACGCCCACAACCATCGTCGACCTCGCCGCCACCCTGCCCGCCATGCCGGACAATCTCGCCCGCGACCAGCTGCGGGCCGACCACCCCCCCGATCCCGGCGACGCGCGACCCTCGCACGGGTCGCATGCGGCTGGTTGTGGCGATTGCCCGCCTGAACCCGCGCTCGACGGTCGCGGCGCATGACCACAAACCAGAACCGGCCGCCCTCAGACCTCGCCAAGCGCGACGAGTCCGACCCCGCTGCCGCGACCCTCCGTCCCATGTCTCCCCTGGAGGCCCGACTCCGCACCGACTTCGAGGACGTCCGCGCCGTCGTCGACACCTCGATGGTCGCTGTCACCTACGAGCATCTGTGCCTCAAGCGATCTGAGAACGGCAAGCTGCTCGGCCGGGCCCGCAAGATGACGATGCGCGCCTTCCTGATCCTGATCGTCCTCACCTGCTTGCGAGACCGTCCGCCGGCAACCGTGAAGGTCACCGAGACCGCCAACGAGCTCCCGGATGACCTGCTGGAGGAACTCGGGCTGATGAGTCCGGACGAGCCCCGCCCCACGATCACCAAGAGCCAGGTCGGCCACGTCTTCAACGTCCTCGCAAACAGCCTGGATCTCTCACCTCACCGCCCCGGCAAGCGGCTGCGGCTGACTCTCGACGGTGACCACATCGACGAGTACAAGACAACCCCCATCGACCGGAAGTGCCTGGAGCCCCACCTCACCGAGGAGGAACTGAGGCGCCCGGAGGCATCCCGACGACTCGCGGACCGCGAACGCCGGGAGCTGCCCTCGGATGTCCTGGCAACGCGCCAGGCCGACCTCAACGGCCTGATCGACCGAATGCTCCAAGCCACTATCCATCTCGACGGACATCCACACCGGGCACGGTCGACTCGACCGATCACAGAGGCCTGGGCTCGCGGCGGGCGCCACGCCTCGAAGTCACGGGACGGCGTCCTCTCCGCTGACCCCGACGCAAGGTGGGGGCGTCGCCGTCCTTCCGGCAACAGCTTCTCGCCCTCGCGCAAGAAGGCGAACAAGGCCAGTGGCCCGCTCGACGCGAACGGGTTCGAGACCGACAAGATCGAGCACTACTTCGGCTACCTCGTCCACGTCGCCGTCGCGACAGCCGAGGTCAACGGCCCTTCGCTGCCCGAACTCGTCCTCGCGCTCCGTGTCGCGCCCGCAGACGACATCGGCGGCGTTGGGCCCGCGCTCGTCGACATGGTCGATTCGATCCGGACGGTCGCACCGCTCGACCACGCCATCGTGGACCGCGGCTACTCCATGCGAACTGCCGAGACCGTCCACCTGCCCCTCGCCGACCGCGGCGTCCACCTCACCTTCGATCTGTCCAAGCAGCAGCGTCAGCGGCACGGGACGACCAAGGACGGAGCCGTGCTGATCGGTGGAGACTTCTACTGCCCCATGGTGCCTCGCGAGATCACCCTCGACGGCATCCCTGGTCCCCCAGGCCACCCGCGAGGACTGGGCCGAGTTCCACCGCCGGCGCCAGACCCGTGAGGCGTGGATGATGCGCCGAAAGGGCAAGCAGACCGCGGACATGCAGCGACAGCGTCTGATGTGCCCGGCCGTCGCGGGAAACGTCCGGTGCCCACTTCGGCCCGACTCGATGGCGCTGCCCGAGGACAAGAACATCCCCGAGATCTATGAGGAGCAGCTCGGCGACATCCGCGTCGCGCTACCGCGCTGCTGCACCTCGGAGTCCATCACGGTGTATCAGCAGGCGGGCGCGGGTCGCCGGCAGCAGCACCACTTCGGCAGCCCAAAGTGGATCCACTCCTACAACCGCCGCACCGCCTCCGAACGGGTCATCTCGCACTACAAGAAGCTCGTACGGACAGGCCGTGAGGACATCCAACTGTTCGGCCGCACACGGCAGACCCTGGCAGTCGGATTCGCCACGGTCGCGCTCAACATCCGCCTGATGCGGAACTGGGAGCAGCAGCACGGAACCAAGTGACCGCAGGGCCGCTGCCGTCCACGACTCGACCGAGGTCCGGTCCCACCCGGGGCCGGGCCTCGATCGTGAAGCGCCCGCAACGCACACGACATCGCGCGCGTGATCCGTACGGCACAGCTGGGGTGCCACGAGCCGGCCCCGACTCTGGGCGGAGCCGACCTACTCGAACGTTCCAGCGAGGGCTGCGACGTCCCGCCCGTTGGCGACCACCCCGGCGACGGCGACGCAACAGTTCGTCCGCGGCACCACGAGGTGCCGACAGACAAGGAGCGATCGATGGATGACGACAACGACCTGAGCGGCCGAGCTTGACGAGAGCGGCACCCCGTCGGGCGAAGCGGAACCGACGACCGAAGACACCGCCGGCACGCCGCAGGAGAGCGACGAACACGACGACGCCGAGCCCCCGGCAAGGATGTCCGCATCCTCAGAGCGAGTAGCGGACCGGAGCCAGGCCCGACTGACGCTCAACGACCTCAACGAGACCGTGCTCGGCTACCTGATCGTGCACTACCCCGAGCGGGACGTCTCGCTGCTGGTCGACGGCGACGCGGCGCTGCGGATCATGGCGGCGCACGCGCGCCGCCGGACCGCTGGGCTCGGCGAGACCCTGGACCCCGCCGTGTCCTGGCCGTTTACGCCGGCTGGGTGACCCTCGACGTGGAGACCCCGCTCGCCGTCAGCTGGATGCCTGGACTCCCCTCGAAGAACCCGCGGATGGCAGTCGACCCGGCCGTCGCCCAGCCCGTCTGACCGACGCAACCAGGTGAGGGCCACCCGCCACGCGGGTGGCCCTCACGGTTGTCGGATGTCGCCAGCACGGCGGTGCGCACCGTCGACGCATGAGACACAACCCTGGTGGCAACCAACTCGACCGGCAGCGCCGGCTGACCCCGCGCGAGTACGCGCTCGACCCGTGGAAGTTCGGCGTCGACCCGGCCCTTCCCTTCCACGTACCCACGGGCGGCGACGAGATCTCCGCGAAAGTCGCGGCCCACCAGCACCGACTCGTCATCGCCTGGCGCCGCAACGGGGCTCGACCCAGTGGCGCGGAGATCGGCCGTGTCTGGGGCTTCTCGAAGGCCACGGTGGGGCCAGGGCATGACCGAGCCCGGCACCGCTGGGTCGTGAGGCCGAGGCGTCCACCCGCGCTGCTCTATGCGGCACTGTTAAAGCTCGGCTCAAGCCCTTCGAGCCGGCCGAGCTACGTCACCAGTTCCCCACGAGAGCCAGCGGCGCCTTGCAGCTGCTCGCCCGGCAGTTCTCATCTCGACCGCAACCCAGACCACTTGCCGAGTAGCGTCCTGCGCCGCAGCGAACGTCCGGCGCAGCTCAGGAACTTGATCTGGCTTTACCGCGTTGCAAGTGTAAGGAAACGTGTAAGGTGGATGAGTGGACAACCGGCGCGTCATCGAACCACTCGACCTGGCAACGAACCCCTTGGTGTTCGTTCTCGGCCAGGTCGTGTTCTCGCCTGTGCTGCGGATGGGGAACTACGTCCCCGAGCTGCAGGAGCAGTTCCGGCGAGCCGGCTTCCCTCGCTTCCACCAGCTCGATGCCCAGGAGCTTCGCCTGGGCCCAGGTGGCGCCCAGGTGATCCCAGATCGCCGTTGGGTCTTCGCCGACCGCGAGAACCAGATCGCCGTAGTCCTGTCCGCGAGCTTCGTCGTCGTTGAACAGACGCGCTACGTCAGCTTCGAGTCGTTCATCGAAACCGTGGCTCAGGCCGTCGAGATCATCGGCGAAGTCCTCGACGTCGATCTGTGCGAACGGCTCGGATTCCGTCGCGTCAACCTCATCGAACCAGGCTCGTCAGGTCTGAGCCTGCGGGAGTTCTTCCAACCCGGTCTGCGTGGGCTCAAGCCCTAGGACCCCTGGAGTGTCGAACGCCTCGATGCTCAACTCAAGAGAACGTGGGCAGACGCCGAGTGGGAACCTCGTAGTTCGGCTTCTCAAGCCCGCGCCGGATTCCGGATTGCCTCCAGACCTCGGGGTGACCACCCTGCACCGGAAAGCCCCCGATGCAGGAGCCGAGAGCGCTCTACTCGACATCGATCACTATTCGACGCGAGAGCGAGACTTCCAGACTGACGCCGTGGTAGAAGGCTTCTGGGAGCTGCACCGCTACAGCGATGAGGCATTCCGGGCCGCCGTGACTGCGGAAGCGCTCGGGTTCTGGGGACGGGGAGGGCCCGCATGAAGACGACCACCACTTCGGAATCGCCGCCCGCGGCTGGAACGTTCGGCGAAGACCTCACCTCGAACGTGGTCCTGCCAGGCATGGTCTCGCCTTCGCGGGTGGCCGTGCCACAGCTGCTGCAGGGCAGAAGCCCAGCGCATGGCATGTGTTCATTCGAGACTGCACGAAGTGGGCACCAGCGGCTGCCTCGTGCCAGTGCTCGCTCTTGAGCCCGCACCGACAGGCAGCCGTGTCGTTGTCCACACAGCCCCAGCACAGAAGCCGCCACGGAGTGTTCCAGCCACCGTCGGGGAGATGCTCGGCACGATTCGAGCTGCGTTCTCTTTGACCGTCACTGAACTCGCCCAAGTGTTGCGCGTGCAGCGTCCCGCCATCTATAGCTGGCTGTCGGATGACGCCCAGCCACGCGAGCAGAATCTGCAGCGGATGATCACCATCTGGCGCTTGGCCATTTGATGGCTGTCCACATCCGACGTGCCCCTCGGTCAGGCCAGGCGGCTGCCGGGCCCGAGCGGGCTCTCGCCGCTGGAGCTCTTGAGCCAGGAACCACTTTCGGAAAGCGTCGCGGCGGAGCTCGAGTTCTGGGACCGCTCCTCCCTCGGGACGGCTGCGACTGAACGGGGGCAGGGCGGCCGGAGGGCAGCAGCGATGCTGGGTCGCAGAGGACCCGTACCGGGGGCGCGAGACAACGTTTCCTTCGAGACGGGTCAACGGACGTCGCCGGAGTGACTGTGGCGCACCGTGCCATCTCCTGAGCGCGAGACGCCCTGGTTGCAGGGTGACACCGTCTCGCCGGAGACGGCTAACGACTGGCGAGCACGGGGCCTAATCCCCGAGGAGTGGGACCCGCAGCGCGACTGGTTGGTGCTCGTGAGTCACTCCTGTGACCTCGCAGCCCAGGATCTCGAAGCAGAGCCGTGGGCTGAGATCATGCGGGGCGTCCCCACTGACGGTCCGGCCAACGGGAACCTCACGTGGGGCAAGAATCCCCGCAAGCTCCAAGTGCAGGCAACCGGCAGCGCCGAGGTGATCACGCTCAGTGTCCACTATCGGGTCCTGATTCCGAAACAGGCGCTTGAGGGGCAGGCGCCGGATCAGGGTCGACGCCTCCCTGCCAAGGACCGAACAGGCTTGGCGAGATGGCTCGGGAAGCGCTACTTCCGAGCCGCGTTTCCTGACGCTTTCAACGACCGTGTTCGCCCCGTGACGGGGAGGATCCGTGGGGTGCTGAAGAAGCCAGGCGGCACGGTGCTCGCCGGCCTCTACCTGATCTTGAACAGCGACGACGAGCTGTCTCCAGACGACGCCTACGAGGTGGTGCTGCGAGGCGTGATGGAGGTGAAGGACTACAACGATGAGGAGCTGAAGGCACTCGCGCTGCAGGCGATGAAGGCTGTAGCCGTGCTGCTTGGGCAGCTTCCCGATGTCGAGCTCAAAACCTGGGACCTGGTTTCGACCGCCGAGATGTCCCTCGATGATCTCAACTACTTCCAGAGGTGGGACTACGACGACCTGAGCGACCGTGCCGACGGCGCCGCCCGGGCTGTTGACCCCTGAGCGTCGCACCTCGCTTCGCGGTGGCGACCGGACCGGGGCTGGGCGGCCATCGGAGAGGCACATTCGACGATGGGTCCACGCACCGAGTTGGCTGACGCCGCGCTGGTGAAAAGCTGTCAGTCCCGAAGGCCAGGGCGAACACAAGTCACGTGGAATCCTGGCGAGCGCAGGCTGGAGAACTCAAATCGGCTCCTCCAGGATCTTGCCGCGTAGAGACCACTGGCAGGTCATCTACGACTTCTGTTCGGGCTCTCCGCTCTCCGCTGCGATGTCTCGCGGGTTCTTGGCCCGGAAGGTGGGCTCCCGCTCGACGCGGGGCCAGGACACGGCCCGACTGGTCCGGGCGGCGGGCGTGGTGCGAGTTCCTCCCCATGGTGGAGGGTTCTCGCAGGTTCGGTGCCATCGTCCTCGTCCCGGCGCGAGAACCTGACCGATGAGCGAGGGTTCTCGCAGGTTCGGTGCATGCCGGCCCGCGGGCCTGGCACGGGCACGGGCAGGGCCGGCCCCTCGTGCCCCCGTCGCTGGTCCGACCTACCTTTCGCCCGGGCAGAACAGGGGGGAGCGATGGTCGTGCGGGATCTGTGGGCCGGCGCCGACGTTTGCTGGACGGGGCCCGAGACGGTCCGCAAGGGCGTCCGGCTGCGTCCGGGCGATCGTGCCGTCGTCGCCGATGCGGGCCGTCACCACGCGACGTCGTTCGGTTCGCTCTATCACGTCGCGGGGACGCGCCCGCCCCGACCTGGCCGGGGTGTCACGATCCGGCTGGCTCACGGAGGCGACGTGAGCGTGCCGCGCAAATACCTCGAGATCCTGCCACCGGATCATCCGCTGGCACCGGAGCCCGACGGCACGCAGGCCGCATGGTGGCTCGAGCAGCTGGACCCGTGGGGCCGAGAAGGGATCCGGGTGGGCTCGCTGGTCCCCTCCAGCCTCCCGGCGGTGTGCCAGGTGCTCCACCCCTGGTGGGGCGCCGAACCCGATCCGATCAGCTGGCGAACGGCAGCGGAGCGACTCGGCTTCGGAAGCGTCACGGCACTCGACAGCACCCGCGAGATGTTCTCGATCCCGGCCGCGCAGACGGCAGGCCTGTACGCATCGCCGGGCGAGCTGGACACGGTCACCGCCAGTGCGCTCGTCGATGTGCTCGCGAGCGCGACGACGACACCGGACGACGTCTTCGTCGCGGTGTGGGAGGGGTGGGGCGACGTGCCCCCCCAACGGTTCCCCGGCGCCGCACGTCTCGGCACGGAGGGTCGCGGCCACTTCCTGCTCCGCGGACCGTTGACGGGCGCGCTCGACTCCGTCGCAGCCTCTGGCGGCAACCGACCGGCCGCCGGGCTGTGGTGGCCCGCGGACCGGTCGTGGTTCGTCGCGACGGAGATCGAGTTCGAGTGGACATTCGTCGCCGGCGAGTCGACGCTCGTGGATCGCCTGCGCACCGACGACCGGCTCGAGGCGGCCCCGACGACGTTCGACGCTGCGGCGAACCGTGCCGCCGAACCAGGCTGAGCGACGCAGACGAGGTCCAGATGCGGTCTGCCCAGGCCGGCGATCCCCTGCTCGACCGGCGCCAAGACCACGGGTCCGAGGACCGGCAGCATTCAGCCGGCTCCGGGAGCGAGACCTGACGTCGGGCCGGCGCCCACCGTGTCGGTGGCCAGCGCAGGGCGCTGTCGGCTCCGCGTCAACGGCTGGACGACCTGCGCCTTGCGGGCGTACATGCGGTCGTCGGCTCGATCGAGCGCGACGTCCAGGGTCTCGCCGGTGTGCCACTCGGTCAGCCCGTGCGTCCAACGCAACGGCGACCCCGAACGCAGCCTGCCCAGCAACCGCTCGGCCTCCGTCTCGTCCGTCGCCGGGAGCACCAGCACGAACTCGTCGCCGCCGGGCCGCCCCACGAGGTCGGCGCCCCGCAGGCGCGCGCGCCAGCCCTCGACGAGCTCGATCAGGAGCCGGTCACCCGCGGCGTGGCCGTAGCGGTCGTTCACGGACTTGAACCCGTCGAGGTCGATCACCGCGACCGTGGACGGCCGTCCCCCACGCTCGGCGCCGGACCTGGCCCGGTTGGCGGCCTCCTCGAGTCCGAGGCGATTCAGGACCCCCGTCAGCGGATCGGTGCTGACCAGCGCCCGCAGCCGTTCGTGCATCCATCCGAGCGTCTCGATCGCCAACAGCGTGGTCAACGCGATCGTGAGCCACAGCTGCGGTGTCTCGACGACCGCCGTGTTCGCCTGCAGGCCGAGAGCCAGGGCCGCCAACACGACCGCCGCGGACAGGCGCGCCAGCGACCTGCCGTGGAACACCGCGACGTACACCAGCAACCAGAGGTAGGCGAACGTCGTCCCGATCGCCCCCTCGCCGGTCGCCGCCGAGGCGACCAGCACCGTGGTGGCGATCACCATGACCGCGGACGCCACGCCGAGCAGCAGGGTCACGTCCCCCCTTCGCCTGAGCCACAGCACCGAGACGACCGCTGCGCCGCATGCGGAGCACACCCCGAGCAGGGCAGCGGGCGACGCAGGCGTCCGAGGCCACACGGCGCCCATCAGGCACAAAGCACTGCCTGCGACCAGCATGAGTGCCATGGTCCAGACCTCGGGCGGGCGCCCCCGCCAGTGACCGATGACTCCCACGCCTGCACGCCTTCCCTCGTGACGCCACAATGGGCGCCTCTCGCCATGTCTCGACAAGCTCCGGGCAGGACCTGGAGCCCCTGTGCGTTCGGGGCGCGTGGGGCCGCCGCTGACGCCCGTCCCGTTGCCCATCCCACGGCCCATCGACCCTCGGACTGCGCACGCCGCGAGCGGTCAGCGCACTGTGCAAAAGCGATGTACCACGCAGCCCCCCAGCGCTGTACCGTGGGTTCCGTCACGCGCCCGGTCGGGGCCATTCGTTTCCCGGTTCTGTGGAAGCAACCCGTGCTGGGACGCGTCTAGATAGGAATCGGAACATGCCAGAAGGTACCGTCAAGTGGTTCAACGCCGACAAGGGCTTCGGTTTCATCACCCCAGCCGAAGGCGGCGATGACCTGTTCGTCCACTTCTCCGCGATCCAGTCCGACGGCTACAAGTCGTTGGACGAGGGCCAGCGCGTCAGCTTCAACGTGGGTCAGGGCCAGAAGGGCCCCCAGGCCACCGAGGTCACCCCGCTCTGATCTGATGCACGACCGATCGTGAGGTTCGAGCAGGCCTAGGCCCGACGGACAGCAGGATCGAGACGAGCCCCGCCATCGGCGGGGCTCGTTGCATGAGCGGGCGCCTTGTGGTCGGTGCCCGGCGAACCGCTGTACCACGGACGCGTGGTACAGTTGCGCGATGGCTGAGTTCGAGGTCCTCGACGAGATCAACCGTCTGCTCGACGCAGACGGCGACGCGACCGTGAACACCTCCATGCGGCTTCCGTCGGCACTTCGAGAGGCGGCTGCGCTGGCGGTGCGCCATCTGGGTGTGGCGGACAGCACCACGAGCCTCACCGCTGCGGCACTGCGCAGGCTGCTGGAGACCACCGTGATGGAAGCGGCGCTCGAGGCGCACTTCGTGCAGCACCCCCACACCCGCCCGTCACTCGCCGAGGTGGCGCTCGCACTCGCGAGCCAGGACGGGTCCCCGCTGGCGGAGCGCCCGGAGCTGATCGAACGCGCCGCCGCACAGGTCCTGGCCCGTCATGCAGACGCCGATGCGGATGACGTGCTCCTGTGGGCCGAGGCACAGCTGGCCACGCACGCATGAGGGTGATCGTCCTCGACAACGAGGCAGTGCAGGCGCTCCGAGACGAACGCCATCGCAAGCACCGGCAGGTCGTCGCTCACCTGGCCGGCATCGTTGCGCGCCGGCGGCGGGGGCGGGAGGTGTCGGCGGTCGTCCCCACATCCGTGCGCGTCGAGGCGGGCTGGGACCGCACGCAGCCCGCGGCCGCGGCCATCAACAGGCTGCGGATCGCAGACCACGTCCTCGATACCTCGAGCGCGAACGTCGCTGCCAGCCTCGTCACCAATGCGGCGGGTGTGAGCGTTGCCGACGCCCACGTCGGCGCTGCCATCCGGTCGCTGGCGTACGACGAGGTCGTGGTGCTCACAAGCGACCCGGGCGACATCACGCGCGTCGCCGGCGACCGACCCGTGCGAACCGTCCACGTCTGACGCCGCCCGGACCGACACCGCTGGCCCAGCTCGTGGTTCAGGCAAGCGCCGCGAGCGCGTCGGGCAGCTCGGTCACGTGGGCCACGATCTCGTGGGCCCCGGCGGCGCGAAGCTGCTCCTCCGCCGCCGTGCTGGTCACCCCCACCACCCGCATGCCGGCCGCTCTGCCCGCCATCACCCCGGCGACGGCGTCCTCCACGACGATGCACCGGGAAGCCGGGACGTCCAGCAGGCGCGCCGCGGTCAGGTAGGGCTCGGGGTCGGGCTTGCCGCGCCGAACGTCGTCGGCTGTCACCACCGCGCCGAACGACGCACGGAGTGGCCCGAGCGACCGCACAGCCGTCGACGAGACGGCGCTCGTCACGACCGCGACCCGCCATCCCGCATCGACGAGGCCGGTCACGACCGCCTCGGCGCCAGGCACCACCCGCCCACCGGCCGACGACGCGCCGAGCTCTCGGTCGGCATGCGACTCGAGCTCACGCAGGGCGGCCAGCGACGCGTCCGAGCCTTCCGGCAGGCCGAGCAACCCGGCGACCGCTTCCGCCGCACGCCTGCCGAACAGGCTCGCGATCCCCTCAGCAGGCGGTTCGAGCCCCTGATCGTCGAGCCACCGTCGCCACGCCCGCACGTGCGCCGAGGTGGAGTCGACGAGCACTCCGTCCATGTCGAACAGCACCGCGCGCCGGTCGTCGGACGCGGGCCTCATGGACGCATGCCCGCACCGACCGCGTGCTCCGGACGGGCGCCGGCAGGATCCCGCAACTGCTGCGTGTGCAGCTCGAACCGGTCTCCCCGATACAGCGACCGGACGAACTCGATCACCGCGCCCTCGCCGTCACGCGTCACCCGCTCGATCCGCAACGCCGGTGTCGCCGGCTCGATGTGCAGCAGGTGCGCCTCGGCATCGCCGACCCCGACTGCCGCGATGCGTTGCTCGCTCGTGGCGAGCTCGCAGCCGTACACCGAGGCCAGGGTCGCGTACAGGGAGGCGGACACGAGGTCCACCTCGTCGAGCCCGGGGAACCGGGCGGCGGGCAGGTGGGTGCGCTCGAGCGCGATCGGCTCGCCGTCGCCGCTGCGGATCCGCTCGATGCGCACGATCGGTTCACCGGCCGCGAGCTCGAGACGGTGCGCCACCGCATCGGAGGCGGGAACGACCTCCTGGGCCAGCACGATGGTGCCGGGTCTCATGCCGCGCGCCGCCATGTCCTCCGAGAACGAGGTGAGGGTGGACGGCTGCGCGACCCGCGGCTGCGCGACGAAGGTCCCCTGCCCCTGGATGCGATAGACGAGACCCTCGGAGGCGAGGCGTCCGAGCACCCCGCGCACCGTCATGCGCGCGACGCCGTAGCGCTCCGCGAGCTCCCGCTCGCTCGGCAGGCGCTGACCGGGTTCGCTGGAGGCGAGCAGACCGTCGAGGATCTCGTGGAGCTGCTCGCCCTTGCGGTCGCCGGCCAGGGGCGCCGACCGGTCGGACGACGCACGCCGACGCCTGCCCGGGAGGGCGGGCCGTCTCGTGCGGCGTTCCTCTGTCATGTTCTCGCCCACCGGATCGTGCCCTCCGACGGCGGCGTGTGACGCGGCGACGTCGCCGTCAGAGCAGCGGGATGCGCGGACGGTACTGCGCCAGCAGGTCGGCGTTGCGCTCGTCGCCCCCCGTCGTGTTCGCGCTCGTCCACAACGGCAGGGCGAGGCCCTCCGTCGCGGCCCGTTCCGCGACCTCCGCGAGCAGCAGGTTCCACAGGTAGATGGAGGTGAGCGACGACAGCGGTGCGGTGCGGGCGTCGCCCGCCACGAACGCGGCGTCGCCGACGGGCACGCCCGTGTCGAGCAGGACGTCGGCCAGCTCGTCCAGCTTCACACCCGCCCGCGCCGGGGCGCTCCGCAGGTGCGGCAGGGACGACACGGCCACGACCCAGACACCCGCATCGCGCAGCCCGCGCGCCAGCTCGACGGGCAGGGGGTTGGCCCCCGAGCTCGAGAACACGACGGCCACCTCGCCGTCCACCGGCGCCGCCGTCGCCAGGAGCGCCCGGGCCAGATCCCCGTTGCGTTCGAGCACGGTGCTCGCGATGCCACCCAGCAGCGGCACGAGCCCCGCATGCGTGATGGGGTTCACGCAGGCGAGCCCTCCGGCTCGGTAGAACGCCTCCAGGACCAGCGCGCTCGAATGGCCCGTGCCGGTCACGTGCAGCCGCAGGCCGTCGCGGATCACGCCGAGCACACGACCCGCGACCTCGTCGAGCGCCGCCGCGTTGCGCTCCTCCGCAGCGCGAAGGTGGTCGAGCATCCGACCGCCGAAGGCCGCCGCCGACCGCTGCTCGGGAACCGGCTCAGTCGACACCGTCGATCCCTTCCATGATCCGCTGCGCCTCCTGGTCGTCGGGCGCCTCGCGGAGGCGGTCAGCGAGACCGTCCAGCAGGTGGGTCGCCAGGGAGGACAGCAGCCCGACGTGCTGCTCGGCATCCGGTGACCCGAACGCGAAGACGACGTCGACCGGGTCGTTCTCGTCGTGTCCGAACTCGACCGGCTCCCGTAGCGTCACCGCTGCGACACCGAGCCTGCGCACGCCGTCCTCGGGCCGGGCATGGGCGAGCGCGATGCCGGGGGCGAGCACGATGTAGGGCCCGTGCTCCTCGACCATCTCGATGCAGCGCCGTGGGTAGTCGTCGGTGATGGCGCCGGCGTCCAGCAGGGGCGCGCACGCGAGGCGCACTGCGTCCCGCCAGCCGTCGGCCTGGCGACGGGCTCGCCCCAGCAGCACCCCCGTCTCCCGCGGCATGCCTACTCCAGCCATCCCTGGCCGCGGAAGGCCTCGGTCAACATCTCCTCGAGCCCGTCCTTGTCCATGAAGTTGCTGATGCCGACCACGACCGGAGCCCTGCCCTCGAACTCGTCCGTGTGCATGCCCTGCCCGATGATCACGTGCGGCTGCATGCTCCTCGCGCTCGAGACGTCGGTCGCCTCGACCTTCGCGGTCACACCCATCCGCTTGAACACGTCCTCGGCGGTCATGCGCAACATCAGGCTCGAGCCCATGCCCACACCGCACACGGTGAGGACCTGGAGGGGCTCCGGTCGGGTCGCCATCTACAACTCCGATCGATCGGATGCCGGGGTCGTCGCGTCCGGCCGCTCGAACGGCGCGTCACCCGCCAGCGCACCGGTCGGCAGGTCCTGCATGCGGCGACGGATCAGCGTGTACCAGACCGCGAAGATCACCGTCACCACGGCGGGGACCATCCAGATGCCGGCCGCACCCATGCCGCTCGCCAGCTGGCCGATGCCCAGCACCAGCCAGGCGATCACGAACCAGTCCGGATCCGCGAGGGTCGCGAGCTCCGGCGCCGTGTCGGACAGCATGCCCCAGGTCACCGCCTGGCCGATCGCCAGGAAGGTGCCGTTGATCAGGCCGCCGAACACCGCACCACGCCACCCGGCGATCGCGTTGCCGAACACGGCCGCGGCCGCGCCGGGGAAGAACAGCATGATCATCGGTGGGACGAGCACGAACCAGCCGGCCGCGGCGAAGATCGCCATGAACACGAGGAAGATGGCAGTGCTCGACAGGAAGCCGATCATCACGGCCGTGGGGGCGAAGGGGAAGACCGTCGGGGCGTCGAGCGCCGGACGCGATCCGGGGATCAGCCGCTCGCTGATGCCCTTGAAGGCCGGCACGATCTCCGCCAGGAACATCCGCACACCGAACAGCAGGATCGCGATGCCGGCAGCGAAGCGCAGGCCTGCGATGACGGCCCAGATCCAGGGATTGAGGTCGGCGTTGTAGGCGGCGGCCTGCTCCGCCAGCACCGCCTGGTCCGCGAAGGCGGCGGCGATCAGGATGATCACGGTGATCACCAGCGCCGTGCTGACGTTGATGTCCTTGAAGAACGACAGGCGCTTGGGCAGGACGAGCTTCTCGGTGTCGTGCTCCTCGCGCGTGCCGAGCGGCTTGCCGAGGCGGCCGGCCATCCAGCAGGCCAGCGAGCTCGTGTGGCCGTAGCCCCAGTCGTCGCTGTTGATCACCTTTCGCATCAACGGGGCGAGCGCGAGCGGCTGGATCGTCCAGTAGAGGGCGACCACCACGGAACCGGCGACCACGAGCGTCCACCGGTCGACGTCGCCGAAGACCTCGACGAGCGCCGCAGCGGTGATGACCGCGACCCAGAACAGCAGGTGTCCGGTCAGGTAGACGTAGCGCGTGTTGAGGATCCGGACCACGACGAGGTGTATGAGGAAGCCGAGCGCGATGATCAGCGCGATGCTGCCACCGTGCGTGCCGAGGAAGTCTCCGAGCGTGTTGGTCGCCTCGGGCGGTGCCAGTCCGACCGCGCTACCGACGATCGTCTGGAACGACACCAGCCCGCCGACGAACACGTCGATGCCGACGAAGAGGATGATCACGCCGATCGTGGCGCGGATCGCACCGGCGACCGTGTCCTCGATCGACGCCCGTTGGAGCAGCAGGCCGACGAGGGTGATGAGGCCGATCAGGATCGCGACCTCGCTGAAGATGTTGTTGGCTAGGAACTCGAGTACATCGCTGATGATGCCCACAACGTGCCTCCCTGGACGCGTCAGTGGTGCGTGGCCGCACCGCTCCCGGCGTGCCGCCCTCCCCGACCGGCCGGCCATCCGATGCGCCCAGCGACGACGCGAAGATGCCCTGCCGCGGCGGTCCGACGTCGACGATAGTGGTCTAGCCCACTACATTTCAATGGTGTGCACCACATCGTGACGGCATCGCACCCGCGGGGTGCACCGGCGCTCCCGGTAGAGGCGAACGACTCGGGCCGAAGGTCCCGCCGTCGGCTGTGATGGGCACGACCGGCGCGGAAGCGTCGGCAGGCGCGTCGGCAGGCGGGGAGGTCCACCGGTGGAGCTCGTGGTCACCGCCCCCGCGGTGTTGCTCGCCGATGAACTGGTGGCCCCCGGCTGGGTCGCGATGGACGGAGGGACCGTCACCGGCGTCGGGCGGGGCGAGCCTTCCGCCTCCCGCACGGGCGCGCGCACCATCGCGCTGCCACACGGGGTCCTCGCGCCTGGGCTGGTCGACATCCAGCTCAACGGCGCCTACGGCCACGACGTCGCAGACGCGGACCTGGACGGCTGGCTGGAGCTCGTGGGAACGCTGCCCGGGACCGGTGTGACGTCGTTCGTCCCCACCATCATCACCGCGCCCCTCTCCGAGCTGACCGCATCCCTGGCCCGCTATCGGGGGTGGCGGGGGACGATCGACTCCAACGGCGGGGCGCGCACGCTCGGTCTCCACGTCGAGGGCCCGTTCCTCGCCTCCGGACGGCACGGGGCACACCGCGAGCAGCTCCTGTGCGATCCCACACCGGAGGCGATCCGGTCGCTCCTCGACGCCGGCGGATCCGATCTCGCCTACGTGACCTTGGCGCCCGAGCGCACGGGGGGCCAGGCCGCGATCGCGCAGCTGGTGCGAGCCGGCGTCCGTGTGTCGGTCGGGCACAGCGACGCGACCGATGCCCAAGTGTTCGCCGCCGCGGACGCCGGTGCCCAGCTCGTCACCCACCTGTACAACGCCCAGCGCGGGTTCGCCCATCGGGACCCGGGCGTCGTCGGAGCAGCGCTCGTCGACCAGCGGTTGACGATCGGGTTGATCGTCGATCTGCACCACGTCGCATCCACGGCGGTCAGGACCGCCTTCGCGGCCGCGTCGGGACGCGTCGCCCTCGTGACCGACGCGATCGCCGCGCTCGGGATGCCGCCCGGGACCTACCACCTCGGCGGCCAGCGGGTCACGGTGCGCCAGGACGCTCCGCCGGTCGGGGACGACGGCACCATCGCCGGGTCGGTCGTCAGGTTGGACCAGGCCGTCGGCAACGCCATCGGCTGCGGCATCGCGCCCGCCGTCGCGTTGACCGCCGCCACCCGGGTGCCCGCGGACGCGCTGGGGCGGACCGACCTGGGGCGGCTGCGCGTCGGAGCGGTCGCCGACCTGGTGTGGCTGGACGAGGGCTGGCGGGCCGCCGCGACCTGGGTCGCCGGCCGTGTCGTCCATCGCGACGAGACCAGGACGGACGGCGTGGAGGTCTGACGATGACCACGGTCATGGCGCGCGAGATCGCGGAACAACCGGCGGTACTGGACGCGACCCTCGACGCGCTGCTGCCGCTGCGCGAGGAGCTCCGCCGGCTCGACGAGAACCGCCGCGAGGTCCTGTTCGTCGCACGCGGCACCTCCGACAACGCCGGGGTCTACGGGCGCTATCTGCTGGAGGTCCACGCCGCACGCGGCGCCTCCTTGGCGGCACCGTCCCTCGCGACCCACTACCGCGTGCGCCGCGACCTGTCCGACACCCTGGCCGTGTCCGTCTCGCAGTCCGGCGCGACCGCGGAGATCGTCGAGGCACAGGCATGGCTGCGCTCGTGCGGGGCCCGCACCGTGGCGATCACCAACGCCGGCGGCAGCCCGCTGGCGGAGGGCGCGGACCTGGCGATGGTGACCCGTGCGGGCGAGGAGCTCGCCGTCCCGGCGACCAAGAGCCACACCGCGCAGCTGGCAGCGATCGCCGTCATCGCGGACGCGCTCGGTCCGGACGCGGCGTCACTCGAGAGCGAGCTTCGTCGGGTGCCGCAGGAGATGGCGCGCACGCTCGAGGCCCGTGGCGGCATCGAGGTGGCAGCGGCTGCCCTCGCCGGCACGGGATCGACCCTGGTGAGCGGACGCGGGCTGACGTTCGGGACCGCGCTCGAACTGGCGCTGAAGCTGGAGGAGACGTGCCTCCGCCCCGTGCGCGGCCTGTCGTACGCCGACCTGCGGCACGGCCCGATCGCGGTCGTCGACGAGGACGTCACGGCGGTGTTGGTCGCGGCCCAGGACGGCCCGATGGTGGCAGGCATGACGGAGCTCGCAGATGACCTGCGTGCACTGGGCGCCACGACCGTCGCACTCGGCGGAGACGGACGCTTCCGAGCGGCGTGCGACCACGTGGTTCCGGGCCCGGACCTGCCGGAGCTGGTGGCGCCGATCGGGCTGGTCGTCCCGGCACAGCTGGTCGTCGAGTCACTTGCGCGACGGCTCGGGCTGTCCCCCGACAACCCTCGCGCCCTCTCGAAGGTGACCCAGACCGACCGTCCCGGCTGACGGCTGGACCGGACGGCGGACCCACGAGGGTCCGGCCCTTGCCAGCGGTGCCCTGAACGCCCATGCTCGGTGCGTCAGATCCGACGCCGGCGCGCTGACCGAGAGGTGGGCCGCATGATCCCGACGCTGCTCCTCTTCGGCCTCGTCGCCGGCCGTTGGCCGCGGACCGCACTGCTGGCGGCGACCGTCGGATGGCCGGCCGTACTGGTGGCCAACGGCGTCGCGGAACGGTGGGTCGACGTGCTGGCCGCGGCCGGGCTGGCGCTGGCGAACACGCTCGCGGGCGTGCTCGTCCATCAGGGACTGCTCTGGGTGGTCCGTCGCCGTCGGCAACGGCTTCCCCGGACGGCCCGGGCGACCGGCTGGGACGACCCCGACGACGACCCGGGCGGCTCGGACGGCTGGTGGCCCGGCGGAGGCGGCGGCGGAGGCGGCGGCGGCGGAGGCGGCGGCGGCGGCAGAGGGGGCGGCGGCCCTGGTGGCGGCCGTGGACCGGGCGACCCGGACGGCGACCGGGAACCACGCCAACCCGCACCAGCCGGCGGGCTGGATGTGGCGGTCGCAGAACGACCGCCGTCCTAGGCCGGTCAGGAGCCCCGGGCGATCCACTCGTCGAGGTGCGGCGCCTCGTCGCCGATCGTCGTCGACGGGCCGTGGCCGGTGTGCACCACCGTCTCCGGCGGCAGCGTCAGGAGCCGGTCGCGGATCGAGGCCACGATCGTGGGGAAGTCGGAGAAGGACCGCCCCGTGGCGCCAGGACCGCCCGCGAACAACGTGTCGCCCGAGAACAGCGCCCCGAGCGTCGGCGCGTGGAAGCACACGGCACCCGGCGCATGACCGGGCGTGTGCAGGACCTCGAGCTCGATGCCCGCCACCGCCAACCGCTGACCGTCCGCGAGCAGCACGTCCGGACGCCACCCGACGTGTGTGAGCTCCCACACCGGCAGGTCGTCCGGGTGGAGCAGGATCGGCGCGCCGGTGCGCTCTGCGAGCTCCGGCGCCACGCGGACGTGATCGTCGTGGGCGTGGGTGCACGCGATCGCCCGGACGACTCGGTCCCCGACCGCCCCGGCGATGGCGTCGGCGTCGTGGGGCGCGTCGATCACCACCACCTCGGCGTCGTCCCCGACGATCCAGACGTTGTTGTCGACCTCCCAGGTCCCTCCGTCGAGGTTGAACGTGCCGGAGGTGACCAGGTGCTCGATCCGTGCGGTCACAGCTGCACCACCGAGCGGAGCACCTCGCCCCGGTGCATCCTTTCGAAGGCCGACTCGACGTCGTCCAGGCCGATCGTCTCGGAGACGAACGCGTCCAGGTCGAGCCGACCCTGGAGGTAGAGGTCGATCAGCAGCGGGAAGTCGCGCGACGGCAGGCAGTCCCCGTACCACGAGGACCGCAGCGCGCCGCCCCGGCCGAACACGTCCAGTAGCGGCACCTCCCAGCGCATGTCGGGGGTCGGCACGCCGACGAGCACCGCCGTCCCTGCCAGGTCACGGGCGTAGAACGCCTGCGTGAAGGTCTCCGGGCGGCCGACCGCGTCGATCACCACGTCGGCCCCGAAGCCACCGGTGAGCGCGCGGATGGCCTCGACCACGTCGGCGTCGCGGGCGTCGACGGTGTGGGTCGCCCCAAGACTCCTCGCCCACGCGAGCTTCCGCGGGTCCAGGTCGACGGCGACGATCGTGGTGGCCCCGGCCAGCGCAGCCCCCGCGATCGCCGCGTTGCCGACACCACCGCACCCGATGACCGCGACACTGTGCCCCCTCGTGACGCCACCGGTGTTCATCGCGGCACCGAGCCCCGCCATGACCCCGCAACCGAGCAGACCGGCCGCCGCCGGGGACGCGGCGGGGTCGACCTTGGTGCACTGCCCCGCGTGGACGAGGGTCTTGTCCGCGAAGGCGCCGATACCCAGCGCCGGCGACAGGACCGTGCCGTCGGTCAACGTCATCGGCTGGGTGGCGTTGTGCGTCTCGAAGCAGTACTGCGGCTGCCCGCGCGTGCAGGCGCGGCACCGGCCACAGACGGCGCGCCAGTTGAGGATCACGAAGTCGCCGGGTGCGACGTCCTCGACGCCGTCGCCGACCGCCTCGACCACGCCGGCCGCCTCGTGTCCGAGGAGGAACGGGAAGTCGTCGTTGATCCCGCCCTCGCGGTAGTGCAGGTCCGTGTGGCAGACGCCACACGCCTGGACCGCGACCACCGCCTCGCCAGGTCCGGGCTCGGGCACGACGATCGTCTCGACCCGGACCGGCTCGCCCCGGCCGGGAGCGATGACCCCTCGGACCTCCTGCGGCATCGTGCTCCCCTCGCGTCGCTGTGGGTGGGGAGGGCACGCTAACGGCTGGGCCACGAGGTCGCAGACGGCCGTCGGGCCGGGAGGCTCAGCCCCGTGGGACCGCGACGTCGAGCTGCCGCAGGAGACCGAGGTCGTCGGCGAAGAACCACGCCTCCGCGATCAGCCCGTCCTCGCAACGCCACAACCCGACCTCGGTCACATCGACCCGTCGACCCGTCGGCGGGATGCCGGACAGCTCACCCGTGTGGGTGCCGACGACCCGCCAGATCGCCCACACCCGGTCCTGCTTGGCCGTCACGTCGAGCAGCACGAACTCGCGGTCGGGCATCGAGTCGTCCTCGACCTTGCCCGATCCCCCGAACAGCTCGGCGAGATGCGCGAACCCGGCGCGGTGTCGGACGAAATCGGGGGCCAGGAACGGCGCCCGTTCCGACACGGGGACCGCCCGGTAGCGCCGGATCAGCTCGATGTTGGACTGCTCCTCCTCGGTGAAGGTGCAGCCGGGGCCGTCGAAGATGCTCAGGTGTTGCTGCGCCATTGGCCGCCTCTCCCTGTGTGGTGACGCGGCATCCTGCCAGACGGGGAGGTGGCGCCCGTAGATGGGACACGGCCTCGTGGGGCCCGCGTCGGTCCGTTGAGCGTCGACCGCTCTACTTGAGCGTCGATCGCTTGTACTGCCGGATCGACAACGGCACGAAGATCGCCAGGATCACCACGACCCAGAGCAGCGTGTAGACGGCCGGGTTCTGCATCGGCCAGGCGTCCGACATCGAGACGGACGTGTTGCCGAACAACTCACGCGTGGCCTGGACCAGCGCCGACACCGGGTTCCACTCGACGAACCCCTGGAGGAACCGCGGGAAGGTCTCGAGCGGCACGAACGCGTTGGACACGAAGGTGAGCGGCATGATCACCATGAACGACGCGTTGTTGATCACCTCGACGCTGGGCACGAGCAGGCCCACGTACGCCATGACCCACGAGAAGGCGTACGCGAACAGCAGCAGCAGCAGGTAGGCGCCGATCGCGTCGAGCACCGAGCCACGGATCCGCCAGCCGACCACGAGCCCGGTGAGGGACATGATCGCGATCGACAGGACGTTGTAGACGATGTCGCTGGCGGTCCTGCCCACGAGCACCGCGGAGCGGGACATCGGCAGGGAGCGGAAGCGGTCGATGATGCCCTTGCTCATGTCCTCGGCGAGGCCCGCGCCCGTGAAGGTGGCGCCGAAGACGACCGTCTGGGCGAAGATCCCACCGATCAGGAACTCGCGGTAGTTCACCCCTGCTCCGGGATCGATGGCGCCACCGAAGACGTAGGCGAACAGCAGCACGAACATGATCGGCGACATGAGGACCCAGACGAGGACCTCCGGCACACGCTTGATCTTGATGATGTTGCGCTTGGCGACGACGTGTCCGTCGACGATCGCTGCGGTGAACGTGCTCACGCGACCACCCCCTCGTCCTGCGCGGCGCTCGTGGCGGGATCCTCCGAGGTGACGGCCGGGCCCGCGTCCGGCTCGGCGACGTGACCGGTCAGCGTCAGGAACACGTCGTCGAGGGTGGGCCGCCGGAGCCCGACGTCCAGGACCTTGACACCGGCCGAGTCGAGGTTGCGTAGGGCGGTCATGAGGTCCTGTGCCCCGCCGGCGACGGGCGCGGAGATCGCGTTCGCGTGCGTGTCGACCTGTATCTCGCCCACGGCGAGCGGCGCGATCACCCTGGTCGCGGTGTCCAGGTCGGCGGGGCCGGCGACGACCAGCTCGACGCGTTCGCCGCCGACCTGGGCCTTCAGCTGGTCCGAGGTGCCGCGTGCGATCGCCCGGCCGTGGTCGATGACCACGATGTCGTCGGCGAGCCGGTCGGCCTCCTCGAGGTACTGCGTCGTGAGGAGCAGCGTGGTGCCGTGCTCCAACAGCTCCCGGATCACGTCCCACATGCCGAGCCGGCTCCGCGGGTCCAGCCCCGTGGTGGGCTCGTCCAGGAACAGCACCTGGGGCTCGGCGACGAGCGCGCCTGCGAGGTCCAGACGCCGACGCATCCCGCCGGAGTAGGTCTTCACCGGTCGGTCACCCGCATCGGCGAGATCGAAACGCTCGAGCAGCTCCCGCGCCCGGACGCGGGCCCGCGCGAGGCCGAGCCGATAGAGCCGACCGACCATCTCGAGGTTCTCGTAGCCGGTCAGGTGCTCGTCGACGGCCGCGTACTGCCCCGACAGCCCGATCCGCTCGCGGACGCGATGCGGGTCCGCCAGCACGTCGACCCCGGCGACCTCGGCGCGGCCCGCGTCGGGTTGGAGCAGCGTCGTGAGGATCCGGACCGCCGTGGTCTTGCCGGCACCGTTGGGCCCCAGCAGACCGAGGACGGTCCCCTCCGGGACCGACAGGTCGAGACCGTCGAGCGCCACGACGTCGCCGTAGCGCTTGACGAGCCCCGTGGCACGGATGACGTCCACCATGTCGCTCTACCCTCCACCGGGTCGCGAACGGACCCGTCGAGCTTCGTCGCCGGCCCGGCCGGAAGGGGCCGAGCGGATCTCGCCGCCCGGCCCGGCCGCGGGAGCCGAGCCGGCGCACGGTAGCCAGCTTCGCAGGGGGGTGCGACACCGACGCCCGAGACCTCCGAACACCTCCGACGTCCGGGGGGACCCGGACTCATCGGTGCCGTGCGTACGATGCACGGATGGACGACGACCTCCTCACGACACTCGCGTTCGAGGTCGTGGGCGATCCGTCGCTCGCGGTCCTGCTCCGGGAGATCTCGGCGGACGTCTCCGCGTAGGGGCGGGAGGGAGAGGACGATGCGAGGCACGCTGGTGCTGCTGGCGATCGGGCTGCTACCCGTCGCCGTGCTGGGCGGCATGCTCAAGCTGCTGCGGGTGGACGCCCGCAGGTCGGTGCCCGCCTTCTGGATCCTCGCCGGCGTGGGGGCACTCGGCGCGGTCTTCGGCCTGGTGCAGGCCTCGCGGGCTTCTGACATGGTGGCGCTCGGGTGGATCGTGCTGGCGATGATCGCCGGGATCCTGTCGGTGGCGGCGACGATCACCGGGATCGTGCTGCGTGGCCGCGCCGCGTCCCCGCCGCCGGACGTCGACCCGACGGGCCCCGATCTCGCCGGTCCCTGAGGGCGCGCCCCCGTCCCGTCGGCTGTCTGTTCGCACGGTTGTCACCGTCCGGTTCCGGGCGACGCGTGGGCGCTCGTACGGTCGCCGCCCGGCGACCGCGCTCACGCTCCCGGTCGACCCCACCACGTCACGAGGACCCGCCATGTCCGACCCACGCCCCCTCCGCCACGTCCCGTCCGAGGCCTGTTCCGACGACACCGCCCAGAGCGCGGGCATGCGCAGGACCGCCGGCATCTCCGCCGCGACCGCCCAGGCCAGCCGGGTGTTCATGGGGCAGACCGAGATGGCGCCGGGCGCCGTGTCGGCGGCCCACCACCACGGCGAGCTCGAGACGGCGATCTACGTGCTGGAGGGACAGCCGAGCTTCGTCTTCCTGGAGCACGGCGAGGAGGTCCGGATCCACGCCAAGCCGGGCGACTACGTGCTCGTCCCCCCGTTCACACCACACGTGGAGGAGAACCTCGGTGACGAGCCGGCCGTCGTGCTGCTCGCACGGAGCGGACAGGAGTCCATCGTCGAGAATCTGGCCTCGCTGCACGGGTGAACTAGCCTGCGCCACGACCGCTCACGCCTGACAGGGAGGCTCGGATGGCGAAGGTCGTACGCAAGGACGAGCGCCCCAGCATCCGCTCGACACGCGACGGTCGTCGACGTGTCGACTTCGCGACCAAGGCCATGTTCGGACTGGACGGGATCCAGGGGGACATCGTCATCTACGAACCTGGTGACGAGGCGTCGGCGCACAAGCACATGGACGCGGACCACATCTTCCTCGTCCTGAAGGGAACCGGCCGGTTCTACGACCACGACGACGAGGCGATCCCGATCGCCGTGGGCGACGTGGTCCACATCCCGGCGGGCGAGTTCCACAACTTCGACAACACCGGTGACGGCACCTTCGAGATGGTCGAGATCTGGGTTCCCAAGCCCACCGAGACCATCTGGAAGGACGCGGCCGACCCGTGAACGTGGACACCCGAGGCGTGAGTTCACGCCCGACAGCTAGCGGACGCGTCGCAGCCGGAAGGTTGCGACGCGTCCTGCGCTCCCGGGGAGTTCGACGCTCTCCCGCAGCGCCGCACGGTCCCGGGGGTCCGCAGGCACCCGGGTGAGCGCGACGAGCCGGTCGAGGACCGCGGGCTCGAGCTCCCCGACCGCACGCTGCCAGGATGCGACCAGCACGTCGGCGTCCGTCCCGGACTCCACCCGGTGGGTGAGCAACCCCAGCCGGAGGGCGGTGTCGGCGTCCAGCGTCGCGTCGAGCACGAGGGTCTCCAGCGCCGCGGCGGGACCGATGCGGGCAGCCAGCTGTCGAGTCCCGAGCACCACGCCGATGCGCGTCCCGGGGAAGCGGAAGGCGGCGTCTTCGGTGCCGATGCGCACGTCGCAGGCCGCCACGAGGTCCGCCCCGGCGCCCACGGCCGGCCCGGCCACGACGGCGACCGTCACGCACCCCGTCTCCCGGAGCGCGTCCAGCACGTCCTGGACCGCGAGGAAGCGGCTGGCGACCTCGGCGTCCTCGTCCGCCCCGCGGAGGTCGAACCCGGCGCTGAAGGTTCGCCCCCGGGCCCGCAGGACCAGCAGCCGCTGCCCGTCCGGCCGCGCCCCGGTCACCGCCCGCAGCAACCCTGCGACGGTGTCCGGGTCCAGCGCGTTCGCGGCCTCAGGGCGGTCGAACGTCACCGTGCGCACCGGTCCGTCGTCGCGGACCTCCATCGCCGCTCCTCAGCCCGCCAGCAACCGTTCGGCCTCGGCCGTGCCGATCTTCGTCAACGTGAGGGGGTTGGTCCCGAAGCCGTGCTGGAGGGTCAACGCGTCGCGGACGAGCTTCTCGGCCGGCCAGGCATCCATCATCCCGCGCCCGCCGAACTGTTCCATGGCCGTCCGGGCGACGCGCACCACCATCTCGCTCGCGAAGACGTTCGCGCCCCAGGCGAGCTCCGGGTCGACGCTGTCCTGCCCCTGTTCGTCGAGGGTCGCAGCGATCGTGCCGACGTACCCGCGGGCGGCCTCGATCTCCACCTTCATCGATCCGATCGCGTGCGCGACGAGCTGGTGCTGGTAGATGGGCACACCGCCCTGCACGCGGGTCGTGCACCACGCCAGCGCCGCGTCGTAGGCGGCACGCGCCACACCGATCGACATCGAGGCGTTGATGAGGTTCGAGCCGACGTTCGCACCCCGACGGGTCCGTCCGAGTCCCTGACCGACCTCACTGACGGCATGGTCGAGGGGGACGCGGCAGCCGTCGAAGTGCACGTCGGTCTGCACGGAGGCGCGCTGCCCGAGCTTGCCGTACGGCTCGCCGCAGCGGAGTCCGGGCGTGTCGGCGGGGACGGCGATCATCGTCACCCCCCGGGCGACCGGGACGGTGGCGTCCGTCCGTGCGCCGACGAAGTAGATGCCGGCCATGCTGCCGTTGGTGATCATCACCTTGGTGCCGTCCAGCACCCATTCGTCGCCGTCGCGGCGTGCCCGGAGCGTCATGCCGACCCCGGGGTCCTCGGAGAGCACGTGGTTGTCGCTACCGCTGCCCGCCTCGGTCATGGCGCTGGCCGGCAGGTACCACGGGTCGTCCCGGAGGCGCTCGACGACGTCTCGTCGCAACGACACGGGCAGCTTGGGTACGAGGCGTGCGAACCGCCAGTTGTGCTTGAAGTAGTAGGCCGCACCCAGGTCGCCGTAGGCCAGCTCCTCCACGACGGGCGCCAGCAGGCTCGGGGGCGCGCCACGACCCCCGTCCTCGGGTGCGAACGCCAGGAGCTTCAGCCCGAGGTCGATGCCCGGCTGGACGAGCTCGATCGGGAAGTCGTCCCGACCGGCGACGGCGTCGAACCGTCCCCGACCGGGGACCAGCACGTCCCGGACGTAGGCCCTGACGCCTTCCAGCAGGGCCTGGTCGTCCTCAGTTCGTGACATCGAGCAGCCCGAGCGCGTCCATCTGGCCGCGGAGGCTGTCCTGCTCGTCGTCGGTGAGCTGCAGCAGCGGCAGACGGACCGGGCCCTGGGGCAGCCCCATGTTCGTGAGCCATGCCTTGAGCGCCGCGATCGGGACGATGCCGCGCTCCTTGTAGCTGGTCTTGATCCAGGTGGCCGCGAGCGCCCGCTCCTCGGTCAGCGTCCCCTGCAGCTTCCAGGCAGCCTCGACCTCGCCGTCGTCGGCGAGCCGCGTGTAGTCCGCGACGGGCGTGTGGCCGCGGTACTGGTACAGCGCCAGCTCGGGGGTCGACATGAGCGCCTGCAAGCCGTGCTCCAGGTGGAGCTCCAGCCACTCCTCCTCGCCGGCGTCCGCGACCACGAGCCGGTCTCCCGTCAGCTCCTGGACCCGCAGCAGGTGCTCCCGGGGACCCGGGTTCTTGATGCCACAGATCGTGTCCAGGTCGGCCAGCTCGGAGATCAGCTCGGGGCTCATCGAGTACCCGGAGTACTGCGTGTTGAACAGGAACATGGGCAGCGACGTGCGCCGGTCGAGCTCGCGGTACCAGGCACGGACGGCGTCGTCCCCCAGCTTGACGGGGTAGTACGGGTTCATGGAGATGCCGAAGTCGGCACCGATCTCCTCGGCGTGGCGTGTCAGCTCCACCATGTCCTCGAACACGTGGGCGCCGACGTGCGGCATGATGGGCACGCGGCCCGCCGCAGTCTCGACGACGAGCTCGTGCGCCCGTTTGCGCTCGGGCATCGTGAGCGACCAGAACTCGCCCATGACACCGCCGCAGAAGATCCCGTCGACCTTCAGCGCATCGATGTAGTACTCGACGGAGACGCGCAGCGCCTCCTCGTCGATGTGCAGGTCCTCGCCCGCGAACGGCGTGGGGATCGCGATCCAGACCCCCCGCACCTGCTCCTTGGCACGCTGCTTCGCATCGCTCACCACGTCGCCTCCCTCGAGATCTCCACCGGCGGCCGGACCGTACGAAGGTTGTCTGCACAAAGTCAAGGCGGGTCGCACCTGCCGGAACGGGGTCGCCGGGGACCGCGCGTGCACGCGCTCGCCACCGCGCGGTCCGCGACAACCCGACGCAGCGCCGCGCGCTGCCGGCTACCACTTCGTCCGGGCCCGCTCGGAGCGCGATCCGGAGCCGGCCCGGTGCACGCCCAGGGGAGGGTCCACGGGAGGGTCCAGCGGTGCAGGTCGACGACGACGTGACGGTGGTGACCTGTCCTGCGTGCGGGCCCGTCCCCGTGCTCGTGAGCACCGTCGAGGTGCACCAGGACGCCTCCGACGGGGTCCGCTTCTACCTGGTCGGCTGCTCGGCCTGCGGCGAGCTCGTCACGGGCGGGTGCCCGGCCACCATCGATGCACTGCTCAGGCGGGGCGTGGTCCGGCGGACGTTGCACTGCACCACCGACGCCGGCGATGCCGAGCTCAGCGCGTTCCGCAGCTGGCTCGACACCGATCCGGACTTCGCCTCCTCCGGCTGACGCTCCGCGCCCGGCCGACGGGTCCTGGACGGCACCGGTCGGAGGATCCCCGGCGTCGACGCGTCGCGACCGGAGAGCACCTGCCGTGCGGCCAGCGTCGGCCGACCGCCGCCGACCGACGGTGACGTCGACGTCAGGTCTACGCTGCCACGCCATCCCGCCCCTGGAGCCACCGGTGTCCGACCCACGCCTGGACGACGATCGCCCTGCTGCCTCGTTCCGGCGCATCGCGATCGTCAACCGCGGCGAGCCGGCCGTCCGGTTGATCCACGCCGTGCGCGACCTCCGGCGCGCGGACGGCACTGGACCACGGGCGATCGCGCTGCACACCCACGCAGAGCGGGGTGCGATGTTCGTCCGGGAAGCGGACGAGGCGTACCCGATCGGACCGCGGCCCGGCGAGCCCCCACCGAGCGTCAGCCCCTACCTCGACCACGAAGGCCTCGTGCGCGCCCTGGTCGCCTCCGAGGCCGACGCCGCGTGGGTCGGGTGGGGCTTCGTCGCCGAGCACGCGGACTTCGCCGACCGCTGCGCCGAGGCCGGCGTCACCTTCGTCGGCCCCCCCGGCGCGGTGATGCGGCGGCTCGGCGACAAGATCGGGGCGAAGCTGCTCGCCGCGTCCGCGGGCGTCCCGGTGGCGCCGTGGAGCGGTGGCGCCGTCGAGACGCTGGAGGATGCGCGCCGCCACCTCGAGGTCATCGGCCTTCCGCTGGTGATCAAGGCGACAGCGGGGGGCGGCGGTCGCGGCATCCGGGTCGTCCGCGACGTGACGGAGCTCGACACGGCGTTCGCACGGGCCCGCGCCGAGGGCGGTTCGGCCTTCGGCGACCCGACCGTGTTCATGGAGGCGATGGTCTCCGGCGCCCGTCACGTCGAGGTCCAGATCGTCGCAGACGCGCACGGCGGTGTGTGGGCGCTGGGCGTGCGTGACTGCACGCTGCAGCGACGCAACCAGAAGGTCGTCGAGGAGTCCTCCTCCACGGCGCTCACCGCAGCGCAGGAGGCCGAGCTCGCGCGCGCCTCGGTGGAGCTCGCCCGTGCCGCCGGGTACGTCGGCGCGGGGACGGTCGAGTTCCTCTACCAGCCGTCGACCGGCACCTTCGCCTTCCTCGAGGTGAACACGCGCCTGCAGGTCGAGCATCCGGTCACGGAGCTGACCACCAGCACCGACATCGTCGCGCTGCAGCTGCACGTGGCCGCCGGTGGACGGCTGGTCGGCGACCCGCCGCCGACCGTCGGGCACGCGATCGAGGTCCGCCTGAACGCCGAGGACCCCCAACGGGGGTTCGCGCCGGCGTCCGGCCGGATCGAGCTCCTCACGCTGCCGACCGGGCCGGGCATCCGGGTCGACACCGGCGTCGCGGAGGGGGACACCATCCCGCCCGACTACGACTCCATGATCGCGAAGATCATGGCGCTCGGACGCGACCGCGACGAGGCCCTCGCACGGCTGCGGCGGGCGCTGACCGAGACCACCGTGCTGGTCGAGGGCGGCACCACCAACCGCGCCTTCCTGCAGGATCTGCTCCACGACCCGGAGGTCATCGCCGGGTCGGTCGACACGGGCTGGCTCGACCGCCGCATGGCGGACGGCGGTTACCGCTTCGCGACCACACCCGACCTCGCGTTGGTCGCCGCGGCGATCGACGCGGACGACGCGGCGTCGGCGGTCGAACGCGGGCGCTTCTTCGCCTCCGCCGCACGCGGCCGGCCGCAGGCGGACACGACGTCGCGACGCGAGATCGACCTCCGCTACGCGGGGGCGTCCTACCGGATCCGGATCGCGCGGACCGGCCGGGACCGCTACCTCGTCGAGGCGGACGGCGCACGGGTCGTCGCGAACGTCGAGCGCCTCCGGCCGTACGAGCGGCGGCTGACGATCGGGGAGCGGCGGGTGCGGATCGTCGCGATCCGTCAGGGCCCGGACCTGCTGGTGGAGGTCGACGGCGTCCCGCACCGCATCTCCCAGGACGACGCGGGGCTGGTGCGCGCGCCCGGACCCTCGGTCGTGGTCGCGATCACCGCACGCGAGGGCGAGGTGGTGCAGGCGGACGCCTCGGTCGCCGTGCTCGAGTCCATGAAGATGGAGACCGTCCTGGCGGCGCCGTTCACCGGCGTGGTCAAGGAGGTCCTCGTCGGCGTCAACGTCCAGGTCGACGCGGGCGCTCCCGTCGTGCGACTCGAACCGATCGCCGACGACGCTCCCGCCGGCCCGACCGTCAGCTTCGCCGGGTTGGCGACGGTCGGTGATCTCGCGCCCTCGACGCCCGCGGCCGCGCTGGACGCGCTGCGACGGGTGGTCCTCGGCTACGACGTCCCCGACGACGCCACCCGAGCGTTGCTCACGGCGCTCGCGGACGTCGAGGTGGTGGCCGACACCGACATCGACGCGGACCCCGACGGTGTCCCGTCGGCGCTGGACCCGGCCACGATCGCGACCGAGCTCCGCGCCGAGCTGCAGGTGCTTCAGATCTTCGCGGACACGGCGTCGCTGTCGCGCAACCGGCGGCTCGGAGACGCCGAGGACCGCAGCGAGGCGCACAGCGCCCGGGAGTACCTGCACGCCTACCTGCGCTCGTTGGACGTGGACGCCGAAGGGCTGCCGCCCTCGTTCCAGGACCGGCTCCGTCGCGCGCTCGCCCACCACGGGGTCGCGACGCTCGACCGCACGCCGGCGCTCGAGGAGGCCCTGTTCCGCGTCCACATCGCCCAGCAACGGACGGCGGTGGCGGTGCCCGTCATCGTCGCGCTGCTGGAGCGGAGACTCCACGCCGGCGCCCCCGACGACCCCGAGTTGGCCGACGAGCTGCGCGAGACGCTCGACCGGCTGATCGTCGCGACCCAGGTCCGCCAGCCGCTGATCGGCGACCTGGCCCGCCGCACGCGCTACCGCTGCTTCGACCAGCCTCGGCTCACGGCCCGCCGCGACGAGGTGTACGCCCGCGCCAGGGCAGAGCTGCACGAGCTCGCCTCCGACCCGGCGCCGGAGCGACGCACGGCGTTGCTCGACGCGCTCGTCGCGACACCGGAGCCCCTGCTGCCGCTGCTGGAGGACCCGCTCGTCTCCGACGGTGCACTCCTGCCCATGCTGGAGGTGCTCACCCGCCGCTACTACCGCACCCGCGACCTCGGTGCGGTGCGCGGGGTGTCCGTGGACGGCCGTGCTGCGGTGATCGCGGACTTCGCCGACGCGCGTGGCCGGGGGCGCGTCATCGCCGTTCCCGCCACCGCCGAGGACCTCTCGGAGGCGCTGGCGACGGCGGCGGCCCTGACGACGGACCTCGAAGGTGACGCGGGTGCCGGCGCCGTCGCCGACGTCTACGTGACCTGGCCCGACGCGCCGGCGGACTCCGACATGCTGGCCGCCGGGCTGGAGGCCGACCTCGATGCCGCCCGCCTCCCCGAGGTGCTGCGGCGGGTGACGCTGTCGGTGACGGTGGCCTCTGCCCCCGGGCTCGAACGACCGACGGTCGAGCACCTGACCTTCCGTCGGGGCAGCGAGGGCTTCCACGAGCGGCGCCACCTGCGGGGTATCCACCCGCTCATCGCCGGGCGTCTCGACCTGTGGCGGTTCGAGCGGTTCCGGATGACGCGCGTCCCCTCGTCCGAGGGGGTCTACCTCTTCCACGCGGTCGCGCGGGACACCGAGCACGACCAGCGCCTCTTCGCCATGGCGGAGATCCGTGACCTGACGCCCGTGCGGGACGCCGACGGGCGCGTGGTCGCCCTCCCGGAGCTGGAGCGGGTCCTGGCTGCCTGCCTCGACGACCTCCGCCAGACACGTGCCGCCATGCCCGACCGTCGTCGTCCGGACTGGAACCGGGTGCAGCTCAACGTCTGGCCGGTCGTGGACGTCCCGGTTGCCGAGATGGACGCCGTCATCCGCGCCATCGCACCGACCACGGAAGGTCTGGGGCTGGAGCAGGTGGTGGTCCACGCGCGGGTCGCGGTCCCGGGCGGCGAACCGCAGGACGTCGCCGTGCGGATGTCGCGCCCTCCGGGCCAGGGGCTGACGGTGCGCGTCACCGAGCCGGCGCGCACGCCCCTGACGACGTTCGACGAGACCACACAGAAGGTGCTCCGCGCCCGGCAGCGCGGCACCGTCTATCCCTACGAGCTCGTCCCCCTGATCGCAGGAGGGCTGGACGGCAACGCGAGCGGGCGTTTCGTCGAACACGACCTCGACCCCGACGGCCGGCTCGTGCCGGTGCAACGCCCGCCGGGTGGCAACACCGCCAGCATCGTCGTGGGTGTGGTGACCACGCCAACGCCCCGCTACCCGGACGGCATGAGGCGCGTGGCGCTGCTCGGCGACCCGACCAAGGGGCTGGGCTCCGTCGCCGAGCAGGAGAGTCGCCGCGTCATCGCGGCGCTGGACCTGGCCGAGGAGCTACGGGTCCCCATCGAGTGGTTCGCGGTGTCCTCCGGCGCACGGATCGCGATGGACTCTGGCACGGAGAACATGGACTGGGTCGCGCGGGTGCTGCGGCGGATCATCACGTTCACCCAGGACGGCGGCGAGATCAACGTGGTCGTCGCGGGCATCAACGTGGGCGCGCAGCCGTACTGGAACGCCGAGGCGACCATGCTGATGCACACCAGGGGCGTGCTCGTCATGACGCCCGACAGTGCCATGGTGCTGACCGGCAAGCAGGCGCTCGACTATTCGGGTGGTGTCTCCGCCGAGGACAACTTCGGCATCGGCGGCTACGACCGGGTGATGGGTCCCAACGGTCAGGCGCAGTACTGGGCGCCCGACCTGGCGAGCGCCTGCCAGCTGCTGTTCCAGCACTACGAGCACACCTATCGGGCACCGGGCGAGCGCTTCCCCAGGCGCGCTCCCACCGCGGACCGTCACCAGCGGGACGTCCGCAGCCACCCGCACCAGGTCGAGGGCCTGGAATTCACGACCGTGGGCGACATCTTCAGCGAGGCGACCAATCCGGGCCGTAAGAAGCCGTTCGACATCCGCACCCTGCTGCGGGCCGTCTCCGACCAGGACCACCCGACCCTCGAGCGTTGGAAGGACATGTCCGACGCCCAGGTCGCCGTCGTGCTGGAGGCCCACCTCGGTGGGTGGCCGGTCGCACTCGTCGGCATCGAGTCCCGTCCGCTCCCCCGCCGCGGGCTGATCCCCGCCGACGGGCCCGACCAGTGGAGCGCCGGCACGCTGTTCCCACGCGCCTCGAAGAAGGTGGCCCGGGCGATCAACGCCGCCAGCGGCAACCGGCCCCTCGTCGTGCTGGCCAACCTCTCCGGCTTCGACGGCTCACCGGAGTCGTTGCGGGAGTTGCAGCTCGAGTACGGGGCCGAGATCGGCCGAGCGGTCACGAACTTCGACGGGCCGATCGTGTTCTGCGTGGTCTCGCGGTACCACGGTGGCGCGTTCGTCGTCTTCTCGAAGGCGCTGCACGACCACATGGAGGTCGCCGCCGTCGAGGGCTCTCACGCCTCGGTGATCGGCGGGCCGCCCGCGGCGGCGGTCGTGTTCACCCGCGACGTCGACGGCCGGACGGAACGCGATCCGCGCGTGGTCGACGCCCGGGAACGTCTGGCCGATGCGTCGGACACCGAGGTGGCACGCCTCCGGACGGAGCTCGCGCAGCTGCGCGAGGCGGTCCGTTCGGAGAAGCTCGGCGAGGTCGCGGCCGAGTTCGACGCCATCCACTCCGTGGAGCGGGCCCGCGAGGTCGGCAGCATCGACCGCATCGTCAGCGCGGCAGAGCTCCGTCCCTACCTGATCGACGCGGTCGAGCGTGGGATCGCCCGGACCGCGACGACGACGGGCTGAACCCGACCGGCGCCGGTCGGTGTGGCGTTCAGCTGGCCTGGTGCTCGTCCTCGTGCGCCGCGATCCGGGCGCGGACCTCGTCCATGTCGAGCCCCTTGATCTGATCCAGCAGGTCCTTCAGCGCGCTCTCGGGAAGGGCCCCCGCCTGGTTGAAGACGAGCACCTGGTCCCGGAACGCCATCAGCGTCGGGATGGAGCGGATCGCGAAGGCCCCGGCCAGCTCCTGCTGCGCTTCGGTGTCCACCTTGCCGAACACCACGTCGGGGTGCTGGTCGGACACCTTCTCGTAGGTCGGCGCGAACATCCGACACGGTCCGCACCAGTCGGCCCAGAAGTCGACCAACACGATGTCGTTCTCCGCGACGGTGCTCTGGAAGTCGTCGGCGGTCAGTTCCTTGGTTGCCACGAAGGTCCTCTCGGTCGTCGCCACGGGAGAACGCGCCTCCGGAGCGGCGCATTCCCTGGAGGGTGACGCACGGTGGCCGTCGGGCCAGGGGCCCATCGGCGACCGGTCGAGCGGCCCGGGTGCCGGGGTTCTGGCCGGGCGACCGACCTCTACCGTCGGGTCGATGCGATGGGACACATCGCGGAGGAGGAAGGGCCTCGTGGAGGACCACCGCCCGACCGACGAACCGACGGATCGACGCAGCGTCGATGAACGGCGGGGGGAACTGCTCGACGCCGCGATCGAGATCCTGGCGGCTGGCGGCCTCGCCCGCACGACCACCCGCGCGGTGACCGAGCGTGCCGGCCTCGCGCTCGGTGCCTTCCACTACGCCTTCCGGTCCAAGGACGAGCTGCTGACCTCGGTGCTGGACCGCCTCGACGACCACCGGCTGGCCGTGCTGCTCGACGCGAGCCGCTCCCGCAAGGACGACCTCGGCGCCTGCCTCGTGAGCATGCTCGAGGCGGCGTGGGATTCCGTCGAGCACTCACCGACGATGCACCTGGCCGCCCTGGAGCTGACCGTCACCGCGCTGCGCGAGACGTCCCTGCGAGACGCGGTGAAGGCCGGCAACGCCCGCAGCGTGTTCGCGATCGTGCAGGCGCTCCAGGACGTCAGGGGCGCGCCGAAGGGCATGGAGCTCGAGGATCTCGCTCGGCTGTTGCTCGCGACGGTCGACGGGTTGACGCTCCAAGCCCTGATCGAGGACGACGAGGACGCAGCTCGTCGTCGACTGCGGATCGAGTCCAAGGCGTTCGAGCGGCTAGGCCACCGGGTCACCAACGGGGCGGCCTGACGACCGCCCACCCGGCGCGGACCAACGGGGGGCGCGCCGGTGGGGCGGGACATCGTGCGTGGATCGACACGACGACGAGCCCGTCAGAGGATGCCGGTCCGGCGCAGCGCGACGATCCCGACGACGGTCAGCACGGCCCCGATCGCCACGCGCAGCCAGAGCGCCACGAGCCGCCCGCGGGAGAGTTCGGTGTCCCCGTCCACGCCGGGGAAGCGTCCGGTGCGGTGGTAGCGGACCAGCGCCGCGAGCGTGCCGGCGGCCATCGCCGCCCCGACGGCGGCGAAGCTGCCGACGAGCAGGAACGCCCACGACGTCTCGCCCACCCCTGCCTCCGTCAACGACGAGCGGCGAGTCTAGAGCGGCGCGTCGGCGGGGCCGTCGGATGGCGGCGGCCGGTTACGGTGCGTTCTTCGAGCGACGGCAGGAGCAGGGGTGGATCCGTTGCGCATCGCGGTGATCGGCGGGACCGGAGCGCAGGGACGGGGCCTGGCGCTGCGGTTCGCGCGCGCCGGCCACAGGGTCCGCATCGGTTCGCGCGACGTGCAGCGCGCGGTGGAGGCGGCGACGGACCTCACGGCACGACCGGCGCTCGCGGGGGCGGGCACGATCGAGGGAGGCCCCAACGTCGAGGTGGCCGAGGACTGCGACCTCGCCGTGCTGTCCGTGCCGTACCGCGGCCAGGCCGAGGTGCTGGGCGAGCTAGCGGCGGCACTCGAGGACCGGGTGGTGGTGACGTGCGTGAACCCGCTCGCGTTCGACGAGCGCGGTCCGTACGCGCTGGTCGTCGACGAGGGCAGCGCGGCCGAGCAGGCTGCCGCCTACCTGGCGGGCAGCCGCGTGGTCGCGGCGTTCCACCATCTGCCGGCCGCGGGCCTGTCGGCCGACGGTCCGCCTCCCGACGACTCGGTGCTGGTGTGCGGTGACGACGAGGACGCGAAGGCGCTCGTCACCGAGCTGTGCGGGCTGGTCGCGCTGCGCGGCGGGGTCGACGCTGGTCCCCTGCGGTTGGCGCGGCACCTGGAGGCGATGACGGCCGTGCTGCTGCAGGTCAACCGGCGCTACCGGACCACCGCCGGGATCGCGATCACCGGCCTTCCAGACGCCCGGTGACCGCGTGCGCCGGGCAGCACGCACCGGCGGCCCGGGGAACACGGGAACGCACCCGTGGTCCGATGCAACCGCGATGCCCGCCCGGACGTCGGACCGTTCGACGCGACGCGGAGGACGACGCATGGCACGCACACGACGCCCCATCCTGCTCGCCCTGGCCCTCGTGCTCGTCTCGAGTGCCTGCGGCGGGGCGGACGACGTGGGGGCACAGCCGCCGCCCCCCGACGACGCGGCGTCCTCCGGTGACGACGACCCGGAGGGTGGCGTGCCGGTCGGCCCGATCGACCCGTCGCTGGACGGCGAGGTGGAGGCTGCCCTGGCGTTGGTGGACCGCCCGGACGCGAGCGTGACGCTCGCGGAGCGCGTGACGTGGCCGGACGGGGCGCTCGGCTGCCCACGACCCGACGAGGGCTACACGCAGGCGTTGGCCCCGGGCTACCGCATCGTCGTGGAGACTCCCGACGGCGACGTCGTCCTGCACGGGGCGGACGGTGGGGAGCCGTTCGTCTGCGACGACCCGGGCGAGCCGGTCTAGCGACCGTGCCGAGCGTCCCCTCCGGCGAAGGTGCCCGGACGGGACGCTCAGTTGAGGGACGGGTCCGCGGGGAAGGTCGCGAGCAGCCGGAGCTCGTCGGGCTGCCGTCGCAGCACGGTGCGCCACAGGCCGTCCGGAGCGTCGGTGAAGACGTCTCCGGGCTGCGCATCGAGCGCGAACCACGCACCTTGGAGGATCTCGTCCTCGAGCTGGCCGGGCGCCCAGCCCGCGTAGCCGGCGAAGACGCGGACGTGGTCGAGGTCGGCCGCGGCGAGCGCGGGGTCCTGGTCGAGGTCGACGAGGCGGATCCGCTCGAGGATCGGCGTCCACCCGTCGGGCGCGACGCCGACGGACGACGATCCGAGTGCCACGATGGCGGTCGGCTCGACCGGTCCCCCGCCGAAGACGACGGCCGGGTCAGCGGCGAGCTCGACCCAGCCCTCGAGCGTGTCGCCCACCTCGACCTGCGATGCCTTGTTCAGCACGACGCCGAGCGCTCCGTCCTCGTCGTGGTCGAGGACCAGGATCACGGCGCGCTCGAAGTTCGGGTCGTCGAGCGCGGGTGTCGCGAGCAGGATCCGTCCCGTGTGCCACACCACGACCCCCTCCTCACCGTCGGGTTCGTGCTCCGCGGCGAGCTGTCACGGTAGCGCCCGGCCGGGCCCCTGCGATCGGGGTGCTGTGGTGACCGTCAGACCGGGGTCGGGCCGCCGGACGACGGGCCGCCACCTCGGGCGAGGTTCGCGAACTTCGTGAGGTGGTTGAGGAAGGCGAGCTTGACGATCCCGGTCGCGCCGTTGCGGTGCTTGGCGATGATGAGCTCGGCGATCCCCTTGTCCGGCGTGTCCTCGTCGTACACCTCGTCGCGATAGATGAACCCCACGATGTCCGCATCCTGCTCGATCGAGTTGTGCAGGACGACCCCCTCAGCCACGAACGTGTGGTGTTCCGCGACCGTGGCGTCGTAGACGAGCTGTTCACCGAGCGGATCGATCGCCACGATCTCGTCCCATGTCCGATCGTCGGTGCCGAGTAGATCGAACCGCTCGACCCCACCGAGTGCACCGGAGACGCGACGGAGTCCTTCCCGCGACGGCGCGCTGCGATAGAGCGTCGAGCCGCGATACGACCCTCCGAGCGCCGCCTGGAACGTACGCTCCGAGATGCCACGAGACCGTCGTTCCGACCTCACCTCGTCCCAGATCGCGAGCGGTAGATCATCCCGGTTCTGGTTGGTCACGACTCCCACGAGTGCGTCCAGGGCCGCGCTCACGCGCTCTCCGCGCTCGCCGTGAACGCCGATCTGGGTGAGGAACCGGCGCTGCTGTGCCGCTCCGTCGACCCAGACCTGCAGGTTTGGCTGCGTTCCTGGCCTGTGCGTCGTGCGGATGCGGCTGCGGATGTCGAAGCGGAGCAGAAGTAGTTGCATGTCCCTGGCGAGTTGTGGACTGCTCGTGCTGTAGTAGATGCTGACGCGTCGTCCGGTGCCCTCCGGCCGACGGACGTGCAGACACCCGTCGGTCGCCCAGACGTGGTGGAGGAAGAGCCGTAGCTGATCGTCGCCGAGGCCGAAGACGGCATCGGGAATGCGCTTCTCCGCAGCTCGCCGGTTCCAGCAACCGAGTTCGTCCAGCCAGGCTGCGATGGGATCGCGTCGTCCCCGGGCGAGTCGAGTGGGCGCCGGCAGGTAGAGCTGCGTCGTCCTGGCGGACCGACCGTCCGGCCGTCTGACCGCGGTGATCCCGAACCGCGACCAGGCGGCCTTGGTGACAGCGTCGAGGTTCGCGTCATCGGCTGACGTGTAATGGAGGGGCTGTCGGGCGAGGGTCGTGCCCTCACCGATCAGGTGCGCCAGAAGCACGATCTCGTCCGGGTCCATCGCCCGTGGCTCGGCCGGCTCAGGCAGCCGACGCGCCGCGGCGACGCGATCGCCGATCGCCAGACCCTCGAGTGGCTCCCATCCGCCGAGAGTCTGGAAGGGATGGTTCCCGGACGCCTCCACAGTCATCCCGGAGCGGAGCCGGACGCGGAACACGTGCTTGCGCCCGGACGGGAAGGCGTGGCTGAGTCGTCCCGCGACGAGCCGGCCAGACCCGTCGACGGCCCAGACCGGGACGTCGGCCATCTGCCCGTCCACGAGCTCACCGAATGTCACGGGTAGCCCGGAATCGGCGCGGAAGAGGCGCGTGCCCCGCACGAGACATCCGCTTTCACGTAGGTCTGCGAGCATGGGTCGCTTGTCGGTCCGGGATTCGGGCTGACGGGACAGCTGCGAGAGGGCGATGACGGGGACGTCCAGCTCCTTGGCGAGCATCTTGAGCCCTCGGGAGATCTCGGCGACCTCCTGCTGCCGGGAGTCGACGCGGCGATGGGACTGCATGAGCTGGAGGTAGTCGACCACCACCAGCGCGAGGCCGTACTTCTGCTTCAACCGCCGCGACTTCGCCCTGATCTCCATCAACGAGATGGACGGCGTGTCGTCGATGAAGAGCGGCGCCTCCGACAGTGTGCCCAGGGCGTCGCTGAGCTTGCGCCAGTCCGCGTCGTCGAGCCGGCCGGTGCGCAGCTTCGACGAATCGATCCGCGCCTCGGAGGAGAGCAGGCGGTTCACGATCTCCATCTTGGACATCTCGAGGCTGAACAGCAGCGACGGCATGCCGAGCCGCGCGGAGACGAAATGCGACACGCCGAGCGCCAGACTCGAGTTGTGCACCACGATGTCGTCGGCGACGAAGTTGTGAAGCTGTGGGACCGTCAGGTCATAGACGCGCTCCTCGCCAGCCGGCTCGATGCTGACGACCTCGTCCCAGGTGACGTCCGAGCATGCGGCCGCCTGTAGCTCGTCATCGCCCAGAGCCGCCGCGATCTCGGCTACCAGACGCCGCGACGGAGAGCGCTTGCCGACGTGCCAGTTGTGGCCCCTGATCCGGCCGGTCCGTTCCGACAGGTCGGCCCAAGACCGGTCGCCGAGCGCTGCCTTGATCCGTTCCCACACGACGACGGGGAAGAGGTCGACATCGGTGTGGACCACCTGCCGCTCGTCCAGGGCTGCCTGGAGCCGCGCACAGGCCTCCTCCTTCGAGTAGATGCCGATCAGATCGAGGAACGTCCGGAGGTTCTCGGCATCGCGGATCTCGAGCTCGAAGGCTGGACGACGTTGACCGCGGTACGCGACGCGACGGCGGCGGATCTTGGAGCGGATTCCGAAGCGGAGCAGGAGGTGCTGCACGCCGTGGATCAACCGTTCGGACACCGAGCTGTAGCTCAGCCCGCCGTAGCCGTACGTCGACGAGATCCACGCGCTGCCGTCGGTGGCGAAGAGCCGCGACAGGAACAGGGCCACCTGGTCGTTGGGGAGCGTGAACACGACGTCGGGCACGAACTTCTCGTGCGCGTTGCAGCCCCAGACCCCGAGCTCTTGCAACCACCAGGTGAGCCGGTTGGCGGGGGCTGCGAGGTCGAAGCCGAGCTCGTCCTCGACGGCGGCCAACCGGGCGATGGTCGCCGTGGCAACCGGTGCGGACCCTGTGCGTGCGGTCGTTGCGGTGCAAACTGAGACGCCGGCTGCTGATGCGACGTCCGCAACGGTCACCCGGCGAGCGGTCGAACGGAACGACAATTGCGCGACGGAGCTCTCCGCGCCCTGCCGACGACACGCGGTGCCGAACGCCGCTGCAGCGGTGGCAGCCTCGGCTTCGATCATCGGCGAGGCCGTGGTCAGGACGGGCGTCCTGCCTGTGAGCGAACCGTCACCCAGCAGGTACGCGAGCAGGATGACCTCCGCATCCGCGAGTCGTTGCGTCCCCTCGGTGGGCAGCGTGCGCGGCACGGCGATCCTGGTGCCGGGCGTCAACTGTTCGATCGGGACCCAGCCTCCCCAGGTGCGGAGGGGATGCGTCGGGGTGGCGACCAGGCACCGGCCTGATCGGGTCCGCAGACGCACCACAGTCTGTACGCCGTTGTCGACGAAGTCGGTGGGGCGGACCGGCACGAGCCGGCCACGATCATCGAGCGACAGCACCTCGACGTCATCTGGAGCAGCCGCCACGAGCTCGTCCAGACGCCACCGACGACCCGACCGCGCGTCGACGACCTGGGAAGATCCTGCGAGGCACTTTCCCATCGCGGGTCGCGCGGCGAGGATGATGAGGTTCTGGGGCTGGAGGCCGGCCGTGAGCCGATCCAGGTCGTCGAACCCGGTGGCGAGCCCCGTGACCTCGGACTTGCGCTCGGCGAGGAGCTCGATCTGCGCGAACGACTCGGTGAGCAGGTCGCTCAAGCGGCTGTACTCGCCGGTGTCGGTGCTCTGGGAGATCTCGAAGATCATCGACTCGGCCCGGTCGACGGTGATCCGCGCGTCGTCGGTGGAGTCGTAGCCGAGCTGTGTGACGGCGGTGCCCGCGTCGACCAGGCGGCGCAGGAGCGCCTTGTCCTTGACGATGCGCGCGTAGTACGACCCGTTCGCCGCGGTCGGCGTCGCGTCGGTCAGGTCGTGGATCGCGGCGGCGCCCCCGACCTCGTCGAGGCGGTCGCGCCGGGCGAGCCAGTCGGTCACCGTCACGGTGTCGACGGGCTCGCCCGTGGACGTCAACGCCTTGATCGCCTCGAAGACGACCCGATGGGCGTTGCGGTAGAAGTCGTCGGGGATCAGGAGCTCGACGGCGTCGCTCGCCGCCGTCGCCGACAGCAGGGACGCGCCGAGGACCGAGACCTCGGCCTCCAGGGAGTGCGGCGGCACGCGGTCGTAGCCCCGGCCACCCCCCGCGCCGTTGTTGGAGCGGCGGGTGTCGGTTCGCAGATCCGTCGGCGGCTCGCCCGGAGGCGGAGGGAAGGTGCCGCTCATCGTCGCCTGGCCACGCTGCTCCGGCCCACGCGTGAGCTCCTTCCCTAGCCCTGGGCGGGCTCCTCGTCGGAGGCACCCGCGTCCGGAGCCTCGCCGTCCTCGGCCGTGGCGTCAACGCCCGCGGGTTCGCCCGCCGACTCCTGCTGCTCGAGCGCCTCGGCCGCTGCCAGGGCTTCCTGGGCGAGCTGCTCTTCGGAGCCCTTGATCGGAGGCGGTGGCTCCTCGCCCTCGACGTGGATGCCGCCGTCGCGCAGCGTGACCTTGCCGGCCTCGTCGACGACCTCGACGGTCACACTGGCGGCGACCTGCGGGTGCACGTGGACCGGGACCTCGTAGGAACCGATCTGCTTGAGCGTGCCCTTGAGCTCGATCCGCTTGCGATCGATGTCGTGGCCCCGCTCCTTGAGCACGCGCTGGATGTCGTTGGCGCTCACGGACCCGTAGAGGTTTCCGCGGTCGTCGACCCGGGCCTCGATCCGCAGCGTCCGCGCCTCCAGGGCGTCCTTGGCAGCGGTCGCCGAACCGATCGTCTTCGCCTCGTGCGCCTTGCGCGAGCGGGTCAGCGCGGCCGCCTCCTTCATCGCTCCAGCGCTGGCGAGGATCGCCATCCCGCGCGGGATGAGGAAGTTCCGGCCGTATCCGTCCGCCACGTCGACGACGTCGCCGGGCAGCCCGAGGTTGTCGACCTCGCTCTTCAGGATGACCTTCACAGCGAGCCTCCTCAGCGGGTCGTGTAGGGGATCAACGCCATCTCGCGTGCGTTCTTGATGGCAGCGGCGAGTTGGACCTGGCACTTCGCGCACGCCCCGGAGGTACGGCGCGCCTTGATCTTGGCGCGCTCGTTCAGGAACGGCTTGAGCAGCGACAGGTCCTTGTAGTCGACGTACTCGATGCCCTGGGAACAGACGGGACAGGGCTTGTCCTTGCGGGGCTTGCGTGCTTTCGGCTTCGGGCGGGGCGGCATGGGCGTGCTCCTCTTGCGGGGCGCGGCCGACGCGTCTGCGTCGACGCCGGGCGGTCAAGTGGACGGGCGCACCGGGAGGCGCGCCGGGTCGATCAGAACGGGACGTCGTCGTCGGAGGGCGGCGGGGCGGTGTCGACGCCGGCCGTCGAGGAGCCGCCGGAGGAGCCGCTCGTGCGGCTGACCTCGGCGCGGGCCCAGCGCAGGCTCGGGGCGATCTCGTCGGCCTCGATCTCCGTCGTCCAGACGGTCTGGCCCTCGCGATTCTCGTAGCTGCGGACGCGGACGCGTCCGATCACGATCACCCGATCGCCCTTCTTGAGCGACTCGGCGGCGTTCTCCGCGAGGTCCCGCCAGACGTTGACGTTGAGGTAGGTCGTCTCCTCCTGCTGGTTGCCGGAACGGTCGTTGAACCGCCGGTTGGAGGCGACACGCAACGTCGCGACGGCCGCGCCGCCCTGCGTGAACCGCAGGTCGGGGTCGTCGGTGAGGTTGCCGATGAACGTGATGAAGTTGCTCTCGAACGCCACGGTGCTTCCTTCGTCGTCGCGACGCGGGGGCCCGGCGGGCTCCGACGCGTCGACCGGCCTGTCGTCGTGAGAGGACGGGTCGCCGGTGTGCGGCGAGCGTCAGGCGGACGCGCGGATGCGGATCTCCGGGCGGACGGTCTTGAAGCGCACGACCTCGTCGGCGATCTTCAGCTGCCGCTCGAGCTCGGTCACCATCTCTGCGGTGGCGTTGAAGTCGAGGACGCCGTAGAAGCCGAAGTCGCGCTTCCCGATCTCGTAGGCGAGCTTGCGCTTGCCCCACCAGGCCTCGTCGAGCAACTCCCCGCCCTGCTGCGCGAGGATGTCCTTGGCCCGGCCGAAGACCGCCTGGGCGGCCTCCTCCTCCAGGGTGTCGGTGATCAACACCATCATCTCATAGCGGCGCACGTGCACTCCTCTGGTCGCGCCGCCCGCGCGGGTCGCGCGGTGCGGTGCCACGTCGGGCTCGCCGACGTGGCGTTGGTGGCCCCCGCGACACGATCCGACCGTGCACGTCGTGGCACGACGGTCGCCGGTGGGGGCAGGGGTGCCGTCCGCTCCGGCATGTTGCCGGCCGCTGCGACACCGCGTCGCGGTGAACACACAGCGCGCGGGACCCGGAAGATCCGTGGGCCCCGCGCTGCGGACCATCGCACGGTACCGGACGACCCTGTCCTCTCACAAGCGCACCGTAGGCGGGCATGGCGACAGCACGGTCGGGTTGCACCGGACCGCTGTGGACGACGAGCGCCGGGCGTGTCGCAGGGCGCGGGCGCCGTGCGCGGTGGCCACCGTGTGGGGCAGAGCGACGCCCCTGCCGGGGATCAGTCGAAGCGCTCGGAGACCACGTCCAGCAACCGACGCGCGGCGCGCGCCGGGGTCCCCCCGTGGCGCTCGATCAGCGCGGCGGCTGCGAGCAGCGCCAGCCCGCCGACCGCCAGCCAGACCCAGGTCGGCACGGCGGCGACGACGGCGAACACCTCGACGGCCACGAGCACGACGAGCAGCACCGTGCCGACCACCAGCGGGCCAGCGCCGCGGCGAACGCCGCCGAGGACGACCGCGCCTAGCGCCAGCACACCGGCCAGCACTGCGTGCCAACCGCCTCCACCGGCCAGCCGCTCGAACACCGCTGGCACGGCCACCAGCAGCAGGGGTGGGACGTCGACGACCCAGGACGAGCGGAGGGAGCCGCTCCGCCTCGCCTGGTCCGACGCCACCCACAGGTGGACCGCCGCGGGCAGCAGCCAGACGTCGAGCGCACCGACGTCGTTGGCGAGCAGCAGGTCCCAGATGCCCAGCACTCCGACGACGCCTCCGGCGTGCCCGATCGCGGGCTGTCGGCGGACCGTCCCGGCGACCACGAGGAGCGCCCCGACGGCGAGCAGCACGCCGGCGCGCACCAGCCTCGCGTCCCCGACGAGCAGCACGCCCACCGGCCCGCCGACGAGCGCGAGGGCCGCGGCCGGTGGGCGCACGCGCGACGGTCCGACGACCAGGACGAGCCCCGCAGCGACCGCGACGGCGAGCAGCACCACCGCCGAACCGGTGACCGTCCGCCCGCCCGCGAGACTGCCAGCCACGACGCCGCGGACGATCAGGGGTGCCAGGACGACGGCGAGCAGCACCCGCCGGGTCCGCGCGGCGTCGATCGCCAACAGCACGCCCGCCAGCAGGGCCGGCACCAGGGCGGTGGGCAGCAGCCGCAGGCCGAGCACCACCTCGAGCCCGACGACGTTGCCGGCCGCTCGGAAGACGGGCGACGGCCAGGTGGGCAACAGCGCCGTGCACCCGATGACCGCCACGGCGACGCGCATCGCGTCTCCCGCGCCCGCGACCCGGTCGACCGCCGCGGCGAGGGCCGCGACGCCCACCAGCGCGACCACGAGCCCAACCAGCCTTGCACCGCCCTCGGTCGGGGACAGCAGCGCGACGACCGCCAGGCCGAGTGCTGCCGGCAGCAGCAGCCAGGTCAGCGCGGCGGCATCGGGACGAGCGCCGGCGATCGCCTGTCGCGCGTGCGTCCCGAGGACGGCGAGCCCGACGCCCACGGCGACGAGCGTGCCGCCCACGTCCACCGCGCTCCACGCCGCGGCGGCGACCAGCGCCACCGCCGTCAACGCCGCCAGGTGCGCGGGAGAGGCAGGTACCCGTGCGCCCCGACCCAGCTCCGTCCATGCCAACGTCGAGAGCGCGCCGAGGAGGAACACCACGGTCACGACGTTGCCGGGCGCGCCGGCGAGGCTCACGGCGGCCGCGAGGTGGACGGTCGCGACGCCGAGCAGCGCCGGCGCCCAGGCTGCGCTGACCTCCCGGGACGGCACCCGCCGCAGGCAGGCGACGACCCAGGCGAGCGCAGCCACCGCCAGCCCCGCCGCCAGCTCGGTGTCGACGACGCTGCCGAAGCGCACGTCGCCGACCGCCACGACCAGCGCGGCGGGAGCGGCCAGCAGCTCGCCGAGCAGGGCCACGACGGCGATCGGACGGCCCCACAGGGCGTGCGAGCGGAGGCCAGCGGCCGCCAGCTCGAGGACCAGCGCGAGCGTGGGCACGCCGAGCAGGACCACCAGCCGTGGCGTGCCGTCGGGCACGAGGGTCGAGACGGCCGCGACGACTGCCCCCGCCAAGGTGAGCAGGGCCAGCCTCGTCGACCGCTGGAGCGTGGCACCGACCGCCAGCACGAGCACGGCGAGCGCGCCCCATGCCGCAGTGGCGGCCCAGGTCGCAGGCACCCAACCGGCGTCGCGCGCACCGACCACCGGAGCGGTCGGGAGTGCGGCGACCACGACGGCCAGCACGATCGGCACGTGGATCGCGACGCTGGCCAGCAACGATGCCGCCGGAGCCGACGTGCCGACGACGACTCGTCCGCGGAGCAGCATCGATCCGCCGAGGGCGAGCACCGCGGCCGCCGCGACCGTCAGCGGCGCTGGAGGACCACCCACCAGCCCGACACCGGTCGCCAGCACCGGCACGCCGAGCACCGCGGCGAACGCCAGGGACCGCGAGCGGCCGGCGACGGCGAGCGGTGGGAGCAACACGATCGCCGTCGCACCGACGGCGAGCCAACGCACCGCCACCTCGGCGTCGAGCTGGAGGGCGAGCCCGAGCGCGTCGACCGGCAACAGCAGGGCACCGAGGTGGAAGACGACCGAGCCGACGGCGGGCAGCACCGCGCGCAGGCGGTGGCCGCCCACGATGGCGGCGGCGGTGACGGCCGCGACCACCGCGACCCGCGCGGTGGTCCCCAACGCGTCCCAACGAACCGCGAGGAACGTTCCCGCCGAGGCCAGCAGCAGCAGCGCCCCCACTCCGGCGACCCACGTCGCGGCGGTCGCGCGCGACCCGCCGTCGTCGTCGCCACGCGTCGCGGGCGGCGGCGGTGGCGGCCCGTCCGGTGTGGACGGCGGGGGGAGGAAGGGGGCGGTCACGGCGGCTCGTCGGTCGATCATCGGATCAGGGCTCCCGTCGGGGCGTCCCTGTCAGCCTCCCTCGGCGGCCCGCGGCCGCGGACCCTGGTGTCCCCCCACGCCGGTCTGGGTCCCCCCAGGCGCCGCTCCTACTGGATGCCGTGATCCGCGGCGTAGCGGATCAGCTCCTGCTTGCGGTTGAGGTGCAGCTTGTCGAGGATGTTGCGGACGTGGTTCTCGACCGTCTTGGGCGAGATCGAGAGGGCCTCGCCGACCTCGCGGTACGCGTAGCCCCGACCGACGTGCTGCAGGACCTCTCGCTCGCGCTCGGTCAGCGGGTTCACGCCGGTCGCCTGCTTCGACAGCCGCCGGAACTCGCCCAGCACCAGCATCGCGAGGGACGAGCTGAACACGGGCTCGCCGGCGGCGGCTCGCAGGAGCGCGGCGCGCAGCTCGTCACCGGGTGTCGACTTCGTGAGGTAGCCGATCGCCCCCGCCGCGATCGCGTCCAACAGGTCGCGTTCCTGTTCGCTGACCGTGAGGATCACCAGTCGGGTGCGCTCGCCGCAGGCCTTCGCGACCGCGATGCCCCCGCCACCCGGCATCGAGAGGTCGCACACCACGAGGTCGGGCCGTGTCGCGTCGATGACCGCGATCGCCTCGTCTGCGGTCGCCGCCTCGCCGACCACCTCGAAGCCGCTTCCGAGGTCCGCACGCACGCCGTCGCGCCAGATCGGGTGGTCGTCGGCGAGGACCACCCGCACGGGTGGTCGTCGCGCCGTCGCTCGCTGCTCCACGCCTCGCCCCGTCCGGCCGGACGTCGTCCAGGTCCCGGACCGGGATCCTAGGCGTCACCGGGGACGGCGATCCGGATCTCCGTGCCACGGCCGGGGGCGCTGTCCACCTCCACGGTGCCGCCGACCTCGCCGATCCGGCCCCGGATGGAGGAGGTCAGGCCGAGCCTGGCAGGTGTCGCGTCCGGCGCGAAGCCGCGTCCGTCGTCGCGGACCGAGACGAACAGCCCGTCCGGCATCGGTTCGGCGTACACGACGATCCGGGAGGCGTCCGCGTGCTTGCCGGCGTTGGTGAGCGCCTCGCCGACCGCCCCGGCAACCGCCTCGATCGTGCCCGGCGACAGCGCCGGCAGGTCGTCTGGCACGAGCACCTCGATGCGACCCCCGAAGGCCCGTTCTGCGCGGTCGGCGGCGAGGCGCAGCGCATCGCCGATCACCCCCGCGCCGACGACGGTGCCGTCGGACGCGCCGGTCAGGAACCCGCGCAGGTCGCGCTCCTGGTCGCGGGCGAGCCGAGCGAGCTGCGGGTCGTCCGTACGCCGCTCCACGATCGCGAGGGTCTGGAGGACGCCGTCGTGCAGCGCGCGGGCGACGTCCTCACGGGCGCGCAGCCGCGCGACCGAGCGCTCGGCGGTCGTGACCCGCACCTCCGCGGTGCGCAAGAGCCGCATCGCGTAGCCGGCCACACCACCCGCCAGGCCGTAGAGGATCGCCGTGGTGACGAGCGAGAGCACCTGGTCGGCGGCCAACGGTCCGAGCCACGGGTCGGGGCCTGGAACCACGTGGAGCACCGAGCTGACGGCCCGGGCACCGCCGACCACCAGCCCGCTGACCGCCCCGACGACGGGGCCGAACGCCACCCCGGCGGACAGCACGGCTGCCGTCGGCCAGGCGACCCCGAGCGGCTGCTCGGGCGTGAAGACGTGCGGCTGCCGGTAGACGAGGCCGTCGGCGAGCTGGAGTGCGAGCGCGACGCCGACCTCCACGCCGACGACCGGTCCACGGACCAGCGCGTCGGGATCCCTGCGGAGCAGCAGCGTGTGCCAGACCGTCACGGCGAGCGCGGCCGCGACCAGCACGGCGGCCGTCGTCGGCGCCACGAGGTTGCGACGCGCCAACAGCAGGACCGTCGCCATCCACGCCAGCGCCAGCCAGCGGAAGGCGGCCAGCCCACGAAGCACGCTCCGCCGCATCCGCTCCACGCGTACACGCTAGCGACGACGGGGACGCCGACGCCGCGGACGGGGTCCGGCCGCGGAGCAGGCACATCCCGGAAGGGATGGCGCTCCGCGGCCGGTGGTGCGGGGCCGCACCCCCCGCACCGGTGGGGCCCGTCGCGACCTCGGCGTGGTCAGGACGGGGTGATCCATGCCACCGTCGGAGTGGGACCTCTCGGCCCGCGGCTCGCGGCCGCGGACGTCAGGCGTGATCCGTGGGACCGGCCACCTCCAGTGCGGCGTGGGCCGCGGCCAGACGTGCCACCTCGATGCGCGAGGCGGAGCACGAGACGTGGGTCATGCCGACGCCGTGACAGAAGGCGATCGACGCGGGGTCGCCGCCGTGCTCGCCGCAGATCCCGGTCACGAGGTCCGGCTTGGCGGCGCGCCCTTCGGTGACCGCCAGCTCGACCAGCCGACCGACGCCGTCGGGATCGAGCGTCCGGAACGGATCGACCGGCAGCAGCTTGAGCTCGAGGCCGCGTGGGATGTAGGTGGCTTCGACGTCGTCGCGAGACAGCCCGAACGTCAGCTGCGTGAGGTCGTTCGTGCCGAACGAGAAGGCATCGACCAGCGGTGCCAGACCGCCGGCGCGCAGGGCCGCGCGCGGCGTCTCGATCATCGTCGCGGTCGTGTAGGCCACCTCGGTCCCCGCCGCGTCCTGCACCTCGCGGGCGACGTCGTGGATCAGCGCGACACCCCACTCGAGCTCCTGCGAGGTGCCGATGAGGGGCAGCATGACCTCCGGGCGTGGGTCACCGCCCGCCTGGTGCCGCGCGACGGCCGCGCCGATGATGGCGCGGACCTGCGCCCGGTAGACCTCCGGGCGCAGCACACCCAGCCGGATGCCACGCACACCGAGCATCGGGTCGTGCTCCTGGAGCGCCTCCGCGACCTCCATCAGCTCGCGGTCGGCTTCGGTGAGCTCGCCCATCGCGCGCTTGATGTGCAGCTCCTCGACGTTCGGGAGGAACTCGTGGAGCGGCGGGTCGAGGAGACGGATCACGACCCGCTTGCCGTCCATGACCTCGAACAGCGCCTCGAAGTCGGCGCGTTGAGCGGCCTCGAGCCCCACCAGGGCCTCGCGCTCCTCGTCGTCGGAGCGCGACAGGATCACCTGCTGGATCAGGGGCAGCCGGTCACCGAGGAACTGGTGCTCCGTGCGGCAGAGCCCGATCCCCTCGGCCCCGGCCGCCAGCGCCCGGCGCGCGTCGTCGGGCGTGTCCGCGTTCGCGAACACGTGCAGCGTGCGGATCTCGTCGGCCCAGCCGAGCAGCCGGGCGACCCGCGGATCGTCCTCGGGGACCTCCAGCTCCACCTCGCCGGCGACGACCCGTCCGGTGGTGCCGTCGATCGACAGCACCTCCCCGGCGTGCAGCACCGTGCCCCCGACCGTCACCGTCCCGGCGGCCCCGTCGATGCGCAGCTCGCTGGCACCACACACCGCGGGCTTCCCGAGCCCGCGCGCCACCACCGCCGCGTGGCTCACCAGCCCGCCGCGGGCCGTCAGGAGGCCTGCGGCGGCCACCATGCCCTCGAGGTCCTCGGGGGAGGTCTCCGGCCGGACGAGGATGACCTGCTCGCCCGCGTCGCCGCGTCGCTTCGCCTCGAGCGAGGACAGGACGATCCGGCCGACGGCCGCTCCCGGCGACGCCGCCAGACCGGTCGTCAGCGGCTCGGGAGCGCCTGGCGCGAACCGCGGGTGCAGCAGCGCTTCCAGCTGCTGCGGGCGGAGGCGCCGCACCGCCTCGGTCTCGTCGATCAGGCCTTCGTCGACGAGCTCGACGGCGATGCGCAGGGCTGCGGCGGCGGATCGCTTGCCGACCCGCGTCTGCAGCATCCAGAGGCGATCGTCCTCGATCGTGAACTCGATGTCACAGAGGTCCCGGTAGTGCCGCTCCAGCGTGTCGAGGTGCCCGAGCAGCTCCTCGTGCAGCTCGGGGAAGTCGTCGCCGAGGTGCGACAGGTGCTCGACCGCCCGGGTGCCCGCGACCACGTCCTCGCCCTGGGCGCCGACGAGGAAGTCGCCGTACGGGACGTTCTCGCCGGTCGCCGGGTCACGTGTGAACGCCACGCCGGTGGCGGAACGCTCGTTGAGGTTGCCGAAGACCATCATCTGGACGTTCACGGCCGTCCCGAGGTCGTCGGGGATGTCCTCGACCCTGCGGTAGGCCTGGGCCCGCGCGCCATTCCAGGAGCGGAACACCGCCTCGATCGCGAGGCGCAGCTGGTCGCGCGGGTCGTCGGGCAGCACGCCCCCCGCGTCGGCGATGGCGCGCCGGTGCGCCCGCACCACCTCCGCGAGTTGCTCCTCGGAGAGCTCGCGTTCGTTCGCGACGCCCGCCGCCTCGACCGCTTCCTCGAGGTTGCGGTCGAACGCGGCCGCCTCGACCTCGAGCACCACCCGACCGAACATCTCGAGGAAGCGGCGTGCGGCGTCCTGCGCGAACCAGCCGCCGCCGAGCGCCGCCAACCCGTCGGCCGTGGCCGGCGTCGCGCCCAGGTCGAGCACGGTGTCCATCATCCCGGGCATCGAGAACGGGGCGCCGGAGCGCACCGAGAGCAGCAGCGGCGCCTCCGGGTCGCCGAGCCGGCGACCGACCTGCGCCTCGAGGTCGGCGAGGGCCGCGTCGACCTCCTCGAACAGTCCGTCGGGCGCTCCGCCGGCCAGGTAGCGCCGGCAGGCCTCCGTCGTCACGACGAAGCCCGGAGGGACGGGAAGGCCCAGGTGGGTCATCTCGGCGAGGTTCGCCCCCTTGCCTCCGAGGAGCATCTTCTGCTCGGCCCGGCCGTCGCGGAAGTCCACGACGTAGCGGGCTCCACGGGAGGTCGGGGACGACGACGGTGCGGTCTCGGTGGTGCTCACGTTGTGCCTCTCCCGTGCGGTGGGGCGGGCCGCGGTGGTCCCGTGCGCGCAAGCTTGCCGCCTCACGGTCGTCGGACCAGATTCGCGTCCCGGCCGACCGGGCGGCAGGGGCCGATGCCCGTGAGGGCAGAGGACCATCGGCGGCAGGCGCGCGCGGTGCCCGATCAGCCCGGACGGCCGGTGCCGCCGAGGAGCTCCTCGAGCACGTCCAGGAGCGCGTCCCAGCGCCGCAGGTGCTGTGGCCCGACGTGCGCGTCGAGCCAACCGACCAGTGCGCTCTTGCCCGAGGGGGACAGGTCGACGTGCGGCAACCCGTGGGTGACGTGCTCACCGACGCTCGCGGAGCGGCCCTGCTCGCGCACGAAGCGACGGAGCAGATCGACGTCGAAGAGCGTCTCGGCCTCCACGCCCAACGGATGCCCGTCGAAGACGTCGGCGTAGGTGAGCACCTCGGTCCCGCGATCGAACCCGAACCGCGACACCAGCGTGTCCCGCGCCCGCCGGCCGGGGTCGTCGTGGTCGAGGAGCACGAGCACCCGGAGGCTGACCTCGGCGCGGAGCACGACCGCGCCGAGCACCGCGCCCATCGCACCCCCCGACGGGCGGATCTCCACTCCCTCGAGCACGTCCTCGCGCGCCAGCGTGCGGGCCGCCTGCCGGAGGTAGGCCTCGTCGGTACCGCCCTCGACGAAGAGCACCGCACGGGTACCGGTCGGGATCGCGCCGAGCCGGTCGAGCACCGCGGCCAGCCCCGCATCCCGCAGGAGGCCCCCGAGCAGGCGGGCCTGGGCCGCGTCCCCACTCGCGGCGCCGACCACGACCGTGCGGGTGCCGTCCTCACGGCCGAGCGCCACCACCCTGGCCGCGCCCGTCCTCGGGATCGCGAACGGCGAGGTCGTGGTGACCACGACCGGCGCGCCACTGGTCGCGGCGACGTCGAGGAGGAGTGCGACCACGGCTTCCTGCGCAGCCGGGTGCAGGAACGCGTCGAGCGCCTCGACGACGACCGCGACCGGCGGCGTGCCCCGTTCGGCCAGGTACACGGCCGTGCCCAGCGCGACCGTGGCCCGGCAGAGCGGCACGGGCAGCTCCGCGCCGAGGTCGTCCTGGAGCCGGACCGCACCGTCGTCGTCGACCGTCGCCTGCTCCACCTCGGCAAGCACCCGCCGAGCGGTGGCGACCAGCCGCGCCTCCAGGAGCCGGCGTTCCTCCGTGGAGGACAGCTCGAGCGAACCCGCGCGCGCGGCCGCGCGGAGCAGGTCGCGCGGGGTCTCCTCGATGCGGCTGTACACGACGTGGCCCGAGGGCGGCGTGCCGGTGACCTCCCGGGTCCCGCGATCGCGGTCGAAGCGGACGGTGCCGCGGCGACCGTCCGCAGCCACCACCTCGACGGACGGCTCGGCGTGGGGGCGACCACGCGGCAGGTCGCGTGCCGGACGGAACGGCCGGTCGGGGTCGAGCGTCAGTGCCACCGCCCATGCGAGGTTGGAGGTCCCGACGCGGTTCGGCCCGACGAGCACCGTGACCAGCTCGCCCAGCTCGAGCAGGAGGGGGGCGCCCCAGATCGAGCGGAGGTCACGGACGGCGAGGCGCAACGGCATGCCCGAACGCTACTGCCACGGCCCCCGACGGAGAGGTTGACAGCTGGCCTGTTGGAGCGCCCCGCGGGCCGAGTGGCTGCCACGGCAACCGCAGGGAGCGGCGGGCAGGCCCGGTGGCGGTCGCGCGGGATGCCCGCCAGCCAGGCCTACGCGGCCGTCGCGGCCTCCCTGTCCACCGTCCGTGGCCACTGCGGGTGTCAACGTCGGAGATGGTCCGTCGTGGCCATCCAGGCGCTGGCCCGTCGAGGTCGAAACAACGGTGGGGACGGACGCCGAGGCCGCCGAGGGGACGTGGCGGCGCGACGGGGGGCGTCCACCCGTCCATCACCGAAGGGGAGACAGATGCAGACCCGCACGCACGACCGCTCGAAGACACGCCAGGTCGTCGCCGCCATGGCGGCGTTCCTGGTGGTGTCGACGCTGGTGTTCCGCGCCTCCGAGGCCGCGTTCACCGCCGCGTACACCAACCCTGACAACAGCTTCGCGACGGCGACGATCAGCCTCGCCTCGCCGTCGGCGAGCACGCCGCTCTTCGGCGACCCGGACGGTGACCCGGCCGCAGCCGTCGACGCCCACGGCCTGTACCCGGGCGCCAGCGTCGACGGCTGCATCGACGTGACCTACGGCGGGCGACTCGGCGCCGCCGAGCTCACGGCCGTCACCCTCGACGTCGAGGGCGCGGCGGGCGAGCTGGCCGACGAGCTGACCGTCTCCGTCGAGCGCTACGACGGGCCGTGCGCAGACGGCGGCGCCGGATCCGTGACCGTGGTCGCCGGTCAGGGGCTGGCCGGGGTCGCGGGTGCGTCCACCGGATGGACGCCCGCGATCGACGGCGAGACCGCCGGCTTCGCGTTCACCGTGACCCTCGACGCGGGCACCGAGGTGGGGATGGGCGCCAGCGCGACCGGCATCGACCTCGTCTGGCGACTCGGAACCTCGGGCTGACCACCGAATCACGGGAGCGGGCGGCGAGGAGGGCGGACGGATGCACGGTCGATCGTGGCGGGCGACGCGGCAGGCGTTGCTCACGCTGACGGCCGTCGCCGACCTGCTGCTCTTCGTCGCCCTCTCGCTGCTGCTCTGGACGCTGCTACCGGTGCTGGTGCAGGGCATGACCCCGGTACTGGTGACGAGCGGTTCGATGCTGCCGAGCATCCGCCCGGGCGACGTCCTGCTGGTCACCGAGGCCGCGGATCCCGGCGAGGCGGGCCTACTGGCGCCCGGCACGGTCGTCACCTACCACCAGGACGCGGGGGACGGAGGCGCGGCCCGACTCGTGACCCACCGCATCGTGCGCACCACCCCGGAGGGCTATGTCACCCGCGGCGACGCCAACGGCACGAACGACGTCGGCCTCGTGCAGCCGCGGCAGCTCGTCGGGAACGCGCGGCTGCTGATCCCCTACGTCGGGCTCCCGGCGCACCATGCGCGTGCGGGCGACTGGGGCACGGTCGCGCTGCTCCTGGCCGCGGGGCTCGCGATCGCGGCGAGCTCCACCACGATCGGTGTCCGCGCGCTGTCGCAGTTGGCGGGCGCACCTCCGACGGGTCGACGCGAGCCGCGGCGGTCGGCCCGCCGCGTGGACCCACGGCGGATCGTCGGACGCGCCGCCGTCGTCGTGCTGCTCGTGGGTGCGATCGGGGCCGGACCGCTGCTGACGGCCGAGCCGGCACGAGCCGCGCTCTCCACGGAGCTGTCGGTGTCCGGGAACTCGTTCGTGGTGGTCGCGTCGGGCGACCCGGAGCCGGACCCGGAGCCGGACCCGGAGCCGGAGCCGGACCCGGAGCCGGACCCGGATCCCGAACCCGAGCCCGAACCGCTGCCACCGCTGGTGCTGGGCTTCCCCGGCGGCGCGGGGACGACCCTCAACGCCGGCAACCAGACGGCGAGCTGGACGCTGGCGCTCGCGAGCGGACTCGACGGCGCCCGGCAGCTGTCGGGCACCGTCGGCTCGCGCGTGGAGATCCGGCCGAGCACGCCGGGGAACCCCGGGCGCACGATCGAGCTGCGACTGCTGGTCGACGGCGTCGCGGTCGCCCACGGCGGCGACCCGGACCTCCGCCTCTCGGGTGGGTGGACGACGCTCGAGCTCGATCTCGGGACGATCGACGTCCCGCTGCCCGCGGGGGCGACGTTGGAGCTCGAGATCCGCCTGGCGCGGCTCGAGCTACGCATCGACGGCGCGTCGACGCTGACGCTGCCGGTCGCCGCAGCCGTCGTCAGCTGAAGCGGGCCAGGTAGTAGCGGCGCTTGCCGACCCGCAGCACCAGCGTCGTCGCGCTCGCGAGGTCGTCGGGGCCCAGACGACGTTGCGGGTCGTCGAGGCGGGCGTTGTTGAGGCGCACCGCCCCCTGCTCGACCAACCGTCGCGCTTCGCCGTTGCTGCGCGTGGCCCCGAGCACGGTCAGCAGCTCGAGCACACCGACGCCTTCCTCGAGCCCCGTCCGGGGCAGCTCGACCGACGGGGCCTCGTCGAAGGCGGCGGTGAGCACGGCGTCGTCGATGCCGGAGAACGGCTCGTCGCCGAACAGCACGCCCGTCGCGTCCTCGGCCGAGGCGACGCCCTGGTCACCGTGGACGATGCGCGTGGCCTCGCGGGCGAGCACCCGGTGGGCGACACGGGCGGACGGGTCGCGCGCCAGCTCCGCGGCGAGCTCGGCGATGGCCCCGAGGTCCAGGAAGGTGAACAGGTGCAGGAAACGCACCACGTCCGCGTCGGCGGTGTTCAGCCAGTACTGGTAGTAGGCGTACGGGCTCGTCAGGCTGGGGTCGAGCCAGACGGCATTGCCGGCGGACTTGCCGAACTTCTGGCCGTCGGCGGTGGTCAACAACGGCCACACGAGCCCGAAGGCCTGACCTCCGGACCGGCGCCGGATCAGATCGATCCCGGCGACGATGTTGCCCCACTGGTCGGTCCCACCGCCCTGCAACACGCATCCGTGGCGCTCGTACAGGGTGGCGAAGTCGAACGCCTGGAGCAGCTGATAGCTGAACTCCGCGAACGTCAATCCCTGCTCTCGACCCTCCAGGCGTCGTTTCACGGATTCGCGCGCGACCATCTGGTTCACCGAGGCATGCACGCCGACCTCCCGCAGGAAGTCGAGCAGCGTGACGTCGCGCGTCCACGAGTGGTTGTCGACCAGCAGGCCGCGATCGCCGCCATCGAGGTCGAGCACCAGGCCGAGCTGGCCCCTGATGCCTTCGAGGTTGTGCTCGATCGAGGACTCGTCGAGCAGCTCCCGCTCGCGGTCCCGGCCCGTGGGGTCGCCGATCCGCCCGGTGGCGCCACCGGCCAGCGCGATGGGCCGGTGCCCGAGGCGCTGGAGCCACGCCATCGCCATCATCCCGAGCAGGCTGCCGCAGTGCAGCGACGGCGCCGTCGGGTCGAACCCCACGTAGTAGGTGACCCGACCGGTGTCGAACGCGGCCCGCAGCCCCGACTCGTCGGTCACGTCCGCGACGAACCCGCGCGCGCGCAGGAGGTCGACAGGGTTCTCGGTGGTCATCGTGGTGGCCTCGGCCTCGTCTGCATCAGCGCCAGGCGGCCAGTTGCTCGCGCACGCCTGCCGGGGGTGTCAACGCAGGGACCTGGCGAGCCGGAAGCCAGTCCGGCATGCCGTCCGCCCACACGTAGGTGTCTGGCCCGACCCGACCATCGAGCACCAGCGCACGGATCACGTCGAGCTCGACAGGGCCGTGCTGTACCTCGCCGTCGAGGTGGTACCAGCGGGCGGGATCGGACACGGTGGGGCTCCTGGACAGCGGTCGTGAGCGTAGCGACGGCCGGTGGGCGACCCGCTCCCTCCGCTCACGCGTCGGATCCACCCGGCGCCGTCGTGCTGCCGGCACGGTCCCGCAGCTGGAGGCGGATGCGACGGAACCCCTTGCCCTTCGACTCGACCTTGACGATCGCGACGTGCCCGACCTCGGTCGTGGAGGCCACATGGGTGCCGCCGTCCGCCTGGCGGTCGAGCCCGACGATGTCGACCACGCGGACCTCACGGAGCGTCGGGGGCAGGAGCGACACCTTCGTCCGGATCAACGACGGGTCACGGTCCGCCTCGGCACGGGGCAGGAAGCCGACCTCGACGGGTCGGGCAGCCGCGAGCTGGGCGTTGAGCTCGTGTTCGAGCGGCTGGAGGTGCTCCGGGTCCCATCCCGGCAGCTCGAAGTCCAACCGACCGACGCCGGGCTCCATGTTCCCACCGGTGACGGGTGAGGCGAAGCGCCCCCAGACGACGCCGCACAGCGCATGCATGGCGGTGTGGGTGCGCATGAGCAGGTAGCGCCGCTCCCAGTCGACCTCGCCGCGGACGGGTGTTCCCACCGGGGGCAACCCGCCGTCGAGCCAGTGCCAGACCCCGCGGTCGTCGGCCGCGACCCGCACGACCCGGAGCCGGTCGTCGCCGACCGCGAGCTCGCCCGTGTCGTGCGGCTGCCCGCCACCGCCCGGGTAGAAGACCGTCCGGTCGAGGAGCACCCGGCGGTCGTCGGGATCGACGTCGACCACGAGGGCGTCGACCACCGACGCGTACTGCTCCGTCGAGTACACCCGCTCCGTCATCCGCCCACCGCTCCGCTGGGGCCGATCACGCCACCGCGGCCCACAACCTGCTCGGCCGACCGCTCCTCCGGCAGGGACCGCACCGTCGACGGCCCCGGGCACCGTAGCCTTGCGCGACGATGCGATGTCCCGGATGCGGTGCCGACCTGACGGACGATGCGACGACGTGCGCATCGTGTGCCGCCGTGCTGCTCCCGCACCTGCACCTCGGCGTCTTCCACCCGCTCGCCGCGCCGCTGGTGGACGCCCTCCTCGAGCGGCGCGGCATCGGCCACCGCTCCGTCGCACGAGACGACGGCATCGAGATCGCCGTCGACGCCGGCTGGCGCGACGACCTGCGCGCCGAGCTGACCCTGACCTGGTCCGACCTCGTGCGGCGCCTCGACCCCGAGGACGCCGCCGCGGTGCGGCTCGTCGGCGGCGGCACGCCGGGATGGCTCGACCCGCCACGAGGGGGTCACATCGACCGGTCGGGCCGGCTCGTCGTCGCGCACGAGGAGGACGACGACGAGGACGATGCGGCGCGGGTGCTCGGGCCGCTGCTGCTCACGGTCGGCGCGATCGCCGCGGTCCTCGGCTGGTGGGGCGTCGACTCGGCCGCACTGGCCGTCGCCGGTGCCGGACTCGCCCTCCTCGGGCTCTTCCTCCCCCGCTGAAACCCCGGAGACCTTCCGGAGCCGACGGAACCCTCCGGGCGGCCCCGACGTCAGACCACGTGCGCCCACGAAGGAACCGACGTGCACCGACCGCGGACCGCCCTGTTCCTGCTCGCCACGATCGTGCTCGCCGCGTGCGGGTCCCCGTCGGTCGAGCCGAGCGCGGGAGCGCCCGGCGGTGGCTGTCGTCCTCCCCTGGGCGAGGACGACCCGCATCCCATCGGGGGCGGCGCGGGCGGAAACCACCCGGCTTTCGGCGACCTGGCGTGGCTGGAACCGGTCCAGACGGCGCTCCAGACCACCCACGCGGACGTCACCGCCGGGCTGTGGCTCGACCAGCGAACGGGTGAGGTGGTCGTGATGCTCGTCGGCGACGACCAGGGCGTCGCCCTCGCCGAGCTGCGCGAGCTGGTCGACGACGCCGGCGGCGACCCCACCGTGCTCGTGTGCATGGAGGCCGCCTACACGGAGGCGGAGCTGCTCGACATCCAGCACCGGCTCACGACGTTGTCGACGGGACCGTCGACCTCGGGCATCGACACCGTGCGCAACCGCGTGGAGGTGCTCGTGGAGACCGACGGGGAGCTCGTGCGGGAGCGCATCGAGGCGTCCTTCGACGATCGTGAACGTGCAGCCATCCGGATGGACGTGCCCGACTGCGCCGAGATCGTGCCGCTTCCCGACGGTGCGACCGCGCTGCCCGGTGGCGGCAGCACCTGCTCCGGCATGGACGCCCTGTTCGAGGGCACGCTGGTGGTCGAGGACGGCTGCGCCTGGTTCGAGACCGACCAGGAGACGACCGCCGTCGCCTGGCCGCGCGGCTGGTACGTCGACGAGGCCGGCACCGTGCACGACCACCACGGTCGGGCGCGAGCCAGCGGCGGTGATCCTGTGTCGTCCGGAGGGGGCTTCGTCCCCGTCCAGGACGATGCGGCCTGCGGGCCGGTGGAGGACGGCGCCTGGCTCGTGAGCTCGCTCGAGGTGCGCGGGTAGCTCAGCCCACCGCGGTGCTGCGGGCGAGCAGCTCGTATCGCTCCCTGAGGTGGTGCCAATGGCACCCCTTGCAGACCTCGACGTCGTAGACCGTCAGGTCCCCGAGCCGCTCCGCCTGGCGTGCGAGCGCCTCGCGGGGGACGGCCCGGCCTCCCGGGCTGCGCGGCCGGCCCTTCCCCTCGAACACGTAGCTGACGAGCACGAGCTCCGCCGCGTCGCACACGGGGCACGGATCCCCTTGCGGCGCGCCCAGATGGGTCGCCGCGCGAAGGAGCTCGGGATGGGCGTCGCAGACGTCGGCACGGCTCCGCACGCCCTCCGCGAGGTCACGGAGGACGGCACGCCGCTGCATGCGGTAGTCCGTGCGTCCACGACGCGCCATGTCAGCCGTCCTCCCGGCTCCGACCGATCGACGGAGGGTACGGGCAGGGCCGTCGCGGCGCCCGTGTCCGTCGCTAGCGTCCCGTCGACCTCGAGGAGGCCGAGCGCCATCGCGACGACCCCATCCGTCCGCCGGGACGACGACCGCGTCGACGTCCTGCACGGCCTGCCCGTCCCCGACCCCTACCGCTGGCTCGAAGGACCGCCGGACGACCCCGAGGTCCGTGCGTTCGTCGCGGCCCAGAACGCCGTCAGCCTGGCGGTCCTCGCGCAGCTCCCGCACCGGCAGGACCTCCGCGTCCGACTCGAGGCCCTGTGGTCGCGTCCGCGCCGCGGCGTGCCCTGGCATCGTGGCACGAGCTGGTTCCAGCTCCGCAACGACGGCACGCAGGACCAGGACGTCCTGTGGCACGCGACGGGCGGCGGCCAGCTCCCGTCGGACGACGCGTGGCGGGTGCTGCTCGACCCCGCCGACTGGTCCTCGGACGGCACCGTCTCGCTGGCCGGCCTGGGCACGACCGATGACGGTTCGCTGCTGGCCTACGGCCGGGCGGAGGCCGGGTCGGACTGGACGACCTGGCACGTGGTCGACGCGACCACCGGCACCGCGATGCCCGACGTCGTCCCGTGGTCGAAGTTCTCCGGCGCGACGTGGCTGCCGGACGGCGGCGGGTTCCTGTACGGCGCGTTCGACCCACCGGAGCCCGGCGAGGAGCACGCCGGAGCAAACCGCGGCCAGCGACTGTGCCTGCACCGGTTGGGCGACGACCCCGCCGAGGACGTCGTCGTCCACGAGCGGCCCGACGACCCGGAGCTCGGGTTCGGCGCGGCCACCTCCGACGACGGGTCGCTGCTGTGGTTGCAGACCCGTCGGGGCACGGAGCCCGAGGTCGGCGTCTCCGTCGCGGCGATCCTCACGGACGGCGAGGGTCGCAGCCGGGTCGGGGACGTCCGCGAACTGCTCGCGCGCGATGCGGCGCACCGCGTGGTCGGCGTGCTCGACGGTCACCTCGTCGTCCACACCGACGCCGGCGCCCCACACGGTCGTGTGGTCAGGCTGCCGCTCGAGCCCTCCGGTGGGGCACCGAGGACGTCGACCGAGCCGTTCGACGAGGTGATCGGCGAACGGGGCGACCGGCTGGAGGTGGTGCGGCTCGTCGGCGGCGCCACACCCGAGGGCCAGGCATGGCTGGTCTGCGGCTGGCTGCACCACGCCTCGATGCGCGTGACCGTGCACGACGCCCGGACCGGCGCGCAGTCGCACGAGCTGGAGCTCGGAGGGCTCGTGTCGCTGGCGGTCAGCCCGCTCGACCTGGGATGGGAGCTCGGCGGTGGACCCCGAGACCGGCAGGTCTTCCTGGGCGTGACGAGCTTCGACCAGCCGCCCCGGCTGCTGCAGCACGATCTCGTCGCCCGGCGCACGACCTCCGTCGGGACGGCGGAGGGGACCGTGGAGCCCACCGCAGCCGCCGTCCCGATCCGGACCGAGCAGGTCCTGATCCACCACGACGGCGTCGCCGTGCCGCTGTTCGTCGTGCATCGGGAGGACGTCCGGCCCGACGGCCGACGTCCCACCGTGCTGTGGGGCTACGGCGGGTTCGACGTCGCGATCACGCCCACCTACCGCCCGGCGTGGCGTGCGTGGGTCGACGCGGGCGGTGTGCTGGCGGTCGCCTGCCTGCGCGGCGGCGGCGAATACGACCGCTCGTGGCACGACGCGGGCCGCCTGGCCGACAAGCAGCACGTGTTCGACGACGCCCTGGCCTGCGCCGCGTGGCTCACGGGCCGCCGCCGGGAGACGGTCCGCGCGACGGCCCGCACCGCCGGGGCGACGACCGACCGGGCCTGGAGCGCACCACGCCACCTCGGTATCGAGGGCCGATCGAACGGCGGCCTGCTGGCGGCCGCCTGCATCACCCAGGAACCGGACGCGTTCGGCAGCGCGGTACCCGAGGTGGGCGTGCTCGACATGGCCCGCTTCCACCTGTTCACGATCGGGTGGGCGTGGACCTCCGACTACGGCTCACCCGACGACCCGGACGCGCTCGAGGTGCTGCTGCGGTACTCGCCGTACCACCGCGTGACGAGCGGGACGGCGTACCCGCCGACGCTCGTGACCACCGGCGACACCGACGACCGCGTCGTGCCTGCCCACTCCTACAAGTTCGCGGCGGCCCTGCAACACGCACAGGCCGGCGACGCACCGGTGCTGCTACGGATCGACACCGCGGCCGGTCACGGGGCCGGCAAGCCCGTGCACAAGCAGATCGCGGAGCGCGCGGACGTGCTCGCGTTCCACGCGCACCATCTGGGCCTGCCGATCCGGTGAACGGGGCTCGGGCTCAGCTGGTGAGCCACTCCGGCTTGCCGCCCTTGGTGGCCCAGAAGATCTCGGCGATCTCGTCGACCTTGGCCAGCAGGTCGACGCCGGCCTGCGGGTCCATGGTCTTCTTCGCGTCGCCGGCTGCCTTGATCGCGAGCCAGAACTTCTCGTGCAGGTCCGGGTACTCCTCGATGTGCGGCGGCTTGAAGTAGTCGGTCCACAGCACCGAGAGGTGGTGCTTGACCAGGTCCGCCCGCTCCTCCTTGATCAGGATGCAGCGGTCCCGGAAGACCGGGTCGTCCGAGTCCTGGTACTTCACGGCAGCCTGGTGCACGGATTCCGCCTCGATCCGGGCCTGCTCCGGGTAGTAGACGCCACACATCAGGTCACAGTGCGCGTCGACGACGGTGACGGCGCGGACCGGGGAGAGCGTGCGGAGGACGTTCGTGAGACGCATCGGGTGGCTCCTCGCGGGTCAGGTGCGTGTTGACGGCCGAACACGGTCAGGCTAGTCAGCGCGGCTGGGACCCCGCGCCTGGCTGGAGGGACGATGCGCCGACCATCGACCGTGGCCGTCGTCGCGTACCTCGTCGCGCTGGCCGTCAACCGGTCGCTCGTCGAGGTACGCGGGCCGTCCATGGAGCCGACGCTGTGGCCGGGCGATCGATTGCTGACGCTGCCGCTGTGGGTTCCCGGCACGGGGGCGGGCATCCGGCCCGGGCGGGTCGTCGTCGTGGCCGATCCGAGCGTTCCTGCCGGGCAGCCGGACCATCTCGTGGTGAAGCGCATCCGCGCGGTCGCCGACGGACGCGTCGACGTCCGCGGCGACGACCCGTGGCGCTCCACGGACAGCCGCACCTGGGGCCCACTGCCCCGCGCGGCCGTCCGCCGGGTGGTGCTCGGCCGCTGGCCCGACCTGCGGACCAGCCTCACCCGCCGGTGACTGCCACGCTCACGGGGACGATCCGAGCACCTCGACGAGCTCGTAGCGCAGCGAGGAGGCGTCGGCCGCCGGCTCGGCGACCGGCACGACCCGCACGCGCAGGCGGCTCGTGACCCCCTCCTCGTGCTGGAAGCCTTCGATGGGATCCATGAGGAACGTGGGTTCGTCGTCGCCTTCCCAGACCACGACGAAGCACGGATGGACGCCCTCTCCCTCGCACGTCGCCAGCTCCGGTCCCACCTCCACGTCTCGGACCGTGCCCGCGTCGGGCGCGTCCTCGGACCCACTGCATCCCCCGAGGAGGACCGCGACCAGGAGCCCGGCGGCCGGTCCTGCGGATCCGCATCGTCCACGACCGCCCACGTTCCACCTCCGGCTCGAGGCGTCGCACCAGCGTGACGCCCGCACCGTCGGACGCTGCGGATGCCGCCACGGTTCCCGGGCGGACGTCTCCGGGCCCCGGCGGGTACGCCCGCGTCAGGCGTCGGTGCGTCGCGGGTGCGCGGCCCACCAGGCGTCGAGCGCCTCGTGCGCCTCCGACTCGGACATCGGACCCCGTTCGATCCGCAATTCCAACAGGTGCTGCCAGGCGGCGCCGACCAACGGTCCGGGGCGCAGTCCGAGGTGTTCCATGATGGCGTTGCCGTCGAGCGCCGGACGGAGCGCGTCCAGCTCCTCCTGCTGGCGCAGCTGGACCACACGCTCCTCGAGCTCGTCGACACGTCGCTGGATCCTCGTGGCCTTGCGCTCGTTGCCCGTGGTGACGTCCGCGCGGGTGAGCAGGTTCAGCCGCTCCAGCAGCGGACCTGCATCGGTCACGTACCGGCGGACGGCGGCATCGGTCCAGCCCTGCGCGTAGGTGTGGAAGCGCAGGTGCATGCGGACGAGCTCGCTCACCTCCTTGACGGCGAGCTTGTCGAAGGCCAGCGCGCGCAGCCGCTGCCGTGCCATCCGCGCGCCGATCACGTCGTGCTGGTGGAAGGTGACCGTGCCGTCCCGGTGGATCACGCGCGTGGCGGGCTTGCCGATGTCGTGGAGCAGCCCCGCCAGGCGCAGGTGCACGTCGGGGCCGTCGGGCTCCAGGGCGACGATGTTGTCCAGCACCGCGAGGGTGTGCGCGTAGACGTCCTTGTGGCGGTGCAGCGGGTCGACGCAGTCCCGGAGCGCCGCCAACTCCGGCAGCACGTGGGCGGCGAGCCCGGTGTCCGCGAGCAGCTCGATGCCGCGACGCGGGTTGGACGCACCGAGCAACTTCACCAGCTCGTCGCGTATCCGCTCGGCGCTGATCGTCGTCAACTCGTCGACCATCGCGGCCGCCGCAGCCACCGCCTCGTCGTCCGGCGTTGCGTCCAACGCGGCGGCGAAGCGGGCGAGGCGGACCATGCGCAAGGGGTCGTCGGCGAAGGAGCGACGTGGGTCGACAGGCGTGCGCAGCACGCCGGTGTGCAGGTCGCGCAGACCGCCGTGCGGGTCGACGAACCGGAAGTCGGGCACGCGTACCGCCATCGCGTTCACGGTCAGGTCGCGCCGGGCGAGGTCCCCCTCGATCCGGTCGCCGTAGGTCACCTCGGGGTGTCGGGATCCTGGTCGGTACTGGTCGGAGCGGTAGGTGGTGATCTCGATCCGTCGCAGCGGCCGCCCGTCGACCTCGCGTTGGCACGACACGGTGCCGAACGCCGCACCGGTGAGCCACACCGCCGTGGCCCAGGGCCGCACGACCTCCTGTGTCTCCTCCGGCAGGGCGGACGTCGCGAAGTCCAGGTCCACCTGCTCCAGGCGCGCGGTGTCACCCGACGCCAGCAGCGTGTCGCGGACGGTCCCTCCGACGAGGTGGAGCTCGTGGCCGGCAGCCACGAAGCGTTCACCGAGCTCGCGGGCCTCCGGGTACACGTCGACGAGCCGACCGAGCTGCGCCGCCTGCTCGTCGTCGAGGTCGCCGGGGTCCCTTCGCGCGCTGGTCATCCCTGGTCGAGGAGGTCTTCCAGCCCGAGGTCGCCGAGGTCGAGGCCCTCGAGGTCGATCGGCTCCGCCGGCAGGTCGAAGATCGACGGGTCGGGGGTGTCGAAGGAGACCGCCTCGAGCCCGAAGCGCCGCCCCTCGGAATCGGTGCCGTACGACCGCAGCATCGCGCCCGTGTCCTCGTCGAAGCACACCACCGCATCGGTGACCTCGTCCATCCGCTCGAAGGCGAGGCAGATCGCGGAGCGACCGACGATCGTCTCGCGCGCGATGCCGTCGGGCTCGTCGTCGAGATCGAGGTCGTCGATGTTCGGCAACTCGTCCAGCGGATCGCCCTCGGGCGCGCCGGAGGCGCGCAGGCACTGCCACGTCCCGGATTCGGAGAAGCACGTGACGGTCCCGGCGTCGTCCACGACCGTGAGGATGCCTGCACCCTCCGCCTCGACCAGGGTGGCGAAACGGGGTGGGTCCTGGGCGATCGTCATCGTCGTCGGGCCGTCGAGGCCGAACTCCCCCTCCACCTCGTAGGTGACCTGCGCCGGTCGATCGGCGGTCTCGGCCAAGAGCTCCCGCACCTCGGCGAGGTCGAGGTCCTCGAGGTCCTCGTCACTCGCGGCCGGCGGTTCCGGAGCCGACCGGTCCTCGGCCTCGTCCGTTGGCGCCTGCTCGTCGGCAGGGGCCGGGCCCTCCGGCGACGTGTCGTCGGCGCTGCAACCGGCCAGCACCAGGAGCGCGAGGCAGCCGAGAAGGACGGAAGGACGTCGGGGGACACGCACAGGGCACCTCGGGTCGCAGACCGTGCACGCGGCCATGGATCGAGCGGCGAGCGTGCGGGGTCCAGGGAGGGTAGGGCGGACCGTCCCGGGGGGCACGCCACGACGCACCGGCACCGTCGACGGCGTACCGTCGCGGGTCGCGGCCGCGCCTTCCGTGGCCCGCGCGACCAGCGGGAGGTGGCACAGGTGACAGCGACACCGCCTCCCGATCCGCCGCGCCCGTCGACACGCCCGGAACCCGGATCGGACGGGCCGTCGGTCCCCCACGCGCCGTGGGCCGGGCCGGCGCCCCGGGGTGGATCACCGAACGAGCCAGGGTCACGGGGGACCCTGCCGCCACCGCCACCCCCGGCACGCGTCGCCACGGTGTCGGCGCCGACCGGCGTCGCCGCGACGATCGAGCCCCCGGACCTGGACGACCGGGCGCGCACCCTGGACGCACGGGTCGTCGTCGCGTGGCGGTTGGCCGCCGCGGTGTCGCTGGTGCCACCCTTCGGCATCGCCAGCACGCTCGCGATCGTGTTGCTCGACGGCTGGTCACGCTGGGCCATCCCGGCTGCGTTGCTGGTCGCCGCCGTGGTGTTCGTCGTGTGGTATCCGCCGGCGCGCTTCGCTCGCTGGCGATGGCGGCTCACCGACCTCGCGTTGGAGCTGAGCCACGGGGTCGTCATCCGTCAGCACGAGGCCGTGCCGTACTTCCGGATCCAACAGATCGACATCGGTCAGGGCCCGATGGACCGGATCCTCAAGCTCGCGACCCTGCAGGTGACCTCCGCCTCCGCGAGCGGCAGCGCGACGCTCGGCGGCATCCCCGAGGCAGATGCGCCGGGGGTTCGGGCCGCGCTCCTGCAGCGCGCCGCGCAGGCGGTCGCCGACCATCCGGGGGACCTCCGGGATGCGGTCTGACCCGCCCTCGCTCCCACCCCCGCAGCCCGGGCACGACGTGGCCGACGGCGCGGCCGGATTCTCCGAGCCCCGCCGGCTGCACCCCGCCTCCGTCGTGTTGGGGATCCCGCTGTTCCAAGCGGTGCAGGCGCTCGTGCTGCCCGCGTTCGCGACCCTCGCGGCCGGGCGCGTGTTCACGCTCGGCCTGTTCGCACTGGTCGGCGCGGTCGCCCTGCCGCTGCGGATCCTGGACTGGCAGCGGCGTCTCTACTCCTTCGACGGCGAGGTCCTCCGCGTCGACAGCGGCGTCATCGGCCGGAGCCACCGCAGCCTCGACGTGGCGCGCATCCAGCAGGTGGAGATCGGCCGCGGGGCCGTCCAACGACTGTTCGGGCTCGCGTCGCTCCGCGTCGAGACGGCGGGCAGCGCGAACGAGCCGGAGGTGGACCTGCGTGTGGTCCGCGAGGCGGACGCCGTGGCGCTCCAGACGGCCGTTCGCGCCAGCAAGGCCCGCCGGGACGCACCCGCCGGCGGCGCACCGGCGCCGGGCGATCGACCCGACGCACACGCAGAGCACGCCGAGGAGCGCACCATCCTGCGGGTGCCTCCCGCGCACGTCGCCCTGGCGGCGGTCACCGGCGCACGGTTGCTCGTCCTGCCGGCCGTGATCGGTGGCGCCTTGCAGCTCGCGTGGGAGCAGCTGGGGTCCCGGATCGACGACGAGCTCCAACGTCTGGTGGACCTGGGGCTCGCCACCCCGCAGGGCGACACCTTCGCGCGACCGGGGTGGGGCGTGGTCGTCGTGGGGATCGTGCTGGTGGTGCTCCTGGCCGCCACCGCGGCCGTCGTCACCGGACTCCTGCGGGACGGTCGCTTCACGATCGTGCTGCGTCGTGGCGACCTGCACGTCACACGCGGGCTGCTCTCCACCCGCGAGTCCGTGCTACCGCTGCGCAGGGTCCAGCTGGTCCAGGTCCAGCGGAACTGGATCAGACGGGCACTCGGCTACTCGACGGTCCGGATCAGGTCGGCGGGCGGATCCGCGGGCGGCGAGGGACAGGTCAGCGTGCCGTTGCTCCCCGACCGCGAGGTCACGGCGCTGTTGGAGGCGGTCCTGCCCGGCACACAGGGCGTGCCGACACTCGAGCGCCACCCACCGGAGGCGCTCCGCCGCTCGATCCTCCGGGCCGTCCGGCCGGTGCTGGTGCTGCTCGCGGCGATCTGGGTCGCGACACGGGTGGTGCCCGCACTCGACGGTCATCCCGTGACCGACCGACTGTGGATGCTCGCCCTCGTGGCGATCGCCGGCGCGGTCGCGATGGGCGTGGTGGGGTACCGCCAGCTCGCCCACGGGCGGACCGACCGGCTGGTGGCCGCCCGTCAGGGGGCGCTGTCGGTCACGACGACCGTCGCCCCCCTCGTCAAGGCACAGGCCGTCAGCACGCGCTCGAGCTGGTTCCAGCGTCGGCTGGGGCTCGCGACGCTCACGGTGCACGTCGCCGGACCGGCCGCGACGGTCGAGGTGCTGGACGCCGGCATCGAGCGCATCGAGACTCTTCGGGAGGAGCTCACCGAGCACGCGGCCACGCCGCTCCCCCGACCCCAACCCGCCGTCTGAGCCAGCGCGGGCCCGGGCCGCGGGCGGCCGTCACCCGCGGGGCTGCGGCTACGACGCGGCGAGACCCGCGCCACGCAGCGAGACCCGGAAGTCGTGCGCGTTCGTCGCCGCCGCCAGCGCGTCCCGCAGCGTCACCTCGCCGTCGCCGTACAGCTGCAACAGATGCTGGTCGAAGGTCTGCATGCCGTAGTAGCCGCCCTCCGCGATCGCATCCTCGATCATCGGCAGCTGGGCCGGGTCCATCACGAACTCGTAGATGCGGGTGGTCATCACCATGACCTCGACGACCGCCACCCGTCCCTGCCCCGTCGCGCGCGGCACCAGCCGCTGGCAGACGATCCCCTTGAGCGAGTTCGCGAGCGAGAGGCGCGCCTGGTTCTGCTGCTCCTTGGGGTACATGTCCACGATCCGGTTGATCGTCTCGCGGGCATCGGTCGTGTGGAGTGTCGAGATCACGAAGTGACCGGTCTCGGCCGCCTGAAGCGCAGCGGTGACCGTCTCGAGGTCGCGCATCTCGCCGATGAAGATCACGTCGGGGTCCTGCCGCGACACCGCCTTCAGACCGGACGCGAAGTCGGACGTGTCCACACCGATCTCGCGCTGGTCGATGATCGCGTTGTCGTCGCGGTGCATGACCTCGATCGGGTCCTCGAGCGTGACGATGTGGCAGCGGCGGGTCGCGTTCACGTGGCTGATCATCGCCGCCGTGCTCGTCGTCTTGCCGGAGCCCGTCGGGCCGGTCACCAGCACCAGGCCGCGGTGCTCTTCCGCGAGCTTGCGGACCGCCGGCGGCAGACCGAGCGAGGCGAACGTCTGGCTGCCAGGCAGGACGCGCCGGCAGACGACGCCGACGGAACCTCGCTGCAGGAACGCGTTCACACGGAAGCGCCCCACACCAGGGATCGCGTAGGCGAAGTCGGCCTCCTTGTGCTGCTCGAAGTGCGTTCGCAGCCGGTCGTCCATCATCTGGTCGGCCATGCGCTCCGTGTCGCGATCCGACAGCGGTGGGAGCTTGCTGACCGGCTTGAGGTCGCCGTCGATGCGCACGAAGGCCGGGCCACCGGCCTTCAGGTGCAGGTCGGAGCCACCGGTCTCGACCAGGTGCTGGAGGTACTCGTCGACGGTCTGCACGGCGGGCTGCCCCTGTGGGTCGATGGGCGTGAGGCGATGGACGCTCGCTGAAGGCATCGACCGACCGGCGCCGCTCCTTGAGCCGCTGCTCCGGGGGTCTGGGCGACCCCTATCACGACGGCTCGACTGGATCCGGTCAGACCTCGAGCAGCAGCGTGACCGGCCCGTCGTTGACCGACGACACCTGCATGTGCGTGCGGAAGCGCCCGGTGGCGACCGTCGCCCCGAGCGAGCGGAGCCGGGCACAGACCGCGTCGACCAGTGGCTCGGCATGGTCGGGTCGGGCCGCCGCGACGAAGGAGGGCCTCCGACCCTTCGCGGTGTCCCCGTAGAGCGTGAACTGGCTGACCACCAGCACCGACCCGCCGACGTCCGCGCAGCTGCGGTTCATCGCGCCGGCGGCGTCGGGGAAGATCCGCAGCCTCCACAGCTTCTCCGCCAGCCGCGCCGCGCCGGCGGTGTCGTCGTCGTGGGTCACGCCGACGAGCGCCAGCAAGCCGTGCCCGATCGCTCCGACCGGCTCGTGGGGGCCGCCGGGCGCCTCGGCCGAGGTCACCGACGCCTCGTGCACCCTGGTCACCAGCGCTCGCATGTGGGACAGCTCCTGACGTCCGGTCCGCACCCGGCGAGGACGCGCCGACAGCGGTCGTCGACCCGCCAGACTACGCACGCCGGCCCCTCGCACCCCGGGACCTGCTCGCTACCCTCGGTGCATGCCCAGGTACCCCACGCGACGCGCCACCTCAGCGGGTGGCGTCGTCTGCGACGACCGCTCGGACGGGCGGCGCTGGGTGCTCCTCATCGCCCGCCGCAACGCCGCCGGCAAGCCCCAGTGGACGCTTCCGAAGGGCGGCCTCGAGGAGGGCGAGACAGAGGAGCAGGCGGCCCTGCGGGAGGTTCGCGAAGAAACGGGCTTCGGCGCGGTGATCGACCACCTCCTGGGCACGATCGACTACTGGTTCGTCTGGCGCCCGGACCAGATCCGCTACCACAAGTTCGTCCACTACTACTTCATGTGGTGGGACGGCCGCCCGGCCGGCGAGCGCGACGACGAGGCGGAGCACGTCGAATGGGTGCCGCTCGAGGTGGCACTCGTCCGACTCGCGCACCGCAACGAGCGCAAGCTGGTGGAGAAGGCACGGACCGCCGCGCCGACCCGGCCGCCCGACCGTGACGCCGCCTCCATCGACGTCGGGGCGGACGGGTGAGTCCCCGGCCGGGGGCGGCTGGCGAGCGCCGCCCGCGGAGGCGCTCAGCGGCGTCCGTGCTGACACTGCTGGCGCTGGCCGCGGTCCCGCTGCTCGCCTCGCAACCGCCTGCCGGCGCCCAGCGTGTCGAGGACGGCGTCAGGCTGACCATCACCTCGATGAGCGGGGTGCTCGGCCCCGGCAGCGTGCTCCCCCCCGACGGCGAGCGGGACGCCGTGAAGCCCGCGACGACCTTCGACCTGCGGGCGCTGGTCGAGCACGGCGGCGAGCAACCGCTGGACGGGCTGCGACTCGTGGTCGAGGTCCACCCCGCGACGACGACGCGCGGCCTGCTCCGACAGGCGCTCAACGGCGACCTTCGGACCGACGCTCTCTACGTCCACACCATCGACATCGCGGACGGGCGCTCGATCGGACCGGGCGACGTGCTGGGGATCGCCGACGAGATCCCCCGCGAGCAGGTGGCGTGGTCCACCGGCCACGGCGGCGTGCACCCGGTCCGGGTCGCCGTCGTGCGGGGGACCGCCATCCTCGACGAGGTCGTCACCGCCGTCGTGTGGTTGGGGCAGTACCCGACGGAGCCGCTGCTCGCCGTGACGGCCTGGCCGCTCACCGGGCAGCCGTGGCGCGGTGCGGGTGGGGCCTATCCCGAAGGGGCCGACCAGGACCTGCGCCCCGGCGGTCGGCTGGACGCGTTGACCACCGCCGCGAGGATGGTCCCGAGCGCCCGGGTCAACCTGATCGTGCCCGCGCACCTGCTGGAGGACCTGGCCGACCGGGCCGACGGGTACGTCGTCCTCGCCCGCGGCGAGGCGGGGGTCGTCGAGCCGCGGGAGCTCCATGCCGCCGATCGGGGCGCGGAACGCGCCGCCGGAGCCCTCCGGCGCATCCGGGACGTCGCGGCCGGCCTGCCGTTCGCCCCACTGACCGGTGTCTACGCCGACGCGGACGTGCCCGCGCTGCTCGCCGGTGACGCGACGCTGCGCGAGCTCGCGGCGGTGGCTGCGGGCGAGGGGAGGCGCAGGGCACAGCTGCAGCTCGGACGCGAGATCGACGCGTCCACCACCGTCCTCGACGGGCCCGTCAGCCCCGCGATGCTCGACCTCGTCCCCACCGAGACGGTGCTGCTCCCCTACGCGAGCGCGAGTGGGGCACCACTCGGGCCGGATCCCGTGATCGCCGAGGCCGTCCGGCCCGTCCGGGCACCGTCGGGGCGCATGCTGACCGCGCTCGTGGGTGACCCCTACCTCGAGGAGGCGCTCGGCGTCGACAGCGAGGAGCTCGGCAGCCTGCTGACCGTCCAGCGGACGGTGGCGGAGTCGGCGATGGCCTACCTGCACGCACCGGCGACGACCGACCGTGGGATCGTGCTGCTCCCGCCACCCGACTGGTCGCCGACCACGAGCGTCGCCTACGGGCTCCTGCGCGCCGTCGAGGAGGCAGTCTGGCTGCGTCCGACGACGCCGGGCGGACTCGCCACGTCCGGCCGGCGGTCAGCCACGCCCGTGGAGCTGGCGAGCAGCCCGTCGGGGCCGTTCGGGCCGGTGTTCGCGATGGAGATGTCCCGCACCGCGCGGGACCTGGAGGCCGCGATGACCGCGCTGCCCACGGGGACCGGTCGCATGGCGGGGCGTCCCGTCGGGGAGCTGCGCGACGACCTGCTGCGGTCCGCCACCTGGTGGGAACGGGGCCCCGGCGCCTCGTCGGCGAACGCCCGCATCCGTGAGGTGCAGCGAGCGGCGGACGCGACGTTCGGCAGGGTGACGCTGGTGGCGGGGGACGTGACGCTCACGTCCACGACCGGGCAGGTACCGGTGACCCTGCAACGCGTCGAGGGCGGACCCGTTCGGGTGCTCCTGGAGGTGGTCTCGGGAGGCCGTCTGCAGTGGCCCGAGGGCCGGCGCTCGGAGGTCCTGGAGGTCCAGCCGGGCGAGACGCAGACGGTCACGTTCACGACGGAGGCGGTCTCCACGGGCACGTTCCCCGTCCGGGTGCGCGTGCTCGACCCCACCGGCGCGCACGAGATCGCGTCCGGCTCCCTGTCGGTCCGCTCGACCGCCTTCGCGACCAACGCGCTGCTCGCGACGGGCGTGCTGGTGCTGGTGCTCCTGCTGTTCGGGGCCTTGCGGCGTCGAGGTGGTGGGGACCGGGGTGGCCCGCACCTCGCCGCCGTTCCCTCGGGAGGCGGGACCGGGCCGCCTGAAGCGGACGAGCGACCGTTCGGCCGCCGTGCGCGTGGAACGCGCGACGACCGTCCTGCCACCCCCCATGAACGCGCACCCGCGGAGCGCAGCGTGACCAACGAGTGACGGTGCGTCGCCCGCGACGGACGTGCGAGCGATACTCACACCGGCGGGGGCCCACGGACGGGAGGGGGGCTTCGCATGGGTGGGCGGCGCGGGCGCGGTCGGGTGGAGCGTCTCCGGCGTGCGCAACACGGCGACATCGTGACCGACTGGTTGCTGCAGCTGGTGCTGATCCTCGGGGTCGTTGCCGTGCTCGGCTACGAGGTCATCGCGATCGTCGTGACCAACGTGGGGCTCGACGACACCGCGCGTGAGGTCGCACGGGCGACGCGGGCCGAATACGGTGCCACGGGCTCGCTCGAGCGAGCCACCGCCACCGCGACGCAGGTCGCAGAGGCGCACGAGGTCGAGGTCGTCGCCGTCCTGGAGGAGGACGACGGCCTCGCAGTGACGCTCGCCAAGCGTCCACCGACGATCTTCGTGCACCGGGTGGCTGCGCTGGACGACCTCACGACCGCGACGGCGACCGGTCGCGTGGCAGGACCGCCCTAGGGGGACCGGTGGACGGACGTCAGGAGAGGCTCGGGGGGGCCGACGACGTCGACCAGGACGCAGCCACCGTCGCCGATGCGCCCAGTTTCTCCGGTGCACCCGCGGTGACCGGCCATCGACCCTGGCCCGACCGCTCGCACCTCGCCAGCCGCTACCAACTCGAGGAACCGATCGCGTCCGGCGGTGCCGCGATCGTCTGGCGCGCCTTCGACGAGAACCTCTCCCGGACCGTCGCGATCAAGCTGCTGCATCCGCACCATGCCACCGACCCGACCGTCGTCGAACGGTTCGAGCGCGAGTCGCGGGCGGCCGCGCAGCTCAACCATCCGAACGCGGTGCGGATCTACGACACCGGGGCGGAGGACGACCTCGTGTTCCTGGTGATGGAGCACGTCGACGGGCCGAGCCTGCGGGAGGTGCTGCGCTCCCGCGGCCGCCTGGAGCCGGTCACGGTCGCCGCGCTGGGCGAGCAGGTGGCGGCGGCGCTCGGCGAGGCGCACGCGCGCGGTCTGGTCCACCGGGACATCAAGCCGGCCAACATCCTCATCGCCTCCGACGGCACGGTCAAGGTCACGGACTTCGGGATCGCGAAGGCGCTGTCGGGGGCGGACGCGACCCTCACGACCCCGGGCACCGTCGTGGGCACCGCCGCGTACGTCGCGCCCGAACAGCTCGAGGACGGCGAGGTCGACGGGCGCGCCGACATCTACGCGCTCGGCGTCGTGCTCCACGAGTGCCTGACCGGGCGGCCCGCCTTCAGTGGCGACACGCCGACGGCGACCGCGGCCATGCGGCTGACCAACGAGCTGCTGCCGCCGCGTCAGCTCCGTGCGGACGTGCCGCGGGCGCTCGACGACGTCGTCGTGCGCGCCACCAGGCGTGACCGGCTCGACCGGTTCGGCGACGGCGGATCGATGGCCGCGTCCCTGGCCCCGCTGGTGTCGCTCAAGCCCTCGGACGTGACGGCGTCGCTGCTCGGCGTCGACGACGACGGCGACATCCCGATGCTCGTGGAGGAGCAGCCGTTCTCCGGTCCCATGCCGGCGACCCGGCGGGAGTACGCGCGCCGGCTCGCCGCCGCGCTCGTGGGGGGCATGGTGCTCACGCTCGTCGCGGTCTTCGTGATGCAGGCGATGGACCCGACGCCCGACGACACGCCTCTGGAGCAACGTGCCTGGCGCGTCGAGGCGGTCGCGGTCTTCGACCCGAGCGACCCGGGTGGCGGCGACCGTCCCGACCTGGCTGCCGCGGCCGCCGACGGCGATCCGCAGACCAGCTGGTCGAGCGAGCCGTACCCGGACCGGGACTTCGGCGGCGAGAAGGACGGCATCGGGCTGGTCTTCGACCTCGGCGATGCCCGCGAGGTGCGCGGGGTCGTCGTCGAGCTGGTCCGGGGCAGCCTCGACCTCGAGCTGTACGCAACCGACGAGCTGCCGGACACGGCGGACGGCCCGGAGGCGTGGGGGGACGACGTCCGCATCACCATCACGAACGTGCAGAGCCGCCAGCCGTTCCAGTTCAACCCGGTCGGCAAGCGCTACTGGCTCGTCTGGGTGACGGGGCTGTCCCCCAACAGCGCCGGCGACTACACGGCCGAGGTGGCGGAGGTTCGCTTCCTCGGGCCGTCGGCCTGACGCGCCGTGCGCGCGTTCGAGGACCGGACAGACGAGGAGGTCCTCGCCGTCTTCCTCGACGACGGCCGTCGGGCCGGCGAGCGTGAACTGGCCTTCCACGAGCTGGTCCAGCGCTACCAGCGCCGCCTGTACGCCGTCTGCTTCCGGGTGTTGGGCGATGCCGGGGATGCCGAGGACGCCGCCCAGGAGACCTTCGTCCGGCTCGCCCGCAACGCGGACGGTTTCCGGGGGGAGGCCAAGCTCTCGACCTGGCTCTACCGGGTGGCGCGCAACGTCTGCCTCGATCGCGTGCGCTACGAAGCACGCCGGCCGTCCACGCCCGTCGACGACCTGACCGTGGTGGGTGAGGAGCCCACGGTCGAGGACGCCACCGACGCCCGACTCACCGCGATCGACGTCCGCGCGGTACTCGACCGCCTGGACGAGCGCTCGCGCCGGCTGCTGCTGCTCGTCGCCGTCGACGGCCTGTCGTACCAGGAAGCGGCCGAGGTCGCAGACCTCCCCGTGGGAACGGTGAAGAGCCGTGTCTCACGCGCGCGCGTGCGGCTCGGCGAGCTCCTCGCCCACCAGCCCGACCGCTCGGCACCCACCGCCCCGACAGGACCACGGCCTCGACGAGCCGGCACCGCGGGCGGGGGACGGCCCCCCGACCAGCCGCGAGGCCCACCTGGCACCGGGTGACGCACGACGCGCAGGACGCGCACGACGCAACCCCCGCGCACCGACCGACGTCCCACCTGCGATCCGAGGGACCGGCCCTCGCGGGTCTGACCGCGACCACCGCACACCGAACGACCGACGCACAGACCGGAGCACGACGTGGAGCCCGAGGAGCGACTCGCCGCCTATCTGGACGGCGAGCTGGACGTGGACGAGCGCACCGCCCTCGAGGCGGAGCTCGCCAGCGATCCTGCGCTGCGCGCGCGCCTCGAGCTCCTGCAGCGAGCCGACGGCGTGCTCGCCTCGCTGTCCTCGCCGACGCCCCCTCACGGCTACGAGGAACGCCTCCGCACACACGTCGACGCCGTCCTGGCCGACGTCCTGCCCGCGCCGGCCGCCGACGTCACGGCCCCGATCGACCTGGCGGCCGTCCGGGCAGGTCGCTCGACGCCCCGATGGATCCCGATGACCGTCGGGGCCGCCGCCGGGCTGCTGGTCCTCGTCGGTGGCGGGCTGGTGTTGACCGACGGGTGGTTCGCCGGCGGTGACGACGCCGACGTCGGCGCGGATGCGGGCATGGCGACGATGGAAGCGGACGACGCCGCCGTCGCCGATGGTCCGATGGGCCCCACGGTGGTCCTGGACGGGCGCTCGCTCACAGCCGACGAGGTCGACGACCTGCTCGAGCATCCGGCCATGGTCATGATCGCGGACCAGCGCCTCTCCGGCCCGGACGCCGAGGCGGCCGGTCAGCGGTTCCAGCAGCTGCTCGGAGCGAGCGTCGGTCCACCGTCCGACGGCGACGCCGCGGGTGAGGACCAGGAGGACGGGACGGGGACCGCGACCGAGAGCATGCCTCGGCCCGACGAGCCCGCCGAGGCGATCGCGCGCTGTCTCGACGAGCTGCTCGCCGCCGACGCGGGCGCGATCCCCACCTACGCGGAGCTCGCCACCGTCGATGGTGCCCCGGTCGTGCTGCTGGGGTTGGTCACCAGGGACCCCGCGACGTCGGCACACACCCGCGCGGAGATCTGGACGCTCGACCGCGAGACGTGCCAGGTGCTGCGCTTCGCGCAGGACTGAGCCCGCACACCTACCGCTGGCGCACCACGATCCAGCCGCCGTACACGGCTGCGGGCAGCGCCAGCGCCTCGAGGCCCGTCAGCTCCCGCGCCCCTCCGACGAGGATGGCGAGGAGGACCGTCGAGCCGGCGAGCCCGAGGGCGAGTCCTCGCACGATCCGTGAGTTGCGCTCGGCCGTCGCCCAGTACACGGCCCGCGCGACCCCCCAGCCGATCACACCCGAAGAGATCAGCAGCAGCGTCCCACCCAGCAGGATCGGCACCATCAGCAGCCCACCCGCAAGGGCGGCACCCGCCCCCACCGCCGCTGCCCGGAGCAGGACCGGGCGGGGCAGCTCCCCCTCGGACGGCGTGTCCGGCCGGGCCCCCGCGGGGCCTCGCGTGCCGGCGAGCAACCCGGCGGCGACGCTGCGCTCGGGCACCCCGGCGTCGGCCGCGGCGCACGCCGGGCACTTGTAGCCGACGGCGGCCTCGTGGGCGCAGTCCGGGCAGATCGGCGTCTCGCAGGCGCTGCACCGCAGACGCGTGCTCACACCGGGATGGCGTGGGCAACTGGGGGCGGGAGGGGGCGGCGGACGGTCCACGCGTCCGAGGGTAGGTGGCTCACCGTGCGGGGAGCCACCCGAGGTCCGCCCCGGTGGCCGGAATGTCGGCCACCTCGGGGTCGTTACGCTTGCCACGACGCCGATCCGTCCCCGATGCCCCGGAGCTTCCCGACGATGGCAGACGACCTGCAGCAGCTGACCGCGACGACCCACGAGGTGGTCATCGTCGGCTCCGGGCCCGCCGGCCTCACCGCCGCTGTGTACGCCGCCCGCGCGAATCTCCGGCCCGTGGTGGTCGAGGGCATGGTCGAGGGCGGCCCGACGGGGGGCCAGCTCACCCTGACCACGGACGTCGAGAACTTCCCGGGGTTCCCCGACGGCATCATGGGCCCGGAGCTGATCCAGGACATGCGGCGACAGGCCGAGCGGTTCGGCACCCGTTTCGTCACCGAGGACGTCGTCGCGGCCGACCTCACGCAGCGCCCCTTCCGGCTCGAGACCGCGTCGGGACACACGCTCGTCAGCCGCACGCTGATCGTCGCGACGGGGGCCAAGCCACGGCGGCTCGAGGTCCCGGGCGAGGACGAACTGTGGGGAGCCGGCGTCTCCGCCTGCGCGACCTGCGACGGCTTCTTCTTCCGCGACAAGCACGTGGTGGTCGTCGGTGGGGGTGACTCCGCGATGGAGGAGGCGACGTTCCTGACGAAGTTCGCCTCGAAGGTGACCGTCGTGCACCGCCGGGACCAGTTGCGCGCGTCGGTCATCATGCAGGAGCGTGCGTTCAAGAACGACCGTGTCGAGTTCGTCTGGAACGCCGAGGTGGCGCGTGTCAACGGCACCGGTGGACTGGTCACGTCGTTGACGCTGCGCGACCTCGTGACGGGCGGGGAGTCCGAGCTCGCCACGGACGGCCTGTTCCTCGCCATCGGACACATCCCCAACACGTCGCTGTTCGAGGGGACGCTCGACACGGACGACGAGGGCTACCTCGTCGTCGACGAACCGTCCACCCGGACCAACGTCCCCGGTGTCTTCGCCTGCGGGGACGTCATGGACCACACGTACCGCCAGGCGGTCACCGCCGCCGGCACCGGTTGCCGTGCGGCCATCGACGCCGAGCGGTACCTGGCCGGCGGCGACGACCACACCGCCGCGGAGCCGGACGCGGAGCCGACGACCGTCACGCTCTGAGCTCGGCGCAGCCCCACCTACGCTCGCCCCACCGCGCTCGCTCCGCCGACCAGGCGGCCGCCCGACAGGAGACCCGCCATGACAGCGACACCCGTGACCGATGCCGACTGGGCGACCGAGGTGCTCGGCTCCGACAAGCCGGTGCTCGTGGACTTCTGGGCCGAATGGTGCGGTCCCTGCCGGATGGTCTCGCCCGTGGTGGACGAGATCGCCGACGAGCACTCCGAGCTGAAGGTCGTCAAGCTCAACATCGACGAGAACCCGGCGACGGCTCGGGAGTACGGGATCATGTCGATCCCCACGCTGCTGGTCATCAAGGACGGCCAGCCCGACAAGCGCATCGTGGGGGCCAAGGGCAAGGCGCAGCTGCTGGCGGACCTCTCGGCCTACGTCAGCTGACGACCCCCGGGGGCGCCGCACCGCGCTGCCGTACGCTCGCGCGCTGTGGAACCGATCCGGCGGGGTAGCGCGGGACCCGAGGTCGAGGACGTCCAACGTCGCCTCGGTGACCTCGACCTGCCGCGGTCGGACGAGCCGGGTCGCTTCGGGCCGGCCACGGAAGCGGCCGTCCGGACCTTCCAGCAGCTCCGAGGCCTCCCCGCGGACGGCGTCGTCGGCCCGGACACGTGGCGGGCGCTGGTCGGCGCGTCGTTCCGATTGGGCGCCCGCGTGCTCTACGCGACCCGACCGCCGCTGCAGGGCGACGACGTCCGCGAGCTCCAGCATCGACTGAGTCGCCTCGGCTTCGACGCCGGTCCCGCGGACGGCGTGTACGGCGCGCTCACCTTCGACGCGGTCCGCGACTTCCAGCTCAACGTCGGTCTCGCCGACGACGGCATCTGCGGACCGACCACGGTCGACCTGCTCCGGCGGCTCCACCGCCAGCACCAGGAGGAGGACGCCTACTCCGTCCGAGAGCGTGAAGCGCTGCGACGACCGCCCCGTAGCTCGATCGCCGGAGCTCGCATCATGGTCGATCCAGGTCACTCGCAAGAGGACCCGGGGGTGGTCGCGGACGACGGGACCCAGGAGCACGAGGTCACCTGGCAGCTCGCCACCCTCCTCGAGGGCAGGCTCGCGGCTCTGGGCGCGCACGTGGTGCTCAGCCGCGGTCCGTCGACCTCGCCCCCGCCCTCCGACCGGGCCGCCCAGGCGAACGCCGAGGGGGTCGAGGCGATCCTCTCGATCCACGTGAACGGCAACCCCTCCCCGGTGGCGTGCGGCGTGGCCGCCTACTACTTCGGCTCCGAGCAGATGGTGTCCCACCGGGGCTCGCGGCTCGCAGAGCTGTGCGTCGAGGCGCTGCGCAGCAGGCGATCGGCGCCGGACTGCAGGACCCACGCCTCGTCCGCCGCCCTGCTCCGCGGCTCCCGCGCTCCGGCGGTCGTCGTCGAGCCCGGCTTCCTCACCAACCCGGACGAGCGGCGCCTGCTCACCGATCCGGAGCACCAACGCCAGATCGCCGACGCGCTGGCCGAGGCCCTCGTGCTCTGGATGGTCGGGGCCTCGACGACGGAGGCCTCGGTCAGGTGACCTCGTGCCGGTCGGCCGTTGCCTCGGCGAGTGGCAGCTCCATGGCGGGCAACTCCGTGCCGGGCATGACCGCAGCCTCAGCGCCACCGACCCGTGCTGCGGCGTCGGCCGACGACGTCAGCGCGTCCGTGCCGCGCAGGGGGCTGGCCAGTGACCGGCGGCCCAGGGTGATGCCGATGGCAGCCAACCCGACGACCAGCGCTCCGAGCAGCAAGGCCTGGCCGGCGCCGCCCCGGTCGACCGCGACCCCGGAGAGGCCGGCGCCGACCGCGACCCCGGCGACGATCGCCGACTGGGTCCACGACTGCGCCTCGGTCTGGGTCCCGGGCAGCGCCAGGTCGTCGATGAGTTGGAATGCGCAGATCGTCATCGGGCCGAGGAAGATGCCGGCCAGGAACAAGGCGACGGCGAACACCGGAAGCGAGTCGACGGTCAGCGGGAGCAGCAGCAGCCCGACCGCGAACACCGACGACAGGACGCGGAGCCGCGACGCGACGGTCCCCGGCCACATGCGCGAGCCGTAGACCAACCCGGCCAGCATGCTGCCGCTCGCGATGCAGGCGATCAGGACCGCGGAGAGGCTCGGACGCTCGGCCAGCTCGGCCACGGCCGGGATCACGATGTCGAACACACCGAACGCCACCGCGATCGCTCCCAGGGCCGGTGCGACGACACGGACACCCGGCGAGCGCAGCGCGCCGCCACGGCCGGTGTGCTCGACGTCGCGTCGGACGATGCTGCGCGCACCGGGCGTCGCGGCGTAGCCACCCGCGCCGACCGCGGCCAGCAGGCCTGCGACGACGACCGCCCACGCCGCCCCCCGCTCGGGCACGAGGTTGCCGATCGCGACCGCGCCGAGCGGCCCGACGATGAACCCGACCTCGACGGCGATCGCGGTGATGGCGAAGGCGGTCTCGCGGCGCTGTCCGCTGGGGAACTCCCGGGACAGGTAGACGCGGGCGCATGCGGTCACCGGCGGGTAGAAGAGCCCGGTGACGACCGCGACCACCGCCAGCCCGGCGACGGGGGCACCGGACACCGTGACCGCAGCCAGCGCGACCGTCCCGAGCAGGTACAGGGCCGCGTCGGGCAGGAGGACCCGGAGCTGTCCGAACCGGTCGGCCAGCCGGCCCTGCACCGGCGATCCGATCCCCACGCCGAGCTGGTGCGCGGCCGTGACCGCTCCCGCCGCCGCGTAGCCGTAGTCGGCTTCGCGCAGCATCAGGACGATGGCCAGCACGATCATGCCCGGTGTGATCCGCGCGATGGTCGAGGTGACGATGGGCCAGCGCACCGGGCGGTGGGACAGCAGGTCGAGGTAGGCGTGCACTGAGCGGATCCTGGAGGGCGGTCGGGAGCGCCACGGACGAGCGGCAGGGTGTCTCGACGTCGAGACATCCCACGGGAAGGTACCGGTCAGTGCTCGTTGGCGTGCGTCACCCCCGCAGCCGGGACGGGCGCCGGCGCCCGCGCCGGCAGGCGCCCCAGGACCTCTTCGACGGCATGCTCCAGCGACTCCGCCCACCGCACCGTCCGTCGCGTGTCGACCTGCAGCAGCGGCGTCCGCGGGTGCTCGCGGTGCACCTCGAAACCTTCGTGGAGCAACCAGGTCACCGGCAGGAAGCAGCTGTTCGGCAGCCACCGGCGGTCCCCGTAGGCCTGCACGGTGGAGAGGTCGGCATGGATCGCGTCCCGCAGGGCCGCGTGGAGCAGGACGCCGCCGATACCGACGCCACGATGCACCGGCTCCACCCAGATCGTGGCGAGCAGCAACGCGCCCCTGTCCACGGCCGGCAGCAGCGGCCCGCGTGGAGGGAAGCGGTCCGCAGGGGCGTAGAGCGCGTAGCCGACGACGGCGTCGTCGAGCAGCAACACCCTCCCCGGTGGAGATCCGGCCTGCACGTGCGCCGTCACCCAGGCCTGCTTGCGCACCGCCGCCTCGGGGTCCTCCCGACGCGCGCCGCTGCGGGACTGTGGGCACGGGCCGGCCAGCTCCCAGTACACGCACTGCTGGCAGGGCATCGGCAGGCGTTCGGCGTCCTCGCCGCTCAGCAGCCGGGCACGACGCGCCATCGGATCACCCCCGGATGCTGGGATCCGGCGGCCCGTCGTCGTCCGGGCGAGGGTGCCGACGTCGCGGGCCGTCGTCGCGGGGCAGGGCGAGCGCGACCGCCGCCCCGGCCAGCAGGCCGACGACGAAGCCCACCACCGCCCGGCGCCAGCCACCCGGCGCGACGGGCCGCGGGTCGGCGATCGGGTCGGAGGGCCCCGGGGAGGGCGCCGTCGAGGGTTCTGGCATGGATGTCGCTTCCGCTGCGCGGACCACGTGCGGTGCCGGTCGATCTGTGTCCACAGGCGAGGTCGCTACGCTCGATGCTACCGGCGCCAGCCCCTTCCCGAGCCGCCCCGGAGCGCCCGTGCGCCTCGACACCGATCCCTACCTCCTGCGCTACGCGTCGCGGGTCGAGGGCATGCGCGCGTCCGAGATCCGTGCCCTGTTCGCGGTGGCGTCGCGCCCGGAGGTCGTCTCCTTCGCGGGCGGGATGCCCGCCACCTCGGCGTTGGACATGGAGGCGGTCGAGGCGGTCGCCTCGCAGGTGATCCGGACCTCGGGGGCGACGGCGCTGCAGTACGGGGTCGGGCAGGGTCGCGCGGAGCTGCGAGAACAGCTCGTGCACGTGATGGCCGCGTCCGGCGTCCCCGCCCACGCCGACGACCTCATGATCACCGTCGGCGGCCAGCAGGCGCTCGAGCTGATCGCCACCTGCTTCCTGGATCCCGGCGACGTCGTCGTGGCCGAGGGCCCGACCTACGTCGGCGGCATCGGGGCCATGAGCAGCCACCAGGCCGACATCCGCCACGTGCCGATGGACGCGGACGGCATGCAGGTCGATGCGCTGGAGGAGCTGCTGCAGCGCCTCGCTGCCGAGGGCGCCCGGGTGAAGTACGTCTACACGATCCCCAACCACCAGAACCCCGCCGGCGTGTCGCTGTCCGTCGAGCGGCGCCACCGGCTGGCGGAGCTGGCCGAGATCCACGACCTGCTCCTCGTCGAGGACGACCCGTACGGACTGCTGGACTTCGCGGGCGAGATCCGGCCGTCCCTGCGCTCGCTCGTGCCCGACCGGGTCGTCTACGTCGGCACGGTCTCCAAGATCCTCGCGCCGGGGCTGCGCACCGGCTGGATCGCAGCGCCGCGGCCGATCCGCGACAAGCTCATCCTGCTGCGCGAGGCAGCCGACCTGTGCCCGTCGAACCTCACCCAGATGATCGTCGAGACGTGGTTCGCCAGCCAGCCGTGGCTCGAGCAGGTGAAGCGTTTCACCGAGCTCTACCGCGAGAAGGCCGACGCGATGCTGCGGGCCCTCCGGTCGGAGCTGCCCGAGGGTGTGCACTGGACACGCCCGCGCGGCGCGTTCTACGTCTGGTTGACCCTGCCCAGCGGCATCGACAGCTCGGACCTGCTCGCGAAGGCGATCAACCACCGCGTCGCCTACGTGCCGGGCCGTGGCTTCTACGCCGACGGGTCCGGCGGCGACAAGCTCCGGCTCTGCTTCTCCTACCCCGAGGTGGCACGCATCACCGAGGGCGTGCAGCGGCTCGGCGAGCTGCTGCACCAGGAGCTCGAGCTCGTCCGCGCGGTGTACGGCGACGACGCCCCGCAGGTGCGGCCGCGCGACGAGGGCCACACCACGGGGACCGGAGGATGAAGCGACGATGACCGAGACCGGACCGCGAGCCACCTCGCCGTCGCATGCCGACACGGCGCACACCGGAAGGCCGGATCCCACCCGGACGTCGGTCGCGGTGCTGTCGGGCGGCATCTCGCTCGAACGCGAGGTCAGCCTGCGTTCCGGGAGCCGGATCGCGGACGCCCTGTCCGACCTCGGCTACCAGGTCACGAAGCTGGACGTGGACGCGCACCTGGTGACCACCCTCGAGCAGGGGCGGTTCGACGTCGCGTTCCTGGCGTTGCACGGGTCGGCCGGCGAGGACGGCACGATCCAGTCACTGCTGGAGGTGCTGAAGCTGCCGTACACCGGTCCTGACGTCCTGGCGTCGTCGCTCGCCTGGAACAAGCCGATCGCGCAGGGACTCTACGCGCGTGCCGGTCTCGCCGTGCCGGCGCGTGTGACGCTCTCGCAGCAGGCGTTCCGCGAGATGGGCGCGACCGCCGCGGTGGACCGGGTCGCGGCGGCGCTCGGGCTGCCGCTGGTCGTCAAGCCCGCCACCGGGGGGTCCTCGCTCGGCCTGTCGATCGTGACGGACGCCGGCGAGCTCCCGCAGGCCATCGTGGGGGCGTTCAGCTACGCCGACGGCGTGCTGATCGAGCGGTTCGTGGAGGGCACGGAGGTCGCGGTCACCGTGCTCGACGGGCTCGCCCTGCCGCCCGTCGAGATCCAGCCCAAGGAGGGCGCGTACGACTTCGCCGCCAGGTACACCGCCGGTGCCACGGAGTTCCACGCCCCCGCGCGGCTCGACGACGGTGTGCGGCTCGCCTGCGAGCGCACCGCAGTGCGGGCCTACGAGGCCGTGGGTGCGCGCCACGTGTCCCGCGCGGACCTGATCGTGGACCACGACGGGCTGCCGTGGTTGCTGGAGATCGACACCTGCCCCGGCATGACCGAGACGTCGCTGGTGCCGCTTGCAGCGGCAGCCGCCGACATCGGATTCGGCGCGCTGTGCGAGCGGCTGGTCTCGCTGGCGCTGCGCGACGCCGGGGGCGCGACGGCCGCGGACCGGTGACGGCGGCGGACGAGCCTTCGGGGCCCGCGCCGTCGGCCGTGGTGTTCGACATCGGCGAGGTGCTGATCGACGAGACGCGGGTCTGGGCGACCTGGGCGGAGCTCGCCGGCGTCAGTCCGCTCACGTTCGCCGCGGTGCTCGGGGCGGCGATCGTGCAGGGCGAGGACCACCGTGCCGTCCTGCCCCACGTGGCGCCCAACCTCGACTGGGAGTCCCTCGAGGACGAGCACGAGCGCCGCTACGGCGGGTTCCGCGACGAGGACCTGTATCCGGATGCCAGACCGTGCCTCACCTCGCTCCGGGAGGCCGGCTTCCGCGTGCTGCTGGCGGGCAACCAGCCGGCGCGTCGCACGGTCCAGCTCGCTGCCCTGTCGTTGCCGGTCGCGGGGCTCGCCACGTCGGACGAGCTGGGTGCGGAGAAACCGGCGCCCGCCTTCTTCGAGGCGGTGCGGCGCCTGGCCGAGGTCCCCGCGGCGGAGATCCTCTACGTCGGTGACCGGGTGGACAACGACGTCCTGCCCGCCGGGCTCGCCGGGATGCGGACCTGCTGGCTCCGGCGGGGCCCGTGGGGCCAGCTCCAGGAGCTCCCCGACCATGTCGAGGCCGACCTGGTGCTCGAGGGACTGGGTGAGCTGCCCCAGCTGCTGGCCGACTGGCGTGCGTCCGTCGAGGACCAGGAGGGTGACACATGAGACGAACCGCGGATGCCCTGGCGGTTGTCAGGTGAGCGACCTCGCGAAGCGCGCTGCCGCGCGGGAGGCCGCCACCCGGGTCGAGGACGGCATGACCCTGGGGCTCGGGACCGGCTCGACCGTCGCCTACTTCCTCGACGCGCTGGGCGAGCGCGGGTTGGACGTCGCGGGCGTCCCCACGTCGGAGGCCACGGCGTCCCGCTGCCGCGAGCTCGGCATCCGGCTGCTGGGGCTCGACGAGGTCGCGACGCTCGACCTCGTCGTCGACGGTGCCGACGAGCTCGACGCGGATCTCACGCTGACCAAGGGCGGTGGGGGGGCGCTGTTGCGCGAGAAGGTCGTCGCGTCGATCGGACGACGCTTCGTGGTCGTCGCCACGCAGGACAAGCTCGTCGAGCGCTTGGGCGACACCTTCGCGGTCCCACTCGAGGTGGTGCCGTTCGCCCTCCCGACGGTACGGCGGAGCCTGGAGGAACGCGGGTACGCGGTGCGCGAGCGGACGAAGGGCGGCGCCGCCTACCGGACCGACAACGGTCTGGCGATCCTGGACGCCCGCCTCGACGGCGGGATCACCGACCCGGCCGTCGAGGACGTCGCGCTCGCGGTCCTGCCCGGCGTCGCCGAGACGGGGTTGTTCGTCGGCCTCGCCGACGAGGCGCTGCTCGGCGGGGCGGACGGCACCGTGCACCGTCTCGAACGGTCGGGGCGCGCGCCGGGCTGATCAGGCGGGAGGCACGCCGGAGGTGTCGGAGGCCGTCGTCTCGCCGCGGCCGAGGCCGTTCGCGATCACGCCGACGATGCGCTCGAGGTCGTCGACCGACGAGAAGTCGATCGCCAGGCGCCCTTTGCGCGCACCCATCGTGATGCGCACACGCGCCTCGAGCGCATCGGAGAGATCCTCCTGCAGCTCCACCAGGCCGGGCGCCGACGGGGCCGCCCGGCGCCGACGACCTGATCCCTGGTCCTGGTCCAGGACGCGGAGGCGGACGAGCTCCTCGACCGCGCGGACCGACAGGCCCTCCGAGACGATCCTGTCCGCCAACCTCGACTGTGCATCGGGACCGTCGAGCGCGAGCAGGGCCTTCGCGTGGCCAGCGCTCAGGACGCCAGCAGCAACCCGCCGTTGGACCGCCGGTGGCAGCCGCAGCAGCCGGAGGCTGTTGCTGATCGCCGGGCGCGAACGGCCGAGCCGTGTCGCGAGCTCCTCCTGGGAGACCCCGAACTCCTCCAGCAACTGCTCGTACGCGGCCGCCTCCTCCAGCGGATTGAGCTGGACCCGGTGGATGTTCTCGACCAGCGCCTCCTTGAGCAGGTCGGCGTCGTCGGTGTGGCGCACCAGCACCGGGACCAGCTCGAGCCCGGCGTGCCGGGCTGCTCGGAGGCGTCGTTCCCCGGCGATCAGCTCGTAGCGCCCGGGCGCTGCAGGACGCACGACCAGCGGCTGGAGGATGCCGACGTCGCGCAGCGAGACGGCCAGCCCCTCGATCTCTCCGGGGTCGAAGACCTCCCGAGGCTGCCGAGGGTTGGGGACGATGCTGCTCGGCGACACCTCGAGGTACGTCGCCGTCGACGAGGGGACGGAGGCGACCGGCCCCGGGTCCGGGCGCGGCTCGGGTGCGACGCCTTCGTACTCGTGCTCGGGCCCGTGTCGGTCGCGCTCCTGCGGCGGATCGGTCGGCGCGACCGGGGGGCTCGGGGGCTCCGTGTCCTGCGCGTCCGCGTCCCCAGGCCCGGGTTGCTCCACCCGAGGGTGGGGCCGGGTGCCCTCGTCCGCTGCGGGCCCGAGGGATTCACGGCCACCGCCCGGCGGGATCAGGGCGGCCAGGCCGCGGCCGAGACCGGTCCGGCGGCTCATCGTTCGACCTCTTCATGGCTTTTCATGGCATCTCTTTCCGCCGTGCCCGGCGCAGCCGGCGTGCGTTCCGGGCGGCCGTGCCGAAGCGCGGTCGACCCGGCGGCTCCCGCGAGGAGCTGATCGAGCTGCGATTCCTGGGGAAGTGACAGGGGCAGTTCCAGCCGCTGCGCGACCTCCCGGGCGAGCCGCTGGTAGGCACGCGCGCCGCGGCTCGAGGGGTCGAAGACGGTGATGGGCTGGCCGTAGCTCGGGGCTTCGGACAGCCGCACGCTGCGCGGGATGACGGTGTCGTACGCCCGCTCGCCGAAGTGGGCGCGGACCTCGTCGACCACCTGCTGCGCGAGGTTGGTCCGGCCGTCGTACATCGTGAGGACCACCCCGCCGATCTCGAGTCGGGTGTTGAGGTTGTCCCCGACCAGTTCGACGGTGCGGAGCAGCTGGCTCAGTCCCTCCAGGGCGTAGTACTCGCACTGGATCGGCACGAGGACCTGGTCCGCTGCCACGAGGGCGTTGATCGTGAGGAGGCCCAGGGACGGAGGACAGTCGATGATCGTGAGGTCGTAGCCGTCCCGGACCGCGGCGAGCGCCCGTTGCAGGCGGAGCTCGCGCGAGAACGCGGGGACCAGTTCCACCTCGGCGCCCGCGAGGTCCAGGGAGGACGGGAGCAGGTCGAGTCCGGGTACATCGGTGGTGCGGATCGCCGCGGCGGCAGCATCGCCGTCGACGAGCACGCCGTAGGCCGACGGCTCACCCTCGGCGACGCGACGCGCCAGCCCCGTGCTGGCGTTGCCCTGCGGGTCGAGATCCACCAGGAGCACCCGCGCGCCGAGCTCGGCGAGTGCGGCAGCCAACGAGACCGCGGTCGTGGTCTTGCCGACCCCGCCCTTCTGGTTGGTCACACAGATCGTGTGGCACTGCGTGGTTCCTCGTGTTGTTTCATCCATCCCTACGCGTCCCATCCGTCCTCGCCAGGACGATCACCTGTGGCTGCGTGGCACCCGCGGGCCCGTCATCGGGTGTCGCGACGACGCTGGCGCCGACGCGGCGCAGGACCGGCGTCGCCGCATCGAGCTCCTCGGCCCAACGGCGGCCCTTCACGGCGTACAGCAGGCCTCCAACCCGTAGGAACGGGATCGTCCAGGGCAGCAGTCGGTCGAGTGGAGCGACGGCTCGTGCGGTGACCAGGTCGAAACGCTGCCGTAGCGGGCCCGTGGCGAGCTCCTCCGCCCGGCCGGTGTGCACGGAGACCTCCACCTGGAGCGCCGCTGCGGCTCCTTCGAGGAAGGCGGTCTTCTTCCGCGTCGCGTCGAGCAGGTGCACCTCGAGCTCCGGACGCGCGAGAGCGATCACCAATCCGGGGAAGCCTCCACCAGCCCCGACGTCCAGCAGGCGCGCCGCGCCGGCAGGCAGGAGGTCTGCGAGAGCGAGACACTCCGGGATGTGTCGAGTGCGGAGCTCTGCCCGAGCCGTGCGGGACACCAGGTTGTGGGGGGATGCCTCGACCAGCCCTGCGAAGCGCTCGAGGGCCTCATCGAGGTCGGGATCGATCGGCACCCGACGGAGCGTAGTCGGTCCACCTGCGGGTCGTGGACGCCGCCGTTCCACGTGGAACGGTCGGCCGACCGGGTGACCCTCCATGCGCACCGCTGGATCTCAAGGCATCGCGCAGGCGCCGTGTGTGGCCATGCCCCCGCCTTCGCGGCTCTGGCCCCCCTCGTCCCGGCAGACCCGCAGCGACGCATGCCAGCGTCCGCCGAGACGACGCGCAGCGGGCGGCCCAGAGCCTGCCCCCATTCGGTTCCTCAGCGATGCAAGGACCCCCGTTCCACGTGGAACGGGGGTCCTTGGCTGCGCGGCGGAATCTCGGTGTCACTCCAGCGACAGCACGATCCGGCGCGCGGGCTCTCGGCCCTGGCTCTGGCTCGTGATGCCCTCGACATCGGCGACGATCCGGTGGATCGCCTTGCGTTCGAACACGTCCATGGGCTCGAGACGGACCGGCTCGCCGCGATCGAGCACGTCGTCGATCGCCTCTTCCGCCTTCTCGATGAGCTTCTCCATGCGTCGGGCCCGATAGCCCTCCGCATCGATCTTGATGCGCGACCGACGCTGGAACTCGCGTTGCAGCGTGCAGCGGACGAGCTCCTGGATGGCCTCCAGCGTCTGTCCCCGTCGCCCGATGAGGGCCCCACTCCCGATCTCGACGATCTCGATCTCGGCGTGGTCCTCGTGCACCTTGATCCGCAGGTCGCCTGGGAGGTCCAGCGCATCCAGGAGCCCCTCGAGGAAGTCCGCTGCCGCGTCTGCCTCCTCGTCGAGCTCCGCGGCCGTGGGCCGATGGTCGACGTCGATCTCGGGCTCCCGGGTCGCGTCGACACGCGGGTCCGCCTGTTCCGCGCGTTGCTCCTGTAGCTCGAACGGCTCGTCCTCGACGGCCGACGAGACCTCCTCGATGATCGGCGCGTCTTCGATCTGGAGCTCGAGCAGGAGGGAACCCTGGATGTCGCTGCCACCCGGCAGGGAGACGGAGACCTTCACCGCCGTCGTCGCGACATCGGCCACCTGGGCCAGAGCATCCGCGAGCGCAGCGGGAAGGTCCGCGCCTCTTCCCGTGTATCTCTGTTCCACTTCGATGCTCCTCGTTATGCTTGGTCTCGGCGGCGGCGGCGGGGTAGGTGACCCGACGACCCCTTCGGTGCCGCCTCACCATCCTTCCGCTTCCCGTCGCCGTCCGCCGCGCTGCCGTTGGTGCGCGAACCCTTCGACGAGCCGTCCTCGTGCGGGGTGCTCTGGGCGTCGGGTTCACGTGGACCGGCGCCGGCATCGGTCGCCCGGCCGTCGGCCGGGTCGTCGGTGTCTGCCGGTCGCTTCCCCGTGGACGCGCCCGGAGAAGGCTTGCGCGGCTTGCGCGGTGTGCCACCGTCCGTGCGCTTGGCGGCCTCGCCGCCCGGCTTCGACGCGATCTCGCCGGTCTCGACCTCGTGCTGGACCTCCCGAAGGATGATCCACTGCTGCACGACCTGCCAGAGGTTGGTCGTGACCCAGTACAACAGGATGCCCAGCGGGAACCGGAACGAGATCACGGCCAGGAAGACCGGCATGACGTAGAGCAGGATCTTCTGCTGCTGCGCCATGGGGCTGTCGGCGAGCTGTGCGGCGTTCCGGGCCATCATCTGCTTCTGCGACAGGAACATCGTCCCCGACATCAGGACGATCAGCAGCCAGCCGGGCCAGCCGGCATCGCTGACGACAGCGGCCAACCCGGTCGAGGCCGAGGCGGCGTCCACGAAGCCGGTGAAGAAGTAGAACGGCGCACCCGCGAGGTCGTCGCTGCGCTGCAAGGTCCAGAAGAGTGCCAGGAAGATCGGCGCCTGCGCCAGGAGGGGCAGACAGCTCGCCGCGGGGTTCACGCCCTCCCGTTGGTAGAGGGCCATCATCTCTTCGTTGAGCTTGGCCTTCTTCGCCCGGTACGCCTCCGGGTCCTTGCGCATCAGCTCGCGATCGACCTTGTGCTTCTTCTGGATCTCCTTCATCTGGGGCTGCACGGCCTGCATGGCCCGCATCGAGCGGGTCTGCTTGATCGCCAGGGGCAACAGCGCCACCCGCACGATCAAGGTCAGGGCGATGATCGCCCAGCCCCAGCTGTGGAGCCCGAACACCGGCACGAAGATGTCGTGCAGGAAGGTCAGGACGCTCTCGAGGAACCCCAGGACCGCATCGATCACGACGACACCCTTCGGGCCGGGGGCGAGGCCAGGCCGGAGCCGGCGTCACCCGTCATCGAGCCGTCACCGGCGCTCGAGCGCGGCGGGACCCGGTCGATCCCGCCGGCGTTCCAGGGATGGCAACGACCGACGCGACGGATCGCCAGCCACCCGCCCCGGACGCCCCCGTGGACGCGCACCGCCTCGAGCGCGTACGTCGAGCAGCTGGGGTGGAAGCGACACCGCGAGCCGCGGAGCACGGAGGTTGCCCGGTACAGCCGGAGAAGCGCCTCGAGCAGCAGCCCGAGTGGCGATCTGCGTGCACCGCGTCCCGTCACCGGGGCGTCGTCTGGACGAGGACCGGATCGTCGTCGCCCCTCGGGTCGGGAAGCCCGAGGACGCCGAGGGCGCCGGCGCTCGCCCGGACCTCCGACTCGACCGCACGTGCATCGCTGTCCGCGCAGGCGGCCCGCGCCACGAGGACCACGTCGACGCCGTCGCGCCATGGCAGTGCAGCCGCGGCGGTCCGAAGGAGCCGTTTCGCGCGGTTGCGGTGCACGGCGCCACCGACCCTGCGCGAGGCGAGAACGGCGATCCTCGCGGGCCCTCCGGCGTCGCCGTCGCGGTCCAGGACGTGCACGACCACGAGCGCACCGGCCCGCTGGGCACGACCACGCAGGACGGCGACGATGTCGCCCCCCGTCGTGAGTCGCTCGTGCGTGGCCGTGGCCACCACCTCGATCAAGCCGACAGCTTGGCCCGGCCGCGGCTGCGCCGGTTGCGGAGGATGGAACGGCCCGCCCGCGTCTGCATCCGCGCACGGAACCCGTGCTTGCGCGCGCGACGGCGGTTGTTGGGCTGGAAGGTGCGCTTCACGGCGGAGCACTCCCGATCGGGGTGGAAGGCGTTCGAGCGAGGACGCGATCGCACGTCGTTGCGGCGGGTCGGGATCGAGCCGGCACGGCTTCGGTTGGCCGGATCGCTGGATGACCACGGTCGCAGACGTTCGCGTCCGCGGAAGCCTACCCGGCGACTCCCATGGCCAGCAACCGCGCACACGTTCGCACGTCAGCCGCACAGGTGTGCCCGCACGAACCGGCACCGCGTGGAGGCCATCCCCCACCCCCGACAGCACCCGGGGGGACGCGTCACCGGGGCGCGAGCCCCGGCCCGGGCGAGGCTGCACGGGGCCCGTGCCACGAAGCGGTTGCCAGCTCGGACGGGCCGGGTGTACGGTCCCCGGCCGTCCACCGGACAGCCCCCGCGGACCCGAACGGGACAGGGAACGAGAGAGACCCGGGCGAGCGGAGAACGTCACTTCGTGCGCGGCACGCGGCCGTGTACGTGGGTCCGTGGACCTTCCCCACCGCGATCTCGGGGCACCGAGGGCGCTGCAGCACCCCTGACCTTTCCACAGGTGTGGATGCAATTGTGGACAGCCGGGACCAGCTGGAGCACGCTCTCGTCGTCTCGGACGAGCACGCCTGTCACCACGGCAGGCACGACGACGTCCGACGTCGCCGAACGGTGAGGAGCCAGCGTGCCAGGTCCGTCGACACTCGACCTCGATGCCCTGTGGTCGGAGAGCCTGTCCGATCTGGTCGCCAACGTCACCTCACCGGCACAGCAGCAGTGGTTGCTCGCCACCCACCCCGTGGGCTTCACGGACGACACGATCGTGCTCGCCAGCCCGCACCGGTTCGCCCGTGAGTGGCTGGACCGAACGTGCAGCGAGCGCATCCGCGCCGTGCTCTCGGCCTCCGCCGGCCGCGAGCTGACGGTCGTCATCACCGTCCAGACGAATCCGGAGCCCGTCGCCGTGCCGGAGACGGGGCCAGCCGCCGATCCGGCCTCGACGGTCTCGGGGGCGAACGGGGACGCACGGGGGGACCACACGCTCGCCGAGACGATCGCGCCGCCCTTCGAGCACTACGGGCAACGCCCGCTCGAGGCGCCGGGACGTCCCGCCGGGCCGACGGTGCACCTACCCGAGCCGCGTGCCCGCACCACCACCGACGTCGAGCCGCACACGCAACTCAACCCCAAGTACTCGTTCGACGACTTCGTGATCGGCTCGTCGAACCGGTTCGCCCACGCGGCCGCCTTCGCCGTCGCCGAATCACCCGCCAAGTCCTACAACCCCCTCTTCATCTACGGGGGTGCGGGCCTCGGCAAGACCCATCTGCTCCACGCCATCGGGCACTACGTCCGCAACCTGTATCCCCGCCTGACGGTGCGCTACGTCACGACAGAGCAGTTCACCAACGAGTTCATCAACGGCATCCGGCACGACCGGATCACCGAGTTCCAGCGCACGTACCGCCAGGCGGACGTGCTGCTGATCGACGACATCCAGTTCCTCGAGCGGGCCGAGCGCACCCAGGAGGAGTTCTTCCACACCTTCAACGCGCTGCACAACGCCGAGAAGCAGATCGTCATCTCGAGCGACCGGCCACCGAAGCAGATCGCACAGCTCGAAGACCGGCTTCGCAGCCGCTTCGAGTGGGGCCTGATGACCGACGTCCAGCCGCCGGACCTCGAGACCCGCATCGCGATCCTGCGCAAGAAGTGCGAGTCCGACCGGCTCGGCGTCGAGCCCGACGTCCTGGAACTGATCGCCTCCAAGGTCCAGTCCAACATCCGTGAGCTCGAGGGTGCACTCATCCGCGTCTCGGCGTTCGCGAGCCTCCAGCGGGCAGCCGCGGACCTGCCGATGGCCGAGGGCGTGCTGAAGGACCTCTTCCCGGACGGTCGGGAACAGGAGGTGTCGGCGCAACTGATCATGGACGAGGTCGCCGGCTACTTCTCGCTCACCGTCGAGGACCTCTGCTCTCCCTCGCGCAGCCGGCAGCTGGTCACCGCGCGACAGATCGCGATGTACCTGACCCGGGAGCTCACCGACCTGTCGCTGCCGCGGATCGGCAAGGCGTTCGGTGGCCGCGACCACACCACGGTGATGCACGCGAAGTCGAAGATCGCCGGCCTGATGCAGGAACGGCGCCAGATCTACGATCAGGTCCAGGAGCTCACGAACCGCGTCAAGACACGAGCACGTCACCCGTGAACGAGGCACCCGGAGCCTGCAGACGCCCGTGGAGGGGTCACCGATCCATCACGCCTCGTCCACACTTTCCACAGGTTTCTGTGGACGAGGCGTGGGCAACCCTGCGGACAAGGCGTGGACGGCCGGTGGACGAGGCCGCCCGATCCGTGGACGAGGACGGCGCGACGGCGCATCGCAGCCTGTGGAGCGGTGGGGGACAACCGGTGGACCCGCCGGCCGTCCCGTGGAAGCACATCCGTGCAACTCTCCTGCCTGGGGACGACCGACCGCGGCGCACACAGCTCGTCCACCGGGGGCACACCCGTGGTGACCTGCACGGACGAGGGTTCTCCACACGACCCACAGGCCCTACTACGGTGACGGATTCTCTGAAGAAGAAGGTCATCTTCCTTCGAGGCTGTGGACCACCACCGATCCGACCCCGCGTCGACGTGCCGACCGTCCTCCGGCGGCCGGCCGAGACGAGCAGACCACCAGGAGGCCGTCCGTGAAGTTGCGTGCCGAGCGAGCTGCGTTCGCCGACGCCGTGTCCTGGGCCACCAGGACCGTCGGTGCCCGTGTGACGCTCCCAGCGCTCTCTGGGATCCTGCTCGACGCGGCGGACGGTCGTCTCACGTGCCGGGCAACGGATCTGGAGGTGGCTGCGGAGATCTCGCTGCCGGTCCAGATCGACGAGCCCGGACGCGTGTTGCTCCCCGGCAGGCTCCTGGCCCAACTCGTGGCGAGGTTCCCCGCGGCACCCGTCCAGGTCCAGGGAACGGGAGATCGCGTCGAGATCACCTGTGGCCGGGCGAACTTCCAGGTCCGCGGGATGCAGGCCGAGGACTTCCCGACGCTCGCCGCACCGTCCGAGGACGCGCCACGTGGCGTCGTGCGAGCCGATGCGTTCGCTCGGCTGGTGTCCCAGGTCGCGAGGGCAGCGTCGTCGGACGAGGGCCGCCCGGTGCTGACGGGCGTCCAACTGGAGGCCGCGGACGGCCGGTTGCGGGCCGCGGCGACCGACAGCTACCGCCTGTCGGTCCGGTCGCTGGCGTGGGAGGAAGCCGTCGACGGTCAGGCGCTGGTCCCGGCCCGGTCGCTCCAGGAGGCCGCGAAGGCGGCGTCCGAGGTCGGCGGCGCGGTCACCATCGTGCTCGAGGACGGCCAGGTCTCGTTCCTGTTCGGTGACCGACGGCTGACGACCAAGCTGATAGAAGGCACGTTCCCCAACTTCCGTGCCCTGCTGCCCGACGGGTTCGAAACCTCCGTGGTGCTGGACCGTGCAGCCCTCGTCGAAGCGCTCCAACGGGTGTCGATCGTTGCGATGGGGCAGGCGAACACACCCGTCTCGTTGACCTTCGAGGACGGCAACGTCGAGCTGCAGGCCAGCAACCAGGAGATGGGAGATGCGACCGAGGCGCTTCCGGCCGAGATCGAGGGCGACGGGCTCACCATCGCCTTCAACCCGTCGTTCCTGCTCGCCGGGCTCGAGGCGACCGGGACCCAGCGGATCCGCATCGAGTTGCGGGACGGCTTGAAGCCGGCGGTGCTGCGCCCGCAGCCCGACGAGGACGCGACGACGGACGACCTCACCTACCTGCTGATGCCCATGAGGATCAGCTGACACCGGCTGGACACGACGGTGCTCCTACGACGGCTCGAGCTCGTCGACGTCCGGTCCTACCGAGATGTGGTCGTCGGGTTCGGTGAGGGCGTGACGGTGCTCGTGGGGCCGAATGCGCAGGGCAAGACCAACCTGTTGGAAGCGGTGCACCGCGTCGCGACGGGAGGGTCGCACCGGGTGGCGGGTGACGGCCCGCTCGTCCGAGCCGGCCAGGACGTCGGCCTGATCCGATGCGAGATCGTCGCCGACGACGGTCGACGCAGGACCGTCGAGGTCGAGATCGGCAGCGGGCGACGCCTCCGCCTGCGGGTCGACGGGCAGGACGTGCGACGCCTGAGCGAGGTGGCCGGCGTCGTCCGCGTCGTGCTGTTCGCACCGGAGGACCTGGCCATCGTTCGAGGCGACCCGAGCGAACGCCGCCGCTTCCTCGACGAGCTGCTGACCCAACGCCGCCCCGCCTTCGCGGCGGCCAGGGCCGACTACGAACGGGCGTTGCGCCAGCGCAACCAGCTGCTCAAGCAGGCCCGGGTCCTCCCCGCCGGCTCGCGAGCCAGCGCCATGGCGACGATCGACGCGTGGAGCGAGCAGCTCGTGACCTACGGCACGCAGGTCGTCGCCGCACGGATCGCTGCCGTCCGTGCGCTCGGGCCGTCGGTCGATGGCTTCTACCGTGGACTCGCCGATCGAGCGGACACCGTGCGACTCGAGTACGTCTCGTCGCTGGCGGACGGTCACGCGGTCGAGGCCGACCGCGTCGTCCCGGATCCCGCACCGATCGCCGCCGCGTTCCGGGAGCGGCTGGCAGCCTCCGCTGCGGACGAGCTCGCCCGTGGCATGACGCTCGTCGGGCCCCACCGGGACGATCTGTCGCTGCACATCGGCGCGCTGCCGGCACGCGGGTATTCGTCCCACGGCGAAGCATGGTCCCTGGCGTTGGCGCTCAAGCTCGCGACCTTCGAGGTGCTCTCCGAGGTCGGCGACCGGCCGATCGTGCTGCTGGACGACGTGTTCGCTGAGCTGGACGTCACCAGGCGTGACCGGCTCGCGCAGGCGTGCGGCAGGTTCGAGCAGGTCATCGTGACCGCCGCGGTGGAGGACGACGTGCCGTTGGCCGGGGCGAGGTTCGACGTGGCGATCGGGGACGGCATCAGCATCGTCACGCCGCGCGTGGCCGGGCAGGGCGCCGCGTGAACCGCCCGGGACGCCGAGCCTGGCGACCTCGTGACCCGGCCGTCACCGACCGCCAGGCCAACGCGGCCGACCGTGACGAGCAGGTCTACGCCCGCAAGCGTGCCCGCGCGTCGAAACGCCGCGCAGCCCAGGAACGGGCGTCCTTCGATCCAGCCCCGCCCGACCCCGACGACTGGACGATCGAAGACGACGCGGGCGCCGGGCTACGCCGCATGGCTGCCCCGAGCGCCGTCGGCGACGCGATAGAGACGGTGCTGCGCCGGCGCGGCTGGACGGAGCGCATCCGCAGCGGAGCCGCGTGGAGCAACTGGGAGGACATCGTCGGGCCCGAGCTCGCGCCCCGTTGCGAACCCGTCCGCGTCGCGGGCGGGGTCCTGGTGGTCCGGGCCGTCTCGCAGGTCTGGGCGACCCAGCTCCGCTACCTGCTGCCGCAGTTGCAGGCCAACGCGCAGCAGGCCCTGGGCCCGGGCGCCGTCCGATCGGTGCGGCTCGTCGTCGGACCGTTGGAGGGCCGGACGCGGCCGGAGGTCGAGCCCGACCGGCCGACCGGCCCTGGAGCCTGAGGTACGCAGGCCCCTGGCGCCCGCCGACGTCGTGGGACACCCTGCACCCGACGACGGACCGTGCCGCACCACGAGGTCGCCGTGATCGCCATCATGGAGCGCATCTTCGCCCTGCTCACGATCGTCTCCGCCCTGCTGGCGGTGACGGCCGTGATCGGGCTCGTGCGTCGGCGGGTGCCGATCTGGCTGCACGACGCGTCCCTGCCGCTGGCAGCCGCGATCGCCGTGGTCGCGACGGGCGGGTCCCTCTACCTCTCGGAGGTCGCCGGCTACCTGCCGTGCACCCTCTGTTGGTACCAGCGGATCGCGATGTACCCGCTCGTGGTCGTGCTCGGCGTCGCAGCGGTCCGCCGGGACCGTGCGGTGGCGTGGACCGCCGTGCCGATCGCGGCAACGGGCGCCACCATCGCGGTCTGGCACCTGGTGATCGAGCGCAACCCCTCGTTGGCCGGTGTCTGCGACGCAGCAGCGCCGTGCACCATCCGTTGGGTCGAGGAGTTCGGGTTCCTCACCATCCCGGGGATGGCGCTGGTGGGCTTCCTGACCGTCATCGCGCTGGTCCTCGCAGCTCGGAGTGGACGCGTGACCACCGACCCACCCGACGACACGAGGACACCATCGTGAGCGACCCAGGCAGCACCCCGCGCAGCAACCGGAGCGGTAGCACCCCGCGCAGCACGCGTGGCGCGACCACCACCCGCCAGCGGGCGAAGGCGCAGTCGGACCGCAAGCGGATGCTGCTGACCGCGCTCGGGGCCGTCGCGGTGGTCGTGGTGATCGTGGTGGTCGCCGTCTTCTCGAGCCAGGAGGCCGGGTCGACGCCATCGCTCGCGGACCTGGCGGGCGACCCGGCGATCGAGGGAGCAGGACTGCCAGCGCTGCCGCAGGGGGACGCCGACCCGGCCGTCGGAATGCCGGCGCCGGTCGTGGACGGTGCGGACTTCGACGGGGCACCGGTCGCGCTCGGGGCGGCAGGGCGACCACAGCTGATCATGTTCCTGGCGTCCTGGTGCCCGGCGTGCCAGCAGGAGCTTCCCGCGGTGGTGGCGTGGCAGGAAGCGGGAGGCGTCCCGGACGGGGTGGATCTGGTCGCCGTGTCCACCGGCCTCGATCCGGCGCGGCCGGAGTGGCCACCCACCGACTGGTTCGAGCGGGAGGGGTACGGCGGGCCGATCCTCGTCGACGATGCGGACGGCTCGGTGGCGGGTGCCTACGGATTGACGGGCACGCCGTTCTGGGTGGCCCTCGACGCGGATGGCCGGGTCGCCGCGCGGGCTTCGGGCATGGTCGAGATCGCACAGCTCGAGGCGCTGGCCCGTTCACTGCTCGACTGACCGTAGGCTCGCGGCGCCGGCGGAAGGCGACGGGCCGTGCCCGAGCTGCCAGACATCGAGGACTACCTCGCCGCACTTCGATCGAGGTGCGCCGGCGCGACGCTGCTCGGGACCAGGATCCGCGGGATCTCGCTGCTGCGGACCTACGACCCCCCGATCGAGGCGCTCGACGGCCGCACGATCACCGCCCTCGAGCGGCTGGGGAAGCGGATCGTCTTCGCGTTCGGCGACGGCGGGCCATTCCTCGTCCTCCACCTGATGATCGCCGGCCGGCTCCGGTGGGGTCCGCCCGACGCCGCCATCCCGGGCAGGATCGGGCTGGCGGCGTTCGACCTCAGCGCTCCGGACGACCCGGACGCGCGCGGTGGGACGTTGCTGCTCACGGAGGCCGGGACGAAGAAGCGCGCGTCGCTGCACGTCGAGGCCGATCGGCACCACCTCGCCGTCCACGACCGTGGGGGCATCGAGCCGCTGGAGACCGATCCGGAGACCTTCGCGGTCGTGCTCCGCAGCGAGAACCGCACCCTCAAGCGGGCGCTGACCGATCCCCGACGGTTCAGCGGGATCGGCAACGCGTACAGCGACGAGATCCTCCACGCCGCTCGGCTCTCGCCCGTCACCCGCACCCGCCAGCTCGACGACGCCGAGGTGGCACGGCTCCACCGCGCGACGGTGGACGTGCTCTCGTCCTGGACGGCCCGGCTGCGGGAGGAGACGGGCGAGGGCTTCCCGACCGACGTGACCGCGTTCCGGGAGGGTTTCGCCGTGCACGGACGCTTCGGGCAGCCCTGCCCGGTGTGCGAGGGACCCGTCCAGCGGATCCGCTACGCCGACAACGAGACCAACTACTGCGCGCGGTGCCAGACCGACGGCAGGGTGCTCGCGGACCGGAGCCTGTCCCGCCTGCTCAAGGACGACTGGCCGAAGACCATCGACCAGCTGGAAGGCGCCTGACGCGGCGCGGACGGGTTCCCGCTGGAGGGGTACGTGCGCGGGGTGTCGACCGTCCACACGGGCGTTCCTCGCGGTCTGTGAGCAGCGCCGCCGCTGCTAGGCTCGCGGACGGAGCGCACCGGTCCGGTCGCACCCGAGCGACGTCACCGACGTCACCGCCGAGCGGCCCACCCGCCCGCGCGTCCCCCCGCACGTCGCTGCCCCCGAAGGCGGCGCCACCGCAGGCGTTGCGCAGCGCCTCCTCGCGGGCGGCGACGCGGCGAACGGCCCGGCGAGCCACATCCACCAGCACCGTGCGAGCCGCAGCAGTCTGCTCGCAGGACACAGGAGAGGGCACCGCTTGGCCGCCGTCCCGGAGCACCCCGAAGCCGCCGCCGACAGCGGCTACAGCGCGAAGAACATCACCGTCCTCGAAGGGTTGGACGCCGTCCGCCGTCGACCCGGGATGTACATCGGCACGACCGGACCTCGCGGGCTGCACCACCTGATCTGGGAGGTCGTCGACAACTCCGTCGACGAGGCGCTGGCCGGCCGTTGCACCCGCATCGACGTGAGGCTCCTCGCCGACGGAGGTGCGCGCATCAGCGACGACGGGTCGGGCATCCCCGTCGACCTCCACGAGAAGGAGGGCCGCTCCGCGCTCGAGGTGGTCATGACGGTGCTGCACGCCGGCGGCAAGTTCGACTCCCAGGCGTACGCCGTCTCCGGCGGGCTGCACGGGGTCGGCATCTCCGTGGTGAACGCGCTGTCCGCCCGGCTCGTCGCCGAGGTGCGTCGCGACGGCAGCCTGTACCGCCAGACCTACCGCCAGGGCGCGCCGGACGGTCCCGTCGAGCGGATCGGCGAGGCGGACGGCACGGGCACGACGATCACCTTCTGGCCGGACGGCGAGATCTTCACCGAGGGCGTCGAGTTCGTCACGGACACGATCGCGCGCCGGTTGCGCGACACGGCGTTCCTGACCGCCGGGCTGCTCATCACGCTCACCGACGAGCGCGTGCCGGAGGGGTCCGACGACGAGGCCTCCGTCCCGCGGGAGCAGTCCTTCCACGCTCCCGGGGGTCTGCGCGACTTCGTGGACCACATCCGCACCACGAAGGCCAAGGACGGCCTCCACCCACCGATCCACTTCGAGGCCGAGGAACAGGGCCCCAACGGCCTCCAGTCCGTCGAGCTGGCGTTGCAGTGGATCAACGACTTCAACGATTCGATCCTGAGCTTCGCCAACACCATCAACACGCACGAGGGCGGCACGCACGAGGAGGGCTTCCGGACGGCGATCACCTCGGTGATCAACCGTTGGGCGAAGGAGAAGAACCTCCTCCGCTCGAAGGAGGTCGACGCGCTGACGGGCGACGACCTGCGCAGCGGCCTGGTCGCGATCGTGTCGGTCAAGGTCGGCGACCCCCAGTTCGAGGGGCAGACCAAGACCAAGCTCGGCAACACCGAGGTCAAGTCGTTCGTGCAGACGACCACCTACGCGCGCGTGGCCGAATGGCTGGAGGAGCACCCGGCCGAGGGCAAGCTCATCGTGCAGAAGGCCGAAGGCGAGGCCCAGGCACGCATCGCCGCCCGCAAGGCCCGCGACCTGACGCGACGGAAGTCGTTGCTCGAGTCGACATCGCTCCCCGGCAAGCTCGCCGACTGCTCCTCGCGCGATCCAGCGGAGTCCGAGCTGTACATCGTCGAGGGCGACTCCGCGGGCGGCTCGGCGAAGATGGCCCGCGACCGGCAGACACAGGCGATCCTCCCCATCCGCGGCAAGATCATCAACGTCGAGAAGGCTCGGCTACCCAAGATCCTGTCCAACACCGAGGTCCAGGCGCTGATCACCGCCATGGGGACCGGCTTCGCCGACGACTTCGACGTGGCCAAGGCCCGTTACCACAAGCTGATCCTGATGGCGGACGCCGACGTCGACGGTGCGCACATCAGGACGCTGCTCCTGACGTTCCTCTTCCGGCACATGAAGCCGCTGATCGAGGCGGGCTACGTGTACCTGGCCCAGCCACCGCTGTTCCAGATCACCCACCCCACGCGCAAGAAGGACGTGTACTACGCGTTCTCCGACGCCGAGCGCGACGCGATCTTCGCGCAGTTCCCGCAGGACAGGCGCGTGGACGTCCAGCGCTTCAAGGGCCTCGGCGAGATGGACGCGGTGCAGCTGTGGGAGACCACCATGGACCCCCAGCGACGGACCCTGAAGCTCGTGACGATGGACGACGCCGCCGCTGCCGACGAGATGTTCTCGATCCTCATGGGTGACGACGTGGCCGCCCGGCGTGACTTCATCCAGACCAACGCCAAGTACGCCACGCTGGACGTGTGATGACAGCCGGTGGGTCGGGCGCCCCGCGTCACAGGACACCCAGCAGCGCGACGCGTGCGCTGCTGTGGTTGCTCGGTGGCGTGGTGCTGCTCGTCGGTGTGCTGATCCTGACCGCTCCGGAGCTCATGCGCGTCGACGGCGGCGTGCTCGCGGAGCTGTTCGGCGTCCTCGGGCTGGCCGCGGTGCCGGGTCTCCTGCTCTTGGGTCTGGCGGTGCGGCGTCGCCGGCGTCTCGAGCGGGACGGCGCACCGTCGGCCGCCGACGATCGGATCGGGTGATGGACCGCACGCTACGGGCGTCGCTGCTCGCCGGCTTCATCGTGTTCGCCACGATCGCTGGCCTCGGGGTCTTCCTCGGATTCGAGCCCGGGGCTTCGGTGATCGCGGGGGCGGTGGCGGCCGTCCTCGCCGCGTTGCTGATCGTCGGTGCGTCCAGACGCGCGGACAGCTTCCACGGGGTGCAGCCCCCACCGCCCGTGGAGCCCCGGTTCCCGGGGCCGCCCGAACCGCTGGCGGACGACGAGGACGACGAGGACGGAGACGAGCGTGGCTGACGATCCAACACCTCCGAACGACGGCGGGCAGCCGGGCGAGGTGACCGGAGCGCCCGGCCCCGAGGGCGAGGCGCCGGTCACGACCGAGCCGACGCCGGCCGATCCGATCGCGCGCGCTGGTGACGGGACGCCGCTCGACGAGGCCGGCGCCATGTTGGCCGCGCGCGTCGAGCCGGTCGTCATCGAGGACGAGATGCGCTCGTCGTACCTCGACTACGCCATGTCGGTGATCGTCGGCCGAGCGCTCCCCGACGTTCGGGACGGCCTCAAGCCCGTCCATCGCCGGATCCTCTACTCGATGGACGAGACAGGACTGCGGCCGGATCGTCCCTACCGCAAGTGCGCGTCCGCGGTGGGCGACGTGATGAAGAAGTACCACCCGCACGGGGACTCGGCGATCTACGACGCGCTCGTGCGGATGGGCCAGGACTTCTCGATCCGCTACGAGCTCATCGACGGCCACGGCAACTTCGGATCGGTCGACGGCGACCCTGCGGCGGCGATGCGCTACACCGAGGCGCGCCTGTCTCGACTCGCCATGGAGCTCCTCCGCGACATCGATGAGGAGACCGTCGATTTCGCGCCCAACTACGACGGGTACGAGGACGAGCCCCTCGTCCTCCCGGCCCGCTTCCCGAACCTGCTCGCCAACGGTGCGACGGGCATCGCGGTCGGCATGGCGACCAACATCCCGCCGCACAACCTCGGTGAGCTGATCGACGCGACGATCGCACTGATCGACGATCCGACGCTGACGGCCGTGGACCTCATGCGCCACGTCCCGGCACCGGACTTCCCGACCGGCGGGCTGATCCTCGGCACGCAGGGCAGCTACGACGCGTTCACCACGGGACGTGGATCCATCAAGGTCCGCGCCGTGTGCACGATCGAGGAGCCGGACCGCACGCGCGACCGTGAGCGGATCATCGTCACCGAGATCCCCTACATGGTCAACAAGGCCAACCTCCTGCAGAAGATCGCGCAGCTCGTGAACACGAAGGTGATCGCCGGGATCGCCGACCTCCGCGACGAGTCGTCCCGCGAGGGCATGCGGGTGGTGATCGACCTGAAGCGTGACGCCAACGCACAGGTCGTGCTCAACCAGCTCTACAAGCACACGCAGCTCCAGGACACCTTCGGGGTGAACCTCCTGGCACTGGTGGACGGCGTGCCCAAGACGCTGACCCTCGACCAGGCGTTGTCGCACTACGTGACCCACCAGGTCGAGGTCATCACCCGTCGTACCCGCTACCGCCTGCGCAAGGCCCAGGAGCGGGCACACGTGCTCGAGGGGCTCCTCGTCGCGCTGGATCACATCGACGAGATCATCGCGCTGATCCGCGCCTCGGCCTCGGCCGAGGCGGCGAAGGGTCAGCTGATCGAGCGCTTCGAGCTCTCGGACGTCCAGGCGCAGGCGATCCTCGACATGCAGCTGCGGCGGCTGGCGCAGTTGGAGCGGCAGCGGATCCAGGACGAGCACGGGGAGCTGCAGGGGCTGATCGCGCAGCTCACGGCGATCCTCGACGAGCCGGCTCGCGTCCGGACGATCATCAAGGAGGAGCTGACCGAGATCCGTGATCGGTTCGCCGACGCGCGACGCAGCCGGCTCGTTCCCGACGACGGGGCCATGACCGTCGAGGACCTGATCCCTGTCGGCGACGTCGTCGTCACCCTGTCGCGCTCGGGCTACATCAAGCGGACGCCCGTCGACCAGTTCCGCAAGCAGAAGCGCGGCGGGCGCGGCGTCCGGGGAGCGGAGATGAAGGAGGACGACATCGTGTCGGTCCTCCTCACCTGCTCCACGCACGACCACCTGCTCGTCTTCACCAACCAGGGGCGCGTGTACCGCATCAAGGCCTACCAGGTGCCGGAGAAGTCCAGGTCAGCCAAGGGCGTGTACGTCGCGAACGTGCCGGGACTGGCGCTCGAGCAGGGCGAGCGGGTCGCCGCGATGATGGCGTTGCAGGCCTTCACGGCGGATCGCTACCTGGTCTTCGCCACGCGACGCGGGACGGTCAAGCGGACGCGACTCGACGCGTTCGACTCGCCGCGGTCGGTGCTGATCGCGATCAATCTGGTCGACGACGACGAACTGATCGGTGTCGCGGTGACCGACGGGAGCCAGCACGTCGTGCTCGTGTCGAGCGGGGGCAACGCGATCCGCTTCCCCGAGGACGACGCTCGTTCGATGGGGCGCACCGCCGCGGGCGTGCGCGGGATGCGCCTGCGGGCCGAGGACGACGAGGTGCTGGCCATGGGGGTCGTCGGCGATGCCGGATCCGAGGAGGACTACCTCCTCGTGGTCACGGACCGCGGGTTCGGCAAGCGAACGCCGATCGTCAGCTATCCCGTGCAGCGTCGGGGCGGTCAAGGCGTCCAGACCGTGCGCCTCACCGAGGCGCGCGGCCGACTCGCCGGCGCGCTGGTCGTGCCCTACGAGGCGCAGGTGCTGCTCGTGTCCGACACCGGCACGGTCATCCGGATGGACCTGGCCGACGTGCGGCCGATGTCGCGCGCGACGCAGGGGGTGTCGCTGATGCGGCCGGGCGAGGGCGCGAACGTGGTGAGCCTCGCCGTGGTCGTCGAGGACGCGGTGGACGACCCGCTGCTCCCCACCGACGAGCCCGCGACGGTCCAGGGGGACACCCCCGGTGCCGGCTGAGGGACATCCACCACCACCGGCCAGTAGCATCGCCTGGCCCGCTGACGCCGAGGAACCGTCGTGGCCCGTCGCCGACTGACGATCAAGCGCATAGATCCGTGGTCGGTGTTGAAGTTCGGCGCCGCCGCGAACGTCGTACTGCTCGGGATCTTCCTGCTCGTCGCCGGGGTGGTCTGGTACATCGTGGACCAGCTCCAGCTGGTGGACCAGGCGTGCGGCATCGCCGAGGACATCGGCTTCACCAGCTGCGGCGTGGACGGGACGAACCTCTTCCGGGCTCTCGCGCTGCTCGGCGCCCTGTGGGCCGTGGTCCAGACCGCGGTGATGGTGTTCCTGGCCTTCCTGTACAACCTCCTGGCGGATCTCACGGGAGGCCTCGCGATCGGTGTCGTCGAGGAGGGCGTGGCCGCTGCGAGCCGCGCGACGACCTCGGGGCCGCCCACGACCGCCACCACGCCACCGGTGAGCCGAACCGGGCCGCAACCGACCGGGCGCGTCGCGCGGTCGCGGCCGGACGAGCGCCGCTCCGACGAGCCACCCACCGCGGTCGACGACCGGACGCCTGCTGGCGCGAAAGGCCCCGTCCGTCGGGTCGCGGACGAGCTCTTCGGCGAGCGGCGGTAGGCGCGCCGCGTCACCCGAGGGTTCGCCACCCCCTCCGTGGCTCGCTACCCTTCGCCGCTGCGTCGGGCCCGCCGTTCCAGGGTTCGCGCTTCCCGGGCCAATAGCTCAGCTTGGTTAGAGCGCACCCCTGATAAGGGTGAGGTCGAAGGTTCAAGTCCTTCTTGGCCCACGCGTCTGTGACGCCCCCCGGGTACCCCTCCGTCCGGTGGACATGGTGCATCGCCGGTGTACAGTCTGCGAGCCCAGGGAGGGGAGTCGCGAATGTCGTCGTTCCAGGTCCGTGATGCGGGGGATCCGTTCCCCGATCTGACGTTGCCGTCCGTCGACACCGGGCGGATACGCCTCAGCGACTTCCGCGGCAAGCGGCTGCTGATGTTCAGCTGGTCGTCCTGGTGAAGCTGCCGTGAAGAGCTGCCGGTCTGGCAGTCGTTCCACGAGCAGCACCAGGACACCGACGGCTTCGCGCTGCTCGGGGTCGCGATCGACGCCGTGCCGGAGGGCGCGATCTCGTTCACCCGCGAGTCCGGTTGCACCTTCCCCATGGCGCTCGACTCGCGCAACGTCCTGAATCGCATCCTGGGGGTTCGGACCGTCACCAACGCCTTCCTGCTCGACGAGGAGGGCCGCCTGCGGTGGCAGCACCTGCACGGCTTCCGGATCGCGAGGCCGGAGATGCGGGCGATGGCGGAGCGCGTCGTGGCGGGAGACCTCGAGGAGATCTTCGTCGATCCCGACGTCCAGCAGGAGTCGCTGGACGTCGAGGTGCTGCGTGCCGAGCTCGCAGGCGAGCCGGACAACCCGGAGTACCTCTTCATGTTGGCGGAGGCGCTCGTGCAGGAGGGTGAGACCGAGGAGGCGAAGGCGCTCTACGCCCGTGCCATGGAGCTCGATCCGACCCACTCGGCGTCCGCGTACGCACTCGGCAGCCTCCACGCGAGCGAGGGAGACGAGGAGGAGGCGGTCCGTGTCATGCGTGCCGCGCTCGAGCAGGATCCGATGAACTTCACGATCCGAAAGCAGATCTGGCGGATCGAGTACCCGGAGCGCTTCTACCCGACCATCGACATGAGCTTCCAGGTCGAGCAGATCCGCAAGGAGGGGTTCCCGGACCTCTCGAAGCTGCCGGTGTCGATCCGGCGCGAGCTCTCGCTCGAAGGCTCCGACGAGTGGACCGCGAGCGGGCACGCGGGCGCACCAGCCGAGCCGTCGTCGTGAGTGTGCGGATCGCGACGACGGAGCATCCGACCGGCGACACGATCCTGGCGAGAACCGTCGGGCGCCTGCTGCGGGACGCCGGCGAGGAGGTGGAGTACTTCGCCGCGTCGAGCGGTGAGGCTCGCCGCGTCGCGTCGGTCCACGAGGGTGTCGCCGACATGAGCGTCGGGCCGACGCATGTCGTGCGCTGGGCCTACCGATCCGAGGCCGCGTACGACAGCTGGCGGCACACGTCGTTCCGCGTGCTGGCCGTGCTCCAGCGTCCGCTGTGGTTCGCGCTGGCCGCCAGACCCGAGCTCGCGGGGCGGCTCGGCGAGGTGTTCGAGCGCGAACGGCCGTCGCTCCGCGTGCTGTGCTATCCCCCGGACGGTCAAGCTGCCGGATGGGTGCACCTCACCAACGAGCTCCTGCGCACCCAGGGCCTGGACCTCTCCACGATCCGGGCTGCCGGAGGAGGATGCCTCGACCCGACACGCGACGGTGTCGAGGTCGGTGCGGGGGAGGTCGACCTGGTCGCCCTGCCCTACGGCGCTCCGGGGCTGGAGCTCACGGCGTGGGCGCGTGCAACCGGACCTCATCTCGCACCCCTCGATCTGGGCGAAGGGACGGCGCAGGTGGCTGCTCGCCACGGCATGCGGACACGCCCCCTGCCGGAGGGGAGCCTGCCACCGCAGGGCGAGCTGCCGATGCTCTACCTGCCGACGACGCTCGTGTTCGCGAGCGAGCGGATGTCCGACGGGTTGGCCCACCGCATCGTGTCGACGCTCCACGACGCGCGAGCGGAGCTGCTGGTCGACGGGTACACGCTCGATCCTGCACTCGCCGTGGACACCCGGCTCGGCGTGCCGTTCCATCGGGCGGCGATCGCCTACTACCGCGAGACCGGAGTGCTGCCTCCACCCTCGAGCTGACCCGCCGTCCGCGGCCGCCGTCGGCCGCGGCGAACCCCGGCGTCTCCGGTCCGACACCGTCGGATGGCCGGGCGCGGTGTCGGGCACCGTGGGTAGAGTCGGTCCACGAGACCACCGTCCCGCCACCGGCGCGAGGAGGACCCCGATGGGGAGCAAGGGAATGGCGAAGAGGATCGACAAGCTCGAGAAGGAAGCCGACAAGCTCCGCAAGAAGGCCGAGAAGAAGGGCCACGAGCTGCAGGCTCGCGCGAGCGACCGGATCGACGACCTGACGGCCGACGACGACAAGGGCGGGCGCAAGGGCGTCGTCGCGCTGCTGCTGGCTGCGGGCGCGGGCGCCGCCTACGCACTCAAGCGCAAGCGTGACCAGGAACTCGACGAGGCGCTCTGGGAGGAGCCGCGCTCGCTCTGAACCACCGCGTCGACCAACGTCCCCCGGAGGCCCCGGGGGACGTTGGCGTCTCGACTGGCCGTCCGTGCGTCGCGGTGGTTGCTCCACGGGTTGGGCACCTGTCGAGTACAGCTGTGGAGTTCCACCGATGTGCTCTCCACATCTCCACAGGTTGTCCCCAGGCCAGGCACGGACGCGGGAGCGAGGGCCGCCCCGTACGAACGGGCACGTTCGTCGCGGAACCTACGAGTACGGTCGTCGGCGATCCCGGGGTCACCCTCGCGGATCGCGCGCCGGGCACGGTGGGTGGTTCGCGGACGTCGGGGCAACCGTCCGGCCGTCCTTCGGAGCCCACATGCGATCCCGTACACCGTTCGTCCTCGCCGTCCTCACCGCCCTGCTGCTGACCGCCTGTGGAGGCGGTGATCCGGTCGACGTCGACGATCCGACGGGCGAGGCACCGGTCGACCCAGGTACCGGTGACGACCCGGACGGCGACCCGCCGGCCGCGACCGGCGGCATCCTCCGCGCCGCCATCGGTGGCGACCCGGACCAGCTCGATCCTCACACGACCACCTCGTCGTTCGCCTTCACGATCCTGGAGAACGTCTACGACACGCTCGTCCAACCCGGGGACGACCTGACACTCGAGCCGGCGCTCGCGGAGTCGTGGGACGTCTCGGACGACCAGCTGACGTGGACGTTCGCCCTCCGGGACGGGGTGAGCTTCCACGACGGCTCGGCACTGACGGCCGAGGACGTCATCGCCTCGTACGAACGCATCCGTGACGAGGGCGCGAACGGGTGGAGGCTCGACGCGGTCGATTCCTTCGCCGCGCCGGACGACCTCACGGTCGAGATCACGTTGGTGCGTCCCGCACCGAACCTGCTCGACCAGATCGGGGCCTTCAAGGGCATGGCGATCGCCCCCGCGGCCGCGCTCGAGGCCGGCACGCTCGACGAGGAGCCCGTCGGCACCGGTCCGTTCCGCTTCGTCTCGTTCACGCCGGGCGACGCGGTCGAGCTCGAGGCGTTCGAGGACTACTGGGGCGACGGCCCGAACCTCGACGGCGTCGAGTTCCGTGTGATCCCCGACGAGGGCGTCAAGCTGACGAACCTGCAGACCGGCGAGGTGGACTGGATCGACTCGGTCCCGCCCGAGCAGCTGGACACGCTCGAGGGGTCCGACGAGCTGGTGATCGGCCGCACGGCGGGCAACGACTACTGGTATCTGGCCCTGAACAACGCACGCGAGCCCTACGACGACCCGGCCGTGCGCCAGGCCATCGCCTACGCGCTGGACATCGAGTCGATCACGGAGGCGGCCCGCTTCGGCGCTGCCTCCCCCAACGAGACCGCGATCCCGGAGACGAGCTTCTGGTACCACCAGTACGCGCCATTCGGGTACGACACGGACCGGGCCCAGTCGATGCTCGACGACGCCGGGGTCAGCGGTCTCTCGATCGATCTGATGGTCACCAACGAGTTCCCGGAGACCGTGACGGCAGGCCAGGTCATCGCAGACCAGTTCGGGGCAGGTCGGCATCGACGTCCAGATCCGCACCGAGGACTTCTCCAGCTGGCTCGCCGACCAGGAAGCCGGCGAGTTCGACGCATTCGCGCTCGGCTGGCTGGGCAACATCGACCCGGACGACTTCTACTACGCCCAGCACCACTCGAGCGGTGGCTTCAACTTCCACGGCTTCGCCGACTCGGAGGTGGACGAGCTCCTCGACGCGGGGCGCGTGGAGCTCGACGAGGATGCGCGCAAGGCGCTGTACGACCAGGCGGCCGAACGCATCGTCGACCAGGCGTCCTACATCTACTTCTACAACCCCGACATCGTCGAGGCATGGTCACCGTCGGTGAGCGGCTACGAGACGCGCGCGGACCGTCGCGACCCGCTTCGTCACGACGAGCCTGGCGAGCGAGTGACCGCCGACGGGGGCGGCCGGATGCGCCCGGGGTCGCCGCGTGACGGGGTACGTCCTGACGCACGGGTCGGCCAGGCGGTCGTCGCCCTGCTCGGCGTGTCGGTCGTCGTGTTCGCCCTCATCCATCTCGTGCCCGGCGACCCGGTCCGTACGGCGCTCGGGACCCGGTTCGACCAGGATCTGTACGAGGCGCTCCTCGCCCGTTCCGGCCTGGACCAGCCGATCGTCGTGCAGTACGTGGACTGGCTGGGGCGCGCACTGACCGGTGACCTCGGGGTCAGCTTCAGGACCGGCCAGCCCGTCACGACCGCTCTCGATGCAGCGACTGCCCGCGACCGCGCTGCTGGCCGTCGCCGCGCTGGTCGTCGGGCTGCGTCATCGCGCTGCCCGCGGGCATCGTCTCCGCTGTCCGGCAGGGCAAGGCCGCCGACTACGCCGCCAACACCTTCTCGCAGATCGGTGTGTCGATCCCAGACTTCTGGTTCGGGATCATGCTGATCCTGGTGTTCTCGCTCAGCCTCGGCTGGCTTCCGCCCTGGCGGGTACGTCTCGCCGCCGAGGACCCGGTCGAGGCACTGCGACGGCTCGTGCTGCCGGCGGTCACCGCGGGCGTGGTGACCGGTGCGATCCTGACCCGGTTCGTCCGCTCGTCGCGTGCTCGAGGCGATGCAGGCCGAGCACGTGCGGCTGGCCCGTGCCAAGGGGCTGCCTGCCGGGCGCTACGTGCTGCGCCACCACGTGCTCCGCAACGCGTGGATCCCGATCGTCACGGTGACCGGTCTGCAGCTCGGGACCCTGCTCGGCGGCATCGTCGTGGTCGAGGTCGTGTTCTCCTGGCCGGGCATCGGCCGGCTCGCGCTCGACGCGGTCGAGCGGCGCGACTACCCGGTCCTCCAGGGCGCGGTGCTGCTTGATCGCCTCCTCTTCCTGCTGATCAACCTGATCGTCGACCTGCTGTACGCGCAGGCTCGACCCGAGGATCTCGGAGCGGATGAGCGACCGCTCGCTGCGACCGGCCGACCACGGCGCCGCCGATCCCGGTGGCGCGAGACCCTGGCGGTCCTGGTGCAGAACCGGCTCGCCGCCTTCGGGCTGGTGGTCCTCGTGCTGCTCGTCCTCGTCGCGGTGTTCGGCGACGTGCTGGCCCGCTACGGCATCAACGAACAGAGCATCGCCAACCGCTTCGCGCCGCCCTCTCCCGAGCACTGGTTCGGCACGGACGAGTTCGGTCGCGACATCTACAGCCGGGTGGTCATCGGGGCGCGGGTGTCGCTGCAGCGTCGGAGCCATCGCGGTCGGCATCTCGCTGGTCGCCGGCACGGCGCTCGGCCTGCTCGTCCGGGTACCGCGGCGGCTGGATCGACGTCGTGGTGATGCGCACGATGGACGTGCTCTTCTCGTTCCCCGTGATCCTGCTCGCGATCGCGTTGGTGGCCGTCTTCGGGCCGAGCCTGCGCAACACGATGATCGCGATCGGCATCGTGTTCACCCCGATCTTCGCGCGCGTCGTCCGGGGCTCGGTGCTGTCGGTGCGCGAGGAGGTCTACATCCTGGCTGTCCGATCGCTCGGTGCCACCGACCGACGGATCGTGCTGCGCCACGTCCTGCCCAACGTGGCCGCGCCGATCATCGTGCAGGCGTCGCTGTCAGCTGGCGTTCGCCATCCTGACGGAGGCGGCATTGTCGTTACGTCGGCGTCGGCGTGCAGCCTCCGAACCCCGCGTGGGGCGGCGATGCTGTCCGACGCGCAGCGGTTCCTGGCCCAGGGCTGGTGGCTGTCGTTCTTCCCCGGCGCCGCGATCTTCCTCACGGTGATGGCGTTCAACGTCGTCGGCGACGGTCTGCGCGACGCGCTCGACCCGAAGCAGCGATCGGTGATCGAGTCGCGAGGGCGTGACGGGGGCGACGCATCGACGGGGGCGGTGCTCTCGGTACGCGACCTCGAGGTTCGCTTCGCCACGAAGCGGGGGATCGCGCACGTGGTCCGAGGCCTCTCCTACGACCTGCACGCGGGCGAGACGCTGGCGATCGTCGGCGAGTCGGGCTCGGGCAAGTCCGTCTCGACGATGGCGCTGACCAAGCTGCTGCCGATGCCGCCGGGCAGGATCGGAGGCACCGCCAGGCTCGATGGCGTCGACCTGTTGACGTTGTCCGAGAAGCAGCTGCTCGCCTACCGCGGTCAGCGCATCGGGTACGTGTTCCAGGACCCGATGACCTCGCTGAACCCGGTGCACACGATCGGCCGCCAACTCACCGAGGGGATGCGATTCCACCTGGCCTGTCCGAGAAGGACGCACGTGACCGGGCTGTGCAGCTGCTGCGCAAGGTCGGCATCCCGGACGCCGAGAAGCGGCTCGACGACTATCCGCACCAGTTCTCGGGCGGGATGCGCCAACGGGTGGTGATCGCGATCGGGCTGTCCTGCGACCCCGCCGTCCTCGTCGCCGACGAGGCGACGACGGCGCTCGACGTGACGACCCAGGCCCAGATCATCGACCTCGTCGGCGAGCTCCAGGACGAGCTCGGCATGGCGGTGCTCTGGATCACCCACGACCTCGGTGTGGTGGCGGGCATCGCCGACCGGGTGCTGGTGCATGTACGCGGGCGAGGTCGTCGAGGAGGCTCCGGTCGACGAGCTCTTCGCCGATCCGCAGCATCCCTACACGTCGGGCTGCTGCGCTCGTTGCCCGTGCTCGGTGAGCTGGACCGGGGCGAGCTCGCGGCGATACCGGGCTTGCCGCCCGCGCCGACCGCACTGCCTCCCGGTTGCGCCTTCCACCCCCGCTGCTCCTACCGCGACGACGCGCGTTGCGCCGAACAGCGGCCTCCGCTCGTCGAGGTGGCACCAGGCCACCGGATCCGCAGCTTCTACAGCGTCCCGGACGCCGATGCCCGGGCAGCGGCCACGGGCGAACGGATCGAGCTCGCCCCCCCGGATCCCGATGTGGGCAGGGCGCCCGGATGAGCGGTCCGCTCGTCCGTGTCGAGGACCTCCACGTCCACTTCCCCGAGCGGCCGCGCGGAGACGAGGTCGTCCCGGTGCGCGCCGTCGACGGGGTCTCGTTCGACATCGCACGGGGCGAGACGCTCGGGCTCGTCGGTGAGTCCGGATGCGGGAAATCCACGACCGGGCTGGCGTTGCTGCGGCTGGTGGAACCGACGAGTGGCACCGTGCGCTTCGACGGCAGTCGACCTGGGCACCCTCCCCCGCGGGGAGCTGCGACGGTTGCGCCGTCGTGCGGGCATGATCTTCCAGGACCCCTACGCCTCGCTCGACCCCCGCCGGACTCCGTCGGCGAGGCCGTCGGTGAGGCGCTCGACATCCACGGCCTCCACCAGGGCGGCGCAGCCGCGGCGCCGGCGGATCGCCGAGCTGCTGGAGCGTGTCGGGCTCCACCCGGACGTCGCCGAGCGCTATCCCCACGAGTTCTCCGGCGGGCAACGACAGCGCGTCGGCATCGCACGTGCGCTGGCCGTGCGAGCCCGACTTCCTCGTGTGCGACGAGCCGATCGCGGCGCTCGACGTGTCCATCCAGGCCCAGGTGATGAACCTGTTGGCCGAGCTGCAGCGTGACCTCGGGCTCACCTACCTGTTCATCGCCCACGACCTCGCCGCGGTCCAGCACGTCTCCGACCGCATCGCCGTGATGTACCTCGGGCGGATCGTCGAGATCGCCGACCGTTCCCGGCTCTACGCAGCGCCGCAGCACCCCTACACCCGCGCGTTGCTGTCGGCGATCCCCGTGCCCGACCCGCCGCTCGAGCGTGCACGCCGCCGCGTCCTGCTCACGGGCGATCTCCCGAGCCCCCTCGATCCGCCGTCCGGGTGCCGCTTCCGGACCCGCTGCCCGGCGGTGATGGAGGTCTGCGGTCGCATCGACCCGGAACTGCGGGACGTCGGTGACGGCCACGCGGCCGCCTGCCTGCTGCACGGCGAGGTCGGTCAGTCCGTGCCCAGGTCCGACCACCCCGATGCCGCAGTCGCGGACACCGGAACGCGCGACACGACCTGAACGCGGCGGCTTCGGACGCTGCGGGAGCGACCTGGCTCCTCGCGTGTGTGCAGCCGCCAGCGAGACGCGCACGGGACGTCCAGGGAGCGGGCCGATCGTGCGAGCACCGCACGTGACGGGCCGGCTGTCGAGGTGGGCGTGACCGGGGCGCCGCCTCGGTCGCTTCCTCCCTGAGCGGTTCTGCCGCTCCCCACGAGGCCCCGGCGCGTCCCCCGTGCACCGGGGCCTCGCCATGCCCGACCCGGCCGGCGTCCCCCGTGCACCGGGGCCTCGCCATGCCCGACCCGGCCGGCGTCGCCGGACGCCGACCCGCGGTCGCGCACGAGCCCGCGGAGGCCGTGGACGGCGGTCACGCGCATACCGCCGGACCCGCTGGGGACGCGAGAGCGTCCTGGGGACGCCAGGAGCGCATCGATGACGTCCTGGCGTGCCCGGCTGCCGTCACAGGGCGAGCGCCTGGCGGCGGCTCAGCCACCGCGCGCCGAGCGCCGCTCCTGCACCTGCGCCCGGAGCCGCGCCTCCGCCGCCGACGGGGTCGGCGCCGAGCCACCCAGGTGCGCGGGCACCCACCAGTCGTCCGGGGGTGGTCCGGGACGTTGCGGGTACTCGGCCTGCAACTCCGCCAGCAGCTCGCCGATCCGGTCCATCAGCTGCGCGGTCCGGGCCATCCCCGTCCGGGCCGTCGGCTGGAAGGGAGGGCCGTAGCGGACGCACACCGCGACGTGACGACGCGGCCGGATCGGCCGCCACTTGGTGAGCAACCGCTGGGTGCCCCACACGGCGACCGGGATCACCGGTGCACGCGAGCTGTCCGCCAACCGGATCGCGCCGCTCTTGGCACGACGCGGGACGAAGGAGGGGCTGATCGTGCCCTCGGGATGGATCCCGACCAGCTCGCCGCGCTCGAGTGCGTCCTGGGCTGCGGTCGCTGCCGTCATCGGGTCACCGTGCACGTCGACGGGGATCTGGCCGAGCCGACGGAGCAGGAAGCCCGCGACCGGACGTTCGAAGAACTCCTGGCGGGCCAGGAAGCGCACCTCGCGGCGGGGCGCCGGTGGGGCGAGCATGACGAAGGCGAAATCGAGGTAGCCGATGTGGTTGCTGGCGAGGATGCCCGGCCCGGTGCGCGGGATGTGCTCGAGACCGCTGACGTGGAGCTCGACCGCGAGCGCGCGGAACCCCGCCAGGAACAGGTTGCTGCCGACGGTGTAGAGCGCCCCCAACCGGCCCCTCCTGCCCCGTCTCGATCGGGTGCGTCGTCCCGGCCCGTGCGGCCGTTCGTGTCGCTGGCTGCCGAGTCTAGGCGTACCGTTCCGACGCACCGACGGTCGTGACGGGCCGTCGCCGGCCGAGCGGAGGAGGAGACGTGCAGCTCGACGGTTCGTTCCCGGCGCTGATCACGCCACTGCTCGATCCCGGTTCGCTCGCCGAGGACGACGTCCGACGGCTGTGCGTCCGGGCGCTCGACGATGGCGCCAGCGGTGTGCTCGTCGCCGGCTCCACCGGCGAGGGGACGCTGCTCGAGCCTGGGCAGCGCGAGCGGCTGACGGTGCTCGCCCGGGAGGCGTTGGACGGCGTCCACGCCGGCACGTCGACGTCGTCCGGAGCTCGCGCGACGCTGCTGGCGTGCGCGTCGGGCCCGACGGTCGCATCGCTCGACGAGGACGTCGCGCGGCTGCACGCGGCCGGAGCGGATGCGGTGCTCGTCCTGGCCCCCGCCGTCCAGCCGTTGCACCCGGAGGAGGTCGTGGAGCTCCACCTCGGCGTCGCCGACCGGTCCGACGCGCCGACACTCGTCTACCACATACCCCAGTTCACCAACTCGAGCCTCACCCCGGAGGCGGTGGCGTCGTTGGCGCACCACGAGCGCATCGTGGGCATGAAGGACTCCTCGCCGGACGCCGAGCGCCGCGCGGCCTTCGCCGCGGCGGCGCTGCGGGCGCGGGCCGACGGGCACGCGTTCGCGCTGTTCACCGGGCACGCCGCCTCGTTGCGGCAGGCGCTGCTCGACGGGGCCGACGGGTCGATCACGGCGCTCGCGAACGTCCGGCAACGTCAGGTCGTGGCGCTGCACACGGCGGTGGCGGCCGGCGACGTGTCGGAGTCGCTGCGGCTGCAGGAGGCGCTCGCCAAGGCCGCCCGCGGGATCGCCGCGGTGGGCGCGAGCACGCCGGCGGTGCTCAAGGCAGCGCTGCAATTGGAGGGGGTCGTCGTCGAGCGCTGGTGCCGGCCGCCGCTGCGCTCGGTGGCGCCCCCAGCGCTCGACCGGGTACGCAGCGCCCTGCTGCCCTGAGCCGACCGTCCCGAACCGATCGGCCGGCGACACGATCGGGTGCGCTCAGTCGGCAGCGACGCGATCGAGCAGCCCGGCGATCACCTTCGCGACCTGGCGGACCTCGATCAGGAACCCGTCGTGGCCGAAGGGGGAACGGATCACGGTGGCGCGCTCGCCCGGCACGCGCAGCTGGTGGGCCAGCTGGTGCTGTTCGCGCAGCGGGTAGAGGCGATCGCTGTCGACACCGGCGACGGCGACGGTCGCCCGCACGCCGGCGAGTGCCGTCGCCACTCCACCGCGGCCACGACCGAGGTCGTGGCTGTTCATCGCCTCCGTCAGCGTGACGTAGGTGGCGGCGTCGAACCGGCGGGTCAGCTTGCGCCCGTGGTGGTCGAGGTAGGACTCCACCGCGAACCGGCCACCGCGCAGCGGGTCCTCGTCGTCCTGCGGCGATCGGCCGAAGCGGATGCCGAGCTCCTCCTCGCTGCGGTAGCTCCAGTGCGCGAGGCGGCGGGCGAGCGCGAGCCCGGCGGTCGGCTGCGGGCCCGACGGGTCCAGCAGGTAGTCGCCGCCCCGGTAGGCCGGGTCCGACCGGACCGCGTGCAGCTGGATCGACTGCAGGGCGATCTGGTCCGCCGTCGCCACGGCGGAGACGGCGATCGGCGCGATGCCGCGCACCCGATCGCGCGCCATGACCGCCCACTCCAGCACCCGCATCCCGCCCATCGACCCGCCGACGACGGCGGCCCAGCTGTCGATGCCGAGGTGGTCGGTCAGCCGCCGTTCCGCGTCGACCTGGTCGCGCACCGTGAGGGCGGGGAACCGGGACGCCCACGGGCGCCCGTCCGGGGCAGGCGACACCGGCCCCGTCGTGCCCTGGCAGCCGCCCAGCACGTTGGGCGCCACGACGAACCACCGGTCGGTGTCGAGTGGCGCCCCCGGTCCGATCAGGCCGGGCCACCAGCCCGGGGTGGGGTGACCGGGCTCCACCTCGCCGTCCACGTGGCTGTCCCCGGTCAGGGCGTGCAGGACCAGGACCGCGTTGGAGCCGTCGGGCGCGAGCCGGCCCCACGTCTCGTACGCCATGGTGACGTCTGGCAGCTCGCCGCCGGTCTCGAGCGGCAGCGTCCCGAGCTCGGCGAAGCAGCGCCGGCCGGGCGGGTCACCGGGCCGCCAGACTGCCGGACCCCCGGCCGAGGGGGGCCGGGGGTCGGTGTCGCTGGTGGCGTCCGACGTCACGAGCTCGTTGCGTCCTTGGCGGCCCTGAAGCCGGCTTCGAGGTCCGCGATCAGGTCCTCGACCCCCTCGAGGCCCACGGACAGCCGCACGAGTCCCGGTGTGACGCCGGTGGTCGCCTGCTGCTCCGGGGTGAGCTGCGAGTGGGTCGTGGAGGCGGGGTGGATGATGAGGCTGCGGACGTCGCCGATGTTCGCGAGGTGGCTGAACAGCTCGACGCCGTCGACGAAGGCCTTGCCGGCTTCCACCCCGCCGTGCAGCTCGAACGAGACGATCGCACCGGCGCCCTTCGGCGCGTAGCGCTGCGCCGCCTCGTACCACGGCGAGGACGGCAGGCCGGCGTACCAGACACGCTCGACCGCCTCGTGGCTTTCGAGCCACGTCGCGATCCGGAGGGTGCTGGCCACGTGGCGGTCCATGCGCAGGCTCAGGGTCTCGATGCCCTGCAGGACCAGGAAGGCGTTGTGGGGGCTGAGGGCGGGCCCGAGGTCGCGCAGGAGCTGGACGCGCAGCTTGATCGCGTACGCACCCCCGGCGTTGCCGAGCGCCTCCCAGTAGTTCAGCCCGTGGTACGAGGGGTCGGGCTGGGTCAGGCCGGGGTAGCTGTCTGCGTGTGCGCCGAAGTCGAAGCTCCCGCCGTCGACGACCACGCCGGCGATCGCCGTGCCGTGACCGCCGAGGAACTTGGTGGCCGAGTGCACGACGATGTCGGCCCCGTGCTCGAGGGGTCGGATGAGGTACGGCGTCGCGATCGTGTTGTCGACGATCAGCGGCACCCCGGCCTCGTGGGCGACGTCCGCCACCGCGGCGATGTCGAGCACGTCGATCTTGGGGTTGCCGATCGACTCGGCGAAGAACGCGCGCGTGTTGGGCTGGACGGCCGCACGCCAGGCCGCCGGGTCGTCCGGGTCCTCGACGAAGGACACCTCGATGCCGAACTTCGGCAGGGTGTAACGGAACAGGTTGTAGGTGCCGCCGTACAGCGACGCCGACGAGACGACGTGGGAGCCGGCCTCGACGATGTTGAGGATCGCGAGGGTCTCGGCGGCCTGCCCGGAGGCCACGGCGAGTGCCGCGACGCCTCCCTCCAGCGAGGCGACGCGCTGCTCGACCACGTCGGTGGTCGGGTTCATGATGCGCGTGTAGATGTTGCCGAACTCGGCGAGCCCGAACAGGTTCGCGGCGCGCTGCGTGTCGCCCAGCACGTACGCGGTCGTCTGGTAGACGGGGGTCGCCCGTGCCCCGGTGGTCGGGTCAGGGCTGGCGCCGGCGTGGATCTGGCGGGTCTCGAAGGACCAGGTGGTGGGGTCTGCGCTCACGGGGTGCTGCTCCTGTACCGCTGGGGGTCGACGTGCGACGCTACGACCCGTGCGTGCGGGCGCACGCGGTGGCGCCGTGGGAACGGTGCGAACCTCCCGGGAGTGCGTGCCTTGGATGTGCGGACGGTCGACTACCACACCGCCGGCGAGCCGTTCCGGATCGTGACCGGCGGCGTGCCGCCGCTCCAGGGTGCCACGGTCCCCGAGCGCCGTCGCTGGGCGATGGAGCACCTCGACGACGTGCGGGCGCTGCTGTGCCGCGAGCCGCGAGGGCATGCGGACATGTACGGCTGCTTCGTCACGCCGCCCGACGACGACGGCGCCGACCTGGGCGTGGTGTTCTTCCACAACGACGGCTTCAGCACCGCCTGCGGCCACGGCACGATGGCGCTGGTGACCTGGGCGCTCGAAACGGGCCTGGTCCATGCGTCCGCCTCGGCCGACGGCCACGACGAGGGCTCCCCGGCCGCCAGCCGCGGCGAGGGCTCCCCGGCCGCCAGCCGCGACGTCGAGGTGGTCGTCGACGTCCCCTCCGGCCGGGTCCACACGACCGCCCGGGTCACCGACGGCCGCGTGGTCGAGGTGCGCTTCCGCAACGTCCCGGCCCGTGTCCACGCTGCGGACGTGACGCTCGCGCTCCGGGATCTCCGCGGCGCGGGGGCCCCGCGCTCGGTGACGGTCGACATCGCGTACGGCGGCGCCTTCTACGCCTGCCTGTCCGCGGCGAGCGTCGGGTGCGAGGTCACCCCGGGCGCGCTTCCCGAGCTGATCGACGCCGGGCGGGCGATCCAGCGGGCAGCGGAGGAGGCGCTCGACCTGCGGCTGCCCGACGCGTCGGACGACCGCGGCCTCTACGGGGTGATCTTCACGCAGCGGCTCGGTCCGCTCCACCAGCGCAACGCCACGGTGTTCGCGGACGGCAAGGTGGACCGCTCCCCGTGTGGAAGTGGTACCTCGGCTCGGCTCGCGGTGCTGGCGCACCGTGGCGAGCTCGCAACCGGCGAGCGCTTCCGACACGACAGCGTGATCGGCACCACGTTCGAGGCTTCGATCATCGGCCTGGTCGAACGGGCGGGAGTCACCACGGTGGACACGGAGGTCACCGGGCGGGCGTTCCGGACCGGGGAGCACCGCTTCCTGCTCGACCCCGACGACGAGGTCGGGCTCGGCTTCGTGCTCCGTTGAACCACGCCCGTCAGGGCGGGCAGGACGGCGGTGTCGCGTGGACCCGATCGGATTCGAACCGACGACTTCTGCCATGCAAGGGCAGCGCTCTGCCAGGCTGAGCTACGGGCCCGCGTCAGGGACGCGCGCAGGGTACGCGCTCGCCCCTGCGGTGCGGTCACCGGCGCGCGTCGCTCCCCGCTGTCGGCGGATGTGCTGCGGATGCCCCGAACCTGGGAGTATCCGGGGGTGGCGGGTGGCGGCTGCGAGAACCCACCCATAGCCGAGGGTTCTCGCAGGCTCCGCGTGCTGGACCCGCCAACCCCGCGAGAACCCACCCGTATCCGAGGGTTCTCGCAGATCGCCCAGCGCGGCGCGGCTGGGCGCGTCCCGGCGGCGGCTGGGCGCGGCCCGGCGCGGGCGCGGGGCGGGTCGGGGCGGGTCGGGGCACGGGAGGTGGCGATGGACGGGCGGACCGGCGGTGTCGTCGCAGCGGGGCATCCCGCGACGGTCGGCGCGGCGATCGGCGTGCTGCGCGCCGGGGGCAACGCCTACGACGCGGCCGTGGCGGCTGGATTCGCGGCCGCGGTCGCCGAGCCGTGCCTGACGAGCCTCGGCGGCGGTGGGTTCCTGCTCGCCCGGACGGCTGCCGGCGAGGAGGTGCTCGTCGACTTCTTCGTCGACACCCCCGGCCGCGGACGGACGGGACCCCCGCCGCCGCTCACGCCTGTGACGCTCCAGTTCGGCAACGCCAGGCAGGTGTTCCACGTCGGCCACGGTTCGATCGCCGTGCCCGGCTGCCTCGCCGGGTACCTGCACGTGCACCGGCGGTTGGGCCGGATGGAGCTCGCGGCCGTGCTCGAGCCGGCACGGCGGCTGGCGGCGGAGGGCGTGGTGCTGGGCCCGGACCAGGCCGCCGTCGTGCGGTTGTTGCGACCGACCTTCGAGCTCACCGCCGAGGGGCGGGCGATGTTCGTGCCGGCCGACCGGCCCTTCGCGGACGACGACGTCTACCGCAACCCGCAGCTCGCCGCGTTCCTCGAGCAGGTCGCCACCGGCCGTGTCGGCGGCTTCCACGATCCTGGCGTCGCCGACCGCATCGGTGCCGCCGCCGCCCGCGACGGCTCGCTGACCGAGGACGACCTGCTCGCCTACCGCGTGCGCGAACGGGCGCCACTGGTCGTCGAGGTGCCCGGCGGCCGGCTCCTCACGAACCCGCCGCCGTCCTTCGGCGGGCGTCTCGTCGCACTCGCGATCGCCCGGCTGGAGGCCGAAGGGCCGGCGGGTCCGGCCGGGAGCGGTGCACGGCTGGTCCAGCTCGCGGACGCCCTGGCGGCGGTGGGCGAGTCCCATGCGGGCGGGCTGGCGCCGGGCCCGCGTTCGTCGAAGGGGACCACGCACGTCTCGATCGTCGACGCCGACGGCAACCTGGCTGCCATGACGACGTCGAACGGCAGCGGCAGCGGCGTCGTGCTCGCCGGAACCGGCGTGTTCGCCAACAACGTGATGGGCGAGGCGGACCTGCATCCGCAGGGCTTCCATCTCGATCCGCCGGGGCACCGGGTCGGATCCATGATGGCGCCGTCGATCCTCGTGCGGCCCGGTCGACCCGACGTGGTGCTCGGCTCCGGCGGCAGCGAGCGGATCCGCAGCGCCCTCACGCAGGTGCTCGCCGGGCTGCTGGACGACGACCTGTCACTTCCGGACGCGGTCCGCGCCGGTCGGCTGCACTGGGACGGCGAGGTGGTCCAGATCGAGCCCGGCTTCGCCCCGGACGCCGTTGCGACGCTCGCTCGCCGCAGGACGGTGAACGGCTGGGTCGCGACCGACCTGTACTTCGGCGGCGTGCACGCCGTCGACACGGCGGGGACGGCCGTGGGCGACCACCGGCGGGGCGGTTGCACCGCCAGCCTGGACGCGTCGCCCGGCGCCGCGGGTGGTGCACCGGCGTGACCGGGACGTGGCACCCTGTCGTCGAGGTGGGCCCGCGAGCGGCTCCGTCCCGTCCCGGAAGCACGAGATGCGCTGGATCGTCCTGGTCGCGTTGGCGATCGTCACGCTCGTGGTCGGCGCCGTCGTCGGGTGGCGCTGGATCGTCGCGCCGCTGCTCGTCTACGCCGTGGTGCGCTGGGCGGTCGCCTCGCTGCGGGCTCTCGCGCGCGACGCCGACGAGCTCACGCAGGGGGGCGTGCGTCCCCCACCGGTCGCCCCGGACGAGCGCACCTTCTACTGGTGCGAGGAGTGCGAGACGGAACTGCTCCTGCTGGTCCGGGGCTCGACCCGTGCGCCGAGCCACTGTGGCCAGAGGATGCACGAGCGCACCGAGCTGCTCCACGACTGAACGCCGACCAGCGGCGGAGCGTGGCTGACCTGATACGCAGCGTGCTGACAGCGGTCGCCGGTTGACCCGCAGTTATCCACAACGCTCAGCGCACAGGTGCGTGCGTGCAGCGCGACAGGGTCCGAACGGACGGTGACCGGCTCCTGGACGGCTGGTGCCCGTTCTGCCCCCGAGAGGGGAAACGGGCGCTTCGACCCACAACCATGTGGACGCACCCTGTGGACGACTGCGCGACCGCCACGTCCGGACTCCACAGGCTGTGGAGGACGGGAAGACCCCGGAGTCGGTCGGGTCAGCGCCAGCGGGTGAGGAACCCGAAGCCGGTGGTCAGCAGCACGAACCCCCCGACCAGGCCCCAGTTCGCGCCGAGCCACGGCCACGAGCGAGTGACGTTCTGGACCGGCGGCAGGTAGCCGATCAGGATCACCGCGACACCGGCGATCAGGAAGGCGACCCCGACCGCGGGGACCCACGGCGGTGACGGCGCTGGGTTCTTCTGCGGCGCATGGGTCTGGTGCGCGCGCTTGCGCACCTTGCCGCCGCGAAGGTGCTTGCTCTCCGGCATCGTTGCAGCCTTGTCGTGGTCACCTGCGCCGAGAGACTAGCGGTGTCCCGCGTTACGCTCAGCGGGGGCAGCGAGGAGGGCCAGACCGGCGTCCGCCGCCGCCACGAGCCGGAGGTCGCGTGGTGACGAGGGTGGTCCGGGGGCTCGGCTGGTTGCTGCTGGTCGGCGGCGCGGTCGTCCTGCTCTACGTCGTCTACCTCCTGTGGTTCACCGGCCTCGAGACGCAGCGGGCACAGCGCGAGCTCGCGGAACGGTTCGCGGGCGGGACGGTCACCGTGCCGGGCTCGGACGTCGTCGGGGCCCCGGGTGACGGTGGTGACGACGACGTCGACGTCGGCGAGGCGTTCGCCGCCCTCTGGTTCGAACGCGACGGCGAACGCGTCGTCCACGACGAGGTCCTCTACGTCGTCGACGACGTGAGCCTCACGAAGCTGCGGGCCGGGCCCGGGCACTACCCCGACTCCGACCGTCCGGGCGGCGCCGGCAACCTCGCCATCGCCGGACACCGGACGACCTACGGCTCGCCGTTCTGGTCACTGGACGGTCTGCGGGACGGCGACACGATCCACGTGCTCGACCGCGAGGGTCGGGAGTGGGTCTACGCCTACGTCGAGCAGCGGGTCGTCGCGCCGAGCGAGGTGTGGGTGGTCGGGCCGGATCCGTTGGGCGACGGTCGGCCGACGATCACGCTGACGACCTGTCATCCCCGTGGAAGCGCCCGGCAGCGACTGATCGCCTTCGGCGAGCTGGTCGGGGATCCGATCGACAGCACGACTGGCGAGGGCACGACGGACGCGCTGCCGGAGGCGTGACCGGGTGGACCGGGGTAGGAGGCGAAGGTGTCCAAGGTGGTGAAGGCGCTGGTCTGGCTGGTCGTGATCGCGGTCGCCGTCGTGCTGCTGTTCACGGTCGTGTTCCCGTGGGTGGAGTCGATGCAGCAGGATCCGACGTTGGACGCGGCCGGGCTTCAGGCGCTGCGGTCGCCGAGGTAGTCGGCCACCTCACGGAGCGACCTGCCGGCCGGCTCGTGGAGGGTCAGCTCGTCCAGCACGGCGACGGACGTCGCGACGGAGCGGGCGATCTCCCGCTCGACGGCGTCGACGGCACCGCTGACCCGCAGCAACGACCGGGCGGTCTCGGCGCCCGCCGCGTCGAGGGCCGGGTCGCCGAGCAGCCCCTCGAGCGTGGCGGCGTCGGTCGGATCCAACCGGTCGAGCCCCTCGGCGACCAACACGGTGCGCTTGCCCTCGATCAGGTCGGAGGACGCCGACTTGCCGGTCGACGCCTCCGCGCCGAACACGCCCAACAGGTCGTCGCGCAGCTGGAAGGCGCGGCCGAGCGGGTCGCCGAAGGCCCCCAGAGTCTCGACGAGCTCCGCGGCCGCGCCTGCGAGCATCGCGCCGATCTGCAGTGGCCGCGCGACCGAGTACCGGCCGGACTTCAGCGTCGCGATGGTGAGCGCGAGGTCGCGGTCGGCGGTGCGGGTGGTGGCGGCCTGGAGATCGAGGTACTGGCCCACCATCACCTCCTCCCGCAGCAGGACGAAGCGTCGGAAGGCCGCGAGCAGCGACCGCTCCGGCACGCGTGCGTCCAGGAACAGCTCGTCGGCGTGGACGAAGGCGAGGTCGCCGAGGAGGATCGCGACGGCCTCGCCGTACGCCGTCGGGTCGCCGTGCCAGCCCGCTGCCGTGTGACGCTCGGCCGCGTCCCGGTGCAGGGTCGGTCGGCCGCGGCGGAGGTCGGCCCGGTCGATCACGTCGTCGTGGAGCAGCGCACAGGTGTGGAGCAGCTCGAGCGAGAGGGCCGGTCCGTGGACGGCAGCGCGGTCGCCTCCACCGGCCGCCTCGAACCCGAGCAACAGGAGCGCAGGCCGGATGCGCTTGCCACCGTCGGAATAGGCGCGTAGTCGTCGGGTCACGTCCCCGAGCGACGGATGCAGCGCCTCCACGCGAGGAAGGAGCCGGTCGTAGGCGCGGGCGAGCGCATCGTCGATCTCCGCGGCGTGGTGCCGCAGGACCTGCGGGACGGACGCCACGGTCGGCTCCTCCTGCGCTCGTCGTCGGCGCGGACGGTGGCCCGTGGCGCCGGCCGGCACGGTAGCCGTGCCGGCTACCCTCCCCGATCCGCGGTCGGGGCGTCCGGAGGAGCATCGTGGCCAGTGCCGGGCCGCCCGGGACGGACGGGCCGTCGGCCCACGCACCGCGGGGCGAAGCGGACCGGCCGGGGCCGGAGGCGTATCCACCGGGCGTGCCGCCGAGCTACCGGATGCCCGACGTCGCGCTCGGCCGGTTCCTCGAGGACGCCGTCCGGGACTTCCCCGCCCGTCCCGCGCTCGTCGCGGGCCCGCTGACGCTCGACCACACGTCGGTGCTCGACGCGGTCCTGTCGCTGGCGCGCGGCCTGGCGGCCGTCGGGATCGAGCGCGGTGACCGTGTGGTCGTCGCCCTCCCCAACCTCGCCACGACGCCGCTGGTGCTGTTCGCGGTGTGGCGGCTGGGGGCGATCGCCGTGCCGGTGGACCCGGGCGGGTCGCCCGAACGGCTCCGAGTCGTGGTCGACGACGCGCGCGCGCAGGCGATCCTCGCGCCCCGGCGGCTCGTCGCCGTGCTCGGCGACCGGGCGCCCGCCGACCGGGCCCCGGACGGTCCGGACGGCCCGGACGCGCCCAACGCGACGCTGGTGCTGACCGTGGACGACGACGCCTGGCTACGTGGCCGGCACGGCGACGCAGGGAGCGACGGCAGCCGGGCCACCGCCTGGCTGCGGCGCGTGCGCCCTCGCCGCCCCCGGACATCGAGCGTCGTCCACGTCTCCGAGCTCGGCCGGCTCGTCGACGCAGCGGTCGAGGCCCCGGCGGTCGATCTGCCACCCGGCCCGAGCGCCGGCGACGTCGCCCTGCTGGTCTACCCGTCCGACGGCGCGCCGGTCGCCGCGGTCCACACGCACGCGAACCTGGTCGCCGGCGCGTTCCAGGCCCGGTTGTGGGTCCCCGACATCCACGCGGGGACGGAGCTGCTGCTGCTGACCGAGGGTCTCCACGATCCCTGGACGTTGACGGTGGGACTGCTCGTCGGCGTCCTGAGCGCCGCCACCGTCGCGCTCGAGGACGGTCCCACCCACGAGGCACTCGCCCGCGCCGTCGAGCGCCACCGGCCGACGTTGCTGCCCACCACGGGGGCGCGATTGGCGGGCCTGACCGGATCGGGGGACGGCGCGAAGCGCGACGTGACCTCGCTGCGGGTGGTCCTCGCGCGGTCGGGGGTGGACGCGCAGGTCGCCGCCGACGTCGAGCGCCTGACGGGCGGTGCCCGGGTCCGCGAGACGTTCGGCATCGGCGGCGCCGCCCCGTTCACCCATGCCCAGCCGGTCTACGGCCGGGTCGTCCCCGGCGCCATCGGCCTCCCCGTCACCTCGACCGAGATGCTGGTCGCCGACCTCGACGCCGACCCCGACCTCGACCTCGACCCCGACCGCGCCACCGACGACCGCGCCACCGACGACCGCGCTCCCGCCGTCCCGGCGCCAGCGGGCGTTCCCGGGCGGCTGGTGGTCCGCGGCCCGCAGGTCGCGACCGCCGTGTGGGGCGAGGACGGGCCACGGCGGGTGGACCGCGACGGGTGGGTCGTGTCGGGCGAGGTCGTCGTCACCGACCCAGACGGCATCGTGCGCTCCGTCGGCCGGGCGGACGAGCTCGTCCGGTTCGGGACCGGTGTGCTGGCACCCCGTCGGCTGGAGGAGGCGATCGAACGCCACCCCGGCGTCGACCGTGCCGGTGTGTCGGTCGTCGACGGTCACCTGGTCGCCGAGGTGGTGCTGCGCCGGCGCCGTCGACCACGGGACCAGGAGCTGCTGGCACACTGTCGCGAGGTGCTGGCGCCCGACGAGCAGCCGCACGCGGTGCACGCCACGGACGCGCTGCCCGAGACCCCTGCCGGGGACCTCGACCGCGTCGCGTTGCGCGCCCGAGCTCTCGACATCCTCGCCGGTGGGCGCGAGGCTGCCACGACCGGAACGGAGGTGGACGAGCCATGACGAACCCGGGCACGCGCGTGCTGATCGTCGACAACTACGACTCGTTCACCTACAACCTCGCGCAGGAGCTCGGGGAGCTCGGCGCCGAGGTCGAGGTGGTCCGCAACGACGCCTTCACCGTCGCGGAGCTGTTGGCAGACCTGCCGGACGGGGTGGTCATCTCTCCCGGGCCCGGCGTCCCCGCCGACGCGGGGCTGTCCAACGACGTGATCCGCGCGGTGGCGGGTGCCCGTCCGATCCTCGGTGTGTGCCTCGGCCACCAGTGCATCGGCGAGCTGTACGGCGGCGCGATCGTGCGTGCACCGGTCCTGATGCACGGCAAGACCTCGCCGATCTACCACCGGCGCGAGGGTGTGCTCGCCGACCTGCCGGTCCCGTTCGACGCGACGCGCTACCACTCGCTGCTCGTCGACCGCGAGTCGCTCCCGGCGGTCCTCAAGGTCACGGCCGAGACGTCGGATGGTCTCGTCATGGGGCTGCGACACCGTGAGCTGGACGTCGAGGGCGTGCAGTTCCACCCGGAGTCGGTGCTCACCGCGTCCGGGATGCAGCTGCTCGGCACCTGGCTGCGACGCTGCACGGTCGCCCACGACGACCGCGCGTCCCGCCCCGCGTCCGCGGGCGTCTGACCCGCCCCACGTCCGAACGTGCCGACGCCGCGTCGCAGCGCAGCGCAGGTCGGTTGCCCGTCAGGCCGGCTCACGGTGGAGTGCGTCGATGGCCTGCTCCAGGGTCGCAACCCCCACGACGCGCAGTCCCTCCGGCGCGGCGTCCAGCGCGACCTGCAGCTGCGATGCCGGCACCAGCACCAGGTCGGCGCCGTGCTCGGCCGCGGCCCGCATCTTGTGGGCGACGCCGCCCACCGGACCGACGCGTCCGTCCACGTCCACCGTGCCCGTGCCCATCACCGTCCGACCGGCCAGGAGGTCGTCCTCCGACAGCAGGTCGTACACGGTGAGCGCGATCATCATCCCGGCGCTCGGCCCGCCGATCCGGGTCCCCTCCCGCAGGTGCACGTCGAAGGGCAGCCGGAGCTCGTCGACCGCCGTGTCGATGGCGACGCCGAGCCGGGGCTGCCCGTCGCCGGTGACGTCCGCCAGGCGAGTCGTCACCTCGCGTGCCGCGCCAGCGTGACGCACCGTCAGGGTCAACAGCTGTCCGATCGAGGCGCCGCGGGTGTGTGCCTGCAGCTCCTCGGCCGACGCCAGCGGCCGTCCGTCGACTGCGAGCACGACGTCTCCGGGTGCGAGCAGGCCGTCGGCCGGGCTGTCGGGCAGGACGTCGACGACCACGACCTCGGTGACCAGCTCCACCTCGATGCCCGCAGCCATCGCGCCGACCGCGGCGGCGACCTCGAACTGGCGGCCGAAGCGCTCCCGCTCGGCCAGCAGGTAGGCGTTGCGGTCGAGCTCCGGTGGGTAGACCTCGTCGTAGGGCACGAGCTGCCGGCGGCCGTCGAGCACGACCCCGAGGCTGCTCGCGATCGTCCGTTGGCGGTTGAGGATCGTCAGCAGCGCGGTCTCGCCGTCGAGCTCGGTGGTCTCGACGCCGCGGATCTCCACCAGCGGCGGGATCGGGGTGGGCGTGCCGGGCACCTGCTCGACGAACGGCAGCGGCACCGCGAACGCCGCCCACAGCACGACCGCGGCACTACCCGAGTAGAAGGCGGACCGGTACAGCCTCGAGCGCAGCGGGGCGGGGCTCATCGTCGCGACTCCCGCCGGAGCCGTGCGAGCGCCAGCGCGGCCTCGCGTTCGGTCAGCGCGCCGACCACGTCCCCGCCGTCCCGCTCGACCCGGACCACGTGGTGCTCGCCCTGGAAGCGCTCGACCAGCGTGTGCAGGTCGTCGTCGAGGCGCACCGCCGGCAGCCCGTCGATCGCGTCGGCGAGCTCGCCCGCCGTGCGAACGGAGCGGTCGGCCGGATGCATCGCCTGGACGGCTGCGACGTCGAGGACACCCACGATGCCCTCGGGTCCGACGACCGGCAGCAACGCCGTGCCACCCGCCCGCGCGACGAGGTCCAGGCCGTCGAGGCGCGCATCGACGGGCAGCGGGTCCGGGCGCGTCCCCAGCAGTGCCGCCACGGTGCGCCCCTGGAGGGCTGCCTCGAGCTCGGCGTGCCGCAGCTCCGAACGTGCGGCTGCGAACAGGAAGGCGCCGAGCACGGCGAACAGCAGCGGGCCGACGAACACGGCGCCGCGGCCAAGCTGTGCCCCCTGCCCGATCGCGTCGAGGCCACGGAGGAGCACGACCGCCCCGAACAGGCCGAGCGCGACACCGAGCAGCTGCCCGGCGCGGACCGCGATGCGCAACGCCCGGAGCCGGTCGCCGAGCATCCACCACAACACGGCGCGCAGCACGCGGCCCCCGTCGAGCGGGGCACCGGGCACCAGGTTGAAGCCCGCGAGGAGCAGGTTCCACCAGCCGAGCAGACCGGCCACGTCGGCGACCGGGCGGGCCGCGGTGGCCGGGAGCAGGTCGGCGGCGAAGGTCGCGATCAGTCCGAACACCGCCGCACACAGCACGCTCACGTACGGTCCGACGGCCGCGATGGCGAACTCGTCGCGGGGATGCTGGCCGTGGGCGTGCATCTCCGTGACCCCCCCGAACAGGAGCAGGGTGATGCCGTGGACCTCGATGTCGCGGTGCCGGGCCTCGAGCGCGTGCGCGAGCTCGTGCGCCAGGATGGTCGCGAAGAACAGCACCGCGAACACCGTCGCCATGACGGCGGCCACGAGCTGGCCGTGCGCGGGCTGGAAGCGGCCGGTGAAGGTCCAGATCACCGCGGCCACGACGAGGAGCAACGACGGCGCGAGGCGGATCTCGATGCCGCCGATCGTGGTGAGGCGCACCGCGCGTGACGTCGACATGGATGCGCACGGTACCGCTGCGGGCCGTTCGGGCCGTCGTGGGCGCAGGGAGCCCCGCTGGTGGGCGCCTGGCGGACCCGGACACGAGCGGCTGGCGGACCTGGCCATCCGTCGGGCACGCCGCCCCTACCGCGTGTCGCGCTCCCCGGTTAGCTTCGGCCCATGACACTCGACGACACACTGCTCCGGGACCTCTTCGGCTTCTCCGACGAGCTCGGCGTGCTCTCGTTCTACGCGGGCTACACGCCGGCCAGCGCCGCCGATCCCCAGCCGACCGCGCCGATCGAGGTGCGCAACGCGATCCGTGACCTGCGTGCGCGGCTCGCGGACACCGATCCTGCCCTCGCGAAGGCGGTGGACGAGCGGATCGGCACCCTCGACGGGCAGCTCGACGAGCTCCTCGACCCGCGCGCGTCCGGCCGCGGACGCGCCCTGTTCGTGGGCGTCGCCTCCGGCGAGAGTCGCACCGTCAGAACCCGCCTCCCGTTCCGCGAGCGCGTCGTCCATCACGAGGGTCCGTTCCTCCGGCCGCTCGTCGCCGCGCTCGACGAGGGTCGCCCGGCAGGCGTGCTGGTCGTGTCGCGCTCAGGGGCCAGGCTGCTGCGTTGGGCCGTCGGCGAGGTCGAGGAGCTCGGCACGTCGACCTTCGAGCTCACCGATGCCCAGCTCGCCGACGTGGGGTCCGGGCCCAGTCCCGCACATCCTCAGCTCGCAGGACGCGGGCACGTCGCCCGCGAGCGGTTCGAGGACCGCATCGACGACAACCTCCACCGCTTCCTCAAGGACGTGGTCGGCGACCTCGTCAGGCGGGCGCAGGACGAGCACTGGGACCGGCTGGTCGTGGCCGGCCCCCCGAAGCTGCGCGACGAGGTGCGTGACCTCGTCGAGCGGGAGTTGCCGGCCGCGGACGGGCGGGCGCGCGTGCTGGTCGCGGAGCAGGCCTGGGAGGACACCGGCGCGCACGTGATCGCCGACCAGCTGTGGCCGCTGTTCCGGTCGGTGCGCCGGGAGAGCGAGGACGAGCTCGTCGCCGCAGCGATCGAGCGTGCCATGGCCGGGGGGCCGGGCGCCGTCGGCATGCGGCACGTCTGCGACGCGCTCAACGAGGGGCGGGTCGCGCAGCTGCTCTACGACGACGGACTCCAGGTGTCCGGCCACCGATCGGAGGAGGGGACCCTGCACCCGCGGGTCGAGGGCGTCGTCGCGACCTCCGATCTCCGGCTCCGACCGGAGCCGCTGTTCGTCGAGCGCATGGTCGAGAAGGCCTTCGCGACGAGCGCGCGGGTCACGCCGGTGGAGCCGGACGCGGCCGAGCCCCTCCGCGCGCACGAGGGCGTCGCCGCCCTCCTTCGGTGGTGACGACGTGACGGCTTCGGACACCCCGCAGCCGCAGGCGCTGCGGGCCAGCGCCGACCGTGTGCTGGCGCTCCACGACGACGGCCGGCTCGAGGACGCGCTCGCCGCGTGCGAGCAGCTCCTGACCGACCTCGCCGGCGTCCTGGACGCGGCACCCGACGCGGACCGGTTGCTCGCGTCCGACCCGGTGATCCGCGAGACCCTCTTCGCGGCCCGCTTCGAGCGCGCCCTGCTGCTCACCGAGCTGGGCGAGCTCGAGGAGGCGACCCCCGCCTACCGGCTGGCCGCTGCCACGCCGGCCGATCTCGACGACCCCGACCAGCGGCACGAGGTCGCGATGGCGCTGCTGAACGCCGGCGTGTGCGCGGATGCCTGCGGTGACCCCGCCGCCGCCCTCGATGCCTACGACGAGTTGGCGGCGACCTTCGGCGACGCGACCGATCCCGTCACCCGCGACCAGGTCGTGCGGGGTCGGGTCAACCGGGCGGCGACCCTGCTGGCTGTCGACAGGCCCCACGAGGCGCTGGTGGTCGCGGACGCGCTCGTCGCGGAGCTCGACCCGATGGACGCGCTCCAGGCCGAGCAGCTTGCCATGACGGCGCGCCTGCGGTCCGCGGCGCTGCGCGAGCTCGACCGGCTGGCGGACGCGGTCGACACGTTGGCGATCGTCGACGGGCTCAACGACGACCAGCCGGGTGCGCGCTGCCAGGTCGCAGCGGCCCAGCGTGAGCGCGCCGAGCTGCTCGCCGGTCTCGGACGGGCCGACGAGGCCATGGCGGTCCTCGACCGTGCGCTGGCGCGGTTCGCCGGCGAACCGGATCCCGGGGTCGTCGAGGTGCTCGACGACCTCCGTTGCGCCCGCGACGCCCTCCAGGGATGACCCGGGCGAACCGCCCCTGCGCGCCGGGACCTCGGCGGGTCAGCCTTCCGGCCCCTCCAGTGGGTCGCGGTACGCCCACCGCGTGTCGTCGTGGCCGTCACGCACCTCCACACCCCCTTCGTGCAGGGCGTCTCTGATCACGTCTGCGTCCGCGAAGCGGCGTTCGAGGCGGGCACGCTCCCGGAGCCGGAGCAGCGCCTCGACGTGCGGGGCGACCAGCTGCCGATGCTCGTGCAGGCCGGCCTGCGCGATGCGCGCCACCGCGACGACCTGGCGTCGCAGCTCCGCGCGGGCCCGGTCGAGCTCGTCGGACTGGAGCACGTCGGTGCTCCACGCGACGACGAGGGCCTCGAGGGCCACCGTCGCCTCGGCGCCCACCAGCAGCTCCCCGTCGGCGAGCGCCACGTCGAACCGGGCGGCGAGCTCGGCCACCTGCACGAGCAGCGGCGACGCCGTCCCCTGTCCCGGACCGTCCGCCGACCGAGGGCCCGCGTCAGCGTCCCCGGGACGCGCACCCGTTGCGGCGACCGGTGCCGCGGCCGGCGACCCGTGTGCCGCCGCCACCAGCGCCCGCAGGGACGTGGAGGTGCCCGCCTCGAAGCGTGCGTGGACCTCGCGCGCCCGCACGGTGACTCCGCCGCGACCCTCGATGCGGACCTCCCCGGTGTCGAGGTCGGCGACGAGTGCCGTGTGCTCGTCCACGCCCAGCACCCAGGTGGACGACGGCAGCAGCTCCTCCATCGCCGCCAGGCGCCGCGCGCCGAGGTAGCAGTAGCGGGTGTCGTGCGTCCCACCCTCGGTGTTGTCGAAGTGCGGGATGACCGCGGCGTCGAGCGGCCGGTCGAGCCCGAGGTCGAGGCCGGACAGCAGGTCCAGGCCCGGCTGCCAGTGGAGGTCCGCACCCGCCTTGTAGATCTCGTAGACCGGCACGACGTGGGTCCCCAGCGTGCAGGCGGCCGCGGAGGCGGCCACCGTGGCGGACGCCTGCCGACCGCTCGCAGCGAGGCGGTCGCGCAGCCCCTCTGGCAGCCGGGTCGCCAGCAGCACGCGCGCCAGGTAGGTGGGGCTACCCGGGCCGGCGAACAGCCACGCGGCCGCTCGTAGGTCCGCGAGCAGCGCTTCCTGGCGCACCGGCGTCACACCCTGCGCCGACCGCAGCGATGCCACCTCGACGTCCCGGCCCACGTTGTGGCCGAAGTACGCCCGGGCCTTGGCGCTCAGCTCGTCAGCGTTCGTCTGGAACCCGTACGGGGTGTCGAGCAGCAGGGCGCGGCCGTCGGGCGGCAGACCCGCGAAGACGCGCTGATGGGTGCTCACCATGGTCGGCGTGGTCTCGCCTGAGCCCATGATCACCAGCAGCCGCGTCATGCCGCCCCTCCGCCGCGTCTCACGGCCCGTCGCCGAGCAGGAAGCCGTCGTCGATCGCCGCCAGCAGCGCCGCCGCGACCTCGTCGGGCGCCTGGGCGTGGACGTCGTGCACGCGATCGACGAACCAGTGGACCCGGCCGCGTGGGAGCACCGCCAGCGCCGCGTCGACCGAGGCGCGCTTCGCCTCGAGCCGCTCGGGATCGGGGCTCTCGACCGGCAGCAGCAGGACCGGCACCTCGACGTGTGGGTGGTCGAGCGAGGGCGGGTGGTCCCACATGCCACGCACGATCGCCTCGTGTCGCGCACGGGTCAGGATCGCCGTGACGGTGCCGTCGGCGCGGACGGCGAGGTTCCCCAACCGCGCGCGCCACGTGCCGTCCGGCCAGCCCTCCGCCGCGGCGCGCGCGGGTGCCGCGGCCGACAGCTCGTCGAACCGTGCGCCCTGGTCCCAGCGTGGTGGCGCGAGCGCCGCCCAGCAGCGCTCCCAGTCCGGGAACCGGGCGGGCAGGTCGATCGTGCCGCCGTCGACGCCGACCACGGCGCGGATCCGCTCGGGATGGTGGCGGGCGGCGGCCAGCACCACGTTGCCGCCCCACGACTGTCCGACCAGGACGGGCCGGTCGAAGCCGACCGCCCGCGCGCAGCGCAGCAGGTCGTCGGTGAGCGTCGCCACGTCGAGGTCGTCGCTCGGGTCCGACCGGCCGTGGGCCCGCTGGTCGATCGCCAGCACCCGGTGGCCGGCCGCGGCCAGGGCCGTCGCGACGCCGTCCCACAGCAGGGCGTTCGAGGCCAGCCCGGGGACGAGCACGAGGTCCGGTGGCCGGTGGTCGGCGGGGCCGTAGCGCAGGCCGTTGAGGCGCACACCCCCGTCGACCTCGATCCGCAGGCCCTCCGGCTCAGGCACCGCGCTGGACCCGCTCGGGTGCTCCCGCACGCTCCGCGTCCCGCAGCGCCTCGACGAGCTGCTCGCGCGCGCGGGCGACGCGGGACCGGATGGTGCCGACGGGCACGCCACAGGCGTCGGCCGCCTCCTGGTAGCGCAGGCCCAGGACCTGGGTGAGGACGAACGCCTCGCGTCGGCCGACATCGAGCACGTCGAGGAGGTCGGTCAGCGCCAGACTCACGGCGGGATCCTGCGCGGCCGCGGCCCGGAAGGCGTGCGCCCGGGCGCTGGACCCGCCCGCCGGCCCGTCCGATCGCACGACGGGATCGTCGAGGTGGACGGGGTGCAACCGCCGCCGGCGCTGCTGGCCGCGGATGTGGTCGGCGGCGGCGTTGCGGGCGATCGCCAGCAACCACGTCCGCGCGCTCGCGTCGCCCCGGAACCGGTGCACCGACCCGAGCGCCCGCAGGTACACGTCCTGCGTCAGGTCGTCCGCCGCGTCGACGTCGACCAGGTGCGCGCAGAACCGCCAGACGTCCGCCTGCGTGCCCTCGACGACGGCGGCCAGCGCCGCACGGTCGCCGGCGGCCGCGGCGCGGAGCCACTGGCTCAGCTCGTCCACCCGGTGCCTCCGTCGTCTGCCGTCCAGGGTAGGGCGGGACGCCCACGTCCGGTGGGCGCACACCCGGGAACCTCCCCGGGGTGTGGGAACGACCACCTGGCGAAGCATCCGTCCCGTCCGCCCAGCGGCGGGTGACAGGAGCAGGTGACCATGGCCGGTCCGTCACGACCGCCCCGGCGACACGTCGCCCGGCGGGCCCCCGCGCCGGGCCCGCCGGGATCGACCGGCCCGGCGTCCGACGGCGTGTCGTGCGCGAACGTCCGGATCGCCGTCTCGGCCCGGCTGGACGGTGAGGAGCCAGGGGTGGCCGCCGAGCTCCTGCGCGACCACCTCGACGTCTGCTCCGGCTGCGCGCAGTTGGCCGCGGACGTGGACCGGCTCCATCGAGGAGCCCGACTCGTGCCCGCACCGCGCGTGCCCGACCTGACGGGCCAGGTGCTGACCGCCGTCGACGCGGTGGGCCGGCGCACCGCCCGCAGGCGTCGCGAGCTGCGGTCGCTGGTCGCGCTGGCCGGCGTGGTGCAGTTGCTCGTCGGGCTCGGTGCACTGCTCGGTGTCGCCGGTGTCGCCGTCGGGCCGGCGCTCCATGCGGGCCGCGACCTGGGTGCGTTGCAGGTCGCGCTCGCCGTCGGGCTGCTCGCGGCGGCGTGGCACCCGTGGCGCGCGGCCGGGTTGCTGCCGGCCGTGACGGCGCTGGTCGCGGTGACCGTCACCACGGCGGGCGTGGACGTCGCGAACGGCGTGGTGTCGCTGACCGGCGAGCTCGTGCACCTCGGCGAGGCGGTGGGCGTCGTGGCCCTGTGGGCGTTGCGCCGGGAGCTCCCGGTCGGGTCTCGAGCCCCCGCTGCCATGGGGACGGCGTGAGGGGCGGCGGCCGTGGCCGGGCCGGTCGCGCGGAGGTCGTGCCGGCGCTCCCCGCCGACACCGGTCGGCGGTGGCGGCTCGCGACGGCCCTGTCGTCGGCCGTGCTGTTGGCCCTGCTCTGGGTCCTGGCGGCGGCGGGACCGGCCGCGGGGCACGCGGTGCTCGTGGAGACCACGCCGTCGGACGGCGAACGACTCCCGGAGGCCCCGGCGGAGGTGCTGCTGCGCTTCGACGAGCCGGTGGACGTGCCCACCGGCGGCGTCCGTGTCTTCGATGCCGACGCCGTGCGCGTCGACGCGGGCGAGGCGGACACCGGCAGCGCCGAGGTCGTGGGGGTGACGCTGCCGGCCTCCCTGCCGGAGGGTGGCTACGTGGTCGTCTACCGGGTGGTGTCCACCGACAGCCATCCGATCGCGGGGGTCCTGCGCTTCACCGTCGGGGACGCCCCCGCGGTGGACGACGCGACGGTGGGGGAGCTGTTCGACCCGTCGACGGGGACGGTGCTGCGCATCGGCGCGGGCCTGCTGCGGACGGTCGTCTACGCGTCGACGCTGCTGGCCGCCGGTGCGGTCGCGTTCGCCTGGCTCGTCGCGGTCCGCCCCCGCGACCGGTCCCGTGCGCTGACGCTCGGCCACCGCGCCGTCGTCGCCGCGGTCGCCTCGTCCGTGCTGGCCGTCCCGGTGCAGGGCAGTGCGGTCGCGGGTGTCGGGTTACTGGACGCACTCGTGCAGCCCGTGCTCGGCGAGGTGCTGACCTCGTCGTTCGGGACCAGCACGGTGCTGCGCACCGCCGCGCTCGCTGCCCTGCTCACGCTGTGGCGGGTTCCCGACCGGCGGTTGCCGGCGGTCGCGGCCCTCGGTGCCGTCGCGGCCGCGTCGTTCGCGCTCGACGGCCACCAGCGCACCGTCGAGCCGGTCGCGTTGCTCATGGCCTCCGACGTGCTGCACCTCGTGAGTGCGGCGGTCTGGTCGGCCGGCCTGCTGTTGGTCGCCGCTGCCCTCGGCGACGGCCCCGCCCACGACCCGGTGGGCGTCGCCCGGCTGGTCCGGCGGTTCAGCGACGTGGCCCTGGTGTCGCTGCTCGCCCTGTCGGCGGCCGGTGTCGCGATGGCGGTCCCGCTGGTCGGCTCGGTGGGCGCGCTGTGGTCAACCTCGTACGGCGTCACCCTGCTCGTCAAGCTCGGTGCGGTCGCGGTCGTGCTCGTGGTCGCCGCCTACAACCGGCGCGCGCTCGTTCCCGCGGTCGTCGCCGCCGCGACCCCGGCCGGCGCCAGCATCGACGCCCCGCCGGATCGGGACACCTCGAGCCGGGCATGGGCGCGGCTGCGCGGCACCCTGACCGTCGAGGTCGTGTTGGTGGTGGTCGTGCTGGGCGTCACGGCCGCTCTCGTCACGCAGCGGCCGGCCGCGGAGCAGGCGGGGCTGCGCGGCATCTACGAGGCCAGCGCCGCCCTGACCGACGACCTGACGTTGGACCTCGTCGTCGATCCCAACCGGGTCGGCCTGAACCAGGTGCACGTCTACGTGCTCGACGCGGTCGGCCAGCCGAGCGCCGAGGTCGAGGACCTGGCGTTCGAGCTGACCTACGTCGAGGAGGGGATCGGCCCGATACCGATCGAGCCCTTCTTCGCCGGGCCCGGCCACTGGATCGCGAACACCGACGCGTTCACCTTCGCCGGCAACTGGGAGGTGCGCGTGGTCGCGGGCATCGACCGGTTCACCGAGGCATCCGTCACCGTGACCGTCCCGGTCGGCCGATGAACCGCTCGGACACCGGGTGCGCTGCCGTCCCGAGACCCACGGCAGGCCACCGACGACGACCAGCCGTCCCCGACCGCAGGCAGGAGCGAGCACGTGCGTGAGCAGACGAGGCCAGGACGACGGCCGAGAGGTCGCCCGAGCCGCCGGATCGGCGCCGTCGCCGCGGCGGCAGCCCTGAGCTCGCTGCTCGCGGGGCCCGCCCTGGCGCACCCCTTCGTGCGTGGCGGCGAGGTGCCGGTCGACTCCCTCGCGACCCTGACGCTCGCGATGGCGCACGGGTGCGGGTCCGAGGACGGCGGGCAGGGCGAGTCGACGACGGAGGTCGCGCTCGAGGTCCCGGACTGGATGCGGGTGGTCGACGTCCCGGCGGAGGACGGCTGGGCCGTCACGCTGACCACGGCCGACGACGGACACGTCGAGGTGGTGACGTGGACGGCGGACGGCGCGGACGAACCCGCTCCCGACTTCGACCTCGACGTCGTGGTGACGGGCGAGGTCGGCGAGGTGCGCCACCTCCCGGTCTTCCAGGGCTGCGCCGAGGGGTCCTACCGCTGGATCGGCACGCCCGACGAGCCGGCCGACGAGCCGGCGGTGCGGGTCACGCTCGCGGCGGCCGATCCCGACAGCGCGCCACCGCCGGAGCCTGTCGCGCCTCCCGAGGACCCCGACGACCCGGCCGATCCGGAGGACCCGGCCGAGCCGGTCGAGCCCGATGTCGGGGAGGCCGGTGCGGACGACGAGCCGTCCGTGGCCCCCGATCCCGATCCGGAGCCGGTCGCCGACGGGAACGGCGGCCTGTCGCCGGGTCGATGGGCCGCGCTCGCGCTCGTGTTGGGCGCGGCGCTGGCGCTGACGCTCGCGTTCGCCAGGCGTGCCGCCCGGGGCACCCGCGACACGGACACGACAGGTGCGGGCAGGACGCGGCGTGACGGTGGGGACAGCCATGGCCCGTGACTCTCGAACGCGACCGCGACGGCGTGCCGCCCGGGCCCTCGCCGTCGTGGTCGGCACCGCCGTGCTGCTCCCCGCGGGGGTCGCGCAGGCGGATCCCGCCGGTCCCACCCACTACCGGGCGGTCGTCGAGGAGGTCGTGGCCGATGACGGTGCCGCCCCGGGCATCGACGTCAGGGTGCTCGGCGGCGACGCCTTCCTGGTCGTCGAGGCGCCGGCAGGCACGACCGTGGAGGTGCCGGGCTACGAGGGCGAGCCCTTCCTGCGCATCGGCGGCGACGGCGGCATCGAGCGCAACACGCGCTCGCCGGCCCGCTGGCTGAACGACGCGCGCTACGGGGCGATCGAGGTCGCGATCCCGCCGGAGGCGGACGCCATGGCGCCGCCGACCTGGGAGCGGGTCGCGGACGGCGGCCGCTACGCGTGGCACGACCACCGGATCCACTTCATGTCTCCGACGGTCCCGTCGCACGTCGACACGGCGGCCGGGACCGTCCAGCACGTCATGGATTGGGTGGTGCCGCTCCGCGTGGACGGCCGTGACGTCGAGGTGGTCGGCGTGCTGTCGTGGCTGCCGGGCCCGGCGCCGGCCCTGCCGCTCGGGTCGGTGGCCGTCGTGATGTTCCTGGGCACGGTGCTGGCGCTGCGGGTCGCCCGCCTGCTGCCTGCGGCGATCGGTGCGACGGCGTTGCTGACGGGCGCCGTCGGCGCGTCGCAGCACGTGGGCCTGCCGGCGGGCGCCGACGCCGACGCCGCGCTCGTGGTCCTACCCGCGCTGGCGCTGGTGGTGCTCGGCGCCGCGCTGCTGGTCCGCCGCCGCGCGGGCCCGTCGCCGGGGACCGGCGTCGGAGCTCCGGAGGCCGTGCCGCCCCTCGACCGTGCCGGCTGGCTCGTCGTGCTGGCCGGGTTCCCGATCGGGGTCGTCGGGGTGCTGGGCAGCGGGGCGCTGTGGCGACCGATCGTCCCGGGTCCGCTCCACGTCGGCATCGTGCGCTTCGTGGTCGCCACGGCGCTGGTCGTCGGCTTCGCCTCGGTCGTGCTGCTCGGCCAGGCGGTGTTGCGCAGCGCCGCGTTCACGCTCGCGCCGGACGTGCCGCAGCCGGAGTCCTGACCCCTCGGCGCGTCGCCGCTGCTGGGCCGTCAGCTCTCCGGCAAGAAGACGTGGAACGCCGCACCGCCCCCGGGCCGGTCCTCCACCCACGCCCGCCCACCGTGCAGCTCGACGAAGCGTCGCACGAGTGACAGTCCGATGCCGGTGCCGTCGACGGCCCAGCTCGCCGCACCCCGGTGGAACGGCTCGAAGATCGCCTCCTTCTCGGCGTCTGGCACGCCCGGCCCGTCGTCCGCCACGGTCAGCAGCGCACCGCCGGCCTGCTGCTCGGCGTGGATCCACAGCCGGATGTCGGGGCCGCCGTGGACGGTGGCGTTCACCACCAGGTTCTCGACCACCCGTTCGAGCTTGGGGCGATCCGCCATGATCGGCGGGATCGCGACGTCGACGCTGAGCAGCCGCGGGCCGTTGTCCAGGCGTCCCAGCACGGCCGTGACGACCTCCGCCAGGTCGGTCTCGCGTCTCACGGGCTCCACGACCCCCCGATCGAGACGGTCGAGGTCGAGCAGGTCGCCGAGCAGGTCCTCGAGGCGACGGGCGTTGCGCTCGATCGCCGCGATCGAGTCGAGCCGACGTTGCGGGGTGAGCTGGCCCCACGAGCGGACCAACAGCTCGGAGAACCCACGGACGGCCGTGAGTGGGGTACGAAGCTCGTGCGAAACGGCCGACAGCAGCGAGGTCTTCAGCTCTCCCAACCGGCGCAGCTCCTGCACGGCGCGCTGCTCCGCCTCCAGTGCACGTTCCAGCGTGTCCGCGACGGCGTGTCGTGCGGCCGCGCCGGCCACGACGGTGGCGACGTCCGCCGCGAAGTCCCGGCCGTCCGGCGAGAGCCTCTGGGCGGGGGTGAGCACCGCCAGCACCTCGGGTGAGGGTGCACGCCCGATGTAGACGGTCCAGCCGGTGCCGATGTCGATGTCCAGCACCGGGTCGACACCCGCGAGCAGCCGGTGCCGTTCGTGCACACCGGCCGCCCGGCTGCCGGAGGCGGGCGGCGCTGGGGCCCGGACGGGGGCGCCGTCGGCCGCCAGCACGACGAGGTGGTCGTCGTCGATGGTGACGAAGGCGGCGGCGACCGCGGGGACCAGCGCCAGCAGGACCCGAGAGGCCTCCTGACGCAACTCGATCATCGTGGAGCTCGGCCGCAGCGCGAGCAGCGCGAGTCGCGCGATGGCGGTGTTCCGCTCTGTGCGCACGCCGTCCTCGCCGGCGTCGGTCGCACCGGCCGGTGGCGGGTCGGAGGATCCACGCATCAGTCCGCCGCGCGGTGCATCAGGCGCCTCCCTGCCCGCATCATCCTTCGGGGGGCGGTGGGTCGGGCTCCGGCTCTGGTTCGGGCTCTGGTTCGGGCTCGGGTTCCGGTTCGGGCTCTGGTTCGGGTTCGGGCTCCGGTTCGGGCTCCGGTTCCGGGCCCGCGCTCACCACGATCTCGACGATGGTGCCCACCGGGACCTGGGTGCCGGCGGCCGGATCCTGGCTGATGACGAGTCCTTCGGCGACGGCGCTGCTGAACGGACGGTCGACGATGTCCGCGACCAGGTCCTGGCCCTCCAGCCGCGCGATCGCGTCGGCTTCGGGCCAGTTGACGACGGGGCGCACGGTGACGAGCTGCTCGCCGGCGCTGACCTGGAAGACGACCGTCGTGCCGCTCGGCACCTCGGCACCCGGCGGTGGGTCGGAGGAGGTCACCTGGCCCTCCGGGGTGTCGGCGTCGAACACCTCCTCCGGTCGACCGACGAGTCCCGCCTCCCGCAGCTCGCGCAGGGCGTCCTGCTCGCTCATGCCCACGATCTGGGGCACCACGGACACGTCCTCGCCGACGGCGACCCACACGTCGACCGAGCTGCCTTCCCGCACGAGGGTGTCCGCGTCCGGCGACTGCCGCAGGATCGTGCCGGGCTCGGCGTCGGGCGACAGTTGGTCGCGCACCACGCCCAGCCGGAGCCGGGCGTCCTCCAGGATCTCCTCGGCCTGCTCGACGGTGAGGTCGACGACGTTGGGGACCTCGAGCTCGTCCGTCGCGTCGGTCGTCAACAGGTTGACCAGCAGCATCACGCCGCCGACCAGGGCGGCGATGGCGAGCAACGCCAGCAGGGCGTAGCCGACGGCGCGACGGCGCCGTTCCTGCTCGTGCGTGCGCACCTGACGGTGGACGGTCGTCGGCTCGAGGAGCGCCGTCTCCTCGGTCGACAGCACCGCCGGTGCGGCCACCGGGGCGCCGACGCGGGCGGCCGCGATGTCGTCGCGCATCTCGCCCGCGTGCTGGTAGCGGTTCGCCGGGTTCTTGGCCAGCGCTCGCATCGCGATCGCCTCGGCTGCCGGGGAGATGCTCATGTTGAGGTCACGCGGGGGACGCGGCGGCTCCTGGACGTGCTGGTAGGCGACCGTCACGGGCGAGTCGCCGCGGAACGGCTGGTCACCGGTCAACGCCTCGTACAGCACCACACCCAGCGAGTACAGGTCGCTCCGAGGGTCGACGTCCATCCCCTGCGCCTGCTCGGGCGCGAGGTACGCGGCCGTGCCGAGCACGGCCGCGGTGCGCGTCACGCTCTCGTTGTCGACGGCCCGGGCGATGCCGAAGTCGGTGACCTTCACCATCCCGTCGTCGGCGAGGAGGATGTTGCCCGGCTTGATGTCGCGGTGGATCAGACCGCGGTCGTGGGCGTACGCCAGGGCCGCGCAGACGTCGCCGACGACCTCCAGCGCGCGGTCCTCGGTCAGCCCTCCCGCGGCGATGGCCTGCTGGAGCGAGCGACCGTCGACGAGCTCCATCACGATGTAGGGCTGACCGGCGTCGGTGCCGGTGTCGTACACCGCCACCAGGTTCGGGTGGTTGAGGCGGGCGACGTGACGGGCCTCGTCGTTGAACCGGCGGGTGAACGCCTCGTCCTCTCGGAATCGTTCGAGCAGCAGCTTCACCGCGACCCGACGACCGAGGGTGCGGTCGTGCGCGGCGAAGACCTCTGCCATGCCACCTCGGCCCAGCAGTCGCTGGAGCTCGTAGCGGCCGGCCAAGACACGACCTTCGCTCACGCGACGCCTCCTGACGTTGCTGCGGCGGACGGGGGGGCCGTCGCGCGACGTGCGACCCATGAGGCTAGCAACGGCGTCACCCGCCCCTGCCGAGGGCGGCCTGTAGGACCTGGCGGGCGATCGGCGCGGCGACCGACCCGCCCGTGGCGTCGGGCCCGGCGTGGGGCACCACGACCGCGATCGCGACGTCGTCGTCCGCGAACCCCACGAACCACGCCACGGGGTCGCCGCCGGTCTGGGCGGTGCCGGTCTTGCCGCCGACGGTGATCCCGTCGATGCGGGCGGAGCGCCCGGTGCCGTCCTGGACGGCCAGCACCATCATGTCGTGCAGCAGGGCCGCGGTGCGCGGCGAGATCGGCAGGCCGCCCCCCGGTGGGTCGGTCCACCGGCCGAGGTCGGCCGTGCGGATCGGCCGGCCGTCCGGGTCCTGGATCGCGGTGACGACGTGCGGACGGAGCAGCTGGCCGCCGTTGGCGATCGAGGCGGCCACCATCGCCATCTGCAGTGGGGTCGCGCGGACGTCACGCTGCCCGATCGCGCTCTGTGCGGTGGCGGGGACGTCGAGGTCGTCCGGGATGTGGCTCGGGACGAGCGCCGGCAGCTCGTAGGGCGGGACGAGGTTGAACCCGAACCGCTCGGCCTGGTCGACGAGCGCGTCGACGCCCAGCTCGACGCCCAACCGCGCGAAGACCGTGTTGCACGACACGCGCATCGCGTCGTTCAGGTCGATCGCCAGCCCGTTGGTGCACACCCCGCCGCCGAAGTTGCCGATGTCCGCCGACGTCTGGGGGACGTCGTACACCTGCTCGTCGGGGTACTCGGTCTCCGGCTGCACGCCGCTCTCCAGCGCCGCCGCGGCCGTGATGAGCTTGAACGTCGAGCCGGGTGGGTAGGTCGTCGCGATCGTGCGGTCGACCAGCGGACGGTCCGGATCGTCGAGCAGCGGCGTGTACGCCTCGTTGATCTCGCGGGGCACGAGGCTGGACAGGGGGTTCGGGTCGAAGGTCGGGTTGCCATAGGCGGCCAGCACCGCGAAGTTCGACACGTCGAGCACCACGACGGCACCCTCCCGTCCGTCGAGGGCCGTGCGCGCCGCTGCCTGGATCGCGGGGTCGACCGTCAGCCGCACGGTGTTGCCGGGTCGTTCGGAGCCGCCCAGGAACTCGCCGAGGTTCTGCGCCACCACCTCGGTGGAGCGGCCCGTCAGGTCGTCGTTCATCGACGCCTCCAGTCCGGCCCGGCCGAGCACGAGCGAGTAGTAGCCGGTGACGTGGCCGTAGAGGGGGCCGTCCGCGTAGACCCGCTGGTAGCGGTACTGACCGTCGGTCTCGACGCTGCGGGCGACCGCCTCCTCGCCGGCGACGATCGGCCCACGCTCTATCCCGTACTCGCGCAGCAGCACCCGCCTGTTGGCCGGATGGTTCGCCAGGTCGTCCGCCGAGATCAGGGTGAGGACGTTGAGGTTGACGAACAGCGCGCCGAACAGCACGAGCACCACCACGCCGATGCGGCCGATCTGGCGGTTCACCTGCGGACCCCGCCGGTCCCACCGGCGCTGTCGGCCTTGGCGGCGCGGGTGGCTCTGCGGCGCTGGCCGCGCGCGGGCACGCTCTGCAGCCGGCCATGCGCGGCGCCTCGCGACTCGTCGCTGATGCGGAGCAGCGCCGCGATGATCAGGAAGTTGGACAGCAGCGAGGACCCGCCGTAGGAGATGAACGGCAGCGTGATGCCGGTGAGTGGGACGAGTCGGGTGAGCCCACCGACGATGACGAACGCCTGGAAGGCGATCGTCACCGTCAGGCCCAGTGCCAGCAGGGTGGAGAACTCGTCGCGCGCCGTCCGGGCGATCCGCAGCCCCCGGGCGACCAGCACCAGGTAGCCGAGCAGGATCACGGTGGCGCCCAGCAGTCCGAGCTCCTCGCCCAGCACGACGAAGATGGCGTCGGTCGCGGCGAACGGCACGTCCTGTGGACGTCCGAACCCCAGCCCCGTCCCGGTGAGCCCCCCGGTCCCGAGCGCGAAGAGGCTCTGGGCCAGCTGGTAGCCGGCCCCGGTCACGTCGGCCCACGGGTCCAGCCAGATCGCCACCCGCACGCGCACGTGGGCGAACAGCTGGTGGGCGATCCACGCGCCTGCCAGGAACGCGATCCCGCCCAACGCCGGATAGGCGAGCCGTCCCGTCGCCACGTAGAGCATCGCGACGAAGGTGCCGAAGAACAGCAACGCCGAGCCGAGGTCGCGCAGCCCGGCCATGATCACGAGCGCCATCCCGGCGGCGACCAGGACCGGGGCCAGATGGCGAGCGGCCGGGAGCAGCACCGGCCCGAAGCGTTGGGTCGCGATCGACAGCAGTGCCCGGTTGCGTTCGAGGTAGGCGGCCAGGAACACCACCATCGTGAGCTTCGCGAGCTCACCCGGCTGGAAGCGCATCCCGAACAGGTCGATCCACAGCCGCGCCCCGTTGATCGTCCCGGCGGTCAGTCCAGGCACCAGCGGGGCGAGCAGCAGGACGAGGGTGAGCAGGCCGAAGGTGTACTGCAACGACGCGAGCGGCCGGACCTGCCGCACGAACAGCAGCACGGCGCACAGCACGCCGACCGACACCAATGTCCACAACGTCTGGGTGGCGGCCAGGTCGCTTCCGGTCGCCAGGTCCACCCTGCGGACGAGCACCAGCCCGATGCCGTTCAGCAGGAAGGCCATGGGCAGCACGATCGGGTCGGCGTCGGGGGCAGCGGCGCGCACGGTGACGTGGGCGACCGCGGCGGTGACCGCCAGTGCGATGCCGGTGACGAGCGCGGCTGGGGGCAGCTCGGTCGACACCGACCAGCCGAGCAGCACCCCGGCGAACCCGGTCAGCAGCACCGCGCCGGCCAGCAGCCGACCTTCGGTGGCGCGCGGGTTGGCGTCCGCTGCGGTCACGCCGCCGGTTCCGGGGTCGGCTCGGTCGCGGTACCGGTGTCGGTGTCCACCAGCTCCTGCCCACGGGTCGGGATGTTGCGGATCACCCAGCGGGCGTCGTTGAGGTCGGCGACCGGCCGTCCCGCCTCGAGCACCGGCTGGTGGTACGCGGGGATGTCGTCCAGGGTCAGCTCCGTGCGCTCGACGACGCGCGACAGCTCGATCGGGCCGACGGTCCGGTTGATGCCCTGGTAGACCACGACCTGTTGGCCGTCGAGACCGACGTAGTAGCTGCGGGACAGCAGGAAGGTCCCGCCGCCCCACACCAGCCCCGCCAGCACGCCCAGGCCGACCACGATCGCGACGGCCCGGCCGAGGATCCGGCCGACCGCGAGGTCGTCGTCCCCGGAGGACGTCGAGGGTGCGTCGGCCCGGCCCGCACCGTAGGTGCCCAGTCGTCCGGCCCAGTCACCGTCCACGCCGTCCTGCCGCGACCGGATCTGGATCGTCCGCGGGCCCGCGTCGTCGTAGCCGTCGGGATCGTCGTACCGGAGCAGCAGCACCGTGATGTTGTCCGGCCCGCCCGCGTCGTTCGCGCGCTCGATCAGCGCGCGCACCGCCGTGTCGGCGTCCTCCTCGTCGCGCAGCACCTCGGCGATCGCGGCATCGGCGACCACGCCGGTGAGCCCGTCGGAGCACAACAGGAACTGGTCACCGGCCTGGAGATCGAGCGACATGGAGTCGACGTCGACCTCGGGCGCGACCCCGATCGCCCGCGTGATCACCGAGCGTTGCGGGTGGCTGGCCGCCTCTTCGCGGGTGATCTGGCCCTCGTCGATCAGGTGCTGTACCAGGGTGTGGTCGTCGGTCAGCTGACTGAACTGGCCCTCCCTGAGCAGGTAGGCGCGCGAGTCGCCGACGTGCGCGACGTGCAGCCGCTTGCCCTCGACGAGCGCAGCCGTGAGGGTCGTGCCCATCCCCCGATAGGAGGGGTTGGAGTCGGCGAGCTGCGCGACCCGCGCGTTCGCCGCCACCACCGCGTCGCGCAGCGCCGCGACGGCCTCGGCAGGCTCGGCGAACACTTTGCCGTCGAGCGTGCGGATCGGCTCGAGCGCGGTGGCAGAGGCGACCTCGCCGGCGAGGTGGCCGCCCATGCCGTCGGCGACGGCGAAGACGCTGCTGGACACCAGCAGCGCGTCCTCGTTCCCCTGCCTGACGCGGCCGACATCGGTGGCACCCCTCGCGACGATGCGCCTCACCGGCGCACCTCGATCCGTGTCTTGCCGAGTCGCAGCTGGTCGCCTGCCGCGAGCGGGACGGGGCGGGTGACCTTGGCGCCGTTGAGGAAGGTTCCGTTGGTGGAGCCGAGGTCGCGGATCGACCAGCCGCCGTCGTCGGGGATGATCTCCGCGTGCTCGTCCGAGACGTACACGTCGTCGAGGATCGCGTGTGCGCCGTTGGCCCGGCCGAGCAGCAGGCCATGGCCGCTGAGCCCCACGACCTGGGGAGCGCCGGTCGGTTGATGGATCACGATCTCGCGCGGGATCCGGCGCGATCGGCGGGGACCGTCCGAGGGCGCTGCCACCGCGGGTCGGGGCGAGGGCGACGGACCACGCCGGTTGCGGCCAGCCAGGTCGCCGGCCACCACACGCACGGTCCGGGCGACGAACAGGTACAGCCCACCCAGCAGAGCGAACTTCAGCAGGGTCAGGAGCTCGATGGGCATGTCACGCCTCCACGAGCTCCAGGACGGCGTCTCCGAGCTGGATGCGGTCGCCCACGCCGACGGGGTGCTCGGCGGCGCGCGTCCCGTTGACGGTCGTGCCGTTCGTCGACCCCAGGTCGACGACCCACCACGCGGCGCCCCGCCGGACGAGGGCGACGTGCTCGCGCGAGACCGTGCTGTCGTCGACCACGAGGTCGCAGCTGTGCTGCCGGCCGACCGTGATCCGCTGCCCGCGCACGTCGACCCGTGCCCCGGCGGCAGGGCCGCTGCGCACGACCACGGCGAAATCGGCGGCGGGGATCGTCCCGACGATCTGGGTCCGCTCGATCTCCGCACGGTGGTCCTGCCGGGGCGTCGCCCGGGGGGCGTCGGACGGGCCGGGTGCGCCGTGGCCGGACCCGGCGCGGTTGCCGGCGGCGCCCGCTCCGGCGGCGAGGGGTGTGCCGGAGGCCGGCATGCCGGAGGCCGGCGTACCGGAGGCCGGCGTGGCGGCGGGGGACGCGGTCGCTCGCCCGTTCGCGCCGACGGCCTCGACGCGCCCCGCGACCCGGTAGCGACCGAGGCGCACGTCGTCGTCCACCTCGATGCGGACCTTGACGGGTCCGCGCAGGCGCCAGTCGCGGTCCGCGGCGGTCGAGACGACCAGCTCGGCGAGCTCGCGCGGGAGGGAGGCGCCGTAGCCCGCGAGCCGGGCGTGGTCCTTGGGGCTGACGGTGACCCGGTAGACGTTCGGCACGACGACGCCGTCGCTGGTCACGTGCTGCTGGTCAGCGGCGTAGCGCTGGACGGCCTTGGCGAGCTCGATCGGCTGGACGCCGGACCGGAAGGCACGGGCGAAGAACCCCTCGACGGCTCCTTCGAGCCGCCGCTCGAACTGCTGCAGCGCTCCCACGGTTGCTACCGCCGTCGGTCGTGTGCGTCGGTCCGTCGTCCACGGTCCGTCCTGCGTCGGCCGGCTCACGGGCCACCGAATGGGCAGCCCCTCCCCCGCGCGGGCCGCGTCACGGTGCACGGTCCCCTGTCCGCCCACCGTGGGCCGCACGACCCAACCGGGCGCCACGCGCCCGGCGGGAGGGTAGCCCAGAGGCCCCTTCGGGCGACCCGTCCGAACGACGACGCGACGCCCCAGGCGGGCCCCGCGAAGGTGGAGGAGCCCGGCCGGCCGGGTGGCCGGCGCACCGTCCCTTGGCGCAGGCCGTCTCGCCGGCCGTTCGCCGGTGGAGGCGGTCGTTGCTACCCTCCCGCGCGCACCCGGGCGGGTGGCGGAATTGGCAGACGCGCACGGTTCAGGTCCGTGTGTCCGTAAGGACATGGGGGTTCAAGTCCCCCCTCGCCCACCATCTTCGTAAGCCGGTGTAACGGCCCGCAGACGCAGGAATCGCTCGAGCGCCCCCGCTGCCCATCGGGGGCGTTTCGCATGCCCGTGACAACGGATTGACAACATCCGGCTGCCGGGAGCGTCGTCACCGGTCGCTCCGAGGCTCCGGGACAACGCGGTGACAACAAGGCGGCGCCGCTCACGGGCGCGTCCTGATCGCAGTGACGCCGTCGTCTCCGGCCTTGATCGCCGGGCTCTGATCGGCGATCCTCAGCGCGATCCAGCTGGGGGCGGCCGGTCACTCGTACGTTCGATGAGATGGAGCGCGACTTCGTGTCGCGCTTCAAGAAGAGTGCGCGCAACCATGGACTCGAAGCGCGGGGGAAGGACTTTGTCCTCCTCGACCGGCGCTTCCAGCGTCCGGCCCTCGTCGTCAAGACTGAGATCCTGCGGCTCATCGGCCTCTCTGGCAACTTCACCGGGGCAAGCTTCGACCTCGTGATGACGAGGCGGCCTGCGCCGCCCTTGACCAGGGCCAACGTCGCTTCGTGGATCGAAGAGATCAGTCTGATCGAGATGAAGACGACCGCGAAGCCGATCCGGAACAAGGCGCTTGCGGGCTTCTTCTTCGGCAGCTCGGAGACCCAGTACCACCTCTCCGAGGCTGCGGCCGACCGGATCCTGTGGGCGTTCGTGGTCCTCAACGATGCCAACGACTACGGGCGCCCGTTCTTCACCTTGCTCACCTTCGAGCAGGTCAAGGCGAAGACGCGATCGAAGCGGGTGCAGTTCCAGGTCAACTTCGCCTTGAGCGACATGCCGGAGCCGGGTGACGAGCTCGGACCGCTTCCAGACCCGGCCTTCGTCGAGCCCGACCTGGGGCAATACTGACGGGCCTTGGCGCTGGTGCTCACCCGCTGTCGAGTCCGAAGGCCTCCTCGACCTTGGCGATCGTCTCGCTGTGCTTCAGGCGGCACGGCAACTGCTGGGCGCGCATACCAGTCTCGAACACGCCCTCGGACACCTGACGCGTGGCGAGCCAGTGCACCGGGACGGCGTACCCCGAGACATCCGGATCGTTGCTGAGTGCCCGCTCACGGATGTCCGCAGGACAGGCCGGCAGGTCGATGAACCGCTGGCGGCGTCCGTTCACCGCGACCGGCTGGGCTGCGGCAGGACACGCGCAGTGCGGCCGGACCCGACCCGTGCTTCTCTGCATCGTGGAGCTGGCCAGGAGGGATCCGTGGCACGGGAGGCGAAGCCGACCGAGCGCCGTGCTGAGCACGAGATCTACACGCGTTGGTTCCTGAGCATCTACGACGCGCTGATCCTCGGCTTCTATCTGCGCTACGTGTGGCGCTGCCCCAAACAGGTGCTGACCGAGTGCTATCGGTCCCAGATCGGCGGGCGCCACCTCGACGTTGGGCCTGGGACGGGCTACTTCCTCGAGGCCGCCGGACCACCCGAGGGGGTTGCGATCACGCTGCTGGATCCCAATCCCGAGGTCTTGTCCCACGCCGCTCAGCGCCTGGCACGCTACGCACCGGACACCGTGCGCGCTGACGCCTGCACACCTCTGCCGCTCACGGGCACGTTCGAGTCGGCTGCGCTGAACCTCGTGCTGCACTGCATCGACGGGGCAGACCGGAAGGCGGCAGCGATCCGCAATGTCGCCGCGACGCTGGATGAGGGCGGGGTGTTGTTCGGTGCGTCGGTGCTGGGCACACCGACGGTGCATCGTCGGCTTGGGTCGATCGCCCTCAAGACCCTCAACCGCCGCGGGATGTTCTCGAACCTCACGGACACCGAGGCGGCGCTCCGAGGCCCGCTGCAGGAGGCGTTCATGGAGGTGGAACTCGAGCGCATCGGGGCGGTGGCGCTGTTCACGGCCCGGCGCCCTCGAAGGCACACGTCCAGCGGTTGATGGCGAGCGCGGGCCCCCCACTCAAGCACGTACGCCAAGTGCCCTCACGTGTGGACGTGCTCACGGCCTCCCGCCTTATGAGCAGCCGAACCCCAGGCCTTTCCCGCCCCGGTCGTGTAGCGCCGTGACCGGGTTGCCGGCGAACCCGGTCTGACGCCCGTGTCAAGCGGGCTCTCCTGGCCGTACCAGTCCGAGCTCGTAAGCGGCCACCGCCGCTTGCGTGCGGTCCCGCAACTCCAGCTTGCGGAGTAGCGAGGCCACGTGGGTCTTGACCGTGCCTTCGCCGATGTAGAGCGCCCGAGCGATCTCGAGATTCGACCGACCCTGCGCGATCTGGCGCAGCACGTCCGTCTCTCGTTCGGTCAGCCGCTTCAGGATGGGTGACGGCACGATCTGGCGAGCCGTGTAGTCCCGCGCCAGTCGATCGACGAGCGTCGGAGCGAGTGTGGTCTGGCCGTCCATCGCGGCTCTGACGGCACGGCGGATCTGCTCGGGCGGCATGCTCTTCAGGAGGTAGCCAGCGGCGCCGGCACCCAGGGCAGCCGCCACCAGATCATCGTCGGCGAAGGTGGTGAGGACCACCGGGCGCACTGCTGCCAATCGCGGTGACGCAGCGATCCGTCGGCACACCTCGATGCCGTCCATGATGGGCATCCGGATGTCGAGCAGCGCCAGATCGGGCTGCTGCTCGACGGTACGTGCCAGTGCCTGGCGCCCGTCGGCGGCCTCGGCCACGACGATCACGTCCCCGTCGAACTCGAGCACCATCCGCAAGCCCTGCCTGACGAGCGGTTCGTCGTCCGCGATCAGGACCCGCAGGACGGTCACGCCGATGGCTCCACGAGGGGGATTCGGGCTTCGACCTTCCAACCACGGGCGGCCGGAGAGGCATCCAGGGTCCCGTCGAAGAGCTCCAGACGGCGCCGTAGGCCGTCGAGCCCACGGCCGGTGCCGCTGGTGGGCTCATGCCGGTTCGGACCGGGGTCGGACACCACCGCTACGAGCGTTCCCTCCTCTTGGCGCACCGACACCCTGACCGAGGCTGCCTGGCTGTGGCGGGCGACGTTGGTCAGCGCCTCCTGCACGACCCGGTACATCGCGTTCGCGGCGCTACCCGAGGCGGCGTCCGCCTGGACGTCCAGGTCCACCTCGAGGCCCCCACTGCGAACCCCGGCGACCAGCTCCGGGAGATGCGCGAGGCCCTTGCCGGCATCGACTTCGGAGCCCAAGAGCCCGAGGACACGCTGGAGATCGGTCAGGGCCTCCCTGCCGGCCCGCTCGATCGACGCGAACGCCTCGGAGGCGAGTGGCTGGTCGACCCGCTCGCGGGCGCTTCCGGCCTGCAACGTCATCAAGGTCAGTGCGTGACCGAGCGAGTCGTGCATGTCCCTGGCGATGCGGCCACGCTCTCGCTCGACCGCGGCGCGGGCAACCCGATCGGCCTCCAGCTCCACCGCCACGCGCCGATCGGTCGCCACCCGAAGCCCGTGGCCAGCGCCCCAGGCCAGGATGAGCAGGGCCGCATTGACGACCACGTCGGCCATCGGCGCGGAACCCGTCACGACGTCGTAGGCGAGCCCGCAGACCAGCGTCACCGCGACCCCCACCGTGCCCTGCCATGTCGAGGCGAACCAGCCGAACGACGCCAGCAGGAACAGCAACGCCAGGTACGCGATGGCCACCGCAGCCGGTCCGACCAGCGGTTGGAACAGCAGGCCGACAGCGACGACCAAGATCGAACCCAGCGGGGCGCGTCGTCGCAGCGCCAGAGCGGGCAGGATGAGCAGGCTGGTGACGTGATGCCACACGGCCGGCCCGGTGAGCTGGTCTCCGAGCAGCAGCAACTCGACCTGCGCGGCCGCCGTCACCGCGGCACCGACCAGCAGGTCGCGGGCGATCGGCGATCGGGGGACGAGCGGCATGCGGCGATCATAAGGACCGCGATGTCCGCACAGGGCTGATCTCTGTCTCGAGACAGAGGCGATCAGTTCACGAGAGGGAGGTCAGGCAGCCCTCGGACCTGTTGTCTGGTCACGGTCCGGCGGCAGTCGGCTCATCGCTCCCGGGAGGAGACGTCCATGTCCTCGTCCGCTCGTACCGACCACGACACGGCCCTGGTGCCCGACAGCAGGCACAGGCTCGTCCGCCTCGCCGCGATCGCAGCGACCGCGATGCTGACCGTCAACGGGCTGGTCGCGCTCGCCGGCGACGTCGATGACCACATGGCCGGGCTCGGGCTCGTGTCGGAGGCCACCGCGGGGCTCAGCTTCCTGGCTGGTGCCGTGGCGCTCGCCGGCATCGTGCCCGTTGCTGGTTGGCGTGCGCTGCTGTGGTGGCTCGCCCCGGTCGGGATGGCGATCGCCGGTCTCACAATGATCAGCGTTCCCATCCTCGGGACAGAGCCCCCCGACTGGCTCTTCGTGGTCGCCGTCCTGCCGACCTTCGTCGGCCTCGTCGCTGCCGGCGTGCTCGGCACCGGCAGACGGTGGCCGTGGTGGACCGGCGTCGGGCTCGCGTTCCTGCTGCCCATCATGTTCCTGCTCCCCCCGTTCGCGAACGGCTTCGCCATGGCGTGCGTCTGGCTGGCCGTCGCGCTGACCGCTCGGCCTCGGGTCGGCTAAGCCTGAATCCACCGATGTGACCGGTTGCCCTTGACGTGAAAGTGCCTCCGTAGCGGTCAGAATGGCGGTTCCTACGCCAACCACACCGCCGCAACGGAGGCACCTTCAGGATGCCATCTTCTCACAGCCTGGACCGGGTCGATGTGAGCTTCGACCACGAGCATGCGGTCGCGGATGCGGGCCTGCTGTTGACCGGCAGTCTGGTCGGCCGGCTCGGTCTCGAGCAGCTCATCGACGACACGGTCAGCCTCGGTCATCGACCGGGACGCAAGCTGCTCACCTTGGCCCACACCCTGGTCGCGGGTGGGGACTGCATCGACGATGCGGCGATGCTCCAGGCGGGTGCGACCGGGCAGGTGCTGGGACACAAGGTGATGGCGCCCTCCACGCTCGGGACCTGGATGCGCACCGCGACGTTCGGGCACCTCCGCCAGATCGATCGGGTCACCGAACTGGCGATGACCCGGGCGTGGGCAGCAGGTGCCGGCCCGGGGGACGCGCCGATGTTCATCGACATCGACTCGACCATCTGCGAGGTCCACGGACACCACAAGGAAGGCGCCTCGTATGGCTACACCCGCCAGCTTGGGTTGCATCCGCTGCTCGCGGCGCGTGCGGACACCGGCGAGCTCCTGCATGCCCGGATGCGCAAGGGCTCGGCTAACACCGCCCGCGGCGCGGAGCGGTTCGTACGCGAGACCATCGGCCGGGTTCGCCGCGCCGGCGCGACCGGCCAGCTGATCTTCCGGCTCGACTCGGGGTTCTGGTCCAAGGCCGTGATGAAAGCCTGCACCGATCACGACGCCGAGTTCTCCATCACGATCCGCCAGATCCCCGCGATCGTGGCCCGTATCAGCGCAATCGACGAATCCGCATGGGTTGACATCGACTACACCGCCGGCGGGGTCGCTCAGGTCGCCGAGACCGATCTCGGTGGACATCGGCTGATCGTGCGCCGCACCAAGATCACCGACGACCCCAAAACGATGCGGCTGTTTCCGGACTGGCGCCACCACGCCTTCATCACCAACCGGACCGGCGACGCCGTCGTCCTGGACCGTGACCACCGTGCCCATGCCGTGGTCGAACTCGCCATCCGGGACCTCAAGCACGGCGCCGGGCTGAACCACTGCCCCTCCGGGGCGTTCGAAGCCAACGGCGTCTGGCTGCTCGCCGCCACCCTGGCCCACAACTTGCTGCGCTGGGTCGCCGCCCTCGGCGTTCAAGCACCCGGGCTGACCGTCGCCAAAACGCTCCGCCGTCGGCTGCTGTCCATCCCCGGACGGATCACCCGCTCCGCCCGCCGGCTCACCCTGCACCTCCCCGCCCGCTGGCCATGGCAAGGCGACTTCATCGCCGCGCTGACCCGCATCCGAACGCTGCCCGCAGCCGCCTGAACACCGGGCTCAACGACAAGCGAAACGCGACCCCGCGGCGCCCTCGAGGCGCGCGACCGCACGCCCGGATCCTCGATCACCTGCCGCATCAGCGGCCCAGCAGCCCTTCTCGGCGGCCGGCGGCGACGCGCCGAACCTCCGCGAACACCATCACGACTGACCAGGCCCTCCTCAGCTCGCCCCACCAAGAAGAACGGTGGATTCAGGCTAAGGACTCGGACCTCCCGACGCTTCGCTCGTCCCCGAGTGGCCCCCGTGGCGCTGGAACCACCCGCCTGCGCCGAGAGGGTTCATCGTCGAGGCCCGGAGACGCCGCAGGGCGGTGAGCCACGGCACTACGGGGCGGGGGGATTGTCACCGCCGTCACGAGGCCAGTCGTCGGGTGCGCTGCGCTCACCTGGTGGATCGCTGGTCTGCTTGGGATAGCGCCGCCGGCCCCGCCACCGAGGCACCAGTCCGACCCCGATGGCGATCGCCACGATGAGTGTGATCGTGAGGATCATCCCCTCCATCGCGTTGCCCTCCGTTCGGGTGCTCGGGTCCTCGCACGCTGGCGCTGCGTCCCGGCTCGCGATCAGAGCGAGGACTTTCCGGGCTCACGGTGTGAGCACGACCTTGATGCACTCGTCGGCCTTGTCACGGAACGTCTCGTACAGCCCCGGGGCGTCTGTCAGCGGCGCCCGATGCGTGGTGAGGTCCTCCGTGCCGAGGGGGTCCGCGTCGTCGGTGACGTAGGGCATCAGCTCGTCGATCCACCGCTTCACGTTGCACTGCCCCTGGCGGATCGTGATCTGCTTGTCGAACAGGGTCAGCAGCGGCATGGGTGTGGCCGCACCGCCGTAGACGCCGGACAGGGACACGGTCCCGCCTCGCCGAACCCCGTCGATCGCGCTGATCAGTGCTGCCGTCCGATCGACTCCGAGGTGCTCGGTCATCGGCTTGGCGATCGCATCGGGCAGCACCGAGACGAGCTTCTGCGCGAAGCCGGCGACACCGGACCCGTGGGCCTCCATGCCCACAGCGTCCACGACCGCGTCCGGGCCCCGACCACCGGTCAACTCGCGCAGGGCGTCGCCGACCCCGTCGTCACCGACGTCTTCGGTGTCGATGGTCACGGCTCCGTGCTCGGCTGCGAGCCGGAGGCGCTCGGGCACGCGGTCGACGGCGATGACCTGCTCGATGCCCATCGCGCGAGCACAACGCACCGCGAACTGGCCGACGGGTCCGACACCGATCACCGCGAGGCTGTCGCCGGGCTCGACCTGCGCATATCGCACGCCTTGCCAGGCCGTCGGCAGGATGTCGCTGAGGAAGAGGAAGCGGTCGTCAGAGGGCCCTTCGGGGACGGGGATCGGCCCGTAGTCGGCGTGAGGGACGCGCAACAGCTCGGCCTGCGCGCCGGGTACGTGGCCGTACAGTTCGGTGTAGCCGAAGAGTGATGCGCCAGTGCCCGCCTGGGTGTTCTGGGTGGTCTCGCACTGCGACTGGAGCCCGCGCTCACACATCCAGCAGTGGCCGCACGAGATGTTGAACGGGATCACGACACGGTCGCCCGGGGCGATGTGGCTGACCTCGCTGCCGACCGCCTCGACCACGCCCATGGGCTCGTGGCCGAGGATGTCTCCGGTCTGCATGAACGGCGCCAACGGCTCGTAGAGGTGCAGATCGGAGCCACAGATCGCCGTCGATGTGATGCGAACGATCGCGTCGGTGGGTTGCTCGATCGTGGGGTCGGGTACGTCCTCGACGGTGACGTTGCGGGGGCCTTGCCAGGTCACGGCTCGCACGGCTGGTCCTCTCGTCGGGCCGTCGGCGTCCTGACCACCATGGGCCGAGAGACAGCATCGCAGGCCCGTCCGGCGCCAACCTCCGACGGGGAACCGTGTCCACCCCAACGCGCCATGGGGCGTCGTCGGGCCGGTCCATCACGCCGGCGGCGCCGACGTGGGCGGTCAACTCCTGGAAGCTTCAGACGTGCCGTCGTAGGCACGTCGCAACTCCGCGAGGTCGAGGCGCTTCATCGCGAGGAACGACTGGGTGATGCGCGATATCTGCTCGTCGGAGCCTCCGGCCATCATGTGGTCGAGGGCGACCGGCGAGATCTGCCAGGACAGCCCGAAGCGGTCCTTGATCCAGCCGCACTGCTCGGCCTCCGGCACCGCAGACAGCGCGTCGGTGGTTCGGTCCATCTCGTCCTGGTCGTCGCAGTTCACGAGGAACGAGACCGCCTCGTTGAACCCGCCGTCGTGGTCGAGGCCACTGTCCATGGCCGCGAACCGCTGCCCTGCCAGCCGGAAGCTCGCGAACATGACGTCCCCCTCGGGGTTCGGCGCTGCGTCGGACCCGTAGGGCACCACCATCTCGACCGCCGAGTCGGGGAACACCGACGTGTACGAGCCGATCGCCTCTTGGGCCCGACCACACACGTCGCCGGCGAACAGCAGCGACGGGGTGATCCGCTGGCCCACGGCGTCCTCGCCCGCGACGGAGACCTGCCAGGACAGGCCGTAGCGGTCCGTGGTCCATCCGTAGCGTGCGTTGAACGGGTAGCTCCCGAGCTCCATGAGCACGGACCCACCCGACGACAGCCGGTCCCAGTAGCGGTCCACCTCCTCGGCAGTCTCACAGGCGACCGCGAAGGACACAGACGGGTCGAACCTGAACAGCGGCCCTGCACTGATCGCCATGAACGACTGTCCGAACAGCTCGAAGGCCACCATGTCCACGTCACCGGACGGGGTGTCAGGCAACGTCACCATGTTGGTGACCTGCGAGCCGGGGAACGTGTCGCAGTAGAACCTGGCCGCCTCGACAGCCTCGGTGTCGAACCACAGGTGTGGCGTGATGCCCTGCATCCCTGCTCCTTCCGATCCGCTGGTCTCGTACCCGTGTCGACGGGTCGACCCGATGGAACCCATCGGTCAGCCGCCACACGAGCGTCGCACGCCCATCAGCCTGCTTCCCGGCAGATCGACCGTAACCCCGGTGACGTCCTGATCGAAGCCCACCAGAAGCTCGACGAGATCGGCCAACGGCTACCGGCCAGCATGGCGTGGGGACGTCAGCGCGTCGCGGATGCAGCGGTGGCGTCCCCGAGGGCTGCTGACGTCCCCGGGCCGCGGCCGTAGGCTCCCCGGGCCGCGCCACGCAGGCTGACGTCCCCAAGCCGCGGCCCGTAGGCGTCCCCGGGCCGCGCCACGCAGGCTGGCGTCCCCAGGCCGGGACCCGTAGGCGTCCCCGGGCCGCGGGCCGCAGGCGTCCCCGGGTCGCGCCACGCAGGCGCGCCACCGGACACTCCAGGTACCGTCCCCGACGTCCGATGAGGGATGGAACGGCTGTCGCCGAGCGTTCACCTGATCGAGACACCCCTGCTGCACGACCTCCCTACGGTTGCTCCTGTGACGCTGCCTGCGGTCCTCTCGGACCACCTGCCCGACTACGCCCCCGGCCGGATCACGCTCGTGACGCCGGAGGCGTGGCCGCTGCATGACGTCGACCGCCCGGACGAGGGCGGAGCACCCGGCACACGGCTCGGCATCGGCATCCGCACCACCATCCCCCGCTACGCGCTCGAGCTTCGAACGGCTCGGGCCGGCGTCTACCCCGACCGGGTGCGCTGGCTCGTCGAGCGCTCGGCGACCCGGCCCCTGTCGGCGCGCCACGTGCACCTCGTCCACCACCGCGGCCTGTTGCACGTGGTCGACGGGCATCACGCCCTCGCCGCGCACCTGGCGGTCGGGTCCGACCGGATCCCCGTGCGGCTCCTCCGTCCGGTCTGACCTCCTCCGCCCCGTCTGACGCCGGCACCGTCGGGCGCAACGGCGCGGCGGTACCGTGGTGGGTCGTGCCGCCGTTCCCGTCGGGCGGCGACCCTCCCTTCATCCGAGGAACCACCGTTGGCAGCCGTGTCCGTCGAGGCTGCCCGTCGCCGGACGTTCGCGATCATCTCGCACCCGGACGCGGGCAAGACCACGCTCACCGAGAAGTTCCTGCTGTACGCGGGTGCGATCCAGCAGGCCGGCGCGGTCCAGAGCCGCAAGGCCGACCGTTCGACGACCTCCGACTGGCTGGAGCTCGAACAGCAGCGCGGCATCTCCGTGAGCTCTGCCGTTGCCCGGTTCGAGCACGACGGGCACGTCCTCAACCTCCTCGACACCCCCGGCCACCGGGACTTCTCCGAGGACACCTACCGGGTCGTTTCGGGAGTCGACGCGGCGGTGATGGTGATCGACGCGGCCCGCGGTGTGGAGCCGCAGACCGAGAAGCTGTTCGCGGTCTGCCGTGCCCGGGGCACGCCGGTGATCACCTTCGTGAACAAGATGGACCGGCCCTCGCCCGAGCCGTTGGAGATCCTCGACGACATCGAACGGACCCTCGGGCTGGCGCTCCACCCGGTCACCTGGCCGATCAAGCCGGACGGTCGGTTCGACGGGGTGGTCGACCGGCGCACTCGCCACGCCTACCGGTTCACGGCGAACACCCCCGGCGGCGCGCGCGTCGCCCAGGAGGACGCCGGCAGCAGCGCCGAGGTTCCCGCCGGGGTCCGCGAGGAGATGGAACTGCTCGACGCGATCGGCGCGGACGTCGATCTCGACGCGTTCCGGGCGGGCACCGCGTCGCCGGTGTTCTTCGGTTCGGCGCTGTCCAACTTCGGGGTCCGGCTGCTGCTGGACGCCGTCGTGCAGCTCGCCCCCGCACCCGCCGCGCGCCCGGATCGTGACGGCCTGCCCCGCCCGATCGACGCGCCGTTCTCCGGACTGGTGTTCAAGGTCCAGGCCAACCTCGACCCCCGGCACCGCGACCGCCTGGCGTTCGTGCGCGTCTGCTCCGGGCGCTTCGAGCGCGGCTCGTCGCTGGTGACCGCCCGGACGGGGAAGAAGGTCACGGCCAAGTACGCGCACGCGGTCTTCGGCCGTGAGCGTGAGACCGTCGACGAGGCGTACCCCGGCGACGTGATCGGTCTGGTCAACGCGACCGACCTGCGGGCGGGCGACACGCTCCACGACGAGTCGTCACCGGTCGTCTTCCCGCCGCTGCCGACCTTCACGCCGGAACACTTCCAGACGGTGCATCCAGCGGACCGCAGCCGTGTGAAGCAGTTCCGCCGCGGCGTGCAGCAGCTCGACGAGGAAGGCGTGGTCCAGGTGCTGCGGCACCGCGACATCGGTGACCAGGCGCCGATCTGGGCGGCGGTCGGCCGGTTGCAGTTCGACGTGGCGGCCTGGCGGATGGAGCACGAGTTCGGCGCCCCCGTCCGCCTCGAGGGCACACGCTTCGAGGTGGCTCGTGCCACCGACGACGCGGGCGTCGCGGAGCTCTCCGCCATGCGGGACGTCGAGATCTACCGGCGGGAGTCGGGGGCGCCCATGGCGCTGTTCCGCTCGCGCTACGTCGCCGAACGGGTGGCGCACGACCACCCGGAACTGGTCCTGGACACGCTGATCCTCGGCTGATCGTGCGGCCGCCGCAGGCGCGAGCCGTGCCGCGCGAGCGTCGGTGAGGTCAGGAGCGGCAGGCGTCGCAGCGGCCGTTGACCACCAGCTCGACGTTGTCGACCTCGAAGCCGTGCCCGTCGGCCAGGTGCGCGCGGATCTCCGCCACGAGTGACCCGACGTGGTGGTCGACCTCGCCGCAACCGGTGCAGACGAGGTGGAAGTGCTCGTCGGGGTGTGCGAGCTCCCACCGGCCCGCATCGCGCTCGCCCAGTCGGCTCATGCGCGCCAGGCCGAGCTGCTCGAGCAGCCCGAGCGTGCGGTAGACGGAGGCGACGTCGACGTCCGCGCCGGCCGCCATGAGCCGCCCCGCGACGTCCTCGACGGTGAGGTGGCCACCGGCCTGCCGCAGCACGTCCCACACCGCCCGGCGCGGTGCCGTGACCCGGTACCCGCGGGCGCGTAGCTCGACGTCGAGGTCGACGGTGCTCTCGCTCATGCGCGGAGCCTACGTCCGTCGGTGGGTGCCGCGGGTGGCGACGCTCCGGTCCCCGGACGGGGGACGAGCAGCAGGCCACCGCGCAGCCGGGGGGTGACGTAGGTGGTCTTCGGGGGCAGCACCTCGCCTGCGAAGGAGGCGGCCGTGACCTCGTCGATCGACGGGGGGTGCAGTGCGATCCCGATCGCGTCGGGGCCCTGCAGCGGGTCGAGCCCGAGCGGCGCCGCGACCGGCGCGACGTGCGCCACGCCGTCGGTGACCAGCTGCAACGGTTCGAGCAGCTCGCGCTCGACCGTCACGGCGTCCAGCGACGCGACGACGCCGGCGCGCCGCCGGTCCCGCAGGTCCAGCTCCCACCACCGGCCGTCCACGGTGAGCGTGACGCAGCCGGGGGTGGCCGGCGCCATCGCCCCGGGCAGCTGCTCGCCGAGCCGGAGGCCCCGCAGGTCCAACGCGGCCCGCAGGGCCTCCGCCGGGGCCGAGAGCCCCTCGACGCGGCGATGGAAGGCGAGCACCTGCAACTGGTCCCAGCCGAACGCCGCGGTCAGCACCCGCCCGTCGCGTCCGTGGGCGCGGGCGACCGCGGCGGCACGGTGGTGCCCGTCGGCCAGCAGCAGCGGTCCCGCCCGGTCGACCGCGGCGACGAGGTCGGCGACGAGCGTCGCGTCGGTGATGACCCACAAGGTGAGCTCCACGCCGTCCTCGGCCGCGAACGCCACGGCCGGGGGTGCCTGCGTCGCCCGTTCGAGCGCGGCCTGCACGGCCGCATCCGGACGATGCGCGAGGGCGACGGGCGACGAGGCCACCTCGACCACCTCGAGGTAGTGGGCGAGCGCGGTGACCCGGTCGACCCGGACGTGCTCGTGTGGATGGACGTGCTCGTCGAGGAACTCGGACGCGCGCACGTCCCCGACGATCGCCGTGGCCGGCCGGTGCCCGTCGTCGAGCCGCAGGACCCCGACGAAGGGCTCAGGTACCGCATGGAAGCGGTCCCGTGCGAGCAGGTCGTCGACACGTCGGCGGCACGCCCGCAGCGCCAGCGGCCCGGTGTCGGTGCTGCCCGCCGGGAGCGCGCCGAGGAAGCTGTCCCGATCGGCGGCGAGGCGGGTCCGCTGCTCGGTGGTGAGGTCGTCCTCCGGCGGCGCGACGACCTGCGCCGCCACGGCCGGTGCCGCGTGCCAACCGGTGATGGGCTCCATGCGGACCACGATCAGGCCCTGTCGATCCAGCGGTCGGCGGCACGCAGGCGCGCCTCGAGCTCGCGGACGGTGGCGCTGGCGATGGTCACGATCCCGGCCTCCTGGTTGAGCCGCGCGTTGACCACCTCCGGGGTCAGCCCGGTCAGGTGTCGGAGCATCCGCGCCCGATCGGTGTTCGCCCGGCGCAGCTCCTTCTTCCGCTGGCTTCGGGAGACCGTGAGCGTGCCCGCGGCCGCCGCGTCGCCGTGGAGCGGTGGGGGAAGTGCCAGCTCGATCTCCAGCGTCAGGTCCTCGGCGTCGTCGACGATCAGGTCCTCCGGGTGGGACTCGTCGAAGATGCCGGGGGTCGGGGCGTCCGCGGCGGGTGTCGCGGAGATCGCCTGGAAGAGCGACAGTTGGTCGTCGATGCCGACCGGGAGCGCGTCGAGCTCGACGGGCGGCTGGTCGCCGAGCGCCTCCCGTCGCTTCAGCGCGTGGGTGCGTTGCTCGGCCAGCTGCGTGCTGAACAGCCGCAGGCGTGTGTCGTCGGGCAGGAACATGAACGCCTTCTGGCGCCGTAGTGGCCCGTGCCACCGGACCAGCCGTCCGACGGCCTGGCGGAAGAACAGCTCCGTGGTCGTGTTGGTCGCGTACACGCCGACGCGCAGGCGCGGGATGTCGACCCCTTCCGACACCATCCGTACCGCGACGATCCATGGGTCGGAGCTCGCGGCGAAGGCCGCGATGCGCTCGCTCGCCGACGGGTCGTCCGAGGTCGCGACGACCGCGTCGACACCGTGGGCCTGCCGCAGCACCCGGGCCACGGCGTGGGCGTGGTCCACGTCCATCGTGATGGCCAGCGCACCTGCGTCCGGCTGTTGCTCGCGGAGGCGCGACAGTTGGGCGTGCGCCTGCCCGAGCACGGTGGGCAGCCACTCGCCACCAGCGGACAGCGCGGTCCGCAGCCGTTGGGCCGCGAGCTGGCGGTCGAGCACGTCGTCGAAGCTCGCGTGCACGTGCGAGCCGTCGGGCGTCGTCCACTCCATGTCGCCGCCGAGCGCCGGGAAGAACACCGGCCGCACGACGCCGCCGTCCTCGAGGGCCTCGCCGTAGCCGTAGGTGTAGTGGGCGACCGCTTCGTCGGCCTCCACCCAGGCATCCCCCGCGGCCGGCCCGTACTCGACGAAGGGGATCGGGTTCTGGTCGCTTCGGAAGGGTGTCCCGGACAGCGCCAGCCGATGGGCCGCCGCGCCGAACGCGACGGCGATGCCCTCCCCCCAGGCGCGCTCGGTGCCGGCGTGGTGCACCTCGTCGAGCACCACGAACGCGTCGTCGCACGGCCCGCGCAGCACGGCCGGGTCGGCGGCGACCTGCTGGTAGGTGACGACGACGCCGTGCATGTCGGCGGGGAAGCCGTCCTTCGCCGACCACTCCGGCTCCAGCTGCAACCCGAACGCCGCGGCGGCGTCCGCCCATTGGTGCTTCAGGTGCTGGGTCGGCGTGGTGACGGCGATCCGCCGGTGCGGATGGGCCGCGAGGTCCCGCAGGGCCGCCGTCAGCGCGAAGGTGGTCTTGCCCGCCCCGGGGGTGGCGACGGCCAGGAAGTCTCGGGCAGGGTGCGCCTCGAAGCGGTCCAGCGCCTCCTTCTGCCAGCGACGCAGACGCAGGGAACGACGCACCTCGACGGGACCTTCCACACACGGGCGCCGGACGGCGGCGGCAACGGGACAGGGGCGGGGCGGACGGTAGCGCGGGCGCACCCGCGGGCGTCAGGACGAGTGCTGGTCGATCACGTCGAGCAGGTCGTCACCGAAGCGGTCCAGCTTGGCCGGGCCGATGCCGGGACAGGCCGCCAGCTCGCGTGCGGTCGTCGGGCGCCGCCCGGCCAGCACGCGCAGGTGCCGGTCGTGCAGCACCAGGTAGGCGGGCATGCCGGCCGCCTGGGCCGTTCGTGTCCGCCAGGCCCGCAGCGCCTCGTACAGCGGTTCGTCGACCTCCAGCCCGTCGAGCAGCTGGTCGAGCGCATCCGGCCCACGGCCACCGCGTTGGCGTGTCCCCGCGGCGGCATCGACCGCGGCGGACGTCGGGGTGCGTGTCGGCTGGCGCGTCTCGAGCACGACAGGCCGCCCGTCGACGACGACCTGCTCGCCGGCGACCGGGCGCAGCCGCACCGTGCGGCCGCCGACCGTCGCGTCGGCCGAGACCCCGTCCGGGCGCGCGTCCCGCACGACCGCGTCGATACCGCCCGCGAGGGTGAGCCGCAGGCCCGCGGCGGCGACCACCGCACCGGCGTCGACGCGGTGTCGCCCGGTCCCCGACCCGACCGGCCGGGCGGGGTCCTCGGAGTCGCGGCGCGGCGGCGCGGCGCGCAGCAACTCGGCGATGAACGGCGACGGCCGCGCGTCGTCCGCCAGCACCGTCACCGAGGTGGTGCAGCGGGTCACCGCGACGTGGAAGACCCGGCGCTCCTCCTCGACGTCGTCGGCCAGACGGTGGGGGAACAACCCCTGCGTCGCGGCGAACACCAGCACGTGCGGCCACTCGAGCCCCTTGACCCGGTGCACCGTGGAGAGCACGACCCCGGCCGCGTCCGGGGCGACCTGGAGCCGCTCGGTGAGCCACCCCTGGAAGCCGGCCGGGTCCGGTTGCAGCGCGGCGAGCTGCTCCAGCGCGTCGAGGTCGTCGCCATGGCTCGAGCCTTCCGGACGGGTCCGCGACGCGTCGAGTGCGTCCATCGCTTCGCCCAACCCGATCCGCCCGCGGATCAACCGCAGGCACGCCGCCGTGTCCGCGCCGTCGGTGATCGCCTCCTCGAGGCTGCGCAGGTCGTCGAGGTAGCCGCCGAAACGCTCCTGGTGGCTCGGATCGAGCTGGTCGACGAGCCCCCGCAGCTGCCCGATCGAGAACGGCCCCCCGCGCCGACGCCCCCGGTCGAGGGCCGTCGTGACCGCGGCGCGGACCTTGCGTGCCGGCCGGTTGATCGTGTCGAACAGGTCCTCCCGGGCGATCCGGTCCAGGTCCAACCCCAACCGCAGGTAGGCGAGCGCCGTGCGGATGCCGGTCCTGCCGAGCACGCTCGCGTCGAGCGGTGCGGTGTGTGCGACGCCGGCTTCGGTGAGCGCGACCTGGACCGGCAGCAGCGCGCTGTTGACGCGCGCGAGGACGGCGAGGTGGGCGGGGCGTGCCCCGTCCTGGAGCAGGTCGGCGATCGCGGTCACCGCCCGCTGCCCGAGCGCATCGGCCGCGTCGCGGACGACCGTGAGCGCCTGTGCGTCGGGCGGTCCCTCGGACCCTGCGCGGATCGCCTTCGACACACGGTTGCGGTTGTGCGACAGCAGCGTGACGGTCGCGTCCACGACGGTGGGGGGACAGCGGTAGTTGACCTCCAGCGGGTGGTCGGCCGCACCCGGGAACCAGCGGCCCAGGTCGACGAGGTGGTCGGGGGTCGCGCCCGCGTAGCTGTAGATGGTCTGGTCGTCGTCGCCGACCGCGAACACCTGTGCCGTCGGACCGGCGGCCAGCCGCACCAGCAGCAGGAAGGCGGGGGTCAGGTCCTGGAACTCGTCGACCAGCAGGTGGGTGCACGCGCGCTGCACCGTCGCGCGGATGTCCGGACGGGTGAGCAGCAGCTCCAGCGCCCGGTAGATCTGCTCGTCGAAGTCCAGCAGCCGCCGCTCCGCCAGCACCTTCCGGTAGCGGTCGAACGCGTCGGCGAACCCGTCGACGTCGCCCCGTACCACCTCGACGTCGGATGGGTCGCGCAGTGCGAGACGCACCTCGGCGAGCGCGTCGAGGTAGGGCTGGAACGGGTCCTGGTTGGGGACGCGGGCGGTGCGGACGAGCTCGGAGAGGATCGTGCGGACGTCGCGCTCGTGGATGACCTCGCGCCGCTCGTCCAGGGTGCAGATCCACAGCGCCAGCGAGTGCAGCGTCCGGATGCGTGCCGGCAGCCCGGCGGTCCGTTCCTTGAGCTCGGCTGCGGCACGGGTGTTGTAGGCGACGGCCATGACGAGCTGTGGCTCGATGCCGCGGTCGGCGAGCAGGTGTCGCAGCCGGGCGGTCAGCACACGGGTCTTGCCGGACCCCGCCGGCGCGAGGATCCGTGCCGGTCCCCCGTGATGGGCGACGGCGGCGAGCTGGTCGGGTGCGAGGTCGGCGTCCGGGTGTGCGGCGCCGAGCGGCGTCAGCGCGCCCAGCGCGATCGATTCCCGGTGGGCGAGCGGCAGGTCGTCGTCCGGCGGGAGCGCCGCCACGAGCGGACCGCGCGGGCCGCCGTCGACCCAGCACGCGCGGCCGTCCGGCAACGCGACGTCGCCGCGCGTCGACGGGCCGGCGCCCGCGTGGCGCTGGGCCAGCACGCCGTGCCACCACCTCGGCGTCCCCGTCCGGAGGTCGTAGCTGTTGGCCCAGACCATCGCCTGGAGGCGCTCGCGGTGGAGGCCGGCGTCACGGTCGAGCGCGTGGGGCGGGTCGGTCAGCACCTCCGGTGCGCGCAGCGCGGTGGGGTCGACGGCCAGCTCGACGATGGTCCGCTGCCGGTGGAGCCACCGGTCGGCGAGCACCGTCGCGACGTGCGCGGGCGTGCGGAGGACCTCGTCGTCCACCCGGAGGCGTGGGGCGTGCGCGAAGCCGGGGGGTGTCGGGGCGTCCGGCGCGACGACGACGCCGCGCCCCAGGGCGTCGGGTCCGGGGAACGAGGCTGCGGCGGGAGCGGTCGTCATCGGTCGCCAGGCTAGGGCGCGGCCGTGACAGCGCACCGTGGCGCGCGGGCGGGGGCTGTGGACCGGCCGCCGTGGGACGGAGTGGTGGCCCTCGTCCCGACCGGCGCGGACGGTCAGTCGGGCCGGTACCAGTCGCGCTCGAGCAGCTGGTCGATCGCCCACGCCATCGCGTCGTCGTCACCGGCGACCCGCAGCGAGCTGAGCAGCTCCTCGACGGGCGGGAGCGTGCGGTCCAGGACCTGCGCCAGTCCGGCGGCATCGAGCCAGGCCGCGTGCTCGCGGTCGACGGTGAACGGGCCGAGCTCGAGGGTGCCCGCCACGGCGGCCTCGTGGATCCGCTCCCAGGTCGGCAGCGGTCCGTCCCCGGTCACCAGGCCACCGAGCAGCGGCCTGGCCGCCACCTCCAGCAGCTCCTCCACCTCGACGTCCCGGGGTCCCTCCGGCGCGTCGAACAGCGTGATGGCCTCGCCGGCGACCGCGACCAGCCAGGTACGGGTGAGCAGCTCCTCGACCGCCATCGGCTCGACGAGCGAGGGCAGACCGAAGGCACGACGCGCGGTGTTCGACGCGACGTCGTGCGGGCGCAGTGCCGCCGCGTCGTCCGGATCGGCGTCGGTGCGCCAGGAGCGGAGGTCGTCGCCGCCGCCCACCCGGTAGACGCCGGCCTCGTGCCCGCTGGGCAGGATGCAGACCAGCTGCTGGAGCGGCACGACGTCCTCGCCGTGCGCCACCTCCTCGGAGGTCACCACCACGAGCCCGTCGACGTCCGGGGCGCGCAGCACCCCGTTGTCCGCGAGCTGGACGTCCACCAGCGCCACCGTGCCGTCGCCCGCCGCGCGGATCCCGACGATGGCGCGGGTGGCCTCGTCGACGGAGCCGAGCTGGCGGTCCAGGTCGACGAGCACCTCGAGCGCCCGGTCGGGCGCGAGGTCGGTGCCTGCTGGGTGGTCGGTCGAGGTCGTCATCGTGCCTCCGGAGGCACCGGCAGGGAGCTGGGCCTCGTGCGCGTTCTCGCGGGCGGACGAGCGGACCCTACTGCCCGCGGCGGGGCCGATGCGGCGTCGTTCGGACCCCGACGGTCGGTGCGATCCGGGCGGACCGGCGGGCACGGGCCACCCTGGACGGTCGTCCGTGGCCGGGGGCTGGCCTTGCGCCGTTCGGCCCGTCAGGGTGTGTCGCACCACGTCCGGCGAGTGCCTCTCCGCGAGCCGGACCCGAGGACGGCAGAGGAGTCGAGGTGGAGCAGCTACGCGAGTACCCGACCGATCGGATCGCGTGCATCGCCGCGGACGAGGGGACCGCCGAACGGGTCGTCGGCGCGGTCCACGGCGTGGACGGCGCCCCGCGCGAGCTGGAGGTGCTCCGCCCGCGGCAGCACGAGGAGGTGACCACCGACGGGGATGCCGTCGAAGGCGTCGTCGCGGGCCTGCGGAAGCTGTTCGGGGAAGAGACGCCGCATCTCGAGCGGTATGCCGCCGCGCTCGAGCAGGGTGCCACGGTCGTGCTCGCGCCCATGCCCGACGCCGACGAGGTCGGCGAGGAGGCGCACGAGCGGGTCAAGCGGGCGGTGGGTGACGCGATGGTGGCCGCGGGAGCCGCGGACGCGACCTTCTTCGGTCGCTGGTCGGTCGAGCAGCTCGGCCACAGCACCTGACGGCGGGAGCCGCGGCCGGTGTCGGGCGTCAGGCGTCGGAGACGGCGTAGCCCGCGTCGCCGATGGCGGAGCGGATGGCAGCGTCCTCGGCATCGCCCTCCACGCTGACGCTGCGGGCCTGGATGTCCACCGTGACGCCGTCGACGCCCGCGACCTCGCTGACCGCACTCTCGATCGCGTTGCGACAGTGGTCGCAGGAGATGTCCGGGACCTGGTAGGTGCGCATCGTCATGGCGGTCTCCTGGGCTCCGGACCGGTCACCGCCGGTGCCGGACCCGCACGGTATCCCTGCACCGGGCCCCGGTGGACCGGTTGGCCGTGCGGCGGGCCGGCGCCCGCAGGTGGTCCCGGTGGACCGGTTGGCCGTGCGGCGGGCCGGCGCCCGCAGGTGGTCCCGGCGGGTGGCCGCGCCGGCGGGTGGCCGAGGCGTCGGGTGGCCGACGCGCGAGTTCCCACCTCTGTGCGGGGGTTCTCGCATGCTCGCGGGGGTTGCGCTCGGTTCACTGCGAGTTCCCACCTCTGTGCGGGGGTTCTCGCATGCTCGCGGGGGTTGCGCTCGGTTGACTGCGAGTTCCCACCTCTGTGCGGGGGTTCTCGCACAGGCGGGGGATGCCATGGCCGCTCGGGCCCGAAGGGCGGTCGACCGCGGTCGGGGAGCCGTAGGCTCGCGGGGTGGACGAGCGATGGATGCGGGAGGCGATCGCCGAGGCGGCAGCCGCCGAGGCGCACGGTGACGTGCCGATCGGCGCGGTGGTGGTGCGCGACGGGCGGGCACTCGGGCGTGGACACAACCGCCGCGAGGTCGACGCCGATCCCACCGCCCACGCCGAACTGCTCGCGATCAGGCAGGCAGCCGCGACGATCGGCTCGTGGCGGCTGGAGGGCTGCACCCTGGTGGTGACGCTCGAGCCGTGCGTGATGTGCGCCGGTGCCACCGTCCTGTCCCGGCTCGATCGACTCGTGTTCGGCGCGGACGACCCCAAGGCAGGTGCGGTGGGGGCGCTGTACGACGTCCCGCGCGACCCGCGGCTCAACCATCGGGTCGCGGTCACACGGGGGGTGCTGGCGGCGGAGTGCGGCGAGCTGCTGCGCGACTTCTTCCGCGCCCGCCGTTGACGCGCCACGCCGCGCCCGCCGTCGACACGCCGGCTCGGTTGCCGCTCTCGCGCGCGGCTGCGTACCCTGCGCGCGCCGTCCTCGGACGGCAACTGGAGGGATCGCATAGTCCGGCCTAGTGCGCCCGCCTCGAAAGCGGGTAGGGCTTCACCGCCCTCGGGGGTTCGAATCCCCCTCCCTCCGCCGCTTCGTCGTCCCGGCCCCCGCTCGATGGGTGCCGGGACGACCTCGTCAGAGACCGGCGAGGGTCACCCGAGTCCGTAGGTCACCAGGGCGGGCACGAGGGTGAGCGCCACGACCGTCATCAGCTTGATGAGGGTGTTCATCGCGGGTCCCGAGGTGTCCTTGAACGGATCGCCGACCGTGTCGCCGACGACGGCAGCCTTGTGGGCATCCGAGCCCTTGCCACCGTGTGCGCCCGCCTCGATGTACTTCTTCGCGTTGTCCCAGGCTCCTCCGGCGTTGGCGAGGTAGATCGCCAACGCGAAGCCGGACACCAGCACGCCGGCCAGCATCCCGCCGAGCGCGTCGATCGAGATCATGCCGACGACGACCGGCACGACGATGGCCACCCCGCCCGGCAGGAGCATCTGTCGCAGCGCCGCCTGGGTCGAGATGTCCACGCACTTCGCGTACTCCGGCTTGACGCCCGGCTTGCCCTCCCGCAGGCCCGGGATGTCGCGGAACTGCCGTCGGACCTCTTCGATCATCTGGTTGGCGGCGACGCTCACCGAGGTGATCGTCCGTGCCGCGAACCAGAGCGGCAGCATGGCCCCGATGAACAGACCGACGAAGACGGTCACGTCGCCGATGGCGAGCATGAGCGGTGCCTCTGCGGGCGAGACGCCGGCCTCCAGCCTGGCCGTCTCGACCGCCTGCTGGAACGAGACGAACAGGGCCAGGGCGGTCAGCGCCGCGGATCCGATCGCGAAGCCCTTGGCGATCGCCGCCGTCGTGTTGCCGAGGCTGTCGAGCTCGTCCGTGACCTCGCGGACCTCTCCGGGCATCTCCGCCATCTGGGCGATCCCGCCGGCGTTGTCCGCGATCGGACCGTAGGCGTCCGTGGCGATGACGACACCCAGGGTGGCGAGCATGCCGATCCCTGCGATGGCGACGCCGTAGACCCCCGACGCGTCGAGATCCGGGAGCGCGTACTGGCCGGCTGCGTACGCGCCCGCGATCGCGGCCGACACCAGCAGCACGGCCCCGAGGACGGAGCGTTTGCCTGTGGCGATACCGGCCAGGATCGCGGTCGCGGGTCCGGTCTCCGTGGCCGCCGCGATGGCGCGCACCGGCCGATGATGATCACTCGTGTAGTACTCGCTGAGCTTGCCGAGCGCGAGCCCGAGCGCGAGCCCGAGCACGACCGCCAGTGGCATGCCCCACCAGCTGTCGCTGTGGTCGGCGAACAGCAGGTAGCCGAAGCCGAAGGTGCCGACGACGGCGAGCACCGCCGCCGCGTTCGTGCCCCGGTGCAGCGCCCGGGACAGGGCCTTGCCCGTCGCCCCCGCACCGGTGGACACGGTGAACGCACCGATGATGGCGGCGAACATGCCCACCGCCGCGATCGCCATCGGGAAGAGCAGCGCAGACTCTGCGACGGGCTGCCCGGCGAAGATCAGGCTCGCCAGCGCCAGCGGCGCGACGATCGAGCCGGCGTGCGACTCGAAGAGGTCGGCGCCCATGCCGGCCACGTCGCCGACGTTGTCGCCGACGTTGTCGGCGATGGTGGCGGGGTTGCGGGGGTCGTCCTCGGGGATGCCGGCCTCGACCTTGCCGACGAGGTCGGCGCCGACGTCGGCTGCCTTGGTGTAGATCCCCCCACCGATGCGCGCGGTCAGCGCGACGACGCCACAGCCGAAGAGGTAGGCGGTCACGACCTCCGGGCCGTGCGCGAGGTCGAGGACCTGCACGAAGACGATGTAGGACACCGAGATGCCGAGCAGCGAGAGCCCAGCCACCGAGAAGCCCATGATCGCGCCGCCTCGGAACGCCAGCGGCAGCGCGACGTGCGCGCCGGTCCTGGCTGCCTCGGCGGTGCGCGCGTTGGCCATGGTGGCGGCCGTCATCCCCACGTAGCCCGCCAGACCGCTGAACAGCGCGCCGACGATGAAGATGAGCGCCCGCCAGCCACCCTCCGGGAGCAGTGCGGCGAGCGCCAGCGCGATGACGACGACCATCCCCGCGACCCAGCGGTACTCACGGTGCAGGAAGGCCTTCGACCCGTCCTGGATGGCCTCCATGATCTCGACCATGCGAGCGTTCCCGGGGCTCGCCTTGCGCATGTCGGTGAAGAAGTAGAAGGCGAGCACCAGGCCGGCGATGCCCGCCGAGGCACTCAGGTACGGAACGAACCCCATACGCGCTCCCAGCCGTCGCGGGATGTATGAACCGAGCCTGTCCGACAGCGTCGGACCGCGCCGATGGTGCGGCGTCGACGCGCCGCGCACCGGCAGTGGGTTCGTGAGGCTAGGAGCCGAACGGGCGCAACGACAAAGTCGAGCCGTGACACCGACCCGAGCACGATCCGAGGTGTCCCGCGCTCAGGCTGCCGCGTCACCACGGCGGACGCGCCGTGCGACGACGCCTCCGAGCACGGTCCCGGCGAGCACGAGCACGACGAGCGACGTCCACAGCAGCCAGCGGGGGCCGCCGTCCGTGGCCACCTGATCGCCCGCGACGACATCCGGTCCGCCTGACGCCTCGTTCCCGTCCTGCTCCGCGGGGGGCGTGTCGTCCTCCACCTCGGTGTCCAGGTCGTCGACCGGTGCGTCGGCCTCCCCGGACGCCGTGTCGGTGTCGTCCGTCGCGTCGTCCGCTCCCGTGCCGTCGTCCGCCGGCGCCGCGGGTTCGTCGCCGTCGGTCGCGCCCGAGGGGGCGTCGGGCGCCTCGCTGGGTGGTCCGGACGACGGGGTCGGCTCCGGGGTCGGGGTCGGGGACGGGGTCGGCTCCGGCTTCGGCGCAGGCGGGGGAACGGGGGCGGGCTCGGGAGCCGGCTCCGGCTCCGGCTCCGGCTTCGGCTCCGGCGGAGGTGCCGGGGCGGGCGCGGCCGCGGCGACGACCACCGTGCCCTTCATCAAGGGGTGGGCGTCGCACACGTAGGCGAAGGTTCCCGCGGTCGAGAACGTGTGCCGGAACGTCCACGTCTCGTTGCTGACGGTGTTCTGGAACCCGGATCCGTGCACGTTGTGGTAGCCGGAGACGTTCCGCCAGACGACCGTGTCGCCCTGGGAGACCTCGACCGTCGCCGGGCTGAAGCGGTCACCGCCCTGGCCGACGACCACCGCCGTCTCGGCGGCGAACGCCACCGGCAGCAGGACGGCCGTCACGAGCCCGGTGATGGCGAGGACGAGCACCACTCGACGGAGGTGGGCGCGGATGACCATGACGGTGCCCCGTTGGAACCGGCGCGGCCCGCTCCGCCCCGTCGACTGCACGGGGCGGAGCGGGCGACGCGGGGTGGATCAGCTCGGCAGTTCCAGCTGGTCGCCGTCGACCAGGTCGGATGCGACCCGGGCGAGCGTCGAGGCCATCTGGCCGCGCGTGATGTTGGCCTGCGGCGAGAACGCCTGCGCGCTCGTGCCCCGGACCCAACCCATCGCGGCAGCCGCGTTGATGTTCGCGTGGTGGACGCTGCCGTCGTCGTCGGTGAACGCGTTCGGCCCTGCGGCCAGCGTGTCGTCGACGACGTGCTCGTACGCGGCGACGAGGATGCTCACCGCTTGCGCCCGGGTGATGAACGCCCCGGGCCGGTAGCTGCCGTCCGCGAAGCCGGAGACCAGCTCCGCGCTCGCCAACGCGTTGATCGACGCCGCGTGTGTGGTGCCGTCGACGTCGCTGAACTGGTCGGCGGCGCCCGCCGGCAGCTCGGCGTCGGTCGCGCCGATGAGGTTGACGACCGTCGTGGCGAACTGCCCGCGGGTGATGTTGGTGCCCGGACGGAACGTGTCGTCGGCGAAGCCCTGGAACAGGCCGTGCCAGACGACGCAGGTGATGGACTCCTCGTGCGTCGTCCCGACGATGTCCGTCAGCGACGACCCTGCGACCTCGAGCGGCGGGCAGGCCAGCTGGGTCGCCTCGTCCGCCGCCATCGACGGGTCGAAGCGGAGCACCGAGCCGCTGCCCGGCTCGCCGACGCTCATGTTGGTGATGTAGAGCATGTCGTCGGGACCGACCGCCATGCCGCCAGGTGCGACGAGCACGTCACGGAGCAGGACGGTGCGGGAGCCGTCTGCGCGGACGCGCACGAGTGCGCCGGTCAGGTCGCCGCTGAGCAGTCCGTTGTGCGTGATCTCGAGCACGTACAACTCGCCACCGAGGTAGGCCACGTCGATCGCGTTGGTGAAGCCCGTGGCGACCGTCGACGGGGTGAGGGTGCCGGTCAGTTGCCGCACCGTTGCGCCGCCGACCGGGAACGGGAAGCCGGTGAGCTCGCTGACGACGATGTCACCGTCGTCGCTCTCGGCCAGCTGGGTCGGCACGGCCTGCATCGGGATCTGGGTGCCGGGCGGCAGGCCGAGGAACGGCGGTGCGGCGGCCATCCGGTCCGCGAGCAGCGCACGCAGCTCCACCTCGCCGTCCGTGGTGGCGATCTCCAGCACCGTGTTGCCGCCGGCGTCGGCCGCGTACAGCGTGCCGTCCGAGGCGAGCAGCACCGAGTTGGGGTTGCTGTCGTTGCTGGGGGATCCCTGCGGGCCCTGGGTGCTCGGCTGTCCGGCATTGGGGTCGTTGTCGTCCTCCCACTGCGCCAGGTCCGCGAGCTCGCTCAAGGTGCCGCCCTGATGGCGCTGCACCGTGCCGAGCAGCCCACCCGGCTCCCATTCGTCGGCGATCGCGTCGCGCAGCGCGACGTCACCGCCCAGACCGACGGAGAGGTAGAGGGTGCCGTCGCCGGCGACCGCCACGTCCGAGGCGCCGATGAACTCGCCCTCGCCGAACATGAAGGACGGCAGTCCGTCGACCACGTCGGTCACGGTGCCGTCGGCGCCGATCCTCGAGATGCTGCCGGTGTCGCCGAAGCAGACCTCGCCCGCCTCGTCGCCTTCACCGATCTCCGTACAGAAGTCGTCGCCGCCGGGTCCGGCCTGCGCGACGTACACGGTGCCGTCCGCGGCCACGTCGATGCCCCGTGGGTTGTCCAACCCGGTGGCGAGCGTCTCCACACGCGGATGCTCGTCCGCCGCCGCAGGTAGTGCGATCGCGGCTGTCTGACCTACGAGCGCGACCGTGAGCACGGCCGCGCGGATGCGTGTGCGCATCTTCCCCTCCGCTGTCGTCAGTGTGGTGTGGTCGACCACACCGCAGAGCCGCACCTGGGTTCCCCCCGCGGCCACCTGCCGATGCTAGGTGCGTGCCGGACCGCCGGGACCGGAGAGGTTCCGGCTCCGGGGCGATCGCGCGATACGCGCAGATCCGCTGTGCGCGAACGCGCGGACGTCGCGGCCGTCGCCGGCGCAGTCGCCCGCGGCCATCGACCTCGACGCGGTCGCGGTCGGGCGGGCACGGTGCGTGCACGACTCCCCCGACGAAGGGGCCGGGGACCGCGTGCCACCGGCCGCTACCGTTCGGAGGTCGTCGTCACCAGGGGCACCGGAGCTGCGTCTCACCGAACCGTTGCACCTCCGACCGACGCTCGTCCCCAAGCCGTGGGGTGGCCGTCGGTTGGCTGCGTTCGGCCGCACCCTCCCCGACGGCGCGCTGATCGGCGAGAGCTGGGAGGTCGCGGACCTCGCCGACGACGCGGCCACCTCGACGTCGTCCGCCGAGCCGCCATCGCCGTCCAGGGCGACGCTGGTTGCGTCCGGACCGTTCGCGGGCGAGCCGCTGTCGACGCTGCTCGCGAAGGACCCGGTGGGGCTGCTCGGCGCCGCCGCCGCCCACGGCCGCTTCCCGCTGCTCGTCAAGCTCCTGGACGCCCGCGAGGCGTTGTCGGTGCAGGTCCACCCCACCGCCGGGTACGCGGCCGATCGCGCGGGCGTGGACGTGAAGGAGGAGACCTGGGTGGTGCTGGAGGCCGCCGAGGGTGCGCAGCTCTACCTCGGCGTCCGCGACGGGGCGACGGTCGACGATCTGCGGGCGACGGCCGGGACGCCGGAGATCGTCGCGCACCTGCGGGGGGTGCCGGCCCGCGTCGGCGCGGTGCACCACGTGCCGGCTGGCACCGTGCACGCGCTGGGCGCCGGCGTCGTCGTTGCCGAGGTGCAGACCCCGAGCGACTCGACCTTCCGGCTCTACGACTGGACGCAGGAGCTCGGCCGCGACCCGAGGCCGTTGCACGTCGACGCCGCCCTGGCCTGCATCGAGGGCGCCTGGGATGCCAACCTCGACGCCGGCGAGGACCTGGGAGTCGATGCCGAGGTGGTGGTGCGCACCCCCACGTACGTGCTCCGCCGCATGGTGCTGCGAGCGGGGACCCCGCGACGGCACCCGGCCCCCCGCGCGCCCACCGTGGCCCGCGTCGTGCAGGTGGTGGCGGGCCGGCTGGACGGCGACGGCTTCGCGTGGCCGCTCGAGCGCGGGGGCGTCGTGCTGCTGCCGGCGGGCTGGAGCGGGGAGCTGCGCGCCGTGGGTGGGGTGGACGCGGCGGCGACCGTGCTGGAGACCGAGGTGCTCGGGGCCAGCGGGTGAACGCAGCGCCGGCCGCGCCGCCGATCCGCACGAGCCGTGGGCACGCGTTGCCGGTCGCGCGTACGGCCGCGTACCCTCCCGTCGCTCCATGGAGGGTTCGCCTAGTCAGGCCTATGGCGCACGGCTGGAATCCGTGTTGGGAGTCACATCCCTCGGGGGTTCGAATCCCCCACCCTCCGCCGCAGCGAAACGCCCGCTCACCAGCAAAGATGCTCCGGACCCGTTCCGGGGGAATCACGCCGCCGCTCGTCAGACGTTTCGTGCAACAGTCGGATCATGAGTCATCTCATCTCCGTCCGCCTCGATGACGAGGCTCGTCGAGCGCTTGCCGAGCTCGAGGCCACCGGCGTCTCCCGAAGCGAGGCCGTCCGGCGTGGACTGGTTGCCGCCGCCCAGCGGCTTCGAGATCGGCAGCGACTGATCGACGAGGTCGCCATCCTCGTCGACGACGAGCAGGACCGTGCCGAGGCTGCGGAAGTGGCGGCCATGATGGAGGACCTGCGTGCGCCGGGGTGACGTGTTTCGGTTGCGCCTCGGCCGGCGCCAAGGACACGAGCAGTCCGTTGTCCGTTACGGCGTCGTCGTGCAGTCAGACGCGCTGCTGCGGTTGTCGACCGTGCTGATCGCTCCGACCTCGACCTCGGCACGCGCCGCGTCGTTCCGGCCCGAGATCGAGATCGACGGCACGCTCACGCGCGTCCTGGTCGAGCAGACCGGCGCCTCGACGCCACGAGACTCGGTGACTACCACAGTCATCTCAGCGCCGAGCAACAGTGGGGTGTGGACCTCGCTCTGGAGACGGTGTTGGACCTGCAGTAGCCATCTCCCGTGACCCGGAATGCTCAGCCGTCGTGCGGGACCGCCAGGCCGCACTCGTAGGCGAGCACCACCGCCTGGACGCGGTCACGCAGGTCGAGCTTGGCGAGGATCCGGGTCACGTGGGTCTTGACGGTCGCCTCGCCGAGGTGCAGCGCGGCGGCGATCTCGGCGTTGGACAGGCCGCGGGCGATCGCGCGGAGGACGTCCACCTCGCGGACGGTCAGGCTTGCGAGCGCGGCCGGGACGCCGTCGGGTACCGGGGGACGCGTGACGTAGGTCTCGACCAGCCGGCGTGTGACCGTGGGTGCGAACAGCAGGTCGCCCCGATGGCATGCACGGACGGCGGCGGCGAGCTCGGCCGGGGCGGTGGTCTTGAGCAGGAAGCCGCTCGCGCCGGCCCGCAGGGCACCGAAGACGTACTCGTCGAGGTCGAACATCGTGAGGACGAGGACCCGCGCCTCGGGACGGGCACGGAGGACCGCGCGGGTGCCGTCGATCCCGTCGACACCGGGCATCTGCACGTCCATGAGCACGACGTCCGCGCTGTGGGTCACGGCGGCGGTGGCGGCGTCCGCGCCGTCTGCGACCTCGGCGACCACGTCGATGTCGTGCTCGGCCTCGAGGATCGCGCGCAGGCCGCCTCGGATCAGGTCCTGGTCGTCGACGAGCATTACGCGGATCACGGCCGCACGCCGAGCGTCCGGCGCACCGGCAGCCGCGCGGTCACGGCGAACCCGCCTCCGGGCAGAGGACCCACGGCGACGTCGCCGCCGAGGCTCCGGACACGTTCGGTGACACCGACGAGCCCGAAGCCACCGACGATCGGCGTCGTGCCCGTCGTGCCCCCGCCGTCGTCGCGGACTGCGACCTCCAGCAGCCCGTCCTCGACCCGCAACGACACGGCCACGACCGCCCGGGGCGCGTACCGGAGGGCGTTCGTGAGTGTCTCCTGCACGACGCGGTAGCTGGCGGTCGCCACGGGCGGCTCCGTCGGCAGCTCGCCCACCAACTCGAGCGTCACCCGAAGCCCCGCGTCGCCGATCCGGTCCGTCAGTGCCCGCAATGCGTTCGCGAGGTCGGTCCCCGCGGCACCGGCGCCGCCGGCCAGACCGGCGGCGCCGACGGCGCCCGCGTCGAGCAGGTCGAGCAACGCATCGATCTCGACCATCGCCTCCGCCGCGGCGGCCCGCACCGCCGCGAGGGCGGCGTGGGCACGGTCAGGGGCCTGGACGCGCAGCGCCTCGGCGGCGCCGGCCTGCAAGACCATCACGCCGACCGCGTGGCTCGTCACGTCGTGCAGGTCGCGTGCCAACCGCAGCCGCTCGGCACGGACAGCCGCATCGGCGATGACCGCGTGTCGCGACCGCAGCGCTGCCGCCGCGGCGTCGGCCGACCGCTCCTCTCGGCCACGGTCGGCCCACAGCGAGCCCGCCACGATCGCCACGACGATGATCGCCAGCGTCAGCGGGACGTTCCCCGGCTCGTCGCGGTGGCCGTCGATCGTCACCGTGGCGACGAGGACGCCCAGGGTGGCGAAGGCGCGCACGCGGGGTCCCTGCGCCCCGCTCACGAGGCGACCCTGGCCGGTCACGGACCAGGCGAGCAGCACGAGCACGATCCCGCTCCACAGGCCGTACGGCACCGGGGAACCGAGCAGCAGCGCCGTCCCCGGTGGCAGGCACGCGAGGGCACAGGCCACCACCGGATCCGTGCGGCGGAGGGCGAGCGTCGCCGCGAGCACGATCAGCAGCACGACGGATGGCCCCGGGGTCAGTCGGCCTTCGATCCCGGCTTCGAGCAGTCCGAGGATCACCACCCCGACGGCGGTCGCGACATCGATCCGCCAGACGGGGGCGGGAGCGCGCGAGCCGGTGGCGAGCGCCGGGGACGCGTCGGGCGCGTTGTCGGGCCCGCCGGGCTCGGAGCGCAGGAGGCCGAGCAGGCGCCGCAGCTCGGCGGTCGCATGGCGGCCCTCCTGCTGGATGGCCACGAGCTCGGTGCGGTCGAGTGCCGGCGCCGCCACTGCGGCGTGTCGGTCCATGGTCACCACGGCCGCCCGGACGGTGCCGAGCACCTCGCCTGCCAGCCGTGCCCGCTCCTCGGCCACGGCCCGGGTGGCCCGAGCGGCCGGGTCGAGGGCGCTGAGGTCGGCCACCGCGGCCGCGGCGGCCGCGGCCCTCTGGGTGCGCCGGCGGACCAGGTGACCGATCGTCCAGACGCCGCCGGCCAGCACCCCGACGAACGCGACCGTGGGCACGGTCGGGTCGGAGACCGCGAGTGCCCCGGCGACGACGGCCAGCAGCGCGAGGCTGGCAGGTGGGGTGGCATGCCGGCCGAGCGAGTAGGTCACCACGAGGGCGGCGGCCACCCCCGACGGGCTCTCCGCCGGCACCCCGAGCAGCATCTGCGCCACCAGCACGCCCGCGACGCCCGCGCTGGCCAGCAGCGGCCGGCGACGGTGGGCGAGCACCGCCAACCCGGTCACCAGCGCGACCGGCGCGAGCGCGGGATCGTGCCCCAGCACGAACGCGAGGTCCCACGCCGCGCAGCCGAGCGCCAGCGCCGCTTCCTCGCTGCTCGGCCGGGAGATGGTCATGGATCGACGATAACGACGCGGGGTCGCCGCCGCGTCCATCTCGAGGTCGACCTCATGTCAGACCCGACGCGAGTCGGCTCGGTGCGTCGCGACGGACGGCAGCGACCGAACCGCCCGTCAGGCTGGTGGCGGACCCGCGGGCGGCCGCGGGCGGACTCGGAGGACGACGAGATGGGACGGACAGCACGGGCGATCGGCGGCGCGAGCATCCTGCTCGCCCCCCTCGCGTACGGGATCAGCGACCAGCTCCGGATGGTCGCCGACCCACCGACGAACGCCGGCCTCGTGGGCGAGTACGGCGTGCCCGAGGCGGTGGCGACGCTCGCCAGCATCGAGGCGAACCGCGGCACCTTCCTCGCCGCCTCGCTGCTGGCCTACGCCGCGATGCTGCTCACCGTGCCGGCGCTGGTGGCGATCTGGCGGCTGTCGGTCGACCGGTCAGCGCGCTGGGCGTGGACGGGCGCCGTCCTGGCGGCGATGTTCGCGCTCGGACAGGCGGTCCACCTCGTCGGCCACTTCGCGACCTCGCTGGCCGCAGCGGGCAGCGACGACCACACCGCAGCGGCCGAGCTGATGCTCACGGTCGAGAACGAACCGCTCGTCCTGGCCCTGTTCGTGCCGCTGTACCTGCTGGGGCTGCTGGCGGCGATCCCCCAGGCGATCGGTCTGCGGCGGGCACGGGTGCTGCCGCTGTGGGCCTGCCTCTCGATCATCGGCGGGACGATCCTGTTCCTGGTGGTCGGCTCCATGCCCTGGAGCTCGGCGGCTTGGATGGCGCTGATGGTCGCCGGTCTGACCCCCGCCGCAGCGACGATGTTGCGGGGCACGACACCGGCGCGCAGCCCGCTCGACCTTGGCTCGGCGGGTGTCGACTCGCCATCGCGTGCCTCGACCGTGGCTCTCAGCGGGCGGGACGGAAGCGCAGGGTGAACATGTCCAGCGTCCCGGGCAGCGGGGGGCCGTCATGCAGTGGGTGCCCAGGTGCCAGCCGCGGGTCGAGCCGGGACAGCAGCACCCCGAGGAACGCGCTGGTCGTGAGCAGGACGAGGTTGCGGCCAGGGCACACGGCGGGCCCGGCGCTGAACGGCAACAGCGGCCACCCGTCGGTGAGGTCGCCGAGCTCGCGGCCGCCCGTGCGACCCTCCCAGACCTCCGGGGCGAACCGGTCCGCGTAGGGCACGCGACGATCGTCGCGGTGGAAGTAGGGCGCGAAGATCGACAGGGCGGTCCCTGCCGGCATCGTCCCCGTGGACCAGGTTGTCTCGGTCGTGGTCTCGCGCAGGATGATCGGGGTGGTGGGCCACAGTCGCAGCGACTCGAGCACGCTCGCGCGCAGCCCGGCCAGCTGGTGCGGCTCGCGCAGATCGACGGCCGCCAGCTCTTCGAGGTACCGGTCGGCGTGGTCACGATGTCCCGCGATCAACGCCAACGCCCGGTAGCCGGCCCACGTGGCGGCGTCGTAGGCGAACAGCCACTGCGGGACCTGTTGCGCGGGCTCGGTCATCTCGGTGGTCGGTGTCGAGGCCATCACCCCGGCGAGGCTGTCGGGCTCCGCCCGGTCGAGGTGACCGCGGAGCTGGCGCAGGAACCGTTCGCGGGTCTTGCGTTGCTTCGGCTTCAGGAAGCCCCAGTTGGCGGACGCGCGCAGGTCAGCGAGCAGATCCGTCACGGCATGGTCGTCGCGAGCCGCATTCCCGAGCACGACACGGCGGAAGGCTCGGAGCCAGGCGCGGGCGTAGTCCTCCCAGGTCAGCTCGCCGGTCTCACGGACGCGGTCGACCAGCACCTCGGCCTCGATGACGACCTTGTCCAGCAGCGCACCGGCGCGCGGGTGGACCGCCAGGTCGCTGCCGAGCACCTGCTCGTTGAACCTGCGCCGGTCGGCCCGCTCGGCACCGTGGGACGCGAGCACCCCGTGGGGTTGGAAGTGCGACAGCGCAGCCCGCTTCAGCCGGGCGGCCGGTGCGAACGGCTCGGGCGAGCCGGTCAGCACACGCGTGACGTCCTCGGGATCGAGCACGAGCCCCATGTCCTGCACCGGCAACCGCAGCAGCAACGGACCCGGCCCGTAGGAGTCCGACAATCGCTGCATCCGTTGCACCGCACGACGGTCCAGGTCCAGCCGCTCGGACAGGGCGACGACCGGCGGTCGACGGACGATCACGCCCTTGCCCAGCACCGGTAGCAACACCTGCGAGACGGCACCGATCGTGTCCGGGATCGAAGCCGTCGGGACGGGTGTGGTCGGTGTCGTCGGCATGTGAGCTCCTGGATGGCCGGACCCGGCCAGGATGTCGCAACGCGGCACGTGGCGGGCGTGCGCACCACGACCGAACGCCCGTCCCGTGCCCGGTCGTGAGCGGGGTGTGAAGACCGGGGGTGGAGTCTGCGCGCGTCGAGGACGGAACCAACCGCTCGACGCCCGTCGGCCTGCTTGGCTGCCTGGCAGCATTCGCGCCGGAGCTCGGCGTGGCCGGTTCGTCGATGTGCTCGACGCGTGGAGGAGGCCGAGACCATGGCGCACGTGAACCCCGATGCGCTGTACCAGCCGTCGAACAACGCCTACACGCACGTGGTCACGGTCGACGAGGGCAGACTCGCCTTCGTCTCCGGCCAGGTGGCGTACGACGTCGACGGCAACCTCGTGGGCCGCGACGACGTCGCTGCCCAGGCGCGCCAGTGCTTCCTGAACCTGCGTGCCGCGCTCGAGGCCGTCGGCGCGACGACCGACGACCTGGTGAAGATCACGACGTACGTCGTCGGCTACACCGAATCGATGCGTCCGGGCATCGGTGCTGCGCGCACCGAGGTGCTCGCGACAGATCCTCCGCCGGCGTCGACGCTGCTGGGTGTGTCGGCGCTCGCCTTCTCCGACCTGCTCGTCGAGGTGGACGCGGTCGCCCGCATCCCCTGACCCGCCACGCGTCCACCGCTGCCCGCGGGATCAGGTCCAGCGGTCGACCAGACCGGTGAAGAGTCGGGCGGGCGTGGCGAGCAGGTGCCGGGGCTCGGTGAGGTCGTCGGTCGTGAACCGCTCGGAGCGCTCGCGGTCCTGGTCGGTGTGCTCGTCGAGCTCGTCGACCACCTCGGCGTCGAACACCACCACGTCCACCTCCTCGTCGAGCTGCAGCGAGCGGTGGTTGAGGTTGGCGCTGCCGACCACCGCGACCTCGCCGTCGACCGTCGTGACCTTGGCGTGGAGCATCGTCGGCAGGAAGTGGTACAGCTCGACGCCGGCGTCGAGCAGGTCCCCGTAGCGTCGCTCCGACGCGTACCTGGCCACCGTCTTGTCGATGTTGTGGCCCGGGAGCAGGACCTGCACCTGGACACCACGCTCCGACGCGCGCAGCAGCGCCGTGAGGATCAGGTCGTCGGGCGCGAAGTACGGGGTGGTGATCCTGATGCGCCTGGTGGCGCGTTCGAACAGCATCAGCCGGAGCAGCGCGATGTCGTTGCGGCCGTGCTCCGACTCGCCGCGCACGACCATGGCCGTCGTCGCGCCGTCGGTCGGCTGCTCCGGGAAGCGGTCGCGCTCGTCGACCAGCGGCTGCCCGCTGTCGAACCAGTCGTCGAGGAACGCCGCCCGCAGCCCGTCGACGACCGGTCCTCGGAGCCGCAACTGCGTCTCGCGCCAGCCGCTGCCGTCGTCCGAGCTGCCGTCCCACTCCTCGGCGATCCCGATGCCTCCGGTGAACGCGGTCTCCTCGTCGCACACCAGCACCTTGCGGTGCGTCCGGTTGCCGGGGCTTCGCAGCTGACCGTGGCCTCCCACGAACGGGCGGAACCAGTGGACGAGGACACCGCTCTCCTCCATCTGGTCGATGAGCTCGCTCTCGACGTGACGAGCACCGAACGAGTCGAGGATCACCCGGCATCGGACGCCTGCCCGGGCGCGGTCGCAGAGCGCCCGGGCGAAGTGGTGGGCGATGTCGCCGCGCCAGTAGACGAACGTGAGGAGGTCCACCGTCCGGGTCGACGCCTCGATCGCCTCGAGCATCGCCGGGAAGATGGTGTCGCCGTCCCGGAGGATCGCGACGTGGTTCCCCTCGGTCGCCGGTGTCCCGAGCGACCCCTCGAGCACCCGGCGCCACCGGATCCGCTCGATCCCCGCCACCCGCGGCCCTCCGACGCGACCACCCGTCGGCGGTCAGGGTCCTGGTCACCGACACCAGCCGGCGAGAGCGTCGGCCAACGCCGGAGACTACCGAGACGCCTCGGGCCGCGTGCGCCGGCGGCCGACCTCACGAGAGCTCGTCGTGGACGACCTTCCCACCCACGATCGTGAGCACCGATCGCAGGTCGCGGATGTCGTCCTCCGGCACCTCGAAGAGGTCCTCGGAGAGGACGGCGACGTCGCCCAGGTCTCCGGGCGTGAGCGACCCGCGGACCCCGTCCTCGTGGCAGAACCACGCGCTGCCCTTGGTATAGAGGTGGAGCGCGTCCTGCCGCGACAGCCGGTGCTCGACGTTCCTGGGGGGCGCCCCGTCGACGGAGCGGCCGGTCACCAACCACCACATCGACAACCAGGGGTCGTACGAGGTCACGACTGTTGCGTCGGTCCCGGCTCCCACCGGGATACCGAGCTCGAGCATCCGGCCCAAGGGCGGTGCGCCGTGCACGATGTCCTCGCCCCAGACCCGTGCCGAGTCGTGTGCGCGGAACACCAGCCGGTCCTGGACGGCCAAGCCGACACCGAGCCGCTGGACCCGCCGCAGGTCGGCCTCGCTGATCGCCTCGACGTGCGCGAGCGAGAAGCCCCTGCCCCGGAGCGGCACGGTCGCGTCGACCTCCTCCCACACGTCGAGCGCAGCCGTGATCGTGTCGCGCAGCACCGCGTGCATGTGCACCGGCCAGCCGGATCGAGCACACAGTTCGACGATCTCGCGCAGCTCCGAGCGGTGCTGCGCCGAGATGCTCCACGGCGTGAGTCCCTCGAGGTCGCCGAACGCGTAGTGCACGATCTCGCCGAACCCCACGATCCTGAGCCAGTCGTCGCCGAAGCCGCGGTGGAGCAGCCGGACGTACTCCTGGATCTCCGCGAGCTCGTTGCCGGGTGTCTGGGGCATCAGGTACAGACGGACGCGCAGGTCGAGGGCGTTGCGCCGCCACGCCTCGAACAACGGGCGGTACATCTCCGGGGTGACGCCGAGTCCGCCCGGATCGATGACGCCGGTGAGCCCGAGGCCGTGGAGTCGGCCGGCGAGCGCCGTCACTCCTGCGACCTGCGCCTCCTCGTCGGGCCGACCGATCACACGGGCGACGTGGGCGAAGGCGCCGCCGCCGCGGACCACGCCGGTGGGCGTGCCGCGGTCGTCGACGAGCACCTCGCCACCAGCCGGCGCGTCGGACGCTGCTGCGAGGCCCAGGGCCCGCAGGCCGGCCTCGTTGAGCGTGCCCTGCTCGTAGAGCAACTGGACGTACACCGGGTGCTCTGGTGCGGCCTCCGTCAGCTGCTGCGAGGTGGGCCCCACGCCCTCCGCGAACCGGCCGGGATGCCAGCCTCCGTAGACCGCGATCCACTCTCCGGTCGGGCGGGCCGCCGCAGCGTCGCGGATCGCGGCGAGGCCGTCCTCCAGCGAGCGCACGCCCGTCCAGTCGACCTGGCGTTCCCAGGTCAGGCCGGCCCGTGTGAAGTGCAGGTGCGAGTCGATCAAGCCGGGAATGGCCCGACGCCCATCCAGATCCACCACCTCGACGTCCGGAGCTGCGAGCGTCCGGAGCTCGTCGGTGTCACCGACCGCGTGGACCCGACCGGCACGCAGGAGCAGGGACGAGGATTCCTCGCCTGACCGTGGTGTCGTCGTGACCCGACCGTCGACGAGCAGCAGGTCCGCCGGTGCCGACCTCTCCGGGGGGCCGGACAGCCGCGTGTCCATCGCGTGCCTTTCGCCGGCTGCACGATAACCCCGGCGGTCGCGGCGGCGCGGCCCGGCGAGGCCTGGGGTCGACGGGCCTGGATGTGGGAGGGCCGCATCGTCTTCGTAAGCTCCCCGGCGGGACGTCCGCGTCGGGCGTCGTCATCCCCGGAAGGTGGGTCATGGAGTCGAGGTGGGCGCAGCTGCCCGAGTCCGATCGCGCCTGGGCGGAGCGGGCGAAGGGCTTCGTGGACGAGTACGTGCACCCGTGGGTGCACGCTCGCCGGGACGACGAGTGGTCGGCCGCGCCCGACCAGCGGGTCCCGTGGGAGTTGATCGAGGAGGCCGACCGGCAGGGCCTTCGGACGATGGGGCTGTTCGACGAGGCGATCGAGCCGCCGAGCACGCTGGGCTTCGCGGCGGTGTGCGAGGAGCTGGCGCGCGGCGAGTCGGCGTTGATCGACATCCTGTTGCAGGGATGGAAGGTCAACTCGATCATCGACGGCCACGCGGCCCCCCACCTGCGGGACCATTGGGTCGGGCGCTACCTGGCGGAACCGCGGCTGGTGTACTCGCATTGCTCGACGGAGCCGCAGGGATCGTCGGACCGATGGCTCGGCTACGACCATCCCGACGTCGCCATGCGGACCACGGCCGAGCTCCGGGACGGCGAGTGGGTCCTCAACGGACGCAAGCAGTACATCACCAACGGTCCCGACTCCGGGCTGTACGTCGTCTACGCCACGACGACTCCGGGGGCGAAGCCCAGCGAAGGGACCTCGAACTTCCTCGTCCCGCGCGACACGCCCGGGCTGCGCATCGGCAAGGTGTTCGAGAAGATGGGCGGCCGGCTGTTCAACAACGCGGAGCTCATCCTCGAGGACTGCCGCGTACCGGAGGACCACCTGCTCATCAGAGACAGCGCCGCGGGCACCTCCGCGCGCAGGTTCCCCGGCAGCAAGGTGTACATCGCCGCCCAGGCGCTCGGTCTCGCCCAGGCGGCGTACGAGGACGCCGTCCGCTACGTCCACGATCGGGTGCAGGGTCGGAGACCGATCATCGGCCACCAGGCGGTCGCGATGCGGCTCGCGGACATGGCGATCCGCATCGAGTCGACGCGGTCGCTGGTGCACCGCGCCGCCCGGGCGTTCGACGTCGAGGCGCCGGACCGTCGGGTGCTGCGCGACATGGCGAAGGTGTCCGCGGCGGAGACCGCCTTCGAGGTGGCCCGCCAGACGGTCGAGCTGCACGGCGGACTGGGGGTGATGCGCGAGGGAGGCGTCGAGCGCCACCTGCGCGACGCGACCCTGTTCCTCCACCTCGACGGGACCAACGACATCCACCGTCTGCGGATCATCGAGTCGCTCTTCCCGGGGACGCGCGAGTACTACGTCGGCCCGGTCACCGACGGCTGAGGTTCGCCGTCGCGGACGGTGCCTGCCCAGCCGTGGACCTGCGGCCCCTCGAGGCGTAGGCTCGACCGCTGGCTGCGCAGGCTCCGAGGGAGCGCCCAGGCGGACGCCCGGTCCGTCGGGCCGTGGGCGGTGCGCGCTGGACGGTGAGCGTGGTCACGTGCGGCGTCTGTCGAGGTGAGAACCCGGACGGGGCACGTTTCTGTGCCCACTGCGGCAACGCCCTCCCACGGCACTGCCCCGTCTGTGGGCACGACGTGCTCCCCGATGCCCGGTTCTGTACGAACTGCGGCACGAGCCTGCGGGCCGACGGACGCGCTCCTTCCGCGCCCTCGGCTGCGGCACCGGTGGCGCCCGGACCCACGCCCGGGGCTGCGACGTCCGGCCCCGCACCGGACTCGGCCGACACCGACCTCCACCGCTACGTGCCGCCGGCACTCCTCCAGAAGCTGCGGGAGGCCGATGCCTCCGGAGCCATGCGGGGTGAGCGGCGCACGGTCACGATGCTCTTCGCCGACCTTGTCGGTTCCACGGCGGCCGCAGAGCACCTCGACCCAGAGGAGTGGGCGGACATCGCCAACGGTGCGTTCGAGCACCTGATCGCGCCCGTCTACCGCTACGAGGGCACGCTGGCGCGGCTGCAGGGCGACGCGATCCTGGCCTTCTTCGGCGCACCGGTCGCCCACGAGGACGACCCGGTCCGAGCCGTCCACGCCGCGCTGGAGATGCTCGAGGCCATCGTCGGCTACGCGGAGCAGGTCCGCAGGACGGCCGGGGTGCCGGTCGCGGCGCGTGTCGGCATCAACACCGGGCTCGTCGTGGTCGGCGAGGTGGGGTCCGACCTGCGGGTCGAGTACACGGCGCTCGGCGACGCGATCAACGTGGCGGCCCGCATGGAACAGACCGCCGAGCCGGGCTCCGTGCGGATCACGGCACACACGGCCGACCTGCTGGGCGGTGCCTTCGACACCACCGAGATCGGTCCAGTGGACGTCAAGGGCAAGGGGGCACCCGTCGTGGCCGTGCGGGTCGACGGGGTGGCTGCGGTGCCGGTGCAGCAGGCGGTGGCGACCCGCCTCGTCGGGAGAGACGCCGAGCTGGCCGTGCTCGAGGGTGCCTTCGACCGCTTGCGCAGCGGCGTGGGCGGGATCGTCACGATCGTCGGCGACGCCGGGATCGGGAAGTCGGGGGTCCTGGCCGCATCCGCCGCCGCCCTCGCGTCGAGGGTGGCCCTCGCCCGAGAGAGCGACGAGGACGGCGAGATCGGCTGGCTCCAGGGTCGGTGCCGATCGTTCGACACCGCGATCCCCTACGCGCCGTTCCGCGACCTGGCCGACCGCTGGCTGCAGCTCGGCGTCGTTCCGCCCGACGCGGTGTACGAGCGCATCGCCCGCTCGGTCGAACGGGTCCACGGTGGCCCCGACCCGGACACGGCGGCATACCTCGCGCACGTGCACGGCGCGCCGCTGCCGGAGACGCAGGCTGCCCTCGTCGCGGCGATCGACACCGCGCCCCTGCACGCGAAGACCACCGCGGCGATCGTGGGCTACCTCGAGGGCGAAGCCCGGCTGCGGCCGATCGTGCTCGCGCTCGAGGACCTGCACTGGGCGGACGCGGTGTCCCTCGCCCTCACGGAGCTGCTCATCGCCGCCACGGAGCGCTCCCCGATCCTGTTGATCGGCACGCTGCGGCCCGTGCGTGACGGTCCCGTCTGGCGGTTGGTGGAGTTCTCGGCGAGGGAGGCCGCTCCCAGACACGACCACGTCGAGCTGGCGCCGCTCGACGACGGGGCCGTCGCCGCGATGCTCGACGCGCTGCTCGGACCGGACGGGGCCACGACCGAGGAGCGCGAACGCGTGCGGGCACGCGCGGAGGGCAACCCGCTCTTCCTGGAGGAGCTGGCAGGTGCCATCGGCGGCGACGGTCACTCCGTCCCCGCGTCCCTCACCGGTCTGCTGACGGCCAGGCTCGACCGCCTGGACCACCGCAGCCGCCGCGTCGCGGACGTCGCGTCGACCATCGGGTTCGAGTTCGACCTGCGTGCGCTCGAGCATCTCGTCGACGGCGAGGACGTCGCGACGGCCATGCGGGAGCTGGTGCGCAGCGGCGCCGTCGTCGAGCAGCGCCGGCGGCCGTATCCCATGTACGCCTTCCGGCACGCGCTTCTGCACGAGGCCGCCTATGACACGGTGCTGCGCAAGGACCGCCGAGAGGTACACGGTCGCCTGGCGCGATACCTCGGCGCGGCGCGCCCCGAGGTCCCTGCCGAGGTGGCCAGGCACCATCTCGCGAGCGACCACCCGGAGGACGCGCTGCCGTGGCTCGTCGACGCGGGTGAGCGGGCCACCCGGGTCATGGCCGTGTTCGAGGCGATCCGCCAGTTCACGGCCGCGCTGGAGCTCGCGACCGACGACACGGATCCGGAGCTGGTCGCTCGTGCGCACCTGGGCAAGGGTGAGGCGTACTCGCTCGTGCCGGATCTCGACCAGGCGTCGAAGGCCTACCAGACCCTGGTGGAGTACGGCCAGGCGTGCGAGCTTCCCCCGATGCAGGTCAAGGCGCTCAACCAGCTCGGGATGAACGCGGCGATGCTGGCGGCCGACTTCGGAGCCGCGGAGCGCTACCTCGAGCAGGCCCGAGCGATCGCCGACGAGGCCGACGACCAGATCGGGCTCGCGGAGTACCACATGAACTCGTGCTTCGTCGCGGCAGCCCAGGGCAACGTCGACCGCGCCATCCACCACGACGTCGAGGCGGTCCGCATCGGCGGCGAGACGCAGCAGGACAAGGTGCGCGTGCTGGGGATGATCCGTCGGACGTTCAACCTGCTCGCCCGCGGTGACCTGGCCGAGGCCACCGCGGTGCTCGACGAAGCGCGGCATGCGGCCGACGAGGTCGGCTCGGAGTACCTCGTCGCGCTCCTCGAGGCCACGGGGGAATCGATGTTGCGCACCGGCACGGGCGAGCTGCGCGCCGCGCGTGAGCTGCTGCGCTCGTCCGCGGCGACCCTCGCGCGGTACGGCGCCTACGAGACCCCCATCGCCCTGCAGCACGCCGCGCAGGTGGCGCTCGGCCTCGGAGCGCCGGAAGAGGCACTCATGCTCCTCGTCGACACGCGGAGGCAGGCGGAGCAGAGCGCCTCGCAGCTGACCCTGTCGAACGTCGAGGCGACGGCGGCGCTGGTCTACGCCACCCTCGGTGACGTCGACTCCAGCCTGCACCACCGCACGCTCGCGCTGGAGCACCTGACGGTGCCGCTCGGCGACTTCCAGGCGTCCACCGTCTGGGCCGACCTCGCGCAGGCCCAGATCCAGCTGGCGCGCTGGCACGAGGCGCGAGCGGACGCGGCGCTGGGCCTCGAGGCATCGGGGAGCACGCGGTTCTGGGAGCGGCCACGGCTGCTCGGCACGCTGGCCCTCGGTGCGGCACACCTGGGCGACGTCGACCAGGCGCGGGGTCTGGTCGCCGAGGCGTCCGAGTACATCGCGATACGGGGCATGGCCCTGCACGAGCCGTTGCTCGCGATCGTCGCCGGTGTGTGCGCGCAGCTCGACGGCGACCTCCGCGACGCGGAGGTGCAACTCGCGCGCGCGGACGATTCGGCGACCGCCATGGGGATGCGACTGGTCGCCTGCGACGTGGCGGCGCTGCGGGCGGAGATCGCAACCGTCACGGCGCGTCCGGAGGACGCGGCCGACCATCAGGCGCGCCAGGAGCGCGTGGCCGCCGAACTGCTCGCCGAGGTGATGGACCCGCGGCTCCGGGAGCTGCTCGACGTGCGGCTGCGCGCCGGCTGGGCGCTGGAGGGCGGACGGTCGTCGGGCTGAGCGGCCCGCTACCGACGCGTTCGGAGCCCATGCGCCGTGGGTCGCCGCAGCGTCCGTGCCGTGAAGGCGATCCCACCCGCCGCGGCGATCGCGGCGACGGCCGCGAACGGGTCGCTCGACGGTCGGATGTCGACGAGCAGGCCGACGACGGGTGGCCCGAGCGCCAACCCCACGCTGTACGCGACGTTGAACAGCCCGAACGCCCTGCCCCGGTCCGCGGGCGCCGAGGCGAGGGAGGTCGCCGCGCTCACCGCCGGGAACAGCAGCCCGAAACCCAGGCCGAAGACGGCCATCGCGGTCCATGCGAGCCACAGCCTGCCTGCCGTCGCGAGCAGCAACAGCGACGCGGCCAGCAGCAGCAGCCCCGCCGCCACCGGCCCGTCCGCGCCGCGGCGGTCCACGCGCCCCGCCACCGGCGAGAGCATCAGCAGCGCCGCGACGACCGCGTACACGCCGAAGAGCCCCCCGACCGACGCCGGTGCGGCGCCGAGCGACTCGGCGGCGCCAGGGAGGAACGCGGCCAGCACGCCGACCGCACACGTCAGCACGACCGTCGCCGCGAGGGCGCGGCGCATCCGTGGGTCCGACAGCAACGCCCGCATCCCACCGGTCGGCTGTCCGGTGCCGCCCCGGGCGTCCCCGCCCGTGGCCGCCCGACCGGGTGGTGGCGTCCCGGGGCGAGCCGGGCCGCGAGAGGGTCCACCCGCGCGATCCGGCACGCGGTCGTGCACGGCGACCGCGGCGATCACCACCCCGAGCCCGAGCAGTGCACTGACGCCGAGGAAGACGGCGTCGGCGCCCCACGTCGCGCGGACGACCCCGGCGACGGGCGGGGCGACGACCGCGGCTGCGCCGATCGTGGCACCGAGCCGTCCGAACGTTCGGCCGACCTCGCCCGACACCGCCCGGTCCCCGGCCGCGGCGAAGACCGCGGGGATCAGGATCCCGCCGGCGGCACCGTGGAGGAGTCGGGCGCCGACGAAGGTCGTGACCGAGCCGGCCAGCGTGTAGGCCGCGACCGCAACCGCGGCCGCGGCGAGCCCCCCGAGCAGCACGGGTCGACGGCCGCGACGGTCGACGAGGATCCCGCCGATCACGTTCGCCGGCAGGTTGGCGGCGGAGTACGCGCCGACGGCCAGGCCGATGCCGGCGGGTCCCGCGCCCAGGCCCTCGACGTGGGGCGCCACGGTGGGTAGCAGCGCGAAGACGTCGACGAAGGAGAGGAACAGCACGCTGGCTGCCGCGCGGCGGCCCCGAGCGTTGGAAGGGTGCGGCCGGCGGGTCCGCACGTCCATGCTGGCTCCGAGCGCACGGCGTGTCGCCCGGCGTCCGCCGGACCGCGCGAGCATGGCCTCGGCGATCCGCGACGACACGGGCCGAGTGGCCCTGATCGCCGGTGGCGGGACGCGTCCGCACCGTTCGCGGGGGGCCCGACCGGTTGCTACCGTCAGCTGACCGTCGCGGGGCCGTCCTGGTACCTCGGCGTGGTGTGGTGACGGGCGTCCGCCGGTGACGTCCTCCGGTGAACCGGGTCAGGGCCGAGAGGCAGCAGCCCTAAGCCGTTCTCGGGCGGGTGCCGATCACGGGCGCTCGTCACCACACCACGCCGACCCGGGGGCCCCGCCTCGTGCGTCGCCGGCATGGTGACGGCTCGGTCGCGGACGGAGTGCGAGGAGGTCGCGGTGGCGTACGTGTCGCTCTACCGCCGCTACCGACCAGCGAGCTTCGCCGAGGTGGTCGGGCAGCAGCACGTCGTCCAGACCCTGGTGCACGCCCTCCAGGAGGACCGGCTCGCCCACGCCTACCTCTTCGCGGGGCCGCGGGGCACCGGCAAGACCTCGATCGCCCGGATCCTCGCCAAGACGCTGAACTGCGAGCGGGGTCCGACGCCCGAGCCGTGCGGCGAGTGCGAGCAGTGCCGGTCGATCGGGGAGGGCACGTCGATCGACGTGATCGAGCTGGACATGGCCTCCCACGGGGGGGTCGACGACGCGCGCGAGCTGCGCGAGCGGGCACTGTTCGCCCCCGCGTCCGCGCGCCGGAAGGTGTACATCCTCGACGAGGTCCACATGGCCTCGACGGCGGCGTTCAACGCGCTGCTCAAGCTGATCGAGGAGCCGCCGCCGCACGTGCTCTTCGCGATGGCGACGACAGACCCCCAGAAGGTCCTCCCCACGATCCTCTCGCGGGTGCAGCGGCTCGACCTGCGTCGTGTCGCGGCGGGCGAGGTGGCGGCGCACGTCCGCCGGATCTGTGCGGCCGAGGGCTACGAGATGGACGACGGTGCCGTCGACGCGGTCGTCCGCGCGGGCGACGGCTCGGTGCGCGACACCCTGTCGGTGCTCGAGCAGGTGCTCGCGTTCGCCGGCGAGCACGTCTCGACCGCGGCCGTCGAGCAGACGCTGGGTGTGAGCGCCGTCGAGCAGGTCGTCGAGGTGGTGGACCTGCTCGCGGTCGGCGACCTCGCGGGCCTCTTCGCGGTGGTGCAGCGGCTGGTCGACCAGGGAACGGACCTCCGCCGGTTCACGCTCGACCTCGTCGGCCACCTGCGCGACCTGCTGGTGCTGCAGGTCGCGCCGGACCGCCCCGACCTCGTGGACGCGACGGACGAGCGCCGGGCCCGGCTGCTCGTGCAGGCGCCGCTGCTGCCCCGCGACAGCATGCTGCGGGCGGTCGACGTGCTGGCCGCGACGGTGGCCGAGCAGCGACAGGGATCGCCGCGGCTGCCCCTCGAGCTCGCCCTCGCGCAGCTCGCCGTCCCGGGCGGGGTCGGCGACCTCGCCGCGCTGCACGACCGGATCGCGCGGGTCGAGGCCGCCTTGGCCGCCGGCGGGCCCGGGGCCGCGCCGGTGCGTCCCGCCCTGGTCGCCGTGCCGGCCGCACCGACGGACACCGAGGCCTCGCCGCCGTTGGCGGCCGTCGAGGACGCCGATCCACCAGCGCTGGCCGAGGCGGTGCCCGTCCCCGCGGACGACGCCCCGCCGCCGCCCGCCGCCGACGATCTCGTGGTCCCCGCACCGGCTGGCGACGACGCGGCGGCGGGGGCGGCCCCCGAGGGCGCGGTGCCCGGCCCTGCCAGCGACGTCGGCGTCGGAGCGCAGGGGGACGAGCCAGCGGATGCGTCCGAGGGCGAGGGTGAGGTCGAGCCCTTCGCGATGCTCCAGACCAGCTGGGACGCGGTGCTCGAGTTGCTCAAGGTGGGGTCGCGTCGCCATCACGCGATGGTGTGGCCGTCGGTCCCCCTCGGCCTGTCACGCGGCATCCTCACGCTGCGCTACGGGGCCCGGTACGCCTCCTTCCACGCCGTGCAGGCCCGTTCCGGTGACGTCGACCGCGCGCTGCGCGAGGCGATCCAGGAGGTCTGCGGTCTACGGGTCCGCATCGACGTCGTCGTCGAGGGCGAGGACGACCGGCGGCGCCCGATGCCCCCGTCGGTGACCCCCGACGACGCGCGGACGCCCGTGCTCGACGATCGTCCGGTCGCCACCACCTCGGCGTCGCCGGAGCGGGTGGACGACACGGCCGCGAACGAGCACGAGGGTGCGGACGCGGACGCCGAGGCGAGCTCCGGCGACGAGGGCACCGACGTCCGCGAGGCCGAGCTCGGTGCGGTGGAGGCGGTGGACGACGTCGACGAGCTGCTCGCGTCGGAGCTGGACGCGCAGCTGCTCGAGGAACGCCCCGCACCTGGCGCGTCCGAGGGCTGAGGAGGAGGTCGGGGTGTACGAAGGCGCTGTGCAGGACCTGATCGACGAGCTCGGGCGGCTGCCCGGCATCGGGCCGAAGAGCGCCCAGCGGATCGCCTTCCACCTGCTCCAGGTCGACGAGGCCGACGCCAAGCGGCTGGCCGACGCCATCACCACGGTGAAGGCCACCGTCCGGTTCTGTCGGCGCTGCTGGAACATCAGCGAGGGCGAGCTGTGCCGGATCTGCCTCGATCCCCGACGCGAGGACGTCACGATCTGCGTCGTCGAGGAGGCACGGGACGTCGTCGCGGTCGAGCGGACCCGCGAGTTCCGTGGCCGCTACCACGTCCTCGGGGGTGCGATCTCGCCGATCGACGGGATCGGTCCGGACGAGCTGCACATCAGCGAGCTGATCGCACGGCTGGACGAGGGGTCGGTCGCCGAGCTGATCCTCGCCATGAACCCCAACGTCGAGGGCGAGGCGACGGCGTCCTACCTGACGCGCCTGCTCTCCCCGCTCGGCGTGCGCGTCACACGGCTCGCGAGCGGCCTGCCGGTCGGCGGTGACCTCGACTACGCCGACGAGGTCACGCTCGGACGGGCGTTCCTGGGGCGGCGCGACGTCTCCTGATCCCGTCCCACGGACTGGCAGGCGGGTCGCGCGTGGCGTCGGGCACACGTCGTGCCAGGGACGGCCGCGTACCATCGCGCGGCCCGAACCGAAGCCGACCCCCGATCCCGCCCGGAGCGCACCGTGGCCATCGTGGTCCAGAAGTACGGCGGCACGTCCGTCGGTGACGTCGACCGCATGAAGATCGTCGCCGACCGGGTGGCGCGCACCCACCGCGACGGCAACCAGACCGTCGTGGTGGTCTCCGCGATGGGCAAGACCACGGACGACCTGATCGCCATGGCGGAGGGCATCAGCGAGCAGCCGCCGGAGCGGGAGCTCGACATCCTGTTGACCGCCGGCGAGCGGATCTCGATGTCGTTGCTCGCGATGGCGCTGCAGGACCGCGGGGTGCCGGCGAAGTCCTTCACGGGCTCGCAGGCCGGGATCATCACCGACGCGGTGCACGGCAAGGCCCGCATCATCGACATGACGCCGGGCCGGGTGCAGGACGCGCTCGACGCCGGCAACGTGGTCATCGTCGCGGGGTTCCAGGGTGTCAGCCAGGACACCAAGGACATCACCACGCTCGGGCGTGGGGGTTCCGACACGACGGCGGTCGCGCTCGCGGCGGCGCTCGGTGCCGACGTCTGCGAGATCTACACCGACGTCGACGGTGTGTTCACCGCCGACCCCCGGATCGTGCCGGGCGCGCGCAAGCTCGACGAGGTCAGCTACGAGGAGATGCTCGAGCTGTCGGCGCAGGGTGCTGGCGTCCTACAGGTCCGAAGCGTCGAGTTCGGACGCAACCACGGCGTCCGGATCCACGTCCGCTCGTCGTTCAGCTACACGGCCGGCACCTGGGTCGGCCCCAAGGAGGACACGGTGGAGGACGCGATCATCTCCGGGGTGGCACACGACACCTCCGAGTCCAAGGTCACGATCCAGCAGGTCCCCGACCGCCCCGGTGTCGCCGCGCGCATCTTCGGCGTGCTCGCCGAGGCCGGCATCAACATCGACATGATCGTGCAGAACGTCTCCGACGAGGGGCGCACCGACATCTCGTTCACCCTCCCACGTGGCGAGACCTACAAGGCGCGGGGCGTGCTCGAGCCGCTCGCCGACGAGGTCGGGGCGGGCGGTGTCAAGGTGGACGAGGACATCGCCAAGGTCTCGCTCGTCGGTGCCGGCATGAAGACCCACCCCGGTGTGGCGGCCAAGATGTTCGGTGCGCTGTCGGCCGCCGGCGTCAACATCGAGATGATCTCGACCTCGACGATCCGGGTCTCGGTCGTGGTGTCCCGCGACGACGTCGAGACCGCCGTCCAGGCGGTGCATGCGGTGTTCGGACTGGGCGACGACGTGATCGCCGCCGAGGTGGGTGCCTGATGGGTGTCAGGGTCGCGGTCGTCGGCGCCACCGGCGCCGTCGGACAGGAGATGCGGCGGCAGCTCGTGTCGCGCTCGTTCCCGATCGAGGGTGAGCCGGTCTTCCTCGCCTCGGAGCGCTCGGCCGGCACCAGGCTGGCGTGGGCGGGCGGCGAGGTGGAGGTCCGTCCGATCACCGCCGAGGCGTTCGACGGCGTCGACGTCGCGCTCTTCTCCGCCGGTGGGTCCCGCTCCGCGGAATGGGCACCGGTCGCCGTGTCGCGGGGCGCGGTCGTCGTCGACAACTCCTCGGCCTTCCGGATGGACGACGACGTGCCGCTGGTCGTCTCCGAGGTGAACCCGGAAGCGGTCGCCCGCCGCCCGAAGGGCATCGTCGCCAACCCGAACTGCACCACGATGGTGGTGATGGTCGCCGCGAAGCCGCTCCACGACGTGTTCGGCCTGACCGGCATGGTCGCGACCAGCTACCAGGCAGCCGGCGGCGCGGGCATGAGCGGGATCACGGAGCTGCTCGAGCAGGCCGCGAAGCTCGTCGCCGAACCCGACCTGCTGCGGGCGGACGGCGCCGCCGCGGAGGCGTCGGTCCGCGCGGAGACCTTCTCGCGTGCCATCGCCTTCAACGTGCTGGCCCACTGCGGCACGTTCGCCGACGACCGGTACACCGACGAGGAGTGGAAGCTGCTCAACGAGTCGCGCAAGATCCTGAGCCTGCCCGCCCTTCGGGTCTCCCCGACGTGCGTGCGCGTCCCGGTGGTCGTCGGGCACGGGGTCGCGGCGCGGCTGACCTTCGCGCAGCCGGTGCAGCGCGAAGCAGCGCTGGAGGCACTCGAGGCCGCGCCCGGGCTGGTGGTGGTCGACGGCATCGGCCGGGACGGCGAGGAGCTCGCCGTCCCGACACCGCTGGCATCGGCCGGCCGAGACGAGGTGCTGGTCGGCCGGATCCGCGAGGATCTCGGCGATCCGTACAGCCTCAACCTGTTCGTCGTGGGCGACAACCTGCTGAAGGGTGCGGCGCTCAACACGGTGCAGATCGCCGAGCTCGTCGCCGCCGAGTCGACCTGACCGCTCCAGGTACGGGCCGGCGCCGCGTCGTGCGACGGCTCAGCGGGGTCCGGGGTCCGTCGCGCAGACGCACGGCACCTGCCCGCACGTCGGACAGCCGCTGCCGTACCGCGCGGCCACCTCGGTGTCCAGGTCGATCTCGCACAGGTCCGCGAGGCTCAGCAGCCATGCCAGGACGTCGGTGAGCTCCTCGACCTGCTCGGCCCGGCCCTGCCGGCGGATCGCACGGGAGAGCTCCCCGACCTCCTCGACGAACCAGCCGAACGTCGCGTCGACGCCGCGGGCGCGATCCCGTGTGCCGTAGGTGTCGCGGATGCGGGCCTGCAGGGCGGAGATCTCCACGAACGGGCGCCTTTCCTGCACCGACGAGGATGACGGGTCCGGGACGCGAGACGCGCGGCCCGGACGACTGCCCGTGACCGCGCGTCGACGACGTGCCGGTGGTCGGGATGGGCGGATTCGAACCGCCGGCCTCCTCGTCCCGAACGAGGCGCGCTAACCAAGCTGCGCTACATCCCGATGGTGCCTGCGACGGTCGGGTCGACCGCGATCCGGACCCCGGTGACGCACGAGAACGAGACCGGAGGGTCCGACGGACGACGCCCGAACGAGCGCGCGGCGGAGGGTACACGCCGTCCGCGACGGTGCGCGAACCGTCGCTGCGGGGAGCACGTGCTCAGCCGGTCAGCTCGAGCAGGGTCGCCTCCGGCCGGCACGCGAAACGGAACGGGGCGTAGGGCGAGTGGCCGAGCCCCACCGAGACGTGCAGCTGCCGCCCCCGGTAGGTGGAGAGCCCACGCGCCTGGTCGAGCGGCACGTCGCAGTTGGCGACCAGGGCGCCGATCCCGGGGATCCGTACCTGGCCGCCGTGGGTGTGCCCCGCCAGCAGCAGGTCGTGGCCGGCGTCGACGAGCACGTCGAGCGCCCGCAGGTACGGCGAGTGGACGACACCGAGGTGGACGAGGGCATCGCTGTCCTGCGCGACCGCCACGGTGGCCGGTTCCGGCAGCCGTGTGGTCGGCAGGTGCGGGTCGTCGAAGCCCCCGACCCCCACTGGTCCGGCCGGGGTCTCCAGCACCATGGCCTCCCCGCGCAGCGCCTGGTAGCCGCGCTCCGCGAGCAGCGTGAGGAAGCGGTCGGTCTCCAACCGCTCACCGACGGCGCGTGCCTGTGGCCGTGTGAAGTAGGCGAACGGCGATCGCGGGACCGGGGCGTAGAGGTCGTTGCTGCCGAGCACCACGACACCGGGTCGCCTCCCGACCGTCAGGGGGGCGAGCGCGTCGGCCGTGGCGTCCTCCATGTCGGGCGCACCGAGCAGGTCACCCGTCGCGACGACCAGGTCGTGGTCGAGGGTGGCGAGCCCGGCCAGGAACGCCGCGCGGTGGTCCTGGCGCGGCGAGAGGTGCACGTCGCTGACGTGGAGGATCCGGAGCCGGCCGGGCCTCCGCAGCGTCCCGGGGAGCACGAGCCGGCGCAGGCGGTACCACCGCCGCTCGACGAGCGTGCCGTAGGCGACGCATCCGAGGCCGATGCCGGTCAGCGCCGCCGTGGTGCCGACCAGACGTCCCACGCTGGGGCTCATCCGTCGCTCTGCCCGGGCGGCCCGGAGCCGTCCGGGCCCTGCCCTGGCGGTCCGTCGTCGCCGTCCCCGTCGGGGTCGCCGTCCGGCGGCGGCTCGGCCTCCGCGGTGTAGACACCGATCACCAGCACCACGCGCGCGTCCGGATCGGTGGGGTCGAGCGAGGTGCCCGGCGGCGGGTCGACCTCGATGACCAGCCCGTCGAGGGCCTCGTTGGCCACCGGGGTGCTCCGCTGGAACACGTTGTAGCCGAGCTCGAACAGGACCGCGGCGGCCTCGTCGAGCGTCATGCCGGTGACGTCGGGAAGCGTCGGGGCATCACCCGTGCCGTCCGACACGGCGAGGGTGATCCACGAGCCCAGCGCGACACGGGCGCCGGCCTCCGGGACCTGCTCCACGAACGTGCCGGGAGGCCGGTAGTCGGAGATCTCCTCGACCACCAACCGGAAGCCGGCCGAACGGGCGATCTCCTCCGCCTCCTCGACGGACGAGGCGCGAAGCACGTCCGGCACCTGGGCGGTCGGTATCGGCCCGGGATCGGGGAAGCCCTCGGGCTCGAAGCTCTGGACCACCTGCTCCATGTAGTGGCGCCACATCGGTGCAGGGATCGTGCCACCGAACACCTGGCCGTAGGACTGACCGGCGATCGTCACGTTGCGCAGCAGCTGGCTGTCGACCTGTGTCCGCGCGCACACCGGGCGTTGCTCCGCGCCGCAGAACGCCGCGGCCTGTGCCTGGGTCGCGAAGATCCGGTCCGAGTTCGCGTACCCGATCCACGCGGCGGTCGACAGCTGCCTGACGAAGCCCACGAACCAGGCGTCGGCGTTGTTGTTCGTCGAGCCGGTCTTCCCGCGGGTGGGCCAGTCGCCGAGGTTGGCGACCGGCGCCGTGCCGCCGGGCGACACCGGTCCGGCCAGCATGTCGACGATGCGATCGGCGACCTCGGTGTCGACGACACGCGTGCAGGTCGGGTTGTGCTCCCAGATCGTCCGTCCCTCGGCGTCCTCGATGCGTGTGATCGCGTGGGGGGCGCAGTACTCGCCCCCGTTGGCGAGCGTCGCGTACGCGCTGGCCATGGCGAGCGGGTGGACGCCGCCGGCGCCCAGCGCCAGTGGGCACACCACGTCGCGCTCGGCGAGCTGGTAGCCGGAGAGGCGCCGGAACATGTCGGCCGCCTTCTCCGGACCGACCTCGGCGATCAGGAGCGCGTGGTAGACGTTGCTCGAGCGGGCGACCGCCTCGTACATGTCGATGATGCCGTCGCCGCCCGAGTTCCGGACCGTCCAGGGGCCGTCCGGCCCGGCGGGGCAGCCGTCGATCTCCTTCGGGCCGCGCGCGTCCAGCACGAGTCCGGGCGAGAAGCCGTCCTCGAGCGCCGCGGCGTCGAGGATCGGCTTGAACGACGACCCCGGCTGACGACCGAAGCCACTGCCCATGCCCGGGACGGCCGGGTTGACCTTCGTGCGGTCGCACAGCAGCTCGCCGGAATCGAGCTCGCCCACCCAGCTGCGGTCCTCGGCGCAGGAACCGAAGGAGTGCGGTCCGATCGCCATCGTGCGGATCGCGCCGGTGCCGGGCTCGACGGAGACGATGGACCCCATGGGGGCGCGGGCGACCTCGTCGGCCTCCGCGTCCTCCGACAGCAGGTGCTCGCGCAGCGACCCCTCGGCGATGTCCTGGAACTCGAGGTCGAGGGTCGTGTGGATGCGCAGGCCCGCCTGGAAGACGAACCGCCGCCGCTCCTCGTGCGTCGCTCCCATCGTCGCCGTCGCGTCCAGTTGGGTGCCGAACGCCTCGGAGACGTCGTCGCGCACCAGCAGCTGCGCCACCCAGTCGACCCAGAAGGGGTTGGACGGTGCCGGCGGCTCGGAGATCGTCACCACCAGCGGCTCGTCGATCGCCGCCTGCGCCTGCGCGGGGCTCACGAAGCCGTGCGTCGCCATCTGGCGCAGGACGATGTCGCGCCGCGCACCGGCGTTCTCGATGCTGCGGATCGGGTTGTTCGCCTCCGGCGCCCGCAGCAGACCTGCCAGCATGGCGGACTCGCCGAGCGTCAGGTCGCCGACGTCCTTCGAGAAGTAGCGTTCCGCGGCCGTCCCGAGGCCGTAGACCCCGTTGCCGAAGTAGCTGCGGTTGAGGTAGCGCTCGAGGATCTCGTGCTTGGTGAGCCGCTCCTCGAGATCGATCGCGTAGACGGCCTCCTCGATCTTGCGCGCGTAGGTCTGCTCCGGCGTGAGGAACGCGAGCTTGACGTACTGCTGGGTGATCGTCGACGCCCCCGACTCGATGCCGCGGGCGCGGAGGTTGGTCAGGAAGGCACGGATCATGGCCCGATGGTTGACACCCTCGTGATCGAAGAAGTGGGCGTCCTCGGTGGCGAGCACCGCGTCGATCGCGACCTGCGGGATCTGGTCGAGCGTGACGGGAACGCGGTTCTCCTCGAAGGTGAGCTCGGCGAGCTCGGTGCCGTCCGCCGCGTAGACGTAGGAGTTCTGGATCGGGGTGTCGGCCTCGCCGAGCGGCGGGAAGTCGAGGATGTCGGACCGCACCGCCGCCATCACGTCGTTGGTCGCGAGTGCCGCCGGCAGGAACATGATGCCGAGCAGCACGCCGGTCGCGACCACGAGCACGCCGACCAGCGCGAGCCGGCCGAGGATCGCCGCCAGCTGGGCGGCGACGGTGCGGGTCGTTGGCATCGGCGAGGTCCTGGACGGCCTGGCGGGGTGTTCGCTCGGAAGGCCCGGTCGACCGGCGGGGGGTCGCGAGAGGGTACCCGTGCGGTGCCGGGAGCCCGGGGTGGCCGGACGGGAACCGCGCGACGCGCGTGCCGCGGGTCACGGACGGGGAACGCCATCGCCCGACCACGTTCCGCACGCCACCCGGGCGGCGGCCCTGCGCGCGGCGTAGGGTGGACCCTGTCGCCGCCGGGGGGCCGCGCGGAGACGCCATGTGGGAGACATGGATGCTGGAGTGGACCGTGCAGGCGGGCTGCCGGGGGGCAGACCCGGCCCAGTTCTTCGTCCGGGGTGCGGTGCAGGCCCGGACGGCACAGAAGCTGTGCGCAGCGTGCGACGTCCGCGAGCCGTGCCTCGAGTACGCGCTCGACAACGCCATCGAGTTCGGCGTGTGGGGTGGCCTGACGGAGCGGCAACGACGCTCGTTGCGCCGGCGCCGGGTGGCATGAGCCCCGCAGGGCGGCCCGTCGCGGCACGAAGCCAGGGCGGTGCCCGTCAGAGGTAGCCCGTCACCCCCGGTCGCGGTCCCTCGTCCTGCGACGGCTCCGGCGGCTCCATCCTGTCCTGCTCGGCCCGCGGCGCCTCGACGAAGGTGCGCCCCCCGAACCGTTCGGCGATGGGGTGGTCCAGCCGCGCCGCCGTCGTCGCGATGGCCGCCACGGCGGAATGCAGCTCCGGCAGGTCGAGCGTGGTGCCGAGCAGCGAGTGGCGCAGCCACACCGCCCGGTTGGCCGGGTCGAAGCTGAACGAGCCGAACCCCAGCGTGTGGTTGGTGGTGAGCAGGAACGTCGCCAGCTCCGGCGTCAGGTCCACGTCGAGGTTGGTCACGGAGAACACGCCGACCTGTGGCCCGATCGGACTGTTGCCGACGGTCACGACCACGCGGGCACTCTCGTAGGTGAAGCTGAAGTTGCCGAACGCGTCCACCTCGTAGCCGCCGAGGACCGTGCGCAGCAGCGCGCCGACGTGCTCACGGAGGTCGTCGGCGTCGAGGAAGATGCCGGTGCGTCGAGGTGGCTGCACCGGGCGCGCCTGCGCCAGCCGGGCGAGGGCGGTGTGCACCGGCGGCGACGCTCCCGCGTCCGGCCCCTCCTGCCCGCCACCGTCGTCCGTCGCCGCGCCGTCGGGCTCGTCGTCGGTCTGCTGGTCGTCCACCTCGGGGCCGCCCGGACCTGGTGGGTCGGTCGCCACCTCGGGGTCGTCCTTGCCCGGCGGGTTCATCGCCACCTCCCGGTCGTGAGCGTGTGCGCGACGGTGGTCAGCCCGTCACGGTCGTGGATGTCGCCACCCAGAAGGGGTACCTCGACCAGCGCCGGTACGCCGACGCCCTCCAACGCCGACGCGACGTCGGCGCGCTGCCGGCTCGCGAGACCGCGGACGTCCGAGAGCAGCTGGAGCACCCCCGCGACCGCGCGGGCGTCTCCGTCGCCATCGCCCGCGAGGGCATCGACGGCGCGCCGTACCCCCGTGTCGGAGGGGTCGCGCGGCACCTCCGGTCGCACCCGGTTCACCACGACACCCGCGGCGTGCAGCCCCTCCTCGTCCAGTCGCTGGAGGAAGAAGCGCGCCTCCCGCAACGGTGGCGGCGCCGGTGCCGTCACGACGACGAAGCGCGACCCGGGCTGGCGCAGCAGCGCGAGGACCTGGTCGGCGCGCTCCTTGAAACCGTCGTACATGCCGTCGAGGTCCCGGAAGAAGTCGGCGAGGTCCTGGAGCAGCTCCATGCCCGTCACCCGCCCCGCGACGCGCATGAACGTCGTCGCGCCGGCTCCCACCACCCGGCCGATGCCGCGGCCCGTGACCATCCCGGGCTTGAGGAGCAGGGTGAGCAGGCGTCCCTCCAGGAACGAGGTCATGCGCGTCGGTGCGTCGAGGAAGTCGAGCGCGGACCGCGTGGGCGGGGTGTCGATGACCAGCAGGTCCCACTCGCCCGACTCGTGCAGCTCGTGGAGCCGCTCCATCGCCATGTACTCGTGCGTCCCCGAGAGCGTCGACGACAGCGTCCGGTAGATGCGGTTCGCCTTGATGGAGCGGGCCCGCGCGGCGCTCGGCGCGTGGTGGTCGATCAGCCGGTCGAAGGTGGTCTGCATGTCGAGCATCATGGCCCAGAGCTCACCGGGTGCGTCCGGCAGCGGGACCTGTCGCGGCTCGTCGTCCAGGCCGTCGAGGCCCATCGCCTGCGCGAGGCGGCGGGCCGGGTCGATGGTCAGCACGAGCGCGCGACGACCCTCCGACGCGGCGGCCAGCCCGAGGGCCGCCGCCGTGGTGGTCTTGCCCACCCCACCGGCGCCCGTCGTGACGAGGATGTGTGCGTGCGCGACGGCATCCGACAGGTCGGCAGCCTGTCCGGCCGTGGCGGTCGCGCTCACTGGACGGACCCGTCGCCGATGCCGTCCTCGTCACCGGCGGCCGCCAGCTCGCCGGAGACCAACGCCAACGTGCGCGGGTCGAGCTCGTCGTGTGCCCGCCGGCCCGGCTCGCCGAGCTGGAGGGCGAGGACGTCGGCCAGCAGGGCCAACTCCTCCGGACCGATGGCGGTGCTGGCATGCAGCGGGAGGCCGAGGATCGGCGTGTCGCAGCGCTCCTCGAGCGTGCGCCGCAGCTCCGCCTGCAACTCGAGCTGCTCGACGTGCGCGTCAGCGAGGGAGAGCGCGAGGCCGGCGGTGCGGCCCGACATCGTCGCGCCCGCCGCGTCCGCCCGCTGTCGCAGACCGTCCGGCCCCAGGGCATACAGCCGCGTCAGCGCGTCCCGGTCGACACGCGGCGGGGCGATCTGGTTCGCGACCACCGGGCCGACCGCCACCTCGGCGTCGTGGAGCGCAGCGATGCCCTCGATCGTCTCGCGGACGGGCATCTCCTCGAGGAGGCTGACGACGACCGCCTGCGCACGGGAGCCGTCCGCCAGCATCTCGCGGATGTGCCCAGCCTGGCGTTTGATGGGGCCCATCCGCACGATCTCCGTGACGGCCTCGGGTGCCTGGAGGAAGGGCACGATGCGTCCGGTCGGGGGTGCGTCGACCACGATCAGGTCGTAGGTGGTGCGCCCGTCCGCCGGTCGGCGGGCCTCGATCTCGTAGATCTTGCCGACGAGCAGCAGGTCGCGCAGTCCGGGGGCGGCCGTCGTGACGAAGTCCAGGGCGTTCGAGCGCTCCATCACCCACTGCACCCGGCGCAGCCCGTAGAACATCTCGAGGTACTCGTACACGGCGTCGGTGGGATCGAGCGCGACCCCGAACAGGCCCGGCTGCAGCTCGCGTTCCTCGTAGTCCCAGGGCGCGGTGCCGAACGTCCGGGCGAAGCTCTGGCGGCCTTCCACCTCGACCAGCAGCGTCCGGCGTCCGCTCGCGACCCCCGCGAGGGCCAGCGCGCCGGCGACCGTGGTCTTGCCGACGCCCCCTTTGCCGGTGACCAGGGTCACGGTGGCGGGGAACAGGGCGTCGAAGCCCGCCAGCGTCGGCCGGGGGATCGTCCGCGCCGCCTGGCGCCCGCTGCTCATCCGTCGCGTCCCATCGGTGGCAGCCTAATGGGACCGTCCGCGAGGCTCCGGGGAACGGGCCCGACCGCACGGCCGCTACCCTCCGGCCCATGCCCACCGTCCCGGCGGCGTCGCGCCGCGTCCTCTCCCTCGTCGCGCTCACGATGGTCCTGTTCGGCCTGGTGGCAGCGACCTCGGCCGGCCGTGCCCAGGCCCAGGACGACGCCGACGCGACCCAACGCCGGGTCGTCGACGTGCTGCCGTTGCGGGGTGGGTTCCTCGACCCGCCGGTCAGCGCCCAGATCGGCGACGTGCTGTCGCTGGCGGCCGAGCAGGGCTCGGAGCTGGTGGTCCTGCAGTACTCCTCGCCGGGTGGCGTGTCGGTGGATCTCGACGAGCTGGTGGAGCGGGTGCGCTCCTCGCCGGTGCCGGTCGCGGTGCTGGTCGGCCCGGTCGGCGTCGGGGCGCAGGCGCAGGGTGCCGCCGGGGTGCTGTGGTTGTCCGCGCACGTCCGGGCGATCTCGGCCGACGCGGTGATCGGGCCGCTGGAACCCGCCGACCTGGCGCTCGGCGCCGACGGATGGGACGTCGCCGGCTTCGCGCGTGACACCGTCGCTGCGGTCGGAGGCGACCCCGCTGCCGTGGACCCGATGCTGCGGGACGGCGCGACGGCGGAGCAGCTGCTCGACGCGGGCGTCGCGACGCTGAGCGCCCACGGTCTCGAACCGCTGCTGCTGGAGCTCGACGGCTCGGTGGTGCCGACGGTCGACGGCGACCGGGAGCTGCGGATCCGCCCCGCCGAGGTCGAGGTGCGCTTCCACTCCCTCGGCCTGGTGCGTCGGCTGCTGCACGCGGCGACGACCGCCCCCTTCATCTACCTCCTGCTCGTCGTCGGGCTCGGGATGCTGCTCTTCGAGCTGTTCCAGCCGGGCTTCGGCGTGGCCGGCATCGCCGGGCTGGTGACCGTCGGGATCGGCGCGTTCGGGCTGACGGTGCTGCCCGTCACCTGGTGGGCGGTCGCGCTCGTCGTGCTGGGGTTGTTGCTGTATGCCCTGGACACCGCGATCGCGGGCTTCGGCCCGGTGACGCTCGCGGCGACCGCGTCGTTCGCCGTGGGCTCGTCGTGGTTCTACGCCGCGCCCGAGCTCCAGCTGCACTGGGGGCTGGTCGCGGTGACGACGCTCGCCGCGTTCGTGTTCTTCGTGTTCGTGATGACCTCGGTGCTGCGTGCCCAGGCCGGCCCGGAAGGTGTCGCGGTCGAGGACCTGGTCGGCAAGGCGGGGCTCGTCCGGTCGGTGCTCAACCCGGAGGGACACGTCTACATCGACGGCGCCCTGTGGCGCGCGCGATGGACCGGTGACGCGAGGCGGGCGAAGGTCGGCACACCCGTGCGGGTGCACGCGGTGGATGGCCCCGTGGTCCTCGTGGACGCCTTCGAGCCGCAGGCGTCGGGAGCCTCGGCCCCCTTGACCGAGGTCACGTCACGCGGCGACGCGGACGCCGCCGACGCGGCGCGGTGACCGCGCGGCGCTGCGCGCTCAGGGGCTAGTCACCTCGGACCGGTGGACGTAGGGTTCCTCCACGTCGGCTGGGAGACCGAGGGGGGCATCTGTGTACGTAGGCAAGGACGATCGCGTGGGCTCGGGCCCTGCGGTGGGCACCGGTCTCGCGCCGCGGCCGCGGCTGTTCGCGCTGGTCGACCTGGACGATCCGTGGGACGACATCGCGCTGTGCCGCGAGCACGACCCGACGCTGTTCTTCGGCCCGAACCGGTTCGAGCCGAAGCAGGAACGTCTCGCGCGCGAGGCAGAGGCGAAGTCGGTCTGTCAGCAGTGCCCGGCGTTGGTCCGATGTCGCGAGCACGCGCTCACGACGGGTGAGCTGTACGGCGTCTGGGGTGGCACGAGCGAGCTGGACCGTCGCACCGTGCTGGACGAGGCGGCGCGCCGCGCCGGCTGAGAAGGGGGCCGCGCCGGCTGAGACGCGGGCCGTGCTCCCTGGGCGGTCCCTGGGCGCACGCCGGCCCGGCTAGGTTGGCGCGCCCCGTCAGGAGAGCACCCCGGTGACCCGTTGGGAATACGCCACCGCGCCGCTGATCAGCCATGCCCTGCAGCAGATCCTGAACCAGTGGGGCAGCGACGGCTGGGAGTTGGTCTGCGTCGTCGACAACGTGGCGTTCTTCAAGCGCCAGCTGCCCGAGGGCGCCTGATGGGTGCCGCGGAACGGCTCGAGGCGCTCGGTCTGACACTGCCGCCCGTGCCCGCGCCCGCCGCCGCGTACCAGCCCTACGTGGTGAGCGGGAGTCTGGTGTACACGGCGGGGCAGCTGCCGGTGGTGGACGGGTCGCTCGTGCGGACCGGCAAGCTCGGTGCCGAGGTGGGCACGGATGACGGTGCGGCCCTGGCGCGCACGGCGGCGCTCAACGTGCTGGCGGTCGCCGCCGCGGCAGCGGACGGGGACCTCGACCGCGTGCGCGTGGTCAAGGTCGGCGTGTACGTCGCGGCGACCCCCGATTTCACCGAGCCGCACCTGGTCGCCAACGGGGCCTCCGAGCTCCTGGGCGAGGTGCTCGGCGGCGTGCACGCGCGGACCACGATCGGGGTCGCGGTGCTTCCGATGGACGCGCCGGTCGAGGTCGACGCCGTCCTGGAGCTCGCACCGGCCTGAGCCGTCCCCCCCGTCGTCACGCGGGAGATCGGTCAGCGACTGGCGTCGAAAGGCGCCCCGCCACGTCCGACGCCTGGCTTGCCGCGCTGCCGAAGCCGGTCGATGGTGAGCGGAAGGGTGTAGCCCTTGTGCTACAGGGCAGCGACGGTGTGGTCATGGCGAAGACGTCAGCCAGCGGGAGCTCCGCAACGACAGCGGGGCGATCATGCGTGCGCTCGACAGAGGTGAGGTGTTCGTGGTGACTCGCAACGGCGTCCCCGTGGGCGAACTCCGGCCGGCTCGCCGCCGGTTCGTGAGCCGTGAACTGCTCCTCGACACGCTCGCCAACGCCCCGGCGATAGACCCGGAACGGCTCCGCACAGACCTCGACGCCTCGCTCGATCAGGATGCCGAGCCGCGCGCGTGACGGATGGAGGCTCGGCCAGCGTGGAGCGGGGCATGCTCGACACCTCGGTCGTCATCGCGCTCGAACAGCTGACGCCTGAGTCGCTCCCCCTGGAGCCCGCCATCGCGGCGGTGACCCTCGCAGAGCTCGCTGCAGGCCCTCACGCGACCGACGACCCGGAGGAACGGGCGCGGAGGCAGGACCGGCTCCAGCGCATCGAAGCGCTGATCGATCCGGTGCAGTTCGACGCCGAGGCGGCGTGCGCCTACGGCCGCGTGTCTGCGGCCACGCGCGTCCACGGACGCAAGCCTCGTGGGGCACGAGCCGTGGATCTGCTGATAGCCGCCACCGCGTTGGCGAACGACCTCCCGCTGTTCACGCGCAACCCCGACGACTTCGACCACCTCGCTGGGATCGGCCTCAGGATCCACGCCGTGTAGGTCGACGCACAGCGCTGCCGATGCTGCGCAGGCAGCGCGTGATGGGCCCATCCGGTCGTGACTGCAACAGTGTCGTCGTCCCGCGGCTCGATAGGGGTAGACGACGACAGGACATGAAGGCATGGCCGAACCTGCGCCTGAAGCGGACACCACGCGTCGCACCGAGCCCGCCGACGCGTGGCCCCCTGGGTTCGTCGCGTTCTACGAGCAGCGGTACGCGAAGGCGGTACGGGTCGCCCGACTCGTCGTCGGCCGGGTGGACATCGCCGAGGATCTCGTTCAGGACGCCTTCGTGGGTCTGTCGCGCCATTGGGACGAGATCGACGCACCCGCCGCGTACCTGCATCGCAGCATCGTCAACGCCGCGACCCGACAGCTGGAGCGCGGTCGGCGCGAGCGGGCCTACGTCGCCTCGCAGCGGCCGACCGTCGTGCCGCCTCCCGACGTCGCCGAGATCCTCGCGGCACTCGACGTGCTGACGGCGCGACGGCGGGTGGCGATCGTCCTCCGCTTCTACGCGGACCTCCCGGACGACGAGATCGCCCGGATCCTCGACTGCCGCCCGGCGACCGTCCGCTCGCTCGTCCATAGGGGGCTGCACCAACTCGCGAGGGAGATGTCATGAAGGGCACGGCAGACCGCACCGAGCAGCTCGTCCGCGAGGCGCTGCATCGCGTGGCGGAGGACACACCGGAGCGCCCGGATCTGGCGGACCTCCGTGACCGTGCCGGCGGAGCACGGACCGAACGAGGTGACATCGCTCGTCGTGCACCGCGGCGTGCCCGTGTCGTCGCGGCTCTGGCCGCAACGCTCGTGATCCCGACGGGTGCACTGGCCATCGCCTCCGGTGGCTACCTCGGCGAGGACAGCCCTGGCGCCGTGCATCGGCCGATGGCGGACCTCGCCGAGGTCGTACGGACCGGTGGTGCGGACATCCCGTTCGCGCCCCACCGCTCGCTCGACGATGCCGTCGTGGCCTGGGTGACGGCCTTCGACGCCGACGAGACGATGGCGACCGACGGCATGATCGACATGGCGGCGGACGCGGCGGTGTGCTCGTGGATGGACCAGTGGCGTACGGCGACCCTGTCCGGGGACGGGGTGTCGGCCTCGGAGGCCCTGCGGGTGGTGGAGGACGCCCGCGGATGGCCGTGGTGGTCGCTGGTCAACAAGGAGTCCGCGTACGACCGGCTCGGCAGTCATGTTCGGGCGATGGAGACACGCGACGTCGATCACGTGACCTACGTGCTCGGCCTGAACTGCCTGCCCGCCATGACCGATGCCCCGACCATCGCGCCCACCGGCGGGGAGCCCCAGCCCGACGGCGTCGCGATCCCTGACGATCTCCACCGGGGCCCGTGACCGCCGTCGGGTGACGGAGGCGAACCCTCCCGGTACCAGCCGCGCGCTACCGCCCGGAGCTGCGGCGGTCGATGCGGGTGAGCAGCTCGCGCATCACCCGCACCTCGGCCTCGAGGGCGGCTTCCCCTGCGGGTGCGATCTCGATCCAGGTCCGGGGGCGGCGCTTCTCGAAGACCTTGTCGATCGTGAGCAGCTGCCCGTCGGCCAGCAGCTGCAGGTGCCGGCTCAGATTGCCGTCGGTCAGCTGCAGGGTGTCGCGGAGGTAGGCGAAGTCGCAACGCCCGGCTTCGGCGAGCACCGTCAGCACGCCCAGCCTCGTCCGCTGGTGGACCAGGTCGTCCAGACCGATGGTCGGATGCTCGTCCGCCTCGTCGCGCTCAGCCACGCCGCGTTTCCCTCCGGTGGGCCACGAGTCCCGCCACCAGCAGGGAGGCCGCGAGCAGCCCGTGGACGATCGGCTGGGCGTTGCCGACCCACCAGGTCCCGGGTGGGGCATCGACGAGCTTGGCGAGATCCCAGAACCGGTTGGAGATGACGAACCACTCCTCCAGCCCGCTCACCGCCGCGGCCAGCACCCCGCCGACGACGAGCGCGGTGTCGCGTCGTCGGGTGCCGAGGATCGACACGGTGATGCCCACGACGGCGACCGGCGGGAGGAACAGCATCGCGAGCCAGGGGACGAGCACGTAGACGAGCAGGACGGCGAGTCCGGCCGTCACCCACCGCATGGGCGCGGTCCCCACGCCGACCGTCGATTCGCGGCGTCGGTAGTACAGGCCGAGCGCCAACAGCGCGAGCACGGCGGGGTAGACGAGCAGGACACCGCCGACGACCGGGCGCAGCACCGACGAGAGCAGTGCGAGGGCTGCCAGCGTGAGCAGCGGGACCGAGGTCTCGCGGCGATCCCCTCGGACCTGCGACCGCAGCTGTGTCAGGTCGTCGAGCAGGGCGGCGGTCTCGGTCTCGCGATCACCCATGACGGGCACCCTCCCTGGTCGTCCGGTCGTTGCATCACAGAGCACTCTACGATGCAAAGTCTATGCACGCAAGAGACGCGGGTCGAAAGCCCGTGGGAGGACCGGCCACCGGCCCCCGCGCTTCGTCTCAGCGCATCTGGCGGAGGGTGCCGTCGAAGGCCGTCACGCCGGTGCGGTCGAGATGTTCGAGCAGGGGGATCGCGAACCGCCGGGTCGTGCCCCAGGCGTCCTTCGCCTGGGCGGCGGTGAACGGCCCGACCTCCGCCTCGACGGTGCGGAGCGTCGCCACGGCCTCCTCGACGGCGGTCCGCGCGAAGGTCACCTTCCCGCAACGCACGACGTCGCCGGATGCGACGAGCAGGGCCAGCTCGCGATGGTCCAACCCCTCGGCCCGCGCCACCGGCTCGATCTCCGGTGGTTGCAGCCCGCCTGCCGCGAGCTCGCGCACCACGGCAGCGGCGCGTCGTTCGCGCGCGTCGTCCGTGGCGGCGGCGTGCTCGCGCAGCGCGTACCCGCCCGTGACCCGCGTCAGGATCCCCTCGACGACGAGGTGGTCCGCGAGCGCCTCGGCGGCGTCGGGATGCGCCCCCGCGCCGCGGGCCGTCGCCGCGACGGTCCGCGCCTCGTGCGTCCCGACACCGAGCGCGCGAACGGCGGTGGCCCACGACTCGACCGCCGGATCCGTGGCGAGCGCCTCGCCGACCCGCCGGACGCCGTCAGGGAGTGGCTCGGCGTGGGCGCCGGCGGCCGCCAGGAGCCTCACGGCCGGCGCGCTCCCGCCGCGGAGCTCCAGCAGTCCCCGCGTGCGGTCGGCGGGTCCACCCGCCGCGGCGACGACGCCGAGCAGTTCGCGCCGACGCTCCCGGGCGTCGGTCGACCGCGGACGACGGCCGGGATCGGGGTCGGCGACCACACCGCCGGCCACCGTGGCGCGCGGGCCCGCATCGCGGAGCACCAAGCGGTCGCCGGCCACCACCGGCAGGGGCTGGTCCAGCAGGACCCGGACGACGCCGTCCACGGGCCCCTCCAGAGGGCCGTCGAGCGGACGGAGCTGGCAGGTGCTCCGGGCGCTGCCGACGTGCAGGTGCCACGCGCCCGTGCGGGAGACCGTCCGTCCGGGCAGCACGCGGACCACGGCGTCGAGCTCACGGGTGGCGCGCCAGGCGCCGGCTCCCACGACCGCGGCGCCACGCTCCACCTCGGCGTGGGAGATGCCCTGGAGGTTCACCGCGACCCGGGAGCCGGGTGCGGCCTCGCCCACCGGGGTGCCGAGCGACTGCAAGCCGCGGACGCGCCCCTGCCGGCCTCCGGGCAGCACCTGCACGGCGTCCCCGACGCGAAGCGTGCCGCCACCCGACGTACCGGTGACCACCGTGCCAGCGCCTGCCACCGTGAACGCCCGGTCGACCCAGAGCCGGGGCCGTCCGAGGTCCGGTGGGGGCGGGAGCTCGCCGAGCCGCGTCCGGAGGACCTCGCGCAGCTCGTCCAGTCCGATCCCCGCCAGCGCGTCGGTGTGGACGACCGGTGCCGACGCGAGGGACGTGCCCTCGAGCTGCTCGGCGATCTCGTCCAGGGCGATCTCGGCGAGGTCGTCGTCGGCGAGCACCGTCCTGGTGAGGACGACCGCGAGCAGGGGGACGTGCAACAACTCGAGGACGTCGCGGTGCTCGGTCGTCTGCGCGGACCAGCCCCCGTCGGCCGCGACGACCAGCAGCGCCGCGGGGGCCGCGCCGGCGCCTGCCAGCATCGTCGGCACGAAGCGCTCGTGTCCCGGCACGTCGACGAACGCGACCGTCGGGGCATCCGGCGCGTCGGGTGTCGCGAGGTCGGTCCACGCGAAGCCCAGGTCGATGGTCAGCCCGCGCAGCCGCTCCTCGGCGAGACGGTCGGGCTCCATCCCCGTGAGTGCGCGCACCAGCGTCGACTTGCCGTGGTCGACGTGGCCGGCGGTGGCCACGACGCGGTGCGGCCGCGTCACCGCGGGCTCAGCCACGGGCGGCGAGCACGAGGTCCCGCAGCTCCACGTCCTGCGCGGGCGGGACGGTCCGCACGTCGAGCAGCAGGTGCTCGCCGTCGACCCGACCGATCACGGGCGGATCGCACGCGCGGAGCGCGACCGCCAGCTCCTGCGGCGCGGCGGCCGGGACCGCCACCGCCCAGGACGGCAGCGACACCCCCGGGAGCGAGCCGCCCCCGACCTGCCCCTCGACGGCCACCGCCACCGCGCCACCGCCGAGCTCCGACGCGAGCCACACGGCCCGCTGGCGCAGGAGGTCCGGATCTGCGTGCAGCATCGCGACGACCGGCACCTCGAGCGGGCGCGCCTCGCGCAGGTGCGCGGCGATGGTCGCCTCCAGCGCGGCACGCTGGAGCTTGTCGACCCGCAACGCCCGCGCGAAGGGATGTGCGGTCAGCCGCGCGACGAGGTCGGACCGACCCGCGATCAACCCCGCCTGCGGCCCGCCGAGCAGCTTGTCGCCGGAGACCACCAGCACGTCGACGCCCGCGCGCACCGACGCCTCGATCGACGGCTCCACCGCGAGCGGGCCGTGGCGCTCCTCGCGCACCAGACCCGAGCCGAGATCGTGCACGAGCGGGACCCCCGTCCGAGCGGCGAGATCCGCCAGGGCGGCGGGACCGACCTCCTCGGTGAAGCCGACGAGCGCGAAGTTCGACCGGTGCACCTTCAGCAACAACGCGGTGTCGTCGGTGATCGCGGCCTCGTAGTCCGACAGGCGCGTCCGGTTGGTGGTGCCCACCTCCACCAGCCGCACGCCGGTCGCCGCCATGATGTCGGGCAGGCGGTAGGAGCCGCCGATCTCGACGAGCTCACCCCGACTGACGACGACCTCGCGCCCCTGCGCCAGGGCGGCGAGCACCAGCACGAGCGCGCCGGCGCCGTTGTTGACGACCGTCCCGGCCTGCGTGCCCGCCAGCTCCGCCACGAGGCTGCCGAGGTGGCGGGTGCGCGACCCGCGGCCGCCCGAGGACCGGTCGAACTCAAGCGTCGTGTAGCCGGCTGTCGCGCCGACGGCGTCCCTCGCGGCCTGCGAGAGCGGTGCACGACCGAGGTTGGTGTGGAGCACCACGCCGGTCGCGTTGATCACCGGGACCAGGGACTCGGCGTCGCGCCGTCCGAGCCGCCGTCGTACGGCGTCCGCGACCTCGGCGGCGTCCGCACCCTGGCCGCCCTCCCGGATCCGGTCGCGTGCGTTCCCGATCGCTGCACGGACCGCCCCGGTCACGACCGGCGCGCCGAGCCGATCGACGAGCTCCGCCAGCGCGGCATGGCGCACGACGGCATCGACCTGCGGCAACGCCGAGAGGGCGCCGCGCACGTCCGGGTCGCGCGCGTCGGCGGTCCCCTCCGAAGCGGGGGCGTCCGGCTGGCGCGGGAGATCGGCGGACATGGGGGCGGCGGACCATCGGTCGGCGGCGGCGGGACCCTAGCCAACCACACGGGCGCCGCTCTCCCTGCCGCGGGCTGGCCCTCGGGGGCACGCGCGTCCGCCGTCTAGCCTCGTGCGCGAGGAGGCCCGCATGTCACGGATGCAGCACGCCGCCGGCTCCGCCGCACCGGTCGGGCCCGTCGGCGCCGTGGACGCGAGCACGCTCCTGCTGCTGCGGGACGGGCCGACGTCCCCCGAGGTGCTGGTGCTCGAACGCCACCTCGACATGGACTTCCCCGGGGCTCTCGTCTTCCCCGGAGGCAAGGTGGAGGCAGCAGACCGCACGCTCGACCCATCCTGCTGGCGCGGCGTCGATCCGGTCGCGTGGTCGGCGCGGTTGGGCGTCGCGGACCCCGCGGACGCGCTCGGGCTGCTGGTGGCGGCGGTGCGCGAGACCTTCGAGGAGTGTGCGGTCCTCCTGGCCCGGGGGACCGACGGCCGCCCCGTGGATCCGGCGCTGCTCGACCGTGCGGACGTGGTCGAGGCCAGGCGGCGGCTCGCGTCGGGCGACGACGGGATCACGTGGGAGGGCTTCCTGCGCGAGCACGGGCTGGTCCTGGAGCTCGGCGCGTTGGCGCTGTGGTCATGGTGGGTCACGCCGGTCGGCCCGCCCCGGCGCTACGACACGCGCTTCTTCGTCGCGCCCTTCCCGCCCGGGCAGGTGCCCGTCGTCGACGGTGGCGAGGCCACGACGTCGCGGTTCGCGTCCGCGGACGACCTGCTCGCGGTACACGCGAGCGGCGAGGCGCAGGTGGTCTTCCCGACCCGGCACAACCTGCGCGCGTTGGCGGGCTTCCGCACCGTCGACGAGGTGCGGGACGCCGCAGCCCGTGACGCCCTCGACCGTTCGAGGATCGAGCCGACGCTCGTGCGGGTGGACGGGCGGGTCCTGGTCCAGCACCCGGCCGGCGGCGAGCCGGAGCCGCTGTGACGCTGCCGCAGCCCCCACGGGACCCGCGCGTCGACTGGGACCTCCCACCGGTGGGCTCGCTGCCCACCCAGGAGGCGCTCTCCGACGTGATCACACGCGTCGTCGCTCCCAACCCCTCGCCGATGACGTTGGACGGCACCAACACCTACGTCGTCGCGCCGCCCGGTGCGGGTACCGCCGTGGTCGTCGATCCGGGCCCGGACAGCGCCGAGCACCTCGCGCGGGTCCGAGCCGTCCTGGCGTCCCGCGACGCCGAGGTCCGGGCGATCGTGGTGACCCACCGGCACGTCGACCACGCAGCGGGGGCAGCTGCCTGGTCGCGGGCGCTCGGGGGTCCGGTCGCGGCCGCGGACCCGCGGGTGGCCGGACCGGGCGGTCGGGCCCTGCACGACGGCGACGTGCTCCACCTCGGCGGCCTGGACGTCGAGGTGGTGGCGACACCGGGGCACACCGACGACCACGTGGCGCTGCGGCTGGGCAGCGGCGAACTGCTGACGGGCGACCACGTGCTGGGCCGGGGCACCTCCGTGATCGCCCGACCGGACGGCGACCTGCTGGCCTACCTGGCCTCGCTCCGACGGGTCCTCGGGCTGGGCGCCGACGCCCTGCTGCCGGGTCACGGACCGGCCCTCACGCGCGATCCGGAGGCGGTGGTGCGCTACTACCTCGACCATCGTGGCTTCCGCCGCGAGCAGGTCCTGGCGCTCCTGGCGCTCGCGGGGGTGGACGGTGCCTCCGTCGACGAACTGGTGGCACGGGTGTACGCCGACGTCGAGGTGGTCCTGTGGCCGGCGGCCGCGGCCTCGACGCAGGCGCTGCTCGAGGCGCTCCTGGGGGAAGGGCGGGTCCGCGTGGACGGGCTCGGGCGCTGGACGCTCGTCCGGGCGGGATGACCGTTTCGGTCGCCCGCTGGCGCCGCCACCCGGGGCACGTGGCCTCAAGCCGACGACCGAGGGCGTCGATGGACATCGTGGGGTCGGCGCCTGGTGTCCGCGGGTCGCCGACGGGAAGGACCCCCCTGTGGCCGAGTTCCTCGACAGCTTCGACGTCGAGCGCGATGCCCTCCTCCGCGTGCTGGCGCACGTCGAGGAGGTGTGGTCGCGCTTCCAGGAGCGCCGTGGTCTGGAGGTGGAGGGCACCGAGGCGTCGGACTCGCTGATCGCGAGCGAGCTCGCGCTCGTGCGCAGGGACGTGGAGTCGACGGAGTTCACGGTCGGCATCTTCGGGCTCATCAAGCGCGGCAAGTCGACGCTGCTGAACGGGTTGATCGGGCGCGAGGTCTCGTCCATGCACGTCACCCCGGAGACGGCCGTTCCGGTGTACGTCTCCTACGGCGAGGACCCCGGCGCCGTCGTGCATTTCGCGGACGGCACGCTCAAGCACGTCGCCGTCGAGGACGTGCAGGCCTATACCTCCCAGAAGGCGAACCCGAACAACCAGCTGGGTGTGACGTTCGTGGAGCAGCAGGTGCCCGTCGGGTTCCTGCGCAACGGCACCCGGCTCATCGACACACCGGGGCTCGACGACGCGGAGGCGGACGAGGTCTATACCGAACGGACCATGCAGGAACTCGATGTCGTCGACGCCGGTGTCGTGTTGTTCCTGTCGCCCCCGACGGTCGGCGCCACGGAGCTGAAGTTCCTGGAGCAGGTCGTCGCGCGGGACCTCAAGAAGTCCTTCCTCGTCTGCAACATGTACCCCCAGCATTTCCACGATCCGGAGACCCGCAGCGCCGTCCTGGAGTACGTGGGGATGCGCATCGTGGAGGCGTCACGCTCCGCCGGGCGTGCCGGCGAGGTGCGGGTCTATCCCGTCTGCGCCCTGGAGGCCTGGCAGGCGCGGCAGACCGACGACATCGATCTCTGGAAGCGGTCCGGCGCCGACCGGCTGCTCCGCGACATCGAGAACTACCTGTCCGATCATGCGGGTCAGCAGGTGCTCCAGGAGGCTGCCGAACGGATCGTGCGCGCGACCGACATGGCGCGGGCCGAGGTGCAGGTCCGCCAGCAGCTGCTCGACGACCCCCAGCAGCTGATGACCTACCGCCGTCAGCTCGACCGCAACATCGCCGACCTCGAACGACGCTTCGACGACGCGGTGTCCCTGGCGCTGACCGAGGTCGCGCCACTCAAGATGCGCATCCGCGGTCTGGTGCTCCAGCCGTTCACGACCGCGAAGAAGGACGTCGAGAAGCTCGGCACGCTCGAGGAGATCGACTCGTTCGCCTCCCGCTTCCGGCGGCAGCTCGAGGTCGCTGGTGAGCTGGCCTCCCGCCAGTTCGGCGAAGGCTTCGCCCACCTGGTCGACCGGCTCCAGACCCAGCTCCAGGCCCGCTTCCAGGCCGTGATGACCGACCTCGCCCCCAACCTGCCGCAGGTCCGACTGTCGCCGAACGCGTTGCTCGTCACGCCGGACCAGCTCCAGCAGATGATGGCCGCGCAGCGGCGTTCGAAGCAGACCTCACGCACGTCGGCGCTGGTCGGAGGGCTGAGCGGTGCGGGTGCTGCGGTCGTCGCGGGCACCGCGCTGCTGGGACCGATCGGGCTGCTCGGCGGTGCACTCGTCGGCTGGAAGCTCGCCGACTCGTTGAGCGGCCAGCGCAGCATCGAGCGTGCCCGGGCGCAGATCGTCGGCCGGCTGGACGAGATCGCGGCGTCGCTGCTGCGGGACGTCGACGCACAGGTGGACGCGGCGGTCGAGACCGTCCGGGGCGCCGTCGACCGTCGACGGCGCGCCTTCGCGCACGACCTCTACCAGCAGTTCGAGGTGGTGCAGTCGATCAGCGAGCAGCAGGAGTCCCTGGAGATCTACCGTCGCGATGCCGCCCGCTTCATGGAGGCCTTCGAGGCCTGCGCCGTACGGGCGCGGGAGGCGGTCGGCCCCCCGGCGCCCGTGGCGGCCTCGGCCTGACCGCGCCAGACCGGCCGGGCGGTCGTGACCGGTCTCAGCGCTCGGCGCTCGCCCGTCGCGTGCGTGCGATGCCCGCGCCCTTGAGGGTGGCCGCGGGGACACCCGCTTCCCGCCAGGCGGCGTAGCTGATGCCCTTGCGCTCCGAGTACTCGGCCGCGGCGTCCACGAACGCGCGCTCGAGGGCGTCGAGGTCGGGTTCCTCCTCGAGACCGATGAGGCGCTGCTCCAGGTCGAGTCGGCGCTGGATGAGCTCCACCCGCTTCGTCGGGTCGGGCTCCTGGTCGATACGGCCCTGGATCTCCGCGATGCGCGTCTCGATCGTGTCCCGATCGAGCTTGCGCCCGGGTCGCTGATCGGCCTCCAAGGCGGCCAGGTAGTCGCGGACCGCACGTCCCTGCGCCCTGCCCTTGGCGAGTGCCGCCTTGTGATCGTTGCTCATCTTCCGCGCCACGCGCATGCTCCTGATCAAGCTGGATGGAGGTCCGAGCCATGCACGCTACCAGTGGCGGTGCCACCGCGCTCTATTGACCTCGCGGGCCGAGAGCCGGGTCGGGGTCATTGCCTGCTGTCCGTCCGGTTCCCGAGGCGCTCCCTTGGCTGTCGGTCGTCGCGTTCGGGAGGCGTATCTCGAGCACGGCGCCAGCACCGGGGGGCTGTGGCACGAGCTCGAGCGACCCCTGCATCGCGGTCACCAGCTGCCGGGCGAGGAACAGCCCGAGGCCCACACCGCCGGTCCGCATGGTGAGCGGGTCCTCCAGCCGGCTGAACCGCTCGAAGACCAGCTCGTGGTGCTCTCGCGGGATCCCCTGGCCGTGGTCGGCGACACGGATGCAGAGGTCGTCGCCTTGCTCGGTGAGCTCCACCTCCACCGGCGATCCCTCGGGTGAGTACCGGCAGGCGTTGTCGAGCAGGGCCTCCATCACCTTCGCCAGGCGCGCCGCGTCCGCGAGCGCCGGGCCCGTCCCGGGCGCGCCCGCGTAGGTGATGCTCCTGGACGGCGCCCGCTTCCGGGCCGCGGCCACCGCGGGCGCGACGACCGCGTGCAGGTCCGTCGGACGCACGCGGACGACGCGGTCGACCTCGCCCCGGTCGAGTTGGGTCACGAGCAGGAGGTCCTCGACCAGCTCCGAGAGGTGGTCGGTCCGTTCGAGGATGCTCTGGAGCGCCTGGTCCCGTTGGTCGGAGGAGATCGTGTCGATGCGGCGCAGGAGCAACGACGTGAAGCCACGGATCGGGGTGAGCGGTGTGCGGAGCTCGTGGGAGACACGGGCGACGAAGTCCGAGCGCAGCCGGTCCAGCTCCCGCTGGCGCGTGACGTCGTGGAGCACCACCACGTCTCCCGTGCAGCGCCCGCGCTCGTCGAACACGAGCGTGTGGCTCTCACGAACGGCGCGGGTGCCGCCGCCGACGTGGCGGAGGACGGCGTGCAGCTCGTGCCGCGGTGGCGTGTCGTGGGCCTTCTCGAGGACCCAGCGGCCGCGCACGGGCTGGTCCGCCTCCCTGATCCGATCCGACAGGACCTCCGCGATCGGGCGTTCCATCGCGCTCGCCGCGGAGATACCGGTCAACCGCTCCATGGCGGGGTTCCAGACCTGGATCCGGGCCTGGCCGTCCAGGAGCAGGATCCCGTCGGACGTGCCGTCGACGATGCGGTTCAGGCGGTCACGCTCGGAGCGCACCTGGGTGAGCAGGTGCGCGGTGCGGGTGGCTCCCTTCGCCGCGAGGTGGACGGCCGCGGCGGGCGCGACCACGAACGGCACCAGCCACAGGTCGAGCACCGCCAGGGCGGCGAGCACGACGCCCGTCGCGATCTGGCCGACCATGGTCGCGGAGGTGAGCGGGATCTGGGTGCGCACCCCGGCGACGGCCTCGTCGCCCCCGAGCCGCCGCAGGAGCCCCAGGATGGAGACGAGGTTCACGGCCACGTACAGGCACATCCCGAGCACCGCCGGGACCACCGACCGCCCGGCGACGTCCGGCCCGAAGGCGGGCAGCAGGTGCAGTGTCAGCGCAGCGGCACTCATGCCGACGGCGGCCTGGCCGGCGCCGAAGCCGATCTTGCCCAGGTCCGAGCGGCGCGTCAGGTGTCCGCCCGCCGTCCCGAGCGTCGCGATCGCGACCGCCTCGATCGGGTCGACCAGCAGCAGGCTCGCCGTGATCGCCACCTCGATCAGGGTGAAGGACGCCGTCGCATGTGGGAAGGGGAAGGTGAGCTGGACCCGTTCGGCGACCACGGCGGTCACGAGCAACGCCCCGACCAGTCGAAGGTCGGGGCGTTGGATCCCGGTCAGGAGGGCGACGGCGACGATCGACGCGGCGCCGAGCAGCGCCCAGCCGATGACGTACCGACGCGTGGCGGCGTCCACTGCCCTCCCGATCGCGCGGTTGTCGCGGGGAGGTTAGGTCCGGCGGCGGTGCGGACGGGTCAGCGGATCCAGGACCACTGGAACGTGGTGAACTCGCCCGCGTCCTCGGTGCCACCGAACACGTGGGGTGCGACCTCGACGAGTCGCTCCATGGCGTGCGGCGGGGGACCCTGGGGCCCCTTCGGCGCGGCGTGGGCGGGGACCACGCTGGCCAGCACGGCGACCATCGCCGCGACGAGCACGGCGGACGCGCGGTGACGACGATCGTGGCCGGACAGGGAGCGGTTCATGGTGTTCTCCTGGCTCGTGGCCCGACCCGCCTCGGGAGACGGACGGGAGGGCTGCCTTCCTCCCGTCGGCTGTTCACTCTCCGTGGTTTAGAGTCACGTACGGTGATCGAGCGGTGTGCGCTCAGCACGCGCGGCGAACCGTCCACGCCGCGAGGTGCGCGACGAGCTCCCTCCCCGAGCGCAGGACGCGGCTCGGGAGCGCCGCCGTCGCCGGTGCGCCCGCGACCAGCACGCGCCGGCCCTCCAGGCACTGCGCGAACACGGTCCGGGACCTGTTCACGTGGAAATCGCTCGTGACGACGGCGACGCTGCGCCAGCCACGGGCGGACGCCAGGGCGGCCGTCCCGGCAGCCTCGCCGGCCGTGTCCGTGGCCGGCACGCAGAGGACCCGCTCGTCGCACACCAGTCCCAGCACCCGTCCCTCGCCCAGGGCGTCGCCGGCGAGCACGAGCGGCACGCCGAGTTCCTCCACCAGGATCACGCCGAGGTCGAGGCGCTCGCCGCCGCCCCCGCCCAGCACCACGACCGCGTCCGGTCCGATCGCGAGGACCTCGTGGAGCGGGTCCGGACGAGGAGTGGCCGCCCATCCCAGCAGGAGCATGGCTGCCAGGAGCCCGAGCGCCACTGCGATGCGTCCCGTCCCTCCCACCCGCTCCCTCGTGCCGTCGCGTGCCCGAAGCCGCCGCGGGCAGTGCCCTCGCGGCTCGAAGCCGTTCGGGTGACGCGGCGGTGGCCTGGCAGTAGCCTGCCACGGCCCGCTGCTTCGAGGCGCCATCCCGTGGAATCGCTGCAGGTGTCGTTGTTCGGCGGCTTCCAGCTGCGCCGAGGCGAGCTGACCGTCGCGCCCATGGCATCTCGAGCGGCGCGTCTGTTGTTCGCCTACCTCGCGGTGCACCGTGGCGTCCGCCACCCCCGCGAGCATCTCGCCGCCCAGTTCTGGCCCGACCTCCCCGCCGCGCGGGCACGTCGTCGGCTGTCCCACTCGCTCTGGCAGATCCAGGACGCCCTGTCCGAACTGGACGGCGACGCCACCTACGTCGAGGTGACCAGCGACACGCTCTCGTTCGCGCCGTCCGCCCCTGCACTGGTCGACGTCGAGACCTTCGAGGCGGGTCTCGATCGCATCCGCGCCCGGCGTTCGCAGTCGGCGCGGACGCGGGACCTCACCGATCTCGAGACGACCGTCGCGACCTATCGCGGCGAGTTCCTGGCCGGGCACCCCGACCCGTGGGTGGAGCACCAACAGGAGCGTCTCCACATGCGCTACCTCGAGGCGCTCGCCTGGCTCGTGGGGATCGCGAAGGGGCTGGGTGCCCACGAGGACGCCCTGATCTACGCCAGGCGCCTCGCGAACGAGGACCCGCTGCGCGAGGACGCCCACCGCGAGGTCATGCGGCTGTGCACCCTGCTCGGCCGGCCGTCGGAGGCGGTCCGCCAGTACGAGCGATGCGTCGAGGTCCTCGCGGAGGAGCTCGGGACCTCGCCGTCCGAGGCGACCGAGGAGCTCCACCAGCGCATCCTCCGTCGGCAGCACCTCGAGCCGGTGGAGTCCTCACCGCTCGAGCCGCTGCAGGCGGACACGCTGCCGTTGCTGGGGCGGGAACGCGAGCGGGCGGTCGCGGTCACCGTGCTCGAGCGCGCGCTCGAGGGACGCGGTGGCGCGGTGCTCGTCGAGGGCGAGCCGGGGGTCGGCATCACCAGACTGCTCTCCGAGGTCGTCGACGACGCGCACTGGCGCGGTTTCACGGTGGCCAGCGTGTCGTGCACCAGTCCGGACGCGCAGCTTCCGTTCGGGGTGGTTCGGGAGCTGCTCGGCACGCTGCTCGGACCGCTGCGTCTGGAGCAGCTGCGGCACCGGTTGAGCCCGATCGCGCTGGCGACGGTCGCGCAGCTGGTGCCGGCGCTCGGGCGGGTGGTGCCCGCGACGGTCGTCGGCCTCGATCGGCTGCGCGGCTCCGAAGGCGCTGAGCGACTCCAGGACGCGCTCCTCGACGTGCTCCAGGTGCTCAGCGGGTCCGACCCCCTGCTGCTCGCGGTGGACGGCGCGCACTGGGCCGACCCCGAGTCGCTCGAGGTCCTCACCGCGCTCGCCACCGACGCGAGCCGCCATCGCCTGGTGGTCGTGCTCGGCTACCGCGGTGACGAGGCCCGTGCCCATGGCAGCGTCTGGGCCGCGCTCCGGGGACTGGATCTGCGCGCGCGGCCCGAGCGCGTCCTGCTCTCCGGGCTGGACGCCTTCTCGACCGGTGAGCTGGTCCGGTTGCTCATCCGTGGGGGCCGGGTGAGCTCGGCGGCCATCAGCCGACTCCAGCGCGAGACGGGGGGCAACCCGCTCTTCCTCCTCGAGACCGTCCGGGCCCTGCGCGAGCTGGACGAGCTGGCCGCCCTCGAGGACGACGCCCCGCTGCCCCTGCCGACGTCGATCCGCGACATCGTCCTCGGGCGGCTCCGCGACCTCGGGCCCGAGCCGCGTCACGTCCTCGACCTGGCCGCGGTCGCTGGCGACGGCGTCTCGCTCGACCTGCTGTCCGAGGCGTCCGACATCCCGGGGGAGGTGGTCGTGGACGCGGCGACCACCCTGGTTCGCCGGGACCTGTTGCTACAGGGCATCGAGGAGCTTCGCTTCCCCCACGACCAGGTGCGTCGGGCCCTGCTGGAGGATCTCGACCAGGACGCCCTGCGAGCGCTGCACCGTCGGGTCGCCGCGGCGATCGAACGGCGCCAACCGGACGCCGTGGAGCGGCTCGCGTACCACTACCGCGAGGCGGGCGAGTCGGTGGCGGCAGCGGTGTATCTCCATCGCGCCGGTCGGAACGCCGCCCGCCTGCACGCCTACCTCACGTCCGACCGCTATTACACCGAGGCCGTGGCCCAGCGGGACCGGGCACCCGTCAGCGTCGAGACCCGATACGAGCTGTTGGCGGAGCACGAGGCCGTCCTCGACGTGCTGGGGGAGCGCGAGCGGCAGGCCGACGTGCTGCGCGAGCTGGCCACCCTGGCCTCGGAGCACCCCCGTCACGCCGTTGACGTGGCCAGGCGGCAGGCACTCCTCGGGGGCCATCTCGGCGACCTCGACGACGCGCTCGCCCTCGCGGGGCGCGCCGCCGAGGAAGCAGCCGCGTTCGCCGATCCGGATCTCCGCGCCCAGACGTCGCTCGCGCACGCATCGGTGCTGACCTGGGCTGGCCGCCGGCAGGACGCGGCCGACGTGCTCGAGGCGGCCGGCCGGTCGGCCGTCTCCGAGCGTCTGCGGGCAGAGGTGCTCGCCCAGCACGGTTCGGTCCTGCGAGAGCTGCAGCGCTACGACGAGGCCGAGTCGGTCCTCGAGGCGGCGCTCGACGCGGCCGTGTCCGTCGCCGACGCCCGCGAGGAGGCGGTCGTCCTCGGCGTCCTCGGCGCGGTGCGTATGGAGACCGGCGCCTGCGAGGCCGCCGTGGTGCTCTACACGCGCGCGATCGATCGTGCGGTCGCGATCGGCTTCCGCCGGGCCGTGGCGGTGACGCTGGTCAATCGTGGCTTCGCGCACTACCACCTCGGAGACCCGGTGGCCGCGGGTGCCGACTACGACGCCGCACTCCAGCGTTTCTCGAGGCTCGGCGATCGGCGTGGCCACGCGGCCGTGCTGCTGAACCGCGCGAACCTCCGTTCGGCCCTGCTGGGTGACGACAGCGGCGCGATGGAGGACCTCGAACCAGCCTTCGCCCACTTCCGGCGGTCGCGCGACGGCCGCTTCCTCGCGCTCTGCCACGACACCCGCGCCGCGATCGCCTTGCGCCGGGGCGACCTGGAGATGGCGTCGCGGGAGGCGGACCTCGCGTACGCGGCCGCGGCACCCGAGGAGGCGGGATGGGCGCTCGTGCAGGTGCACGAACGGCTCGCCGCGGTCGCGCTCGCCCGTGGGGAGCCGGCGATCGCGGTCGAGCACGCGCGCAACGCCTGGTCCTCGGCCGTCGAGCACGGCGCGCGAGATCGCGTGCCCCTGGTGCGGTCGCTGGAAGGGGAGGCGCTGCTCGCCCTCGGCGAGGGCGAGGCAGCGTTCGAGGCGACGGCCGCGGCGGTCGAGGCGCTGCACGCCGGGGTCGAGCGCGGGTACCTCGTGCGATACCGGCACCACCTGACGGCCGCGGCGATCGGTCGCCGGGACGTGGCGGCCCGGGAGGCCGCAGCCGCTGCGGAGGAGCTCCATCGCGTCGTCGGCCAGCTCGAGCCGGCCGCCCGCGAGCTGGCGCTGGGATGCCCCGAGCACCGCAGGATCCTGGATGCCGCCGCGGGTGTGTCCGTGGGCCGGACGCTGGTCGTGGCCTCGGCGCAGGCCCCCCTCGGGCGGTCGTTGCGCGCCGAGGAGTACCTCGAGGTGGTCGTCGACCTGGCGCTGCCGGGGAGCGCACCGGCCGATCCGCTGGAGCGCCGCCGCGCGACGCTCCTGCACGTGCTCGACCAGCTCGCCGAGGCGGGCGGCCTCCCGACGGTCGAGGACCTCGCGAGCGCGCTGGAGGTCAGCACGGCGACCACACGTCGTGATCTCGCCGCGCTCCGCGCCGGCGGCCGCCTGGTCAGAACGCGCGGCAACCGGACCGCATGAGCGCAAGGTGGCACCCCGACGGGGGTGTCCGTCGAGACAGTGACGAGACACTGCTGGCACATCCTCCGTGCACCAAGACCCCGGAGGATCACCCCCATGAAGCGTCTCACCACGTTCGCTCTGACCGCCGCCCTGCTCGTCCTCTCCGCCGTCCCGGCGCTCGCCGGCGGATCGAACCTCGGCTTCTGATCCGTCCGCCCTGGCCGTCGCCTCGCTCCCGAGGGGTGACGACGCCGGCTCGGACCGCCGAGCCTCCTCCGGCGGGCCAGGGCGAACGACCGTCACCGGCAGCACAGTCGTCGAGGCACACCCGGTGACCGCTGGAGGTGTTGTGACCCGCTCCCGCCCTGCCTCGCCGGCAGGTCCGGAGCACCGACGGACGCGCTTCGTGCGCGTCCGTCGGTGGTTCGGCCGCCGTACGCCGCCGCCCGTCGATCTGCTCGATCTCGCCTCCCGCGAGCGGCAGCTCGACGAGCAGCGCGCCGCGCTCGTGCAGCTCGTCTCCCACGAGCTGCGGACGCCGCTGACGGTGATCCGGGGATCGGTCGAGACCCTGCAGGCGCGGCGAGGGAGCATCGACCCGGAGCTGCGGCGACTCGTCGACGCGACCGCTCGAGCCACGGGGCGGCTGGAGGAGCTGCTCGAGGTCGTCCTCGCGGCCACGGACGAGCTGACCGGGGAGCAGGCGCACGCGACACCGGTCGACGTCGCCAAGCTCGTCGAGCACGCCGCGGCCTCGTTGCACGCCAGGCTCACCAGACGGCTCGATCTCGACATGCCAGAGGATCCGAAGCTCGTCACGATCGAGCCGTACCTGTGGCTGACGGTGCGCTGCCTGCTGGACAACGCCGCGCGGTTCTCGCCGGCCGAAGAGCCGATCCTCGTGCGGTACGAACGGGTCGATGACGTCGGTGTGCTCAGCCTGCACGACAACGGCCCGGGCCTGCCCGAGGGCTTCGACGCGCGAGCCTTCGAGCCGTTCACCCAGGCGGACGCCTCGCTCGTCCGCACCCACCACGGACTGGGGATGGGTCTCTACACCGCTCGTCGGCTGACGCGACGGCTCGGAGGCGAACTCGACCTGTCGTCGTCCGACACGGGCGGCGTGACCGCGAGCATCCGGCTGCCGCTCGTGGCGTCGGTCGACTGACCGACGAGATCAGCGGTCCGGGCCGCGACCGCCCGGGCCCGCCCACGCGGGCCGGCCGTTGCCTGACCCGGGCCGCTCCGCCGCACGGTCCTCGCCCGCCACCTCGGCGTCGGTGCCCGCGGTCTCGTCGGGTGCGGGAGCGCCCGTGCCTCGGCCGGGGCCGCGTGACTCCGAGGGGTGCGTCTCGGCCTCCGTGCTGCGGTCGCACCCGACACCGCCGAGTGCGAGCTCGTCCTCACCGATCTCCTCGCCCCTGGCCGCCCGTGACACCAGCGTTCCGAGTCCACCGGATCGCGCCCGCGCGGACACCGAGCAGCCGAAGTCCGGATGGCCCGGGCCGACCGCGGGGTCCCCGCTCGATGCGCGGTGGACCCGCGTCGCGGTCTCGGAGCGCTCGTCGACGTCCTCGGCGACGGCGACCGGCTCTGGCTCGGGCTCGGCTTCGACCGCAGGGACGGCGCAGGTCTCGAGGTCGGCGTTCGCCGGGTCGGAGCAGTCGGGTCCCGCCTCGGGCTCGGAGTCGGCTTCCCGTTCCGCTTCGGGCTCGGGGTCGGGTTCCGGTTCCACTTCGGGCTCGGGGAGGGCGCAGGCCTCGAGGCCGACGTTCGCCGGGTCGGAGCAGTCGGCCGCGGCGAGCACGACGTCGCCGCCCTCCCTCGCGAGCGCTGCCCCCCCTCCGAGCAGGAGGACGACCATGAGGACCGCTCCCGCCCTGGTGGCCACGGCGTCACGGAAAGTGGTCCTTGCGCGCATCGGCCGGCTCCGCTCCGAGGTCCGCCCGGATCGCCGGGCACCTGTGGACCACAGCCTCGCGCACCGCCGGCGCCGTCGCGCGGCTCTGCGCGCCGTCCGAACGCACCGTGCTGTCCCATGCGCGCACAGTGACCGATCGGCCCGGGCCGGACGTCAGTCCGTCGCAACGCGGTGCAGCCCGAGGTTGGCATGGATCTCGCGCGTGGCCGTCGAGCGGTTCAGTGTGTAGAAATGCAGGCCGGGCGCTCCGTGCGCCAGCAGCGCCTCGCACAGTTCTGTCGCGAGCTCGACGCCGAGCGCCCGGACGGCCGCCCGGTCGTCGCCCAGGGCGTGGAAGCGCTCCCGCAGTTCCTGCGGCACGGGTGCACCGGACAAGGCAGCGAACCGCTCGATCTGGCGGATGTCGGTGATCGGCATGACGCCCGGGAGGACCGGCTTGGCGCACCCGAGGGCCGCGAGGTCCTCCACCAGCGCGAGGTACTCCTCCAGCCGGAAGAAGAACTGGGTGACCGCGAAGTCCGACAGCGCGAGCTTCTCCGCGAGGTGGCGACGGTCCGCGGCGAGGTCGCCCGAGAGGGGATGACCCGCCGGGTGGGCGGCCACCCCGATGGAGAAGTGCCCACCACCGACCTCGTGCGCGAGGCGGGCGAGGTCGATCGCGTGGCCGAGTTCGAAGAAGACGTCGTCGGCGTCGACGGGCGGGTCCCCCCGGAGCACGAGCACGTTCTCGACGCCGGCGTCCCGGTACCGCGCGAGGATCTCGGTCAACTCCTCCGTGGTGTGGGACACCGCCGTCAGGTGCGCCATCGGTGGCATCGAGGTCCGCTCGAGCACGTCGACCACCAGCCGGTGGGTGCGCTCCCGGGTGGAGCCACCGGCCCCGTAGGTGACAGAGACGAACGACGGTGCCAGCGGTGCGAGCTCGCGCAGGGTCTGACGCAGGATGCGCTCACCCTCGTCGGTTCTCGGCGGGAAGAACTCGAACGACACGGTGGGGCCGGCCGCCAGGAGCTGGTCGATCCGAGGCACCGCTCGTCCTTCGTGTGACCGTCCGGCGACCGTCGTCAGCCGACCCGGCAGCGGAGGGTAGGAGACGGTCGCCGGCGACCGTTCATCCGACCCGCCGGAGACGCATCCGGACGTCCGCGGCGACCGCCCCCTCGCCCTCGCTACGGACGAACACCGGATTCAGGTCGAGCTCCGCGACCTCGGGGAGGTCCTCGACCATCGCGTTGACGCGCACCAGGAGGTCGCGGAGCGCGCCCTCGTCGGCGGGGGGCGCGCCGCGATAGCCGCGGAGCAGCGGTGCCATCCGCAGGTCGTCGATCATCGCGTCGATGTCCGTGTCCGTCAGGGGGGTGACGCGGACGCTGACGTCCCGCAGCAACTCGACCAGCGTGCCGCCTGCTCCCGTCAGCACGACCGGACCGAACGACGGATCGTGCGTGACGCCGACCAGCATCTCGATGCCGTCCACCATCTCCTGCAGCAGGAAGCGCTCCGCGTCGGCGGCCATCCCGTGTCCGGTGAGCTCGTCGCGCATCGCCGTGAGCGTCTCGTGCACCTGCTGGGGCGAGGTCAGGCCCAGGGCCACGCCGCCGACATCCGCCTTGTGCGTGGGCGAGTCGATCTTGAGGGCGACGGGCAGTCCACCGAAGGTCGGGAACGCGGCCGCTCCCTCCTCCGGCGTCGTCACGGTGGTCGACCGTGCCAGCCGTATGCCGTAGGCGTCCAGGATGCCGGCGGCAGCGGCGTTGTCGAGCCAGGGTGCGTCGTCGTCGGTGCCGGCCAGGATCCGGTCGACGGTGGTACGTGCGACCGCCCGTCGCACGCCCACGGGCTCGAGGACCTGTCCCAGCGGTTCGTGGCGCCATCTGCCGTAGCGCGCGACGCGTCCCATGGCACGCGCGGCGGCTTCGGGGAACGCGAACGTGGGGATGTTCGCCCGGGCGAGCGCCCGAGGGAGCCCCGCCGACGTCATCACGACCCCGACGACCGGGACGTGCTCCGGCACGTCGGCACGCGCGTCGGCGAGTGCCGCGGCGACGTCGTCCGCGCCCGTCATGCCCGTCGGGATGAAGATCACCAGCACCATGTCGATCTCGTCCGCGGCGCCCAGGACGCGCAACGCCTGCCCGTACGACGACGGCGACGCCGAGGCGATCAGGTCGACGGGGTTGCCGAGGCTGGCCTCCTCGGCCAGGAACCCGCGCAGCTGGGCCTTCGTCCGGTCCGAGAGGCCGGGTACCTCCAGGCCGTTCGATTCCAGCGCGTCGGCCGCCAGGATCCCGGGTCCCCCGGCATTGGTGAGGATCGCGACCTTGCGACCTCCCGGCAGCCCCTGGGACGAGAGCAACGTCGCGACGTCGAACATCTCCTCGAGCGTGTCGGTCCGGATCACGCCCGTCTGTGCGAACAGCGCCTCGACCGCGGGCTCGCCAGAGCCGATCGCCGCGGTGTGGCTGGAGGCCGCGCGGGCGCCACTTGCCGTCCGCCCGGACTTCACGGCGACGATCGGCTTGTGGCGGGAGATGCGACGGGCGATCCGCGAGAACTTGCGCGGGTTGCCGAAGGACTCGAGGTACATGAGGATGACGTCCGTCTCCGGGTCCTCCTCCCAGTACAGCAGCAGGTCGTTGCCGGAGATGTCCGCCTTGTTGCCGACGGACACGAAGGTCGAGATGCCGAGCCCCAGTGCGTCGACGTGCTGCAGCACCGCCAGCCCGAGGGCGCCGGACTGCGACGACATCGACAGGCGACCGGGGCGCGGGAAGGTCGACGAGAACGTCGCGTTCATGCGGACGTCGGCTGCACCGTTGAGCAGGCCCATGCAGTTCGGCCCGATCATGCGGAGGCCGTGACCCCGAGCACGCGCGAGCAGGTCGTCCTGGCGCGCGATGCCGTCGCCACCGATCTCGGCGAAGCCCGCCGACACCACGCACACGGCGGCGACCCCCAGCCGCCCCGCCTCGTCGACGACGTCGTTCACGCCGGCGGCCGGGACGCACACGACCGCGAGGTCCGGCACCTCGGGGCAGGCAGCGAGCGAGGCGTACGCGGCGACCCCCTGGACGTACCGCGCGTTGGGGTTCACCGGGTAGACGACCCCGGAGAAGTCGCCGCGTCGGAGGTTGTCGAAGACCAGCCCGCCGATCCGCTGGCGGTCCCGCGACGCACCCACCACCGCGACCCGCTCCGGACGGAAGAAGCGTCGCAGGGCTGCCGTGGCCGCGTTGCGCTCCTCGTCGTCGACCACCCGCAGGAAGCGTTCGGTGACGGCGAGGTCCAGGTCGGAGCGCACGACACCACCGGCGTCGCGGTCCGAGCGGTACTCGAGCCCCAGCTCGCGCACGAGGTTCAGCATGCGGACGTTGTCGGAGAGGATGTCGCCCGAGAGGTGCGTGACGCCCGCCGCCGCCGCGGCGAGCGCCACCTGGCGCACGAGCACCGTGCCGATGCCGCGGGCCTGGTGCTCGTCCTCGATCAGCGCCGCGAACTCGGCGTGATCGGGCCGGTCCGGGTCACGCTCGTAGCGGGCGACACCGATGATGCGCTCGTCGACCTCGCGGCCGAGTGTCGCGACCACCGCGTACTGCAGCGACGGATCGAGGTCGACGAACCGCCGGACGTTGGAGGCATCGAGGTTGAACGGACCGAGGAACCGGCGGCGCCTGCTCTCGGTGGAGGTCCGTGCCCACATCCCGAGCAGGCGCGGAGCATCGTCTCGCCGGATCGGGCGGATGTGCACCGTCGTCCCGTCCCTGAGGACCTGGTCGAAGCGATGCTCCATGGCTACCTCGCCGTGCCGTCGGGGGCTCTGCCGCCGGCGACGCTAGTTGCCGACGGCGAGCACGGACGCCCTAGAGTCCGGCGGCTCAGGTGGGAGCCGTGGGGAGGGACGCGCGTGGCAGCCAACATCGACGGGCCGTTGTACCGGGAGCTGATGGGCCCGGAGGGTGCGCCCCGGATGGTCTTCGTCCATCCGAACCCCATGGACAACGCGGCGTGGATGTTCCAGCTCGCGCACCTGTCGAGCTGGTACCGCTGCATCGCCGTGGACCTGCCGGGCTACGGACGCTCGCCGACGGCCCGGCCCGGCGTGTCGCTCTTCGATCTCGCCGACGCGTGCTGGGAGGCCGCCGCCGACCAGGGCGACGGTCCGGTGGTGCTCGTGGGCTGCTCCGTCGGCACCAACGTCGTCCTCCACATGCAGCGTCTCGCTCCGGAGCGGACGGCGGCGGTGGTGGTCTCCGGCGCCAGCTACGCGACCGAGAAGCCGCACCTGCAACGGCACGTGGATGCCTACACCGCCGACGGCGTGGCCTATCGGCACCCGTACGCGCTGCACGACCTCTCGGAGGGCTTCCGGGAGACGCCGCTCGGTGGTTGGCTCGCGGACCTGTTCGCCGAGCGCGACGAGGCTGCGGACGTCCCGAGCATCCTGGCGATGTTCGAGGCGTTGATCCAGGGCGACCCGGCGTGGTTCGCCGAGGTGGACGCCCCCGTGCTGATCCTCACCGGCAGCGAGGACGGTGCACACCAGCGCGCCTTCGCGCTCCGTGACGTGCTGCCGGACGCCGAGCTGGTCACCCTCGAGGGGGCTGGTCACGCCTGTCAGCTCGAGCAGCCGTGGGAGTTCGACCGCCACCTGCTCGACTTCGTCGACCGTCGTGTCGGGCGTCCCCCGCTCGCCCGCGCCGCCCGTCCCCCGGCCGGCGGCTGAACGACGCCCACCTGGCCCTTGTGCCGTTGGGCCCTGCCGTGCACGCTCGTGCGGACGGCCGATGCGCGGCCGCGGGAGGTGCACGCGTGAGCCGGTTCGACCGTCTGCAGGCCGCCGCGGAGACCGGGCTCGATCGGGTTGACGACGACGTGTTCGAGGACCGCTCGCCGGTCGAGAGCGGCGCCGAACCGCTGCCACCACCCGACGGTGTGCAAGCCGAGGGCTACGGGTTCCACCTCGACGACCCCGAAGCCGACCTGCTCGACGAGGATCTCGATGCCGGCCTGCGCGACGACGCCGATGCCGACGCGCTGGACGTGGTCGCGGAGGCGTTCAACGCGCGGGACCTGGATGCGCTCCTGGAGGTCGTCGCTCCGGACTGCGAGGCCTCGGACGTCCTGGGCTACGACCGGGCCAACCTCCCGGACGCGATCGAGGAGCTGTGGGTCAAGCGACCGACCGCGACCCTGACGCGCGGCAGGTCCGAGCTCGAGCACGTCGGCGTGCTGTGGGAGCACGACGGCTCCAGCTGGTGGCCGCTCGCCGTCGTGCACGTGGACGACGTCGCCGATGGGACGATCGGGGTGCTCGAGGTGACGGTCGACCCGGCGATGCTCGAGCAGGTGGTCGCCGAACCGCCGGGCGACGACGAGCTCGAGGAGGGCGAACGCTGGTCGGAGTGGGACGAGGGCTCGGACGGTGACCGCGGCAGCTGACCGTCACCACGCCGCCTCGGTCAGGTGCGTTGCGCCCACCGCTGGTCGACCGGCAGGTCCTCGACCTCGTCCCACGTGCGCCGCTCGATCGTGAACAGCTCGCCGAGCGAGGCGTAGCGCGTGCCGGCCAGGCGGCAGACCGGGTCGAGCAGGTCCGGCTGGACGCGGCCGTCCCGCCAGACCGACGGATCGACGTGGATGTGCACGACCTCGCCGATCACGAGGTGGCCGTTGCCGATCGACACCTCGTCGGTGACCCGGCACTCCAGATGCGCGCGCGAGCTCGCCACCCGCGGTGGACGGACCACCGACGAGGGCGCCGCATCGATGCCGAACGCGTCGAACTCGTCGACGTCTGGTGGTGCGTTGGTGGCCGACGCGTTCATCGCCTCGGCGAGGTCCATCGAGACGATGTTCACCACGAACTCGGGGACGGCGCGCAGGTTGCGCAGCGTGTCCTTGATGCCCTGCGACGAGAACGCGACGTGCGGCGGTTGGCTGCTCATCATGTTGAAGAAGCTGTGCGGTGCGACGTTGCGCACGCCCTGCTCGTCGACGGTCGACACCCAGGCGATGGGGCGCGGGATCACGAGCCCCGACAGCAGCAGGTAGATGTCCCGCTTCGTCCATCTGGACGGCGTCAGCTCGAGCGGCACGTCGAGCGTGTCGGGGGGACCATCCGGGTCGATGTGCGCCATCGGGGGCTCGTTCGCTGGGGACGCGGGAGCCTAGTGGGACGCCCTGCCGCGGCTCTCACCGGGCGTTGAAGTACTTCGCATCCGGATGGTGGACGATCAGGGCAGAGGTCGACTGCTCCGGATGGAGCATGAACTCGTCGGTGAGCGCCACGTCGATCGCCGGTGCGTCGACCAGATCGAACAGCGTGACCTGTGCCTCGAGATCCGGGCAGGCCGGGTAGCCGAAGGAGTAGCGGGAGCCTCGGTAGCCCTGACGGAACCAGTCCTGTGGTGTCGATCCGTCGGCTCCGGCGATCCCGAGCTCCTCGCGGACCCGGCGGTGCCAGAGCTCTGCGAGGGCCTCGGCCATCTCGACACCGAAGCCGTGTGCGTACAGGTAGTCCTGGTAGCGGTCCTCGGCGAACAACGAGGCGGCGACCTCGCTGATGCGACGTCCCATCGTGACGACCTGGACCCCGAGGACGTCGGGCTGTCCGGTCTCGATGGGCCGGAAGAAGTCGGCGATGCACAGGAACCGGCCGTGCGTCTGACGTGGGAACGTGAACCGCGCGCGCTCCTGTTCCAGCGGCGCGTCCGGCTCCCACACGACGAGGTCGTCGCCGTCACCGTTCGCCGGGTAGTAGCCGTAGGTGACCGCGGGATGCAGCACCTGCTCCGTCCTCGCGCGAGCGAGCCAGTCGCGCAGCACCGGTCGTGCCTCGCGCTCCAGGAGCGCGGCATAGCCGTCTGGCCCGAGGTCCCCGGGGGTGAAGCCCCACTGGTTGCGGAAGAGCGCGACCTCGTTGAGCAGCGGTGCGATGTCCCCGACGGCGATGCCGCGCGCGACGCGGTGACCCCAGAACGGCGGGACCGGGATCTCGACGTCGGTCGAGACCGCCGACCGCGGCCGCCCTCGCCCGTCCCGCGCGGGTGGCTGCTCGTCGCCACGCGTGCGCGTGTGGGTGCGTCGCGGCTTGCGCGCGGTCAACGCCTCCGGCGTGCGCTCGCCCGCGGCCCTCGCGTCCAGGACGGTCCGCAGGACCCGCAGGCCTTCGAAGGCGTCCTTGCAGTAGTGGACCTCGCCGTCGAACAGCGCCCTGAGGTCGTCCTCCACGTAGCCGCGCGTGAGCGCTGCCCCGCCGAGCAGCACCGGATAGCGGGCGGCGAGCCCGCGGATGTTCATCTCCTGGAGGTTCTCCCGCATCACGACGGTCGACTTCACCAGCAACCCGGACATGCCGATCGCGTCGCAGTCGTGCTGCTCGGCAGCGGTGAGGATCTGGTCGACCGACTGCTTGATCCCGAGGTTGACGACGTCGAACCCGTTGTTGCGCAGGATGATGTCCACGAGGTTCTTGCCGATGTCGTGCACGTCCCCCTTGACCGTCGCCAGGACGACACGCCCCCTGGAGGAGGCGGAGCCCCCGGCCGCCTGGATGTGCGGCTCGAGGTGGGCGACCGCCGTTTTCATCGCCTCGGCCGACTGGAGCACGAACGGCAGCTGCATCTGCCCGGATGCGAACAGCTCACCGACCGTCGCCATGCCGGCGAGCAGGAAGCGGTTGATGATGTCCAGCGGTGGATGGTCCGTCAGGGCCGCGTCCAGGTCCGCGGCCATGCCGTCCCTGTCCCCGTCGACGATGCGTCGTTCCAGCCGCTCCTCGACGGGCATCGCGGCCAGGTCCTCGTCCGAGGCCCGTGTCGCGCTCTCGCCGTCGAACAGCGCCATGAACCGGTGGAGCGGGTCGTAGTCGGATGACGCCGTCCCCCCGAGGCCGGCCGTGCCGCGTCGATCGTGGATCAGGTCGAGCGCCACCTCTCGCTGCTCGTCGGGGATCCGGTGCAGCGGGAGGATCCGGGCCACGTGCACGATCGCGGAATCGAGGCCTCGGCGCATCGCCTCGTCGAGGAACACCGAGTTGAGGACCTGTCGGGCCGCGGGTGACAGTCCGAAGGAGACGTTCGAGACGCCGAGCGTCGTGGCGCAGCCCGGGACCAGCGCCTTGATCCGCTCGATCGCCTCGAGTGTCGCGAGGCCGTCGCCACGCAGGTCCTCCTGCCCCGAGCCGAGTGGGAAGGTGAGGCAGTCGAAGATCAGGTCGTGTGCCTCCAGCCCGAACTCGTCGATCGCCAGTCGGGCGATGCGCTCACAGATCTCGACCTTGCGGTCGGCCGTGCGGGCCTGGCCCTCCTCGTCGATCGCCAACGCGATGACCGCGGCGCCGTAGCGACGTGCGAGCGGGAGCAGCCGGTCGGCCTTGACGCGCCCGTCCTCGAGGTTCACCGAGTTGATGACCGCCCGCCCCCCCAGACGGTGCAGGGCGGCCTCGATCACCTCGGGCTCGGTCGAGTCGATCACCAGCGGGAGCGTCGACTGGGTGGCGTAGCGGTCGATCACCTCGATCATGTCGCGGACGCCGTCGCGTCCGACGTAGTCGACGCAGACGTCCAGCACGTGCGCGCCCTCGCGCGTCTGGGAGCGGGCGAGCTGCACCGCACCGTCCCAGTCCTCGGCGAGCAGCAGCTCCCGGAAGGCCGCTGACCCGTTGGCGTTGGCACGCTCCCCGATCGCGAGGAACGCGTTCTCCTGCTCCACCGTCACCGCGGCGTAGAGGGAGGCGAGCGACGGCCGCCACTCGACGGTCAACGGCGTCGGCGCCTCGCCTGCGCCGGGCTGCTCGTCCCCGGCGGGCAGGACCAGACGACCCACCGCTCCGCGCCTCGCTGCTTCCGGCCGATCCAGGACGCGCGGACGGGGTCGGAGCCCCCCCACCGCGTCCATGACCGCGGCCAGGTGGTCGGGTGTGGTGCCGCAGCAACCGCCGACGATCGACACCCCCAGTTCCTCGACGAAGCTGCGGTGCGCGGCCGCCAGCTCCTCAGGGGAGAGGGGGTAGACGGTCCGTCCGTCCTCCAGGTACGGGATCCCGGCGTTGGGGATCACGCTGATCGGCAGCCGCGACGATCGTGCGAGGGTGCGGACGTGCTCGCGCATGTCGTCGGGTCCCGTTGCGCAGTTCATGCCGAGCACGTCGATCGCGAGCGCGTCCAGCGCGGCGATCGCGGCGAGCGGCTCCGTCCCGAGCAGCATCGTGTCGAGGTCCTTCTCGACCGTGAACTGCACCAGCAGTGGCACCCGTTCGCCGCGCTCGTCGTAGACGTCGTTCACGGCGGCGACCGCCGCCTTGACCTGCAACAGGTCGAAGCACGTCTCGACCAGCAGCGCGTCGCAGCCGCCCTCCAGCAGTCCGCGCACCTGCCGTCGGTAGCCGTCCTCCATGGCCACGACGTCGATGTGGCCCGGAGCCGTGGGGTCCTTGCCCAGCGACAGGGACGGTGCTCGGGTCCCCGGTCCGATCGAGCCGACCACGAAACGCGGGTCCCCCGGACCCGCGTAGTCGTCGGCGGCGCGGCGCGCGAGCTCGGCCGCCACCCGGTTCAGCTCCTCGGTCTCGGCCCCGAGCCCGTACTCGTCGAGCACCCACGGCGCCCCACCGAACGTGTCGGTCTGCACCGCGTGGACGCCGACGTCCAGGAACGAGCGGTGTACGGCGTCGACGACGTCGGGCCGCGTGCGGACCAAGACCTCGTTGCAGCCGTCGAGTGCCTCCGACCCGAAGTCCGCGGCGGTCAGGCCGGCGTCCTGGAGGGAGGTCCCCATGGCCCCGTCGAACACGAGCACCGTCGTGCGGAGGGCGTCGAGGAAGGGATGTGCGTCGAGTGGCGGCTGCATGTGGTCTCGTCCCGGGTGGCGCAGGGATGGCGCAGGGTCGCACCGTTCGCGCGGACGGGTGTGCGCACGGCCGAGGGCGGCATCGTCCCCCGGGCGGCGCGGGACCAGGACTCCGGACCGCTGCCTGTCCGGCGATGCTACCGACGCGCCGACGGCCGCCCAACGCCGGGACCGGTCCGACGGCGGTTCGCACCCGCTGCCCGGTGACGCGATACTCCCGCCATGCCCCTCTTCTCCCGCAAGCCCGACCTGCCTCCGGAGCTGCACCCGTCGTGGTGGGCCTTCGTCGACTGTGCCGAGGTGATCGAGGGCGGCCGCCGTGTGCTGCTCGGCACGTTGCCCACCGGACGGGTGGAGCCGGCCCCGATAGCCGTCGGCACGGACGCCGTCCGCCGGGCGGTCGCCGACGCCCGCGTCTGGATGTCCCGCTGGCGGCTGGACGAGCTCGACGAGGACTGGCGGGACTGCGAGGCGGGGCTCGACGAGGCGGAGGCGGCGCTCGCGGGCGTCGAGGAGTTGGCGGCATCGACGGACGAGCTCGAGGAGCTGCTCACCGCCCTGCAGGAGGTGATCGATCCGCTCGACACCTTCGCCGACGCGGAGCGCGCCTGGCGTCGGCGGTGGCGCCTGCCGCGAGAGCGCGCCGCACCGGTCTGAGCGGACCCGTCCCGTACGTCCGGGTCGCCGCCGCCGCCGTCCCGTGCGAGGATGCCGGCAGGCCGGCACCGCGTCGCTGCAGCGCTGGCGGCCTCGGACCCGTCGGCCGGCAGCGATGCGGGCGCACACAGGAGCAGGCACGTCCATGACCGACAGACCGCCGCTCTCCTATGCCGATGCCGGCGTCGATCTCGCTGCCGCCGACCGCAGCGTCGAGCTGCTCTCGGACGTGCTGCGGAGGGCCAGCCGTCCGGAGGTCATCGGAGGCATCGGCGGGTTCGGAGGGCTGTTCGAGCTCGATCTCGGCCGCTATCGGCACCCGGTCCTCGTCAGCTCGACCGACGGGGTGGGCACGAAGGTGGACCTCGCGCGACGGCTGGGCATCCTCGACACGATCGGCCGCGACCTCGTCGCGATGGTGGTCGACGACCTCGTGGTCACGGGTGCCGAGCCGCTGTTCTTCAACGACTACGTCTCGGTCGGGCGGTTGGACCCGGACCGCGTCGCCGCGATCGTGCGCGGCATCGCCGACGGCTGCGCGGACGCGAGGTGTGCCCTGGTGGGGGGCGAGACCGCGGAGCATCCCGGTCTGCTCGACGACGATGCGTTCGACCTGGCGGGCTTCGGCGTCGGCGCGGTCGAGCGCGACGCGATCCTCGGGCCGCACCGCGTCCGCGATGGTGACGTGCTCCTCGCGCTGCCGTCGTCGGGGCTGCACAGCAACGGCTTCAGCCTGGTGCGTCGCATCGTCGGCGACCGCGACCTCGACGAACGCCACGGGTTCGACCGCTCGCTCGGGCGCGAGCTGCTCGAGCCGACCAGGATCCATGCGCCGGACTGCCTCGCGTTGCTGGACCACGTCGAGGTGCGGGCGTTCTGCCACGTCACGGGCGGCGGCCTGCCGGGCAATCTGCCACGCGTCCTCCCCGCGGGCCTGCATGCGTCCGTCGACGTGTCGACGTGGACGTGGCCGGCCGTGTTCCGGTGGCTGCGGGAGCAGGGCCCGGTCGTCGACGACGACATGTGGCGGACCTTCAACTGCGGGGTGGGCATGGTCGCGGTGCTGGATCCCGAGGTCGTGCGCGATGCCCTCGACCTGCTGGCAGGGCGGGGTGTCGACGCGTGGGTGCTGGGAGACGTCGACGCCGTCGGCGTCGGTGCTGGTTCGGCCAGCTCCGACGGTGTGTCCGACGGTCCCTCCCGGGTGCGGTTCGTCGGTGTCTGATCGCCCCGGCGGCCCGCTCGACGACGCGCTCGCCGACCTTCAGCGCAGGCGGCGCGACCGCGTGCTGGTCGTCGTGCTGCTGGGGGTCGCCGCCTGCGCTGCGCTGGCGATGCTGCTCGTCGACGCCGTGACGCCTCGGACGGTGCGACCCGCGGCGCTCGCGCTGCTGGGCGTCACGATGCTCTACGGCGGGTGGGTGCTGCTGGAGGAGCGGCGGGCTCGGCGCGTCCTGCGGGCTCTGATCGCGCAGCGTGAGCGCGCGGTCTCGCTCACCGCGCGTGTCGACGCCCTCGGGTCGCTGGAGTGGACGATCCGCGAGATCGCAGAGGCGGAGGAGCTGCCGGATGTCTTCTCGCGGCTGCTGGAGGGTGTCCTGCACCTGACGGCCGCGAGCTCCGGCGCGGTGCTGCTGGACGCGGCGGGCGAGCTGACCGTCGCCGCGTCGACCGGCCCGGGGGCTCCCACCCGCGGGACACGGCTGTCCCCGGCCGCCGGCCCGATCGCCGCCGCGATCGAGCACGACGAGCCGGTCCTCGCCGGCCGAGGGGCGCCCTGGGGCGGGGAGGTCGACCGCTCGGTGATCGCCGCGCCGCTGCGTGACGGGCAGAGGATCGTGGGTGCAGTGGCGGTGGAGCGTGACGCGTCGGCGCCCGCGTTCGGTCGCTCGGACGTCACCCTGGTCGGCCTGTTCGCCGCGCATGCCGGGCTCGCGCTGCGTCGTGTGTGGGGCCTCGAGTCGCACCGGGACGACGCCGCCTCGCTCCGGGACGAGGCGGTCGTCCTGCGGCAGCTGGCCACCGCCCGCGCGGAAGCCGTCGCGGGCATCGTCCACGACCTGCGGTCGCCACTGACGTCGATCGGGGGGTTCCTGCAGCTCCTCGAGCGGCGCTCGGAGGCCCTCACGCCCGAACGTCGCAACGCGATCCTCGTGGACGTGGGCGCCGAGGTGCGACGCCTCCGCGGCATGGTCGACGACCTGCTGACCGTCGCGGTCGCGGAGGCCGACGCGCCGCTTCCCGACGAGCTGGTCGACGTGGCGGAGCTCGCGCGGCGGGCGGTCCGGTCGGGCCGCGGGATGGTCGCCGCCCGCGACGACGGACGTCGGCTCAGGCTCGACGCGACCGGACCCGCGGTCGTCCGCGGCGACGCGGGCGCCCTGGAGCGCTTGGTGGTCAACCTGCTCGACAACGCCGTTTCCCACACGCCGGACGGGACGGACGTGCAGGTCCGCGTGGAGCGGGGGGACGGAAAGGTGACGGTCAGCGTGCTGGACGCCGGACCACCCGTCGACCCGGCCGTGCTCGAGGGCGCGTTCGACCCCTTCGTCAGCGGCCCGTCGGGAGGCAGCGGGCTGGGCTTGCACGTGGTCCGCACGGTGGCCGAACGCCACGGCGGTGTCGCCTCGCTGGCGCCGGCGCCGGGTGGTGGAACCCTCGCGGAGGTGATCCTGCCGGCGGCCTCGGTCGGCCCGGCCGATCAGCTGCCGAGGTAGAAGCGGCGCAGCGATCCGACGGCGCCGATGCGCGCCTCCGCGACCCGGGCCGCCGCGACCTCGGTCGTGACGTGCTCGGTCCGTGACACCTCGACGATCCGGCGGAGCGTCGCCGGGATGGCGGCGACCCGGTTCCTCGCGCGTGCCTCGTCGTAGCCGTCCGGGTGCAGTTCCTCTGCGACGTTGATCACGCCGCCGGCGTTGACCACGAAGTCCGGCGCGTACAGCACTCCCTGCTCGTGCAGCCGCATGGCGTCCTCGGGCGATGCGAGCTGGTTGTTCGCGCCACCGCAGACGATCCGGGCGGAGAGCAGCGGGATGGACCCTTCGTGGAGGACCGCGCCCAGCGCGTTGGGCGAGACGATGTCGGCGTCGGCCGCGAGCACCTCGTCGACCCCGGCGACCTCGACACCCGGCAGGTCGGCGACGCGGTCGAGAGCCTGGTGCGACACGTCGGCGACGGTGACCTTGGCGCGCTCCTCGACCAGGTGTGCCACGAGCCGCGCGCCGACCTTGCCGAGCCCCTGGACCGCGACGTGCCGTCCGGCCAGCTGCTCGTCACCGAAGAGGGCACCCGCCGCCGCCTTCATGGACAGGTAGACGCCGTAGGCGGTCATGATCCCCGAATCGCCCGAGCCTCCCTCGACCGCCTCGGCGCCGGTCGCCCACCGGGTCTCCCGGCGGACGAACGCCATGTCCGCCGGCGTGGTGCCGACGTCGCATGCCGTGATGTAACGGCCACCGAGGCTCTGCACCATCCGGCCGTAGGACCTGAGCAGCGCCTCGGAACGCACGCTCCCCGGATCACCGACGATCACCGCCTTGCCACCGCCGTGGTCGAGCCCGGCGCAGGCGTTCTTGTAGGTCATCGCCCGGGACAGCCGCAGCACGTCCTCAAGTGCTGCATCGTCGTCGTCGTAGGCGCGGAAACGAGTCCCCCCGAGCGACGGCCCGAGCCGGGTGGAGTGGATGGCGATGATGCAGCGCAGACCGGTGTCGTCGTCGCTGCCGAACACCACCTGCTCGTGGCCGTCGAACCTGGCGAACGCGCCCTCCACCGTCGTCTCCTCGCTCGGCGGGGCGGCTCGCGCCGCCCGCACGACGTCGACAGTAGAACGGGCGGCGGCCGGCCGGGCCCTGCATGCGCCGCAGCGGACGTGTCCGTGGCTACGGTGCCGGCATGGAGATCCCGCGCACACAGCTCAGGGTGTTCTCCCCGCTGGAGTCGTTCCCGGCGGCGGACCGGGACCGCTGGCGCGCGTACGTCGAGCGAGGTGGCGGCGTCACCCGCCGGCAGCTCGCTGCGCTCGAGTCGGGTGTCGCGCGGGCGCGGCTGCTGAGCGGCCGCTCACGGTTCGGTCCGGACGCCGCGCTGGTGCGGCGGGTGGACGGTCGCATCATGCTGTGCCCGCTCCAGCTGGAGCTGCGGGCGGCGCGGGCGCTGGAGTTGTTCCGCCGCACGGTCCCCCCCGTCGCCTTCGAGGCGTTCGTCCCGGGGCGACGGGTCACCTCTGGCACCGTGGGGTCGGTTGCCGTCCCACACATCCTCGACGAGGCGTGGTCGGTGCCGTTGTCGTGGTTCGTCGCCTTCGCGCCCTCGGAGCGTCGCCTGCTCGACCCCCCGGAAGGGGCGTCCGCCCGGATCGTCTACCTGACGACGTGTGCCGCCGCGGCGGAACGCATCGAGCGGGTGATCCGCGCGGTCGAGGACAACACCGAGGACGGCGAGGACGTCCTCGCGACGCTGGCGGATCTCGCGGTGTGGATCGACGCGTTCGACCCGGTCTCGCTGCTGGAGCTCGACTACGGCGGGGTGGCGCGCATCCTCGGCCTGCAGGAGCTCGAGCGGGACCACACCTGTGCCGACCTCTGGCGGGCCGTGGATGCCCTGGAGGCGGGCGATCCCCTGGCCGTGGCGGCGGCGTACGGCGCGGCCGTGGCACGGTGGCGTCGCCATCAGGCACGCCAGTACGCGAGCTGACCGACCGCCGGCTCGGTCGCTACCCCCGGTCGAGCACCAGCCGGAGCGCCTCGGGGCCCACGTTGCCGCCGGAGAGGACGATGCCGACCCGGCGGCCGTCCACCGCGACCCGACCGCTGAGCACGGCGGCCAGGGCACAGGCCCCCGACGGCTCCACGACCTGCTTGCAACGCAGCAGCAGGAAGGCCATCGCGGCGAGCACCTCGTCGTCCTCGACCCCGACCACCTGGTCGACGTGGGCGCGGAACGCGGCCAGTGGGAGCGCACCGATCTCGGGCGAGCGCTGACCGTCCAGCAGGGTGTCGGGGACGGGCACGCTGACGACCCGTCCGAGCTCGAGGGCGTCTCGTGCGGCCCGGCGGGTGGCGGGCTCGACGCCCACGATCCGAAGGTCCGGTCGCAGTGCCCTGGCCACCGTCGCGCATCCGCCGAGCAGGCCTCCGCCCCCCACCGGGACCACCAGGACGTCCAGGTCGGGGACGTCCTCCAGGAGCTCCAACGCGACGGTCCCCTGGCCGGCCATCACCCGGACGTCGTCGTAGGGCGGAACGAGCGTCGCCCCGTGCTCGGCCGCCAGCCGGGACGCGATGGCCGCCCGGTCCTCGCGGAGCCGGTCGTAGGGGACGATCGTCGCTCCGTATCCCTCGGTCGCCTCGCGCTTCACCGCAGGGGCATCGGCCGGGAGCACGATCGTCGCGGGGATGCCGAAGGTCGTGGCGGCCAACGCCACCGCCTGTGCATGGTTGCCGGACGAGAACGCGACGACGCCCCGCGCTCGTACCTCGGGGTCCAGGGCTGCCACGGCGTTGACGGCGCCGCGGATCTTGAACGCACCGATGCGTTGCAGGTGCTCCGCCTTGAGGTGGAGGGAGCCGCCCGCGAGCGCGTCGAGGGAACGGGACCTCAGCACGGGCGTGCGGTGCACGGTCCCGCGGAGGCGGGCAGCCGCGGCCCGCACGTCGTCGAGGTCGATCGGTGGGGCGGGTGGAGAGGCCGGGGGCGTGGTCGCCACGCTCAGCGCGAGGGATCGCAGAGGTCGGCCGTGCGGTCGCGCAGGCGCTCCGCGGCCGCACGCACGTCCGGGTCCTCGAGCGCCTCGGCGGCACCGCCATCCGTGGAACGGATCGCGTCGAGCACCGCCTCGGCGTCGGCGCGCACCTCCTCGGGTGCCTGTGCGAACGCCTCCTCGGCAGCCTCCGCGGCGGTCTGTGGCGAGCCCGACTCGATCGCGGACACCGTGCGGGCGATCGTCAGGCAGAAGCGCGCCTGGTCGGTGAGCTCAGACGCCGAGTCCCGCACCTGGTCGATGCGGTCCTGGACATCGGAGCACGACGCCAGAAGGACCGCGAGGACGGCCACGACGGCGCGTGAACGGAGGCTCATGGCGACCGACGGTACCTGCCCGCTGCGGCGTCCGGGCCGGGGAGCGGTTAGCGTGCCGGGTCGCATCGCCACCCAGCCGACAAGGAGCCGTGGTCGTGGCGGAATCGCCCGCGAAGGCCGGCGCCAAGGGCGCGGCAGCCAGCCCGATCATCACCGACGGGCTGCCGACGCAGTACCCGGACATCGACCAGGTCGAGACCCAGGAGTGGCTCGACTCGTTCGACGTGGTGGTCGACGAGCAGGGACAGGCACGTGGTCGCTTCCTGCTGCTCAAGGTGCTCGAACGCGCCCGGCAGCGCAGCATCGGGATCCCGTCACTGACCACGACCGACTACATCAACACGATCTCGCCGGAGCGCGAGCCCGCTTTCCCCGGCGACGAGGACGTCGAGCGTCGCATCCGCCGCCAGATCCGGTGGAACGCCGCGGTGATGGTGCACCGCACCAACGTCGAGCGGGGGACCGGCGGGCACATCGGCACCTATGCGTCCGCAGCATCCCTCTACGAGGTCGGGTTCAACCACTTCTTCCGCGGCCGGGCGCACCCCGGGGGCGGCGACCAGGTCTTCTTCCAGGGGCACGCCTCACCGGGCGTGTACGCCCGCGCCTTCCTCGAGGGCCGTGTCACCGAGGAGCAGCTCGACCGCTTCCGCTCCGAGGTCGAGCCGGGAGGGCTGTCGTCCTACCCCCACCCGAGGCTGATGCCGGACTTCTGGGAGTTCCCGACCGTCTCGATGGGGCTCGGGCCGATCAACGCGATCTACCAGGCGCGCTTCAACCGCTACCTCCAGGCACGCGGCTTCAAGGACACCTCGGACCAGCACGTCTGGTTCTTCGGTGGCGACGGCGAGACCGCCGAGCCGGAGTCGCTGGGCGCCCTGTGGCGCGCCTCGCGCGACGGGCTGGACAACCTGACCTTCGTCATCAACTGCAACCTCCAGCAGCTCGACGGACCGGTGCACGGCAACGGCAAGGTGATCCAGGAGCTGGAGGGCATCTTCCGGGGTGCCGGCTGGAACGTGATCAAGGTGATCTGGGGTCGCGAGTGGGACGAGCTGCTCGCGCGCGACGTCGACGGTGCGCTCGTCGCACGCATGAACGAGATCCCCGACGGCCAGATGCAGACGTACACGACCAAGGGCGCCGCCTACATCCGGGACCACTTCTTCGGGGCGAACGACGACATCCGGCGCCTCATCGAGCCCTACGACGACGCGTTCATCGATCGCCTCACACGTGGCGGGCACGACTACCGCAAGGTCTACGCAGCGTTCAAGGCGGCCACCGAGACCAACGGTGCCCCGACCGTGATCCTCGCCCAGACGGTCAAGGGATGGACCCTCGGACCCGACTTCGAGGCACGCAACGCGGTCCACCAGATGAAGAAGCTCTCCTCCGACGCGCTCAAGAGCTTCCGCGACCGCTTGGGGCTGGACATCTCCGACGAGGCGCTGGAGGGGGACAAGCCTCCCTACGTGCGGCCGTCGGACGGCGACCCGATGATGGAGTACCTCCACGAGCGTCGCCGTGCGCTCGGCGGCTACGTGCCCGCCCGGACGGTGTCGTTCACCGTGCCGGAGCTGCCTCCGACCGATGCGTTCGGTGCCCTGAAGGCCGGCTCGGGCAACCAGGAGGTCGCGACCACGATGGCGCTGGTCCGGCTGTTCAAGGACCTGCTGCGCCACGAGAGCTTCGGCAGGCGCATCGTGCCCGTCATCCCGGACGAGGCCCGGACCTTCGGCATGGACTCGTGGTTCCCGACCGCGAAGATCTACGACCCGGTCGGCCAGACCTACGAGCCGGTCGACCAGGAGCTGCTGCTGTCCTACAAGCAGGCGACCGACGGGCAGATCCTCCACGAGGGCATCACCGAGGCGGGATCGGTCGCGACCTTCCATGCGGTGGGCAGCAGCTATGCCACCCACGGTGAGGCACTGATCCCGCTCTACGTCTTCTACTCCATGTTCGGGTTCCAGCGCACCGCCGACGCGATCTGGTCGGCCACCGACCAGCGGGCCCGAGGCTTCCTGATCGGCGCGACCGCCGGTGGGACCACCCTCAACGGCGAAGGCCTCCAGCACCAGGACCGGCACTCGCTGCTGATGGCGCAGTCCAACCCCGGGATCGAGGCGTACGACCCGTCCTTCGCCTTCGAGATCGCCGTCCTGGTCGAGCACGGCCTGGAGCGCATGTACCCGCGCGAGGCCGGCGGGCTCGAGACCGACGCCGGCGAGGACGTCATCTTCTACCTGACCGTCTACAACGAGCCTGTCCGTCAGCCCCCGATGCCCGACCACGTCGACGACCAGCAGGTCGTCGACGGGCTCTACCGCTTCAAGGAGGGCCCGGGCACTCCCGCAGCCCACATCCTGTCCTCGGGCACGATCGCCAACGAGGCGTTGCGCGCCCAGCAGCTCCTTGCCGAGGACTGGGACGTCTCCACGGACGTGTGGTCGGCGCCGGGCTGGAACCGGTTGCTGCGCGACGGGATCGCGACCGAGGCGTGGAACCGGACCAACCCGGGCGAGGAGCCGCGCACCCCGTTGGTCACGCGGATCCTCGAGGGAACGACCGGGCCCTACGTCGCCGTCTCGGACTGGATGCGTGCCACTCCCTTCCAGATCGCGGACTGGATCCCCGGCCCCTTCGCGGTGCTGGGGACCGACGGGTTCGGCCGTTCCGACACGCGCGAGGCGCTGCGTCGCTACCACCGGATCGACGCGGCCTCGATCGCGTACTGCGTGCTCGCGGAGCTCGCGAAGACGGGCGAGCTCGACCCGAAGGTCCCGGCCGAGGCGATCGAGCGCTACGGGCTGGACTTCGGCCGGGTGCCGTTCTTCGGTCAACCCGGGGCGACGAACGACGTGACCCGCTGAGGGCGCACCCCGGTCGTCCGGATAGCGTGTCGACCGCGCCCTCGCGGGGCGCACCGCACACAGGGATCCCACCGACCTCGACACAGGAGCCACTCACGTGACGGCACGGACCTCCACCGCGGAATGGCGCGGCGATCTGAAGGCAGGGCAGGGCACGCTCGCGCTCGGCAGCGGCGCCTTCGCCGGCGAGTACAGCTTCGTCTCCCGCTTCGAAGAGGGCGACGGCACCAACCCGGAGGAGCTGATCGCGGCCGCCCATGCCGCCTGCTTCTCGATGTCGCTGTCCAACCTGCTCGCCCAGGACGGCAACCCGCCCACGTCGGTCGCGACCTCGGCGACCCTCCACCTCGAGCGGGTGGACGGCAAGCCTGCGATCACGCGCATCGTGCTCTCCACGGTCGGCGCCGTGCCCGGCATCGACGAGGACGCCTTCCTCGCGAAGGCGCAGATCGCGAAGGACGCCTGCCCGGTGTCCAAGCTGCTGGCGGGCGGCTCGGCGACCATCGAGCTCGAGGCGCGGCTCGAGGGCTGACCGGCGACCTTCGGGTGAGGATGCTCCGGCGGCGGCGGGACGTGGGCTAGGACCACGGTCCGTCGCCGTCGTTCGTCGTCAGGAGCTCGCATGGCCGAGCTGCACTTCTTCTACGGCACGATGAGCTGTGGAAAATCCACGCTGGCGCTGCAGAACCACCACAACGCCACCGCCGCCGGCACGCACGTGCTGTTGTTCACCAAGCACGACCGCGAGGGTGGCGCCATCTCCAGCCGGATCGGGCTCGCCCAGCCCGCCGCCGTCGTCGACGACGAGCTGGACCTCCGCGCCCATGTGGGGGCGATCGTCGCGGCGGGCACCCCGGTGGACGTGGTGATCTGCGACGAGGCCCAGTTCTACTCGCCACGCCAGGTCGAGCAGCTCGGAGCGGTCGTGGACGACCTCGACATCGACGTCCAGGCGTTCGGGCTACTTGCCGACTTCCAGACCAGGCTGTTCCCAGGGTCGCAGCGCCTGCTGGAGCTGGCCGATCGCCGCTCGGAACTCCAGGTCGACGCACGGTGCTGGTGCGGTGCCCGCGGGACGACCAACGCCCGTACCGTCGACGGACTGATCCAGCGCGAGGGGGCGCAGGTCGTGGTGGGTGACGTCAGCGACGCCGAGGTGGCGTACGAGGTGCTGTGCCGCCGCCATCACCGGGACGGGATCACCCGGGCCACGTCCGACCAGCGAGCCCCCACGCGATCCGCCGACGTCCCCGGTCAGTCGCGGTCGTCCTGGCGCGCCGGGTCGTCCGCGCTCGTCGAGAGCAGATGGTCGAGCACGTCGCCGGCGGAGTAGCTCGTCGCTCCCTCGCCCAGGAAGCGCACGATGCCGGCGACGTCGTCGCCCGCCGTGAGCAGCGCCGGTTCGACGGTGCCGTCGCCGCGGATCTGTCCCAGCCCGATGGTGGCCAAGAGGCCGTTGCACAGGCAGCGTCGGCCGACGGTCTCGCCGACCGTCCCACCCTTGCGCACGTAGTCGTCGACCGGTTCGGCGGAGCAGCGGTAGCCGAACCGGCCGTCGGGACGCAGGTAGGTCTCTCGCAGGTACCCGAGGTCGCAGCGTCGCGGCCGTTCGTCGTACACGGACCCGTCGCTGAGCGTCCCTTCAGCCTCGAGGACCTTGAACGGGTAGCCGGTGGGTGAGGCCGACGGGTCGGTGCGCACGGTGGTCGCGCCGGCGATCGCGGCGCGGATCGTGGCCGACCGGTGGCCGGGGTCGAGCCCCGAGCTGTCGCAGAACGCGAACGCGGTGCCGACCTGTATCCCGACGGCCCCTGCCGCCCGTGCGGCAGCGAGGCCCTCGCGGGTCGCCGTGCCACCGGCGACCCAGAACGGCAGGCCGAGCACTCGGATCGCCTCGAGGTCGATGGCGTCCCGAGGCCCGTAGACGGGCTCCCCCCGCTCGTCCAGCCGCAGGGCACCACGCGGGGGAGCGTTGTGCCCGCCTGCACGCGGGGTCTCGACGACGAACCCGTCGGGGGCCCCGGTCGCGCTCCGTGCGAGGTAGGCCGCCAGCGTCGCCGAGGAGACGATCGCCAGGAACCGTGGACGTGCGAGGGGCCGGTCCCCCACCGTGCCGAGCTCGGCGGGGTCGAAGCGGATTGCGGCCGGAGGCGCCCCGGCCGGTGCGTCGACGACGGCGACCGGCAGCGCGACCGGCCGGTGCTGCGAGAGGTCGTCGAGGAGCCGCGGGATCCTGACCGGGACTCCCGCCCCGATCAGCACGTGGTCCACCCCTGCCAGCATGGCCCCGTACAGCGATGCGGGCGTGGGGAGCTGGATCTTCTCCAGCAGGTTCACGCCGATCGGACCGTCGTGGCCCTCCTTGGCCAGGAAGACCTCGACGAAGGTGCCCACGACCGTGAGCTCGACCAGTGAGCGACCCGGCGCCAGGCTGGGTGCGGGCACCCCCCGGAAGCGTTGCGAGCGATCCGAGGTCCCGAGGTGGCGGTCGAGAACGCGGCGCGCGACCGCCGGGTGCGGGAACCGCTCCAGCGCCCGCCGGACGTGCCCGCCCGGATCGCCCAGCGCCAGTCGCCTTGCCTGGACGACGGCAGCGGCCGTGCCCGACACCACCCCCAGATGGCCCCGCATCCCGACCTCGCGCGCCAGTCGCCAGCTCGACACGCCGACGCCCATGCCGCCCTGGATGATCGTCGGCTCGCGCAGCGCCGTCCCCTCCTGCTGGTGGGCCACCGGTCGTCCCGTGCTCGCCGGCGCCGGAGCCTGACCGCGTGCAGCGCCGTCGGGTAGGGCCGAAGGCCTCGCTCCGCAGAGGCCGGTCGGTCTCGCGGGTCGGGACCTTCGCCGTTCCGCGTAGTGCATCGCTAATGGTTTGCTTGGCGCAGGCACCCGAGGAGGGCCCGGCGACCGGCGGACCGCCCCCTCGGTACCCCGCGGACGGCCGCGGAGGAGGATCCGGGACGATGGGCGAGGACGTCGCAACTCCGCGGTTCAGGTGGTCATCGAGGACCGGTCTCGTGGTCGTCCTCGTCGTGGGGCTGGTACTCGGTGCGGCAGGTGCCCGCTTCGGTTTCGGCGCGGCGTCGGGGGGCACTCTCGCCTCGGTCGCGAGCGCCCACGGCCTCAGCGGTGAGCAGGCCGAGGCGGCGCTCGCCACCTTCGTCGCCCCCGGCGAGCACGACGAGTACCTGATCTTCGCCTCGGGCGGTCACTCCGGCCAGATGCACGTCATCGGCGTGCCGTCCATGCGCCTGCTCAAGACGATCCCCGTCTTCGCACCCGACGCCTGGTCCGGCTATGGCTTCGGCGCGGACTGGACCGAGGAGGTCCTCGAGCAAGGATCCGACCCGGCCCACAACGACCCGCTGCTGTGGGGCGACACGCACCACCCGGCCCTGTCGGAGCGCGGTGGCGACTACGACGGTCGGTTCGTGTACATCAACGACCGGGCCAACGGTCGCATCGCGATGATCGACCTGCGGGACTTCAAGACCAAGCAGATCCTGGACGTCCCGAACATCCAGAGCTCCCACGGTGGCGTGTTCGCGACGCCGGACACCGACTACGTGCACATCTCCGCCAAGACCCCCACGCCCGTGTGGTCCGAGAGCGGCTACGCCGATCTCGCCGACTACGAGGCCGAGTACCGCGGCATGTCCACATTCCTTGCGGTCGACCAGGACACCGGCCGGTTCGTCGACGGCGAGAGCTTCCAGATCGAGCTGCCGCCCTACAACCAGGACCTCGCCGACGCGGGCAAGCTCGCGAGTGACGGGTGGGCGTTCATCAACAGCTACAACACCGAGATGGCCGTCGGCGGCAACATGGAGGGTGGGGAGCCCCTCGAGCAGGGCGCGATCGCGGCCGACTTCGACTACCTGCACATCATCGATTGGCGCAAGGCCGAGCAGGTCGTCGCCGACGGCAGGTACGTCGAGCACAACGGCATGCGGGTGATCACGCTGGACGTGGCGATCGAGGAGGGCCTGCTCTACTTCGCCGCCGAGCCGCGCAACCCCCACGGCGTGGACGTCTCGCCCGACGGCAACTACATCGTCGTCTCCGGCAAGCTCGACCCGAACACCACCGTCTACTCGATCGACCGCATCGAACAGGCGATCGCGGCGGGTGACATCGAGGGTCACGACCCGTACGGCGTCCCCATCCTGACGTTCGACTCGGTCGTCGAAGCACAGGTGGAGGTCGGCGGTGGACCGTTGCACACCCAGTACGACGCGGACGGCTTCGCCTACACGAGCCTGTTCGTCGAGAGCGCGGTCGCCAAGTGGACGCTGGGACCGAAGGCGGGCGTCAGCGACGCGGACGCATGGCAGCTGGTCGACAAGATCCCCGTGCACTACAACGTCGGCCACCTCGTCAGCTCCCACGGTGACACGGTCAATCCCAGTACCGACTACCTCGTCGCGATGAACAAGTGGGCGGTCGACCGGCACACGCCGGTCGGGACGTTGCACCCGCAGAACTTCCAGCTGATCGACGTCGCGGGCGAGTCCATGCGCCTGCTCAAGGACATGCCGATCGGCTTCGGGGAGCCCCACTACGCCCAGATGATCGCGGTCGACGCGTTAGCCGACGTCCACGGCACCTACCCCGAGGTCGGGACCGACACGCTGACGATGGCGGCCTCGCCGGTGGCGATCTCCTACGAAGACGCGCGCATCGTCGAGAACGGGGACGTCGTCGACGTCTACATGGCGGTGATGCGCAGCCACTTCAAGCCGGACATCGTCCGGGTCCGCGAGGGGCAGACGGTCAACTTCCACCTGACCAACATCGAGACGGCGCAGGACGCGACACACGGCTTCGCGATCCCGGCGTACAACGCCCAGGCGAGCCTCGATCCGGGCGAGACCCTCACCGTGACGATCGAGGCGACCCGCACCGGTTCCTTCGCCTTCTACTGCACGGAGTTCTGTTCCGCCCTGCACCTCGAGATGCAGGGCTGGCTGCTGGTCGAGCCCGGGTGAGGCGTCGGCGCGGCGTGCATCCATCCCCCCCGTGCCCGCCGCGCCGGCGCCCCTGTCCGCGCATCCGACCGACCGCACGACCGACCGCACGACACGAGAGGCACCGACCATGAGATCGACCCGAGCCCTGCTCGCGCCCCTGACCGTGCTCGCCGTGGCCCTCGCGGGCTGCGGGGGCGGTGACGGCGACGGTGGCGGTGCCGGCACCAGCGCCGTCACCGTCGTCGCGACCGAGTACGCCTTCGACCCGTCCGGCGTGAGCCTGCCCGCCGACACCGCGACGGAAGTGGCGCTCGACAACCAGGGGATCATCGAGCACGACTGGACGATCGACGAGCTCGACGTGCGCATCCACGCGGCCGCAGGCGCCACGGCCTCGGCTTCGGTCTCGGCACCGGCGGGCACCTACGAGGTGTACTGCTCGATCCCCGGACACCGCGATCAGGGCATGGAGGGCACCGTCACCGTCAGCTGACGGGCCACCGATGGCAGCCATCCCGACACGACTGGCCGGTCCATGAGCGGCACACCCACCATCGGCGCACGGCTCCCTGGCCGGGCGCTCGACCTCGGCCTCGCGCTCGTCGGGCTCGTCCTGGTGGCGGCGGGGTGGGTGCTGCCACTCTGGACGGCCACGCTGCACGCACCGCAGTACCCCGGTGGCCTGTCGATGCAGGCGTACGGTCACCAGGTCACCGGTGACGTCGCCGAGATCAGCGCGCTGAACCACTACGTGGGCATGCGCGCCTTCGACGTCGCCGACTTCCCGGAGATGCGGCTGTGGCCGGCTGCCCTGGTGCTCGCCGCAGTCGCCGTCGTCTGTGCCGTCCTCGTCCGGCGGCCGTGGGCACGGGCGTCGTCGCTGGTGGTGCTGTGGGGCACGCCGCTCGGTGTGCTCGCCGTCATCCAGCTGCGGCTCCATCAGTACGGCCAGGACCTGGACCCGCGTGCCGCCTTGCGCATGGATCCGTTCACGCCGCTGGTCGTCGGCCCCACCAAGGTCTGGAACTTCGTCACCTGGTCGTGGCCCGGACCCGGCCTGCTCGCGATCGCCCTGGCGGCGCTGCTGGTCACCGTCGGCCCTCGACTGCTCCGTCGGTGCGCGATGCGCGCCACCGTCGGGATCAGCGTGGCGCTGCTGCTCACCCTGCAGGTGGTGCCGGCCGTCGCGGCGACGCCGCACGACCACGCCGGCCACGGGACACACGACCTGCTGGACCTCGACGCCATCCTGGCGGACGCCACGCCAGGTCAGCGCATCGTCCTGCCACCCGGTCGCTACCGGGGCGACGTGGCGATCGACGTGCCCGTGACCCTCGAGGGTCGTGGGATGTCGACGATCGTCGGCGACGGGAGCGGCACCGTGGTGACGGTCCGCGCCGCGGGCACCGCGCTGCGTGGGCTGACCGTGGAGGGCTCGGGGGTCGGGCCGACCGGCGACCCCGCCGCGATCAGGATCGAGGCGGACGACGTGCAGGTCGAGGGCGTCCGCATCGAGGACAGCTACGTGGGCATCGCGGTCGAGTCGGCGGGTGGCATCCGTATCGTCGGCAACACCATCGTCGGCCGCGCGCGTGGCACGGTGCTCGACGACGGACACGCCGCGGATCCGGGATCCGTGGCGACCGGGCACGCCGGGGAACCGGGCTCGTCCGAGCCCACGCAGCACCTGCACCGGGCGGACCCGGTGCAGGCCGGTGCGAGGAGCACCCCGGGCGACGGCATCTGGCTCCACGACGTCGACCACGTCCTCGTGCGCGGCAACCTGATCCGCTCGTCCCGGGATGGCATCTACGTCTCGTTCGGCAGCGACGCCGTGATCGACGGCAACGAGGTCCGCGACAGCAGGTACGCGGTGCATTCGATGTTCGCCGAGTCGTTGACGCTGGTCGAGAACCACTTCCGGGACAACCTCTCGGGGGCGGTGCTCATGTACCGGGGACCAGCCCTGCTCCTGCGCAACCACATCGAGCGCAGCAGCTCGCCGTCCACCGGGTTCGCCGTCCTGCTCAAGGACGTCGTGACGGCCGAGGTCATCGAGAATCGGCTGGTCGACAACCGCGTCGGACTCCACCTCGACGGGCCGGCCGGCGTGGCGGAGCCGACCCTGCTCGCGGCCAACACCATCGCACGCAACAGCATCGGCGTCGCCGCCTACTCCTCCGCCCGTGGGGTCTTCCGCGCCAACAGCTTCGTCGACAACACCGTGCAGGTCCTGCCGCAGGGCGGCCGCGTCGACGCGCTCGTGTGGAGCGATCGGGGCTGGGGCAACCTCTGGAGCTCGTACCGAGGCTACGAGGGCCGTGCGGCGGGCCGGGGAGCGGTCCCGCACGTCGAAGGCGGCGCGCTCGACCGGTTGTTGGGACGCAACCCGCAGCTGCTGGCCATCGCGGACAGTCCCGCGCTGCGCCTGCTGCGCACCGTGGAGGAGCGGTGGAGCCAGCAGCAACCCGTGCTCGTGGACGAGCTGCCGATCGTGGCGCCGCTCTCGCCCGCACTCCCCGCCGTCGAGGCCTCCACCCCGGCGCGCGTGGTCGGCGGTGCGCTCGGGACGGTGCTGCTCCTGCCGTTCGCGTGGCTGGTGCTGCGGCGGCCCGGCCCCCGTCCCCGACGCCGCACCGCACGGAGGTCGCTCGATGCGTTCCCTGTCTGAACCCCCGCGCCTGCGGGTCCGTGGTCTCAGCCGCTCCTACGGTCGGCTCCGGGTGCTCGAGGGGCTCGACCTCGACGTCGCGCCGGGCGAGGTGGTGCTGCTGTCCGGCAGCAACGGCTCCGGGAAGACGACGCTGCTGCGCTGCATCGCCGGACTCGCGCCCTCCAGTGGCGAGGTGCTGCTCGACGGCGTCCCCACTGGTGCCTCGCCCGCGTCACGCGCCGCGCTCGGCTACCTGCCCCAGTCGCCGGCGCTGCCCAGCTGGGCGACGGGCGCGGAGCTGCTCGCCCTGTTCGGCGCGCTGCGTGGCGCGACGCGGCCCACCGTGGCGCTCCCCGACGGCTTCCTCCCACGCCTGGACGTCCCCGTCGGGACACTCTCGGGCGGACAGCGGCACCGCATCGCCATCGTCGTGGCGCTGCTCGGCGCCCCGCGCGTGCTGCTGCTCGACGAGCCGACCGCGAACCTCGACGAAGCGGCACGTGCCGCGTTCGAGGTCCTGCTCCGGGAGGCGCGCGCAGGCGGCGCGTCCGTGCTCGTCGCCTCGCCGAGTGCCTCGACGTCCGTGCTGCCCGATCGCGTCGTCCAGCTCGTGGACGGCCGCATCGTGGAGGGCCGGCCGCCGACGGGGGTGGACACCGTGCCCTCGCACGGACCCGTCGCACTGCGGGAGGTGGCCGGATGACGGCGCTCACACAGGCGGCCGCGCTGACCCGCTTCGAGCTGCGAGGCGCCGCCAGGAGCCGTTGGGTCACCGTCGGCGCGCTGGTGTTCGCCGCGGCCGCGGTCGCGGCAGCGGTGGCCGGGATGCGGTCCTTCGCGTCGCTCGGGCTCGGCGGCGCTGGCGCGGCGACCGACGGCATCGCGCAGGTCGCACTGCTCCTGCCGCCGTTGTTCGGTCTGCTGCTCGGAGCGGGGACCCTCGCCCGCGACCGGGAGCGTGGGTTCCTCGGCATGCTGGCCAGCCAGCCCGTGCGCCGGTGGCAGCTGCCCGTCACGGCGTTCGTCGGGAGCACCGCCGCGGTGTGGTCGGTCGTCGCGCTGGGCATCGGTGCCGGCGCTCTGATCGTCTCGATGTCGGCGACGCTGGCGGACCTGCGCGACCTCGCCGTCGTGCTGCTGGTCGGGCTCGCGGCGGCAGCGGCCGCCGCGGCGCTCGGCGTCGCGATCTCCGCGGTCGCCACCAGCCACCAGCAGGCCACCGCGACCGCTGCGGCGCTGTGGCTGTCGCTCGCGCTCGGGATGGACCTGCTGCTGGCGGGTGTCGCACCGGGCCTGCGCCTGGGCCCGACCGGGCTCCTGGTCGCGGTCGTGGCCAACCCGCTCGAGGCGGCCCGCGTCCTGCTGTCGTTCGTGCTCGACGGGCCCGCGGCGTTGGGACCGTTCGGCGCCTACCTGCTGGCGCGGCTCGGCCGGACGGGGTCCGTGCTGTTGTTGAGCGGCTCGCTGGTGGCGTGGACGGTGGCACCGCTCGGCGTCGCGACGTTCGTCACGCAGCGCCGCGAGATCTGAGCCACCTCGGCGTCCGAACGGGCCGGGCTGGGGGACCTCAGGCGACGGATGCGTCGTAGATGCCCTGGATCGAGGCGTCGAGGGTCGCGTCGAAGCGCTCGTCGTCCATGTCGGCGGAGAGACCCTCGACCAGCGCGCGCGAGAAGCTCGCCACCACGCCGGGGTTGCGTGCGAGACGCTCGTTCGCCTCGTCACGGGGATATCCGCCGGACAGTGCGACGACCCGCAGCACCCGTGGGTGCGCCACCAGATCCGCGTAGAACCCGTCCTCGGTGGGCAGCGACAGCTTCAGCATCACGCGCTGGTCGTCCGGGAGGTCGTCGAGGTGGTCGGCCAGCAGCCGCTTCAGCAGCGTCTCGGCCTCGGCCTTGTCGGAGATGGTGATGTCGACCTCCGGCTCCAGGATCGGGACGAGCCCCGCCGCGACGATGGTGGCTCCAACCTCGAACTGCTGGGCCACGACGGCCGCGATGCCCGCCTGGTCGGCGGCCTTCACGACCGACCGCATCTTCGTGCCGAACACCGTGGCTTCTCGCGCCCGGTGGAGCAGCGCGTCGAGATCGGGGATCGGGCGCATCAGCTGCACGCCGTCCTCGACGTCCTCGAGACCCTTGTCGACCTTGAGGAACGGCACGACCTGCTTGCGCTCCCACAGGTACCGGGCGGTGGGCAGCCCCTGGACCTCGCGGTCCATCGTCCCCTCGAACAGGATCGCACCGAGGATGCGCTCGCCGTCGAAGCTCGGGCTCGTGACGATGCGGGCCCGCATCTCGTGCACGAGGTCGAACATCCCCGTGTCGTCGCTGTACGCCGAGCTCGGCACCCCGTACTGCTCGAGCGCCTTGGGCGTGCTGCCCCCGCTCTGGTCGAGCGCGGCGATGAAGCCGGCCCCGTTCGCCACCTTCGCGAGCATGTCCGCGTGCATCTGCGCCTCCTGCGATGGAGCCGGCGCGCGGCTCCGAGCTGTCCGACTGCGGGGCCACCACTCTACGGCGCGGCGCCGCCGACGCCAGGGCCGACCGGCGCCGCCGGGGTCGTGATCGCCGGCCCTGACGGCCACGGGCGCGGTCCTCCAGCCGCCGCGGCCCGCGGGCGCGCCGCTATCGTGGCCGGCCTGGCCGGTCCGTCCCGCAGCCGGTCGGGCGAGGTCTCCACGGGGGATCGGGGAGATCGTGCGCCGCCGAGGTGGACCGAGGAGCGACCCGATGACCCCGTCGGCCGGCACGGGCGACGCGGGCCGCGCACCGGGCCCGGGCGCCCCGCGGACCGTCGCGCTGTTCGTCACCTGTCTGGCCGACACGCTGTTCCCCGACGTCGGCAAGGCGACCGTCCGTGTGCTGGAGCGGCTGGGCGTGCGTGTCGTGTTCCCCGCAGCGCAGACGTGCTGCGGGCAGGCCCACGTCAACACCGGCTACCAGCGCGACGCACTGCCGCTCGTACGCAACTTCGTGGCGACGTTCGAGCCCTACGACGCGGTGGTCGCCCCGTCCGGGTCCTGTGTCGGAGCCGTCCGACACCAGCACGCGATGGTCGCGCGTGCGGCCGGCGACGACGCGCTCGCCCACCGCGCCGAGGCGGTCGCGGCCCGCACCTTCGAGCTGTCGGAGTACCTCGTCGACCAGTTGGGCGTCGAGGACGTCGGTGCATCCTTCCCCCACACGGTCACCTATCACCCGACGTGTCACTCACTGCGGATGCTGCGGGTGGGGGACCGGCCGGAACGGCTCCTGCGCGCGGTCCGTGGCCTGCGGTTGGTCACCCTCCCCGACGCGGACCAGTGCTGCGGCTTCGGTGGGACGTTCGCCCTGAAGAACGCCGAGACGTCAACGGCCATGCTGGCCGACAAGATGGCCAGCGTGCTGACCACCCGCGCCGAGGCGTGCGTCGCGTCCGACGCCTCGTGCCTCATGCACATCGGCGGCGGCCTCTCGCGGTTGCAGGCGGGCGTCAGGACCATGCACCTCGCCGAGGTGCTCGCGTCCGACGGTGCGCCATGACCGCGCCGGATCGCCGTCTGTTGCCCGTCCTGCCGATGCACGCGCCGCGCGGCGTCGGACAGCTCCGGGGGGCGCCGTTCCCGGCCGCTGCCACCGCCGCGCTCGGCGACACCCAGCTCCGCCGCAACCTCGGGCACGCCACCGCGACCATCCGCGAGAAGCGCGGACGCGTGGTCGGCGAGGTCGAGGACTGGGAGCAGCTCCGCCTCGCCGGCGAGGCGATCAAGGCGTCGACCATGGCGCGCCTCCCGGAGCTGCTCGAACAGCTCGAGGAGCGCGTCACCGCGGCTGGCGGGCAGGTGCACTGGGCGACCGACGCGAACGAGGCCAACGCGATCGTCACCCGGCTCGTCACGGCGACCGGCAGCCGGGAGGTCGTGAAGGTCAAGTCGATCGCCACCCAGGAGATCGGGCTCAACGAGGCGCTCGCCGATGCCGGCATCGCCGCGCACGAGACCGATCTGGCCGAGCTGATCGTGCAGCTCGCCGACGACTGGCCCTCGCACATCCTCGTGCCCGCGATCCACCGGAACCGGTCCGAGATCCGCGAGCTGTTCCTGCGCACGCTGCCCGGGGTCGACCCCGACCTCACCGACGACCCGCGTGCCCTGGCGGCCGCAGCACGTGCGCACCTGCGCGACCGGTTCCTCGCCGCCGAGGTGGCGATCTCCGGCGCCAACTTCGCGGTCGCGGAGTCCGGCACCCTCGTGGTGGTGGAGTCCGAGGGCAACGGCCGCATGTGCCTCACGTTGCCGAACACGCTGATCACCGTGATGGGGATCGAGAAGCTCGTCCCGACGTTCCGCGACCTCGAGGTGTTCCTGCAGCTGCTGCCCCGGTCCTCGACCGGCGAGCGCATGAACCCCTACACGTCGTTGTGGACCGGCGTGCACGCGGGTGACGGGCCACAGTCGGTCCACCTCGTGCTGTTGGACAACGGTCGGACCGCCGCGCTGGCCGACGAGGTCGGCAGGGCGGCGCTGCACTGCATCCGCTGCTCCGCGTGCCTGAACGTCTGCCCGGTCTACGAGCGCACCGGCGGCCATGCCTACGGCAGCGTCTACCCGGGTCCGATCGGGGCGATCCTCACACCACAGCTCACCGGCATCGAGGACGCCTCGACGCTGCCGTACGCGTCGTCGCTGTGCGGGGCCTGCTTCGACGCCTGCCCCGTCCGCATCGACATCCCCCGCATCCTGGTCCACCTCCGCGCCAGGCACGTCGAGGAGCAGCGCGCCACCCGCCGTGTGCCCAGTGCCGAGGCGATCGGCATGGCGGCCGCCGCCTGGACGATGTCGGATGCCTCGAGGTGGCAGCGAGCCCAGCGCGTGGCGCGGCTCGGCCGCCTGCTCGGACGCGGCGACGACCGGATCGGCGCGCTGCCGGGCGTGCTCGGGGGCTGGACCGACGCGCGCGACGCACCACGGCCCCCGCGCGAGACCTTCCGTGGGTGGTGGGCGCGGACCCGCCCCGGGGCCGACGAGGCCCCCCGTTCGGCAGCTCCCCCAGGAGCCGACGCAGCGGCGCGGGAGACGGATGCGGGAGGAGGCGGGTGACCGGCCGGGACGTGGTGCTCGCCCGGGTGCGTGCCGCGCTGCGCGATGCCCCGGCCGTGCCGGAGGTGCCGCGTGACTACCTCGTGCGCGGCCACCTCGACGTCCCTGCGGTGGTCGAGCTGTTCGCGGAGCGCGTGGACGACTACCGCGCCACCGTGCACCGCTGCGGCCCGGACGGGTTGGCGGAGGCCGTCGCGGCTGCCCTCGGCCCCGCGCGGAAGGTGGTGGTCCCCGCCGACCTGGATCGCTCGTGGCTGTCGGCGCTGGCGGACGGCACGACGCTCGTGGTCGACGACCCGCCGATCCCCACCGCCGCGCTCGACGAGGTGGACGCCGTGGTGACGGGTGCGGCGGTCGCCATCGCCGAGACCGGCACCATCGCGTTGGACGCAGGCGCCGGGCAGGGCCGTCGCGCCATCACCCTCGTGCCGGACGTCCACGTGTGCGTCGTGCGTGAGGGCCAGATCGTCCAGACGGTCCCGGAGGGCCTGGCGCGGTTGGTCGCCACCCGACCGCTGACGCTCGTGTCCGGGCCGTCGGCGACCTCCGACATCGAGCTCGACCGCGTCGAGGGCGTCCACGGCCCCCGCACCCTGCACGTGGTCGTGTGCGCAGGCTGACGGACCGCCGCGCCGGGTGCCGCCACGTCGGGTGCCGTGCCGTACCTCAGCGTGCCGAGCCGACGTCGTCCAGGTCGAGTGCGACGTCCAGCCGTGGAGCGGAGTGGGTGATCCAGCCCAGCGAGATCACGTCGACCCCGCTGGCGGCGACCGTGCGCACGGTGTCCAGGGTGATCCCGCCCGAGGCCTCGGTCACGGCGCGCCCGGCCACGGTCCCGACCGCCTCGCGGAGGGTGGCCGGATCCATGTTGTCCAGCAGCAGGATGTCGGCGCCGGCGTCCAGGGCCTCCGGGAGCTGGTGCAGGTGGTCGACCTCGACCTCGATCGTGACCGTGTGCCCGACGTGGGCCCGGGCGGCACGCACCGCCTCGGTGATCGACCCGGTCGCGGCCAGGTGGTTGTCCTTGAGCATGACCGCGTCGTAGAGGCCCGCCCGGTGGTTGCTGCCCCCGCCGCAGCGCACGGCGTACTTCTCGAGGACCCGTAGCCCGGGTGTGGTCTTGCGGGTGTCGGTGATCCGCACGTCGAATCCCCGGACCGCATCGACGGCCGCGGCGGTCGCGGTCGCGATGCCGCTGAGGTGGCCGAGGAGGTTGAGGGCGGTGCGTTCGCAGGTCAGCATCGTCCTCGCCCTCCCGCGCAGGTCGGCCAGCACGGTGCCGGGCTCGACCGTGTCGCCGTCACGCACACGGGTCGTCGCGGTCACAGGGCCGTCGAGGAGTGCGAAGGTGGCCAGGGCCACGTCGAGCCCCGCGATGCAGCCCCCGCTCCGGGCGACGATGGCGCCCGTCGCCTCGAGGTCCTCGCCGACGGTGGCGTCGGTGGACGGGTCGCCCGCATCACGCAGGTCCTCCTCCAGCGCGCGGCGCAGGATCTCGTCGACGCGCGTCCGGGGTGGTGGGCTGGGCCTGTTCACGAGGCGATCTCCTGTTCGAGGGTGCTGAGCGGGACGTGGGGCAGCGTGGGACGACGGACGACGGTGTGCGTCCCCGGACCGGGTGTGGTTCCCGGGTGGTCCTCACGGTGGTGCGCGCCGCGGGACTCGCGTCTGGCGAGCGCCGCGCGGAGCACGACCTCGGCCACCAGCACGAGGTTGCGGCCCGTGGCGTCGCCGGCCAGCGCGGGAGCCAGCCGTGCCAGCTCCTCGAGCGCCGCCGTCAGGCCGTCCTCGGTGCGGACGAGGCCGCCGTGCTCCCACAGCAGCGCCCGGAGCGTGTCCACGGCAGCGGGCTCGGCCGCCCCGCTCGGACCGAGGAGGGAGTCGGCGGGGACCTCGGGGCCGCGCACCCTCCCGGGCGCCGCCGGTGTGCGCGTGATCGCGGCGGCGACGCGGGAGCCCATCACGAGCCCTTCGATCAGCGCGTTGCTCGCCAGCCGGTTCGCACCGTGCAGCCCGGTCGACGCCACCTCGCCGCAGGCGTACAGCCCGGGGATCGAGGTCCGGCCGTGACTGTCGGTGCCGATGCCGCCGACGTGGTAGTGCTGGGCGGGCGTGGTGGGGATCGGGACGCGTCGCGGATCGATCCCCACGGCCATGCAGGCGGCGAACACCGTCGGGAAGCGTGTCGGGAACGCGGCGCCGATGCCGCGGGCGTCGAGGTGGATGGGCCCGAGCTGCTGCCGGTGCCAGTTCGCGCGGGCGACCACGTCGCGGGGCGCGAGCTCCGCGTCGGGGTGCACCGAGGCGAGGTAGCGACGACCGTCGCCGTCGACCAACAGGGCACCCTCTCCGCGCAGCGCCTCGGTCAGCAGCGGCACCGGGTCGTCGGGCGCGTCGAGCGCCGTCGGGTGGAACTGCACGAACTCCGGATCGCGGATGGCGGCACCTGCACGCAGCGCCATCGCCAGCCCGTCGCCGGTCGCCTCGGGCGGGTTGGTGGTCCGCGCGTAGACGCGACCGATGCCGCCGGTGGCGAGCACGACCGCCGGTCCCAGCGCGACGTCGCGTCGGCCGTCGGGTCCCGACCACGTGACGCCCACGACGCGCCCGTCGGCCCGCACCAGGTCGAGCGCCTGCCGATGCTCGAGGACCTCGATGTCGGGGCGATCGCGGACGGCCGCGACCAGCGCGCGCATCGCTGCTGCCCCGGTGGCGTCACCGCCCGCGTGCACGATGCGGCGGCAGCCGTGGCCGGCCTCGCGTCCGAGCACGAAGCTGCCGCCGGTCGCGACGTCGAGCTCGGCGCCCAGCCGGTGGAGCCAGTGCACGCGGTCCGGCGCCGCCGTGGTGACGAGCTCGACGACCGACGCCACGGACAGGCCGCCGCCGACCGCGAGCGTGTCGGCGGCATGTGCCGCGGGGGTGTCGCCCGGGCCGACGGCGGCGGCGATGCCTCCCTGTGCCCAGCGGCTCGCGCCGGCGCCGAGCGACGATCGCGTGAGGAGCGTGCAGGCTCCGAGCTCGAGCGCAGCCGTCAGCCCGGCGATGCCGGAGCCGACGACGATGGCCTCGCCGTGGGCGCGTGGGCGCACGTCTCAGACCGCCAGCATGGCCTCGACCGCGTGTCGAGCGCGTCCGGCGACGGCCGGGTCGACGACGACCTCGTGGTCCAGCGTCTCGAGCGCGGTACGGATGTTGTCGACCGTGATGCGCTTCATGTGGGGGCACAGGTTGCACGGTCGCACGAACTCGGTCCCCGGCAGCTCCGCGGCGACGTTGTCGGCCATCGAGCACTCGGTGACGAGCACGACGCGACCCGGACGGTGCTCGTGCACCCATGCCGACATCTGGGAGGTCGACCCGACGACGTCGGCCTCGGCGAGCACGTCGGGCGGGCACTCCGGGTGCGCCACGATCGCGAGCTGCGGGTCGGCGGCGCGCAGCGCTGCCAGCTCCGCGCCGGTGAACCGCTCGTGGACCTCGCAGGCGCCGTCCCAGGAGATGATCTCGACGTCGGTCTGGCTCGCGACCCAGCTCGCGAGGTAGCGGTCGGGGATGCACAGGACCCGCTCCGCGCCGAGCGACTCGACGACCCTGAGCGCGTTCGACGAGGTGCACGTGATGTCGGACTCGGCCTTCACCTCCGCGGAGGTGTTGACGTAGGTCACGACCGGGACCCCCGGGTGGCGGGCGCGCAGCCGCCGGACGTCCTCGCCGGTGATCGAGTCCGCGAGTGAGCAGCCCGCGCGAGGATCGGGGATCAGCACCGTCTTGTCGGGGCTCAGGATCTTGGCGGTCTCGGCCATGAATCGCACGCCGGCCATCACGATCACGTCGGCGTCGGTGTCGGCTGCCATCCGCGCGAGGGCGAGCGAGTCCCCGCGGAGGTCCGCGACGCCGTGGTAGATGTCGGGGGTCATGTAGTTGTGCGCGAGCACGACCGCGTTGCGCTCCCGCTTGAGCCGCTCGATGTCGGCGATGACCGGCGCGAGGATGCGGCGCTCGGCGTCGGGCAGGATGCCGGCGAGCCCGTCAGCGACGGGGAGGTGCACGCGCTCGATCGGCGCGGGCGGACGGCTGGGGGTGACGGACGGAGCGGACACGGTTTGACCTCGATCGCGCCGGCCCGTCCGGGCTCCGCGCCGTAATGCTCACTGAGAGCATTACGGCGCGGAGGATAGTCGGCCGGTCAGCGGTAGGGCACACCCACACCGGGCCGCGGACGCTCCAGCTGCACCGACGGCCGATAACGGAACAGCTCGGCAGGTCGTCCGGCGGCGCCCGTGCTCCGCTCCCCGGTGCCCTCGACCAGACCCGATCGCTCGACCAGCCGGCGGAAGTTCTGCTTGTGCAGCGCGACCCCCGCGAGGGCCTCCACGGTGCGTTGCAGGTCCAGGAGGCGGAAGGTCTCGGGCAGCAACTCGAACACGACGGGACGGTAGGTGAGCTTGCCGCGGAGCCTGCCGAGCGCCGTCGCGGCGATCCGGCGATGGTCGAGCGCGAGTGGCCGTCCGCTGTCGTCGGTGTGACGGAGCCCCGGGTGTCGCTCCGCGACGAGGCCGGCTTCGAACAGCAGCTCGTAGCGTTCGAGGACGCGGATCCCGTCCCACGGCGGCCCGAACGTCAACGCGATCCGTTCGTGGTGGGGCCCGTCGTCGGCCGCCCAGCGGGCGAGGCCCGATCGGACCTCGGCAGCCCGTGCCGCATCCGACGGTCTGCGCTGGTCCTCCCACGGCAGCAGGTCGTAGACGTCGATCCACCGTGCCTCCAACGGTGGCTCGGTCTCCTTCACCAGGGCCAGGTAGGCCACGCTCACGGTCCGGTCGCGACCGGTCGCCCAACCGCGCTCCCGATCGCCGAACGTGTAGAGCTGGTCGACGTAGCCGACCTCGATGCCGGTCTGCGCGCGGATCACCCGCCGCATCCCGAGCTCGAGCGTCGCGTCCCGTTCCGTGTCCAGCGGACCCGACGGCAGCGCCGGCGCAGCACCCCCGCGGTCCACGACCAACAGCCGCGGCTGTCCGTTCGAGACGGCGACGATGACCGCGTCCAAGGTCATCGCCACCAGGCCGCCGGTCGCCTCCATGGCGGCAACCTATCCACGGACGGGGACCGGCGAGCCTGCCGCGCAGCGGTCGACCGGTGTCACGCTCGCGGGGCGAGGCAGCCGTCGTCGTGACGGTGGGCGGTGTCCGCGTCGCGCAGGGCCGTCGCTGGGCTGCAGCAGATGTCACCGCGGAGCGCGGCGATGCCTTCCCGCACCGCGACGGCCACGATCACCAATGCGGCGATCGGGTCGAGCCACGACCAGCCGAGCAGGCTGTTGGCCACGAGTCCCACCAGCAGGACCCCGGACAGCCAGGCGCACAGCAGCGTCTGCTTCGAATCCGCCACCACGCTCGCCGAGCCGAGCTCCCGTCCCGTTCGCCGCTCGAACCACGAGACGAACGGCATGAACGTCACGCTCGACGCCGCGAGCGTGATGCCCACCGTCGAGTGTTCGGCGCCCTGGCCCGCGAGCAGCGACGAGATCGCCTCGTAGGTCACGTAGGCCGCGAGTGCGAAGAACGTCCCCGCGATCAGCCGCAACGCCGTGTGCTCGCGCGTCGTCGGATCGGCGCCGGCGTACTGCCAGGCGACGGCGGCCGCGGAGGAGACCTCGACGAGACTGTCGAGCCCGAAGGCGATCAGCGCCGTCGAGGACGCGACGGTCCCGGCGGTGATCGCGACCGCCGCCTCGACGATGTTGTACGCGATGGTGCCGGCGACGATCAGTCGCACCCGTCGACGCAGGACCGCGGTCCGCTGCGGCGTCGACGGTGCTGCGATGGCGGTGGCCCGTGCGCTCACCGGCCGTAGCGGGCGGGGGCGCCGTCACTGCAGTCGTCGTCGACGACGACCGCCACGTCGAGCAGGTCGCCGATCGCGTGTGCGAGCCGCGCGTCGACCAGCTCGTAGCGCATCTGGCGACCCTCCGGGGTGCCGACCACGAGCCCGCAGCCGCGTAGGCAGGTGAGGTGATTCGACACGTTCGGGCGCGTGAGCCCGAGGTCGTCCGCCAGCTCCGACGGGTAGGCCGGGCCATCCAGCAGGCGCAGCAGGATCTGCGACCGGGTCGGGTCGGCGAGTGCGCGACCCAGCCGGTGCATCGCGTCGAGACGTCCACCAAGCTTCAGCATGCGCTGAACAATACAGCATGGGATGAATGATGCAACGCCGGCCGTCACACCTCGTCAGGGCTCGACCGTCCGGAGCCAGAGCTGGCCGCAGGCGGCGTCGATGTCCTGGCCTTGGGTGTCGCGGACGGTCACGTCGAGCTTGCCGTCCTCCAGCCTGTGCTTGAAGGCGGCGAGGCCGCGATCGTCGATGCGCCGGTAGGCCGTCCCGCCGATCACGGGGTTCCAGCGCATGAGGTTGATACGTGCTCTCGAGCCTCCGAGCAGGCCGACGAGTCGGCGTGCGTCGGCGGGGGTGTCGTTGACACCAGGGAGCAGGAGGTAGACGTAGGTGACGATCCGGCCGTGGCGGTCGGCCCAACGCTGACTCGTCTCGATCACGTCGTGGATGGCGAACGAGCGTGCACCAGGGATCAACTCGTGGCGGACCCGGTCCGTGGTGGCGTGCAGCGAGATGGTGAGGTTCACCTTGAGGTGCTCCTCGCGCAGGCGCTGCAGACGCCTGGGGATCCCGATCGTCGAGATGGTGATGCCAGAGGTCGCGAGACCCAGCCCGCGCCGGTCACGCAGGATGCGGATGGCGGCGAGGACCTGGTCGTAGTTGTGCAGCGGTTCGCCGATGCCCATGAACACGACGCGGTTGACCGCCGGGCCCAGCTCGAGCACCTGTTGCACGATCTCGCCGGCGCGGAGCTGGCGCTGCAGGCCGAGCTTGCCCGAGGCGCAGAAGGTGCACCCGAACGCGCAGCCGACCTGGGAGGACACGCATGCGGTCATGCCCGTCCGACGCCGGATCAGGACCGATTCGATGGCGCCGCCGTCAGGCAGCGCGAACAGGTGCTTGATGGACCGCCGGCCTGCGGTGGCATGCAGCCGTCGCAGGGGTGCGCCGTCCGACGAGTCGGTCGCGGCCACCGCCTGCGCGAGGTCGTCGCCCGAGCGGTTCCGTTGGACGTACAGCTGCTGGTAGACCCGGTGGGCCGCCCGTTCGCCGATCGCGGCAGTGATGGTGTCGTAGCTCAGGTCGTACAGGGAGTGGCGGGGGACCTTGCGCATGGGTCTCTCTCGTCGCGGCCAGCGCCGGGACGGCGCGGCGTGCGGTGCGCACGGATGCGCAGGTGAGAGATCCCCGCTGGACAGGGCGGCGGGCATGCAGACACGAACCTCGGCGAGCGAGGTGACGACCACGCCGACCTCGCGGCACCATCGATGCTCCAGCGAGGATCATGCGTGGCTCAGTAGAAGAGCAGCAGTCCCATGGGGACGACGCTACGGCCGCGGGAGCACGGAGGCAAGCCGCGGTCGCCGCCGCTCGGGGGTCGCCTCGGTTCCTCCGCGAGTGCGGGATCGACAGGGCCACGGCCGGCTGGCCCCGGCGGCCCGACCGGATCGTGCCCTCTGACGATGCTCCTATGGAAGTCAAGCGGCTTCCAGGTGGGGTTGCTTGGCAGTGGTCGAGGGGGCGAGGTCGGTGAGGATGGCCCGGTAGATCTCGCGGGAGATGTAGGTCTTGAGGCAGCGAACGATCTCGCGTGAGGACCTGCCCTCGGTGGTGCGCCGGTCGCGGTAGTTGTTGGTGCGTTGGTCGTGGCGAAGGCGGACCATGGTGATGACCCACAAGGCGTGGTTGGCTTGCCGGTTGCCGCCACGGTTGAGCCGGTGACGTTGGGTCTTGCCCGACGAGGCGGGGATCGGTGCGGCGCCGCACAGGTGCGCGAACGCCGCCGGGCTGGCGAGCCGGTCGGGGTTGTCGCCGGCGGCGATCAGCAGCGTGGCCGCGACATCGAGCCCGACCCCGTAGATCGCCGACAGCGTCGGTGCGGTGCGCTCGACCAGCGGCCGTAGCTGCCGGTTGAGCTCGGCGACCTCGGCCTCGAGCGTGATGATCCGTCGGGCGAGGCTGCGCAGGGTGAACTTGACCGCCGCAGTCACGTCGTCGAGTCCGCCCGGCCGCAGCCCGGCGCAGCGGCCCCGCAGCTTGGCCCAGGTCAGATCGCGTAGCTCGGCACGGAGCTGGTCGGGGGCGGTCTTGATCTCGGCATGCAGCTGGTTCTTGGCCTGTGCCACCGCTTTGACCGCGCTACGGCGCGTGACATGCAGGGTGCGGATCATCTCCACCTGCCCGTCACGCAACTTGGGCACGGTCGTCGCGCGACCCGAGAGCACCGCACGTGCCGCGGCGTAGGCATCCAGCGGGTCAGACTTGCCCTGGAACCGGCGGGCTTTCCGGTCAGGCCGATCGACCTCGACCACCACAGCACCCTGCCCCGCGAGATGGCGGGCCAGCCCGGCGCCGTACACCCCGGTGCCCTCGACCCCGACCGCGACCACCCGGCCATGGCTGGCGGCCCACCGCCACAGCCGGCGGTAGCCCGACGGGGTGGTCGGAAACGACGCGTGCCCGAGCTCACGACCGACCTGGTCGATGACCGCAGCCACGTGAACCTCGGCATGGGTGTCGACCCCGATGGTGACCTGCGGCACCCCGACCGCGTGCAGACCTGCCCGTACAACTGGCATCATGTTCCGGCCTCTCGTAGCGCGATGGGCACGCACCAGCCGGGACGGCGGACAAGACTGTGGAGGGCCTGTACAGGCAGGCTCCTATGAGGTCACTTCGCCCGACCGGCTGCGTGTGTTCTGGCGCCTGCACGCAGCCGGTCGACGGATCGCTTTCAGGACACTCGACGAGGTCCGTCAGTCGGTGGGTCAGACCAGCCGAGTGCAGGCCCCACCATCATCACAGTCAGTCGGCTTCCTCGCCGGTGCGGCGTGAGAGGAGCCAGGTGAACGGTTGCGCCACTCCGTTGGGGGTGTGATGCACCTCGGCACGCACCGCCACCGGAGCGAACGCCGCTCCCAGGCGTGCCGTCAGATCGTCCGGCCCGTAACGGACCACCGGCAACCCGGAGCACTGCTCAGGCCCATCGACGGCGAACGTGCCCACCAGTAGATGCCCGCCCTCGACGATCGACGCGGCGGCCGTGCGCACGTACCGGTCCTGGTCCTGTGCGGCGACCAGGAAGTGGAACACCGCCCGGTCATGCCACAGCATGAACCGACGATCCGGGGTCCACTCCCGCACGTCCGCCGTCTCCCAACACACCGCCTCGGCCCGCGCCCCGAGCCGGTCCTGCGCCATCCCGAGCGGCTGAGCAGAGATGTCGAGCACCGTGATGTTGCGGTGGCCACGGTCCAACAGACGATCGACCAACGTCGAGGCGCCACCCCCTATGTCAACCACAGGATCGTCCGGGGCCAGACCGAGCGTGTCGATCAGCTCCAGCGACATGCGCGGTTCCTGCTGGAACCAACTCACCTGCCGCGCATCACTGGTGCCGTACATCTCGTCCCAGTACCGGGCGGGTGTCACAGGTCGAACAGGTCGGCCAGCACCTCGCGAAGCCGCGCGAGCGCGTGTGGCCCGATGTTGTCGACCGGTTCGTGGAGGCGCTCCACGGCGATCGCACGGATGTGTTGGCATTGAGCGGCCGAGACGTTGTCGAGGCCGTTGTGTGCATCGGGGTCGATGGTCACCTCGGAGGGGTAGCCATGCACGGTCGATGCAACCGGGACGACCAGGACACACGCTGGGGTGGTGGTCGAGGACGGCCTGCGCGGCGACGATGACCACGGGCCGATCGTCGCCCGCTTCATTGCCGTGCGTCGGGCTTCGCGCCGGAAGCCTTCGTGGGTGCGGTCGCAGACCCGGAGCATCTCGTGGCAACCATGACACCACTATACGGATGCGTAGATCTCGGCAGGCGCGTCGGTGCTCAGCGTGGCGAACCGCGCGAGGCCAGCTCAGTTTCACGACGATGCTGCCGTGGGGATCAGGCCAGATCCTCGCGTTCGACGCCGACCTCGCGCTCGACCTCATCCAAGGCAACTCCTAGCTCTACAGGGGAAGGGACTGGCGCTATCACGGCATGAACCTTCTGCAGGGCAGATCGATCATCGAATCGCAGTGCCCCCTCCATCTCGCTTCACGAAGGGCCGGAAGCGCGTGCACCTCGCACGCCGTGAATGAGGCCAGGGAGACCACGTCTGCGACCACGGTGAACGCGTGGTGCTGGAGGTGATCGGGCGGATCGTCAGCGCGGGGCCCGGGTCAGCGACTCAGCAACCGGGCAGTTCCGATTCGCCGTCACCGAGTACGCGCCTGCGACACAGACGTGCTCGTGTCCGACGACGTCGTCACCGGCTGCCGCTGACGCCGAGGCGCGGTCGTGGTGTCGTCTCACGCCAGACGTTCAGCGATCAGCAGGAAGTCCGCCAGGTCGAGGTAGTCCAGTCCACTCAGCGGGCTAGGCGGTCGAGGATCTTCTGGTTGTCCTCGATCGACTGGCGCAGTCGCGCCCGGAACCGCTCGTCGTTGCGGCGCTGCTCGATCTGGATGACGATGGCCTGCCGGATCTCCTCGGCGACCGGTACCCCGTCGACCTTGGCGACCGCTTCGAGCTCCGCGGCCTGGTCGTCATCGAGACGGACGGTGAATCCCTTTGGCATGGCTGCCTCCTCGTCGGGTGCATCGTGCATCACGATGCACGATGCGTCAAGGTATTGGTGTCAGTGCATTTGCCTTCACGCGGGTCGGGATCGAGCACCGTCGATCAAGCAGCAAAGGAGCTAGCGGAGGCCTGCCGCAACGTCAGCCAGAACGGCGCAGGCGCTCGTCGAGCGTGGCGACCTCGAGTGTCCAGCGGCGCCGGGTCGGTCAGGAGATCGCCCAGCCTGTCAGGCCAGCTCAGTGACACCGACGACCTGGCGCTCCCGACCGAGACGGCATCACTGCCATTGGCTCCGTAGGGTTGGTACATGCGTTGCCCCTCGTGTCGTACGGAGCAGGTGGCGGGCCGCTACTGCGGGCGCTGCGGGTTCGATCTCGGCGATCAAACGACCGTGGAGACGTCGCGCAGCGGGCGTGCGCCGGCGGTCGTCGCCACTGAGACCGCACCGCCGGCAGCGGACGGTTCGCGCCGGCCTGGCCGGGGCGTGCCGGTCTGGTTGTTGCTCGTCGCGGGCGTGCTCGCGGTGGCCGTGTGGCAGGGCGCTGACCGGACGGCGAGCAAGGGCGACAGGGTCGAGCTTCCGGAGCCCGACGGCGCGCACGTCCCAGCGTCGCCCGACGAGGTCGAGTTCGCAACGCTCGGCCAGGTGGGCTTCGCGGACGCGACTGGGACCGGTCTGGTGATCGCAGGCGCGGCCGGTCGCGCGGTCGTCGTCGATCTCGACACGGGTGCGCATCGGACGATCGAGCTACCTGGCTTCGCGCCAGGTCAGCCGTTCGACCTGTGGTGGCTGAACGGCACCCTCGTCACCGGCGCACGTCGCATCCACACGATCGACCTGCAGGAAGCGCCTGCCGGGCAGGTGGTGGCCGAGGCCCGCCACTTCCTCCCCGACGTCGACGGACGGCAGCTCTGGCTCGTCGACGAGCGCGAGGACACGACTGGCAATGCCGGCTCGTCGTGGGCGCAGATCGATTCGGAGTGGACGCTGCTGGCGCCCTGGCGTGACAGCGGCCAACGGCAGCTCGAGCCCGTACGAGGCGTGCCCGGTGGGCTCGCGCTCACCGACGATGCAGGGGTGCTGTTCCGGTACGACCCGCAGCGTGACGAGATCGAGGGCTACCTCAGCGGCGAGGCCGTGTGGTTGGTCGATGCGAACGAGCGCCACGTCGTGTGGTGTGAACGTTCTCCGGACATCCTCCCACGATCGCCGGCCGATGCGGGTATGGCCCACGGTTGTGCGCCGCTCGAGATCTCGGACGGCGACGGTGTGGTGCGCAGGACGCTCGAGCAGACGGATCGTGTGGAGCGCTTCGACCGTGCCTGGCTCGCCGCGGGCACCTCGTCTCACCTCGCCGTCCAGGCTCAGGCTGCCAGAAGCCGCGCTCTCGTGGTGTTCATCCACGACGTGGACAGCGGCCAGAGCGTGGCAGAGCTGCGCGTCGACGACCGCATCCCCCACTCGGCATGGGGCACCTGGACGCCGGATGGGCAGTTCTTCCTGCTGCTTCACGAGCGGCTCAGCCGTTCGACCGACCTCGTGCGATGGACAGCACACCTCGGTTTCGAACGACGCGACGTGTCGTGGATCGCGGACCTGGTGCCGTGGGGATCGGGCCAGATCCTCGCGTTCGACGCTGACCTCGTACTCGACCTCATCCAAGGCAACTCCTAGCCCTACAGGGCACTTGGGGTGTGGTGACAGTTCTCGGCGATGAGGTCGGCGGCGTGTGGGCGGCGAGGCAAGGGGCGTCGGAAGATGGCATGGCGAATGTCCGAAACACAGCAAGGTGACTGGCCGCGGCTGATCGATCTGGTGCTCGATCAACGGACGGCGTCGTCGGCCGCGGTGCTGATCGAGGGCCCCTCCGTTCGTTCGTCGCTGGTGCCCGTGTCGTCGCGTCAGGGTCGAGGTTCGAGGTCCATCAGGGTGTCGATGACGATGCCTTGGCAGATGGTGAGGCTCAGCCGGCCGGATCGCAGGTCGTCATCGCCGCCGAGCTCGACACCGTCCTGGACCGTCACTCGCACGGCCCGGCCCTCCTGGGCGGCCTTTCCCTCGGCTTCCTCCAGCGTCAGACCGAGGTAACTGCGGCGCACCTCCTCGGCCCGCTCGGCGGTCGGCGCGCCGTCCCGCTGCTCGTTGGGCAGCACCTCGCCCTGCTGGTCGGCGCGCTGCCGTGCCTGGTCGACGATGGTGTCGTCGCAGGCCACGCTCCGCGGGGCACGCACCAGACACCAGCGTGAAGGGTCGTCCACGGCCGTTTCCCAGGCAGCCACCTGGTCGGGCGTGGCGTCGATCACCTCGATCCGACCGGTGTCGGCGGTCTCGTCACCTGAACCGGAGACGGGCTCCATCCCGACCTCGCGCGCCGCGTCGTAGGCGGCTGCGAACGCCTCGTGATCGAACCCGCCGGCACCGGTCGTGACCTCCAGACCGAAGGAGCCGAGGTCGTAGGCGCCCGGGTCGAGCTCGTCGGGGACCGGCCCGGAGAACGACAGACGGAACGGCTCACCCGCCTCCGGGCGGGCGTAGGCGCCAGTGATGAACCCGGGCAGCTGCTGGGCGTCCGCGAGCAGTTGCTCGCCGACGGCCTGGGCGTACATCTCGTGCAGGGCGTCGTCGTAGGCCGCACCGTCCGCCTGCCGCTGCTCGATCACGAACGCGTGGTCCGGGTTGCCTGCGATCGCCTCCTCCATGACGTCGACCGGCGGTCGCTCCTCGCTGGTTTCGATCAGCGTGGTGGTCTGCTGGCCGCCGGCCGGCTCGCACGGCGACAACACGTCCCCGGTCGATCCACCCGCGGAAGACTCCACGACGATCCCTTCGGACGCGCCGCACGCGACCGTCACCACGGCCAGGGCGAGCCCGACGACCATCCTTCGGATCGGAACCATCGCGTGCCTCCCGGAGCCGGCATGCACGAGGTGTGACGTCGTGTCCAGCGCCGAGGTTCCGACGGCGACACGGCCGGCCGGATCCGTGGTCGGCGGCTGACCCGCCACACCGCCCGGTGATGGCGTCTCGGTCGGTCTCACTCCGTCATGCCGGGAGAGGACGGCGCCGCGGAGGTCTCGGTCTGATGGAATGCAGGTCTCCAGGGGCTCCGACCGAGTCGTCCACAGCCGCTAGCACCCAGGATCCGTGCTGGTGGTCAGGGGCGGGGTCGAACCGCCGACACCACGATTTTCAGGTACGAGGTATGAGGCGAACTGACTGAATTGCGGCGAACTGAGCGAATTGACGGTCGCTGAGAGCATTGTCGGTTGGACGGATTTGGACGGAGACCGGGTCGGTGCGCCCAAGGGTGTCGGAAGGTGGCACGGCGAGTGTCTGAAAAACGGCAAGGTGAAAGGGTAGGAGAATGGTAGGGTGAGGAACTGGGAAGAGGGTCTGTCATGAGGGGCCGATGGTGAGCGAGCGTGGTGGTGCGGCGGACAGGTACTGGCCGCGGGTGATCGATCGAGTGCTCGATCAGCGGATGGCGTCGTCGGCCGCGGTGCTGATCGAGGGCCCCAAAGCGTGTGGCAAGACCGAGACGGCGTCCCAACGAGCGGCGTCGGTGGTTCGGCTGGATGTCGATGAGGACGCCCGTCAGGCAGCGCAGATCAACCCGGGGCTACTCCTCGAGGGTGCGCGGCCCCGGCTCATCGATGAATGGCAGCTCTACCCACGGGTCTGGGATCACGTGCGTCGCGACGCCGATGCCAGCGGGGAGGCCGGACAGTTCCTGCTCACCGGATCGGCGAGCCCGGCCGATGATGCCCGTCGTCATTCGGGTGCGGGTCGGATCGCGACGGTTCGGATGCGTCCGATGACCCTGCACGAGGTCGGTGCGTCATCCGACGAGGTATCGCTAGGGGAGCTGTTCGCTGGCCATGATCCAGCAGCCGCATCTGGTCGCAGCGATCTGCGCGAGGCTCTCGAGCTGCTCGTCGCCGGTGGGTGGCCGCAGCAACTACGGCGCTCCGATCCACGGTTCGTCGTCGACTACCTCGACCAGATCGTCCACGTCGACGTCAACGCCGTCGCTGACGCCGCCGGCCGGCAGCTCGCACGCCGACGAGACCCGAAGAAGGTGCTGAGCTGCATCCGGTCACTGGCCCGCAACGTCGCGACCGCCGCTGGTGGACGATCCATCGCTGCGGACACGGGCCTGTCGCGCGAGGCTGTGACCGACTACCTCGACGCACTCGAACGGCTCATGATCCTCGAGGAGCAGCCAGCCTTCAACGTCCATCTGCGCTCGTCAAGGAACCTGCGCACGACCCCGCACCGGCACCTGGTCGACCCGTCGCTGGCCACCGCGGCGCTGCAGGTCGATGCCGATGGGTTGCTTCGCGACCTCAACTACACCGGTCTGCTGTTCGAGTCGCTGGTCGTGCGTGACCTGCGGGTGCTGTCGCAGCCGCTCGACGCGTCGCTGATGTACTTCCACACCGACCACCACGAGATCGACATCGTCATCCAACGGCCCGACGGAATGTGGGGCGCCATCGAGGTCAAACTCGGCGGTGAGGAGCCGATCGAGCAGGGCGCCGAATCGCTGCTCGCCGCCGTGTCATCGATCGACCTCGAACGGGCCGGCACGCCCGCGTTCATGGCCGTGATCACCGCGACGGGCCGCTACGCCTACCGGCGCGACGACGGTGTCTGTATCGTGCCGTTGTCGACGCTTGCGCCCTGACGTTGCTGCAACATCACGGCCGGGACTGGGAGGCCCCTCGCGCCACCGTTCAGGGTGGCATCATCGGGTGCCGGACTGCCTACCAACGAGCAGGGTCGACATGCCGTACGACGACGAGCAGCTCATGTCCTGGTACGACGAGCTCGCGGAGGGACGCCCGCCAACGGGCATGACGAGCCTCGGTGTCGATACGGACGGTGGCGTCCTCGATCTGGTCCTCCGTCCCACCACGATGAAGTTGCCTTACAGCGGCTGCTCCGAAGGGTCCCCACCGATGCCGTGCGAGTCGTGATCTCGAGCGCCACCTGGCACGGGTACGGCCCGACCGCAGCCTCCGGTGACGAGTAGGGCCAACGCCCTCATGCCACGAACGGACGAGGTCCGGCGTGCGACACCCTCCGTGTGCGAGAAGGAGCAGCGCATTCCTGCGGCGGGATGGCGTCCGCGACAGCACGATTATTCGTAGTCGCGTGCTCGGCGGCAACCGGCGAGGTGGGGCGGTTGAGGCGCGCAAGCGCTCGCAGAGACGGCTGAGATTTTGGACGGCTTTGGACGGCGACGCCCGTCGATGCCTCGCGTGGATTCGCGCCCGAAAACGCGAAACGGGCTCCTAAAGCGCTCTAGGAGCTCGATTCGAAGTGGTCAGGGGCGGGGTCGAACCGCCGACACCACGATTTTCAGTCGTGTGCTCTACCAACTGAGCTACCTGACCAAGTCGCCGCCGACCGTACCGGCCATCGCCGACGGGCTCGGGAACGACAGTGCCCGGCGTGCGAGCCGGGCACCGCGGACCTGACGGGATTTGAACCCGCGACCTCCACCTTGACAGGGTGGCGAGCACTCCAAGCTGCTCCACAGGTCCTTGCGTCGCGTGCGCACCGTGGGCCGCGCAGGATTCGAACCTGCAACCAGCGGATTAAAAGTCCGATGCTCTGCCAGTTGAGCTAGCGGCCCCTGACTGGCGAGCGCCCTCGACGTGCAGCGCGGCGAAGGATAACCCGCCCCTCGTCATGCCGCCAACCGCCCCACCGACGCCCTACCGTTCGTGCGCCCGCCGTCCGGCGGCTCGGATGCGACCGACCCACCAGCGAGCCGAGAGGTGCTCCCGTGCGCGACCACCGCGACGTCCTCGCCCGGCGGGACGACGTCGTGGCGACCGTCCTCGCTGCCGGGGACGACGTCGAGGTGGCGGTCCGGCTGCTCGACGCGGCGGAGGCAGCCCTCGAGGTGCCGCTCGTGGACGAGGCCGAGCGGGCGCGCCTGCGCGAGCTCACCCGTGACCCGAACGGGCGCGCCCAGCACTGGCATCCCGTGCTCGCCCGCCGCGGCGACGACCCGGTGGGCTACGCGGGTGTGCTGCTGCCCATGACGGCCGGCGGCCTCGCCACCGGAGACGTCGCGATCGACCGCACGTACCAGCCGTCCTCGCCGGTGCTCGCCGCCCTGCTCGCGAGCCTCGAGCGACTCGCGTCGGGGCACGCGGCCGGACATCTCGAGGTCTGGATCCGCCACGTCGAGAACGCGGACATCCGCTGCGCGACCGACGAGGGCTACGGCGTGGAGCGCCGGCTCGCCGTGCTGGGCCGCCACCTCGACGTCGCGGTGCCTCAGGTCGACGCTCCGGGCCTACGGATCCGCCCCTACCGGGCGGGGTCCGACGACCACGGCGTGGTCGACGTCCTCGCCTCCGCCTACGCCGGCACCCCGGACGGCGGGTGGGACGCAGACCGGTTCGCGGAGCGCCGAGCGTTGCCGTGGTTCCGGGCCGAGGACCTGCTGCTGGCCGTGGACGGCGACGGTGCCCTCGCCGGGCTGCACTGGCTCAAGCGCCGCGGCGGCGGGGTCGGGGAGGTCTACAACCTGGCGATCCATCCGGATGCCCAGGGCAGGCGGGCGGGCGCGGCGCTCCTGGCGGCGGGGCTGCGCCACCTCGTGGAGGTCGGGTGCCGTGAGGTGCTGCTCTGGGTGGACCTCGCCAACGAGCGTGCCGTCCGGCTGTACGCCTCGCAGGGGTTCCGCACGCGCTGGGAGGACGTGGCGCTCGGGCGCACGCTGCGCCGGGACTGACGTCCGCGGCTGGGCGCGTCGGGTGGTCCTCGGACCGGTCAGCCGGCGGTCAGGCCCGTCGTGGTCTCACGCGCTTCGCGTTGGCCGGGCGGGACGAGCTTGTAGCCGACGCCTCGCACCGTCTGGATCATCTGCTCGTACTCCGGGCCGAGCTTCGCCCGCAGTCGCCGCACGTGCACGTCGACCGTGCGGGATCCGCCGAAGTAGTCGTAGCCCCACACGTCCTGGAGCAGCAGCTCTCGGGTGAAGACCCGGCCGGGGGCGTTGGCCAGCGCCTTGAGCAGCTCGAACTCCTTGAACGTCAGGTCCAGTGGCTGCCCGCGCAGTCGTACCTGGTAGCTGTCCTCGTCCACCACGAGGTCGCCGACGTTCGCGGCCCGTTGCGGACGCTGTGCGGCGACCGACTCCCGTGCGAGCCGCAGTCGGGTCTCGATCTCCGCCGGCGACGCGTGGGGCAGCAGCCAGTCGTCGAAGCCCCAGGTCACCTTCAACGCGGCGAGCCCGCCCTCCGACATCACCACCACGACCGGCTTGTCCATCTCGTGCAGCGACGCCGCGCGTGCCGCGCCGGCTGCGTTGCGCAGGTCCTGCGTCGCGTCGACGAGGACGACGTCGCAGGACGAGATCCCGAGCAACGACGTCCCGTCCAGCGGCGCGTCCGCGAGCGTGTGGTTGAGGTACTCGAGCGCCGGCAGCAGCGCCTTGCCTCCGCCGGGCCGGTCGGTGAGCACCAGCAGGTGCACCGCCGTCTCCTCGCTCCACAGGGTGCGCTCGCACCTGGTCCTGGACGCACGACGCCCCGACGTCGGCCGCGGTGCCATGCGGTCGTCGGGGCGGGAGCGTTCGAGCGCCCGGGTCCGGCTGGTCGTCGGGCGTGAGCCCGGCTGCATGGCCACCGCCGGCGCCGTTGCCGGGGCGTGCTGTCGTCCAGGATGCCAGACCGTCCCGTGCGTCGTCCACATGCGGGGTCGGCCGGCGCCGCCCACCGCGCGTCGCGTGAGCACGTCGGGCAGGGGATGGGGGAGCGCGCCGACGGATGGCGCCCGGTGGCCCGCCGGCCGCCGCACCCTTCAGTTCGCACGGTTTACACTGGCACCGTGCGCCGTTGCGGGGGCGCAGGGCGACCATCCACCTCGCTGGTACAGCGACGTGCCCATCCCCGGAGAGGTCGACCGTGTCCGCCACCCTGGCAACCGTGTCCGACACGGTCCCACCGCGCCTGCTGGCGGTGGGCGGGGCGACGGTGAGTGAGGCTGACGAACCCATGCCGGACGGTCCCGAGCCCCTGGGCGGCGCGCAGCCACCCGTCCCCGACGACGCCGCCGTGACGCGCGCCCTCGCCGTGCCGACCCGCGCCGGCATCTACCGGCGTCTGCGGACCGGCGGGCAGCCCCTGGCCGCCCGCGAGGTGGCGGAGATGTTCGGCCTCCACCCGAACGTCGCCCGCAACCACCTCGACCAGCTCGCCGACGCGGGGCTGCTGGTCACGGCCCGCCGCAAGCACCCCGGCGGCGGCCGCCCGGCCAAGGTCTACGTCGCGCGCGAGCAGGCCGCCCCCGGCCGCGAGGTCACCATCCCGTCTGGGAGCCAGCTCGCCGTCCACACCATCGTGCAGCTGATCGCCGGCCTCTCGGAGCACCGCGCGAAGCTGGCGCTGCTCGCCGAGGCGCAGGGCCGCAAGCTGGTCGCCGCCGCGGCAGGCAGGGCCGACGCGCGCGACTTCGAGGCCGCCGCGCTGATCGCCGTCGAGGCGCTCCGTGCCGCCTTCCCCGAGGTGCGGATCAGCGAGGTCGAGACCGACACGGCCGTCGTCGAGGGCCTCGAGGTCAGCCTGCGGTTGGTCGGCGAGGTGGACGGTCAGGTCGCCGACGCGCTCGCCGAAGGGTTCCTGCGCGGCGCGCTCGCCGCGGCGGGGGCCCCGGCCCACGTCGAGGCAGATCGCGGCCGTGTCCGGGTACGCCTGGACGAGGCGGGCCTCGGCGCGCAGCCCTCCCCGGTCGTCACCGTGGACGCCCGGGACGAGTCGTACCAGCGCGGGATCGTCGCGGCGATGCGGGCCATCGTGCCGTTGCGTGCGGGCGACCACCTCGAGGTCCTCACCGAGGGCCCCGGCTCGCCCGCTGCGTACGCCCGGTGGGCGGACCGCGCCGGCCACGAGGTCGTGGACGTCGCACGCGTCCGGGACGTCAAGGGGCGGGCAGGCGTCCGCATCCTGCTCCGGAAGGCGACGGGGTAGTCCGCAGGGCTGGTGGCGGTGGCAGACAGGCCGCAGGTGACCGATCGGGTCACGGCGGGACGACAGGCAAGGGAGGGAAGACCGTGGCGAGAAGCCTCGCGACCGACGAGCAGGGGCGCCTGTTGATCGACGTGCGTGGCCCTCGGTTCGGGGCGGCGATCACCTCCGCGGTGCTCGCGACCGCGCTCGTCGTCCAGGGCCCGATCGGCGTCGGACTCGTCGCATGGCAGTGGGTGGCGTTCGGGATCTCCACCGTCGCCGGCCTGGCGTGGTCGCCCTACGGCAACGTGTTCCGGTGGGTGAAGCGTCGCTTCGACCTCGGGCCTCCACCGGCCACCGAGCCCGAGGCACCGCCGCGCTTCGCGCAGGCCTGTGGCTTCGCCGTCGCGACCGTCGCCCTCGGCGCGTTCCTCGCCGGCGCGACCACGGTCGCGTGGGTCGCCGTCGGCGTGGTCCTGGTGCTGTCGGTGCTGCTGGCCACCACCGGCCTGTGCATCGGGTGCGAGCTGTACCTGCTCGGCGCGCGTCTGACCGGTGGTCGCCGCGGGACGCGCGTCGGGGCTGCCGGCGCGGGAGCGCCGGGCGTCGATCCCGTGGCCATCCGTGACGGCGAGGTGGTGTAGATGGATCCCCTCGTGCTCCGGCTCGTGCTGGTCGCCGCCCTGGTCCTGGTCGCGGTCGCGGCCGCACTCCTGATCCGTGCCCGCGACGGTCGTGTGAAGGCCGGCGACGGCGCCTCCGTGACGCCCGACCACCTCGATGCCGTCGGGCTCGACCTGCGGGACGCTGCCGTCGGTGCGGTGCTCCTCGGCTCGCCCGCCTGTGCGCCCTGCGACAGCGTCAAGCGGGTGCTCGGCGAGCTCGAGGCGGAGCGGCCGTCGTTCCGCTGGGTCTACGCGGATGCGGGCAAGCACCTGGAGCTCGCGCAGGAGCATCGGGTCCTGCGCGTCCCCACCCTGCTCGTCGTCGATCGCCGCGGACGGATCGTCGCCCGCACGTCCGGGGTGCCACACGCGGCCGCACTGCGACGCGTGCTGGACGAGGGCGCCGACCTCGACGGTGTGGCAGCCTGAACCACGAGGCACCGGTCACCGGACGCGTCTCGTCCGTGCCGCCCGTCCGGGCCTCGCCGTGACGGCCGAGCTCGCTCGAAACTGGCTGGTGGGGATCCACGCTCCTGCTCGTGGTGCCGGGGTGTCCCCTTGGGCGTACCGTGGTGCCAGCGGTACGCGCGGGCTGCGTGGCGCCGCAGACCCGCCGACGCACAGGAGGATCAGTGGAGACGATCGGCCCCGCGTTCATCGCGCCGTCGTCGGTGTGGCGGGTGGACGTGACCGGTGACGACCGGGCCCGCTACCTCGAGGACGTCACGTCACAGCACCTGATCGACGTGCCGGTCACGCACGTCCGAGGCGCGCTGGTGCTCGACGCACACGGAGGCCCGCAGGCGATGTTCGACGTCGTCGTGCTCGGCGACCGACTGGTGCTGCTCGCGCCCGCCGTGGAGGTGCGGGACACCATCCTGGACGTGCTCGCCGGCAGGACGTTCCTGCTCGACGCGAGGTTCGAGGCCGTGGAGCACGCAGGCCTCGCGTTGCGGGGCGAGGGCGCCATGGCCGCGGCCTCGGCCGTCGGCCTGGGCGTGCTGCCGGGGCGCTGCCGCCTGCTGGACGACCTGCTGCTCGTGCACCGAGAGCCCGTGTCCGGCCCGACGGAGCACGGCGCGACGGCCGAGGATGCGGTGAGCGATCCCGACGAGATGGCGGGCGTGGACCTGGTCGGCCCGCCGGAGGTGCTGGAGGACGCTCGGCGCGCGCTGCTGGCGGTCGGCGTCCGCGACGGCACCGAGGCGGACCTCGAGCGTTGGCGCATCCGCGCGAAACGCCCCGCGTGGGGTCGGGAGGTCGTCGCGCCGCACCTGCCGGAGGAGGCCGGTGTGCTGGCCTCACACGTCCATCTCGCCAAGGGGTGCTACCCCGGCCAGGAAGCGGTGGCACGCATGTGGATGCTCGGACGGCCCCGCCGACGCCTCGCGCTGGTCGCGCTCGCCGGGGCGGCCGCGCAACAGGGCTTCTCGGTCGGGACGGGCCGGGATGCGGTCGGCGTCACCTCGCTGGAGCCGGAGGACGGCACGGGGTCGGCGACCGACGTCCGGCACGGACTGGCGTTCGTGCCGCCCACGGCCTCCGCGGGAGACCGCCTCGGGGATGCAGGGGACGGCGAGGTCCGTGTCCTCGCCCTGATCGGCGACGAATCGGCACCCCCGGGCCATGATCCCGCCGTCGTCCGCCGGCGCGATCGTCGCTGAGCCGACCGGGCCGACGCGAGGCCGGTGGGTGCTGCACCCGGCTGTGACGACTCAGACGGCGAGCGCCTCGATCGCCGACAGGACCTGATCCGCGTGCTGCTTGGGCTGCACGTTCGGCCACACAGCGGCCACCGTGCCGTCCGGCGCGACCAGCACCGTCGATCGGAGCACACCGTCGTACGTCCTGCCGTATCTCGTCTTGGGTCCCCACGCCCCGTACGCCGTGATGACGGACCGTTCGGTATCGGCGAGCAGGCGGTGCGGCAGGTCGTACTTCACGGCGAACCTGGCATGGCTCGCCACGTCGTCCGGGGAGATGCCGAGCACCACCGCACCGGCCTTCTCGAACGCCGCCCACTGGTCCCGGATCGCGCACGCCTGCGTGGTGCAGCCCGGCGTGTCGTCCTTCGGATAGAAGTAGACGACGACCGGCCTGCCCCTGAGGGACGACAGCTCGCACGGGTCGCCGTCCTGATCCGGGAGCGTGAAGTCGGGTGCGTCCTGGCCCACCTCCAGCATGTGGTCCTCCTGTGCCTCGTCGTTCGTGCCTCGTGTCGCCGGGTCGCGGAAGATAGGGCAGCGCACGGTCCGGACGGGTCGACGGTCGCCCCGGCACTCGCGGATAGGGTGCTCGGCCGCCGCACATGCGGCAGACGGATGCCGGCCGTGAGCGGTCGGCTGTCACGAGTGAAGGACGCGACGTGAGCGACGAGACCATCGAGGTGTTCGTCGAGGTCCCCATGGGATCACGCAACAAGTACGAGTGGGACTTCGAGCGGCAGGCGTTCTCGCTCGACCGGATGCTCTTCACGGCCGTTCGGTACCCGGGCGACTACGGCTTCATCCCCGACACGCTCGCCCTCGACGGGGATCACCTGGATGCCCTCGTCATCCTCGGCGAACCGTCGTTCCCGGGGTGCACCGTCGGGGCGCGTGTGCTGGGGATGCTCGACATGAGCGACGACAAGGGCCGCGACGAGAAGATCCTGGCCGTCGCCGACCACGATCCGAGGTGGCAGGATCTGCGCTACCTGAAGGACGTGCCGCAGCACCTGCTGGACGAGATCGCGCACTTCTTCGGGATCTACAAGGACCTCGAGCAGAAGCTGGTCGAGGTCCGTGGCTGGCGCGACCGCCAGACCGCGCTCGGGGTGATCGAGGAAGCGCGGGCGCGCTACCCGGGACCCACCGAGACGCGGCCGTATCCCACCTGAGCACGACGAGGAACGCACGCGTCGCGGGTCAGCCTCCCCATCCGAACAGGCCGCGGCGCTTGGGCTTGTCGTCCTCCTGGCGTTGCGCCACCGGATCGGGCCGGCGCGGCGCGCGGGATGGCGCCGGTTCGTCGTCGAGCGCGAGCCGGCTGAGCTCCCGCAGGAACTCGCTCACGTCGTCGATGTCCTCGTCGTGCTGCGCCCGCCCCGATCCGTGCTCGCCCGGAGGCGGACCGGCACCGCCCGTCGTCGCCGACGGCAGCTCGTGCGGGGCCCGACCGTCGCCTCCCTCGGCGGGCAGTTGCGCTGCGGCCGCGTCCTCGGTCGTCAGGTCATCCGAGGCGACGTCGTCGGGGATCGCCGTGCCGACGTCGGCGCCGGCGCCGGCAGCAGGCGGCGCCGTCCCGTCGTCGCCCGGAACCGGCTCGGATGGCTGGCCCGCGCGCAATCCGTGGAACTCCGTCAGCACCTCCCGGAAGGACGGCAGCTCGGCTTCGATCGTGATGCCCAGCGCCGGCTCGTCCGGGGCCGCCGGGCCCGGCGCGTCGTCCGGCCGGTCGGCGGGCTCTGGCCCCGCGCCGGCCGGTGTGCTGCTGGGATCCGGGTCGTCCTGCCCGGCCGCGTCGTCCTGCCCGGCCGGTTCGTCCTGCCCGGCCGGTTCGTCCCGTGCGGCCTGGTCGCCCTCCGAGGCGGCGAGCGCGGCGAACGCGTCGTCGAACGCCGCCCCGACCTCGTCCTCGGGCAGCCGGATCTCGACGGTCCCGAGCAGCGCCAGGCCGTAGACGATGCGTGCCAGCTCGAACTCGCCGAACCCGAGGTCGCGGGCCATGGCACGGACGCTGCGCTCGCCGTCGATGTTGGCCAGGACCGTGAACTCCTCGGGGTCCAGGTTGGCGGTCGCGCTGCCGGTCGACCGCGAGAAGGCCGGGACCGCATCCAGGTCGGGGATCAGCGTGCGCAGCTCCTCCCACTCCCGCTGACGCCTCGCCACCTCGACGAGCAACTGGTCGACGGCGAGCGAGACCGCCGTGCCGTGACGTGCCGCGTGCTCCTCGGGGTCGTCGCCCGGGACCGCCGGCCCGTCATGCCAGTCGCGGTCCGCGCCGAGCGGGTGGAACTCGAAGACCCCGTGCTGCCAGTGCTGCAGCTCGAACAGCGCGTCGAGGACCTGTTCCTGCATGAAGATGCGGACCGCATCGGCGGACACGCCGTGGTGCTCCACCAGGAGCGTGCCCAGCGGGGCGCCGGAGTCGTCGGTGGCCTGCTGGTCCAGCGCGCGGGCGAGTGCATCCGGCTCGAGCAGCCCGCCGGCGACGAGCCGGTCGCCCAGCCTCGCTTCCGCGGCACGCGCGTGGGCGCCGACGACCCGGCCGGCGCGGAGGTCGATGGTGCCGTCGCCGTCCGGCCCCGCGATGACGAGCGTGCCGGATGCCGCCTCCCCGGCGAGCGCGCGGCAGGCGTCGGCAGCCGACGTCTCGGAGAGGTCACCGCGCATGGGACGCAGGGTACTCCGGGTGCGGCTCACGGGACCCCTCATCGCCCCGGGGGAGGACGTGCATCGTGCGGCCGGACGGGGTCTCCGGCAGGCAGCCGGAGGGCGGGGCCGTCTAGGGTGGAACCCCTCTGGACAGGGTGGAACCGCCCTGACAGCGGCGCCAACGAAAGGTCGGCTCCCGTGGCGGATGACGGACACGCGCACGGCGCGGCGGGGACGCCGGGTGCCTCGGCGTCGGATGGCGCAGGTGGCGCAGGTGGCGCAGGCGGTGACCCGCTCGTCGAGGTCGACGCGCTGGTCGCGTCGATCGAGCCCTCGGGACTCGGTTCGCTCGAGACGACCGAGCTGCGGACCCTTCGCCGTCGCTGCGAGGAGGCCGAGGAGGCCGTCTCCTACGCCCGCCGGCTGTTGCAGGGGCGGCTCGACATCCTCCGCGCAGAGGCGCTCCGGCGCGACGACGCGGGTGAGCACGGCGCCGGATCGATCGTGGCGTTCCTGGCGGAGGTGTTCTCCGCGGAGCAGATCCAGCCGACCGGTCCGCTCCAGGCGCGCGCGACCCGGGTGCGCGTGCCGCCGGGCGCGGACGCATACGCCGCCAGGCTCGACGCGATCGCCGACGACGCGGACCTGGCGACGTCCAACGACGCGGACCTGACCGACATCCGCGATCTGGTCGAGCGCTTCTCCGACGAGGAGCGCGAGTTGTCGGCACGCCGACGAGCGCTCTTCGACCGCATCGACGCGATCCGGGACGAGCTCGCGGCGCGCTACAAGGACGGCCGGGCGGACATCTCGCAGCTGTTGAGTGGCGACTGAGCGCCACGGCCGACGGATGATCGGGACGGACGAGCCCGGTGGTCGATGCCAGGTGAGGGGGCAACGTGCGCAAGGTGCTGGTGGTCGACGACGATCCTGCGGTCCTGCGTGTGCTCGCGAGCGTCCTGGACCTCGAGGGGCTGGCCGTCACGACCGCGAGCGACGGGACGGCGGCGTTGGCGGCCGCACGCGAGGACCGGCCGGACGTGGTGATCTGCGACGTCGCGATGCCCGGGGTGAGCGGCCTGCAGGTCTGTCGCACCTTGCGCTCCGATCCGTCCACCTCGGACGTGCCGGTGGTGCTGTTGACCGCTCGCGGCTCGCGACGTGACCGCGAACTCGGTGTCGCGGCGGGCTGCGACGCCTACCTCGTGAAGCCGTTCGACCCGATCGAGCTCATCGAGGTGGCGCGCACCGTGGAGCGGGCCGAGCCGGATGCTGCCCCCTGAGGCGCGCCGACGCCCGACCGACCCGCACACGGGGACCTGACGTGGGACATGCCACTGGGACGGGGATGCGCCCGGGCGGGGCGCTCGTCGAGGTGACCCGGCGTGATACCGGATCCGGCATCGAGGTGGTGGAGTCGGTGCATGGCGGACATCTGGCGGTCGTCGACGAGGACGGGCGCACGGTGACGTCGACGGGTGACCCCCAGCAGCAGGTGTTCGCCCGTTCGGCCGTGAAGCCCCTCCAGGCGACGGCGTGCCTCGAGCTGCTCGACGACGCGAGCCGACCCACGGGAGCGGAGCTCGCCGTCGCGTGGGGCTCGCACCGTGCGGAGCCCCACCAGCTGACGGCCGTCGAGGCACTGCTGGCGATGGCGGGCCTGCCGGTCGAGGCGCTGACGTGCCCGGCCGCGGTCGGCGAGCACGACGCGTCCGCACCCCGCTCGAAGCTGCGTCACAACTGCTCCGGCAAGCACGCGCTGTTCGGCCTGGTCGGCCGCCACCTCGGTGTCTCGGGCCAGGGTGTGCTCGACGTCGACGGGCCGGTGCAACGGCACCTGCTCGACCGGCTCGGGACGTGGGTCGGTCCCGTCGACCACGTCGCCGTCGACGGGTGCGGCGCGCCCGCCGTGCGGGTGCCGCTCGCGTCGTTGGCGCACGCGTTCGCCAGGCTCGCGATCGACGAGACCTTCCGTGCGGTGCGTGAGGCGGGGTTCGCGCACCCGACGCAGGTCGGGGGCACCGGCCGGCTCGAGTCGGTCCTGCTGGCCGCAGGTGTGGTCGCGAAGCCCGGTGCGGAAGGGATCTTCGCGGCTGGCTGGGTGGCCGCGGACGGTGGTGGACGGGGGCTCGCGGTGAAGGCCTCGGACGGTGGGCACCGGGGTGCGACGGCGACGGCCCATGCCGTGCTGGAGGGGCTCGGGGTGGTGTCGGGGGTGTGGACTCCACCGGCCCCACTCGGGGGCGGACAACCGCAGGGGACCGTCCGTGCCGCGCCGTCGTTGCGCGCCGCGATCGAGGCGTCTTCGCCCTGAGCCGCGCCGGCACGGCTGCTACCGTGCTGCCGGCCGTGAGCGGATGGGAGACCCGGTTCGCACCGCGACGAGCCAGGTGCCGGACCGGGACACAGCGGAGAGCCTGAGGATGGCGCAGCGGAGCGGCGACGGCTCGCCGGAGCCGGACGACCCCGGGGAGTCGGGGGCGGTGGCCGGTCCGTCGCGGCTCGACGAGCTGGGCGGCTACATCCGGGCGCAGCGCGAGGCGGCTCGGCTGTCGGTCCGGAAGCTGTCGGGGCTGGCCGGGGTGAGCAACCCGTACCTGTCGCAGATCGAGCGCGGCCTGCGCAAGCCCTCCGCCGAGATCCTGCAGGCCATCGCCAAGGCGCTCGAGATCTCGTCCGAGACGCTCTACGTCAAGGCGGGCATCCTCGACGAACGCGAGGACGGCCCCGATCTCGCGGCCGTCCTGGCGAGCGATCCCTACCTGACGGAGCCGCAACGCCAGGCGCTGCTCGAGATGTACCGCTCGTTCCGTCGGCTCGCGGAGCTCCAGCACGAGAGCCGGCGGAGGGGGGCGGCGGACACCTGACCGTGGGCCGGCCGGCGACGGATGGTCACGAGGTCCGAACGGTCGCGAGATGCGTCCGTCGACCCTCTACCCTGGGGCATCGGGTCGACCGACGTCCCGTGGCCGACCGGCGCCCCCGTCACGGTGCGCCGTCGAGCCCAGGACGTGAGCCGGCCAGGCGTGGCCCCATCCGGAGGACCGTGTGCTCGAGCTGCGGACGCACCATCACCTGCCGACGGGTGCCGCGCGCGCGGACTGGGAACTGCTGCTCGCCGAAGACCCGCACGCCACGATCTTCCAGTCGCCCCGCTACCTCGCCGTCTGGCATCGCGTGCTCGGTGACGGCACGCCCATCCGCGTGCACACCGTCCATCGTGACGGTCGCCTGATCGGCGTGATCCCGGACGCCAACGACCTCGCGGGGAGCCCGCACGGACCGGTCGAGCTCCGCCGCTTCCAGGGCGGGACCGAGGTGACCGACTACCAGGGGCCGGTGAGCCGGATCGAGGACCGCGCGGACGTCGCCGACGCCTACGTCGCCAACCTCGCGTCGGACGTCGACTGGGACGAGTTCATCGCGGGTGGGCTCGCAGCCGATTCGGGGTGGCCCGACGCCTTCCGCCGCGCCGCCTCGAGCCACGGACTCAAGCTCGTCGTCGACGACGTCGAGGACGTCTGCCCCCGCGTCGACCTGCGTGGCGGGTACGACGCCTATCGGGAGCGCCTTCCCGGCAAGCTGCGTCAGGAGCTGTCGCGCAAGACCCGGAAGCTCGCGAGGGACGCCGGCGACCTGACACTCGTGCAGGTGCCCGCGAACGAGGTCGTCGAGCAGCTCGACCAGTTCCTGGACCAGGCGGCCGCGAGCTTCCCGGAGAAGACGGGCTTCTTCTCCCGCCCGGAGATGCACGTCTGGTTCCGTGCGCTCGCGGAGGAGTTCGTCGGCGACGACGTGTTCCGGCTGCACCGGCTCGAGGTGGGTGGCCTGCCCGCGGCCGCGACGGTGTCACTCGTCGACGAACGGACGTGGGGCCTCTACAACTCCTCGTTCGACCCGACGCTCGGGTCGCTCGCACCGGGGGTGGTGCTGATCGGTCAGCTGCTCGAGGAGGCGGCGCGTGACGGCTGTCGGGTCTTCGACCTGCTCCGCGGTGACGAGCCCTACAAGTACCGCTTCGGGGCGGTGGACCGCACGTTGTCGCGGCTGACGTTCGCGCGCGCATGACGACCCCGCCCGCAGTCACCGAGCTCCTCGACCGTCGCCTGCCCGGTCCTGCCTGGACGGGCGTGCCCGACGGTCACGTGCCGGACGTCGTACGGCGGGTCGGCCTGCTGAGCGTGCACACCTCCCCGCTGGATCGCCCCGGCACCGCGGACGGCGGCGGGCTCAACGTCTACGTGCGCGAGGTCGCCGTGCGGCTCGCCCGGCGCGGGGTGAAGGTCGACGTGTTCACCCGTCGCACCGCGCACGAGCAGCCGGACACGTTGACCCTGGTCGACGGGGTGGACGTCCACCACCTGGACGCGGGGCCGCCCCGGGAGCTCAGCAAGGAGGAGGTCGCGAACCAACTGTGCGCCTTCGTGCTGGCGTTCCAGCGACACCGCACCGCGGGCACGCACGACCTGCTGCACGGTCACTACTGGCTGGGAGGCTGGGTGGGTCGGCGCGTCGCCGCCCGCTACGACCTTCCCTTCGTGCAGACCTTCCACACGCTCGGCGCGCTCAAGAACGCGACGCTCGCACCCGGCGACCGGCCCGAGCCGCCGCTCCGACTGGTCGCCGAGCAACGCATCGCGCACGACGCCGATCGCGTGCTCGTGCTCACCTGCGGCGAGGCGCGCCTGCTGCACCGCACGTACGGCCTGTCGGGTGAGCGACTGACCGTGGTACCCGCGGGCGTCGACCTCACCCGTTTCGTGCCCCGCCCGCGCGTGGCGCGGGTGGCGGCGGCGGGCAGCCCGACGCTGCTGTTCGTCGGCAGGTTGCAGCCGCTGAAGGGGCCGGACCTCGCGATCCGCACGCTGGCGCACATCCGGCAGGCCGTGCCCGACGCCCGGCTCCGCATCGTCGGAGGTGCCTCCGGATCGGGTGTCGGCGTCCTCGGTCCGGACGAGCTGCGCGCGCTGGCCGCGGAGCTCGGGGTCGCCGACGCGGTGACCATCGAGCCCGCCGTCCACCAGCGCGAGCTCGTCGGCCGCTACCACGACGCGGACGTGCTGCTCGCCCCGTCCCGGAGCGAGACCTTCGGGCTGGTCGCCCTGGAGGCGCAGGCGTGCGGTGTACCGGTCGTCGCGGCGAACGTGCCGGGACTGGAGGCGGTCGTCGGCCGTGGCGGGACGTTGGTGGACGGCCACGACCCGGCCGATCATGCCGCCGCGGCGCTCCGCTACCTCACGGACCCCGCGGCCGCGGCGGCCGCCGGTGCGGCGGGGGTCGCGACGGCACAGGCCTCCTCGTGGGAGCGCACCGTCGATCGTCTGCTCGGCGCGTACGCCGACGTGGTCGAGGTCCGTCGGGCCGCGGCGGACCGTGTCGATGCGAGCGCGGCGAGCTGACACCGATGACGGCGCCCGTGGATCCGTCCGACGCCGAGGACCTGCGGGAGCGCGTCCGTTCGCTCCTGACGTCGGCTTTGGACGCCGCCGGGGTACAGGCCGCCGGGGTCGGTGACGACCGCACCCTCGCGGTCCTCTCCGGGACCTGGAAGCGGACGATCCCGGTGCTGTTCGAGCTCGGCGACCGCCACCTGCGGCTCACGTCGTTCTTCGCGGCCGCGCCCGACGAGGCCCACGCTGCCGTGTACGCGCTGTTGCTCCATCGCAACGAGCGGTCCGGGCCGATCCACTTCGCGCTGGACGGCGAGGGTGACCTCGTCGTCGTCGGCGCACTCCCGCTCGCCGCGGCAGACGAGCGCGGGATCGACGAGCTGCTCGGGGCCCTGCTCGACCTCTGCGACCGGACCTTCAACGAGGTGCTGCGCACCGGGTTCGCGTCGTACCTGGCGGCCGAGCAGCGCTGGCGATCGTCGGTCGGGCTGCCGCCGAACCCGGTCGGCGACCCCGTCGACCCCGACCACCCGGGCGGCGGATCCGATGCCTCGCACGGCTGAGTGGCCGACGCTCAACGGACGGGGCGGGGGTGGGCGTACCCTGGCGACCGTCGGGCACGTGCCACGCGTCCAGCGTCCCTCTCCGGTGGTGGCCGTCCCACGGGATGGCGCCGACGGTGGTGGACGGACCCAGGAGGCATCGAGGTGGAGGGCAAGCTCGCGATCGTCGGCACGGGCCGGATCGGTGAGGCGCTGCTGCGCGGGCTGCTTCGCTCGCAGTGGCTGCGACCGGACCAGGTGGTGTGCACGGCCCGCCGCGAGGAGCGCTGCGACGAGCTGAAGGCGGCGCACGCGGTCGAGGTGACGACCGACAACGCAGCGGCCATCGAGGCCGCTGACGTCGTGCTGGTGGCGCTGAAGCCACAGACGCTGCTCGGCGTCGTGGCGTCCGTCGGCGGGTCGTTCCGTGTGGACCAGACCGTCATCTCGTTGGCGGCGGGGATCACCACGGCAGCCATCCAGGACGCCATCCCGGGCGACGTCCCGGTGGTACGCGTGATGACCAACACGCCCGTCCAGGTCGACGAGGCGATGTCCGTGGTGAGTGGTGGGACGCACGCGTCCGAGGCCGATCTCGACCTCGCCTCCTCGATCCTGTCGCACGTCGGCCGCGTCGTGCGCGTGTCGGAGGAGCACCTCGATTCCGTCACCGCGCTGTCGGGCTCCGGGCCCGCCTACTTCTTCCTGCTGGCCGAGGCGATGATCGACGCCGGGATCCTGCTCGGGCTGCCGCGCGACCTGTCGTCCGAGCTGATCATCCAGACGATGGTCGGCAGCGCGAAGATGCTCCGCGACACCGGCCAGCACCCGGTGGAGCTGCGGGAGATGGTCACCTCGCCCGGTGGGACGACGATCGCCGCCATCCGGGAGCTCGAAGGGGCTCGTGTCCGCGCGGCGTTCCTGGATGCCATCGAGGCCGCGAAGCGGCGTGGCGAGGAGCTCGCACGAGGCTGAGCGCCACCCCGTCGCCGGCGAGCCGCGGGGCCGCCGCGGCGGTGTGCAGCGGACGTGCGGCCGCGGTCAGGAGGTCGACGGTGGGGGAGCGGTCGGAGCGTGCGGGGCGGCCGTCCCGCGGCAGGCGGACGTACGCGCTCGCCACGGTGCAGGTGGCGGCACTGATGCTCGCCGCGTGCACCGGTGCCGACGAGCAGCGGTTCGACGGCGCGACGGTCACCAGTGGCGAGGTGGTGCAGACGGTCGCCGCGGCGGCGGAGCTCGAGCCGGCCGGTGCGGCGACCGTCAGCGCACCGGTGGGAGGTGTGGTCGCGGAGCTGTTCGTCGCGGACGGTGACGAGGTGGCTGCGGGTGACCCGCTCGTGCGGCTCGAGTCCGGCGGTCTGGAGGAGCAGCTCGAGCAGGCGCAGGCGGCGGTCCGTGCGGCGGCGTCGCTCGCGGAGGCCGCCGAGGGCGCCGGGGTCGACGTGGCGCCGGCCATCGGTTCGTTCCGTGCGCAGCTCGACAGCACCTTCCCGCCACTGCTGCTCGGGCTCGAGCAGCAGCTGTCGGGCGCGACGGCGGCCCTGGGCACGCTCGAGGAGGCGGCCGCCTCCGTCCCGCCCGTCGGCACGAGCAGTGCCATCGCAGGAAGGCTGCCGGAGGGGTTCGCGCTGCCGGAGGGTTTGGCGCTGCCGGAGGGTTTGGCGCTGCCGGAGGGGTTCGCGCTGCCGGAAGGTTTGGCGCTGCCGGAGGAGGTTCCTCCGGAGGTGGAGGAGCTGCGCGAGGGGCTCCGCGCCTTGCGCGCGTCGCTGTCCGGGGCGCAGGGCCAGTTGGCGGCCGCCCGGCGTGACTTCGAGCAGACGTCCGCCCAACTGGCGGAGGTGCAGCGCCAGCTCGAGGCCCAGACCGCCTCGGCCGTCGCCGCCCAACGCACCGCTGCCGACGCCCAGCGTGCGCAGGCGGAGCTCGCGCTCCGGGTCGTGCAGGAGCGCCTGGACGGGCTCACGATCGTGGCGCCCATGGACGGCGTGGTCGAGCTCGCGCCAGCGACCTGGTCCGGCGGCCTGGCGGGTGGCGGGCTCGGGGGCTTGACCGGCTCCCTCGACGGTTTCGGAGGGACGCCCGGGGATCTCGGCGAGATCGGCGATCTGGGCGGTGGCGTCGGTGCGCTCGGTGGCGCGGCCGGGGACGACGCGCCGTTCGCCGACGGCGCACAGGCCGGCTCGGACGGGGTGCAGCGTGCGGGGCCGATCGCCGTCGGCGTGCCGATCCGGGTCGGGCAGCCGCTCGTGACGGTGTACGACCTCTCGTCCTTCCGGGCGAACGTCCTGGTGGACGAGATCGACGTCGTCGAGGTGGCCGTCGGCCAGCCGGCGGTGGTGTTCGTCGACGCGTTCCCGAACGCCGGGCTCACCGGTCGCGTCACACGCGTGGCCATCACCCCCGAGCGGCTGCTGACCGGCGGCTCGCTCTACGCCACGACCGTCGCGCTCGACCCGCTGCCCGACGACGTGCGTCTGCGCATCGGTCTGACCGCGTCGGCGGAGATCGAGGTGCGGCGGGTCGACGGCGCGACGGTGGTCCCGACGGCGTCGTTGCTGCGCCGCGGGGCCGACGAGGTGGTGTTCCTCGTGGACGACGGCGTCGCGGTCGAGACCCCGGTCCAGGTGGTCGCGATCGGGGACGACACCGCGGCGGTCGACGGCGCGCTGGCGGTCGGTGACACCGTCGTCACGACCGGTGTGGAGCTGTTGGAGGACGGCGACCCCGTCGAGCTCGACCCGTGATCCCACCGCCCGTGCTGCTCGAGGCCGACGCGGTGGAGCGCGTCTACCGGCTCGGTCGACGCACGGGCCGGGGCGCTGGGCGCGGCGAGCCGCATGAGGCCGTGGAGGTCCATGCACTCCGCGGGGTGAGCTTCCGCATCGACCGCGGCGAGCACGTGGCGATCATGGGGTCGTCGGGGTCGGGGAAGTCCACCCTGCTGAACCTGCTCGGCGCGCTCGACCGGCCCACCGAGGGCAGGATCCGCTACGACGGTCGCGACGTCCGCGAGCTCGGTGACGAGGAGCTGGCGCGGCTTCGCAACCAACGCATCGGCTTCGTGTTCCAGTCGTTCCAGCTGCTGCCGCGCCTCAGCGCGCTCGACAACGTCCAGCTGCCGCTCGTCTACCGACCCGGCAACCGTCGGGACCGGCGGGCGCGCGCACTGGAGGCGTTGGGCTCCGTCGGGCTCGCGGACCGGGTGGAGCACCGTCCGAACGAGCTGTCCGGCGGCCAGCAGCAACGGGTCGCGATAGCGCGGGCCATCGTGACCGCACCCGACCTGCTGTTGGCAGACGAGCCGACGGGGAACCTCGACTCGGTCACGGGTGGCGAGGTCATGGCACTGCTGGAGTCCCTGCACACCGATCGCGGGACGGCGCTGGTCGTCATCACCCACGAAGCCGAGGTGGCAGGTCGGGCGCAGCGCCGCATCGAGCTGCGGGACGGCCTCGTCGTCGGTGGGGCGCCGACGTGACGGCCCCCCGCGCGGTGCGGGTCCCCGCGGGCAGCGGGCGCGGGTCGTGAGCGGGCGAGAGGCGTTCCGCGTCGCGCTCCAGGCCTTGGCGGCGAACCGCCTGCGCTCCGCGCTGACGATGCTCGGTGTCGTGATCGGGGTGCTGTCGGTCGTGCTGCTCGTCGCGATCGGCCAGGGTGCCCGCCAGGAGATCACCGGCGCCATCGAGGGCCTCGGCTCCAACCTGCTCTTCGTCCTGCCGGGCGACGGGGACCTCGGTGCGGCACCCACCCGCAGCCGCTTCGTGCTGGAGGACGTCGAGCGCATCGACCGCGCGCTGCCAGGAGAGCAACCGCGCGCCGCCGGCTACCTGGTCGGCGGGGAGTCCGTCCAGGCGGACGGCGCCCGCCTCTCCACCACCGTCTACGGGGTCACCGCCTCCTACCCCCACGTCGTCGCACGGGACGTCGCGCGCGGGCAGGCGATCAGCGCCTCGGACGTGCTCACCTCGAGGCGCATCGCCGTGCTCGGCGCGTCCACCGCCGACGCCCTGTTCGCCGGCCAGGACCCGATCGGGCGCACGGTCACGATCGGATCGATCCGGTTCCGGGTGAGCGGGGTCCTCGAGCGGGTCGGCGGGACCGCGTTCGGGCCGGACCGCGATCGCGACGTGCTGATCCCCGTCACCACGGCCCAACGACTGTTCGCCACCGACCGGATCGACGCGATCTTCGTGCGGGCCACGTCGACCGCCGCCGTGGAGGACGACCGGACGGTCGTCGTGCGCGTGCTCGCCGAGCGCCTCGACGCGGAGGCGTTCAGCGTGCTCTCCCAGGACGAGATCATCGGCGTGGTGGGCGACATCCTGCAGATCCTGACACTCGTGCTCGCGGCCATCGCGGGGATCTCGCTGCTCGTCGGCGGGGTGGGCGTGTCCAACATCATGTTGGTGTCGGTGAGCGAGCGGACAAGAGAGATCGGCCTGCGCAAGGCGCTCGGCGCCCGTACCCGCGACATCACCACCCAGTTCCTGCTGGAGGCGATCGTGCTGACCGGGCTCGGTGGTGCGATCGGCCTCGCGGCCGGCGTCGGGCTCGCGCAGCTCGTCGCGGCGTTGGCGCCGATCCCGGCGGCCATCACCTGGTGGTCGATCGCGCTGGCACTCGGGGTCTCGTTCGGGGTCGGCCTCGTGTTCGGCGTGCTGCCCGCCCGCCGCGCCGGCCGGCTCGACCCGGTGACGGCCTTGCGGCACGAGTGACGGGGTCGCGCCACGAGTGGGACGAGCCCGCCCTCGCGCCGGGCCGCCCGGTCGGCCCCCCCGGGCCGTGCGGGCCGCCGGCGTGCTCGCATTACCCTCGCCGCTGCGTTCCTTCCCCCGCGGTCCTCGGGACGGGTGAAGGAGACAGGAGTCCGTCGGTGACAGGCGAGGGCCCGGATGCGGGCGGCCGCGTCGCGATGGTCTGGGACGAGCGGGTGCTCGGCTACGACCTCGGTCCGAACCACCCCCTGGCGCCGGTCCGGGTCGAGCTCACCGTCGAGCTGATCCGCGCCACGGGGCTGCTCGGCGGGAACGTCGTCGAGGTCCTTCCCGGGACGTACCACCAGGCCGAGTTGCTGCGGCTCCACCGTGAGGACTTCGTCGACGCGGTCCGCCGCCTCTCGCGGGACCCGTCCGCGCGTGCCGAGGCCCGTTTCGGTCTGGGCGAGGGGGACACGCCGGCGTTCCCGGGCATGCACGAGGCGTCGTTGCTCGTGTGCGCCGCGTCCAAGGAGGCCGCGCGTCTCGTGTGGGAGGGAGACGCGGTCCACGCCTTCAACCCCGCTGGTGGGCTCCACCACGCGATGCCGGACCGGGCGGCCGGGTTCTGCGTCTACAACGACCCCGCGGTCGCGATCGACTGGCTCCTCGAGCACGGCGCGGAGCGCGTCTGCTACGTCGACGTCGACGTGCATCACGGCGACGGCGTGGAGTTGCTGTTCGCCGACGACCCTCGGGTGCTCACCATCTCGCTGCACGAGTCCGGCCGGTACCTGTTCCCCGGGACCGGCGCGGTCGACGACATCGGGGGCCCCGGCGCGCGCGGGAGCGCCGCCAACCTGCCACTGCTGCCGGGGACCACGGGCGAGCTGTGGCTGGCGGCCTTCGACGAGGCGATCGACCCGCTGATCCGCGCGTACGCACCCGACGTGCTGGTGACCCAGCTCGGATGCGACACGCACGTCACGGACCCGCTCGCGCACCTCGCGTTGTCCGTGGACGACATGGCGGCGGTGTACGAGCGCCTGCACCGGCTGGCCCACGAGGTGGCCGGGGGGCGGTGGATCGCGACCGGCGGCGGTGGCTACCAGCTGGTCCAGGTCGTGCCGCGCGCGTGGACGGCGGCCTTCGCCGAGATGGCGCAGCGTCGGCTGCCGATCGACACGCCGATGGCATGGCAGGAGCTGGCCGTCCGGCGCACGGGCGTGACCCCGCCGCGCGCCTTCTCCGACGATCCGGTGCGGGTCGCCGATGGCCTGCGCGAGCAGGCCGCGCGCGGCGCACACGAGGCGGTCGCAGGTCTCAAGCAGCTGCTGTGGCCGTACCACGGACTCCGCGCGCGCTGACGGGCGCCCGAAGGGCGGATCACGAACGGCGGCTGCACGGTGCACTGCACCGCCCAGCGCTCGTTCACCTGACGGAGCGTGGTGCCCGAACCATCCGGTGTCACGCTCTGTCGTCCAGCGGGGCTGGCGTGGCGCTTGAGCCGCGTGTCGGCTTCCGTCGGCTGGCGTGGCCGCGTACCCTGCGGGCATGACCGACCGACTCCTCACCGCCGCCGAGGTCGCAGGGCTCCTGCGTGTCTCGACGATGACCATCTACCGGCTGATCCGCCGGGGAGAGCTGCCCGCTGTCCGCGTCGGTCGCAACTACCGCGTGCGGTCCACGGACCTGGACGCCTATCTGGAGCAGCAGGTCGTCGACCCGGCCACGGTGGATCTCGCGGAGCTCGGCGACCTCGTGGACGACGCTCGCGCGGACGGTCCCTTCGGCGCCGCCGGCAGCGCCTGACCCCGCCGCACCTGGTCGCCCCGGGTGTTGCGGGCCCCGTCCCCGGCGCGCCCGGCTCCGGACCCGCCACCGACGGGCGAGCGCAGGTCGTGTGCGCTTCACTGCGGGCGAGTGCCCGACGGTTCACGGACGAACACGGGGTCCCTCAGCCAGTGCACCTCGAACGGCGACCGCCATCGACGGGAAGGTCGGATCGTGCACACCGCCGCGAGCCGTCCACCTCGATCGTGGTGACGGATGCCTGAGCGCCTCGATGAGCTGGGGGCCGGGCGGACGCGCCCGCCCTCGCCCGACGCCGCGCCGACCCGACGGGCTCGCCGGGTGCTGCTCACGGGTGTCGCGGGGCCGGTGGCCGGAGCACTCGCCTCCCGGCTCGAGGCCCTCCCGCACGTCGAGGAGCTCGTCGGCATCGACGTCCACGAGCCCGTGCGGACGCTGAGGCGCACGCGGTTCGTCCGTGCCGACATCCGCAACCCCCTCGTCGGCCGGGTGCTCGACGAGGCCCGGATCGACACGGTCCTGCATGCGTCGACCACCGCGTCTCCACGGGCGGCCGGTGGGCGCGCGCGCATGAAGGAGCGCAACGTCATCGGCACGATGCAGCTGCTCGCCGCGTGCCAGAGGGCGGAGCACCTCGATCGGCTGGTGCTGCGGTCCAGCACCGCGGTCTACGGATCGGACCACGCCGACCCGGCGCTCTTCCGCGAGGACCAGACACCCCGGGACGGGGTCCGGCACGGCTACGGCAGGGACGCCGTGGAGGTGGAGGGCTACGCGCGCGCGTTCGCGCGGCGACGCCCGGACGTCGACGTGACGATGCTGCGCTTCGCGAACCTGGTGGGTGGCGAGACGGCGGGAGCCTTCGGATCGCTGTTCTCGTTCCCGGCCGTGCCGACGGTGCTGGGCTACGACCCGCGGTTGCAGTTCTGCCACCTCGACGATGCCCTGGCCGTGCTCGAACGGGTGGTGACGGCTGCGCATCCCGGGGTCTTCAACGTGGCGGGCGACGGCGTCCTCTACCTCTCGCAGTGCATCCGGCTCGCGGGGCGGGTGGCGGTGCCGGTGCCGCTGCCGTTCGTCGCGGCCGTGGCGGCGCTGGTGCAGCGCTCGGGGCGCGCGGACGTCTCGGCGGACCAGCTGCGGTTCCTGCAGTTCGGTCGTGGGGTCGACACCACGCGGCTGCGCACCGAGCTCGGGTTCACCCCCGTCTACACGACCCGCCAGGCGTTCCAGGCCTTCCTGGAGGATGCACGCGTCGAGCGTTCCTACACCCGGGACGACGTGTTGCGCGTGGAGCGGGAGCTCGGGCGGCTGCTCGCGCGGCTGGGCGGTCCAGCGCCGGCCGCCGACGAGCCCGTCGACGTGGCCGGCCACGACCCGCAGCAGCGCTGAGATGGCCGCGGACCCAGGACACGCCGAGGTGATCCCGCTCTCGCAGGGCAGGGAGGCGCGAGAGGCGCGCGCCGCCGCCGCCGCGGAGCGGAGCGGACGGCCGCGGTGCTCGGCGACGAGGGTGGACGGGCGCCCGTGCCGGAACCACGCCGTGGACGCCGGCCGCTGCCACGTGCACGCGCCGCCGCAGCCACGCCCCTCGGACGCTGGCGAGTCGACGCACGACCCGGCCACCGAGGTCGGCGGCGACCGTGACCGGGCAGGTGGGGAGCGCGCCCGCGACGACGGGGACGACCTGCCCGACGATGCAGCACCGGGCTCGAAGGGCGGACGGACGGGCCCGAGCCTCGCGGAGCTGCTGGACGGCGCCGCGTCGGCGCTGCTCGGGGAGCTGCCGCTGGAGCTGCCAGAGGGTGTCGCCGAGGGGCTCGCGGCGCTGCGCGACCTGGGCGCGGACCTGCTGGTCGATCAGCTCCCGGAGCTGGCGGCCTTCCTGCGTCGGCGACTGACCGGCGACTACGAGGTCGACGTGTTCGGCTTCGACGAGGACCTCACCACCAACGTGTTGCTGCCCCTGCTCCGTCCGCTGCACCGGGTGTACTGGCGGGTGGCGTCGCAGGGGGCGGAGCACCTGCCGCGGTCGGGTGGTGGGCTCGTGGTCGCCAACCATGCGGGGACCCTGCCGGCCGACGCCCTCGTCACCCGGCTCGACATCTTCGAGGCCACCGGGCGGCACGCACGCGAGCTCGGCGCGGATCTGGTGTTCCGGACCCCGGTCGTCGGCCCGCTCGCACGCAAGACCGGCGTGACGCTCGCGTCGGGGGACGACGCCGACCGGCTGCTCTCGTCGGGGGAGCTCGTCGCGGTGTGGCCCGAGGGCTACAAGGGGCTCGGCAAGCCGTGGAAGGACCGCTACAAGCTGCAGCGCTTCGGCCGGGGTGGCTTCGTCGCCACCGCGCTGCGTGCGCAGGTGCCGATCGTCCCGACGGCGATCGTGGGCAGCGAGGAGATCTACCCGCTCCTGTTCGACCTGCGGGCGGTGGCGAGGACCTTGCGGCTGCCGTACTTCCCGATCGTGGCGCAGATGCTCGCGCTGCCTGTCCTGGGCCCCTTCGCGCTGCTGCCGCTGCCCTCGAAGTGGGTGATCGAGTACGGCGAGCCGATCGACACGACCGCCCACGGGCCCGGGGCCGCCGACGACCCGATGGTGGTCTTCGACCTGGCCGATCAGGTGCGGGATCGCATCCAGGCAATGCTGCACCGCAACCTGCTCGGCCGTCGGTCCGTGTTCCTCTAGGGACCCGCGGCGGGCGCACCGCTCACAGCGAGGCGGCGCGCAGCAGCTGCATGGCCGCTGCCGCGACGATCACGCCGAGCAGGACGAGCAGGCCGAGGGCGGTACCGGGTCGCACGTCGCCTCCTGTGTCACGGGTCGGTCGGCCTGGTGCTGGCGGGCGCGCGGGTCGGATGGACCGGTGTCGCCGGGCCCCCGTCGGTCACCGGCGGTGCCGTCGGTTGGTCACCGTCGTCCTCGGCGAGCAGCCGTGGCGCCGGGACGACGTCGGGGCGCCCGAGCACGTCCTCGGCGCTGGCGCCGTCGAGAAGCGCACGGCACTTCTGCAACTCCTGGCGGAGGTAGCCGACGAGTGCGGCGCGGTCGTCGAGGTAGCGGCGGCAGTCGAGCTCGAGCGTGATGGACGTCCCGCCGGTCGCGGCGAGCCGCTGCTCGAGCCGGGTGTCGTCGGCGACCGTGTGCAGGAAGCGGGCGAGGGGCAGGATGCCGTGGCCCAGCGGTGCGTGGCTGTCGCGACCGCCGCCGCGGTTGTCCGAGACGTGCAGGTGGACGATCCGCTCGCCGAGCCGCAGGTAGGCCTCCGTCGGGTCGACGCCCGCGATGCCGAGGTGGGAGGTGTCCAGCACGACGTGGGGGAACGGCAGCAGGTGCTCGGGCCGGGTATAGCGATGGAAGCGGACGGAGCGACCGCCCACGCCGACGGGATAGAGGTTCTCGACCCCCACGCGCGTGCTGGCGCCCGCCGCGTCCGCACCGCTGCTGTCCACCAGCCAACGGTGGAAGGTGCGCTGCCAGCGCATCGGCGGGTGCACGATCATCAGGTCCGCGCCCACCTCGCGGGCGAGCTCGAGCGATCGGTGGGCCTTCTGGACCAGGTCCGTGCCGTACACGCGCCGTGTGAGTAGCAGGAACGGGCCGTGGATCACCGGCACCTCGACGCCCTCGGCGGCCGCGAGCGCGAGGATCCGCTCGGCCTCCTGGGTGTCGGGGTCGCGCGTCACCATCAGCTCGACGCCGTCGTAGCCCGCCTCCTTGACGGCGGCGAACGCCCAGTCGAGGGGCCGTGCGAAGAGTGGGCCGGTGGAGGCGAGGATGCGCATGCGCCGAGGGTAGCTCCGGCGAGGTTCGCACCGTCCCCGCAGGCGCCGTGCGTCAGCGCGAGGCGCTCGACGCGGCGGCCGGCACGCTCGACGGTGTACGGAAGACCTCCGTGACCCAGATCCGCTCACTGCCGTCCACGACGACGCCGATCCCGAGCTCCGTGAGATCCGGGTCGAGGATGTTCCGGCGGTGACCGGCCGAGGCCATGAAGGCGTCGTGGATCGCCTCGACCCGCCCACCGACGCCGACGTTCTCGCCGACCGTGTGCCACCCGGAGACGCTCTCGCCCAGACGAGGGTTGTGGTGGAGGGTCCCGCCCGCGCTCATCACCGCGCTGTGCTGCCGTGCCGCGGTCGTGAGGTCACCGGCCACGGCCAGCGGCGGCAGCCCCACCGCCGCTCGTTCGTGGTTGATCAGCATGACGAACTCGACCTCGGTGTCGCTCTGCGCGATGGCCGCGGGCGCCCCGGGGGCGGCCACCGTCACCACGAGGGCCACGAGCGCGACGATGCTCGCCCCGAGGGAGCGTCGTGTCGTGCTGCTGGCCGGCATGGGTCTCGTCCCGTCTCGTCTCGTACCGTCTGTCCTCCTCCCTGTCGGCCCGGGCGCCGCGCCGCTTGAGTCACGCGTCGCGGTCGCGGGCGACCCTCCGTGGTCGGGCGTCCGGACGGCCGGGAGCGCTCGCCGGCCCCAGCACTACGCTCCGCGCGACGCTGGACGCGACGGACGGAGGCGCCGTGGCGGAGGCAGCAGCACCAGGGCCGCGCGCGACGCCGCCGCTGCCCGCGGCGGGGTCGCTGTCGGGCGCCGCGGCCGACGACCTGCCCCGGCGACTACGGCGGGTGGCCGAGGCGGCGCCCGAGCGGCGGGCGCTCGTGTGGCAGGACGGCGAGTCGACCTACGCCCAGCTGCACGAGCGCGTCTGTGTGGGGGCCGCCGCGCTCCGACGGCTCGGCATCGCGCCGGGCGATCGCGTCGGGGTGGTGCTCGGCACCACCCCCTGGTTCGTCGAGACGGTCGTCGCGGTCCTGCGGGCCGGTGGTGTCGTCGTGCCGTTGCTCCCCGGCCTCGCACCGGACGAACTGCGCTTCGCGCTGCTGGACTGCGAGGCGCGGGCCGCCGTCGTCGGACCCGAGCGGCTCCGCGAGGTGGGCAGGCTCCGGCCGCAGCTGCCCGCGATGCAGCACCTGATCGGCGCCGGTGTGGACGCCACGAGCCGTCCCGCGGGTGTCCTCGACTGGGAGCAACTGCTCTCCGACGCCGGGGACGCACCGGGCCCGCCCGACGACGCGGATGCCGACGGCGGGGCCGACGAGCGCCTCGCCGCCATCCTCTACACGTCGGGCACGACCGGGCGACCGCGTGGAGCGATGCTGACCCGGCGCAACCTGGCTGCCAACCAGGACCAGTCCCTGGCGGGGCGACTGACGGTCGGCCCGGACGACGTCGTGCTCCTGGTCCTGCCACTGGCCCACGTCTACGCGTTCAACGTCGGTCTCGGCGCCTCGATCTCCGCCGGTGCCACGATGGTGCTCGAGGAGCGTTTCGAGCCGGCGGCGAGCCTCGACGCGATCCGCCGGCACGGCGTCACGGTGGTGCTCGGAGCACCGCCCCTGTACGTGGCCTGGCTCGACTCGGACGCCGACCTCGCGTCGTTCGCGTCCGTCCGGCTCGCGATCTCCGGTGCGGCGCCGTTGCCGGTACCGGTCTTCGAACGCTTCCGAGAGCGGACGGGCTGCACGATCGAGGAGGGCTACGGGCTGACGGAGGCGTCCCCCTCTGTGACCAGCTCGGCGATGGCGCCCTCGGCCCGGGCGGGCTCGGTCGGCCTGCCGCTGCCGGACGTGCAGTTGCGGCTGGTCGACGACGACGGGCAGGACGTCGGGCCGGGCGACCCCGGAGAGCTGTGGGTACGCGGGCCGAACGTGTTCGCGGGCTACTGGGGTGCGGCCGAGGCGACGGCCCGGACCCTGAGCCCGGACGGGTGGCTGCGGACCGGGGACATCGCCACCCGGGACGACGACGGCCACCTGTACCTCGTCGACCGCAAGGGAGACCTGATACTCGTGAACGGCTTCAACGTCTACCCGCGCGAGGTGGAGCGCGTGCTGCTCGAGGATCCCGCGGTCGCGCAGGCGGGCGTCGTCGGGGTGGCGCACCCCCTCACGGGCGAGGCGGTCGTCGCGCACGTCGTGCCCAGAGCGGGTGCGACGCTCGACGTCGACGCGCTACGCAGCCGGTGCAGGGAGCGACTCGCTCGCTACAAGTGCCCGACCCACATCGAGGTGGCCGATCACCTGCCGACCACCGCCACCGGCAAGCTGCGACGCGCAGCCCTGCGTCGCGACGCGTCCGGGCCCGCCGCTGACCGATCGCCGGGGCCGCCGGACCGCGACGTGCCCGAGCCGACGTCCTCCCGATGAGGCTGGTCGGGCGGCCCTGGGCTGGCGGGCGTGACGTGGAGGTGGTGGTCTACACGCGTGCCGGGTGCGGGCTGTGCGCCCGTGCCGAGGAGCTCGTGCGTCGCGAGGCGGGCGCCCGCGCGAGCATCGCGTACGTCGACGTCGACGGGGACGAGTCCCTGATCCGCCGCTACGGCGTCCGGGTCCCGGTCGTCGAGGTCGACGGCGTGGAGGTCGCGGAGCTGCAGGTCGAGGCCGGTGTCGTCCGCCGCGCCGTCCGCGCGGTGCGCCGCGCCCGCTGACGGCCGGGGCGCCGCCGGGTTGGCGAGGCCTCCCCGCACCCGTAGCCTCGTCTCGTCGGCCCTCGGGTCGACCGCTGCCGAGGGAGGATCGTGGGAGGCAACGCACGGCCAGCTGACGGCGCCTCGCGGCTGCCGGCGGCCACGGTGGCGCGACTGCCCGTCTACCTCCAGGTCCTCCGCGCGGCCGAGGAGCGCGGCGACACGACGCTGGCGAGCGACGACCTGGCGCGGTCGACGGGCCTCACGCCGGCCATGGTGCGCAAGGACCTGTCCTTCCTCGGCTCACGTGGGACACGTGGCGTCGGCTACCCGGTGGTCGACCTGGCATCGGGCATCGCGGGCGCGCTCGGCATCACCGACGACGACCGGGCGGTGGTGATCGTCGGCATCGGCAACCTCGGCCGTGCGCTGGCCAGCTACGACGGGTTCTCGGAGCGTGGCTTCCGGATCGGGGCGTTGGTCGACGCGGACCCGGCGGTGGTCGGCTCGACCGTGGCGGGCCACGAGGTGGCGGCGCTCGCGGCGCTGCCCGAGCTCGTGCGCGAGCGGTCGATCACGCTCGGCGTGGTGGCGGTCCCGGCCGCCCACGCCGCGGGCGTCGCGACGGCCCTCGTGGATGCGGGTGTGGGGGCCCTGCTCAACTTCGCTCCCACCCACCTCGACGTCCCGGACGGGGTGACCGTCAGGCGCGTCGACCTGTCGAGCGAGCTGCAGATCCTCTCCTTCTACGATCGTGCGGCGCTGCGGCGTGCGGTCGACGACGGTGTCGCCGCCGCCGGGTGACGCGCCCTTGGGCGGTGGCCGCGGCGGCCGATACGCTCACGCGGACGTGGCCGCCTCGCGGTCCGCAACGCCCCTGCCGAGCGGCCCGACCCTGCGTCCGGGCGGGCCCCGGAGCTCGGACCGGCCCGAGACAGGGCCGACGCACGTCCACCTGGTATCCAGCAGCTCGCCCAAGCGCCGACACCAGCCCCGACAGGAGAACGCGCCATGCCGCTCCTCGTCGTCGGCTGCAACCACCACAGCGCGTCGCTGCCGCTGCTCGAGCGTCTGGCCGTGCCGGCGGACGAGCTGCCGAAGGCGCTGCGGTCGTTGACCGGTCTCGAGCACGTCGCGGAGGCGGTCGTCCTCTCGACCTGCAACCGGGTCGAGGTCTACGCGAGCGTCACGCGCTTCCACCCCGGGCTCCAGGAGGTGCGCGGCTGGCTCGCCGAGCGTGGCGACATCCACCCGCAGGACCTCGACGAGCTCCAGTACAGCTACCACGACGATCGTGCGGCGGCGCACCTGTTCACGGTGACCGGCGGCCTCGACTCCATGGTGGTCGGCGAACGTCAGATCGCCATGCAGGTGAAGGCGGCGATGGAGCGGGCCCGTGCCGAGGGGACCGCGCGGCGCGTGCTCCAGCGGCTGTTCCGTCAGGCGGTCCGGGTCGGCCGGCGCGTGCGCCGCGAGACGGACGTCGGCCGCGGCGCCTCCTCGATGGTCGACGTGGGCCTCGACGCCGCGATCGAGCGGCTGCGCATGCCGCTGGACGGCAGGCGGGTCGCGATCGTCGGTGCCGGCACCATGGGCCACCTCACCGCCGACCGGCTCGCGGACGCCGGGGTCGGCGCCGTCGACGTGTGGAACCGCAGCCAGGACAAGGCGGAGCGGCTGGCGGCCCGCGCCGGGGGACGGGCGGTCGCCACCGGCCGGCTGGTCGAGGCCGTCGCCGCGGCTGACCTGGTCGTGTGCACCACCGGTGCACCGACGCTCGTGCTCGACCTCGAGGTGGTGCGGCGGGCCGTCGCCCTGCGCGACTCCGTCGGGGAACGGCCGCTCGTGCTCCTGGACCTGGCGGTGCCCCGCAACGTCGACCGTGCCTGCGGCGAACTTCCGGGCGTGCACGTCGTCGGGGTGGAGCACGTCCGCGAGCTCGCGGACCGGGGCGGTGCCACCTCGGAGTCGGTGGCGGCGGCGCGGACGATCGTCGACGACGAGGCCGAGCGGTTCCTCACCTGGACGCGCGCGTCGCAGGTCGACCCGACCATCCGGGCCGTCCGCGAGCATGCCGAGCAGGTCCGCCAGGACGAGCTCCTGCGGCTCGCCGGCCGGTTGACGTCGCTGGACGACCGCCAGCGGGACGTGGTCGAGGCGTTGACCCGCGGCATCGTGAACACGCTGCTGCACACGCCCACCGTGCGGCTCAAGCAGCTCGCCGACATGGGCGAGGTCGAGCCCTACAGCGACGCGCTCCGTGAGCTGTTCGACCTCCCGGACGACGACCAGACCCCGGACCGCTGACGGTGGCCGTCTCCAACGACGGGCCGTGGCGCGTCGCCACCCGCCGGTCCGCCCTGGCCCGGGCACAGGCGCAGCTGGTGGCGGACGACCTCGCCGCCGCGACCGGCCGTCCGGCGGAGCTCGTCCCGCTCGCGACCACCGGCGACGAGCAACCGGACCGGGCGATCGAGTCGTTCGACGCCAAGGGTCTGTTCGTCGACGGCACGCGACGGGCCGTCCTGGACGGCAGCTGCCACCTCGTCGTCCACTCCTACAAGGACCTGCCCACCGCGCCCGCCGAGGGGCTGGTGATCGGGGCCGTCCCCGCCCGCGTCGACCCGCGCGATGCGCTCGTGTCGCGCTCCGGGTGGCGGCTGGCCGAGCTGCCCCGGGATCGACAGGTCACCGTCGGCACCTCGTCGCCCCGCCGCCGCGCGCAACTCCAGCGGCATCGCCGCGACGTGCTGGTCCAGCCGCTGCGGGGCAACCTCGACACGCGGGTGCGTCGGGTCGCCGGCGGGGAGCTCGACGCCGTCGTCGTCGCACTCGCCGGGCTGCTGCGGCTCCGGCCGGAGGTCGACGGGCTGGTCGTCGTCCCGCTCGAGCACGGCGAGATGCTGCACGCGCCCGCGCAGGGTGCGCTCGCGGTCGAGTGCCGGGTGGACGATGCCGCGACCCGCAAGGCGCTTCGCCGGATCGACGACGCGCGCACCAGGACGGAGGTCGCGGCCGAACGGGAGCTGCTGCTGCAGCTCCAGGGCGGGTGCACCGCGCCGATCGGCGCCCACGCCGAGGTCCGTCGCACCGCCGACGGCGGCGAGCGGCTGGTGCTGCTCGGGCTCCTCGCCGACCCGTCGGGCACCGCCGTCCACCGCGCGTCCCACGAGACCGCGGTCGACGACCCGCGGCTGCTCGGCCGCGTGATGGCTGCGACCCTGCTCGAGGCCGGTGGGCAGGCGATCGTGGAGCGGCTGCGTGGCGGCGACGCGGCGTCGGGTCGGTGACTGCCGCCACCCTCGCCGGCCTGCGCGTGCTCGTCCCACGGGCGGCCGGGCAGGCGGGCGAGCTGGCCGCGCGGCTCCGCGCCCTCGGGGCGACATCGCTCGAGGCGCCGGTGTTGCACGTCGTCGCGGGCGACGCGGCCGCCGTCCGTCGTGGCGTGCGGGAGCTGCTCGACGGCCGCTTCGTCGCCGTGGCGTTGACCTCGTCGAACGGTGTCGCGGCGCTCCGAGCCGGCCTCGACGCCGAGGACGTCCGTCCCGACACCTTGCTGGCCGCCGTCACGCGTCCGCCGGGGGTGCTGGTCGGCGTCGTCGGCTCGGGAACGGCGCGCGCCACGCGCGAGTTGCTGGGGATCGCGCCGACGCTGCGGCCGGAACGGTCGACCGGCGCGGCACTGGGCGACGCGTTCCCCGCTGGCGAGGGCGAGGTGCTGCTGCCGCGCGGCGACCTGGCTTCGAGCGCGCTGCCGGACGCGCTTCGCGCCAAGGGGTACGCGCCGGTGGAGGTCACCGCGTACCGCACGGTCCTGGCGCCGTCGCTGCCCGACGAGGTCCGCAGCGCCCTCGCCGGGGGCGCCGTCGACCTCGTGCTCGTGACGTCGCCGTCCGTGGTGCGGGCCCTGGTCGGCGAGCTGGGGCCGGGCCCGTGGCCGACGCGTGTCGTGTCGATCGGCCCCGTCACCTCGGCGGCGTGCGCCGCGCTCGGGTTGCCGGTGGCCGCGGAGGCCGACCCCCACGACCTCGACGGGCTGGTCGACGCGGCAGCGCGCGCCGCCCGCGGCCCTGCCTGAGCGAGCCCTGCGTTCGCGGGGCGTCGGCGGTCGGGGGCAACCGCACCGCCGATCCCGGCGGTCGACCACAGTAGGCTCGTGGGTGGCGAAGCGTGCGGCGGGCGCACGAGGTGCCCGGGGCCGCCCGCGACCGGATCCGCGACGCGAGGAGACCGGGTGCCCGTGCAGGAGCGGTTGGGACGGCTACCCGCCGTCGGCACCGCGCTCGCGGTGCAGCGTCGGTACCAGGCGGACGCCAGCGAGCAGCTCGCGGCCGCGATCGGCTTCTTCGGATTCCTCTCGCTCGTGCCCTTGCTGCTGCTCGCGGTGGCGACCGCCGGGTTCGTGTGGGACGACCCGGAACGGCAGGTCGAGATCGCGCTGGCGATCACCTCCGCCGTTCCCGGCCTGGACGCCGCCCTGGGAGAGGGCGAGACGAGCGCCGGAGCGACCGCCTTCGTCGAGGGGGTCGTCGCGCGGCGGGCCACCCTCGGCGTGGTGGGCCTGCTCCTGCTGGTGCCGACTGGGCTGAAGGTGATCGCCTCGGCGATGGCGGCGACGCGAGTGGTGTTCCGAGGTGCGGTGCTCACCGGTGTGCAGGCGCGGGTGCGCCAGGTGCTGGCCCTGCTGGGGCTCGGCGCGATCGCGCTACTCGCGGCCGGCGCGTCGTCGCTCGCGGCCGGCCTGCGCGGCGCGCTGCCGACGGGACTCGCGCTGCTGGTCTCCGTGGTCCTGACCTTCGTGCTGGATCTCGCGCTGTTCACCGGCGCGTACCGGTTGCTGTCGCCGTCCGCCGACCTCGGCTGGCGCCAGCTCCTGCCCGGAGCCGCGCTCGCCGCGGCGGGATGGGCCGCCCTCAAGGTCGTCGGCGCCACCGTGGTCGGCACGCAGGCCGACAGCGCCAACGCCCTCTACGGCGCGGTCGGGGGCATCGTCGCGCTGTTGCTCCTCCTCTACCTGGCGGGCCGGCTCTACCTGTACGGCGCCCAGCTCTCGGCGGTGCTCGTCGAGCGCCGGCAGGGTCCGCTCCTCCCTCCCGAGGCGTCGCCGACGCGCCAGGCCCCGACGACCGGACAGGAACGCGCCATGACCGACACAGCCGAGGACCAGCCGCCCGGTCCGCCGCCCGTCCCCCGGATCGCCGGGGCGCCGCGCCCGCGCGATCCCGGCCCGAGGCGTCGAGCGGACACCGTGACGGCCGACACGGACCGTCGACTCGAGGACGCCGAGGTGGCACGGCGGGCCGCGGCGGCGGAGCGGGGCGCCGTCGGCGAGACCAGGACCGCGATCGCGTTCGGTCTGGCGCTCGCGGCGCTCGGCGTGGCCTGGCGCGTGCTCGGCCCCGGCCGCCGCTGACCGCGGTCCTCCCGCCGCCGCCCGCGGTCCTCTACCGCCGACCGCGGTCCTCCGCCGCCGACCGCGGTCTCCCCGCCGCTGGCCGCGGTCCTCTACCTCCGACCGCGGTCGCCCCCGGCCGCCCCCCGGCCGCTCGGCCCGCGGTTGCCCCCCGGCCGCTCGGCCCGCGGTTGCCCCCCGGCCGCTCGGCCCGCGGTTGCCCCCCGGCCGCTCGATCCGTGGCGAGAACCCACCGTATGGGGAGGGTTCTCGCGGTGTGGGGTGGCGCGCGGACGGTCGACTGCGAGAACCCCACCGTACGGGGAGGGTTCTCGCACGACGCGCGGCTGCGGTACCCGCGACGCGCGGGCCCGGGCCGGCGTCGAGCGCGTGGGCCCGGGGGCGCGTGGGCGCGTGGGCGCGGGCCGATCGCGGGTGCGGGCGCACTACCCTCGGCCGCCCGACGATCCACGCCTCGAGACGTCGCCGGACGGCGGGTCCGTGCCACCCACCGAGGTCCGTCACGGACCGCCGAGGCAGTGGCGGCCCGTGCCCGAGCGACGTCCCCGAGGCCACGGAGGTTCTTCGTGCGCAGCTTCCCCGCGTCCCGGCTCCGCCGGCTCCGCCGCACACCCGCGCTCCGTCGGGCGTTCGCCGAGACACGCCTGGACCCGGCCTCGTTCGTCGTGCCCGTGTTCGTCAAGGAGGGCATCACGGGGGCGCAGCCGATCGCGTCGATGCCGGGCGTCGCGCAGCACGACGTGCCGTCGGCCGTCGCACTCGCGAAGGAGGCGTGCCACCTCGGTGTCGGTGGCGTGATCCTCTTCGGCATCCCCTCGGACAAGGACGGCGACGGCAGCGGCGGGTGGGACCCGGACGGTCCCGTGCCGACCGCGGCTCGCGCGGTCCGTGACGCGGTCGGCGACGAGCTGGTGGTGTGGGCCGACGTCTGCCAGTGCGAGTACACCGACCACGGGCACTGCGGCCCGCTCGACGCCGACGGTCGGGTCGACAACGACCGCGCCGTCGAGGCCTACGTCCGCGACGCGCTCGCGTACGCCGAGGCCGGGGTGGACCTCGTCGCACCGTCGGGGATGATGGACGGGCAGGTGGCCGCGCTGCGGGGCGCACTCGACGGCGCGGGGCACCAGCAGGTCGGCATCGTGGCCTATGCGGCCAAGTACGCGTCCGCCTTCTACGGCCCGTTCCGTGACGCCGCCGAGTCCGGGATGGTCGGCGGTGACCGGGCAGGCCACCAGATGGACCCGGCGAACCGCCGCGAGGCGCGCCTGGAGCTCGAGCTCGACGCGCTCGAGGGCGCGGACGCGCTGATGGTGAAGCCGGCGCTGACCTCGCTCGACGTGCTGGTGGATGCCAGGCAGCGGTTCGACCTCCCGCTCGCGGCCTACCACGTGTCGGGCGAGTACGCGATGGTCCACGCCGCCGCGGCGCAGGGCTGGCTCGACGTCGAGCGGGCGATGGCCGAGGTGGTCCTGACCATCGCGCGTGCCGGCGCCGACGTGGTCGTCACCTACGCCGCCCTCGACCTGGCGCGCGCGGCCGACGCGTGACCGACCGCCCTCGCCCGCCGGCGTGGCTGCGCGACGTGCCGCTGGCGCACCGCGGCCTGCACGGCGACGGGATCCCGGAGAACTCGCTCGCGGCGTTCGCGGCGGCCGCGGAGGCGGGGTACGGCGTCGAGCTGGACGTGCGACTCAGCCGGGACGGCGTCCCGGTGATCGCGCACGACGGTGCGCTGGAGCGGGTGGCCGGTGTCCGTCGCCGCGTGGGCGAGCTCACCGTCGACCAGCTCGCGGCGATCCGGCTCGGCGGGTCCGACCAGGGGGTCCCCACGCTCGCGGCGGCGCTCGACGTGCTGCGGCACGTGCCGGTCATGGTGGAGCTCAAGCAGGCGCGCCCCCGTGCGGGACGGCTGGAGACACGCACCGCCGTCCTGCTCGACGACCATCCCGGCCAGTGGTGCGTCGCGTCGTTCAACCCTGCCAGCGTCCGCTGGTTCCGGCGTCTGCGGCCCCGGGCGGTGCGTGTCCTGACGGCGACGGCGACCCCCGCACCGCGCGTCCCTCCGATCGTGGCGGCGAGACTCGCCGCCCTGCGCGACCTGCCGTCGCTCGCCCCACACGCCGTCAGCTACGACCTCGGCGACCTGCCGCATCCCGCGGCGGTGCGGTGGCGGGAGGACGGCGGGCTGCTCGTCACCTGGACGGCGGTCGGTGACGACGGCGTCGCGCGCGCTCGCGCGCTCGCCGACAACGTCATCTTCGAACACGCGCTCCCCTGAACCCGCCCCGCACAGGAGCTGTCATGACGACCGACCGACCCGGTCCCCCCGCAGACGCGGGGTCCGGCAGCCGTGGCACCGAGGTGTCCGCAGCGTTGTTCGCGCGTGCCCGGCGCGCGATCCCCGGCGGGGTGAACTCACCCGTGCGGGCGTTCTCGAGCGTCGGGGGCGTGCCGAGGTTCGTCGCGCGGGGCGAGGGCCACACGATCGTCGACGTCGACGGCAACCGCTACCTCGACCTCGTCGGCTCGTGGGGACCGCTGCTGTTCGGGCACGCGCGACCCGAGGTCGTCGCCGCGGCGACCGACGCGATCGGGCGCGGGTCCTCGTTCGGCGCTCCGACGGAGGGCGAGGTGCTGCTCGCCGAGGCGATCATCGAGGCGGTTCCCTCCGTCGAGCAGGTCCGGCTCGTCAACAGCGGCACGGAGGCCGCGATGAGCGCGATCCGCCTCGCGCGGGGGGCCACCGGTCGGTCCACGCTGCTCAAGTTCGTCGGGCACTACCACGGTCATTCCGATGCCCTGCTCGTGTCCGCGGGCTCGGGTGTCGCGACGCTCGGCATCCCCGGGTCCCCAGGGGTCACCAGCGGCGCCGTTGCGGACACCGTGCTCGTCCCCTGGAACGACCGCGAGGCCGTGGAGGCCGCGATCGACCGGCACGGGCACGACCTGGCCGCGATCCTGTGCGAGCCGGTCGCCGCGAACATGAACCTCGTCCCCCCGGCGGAGGGGTTCCTCGCCTTCCTCCGCGCGGCCGCCGACGGCTGCGGCGCCCTGCTGGTCTTCGACGAGGTGATCACGGGGTTCCGGTTGGGGCGTGGGGGCGCCCAGGCGCTCCACGGCGTCACGCCCGACCTCACCGTGCTGGGCAAGGTCGTCGGGGGTGGCTTCCCGCTGGCCGCCTTCGGGGGCCGGGAGCGCGTCATGGAGCGGCTCGCCCCCGTCGGGCCCGTCTACCAGGCGGGCACCCTGTCGGGGAACCCCGTCGCGGTCGCGGCCGGCCTGGCACAGCTGACGCTCGCGACCGACGAGGTCTACGAGGAGCTCGAGCGCCTGACGGCGCGCCTGGTGGACGACCTGCGGGTCGCCTTCGCGGCGGTGGGGCTGCCCGCGCAGGTGCTCCGGCACGGCACGCTGGCCGGCCTGCTCTTCGCGGACGCACCGCCCCGCTCGTACGACGACGTGGCCGCCGCAGACCACGGGACCTACGCGCGGTTCTTCCACGCGATGCTCGCGCGGGGCGTCTACCTCGCGCCGTCGGGCTGGGAGGTGCTCTTCACCTCCCTCGCGCTGGACGATCGGGCGTTGGACGCCGTCGCCGCCGCAGCCGGCGCCGCCGCCGCGGAGGTCGCCGCCGGGTCGTGAACGACCCGGCATCGGGCCGTCGGCCGACCCCGTGCCCTCCTCCGGTACGCAACCACCGGTTGTTGGCGTCCTGGCCCGGTTGGTACCGTGCGGGCCCCGGAGCAGCGGTCGGCGCGCCGGAACCGGCGTGCTGGAGGAGACGGACGACGTGGGCGAGTGGTTCGGCGAGTTCTTCCGCGCCCTCCCGGACGTGGGACAAGCGCTGTACCGCTTCGGTGACCCACAGGACCTCGGCCGAGGCTGGGTCGGCCTGCTGATCAGCGTGCTCTGGATCGTGGGGCTCGGGATCGGTCCGCTGCTGGTGGCGAAGATGACCTACGGCAAGCACGAGTGGGTCTCGGCGTCCATGGGGATCATGGGGGCGTCCAGCCTGCTGTGGTGGATCCACGGGGTCCTGCCGCACGGGTGGATCCAGTTCACCGAGTCCAACCAGGATCTGCTCTCGGGCACCGTGATCCCCGACGAGTTCGGGATCCAGGTTCGTGAGGACTATTTCCTCGACGTCGCCTCGAACCTCTACGCGGTGATCACCGAGGGGACGGTCGGCCTCCTGATGGTGGTGGGGATCGTCGTCACCGTCTGGGCGATCCTCCGGATGCAGAAGCGCTACCCGAAGACGCTGGCGGCCGGCGAGACCAGACCCGAGGCCGGCGGCTACAAGTGATCGACCGTCTCTCCGGCCCACCCTGGGCCGAGGGACGCGCAGGACGAGCACGACGACGCGGGAAGGAGGTGCGGGATGGGCAAGACCGACAAGGGCGAGCACCCGTTGATGTTCGAGAACTACACGGTCCAGCAGGTCGACCCGCAGTGGCTCCAGGAACGCGTCAAGCCCAAGCGCCACATCGGCCTGACCCCGGAGTTGTGCATCCTCTGTCGGGCATGCGAGGACGTGTGCCCGTGGGAGTGCATCTACATGATGTCGCCCGACATCATCCGGGACGCCGACAGTCCGTCGCTGACGACGCTCGCGGCACAGTCCCACGCGGTGTTCATCATCGACGACAACGAATGCACCCGCTGCGCGATCTGCGTGGAGCGCTGCCCGTCGGACGCCCTGTGGTTGGGGCGCGTCGACGGCTGACATCACACCCGTGCGCGGGACGCCTGGCGAGGCCGGGCGGGGGAAGCGAGTGACGACCGGGCTGCCTCGGGCACCCGGTCGAGGATGAACCTGAGAGGGACGAGGGTGCCGAAGCTGCCGAAGCCGCCGAACTGGCCGGACGTCCAGACGACCGTGCAGGACAACGTCGTCTGGAAGTCGATCTTCCGGCCCGGCTCGATCTACCGCAAGGGCTACCGCGACACCTCGCGCGACCGGGCCCTCGCCTCGATGAACAACGTGCTCTACCACCTGCACCCGGTGAAGGTGAAGCGGCACGGGCTGAAGCTGACCTACACCTACTGCCTCGGTGGCCTGAGCTTCTTCCTCTTCATCCTGCTCACCATCACCGGCATCTTCCTCATGTTCTTCTACACCCCTGCTGCGGGTTCCGGCACCGAGGTCGCGTACCTCAACATGCGGGAGTTGTCCGCGTCCATCACCTTCGGCCAACTCGTCCGCAACCTCCATCGTTGGGGTGCGCACGCGATGGTCTTCACGGTGTTCCTGCACATGGCCCGGGTCTTCTACCACGGGGCCTACAAGCCCCCGCGGGAGTTCAACTGGGTCGTCGGCGTCGTGCTGCTCCTGTTGACGGTCTTCCTGTCCTTCACCGGCTACCTGCTGCCCTGGGACCAGCTGGCCCTGTGGGCCGTGACGGTCGGCACCAACATGATGGGCTACACACCCGTCTTCGGCGAGCAGGTCCAGTTCGTGCTCCTCGGCGGGCTGGAGATCGGTCCGAGCACCCTGCTGCGGTGGTACGTCCTCCACGTGCTGTTCGTCCCGTTCATCACCGTCGTGTTCCTCGCGGTCCACTTCTGGCGGATCCGCAAGGACGGCGGCATCTCCGGGCCGCTGTAGGCCGTGACGCAGATTGCCGCTCCGGGGCGGCGCGAAAAAGGGTGACACGATGAGCGACGAGGTCCAGATCGATCAGGCGGTCTACGACCGTCTGATCGGCGAGGGCAAGAGCGAGCGCATCGCCCGTGCCAAGGCCAAGGCTGCGTCGGTCCGCAAGACGAAGCTGGCGGAGGGTGCGACGCTCGGCCCGCGACCGGCGGAGGAAGCGGCCAAGGCGCTGGAGGAGTACCGCTCGAACGCGGGCGGTGGTGGCGCCGTCGCGACCAAGACCGCCGCACCGGCCGACGCCGGCGCTTCGGGGGGTCGGCTCACGCCCGAGGAGCGTGCCGCCCGAGTGGCGGCGTCGCTCGGCAACGGCGGTGCCCCGGCGTCCATCGGCGTCGCCCAGGCGGGTGACCACACCCACCGGCTGCTCGCACTCGTCCCGCCGGCCGGCATCCAGCAGGTGCAGTCCAAGCAGCAGGACAAGGTCTACACCTGGCCGCACCTGCTCCTGGTCGAGTTCGTCGCGCTGCTCGCGATGGGCTCACTGCTGCTGATCGCCTCCTTCTTCCTCGATGCGCCGCTGGGCTCGCTCGCCAACCCCAACGAGGTCCCGGCGATCAACAAGGCCCCCTGGTACTTCATGGGCCTCCAGGAGCTCCTGCGCTACTTCCACCCGATGATCGCCGGCGTCACGCTGCCCGGTGTGTTCATCGCGCTGCTCATGGCGACGCCCTACATCGACAAGAACCCGTCGGCGAGGCCGGAGAACCGCAAGGCCGCCAACATGGCCTTCACCTTCTTCCTCACCTTCTGGGGCATCCTGGTCATGATCGGCTCGTTCCTGCGAGGTGCGGGCTACGAGTGGGTCTGGCCGTGGGTCCAGGGTCTGGGCTTCACGCTCTAGCGCGCACACGACAAGGGTTCCACCATGGCTGACTCCCCCCGCCGCTCCGAGCCGAGGCCGGTCGAGCGCCGCACCTTCCTGCGTTACAGCCTGTTCGGCGCGACGGCCGCCGGCCTCGGTGGCTTCGGCCTCGCGTCGCTCGGCATGCTGTGGCCGCGGCTGGGCGACGGGTTCTTCGGTGAGGTCGCCCTCGGCACCGCCGCCGAGATCGCGGCCGAGGTCACCGCCGCCCGCGCGCCGCTGCGGATCCCCGAGGGAGGCATCTCGATCCTGGTGTGGGACGCATCCGACGACGCCGCCTCCCAGTCCTACGGGGCCGAGCATGCCGTGCTCGCCGACGGCTCGACGGGTCTGATGGCGGTCAACTCGCAGTCGTGTCCCCACCTCGGCTGCGCCGTGCCGTGGTGCCAGACGTCCCAGTGGTTCGAGTGCCCCTGCCACGGCTCCCGCTACAACCGCTACGGCGAATGGGTCGGTGGACCGGCACCGCGCGGCCTCGACCGCTATCCCTCGTTCGTCGACGACGACGGACAGTTCGTCGTCGACTTCGGCAACATGCTGACCGGCCCGGCCCGGACGGCCAACGCGCTCGAACAGAACCCGAAGGTCCGTCGTGCGTCGAAGCCTGAGCGCCTGGAGTTCCTGATGGTCCAACCGATCCTGCTCGTCGAGGCTGGCGGTGGCGGCACCGTGCCGGCATGTCATGCTCGTCGCTGCCCTCGTCGCGTTCGGGCTCGCCTACTTCGTCGATCGGGCCCGGCCGGCGGCGTGGCCCCCGGCGCAACGCGGACATCCCGCTCGCGATGCGCCCGTACCACTCCGACGAGGAGCTCGAGATCGTCCGGCATGGAACGGGCCATGTCCTGGGGGGTCGCCCTCGCGGTCTTCTCCGGGCTGTTCCTCGGGCTGTACTGGCTGATCGAGCCGGGGCGCATCAACAACGCCGTCGACGACTTCTACGCCCACGACGTCCAGGCGGGTCGCACCCAGTACCAGAACGCCTGCGCCTCCTGCCACGGTGTCGATCTCAGCGGAGGCTCGGCGCCGCACCCGAGCGCCGACATCGACGCTCCCTGGCCGGCGCCGTCGCTCGACAACATCGTCGCGCGGTACGCCGATTCCGAGGTGGTCGGTGACGTCCGCCAGTTCATCGAGATGACGCTGAACTACGGACGCCCCGGCACCCCGATGCAGGCGTTCAGCACCCGCAGCGGTGGGTCGCTCTCCGACAACCAGATCTCGCAGCTGGTCACCTACATCCTCTCGGTCCAGACCGGCGAGGTCCCCGACATCGATGCCCAGGCGTTCGTCGGCCGGTCGGGGGAGGACCTCTTCGGCGCCAACTGCGCACGCTGCCACGGCGAACAGGGCGAGGGCTACGTCGGTCCCCAGCTGCTCAACGTCTTCGAGCGCTACGGCTGGGGCGGGGACGCCGACGACGCAGGTGCGGAGACCGCCCGCGCCGTCGTGCGTGACACCGTCGAGGGCGGGCGCATGGTCCCGGGCATGGCGCCGATGCCGCCCTTCGACCAGGTACTCACCGATGACGCGATCGACGCGATCATCGACCACATCGAGTCGATCCAGCAGACCGGTGGCCCGCGGTTCGGCCAGGTCGGTGGCGATCCGCAGCCGGAGGATGACGCGTGAGCGAACTCTTGATCCTCGCCGTCGAGCAGGCGGTCCCCGCGGATCATCCCGCGGCCATGCTGGCGCTGCCCATCGGGCTGCTGTTCCTGTCCGGCTCCGTGTACGTGCTGCTCTGGTCCAACTACGGGGCGAAGAAGGCCGCAGGGATCTACGGGGTGGCGTTCTTCGGCTTCTCGTTCCTGCTCGGCGTCTTCTGGTGGCTGGGTGGCCCGGGCATCCCGCAGGGCCTGGGGGTCTCCCACCTGCCGGGCCAGTCCGGCGACCACTACAGCGCGCGTTGGTTCGCGTTCGAGTCCGGCTCGGAGCGGTCGACGTACTTCTCGGCTCCCGAAGGTGGCGCCGACTTCGTCACGGTCGAGGAGTACCTGGGGCTCGAGGGTCGCGACCCGGAGGACATCCGCACCACCCCGGCGTACGCGGCATTGTCCGGCTCGGTGTCGCAGGCCGTCGACGGAGATGAGCGAGCAGTTCCTCCCGATCGACGAGAACAACGTCGCCGCGCATCGGCGTGACGCGCCGCCCTGAGTACGAGGCCGACGCCGCCGCGCAGCGGCCGGGGCAGCCTTCGGTCGGGCCCAGCCGTTCTATTCCGTCGAGCGCGTCGGTGATCCGCTGGTCGCCGACGACCCGGCGACGGGTGTGCTCGTCGCGACGCAGACGTTCCAGGCCGTGCGCCACCTACACCGACGACGACGGGATCCCACTCGACCCCGTGCCCGTGCGGTCGGCGAGGTCGAGTGGTACGGGTTCCACGACCCGGGCGACGCGTGGCTGCCGTCGATGCTCTGGACGTGCTGTCGCTGCTCGGGTTCCTGCTCAGCCTGTTCTGGCTCGACCGGCTCGAGATGCGCGACAAGGCGCGGTCGGCCGACAGGGTCGAGGAGCCCGAGGACCTGGCCGTCCCGATCGCCCAGTAGCGCGGCCGTCCGGGCGGCGTCGCTGCGCAGGGGCGTCGCCTCGGGTTGGCAGCTCGGCTGGGGCGGGCACCCTCGCCCGCTGGTCGCCCTCGACAGGATGCCTGGCGGTCACGCCTCCGCGCGCCGGCTGCGCTCGGACGCGTGGTCGCGGCGTGCAGCGCAGTCGCCGGGGCCGCCTGGAGAACCGGTCCCGGGGTGCGCCCGGGTCTGTGCCCGATCCCGCAGGACGCAGCGGGTCCTCGCGCCGACCGACGCGCTGGAGCTCGTCGAGCGACGAGGCCGCCACGGGATCCGTCGGCGACCTGGCGGGTCGGGTCGTGGTGCTGAACTTCTGGGCTTCGTGGTGCGGGCCGTGCCGTGTCGAGCAGCCCGACCTCAACGAGGCGGCCACCCTGCTGCCCGACACGAGGTCGCCTTCCTCGGGGTCAACATCGAGGACACACGAGCGAACGCCCTCGCGCACGAGCGCGAGTTCGGCATCCCGTACCCTTCCCTGTACGACCCCGGCAACGCGTTCGCCTCGCGGTTCGAGGGCGTCGGACCGCGGACCATCCCCACGACGTTCCTGCGGACCGTGACGGCCGCGTCGCCGTCCGGCTGTTCGGCTCGCCGCGCGACGCGATCGCGGCCGGTCGCGCCTCGCCGAGCGCCGTCTGCCGCGGTGGGTCGAGCCGTGGCGGAGACGGTCCAGGTCTCATCTTCGACGCGAACGTGCTGGTGGCCGCCGCCGTCGCGTTCGCGGCCGGTCTGCTGTCCTTCGCCTCGCCGTGCGTGCTCCCGCTCGTCCCCGGCTACCTCTCGTACATGACCGGCCTGTCGGGGCAGGATCTGGCCGTCGGCGGTGTTCGCGCCCGCGGTCGGGTGCTCCTCGGCTCGACGCTGTTCGTCGTCGGCTTCGCGATGCCCTTCATGATGCTCGGCTTCGCGGTCGGGTTGCTCAACGTGCTCGACCGCTCGACGCCTGCGCGGGTCGTGATGGGTGGTGTCGTCGCCCTGCTGGGGGCGCTCATGGCCAGCGGCAGACTCACCCGGGAGCTACGGCTGGCCGACCGTGCACCGACCGGCGGCCTCGCGACGGCGCCGGTGCTCGGCTTCGTCTTCGGCGTCGGCTGGACCCCCTGCCTCGGCCCGGCGGCGGGTGCGATCCTCACGATGTCGGCCAACGTGACCGGCGGGGTGTCGGGGCGCGGTGCGTTCCTCGGCTTCGTCTACGCGCTCGGCCTCGGGCTGCCCTTCATCGTCTTCGGGCTGCTGTTCCGTCGTCTCTCGGGAACACTCGGCCTGTTGCAGCGCAACGCCCGCGCGTTGCAGCTCGCGGGCGGCGGCATGCTGGTGGTCGTCGGGCTCGCCATCGCGACCGGCCTGTGGGAGCGCTTCATCTTCGTGCTCCGCCCCCTGATCCAGGGCTTCGAGGCACCGCTGTGACCGTGGACGGGTCCGACGCCTCCGCGCCGCCTCCTGCGGCCAACCCCCCGGTCCGGAGGCCCGGCCGACGGCGCAGCCCCGGCGCGCTCGGGTTCGTCTGGGAGTCCCTGGTCATGGGCTGGCGATGGCTGACCAGGATGCGGACGGCGCTGTACCTGCTCGGCGCGCTGGCGCTGCTCACCCTGGTGGCCACGTTCGTGCCGCAGGAGAACAACGTCCCGACCACCGTCGCCGCCTGGCGGACGGGGTCGGGTGGTCCCGGCCGCCTCCCGGCACAGGCGCTCGACGCCCTGGGCGCGTTCGACGTCTATGGGGCGCCGCTGTTCCTCGCCCTGCTGCTGCTGCTCGTGCTCAGCCTCACGGCCTGTCTCGTTCCCAGGATCCGGGCATGGGTGCGGCTGGTCCGGCGCAGTCGCCCACCGCTCGTGCGCCACCTCGGCGCGGCACCGCTGGAGGCGACCCTTCGGACGGACATGGAGCCGGCTGCTGTCGTCGACCGCGCGGACGCGCTGCTGGCCGAGCGGCGCTGGCGACGTCGACGATCCGAAGGCGAGCCCGGCACGGTCACACAGGTCGCGGGCGAGAAGGGACTGTGGTCGCGCGAGGGCGGGAGCCTGCTGTTCCACCTCAGCTTCTACGTGCTGCTGCTGTCGATCGTGCTCGGGCAGCTGGTGACCTTCGAGGGCCAGCGCGGGGTCGTCGAGGGGGAGCCCGGCTTCGCCGACACGGCAGTGTCGTACTGGACCTACCGGCCGGGACGGTGGTTCGGTGAGGACGACCATCGCGGGTGGCAGCTGCACCTCGACGCGTTCGAGGTCGACTGGGTCAGGGACCCGCTCGCACCCGGCGCCGGGCAGCCGACCGTGTTCCGGTCCGACGTGACGATCACCCCGCGGGACGGCGAGCCCTACGAGGCGGTGATCGACAGCAACCGACCGCTCACCGTCGAGGGGATGAAGGTCACGCAGCTCGACTGGGGCTACGCGCCCAGGGTCGTGATCGAGGTGGACGGCGAGGTCGTGCACGACGCGTTCCTGGTCACCCAGACCGGTGACGCCGGCATGTACCGGGCCGCAGCCAAGGCCCCCTCGGCGGAGCCAGACGTCGGGCTGGACGTCTTCTTCTGGCCGTACGCGCCCGACGGCGAGAACGGGCGGCCCGTCACGACGGGCGCCCCGTGGGACGACGCACCGCTGCTGCTCTACCAGCAGTACCGCGGGGACCTCCAGCTCGGCGCGACCCAGCAGACGATGAACGAGCTCGACACGACGCAGCTCGAGTCCGCCGGTGGCGCCTACCTACGGCTGGGGCAGACCATCGAGGTGGACGGTGTCACCGTCAGCTTCCCGGAGTTGCGCCGCTGGGTCGGCTACCAGGTGTCGGACCGGCCGCAGCTGCCGTGGCTGCTGTTCGGCGCCGCGCTGCTCGTCGCCGGTCTGATCACCGCGCTGTACGCCTACCGGCGTCGCGTGTGGGTGCTCGCCGTGCGTTACGACGAGGGCGGGCCTACCCTCGTCACGGTCGCGGGCAGAGCGTTCCAGCGGCCCGACGTCTTCGAGGCGGAGCACGCAGCCCTCGTCGACGCCCTGACCGCGGCGATCGGTGACGGTCGCGCCCCGGACGCCGGCCCGGGTGCGCCGCCCGGTCCGGACGTCGCCCCCCTCGCGGGCACCGACGATGCCGTGCCCCAGACGCCAACGGAGGTCCCCGGCCGATGAGCCCCGACCAGCTCGCCGCAGTGTCCCGCGTGCTGTACTTCCCGACCACGCTGATGCTCTACCTCACGGCCGCGCTCGTCTACCTGCTCGCGCTGACGGCCACGGTCGGCCGCGCCGACGAGCGGGTCCGGGGGCGCAGGCTGCAGGTGGTCGGGGGCGTCCTCGCAGCCGCCGGTGTCGCCACGCACGTCGCGCACGAGATCGTGCGAGGGCTCGCGCAGGAGCGGCTGCCGCTCGGCAACATGTTCGAGGTGACCTCGCTGATGGCCCTGGTGGGGGTCGGCGTCGGGCTCGTCTACCTCACGTTCGTGCGCAAGCGGCCGGAGCTGAACGGGTTCGTCCTGCTCGGTGGCTCGATGACCCTGGGCCTGGCGATGCTGATGTACAGCGAGCCCGGCCCCCTCATGCCGATCCTCGACACCTGGTGGCGGCCGTTCCACGTCTCGTTGCTGGTCAGCGGGATGGGGGTCTTCGCGGCGGCGTTCGTGTTCAACGCGCTCCAGCTGTTGCGCGACACCGCCGAACGACGGGTCGGTCCCCGCATCGAGTCGATCCCACCAGCCGGCGGCCCCGGCGACGGCACCGAGTTGGCCATGGTGGCGGCGACGTCGGGCCGGTACGTCGGTGCGGCTGACACGGTGCCGGTGGCAGCATCGTCCCACGACCCGGCGTACGCCGCCGCTCTGCGGGCCGCCATCTCGCCGTTGCGGCTCTCGATCGGCGTGTTCTTCGGCGCATCCGTGGTGTCGTGGGTCTGGCTGGTCAGCGAGGACAGCCTTCGCGCGGGCCTCACGCGCACCCTGACCGTGAACGTCGTCCTGGTCGCCGCCGCGCTGCTGGCGCGGTGGTTCGTGCCGTTCCTTCCGCCGACGGCGACGTTGGACAGCCTCGCGCACCGCACCATCGCCTTCGGCTTCGTGCTGTGGACGGTCGGGACGATCGCCGGTGCGATGTGGGCGGAGGTGTCGTGGGGCCGGTTCTGGGGCTGGGACCCCAAGGAGACCGGTGCGTTCCTGACGTGGGTGGCCTACGCCGGCTACCTGCACGCCCGCGCGACCCACGGCGTCCGTGGACGCGGGGCGGCGTGGATCGGTGTCTGGTCCTTCGTCGTGTTGATGGGCACCTACCTGATCGCCAACTACGTCGTCGTCGGGCTGCACTCGTACGCCGGACTCGGGTGACTCAGGCTCGCGGCCGCAGGCCCAGGTCCGCGAGCTCGAGGCGCGCGAGCACCTGCGGGCGCTCGTCGAGGTCGCCGACGGGGTCCTCCGACACCGCCCGCAGCTTGTCGAGTGGCTGCCGGAGCAGGGCGCGCAGCGCGAGCAGTCGCAGCGTGGCGGGATCGTCGCGCAGCCTGCGCGCCGTGGCCGCCCGTCGTGCCCAGGCGACCCGCGACCACAGGTGCGGGACGACCGCGAGCAGCGTCGGCAGCACGCCCACGATCACCGCCGCCAGCAGCGCCATGCGCCGTGCCGCGACCTGCACCTCCTCGCCGACGGCGATCAGCTCGATCGCCCCCTCCTGCAGCGACAGGAACGCGGCGGTGAGCTCCGCCCCGATGAACGGCACCCCCTCGATCGCGCCCGAGAAGCGACTCACCCCGGTCGAGAAGGACGCACCGGCGGCGGCCAGCTCCTCGCCCGGCACGGCCAGGTCGAGCACCAGCCGGTGCACGGCGGCAGCCAGCACCAGCCACAGCACAATCCACGCGAGGGCCGCCAGGTCGCCCGCCACCTGACGGCGGCGTAGCCGCGGAGCCTCCGCGTACAGCATCGCGTCCACCGTCCTCTCGCCACGCGGCCCGCTGGCCGTGGTCGCTGTGCGGAGCGAACGGGCCCGCCGGGGCCCTCCCACCGCGTCTTTCGTCGAACGACGGTAACAACGCACCGCGACCGACCCGGGCTGGCCGTTGGGACCGGCGCGCCCCGATCAGCAGGCGGGGCACCGGCGTGGAACCGGGCGACCCGGCGTCAGGAGGGGCTGCGGCGGCGAGCGATCGCGTCCGCGACGCTCGCCGCGGTGACCTTGCCCATCGCGTCCCGCGGCAGGGCGTCGACGACCACCACCTCGCGCGGAACGAACGCCGCGGGCAACGTCGACCGCACGTGCTCGCGCAGCTCGTCGACGCCCACCGTGCCCGCGGTCGCCTCACGGACGACGGCTGCGAGCACGACCTGCCCCCAGGTCGGGTCGGCCCGGGCGACGACGGCGGCGTCCGCCACCGCCGGATGCGTCAGCAGCGTCGCGCGGACCAGCGCGAGCGGGACGTTCTCGCCGCCGCTGACCGCGACGTCGTCGGCGCGTCCGAGGACCTCCAGCCGGTCGGCGATCCCGGCCCGCGACACCCAGCGTCCGACGTCGCCCGTGGTGAACCATCCCGCGCCGTCGCGCGCGGTGGGGTGCGCGTCGGTGTCGCCCCGGTACCGCCGGAACAGCACCGGCCCACGGACCCGGATGCGACCGACCCGCCCGCCCGTGCCCGCGGCGTCGCGTCCGCTCCCCCCCGTGCCCGCCATGTCCCGGTCGGCGCGCCCGGTCGCGGCGGGTTCGGACGCGAGTGCCACCTCGACGTCGTCGAGCGGCACCCCGTCGTAGACGCAGCCGCCGCAGGTCTCGGACATGCCGTAGGACGTGACGACCCGGAGCCCCGCCCCCCGCGCCTCGTCGACGAGGCCGTCGCGCGCCGGGCCACCCCCCAGCAGCACCGTGCCGAGCCCGCGCACCTCGACACCCTCGTCCAGCAGCCGCGCCAGCTGGGTCGGCACGAGGGACACGAACCGCGCGCCGGGCCGTCCCGCCGCATCGCCCGCCCGTGCCGCGTCCGCCAGGGCCGAGGCGTCCGCTGCCACCTCGACGTCCGAGCCGAGCGCCCGCGCGCGCAGCAGCACGCCGACGCCTGCGACGTGGTGGGTGGGCAGCGCCAGCAACCACCGGTCGCCGGGCCGGCAGCCCAGGCGCCGGAGGCTGCGCTCGACGGCGGCGTCCAGCGCGTCGTGCGACAGCTCGACACCCTTCGGCGCGCCGGTCGACCCCGAGGTGGCGACCACGAGTGCGATGTCGTCCTCGACGGGTAGCGCGTCACCGCGGGCCCGCGTCACCGCCTGGCCCTCGGCGTCGATCTCCGTGACGACCGCGGGCCGGCAGGTCCGCAACACCTCGTCGATCGCCCGTCGGGGCGCGTCGAACGCCAGCGGCAGCAGGGCATCGCCCGCGGCCCACACGGCCGCGAACACCTCGGCGGCATGGTGAGGAGGGCACCGGACGGCATGGAGCCGGGTCACCGGGCGGGCTCCTCCGCAGGCGGCTCGGGGCGGGGCGTTGGGTAGCGTACGGCCGGCGGATCGACAGCGAGGAGCGCGGCGGTGGCAGCCGACCAGGTGTCGGAGCTCTTCGACCCCACCCGGTGGGCGCCGGTCGAGGGCTTCGAGGACCTCACCGACGTCACCTACCACCGTGCGGTCGACGCCGGCGTCGTGCGCGTCGCGTTCGACCGGCCGACCGTCCGCAACGCCTTCCGGCCGCACACCGTCGACGAGCTGCACCGGGCGCTCGACCATGCCCGCCGCAGCGCCGACGTCGGCTGCGTGCTGCTGACCGGCAACGGACCGTCCCCCAAGGACGGCGGGTGGGCGTTCTGCTCCGGGGGAGACCAGCGGATCCGCGGCCGGGACGGCTACCGCTACGCGGACGACGAGGCCGACACGCCACCCACCGCCCCGGTCGCGGGGCCGGCGGACGGGGCGCCCGCGACGGGACGCCTCCACATCCTCGAGGTCCAGCGGCTGATCCGCTTCATGCCCAAGGTCGTCATCTGCGTCGTCCCGGGCTGGGCGGCGGGAGGAGGCCACTCGCTGCACGTCGTCTGCGACCTGACGATCGCCAGCCGCGAGCACGCCCGCTTCAAGCAGACCGACCTGGACGTCGCCTCCTTCGACGGTGGCTTCGGGTCGGCGTACCTGGCGAAGCAGGTCGGCCAGAAGCGTGCGCGGGAGATCTTCTTCCTCGGCGACGAGTACTCCGCCGACGACGCCCACCGGATGGGCATGGTCAACGCGGTCGTTCCGCACGCGCAGCTCGAGGAGGTCGCGTTGGAGTGGGCGCGCAAGGTCCTCGGCAAGTCGCCGACCGCCACCCGCATGCTGAAGTTCGCGATGAACGCGGTGGACGACGGGCTGGTCGGCCAGCAGGTGTTCGCCGGCGAGGCCACGCGGCTGGCCTACATGACCGACGAGGCCCAGGAGGGCCGGGACAGCTTCCTGGAGAAGCGGGCGCCGGACTGGTCGTCGTTCCCGTACCACTACTAGATGGCGGTCACCTGATGCTGCCGGCCCCCCGTCGCGAGCCCGGTCGCGTGTCGACTCGCGGCCGCGACGGCGACGCCGAGGTGGCACGGTGAACCGGTTCGTGGAGGCCGCACGACCGCGCACCCTGCCGGCAGCCGTCGCGCCCGTGCTGGTCGGGACCGTCGCCGCGGCCGCACCCGTCACGGCCGTGGACCCCCTCCGGGCCGGGCTGGCGCTGGTCGTCGCGCTGTCGCTCCAGATCGCCGTCAACTACGCCAACGACTACTTCGACGGGGTCAGGGGCGTCGACACCGATGTCCGCGTCGGCCCACGCCGCGCCGTCGCCACCGGACTCGTGTCGCCGGCGCGGATGCGGGTCGCCATCGCGGCGGCCCTCGTGGTGGCGGCGCTGGCCGGACTCGCGCTCGCGCTGCTGGTGGGTCTCGAGCTGCTGCTCGTCGGGGCCGTGGCGATCGTCGCCGCGCTCGGCTACAGCGGCGGCCCGCGCCCGTACGCCTCGGCCGCGTTGGGTGAGGTCTTCGTCTTCGTCTTCTTCGGCGTGGTCGCGACCGTCGGGTCGGCGTACGTCCAGGACGGGGCTGTCACCATGCTGGCCGTCGTCGTCTCGGTCCCGATGGGGGCCCTGGCCACCGCGCTGCTGGTGGTCAACAACCTGCGCGACATCGACACGGACGCGGCCGTCGGCAAGCGGACGCTCGCCGTGCGCCTGGGCGAGCGGCGAACCCGCGACCTGTACCTCGCACTGCTGGCGACCGCGGTCCTGTCGCTCGGCGTGGCATGGGCGGTCGCCGGCAGCGGATGGGTGCTGCTGCCGGTGGTCGGCCTGGCCGTCGCCCTGCCCGCGGTGCGTCTGGTCCGCGGCGCGCCGCTCGGGCCCGAGCTGGTCCCGGCACTGGCCGCCACGGCCCGGACGCAGCTGGTGTTCGCCGTCCTGCTGGCCGTCGGCATCGTCGTCGCAGAGCGGTCGACGGGGTGAGCGCGCTCCTGGCCCTCGGTGCCGTCGCACCCGGCATCGTCGAGGTGCGGGCCTTCAGCGTGCCGATGCGCCAGCGCTTCCGCGGCGTCACCCACCGCAGCGGTGTGCTCCTGCGCGGGCCGGAGGGGTGGGGGGAGTTCTCGCCGTTCCCGGAGTACGGCCCCGCCTACGCGTCCCGGTGGCTCGCCGCGGCGATCGCCGCGGCGACGACACCGCCACCGCCGGCCGTCCGCGACCGCGTGCTTGTGAACACCACCGTCCCGGCGGTGGCGCCCCGGCTCGCCTTCGAGCTGGCCAGCGCGTCGGGGTGCACGACCGCCAAGGTGAAGGTCGCGGAGACCGGCCAGGACCTCGCGTCCGACGTGGCGCGCGTGACCGCCGTGCGTGACGCCCTCGGCCCGTCGGGTCGCATCCGGGTCGACGCGAACGGCGCCTGGGACGTCGAGACCGCGGTCCTGGCGATCACCCGGATCGACCGGGCGGCGGACGGCCTCGAGTACGTCGAGCAGCCGTGCCGCACCCTCGACGAGCTCCGCCAGGTCCGCGGCCGTGTGCGGCCGCCGCTGGCCGCCGACGAGTCGGTCCGGACCGCGCAGGACCCGGCACGGGTCGCGGGGCTCGACGCCGCCGACATCGTGGTGGTCAAGGTGCAGCCGCTCGGCGGCATCGCCCGCGCCTTGGACGCCGTCGCCGGGGCGGGACTCCCTGCCGTCGTGTCGTCGGCGCTGGAGACCTCCGTCGGCCTGAGCGCAGGCGTCGCACTGGCGGCCGCGCTGCCGGAGCTGCCGTACGCCTGCGGGCTGGGGACCGGCACGCTGCTCGCGGAGGACGTCACGCCCGACCCGCTCGTGCCGAGCGACGGGCACCTCTCGGTTGGCGCCGTCGCGCCCGACGCCGCGATGCTCGATCGCTGCGCGCCGGACCCGGACGTGGCCGACGAGTTGCTGGAACGCCTGGTGCTCGCGGCGGAGCACCTCCGGTCGAGCCGCTGGGCCGTCGCGGAACGAGGCGTCTGATGCAGGCACGCAACCCCGCGCACGCCTGCGCCCTCGTGCTGGTGGACGAGCTCGCGCGGCACGGCATCACGGACGCGGTGCTGGCCCCCGGGAGCAGGTCCGCGGCGCTCGCCATCGCCCTGCACGACGAGCCGCGGATACGCCTGCACGTCGAGCTCGACGAGCGTTCGGCCGGCTTCCTGGCGATCGGGCTGGCCCGTGCCACCGGTCGACCGGCACCGGTCGTGGTCACAAGCGGCACCGCCGTCGCCAACCTGCATCCGGCCGTGGTCGAGGCGGACACCGGGCGCGTCCCGTTGCTGCTGCTGACCGCCGACCGGCCTCCGGAGCTCCGGCACACCGGCGCGAACCAGGCGATCGACCAGGTCGGCATCTTCGGTCGTGCGCCGAGGTGGCACGTCGACCTCGGGGTGCCCGAGGACCGGGCGGACGCGAACGCGCTGTGGCGCAGCACCGTCTCGCGGGCGGTCGCGGAGGCCACGGGCGCGGCGGGCCCGGCAGGCCCCGTCCACCTCAACCTGCCGTTCCGCGAGCCGACCGTGCCGTTGGTCGACGACGGGCGTGCGCCCGTGGCCGCTCCCTTCGCCCACCCGATCGACGGGCGTGCCGGACGGGCACCCTGGACCGCGGCGCACCGGGCACCTCGGCGTCTGCTGGACGAGGAGCTCCTCGGGCTGGCCGAGCGGATGGCGAGCACGGAACGGGGGCTCGTCGTGGTCGGGGCCGGCGGCGCGGACGCAGGTGGCCCGGACGCGGCAGGCGCCATCCACGCGCTCGCACGGTCGCTCGGGTGGCCGGTCGTCGCCGAACCGACGTCGGGCGCCCGGACCGATGCGTCGACCGTCGTCGCACACGCTGCGACGCTGCTCGCGGATGCGAGGTTCGCCCGGGGCGCCGTCCCGGATCTCGTGCTGCGGATCGGCCGGACCGGGCTGTCCAGCGAGGTCGAGTCGCAGCTCGGGCCGGAGGTGCCGCAGCTGCTGCTCGGTGCGGACGGAGCGTTCGACGACCCTCGACGGGCGGTGTCCGAGCTGCTGGTGGCCGACGTCGCTGCGACCTGCGCGGCGCTCGCCGTGCACGTCGGCGCGGAGTCCGGGTCCGAGTGGCGGGAGCGTTGGCGCGCTGCCGACGCCGCGGCCCGAGAGGCGATCGACGAGCTGCTGGACGCGACCGACGCCGTGTCCGAGCCGCGGACCGCACGCGACCTCGTGGCCGCCGTGCCCGACGACGCGACGCTGGTGCTGGCCTCGTCGATGCCGATCCGCGACGTCGACCGCTTCGCGCCCGTTCGGCCGTTGCCGATGCTGGCCAACCGGGGCGCGTCCGGGATCGACGGTTTCGTGTCGACGGTGCTCGGGGTGGCGCTCGGTGCCGCCGGGCCGGTCGTCGCGCTCGCGGGCGACCTGTCCGTGCTGCACGATGCCGCCGGCTTCCAGCTCGCGGCGGACGTCCCCCGGGTGGACGCGACGTTCGTCGTGGTCGACAACGACGGTGGGGGCATCTTCTCGTTCCTGCCGCAGGCAGCGATCCACGGTCCGTTCGAGCGGGTGTTCGGCACACCACACGGCCGGGACCTGGCTGGTCTGGCGTCGTTCCACGGGCTGGGCTACCGGCGGGTGGAGCGGGCGAGCGAGTTGCCGCAGGCGCTCGACGACGCCGTGGCGGACGGAGGCATCCGGCTCGTCCACGTCAGGACCGACCGGCAGGCCAACGTCGCGCTCCATCGTCGACTCCGCGAGGCGGTCCACGCCGCCCAGACCCATGGCTAGTCCGTCCCGGCCCGACGCGTCCGAACGCAGGGATCCCTTCGGCCGCTCCCGTGGCGAGCGTCTGTGGCGCCGCCTCGCCGGTGCAGGCGTCGCCGTGACGGTGGCGACGGTGATCGCCGCGATGCTCGAGGTGACGCTGCTGCCGTGGGTGCTGTTCGGTGCCGTCGTGGTCCAGGTGCTGGGCGTGCCGTCGTCCTGGGCGCTCGGCCGACTCTCGCGCCGGACGTCGCACGCAGCGGTGGTCGTGCGCCACCTCGTCGCCGGGGCCGGGCTCGGCACCGTGGTGGCGGCGGGTCTGACCCTGTTGGGCGGTGAACGGTCGTGGTTCCCCCTCTGGGCGGCCATCGCCGCGAGCACCGGCATGGTCGTCGCCGTCGTCGCCGCCTGGTCGGCGCTGCGCCTGCCCAGCCGCTGGATCCGGCCGGTCGGCATCGTCGGGCTGCTGCTCACGGTGGTGGTCCTGCCGGTCGGGACCTGGCTGCTCGAGCGTCCGCCCGCCCCCTACGACTTCGTCGAGCTGACGGCCACCTCGGAGGTGCTGGACGCGTTCGGCAGCGCCCGCGGCCTCGCGACGGCGATCGCGGACGGTTTCGAGGCGGAGGCCGCCGCCGGCCGTGACCCGACCGCCCACGCCACCTGGGTGCGGGTCGCCGAGGAGGTCACGCGGGGCGAGCTCGGCGACCACGAGGCGTGGGTGCGGTTCACCGCGGACGAGCTCCTGCCCCGCGCGCTGTCGGGTGACGAGCCGATACGGCTCGTCACGGTCATCCTGCGTGGCCAGCATGCGTCGGCCTGCGTCGTCGTCACCCGCGCTGCGGTGGACGTGCGCGACGAGGCCTGCCGCGCCCTCGAGCTCGTCGACTGACTGTTCGGCTCGGGTCAGGGCCCCGGTCGAGGCTCTGTCACCGCCGCCGGCCAGTGTCGGCCGCCTGGCGTGCCAGAGGCGCGGTGCGGGTCAGACCTCGGTCGCGTCGAGCGCGGCCTCCATGGCGAGCAGCTTCAGCCGTGTCTCCTCGAGCTCCGCCTCCGGCAGCGAGGCTGCGACGACGCCGACGCCCGCGAAGAGCCGCGCGCGTGCGCCGCTGAGCTCGGCACAGCGCAGCGCGATGCCCCACTCGCCGTCGCCGTCGGGCGTCGTCCAGCCGACCGGCGCGGCGTAGCGGCCCCGGTCCATCCCCTCGAGCTCCCGGATCGCCCGGAGCGCGGCGTCCCTCGGCGTACCCCCGACGGCCGCCGTCGGATGCAGCGCCGCAACCGCGTCCAGTGCGGTCACGGCAGGATCGTCGAGGTGGCCGGTGAAGGTCGTGGCGAGGTGCTGGACGTTGTCCAGCCGCAGCAGGCGCGGGCCGCGATCGGACGAGAGGTCCGTTGCCAGCGGACCGAGGGCGGCTTCGACGGACGCGGCCGCGTACGCGTGCTCGGACTGCTCCTTCGCCGACGCGAGGAGCGCGGCGCCGAGCGCGGCGTCCTCCACCTCGTCGTCGCTGCGTCCCGCCGTGCCGGCCAGCACGCGGGAGGTGATCCGGGTGCCGTGCCGTGCGAGCAGCAGCTCGGGCGTCGCGCCGACCAGACCTTCCACGACGAAGGCGTGGCAGCGGGGGAAGCGGGCCGCCAGCCGGCGTGCCAACACCAGGGGGTCGAACGGGTCCCGCGACCACACGCCGTGGTCGCGGGCGAGCACCACCTTCTCCAGGTGGCCGCCGTCGATCAGCCGGACGGCGGCCGAGACGGCCTCGAGCCAATGCAGGTCCGGCAGGGTCGAGCCGGCGAACCGCGGCCGGTCGCGAGGCGGCTCGGTGGGTGGGGCGCCCTGCGGACGGGCCGGCGGCGCCGGAGGGGCGCCCGGCGGATCGATCGTCGTGCGCCAGGTCACCCCGTCGCGCCGCCCGACCGCGACGCGCGGCACGACCAGCACCGAGCCGTCCGCGTCGTCGTCGAAGGTGAACGAGCCGATCCCCACGCAGCCGGAGCCGGGGAGCCCGACCTCGTCGACCAGCTCGGCGTCGGCGGCGACGTCGCGCAGCGCGCGGTCCGCCACGGCGAACCGATCGGGGCCACGCCCGGGTTCGATTCGGGCGGCGACCCCCCAGGCGACCAGCCCCTCGCCGCGATGCACCCACGCCATCGCGTCGGCCACCTCGGGGACGATGTCCAGCAGCGGCCGGTCGTCGTCGACGCGCACCGTTCGGACCCGCAACCTCACGACCCGGCGTCTCCCTCGGCGAGCTCCTGCGCCACACGGGCGGCCGCTCCGTGCAGCAGCCGGCGACGGAGGTGGTGCGCGACGAGCAACTCCGTCGCCGGGAGCATGCGCTCGTAGGCGGTCACCAGCCGCCGCGTCGCCTCGTCGTCCGAGACGGCGGTGCCTCGCACCGGGTCGCGGACGAAGCGCAGGAAGGCCTCGACCGCATGCTCCGCCACCTCACGGATCGCGCCGTCCGTCCGCCGGGCCAGGTCCAACAGCTCGCCGAGCGGGAGGCCGGCGTCCAGCAGCGTCAGGCCCGCCTGGACCGCGTGGGCGTCCGCAACGGAGTAGCGCGCCACGCCGTCGTCGTCGACGTGGTGCGGGACGAGCAGGCCCGCGCGCTCGACGGCCTCGAGCAGCGCACGTGTCGCGCCGGTGGCCTCGAGCAGGGCGTCGAGGTCGTACGGCGCGTGCTCGTCGTCCGCGATCGCCGCCGCGAGAGCGGCGTCCGGTGGATCGAGATGTTCGGGAGGCAGCACGACGTGGTCCCCGTCGGCGTCCGGCGGATGGGCGGGTGGCTGCACAGGGGTCACGTCGTCGGTCCGCCGGCACGTCGTTCGCGGGCCAGCCGGACGGTCGGCAGGCTAACGACCCGCACGGGTCGCCGAGCACCGGCGGCCAGCGGGATCAGCGGCCAAACAGCCGCCGCTTCCCGTCGCCGCCGACCCTGCGGCCCTTGGCGGTGAAGTTCGTGATGTCGAGGGTGGCGGCCGGCCGGGGCGCCGCTGGTGCCGGCGGCTCGGGGTCGGCCGCGACGAGCGGCTCGAGGTCGGCGGTCTCCCGTGCGATCAGGGTCGCGGGCGCCGCCGGAACGGGTGGCGGTGTCGGCGCGGCCGCAGGTGCCGGTGCGCCGGCGTGCGCTGGTGCGGCGGGAGCGGCGGCGATGCCGGGCGCGGTGGTGTCAGCGGCGGCGATGCCGGGCGCGGTGGTCGCCTCGGGCGGTAGCGGGGCGCTGACGAGCCGCAGCTGCGGCACCGTGGCCGTCGGCGGCACGGGCGGAGCGGCAGGACCGTCCAGGCCACCGGGCGCGGGCGCGGGGGTCGACGCCGGCTGGTCGCCGAAGAGGGACTCGAGGTCCTCGAGCGCGCCGCGCAGTTCCCCCGAGCTGGGCGCGGTGGGGGTCGCGGTGATCTCCGACGTCGCTGGTGCGGGCGCAACGGGGGCAGGGGGGCTGTCCGGCCCGGCCAGCGCCACCAGGGCGGCCTGCAGCGATGCGAGGTCGTCCGTGGAGGTCGCCGGCCCCGCGACGGCCGGGTCGGTCGCCGGCTCCGGCGTGGCGGCCTCGGCGGCGACGGGCGCAGGCCCGGCCGCGGCGGCGGCCGACCCACCGTGGGTGTGCTGCGGCTGTGCGGGGGCCGGTGCCTGGGGGGTCCCGGCTGCCTGGCGCATCGCGGGAACGGGTTGCGGGCCGTCCAGCGATCGGTCCAGGGCCGCCAGGGTGTGCAGCTCGCGGAGCAGGTCCTCGTCGGGCCCGCGGCTGACGCCAGCGTCGTCCTCGGGTTCGAGCAGGCCCACCGACGGCGGACGGATGGTGCGGGCCGGTTCCACGGGGACGTCGACCGGGTCGAGCTCCACGCTCGCGACCCACGGCTCGGGTTCGTCGGGGTGGGGGACACCGTTGCCGATCGCCGTCGCGACGCGGGCGCCGGCGGCGCCGACGAGGTGGCCCTCGGGGCACATGCCGGTCGGATCGACGACGACGGGGATGCCACAGTCGGTGCACTGGACCCGGGACACGACGTCCTCCTGCTCGAGCTGCTCTGACGGTCGTCGCGTGCGACGACGCGGCTAGCCTCGCCGCTCCTGCGCACGCCTCCCCCTGACCATCGGCAGGCCGGGCGTCCGCGTTGAGCACGACCTCCCGAAAGGGCGCGTCCCCAGATGGCTACGGCATGACCACGCCAGGACCGACCGGCCCGACCCGGCCCGACGGGACCGCCGCGGCCGGGGCACACGCGCTGCCGGCCGCCGGGCGCGAGGGCAAGGACGCAGCGCTGGTGCAGGCGATGTTCGACCGCGTCGCACCACGCTACGACCTCGCGAACGCCGCGCTGTCGTTCGGCCAGGACGCGCACTGGCGCCGGGTCACCGCCCGTGCGGCACGGCCACAGGACGCCGAGGTGCTGGACGTCGCCGCCGGCCCGGGCAACGTCGCCGTCGCGCTCGTCGCGGCCGGGGCGCGTCACGTGACCGCGCTCGACCTGTCCTACAACATGCTGGTCGAGGGCGCCCGGCGCGGGCACGCCGACATCTCGTGGGTGAACGGCGACGCACAGCAGCTGCCGTTCCCCGACGCGAGCTTCGATGCGGTGACGATCTCCTTCGGCCTGCGCAACCTCCCCGACCCGCAGCGTGCCCTCGAGGGGTTCGCGCGCGTCCTGTGCCCTGGCGGCCGCGTCGTGGTGTGCGAGTTCGCCTCGCCGACCTGGCGCCCCTTCCGGGGTGTCTACCGCCGCTACCTCGTCGGAGCCCTGCCCGCGATGGCCCGGGTGGTCTCGTCGTCGCCCGCGGCCTACCGCTACCTGGCGGACTCGATCCTCGCCTGGCCCGACCGCCGTGTCGTGGCCGGCTGGCTCCACGACGCCGGGTTCCGCGAGGTGGGTGTCAAGGACCTGGCCGCGGGCATCGTGGCCGTGCATCGCGGGTTCCGTGCCTGAGCGGGCGTGGCTACACTCGTCGTCTGCTCGTGAAGAACTTCACGAGCAGGTCCCGGGGCCCGATGCCGTGGCCGGCCCCCCGACCACCCGCCGCGGCCCGCGCGACCGCACCGAACCCCGTCAGGAGCCCCGGTGACCGCGACCTCCTCCGTGCAGGCGCGCGCCTCCCGCGACGTGCTGGGGCCGGTCGAGCACGCCGACGTCGTGGTGGTGGGCGCCGGCCCCGGTGGCGCCGCGGCTGCCGCCCATCTCGCGGCGCGGGGGCGCGACGTCGTCCTGCTCGAGAAGGACCGCTTCCCCCGCGACAAGGTCTGCGGGGACGGGCTCACCCCCCGCGTCGTCCACGAGCTGCTCGAACTGGGGCTCGTCGCCGAGGCCCAGGGCAAGGTCGTCGGCTGGGCCGCCAATCGCGGCCTGCGCATCCATGGTGGCGACGTGGCCATGGAGCTGCCGTGGCCCCAGCTCGACGACTGGCCGGCGTGGGGTGCGACGGCCACCCGACGTGTGTTCGACGAGGCGATCGCGCGTGCCGCGCAGGCGCGCGGCGCGCGGCTCGTCGAGGGCACCGCCGCGACCCGCCCGCTGTGGCGCGACCCGTCCGAGTCGCGCGTGGCAGGCGTCGCCTGGAAGGACGCCGACGGTCGCGAGGGCGAGGTCCGCGCCCCGGTCGTGATCGCGGCGGACGGCGCCGGCGGGCCGATGGCCAAGCACCTGAAGGTCCAGCGACACACCGGCCGTCCGATGGCGGTCGCCGCGCGGACCTACTACCGCTCGCCGAGGGCGGACGACGAGTGGATCAGCTCGTTCCTGAACCTCCGCGACGGCGAGGGCAGGCTCCTGTCCGGCTACGGCTGGATCTTCCCCCTGGACGACGGCACGATCAACGTGGGACTCGGCCTGTTGTCGACGTCACGCGAGTTCCAGGACGTCAACTACCGCCGCCTGCTCGCGTCGTGGGCGGGCGGCATGGCGGACGACTGGGGGACGACCGAGGAAGCCCGGACCGAGCCGATCCGTACCGGCCCGATCCCGATGGGGTTCAACCGCACGCCGCTCCACCAGCGAGGCGTGTTGCTCGTCGGCGACGCGGGCGGCATGGTCAACCCGTTCAACGGCGAGGGAATCTCCTACGCCATGGAGGCCGCCCGGTTGGCCGCCGAGGTGGTGGACCACGCCCTGAGCACCAGACGGACCTCGGACCTCGCGGCCTTCGACCGGGAGCTGCGCGGCCGATGGGGCGGCTACTACACCCTCGGGAAGGTGTTCGCCCAGCTGGTCGGGGAGCCCACCGTCATGCGGATCTGCACCACCTACGGCATGCCGCACCGACCGCTGATGGAGCTCGTCCTCAAGCTCATGGCGCACCTCACGGACGCCACTCCCTCGGACGCCAAGGACGCCATCGTGAACACCCTCCAACGCCTCGCGCCGGCCGCCTGACGGGCCCCGCGGCGTCTTGCGACCCGGTACACCCGACCCCTACCGTTGTCGCCCACCACTCACCCGCCGCCCGGCCCCGGCCAGCGACCCACAGGCGGCGTGACCCGCACGACCCACCCGATCGGTCCCGAGACCCGGAAGGCCAGGAGCCACCGTCGTGACTGACAGCGTGCTGAGCGAGTACCTGCCGATCCTGCTGTTGTTCGGTGTCGCCGCGGCGTTCGCCGTCGGCTCGATCGTCATCAGCGGGCTCGTGGGCCCGAAGGCGCCGAACCCGACCAAGCTGGCGGCCTACGAGTCGGGCAACGTGCCCCTCGCCGACGTCAGGCACACGCGTTTCTCGGTCAAGTTCTACATGGTCGCCATGCTCTTCCTGATCTTCGACATCGAGGCCGTGTTCGTCTACCCGTGGGCGGTGGTGTACCGGTCGCTCGGCTGGTTCGGCCTCGGGCAGATGGTGCTGTTCATCGCCATCCTGGGTGTCGCTTTCGTGTACGAGATCGGCCGAGGAGGCCTCGAGTGGGACTAGAGAGCAAGCTCCCCAACGGCATCCTGCTGACCAACCTCGAGCGGTTCGTGAACTACAGCCGCTCGACCTCGCTGTGGCCGGCGACCTTCGGCCTCGCGTGTTGCGCCATCGAGATGATGACCACCGGCGGTCCGCGGCACGACATCTCCCGCTTCGGCATGGAGGTCTTCCGCGCATCGCCCCGGCAGGCGGACCTGATGATCGTGGCGGGCCGGCTGTCGAACAAGATGGCACCGGTCCTGCGGCGCATCTACGACCAGATGGCCGACCCCAAGTGGGTGCTCTCGATGGGGGTGTGCGCCACCTCGGGTGGGATGTTCAACAACTACGCGCTCGTGCAGGGCGTCGACCACATCGTGCCCGTCGACATGTACGTCCCGGGATGCCCGCCCCGGCCGGAGATGCTGCTCGACGGGATCATCAAGCTGCACGAGAAGATCCGCAACGAGACCTTCGCCGAGCAGCGAGCGCGCTCGTGACGGGCGCGGTCCCCACGCCCACCAGCGGGCTCTCCGGCGACGCCCTGCCGCACGCGGCGCTCGAGGCCGCGATCCTCGGCCGCTTCCCGTCGGTCACGAGCGAGGTCGTCCGCGGCGAGCTCACCGTGCACGCGGACGCGGGAGTGCTGGTCGACCTGCTGTCGTTCGCCAAGGACGAACTGGCGTGCGAGCTGCTGGCCGACCTCTCCGGAGTGCACTGGCCGGCGGGGGATCACCTGGTCGATCGGCAACCCTCCACGACGGGCTGGCCGCAGTACCGGGTCTCCCGTGACGAGGGCGTCGTCGAGGTGCTGTACGTGCTGCGCTCGGTCTCGCGCAACCACTGGTTCCGGGTGTCGGTCGGCACGCCCGACGACGCGCCCACGCTGCCGACGGTGACGCACCTGTTCCCGACCGCGAATTTCCACGAGCGTGAGGTCTACGACTTCCTCGGTGTCGAGTTCAGCGGCCACCCGGGCCTGACCCGGATCCTCATGCCCGACGACTGGGTCGGACATCCGCACCGCAAGGACTACCCGTTGGGCGGGGTCGACACCGAGTACAAGCACGGCCGGTTCATCCCGCCGCCCGACGTGCGAGACCTGCGTGAGGTGGTGGACTGATGACGATCGACCCGACCGCACGGCCCTGGTCCGACGGCGGCGCCGAACTCGGCGACGACGTCTTCGTCGACGGTGCCGACTGGGAGACCGTCGTCGACGCCGTCGAGGACGACACGATCACGGTCAACATGGGCCCGCAACACCCGTCCACCCACGGCGTGCTCCGCCTGGTGCTGGAGCTCGACGGCGAGACCGTCAACCGTCTGAGCCCGATCATCGGCTACCTCCACACCGGCATCGAGAAGAACACCGAGTACCGCACGTGGGTCCAGGGTGTCCCGAACGTGACGCGCATGGACTACCTGTCGCCGTTCTTCAACGAGGTCGCGTTCTGCCTCGGCGTGGAGCGGCTGCTGGGCGTCGAGGCTCCCGAGCGCGCCCAGGCCGTGCGCGTCATCCTCATGGAGTTCAACCGCATCGCGAGCCATCTGGTCTGGCTCGCGACAGGCGGGATGGAGCTCGGCTCCACCACGATGATGACCTTCGGCTTCCGCGAGCGGGAGCACCTCCTCGACCTGTTCGAGTCGCAGTCCGGCCTGCGGATGAACCACGCCTACATCCGTCCCGGCGGCCTCGTGCAGGACGTCACCGACGACTTCGCCGAACGCTGCGAGTCCCTGCTCGAGTTGCTCCCCCGGAGGATGGGGGAGTACGAGGACCTCCTCCTGCACAACCCGATCTGGAACGACCGGTTGCGTGGCGTCGGCGTGATCGACGTCGACCAGTGCCTCGCGCTCGGGGTGACCGGACCGGTGTTGCGCGCCGCTGGCGCACCGTGGGACATGCGCAAGGCCCAGCCGTACTGCGGCTACGACCGCTACGACTTCGACGTACCGACCGACGGGGCCGCCGACTCCTACGCGAGGTTCATCGTCAGGCTCGAGGAGATGCGCCAGTCGCTGCGCATCATCCGCCAGGCGTTGGACACCCTGCCCGGCGGTCCCGTGATGGTCGAGGACACCCGCATCGCCTGGCCGTCGCAGCAGTCGCTCGGCGCAGACGGCATCGGCAACGACCCGGCCTACATCCGGCGCATCATGGGCGAGTCGATGGAGGCGCTCATCAACCACTTCAAGCTGGTCACCCAGGGCTTCCCCGTGCCGGCCGGCCAGATCTACGAGCCCGTGGAGTCGCCGCGCGGCGAGCTCGGGTACGCGATCACCTCGACCGGGACGAACAAGCCCTACCGGGTCCACGTCCGCGACCCCTCCTTCGTCAACCTCCAGGCGGCGGACAGCATGAGCCGCGGCCACCTCGTCGCCGACGTGATCGCGATCGTCGCGTCGCTCGACCCCGTCATGGGGGGCGTCGACCGCTGACCGCGCGGGCCGACGGAGCCGCCCAGGAGCGCACCACACGAGCCGCCCGCAGCCGGGAGCTGCGACGAAACCGACCCACAGGAGCCCGACCCGATGCCGATCTCGGACGCGACGCGCCGCGACGCGCAGCTGCTGGTGCAGCGCTACCCCGTCGCGCGGTCCGCGCTGCTGCCGTTGCTGCACCTGGTCCAGGCCGACGAGGGCCACGTCAGCGAGGACGGCATCGCCTTCTGCGCCGAGGCGGTCGGGCTCACCAAGGCCGAGGTCGGTGCAGTGGCGACCTTCTACACCATGTACAAGCGCGAGCCCTTCGGGGACTACCTGCTCAGCGTGTGTACGAACCCGACCTGCAAGATCGCCGGCGGACAGGCGATCTACGAGGCCTACCTCGAGGCGAGCGGCGGCCACGTCGACCGCGACGGCGCCGGGGTCATGGTCGAGCACGCCGAGTGCCTGGGGATCTGCGACGCCGCGCCCGTCGTGCAGGTCAACTACGAGATGTACGGGCCCGTCACCCGCGACGAGGCGCTGGAGCTGCTCGCCAGGGCGAAGGCCGGCGACCCACCCGCGTCCAACCGCTCGGGCGAGGTCCCGGGCACCTTCCGCGAGGTGGAGCGAGCGTTCTCCGGCATCCTCGACGGTGTCGACGCCCAGCTGATCGAGGCGGCACGGCTCCAGGCCGCGGCCGCCGTCCCCCCGCCTACCGCTCGGGCGAGACCGACATCCCGGTCACGCATCCGGGTGGCGATCCCGCGGGCCACGGTGGCGCGGCGTTCCGTCAGGCCGCGGGCTTCGCGGTCGCCGCAGCCACCTCGGCGTCCGATGACGACCATCCGGAGGACACCATCGACCCCGACGCCGGAGACGCCGCCGACCCGGTCGTCGAGGAGGTCGCCCAGACGACGACCGGCGTCGAGCAGGAACTCGCCGATCACGTGCGACCGGAGACGCCGCCGACCGGTCCGACACCCGCCGTCGACGACCAGCCGCCGCTCGAACAGCGGGGGGAGACCCCGCTGGAGGCAACGGAGACCGGCGTCGACCACGACCCGGGCGCCACCGTCGACGACGAGGAGGAGGCCTGAGCATGGCGACCACCGGCCAGGTCAGTGCGATGTCGTTCCGCTACGACGTCGACGGCGCCCACGACATCGACGTCTACGAGCAGCACGGCGGCTACGAAGGGCTGCGCATCGCCCTTCGGATGGAGCCGGCGGACATCATCGAGCGGGTGAAGGAATCCGGGATCCGCGGTCGTGGCGGCGCCGGGTTCCCGACGGGCATGAAGTGGTCCTTCGTCGCGCAGGGCACCGGCAAGCCCGTCTACATCGTGTGCAACGCCGACGAGGGTGAACCGGGCACGTTCAAGGACCGCCCGCTGATGGAGGCCGACCCTCACCAGTTGGTCGAGGGGATGATCGTCGGTGGCCTGGCCCTGAACTCCGTGCAGGGCTACATCTACCTCCGCGGCGAGTTCGCGTTCGCCGGGCGGCGGCTCTCCAACGCGATCCGCCAGGCGTACGAGCGTGGCTACCTCGGTGCCGACGTGCTGGGATCCGGGCGGCGGTTCGACCTCACGCTGCACCGAGGTGCCGGCGCCTACATCTGTGGCGAGGAGACCGCACTGCTCGACTCCCTCGAGGGACGGCGCGGCCAGCCACGGCTGCGTCCACCGTTCCCCGCGACCCACGGCCTCTACGGCTGCCCGACGACGGTCAACAACGTCGAGTCGATCGCTGCGGTGCCGTTCATCCTCCGCCACGGGGTCGACTGGTGGCGGCAGTGGGGAACGGAGAAGTCGCCGGGCCCGAAGCTGATCGGGGTGTCCGGCAACGTCGCGGCCCCCGGCAACTACGAGGTCGCGCTCGGCACGCCGATGTCGGAGATCGTCGAGATCGCCGGTGGCATGGCCGAGGGCCACACGCTGAAGTTCTTCTGTCCCGGTGGCTCGTCGACCCCGCTGTTGCCCGCCAGCGCGATCGACACCGACTACACCTTCGAGGCCATCGCCGAACAGGGGTCGATGCTCGGCACCGGTGCCGTGATGATCTACTCGGACAAGGTCTGCGTGGTCGACACGGTCCTGCGCTTCACGGAGTTCTACGAGCACGAGTCCTGCGGCAAGTGCACCCCTTGCCGCGAGGGTGGCTACTGGCTGTCGCAGATCCTCCGGCGCATCGAGGGCGGCCAGGGGCGGGACGAGGACCTCGACCTGCTGCAGGACATCTGCGACAACATCTTCGGCCGCAGCTTCTGCGCGCTCGGCGACGGCATGACCTCACCGATCACCGCCAGCCTGAAGCACTTCCGCGAGGAGTACGAGCAGCACCTGCGCCAGGGACGCTGCCCACTCGGCGCGACCCCGCCGACGCGTGACATCCCGATGCTGCGCCCGGTCGACGCCGGCGTCGCGGCGGGGATGGCCTGAGACGATGACGGAGAACGCCGTGGAGCAGGTCACGCTCACGATCGACGGCCACGAGGTCACGGTGCCCAAGGGCACCCTGATGATCCGTGCCGCCGAGCAGCTCGGCATCATCGTGCCGCGCTTCTGCGACCACCCGCTCCTCGACCCCGTCGGCGCCTGCCGGCAGTGCGTCGTCGAGGTCGAGGGCATGCCCAAGCCGATGATGTCGTGCACGACGACCGTGATGCCCGACGCGGTGGTGCGGACCCACCTCACCTCGGACATGGCCCGCAAGGCGCAGGAGGGCACGCTCGAGTTCCTGCTGATGAACCACCCGCTCGACTGCCCGATGTGCGACAAGGGCGGCGAGTGCCCGCTCCAGGACCAGGCCCTGGCACACGGCGCTGGAGCGTCCCGGTTCGTCGACCAGAAGCGCCGGTTCGACAAGCCCGTCGCCGTCAGCGCACAGATCCTGCTCGACCGCGAGCGCTGCGTCCTGTGTGCGCGCTGCACCCGGTTCTCCGAACAGATCTCCGGGGACCCCTTCATCGAGCTCTTCGAGCGTGGTGCCCTCGAGCAGGTGGCCATCTACGCCGACGAGCCCTACGAGAGCTACTTCTCGGGCAACGTGATCCAGATCTGCCCCGTCGGGGCCCTCACCTCCACCTCCTACCGCTTCCGCGCGCGCCCGTTCGACGTGGTCACCACCCCGTCCGTCTGTGACCACTGCTCCGCCGGCTGCACGTTGACCGTCCAGTCCCGGCAGGGAGAGATCCAGCGGCAGCTCGCCCGGACGAACATGCCGGTCAACGAGGCATGGAACTGCGACAAGGGGCGGTTCGGGTTCACCCACATCGCAGCGCCGACGCGTGTGACGACCCCGCTGCGTCGTGTGGACGGCGAGCTGCGCGAGGCCAGCTGGGCGGAGGCGCTCACCACGGTCACCGCCGCCATCACACGAGCGCGCGATGGGGGCGCAGGTCGGGTGGCGGTGCTCACGGGCGGCCGGCTGGCGGACGAGGACGCCTACCTCGTGAGCCGCTACGCCCGCACCGTGGTCGGCACGGACGACGTCGACCACCGCACACGCTTCGCCCCCCCGTCGGAGGTCGGGGAGCTGGCGGCCGTGCTCGGCCGTGAGACCGCCTCCTACGCCGACGTCGAGCAGGCGCCGGTCATCGTGGTCGCGGGCCTCGACCCGGAGGAGGAGGTCCCGATCCTCCACCTCCGCATCCGCAAGGCCTGGCGGGCGAACAAGGCGCGCATCGTCGTCGTCGGCCCACACCTCGGCACGCTCGCGGGGATGGCCTGGCGCCAGGTCCCGTGCCTCCCGGGGGGCGAGGCGGTGGCCCTCGCCGCGCTCGGCGACGGGGACGGCGACGTCGCCGCTGCCCTGCGCGAGCCCGGCACGCCGGTCCTGCTCGTTGGCGAACGCGCCGGCGCCGGGACGATCGCCGCTGCCGTGGAGCTCGGTGCGCGGGTGGACGCACGTGTCGCCTACGTCCCGCGCCGCGCGGGAGCGCGCGGGGCGATGGAGGCCGGACTCGCACCCGGTGCGCTGCCCGGTGGGCGCCTGCTCGCCGACGCCGAGGACCGCGCGGAGGTCGAAGCCGTCTGGGGCCCGCTCCCGGACGGCCCCGGTCGTGACCTGCACGCCGTGCTCGAGGCGGCCGCCGCCGGAGAGATCGACGTGCTCCACCTGATCGGTGTCGACCCGCTGCGCGACGCGCCGTCGCCAGCACTGGTACGCGCCGCCCTCGAGCGCGTCGGCACGGTCGTCGCACAGGACCTGGCGCGCAACGAGACCGTCCTGGAGCTGGCGGACGTGGTGCTGCCGGCGGCCGGTCGCCAGGAGCGCGCCGGCACGACCTCCAACTGGGAAGGTCGGGGGCAGCGCTTCTCCCGGGCGGTGCACGCACCGGACCTGGTCCAGGAGGACTGGGAGATCGTCGTCCAGCTCGCCGCGCTGCTCGGCCACGACCTCGGCGTCCGCGACCTCGACGGCATCCGCGCCGAGATGGAGCGGCTCGGGCGTCGATCCCGACCGCACCCGTTCCCGGCCGACCTCGGCGGCGGGGCGCGAGCGGGCGAGGGCCCCGCGGAGCCGTCCTCCTCGCACCCGGGCGCACCGACGGGCTCGCCGGACGCCGGCTTCACGGTGGTGGCTCGGCCGCTGCTGCTCGACCGCGGGACCCTGCTGACGGGCGCCGACGACCTGCTCGCGACGGCGCGGCCCGCGACCGCGGAGCTCGGTGCGGCCGACGCGGAGCGGTTGGGCGTCGTCGACGGTGACGAGGTCGAGCTGGCCGGACCCGCGGGGAGCGTCGTGCTGCCCGTGCGGGTACGCCCGGGCGTGGTGGACGGGGTCGTCGTCCTGCCGACGAACTCGACCGACGAGCCGCTCGCCGCCATCGCCGACCGGAGCGGCACGCTCCGTGTGACGATCGTGCCGGTCTCGGTGGCGGAGGAGGTGGCCTGATGACCGACGCCCACCCCTTCTGGGTGCCCCTGGTCCAGACGCTGGTCGTGTTCGCGTACTTCCTGCTGGTCACGGCGGTGCTGATCTGGGCGGAGCGCCGTGTCGTGGCGCGCATGCAGTCACGACTGGGGCCCAACCGGGTCGGCCCGTTCGGAGCGCTCCAGACGCTGGTCGACGGCGTGAAGATGTTCTTCAAGGAGGACACCACGCCAGAGATGGTGAACAACCCCATCTACACGATCGCCCCGCTGATCGGGGTGGTGGCCGGCTTCCTGTCGATCGCCGTGATCCCTCTCAGCGGAGACATCACGATCGCCGGCGAGACGTTCCCCCTGGTGGTCGCCGACCTCAGCGTGGGCGTCCTGTGGGTCCTCGCGATGGGCTCGATCCACGTCTACAGCGTGTTCCTGGCCGGCTGGTCGTCGAACAGCCCGTACCCGCTGATGGGCGGGATCCGGTCCAGCGCCCAGATGATCTCCTACGAGATCGCCCAGGGACTGGCCGTGGCGAGCGTGTTCATCTATGCGGGCTCGTTGCGCGTGTCGGACATCGTCGCGGCGCAGTCCGGCTCCGGGCTCGTCGACGGCATGCCAGGCTGGTTCGCCATACCGCTGTTCCCCGCCTTCCTCGTGTTCGTCGTCGGCATGGTCGCCGAGGCCGGCCGACCGCCCTTCGACCTGGCCGAGGCCGAGGGAGAGCTCGTCGGAGGGTTCCACACCGAGTACTCGGGGCTGCGGTTCGGCATGTTCATGCTGGCCGAGTTCATGTCCGTGGTGACGATGTCCGCCATCGTCGTCACGCTCTTCCTCGGCGGCCCCGCCGGCCCCACGTTCGGCCTGGAGGGAACGCTGGCCGGCCTGGTCGGCTTCGTGTGGTTCACGCTCAAGGTGCTCGTCTTCATCTTCTTCTTCATCCTGCTCCGGGGCGCCCTGCCGCGCTCGCGCTACGACCGGCTCATGGATCTCGGCTGGAAGCTGCTGATCCCGATCGCGCTGGTCTGGACGATGGTGACCGCGACCTTCGTGCTCATCGATGCCCAGGGCGGCGTCCCGACGGGCGTGCGTGTCGGTCTTGTCGCGGCTGCGGGGCTCATCGTCGTGGTGCTGCTGTTCACGGGACGTGACGGTCGGAACGACGACGGACCCGCGCGTTCGACGGCGCGGCCCGTGCACGGCGACGAGCCGGACACGCCGGAACCGGAGCCCTCGACGGCCGTCGACCGTCAGGAGGTCACGCGCCGATGATCGACCTTCCCGCCCCTGTCGTGACCGCGCTGACGTTCGTGGTGCTCGGGGTGCTGCTGTGGCTGTTCCTCACGCGCACGGTGCTCGGCCGGGGCTTCATGGTCCCGCTGCGCACGATGGTCCGCCCGGTGGAGACCGCCCAGTACCCGGAGCAGCCGCGGCCGGTGACGCCGCGGTTCCACGGGCGCCATCAGCTGAACCGCTACGAGGACGGTCTCGAACGGTGCATCGGCTGCGAGCTGTGCGCCTGGGCGTGTCCCGCGGACGCGATCTACGTCCAGGGCGCGGACAACACCGCGGAGGCCCGGTACTCGCCGGGGGAGCGCTATGCGGTCGATTACCAGATCAACTACAACCGCTGCATTCTCTGCGGTCTGTGCATCGAGGCGTGTCCCACCCGCGCGCTCACGATGACGCACGACTACGAGTTCTCCGCCGACAACCGCGACGACCTGGTCTACACCAAGGAGCGGCTGTTGGCCGGCCTGCCGGAGGGGGGTGAGCCCACGCCGCACACCGACCGCGAGGTCCGTCGGCGGGGCCTGAACTACTACGGTGGGCTGGCGGTGACGCCGCCGACCCTGCACGGCGGCACCTACCGTCCCGCGGCTCCCGCGCCCTCGCAGCGAGCCAGCGCGGTCGTCCCGGAGGGGTGGGCGCGAACCGAGGCCCCGGACGACCGCCCGGCGAGTACCGGCGCAGCGGGAACCGACACGGAGGATCCGCACCGATGACCCTGCTCGTCGCAGCCGCGCAGGGCGTGGGGAGCGGGCTCACGGCCGAGGTCGTGCTGTTCTGGCTGTTCGCCGTGCTCGCGCTCGGATCCGCCCTCGCGGTGATCACCCTCCGCAACATCGTGCACGGCGCCCTGATGCTCGTGCTGAACTTCCTGGCGATCGCGGGCCTGTACCTGACGCTCGAGTCCGCGTTCCTCTCGATCATCCAGGTGCTGGTCTACGCCGGCGCGATCATGGTGCTGTTCCTGTTCGTGATCATGCTGCTCGGCGTGCAGAACGACGACCTGTTCCTGGCGACGCAGGTGCGCACCCGGGTCGCCGCTGCCACGGGCGGCGCGCTGCTGGCCGGTGCGGTGCTCTTCGCGTTCGTCGGTCCCTATACCTCCGAGGCCTCGATCTGCGGGGCCGATCGCAGCGGTGCCGATCCGGCTTCGGTCGCCTGTGCCGGTCTCGCGGACGCCTACGACGCGGATGACGCGGCCGGCGTGGCGTTCCTGGGTCAACGGATGTTCACCCGCTTCACCTACCCGTTCGAGCTGTCCGCGCTCCTGCTCACGGTTGCGACGATCGGCGCGGTCATCCTGGCCCGGCGCCGCGATCTCGAGCCCGAGGACGAAGACGAGGACGACGCGGTCGCCGGGACACCGCCGATCGATCCAGCGGGCGTCGACGAGCAGGCGGGCGTCGGCACCGGGGTCGGGGGAGCCACGCCGTCGGGGTCGGACGTCACCGTCGAACGGGAGGGCTAGCGCCATGCCGATCGGCTACTACTTCGTGCTGTCCGGTCTGATGTTCTCGATCGGGCTGGTCGGTGTGCTGCTCCGGCGCAACGCCATCGTGCTGTTCATGTGCATCGAGCTGATGCTCAACTCGGTCAACCTGACCCTCGCGGGTGCGGCCCGCCTGTGGGCCGGACCGGACGGTCAGGTCTTCGTGTTCTTCGTCATCGTCGTCGCCGCGGCGGAGGTGGTGGTCGGGCTCGCCCTGATCGTCAACCTCTACTTCCGGCGGGGGACGCTCGACGTCGACGTCCCCAAGCTCCTGAGGTACTGACGTGATCCTGCTCGCAGCGGAGTCCAGTGGGATCACCAACCAGGTCGTCGACGCGACCTCGGGGGTCGTCGGCCTCGCCTGGCTGATCCCGGTCGTGCCGCTCGTCGGCTTCCTGGCCGTGCTCGCGCTGACGCGCACGCTCGGGGCCCGGGCGGCGCAGATCGCGATCGCGGCCTCCGTGCTCGCGTTCGTGCTGAGCATCGCCGTGGCGGCGGTCGTCATCGCCGAGCCGGCGACCTACGTGCGGCCGATGCCGACGTGGATCGACGTCGGAGGCCTCACCGTCACGTTCGACCTGCTGATCGACCAGCTCACGGTCGTCATGCTGCTCGTCGTGACCGGCGTCGGGCTCCTCGTGCACGTCTACTCGATCGGATACATGCGAGCCGATCCCAGGTACGCGCGGTTCTTCGCCTACCTGAACCTGTTCCTCGCCTCGATGCTGATCCTGGTGCTCGGCAGCAACCTGCTGACGCTCTTCCTCGGTTGGGAGCTCGTCGGCCTCTCCAGCTACCTGCTGATCGGGTTCTGGTTCGAGCGGGCGGAGTACGCCTCGGCGGCGAAGAAGGCCTTCATCACCAACCGTGTCGGCGACGTGTCGTTCATGGTCGCCATGTTCCTGGGGTTCGCCACGCTCGGCACCCTCGACCTGCTCGAGATGAACGGCGCGGCGGGCACGATCGGCACGGGCACCGCGTTCGCCCTCGTGCTGCTGCTGCTCGGTGGGGCTGCCGCGAAGTCCGCCCAGATCCCGCTGCACGTGTGGCTCCCGGACGCGATGGCCGGCCCCACCCCCGTCTCGGCACTGATCCACGCCGCGACCATGGTGACCGCGGGGGTGTACCTGCTCGTGCGCGTGTCGCCGGTGCTGGTGCAGTCGATCGCCGCGATGGAGGTGATCGCCTGGATCGGTGCGCTCACAGCGCTGCTGGCCGCACTGATCGCGGTCCGCCAGGACGACATCAAGAAGGTCCTCGCCTACTCCACCGTGTCGCAGCTCGGGTTCATGGTGCTGGCCGTGGGCGTCGGCGCCTTCCGCGAGGGCATCTTCCACCTCGTCACCCACGCCTTCTTCAAGGGCCTGCTCTTCCTGGTGGCCGGCTCGGTGATGCACGGCCTGGCGAACGAGACCGACATCTGGAAGATGGGCGGTCTCCGCAAGGCCATGCCCGTGACGTTCTGGACCGCCGCGATCGGCTGGCTCGCCATCTCCGGCTTCCCCGGGTTCTCCGGCTTCTGGTCGAAGGACCAGATCCTGACCGAGGCCTACTTCCACGGCTACGGGCCGATCTGGGTCGTCGGCCTCGCCGCCGCGGTCCTGACCGCCTTCTACATGTCCCGCTGGTTCTTCCTGATCTTCCTCGGTCGGCCGCGCCACGGCGCGGACGTGCACCCCCACGAGTCGCCGCCCTCCATGACCGTGCCGCTCGTCGTGCTCGCGGGGCTCTCCGCGGTGGGCGGGGCGCTCAACATCCCGCACGACGGCCCGCTGTACCGCTTCCTCGGACCCGTCGTGGGACCGATCGACGCGCTCGGGTACCGGCCGTTCGGGCCGCTGGAGGAAGTCGTGCTCATCCCGCTCGCGATCGTCGCAGCGCTCGTCGGCATCGCTGCGGCATGGCTCTTCTACCTGCGGCGTGACCTCTCGCTCGGGCGCATGGCCGAGCCGGTCCGAGGGCCGGTCGCAGAGCTCTTCGAGCGCCGGTTCTTCGTCGACGAGCTGTACGAGGCGGTCTTCGTCCGGGCGGGCGGTGTCGTGGCCGACGCGCTCGTCTGGGTGGACACACGCGTCGTCGACGGGATCGTGAACGGTGCCGGCGTGTCGACGCTCGCGGTCGGCAGGGCGAGCAGACGGATCCAGACGGGCCTCGTGCGGGGCCACCTCGGTGTGATGGTGCTCGGCACGCTCGCGCTCGTGCTGGTCGTCGTCCTGGTGGTGGTGTGACCATGGGGATCATCGCGCTGACCATCGCGCTTCCGCTGCTGGGCGCCCTCGCGCTCGCCTTCCTGCCCGACGCCGATCGACGCACCACGAAGGGCATCGCGCTCGCCACCTCCGGGGCTGCCCTGCTCACCTCGCTCGTGCTGCTGTCGCGTTTCGACACCGGTGACGCGAACCTCCAGCTGGTCGAGCGCCTCGCCTGGATCCCTGCGATCGGCGCCGAGGTGTCGCTCGCGGTCGACGGGATCAGCCTGCTGCTGATCCTGCTCACCACGCTGCTGACGCCGCTGATCCTGGTGGCATCCTTCGACTCGGTCAGCGACCGTCTGCGCGGGTACGTCGGCGCCTTCCTCGTCCTGGAGGCGGCCGTCATCGGCGTCTTCGCGGCGACGGACCTGCTGCTCTTCTACGTCTTCTTCGAGTTCACCCTCATCCCGATGTACCTGATCATCGGGATCTGGGGGGGCAAGGACCGGCGCTACGCCGCGATCAAGTTCTTCGTGTACACGCTGCTGGGTGGCCTGTTCATGCTGCTCGGCATCATCTACCTGTGGTACCAGGCGGGCTCGTTCGCCTACGCGGACGTCCTGGCCCTGTCGCTCACCTCGACCGAGCAGCGCTGGCTGTTCCTGGCCTTCCTCGTCGCGTTCGCGGTCAAGGTGCCACTGTTCCCCGTGCACACCTGGCTGCCCGACGCCCACACCGAGGCGCCCACGGGCGGTTCGGTCTTCCTGGCCGGGGTGCTGCTGAAGATGGGCACCTTCGGCCTCCTGCGCTACGCGCTGCCGCTCTTCCCGGAGGCGGCCGTCGGCTTCGCGCCCACGCTGCTGGCGATCTCGGTCGTGGGGATCCTCTACGGCGCCGTCGTCGCACTCATGCAGCACGACATCAAGCGGTTGATCGCGTACTCGTCGGTCAGTCACATGGGCTTCGTGGTGCTCGGCACGTTCGCGCTGAACGCGACCGCCACGTCCGCGTCCGTGGTCCAGATGGTCAACCACGGCCTGTCGACCGGCGCGCTGTTCCTGCTGATCGGCTTCCTCTACGAGCGCCGGCACACGCGGCGGATCGCCGACTTCGGTGGACTGGCCAAGCAGGTCCCGATCATGGCCGGCCTGTGGCTGGTCGTGTCGTTGTCGTCGCTCGCGCTGCCCGGTCTCAACGGCTTCGTCGGCGAGTTCCCCATCCTGCTCGGGACCTTCCAGACCAACCGCACGGCAGCGGTACTGGCGAGCTTCGGGGCCGTCCTGGCGGCGCTCTACCTGCTGTGGGCCTACCAGCGCATGTTCCACGGTCCGCTCGAGGGTGTCGACAACCAGACGACGCCGGACCTCGAGGTCCGTGAGGTCGCCGTGCTCGCACCGATCGTCGCGCTGATCGTCGTCATCGGCCTGTACCCCAAGCCGCTGTTCGACCTCGTCGAGCCGTCCGTGGGGCGTGTGCTCGTGGAGGTCGGCGTGGGTGAGCTCCCGGTCGAGCCCGCCGCCGCGATCACCCAGGAGGGGCGCCCGTGATCGCCACCGCCACCACCGTCCTCGCCCAGGCGGCGCCCGACATCCCCGACATCGCCTGGTCGAGCTTCGCGCCGGAGCTGCCACCCGTGCTCGCGGCGCTCGTCCTGCTCCTGCTGGCCGTGGCCAAGGGCCGCCAGCAGCTCGTCGCGATGCCGACCGCGCTCGCGGCGCTCTTCGCGGGTGCCTGGTTGGTCGGGACCGGACTGCTCGTGCCCGGTGCGGTCGCGATCGCACTCGGAGTCTCGGTCCCTGCGCTGGTGATCGCCTTCCCCCGTCGGACCTCGATGGTGCAGGCCTGGGGCGCCGGCCTCGCACTGGCCGGTGCGCTGGTGCTGACGGCGTGGCAGTATCTGACGGTGCTTCGCCCCGAGGCGGGGGTGGTCCTGCCGCAGGAGGCCCTGTCCGGGGCGCTCGCCAACGACGGCATCACGCTCTTCACGCGGCTCACGGTCTACCTCGCCGCATTGCTGGTGATCCCGATCGGGTACGGCTACCTCCAGGACCGGCGCATCAACCGCGCCGAGGTCGAGCCGCTGCTGCTGCTCTCCGTCGTGGGGATGGTCGCGCTGGCGACCGCCAACGACCTGATCACCCTGTTCGTCTCGCTCGAGGTGCTGTCGCTCGCGCTGTACGTGCTGGCCGGTCTGGCACGCCGGGACCGCCGTTCCCAGGAGGCGTCGCTCAAGTACTTCGTCACCGGCTCGGTGGCGGCGGCGATCCTGCTGTACGGCATGGCCCTGCTGTACGTGGCGACGGGCACGGTGTCGTTGCCGGAGCTCGGCGGCACGCTCGGGCTCGTGACGACCAACCGCCCGGTCGCCTACCTCGGGCTCGCCCTGGTCACGGTCGGCATCGGCTTCAAGGTCGCCCTCGCCCCATTCCACCTCTGGACCCCCGACGTCTACCAGGGCTCGCCCACGAACGTCACCGCGTTCATGGCGGCGGCGACGAAGGCGGCCGGGTTCGCGGCTGCGCTCCGGCTCTACCTCGTCGCGTTCCCGCAGCTCGGGTCGCTGTGGGTCCCCATGCTCTCGGTGCTGGCGGCGATCACCATGCTCTACGGCGCCTACCTGGCGCTGGTCCAGTCCGACCTGAAGCGGATGCTCGCCTATTCGTCGATCACCCACGCGGGCTACACGACCATCGGGTTGGTCGCGACCTCGGATGCCGGCCTGGCGGCGACGCTGTGGTATCTGCTGACCTACGCGGTGGCCACCGTCGGCGCCTTCGGCTGCATCATCGCCGTCGAGCGTCGGCGCCGCGGTGAGGTCACGCTCGCCGACGTCCGTGGGCTCGGCCGCACCAGTCCCGCTCTCGCGGGGTTCCTGGCCCTCTGCCTGCTGTCGCTCGCCGGCATCCCACCGACCGCAGGCTTCCTCGGCAAGCTCATGGTGTTCCAGGCGGGCCTGGCGGCCGGCCTGGTCTGGCTGGTGGTGATCGGCGTCGTCTCGAGCGTCGTGGCCCTCTACTTCTACCTCCGTATCGCCGCGACGATGTTCCTCGAGGAGGCGCCCGAAGGCGCGGGTCTGCCCGTGGTGTCGACGGGCCTGTCGGCCGGGGTGTCCGTCGCCGCCGCGCTCGTGCTCTTCCTCGGCGTGCAACCGCAGGCGCTGCTCCAGATGGCGCAGGACGCGGCGGTCCTCGTCAGGTGAGCGTTCCCGACCCGGCCCCCGACGGTGGCACCACGACGGTGACCACGCCCCGCGGCGCGCGCCTCGCGGTCCCGGAGACCGTGCTGGTGCAGCTCGAGGCCGGCGGGCTGGCCGTGACCAGCACGCTGGACGCGGTCGAGGCCAAGCTGCGCGACCAGGTGCGCTCCAGCCATGCCTTCGTCGACGAGGCGGCCCGCTACCTGATCGCCGCCGGTGGGAAGCGGTTCCGCCCGCTCCTGGTCGCCCTCACGGGCCACCTCGGGGACCCGACGGGGCGGGGGTTGGTCGACGCCGGTGTGATCGTGGAGCTCGTCCACCTCGCCACGCTGTACCACGACGACGTGATCGACGAGGCGTCCGCCCGTCGTGGGACGCCGTCGGCGAACCACCGGTGGGACAACACCGTCGCCATCCTCACGGGCGACTACCTGTTCGCCCGTGCCTCGGAGCTCTCCGCCGATCTGGGTGTCGAGGTGACACGGATCATGGCTCAGACGCTGGCCGAGCTCTGCGAGGGTCAGATCGCCGAGGTGCAGGGGTCGGCGGGCGCGCTCCCGCCGGACGTGCCGCAGCTGGAGCCGACCCGCGCGCACTACCTGTCGGTCGTCTCCGGGAAGACCGCGTCCCTGATCGCGACCTCCTGCCGGTACGGGGCCATGCTGTCGGGTGTGCCGGCGGACGGCGTCGAGGCGGCCGCCGACTACGGCTGGAACGTCGGGATGGCGTTCCAGCTGTCCGACGACATCCTGGACATCGCCTCGGACCACGAGGACTCGGGTAAGACGCCGGGCACGGACCTCCGCGAGGGCGTGCGGACCCTCCCGGTGCTGCACGCGCTGGAGGTCGACACCCACGGCGAGCTGGCGGCGCTGCTCGAGGGTGAGCCCACCGACGCACAGGTCGCCGCCGCGCTCGAGCTGCTGCGGGGCTCGGACGCGCTGGATCGCGCCCGCGACGACGCGGCCCTCTACGTGCGGGCCGCGGTGGACGCGCTGGAGCCGTTCGGCGACGCGCCGGTCGTCACGGCGCTCACGCGGTTGGCCGAGTACGCCCTCGACCGCGTCGGCTGAGCCCGTGCCACGGCCCATCGCGGAGCTCGTCGGACCCGGGTGGGCCGAGATCCTCGCGCCCGTGGAGGAGCGCATCCGCTCGCTCGGGGACTTCCTGCGGGCGGAGCGGGCCGCGGGCAGGAGCTTCCTCCCCGCGCCCGACGACGTCTTCGCCGCGCTCCGGCAGCCCGTCGACAGGGTGCGCGTGCTGCTCGTCGGCCAGGATCCCTATCCGACGCCCGGCCATCCGATCGGCCTGTCGTTCTCGGTCGCGCCCCACGTGCGACCGCTCCCTCGGAGCCTCGAGAACGTCTTCCGCGAGTACGGGACCGACCTCGGGCTTCCCGCGCCGTCCTGCGGCGACCTGCGCCCGTGGGCGGAACAGGGGGTGCTGCTGCTGAACCGCTGCCTCACCGTGCGGCCGGGCGCGCCGGCCTCGCACCGGGGCATCGGCTGGGAGGCGGTGACCGACGCGGTGATCGACGCACTGGTGGCGCGCGGCACGCCACTGGTGGCGCTGCTGTGGGGGCGCGACGCCCGCGCGCTGGCACCCAGGCTCGCCGGCGTGCCTCGCATCGAGTCCGCACACCCGTCGCCCATGTCGGCCGACCGGGGCTTCTTCGGCTCGCGGCCGTTCTCCCGCGCCAACACGTTGCTCCGCGAGGCCGGCGCCGCACCGGTGGACTGGCGGCTGCCCTAGTGCGCTGGGGTCCGCCGGAGCGGGGCCGTTGGGGGGGTCGCCGGACGGGTTGCTAGCATCCGCTGCCCGGGTCCGTACGGGCCCGTACGCGCGCGTCCGGCGCGCCACCGCACGGCAACGGCTGTGACCGCTGCACGCACCCGTGGCGGCCATCGAACGGCGGTACCACCGTCGGGGAGGACCGGGGTGACCTTCAACGAGCAGTACGGCACCTTCGCGATCCTCGCGGTGGTCGGCTGCCTGCTGTACGCGCTGATCATGCTGGTCAGCCGGCTCATGCGTCCGTCCGTACCCTCCCCCCAGAAGCTCACCACCTACGAGTGCGGCGTCGAGGCGGTCGGCACCGGCTGGTCCCAGGTCAACATCCGCTACTACGTGTTCGCCTTCCTGTTCGTGATCTTCGACGTCGAGGCGATCTTCCTGTTCCCGTGGGCCGTGATCGTCGGCACCCTCGACGCCACCACCGAGCCCTCGGCCCTGTTCGCCGTCGTCGCGATGTTCCTGTTCATCGGGACCCTGCTCGAAGGGCTCGCCTACGCGTGGAAGAAGGGGGTGCTCACGTGGGACTGATGGATCAGGTCGAACTGCCCAAGCCGGTCAAGTACGTCTTCAACTGGGGACGGAAGTACTCGCTGTGGTGCTTCAACTTCGGGCTCGCCTGCTGCGCGATCGAGTTCATCGCCGCCTCGACGGCCCGACACGACTTCATCCGACACGGCGTGATCCCGTTCGCGCACGGCCCCAGGCAGGCTGACCTGCTCGTGGTGTCGGGCACACTGACCGACAAGATGGCCCCGGCGGTCAAGCGGCTGTACGAGGAGATGCCGGAGCCGAAGTACGTCATCTCGTTCGGGTCCTGCGCGAACTGCGGCGGGCCCTACTGGGACAGCTACTCGGTCACCAAGGGTGTCGACCAGATCATCCCGGTGGACGTCTACGTCCCGGGCTGTCCGCCGCGGCCAGAGGCCCTGCTCGACGGCATCATCACCCTGCAGGACCGGATCCAGCGCGAGTCGCTCAAGGAGCGCATGGCGGAGCGGCGCCGCGACCCGATCACGATCGGTGCCGACCACCCGCTCCAGCTGGAGGCCGGTGCATGACCGATGGCACCGTCCTCGCGCGTCGCGACCGCGCCCTCACCCCTGACGAGACGGAGCGCTACCTGCGTGACCGGCTCCCCGAGGGGGTCGATCGCGGTGTGCAGGAGTACGGCGTCTTCACGTTGTGGCTGACCCAGGACGCGTGGTTCGAGGCGGCACGGCTGTGTCGGGACGAGCCGCTGCTGGCCTACGACATGTTCGACTGCCTGTTCGGCATCGACGCCCGGGACGACGGCTTCGACGTGGTCAGCGTCCTGTACTCGACCTCGACGGGCAACCGCATCGCGCTGCGCACACGCTGCGCCGGCGGCCGTGAGCAGCCGACCTGCCCCTCCCTCACCGAGCTCTACCGCGGTGCCGACTGGATGGAGCGCGAGGCCTACGACATGTTCGGGATCGACTTCCCCGGCCACCCCGGGGTCGAGCCGCGCCTGCTGTCGGTGGAGAACTTCGAGGGGTGGCCGCTGCGCAAGGACTTCCCGCTCTCCTCCCGTGCCGTCAAGCCGTGGCCCGGCGTCAAGGAACCGGCCGAGCTCGACGAGGACGGCAACGTCATCGAGCGCGAGCCGAGGCTCGGTGACGCACCCGGCCCCTACGAGCTCGACAAGGCGCTGGGTGAGCAGGCCCGTGCCCGCAACGCGGTGCGTGACACCTACGACGACGTCGACGGCTCGACCGTGGGAGCCGAGGTGGGCGAGACCAGCCCGGCCGACGCGGCCGAGCTCGCGGTCGGGCAGGACGCCGCCCCGGAGCAGGCGGCCGCCCGCGCGGACGAGCGTCGGCGGGCGCAGGCGGACGCACGTGCCCGCAAGGCGGCGGAGCGCGCCGGCACCGACGTCGGCGAGACGCCCGGACCCGGCGACGAACCGGAGGACGACGCGTGAGCGACCTCGACACGCGCGACCAGGTGCTGCCGGGGACGGCTCCCGGCGAGGACGTCCATCTCCAGATACTCGGCGAGGGCGACTTCCCGACCACCGACATGTCGCTGTCGATCGGGCCGGCCCACCCGGCGACGCACGGCGTCTTCCGGATCGTGCTCGAGCTGGACGGCGAGCGGGTGAAGCGTGCGACGCCGGTGATCGGCTACATGCACCGCGGCTTCGAGAAGCTCGCCGAGCACCGTGACTACCGCCAGATCATGGCGCTGGTGAACCGCCACGACTGGCTCTCGGGCTTCTCCAACGAGCTCGGTGTCGCGCTCGCGGTCGAGAAGATGCTCGAGATGGAGGTGCCGGAGCGCGCGCAGTGGATCCGCATGCTGATGGCCGAGTGGAACCGCATCCTCAACCACCTCATGTTCATCGGGTCCTACGCGCTCGAGCTCGGGGCGATCACCCCGATGTTCTACGCCTTCCGTGAGCGCGAGGACATCCAGCACCTCATGGAGTCGGCGACGGGCGGTCGGCTGCACTTCACCTACAACCAGGTCGGTGGGTTGAAGATCGACCTGCCGAAGGGCTTCCTGCGTCAGTCCGCCGAGGTGTCCGCCCTGCTGCGCTCTCGCGTGCCGGACTACAAGGACCTGGTGCTCGGCAACGAGATCTTCCGGGGGCGCACGAAGGGCGTGGGTCCGCTGCCTCAGGACGTCGCGCTCTCGATCGGGGTCAGTGGACCGACCCTGCAGGCGACGGGGGTGCCCGAGGACGTGCGCGTCACCGAGCCCTACCTCAGGTACGGCGACATCGACGTGCCGGTGCCGCTGGGTGAGAACGGCGACGCGTTCGATCGCTTCTACTGCCTCCTCCACCGGGTCGAGGCGTCGCTGGACGTCATCGACCAGATCCACGACCACGTGCCGGCCGGCCCGGTGAACTCGAAGCTGCCCAAGATGGTGAAGGCGCCGGAGGGTGCGACCTACGTCCGCACCGAGAACCCGCTCGGACAGCTCGGCTACTGGCTGGAATCCGACGGTGGCCGTACCCCCTGGCGGTTGAAGATGCGCACGCCGTCGTTCTCCAACGTCCAGGCCATCCCCTACCTCATGGAGGGGTCCTTGCTCCCCGATGCGATCTCGATCCTCGGGTCGGTCTTCTTCGTGGTGGGGGACATCGACCGATGATGGCGCACCTCGGCTCCAGCGCGGCCACGGTCGTCGCGCAGTCCGCATCGCTGTTCGACGTCGGCGAGAGCTTCGCCCTCGCGGTGGCGATCAAGGTCGCCTTCGTGCTCGGCCTGTTCTTCGTGGTGCCCCTCGTCGGCGGCTATCTCGAGCACAAGGCGATGGGCCGCATGCAGGCCCGGCGTGGCCCGGTCGAGGCGGGCCCCTTCGGCAGCCTCCAGCTGGTCGCGGACGGGATCAAGTTCATCCAGAAGGAGGACGTGATCCCACGGGCGGCCGACCGGTGGACCTTCGCCGTCGCCCCGGGTGTCGCGCTCGTCCCCGCCATGCTGGTCTTCCTGGTGGTCCCCTTCGCGCCCGGCGTCTTCGCGGTCGACCTCGAGCTCGGACTCTTCTACGCACTGGCGATCTCCTCGGTGAGCGTCCTCGGTGTGCTCATGGCCGGCTGGGCCAGCGCCAACAAGTTCTCGCTGATCGGTGGTCTGCGGGCGGGTGCACAGCTGATCGCCTACGAGCTGCCGTTGATCCTCGCCGCGATCGCCGTGGCGGTGCAGGCCGGGACCCTCTCGCTGGTGGGCATCGTCGAGTCGCAGGCGGCCTTCACGCTGCTCGGCACCGACATCAACCTCTGGTTCGTCTTCCCTCAGATCCTCGGCTTCGCGATCTTCTTCACCGCGGCGGTGGCCGAGTTGTCCCGGCCGCCGTTCGACATGCCGATCGGGGACTCCGAGCTCGTGTTCGGCTACATGACCGAGTACACGGGGCTCAAGTTCGCGATGTTCCTGCTCACCGAGTACGCCGGCATGATCTCGATGTCGGCACTCATGGTGGTCCTCTACCTCGGGGGCTGGCAGATCCTTCCGGGAGTCCCGCTCCCGGGCTGCGAGGGCACGGCCGGGCTGTTCGACTGCGGCTGGCAGGGGACCCTGCTCGGGGTGGGGGTGACCCTGGGCAAGATCATGGCGCTGGTGTTCCTGTTCGTGTGGCTGCGGGTCGCCTTCCCGCGGCTGCGCGAGGACCAGCTGCAGCGCATCTCGTGGCTCGTGCTCGTGCCGCTGTCGCTGCTCAACCTGGCCGTGATCACCGTCGCGAAGGTGGTGTTCTGATGGCAGCGGCTGCTCCTCCGGGCGTCGGCCTCCTGAAGGGCCTCGGCGTCACGATCAAGCACCTGTTCCGGCGCCCCGCGACGCTGATGTACCCGCACGAGCGTGCTGAGCTGCCGCCCCGCACCCGTGGCGTGATCGCCCTCATGGACGAGAACTGCACCGTCTGCATGCTCTGCGCGCGCGAATGCCCGGACTGGTGCATCTACATCGACTCCCACAAGGAGACCGTGCCGCCCGCGAAGGAGGGGGGACGGGCGCGCACGCGCAACGTCCTCGACCGCTTCGCCATCGACTTCTCGCTCTGCATGTACTGCGGGATCTGCGTCGAGGTCTGCCCGTTCGACGCGTTGTGGTGGTCACCGGAGTTCGAGTACGCCGAGTACGAGATCACCGGCCTGCTGCACGAGATGGGCAAGCTTCGTGCCTGGGCCGACACCGTCGTGCCGCCCCCGCCGCTGGAGGAGGGTGCGGTCGCGCCGGTCGAGGTCACGGACGCGATCGAGAAGGCGGACCGGGAGCGCGAGCTCACGGCTGCCGCGCAGGCGCAACCCGTCGCCGCTGCGCAGGAGGCGCCGGCCGCCGCCGCGCCGGCCGCAGCTGCGCCGAAGGCCTCGGAGATCAAGGTCGAGGCCGGTCAGCTCGACCAGGAGACCTACGACCAGCTGATCGCCGAGGGCAAGTCAGAGCGGATGGCCAGGGCCAAGGCCAAGGCCGCCTGGGTCAAGAAGGAACGGGCCAGGTTGGCCATCGAGGCGGACACCGCCCCCGCGCCCTCCGACGCTCCGACCGACACCGGGGCCGACCAGGCGGCAGAGGCCGCGCCCGCCGCGGCGCAGGATGGCGCGCCCGCGGCGGAGCCGGCGACCCCCGTGCGCAAGCTCGGGGACGTCCACGTCGAGGGTGCCGGTGAGATCGATCAGGAGGTCTACGACCAGCTGATCGCCGAAGGGAAGTCTGAGCGCATCGCGCGTTCCAAGGCCAAGGCGGCCTGGGTGAAGAAGCGCAAGCAGGAGCTGCTCGACAGCGGAGGCGACGCATGACCGCACACGACGTCGTCTTCCTCCTGGTCGGCCTGCTCACCGCGGGCGCGGCGATCCTGACGGTCACCTCCAAGAACCTGATCCACGCCGCGCTGTTCCTGGCCGTCACGCTTTCTGGCATCGCGGGTGTGTTCCTGGTCCTGCACGCCGACTTCCTGGCGTTGGTCCAGCTGGTCGTCTACGTCGGCGCGGTCGCCGTGCTGTTCCTGTTCGGGCTCATGCTGACGCGCGCACCGATCGGTCGCGAGGCGCTGGACAGCCAGAACCGTGGGCTCGCCCTCGCCGTGTCGGGAGGCCTGTTCGCGGTCCTCTCGGTGCTCATCGTCGGCGCCTTCGGCGACGCCCCGGCAGCTGAGGTCACGGGTGTGCCGATCTCGGCCATCGGTATCGCCATCTTCCGCGACTGGGTGCTGCCCTTCGAGGTGCTGTCCATGCTGCTCCTCGCGGCCTTGATCGGCGCCATCGTGCTCGCCCGGCGGGACGACGGCGAATCGGGCGAGCTCGAGCTCCCGAATCGCATCGAGCTCGGCGCCCCGCCGGCCCCCGACGCGGAGCAGGAGCCGCCGGCGCTGCCCGTCGGGGCCGGCGATGCGCAGGAGGGTGGCCGGTGAGCCCGCTCGGACCGCTGCTGCTCGCCACGCTGTTGTTCTGCGTGGGCATCTACGGGGTCATCGCCCGGCGCAACGCCGTGCTCGTCCTGATGAGCGTCGAGCTGATGCTCAACGCCGTGAACATCAACCTCGTCGCCTTCCAGAACCTGCTGTTCCCGGCCGAAGCCGCCGTCAGCGGACAGATGTTCGCGCTCTTCATCATCGGGGTCGCGGCAGCCGAGGTCGGGGTCGGACTCGCGATCGTCTTCAACATGTTCCGCAACCGCGCATCGGTCGACGTCGACGACGCCGACCTGATGCGCTGGTAGGGGGCCGCTGACGTGGAAGCTCTCCTCGACTACGCCTGGGTGGTGGTGGTGTTGCCCCTGCTGTCGTCCGCGGCGATCGCGGCCTTCGGCAAGCAACTGCCGGGCAAGGGCAGCGAGCTGGGCATCGCCAGTCTCGCCATCGCCTTCGTGCTGTCGGCGCTGATCGCCTTCCAGACCTTCGTGAACTCCCCGATGGAGCCGATCGAGCACGTCCTGCGCTGGGCGCCGCTGGGAGAGGGCTACGTCTTCGAGCTGGGGATGCTCGTCGACGGCCTCACCGCGATGATGCTGCTGCTCGTCACCACCGTGTCGCTGATGGTGCACGTCTACTCGCGCGAGTACATGCACGACGAGCCGCGCTTCACCTACTTCTTCGCCATGCTCAGCCTCTTCACGTTCTCGATGCTCGTCCTGGTGATCGCGAACAACCTCCTCCAGGCGCTCATCGGCTGGGAGCTGGTCGGTCTGTGCTCGTTCCTCCTGATCGGCTTCTACTGGGAGGAGAAGTCGAACCAGGACGCCGCCAACAAGGCGTTCCTGACCACGAAGTTCGGCGACGTGGGTCTGATCGTCGGTGTGATCGTGTTGTCCGCCGGGATGCTGGGCGTGACCGACACCCCGTTCAACATCGGCCTGATCAACCAGGCCGCGGTGGACGGCGAGCTCTCGACGACCACCATCGTGCTCGGGATGTTGCTCATCTTCCTCGGATGCGTCTCGAAGTCGGGGCAGATGCCCCTGCACGTGTGGTTGCCCGACGCCATGGCCGGGCCGACACCCGTCTCGGCGCTGATCCACGCCGCCACGATGGTGACGGCCGGGGTCTTCCTCCTCGCTCGACTCTTCCCCGTGATGGCTCAGAGCGCCCTGGTCATGGGGGTGATCGCGGTCGTCGGCGTCATCACGCTGTTCTTCGGTGGCCTGCTCGCCCTCGTCCAGGACGACATCAAGAAGGTCCTGGCGTACTCGACGATCTCGCAGCTCGGCTACATGGTCGCGGCCCTGGGGGTCGGCGGGTACACGGCCGGCATCTTCCACCTGTTCACGCACGGGTTCTTCAAGGCGCTGCTCTTCCTCGGGTCCGGGTCGCTGATCCATGCCGTGCACTCGAACAACATGTCCGACATGGGCGGGATGCGTCGGGCGATGCCGCACACGTTCTGGACCTTCATCGTCGGTTCCCTGGCCCTGGCCGGCTTCCCGATGACCGCCGGGTTCTTCTCCAAGGACGAGGTCCTGGTCTCCGGTAGCACCTGGGCCGGCGCCGGGTTCTTCACCGGCAACCTCGTCTACTGGGTCGGCATCGCCGCTGCCTTCGTGACCACGTTCTACATGGCCCGCGCGTGCTTCCTGATCTTCGCGGGCGAGAACCGCAGCCACCACCCACCCCACGAGTCCGGGAAGCTCATGGTTGGCCCGCTGATGGTGCTGGCCGTGCTGTCGATCGCCTCCGGCTACATCTTCTCGCCCGTCTGGACCGCCGAACAGAACTTCGAGACCTGGACCGCGACGCCGATCATCGAGTCGGCCGTCTATCCGTTCGCGGGTGGTGGGGATCACGGCGCGGCGGTGCTCGGTGACGGTGTGCTCGCCGCGTCCACACCGATGGCCGCGACCGAGGGTGGAGAGCTCCACATCCTGCACGGTGCGCCGACGTGGCATCTCGATCTGCTGACCATCGTGCTCGTCGTGTTCGGTGCTGCCGTGCTGTTGGCCTGGCGGTTCTACGGCAAGGGCCTCCCCGAGCACGATCCGACCCAGCGGATGGGCGTGTTCACGAAGGTGCTCGTGCACAAGTACGGCTTCGACGACTTCGGCTACCGCTACATCGTGGTGCCCGTGCGGGACAAGCTGTCCCCGTGGGCGAGCTGGACCAGCAACGTGCTGATCGACGGCGTGGTGTCCGGAGCGGGGCGTGCGACCAAGCAACTGGCGGTCGCCACCTACGAGGTGGACAAGAAGGTGATCGACGGCGGCGTCAACGGGGCGGCCTTCAGCGCCGCCTGGTGGAGCGACCGGCTCAAGCGGATCCAGTCCGGAGACGTGCAGCGCTACGCGGGGGCACTCGTCGCGGGCGTGATCGTGCTGGTGCTGGTCTTCGCCGCCGCCAGATAGCGACGATGGGGCTGCCAAGGGGCAGCTGAGCAGACGCGAAGGACCGCGCCCCGGTGCGGTCGACCCGTGTCGGGCCTGACCGCTCGACACGCCGGAGGAGAGACGATGGACCCGAACACCGCAGGGTGGGCCCTGGTGGTCGCGCTGTTCCTGCCACTGGTGGGTGCCGCGGTGCTCACGGCGATGCCCGCGTCGATGGATCGCCAGATCCGACGCGCCGCCGTGGTGATAACCGCGGTGGCCTTCGTACTCGTCGCTGCGATCACCGCCAGCTTCGACTACTCGCGCTCCGAGGTGCTGCAGTTCACGTCCGACGTCTCGTGGATCCCCGCGATCAACGCGCGCTTCATCCTGGGGATCGACGGCATCTCACTGCCCCTGTTCTTCCTCACCTACCTGCTCCCGCTGCTCTGCGCGCTGTACACGACCAAGCACCTCCCGGCGCCCGGCAAGCCCAAGGCGTTCCTGGGCCTCATGCTGATGCTGCAGACGGGTATGGCCGGCACGTTCGTCGCGTTCGACCTGATCCTCTTCTTCGTCTTCTGGGAGCTCGTGCTCGTCCCGATGTTCTTCATGATCGGGATGTGGGGTGGTCCGAGGCGGGACTACGCGAGCGTCAAGTTCTTCCTGTACACGCTGTTCGGATCCGTGTTCATGCTCGTCGCCTTCCTGGCGATCTACTTCCAGGCCGGTGCGACGACCTGGTCGATCCCCGAGCTGTCGGCGATGGCACCGTTCGGGGGGAGCACGTTCCAGACCTGGGCGTTCCTGGGCATCTTCCTCGGCTTCGCCATCAAGGTCCCGATGTGGCCGTTCCACACGTGGCTGCCGGATGCCCACACGGAGGCGCCGACCGTCGGCTCCGTCCTGCTGGCCGGTGTGCTCCTGAAGATGGGCACCTACGGGTTCATCCGCATCGCCCTGCCGATCCTTCCCGAGGGCGCCGTGCGCTTCGCGCCGGTGATCGGGGTGCTGGCGGTGATCGGGATCATCTACGGCTCGCTCTGCTGTCTGGCGCAGACCGACGTCAAGCGCCTGATCGCCTTCTCCTCCGTCGGGCACATGGGCTTCGTCATGCTCGGCATCGCCGCGATGAACGAGGCCGGCATCCAGGCGGCGCTGTTCGGCAACATCGCGCACGGTGTCATCACCGGCATGCTGTTCTTCCTCGCCGGGTCCCTGCACGAGCGTTACCACACCCGCGAGATCGCCGTCATCGGCGGCGGGATGCTCAAGCAGATCCCGCGCTACGGGGTGTTGCTGACCTATGTCGCGGTGGCATCCCTGGGTCTTCCAGGCCTGGCCGGCTTCTGGGGTGAGTTCACCGCGATGTGGGCGGCGATCAGCCCGGGCCTCGGCATCGCCGACGACTACCAGGGCCTCTACCTCGGACTCGTGGTGTTCGCCGCGATCGGCACGGTCCTGACCGCCGGGTACTTCCTCTGGCTGCTCCAGCGGGTGAACCTCGGCCAGCCCTCGGAGCGGTGGGCGAACGAGAAGCTCGACGACGTCCAGGCGATGGAATGGATCTCCTGGACCCCACTACTGGTCCTCGTGCTCGCGCTGGGCATCTTCCCGGTGCTGATCTTCGGGGTGCAGGCGGACGCGGTCGCGCAGCTGATGGGCTACCTGGGGGGCTGATGCCCGGCCAGCCGCTAGGTGGCCGCACCCTGCGGCCACGAGAGGACACGAGGACACATGGCGATCGACTTCCTCGCGATCGCGCCGGAGATCGTGCTGACGATCACGGCGCTGCTCGTGCTGGCCGCCGACCTCGCGTTGCGTGGGGACGCCAAGCAGCTCGTCAACCCCCTCGCCATGGTGGGGACGGTCGTGGCGATCGTCTTCACGCTCGCACTGTGGGGTGAGGACCGCGCCACCTTCGGCGGCTCCTTCGTCGTCAACGACTACACGGTGGTCTTCAAACTCCTCTTCCTCGGCTCGCTGCTGGCGATCCTCGGGATCAGCTGGCGGTTCTTCGCCGAAGGGCGCTACTTCCAGGGCGAGTACTACTTCCTGCTGCTGACGTCGTTCATCGGCATGTTGCTGATGCCGTCCGCGCGCGACCTGCTGCTGCTGTTCGTCGCGCTGGAGACGGTGTCGATCCCGGCCTTCGTGATGGCGGGCCTCCGCAAGCGGGACGTCTACTCGTCCGAGGCGGCGCTCAAGTTCTTCCTGATCGGCGTGCTGTCCGTCGCCCTGATGTTGTTCGGCATGTCGATGGTCTACGGCTTCACGGGGTCGACGTCCCTCGAGGTGATCGCCGACCAGCTCCGTGGTGATCCGGGCTCCGTTCCGCTGCTCCTGGGCAGCGTGATGCTCGTCATCGTCGGCTTCGGCTTCAAGATCTCCGCGGTGCCCTTCCATTTCTGGGCGCCGGACACCTACGCCGGCTCACCGATGCCGGTGGCGGCGATGCTCGCCGTCGCGTCGAAGGCCGCCGGCTTCGCCGGCCTGCTGTCGGTCGCGTTCATCGCTTTCGAGCCGGTCGCCGCAGTGTGGGCGCCGGTGCTCGGGGTCCTCGCGATCCTGACCATGACGCTCGGCAACCTGGTCGCTCTGCAGCAGCGCGATCTGATCCGCCTGCTGGCGTACTCGTCGGTCGCGCAGGCCGGCTACATGTTGATCCCCTTCGGCCTCGCGCGGGCCGGCGACACGGCAGGTGTCAACGCCGCGTCCGTCCGGGCGGTCGTCTTCTACCTCGTCGCCTACGCCGTCATGAACATCGGCGCCTTCGGTGTGGCGATCGCCGTGAACCGACGGACGGGGCTGCGCGCGATCCGCGACTACGCGGGCCTCTCCTCCAGGAGCCCCCTGCTGGCGATGGCGATGACCGTCTTCCTGCTGAGCCTCGGCGGCGCCCCGCCCACGGTCGGGCTGTGGGCCAAGTTCGCGATCCTCGAGGCGGTCGCGGTCGACATCACCCTGTTCGGCGTCGTGCTCGCCGTCTTCCTCGTCGTCAACTCGGTGATCGCCTTCTTCTACTACCTCAAGGTCGTCAAGACCATGTGGATGGACGAGGCCGACGCGACGGCCCCGCGGCTCCAGCCCGGGTTCAACCTGTCGGTCGTCGTGTCGATCCTCATGGTGCTCACCGTGGTGCTGGGTGTTCTCCCCGGGCTCATCTCCGACGCCACGTCGGTCACGTCGCTCGCCACCGGCGGCTGAGCCGATCGCTGGTTGCGCCGCAGCGGCGCAACCAGCCTGCGTCCAGCGTCCGACGGTCCGGCCTCCCCTGCGATGCCTCTCGATACCGTCGCGTGACGTGGGCGGTGCCCCCGATGGACGCATCGCCTGGCTCGCCGTCCTGTCGACGAGGTGTGGGTGATGTTCAAGAGCGCGAAGACGTTCCTGCTGCTGGCCGCCCTGTCGGGGCTGCTGCTCGGGATCGGCACGCTGCTCGACTCCGGCACCGGCGCCAACACCTGGCTGACGACGATGTTGCTGGTCTCCGTCGTGATGAACCTCACCTCGTTCTTCTTCTCCGACCGCCTCGCCATCCGCATGGCGCGGGCCGAGCCCATGGACCGGGCGCGCTTCGCGGACGTGCACGCCATGGTCGAACGGCTGGCGGCCGAGGCGGGACAGCCGGCGCCCCGTCTGTACGTCTCACCGTCGCCGCAGCTGAACGCGTTCGCGACCGGGCGCAACCCCCGCAACGCCGCCGTCTGCGTGAACCTCGGGCTGTACGAGGCACTGACGCCGGAGGAGCTGGAGGGTGTGATCGGTCACGAGCTCCAGCACGTCTACAACCGTGACATCCTGATCGGCTCTGTCGCTGCGATGATCGCGACGGCGATCACGTACCTGGCCCTCTTCCTCCGCTGGATCCCGCTGTTCGGTTCGAGCGACCAGCGAGGGCCCAACCCGCTCGTCGCGATCGTGGCCTCGATCGTCGCGCCGCTCGCCGCAGCAGTCGTGCAGGCGGCGATCACACGCTCGCGCGAGTCGCTCGCGGACCGGACCGGCGCGCAGCTGACCGGCAACCCGTTGGCGCTGGCCAGCGCCTTGCGCAAGCTCGATGCGGCTGCGCACGACCCCCGGCGTCTGCGCGCGGGGGCGACACCGGCCGAGCTGAACCAGGGCATGCAGCACCTGTACATCGCCGCGCCCTTCGGAGGGCGTGCGGCGATGAAGCTGTTCTCCACGCATCCGCCCATCGCGGAGCGGATAGCGGCGCTCGAGGCCCAGGCACGTGCGATGGGCCAACCGGGCTGACCTCACCCGTCGGCTGACGCTCGGGGGTGCTCGCCGCGGGACGGTCGCAGGCGCCGGTGTGCCGTTCAGGTATCCGCGCGCTCTGCCTCCGCGCGCAGCCAGCGAGTGAACAGCAGCAGCGTCGCCACGAACACGAACCCGCCCGCGAGGGCGAGCCAGAGCCCGCCCCGCTCGTAGGCACGTCCGAGCCCGTAGCCGACGGTCACCGTCAGCGCGAACGCCAGCAACGCGCCGACGGTGTCGGCGACGAGGTAGCGACGTGCGTCGACATCCGACACGCCCGCCGCCGCGGCCATGATGGTGGGCGGCACTGCCGCCAGCCGGCCGAGCACCGCGATCGACGGACCACGTCGGGCGAGGACGCGCAGGGCGAGCTCCAGCTGGCGGGGAGGGATCGCCTTGTGCAGCCATGCGGGCCCCACACCGTCACGCATGGCGGGTCCGTAGGCACGTCCGAGCGCGAAGAATGCCCACACCGCCACGATCATGAACGGGACGTAGGCAGCGAACAGCACGCCGAGGCTCGGCGTACCCAGCACGCGCAGCTGGCCCCCGCCGACGAGGAGGAACTCCTTCTGGGGGCGAAGCAGCACCAGCAACGCGACCCGGTCGACCAGCAGCACGGGGATCAGGGGAAGGGCGAGCAGGGGCACGACGTAGCGCAGCACCGCGATGCCCACCGCGACGCGGCGCCAGAGGTCGGGGATCACGCTTCTCCGCTCGTCGAGGGCGCCGCTCGTCGGGATGGCACCTCACCACCCGCCGTCGGCGTCGAGACTGCCCGACGTCACTTGTAGTTCGTGAACCGCAACGGTGCGTCGTGGTCCTTCGCCTTGACCATGGCCTGGATCTCCTGCAGGTCGTCGCGGCTCTTCCCGGCGACGCGGACCTTGTCGCCCATGTTGGTGGGCGTCACCTTGAGCTTCGTGGCCTTGATGTCCTTGACGATCTGCTTCGCGAGATCCTGTTGCAGGGTCGTGAGGAGCCGGACGTCGATCCGGCTGCGCCCCCCGCTGACGTCCCGCGGCTCGTCGACGTCGAGCGCCTTGAGCGACACCTTGCGCTTGACGCACTTGTCACGCAGTACCTCGAGCGCCGCCCGGACCCGGTCCTCGGACACGGACTCGACGTGGATCGCCTCGTCGCCCGACCACGCGATCACGGTGTCGGTGTCCTTGAAGTCGAACCGGGTCGCCACCTCGCGGGACGCCTGGTTGATGGCGTTGTCGACCTCCTGTCGGTCGACGCCTGCCTCGATGTCGAAGCTCGACTCGGCCACGTGGGTCCCTCCTGTCGACCGTGGAAGACGTGGCGCCACCCAACCCGCTCTGGCCGGACGCCTCTCCACAGGGTCGGGAGCGTACTGGTTGCTCGTGATGGGCCACCTGGCGAGGATCGTCGCGCTGCCCACCCACGGCCCCGGTCGGACCGCGGGGCGCGTGGCGCGCGCGGGGCACCCGCGTCGCAACGTGGGGCCCGACGGCCGAGCGGGGGAGGGCACGGCGATGGAACGAGGCGGAGAGGGGACCGCGCCCGGCCCGTCCGGGCGCGCGCCGGCGTTGGGCCTCGACCAACACCTCGCCAAGGCCACCCGACGGCCGAGCGACACGCTGTGGCGCGCCAACCCACGCGAGCAGGGACTGCTCGGCCTGACGGACGCCATCGCTTGGTTCGGTGCCAACGGCTACGGCATCAGCCTGCCGCTGATCGACGCCCAGCCGTACGATCTGGTCGTCGACGGGCCGGCGGGCCTGCAACGGGTCCAGGTCAAGACCACCACCTACCGTGCGAGATCGCGAAACCGACCGTTCGTCGTACAGCTCGCGACGAAGGGCGGCAACCAGAGTTTCCACACGACCAGGCGGTTCGACCCGGGTACCTGTGATCTGCTCTTCGTGCTGACGGACGATGGCACCAGGTACCTGATCCCGTCGCCGACGATCACCGCCCGTACGTCGCTGAGCCTCGGCACGCGGATGGACCGGTACCGACTCGCCGGGCCACCGTTTGCCGCTGAGCAACCCGGTCCCTACCCTGCGCTTCCGCTCGACGTGTCGAGCGCAAGGTGGGATGCCCGAGCGGCCAAAGGGAACGCGCTGTAAACGCGTCGGCTCTGCCTTCGCAGGTTCAAATCCTGCTCCCACCACTCCACGCGCAACGCCGGCACCCCCGCCGAACGCACGGGCACCCGCCCCGGTTCGACGCTCCAGGGGGTGCTGGCTACGCTGCGCGCTCCCGCCCTGGTAGCTCAGTCGGCAGAGCACATCCATGGTAAGGATGGGGTCCGCGGTTCGATTCCGCGCCAGGGCTCCGGTCGCCGCGTCCGGTGACCGACATCGGCGGGTGGTCGAGGTCGACCAACCGATCCGCAGCGTCGTCGTCGACGTGGCTGCGGACCGATGGACATGGCGGCGTAGCTCAGAGGTAGAGCAAGCGGCTCATAATCGCTGTGTCGGTGGTTCGAGTCCACCCGCCGCTACGAGCCGGACGACCCCCCGGATCCACCTGCCCGGGGGTGGGCGTCCGACACTAGGCTCATCCCCACGCCTTTTCACCGTCCAGCAGCACCCTGCGCCGTGCACGGCGACAGACGATCAGCACGAGGAGCACACGAGCGATGGCCAAGGAGAAGTTCGAGCGGACGAAGCCGCACATGAACATCGGGACGATCGGTCACGTTGATCATGGGAAGACGACGTTGACGGCGGCGATCACGAGTGTGTTGCACAAGCAGAATCCGAATGTGCAGTCGATGGCGTTCGATGCGATCGACAAGGCGCCGGAGGAGCGTGAGCGGGGGATCACGATCAATGTGTCGCACGTGGAGTATGAGACGGAGTCGCGGCATTACGCGCATGTGGATGCGCCGGGGCACGCGGATTATGTGAAGAACATGATCACGGGTGCGGCGCAGATGGATGGTGCGATCCTGGTGGTGTCGGCTGCGGATGGTCCGATGCCGCAGACGCGTGAGCATGTGTTGTTGGCGCGTCAGGTTGGGGTGCCGCGGTTGTTGGTGGCGTTGAACAAGGTCGACATGGTCGATGACGAGGAGTTGTTGGAGCTGGTGGAGATGGAGGTGCGGGAGCTGCTGGATGCGTACGAGTTCCCGGGGGATGACACGCCGGTGGTGCGGGTGTCGGCGTTGAAGGCGTTGGAGGGTGATGAGCAGTTCGAGGCTGGGGTGCTCGAGCTGATGTCTGCGGTGGATGAGTTCTTCGAGGAGCCGGCGCGGGCGTTGGACAAGCCGTTCATCATGCCGATCGAGGATGTGTTCTCGATCACGGGTCGTGGGACGGTGGTGACGGGCCGGATCGAGGGTGGGAAGGTCCATGTGGGGGACACGGTGGAGATCGTGGGTCTGCACAACACCACGTCGACGACGGTGACGGGTGTGGAGATGTTCCGCAAGTTGTTGGATGAGGGGATGGCTGGCGACAACGTGGGGGTGTTGTTGCGGGGGACCAAGAAGGAGGAGGTCGAGCGGGGGCAGGTGTTGGCTGCGCCTGGGTCGATCACGCCGCATACGCAGTTCGAGGCGCAGGTGTACATCTTGTCCAAGGAGGAGGGTGGTCGTCATACGCCGTTCTTCAACAACTATCGGCCGCAGTTCTACTTCCGGACCACGGATGTGACGGGTGCGGTGACGTTGCCTGGTGGTGTGGAGATGGTGATGCCGGGTGACAACACCGAGATGACGGTGGAGTTGATCCAGCCGATCGCGATGGATGAGGGTCTGAAGTTCGCGATCCGTGAGGGTGGCCGCACCGTTGGTGCGGGCCGCGTCACCAAGATCCTCGCCTAGGCAACCCGACGCCCGAGCGGTTCCCCGTCCGCCTGTAGGCGGGCGGGGGCCCGAGAAGAAGACGACGACAGATGCCCAAGAACGACAACCGTCCGAAGGTGACGCTCGCCTGCACCGAGTGCAAGGAGCGGAACTACATCACCACCAAGCATCGCGTGAACCAGCGCGAGCGCATCGAGCTGCGCAAGTACTGCAGCCGGTGCCGCACGCACCAGCTGCACCGCGAGACCCGCTGACACCGACGGCATCGATGTCGAGGGGACGTGGCCGATGGGCCTGAACCGGACCAAGGCCGGCTCTGTCTACCCCCCGTTCACCTACGACGTCTCCCGAGCCAAGATCCACGAGTACGCCACGGCGCTCGGGGAGTCCGACCCCCGGTACCACAGCGACGGGGACGACTGCGTGGCGCCACCGACGTTCGCGGCGTGCTTCACGCTCGGCCGCGGAGTCGAGACGGTCCTACGGGATCCAGAGCTCGGGGCACACAGCTCGCTCGTGCACGGCGGCCAGCGCTACCTCTACGGCGATCGGCCGCTGCGTCCGGGCGACCGACTGACGTGCACACCCAGGCTCGGTGACATCACCGCCCGAGGTGGCAGTGAGTTCCTGGTGCTCGAGGTCGATTGTCGCTTCGCCGGCACCGACGAGCTGGCGGTGCTGTCCCAGTCGACGATCGTCTTCTTCGGCCCGTCCGGTCCGTCCGACGCGTCGGTGGCCGATCCTTCGGTGATCGGATGAGTGGTCGGTTGACCTCGGGTGACGAGCTGCCGCAGCTGGAGCAGACCGCCACGCTCGCGACTGCGGTCCGCTACGCGGGGGCGTCCGGGGATCTGAACCCGCTGCACTTCGATCCCGCCTTCGCCGTCGGGGTGAGTCCGACGGGCGGGGTCATCGCGCACGGCATGTACGCGATGGGTCTCGCCTCGCGGCTGGCCACCGCGGTCGCTGGCGGCCCGGAGCGGGTGCTCGAGCTGCAGGTCCGCTTCACGCGCCCCTGGCCGCTGGACGTCGTGGCGACCTTCGGCGGGAAGGTGCGGACGGTCGAGGACGGTGTGGCGCGCCTGGAGTTGTGGGGCCAGCTCGCGACCGGCGAGCGCATCCTGCGCGGAACCGCGCGGGTCCGCGCCTGAGGGAGGTCCGGTCGGTGCCCGCGCGTGCGTGCCCGCGCCGGTTGTCGCGACCCACCCGATGGGGTTACCCTGTCCACAGCTGCCTCCGCGTGGGGCAGCGTTCCCTTGTCGGGGTGCACGTCTCGATCGACACACCCAGGGCCCCGACGCTGCTGGGGGACGGACGGGAGTAGCTCAACTGGCAGAGCACCGGTCTCCAAAACCGGCGGTTGGGGGTTCAAGTCCCTCCTCCCGTGCTGGGTACGAGGACGGCACGACCACGGCCCGCCGCACCGGTTGCGCGCGCGACGGGGACACTCGACCCGGGTGAACACCCGGGCATGGAGTCCACGATGAACCGAGAATCGAAGCGACGCGGCGGCCGCGAGGAGCGGCGGACCAGCGGCCAGCCGAGCGCCGCCTCGGAAGTACCGCGCGGCTCCGGGCGGACGCGGCCGACGCAGTTCCTGCGCGAGGTCCGCAGCGAGCTGCGCAAGGTCGCCTGGCCGAACCGCAAGGAGGTCGCCTCCTACACCGTGGTCGTGTTGGTGACCACGCTCGTGCTGACCGCGATCGTGTGGGGGATGGACACCGTCATCCGCCGCGCCGTCATCCAGACCCTGGGGTGAACCCCGTGCCAGAAGACACCACCGCGCCCGACCACCACGTCAGCGACGAGGATCTGCCCACGTCGGGCGAGCTCGATGCTGCGCCGCTCGACGCGCTCGCCGACGACGCCGACGACGCCACGCCGGACGTCGACCTCGTGCAGGCGGACGACTCCACCTTCGCCGAGCCGAGCGACCCCGAGGTGGCACTGACGGAGGAGCTGCTACCCGACGGTGACGGGGTCGACGACGTCACGCGGGACCCCGCCGTGGGGGCGGACGACGCAGGCGACGACCTCGACGACCTGCTGGGGCTGGCGGGTGCGCCGCCCAGCGACGACGGCGACGAGACCCCCGCCGACCCGGCCCCGAGTGACGAGGTCCGGCAGGCCACCGAGGACGACACCCCCGAGACGGAGCCGGTCCGCCGCAGCCGTCCCCGGTCGCTCGAGGACGTCCGCGACCAGAAGGACCTCGGTCGCCTCCTCGGCGACTGGTACGTCGTGCACACGTACGCCGGCTACGAGCAGCGCGTCAAGGACAACCTCGCCAGCCGCGTCGAGGCGCTCGAGGCCGACGACCGCATCTTCGAGGTCACGATCCCCACCGAAGAGGTGACGGAGTACAAGAAGGGCAAGAAGACCACCTCGCAGAAGAAGTTCCTGCCCGGCTACGTCCTGGTACGCATGGAGATGGACGACGAGGTCTGGGGGATCGTCCGTCACACACCCGCGGTGACCGGCTTCGTCGGCTCACCGGGGACACGACCGGTTCCGTTGCCCCTCAAGGAGGTCGCGGCCACCTTGAAGATCCCCGTCGAGGTGGTCGAGGAGGTCGCGCCGACGGAGGCCGCGGCCGAGGCTGCGGAGAAGGCGGTCGCGCAGATCGACCTCGACGTCGGCGAGACGGTCCGGGTGACCGGTGGGCCGTTCGCCGACTTCACGGGCACGATCGCGGAGATCAACCTCGATCAGGCCAAGCTCAAGGTGCTCGTCAGCGTGTTCGGTCGTGAGACCCCGCTCGAGCTGCCGTTCGACACGGTCGCCAAGCTCTAGGGCGGCCCCATCCGATCGATCGTGGGAGGCCGGGTGACGGCCGTCGGACCACGCGAGGAGTATCAACACGATGGCGAAGAAGGTCGCAGGCTTCATCAAGCTGCAGATCCCGGCCGGCCAGGCCAACCCGGCCCCTCCGGTGGGCCCCGCGCTCGGTCAGCACTCCGTGAACATCATGGAGTTCTGCAAGGCGTTCAACGAGCGCACGCAGGCGATGCAGGGCGACATCGTCCCGGTGGAGATCACCGTCTACGAGGACAGGTCGTTCACCTTCATCATGAAGACGCCGCCGGCGGCGCAGCTGCTGCTCAAGGCGGCCGGCCTCCAGGGTGGCTCCGGTACGCCGCACACCGTCAAGGTCGGCAAGGTCTCTCGCGACCAGGTGCGCGAGATCGCCGAGAAGAAGATGCCGGATCTCAACGCCATCGACCTCGAGGGCGCCATGCGCATCATCGAGGGGACCGCACGGTCCATGGGCATCACGGTGGCGGACTGACCAGTACGAGGACCGGTGGGGCGTCGTCGCGCCCCGCCCCCAGGTGGGAGGCGGACGTTGTCCGCCGTTGGCACCACGAGGAGTCGAACGATGGCGAAGAAGGGCAAGAAGTACCGGGCAGCGCTCGAGCGCATCGACAGGGAGCGTCTCTATGCCCCGAGGTCGGGCTTCGCGCTGCTGAAGGAGATCGACCAGGCGAGCTACGACACCACAGTCGACTGTTCGTTCCGGCTGGGGATCGACCCGCGCAAGGCGGACCAGATGGTCCGCGGCGCGGTCTCGTTGCCTCACGGCATCGGCAAGTCGGTGCGGATCGCGGTCGTCGCGGGCGGCGACAAGGCTGCCGAGGCACGTGACGCGGGCGCCGACCACGTCGGTGCCGACGACCTCGTGGAGCAGCTGGCGCAGGGCGATCTGCTGGACGAGATCGATTCCGTGATCGCGACGCCCGACATGATGGGCAAGCTCGGTCGGCTCGGCAAGTCGCTCGGTCCCCGCGGGCTGATGCCCAACCCGAAGTCCGGCACGGTCACGATGGACGTCGCCAAGGCCGTCACCGAGATCAAGGCCGGACGTGTCGAGTACCGGTCGGACCGCAACGGCAACGTCCACACGGTCCTCGGCAAGGCCTCCTTCCCCGTCGAGGGGTTGGTCGAGAACTACGGGGCGCTCCTGGACGAGATCGTCCGGCAGCGGCCGTCGGCGGCCAAGGGGCGCTACATCCGGACCGTGAGCATCTCCACGTCCGCGAGCCCGAGCATCCCGCTCGATCCGGCACGGCTCCGCGACCTGCTCGAGGACGAGGACTGACATCGGCCGTTGGGCCCCCGCGCGGTCGTGCGGGGGCCCACCAGTAGGCTGCGTCCCATCGTCGACGAGCCGATCGGTGGCGCACCGTGCACGAACGCATCCCCGTGCTGGTGGCGTCGGCCGACGCGGCGATCCGGACCCGGCTGCGCCTCATCCTCGGCGACGAGCGCTACCAGGTGCACGACGCGCCGGACACCGATGCGGCGGTCGTGGCGCTCGCGACGGAGCTGCCGGCCGTTCTGGTGGCGGATCTCGCGCTCCCAGGTCGAGGCGCGCTCGCCCTGGCCCGAAGTGCGCGCCTCCAGCCCGAGACCGCCTCGATCCGCACGTTGCTGCTGGTGGCGCCGGGCGACGAGGTGTCGGAAGAGCTGCCTGGTGTCGACGACCGACTGGTCCTGCCCGGCTCCGCCTTCGCCCTGCTCCGACGCATCGAGGCGTTGCTCGCTCGCCCGGGGTGAGGACCCGCGGGCGCGGCGGCCGCGCACGGCCGGGCGCCGTTCGACGCCTCGCCAGCGGTGGGCTACCCTTCGACCCGAACCGAGCCGCAGACCGCTGGATGTCCGCTTCGCGGACCGAAGGCCGAGGCGACGCGACACGAGCGCCCCGCATCCCGCGCAGGACCGGACCAGACGAGCTCACTGCCCGTCCACGTCCCCCAGCCTGCGCGCACGCGTACGCGGGGGACGACGTCGTTGGTGCGTCGTTCACCGATGACGAGCGCCCGCGTGGCGGGGCGCACCAGGACGGATGGAGCAACCGTGGCACGGCCAGACAAGGTCGCCAAGGTCGAGGTGGTCCGCGACGACCTCCGCGACGCTGCAGCGACGCTGCTCACGCACTACCGCGGGCTGACGGTGACCGAACTCGCGCAACTGCGCGCGAAGCTGCGCGCGACCAACGCCGAGATGCGGGTGGTCAAGAACACGCTCGCGCGTCGCGCCGCCGCCGACGCAGGCATCGAAGGTCTCGACGAGCTCTTCGTCGGCCCGACCTCGCTCGTCTTCTGCGCCGACGACCCGGTGGGTCCCGCGAAGGCGTTGAAGGAGTTCCAGAAGGACCACCCGGAGCTGGTGATCCGTGGCGGGTACCTCGACGGCGAGGTCTTGGACGAGGCAGCCGCCATCCGGCTCGCCGACCTCGAGAGCCGTGAGGAGCTGCTGGCGAAGCTGGCAGGACTGCTCTACGGCGCGCTCGCCAACACCGCGCGGCTGCTGCAGGCGCCCCTCACCAAGCAGGCGCGTCTCCTCCAGGCCCTCGTCGACGACGGCGGGCCCGGGACGGCTGGTACTGCGGGCGAGGGTGCGACGGACGCCGAGACCGGCGACGAGCCCGCCCTCGATGTCACGACCGAGGACGCCGACGCGTCCGACACGGCCGAAGCCGACCAGGCGCCGAGCGACGACGCCCCTGCGGCAACGGACGAGGCCGACGAGGCCGAGTCCGACGGAAACCAGTCCACGGGGGACGAGGCGTAGGCCGCGTCCCCGCGGGTCGAATGCCAGAGGCGTCCGACCACCACGACCTCGGTGCGTGACCGCGCGCCGATCAGGAGGAACCACGATGGCGAAGCTGTCCACCGACGAGCTGATCGACCAGTTCAAGGAGCTCACGCTCCTCGAGCTGAGCGAGCTCGTGAAGAAGTTCGAGGAGACCTTCGAGGTCACCGCCGCTGCTCCGGTCGCCGTCGCGGCTGCCGGTGCGGCGGGCGGCGAGGCCGCTCCCGTGGAAGAGAAGGACACGTTCGACGTCGTCCTGACCTCCGCCGGCGAGAAGAAGATCCAGGTCATCAAGGAGGTCCGCGGCCTCACGAGCCTCGGTCTGAAGGAGGCCAAGGAGCTCGTCGAGAGTGCTCCCAAGCCGATCCTCGAGGGGGTCGCGAAGGACGCTGCCGAGGACGCCAAGGCCAAGCTCGAGGCCGCCGGCGCGAGCGTCGAGCTCGCGTGACGTCCGGCGCTCGGCTCCCGCCGAGCGCCGGTACGCCTGCGCACCGCCCCCGGGCGTTCCCGGGGGCGGTTGACGCGCTCCGCGCACAGTGGGTACGCTGCGGGGCCGCCGTGCGTCCCGTGCAACGTCCCGCTGCTCCCGATCCTCTGCGGAGCGTCCGCGATCGAGGTCTTCGTCCGTCGTCACCGCGCTGCGCTGCTCCCTGCACGCGGCCGTGGCGTCGCCGTGACCACGATGTCGGGCGCGCTCGCCCCGAGGACCGTCCGGGCCAGCTCGTCCATCGGCGCGACCCGACCTCGGGTCGCGTTCTCGACGTGCTGCCGCCTCCGCGCCCACGCGAAGGGTGCACGGTGACCGACGGGGACGTCGAGCAACGAAGCGCGAGCGCCCGCGCGCCTGCAGCAGCACCGGTTCGCCCACCCGGTGTACCTGACGACCACCACGCCTGAGGGAGGTCCGTGTTGGCTGGCATCGCCGTCGACCCTACGACCGGTTCCGCTCCGAGCACCATCAACACCCGCCTGAGCTTCGCGAAGATCCGCGAGGCACTGCCGGTCGAGGAGTTGGATCTCGTCGCGATCCAGAGCGGCTCGTTCGAGTGGCTCATCGACCAAGGCCTGGGTGAGATCTTCGACGAGATCTCCCCGATCGAGGACAGCCAGGGCAAGATGGCCCTGAGCTTCCTCAACCACCGCTTCGAGGACCCCAAGTACTCCGTCGAGGAGTGCAAGGAGAAGGACTACACCTACGCGGCGCCGCTGTTCGTCACGGCCGAGTTCCTGAACAAGGAAGACGGCACCATCAAGTCCCAGACGGTCTTCATGGGCGACTTCCCCGTGATGAGCGACAAGGGCACCTTCATCATCAACGGCACCGAGCGGGTCGTGGTGTCGCAGCTGGTGCGCTCGCCGGGGGTCTATTTCGACACCTCGATCGACAAGACCACCGGGCGTGACGTCTTCGGCTGCAAGGTGATCCCCGCCCGGGGCGCCTGGCTCGAGTTCGAGGTCGACAAGCGCGATCTCGTCGCGGTCCGGGTCGACCGCAAGCGCAAGCAGCCGATCAGCGTGTTCTACCGCGCACTCAAGGCCTTCGAGTGGAACACCGAGCTCGGCGTCTACGAGCTCGCGCCCTCCGAGGTGCTCAGCACCGAGGTGCCAGACGACGAGATCCTCGAGTTCTTCGGCGGCGCGGAGTCGATAGCACTCACGCTCGAGAAGGACAACACCGGTCGCACGCCAGGGCAGGCCCTCGAGGACATCTACCGCAAGCTGCGTCCGGGCGAGCCGCCGAACGCCGAGCAGGCCGGTCAGCTGCTCCTCGGCATGTTCTTCGCGAGCAAGAAGTACGACCTCGCGCGTGTCGGTCGCTACAAGATCTCCGGCCTCGAGGACGACGGCCAGGGTCACGTCAAGCACGGCAAGCTCACCGACGAGTTCGAGAGCCTCGGCTTCGCGCGCCGCGAGGAGCACGTCCTGACGCGGGAGGACACGCTCGCCACGATGTCCTACCTCGTCAAGCTGCACGCGGGCGAGGAGGGCTACGACACCGACGACATCGACCACTTCGGCAACCGCCGGCTGCGCTCCGTCGGCGAGCTGATCCAGAACCAGGTCCGCATCGGGCTCTCGCGCATGGAGCGGGTGGTACGCGAGCGGATGACGACCCAGGACCTCGAGGCGATCACCCCACAGACCCTGATCAACATCCGGCCGGTCGTCTCTGCCATCCGCGAGTTCTTCGGCACCTCCCAGCTGTCGCAGTTCATGGACCAGACCAACCCGCTGGCGGGTCTGACCCACAAGCGACGGCTGTCCGCGCTCGGCCCGGGCGGGCTCTCCCGCGAGCGGGCCGGCTTCGAGGTGCGCGACGTCCACCCGTCCCACTATGGCCGGATGTGCCCGATCGAGACGCCGGAGGGTCCGAACATCGGCCTGATCGGCTCGCTCGCGACCTACGCCCGGATCAACGAGTACGGCTTCGTCGAGACGCCGTACCGCAACGTCGTCGACGGCCTGGTCACCGACGCGGTCGAGTACCTCACCGCCGACGAGGAGGACCGCTACGTCGTCGCACAGGCCAACGCGCCACTCGACTACGACAGCGGTCGGTTCGTCAACGACCTGGTGCTCGTGCGCGCCAAGGGCGGCGAGATCCGTGAGGTGCCGCCCACCAGCGTGGACTACATGGACGTCTCGCCACGGCAGACGGTCTCCATCTCGGCCGCGCTGATCCCGTTCCTCGAGCACGACGACGCCAACCGGGCCCTGATGGGGGCCAACATGCAGCGTCAGGCGGTGCCGCTCCTGCGAGCGGAGTCGCCTTTCGTCGGTACCGGCATCGAGGCGAAGGCCGCTCGCGACGCGGGCGACGTGATCGTCGCACGCAACGCCGGCGTGGTCGTCGAGGTCGCCGCGGACCACCTCGTGGTGCGGACCGACGACGACCAGATCGACCGTTACTACCTGACCAAGTTCCAGCGTTCCAACCAGGGGAGCTGCATCAACCAGCGTCCCCTCGTCACCGAGGGCGACCGGGTGGAGGTCGGCGAGCCGATCGCCGACGGCCCCTCGACACACGACGGCGAGCTCGCGCTCGGCCGCAACCTGCTCGTCGGGTTCATGTCGTGGGAGGGCTACAACTTCGAGGACGCCATCATCCTCTCGGAGCGGCTGGTCCGAGAGGACGTACTGACCTCGATCCACATCGAGCAGCTCGAGGTGGACGCCCGCGAGACCAAGCTCGGTCCCGAGGAGATCACCCGCGACATCCCCAACGTCTCGGAGGAGGTCCTCGCCAACCTCGACGAGGAAGGCATCATCCGGATCGGCGCCGAGGTGCAGCCGGGTGACATCCTGGTCGGCAAGGTCACTCCCAAGGGCGAGACCGAGCTGACACCAGAGGAGCGTCTGCTCCGCGCGATCTTCGGCGAGAAGGCCCGTGAGGTCCGTGACACCTCGCTGAAGGTCCCGCACGGCGACCGCGGCATCGTGATCGGCGTCCAGCGCTTCTCGCGCGCGGACGGCGACGAGCTGCCGCCGGGCGTGAACGACATGGTGCGCATCTACATCGCCAAGAAGGCGAAGATCTCCGAGGGTGACAAGCTCGCGGGTCGGCACGGCAACAAGGGCGTGATCTCCAAGATCCTGCCGGTCGAGGACATGCCGTTCCTCGAGGACGGCACGCCGCTCGACATCGTGTTGAACCCGCTCGGCGTGCCGTCGCGGATGAACGTCGGCCAGGTGCTGGAGACCCACCTCGGTTGGGCGGCAGCCAACGGCTGGCACTTCGAGACCGCGCCGGACTGGTTCGAGCAGGTGGGCTGGGGCGACGAGGCCCTCGACACCCTGGGTCCCGTCCGCTTCGCGACACCGGTCTTCGACGGTTGCCGCGAGGAGGAGTTGATCGAGTTGCTCCAGAACACCCGTCCGACCGACGACGGCTTCCGCCTGGTCGGGCCTGACGGCAAGGCGACCGTGATCGACGGTCGCACCGGGCAGCCGCTCGATGCACAGGTCACCGTCGGCTACATGTACATCCTGAAGCTGCACCACCTCGTCGACGACAAGATCCACGCGCGTTCGACCGGCCCGTACTCGATGATCACCCAGCAGCCGCTCGGAGGGAAGGCCCAGTTCGGCGGCCAGCGCTTCGGCGAGATGGAGGTCTGGGCGCTCGAGGCGTACGGGGCCGCCTACGCCCTCCAGGAGCTGCTGACGATCAAGTCCGACGACACCCTGGGCCGCGTGAAGGTCTACGAGGCGATCGTCAAGGGCGACAACATCCCGGAGCCGGGCATCCCGGAATCCTTCAAGGTGCTGGTCAAGGAGATGCAGGCGCTGAGCCTCAACGTCGAGGTGCTCGGCGCGGCCGGCGAGGCGATCGAGCTCCGCGAGTCGGAGGACGACGCCTTCCGCGCCGCAGAGGCGCTGGGCATCGACCTGTCCCGCCCGGAGCGTCCCACGGCCGACGGCTGACGCCGACCGGGGCCTCTGCGCGGGGCCCCGGCCGACCACGCCGGCCTGCACGACAACGATGCGACGGCGGTCCCGCTCGGACCGCAGTTCCCGCCGTCGGTGGCGGGGTAGAGGAAGTAGGGAGGACGTCGGCACATGCTGGACGTGAACCACTTCGACAGGCTCCGGATCTCGCTCGCCGAGGCGCACCAGATCCGCATGTGGTCCAACGGCGAGGTCAAGAAGCCGGAGACCATCAACTACCGGACGCTGAAGCCCGAGAAGGATGGGCTCTTCTGCGAGAAGATCTTCGGTCCTCAGCGGGACTGGGAGTGCTACTGCGGCAAGTACAAGCGCGTGCGCTTCAAGGGCATCATCTGCGAGCGTTGTGGCGTCGAGGTGACGCGTGCCAAGGTGCGGCGCGAGCGCATGGGCCACATCGAGCTCGCCGCTCCGGTGACCCACATCTGGTACCTGAAGGGCGTGCCGTCGAGGCTCGGCTACCTGCTCGACATGTCCCCGAAGGACCTCGAGAAGGTCATCTACTTCGCTGCGTACGTGATCACCTCGGTGAACGAGGAGTCGCGGCACGAGGCACTGCCGGAGCTCGAGGAAGAGCTCGCGACCGAGAAGCAGGAGATCGAGAAGCAGCTCGAGGTCGACCGCCAGGAGCTGCTGGCGCAGCTCGAGGCGACCTTGGCGGAGCTCGAGGCCGAGGGCGCCAAGCCCGACGTGGTCAAGAAGGAACGCAAGGAGATCGAGAAGCAGCTCAAGACGGTCTCCGTGCGGGCGAACAACGAGCTCGAGCACCTCGACAAGGTGCTCGCGACGTTCAAGAAGCTCTCCAGGAAGCAGCTCATCGCCGAGGAGCTGGTCTACCGCGACATGCGTGACCGGTTCGGTGACCACTTCTCCGGCGGCATGGGCGCCGAGGGCGTCCGCGACCTGCTGGATTCGATCGACCTCGATGCGGAGTCGGTCGAGCTGCGCGCCACGATCCAGGACTCGAAGGGCCAGAAGAAGCAGCGTGCGACGAAGCGGCTGAAGGTGGTCGAGGCGCTCCGTACGACCAACAACCGGCCCTCCGCCATGGTGCTCGAGGCGATCCCGGTCATCCCGCCGGACCTGCGTCCGATGGTGCAGCTCGACGGTGGGCGGTTCGCGACCTCCGACCTCAACGACCTGTACCGCCGTGTGATCAACCGCAACAACCGGTTGAAGCGTCTGCTCGACCTCGGCGCGCCCGAGATCATCGTGAACAACGAGAAGCGGATGCTGCAGGAGGCCGTCGACGCGCTGTTCGACAACGGCCGTCGCGGCCGCCCGGTCACGGGACCGGGGAACCGGCCGCTCAAGTCGCTGTCGGACATGCTCAAGGGCAAGCAGGGCCGCTTCCGCCAGAACCTGCTCGGCAAGCGTGTCGACTACTCGGGCCGCTCGGTGATCGTCGTCGGGCCCCAGCTCCGCATGCACCAGTGCGGACTGCCCAAGCAGATGGCGCTCGAGCTGTTCAAGCCGTTCGTCATGAAGCGGCTGGTCGACCTCAACTACGCACAGAACATCAAGAGTGCGAAGCGCATGGTCGAGCGCCAGCGTGCACAGGTCTGGGACGTGCTCGAGGAGGTCATCGCCGACCATCCCGTGATGCTCAACCGCGCACCGACGCTGCACCGGCTGGGCATCCAGGCGTTCATGCCCACGCTCGTCGAGGGCAAGGCGATCCAGTTGCACCCGCTGGTGTGCACCGCCTTCAACGCCGACTTCGACGGTGACCAGATGGCGGTGCACCTGCCCCTGAGCGCCGAGGCCCAGGCCGAGGCACGCCTGCTGATGCTGGCGTCGAACAACATCCTGCAGCCGGCGACCGGTCGGCCGATCGCCTCGCCGACCCAGGACATGGTGCTCGGCATCTACTGGCTGACCTACTCGAGCGCCGACGCGTCCGCCGATCGCGAGCTGACCGGGTTGCCGATCCTCGCGTCGATGGGCGAGGTCGAGCGCGCGGTCGACAGCGGCCGGATCCACGTCCAGGACCCGATCCTGCTCCGTCTCGACGCGGGCAAGCAGCTCGATGCCGCCGACCGTCCGAAGGCCTACCGGGAGGACGAGGAGGCCTGGGAGGAGTTGCGGGCCACCGACACGCGGGTGCGCATCGTCACGACGGCCGGACGTGCGATCTTCAACGAGGCACTCCCGGCCGACTACCCGTTCGTCAACGAGGTCGTCACGAAGAAGGCGGCCGGCGACATCGTCAACAAGTGCACCGACCTGTTCCCGCGCTGGCAGGTCGTCGAGGTCCTGGATGCGATGAAGGACCTCGGCTACCGCAACGCGACCCGGGCCGGCACCACGGTCGCGATCTCCGACGTCGAGACGCCGGCGCTCAAGGCCGAGGTCCTCGCCCACTCCGAGGAGCGGGCGGCCAAGATCGAGAAGCAGTTCATCCGCGGCGTCATCACCGACTCCGAGCGGCGGCAGGAGCTGATCGAGATCTGGACGGAGGCGACCTCCAAGGTCGCCGAGGCGATGGAGGAGAACTTCTCCACCGAGAACCCGTTCTTCATGATGGCGAACTCCGGCGCTCGCGGGAACATGACCCAGCTGCGTCAGATCGCCGCCATGCGTGGGCTGGTCGCCAACCCGAAGGGCGAGATCATCCCGCGCCCGATCAAGTCGAACTTCCGCGAGGGGCTGTCGGTCCTGGAGTACTTCATCTCCACCCACGGTGCTCGCAAGGGACTGGCCGACACCGCATTGCGGACGGCCGACTCCGGCTACCTCACCCGCCGCCTGGTGGACGTGTCGCAGGATCTGATCGTCCGTGAGGAGGACTGCGGGACCGAACGTGGCGTCGAGATCGTGGTCGGTGACCACGACTCCCAGTCGCTGTACGGCCGCCTGCTGGCGCGTGACGCGCTGTTCCCGGGCTCCGACGAGGTGCTTCTGGCAGCCGGGACGCTGGTGGTCGACAGGGAGGTGCGACGCCTGCGCGCCGCACTGATCCAGGGCGTGCACCCGGAGACGGGCGCCGCGCTCGAGACCCAGCCGACCGACGAGCACCGCGTCCTGCGCGTGCGCTCCGTGCTGTCGTGCGAGACCGAGATCGGTGTCTGCCGCGCCTGCTACGGCGAGCTCCTGGCCAATGGCGCGATGGTCGACATGGGCGAGGCGGTGGGCATCGTCGCCGCCCAGTCGATCGGTGAGCCGGGTACGCAGCTCACCATGCGGACCTTCCACACCGGCGGCGTGGCCTCGGCCGACGACATCACCCAGGGTCTGCCTCGTGTCGTCGAGCTGTTCGAGGCTCGTAGCCCACGAGGCAAGGCGGAGATCGCCCAGATCGCCGGCCGTGTCGAGCTCGAGGACATGGACGGCGGCGGACGCATCCTGCGCATCCTGGGCACGCGGGATCAGGTGGACGAGCACGAGCTTCCGCGCGGCGCCCGTCTGTTCCGATCCGACGACGGGTCCCTCGAGGTGGCGGCCGGTGCACAGGTCGAGGTCGGCCAGCAGCTGACGGTGGGCGCCATCGACCCGCATGAGCTGCTCGAGGTGTTGGGCGTGCGCGCAGCGCAGCTGCACCTGGTACAGGAGGTGCAGGACGTCTATCGGTCGCAGGGTGTGCCGATCCACGACAAGCACGTGGAGTTGATCGTCCGTCAGATGTTCCGCCGGGTGAACGTCGTCGACGCCGGTGACGCCGGCTTCCTGCCGGGTGACAACATCGACCGCGTCCGCTTCAACAAGGAGAACGACCGCGTGCTCGCCGAGGGTGGGCAGCCTGCGGCCGCTCGACCGCTGCTCATGGGCATCACGAAGGCGTCGCTCGCGACGGACTCGTGGCTGTCCGCCGCGTCGTTCCAGGAGACCACCCGCGTGCTCACGGAGGCGGCGCTCGAATCGGCCTCCGACCCGCTCGTCGGCCTCAAGGAGAACGTCATCATCGGCAAGCTGATCCCGGCGGGCACCGGTGTCGCCGAGTACCACCGGATCGAGGTCGGCCACACCGAGGTTCCGGAGCAGGCGCTGCCCGCGGACATCGCGGAGTTCCTCGCCTCGACGGAGTCCTACGAGGGTGACGGGTCCTGGGGCTTCGACGGTGGCTGGGGCTACGACGACTTCCCGGGCGATGCCGGCCAGCAGTGACAGGTCGTCTGGTCCGCGAACGGCGGACCGGCGCGCATGACCGAGGGGCGCCCGTCAGGGCGCCCCTCGGTCATGTCTGACCCTGGCTCAGGGTGCGGTGCCGGTGCCGTCGTCCAGCCCGCCGTCGTCCAGCCCGCCGTCGAGGCCGTCGTCCATCATCGGATCCTGCAGCGCCGGGTCGCCACCATCGGCTGGCTCGACCTCGCAGGCGGCTGCGCCGAGCGCCAGCGCCGCGGCGCCTCCTGCGACTGCGATCTTCGTGGTCAACGTGCGCCTCACGCCGTCCTCCTTCGTCGGGGGTTGCGGTGCTGACCCCACGGTGCCCCACCGCCCCCGTCGAGGGCTCTGGCCGGTCGGGCACGGGTGCGGCCCGCGGGCCAGTGGACGGTCGTCCCGCGGGGGCGCGGACCGCCCCCAGAGGCGCCCGAAGCCCGCCCGGTTGCACCTCGCGGGCAAGCCCGGTACCGTTCCAGCACCGCGGCGGGCTTCGTGCCCGCTGTGCGCTGTCCGGGCGCACTTGCGCCAGCCCACGAGTCTCTCCACGCGTTGCTGCGTGCTCGGCCGGACGGCAGTAGCAGGAGCGGAACGCCCGGCCCCGTGGGTCGGACCGTCCCTCTCTTCGCCAGGCAGCGCCCGTCGGCGACCTCGCCACGGGGCGTCGCCACCGACCACCGACCGACCAGCGCGAGCAGCACGTTCGCGACCCAGACGCACGCGTCGACGTGTGCGACGAGACGGAGATCACCAGGGATGCCAACCATCCAGCAGCTGGTGCGCAACGGCCGCAGCAACAAGGCCAAGAAGAACAAGACGCTCGCGCTGAAGGGCTCGCCCCAGCGCCGTGGCGTCTGCACCCGCGTCTACACGACCACACCGAAGAAGCCGAACTCGGCCCTCAGGAAGGTGTGTCGTGTGCGGTTGAGCTCCGGGGTCGAGGTCACCGCCTACATCCCCGGCGAGGGGCACAACCTGCAGGAGCACTCCATGGTGCTCGTGCGTGGTGGGCGTGTGAAGGACCTCCCGGGTGTCCGTTACAAGGTGATCCGGGGGACGCTCGACGCCTCCCCGGTCCGTGACCGCAAGCAGTCGCGCTCGCGCTACGGCGTGAAGAAGGAGGGCTGACATGCCACGCAAGGGCTCTCCCGGGCGTCGCAAGGTCCAGCCGGACCCCAAGTACGGCTCGACACTGGTCACCCAGCTGATCAACCGCGTGATGGTGGACGGCAAGCGCTCGACCGCCGAGCGGCTCGTCTACGACGCGCTCGCGAACATCGGCTCACGCACGCAGGGTGGCGACCCGATCAGTGTGCTCAAGCGCGCGATCGACAACGTCAAGCCCCAGCTCGAGGTGAAGTCCCGCCGCGTCGGCGGTGCCACCTACCAGGTCCCGATCGAGGTCCGCCCGACGCGTTCCACCACCCTGGCGCTGCGCTGGGTCGTCGGCTACGCCCGCATCCGTCGTGAGCACACGATGGGGGAGCGCCTCGCCGGTGAGCTGCTCGACGCCTCCAACGGGGTCGGGGCGGCCGTGAAGCGCCGCGAGGACACCCACAAGATGGCCGAGGCGAACCGCGCCTTCGCGCACTACCGCTGGTAACGCCGCACCGCGCCCGGAGCACGGGCAGACGACACTCGACCAGGAAGCGATCAGGATGGCCCTCAAGCGGACCGTGAAGCTGGAGAAGCTCCGCAACATCGGGATCATGGCCCACATCGACGCGGGCAAGACCACGACGACCGAGCGGATCCTCTACTACACCGGGCGCACCTACAAGATCGGTGAGGTGCACGACGGTGCTGCCACCATGGACTGGATGGAGCAGGAGCAGGAGCGTGGGATCACCATCACCTCTGCTGCGACCACCACGGCGTGGGGCGACAACACCATCAACATCATCGACACCCCCGGGCACGTCGACTTCACCATCGAGGTCGAACGGTCGCTGCGGGTGCTCGACGGTGCCGTCACCGTCTTCGACGGCGTGGCTGGTGTCGAGCCGCAGTCCGAGACCGTCTGGCGTCAGGCGGACAAGTACGGCGTGCCGCGCATCTGCTTCGTCAACAAGCTCGACCGGACCGGCGCGTCGTTCGATTTCTCGTTCGACTCGATCCGCGACCGCCTGACGGCCGACGCCGTCCGCGCCCAGATCCCGATCGGCCTCGAGGACAAGCTCGAGGGTGTGATCGACCTGGTCGAGATGAAGGGGATCGTCTGGAAGGGCGACGACCTCGGTGCCTCGTTCGAGGAGGTCGAGGTCCCGGCCGCACTCAAGGACGAGGCCGAGACCTACCGTGCCGAGCTGATGGAGAAGGTCGCCGAGACCGACGAGGACCTGCTCGAGGCGTTCTTCGAACACGGCGAGCTGACGGCGGAGCAGCTCAAGGCCGGGCTGCGCCACGCCACCATCACGAACCAGCTCGTCCCCGTGTTCTGCGGCTCCGCCTTCAAGAACAAGGGCGTACAGACGCTGCTCGACGCCGTCGTCGCGTATCTGCCCTCGCCGCTCGACGTCCCGCCGATGAACGGCACGAACCCGAAGACGGGCGAGCCCGACACCCGTCCGCCGGCCGACGACGCGCCGTTCTCCGCACTCGCCTTCAAGGTGATGACCGACCCCTACGTCGGGACCCTCACGTTCGCACGGATCTACTCGGGCACGCTCGAGGCGGGATCCCACGTGACCAACGTGACGAAGGGATCCAAGCAGCGCGTCGGCCGCATCCTGCAGATGCACGCCAACTCCCGCGAGGAGATGGCCGGCTGCATGACGGGTGACATCGTCGCGCTCGTGGGCCTCAAGGACACCACCACCGGTGACACCATCACGACCGCGGACGCTCCGATCCTTCTCGAGTCGATGGAGTTCCCCAAGCCGGTGATCGAGATCGCCATCGAGCCCAAGACCAAGACGGACCAGGAGAAGCTCGCCGTCGCGCTGCAGAAGCTGGCGGAGGAGGATCCGAGCTTCCGGGTCAAGACCGACGAGGAGACCGGCCAGACGCTGATCGGCGGCCAGGGCGAGCTCCACCTCGAGATCATCGTCGACCGCCTCCTGCGCGAGTTCAAGGTCGAGGCCAACGTCGGACGGCCGCAGGTCGCGTACCGCGAGATGGTGAAGCGCAAGGTCGAGAAGGTCGACCTGAAGTACGCGCGCCAGACAGGTGGGCGGGGCCAGTACGGGCACGTCGTGATCGACGTCGAGCCACTGACGGCCGCGATGAAGGCCGAGCTCGAGCTCGAGCCCGACGAGCTCTACTACTTCGAGAACAAGACCGTCGGGGGATCCATCCCCAAGGAGTACGTCCCGTCGGTCGATCACGGCATCCGCGAGGCGCTGGAGACCGGCGTCCTGGCTGGATACCCGATGGTGGACGTCCGGGTGACGTTGGTCGACGGCAGCTACCACGACGTCGACTCGTCCGAGATGGCCTTCAAGATCGCGGGTTCCATGGCGATCAAGGAGGCCGCGCGCAAGGCAGGCGTCCAGCTGCTCGAGCCGGTCATGGACGTCGAGGTCGTGACCCCGGACGACTACATGGGCGACGTGATGGGCGACCTGTCCGGCCGTCGGGGTCTGATCCAGGGCTCCGAGCCGCGCGGGCTCGCGACCGTCATCAAGGCCCGTGTGCCACTGTCGGAGATGTTCGGTTACGCGACCGACGTTCGTTCCATGACGCAGGGACGCGCGAGCTACACGATGCAGTTCGGCTCCTACGAGCCGGCCCCCGCAAGTATCCAGGAAGAGATCGTCGCGAAGTCCCGCGGCGAGTGACCCGCTGACACCACCCCACGGGCCGCACGCACGCGGACCACAGCGTTTGAGGAGAGCCGACGATGGCCAAGGAGAAGTTCGAGCGGACGAAGCCGCACATGAACATCGGGACGATCGGTCACGTTGATCATGGGAAGACGACGTTGACGGCGGCGATCACGAGTGTGTTGCACAAGCAGAATCCGAATGTGCAGTCGATGGCGTTCGATGCGATCGACAAGGCGCCGGAGGAGCGTGAGCGGGGGATCACGATCAATGTGTCGCACGTGGAGTATGAGACGGAGTCGCGGCATTACGCGCATGTGGATGCGCCGGGGCACGCGGATTATGTGAAGAACATGATCACGGGTGCGGCGCAGATGGATGGTGCGATCCTGGTGGTGTCGGCTGCGGATGGTCCGATGCCGCAGACGCGTGAGCATGTGTTGTTGGCGCGTCAGGTTGGGGTGCCGCGGTTGTTGGTGGCGTTGAACAAGGTCGACATGGTCGATGACGAGGAGTTGTTGGAGCTGGTGGAGATGGAGGTGCGGGAGCTGCTGGATGCGTACGAGTTCCCGGGGGATGACACGCCGGTGGTGCGGGTGTCGGCGTTGAAGGCGTTGGAGGGTGATGAGCAGTTCGAGGCTGGGGTGCTCGAGCTGATGTCTGCGGTGGATGAGTTCTTCGAGGAGCCGGCGCGGGCGTTGGACAAGCCGTTCATCATGCCGATCGAGGATGTGTTCTCGATCACGGGTCGTGGGACGGTGGTGACGGGCCGGATCGAGGGTGGGAAGGTCCATGTGGGGGACACGGTGGAGATCGTGGGTCTGCACAACACCACGTCGACGACGGTGACGGGTGTGGAGATGTTCCGCAAGTTGTTGGATGAGGGGATGGCTGGCGACAACGTGGGGGTGTTGTTGCGGGGGACCAAGAAGGAGGAGGTCGAGCGGGGGCAGGTGTTGGCTGCGCCTGGGTCGATCACGCCGCATACGCAGTTCGAGGCGCAGGTGTACATCTTGTCCAAGGAGGAGGGTGGTCGTCATACGCCGTTCTTCAACAACTATCGGCCGCAGTTCTACTTCCGGACCACGGATGTGACGGGTGCGGTGACGTTGCCTGGTGGTGTGGAGATGGTGATGCCGGGTGACAACACCGAGATGACGGTGGAGTTGATCCAGCCGATCGCGATGGATGAGGGTCTGAAGTTCGCGATCCGTGAGGGTGGCCGCACCGTTGGTGCGGGCCGCGTCACCAAGATCCTCGCCTAGGCAACCCGACGCTGTCGGATCGCCGGTCTCCGGCTCGGCTTCTCGAAGGGATAGAGGCGCCGATCCGGAACCGTCGATCCGACAGCGGCAGGGGTTTGCGTGAGGTTGAAGTCAGTCGGGCAGCGCTTCGGGCCGCAAGCGGCTCGCGACCTGAAGAGATGAAGAAGAGAGAACATGGCTGCTGATCAGAAGATCCGGATCCGGTTGAAGGCGTACGACCACGAGGTCCTCGACCGTTCCGCGCGTGAGATCGTGGACACGGTCGAGGCGACGGGTGCACACGTGACCGGACCAGTGCCGCTCCCGACGGAGCGCAACGTCTGGTGCGTGATCCGGTCCCCGCACAAGTACAAGGACTCGCGAGAGCACTTCGAGATGCGCACGCACAAGCGCCTGATCGACATCCACCAGCCGACGCAGAAGACCATCGACAAGCTGATGGGCCTCTCGCTGCCGGCCGGGGTCGACATCGAGATCAAGCTCTAGCCCGCTCCCACACCCAAGCCACCCCCGCCCGCTGCGCACGACGCACGGCGGTCAAGGTAGGAGGAACCTCCGATGGCCCTCAAGGGCATCCTCGGCACCAAGCTCGGGATGACGCAGGTGTTCGACGACGACAACCGTGTCGTCCCGGTCACCGTCGTCCAGGCGACGCCGAACACGGTCGCGCAGGTCAAGACCACCGAGACGGACGGCTACACCGCCGTCCAGCTCGCCTACGGCACGATCAAGCACGTCAGCAAGCCGGCGGCTGGTCACCTGCGGAAGGCGGGCATCGACGGCGCGAAGGTGCTGGCCGAGCTACGGCTCGCGGATGGTGACGAGCTCCCGGAGATCGGCTCCACCGTGACGGTCGAGGCGTTCGCCAAGGGCGACGTCATCGACGTCACCGGCACGAGCAAGGGCAAGGGCTACACCGGTGTGATGAAGCGACACAACTTCAAGGGCATGGGTGACGGCCACGGTGTCAAGAAGAAGAACCGTCACCCCGGCTCCGTCGGCATGGCGTCGACGCCGGGTCGAACGTTCCGCGGCCAGCGGATGGCCGGTCGCTCCGGCGGCGAGCGGGTGACCGTCCAGAACCTCGAGGTGGTCGACATCGACACCGAGCACCAGCTGATCCTGGTGAAGGGCGCCGTGCCCGGATCCGACGGGCAGGTCGTGTTCATCCGGTCCGCCGTCAAGTCCGTGAACAAGGGTGGTGACGCCTGATGGCCACGACGATCGACATCAAGGATCTGGCGGGGAAGAAGGTCGGCTCCGTCGAGTTGCCCGCAGCGTGGTTCGACGGGGAGGTCAACATCCCCGTCATGCACCAGGTCGTGACCGCGCAGCTGGCGGCCGCGCGGCAGGGCACGCACAAGACCAAGACCCGCGGCGAGGTGGCGGGCGGCGGCCGCAAGCCGTGGCGCCAGAAGGGCACGGGTCGCGCACGGCAGGGCTCGATCCGCTCCCCCCAGTGGGTGGGCGGTGGCGTGGCCCATGGTCGTGTCCCCAAGGACTGGTCACAGCGCGTGAACAAGAAGGTCAAGCGGGCCGCGCTCCGCTCGGCCCTCACCGACCGTGCCAACAGCGATGCCGTCGCGGTCGTCCGCGACCTGACCTTCGCCTCGCCACGGACCCGTGAGGCCGTCGCCGCGCTGCAGGCGCTCGGCATCGGCGGCAAGGCGCTCGTCGTCCTGGCCAACTGGGACAACGCGACCGTGCGGTCGTTCCGCAACCTGCCGACCGTGCACACGCTCGTGGTCGACCAGCTCAACACCTACGACGTGCTGAACAGCGACGTCGTCGTGTTCGACGAGGCGGCGCTCGAGCTCATCGGCACCGGCACCCGCGCTGGTGACGCCGGCGCAGACACCACCGAGGTCGCCTGATGAAGGACCCACGCGACATCATCATCCGCCCGATCATCTCCGAGAAGACCTACGGGCTGCTCGACGAGAACAAGTACACGTTCGTCGTCGATCCACGCTCGAACAAGACGGAGATCAAGCAGGCGATCGAGCGGATCTTCGACGTCAAGGTGCTCAGCGTGAACACGATGAACCGGGCGGGCAAGCGCAAGCGCCGCGGCCTGATCGTCGGCAAGCGCCCCGACACCAAGCGCGCCATCGTCACCGTCGCTCCCGGCGACGAGATCGAGCTGTTCGACGCCGGGCTGTAGCCCGCCGTCAGGACCCGACCTCCCGAAGGCAGCATCATGGCCATCCGCAAGTACAAGCCGACGACGCCGGCGCGTCGTGGTGCCTCCGTGAGCGACTTCGACACCGTGACGAAGTCCGAGCCGGAGAAGTCGTTGCTGGCGCCGCTCCCGAAGAAGGCCGGGCGCAACGTCCACGGCCGGATCACGAGCAGGCACCGAGGTGGCGGGCACAAGCGCAAGTACCGCCTCATCGACTTCCGTCGGAACAAGGACGGGGTGCCCGCGACGGTCGCGGCCGTCGAGTACGACCCGAACCGCTCCGCGCGGATCGCGCTGCTGCACTACCACGACGGCGAGAAGCGCTACATCCTGGCTCCGCGGAACCTCCAGGTCGGTGCGGTCGTCGAGTCGGGGCCAGCAGCCGACATCAAGGTCGGCAACGCCCTGCCGCTCGCGAACATCCCGGTCGGCACCACCGTGCACGCGGTCGAGCTGCGGCCGGGCGGTGGCGCCAAGCTCGGTCGCTCAGCGGGCACCTCGATCCAGCTGCTGGCGAAGGAGAGCGGCAAGGCGGCGCTGCGCCTGCCTTCCGGCGAGATCCGATTGGTGGAAGCACGCTGCCGTGCCACCGTCGGCGGTGTGGGCAACGCCGAGCACGAGCTGCTCAACCTCGGCAAGGCGGGCCGCACGCGCTGGAAGGGCGTGCGCCCGCAGACCCGTGGTGTCGCCATGAACCCGATCGACCACCCCCTCGGTGGTGGTGAGGGCAAGTCGTCCGGCGGCCGTCACCCCGTCGACCCCTGGGGGAACCCCGAACGTCGTACCCGCAAGGCGAAGAAGGCGTCCAACAAGGACATCATCCGTCGTCGCGGCAAGAACCGGAGGCGCTGAGCCATGCCACGCAGCCTGAAGAAGGGCCCGTTCGTCGACGACCACCTCATGAAGAAGGTGGACGCACAGAACGAGGCTGGCGAGAAGCGGGTCATCAAGACCTGGTCGCGTCGATCGACGATCTTCCCGGAGATGGTCGGCCACACGATCGCGGTCCACGACGGCCGTAAGCACGTGCCCGTGTACGTGACCGAGTCGATGGTCGGGCACAAGCTGGGCGAATTCGCACCGACGCGCGCCATCAAGTGGGGCGGCGCCGGCGAGAAGCAAGCCATGAAGAAGCGGCGGTGAGGGAGACCACGATGCAGACCAAGGTCAAGGCGACCGCCAAGTACGTGCGCGTGAGCCCGTACAAGGTGCGTCAGCTCACGCCGCTGATCGTCGGGCAGCCGGTCTTCGAGGCGCAACGGATCCTGCGGTTCGCGGACAAGGGCGCGGCGCAGCCGCTGCTGAAGGTCCTGAACTCGGCGATCGCGAACGCCGAGAACAACGACGACCTCGACCCCGACGAGCTCATCGTCTCGGGGGCGTACGCGGACGAGGGGCCGACCATCAAGCGCTACCAACCACGCGCGCTCGGTCGTGCCTACCGGATCCGCAAGCGGACGAGCCACATCACCGTCGTGGTGTCGCCCGCGGAGGAGAACTGACATGGGTCAGAAGGTCAATCCGTACGGCTTCCGCCTGGGTGTCACCACGGACTGGAAGTCCAAGTGGATCGCGGACAAGAAGGAATACGCCGCGTACCTCCACGAGGACGACCGCATCCGTCGCTATGTCCGTGAGCGCGTCCGACACGCCGGGGTGAGCCGCATCGACATCACGCGGACACGCGACAACGTCGAGGTCTCGGTCCAGGCGGCACGGCCGGGCATCGTGATCGGCCGTCGTGGTGCCGAGGCGGACGCGATCCGCAGCGATCTCGAGAAGCTGTCCGGCAAGAAGGTCAAGCTCAACATCATCGAGATCAAGAACCCGGAGCTCGATGCCCAGGTCGTGGCCTTCAACGTGGCCGAGCAGCTGCGCGGCCGTGTGTCGTTCCGTCGCGCCATGCGTCGCGCCGTGCAGTCCGCCATGAAGGCCGGGGCCAAGGGCATCCGGATCCAGGTCGCGGGCCGCCTCGGTGGTGCCGAGATGAGCCGCACGGAGTGGTACCGCGAAGGTCGTGTGCCGCTGCACACGCTGCGAGCGAAGGTCGACTACGGCTTCGACGAGGCCCGCACCACCTTCGGCCGCATCGGTGTGAAGGTGTGGGTCTACACGGGCGACCAGATCGGTTCCGGCGAGGAAGCCGAGGCCGCGCGTGCGATGGACCGTGCCAAGGCGCTCGCCCAGGGTCGTCCCGTGGACGACCGACCGCGCCGGAAGTCCGCTCGCAAGGCGGCGAGCGTCGCCAAGAAGGTGACCGGCGTCGGTGCACGCCCGCAGGCCAAGACAGCCCCGAGCGCACCGGCAGCCGCCCCGACGGGCGCCGGCGAGACGGCGTCGCAGCCCGTCGCCGACCAGGTGACCAGCGCGCCGACCGCAACCGACGAGCCGACGACCGCACCGGCAGACGTCGACGAGACGCTCGCGACCACCGTCGAGGAGGCTTCCTCGCCGACGACCGATGCGCCGGCTGCCGATGCTCCGGCCGCTGATGCTCCGGCCGCCGATGCTCCGGCTGCCGATGCTCCGGCTGCCGATGCTCCGGCGTCGGACGAGGACCAGCAGAAGGAGGGTGAGGCCTGATGCTCGCCCCCAAGCGCGTCAAGCACCGCAAGCAGCACCGGCCGCGGCCGCTCAAGGGTCTGTCCAAGGGACACACCCAGGTCTACGTGGGCGACTACGGCCTGATGGCGACCACGCCGGGCTGGATCACCGCACGCCAGATCGAGTCCGCGCGTATCGCCATCACGCGTGCGATCAAGCGTGGCGGGAAGGTCCGCATCACCATCTTCCCGGACCGCTCGATCACCCGGAAGCCGCTCGAGACACGGATGGGCTCCGGCAAGGGCTCGCCCGACCACTGGGTCGCGGCGGTGAAGCCCGGCCGGGTCATGTTCGAGCTCTCGGGCGTCGACGAGACCCTCGCCCGCGAGGCGATGCGCAAGGCCTCGCACAAGCTCCCCGTCAAGACCAAGTTCGTGAAGCGCGAGGAGGCCGGCGAATGATCACCGCCACCGAGCTCCGAGAGCTCCCCGACGACGACCTGCGGCGGAAGCTCGCCGAAGGCAAGGACGAGCTGTTCACGCTGCGTTTCCAGGTCGTCACCGGGCAGCTGGACAACCCCCGCCGTCTGAAGGAGGTCAAGCGCGAGATCGCTCGCGTCCTGACCGTGATGCGCGAGCGCGAGATCGCCTCCGCGCGCGAGAACGAGGCCCGAGCATGACCGACTCCATCCAGCGCAGCCAGCGCAAGGAACGCCAGGGCGTCGTCGTGTCCGACGTGCAGGACAAGACCATCGTCGTCAAGGTCCAGCGTCGTACCACGCACCCGCTCTACGGCAAGACCCTGACGCAGACCAAGAAGTACCACGTCCACGACGAGGCGAACGACGCCAACGTCGGAGACACCGTGCGCATCATCGAGACACGGCCGCTGTCCAAGCTGAAGCGTTGGCGCCTCGCCGAGGTCGTCGAGCGCGCACGCTGAGCCTGTCGCGGCGCGTCAGCGCACGCGCCGACACCAGCCAGACGTGAGAGAGAGACAACGATGATCCAGACCGAATCGCGGCTCAAGGTCGCGGACAACTCGGGGGCGCGTGAGGTGCTCTGCATCCGCGTGCTCGGCGGGTCGGGGCGGCGCTACGCGTCCGTCGGCGACGTGTTCGTCGGCACGGTCAAGAACGCCATCCCCGCGTCCAACGTCAAGAAGGGCGAGGTCGTCCGCTGCGTCGTGGTGCGCACCACCAAGGAGCGCCGCCGTGCCGACGGCTCCTACGTGCGGTTCGACGACAACGCGTGCGTGATCATCCGCCCGGACGGCAGCCCCAGGGGCACGCGCATCTTCGGCCCCGTCGCCCGCGAACTGCGCGACAAGCGCTTCATGCGGATCATCTCGCTCGCCCCGGAGGTGCTGTGATGCATCGCATCCGCAAGGACGACCAGGTCAAGGTGATCGCCGGCAAGGATGCCGGCAAGTCCGGCCGTGTCGTCAAGGTCTTCATCGACCGTGACAAGGCCCTCGTCGAGGGCGTCAACTACGTCAAGAAGCACCAGCGCGTCCAGATGCAGCGTGGCGCCCAAGAGGGCGGCATCATCGAGACCGAGGCGCCGGTGCACCTCTCGAACGTGCTGCCGATCTGCCCGTCGTGCGGCGCTGCGACCCGTGTCGGCTACGTCTACGACACCGAGGGCGACCGTCGCAGCAAGGTCCGTCGCTGCAAGAAGTGCGACGCGACCTTCTGACCCGCCGAGTGCGAGGAGAGACACCGACATGAGCGAGACCACCGCAGCGGCGCCTGCGATGCCCCGCCTGAAGCAGCGGTACCGCGAGGAGATCGCGTCGCAGCTCAAGGACCAGCTGGGGCTCGCCAACGCCATGCAGATCCCGACACTCGAGAAGATCGTCGTGAACGTCGGCCTCGGTGAGGCGATCAGCGACGCGAAGGCGCTCGAGGGAGCGATCCGCGACGTGACGACCATCACGGGCCAGAAGCCCCGCGTGAACCGTGCGCGTCGGTCCATCGCCGGCTTCAAGCTGCGCGAGGGCATGCCGATCGGGGTCAAGGTGACCCTGCGCGGGGACCGGATGTGGGAGTTCTTCGACCGGCTCCTGTCGGTCGCCCTCCCGCGCATCCGGGACTTCCGCGGGCTGAAGGCGACGGCCTTCGATGGCCACGGCAACTACACCTTCGGACTCACCGAGCAGCTGGTGTTCCCGGAGGTCGACTACGACTCGATCGACGCCGTCCGCGGCATGGACATCACCATCGTGACCACCGCCGAGACCGACGAGCAGGGCCGCGCGCTGCTCGACGCGTATGGATTCCCGTTCGTTCGCGCGCAGGAGAGCTGAGGACATGGCGAAGAAGTCGAAGATCGCCGCGGTGAAGCGAGGCGCTCGGTACGGCGTGCAGAACTACACGCGGTGCGACCGCTGTGGGCGCCCGCGCGCGGTGTACCGCCGCTTCCGGCTCTGCCGCGTGTGCTTCCGCGAGATGGCGCACAACGGCGAGCTGCCCGGTGTGCGCAAGGCCAGCTGGTAGCCGCGACGTCCCCGTCGCGGCCATGACAGGGAAGTGCGGGGCTCGAGGTCCCCGTAACCCCGAGGAGTGACCGACCATGACCATGACCGACCCGGTGGCGGACATGCTGACGCGTATCAGGAACGCGTCGCTGGCCTACCACGAGACCACGTCGATGCCCTCGTCGAAGATCAAGGTGAACATCGCCAGGATCCTCGAGCAGGAGGGGTACATCACCGGCTGGTCCCTGGAGGAGACCGTCCCCCAACCGACCCTGACGATCACGATGAAGTACGGCGCCCAGCGCGAGCGCGTCATCACGGGCCTGCGCCGTATCTCCAAGCCCGGGCTGCGCGTGTACGTGAAGCGAGACGAGATCCCGCGCGTGCTCGGAGGCCTCGGGGTCGCGATCCTGTCCACCAACGCAGGTCTGCTCACCGATCGCGCCGCCCGTAGGGAGCAGCGCGGCGGTGAGGTCCTCGCGTACGTCTGGTAGGCCGGAGAGGAACCCCCATGTCCCGCATCGGCAAGCTCCCCATCCCCGTACCAGACGGGGTGGACGTGTCGCTCGACGGCCTCACCGTGACGGTGAAGGGTCCGAAGGGCGAACTCGTCCGCACCATGCCCGATGGTGTCACCATCGGGCATGACGACGACGGCTCGGTGATCGTCGCCCGCACGGGCGAATCGCGCACCGAACGCTCGCGTCACGGGCTGGTCCGTACCCTGGTGGCCAACATGGTCGTCGGCGTGACCGACGGCTATACCAAGTCGCTCGAGCTGGTCGGCGTCGGCTACCGCGCCGCCATCAAGGGCTCGGACGTCGAGCTCCAGGTCGGCTACTCGCACCCGGTACTGATCGAAGCTCCCGACGGCATCGCGTTGGAGGTTCCGCAGCCGACGCGCGTCGTGGTCACCGGCATCGACAAGGTGCTGGTCGGCCAGGTGGCCGCCAACATCCGCAAGGTCCGCCCGCCGGAGCCCTACAAGGGCAAGGGCATCAAGTACGAGGGCGAGCTGATCAGGCGCAAGGCCGGCAAGGCAGCCGGCCGCTGACCGAAGCATCCAGCGGTGCCACCGCAGGTGGCGCCGCCGCCCACGCCCCGACCGTCGGGGCAGGGCTCGCGGCCATCCAGCGGGCCGGCCAGGCCGGCCCGGCAGGGGTGGCGACGACGAGGAGAACGAGACAACGATGGACGCCACGAAGAAGCGCGTCGCTCGGCGCACCCGCCAGCTCCGCGCGCGCAAGCGCATCACCGGGACGGCCACCAGGCCGCGTCTGTCGGTGTTCCGCAGCAACGACCACATCTACGCCCAGCTGATCGACGACGTCACCGGGCACACGCTCGCGTCGGCGTCCTCGCGCGAGGCGGGCATGGCCAAGGGCGACGACGGCAAGGTCGGTGTCGCCACGCAGGTCGGCACGCTCCTCGGTGAGCGCGCCAGCGCTGCGGGCATCTCGACCTGTGTGTTCGACCGCGGCGGCAACCGCTACGCAGGACGCGTGGCGGCGCTCGCCGCCGGCGCGCGTGAAGCAGGGCTCGAGTTCTGACGGCACGCCCCCGTTCGCGGGGCACCAGCACACGCCTCGAACTCGGGGCAGACGTTCTGAGGAGAACACGATGGCAGCCAACAACCGTGGAGGCGGCGGCCCCGGCGGCGGTCAGGGTCGCGGCGGACGCGGCCGTGACGACCGTCGCGGTGGCGGTCGCGGGCAGCAGGACCGCGAGCAGTACGACGAGCGCGTCGTCGCGATCAACCGCGTCGCCAAGGTCGTGAAGGGCGGTCGCCGGTTCCAGTTCACCGCGCTCGTCGTCGTCGGCGACGGCAAGGGCATGGTGGGTGTCGGCCACGGCAAGGCGAAGGAGGTGCAGTCGGCGATCCAGAAGGGCGTCGAGGAGGCGAAGAAGAACTTCTTCAAGGTCCCCATGGTCGGCTCCACGATCGTGCACCCCGTCGTCGGTCGTGCCGGGGCCGGTCAGGTCATGCTGAAGCCGGCCGCGCCCGGTACCGGCGTGATCGCGGGAGGCCCGGTGCGTGCGGTGATCGAGGCCGCCGGCATCCACGACCTCCTCGCGAAGTCGCTCGGCACGGCGAACCCGATCAACGTGGTCCACGCGACCGTCGCCGGGTTGCAGTCACAGCGGTCCGCGCACGAGATCGCTGCCCTGCGGGACAAGGCGGTCGAGGACGTGGCCCCCAAGAAGATGCTCGAGACCATGCGTGGGGGTGGGAGCTGATGGCTGAACAGCAGCTGCGCATCACCCAGGTGCGCTCGGTGATCGGTCGCACGCAGGACCAGCGCGACACCGTGCGCTCGCTCGGGCTCAAGCGGATCCGTCACACCGTCGTCCAGCCGGACCGCCCGGAGATCCGAGGGATGCTCCGCAAGGTCCCTCATCTCGTCACGTGGGAACCCGTGGACGGGGAGGTCGAGGCATGACCATCAAGCTCCACCACCTCAAGCCCGCAGAGGGCGCGAAGACCTCGAAGAAGCGGGTCGCTCGCGGTGACCGAGGCCGAGGCGGCAAGACCGCCGGCCGGGGCACCAAGGGCACCGGCGCCCGTGGCTCCGTTCCCGCCGGCTTCGAGGGCGGACAGATGCCCATGATCCGCCGGCAGCCCAAGCTGCCGGGCTTCCGCAACCCCAACAAGGTCGCGTTCGCGGTCATCAACGTCGCGAACCTCGAGGCGGCCTTCGAGGCCGGCGACGAGGTCACCGTCGAGACGTTGCGTGCCAAGGGCCTCGTGAAGAAGAAGCGGCCGGTGAAGGTCCTCGGTCATGGCGACATCTCCAAGGCGCTCACCGTCGACGTCGACGCGATCAGCGCGACGGCCCGAGAGAAGATCACCGCCGCCGGCGGCTCGGTCGCCTGACGGGCTGACGGTGCTGCCGAAGCAGGACGATGGCGACCCGGCGCACGCGGTGCACCGGGTCGCGACCGTCGCTCCGCGCGCAGCCGCGCCGGAACCGCTGGCCGTTCACCGGCTAGCATCCCCGACCCGCGGGCTCGTACCGCGGTAGGCCCCGAGGACCTCATGCTCCGAGCGTTCGTCAACGCCTTCAAGATCCCCGACCTGCGGCGCAAGCTGCTGTTCACGCTGGGGATCATCGCCGTGTACCGGTTGGGCGCCTGGATCCCCATCCCCGGGGTCGAGGTCGAGCTGCTGCGCGAAGCGATCGGTGGGGCCGGCCTCGGCAACATCGTCGGCATCCTGAACGTCTTCGCCGGCGGCGCGCTGTCGCAGCTCGCGGTGTTCTCGCTCGGGATCATGCCCTACATCACCGCCAGCATCATCATGCAGCTCCTGGCGGTCGTGATCCCCAAGCTCGAAGCACTCCAACGCGAGGGGGAGCAGGGCCGGAAGAAGATCACCCAGTACACGCGCTACGTCACGGTCGGCCTGGCGCTGCTGCAGTCGACGGCGCTCGTGACCCTGGCCAAGAACGGGGTGGCCTTCGGCTTCGACGCGATGCCCGACGCCGGGACGGGACTGATCATCGTCGGGGTCATCACCCTGACGGCGGGCACGTCGCTCATCATGTGGCTCGGTGAGCTGATCACCTCGCGGGGCATCGGCAACGGCATGTCGCTGCTGATCTACGTGTCCATCATCAGCCAGTTCCCGTCCGAGTTGCGGCTGGTGCAGACGGCCAACGGTTGGAACTGGGTCGGCGGTGTGCTGGTGATGGGCGTCCTGCTGTGCGTCGCCGTCGTCTTCATGGAGATGGGGCAGCGGCGGATCCCGGTCCAGTACGCGCGCCGCCAGATCGGTCGGCGCAGCTACGGCGGTCAGTCGACCTACATCCCGCTGAAGGTGAACCAGTCCGGCGTGATCCCCGTGATCTTCGCGTCCTCGCTCATGTACCTGCCGGGGCTCGGAGCCCAGCTCTCGGGCAGTCCGCGGGTCCAGGCGTGGACCGAGCAGTACCTCGGGGCAGCCGACAACCCCGTGTTCATCCTCGTGTTCGCGGCGCTCACCATCTTCTTCGCGTACTTCTACAGCGCGATCACGTTCAACCCGGTCGAGGTGGCCGACAACATGAAGCGCTACGGCGGCTTCATCCCGGGCATCCGTCCGGGCCGTCAGACGGCCGAGTACCTCGACCGCGTGCTGACGAGGATCACGCTGCCCGGCTCGCTCTACCTCGCTGCCATCGCCGTGCTGCCGTTCATCCTGCTGGCGGTCGGCAACATCCAGGCGTTCCCGCTCGGCGGGGTCAGCCTGTTGATCATGGTGGGTGTCGCGCTCCAGACGATGCAGCAGGTGGAGAGCCAGCTCATGCAGCGCAACTACGAGGGCTTCCTGCGCTGACACGCCTCCCGGCCTCGCTCCACCGCGAGGCGGGCGGCGTCGGCGCCAGTTCGCGACCGGGCCCGTCGTGGGCCAGTCGAAGGGATCGTCACGTGCGGATCATCCTCCTCGGACCTCCGGGTGCCGGCAAGGGCACGCAAGCCGTGCGCATCGCCGAGACCTACGCGATCCCGCACATCTCGACGGGTGACATCCTCCGTGGCAACGTCCGGGACGGCACCCCACTCGGGCTCGAGGCCAAGCGCTACATGGACGCGGGCGATCTGGTTCCCGACGACGTCATCATCGACATGGTGGGCGCGCGGCTCGGAGCCGACGACGCCGCCCAGGGGTTCCTGTTCGACGGGTTCCCGCGCACCGTCCCCCAGGCCCAGGCGCTCGAGCGGCTGCTGGTCGAGCTCTCGACGCCGTTGGACGTCGTCCTGCGTCTGTCCGTGCCCAAGGACGAGGTGGTCCGGCGGTTGACGGGCCGCCGGACCTGCGAGGGTTGCGGTCGGGTCTTCCACCTGGTGTCCGACCCGCCGGCCGAGGCCGAGCGGTGCGACGCCTGCGGAGGCGCGCTCGTCCAGCGTGCCGACGACAGCGAGGACGTCGTGCTCAACCGGCTGGAGGTCTATGCCGCACAGACGGAGCCGCTCGAGCACTTCTACTGGGAGCGGGGCCTGCTCCGCGATGTCGAGGCGGTCGGTTCCGTCGACGAGGTGTTCGCCAGCGCCAGGTCCGTGCTGGCCGAGTACGCGACCCCGTCGGACGCCTGATCGTGACCGGCCGGGCGTCCCGTCCGGCGTGTTGCGATGCGGGTTGCCGGCTGACACGAGGTGGGGGTACCCTCCCGGCAGCGCCCTGCCGCGTGGCAGGGCTTCGTCACGTCCGACCTGCACCGGTACGCCGCCGCGAGGCTCCAGCCTCCGCGAGGTGTCGAGGCGCAGCGAGGGTCCACACCGACCGACGTACCCGTCGTGTCGCGCGCGTGACGACGTGCAGCCGCGTGTGGGGCTGTGCACCCACCACCACCGCGGAGCAGGCGTGAGCGAGAAGGAAGAGTCGATCCAGGTGGAGGGCGTCGTCACCGAGGCGCTCCCCAACACGCAGTTCCGCGTCGAGTTGGAGAACGGCCACAACGTGCTCGCGCACATCAGCGGCAAGATGCGGATGCACTACATCCGCATCCTGCCGGGCGACAAGGTGGTCGTCGAGCTCTCGCCCTACGACCTCTCACGAGGCCGCATCACGTACCGCTACAAGTGACCTCGAGCGTACGGGGCCGGTGACGCTGCCAGACACCGGAACAACATCCCAGCGACGCTCGACCGACAACGCACCTGGCCGCTCCCCGGAGCGCGACGGTGCCGCATCCGGCGCACGCCCCGACGGCGTGACGTCGACCGGCCGGCCGGCTCCCACCGCCTTCGTCGCGGCACACGAGCTCGGACGCCCTGGAGCGTGGGAGGCAGCCCTCGCCCCGCCGACGACCAACCGGGTCGTCGGAGCAGCCGAAGGAGCGAGGACGTGAAGGTCCACCCTTCCGTGAAGAAGATGTGCGACAAGTGCAAGATCATCCGTCGCCGTGGCAGCGTGCGCGTGATCTGCGAGAACCCGCGCCACAAGCAGCGCCAGGGCTGAGGGAGGTCTTCACATGGCACGCATCGCAGGCGTCGACATCCCGCGCGAGAAGCGCGTGGTGATCGCCCTCACCTACATCTACGGCGTCGGCAGGACGCGCGCGCAAGAGACCCTTGCCGCCGCGGACGTCGATCCCGACACCAGGGTCCGCGACCTCAGCGACGACGAGGTCGTCAGGTTGCGGGCGCACATCGAGAACGCCTACCGCGTCGAGGGTGACCTCCGGCGCGAGGTGGCGAACAACATCAAGCGCAAGATCGAGATCGGCTCCTACCAGGGCGTGCGTCATCGCCTGGGGCTCCCGGTCCGCGGTCAGCGCACCCACACGAACGCGCGCAGCCGCAAGGGTCCGAAGCGGACGGTCGGCGGCATCCGGAAGCCGACGCGGAAGAGCTGAGACCCGAGGAGCTCATCATGGCGCAGAAGAAGCAGCGTGGACGCAAGCGCGAGCGCAAGAACGTGCTGCACGCGCAGGCCCACATCAAGGCAACGTTCAACAACACGATCATCACGTTCACGGACCTGCAGGGCAACGTGCTGTCCTGGTCGACGGGCGGCAACGCGGGCTTCAAGGGCTCGCGGAAGTCGACGCCTTTCGCCGCGCAGCTCGCGGCCGAGCAGGCGACCAAGGCCGCCATCGAGAACGGCGTGCGCAAGGTCGACGTGTACTGCAAGGGCCCCGGCGCAGGCCGGGAGACCGCTATCCGCACCCTCGCGGGCGCGGGTATCGAGGTGCTGTCCATCAAGGACGTCACCCCGGTCCCGCACAACGGGTGCCGGCCGCCGAAGCGCCGCCGGACCTGACGCGAGGAGGAGCGTTCCACGCGTGAGCGCTCCCGTGGCACCCCGGGCGACCGAGGTGACCGAGAGAGGACATCCGCACGATGGCTCGATACACCGGCCCCATGACCAAGAAGTCGCGCCGGCTCGGCGTCGACCTCAAGGGCAACGACAAGAACTACGAGAAGCGGCCCTACCCGCCGGGCCAGCACGGCCGCGGACGCATCAAGGAGTCGGAGTACCTCCTCCAGCTCCGTGAGAAGCAGAAGGCCCGCTACTACTACGGCGTGCTCGAGAAGCAGTTCCGTCGGTACTACGAGGAGGCGACCCGCAGGGACGGCCTCACCGGCGAGAACCTGCTGATGCTGCTCGAGCGGCGTCTCGACAACGTGCTGTACCGGGCCGGGTTCGGCCGGACGCGCGCGGAGTCGCGACAACTGGTCAGCCACAAGCACGTGACGGTCAACGGCCGCGCGACCAACATCCCCTCGTTCCGGGTCAAGCCCGGTGACGTCGTCGAGATCCGCCCGCGTGCCCGCGAGTCGCAGGCGGTCATCGGCTCGCTCGAGGTGTTCGGCTCGCGCGACGTGCCCGGCTGGCTGCAGTCGGACCCGAGCGAGTTCAAGATCACCGTGATCGACGTCCCGATCCGCGCCCACATCGACGCGCCGGTGCAGGAACAGATGATCGTCGAGCTCTACTCGAAGTGATCCAACCGGGGGTGGCCGCCGGTTCGCCGGCAGCCGACCTCCATGCACCAACCACCTCGCTGCGGGCGCCCGCCCGCGGCCCGTGCGTCGCCCCGGGTTCGCGACGTACGGCTGGCGGACGCGCCGTCGATGGCCCCGGGATCGAGGACGGCGCGTGGCAGGGGGATGTCCCTGTCACTCCATGCTGTGAGGAGCAACGATGTCGGAGTTCGGCTTCTACGACGAGGACGGCGTCCTCAGCCTCGGTGAGACCGCAGGTGGCTCGCCGTTCATCGCCTACCGGCCACGCCTCGAGGAAGAGGTCCTCGAGCCGGGGATCCGCTCGCGGTTCGTGATCGACCCGCTCGAGCCCGGGTTCGGCTACACGATCGGCAACTCGCTGCGCCGGACGCTGCTGTCGTCGGTGCCTGGCGCCGCCGTCACCCGCATCCGCTTCACGTCGGCCCAGGCGGCAGGCCCCGAGGGCGGCTCCGTCCTCCACGAGTTCTCCGCGATCGAGGGCGTGAAGGAGGATGTCACCGACATCATCCTCAACATCAAGGACCTCGTCGTCCGCTCGGACTCCGACGAGCCGGTCGAGATCTTCCTCGGCGGTGACGGCCCCGGTGTCCTGACCGCGGAGAACATCTTCGCGCCGTCGCAGGTCGAGGTCGTCAACGAGGACCTGCACATCGCGACCCTCAACGCCAACGGTCACCTCGAGATGTACCTGACCGTCGAGCGTGGCCGTGGCTACCGGACCTCGGACGCCAACAAGCGCTCGGGGGATCCGATCGGCGTCATCGCGATCGACTCGGTGTTCAGCCCGATCCGGCGCGTCGCCTACCGGGTGGAATCGACCCGCGTCGAGCAGATGACCAACTACGACAAGCTCATCCTCGACGTCGAGACCGACGGCTCGCTCACGCCGGGCCAGGCGCTCTCGTCGTCCGGGGAGACGCTCAAGGCGTTGTTCGAGCAGTTCGCGGACTTCGAGATCTCGGGTCCGGGTGGGATCGTCGTGTCGCCGGAGGAGGCGCTCGCCTCGATCGGCGCGGACCCGATCAAGCAGCAGCTGATCGAGGACCTCGACCTCTCCGTGCGGTCCTACAACTGCCTGAAGCGTGAAGGTGTCGCCACCGTCGGCGAGCTGATGGACAAGACCGAGCAGGAACTGCTGGAGATCCGCAACTTCGGTCAGAAGTCGGTCGACGAGGTCAAGGAGAAGCTGACCGAGCTGGGTGTCGCACTCAAGGAGTGAGGCCCGCGCGCGCGGCCCTGCGCCGCGCCGAGCGCCACCACCCGACCCCCCAGCACGCCGCGCGACGCACCGCGCGAAGGAGAGAACGACATGCCCACCCCCAAGCGCGGTCCGCGGCTCGGTGGCAGCCCGGCCCACCAGCGGTCGATCCTGGCCAACCAGGCGAGCGACCTGTTCCGACACGGCCGCATCCGCACCACGGAGGCCAAGGCGAAGCTCCTGCGGCCCTACGCCGAGAAGCTCATCACCAAGGCGAAGAAGGGCGACCTGCACAACCGTCGCCAGGTGCTGTCGCAGCTGCACGATCGCGACGTCGTCGCCTACCTCTTCGAGGACGTGGCGCCGCGGTTCGCCGAGCGCGACGGCGGCTATACCCGGATCCTGAAGCTCGAGCCCCGCAAGGGCGACAACGCCCGCATGGCGTTGATCGAGCTGGTGGATCGTGGTGCTGTCTCCGGTGACGAGGTGATCGAGGAGTCCAAGGTCGGCCGGTCGCGTGGCCTGTTCGGCCGTCGCCGCCGCCGGACCGCGGAGCCCGAGTCGGCTGGCGTCGGGACGGCGCTGCTCGACGACGAGGACCTCGAGGAAGCGGACTTCGACGTCGAGGACGACGACGCGGTCGCCGCCGCGATCGCGCAGGCGACCGGTGGTGCGGACGACAGCCCGTCCTCCCCGAGCAGCGTCTCGTCGGTGGACAGCTCGTCCTCACCCGACGAGGCCGACGAGGCCGACGAGGCCGACGACGCCGACGAGGCCGACGAGGCCGACGAGGATGCCGACGACGCCGACGCGCCGGACGACGAGAGCGCCGGCAAGGGCGCCTGAAGCCCGGCCGGTGACCATCCGCCTGCGGGTCGACCTCGCCTACGACGGGGAGCCGTTCGCCGGCTTCGCGCGGCAGGTCGACCAGCAGACCGTGCAGGGCGTCCTCGAGGACGCCCTCGCGCGTCTCCTGGGCCAGCAGGTGCGTACCACCTGCTCGGGGCGGACGGACCGTGGGGTGCACGCGCTCGCGCAGGTCGTGCACCTGGACCTCGATCCCGACGTGCCCTCGGCCCGGGCGACGATCGCCGACCTCGAGGTGCTCCGGGAGCGCCTCGACGCGATGGTCGGTCGTGCGATCTCGATCTGGTGCGTTCGGGTGGTGGCGAGCTCGTTCGACGCCCGGTTCTCCGCGACACGCCGTCAGTACCGCTATCGGCTGGTCGACGCCCCGACCGCGGACCCGATCCGGCGCAACGACCGCTGGCACGTGGGGGAGCCTCTGGCGCTCGGGGCGATGCGAGAGGCGGCCCGCCCCCTGCTCGGCGAGCACGATTTCGCGTCGTTCTGCCGACGGGCCCCCGGGCGGAGCACGATCCGCCGGTTGCGGGAGCTCACGCTCACCCGTCCGGCTCCCGGCCACCTCGACGTCAGATTGGCCGGGGACGCGTTCTGCCACCAGCAGGTGCGCTCGATCGTGGGGTGTCTGGTGGAGGTGGGGCGTGGACGACGGCAACCGCCCTGGCTCGCCGAGGTCCTGGCGGCCCGCGACCGCGGCGCCGCGGCCCGGGTGGCGCCGCCCCAGGGGCTGACGCTCGAGCGTGTCGGCTTCGGGCCCGGTACACCGGGGGCCCCGCCGGCCGGCGTCGCGATCAGGCCGGACGGCGGCGGTCGACCCGCGGTGGCGCGCGGCGGCCGTGCGGCGGGCACCCGTCCCGGTTGACCCCCTGCGCACCGGCCCGGTACCCTTGTCAGCCGCGGCTCCTCGTGAGCCGCGCGTCTACGTGTCCGGGCTCCCACACACGCTGCGCGAGCAGCCGTCGTGCGCGCTCCCGGACGCCGGCGAACCACACGCGACCCCCACCGCTCGCACAGCCGTGGCGGCGTCGCTGCCGGCCAAGCGGGCGCGGACACCCTGCCGCCGACACGACGGTCGGCCGAGGCACGGACGGACCACGTCCGGCCCCCGGTCAGAGGAACGAAGACGATGCGCACCTACAGCCCGAGCGCCAAGGACATCACGCGCGAGTGGTTCGTGGTCGACGCCGAGGGCATGACCCTCGGTCGGCTGGCGACCCGCATCGCCACGGTCCTGCGCGGCAAGCACAAGCCGACCTTCGCCCCGCACCTCGACATGGGCGACCACGTGATCGTGGTCAACGCGGACAAGATCGTGCTGTCCGGTGCGAAGGCGGAGCAGAAGCTCTACCACGCCCACTCCGGCTTCCCCGGCGGCCTGCGGTCCGTTCCCTTCGCCACGATGCTGGAGAAGAAGCCGACCGACGTCGTCGAGAAGGCCGTCAAGGGCATGCTCCCCAAGAACAAGCTCGGTCGTGCCATGAGCACGAAGCTCAAGGTCTACGCGGGCCCGGAGCACCCACACGCCGCCCAGCAGCCCAAGCCGCTGCCCGACCACGTCTGAGGACCACCTGATGGCGGACAAGATCTTCACCGGACGTCGCAAGTCCGCGGTCGCACGTGCACGCGTGCGCCGCGGCTCCGGTCAGTTCCTGCTCAACGGTCGTCCGCTGGACGACTACTTCCGCACGGAGAAGCTGCGCTCCCATGTGCTGGAGCCGTTCGGCGTGCTCGAGCAGGACGGGCAGTGGGACGTCGCCGCCCGCATCCACGGTGGCGGGACCACCGGGCAGGCGGGTGCGCTGCGGCTCGCGATCGCACGCGCCCTCGCCGAGGAGGACCCGGACTGGCGCGCCCCGCTGAAGTCGGCCGGGCTCCTGACCCGGGACGCGCGGAAGGTCGAGCGCAAGAAGTACGGCCTCAAGAAGGCCCGGCGCGCCCCGCAGTTCAGCAAGCGCTGACCCTCGCGCAGTACCGGCACACCGTCGACGCCGCTCCTCCACGGGGCGGCGTCCTCGCGTCCGGGCCGGCCACCACCCGGGGCAGGTTGCCCGGGCCTACCCTCGGCCGCGTCGTGGCCACCGCCGCGACGCCCGATCGAACAGGCGAGCGCTCGTGGGCAGGATCTTCGGCACGGACGGCACGCGCGGTGTCGCGAACGTCGACCAGACGCCTGAGCTCGCCCTCGCGCTCGGGCGGGCGCTCGTCACCGTCCTGCACGAGGAGGGCGAGAAGCGGCCCTCGATCGTGGTCGGGCGCGACCCCCGGTGGTCCGGCGAGATGCTCGAGGCAGCGCTCGTCGCGGGTATCACCTCGGCTGGTGGCGACGCCGTCATGGTCGGCGTCCTGCCGACCCCCGCGGTCGCCCACCTCACGGCGCGCTCGTCGGCCGCAGCGGGCGCGATGATCTCCGCCTCGCACAACCCGGTCGGCGACAACGGCATCAAGTTCTTCGGCCCGTCGGGGTTCAAGCTCACCGACGACGAGGAGCGGCAGCTCGAGGACATCGTCGACGCCGGCACCGGCCGCCGCCCGGTGGGGGTGCGCATCGGCCGGCGCCTCACAGACCCCGCCGCGGTGTCCCGCTACATCGAGCACGTGGCGTTGACGGTCGACGTCGACCTCAGCGGCTTGCGCGTGGTGGTGGACGGGGCCAACGGTGCCGCGTCGAGCGTCGCGCCGCAGGTCTACCGCCAGCTCGGCGCCGAGGTCACCGCGATCCACTGCGCGCCGGACGGCGCCAACATCAACGACGGCTGCGGGTCGACCTACCCGGCCGTGGTTCGGGCAGCGGTGCTGGAGCGCGGAGCGGACGCGGGGATCAGCCACGACGGGGACGCGGATCGTCTCATCGCGGCGACCCACGAGGGCGGCGAGGTCGACGGCGACGTGATCCTGGCGATCCTCGCCCGGCAGATGCACCACGCGGGCACGTTGGCCTCGGACACCGTCGCCACCACCGTCATGACCAACCTCGGTTTCAAGCGGGCCATGGAGCAGCTGGGGATCGACGTGGTCCAGACCGCGGTCGGCGACCGGTACGTCCTGGAGGCGATGCTCGAGCGCGGCCTGAACCTCGGCGGCGAGCAGTCGGGGCACGTGATCGACCTCGACCGCGCGACGACGGGCGACGGGATCCTCACGGCGGTCCGCCTGCTCTCGGTGGTCCGGTCGACGGGCGCGACGCTGAAGGAGCTGGGTGGCGTGATGCGGCGGCTGCCGCAGGTGCTCGTGAACGTCGCCGGTGTCGCGAAGGGCCGCCTGGACGACGCCGACGCGGTGTGGGAGGTGGTCCGCGCCGAGGAGGACCGACTGGGCACGGGAGGCCGGGTGCTCGTCCGGCCGTCGGGGACCGAGGACCTGATCCGCGTGATGGTCGAGGCCGAGACCGAGCCCGAGGCCCGGCTGGCGGGCGATCGCATCGCCGGCGCCGTCCGCGACCACCTCACCGTCGACGAGCTCGCGAGGTAGCTCGTTCCACGCGCGGCACGCCAGGCTGGACACGCGACCTGGCCAGCCGACCAGGAGCCGCATCGACCGCGCCTCGGGTCCCCGGGGATAGGCTCGCCCGTCACCCTCGGCGGCATCCAGGGAGCGCGCCCGTGTGCGGGATCATCGGCATCACCGGCAGGGACGACGCCGTCGAGGGCATCCTCGCCGGCCTCGCCCGTCTCGAGTACCGGGGATACGACTCCGCCGGCGTGGTGGCGACCCACGGTGACCGCCTCGAGGTGGTCAAGCGCGCCGGCAAGCTCGTGAACCTGGTGGAGGCGCTGGCCGACCGGCCGGTCTCGACCGCCGCGGGCATCGGCCACACCCGCTGGGCGACCCACGGCGCCCCGACCGACGCGAACGCCCATCCCCATCTCGACCCGTCGGGTCGGGTCGCCGTCGTGCACAACGGCATCATCGAGAACTACGAGGCCCTGCGCGCGTCCCTCGCCGGTGCCCCCTTCGCCTCCGAGACCGACACCGAGGTGGTGGCGCACCTGGTCGCGCGCGAGCTCGACGCCGCCGGCGACGGCACGCGGGGCGACCTGCTCGCGGCCGTGCGCCGCGTGGTCGCTCAGCTCCAGGGCGCGTACTCGCTGTGCTTCGTGGCGGTCGACGACCCGGGAACGATCGTGGTGGCCAAGCACGAGGCGCCGCTGATCGTGGCGCACGCCGACGGCGTGGGCTACTGCGCCTCCGACGTCGCCGCGCTGATCGACCACACGCGGGACGTCGCTGCGCTGCTCGACGGCCAGATCGCGCGCATCACCCCGGAGGGGATCGAGGTGGTCGACGTCGACGGGAATGCCGTCGAGCCGCACCGGTACTCGGTCGACTGGGACCTCGCCGCGGCCGAGAAGCAGGGCTACCCACACTTCATGCTCAAGGAGATCCACGAGCAGCCACAGGCGATCGCCGACACGCTCCTCGACCGTCTGAAGCCGGGCGCGGACGGCCGCCCCGCCCGCCTGCAGCTCGACGAGCTGCGCATCGACGAGGGCGAGCTGGGGCGCATCGACAAGGTGTTCATCCTGGCCTGCGGGACGTCGCTGCACGCCGGCATGGTCGGCAAGCTCGCGATCGAGCACTGGGCCGGCATCCCGGTGGACGTCGAGGTGGCGAGCGAGTTCCGTTACCGCGACCCGATCGTCGACCCGCACACGCTGGTGATAGCGATCAGCCAGTCGGGCGAGACGATCGACACGATCGCGGCCGCGAACCACGCACGTGATCAGCGGGCGCCGGTCGTGGCGCTGTGCAACGTGGTGGGCTCGACGCTGGCGCGCGGAGCCGACGGGGTGCTCTACACCCACGCCGGCCCGGAGGTGGCGGTCGCGTCGACCAAGGCGTTCACGACGCAGCTGGTCGGGTGCCTGCTGCTGGGTCTCTACCTCGCGCAGCTCCGCGGACGGCTCTACGGATCGGAGGCGCAGGACATCCTCGAGCGGCTGCACCAGATCCCGGCCGCCGTCGAGCGGGTGCTGGAGCTGGATGCGGAGATCCGTCGTCTGGCCGAGCGGTACCGCGACGTCGAGTACACCATGTTCATCGGGAGGCACGCCGGGCTGCCGATCGCGATGGAAGGTGCGCTCAAGCTCAAGGAGGTCAGCTACCTCCACGCGGAAGCGTTCCCTGCCGGCGAGATGAAGCACGGGCCGATCGCGCTGATCGAGCCGGGCTCGCTGGTGGTGGCCCTGGCGCCCGCCGGCCACGTGTTCGCCAAGATGGTCTCCAACATCCAGGAGGTCCGGGCGCGGGGTGCGGCGGTGCTCGCGATCGGGACCGAAGGCTCCACGGCGGAGCTCAAGGAGCATGCCGACGACGTGCTGACCCTGCCCGACCCGCCGCACGAGCTGGCGGGTCCGGTCCTGGCGGTCGTCCCGCTGCAGCTGTTCAGCTACCACGTGGCGACGCTGCGGGGCGAGGACGTCGACCAACCCCGCAACCTGGCGAAGACCGTCACCGTCGAGTGACGCGCCGGCAGGGATGCGCTCCTGACCGAGCCGACCTCTGGCCGCTCGCCTGGCAGTCGCCCGCTCCGCTCCCCGGGCCCGAGCACCGGTGCGTGCGCGAGAACCCTCGCTATGCGGTGGTTTCTCGCACGTCGGGCTGGCGTTCGTCCGGGATGCTGCGAGAACCCTCGCTATGCGGTCGTTTCTCGCACGTCGGGCTGGCGTTCGTCTGGGATGCTGCGAGAACCCTCGCTATGCGGTTGGTTTCTCGCACGTCGGGGCGGGGCGAGCGCGGGTGGTCGGGCTAGCCTGGCGGCGGCCTGTCCACCGACCCTCGGGGTCAGACGCGATGATCGACGCCGTGCCGCTGCTGGACGCGGCCGCGGCACGCGCCGGCGACCGAGCGGCGGTGGACGCGGGCGACAGCTGGCTGGGACTGATGGAACGCGCCGCCGGCCACCTCGCCCGCGGGATTCTGGCCGCCGCGCGCACGCACGCGACCCTCGGCCGCGACCCTGCCGCCAGCCACGCTCACGGCACCGGCACCGGCACCGGCACCGGGCAAGGTGCCGGCCGCGGTCTGCGGCCGCGCACCGCCGCCGCCGGTGGGTACGGCCTGCGGGTGGCGCTGGTGGTAGGCAAGGGCGACAACGGCGGTGACGGCTGGGCCGCCGCTCGTCTCCTCGAACGACGGTACGGCGCGAGCGCCTGGGTGATCGCCGTGGACGGGGTGGACGGGGACGCGTCCGAGGCCACCCGCGCCAACCGTGCGGCGTGGCGCGCGATGGGGGGTCGCACCGACAGCGGGACGGACCACCTCGACGTCCTCGAGGTCGCACTCGCATGGTGCGACGTGGCGGTGGACTGCCTGCTCGGGACGGGGGCACGGGGGGCACCTCGGGGGGCAGCGGCGGCTGGCGTGGCCGCCCTGCGCCGAGCCCACGCCACCGGTACGACCGTGGTGGCCTGCGACCTGCCCTCCGGGGTGGACGCGGACGACGGGAGCGTGGCCACCGAGGCGGTGTGCGCCGACCTCACCGTGACGTTCGGGGGGTTGAAGCGCGGGCTCGTGCTCCATCCCGGGGCGGCGCATGCAGGGCGGGTGGTCGTCGGCGGACTCGGCTCCCGCTACCAGCCGCCCCTCGGCGGTGCCGGGCAGGGGCACGACGATGCCGGGCAGGGCCAGGACGATGCCCGGCGGGGCGGTGCCGGGCAGGGGACGGGTGGGCCGCAGACCGCGGATGCGACGTCGAGGTGGTACGCGTTGACGGCGGCGGGGGCCCGCCCACCACGGTTGGGTCCAGCGGCGGACAAGATCGCACGCGGGCGCGTGGTGGTCGTCGCCGGGGCGCTCGGCACCTCGGGGGCCGCTGCGCTGGCTGCGACGGGGGCGCTTCGCAGCGGTGCCGGGCTGGTCTCGGTGGCCACACCGGATGCCGTCCGCGCCGAGGTCGCCGGCCGCTGTGACCCCGGCGTCATGGTGCGCGCCGTGCCGGCGGACCGCGACGGCGGGGTCGCCGCGGACGCGGTGCACGCGCTCCCACCGATGGGTGCGGTGGACGTGGTGGTGGCGGGGCCCGGGCTCGGGACGGGGGAGGGTGCTGCGGCCGTCGTCGCGCAGCTGCGACGCGAGGCGCCCCGGCTGGTGCTCGATGCCGACGCGTTGAACGTGCACCGCGACGACCCGAGCGTGCTCGCCGACCACGCGGGCGCGCTGGTCCTCACCCCGCACGAACGCGAGCTCGCCCGCATCGGCGGTGGGGACGACGCGGCCGGCGCATGGGGCGAGCGGGTCGCACGCGTCCCGGCCCTCGCGCGCGAGCTGGACGCCACGATCGTCGCCAAGGGGCCCGGGACCATCGTCGCTGCCCCGGACGGGCGGGTCTGGGTCGCGCCGATCGGCGGCCCGGCGCTCGGATCGGGAGGGACGGGCGACGTGCTGGCCGGGATCATCGGGGCGGCGATCGCGAGCGTGCCCGAGGACGAGGTGCCACTGGCCGTCGCGCGGGCCGTGTGGTGGCACGCTGCGGCGGGCGTGCGGGCCGGCCGCGGCACCGCCGGCCGCGCGACCGCGACCGACGTGCTCCGCGAGCTGCCGGGCGTGCTCGCCGACCTGGCCGACCTGGCCGACGTCGTCGACCACGCACCCCCGTTGGGCCTGGCTCCCGGTGCGACGCCGAGGTGGGCGGGCGATCCGCTCGGTTGGGAGGCGTGGGCGTGACGCGACCGGACGTGGGCCCGGGCGTGGCGGGCGCGGGCGTGGCCGGAACCCCGCACGCCGCGGACGTGGCGACGGGCGCGGCGACGCGGGCAGAGGTTCGCCCCACCCGCGCCGAGGTCGACCTGCGCGCGGTGCGGGCCAACGTCGCCCGGTTGCTCGCGACCGGCGGCACGCCCGTGTGCGCGGTGGTCAAGGCGGACGGCTACGGCCACGGCGCCGTGCCGGTCGCGCAGGCCGCACTGGACGGCGGGGCGAGCTGGCTGGCGGTCGCGCTCGTCGAGGAGGGCCTGGAACTGCGTGCCGCGGGGATCCGCGCGCCGATCCTGCTGCTCTCGGAGCCGCCCCCACCCGCGGTCGGGGCACTGCTGGACGCGGAGCTCACCCCCACCGTCTACAGCGCCGCCTTCCTCGATGCGCTCGGCGTCGCGGGCCGCAGCCGCGGCACCCCGATCGCCGCGCACCTGAAGGTCGACACCGGCATGGCCCGGGTGGGTGTGCCGCCCGCCGAGCTCGACGAGCGGTTCGCCGCGTGTGCGTCCGCTCGCGGGGTGCGCATCGAGGGCATCTGGACCCACCTGGCGCGCGCCGACGAACCGGACGCACCCACCACCTCGGCGCAGTTGGCTCGGTTCGAGCAGGCGCTGGACGCGGCGGCGGCTGCGGGCCTGCACCCCACCATCCGGCACGCGGCCAACACCGCCGGCGCGCTGGTGCACCCGGCCGCGCGCCTGGACCTGGTGCGGGCGGGCATCGGCGTCTACGGCCTCTCGCCGTCCCCCCAGGTGGACGCGGCCGACCACGGCCTGGTCCCGGCGCTGCGCCTGGTGTCCGAGGTCTCGTTCGTCAAGCGTGTGACCGTGGACGCCGAGGTGTCCTACGGGCACCGGTGGCGCGCGCCGCGCGACGGCTGGGTCGCGACGGTGCCGGTCGGCTACGCGGACGGCGTCCCGCGCGCGTTGACCAACCGCGCGCACGTGCTGGTCGGCGGCCGGCGCTGCCAGGTCGCGGGGACCGTCACGATGGACCAGCTGCTGGTCTGGTGCGACGACGTGGCCCCTGCTCCCGGCGACGAGGTGGTCCTCCTCGGCCGCCAGGGCGACCAGCAGGTCCGCGCCGAGGAGTGGGCGGAGCTCACGGACTCCATCACCTACGAGGTGACCTGCCGGTTGTCGGCGCGCGTCCCGCGCCGTCATCTCGGCTGACCGGCGGGGAGCCGACGGATGCCGACCACGCGGGGCACGGCCAGGCGCGGGCCGCTGCGTGCCGCGGGGGTGGGCGCCGCGGTGGCGGGCGGGCTCGCGCTCGGCTTCGTGGCCGAGCGGGCGCTGGTGCGTGCCAAGCTGGTGCCGCCGCTGCCGCCCGCGGAACGCCCGCTCGGCGAGATCTCGGGCGAGCAGCGCCGGATCGACGGGCCGGACGGGACCCGCGTGCTCGTCGAGACCTACGGTCCGGCGGGCGCGCCGCAGGTGGTCCTGGCCCACGGGTGGATCCTCACGGGCCGGGCCTGGCACGAGCAGGTGGTGCGGCTGCAGGACCGCTACCGGCTGGTGACCTATGACCAGCCGGGGCACGGCCGGAGCTCGCCGCCCGCGTCCGGCGCGTACGACCTGGATCTGCTGGGCGACACGCTCGCCGCCGTGGTCGAGGCCGCCACCGAGCCGGGGCCGCTGGTCGTGGCCGGGCACTCGCTGGGCGGCATGGGGATCCTGAACGCGGTCCGGCGGCACCCTGCCGTGCGCGAGCGGCTGGCCGGCGTGGTGCTCCTGTCGACGACGTCCAGCGCCCGTTCGGAACGGTTGACGCTCGAGGTCGGCATCCGTGCGGCCGCACGGCTGGAGCGTGGCATCCGCCGCCTCGTCCCCACGTTGCGCGACCCGCGCGTCGTCCAGGTCGCCGACCGGGTGACGACGGCGACCTCGGACCTCAGCTACCTCGTCGCCCGCTGGACCGCCGTCGGCCCCGACGCCGACCCGCACATCGTGGCGTTCACCCAGCAGCTCGCGTTGGAGAGCGGCTCCGACGTGGTGCTCGGGCTGGTCGAGTCGGTGCTGGGCGTGGACGAGGACGCGGGGTTGGACGCGCTCGCGGGCTCGGGCGTGCTCGGGGGGTTGGACGCCGACGCGAGGTTGGACGCCGACGGGGGGTTGGACGACCTGGCGGGTTCGGACGTGCTCGGGGGGCTGGACGCGCTCGCGGCCGTCCCGACGACGATCGTGGTCGGCACGCACGACCGGCTCACGCCCACCTCGCTGTCGCGCCGGATGGCCGAACGCACCAGGGGCCGGCTGGTCGTGCTGCCCCGTGTCGGGCACATGGCACCGTTGGAGGCAGGTGCCGAGGTGAGCGAGCTGCTCGTGTCGCACCTGTCGTCGGACGGGCGCACGTACGGCGGGAGACGCTGATGGCGCTGGGAGTCGCAGGCGTGCGGATCGGGACCTGGACGGCCGCGAGCGGCCTGTCCGGCTGCACCGTCGTGCTGCCACCCGACGGCACGGTCGGGGCGATGGCGGTGCGCGGATCGGCCCCCGGCACGCGCGAGGCGGCCGCGCTCGGGCCGATGGGCAAGCTATCGGTGTGCCACGGGGTGGTGCTCAGCGGCGGCTCTGCGTACGGCCTGAGCACCGCCGACGGGGTGGTCCGGTGGCTCGAGTCCGAAGGCCGCGGGTACCCGGTCAGGATCGGCGTCGTCCCGATCGTGGCGGCGGCGATCGTGCTGGACGCGTCGGTCGGCGACCCGGCGTCCCGGCCGGATGCCGACGCGGGCCTCGCCGCGTGTCTGGCGGCGTCCGAGGACGACCCGCAGGAGGGCAGTGTCGGTGTCGGCGCCGGATGCACCGTCGCCAAGGTCGGCGGGCTCGACGCGGCCTGGCGCGGCGGGCAGGGCATCGCCGTGCGCCGAGCCGGTGGCGTGACCGTCGCGGCGATCGTCGCCAACAACGGGGTCGGCGAGGTGGTGGCGGACGACGGCAGCTGGGTGGCCCGCGCCCGTGTCGCCGACGACGCGCCGCGCTTCCCGCTGGACGACAGCCTGTTCGGTGCCGGACGCGGAGCGACGGCTGCGACCGGGGGCCCCGGCCAGGGCGAGGAGCCGACCGCGCGTGGTGCCGGCGGGGTCGAGGGGCCGACCGAGAACACCGTGATCGGCTGCGTGCTGACCGACGCACTGCTGTCGAAGCGTGACACGTACCGGGTGGCCGATCTGGGGCACTCCGGCATCGCGCGGGCCATGCGTCCCGCCCACACGGAGGCCGACGGCGACGCGCTCGTGTGCCTCGCCACCGGCCGGGTCGAGGCGTCGGTGGACCTGGTGGCGCACCTCGCGGCCGAGGCGGTGGCGGAGGCGGTGCGCCGTGGCCCGCTGCACGCCACCACCCGCGGCGGCCTGCCGGGGCTGGCCGACCCCCGCTGAGCGCTGCGGGCGCGCCGCTGAGCGCCGGGGACGCGCCGGGGGAGTCCCACCTGAGCGCTACGGGAGCGCGGCCCGAGGCTGCGCCATGCGCGTCGGCCGTGCGCTCCGTGCAAGCTCGCGCACCTCGATGCGCACGCGTGGCACGGCGGCCCCCGCCACTTCGGGGCCCGAGGAGCAGCCCCGCTAGTGTCGGTCGGGCGCCGAACCGCAGCTCCCGCGGCGCTCATTCGCATCCCCCGCAGCGCGTGCTGCCGGCCCTCACGGGCCAGCCGCCGGTGCGGGTGAGGAGGGTCTCCCGTGGCCACCGCACCGTCACCGTCGCGCCAGTCGAGGCGGACGGGGGGTGCCTCGGCCGCCACGTCCGGCAGGCACACCGGACCTTCCGTCGCCCCCGACCCACAGCGGGCGGCGGCGGACCTCCGCGTCCTCCAGGACCACGCGCGAGCCATCGTCGACTGCACGGCCTGTGCGCTGCACACCGGCCGCACCACCCCCATCGTCGGCGAGGGTCCGCTCGACGCGCGGCTCGCGATCGTCGGGCTCGCCCCCCGCGCCCACGAGGACCTCCAGGGGCGTGCGCTCGCCGGTGGCGCCCGCAACGTGCTGGACCACGCGCTGCGATCGGTGGGCGTGGATCCGGCGTCCGTGCGACTCACCAGCGTGATCCGCTGCCGCCCCGCCGACGACCGCACCCCGAGCGATGCCGAGCTGCGGGCATGCGCGCAGCACCTCCGGCGCGAGCTCGAGCTGGTCGACCCTGAGGTCGTGGTGGCGCTCGGCGCGTCGACCGCGTCCGTGCTGCTCGGTGCCCCCCTGTCCCTCGAGCGGGTGGCGGGGTACCGGCTGGACGCGCTCGACGGGCGGACCGTGATCCCCACCTACCACCCGGCCGACGTGGTGCGCGGGGTGCCCCAGGCGGCCCCCTCCCTGACCCGCCATCTCGCGGTCGCCAAGGCGGTGCTCGACGGCCGCCTGGCCACCGGCGCCCAGGTGCGGGCCGAGGCGCGGACCGGGGTGCGGACCCCCGCACGCCTCGTCTGACGGTGCCGCGATGACGGTCCCGACGTTCGCGCTCCGGACCTCGGACCCCGACGACACCCGCGCGCTGGCGGCGGTCGTCGCGCTGCTGTTGGACGAGGGCGACGTCGTGGCGCTGGCCGGTGAGCTCGGGGCCGGCAAGACCTGCTTCGTCCAGGGACTCGCCCGTGGGCTCGGTGTCGAGGCGCGCGTCACCTCGCCGACGTTCGTGCTCGTCCGCGTCTACCAGGGCAGGGTGCTGCTGGTCCACTGTGACGTCTACCGCCTGGGGACCCTCCAGGACGTCGTCGACCTCGGCGACGACGTGCTCGCCCCCGACGCCGTCACCGTCATCGAGTGGGGCGACGCCATCGAGCCGCTCCTGCCACCCGACCGGCTCGAGGTCACGATCGAACGCGACCACCCCCGCCACCCCGGCGAGCCCCCGAGCGGCGGCCGTGCCGAGGGCGCCGACGACGAGGTGGAGGATGCCGTCCGGTGGGTGACGATCCGGGCGCTCGGCCCGAGGTGGGCGGCGCACGCGGACGCGGTGCGCCAAGCTGTGGCACCGTGGGGTTGACCGCCCGGCCGCGCCCCCGACCGTCCACCCCCGCGCACCCCTGCCACCGCTGACCCACCGCCATCCCTCGCCCGGCCGTACCCCACCGTCGCCGACCCACGACGGCGCTTGCTCGGAGACCCGATGCTGCTGCTCGGAGTGGAGACCTCGACCTCTCGGTCGTCGATCGCGCTCGTCGCGCCGGACCGGGTCGTCGCGTCAGCGAGCCTCGGGGTCGCACGCCGGCACGGCGAGTTCCTCGGCCCGGCGATCCGCTTCTGCCTGGAGCAGGCCGGCGTGACCGCCGAGCGCATCACCGGGCTGGCGGTCGGTGTCGGACCGGGGCTGTTCACGGGTCTGCGCGTCGGCATCGCGACCGCCCAGACCTTCGCGGCCGCCCGGCAGCTCCCGGTCGTGGGGCTGAGCGGCCTCGACGTGCTGGCGTTCCAGGCGCGCTACACGAACCGGACGATCTGTGCCGCGATCGACGCGCGCCGTGGCGAGCTGTTCTGGGCCTTCTACCGTTCGTCTCCCGGGGGCGTGCAGCGGCAGTCCGAGCTGACCCTCGGTCGCGTCGACCAGCTCCTCGCGGAGATCCAGGCCGACGGCGACGACTGCCTGGTGGTCGGCGACGGCGCGCTCACCGAGCGCGAGCGGCTGCTCGAGAGCGGCGCGCAGCTCGCCGGCCCCGACCTCGCGTGGCCCGACGCCGCCGACCTGGCTGAGCTGGCGCTGCCGCGGTTCGTGCGCGAGGAGACGCAGCGACCCGAGGACCTGCGCCCGGTCTACCTGCGCCAGGCGGACGCACGCATCGGCTGGGAGGAGCGCGGCCGCCTGTCCGGCGGCAGCACCGCATGACCAGCCCGCCGGTCCGCATCGACCCGGCGGTCGACGCGGACCTGCCTGCCGTCCGCCACCTCGAGGGACTCCTGCCCTCCACGGTGCGACGTCTCGCGACCGACCTGGGCGCCACGGATCAGGTGCACCTCGTGGCCAGGCTGGCCGACGGCGAGGTGGTGGGCTACACCGGCGGGCTCCTGCAGGTCGACGACGGGCACGTCCTGGACCTGGCGGTCGCTCGCGCCTACCGTCGGCGCGGCGTCGGAGCGCGGCTGCTCGGGGCACTCGTCGACGCGCTGGTGGGGCGTGGGGCGGGGGCCGTCACCCTGGAGGTGGCGGCCGGCAACGTCGGCGCGCAGGCCCTGTACCGTCGGCTCGGCTTCGTCGTCGAGGGTCGTCGTCCGGGCTACACCCACGACGGGCAGGACGCGCTGCTGCTGTGGCTGCGCGACGCGGCGGCGGGCCGCGCGGAGGGACGCTGACGTGCTGGTCCTGGGGATCGAGACCTCCTGCGACGAGACCGCCGTCGGCATCGTGGAGGACCGCTTCCACCTGCGCGCCAACGTCATCGCCTCGCAGGTCGAGCTGCACGCGCCGTACGGCGGTGTGGTCCCCGAGGTGGCCGCGCGGGCGCACCTCGAGCAGCTCCTGCCCACCATCGACACGGCGCTGGTGCATGCCGGCGTGCACCTGTCCGACATCGACGCGATCGCGGTCACGGCCGGGCCCGGCCTGGTCGGCGCGCTGCTGGTGGGGGTGTCGGGCGCGAAGGGGCTGGCGCTCGCGCAGGACCTGCCGCTGCTCGGGGTCAACCACCTGCGCGCGCACGTCGAGGTGGCGCAGCTGGAGCACGGCGAGCTCGAGCCGCCCCTCGTCGCGCTGATCGTCTCCGGGGGGCACACCTCGATCGTGGTGCTGGGTGAGGACGGGCGTTTCCGGCAGCTCGGGAGCACGATCGACGACGCGGCGGGGGAGGCGTTCGACAAGATCGCCCGGTTCCTCGGGCTGGGCTTCCCCGGTGGCCCCGCGATCGACGCGCTCGCCCGCGAGGGCGACCCGGCCGCGTACCACTTCCCCCGTGCCATGCTGCACGACGGCACCTACGACCTGTCGCTGTCGGGGCTGAAGACCGCGGTGGTCCGCGAGCTCCGGCGGATGGACGCCGCGGGCGAGGAGCCGTCGCTGGCCGACGTGGCCGCGTCGTTCCAGGAGGCGATCGTCGACGTCCAGGTGGTCAAGACGCTGCGGGCTGCGGCCGACGAGGGCATCGACCAGGTGCTGCTGGCCGGGGGTGTCGCCGCGAACTCGCGCCTGCGCGAGCGGTTCGCCGCCGCCTGCCAGGAGAACGGGCAACGCCTGATCGTGCCCTCGATCCCGCTCTGCACCGACAACGGCGCGATGGTGGCCGCGTCGGGCGCGAACCTGTTGGCCGCAGGCACGACGGTCGGTCTCGAGCTGGCCGTCGACCCGAACCTCCCGCTCGCCGGGTGAAGCGCCGGCTGCGGTGGCGACGCATCGTTCCGGGCGAGCTCGAGACGATCGCGACGCGGTTGGCGCGGTGGGAGGCCCCGGCCGGTGGCGGGGTGCGGCACATGTTCGCGCTGTCCGCGATCGAGTCGTTCGGCGCCGAGCCGGTGCGCATCGCGTCCGACGACCATCGGTGGGCGGTCGCGATCGTCTTCCCGGGGCGGCTGGTCGTGCCGTGCGGCGACCCCGACGCGATCGCGTCGGCGGCACCACCGACGCGCCGGTGGCGGCTGCTGGTGGGCGACGCCGCCGCCGGTGACGCCATGCTGGAGCGGACCGGGCCGGATCCGTCGCTGATCGTCCACGAGCAACGGTTCCTGACCGTCGAGCACGACCTGGTGCCGGACGCCTCCGCGATGCCCGACCCGGGCCTCCGGCGCGCGGAGGCCGCCGACCTGGACGTGCTCGCGGAGCTGGCCGTGCAACTGCACGTCGACGACCGTTTCGGACCCAACCCGGGCCGTGCCGGCTGGCGTGGCTACCGGCAGCGGTTGGCGACCACGGTGCAGCAGGGCTTGGTGTACTGCCTCGGTCCGGTCGGCGCGCCGGTGTTCAAGCTGGAGCGTTCGGTGTCGTCGCGCCGGTACGGCGTGCAGCTGGCGGGGATCGTCGCGGATCCGGCGGTGCGCGGCGAGGGGCTCGGCCGCGCGGCGGTCGCCGCGGCGGTGCGGGAGGCGATCCGCGAGGGCCCCCGGGACCGGCCGGTCTCGCTCCACGTCCGGGCCGACAACGAAGCTGCGCTCCGTGCCTACGCCGCTGCCGGCTTCCTCGACCGTGAACCCTGGCGCCTGGCCGTTCGCGGCTGAGGCCGTTCGGGACCGACGCCCGACGCTGCGAGGACCCCCGCCATGCGGAGGGTTCTCGCGGATCCCCGCCCCCGATCGGACTCGCGCTGCGAGAACCCCCGCCATGCGGAGGGTTCTCGCGGATCCCTGGTCCCGATCGGCCTCGCGCTGCGAGAACCCCCGCCATGCGGAGGGTTCTCGCAGATCCCCGACCCCGATCGGCCTCGCGCTGCGAGAACCCCCGCCATGCGGAGGGTTCTCGCGGATCCCCGTGCGAGCCCAGCGCCCGCCCCCAGGCACCGCGCGCGGGCCGGGCGGGTCTCAGGCGGTTGCGAGCACCGCGCCGTGCTCGGACAGCCTCGCGTGGAGCTGGTCCGGATCGGTGCCGACCGCCATCGCGATGGTCGTCAGGTCCCCACCGCGGAGGGTCAGCACCCGACCGTTGTGGTCCCCGCGCAGGTGGCGGACGTGCGCGACGAACCGCGCGACCGCCTGGACGACCGGATCCCCGTCGTCGAGCCGGGTGAGGTCGAGCCGCACGTGCGCGGGCTCCTCGCCTGAGCGGCCGGCCGCCGCTGGCGCCGGCGGGAGCACGTCGCGCAGCTCCACGCCGTAGAACGCCGCGAGCTTGGCCAGCTTCGCGACCGTGATCGCCCGGTCGCCGCGCTCGTAGGCGCCGACGACCACGGCCTTCCATCGGCCCTCGCTGCGCTGCTGCACGTCGGCGAGCGACAGGCCCTGCTGCGCGCGGATGCGCCGGAGCCGGTCACCGATCCGATGCCCGTCGGCGATCATCGCGCACCCCCGAAGGGCAGCGCGCCGCCCCTGATCAGCCACACCGCCGTGCCGAGCCCCGCCAGCAGCAGCGCCACGATCGTCGCGATCCATCCGGCGCCGATCCCCCCGGCCGCGTCCGGCTCCCGGGTCAGCTGCACCCCGAGCACCTCGACGTCGTCGTCCACCGCGTCACCGACGACCTCGGCCTCGCCGGCCGCGTCGGTCGCGGTCGGGGCCGGTGGCGTGGGGACCTCGACGACGGCGGGCAGCTCGTCGGCCTCGTCGTCGGCGTCGGGCGGGGGAGTGGACGTCGAGGTGGAGCTCCCCGGCGACGACCCGCCACCCGTCGCGGTGCCCGTCGACCCGGAGCCCGGGCCGCCCGCGCTCCCCCCGTTGGACCCACCGCTGGTCCCTCCGGGCGCGTCCCCCTCGTCGACCTCCGGTTCAGGTTCCTCCACCGGCGCCTCGTAGGTGCCGCAGAAGGTCAGCTCGAGCACCTCGTCGAGCGTTCCGTGGTCGATCTGGTCCGCGAAGGTGAAGCTCCCCGTGCCCGTGTGCACCGTGATCGCCGACAGCTGTGCTCCGGGCTGCGCTTCCCACGAGACCCGGAGCCACCCTTCGACGTCCGCGTCGACCGCCTGGGCAGTGATGGCCACGGCGGCAGCCGTGCCGCTGCTCTGCTCGGGCGTGGCGGTCAGGAGCACCGGCGCGCAGGTGGCGGCGACCGGGTCGAGCGCCACCTCGTCGTGGACGGGGGGCTCGGGCAGCAGCTCGACGTCGTCGTGCTCGTCGGCCGACGCCGTCGCCTGCCCGAGCAGGAGCGTCGCGAGCGCGAGGGCGACGGCGACCGCCGATGCCATGGCACGGGCGGCGGTGCCGGTGCCGAGCCGGGCGGTGGTGTCGGTGCGCATCGTGGCTGCTCCGGGTGCGGTGGTGCCGGCCTGGCCGACGTCTCGTCGGTCCGGGTCGGTCTCGCCACTCGCTCCCCTCGGACCTGGCGGTGTCCCGCCTGGCGACCGTGCTGCGGTCCGAGGATCGATGCGTCCCGGGGGTCGGCTCGCGCCGACCGTGCTGTGACGACGCCGAGCGCCTGGGCGCCCGTCGTCCACGCGGTTCGACGTTGCAGAAGTGCAGGGAGTTGCATCTGCGCAACAGCGTCGTGCCGCGTGCCGTGCAGTGTCCGGGACGCGGGGCGTCTTGGCAACCGTTCGTAGGGCGACGGTGACGGAGCGTTGCGCTCTGCCGCGTTCCGGGACACGTCGAGCCCGGACGTTGACGCTCCGTTGCCGCCGCCGTGCGCTGACCGCATGGGTCGCGCGGCCGGAACGAGCGCCAGGGGCGGCCCGCGGGCCGCCCCTGGTCAACGTGCGTGCTCGGTCAGGCGTCGCGAGGGCGGCGACGAAGGATCGCGCCACCGGCGCCGAGGCCGAACAGGCCGAGCAGCGCCAGCACGAGCGCGGAGGCGCCGGTGCGGGGCAGTGCGTCGACGCTCTCGCCCAGCACCTCGGTGACGGGCTGTGCCACGGGGGTGATCGGCTCGACGACCGGCTCCTCGTCGGTGTCGTCGACGATGACGCCGGCGACGAGCACGCACTCGACGTCCGGTGCGAGCGGGCCCACCTCGATGTCCGCGTGGCCCTCGACCTCCAACACGACCATGACGTCCGTCGCGAGCAGATCGCCGTCCATCGGCCAGGCGACGGTGCCCTGGTTGCCCGGCGCGACCGTGGTCGCCTCGCCGCCGATCGACAGGGTCCCTTCGGTCCAGTTCTCACCACCGACCAGGTACTCGATCCGGTTCTCGACCTCGTCGACGCAGATGCCGACGGCCTGCAGGTCCGCAGCGATCACGGCCGGAGGCGGCGGCACGTCGACGTCGGGAGCGACGATCGGCGGCTCGACCGGATCCGGGCAGGGCTCTGCCGCGCGCAGCTGCACCTTCCACCTCGCGTCGCCCTCGAGCTCGTAGCCGTCCTCGGCATGCGCCGTGACGCGGTAGCGGCCGGGGTCGAGCTCCTGCGCGCCGGCCGGGACGTCGTCCCCGTCGATGCGGTAGGTGACACCCTCGGTCTCGGCGATGACGAGGACGTCGACCTCGTCGCAGGCGTCGTGCTCGAGGATGGCCGGCTCGACCGCCGTCACACGCTCGGGGCGGTCCTTGCGGTCCTTGCGGTCCTTCTTGTCCTTCTTGTCCTTGTCCTTCTTGTCGCCCTTTCGGTCCTTCCGGTCCTTGTCGTCGCGGTCGCGGTCCTCGTCGTCGCGGTCCCTGCGGTCCCGGTCGCCGTCGCGATCCCAACCGCGGCCGTCCCAGCCGCTCCAGCTCGACGTACCGCCTGCCTCGCGGTCGCCGCTGGCGTCGTCGCCCTCGTGTCCGTCAGCCGCCGCTGGGGCGATGAGCCCCAGGACGAGGAGCATGGCCGTCACGGCCACACCGGTCGCTCTCCTCCGCATGTCGTTCCCCCTGTCGTGGCGTCGGACCGTCCCTGGCCCGACGGATCGTCGGTCGAGGTCGGTCTCGCCACTCGCTCCCCTCGGACCGTGGGGGCGGGCAGCTCGCCCGCGCCCCTCGGCGACCGGTCGTCCGGTCCGAGGATCGACGCGTCCCCTGCTCCGTCAGCGACACCGCCGGTGACGGTGAGCGCCGCTCCCGCCGCGCTCTGCAGCGAACCTTGCCGGGTGACCACCGCCCGTCGGGCCGGGTGGACGGCCGAGTGGACACCGTCGGCGCCAGGAGCCTCGGACTGCGCGGCCGCTCGGACAGGGGGCACCTTGCGCCACCTCGGCGCAACCTCCCCCGGTGTCGTCTTGCACTCTCCCTAGGGGAGCGCTAACGTCCCCTTGGCACTCGGAGTACCGGAGTGCCAGCGCCGTTCGGCGCCGATCCCCATCGACACGCGGCCCACGTCGCGCGCATGCTGCGCCGGCCCGGCCGCACACCCACAAGAGGGAGGGCACGTTGGCTACCGCCACCGATGTCAAGGTCAAGCCTCTCGAGGACCGGGTGCTCGTCACCATCGACGAGAGCGAGCAGACCACGGCCTCCGGCCTGGTCATCCCGGACACCGCGAAGGAGAAGCCGCAGCAGGGCAAGATCGTCGCCGTGGGCCCGGGCAAGCGCTCGGACTCGACCGGTGACATCATCCCGCTCGACGTGAACGCGGGCGACACCGTCCTGTTCTCGAAGTACGGCGGCACCGAGGTGAAGGTCGACGGCCAGGAGTACCTGATCCTGTCCGCTCGCGACATCCTCGCGGTCATCGGCTGAGACGCCGCTCGACCGGCCGCACCATCGGTTGACCACCGGCCCGCAGCGGCCGGGGAGACACAGACCTCAAGGAGGAACACCGCATGGCGAAGATCCTCAGCTTCAGCGAGGACGCGCGCCGGCGCCTGGAGAAGGGCGTCAACAAGCTCGCGGATGCCGTCAAGGTGACGCTCGGCCCCAAGGGCCGCAACGTCGTCATCGACAAGAAGTGGGGCGCACCCACGATCACGAAGGACGGTGTCACCGTCGCTCGTGAGATCGAGCTCGAGGACCCCTACGAGAACATGGGTGCCCAGCTCGCCAAGGAAGTGGCCACCAAGACCAACGACGTCGCGGGTGACGGCACCACCACCGCGACCGTGCTGGCCCAGGCCATCGTGAAGGAAGGCCTGCGCAACGTCGCGGCCGGCGCCAACCCGATGTCGCTCAAGCGCGGCATCGACAAGGCCGTCGAGCGCGTGGTCGAGGAGATCGCGAACCAGGCTCGGGAGATCGAGACCCAGGACGAGATCGCCCAGGTCGCCGCCATCTCCGCCAACAACGACCCCACGATCGGTCGCATCCTGGCCGACGCGATGGACAAGGTCGGCAAGGACGGGGTCATCACCGTCGAGGAGTCGCAGACCTTCGGCATGGAGCTCGACTTCGTCGAGGGCATGCAGTTCGACAAGGGCTACATCTCCCCGTACATGGTGACCGACCCGGAGCGCATGGAGGTCGTGTTCGAGGACCCCTACGTCCTCATCGCCAACTCCAAGATCTCCGCGGTCCAGGACCTGCTCCCGGTGCTCGAGAAGGTCATGCAGGGCGGCCGTCCGCTCGTCGTGATCGCCGAGGACCTCGAGGGCGAGGCGCTGGCGACCCTGGTGGTCAACAAGATCCGCGGCACCTTCCAGTCCGCTGCCGTCAAGGCGCCGGGCTTCGGTGAGCGTCGCAAGGCCATGCTGCAGGACATCGCGATCCTGACCGGTGGCCAGGTCATCTCCGAGGAGGTCGGCCTCAAGCTCGAGAGCACCACGCTGGACCTGCTGGGTCGTGCGCGCAAGGTGGTCATCACCAAGGACGACACCACGATCGTCGAAGGTGCGGGCACCGAGGACGACATCAAGGGCCGGATCAACCAGATCAAGGCCGAGATCGACAAGACCGACTCCGACTGGGACCGCGAGAAGCTCCAGGAGCGCCTCGCGAAGCTCTCCGGCGGCGTCGCCGTGGTCAAGGTCGGAGCTGCGACCGAGACCGAGCTCAAGGAGGTCAAGCACCGCATCGAGGACGCCCTGTCCGCGACGCGTGCGGCCGTCGAGGAGGGCATCGTCGCCGGTGGTGGCACCGCGCTCCTGCAGGCCGAGTCCGGCCTCGACAAGCTCGAGCTCGAAGGTGACGAGGCGACGGGTGTGCGGATCATCCGCTCCGCCCTGTCGTCCCCGCTCTACTGGATCGCCTCCAACGCGGGCCTCGAGGGCTCCGTCGTCGTGGAGAGGGTCCGTGCGATGGACGCAGGCTCCGGCCTCAACGCCCTGACCGGCGACTACGAGGACCTGGTCAAGGCCGGCGTCATCGACCCCGCCAAGGTCACGCGATCCGCGCTGCAGAACGCCGCGTCGATCGCCAGCCTGCTGCTCACCACCGAGGCGCTCATCGCGGACAAGCCTGAGCCCGAGGCGGACGCGGCCGGTGGCGGACACGAGCACGGCATGGGCGGCATGGACTTCTGATCCGTCCCACCGTCTGACGCACCACGAGAGGCCCCCGCCAGCGGCGGGGGCCTCTCGTGGTGCGGCACTCGCCCCGGACGGCGCGTGCCGGCTCAGCCCTGGGAGCGGCTGCCGTCGTCGTCGTAGCGGTGCACGCCGTGCCCGACCTTGCGGCCCAGACGCCCTTCGGCGACCAGCCGACGGTGCAGCTCCGTCGGCCGGTAGCGCTCGCCGAGCGTCGCCTCCAGGTGCTCCAGGATGTGCAGGCGCGTGTCCCACCCGACCAGGTCGCCCATCTCGAGCGGGCCCATCGGGTGGTTGAGGCCGAGGCGGACGGCGGTGTCGATGTCGGCGGCCGACGCGACCCCGTCCTCCAGCATCCGCAGCGCCTCGTTGCCGATCAGGGCGTTGATGCGGGTCGTCGTGAAGCCAGGGACGTCACGGACCCGCACCGTCTGCTTGCCCATGGCGCGGGCGAACGCATCGGCGCGCTGCAACGTCCGCTCGGAGGTCGTCTCGGCGACGATCAATTCACACAGGCGCATCTTCGGGACCGGGTTGAAGAAGTGCATCCCGACTCCCCGGGACGGGTCGTCGAGCCCCGCGGTGATCGCGGTCACCGACAGCGCCGAGGTGTTGGTCGCCAGCACCGCGTCCGCGCGTGCTGCCGTCGCGGCCGTGCGCAGCACCTCGTGCTTGACGTCCAGGCGCTCGACGACCGCTTCGATCACCAGCTCGGCGTCCCGGCAGCCGATCACGGGGTCCGTCGTGACGCTGACGCGCGCGAACGCGCGTGCCGCCTCCCCGGCACCGAGCCGTCCACGCTCCACCGCTCCGGCCAGGTCGGCCTCGATGCGGCGGAGCGCCGCCGTGAGCTGGGCCTCGTCGACGTCGACCAGGCGGGTCTCCGCGCCGGACGCGGCCGCGACGGTCGCGATGCCCCGTCCCATCACGCCAGCGCCGAGCACGGTGACCACGTCGGCACGTGCCACCTCGCTGTCGCCCGCCTCGGGGTCGGCGATCCCTGCGTCGCCCACGGGCCCGGCCACGGCGCCGGCCGGCTCGGCGTCGTCCACGTCGGGCTCGCTCGACACGTCGTCCTCCACGGCCGCCATCCGCCCGAGCGTAGTCCTGGGGGCACGGCCGTCCGCGGGCGTCCGCGCGGCCCGACCGGCCGGTCCGGCCTCCGGCTCGGCCGCGAGCCACGTCGGTAGAGTCGACCCGATGACCGACCCGACGACCTCCTCCGACGCGCCCACCGAGGACGGCCCGGCGCCCGCCGCTGCCGCGGGCGACGCCGCCGCTCCGGTGGGTGGCGGCAGCGACGGCGCTGACGACGGCACGCGGCGGCGGACCCCGCCGCTGTGGCTCGTCGAGGCGGTCGACGTGCTCGAGCAACGTCGGCGGCTGGTGCTGCTCACGATCCTGGGCCTCGTGCTCGTGGCCGTCGGCGTGACGCTGCTGTGGCCGACCCTGCTGCCCACCACGGCCCTGGTCGGCGCCTCGCTCGGGCTGGCGGCGGCGTTGCTCGGGGTCGCCGCGGCGATCGCGACGGATGCGGCGGACACGATCATCCGCGGCCCGCGGCACGTCGCCGCGGCAGGGGGCGAGCTGGTCGCCGTGCTGCCCGTCGAGGCGCATCCGGCGGCGGTCCGCTCGCTCGCCGACGCGGTCGTCGAGGCGCGACCCTCCATCGAGGTCCCGTTGCTGCTCGGCCTGGCGACGGCGGGGCAGGACCGCGGCCACGTGCTCGCCTGGTCGGCGGCGCTCGCCCGGGCGCTGGCGGCGACCGGCGCGTCGGTGCTGCACGTGGACCTCGCGACCGGGAGGTCGGAGCCCCCGGGGCTGCTGGAGGTGCTTCGCAGCGGCGGCCGCATCGGCTCTGCCGTGCGATTCGAGCCCGGGCTGCGGCTCGCGTGGCTCGGTGCGGGTGCGGATCGCGGTGCCGCGCTCGACGTGCTCGGGCAGCTGCGGGAGCGGCTGCCGAGCGACCTGGACGTGCTGCTGGTCGCGCTGCCGCCGGTCGGCAGCCGCCAGGTGCTGACCGCGGCGAGCTCGCTCGACCACCTGGTGGTCGTCGCGGAACGCGACCGGACGGCACGGGTGGACCTGATCGCCGGCCTCGACGCGATGGAGGCGATCGGCGCCCACGCGCAGGTCCTGCTCCTGGACGACCGCACGGCGCGCCTCGTCGGACCGGCCACGACCCCGCCCGGCGAACGTCGCGGCGGGCGTGACGTGGCCGACGAGCAACCGGCGTCGGACGGTGGGCCGCCGGATGCGCAGGACGACCAGCCGCCGCGCCCCTCGGCGAGTGCTGCCATCGCCGCATCGGCCGAGACGGCGGTGCCGCTGGTCGTGCGGGTCGACCCGACGCTCGCGGACGAGGCGGCGACTGCGGCGGTCGTGGCTGCCGAGGAGCCGGAGCCGGACCCCGAGCCCGAGCCGGAGGATCTTCCCACGCCGGAGCCGGAGCCGGAGGACCTCCCCACGCCGGAGCCGGACCCCGAGCCCGAGCCGGAGGACCTTCCCACGCCGGGGGCGGACCCCGACCCGGAGGGCACCCTCACGGCGGGGGCGGACCTCGAGCCCGACGACACGGGGCCGGTCGCCGCCGCGGGGGGCCGCGACGTCGCCGTGCTGCTCGGCGGCGCGGAGGCCCGAGCGATCGCGCTCGCCGACAGCGGGCAGCTGCACGGCGACGATCCGCCGACCGGCGAGCTGCGCGCGGCGACGGTGCTCGCGGAGCTCGCCGCCACCACCACCGCCCCACCGACGGTGGAGGACGGCGCACCGGACGGGCCCGCGTCGGTGTCCGAGGACGAGACACCGGCGGAGGAGCACGACGCACCGGCGGAGGAGCCCGCGTCGGTGGAGCAGCCGTCGCTCGACCTCGCTGGTCTTTCGCCCGCGGACGTGGCCGCGGACGTGCCAACGGACGAGCCCGTGGACCAGTCCGAACGTGCGGCGGAGCGGCCGGAGCGGGCGGCCAGCTCGTTCGACGTCGCGGACGTCGACACCCAGCGCATCCCCACGCCGGACGGGCTCCAGCGGTCCGCCTCGGTGACCATCGACGACGAGGAGCTGCTGCGCACCACCGCACGTCTGGCGGTGCTCCTCGAGGACCTCGACCGCCGCGACCCCGGCGCGTGACGATGTCCCGCCGCACGTCCGCCCGCGGGCGACGGTCCGCCCGTTCCACCTCGATGTCGCGGTGGGCGCGCCTGCTCGCCGTCGCCGCGCTGGTCGCGACGCTGGTCGGGTGCGGAGACGACGCGCAGCCGTCCAGCGTGAGCTGGCGCAACGTCACCGTGCAGCTGCCCGACGGCTGGTACCTGCTGGAGGAGGCCGACACGCGGCTCAGCATCGGAACCGCGACATCGGACCCGAGGCGGTCCAGGGTGCAGCGACGGAGGTCGACGGCCCGGTCGTCGGGATGTTCTTCACCTACGAGCCGGCCACCGTGCCCGACGACTGGCGGCGGTTCCTGGTCGCGCAGGAGGCGACCCTGGAGTCGGACACCATGGTGACGCTGGACGGCGAGGTGCCCGCGACCCGGCTGGTCTACAGCTACGAGACGCTCGGCACGCCGACCCGCGAGATGGTCACCGTGATCGCTTCGCGTGGGATCGTGGTGCTCGCGCAGCCGGTTCCCGGCCCCGGTGACACGGACGCGCCGCAGGTGTTCCTCGACCACGTCGAGGCGTTCAACACGGTGCTCGAGACCCTCGAGTTCGGGTCACCGGTCCTCGACTGACCGGCGCTCGGAGCCCGGCCGAGAGGCCACGGAGATCAGCCGAGGTTGCGGGCGATCATCGAGGCCGTCTGCGCCCGGGTGACGCGCTGGCGGGGGCAGAAGGTGGTCGCGGTGCAGCCGGTCACGATGCCCTCGCGGTACAGCGCCCCGACCGACCCCGCGTGGGTCGTCGTGACGTCGCGGAACGGCGAGCTGGCCGGGGCGAGGTGGAGCGCCCGGGCGAAGAACGTCGCCATCTGCTCGCGCGTCAGCTGCGCATCCGGGCAGAAGGTGGTCGCGGAGCAACCCGTGGTCAGGCCGTTGGCTGCGAGCGTCTCGGCGGCGGCGGCCTGCTGGCCCTTCACGTCGGCGAAGCGGCTCGCGTTGGTCGCGAGCGGGAGGTCGAGCGCCGCCACCAGCATCAGCGAGAACTCGCCGCGGGTGACGCGGCCGTCGGGGCAGTAGCGGGCGTTGCCGCACGGGTCCGTGATGCCGCGGTTGCTCACCGTGTCGATCGAGGAGGCGTGCGCGTTCCGGCTCGAGACGTCACCGAAGGTCGTCAGCGTGGGGGGCGAGACGGTGACGCCGCTGCGGGGCCGGCGGAAGTTCTGTGTGACCCAGACCCGGCCGCCGCTGATGACGACGCCGACGCCGATCTCGGTCACCGTGCTGTCCATGATGTTGCGACGGTGCCCCTCGGACGCCATCAGCGCCCGGTGCAGCGCGTCCACCGACGGGCCGACGCCGACGTTCTCCGCGACCCGCTGCCACCCGGTGATCTCCTTGGAGAAGTTCGGGTTGTGGTGGAGGCGGTTGTCGGAGGCCATCTTGGCGGAGTGACGGCGGGCCACCGTGACGATGTCGCCCTTGACCTGGAGCGCGCCGAGGCTCTGCTTGGCGCGCTCGACGTTGACCAGCGCCACGAAGTCCCGTTCGAACTCCGCGGTGGTGGGGGACGAGGCGGCGGCCGGTTGTGCCGGCACGAGGGCCAGGACCACGAGCAGCGCCGCGAGGGCGGTGCGTGCGGCGGGGAGCAGCCTGGGGGCGAGGGACATCGACGCGGACTCCTGGGAAGCTGTCGTTGTTCCGGGTATCGGCGCCTCACGGCCGCTCCTTTACGCACAGTGGTGACGTCGGCGCGCGACGTGACACCGCGTGGGCTCCGTCGCAGGGAGAGCGGGCGCCATCCCTGCCCGAACGGCCACCTTCCTCATCGCGCGACCAACTCACGGTGTGGTCGCTGAACGCGCGCGGGGCACCTGTGGACAGCCAGGTCCGTTGTGAGCCAGGTGATGCGGTGTTCAGTCGGCCGCACTCCTGGTCGAAGCAACGAAGGTCCCGCGCGAGCGGTGCACCGGTCCGACCACGGGGTCCGGAAGGGCGCATCGCGAGACAGCGGGGGCGTGCGGCGGAGGCTGTCGGGCGCCCGCGCGCGCGGACGCACAGGGGACGCCCGAACGACCCGGTCACGGGCCGCCCCGGTGAGTCACGCCCCGAGGAGGAGAAGGCCCGTGCAGGTGGTTCCGGTTCCGCGCATGGTCGGTCGTGCGATCGTCGTCGCTCTCCTGGCGACGATGCTCGTCCCGGTCGGACAGGTCCAGGTGTGGGCCACGCCGTTGACCTTGAGCGAGACGGTCGACGACCTGGAGCCCGCCACCCCCGAGGACCCGCAACTCGCCGGCTCGCAGCCGGCCGCCGCCGGCCCCGAGGGCCCGCAGCGCTCCGCGCCCTACGCCCCGGAGCTGACCTTCAGCGCTGTCGGGTTCACCACGCCCCACACCGCCACCGCGCTGCGCGTGCGCACCTCCGCCGACGGCGCGACGTGGGACGCGTGGGAGCCGGTCGACTTCATCGACGTGGACGACGGCCCCGACCCCGGCTCCGTCGAGGCCCGCGACGAGCTGCCCGGCCGCCACACGGAACAGGTGTGGGTCGGCGAGGCGACGCACCTGCAGGTCGAGGTGATCGGCGCCGACGTCGACGACGTCACGGTCACGGTCATCGACTCCATGGGCCATTCGGGTGGGCCGGTCCAGCGGCAGTACGACACCGACCTCGGCACGGCGGCCGAGGCGAGCGCCCTGAACGTCATCCCACGCGCCCAGTGGGGGGCGGACGAGCGGATCACCACCGGCAGCGTCAGCGTCGCGAGCGCCGTGCACATGGGCGTGGTGCACCACACCGCCCACACCACCAACCTGTCGGTCGCGAACAGCTACTCGCAGGCGGAGGCGGCCGGGCTGATCCGCTCGATGCACCGCTACCACACGGTCTCGCTCGGTTGGAAGGACATCGGCTACAACGTCCTGATCGACCGGTTCGGCAACGTCTACGAGGGCCGCAAGGGCGGCTTCGAGCGCGGCGTGATCGGCGCGCACGCCGCCAACTTCAACACCGGTTCGTTCGGTGTGTCGGTGATCGGCAACTTCACCAGCTCACAGGCCACGCCTGCCGCGATCGACGCGCTGACGCGCGTGATCGGCGCGAAGTCGGCGATCCACGGCATCGACCCGACCGGCGTGACCACCCGGATGGGCAACGGCACCGCCCGGCCGACGATCGTCGGTCACCGCGACGTCGGCTCGACCGCCTGCCCCGGACGCATCCGCGAGCTGTTGCCGCAGATCCGGCAGACCGCCCGCACGATGGCCGTCCGCTTCCCGGACGTCCCGTCGAGCTCGCCGCACCGCGCCGCGATCCTCGAGCTGGCGGAGCTCGGCGTGACGCGTGGCTGCGAGGCGAACGCCTACTGCCCGGCCGGGCAGCTCAACCGGGCCCAGGCGGCGACGTTCGTCGTGCAGGCGCTCCAGCTCGACCCGATCGCCGGGTCGCGGTTCCGAGACGTCCCGGCCGACGGTCTGCACGCCGCGTCGATCAACGTGCTGGCCGAACGCGGCTGGTTGATCGGCTACCCGGACGGCACGTATCGGCCCTGGGAGCCGCTGACGCGCGGCCAGCTCGCGACCGTCCTGGCCCGCGCCCTCGGTGAGCAACTGCACCAGCCGGGGACCGCGCCGTACTCGGACGTCCCCACGACCTCGACGCATGCGCCGGGCATCGCCGCCCTGCAGAACGTGGGGGTCCGCGGCGACTGCGGCAGTGGCCGGTTCTGCCCGCTGGAGGTCGCACGGCGTGACTCGACCGCCTCGTTCGTCCACATGGTCCGCGGGGTCCACGCGGTGCGCACCGGCATCGGGTTCAGCCCGGAGCCGGTCCCCGCGCCGGTGAGCGATCCGCTCGAGGAGCGCTTCCCCGGCCGCGAGACGGATCCGACCGCGCTCTGACGACGGCCGGGGCCGGGCCTGCGCCGATGCGCGCGGGGCCACCCGCTACGGTCCGGCCCGTCGTCGTGGCCGGCGCGATGCGCGGGCCCGTGTTCGCCGAGCGAGGGGCGAGGATGTCCGCAACTTCCGGTCCGCGGTGGCGACGCACGCTGCCGGTCCTGCTCCTGACCACGCTGCTGGTCGCGATGCAGAGCGTCGTCGTCCTGGGCCAGGAGGCCGACGGCCAGGAGCTCGAGGTCCAGGAGCTCGAGGTCCAGGAGCCCGACGACCAGGAGCCCGAGGGCCAGGAGCTCGAGGTCCAGGCGCCCGACGACGACGGTGACGCCGAGGTGGCACTGGCGCAGACCGAGCCGCTGGCCGTCCGCGCATCCGTCAGGTCCGTGGGACCGGTGACACCGGCCGTGCGGTTCGTCGGCAGCGGCTGGGGCCACGGCGTCGGCATGAGCCAGTACGGCGCGTACGCCCAGGCGCAGGCCGGGTGGAGCGCCCCGGACATCCTCGGTCACTACTACCCGGGCACACAGGTCACCGCCGACGATCGCGGCGCCCAGCGCATCCGCGTCAGCATCCTCGACGGCGTGCAGTCGACCACCGTCGAGGCGGTCGGTGCGGACGTGCCGTGGTTGCAGTGCGCGCCGAACGCCGCGGCCGGCGAGTCGATCGGTGGCCGTGTCGCCCCGGGGAGCTGCGAGCCGTGGTTCGTGCAACCGATGGGCTCGACCGTCCGCGCCTGCGCCGTACGCGGGGAGGACGGGCAGGGCACCCAGCGTGACGGCATCCGGATCGTCCCGGCGACCGGGCAGGCGGGCTGCCTCGCCGATCCGCTCGAGGAGACCTTCAGCCACCCGATCGCGCGCGTCGACCACGACGGCACGGTGATCCGCACCTCGTCGCACGTCGGCACCACCACCTACCGGCACGGCTGGCGCGACCTGCACAGCCGTGCGGGCGGCGTCCTCAACTCCGTGCAGGACGTCCCCTCGGTCGAGCTCTACCTCCGTGGCCTCGCCGAGGTGCCGTCGTCGTGGGGCCGGACGGGGCCCGCCGCGCTCCGGGCGCAGGCCATCACCGGCCGGACGTTCGCGATCGGCAGGCTCGGCGTCGCGGGCGGCTGCGCCTGCGACCTGCGCGCCACGCCCGCCGACCAGAACTACACCGGCTACGCCAAGGAGTCGGAGACCGTCAGCGGCGGCGAGCGGATCGGCGACCTGTGGGTGGCCGCGGTCGACGCGACTGCCGGCCAGGTCCTCACCCACCAGGGGGCCCTTGCCCAGACGTTCTACTCGTCGTCGCACGGTGGACGGTCCGAGAACGTCGAGGACTCGTGGGCGTACGGCACGACCCCGATCCCGTACCTGCGCAGCGTCGACGACCCGTGGTCGTCGCACCCGAGCGCGGGCAACTCCCGGGCCTCGTGGACGGCGAGCGCCAGCCACGCGGCCTTCGCGTCGTTCGTGTCGACGGGACGGGCGCAGCCCGTCGTGCGTGTCGAGCGCGTCCGTGTGCTCTCGCGCACGGAGGGACTGACGCCACGCGAGCTGGAGGTCACCGGCGTGACGGCGTCGGGCCAGCGGGTGACGTTCGTGTTCGACCGCCGTCCGGGCGACGCGAAGCCGATCGCCGGTGCGTCGTTGCGGCGCTTCCTCCCGCTGTCCGAGGGTGGCACGGGCGGGCGGCTGTTCTCGTCGCAGATCAGCTCGATCGGCTTCGCGCCGTTCGTCGACGACGACGGGCACGTGCACGAGTGGTCGATCACCTGGGCGCAGGCAGCCGGGATCGTCCAGGGCGTCGAGGCCACCCGTTTCGCGCCCAACCGGGCGGTCACACGGGGCCAGATGGCGACCTATCTGGTGAACACCTTCGAGGTGCCGCTCGTCGCGCCGACGGGTCGCTTCACCGACGTCGCGCCGGGCGACACCCACGCCGGCAACATCGAGTCGCTCGCGGCGCTCGGGCTCGTCGCAGGGTTCGCGGACGGCAGCTACCGCCCGGACGTCCCGGTGACGCGCGCCCAGATGGCGACGTTCCTGGCGGGCGCGCTCGCGCTCGGCGACGGCGACACCGGCGGCTTCCTCGACGTCAGCGGCACGGGTGTGCACGACCGTGCGATCGCGGCGATCGCCGCCGCGGGGATCACGACGGGATGCACGAGCGACCGGTTCTGCCCCGGCGACCCGGTCCAGCGCGGCCAGCTCGCGACCTTCGTCGCGCGGGTCGTGTTGGACTGACAGGGAGCGCCCGCACGGGATGAGGTGCTCTAGCGTGTAGACGGGGGAACGGCGCTCTGCTCGTTCGCCACGGGATCGGTGGGGAGGGCGTCGTGCCCGGAGTGTCACAAGGGGTGGGCGTCGCCGTCCCCCTCGCGGCCGGCGCTCGTCGGCGATCGGGCATCGTGGGGGTCGCGGCGCTCGCCGCCGCGCTCGTCCTGGTCCCGCTGGCCGGCACCACCGCCGATGCGGACGCAGCTCCACTCGCGCACGCACCCGCGGCCGCCGCCCCCCTCGACCTCGCCACAGGTGGCGGCCCGTCGCAGGTCGTGACCTCCCAGCTGCTGGTGCGCTGGCACGACGACGTGGGACGCGCCGCGCGAGATGCCGCGCTCGAGGCGGCCGCGCCCGGCGCCGCCGGCGCCTCGTCGCCCCTGAGCGAACGGATCGACGCCGTCCCCCTGGACGGCGACGCGCTGGGCGCCGCGCAGCGCCGCCTCCAGCGCTCGCCGCTGGTCGAGGTGGTGGACGTCGACCGGGTGCTCGTCGCGCACCGGACCACGCTGGCCACGCCGCTGCCGACCGATCCCCTCTTCGGCTTCCAGTGGGGGCTGCGCAACACCGGCCAGACGGTGGGTCCCAAGGACGCCGAGCTGCCGGGCGTCGCGGGGGTGGACGTGAACGCGCTCGCCGGATGGCGGGTCACGCGTGGCGACCCGAGCATCGTGGTCGCCGTGATCGACACGGCGGTCGACCCCGAGCACCCGGACCTCGCGGGTGCGCTCGTCGGCCAGGTCGTGACCGGTGGCGGCACCAGCGGCGACCGATCGCACGGCACGGGCGTGGCCGCGATCATCGCGGGTCGGGCCGACGACGCGATCGGCGTGGCCGGCGTCGCGCCCGGCGTGTCGATCCTCAGCATCGCCGCTTTCGGGGCCGCGTCCGAGGACGGGCTGGTCGTCGGCACGCTGGCGAGCGTGATCCAGGCCTTCGAAGTGGCCGCGGCCGCGGGCGTCGACGTCGTCAACGCCTCGTGGGAGACCACGGACTCGAGCCCGCTGCTACGGGCCGTGATCGGCGACGTCGGCGTGCCGGTCGTCGCGGCAACCGGCAACCGTGGCCTGCTGCTCGGCCCGACGATCGTGGCCTACCCGGCGTCCTACGACCTGCCCAACGTGATCGGGGTCACCGCGATCGGGCCACGGGGCGAGGTGCCGCCCTTCGCGAACATCGGTCGAGGTGCCGTCGACGTGGCCGCGCCGGGGGTGGCGGTGCTCACCGCCCTCGCGAAGGGCGGACACGGCTGGGTCGACGGGACCTCCGCTGCGGCCCCGTTCGTCGCCGGCGGGCTCGCCCTCGCGCGCAGCGCCGCGCCCTACGCCTCGACGACCGACCTGATCGATGCCGTGCTGTGGAGCAGCCGCGCCCAGGCGTCGCTCGCGGGCATCACCGCGAGCGGCGGCATCCTCGACGTCGGTGCGCTGGTCCACGCGGTGCAACGGCCGCTGTGCCGACCCGACCGCCTGCCGCCGTCCGGATTCACCGACGTCCCGCGCACCAGCGTCCACGCCAGCGGCATCGACTGCGTGTCCGTGAACGGCGTGACGCGGGGCCGTGGCGACGGGGCCTACGACCCGACCGGGACGGTCACCCGCGGGCAGATGGCGTCGTTCCTGCGCAACCTGCTGGGGCCGCGGCTCGACGACACCGGCGCCGCGCCCGCAGGCTTCGTCGACGTGGCGCCCGGCCATCCTCACGCCGCGTCGATCGACCTGCTCGCGGCGGCCGGCATCGTCCGTGGCGGGGACGACGGACGCTTCCGGCCGGACGAGCCCGTGACCCGGGCACAGATCGCCTCGTTCCTGGTCCGCGCCCACGAGCACGCCACTGCCACCTCGGCGTCGCCGTCCAGGCGGTGGTACGACGACACGACCCGTTCGACGCACGTCGCGGCGATCGACCGTGCGCGCGACCTCGGGCTCGTGCGGGGCGTGACTAGTGTGCGGTTCGATCCAGCGACCGCGGTGCGCAGGGACCAGATGGGGAGCCTCCTCGCGCACGCCCTGGATGCGCTCGCACGGTTCGAGGAGGAGCCTCGGTGAACGTGGGACGGGGGGTCCGCGGCGCGCGGCGCCGGACGCTCGCCTGGTTCGTCGTCGCGTCGGTGGCTCTCGTCGGGCTCGGGCCCGCCGGCCTCGCGGGCGCGCAGGACGCCGGCGACCTCGACGAGCCGCCCGTCGCCGTCGTACCCGTCGCGGTCGACGATCCGTTGCGGCCGTTCCAGTGGAACCTCGACCGCATCCGGATCGCGGACGCCTGGGAGATCACCTCCGGCACGCCGGAGGTCGTGGTCGCCGTGATCGACACCGGCGTGGACCCGACCCACCCGGACCTCGCCGGCGCGTTCTGGCAGGACCCCGCCACCGGCTCCGCCGGCTTCGACCACCTCCGGGGCTCGTTCGACACCTACGTCGGGCGCGTGCAGGACTGGCACGGCACGGCCATCGCCGGGATCATCGCCGCGCGTGCTGGCGACGGGTACGGGATGGCCGGTGTGGCGCCGCGCGTGTCGCTGATGGTGCACCGCATCTACGAGTCGACGTCGCTGACCGGGCCACCGGGCCAGGCGACCTACGGACGCGCCAGCCGAGCGATCCGCGAGGCCGCCGCGGCCGGTGCCGACGTCATCCTGCTCAGCTGGGGCGGGACGAGCCCGAACGCGGAGCTGGTCAACGCGATCGAGGAGTCGGGCGTGCCGGTCGTGGCGGCCGCCGGCAACGACGGGCAGGACCTGTCGGGCAACCCGTCACCGCGACGGTTCCCGGCGATGTACCGGCTGCCGAACCTCGTGACGGTCGCCGCGACCGACCGCGACAACCAGATCCTGGTGAACGAGCGGGTGGCGTCCAACTACGGCGCCCGCCACGTCGACATCGCCGCACCCGGCGAGGACATCATCGGCACCCTGGCGGGAGGCGACCACGAGATCTTCGAGGGCACGTCGTTCGCCGCACCGCAGGTCGCCGCCGCGCTCGCGCTCGGTCGGGCCCTCGCCCCCGGCGTGCCCGCGTCCGAGCTCGTCGGCACCCTGGTGCGCACCGCCCGGCGCAGCGCCGGGCTCGGCGACAAGGTGACCTCCGGCGGGGTGCTCGACGTCAACGCCTTCCTCCAGGCGGTCGAGCGGCCGGTGTGCCGCGACGACGTGCCGCCGATCACCTTCGAGGACGTGCCGCGCACCTCCGTGCACGTCCGCAGCGTCGACTGCATCGCCTGGCACGGCGTCACGATCGGCACGGCGGACGGCCGGTTCGCGCCCAACCGGTCGATCACCCGCGGCGAGATGGCGACGTTCCTGACCCGCGTGCTGGACGCCGCCGGCGAGCCGGCGCCCGCCGACCCGCCCTCGCCGTTCACCGACGTCGCCGGCTCCGTCCACGCCCGGTCGATCGATCGGCTCGCGGCGGCGGGGATCGTGTCGGGGACGGGAGGCGGGCGTTTCGAGCCGAACCGGCCCGTCACCCGCTCCCAGATGGCGACCTTCGTGGTCGGCACGGTCGAGCACCTGACGGGGCAGCCTGCCGAGCCGGCCCGGGACTGGTTCGACGACGTGCAGGGCAACACCCACGAGCGGTCGATCCTCCAGGCACGCGAGCTCGGGATCACGCTCGGAACCGCCGAACCGCGGGAGTTCGCGCCGTCCCTGGCGATGACCAGGGCCCAGATGGCGTCCTTCCTCGCCCGCACGCTGGACGCGCTCGGCCGCCAAGGGGTCACGATCGAGCGGCTGCCCTGAGCGAGCCGACCTCGCCCTCGCTCGACCGGCTGCGTTCGCTGACCCGGTGGCGGACGCCGTCGCCCCGGTGGCGTGGCGTGCTGCTGACCCTCGCCGCGGTGGTGTTCGCGGGTGGCGTGGTTGCGGCGCTGCGGGCGACCGACGTCCGCGCCGCCGACCTGCGGTGGTGGCCGCTGGTGGTCGTCGCGGTCGTCGGCACGCCCGCCACGATCGTCGCGAACGCCGCCGAGCTGCGCGCGATGGGCCGCTGCCTCGACCCTGCGTTCGTGCCGTCCTGGGCGCGTTCCGTGCGGCTGGTGGTGGTCGCGACGGCCGCCAACGTGCTGCCGCTGCCGGGCGGGGCGCTGGTCCGTGTCCACGCGCTGACGTCGGCCGGCGCGAGCGTGGCGCGCTCGACGGCGATCAACCTGCTGGCCGCCGGGGCGTGGGTGGCCACCGCCGTCGCGCTCGCCGGCGCCGCAGCGATCGGCTACCGGCCGGCGCTGGGGGTCGCCGGGGTTGCGGCCGGGCTCGGCGGGATCGCCGTCGTCGCGGTGACGATCCGGGCGGTCGCTGCCGCCTGGTCGCCCGCCGCGGTGGCGGGCCTGCTGGGCGTCGAGGTCGCGACGACGCTGCTGCACGCCGCCCGTCTGTGGCTCGTGCTGGTCGCCTTGGACGTCGAGGTGGTGGTGTCGCAGGCCGTCGTGCTCGGGGCGGCGGCGCCGCTCGCGGCGGCCGCGGGGATGTTCCCGGCCGGTCTCGGGCTGGCGGAGCTGCTGTCCGCGCTGCTGGCACCGGCGGTGGCGCTGCCGGCGGCGACGGGGCTGTTGGCGACCGCCCTCGCGCGGGTGCTGGGGTTGGCCGCAACGGCTCCGATCGCGCTCGCGCTCGGCGTGCGCGAGCAGGTCACCTCGGCCGGCCGCGGCGCCTCACCCGATGCGTCACCAGGTGAGGGCTGACGCCAGGGCCGCGGCGCCTCACCCGATGCGTCACCGGGTGAGGGCTGACTCCAGGAACGTCGCGATCTGCTCGCGCGAGACGTCGTCCCAGGGGCAGAAGCGCGAGCCGTCGCCGCAACCGCGGGTCAGGCCGGACGCGTAGGCGGACGAGATCGTCCCGGCGTGCACGCTGCTCGACGGCACGTCCACGAACGGCGCCGGCGAGGCGAGCGCGGGCAGCCCGAACGCCTGCACCAGCATGGTGGCGAGCTGCGCGCGGGGGAGCGGGTCGTTCGGGCCGAAGCGCCCGTCGCCATACCCGGTCAGGATCCCGGCCTGGTCGACCGCCGCGATGGCGCCGGCGTTGCGGTCGTTGCGGGACACGTCGGAGAACCGTGGGGTCCCGCCGTCGGGCAGTCCGCGGGCGGCAGCGACGGCGGCGGCCAGGTCCCCGCGCGTGATCGGGGTGCGGGGGCAGTAGCGGGTGCCGTCGCAGCCGCGCAGGATGCCCTGCTCGGTGAGTCGCACGATCGCACCTGTGTGGACCCCGTCGACCGACAGGTCCCGGTAGGGCAGACCGTTCGAGGGGGCCGTCGCGGCGTTGCCGGGGACGTCACCCCGTGCGAGGGCGGCCGTGAGGCTGTGGAACGGGTCGATCCGGTACTCGCCGACGTCGTCCCGGTCGTAGATCTCCAGGTGCAGGTGGGGAGCGACGCCCTTGGCGTTGCCGGAATCGCCGTTGAAGCCGATCAGCTCGCCCCGTTCGATGCGCAGGCCCCGGGCGGAGCCGGTGGTCTTGATCGCCTGCACGATGCGGGGTGCGTAGGCGTGCTCGACGCCGCCCTTGTCGTCGTCCAGCCAGCTGCCGTTCGACGCCTTGGTGGGGGTGTCGTTGTTGAGGTGGATGTAGGAGTAGCGCAGCCCGTCGTCGCCACGGATCGAGATCATCCACCCGTAGCTCGGCTCGGGGAACGGCGCGGACGTGATGGTCCCGCCGACGGCGGCGTGGATCGGCCGGTGCTTGGGTGCCATCAGGTCGCTGGCGGCGTGCAGCCGGGCGCCGCCGCCGCGCAGCGCGAGGAAGTCGCCGGCGGAGAAGCGCACGTCGGACGGGTTGGCGACCGGGAAGGTGAGGTCGACGGTCCGGGGGGTGACGTCGACCCGTGGTGTCTGGGGAAGGTGCTTCGGGGCCGGGACGATCCCGCCGGTGTTCGCATCGGCGGCGGTCGGTGCGATGCCGACCAGCGACACCGCGATCGCGACCGCCAGGCACACGACGAACGAGCGTCGCGCGGTCCGCAGGTCCTGCCGTCCAACTGCTGCTGCTCGCGCGTCGCTGCGCACCGTCATGCTCTCGCTCCACCCGTCGGGGACACTGGTCGGCCGTGCCGCACGCAGCTCGCGTGCGCCGGTGATCGCTGGTCCGCCGCAGGGGCGACGACACCGCTCGTCCGGCCGTATGTGGTCCATCGGCACGGACGGCGTGCGACGTTAGACTCAGTCACCGCTCGCACCGAGCCACGTGCGGGGCACGGGCGTGTTCTCGGCCCGGTGCGCCGCCCATCGCGCGACCGTGCGTGCGCTGCCCGCGCCGGGTCCGCGGCCGACCCGGTTCCACGTCCGCCGCCGACCGCCACGCCCGGCCACGAACACGCGAGTTCCCGCACCCCCGCCATCGTCGCCGCCGTCCCGCCCCCGCCGCGCCACCCGAAGGGCCGTTCCATGCAGATCCTGATCGTCGGTGTCGGGCACGTGGGCCTGGTGACGGCCGCGTGCCTCGCCGAGCTCGGACATCAGGTCGTGGGCCTGGACGACGACACCGCCAAGCTCGACGTCCTGCGCTCCGGTGACGTGCCGTTCCACGAGCCGGATCTGCCGGAGCTGGTCGAGAAGGTCACCGCGAACGGCAGCCTCACGTTCACCGACGACCTGCCGTCCGCGGTGGCGGATGCCGAGGTCGTGTTCGTGTGCGTCGGCACCCCGCCGCTGCCCGGCGGTGGCCCGGACCTGCGCTTCGTCGAACGGGTGGGTGCCGACGTCGCCCGCCATGCGGTCACGGAGCTGGTGCTGGTGGAGAAGTCCACGGTCCCGGCCAACACGGGTCATCGGCTCGCCCAGGTGATCGCGCGCGAGCAGGCGCTGCGTGGCGACGACGCCCCGACGGTCCACGTGGCCTCGAACCCGGAGTTCCTCCGCGAGGGCTCGGCGGTCAGGGACACCCGCGAACCGGACCGGATCGTCTACGGCACGTCCTCGGAGGTCGCACGCGATCGGCTCCGCGCCGTCTACGCGCCGATGGTCGAACGTGTCGGCTGCCCGGTGGTCGAGACCGACGTCGCGACCGCCGAGCTGATCAAGCACGCGTCGAACGCGTTCCTCGCCACCCGCCTGTCGTTCATCAACGCGGTCGCCAACATCTGCGACCGGGTCGGTGCGGACGTCGAGGTGGTCGCCGAGGGGATGGGACTGGACGCCCGGATCGGGCCTGCGTTCCTGAAGGCGGGGATCGGGTACGGCGGCTCGTGCTTCCCCAAGGACGTCGACGCGTTCGCGCACCTCGCGCGGACGGTCGGCTACGACTTCGAGCTGCTCGAGCAGGTGCGCAGGATCAACGTCGGGCAGCGGCGCGTGGTGATCGACAAGCTGGCCGACGAGCTGTGGCACCTGGCCGACAAGACGATCGCGATCCTCGGCGCGACCTTCAAGCCGGGGACCGACGACCTGCGCGAGGCTCCTGCCGTCTACCTCGCCCAGGACCTGCTGGCCGAGGGCGCGCGGGTGCGCGTCTACGACCCGGTCGCGCTCGACGAGGTCGCCAAGCTGCTGCCGGACGTCGAGGTGGTGGACGATCCGCTCGAGGCCTGCCGGGGCGCGCACGCGGTGGTCGTCGCAACCGAATGGCCGCAGGTCACGGCCCTCGACCCGGCCGACCTCTACGCCGTGCTCGACTACCCGATCGTCATCGACGGGCGCAACGCGCTCGACCCGGCCGCGGCTGTCGCCGCGGGGCTCCGCTACCACGGCATCGGCCGTGGCCACCTCGAGGTCCGCTAGGTGACCGCCGAGCCGACCGTCGCAGCCCCCCAGCCCATGGCGGTCGCCGAGGACGTCGCGCCCGCCGACGGTCGCCCCGACGTGACGGTGGTGCTGCCGGTCTTCAACGAGGTCGGGCACCTCCGCGCCGAGGTGGAGCGCATCGTCGCTGGCCTCGATGCGTCGGCGTACTCCTTCGAGCTGGTTGCGGTCGACGACCGGTCCTCGGACGGGTCCCGTGAGCTGCTCCGCCAGCTGTCCAGTGCGGTCCCGTCGTTGCGGGTCATCGAGCATCGCCGCAACCTCGGGTCCGGTGGGGCCCGCAGGACCGGGACACGCGCGGCGCGTGGCCACGTCGTCGTGTGGACCGACGTGGACATGACCTACCCCAACGACCAGATCGCCGAGCTGGTCGACGCGATGGGCGACGCGGACCAGATCGTGGGGGCGCGGACGTCGGAGGAGGGCACGCACCGGTTCGCGCGCGTGCCGGCGAAGTGGGCGATCCGCAGCCTCGCGCAGTACCTGGCGCAGGAGGAGATCCCGGACCTGAACTCCGGGTTCCGCGCCTTCAAGCGGGCGCGCGCGATCCCGTACCTCAACCGGTTGCCCAACGGGTTCTCGTGCGTGACGACGATGACGATGTCGTTCCTGTCCGACGGGCTGTCGGTCGTGTACGTGCCGATCGAGTACCGGGCGCGCGAGGGGACCTCGAAGTTCCACTGGTACCGGGACACGCGCCGGTACCTGCTCCAGGTCGTCCGCATGATGCTCAGCTACGAGCCGTTGCGGGTGTTCATGCCGGTGGGGATGCTGCTGCTGCTGTTCGGGCTGGGCAAGCTCGGGTTCGACGTCGTCACCAAGGACCTGCGGATCGCGACGAACACGCTGCTGATCCTGTTCGCCGCGTTCCAGGTGATCTCGATCGGCCTGCTCGCCGACCTGGTGGTCCGCGTCACCCGCCCTCCCGTCGACGACCCCCTGGATCCCTGACGCCCCCCTCCACTCCGCTCTGGCACGCGCCACGGCCGAACCTGGCCGGGTGAGGTGACAGAGCTCACGGCCGGTCGGGTCCGCGCCCCGCTCTGGCACGCGCCACGGCCGGACCTGGCCGGGCGAGGTGACAGAGGTCGCGGCCGAGTCGGGTCAGCGCCCCGCTCTGGCACGCGCCACGGCCGATCCTGGCCGGGTGCGGTGACAGAGGTCACGGCCGGTCGGGTTCGCGCCAGGCTCTGGCACGCGCCACGGCCGAACCTGGCCGGGTGATGTGACAGAGCTCGTGGGCGAGCGCGGGCTCGGCAGCGCTTCAGCCGCCAGGCGGGCGTGCCGATGCGTGGAGCGACTGCGTCCACGAAGGCACGGCCGTGACCCACCCTCGCCCGATCGTCGCGGCACTCGTGCTGGCGGCCGTCCTCGTCGTCGGGCTGGTCGTGCCGGCCGCGGCGATCGACCCGGGCGCCCAGGATCCGGTCCGTCTCCTGGTGACCTACGACGAGCCGATCGACGGCGAGGTGGCACTCGCGCAGGCGGGCCGACGAGCCGCGCTCGCGGCGCCCGCACCGCCACCCTCCTCCCACCCGGCCGCGCCCGCCCCGCCCACCGGCCCGGCCGCGCCTACCGCACGCGCCCGCCCGCCCGCCGGCCAGCCAGCGCCGCCCGCCGACCGGCCCGGCCGCGCCCGACGCACCGCCCACCGGCCCGGCCGCGCCCGACGCGCTGCCCGCCGGCCCGGCCGGTGAGGTGTCGCGGGTGCAGGTGCTCGAGGTGCCCGACGCGTCGACCGCTGCCGCGATCGAGCGGCGGCTCGCCGCCCGCGACGGCGTGGTCGCCGTCGAGCGCGACGTGCGGGTCACGCTCCAGAACGGCAGCGCCTGGGGCCTGGACAACGTCGGCCAGCTGATCAACGGCAGCCCGGGACTCCGCGGCGCGGACAGCGGTGCCGCACTCGCCTGGCCACACGCCACCGGCAGGGGCACGGTCGTCGCCGTCGTCGACACCGGTGTCGACATCACCCACCCGCTGCTGCGCGACCGCATCTGGCGCAACCCCGGCGAGCGCCCCGACGGCACCGACTCGGACGGCAACGGCTACGTCGACGACCTGCACGGCTGGGACTTCGTGAACGGCTCGCCGCAGGTGTTCCACTCGGCTGCCGGGGACGCGCACGGCACCCACGTCGCCGGCATCGTCGCGGGCAGGTTCGACCCCACGACCGGCTTCCGCGGGGTCGCGCCGGACGCCCGCATCATGCCGTTGCGCTTCATCGACGCGGACGGCAGCGGCTGGACCTCCGACGCCATCGCCGCGATCCGCTACGCGGCGGCGAACGGTGCGGACGTCGTCAACCTCAGCTTCGGCGGTCCGGACCGGTCGATGGCGCTGCGCGCCGCGATGGAGGAGGCGCGCATCCCCGTCATCGTCGCGGCCGGCAACACGAACCTGCCGCACGAGCGCAGCCCCGTCTGGCCGGCGATGGAGTCGCTGCCCAACCAGCTGACGGTCGCCGCGCTCGACCACCGCGGCGAGCTCGCCCCGTTCAGCGCCTCGTCGCGCCGCACGGTGCACGTGGCTGCGCCGGGGGCCCACATCCTCTCCACGGTGCCGGGTGGGCGGCTGGCGACCGCCAGCGGCACGTCCATGGCGGCACCGTTCGTCGCCGGCATCGTCGCGCTCGCCGTCGAGGCGTCGCCCGCGGCCGGCAGCGCCGAGCAGCTGCTGCACGCCGTGCGGCAGGGGATCCGGCCGCTCAGAGGCGCCGACCAGACCGTCACCGGCGGCATCGCCCGCGCGACGGGCACGTTGGCGGCGCTGGGCACGCCCGTTCCGGTCTGCGCCACGGTCCGGCCGACCAACTTCCGGGACGTGCCGGCCGCGCACACGCACCACCTCGGTGTCGCCTGCCTGGCGGCGACGGGCGTGACGGCGGGCGTCAGCTCGACGCGCTACGGGGCGGAGCTCGGGTTGACCAGGGCGCAGGTCGCCACGATGGTCGTCAACGCGCTGCGCCCGGCGGGTGTCGTGCCTGCCGTGCCGGCGGGTGGCCGGTTCGGGGACATCGCCGGTTCGGTGCACCGCGACAACGTCGAGGCACTCGCCTCCGTCGGCATCGTGCGCGGCGTCACCGGGACCCGCTACGAGCCGGAGCGGACGGTCACACGGGCGGAGTTCGCCGCGATCGTGGCACGTGCGGCCGAGCACGCGGCCGGGGCGACGCTGCGGTCGGTCACGCCGGTGTTCGGGGACGTGGCCGGCTCGCCCGAGCGGGACGCGATCGAGATGGCCGCCGCGCTGTCGCTCGTGTCCGGCCGGTCGCCGGGCGTGTTCGACCCGCATACCTCGCTGCGCCGCGACCAGGCGGCCTCGATGCTGGTCCGGCTCCTGGACCGCCTGCACCAGCAGGGGCTCACCCCCGCCGTCCCCTGACCCCGCGCCACCCGCGTCGCCCCCTGATCGCCCCGCGACCCGGCCATCGCCGCCCGCGCCCCCTTCGGACTTGGTCAGGCTCACCGGTCATCCGTGACGGCCCCGGCTGACCAAGTCTCGGTTCCCGGGGGGCGCTCGGGTCGGGTCGTCGGTCAGGTCCCGGCGAACACGGACGGGTTGAGGAACTGGCGCCCCCAGAGGCGGCTGCGTTCGACCGCGGTGAGTTCGGCGGCATCGCACACGTCGTCCCAGTGTTCGTGGATCGTCGTGACCAACGCCCCGATGATGTCGTCGGCCTCGACGCGATCGAGCAGATACAAGGCTGCTGCGTCGACCAGCAGCGCGAGGCGGGCCTCGCGGTTGCCGTGGTCGTCGAACGCCATCGCCTGGTTGGCGGTCTCACCGGAGCGGGGCTGCGGACAGATGTCGTACGCCGGCGCCAGCTCGAGGTGGGGACCGACGAACGCAGCATGGTTGCGACCATGGTCGTCGGTGTTGCCGCAGAGCATGTTGAACGCGATCCGTCCGAACAGCTCCCGGAGTGTGTCGTTCGGATCGGCGAAGCGGGCGCGGATCTTGTGTGTGAGGTCGGTGTAGGTCGCGTATCGGCCCTCGGGGAACGGTGCCAACCCGAGGATGGTCAGTGCCGACACCAGCCGCCGCCGACCTCCCGCGGGCGTCCGATCGAACCGTTCGACGAGCAGCGCGTGCCGGCCTGCCGCCCTCGCCAGGCTGACCGGGGCGACGTCGAGACCTGCTCGGCGGGCGAGCTCCATCGCGACGTACTCGCCCTGGACGACCGGATAGGTGTCCGTCGTCGAGGAGAACTTGGCGATCAGCTTGCGGGGACCGTCGTCCAGCAGCGCCTTGGGGCGCGCCCCACCGATCGAGGTGCCACGCAGCAGCGCGGTTTCGAGGGTGGCGTTGAGCGGCTGGCCGGTTTCGATCAGCTCGGACGCGGTAGCGAGCTCGTCGAGCGTCGCATGCGCCACGTCGCGCGGTTCATAGCCGTCGGCCGACGGCTGGAAGTCGAGCGCGCCGATCCGGTCGGATCCGGACTCCATCAGGTAGGTGAGCTCCCCGAGCTCGGTCGCAAGCTCACCGAGACGACGGTTGACCAGCCGGCGTCCCCACGCGTCCGGCAGTGTGTCGCTGATGCACAACGGCACACCACGCGTCTGTGCACTCGCCGGGAACTGATACCCACGGCGGAGCGGCAGCTCGTCGTCGAAGATGGCGACAGCGTCGACGCGGTCGAGGTACGACCGGGCGTACACGAATGCGATCCGACCCTCGACGTGATCGAGACGACCACATACGACCGGGTCGTTCGCGGCGGGAAGCCAGATCCACACATACGCGGACGTCGGCTCAGAAATCATCGTCGGCCTCGGCGGCTGCGGCCCGGCCGGCCTGCGGCAGCAACGCCAGCTCTGCCGTGAGCCGGTCCAGGTGACGCACCCGCGTTCCCGGATCCGGATCGAACAACGGCACCCCGACCAAGGTCGCAGCCTCGAGCACCGTGCCGACCGCAACGGTGGGGTCCCCGCGTTCTACCTTGATGATCGTCGGATGGGACACCCCGACGCGGTTCGCGAGCTCGTTGATCGACCAGCCGCGCCGCAGCCGCTGCGCCCTGATCGACGCGGACAGCAGCCGCAGCGCTTCGGTGGTGAGCGGAGACAACGGCGAGGTAGGCATAGTAAGAGATAGTTTAGCGCAATGCCCTTCCACGATACTTGGGTTTAGTCATCGCCCCGCGGATCGAGGCCGCAGGCGGTGATGGTCGCTCGACGGATCGGGGGCCGTCAGCCGGCGAGTTGCCTCCGCCGTCCGGGGCGCCGATCCGCATGGGTGTCGAACCACACGATCGCCTGACGGGTCCACAGCGGGCCGGTACGGAGCTCGTACAGGGGGGCGGGGAACTGCGGATGGTCCTTGGCCAGCTGACCGACACGTTGGCGGGACACGCCGAGCAGTTCGCCGGCTTCCACCGAGGACACCAGGTCCGGCACGGTTGGGGCATGGGCTGCGGTCAGGTGGCTGTCCTCGTCGACGACCCCGATGGCGGTCGGCTCGTGGGGGATGACCGGGCCGGTGACACCGACTGCGGCGGCGGCCGCCTCGACAGGGTCGGGCGCGTCGACCCAGAGAGCAACGGTCGTGGCATTGCCGGGGACAGCGGCCACGGTGACGTCGTCGCCGAGGGCGTCGCTCCAGGCGGTGAGCTGGTGCTCGTCGGCGGGAGACGGGTAGGTCAGCGTGACAGACCAGGAGCCCATGTCACTGTCCCTTCTGCCTGCGTGAGCGGAGCTGCTTCTTCGAGGGGGGCGGAAGCTCGAGCCCGGCCTTCTTGATGGCGACGATGAGGTCGGCGAGCCGGCGTCGCGAGTTGGATGGCGTTGCCGGGTAGCGGGTGATGAAACTGCCATCCGGATCGAAGAACCGGGTGTAGCCGCTGGCATCGTCTTCGACGGTCCACCCCTGTGACCGTGCCCACCGGGCGATGTCTCGGATGGCGCTGTTCATGGTGCCCTCGGCCTTTCCATATGTCAAGAGTTAGTCAGCGCTCGACATCGTGAGGAAGGGCAGTGCAGCACTCGACATCGTGAGCCAGTGCACAGTTGCGTGCATCCAACTGTCGGGGCCGACCACGCTGCCAGACGAGACACCTTGCAGCAGAACTCCGAGGCCACGCTCTGTGGACAACTACGAGCGCGGCCCGATGGCGCTACCCGTCGTCCGCCCGGTGCAGCCCGCTCGCGCCGCGCCTCGTCCCGGACTTGGTCAGGCTGCCCCGTCATCCGTGACCGCCCCGGCTGACCAAGTGTCGGTTCCCGCCACGCCCGGGCTCGCCTCTGCGCCGGGGGGACGGATCGCGACTTCCCGGGGGGTGCTAGAACTGGGCGGGCGCGCGTGCCAGCGCCACCGCGCCCCCGCCAGCGCTACCGCGCGCCACCGCGCCACCGCGCTGCCGCGCCACAGCGCCACCGCGCCCACCAGCGCCGAGGAGCCCGTCGTGATCCACGTCTTCCTCGGCACCAAGGCGCAGTACATCAAGACCGCCCCGCTGCTGCGACTGCTCGACGCGCAGGGCGTCGAGTACCGCCTGATCGACTCGGGCCAGCACGGCGCGCTGTCGGTGGGGCTGCGCGAGGAGCTCGGTGTCCGAGCCCCCGACCACGTCCTGGCCGAGGGCCGGGACATCACGTCGATACCGCAGGCGATCCGCTGGGCGCTCGGGCTCGCGGTGCGGCTGGTGGACCGTCGCCGGCTCCGTCGTGAGGTGTTCGCCGGCCGGCCGGGCGTCTGCGTCGTCCACGGCGACACACCGTCGACGCTGCTCAGCACCTGGATGGCGAAGCGCGCCGGACTACAGGTCGCCCACCTCGAGGCGGGCCTGCGGTCGGGCCATCTGCTGCACCCCTTCCCGGAGGAGCTGATCCGGGTGCTGGTGATGCGCAAGGCCGACCTGCTGTTCGCCCCCGACGACGATGCGGTCCGCAATCTCGGCCGCATGAAGGTCCGGGGCCGCGTGGTGCCGCTGCCGGGCAACACCGTCATGGAGGCGCTCCACCACGAGCTGCAGGCCAATCCGCGCGAGGCGACCACCGGCCCCGTCGTCGTCACCCTGCATCGGGTGGAGAACCTCAACCGCCGATCGCGCGTGGAGGAGCTCGTCGAGGTGGCAGCGGCGATCGCCTCGATGCAGCCCGTCCGGTTCGTGCTGCACGGCCCCACGACCGACACGCTCCGGCGGCGTGGCATGGACCGGCGGCTGACCGCGGCGGGTGTCGAGCTGGTGCCGCTCGCTCCGCACGGCGAGTTCGTGCAGATGCTGCGAGACGCCCCGTTCGTCATCACCGACGGTGGCTCGATCCAGGAGGAGTGCGCGCTGCTCGGCGTCCCGACGCTGCTGTGGCGCAACGCCACCGAGCGTGCGGACGGCGTCGGGCACAACGTCGTGGTCGGCCGCTACGACCGCCCGACGATCGAGGCGTTCCTCGGCGATCCGCAGCGCTACCGCCGACCACCCGTCGACGCCGCCGCGACCCCGTCCCAGGTCGTCCTCGACCACCTCCGCCCCTTCGCCTGACTCCGCACACCCGCGCCAGCCCGGCTCCGCCGGCCCGCGCGCGCCGGTCACCGCCGTCCGCATCGGCCCGCGGACCCGCGCCAGCCCGTGCCGCCGGCCCGCGCGCGCCGTCACCGCCGTCCGCATCGGCTCTGGCACCACCGCCGGCCAGTTCTGGCCGCACGCGGTGACAGAGCACCGTGCAGGTCGGTGACGGCGCGGTGATGCGAGAGCGGGCGGTCTCGGCGAAGTGCCGTTCAGTCCAGGATCCGGCGCAGGTCGTCGTCCAGCTGCTCTACGTCGACAGCTGCGTTGTCGGGTAGATGAAGTTGGACACCTGCCTCCCGGAACCCTCGTGCCACGATGGCTGCGAGATGGGTCGCACGCTCGCCGGTGGCTCGCGTCATCTCCCCGAGGGGCTCCCGCGCCGCGAGGGCGTCCTTGCAGGCGTCTCGAATGAACTCCGACAGCGTGATGCCCTGGCCCTTGGCCGCCGTGCGGATCGACTCGGCCTCGGCAGAGGGGAGTCGGAACGACATCGTCACGGCCATCTGCGGGGAGATGTCGATCTCGACGGGCTCCCCGTCCTCCGCCTCGGCGTCGAGCTGGTCGCGGTGGGCGTACTGCCACCGGGCGAGCTCGGCATCGGTCATCGCGTTGGGGTCCGTGATCATGATCTGACCTTCCAGGCGCTGATGGGGCGCGCGACGCCTTCGCGGTAGATGAAGTTGACCCGGATGCCGTTGCCGATCACGTAGTAGTCGGCGGTGCGTCCGCTCTTGTTCCGAAAGACTTTGCCCTCGAAGGCGCTGATGATCTCGATGATGCTGACACCGTGCGCGGTGGCGTGGTCGACGTTGTGTCGTCGATTTCGATCAGGTCGATGCGCACGCGCCACTCCTGTGTAATACAAATCTAGCGGTTGAGTAATACGGGTGGCAACCGCTCGCGGCCTACGATTGCGGTGTCGCGGATCTGCCCGGCCCCCGCGCTCGGCCGCACCGGCTCTGGCACCACCCCCGGCCAGTTTTGGCCGCAAGCGGTGACAGAGCACCGGCCCCACCCCCGCGCCCACCCCACGCCAGCCCGTGCCCCAGCGCCCGGCCACCGCGCCCGCCACCCACCCCCACCACGCCACCGCGCCCCCGAGGACCAACGCCTCTGGCCCAGCGCGCGACTACCACGGAGCGTGCGTTTAGGCACACGGTGGGTTGCCGATACGACAGAGGTAGCTAGCCTTCGCTGCGTCCCGCACGCTGCCGCCACGCGTGCGCACGACCGCACGGGAGCGCACAAGCCGGTGCGGCAGACGATGTCCGACGATCGAGGGAGAGCGGTGTTCGGCCAGGGGTTCGACAACCTTCTGGCGGCCGCGCGCCGTGGTGACGACGGTTCGTGGACCGAGCTCTACCTCGACCTCGTCCCGGTGTTGACCGGCTACCTGGTGGGTCAGGGCTGCCCGTCGCCAGAAGACGTGGCGTCGGAGACGCTGTTCCAGGTGGTCCGCGACCTGCACCGCTTCGAGGGCTCGGAGCAGGCGTTCCGCTCCTGGGTGTTCACGATCGCGCATCACCGCCTGATCGACGCGCGTCGCAGCGCCGCTGCCCGCCCGGCCTCACCGGCCGAGGCGGACGTGCTGGAGCGCCACGCTCCGGTCACCTCCTTCGAGGACCACGCGATCGGCCAGCTGGGCGTCTCCGAGGTGGAGCACCTGCTCGCCGCGGCGACGCCCGACCAGCGTGACGTGCTGCTGCTGCGCTACGTGGCGGACCTCTCGCTCCACGAGGCCGCGGACGTGCTCGGCAAGGAGTACAACGCGGTGAAGGCCCTCCACCGTCGTGCGCTGGATGCGCTGCGTGCGCATCTCGATGCCGGCGCGTACCCGAGAAGGGGTCGTCGTACGCTGACCTCCTCAGGATGACGACACCGACCGGACCTCGCGAAGACGATCCGATCGAAGGTCAGGTCCGACAGTTCCTCTGGAGGCTCCGAGCCCGGCTCGTGACCCCGCCGTCCGAGGACCGTGTCGACGCCGACCTCGATCGGCTGCTCTTCCTTGCCCGCGGGCACGCGCACGAGGCCCCCTCGGCCGACGCGTCGGCGTCACCGGCCGGCACCCACCAGGACGTCGAGGTGGTTGCTGCCGACACGCTCCCGACGGTCCCCGTGCTCCAGCAGCAGCCACTCGCGGACGTGACGCCGCTACCGGACCGCCGCGCGCACCTGGTGTTGCGCACGGTCGGCCAGGCCGCCGCCGCGATGGTCGTGGTCGCCGCCGTCGGTGTCGGTGCGCTGGCCGCGAGCGACGGCAACATCACGATCCAGGCGATCCTCGGCCGTGGCGACCGCGTCGATCCGGTCGACCCGGCGATCGACACCCCGGAGCTCCGCGACGACGAGGTGGTGGCTGCGCCACCCCTCGAGGACGCGCCGGACGAACCAGCTGCGCCCTCCCCGTCGTCCACGGCCCCGGACGCGTCGCCCGCACCAGGTGCGTCGACGGGGACGGCGACGGAGCCGGACACGGAACCGGAGCCGGCCCCGGGTGCACCGAACGACGTGGCCGAGAACCGTGGGGCGACCGGGCAGCCGGGTCCGGCGCTCGAGGGCGGACCGGTGGACGGCGAGGTTTCGGATCCCGTTCCCGCGCCGTTGCCCGACGACCTCCTGGGTGCGGGTGGTCCTGCACCGTGCGACCAGGCGAAGCTCGCGGACTGCCTACCGGCTGTCGACGAGGATGCGGCGGATGAGCAAGGGGATGGCGCCGCATCCGACTCCGACGGTGCGGATGCTGCCGGTGCCGGCGACGCTGATGGGGCACAGGAGCTGGCGAAGCGCCGCTTCCAGCCACCCCACGGCGGCTGATCGGCGGCGGCTGATCGTCCCGGCTGGCGGGGTCTGCCCCGCCAGCCGGTTCGTTTCAGGGCCGGGTCACCTCGTCGAGCAGCTGCTGGTTGACCGCGGCTCGGGCACGAAGCGTCGTCGCCGCGTGCTCGACGGCTGCTGCCGCGGTGCTCGAGTCGGCCTGGTCGACGATCGCGTCCGCCAGCCTGCCGAGCGAGGCCTCGTCGAAGTCGAGCAGCTTGGTGCCGGTCCCCAGGCTGGCCGCGAGCGCGTCGACCTTGGGGGAGTAGCCGACGAGCACGGAGGGCACGCCTCCGAGCGTCGCTCCGATGCCGGCGTGGTAGCGCATCGCCACCACGACCTTCGCGCGCGCCAGGTCGATCAGCACGCTGCGGAGGTCGGGGACGATCAGCTCCGCGTCGCTCCGCATCGCCGCGGCGACCTGCTGGTGCAGGGCGTGGTCCCGGTCGGTCTGAAGCGCGACGAAGGTGATTGGCAGCCCCGTGCGCTCGGCTGCCGCGTCCAGCTGCCCGGCCACTGCCGGCACGAACCACTCCGGTGCGTCGGCGCTCGCGCCGCGCCGCCAGCCGACCGGCAGCACGCCACCCGGTCCCTGCCAGGGCCGGAGGCTCACCACGATGCGATCCACCGAACGTTCGACCTCAGGTTCAGGGTCGCCGTCGGGTGCGCCGACCGGCCCGGCTCCGTCGTCGGCGAGGTGGAGCGCCGCATCTGCCCCCAGCCGTGCCGGCACGTCCAGGCCACGGAGCAGCGCGAGCGATGGCTCGTCGCGGACGGTGACGCCCGCAGCGGAGCGCAGCAAGGTCGCGAGCCGGCGTCCGACCGGCGTCTCCAGCCTTCCAACACCCAACGCGAGCCCGACGTAGGGGGTGTGGCCGAGGCGGGCGAAGAGCATGCGGGACAGGTGGTAGGGGAGGTTGAAGGGGCTGGTCTCGTCCTGGATCAGGCCGCCGCCCCCGACCACGACCAGGTCCGCCGTCCGTGCGGCCGCCTGGATGCGGTCGACCCGGCGGTGGTCGAGCGCCCGGACGTTGTGGACACGGGCCGTCTGGTCCGGATCCGTGGACACCGCGACGACCTGGGCGTCGGGGCCCAGGAGGCGTCGAACGCCGGCGAACACCAGCTCGTCGCCGAGGTTCGTCGATCCGATCCAGCCACACACCAGGACCCGCATAGCACCCCACGGTACTCGATGCGCACTCACCGCACGTACTAGTGATCGGCGAAAGGTCCCTGTACCCGTGACCTAGGCCGACTACGCTCACACACCGGGATGCCCTCTCTGCAGATGGGGGTTCCTGAACCTTCCCGCGCCGAGCGGCGCGGGTCGAACCTGTACAGGAGGCAAGAGTGAGCTTCTCGCTTCGCGCGAGGCGACTGCTCGTAGGTGCTGCGGCCGGGGCTATGGTCCTCGGTCTGCTGCCTGCGGGGATCGCCGCCGCGGACAATCACGTGCCAGACCTGTGTGACAACGCGCCCTCCGCTCCGTTCACGGACAAGGGCACGACGCACGCAGACGCCATCGACTGCTTGTACGCCTACGAGATCACGGGCGGCCAGACGGCGACGACGTTCGGCACATTCAACCCGCTGACGCGTGGGCAGGCCGCCACGCTCTTCGTCAACTTCGCCATGACCGCCACCGACGGCGACATCGCGGACGAGGTCGACGACTCCGTCACCGTGCCGTTCACGGACATCGCCGGCACCACGCACCAGACCAACATCGAGATCCTCTACCGTCTGGGCCTGATCACGGGCACCTCGGCGACGACGTACTCGCCGAACGCTCAGATCACGCGGGCGCAGTTCGCGACGATCCTCTACAACGCGCACCTGGCGCTTGGCGTCGACTTCGACGACACGTACCCGGACGCGTTCACGGACGTCGCCGGCTCCGTCCACCGCGCGAGCATCAACGCGCTCGCGGGTGAGGGCATCATCAACGGCCTGACGCCGACGACCTACGGCCCGTCGCAGAACGTGCTGCGTGGTCAGACCGCGTCGCTGCTGATCGCCTCCGCTGGCGTGCTCGATGCAGCTGACCTCTGGGACGCTCCGGCGCTTCCTGGCACCATCGGCCCGAACCCCACGTTCACCGACGCTCCTGAGCTGGTGAGCGTGGAACGCGCTGCTGCTGGAGTCGTCCGGTACAACTTCGACAAGCCGATCCCTGGCATCGCGGTGAACCCGGACAACTTCCGTCTCTACGACCCGGCCGGCAACGTCTCCACGCCGGACACTGCATCGATCGCTGGGAGCACTGTGACTGTGCGCTTCGGCACTGTGCAGACCCCTGACGTCGGTGCTGTCTCCAGTGCTGTGCGTGCGGGTGTGCGGACGGGTGCTGTCGCCGATGCCTCGGGTCTCCTGAGCATCGCCGGTGACTTCGCTCTCACGGCCACGGCGGCACAGGTTCAGGCCCTCAACCCGAACCTCACGGCTGTCCGGAACTACCGCTTCGCCGACGACATCCAGTTCGGCGAGCAGCGGGTCCTGGTGGACTTCGTCTTCGCGGACCAGGGTGGTGCGCTGGGCGACGACATCGAGACCTACACGGGCGCCGAGATCGGGGCCTCCTTCAGCCTCATCGGTGTCAACAGCCAGGTCTTCCCGGCGCTCGACGAGGTGGCCAACGTGAGCACGAGCGCCAATGTGACCACGGTCACGGTGGCGTTCGCTGTCGACCCGACCGAGGTGCCGCAGGCACAGCTCCGTCGTGGTGTCTTTGACGACGGTGACGTTGTGTGGACGGCCAGCTTCGGTGCGACCAACGGTGTCACGGTCGACCCGGACCTCGTCTCGGTGGAGCGCGAAGGCAGCAGCACCATCTTCCGCTTCGTCTTCGATGAGGCCGTTTCGGCAATCGGCGCCGACCTGGACGAGACCGCGTTCTACCTGGTCAACTCCGGTCTGAACACGCAGGTCGGTCAGTCGATCACACGTTCCGCCCTGGCCGCCGATGGGGCGCGCGTCGTGCGCGTGAACTTCGGCAACCTGGACGCCTTCGGAGTCCCGGTTCACGCCTTCGTCCTTGACGGTGGTGTCCGCGCGACGGACTCGACCGACTCCGACAACGACGGCTACAACCAGCCCGGCTCTTCTGCGATCAGCGTGCCAGTCATCGGCGACCCCGTTCCGGGTGTCACCGCGGGTCTCGACCTGGTGTCGGCGCAGCGGGTGCAGGATGCAGTCACCGGCCGGTTCTCGATCCGTCTGACCTTCGACCAGTCGATCGTCCTCGCGGATGTCACCGATGGTGACTACGAGATCAACCTTTACGACGCCGCGGGCGTTCGGTTCGAGGTGAACACGGGTGGTGGCGGCATCAGCGTCGCCGGCCCGAACAACACCGTGTTGGTCATCACGTCGGCGAACACGTCGATCAGCGATGACCAGCTCGAGGCGACCGTGACCGCCTCCGTGCAGAACGATGCGGCAGGGGCGACCCCGGCCCCGATGACCGAGGGTCAGGTCGACGCTCGTCCGATCGTGACCAGCTAGTCATCCTCGTGAGCGGGACGACCTAGTCGCTCCCGCCTCACAGGAAGTCCGAGAGGGGCCCGGCACTTCGCCGGGCCCCTCTCGCATCTCGATGGGCAGGCATCGCGGGTGAGCGCTCGCCACTTCTCCAGACGCGGGACCGTTCGGCCCCGCGCTCCGCGGCGCCGCCGGTGGGAGGTGAGGGAGCTCGCCGTTGATCGCCAGACTGCGTTCGGGCGCTCGCTTGTGCGGCAGCTCTTGCTGCCGACAGGTATGGCTCGAGCGCGCGACCTGTGGGCCTCCCGGTACGACGCCGGCTGAGGCGAGGCGCGCCGGCAGAGGAGACGCCATGCCCCGGGGAAGGACCGCTCGCTACCGCTCGACACTGCTCACGATTGCCATCGCATTCGCGACCATCGCCCCGGCCATCGCGGCCCAGGCTGATCCCCCGGACGTCTGTGCCGGTTCCGAGCGTCAGGCATTTCAGGACGTCCCCATGTCGAGCACGCATGGCGCCAACATCGACTGCATCGCTGCGTACGGGATCGCCGTGGGCGTGGGCGGTGGCAACTACGGCCCCAGTCAGCACGTCCGCCGTGGTCAGATGGCGTCCTACCTCGTGAACCTGCTCGAGGTGGCCCTCGGCGAGGAACTACCTGCGCCGCCAGGCGTGCCGCGGTTCACCGACGTCGTCGGCACGACGCACGGAACCAACATCCTCGTCGCCGCCCAGCAGGGCATCACGAGCGGCCGCACACCGACCACCTACGAGCCCGGCGGGCTCGTGACTCGGGCGCAGATGGCGACGTTCGTGGCCAAGACGATCCAGGCCGCCGGTGCCTCGCTGCCGAGCGCGCCCCCGAACGCGTTTACCGATGACAACGGCTCCACACACGAGGCGAACATCGACGCGCTCGCCGCCGTCGGCATCGTGGTCGGCACCGGCGGTGGCGCATACGCGCCGGGTGCGCCGGTCACCCGGGCGCAGATGGCGACCTACCTCGTCAACACGGCCGCGTACCTCGCGACGCAGGGCGCCTGGGACGGCAGCCTCGTCGAGGCCGACACGCCTGTCCTGCAGCTGGCCATCCGCCACGACGACCGCGACGACCACGTGGAGCTGCGCTTCGACCGGTCGGTGACATTCGCAGGGGTGGCCGGCGACGTGGAGGTCTTCGACGAGGCCAACGCCGCCAAGGTCACCGAAGCGGTCTCGGCCACCGGCGGACAGCCGGGGCGGATCGTGCTCGAGCTCCAGTCCGATCTCACGCCGGGCGCCGTCTACTGGGTCAGACTCCCCGAGGGGGTGGTCGTCGACGAGGACGAGACGCCGAACCTGTCACAGCAGCTCGCGTTCACCTTCGGTGCGGGAGGTGGTGGTGGCGGCGGCGCGGTCGAGACCGGTCCCGCCATCTCCGACGTCGTCACGGATCCCGCCAACGACCGGCTGATCGTGACCTTCTCCGAGCAGGTCACCTGCCCCGACACCGCCAGCGCACGGGCGGCCTGGAACTTCACGAACCAGAGCGTCATCGAATCGGGGCTCACCCAGGCGGGTGGTTCACCGAACACCGTCACCCAGCCCGGTGGGGGGCCGGACCTCCGCTGTTACCTGAACTACACCGGCGAAGGGATAGAGGACGGCGACTTCGGCACGCTCGCGTACACCAGTCCCGTCACCGCGTCCCACCGGGTCACCGACACGGCCGACGACGCCCTCTCCACGGTGAACGACATCGACGTCAAGGACGGCCAGGCGCCGAGCTTCCTCGCGATTGCTGCTGCATCGGACACGAACCGGGTCACGCTGCTCTTCAGCGAACCCGTCCTTTGTTCCTCACTAAGTGCCGACTCGTTCGAACTTGCGGTTGAAGGAGTTGTCCAGCCCGGAGCGATTACCGGTTTCAGCTGCCTGCTGGCCATGGAGAATCCTGCGATGAATGTCGCAGGGGGGACGTTCGGTCCTGGTGACGTCGTCCGTGTCACGGTCGTCGGGGACGTCAACGACCAGAGCGCAGACAATTCCGTGCCGGCTTCGACAGTGCGTATAGCCAACGCGACCTAATGGACGTGGTGGGCGCCTGTGGGGGCGTCGGCATCGGGGTGCACTGGATGGATGTTGCTCTCCGACGCCGACGTCCAGCGGATCGCCGAACGGACGCCGCCGGACCGTGACAGGTACGCGGATGTGCTCCGGCTCGGCTCGATCCTGCTGGTCGTCGTGGGGCACTGGGTGGTCGCCGTCGTCCTCGTGGAGGACGGCGCCATCACCCACACGACGGAGCTGATCGCGCTGGTCCCGGAGGCCCGGCCGCTCACCTGGTTGTTCCAGGTGATGCCGCTGTTCTTCCTCGTCGGTGGCTACGTCAACGCCGGCTCGTGGCGGCGTGCGCAGGACAGCGGCGAGGGCTGGCCCTTGTGGGTCCGTCGGCGCTCGCGCAGGCTGATGCGCCCCCTGCTGCCGTTGCTGGCGGTGTGGGTGCCGCTGGCGATCGTGTTGGTCGCGGCCGGACTCCCCGAGGGCTTCGTCGGCCTGGGAGCGCGGACCGCCTTCATCCCCGCCTGGTTCCTCGCCGTCTACCTCGGCTTGGTCGCCCTGGTACCCGTGACCGCATGGCTCCACCGGAGGTTCGGCCTCGCCGCGCTGGTGGGCGCGGTCGGGATGGCTGCCGTGGTCGACGTCCTCCACCGGTCGCAGGTCCCCGTGGTGGGCTTCGCGAACTACGTGCTGATCTGGGGTGCCTGCCACCAACTCGGGTACCTGTGGGCGGACGGCCGGCTGCCGGACCGCCCGTCGCGGGCGTTGGCGCTCGGCGGGGTCGGTGCCGGGGCGATGGCGCTGTTGATCAGCCGGCCGGAGTACTCGATCGGCATGGTTCAGGCGACGGGCGACGACGGGAACACCGCTCCACCGACCGTCGCGCTGTTCGCGTTCGCGCTGGCGCAGCTCGGGCTGGTGCTCGTGCTACGGCGGCCGGTGGAGCGCTGGCTCGAGCGGCCGCGCGTGTGGGCGGTCGTCGTCCTGGGCGGCAGCGTCACGATGACGATCTTCCTGTGGCACATGACCGCGCTGGTCGTGGCCGTCGCGCTCACGCACCCGACGGGGCTGTGGCCGGACACCCTGGTGGTCGACGGGCGGTGGTGGGCGCTGCGGCCCCCGTGGCTGCTGATCTGCGCGACAGTGCTGGCCGGGTTGCTGGCGGTGTTCCGCCGCTTCGAGCAGGTCGCCGACCCCGTCCCGCGCGAAGGTCGCCTGCGGGCCGCGCTTGGCCTGGCGGCCACGGTCGCCGGGCTCGCGGTCATCATGGCCAGCGGCATCTACCGACCCGAGCGAACAGCGGGCGTGCCCCTCGCCCCGCTGGGGCTGTTGCTGGCGGGGCTCGGTGCGCTCGGCGTGCTGCGACCGCGACCGGAGAGGCGGGATCAGCATGCGAGGCGTTAGGGCGGTGACGCTCGGCAAGCCATATCGTTTGTGGCTAGCGTTCTCATTGGGGAATGGGAGAACTCAATGGGAAATGGCGCTGATCCTGACAATGGTGGAGGCTCTCGCGACTCACACGGGTCAGACGACGCAATCCCGCCGTCAGCATCTTCTGGCGCTGGAGGGAAAGGGGCAGTGGAAGATGTCCAGGAACAGACGCGTAGCCGTTCGGGCGCTACCGATCTCTGGGCGAGAAGGAAGGGGTGGTTGTTGGCGCCTCTCGTAGCATTGTCATTGCTGGGTGGGTTCGTCGCTGGCATGGTCTGGGACGGATTTGGCTCGCAGGCATCTTCTCGAGAAGTGATGGGCTCAATTCTCGTTGGCAATGGAGTGAAGGTTCTCGGTGACCAACTTGATGCGACCGGGCGTAGCGGAGTGACGGTCGTCGAAGAGATCTTGCGCATGAATCAAGAGCCTGATTATGTCTTTGACTGCTCGAGAATGTATGGGGCCTACAGCGGCATCCGTGTTGGTACACAGGTTCAGGTCCAGGATGAGCAGGGGCAGGTTCTCGGCGTAAGCGAACTGATCGGAGGAAAAGGGGACATCTCGGGTTGCAGATTCGAATTTGCTGTATCGCTGCCGCAGACAGCTGACTTCTACCTGTTCAGCGTTGCGGGGATGCGGCCCTCTGCCCTTTCGCGGGAGGACCTAGAGGCGGGGGGCTGGCGCGTGGACTTGCGAATTGGGGGATACTAGAAGTCGAAGGGTTCGGCCCTACTTCAAAGTCTCCGGCTGCACCAGCAGCACTAGAAGTCGACGCGGTAGACGGCGACGTCCTCACCTTCGAGTGCCGGCGTGAACGACTCCGGGTGGTGGTCCAGCAGGATGCGCGCCTGGCGCGTCCGCTTCGGGTAGAGGTCGAGCACCACCAAGGTGTCCGCGTCGCCGACCTGGGCGAGCAGGGCGGCGGGGTCGGACGTGTAGCCGATCGGGGCGACGTCGCGGTCGAGCAGCCGTGCCACCTCGCGGTAGTCGAACGAGACGAGCGTCGCCAGGTCGTCGAGGTTGCCGGCGGCCCACGCGTCGAGTTCGTCCAACGCCGCGTGGTGGCGTTCGAGCTCGGCGCGACCGCGCTCGCCGCGGTCGACGACCGGACCCCACGACGTCCACACGAGCCCGGCGACGAGCAGCAGCCCCGCCCCGAACTGGAGCATCCGCCGAGGTGGCAGCATCCGGACCGCCGCGCCGACCCCGAGCGCCGCGACGGGCACCAGCGGGATCCCGAAGCGCGACGAGTGGTACGGCCACGCCGCCATCCCCGCCGCGTACGCGACCGCCATGCCCGCGGCGAAGGGGCCCAGCAGCGTTCCTGGTCGCAGCCGGAACGCGCCCCAAACACCGAGGGTCAGCCCGACGATCGCCACCACGACCGCCAGCCCCGTACCGGCGTCGATCAGCGCGATCGCCCGCCCGATGTCGGTCCACGTGTCGGGGACGTCAGCGATGGTGCGGCGCACGAGCCCCAACGGGCTCACCCGGCCGAGGCTCGCGTCGTCGGGGTCCACCAGCGGGAAGGTCGCGAGGTAGCCGGTCGTGTGCTCCGCGTACGGGCGCATCGCGAGCAGGCCCAGGCCGACGACGCCGACGGCCCCGGCCGCAGGCCACAGCACCCGGCCGGGAGCGGCATCGGCCGCGTCGGTGGGGGGCGGGGCCGCGTCCGCGGCAACGCGTCGCCGCCGCAGGACGGCCAGCCACGCCAGACCCGCGCCGCCGAGGACCAGCAGGATCGCCAGCGTCTTGAGCCCCACGGCGACGATCGCGACGGCGGTCACCAGCAGCGCCGTCCGACGGTCGAAGGGGCGCGAGAGCACCACCAGCAGTGCCGTGACCACGAGCAGGAGCAGCAGCTCCGGCATCACCGAGTAGACGTCGTTCCAGACCGCGACCGAGGTGACGACCACGCCGCCGGCAGCGAGCCCCGCGCCAGGCGACCAGCCTCCGTCCGTGCCCGGCTGCGGGCGGCCCACCAGCCACGCCAGCAGCCCCACCGTCGCCGCCAGGGCGGCCACGTTCAGCACCAGGGCGGCCGTCGCCGTGGGGAGTCGCAGCCACTCGAACACGGCCAGCACCAGCGGGTAGCCGAGCGGGTACTTCGTGCCCTCCACACCGGCGACGACCGGCGCTTCGAACCGCGACAGCGCGCGCCCGACCAGCAGGTACTCGTCGTTGTCCGACCCGATCGGCAGTGCACCCGGCCACCGGGCTCGCCCGTACGCGATCCCCACCGCCAACAGCGCGACCGCGACAGCGGCCCACGCCGCGACCGTGAGCCCATCGACCCGTCGCGGACGGGCGGAGGAGGCGCGGGCTGCCGTGAGCGTCACAGATGCTCGAGGTTCCGTGGTCGGGACACGCTATCCGTGGGGGCAGCGGTATCGGTCGAGCAGGCTGCGACATCTCAACCGCGGGACGGCGGACTACTTTATCGGAGTCGGACCGCTTGACTACGCTAAGGTAGTCGCATATCTTGACTACTGGATCGTAGTCAAGAAAGGGCAAGGTCGTGGGCTACACGGGGAAGATCAGTAGCGCGCAGTCGCTGGGGCGCATCCTGCAGCAGGCGCGTCTGCTCAACGGGCTGACCCAACGTGAACTCGCGGAACAGCTCGGGACGACGCAGCGCTACATCTGGGAGATGGAAGCGGGCAAGCCGTCCATCTTCATCGATCGGCTCTTCGCCATGATGCAGGCAACGGGGGTGGAGCTCACCGCCACGATCGGGTCGGGCGACGATCGTGGGTGACTTGGTCGTCGAGTTGTACGGGGTCCATGTGGGTGTGCTGACGGGAACCTGGCGAACCTTCGACTTCATCGCCGATCCGGACGCCGTCCGCAGGTTCGGGATCGACAGCCCCATCCTGTCGGTCGCGATCCCGCTCGCCCCGGTGCCGACGCGCGCCCGCAAGCAGCGGCGTCGCAACTTCTTCCAGGAGCTGCTGCCCGAGGGGCGGATGCTGACCCGTCTGGCCCAGCAGGCCGGACTGGCCGCACATGATGTCGTCGGCCTGCTCCGGGTCTTCGGACGGGACGTCGCCGGTGCGCTGCAGATCTGGGATCCAGACATACCAGGGGAGCCGCGCCAGCCAGGGCTCGCCCCGCTGACCACGGCCGGGGTTGCGGAGATGCTGGCCAACGTGCAGGACCATCCGCTGGGCAACCGGCCCTTGGGTGGCAAGACGTCGCTGGCCGGCGTGCAGGACAAGATCGTGCTCGCCTACACACCTGACGGCTGGCATCGTGTGATCGACGGACATCCGTCCACCCACATCCTCAAGCCGGCGTCGAACGACTACCCGACCGTGATCTACGACGAGGAGTACGGCGCACGCTTCGCGCGTGCCGTTGGGCTGTGCGCGTACCCCAGCTGGATCGAGGAGTTCGACGCCACGAGCGCCCTGGTCATCGAACGCTATGACCGGTCACCGGATGCTCCGCAAGGGCGCATCCACCAGGAGGACTTCAATCAGGTGCTCGGCGCCGGTGGCGACGAGAAGTATCAGAAGCACGGCGGACGGGTGACCCTGGCCCGCGTCGCCGAGGTGCTGACCATGACCGCCGACCGCGACTCACTGGACCGGTTGCTGCGCATGGCCGTGCTCGCCGTCGCACTGGGCAACCTGGACATGCACGCCAAGAACATCTCCCTGCTCCACCGTCCCGACGGGACGATGACGCTCGCGCCGGCCTACGACACCGTCCCTCAGGCCCACCTGCCCAACGACGGCGAGTTGGCGCTGGCCGTGGATCAGGAGTACCGCCACTCGGCGATCACGCGTGCGCATCTGATCGCTGAGGGCCACGCATGGGGACTCGCTGACGCCGAGCACATCGTCCACGACACGCTGGCACGTGTGCTCGACACCGCCGCCACCGAGACGCCGCATCCGCAGGCGCATCCGAGCCTGAGCATCGACATCATCCGGTGCGCCTCCAACCTGATCGCCGGGCGCGCTGCAGGCGACTCGGCATGACCGCCGTGTTCCGACATCGGGCGACGTGCTGAGGTGTGGGCAGTCGGTAGCACATGACGCGAGTGCCGAGCAGAGCCGAGACGGCCCTCACACGGCCGTGCGCCGCGGCGCCAGGAGCCCTCGGCGCAGTAGCGGCAACCCCAACGCGGTGACCGCACCGCCGGTCGCGATCGCGAACGCCACCGCCACCCGTAGCGTCGGCGTCCCCGGCAGCACCACCACCAGCAGCCCCGCGATCGCCAGCGCCGCCAGCCACACGATCGGCAGCCGGTCCTCGCGACCCATCGCGATGTAGAGCTGGTCGAGCAGCAACCCCCCCACCGCCAGGACCGTGCTGATCGTGATCACGGTCACGAAGGTCCGGTCGGGCCGGAAGCCTTCGGAGAACACCAGCGCGATCGCCTGTGCACCCACGAGCGACGCGAACGCCCCGGCCGCGAGCGCGGCCGTCGCGATCGCGACCACCAGCACACGGGCCGCCCGCCGCAACCCGGCAGCGTCCCCGTCCGCCGCCATCCGCACCATCGGCGGCAGCAGCCGGGACAACCCCCCGTTCAGTGCGAACGTCATCGGTACCCGGGCTGCCGTGCTGGTGGTGAAGAACACGCTGATCGCGACCGCGTCCGCCCCGAGCGGCACGAGCACCAGCGGCCCGCTCGCGAGCAGGAGCTGCACGGACGCGTTGGCCGTCGAGGTGGCAGCCAGGAACCGGCGGGCCACCCCCCGCCGGGTCCCCTCGGCGCCGAGCGGGTCCCCGGCGGGGGTGGCGGCTGCCGTCGTGGGCGTGTCGGAGTGCTGCCTCGATGTCGCCGGCTGTGCCGGACGCCACGCGAGTGCGGCCACCAGCAGCGGCCCGACCGGGAAGACCCAGGCGAGCGCCCGGGTCGACGCCGCGAACGCCAGCACGGTGACGGCAGCCAGCAGGCGGATCGTCGACTCGCCGATGGTCGCCAGGCCGTAGAGGCGGAAGCGGTCGCTGCCGGCAGCTCGGCCACGCACCACTGCGTACCAGCCGTACGCGAGCACCACCAGGCCGAGGACCAGGGCCAGGTCGCCGATGCCCTCGAAGAGCTGCCACCGCAGCAGCCACGCCACGACCGCCGTCCCGGCCGCGGCCGCGAGCAGCCAACCGCGCAGCAGCCGGAGGAACCGGCGCAGCGTGGCGGAGCGTTCGCCGTCGATGGTCGCGACCCGCGTGACGTACGCCTCGAGGGCCGTCACCGCCACCGCGATCCACAGGTACTGGAGCGTCCACAGCACCCCGATCGGGGCGTACTCGACGGGACCGAGCGCCCGGGTGCCGACCACCTGGAACCCGAGGGCCGCGAGCCCGTTGATCGCCGAGCCGGCGACGATCCAGGTGGTCGCTGCGGGCGGACGAGCTGGGCGGTGCCGGGCGGGCCGGGTGGGCCGGGCGGGCCGTCGGATCGTCGGAGGCGGCCACAGGAGCGGCCGCTACCAGCCGCGCAGGCGGACGCGCAGCAGCCGGAGCACCCCGGCGACACCGTCCGAGGGCCGGATCTTCTTGCCCTCCTCGCGGCTGCGCGCCGTGTAGGTGATGGGGATCTCGTGCAGGCGCGCCCCGTCGCGCAGCAGCCCGCCGGTGAGCTCCGCCTCGATCTCGAACCCGTCGGCCGTGAGGGTCAACCGCCGGTAACGGTCGGCCGTGAAGAACTTGTAACAGGTGTAGGCGTCGGTGATGTAGCGGTCGAACAACGCCGAGGCGATCAGGCTCATCAGCCGGTTGCCGACCACGTACCAGAACGAGAACGACGCCTGGGAACCGAACTGGCGTGTCCCGAAGACCACCTCGGTGTCGCCGTCCAGGATCGGCTGGATCATCGCGGGGATCTGGACGGGGTCGTACTCGAGGTCGGCGTCCTGCACACCGAGGATGTCACCGGTGGCCAGCGAGAAGCCCTTGCGCAGCGCGGAGCCCTTGCCGCGGTTGTGCCGCGCCTTGACGACCAGCACCCGCTCGGCGCCGGGGACCCAGTCGCGTTGGATCTCGTCCACCGCGCCGTCGTGCGAGCCGTCGTCGACGACGATCAGCTCCCACGGCACCGGGATGTCGGTCTCGCCGAGCCGGCGCAGCACCGCCTGGAGCGTCGCGCCCTCGTTGTAGACGGGCATCACGAGGCTGAGCTTCACGGGCGCTCCGGGTGGTACGGGTGGCGGTCCGGGGGCTGGCGGTCCGGGGGCTGACGGTGCCGCGCGATGCTAGCGGCGGGGCGCTCCGCCGCCGGCTGGGCGCCGGGGGGCGTCACACCGGACTTGGTCAGGTGGAGCGGTCACCCATGACCGGCTGGGCTGACCGAGTTCCGTGGGCGGTCGCTGGCAGCGGCCTACCGTCGCGCTCCCGGACGCGTCCCGGCCAGGAGGCCACGATGTCCACCGCAGGCGCGACGTCCGCCGCAGGCGCGACGCGGTCGCCCGCGTCCGGCCGGGGCACCGAGCGTCAACGGCGCACGGCCGGTGCGGTCGACCTGGCCGTCGTCGCGGCGCTGGTCGCGCTGTCGTGGGTGCTGCGGGCCGGGCCGCTCGGGCCGTCCAGCCTGTGGCTCGACGACGCGTGGGTCGCCGTGGTGCACCGGGTCGACACCCTCGGCGAGGTCCGGTTGGTCGGCTTCACCTCGCCCGGCTTCGCGCTGCTCCTCCGCTTCGTGCTGCGTGCGGTCGGGCCCTCGGAGCTGGCGGCACAGGCGCTGCCGTTCGCGGCCGGTGTCGCCGCGGCCCCGCTCGCCTACCTCGTCGCGCTGCGCGTCCCCGTCCGGCGGGCCGCGGCGATCGCGGGGGCGCTGGTGCTCGCGACGTCGCCCATCGCCATCGACTACGCCACGCGGGTCAAGCAGTACACGGTGGAGGCGGTGCTGGCGCTGCTGCTCGTGTGGGCCGGGCTCCGACTGCTCCGGCGGCCCGGCGACCCGCGGCGGTGGGCGGTCGCGATGGGGCTCGGCGCCGTGGCCACCGTCGTGTCCGCGTTCGCCGCGCCGTACGTCGCAGCCGTCGCGCTCGCCGGCCTGCTCGCCGCCGCCGGCGCGCGGCGGGACCCTGCCCAGGGCACGCGTCCGGACCGCGTCGCCGCCACGCGTCCGGACCCTGCCGCGGGCGCGCGTCCGGACCTCGCCGCCGCCACGCGGCCGGGCCGCTCCGCGCTACGGGTGGGCGCCGCCGCGAGCGCGGCCTACGGGCTCGCCGCGATCACGTGGTACCTCGCCGTCCTTCGACCTGCGGTGACGGCCGCCGTCGGGTCGTTCTGGGCCGACGCGTACCTGGCCGTGGGGGAGGGGCCGCGGGCGTGGGGAGTCAGCCTGGCGCGAGCGCTCGGCGAGGTGGCGGCCGGCCTCAGCGGTCTGCCCGCATGGCTGGTGGCGCTGGCGCTGGCCGTGTCAGCCGTCGCGGTGCTGACGCGCCGCCCAGTGGTGGGGGTGCTGCTGCTCGCGCCCGCAGTCGTGGCGGTCGCACTGGCGTGGGCGCAGCTCGCGCCGCTCGGTGGCGGGCGGACCGACCTGTACCTCTACCCGAGCTTGACGCTGCTGCTCGCAGTCGCCGTGCACGAGGCGGCGGACGCGATCGCCCGCGTGTGGTCGACGGCGCGAGCCGAGCTCGTCGCGGCGGTGCTCGCGGTGGCGGTCGCTGTCGCGGCACTCGCGGTGGTCCGCCCGCCAACCCCGTACCCGCGCTACGACGTGCGCCCGCTGGCCGCGTCGGTGGACCAACGGGCGGCTCCCGACGACGTGATCCTCGTCTACCCGGCGACCATGTGGGCCTACGCCCTCTATACCCGTGACGCCGTGGACATCGAGGTGGAGCCGTCGAGCTCGTGGGGGTTCGCCCCTCGGTTCGCGCGCGACCGCACGGTCGTGCTGCCGCCCGGACGCGACGACCCGTCGGCCTACGCCCCCGCCGTCCGGGCGCTCGCGGCCGGGGACGCGGACGTCGTCTGGCTGCTCGCTTCCCACTGGCGGGAGGACCTCGACGACCTGCGCGACCAGCTCGCCGCCGCCGGGTTCGGCGCCGAGCGACCGCAGGCGACCGACGGTGCTCGGCTGGAGCGGTGGGTCCGGGCATCGCCGGCGCCGGGGTAGCGTGACCCCGACCGAGTCAGGAGCCGTGAGCCGTGCAGGTGGACGTCAGTGGCTGGCGGATCGTCGTCACCGGTGGTGCCGGCTTCCTCGGATCGCACCTCACGGACCGGCTGTTGGCCGGCGGCGCGTCGATCGTGTGCTTCGACAGCTTCATCACCGGCGAGCGGCGCAACATCGCCCACCTGAAAGGTGACGACCGTTTCAGGTTGATCGAGCAGGACGTGACCCGACGGCTCGTCGTCGACGGCGACGTGGACGCGGTGCTGCACTTCGCTTCCCCCGCATCCCCGATCGACTACCTCGAGCTGCCGATCCAGACGCTGAAGGTCGGGTCGCTCGGGACCCACCACGCGCTGGGGCTCGCGAAGGCGAAGGACGCCAGGTTCATGCTGGCGTCCACCTCGGAGGTCTACGGCGACCCCCAGGTGCACCCGCAGCCCGAGTCGTACTGGGGGCACGTCAACCCGATCGGCCCGCGGGGGGTGTACGACGAGGCGAAGCGCTTCGCGGAGGCGCTGGCGTTCGCCTACCACCGCACGCACGGCATCGCGATCCGGATCCCGCGCATCTTCAACACCTACGGGCCGCGGATGCGGACCCGCGACGGACGGGCAGTCCCGACCTTCATCCGTCAGGCGCTGGCGGGCGAGCCGCTGACCGTGCACGGCGACGGCGAGCAGACCCGTTCGCTCTGCTACGTCGACGACCTGATCGACGGGTTCCTGCGGCTGCTCACGTCGGACTGCGTGGGTCCGGTCAACCTCGGCAGTCCCTTCGAGGTCACGATGACCGAGCTGGCGAAGACGATCATCGCGGTGACCGACTCGACGTCCGAGATCGTCAACGAGCCGCGCCCGGTCGACGACCCGCAGGTGCGCAGGCCCGACACGACCCTCGCCGCGAACGAGCTCGGCTGGCAGGCAGCCGTCGACCTCCGCGACGGCCTCGAGCGCACGGTCGCCTGGTTCCGCTCCGTCGTGTGACGCAGGGTGTTCGGGCGCACGCTCGACCGCGTGCACGCGCTTCGCGCCCTGCGTGATCGGGTGGCGCCCGCGCTGCGCGCCCTGAGGCGGTCTCCCGCTGCGGCATCGGGCGGTCGCCCGCGCCCCGCTCAGGCCATCCCCCCGCGCCCCGCTCAGGCCATCCCCCGCACCCCGCTCAGGCACGTGGGCCGGCCGATGTTGGCCGGGAGGTGTGCCAGAGGTCTGCGGGGGCGCGTCATCGATCCGCGGCTGCGGCCGAGCGTCCACCGGCCGCAGCCCCGCAGGTCCCGCACAGCGCTGCGCGTTTAGCGCTCGCGGCGGTGACGCTCCGTTGCCGTTGCGTGGTCGGGCAGACGCAATCGGTGACGATCGCTAACGCTGCGTAGTAGTTCGTCACAGAGGGTTGCGAAGCGGGTCACACAGAGCGACGCTGCGTCCAGAGCGGGTCGCGGTTGGACCTGCTGGGGCTCTCCAGATGGGGAGCGCAGGGGACGCGTTGATCCTCGGACCGACTGATCCGGTCGCCGACCGGGTTCGAACAGAACCCGACGGTCCGAGGGGAGCGAGTGGCGAGACCGACCCCGGAACCGACACACGTCGGCTCCCACGGGGCCGGTGTCGACACACAGGGGTTCACGAGATGCGACGCTCGAGCAAGAAGTCCTTCCTCACCGCCGGGTTCCTCAGCCTGGTACTGGTCGCCGCGATGGCCATGCCAGCGCTCGCCAGTCACCACCAGGTCACGGTCTGCAACCGCACGGGCAGCGAGACCAACCCGTACGCGCAGACGAGCCCGCCGAAGGCGCAGATCTGGGAGGGACACGGGCAGGGTGGCGAAGGCGGGCTGCACCCGGACAACATCATCCCGCCGTTCGCCGCGGGGAGCCAGGGCGGCCAGAGCTGGGGCGACTTCCCCGGCCTGAACTGGACCGCCGAGGGCCAGGCGATCTGGAACAACGGCTGCAAGGCAGTGAGCGACGGCGGCGGTGGCGGCGAGGAGCAGCAAGAGGTCCTCGATGTGGCCGTGAGGGTCTCCGACGCCGAGATCTGCCTCGGCGACCAGGTCACGGTGACGCTCGACAACACCGGCTCGAACGTCGAAGCGAGCTTCAGCGGTCAGCTGGTCTGGCCGGGTGGGCCCTCGCCGCTCGCGGTCGGCCCCTACGTGGTGGCCGCGGGCGCCAGCTCGTCCGCCGGTGCACCCCTCACCGACACCCCGTCGGTCACGGGCACCTACACCATCGACTGGACGGCCACCGGCGGTGACGGCCTGGAGGCCTTCGGGAGCGCGTCCTTCACGGTCCTCGACGACTGCGGTGAGCAGCAGCCGGGCGACCCGGAGCCGCAGGAGGAGCTGGTCCAGCCCGGCGTCGCCTTCGTGGACCCGACCTGCGCCGCACCGAGCGGCTCGTGGACCGGCACCCCGATCGAGGGCGTGGCCTACGCGCTGACCACCGGCACCGTCGGCCCGGGCAACGCTGTGACCGTCACCGCGACGGCCGGCGAGGGCCTCGCCTTCCTCGACGCCGCCGAGGACCTGGTGTACGAGCTCGCGTTCGATCACACCTTCGCCGCACTCACCGACTGCGGTTCGAACGAGACACCCGACCCGATCATCGACTCGATCCCCGACCCGATCGTCGAGCCGATCGTCGTGACGACGTCCGCGCTCGGCAGCCAGATCTGCCCCGACGGTTCGACCAACCAGGTCGACTACCTCATCGGCGGCGCCAACTGGGACACGGGGACGCTGACCGTGGGCGACCTGGTCATCGTGGTCTCGCCCGGATCGTTCGGCAGCCTGCCCTGGCCGGTGGACGACGACGGCCTGCAGCTCGCGTCCGTGGTCGGCACCCTGCAGGTCGACGGCCAGCTGCCCGTCGAGTTCGGTCCGCTGACGCCCGACGCCGCCTGCACCGAGGTGCTCGGTGAGGCCGAAGGCGACGAGCCGGCAACGGTGCCCGTCGTGCAGCCGGTGCGTCAGGACTCCGAGGTGCTCGGCGAGTCCGAGAGCCTCGCTCGGACGGGCGCGTCCGCCCTGGTTCTGACGCTGCTGGGACTGTTCGGCATCGCGTCCGGCGGCGCGATCATCCGCCGACGTGACGAGCGGTGATCTCCTCCTGACAGGGACGGGGGTGGGGCGGCCTTCGGGCCGCCCCACCGCCGTGTCCGCGGGTCACCGAGGGTCATGCCCGTTGAAGGCCCTGCGCACCATGAGGCGCTCAGCGCGCGCCCCGACTACACAGCGTGGCCGTTCTCGACACTTCGGGACCATTCGAGTGTCCTGCAGTAACACTCGGTCACTCGACCTGACCCACGGTTGCCTTGCGACCGCTCTGCGTGGACTATGCGTCCATACGCGGGAGTCCGCGGGGGCTCTCCGCATGGGGGGCGCAACAGGGGACGTGACGATCCTTGGACCGAACTTGTTCGGTCGCCAGCCGGGTTCCAGAACCCGACGGTCCGAGGGGAGCGAGTGGCGAGACCGACCCCGGAATCGGCCATGGCCGGTCCGCAGGGGCCGGCTCGACCAAGGGGTTCTGGAATGCAAGGAACGACTCGAAAGCGGTCGTACCTCGCGACGCTCGCGTTGAGCGTCGCGCTGGTCGCCGCGATGGTGGTGCCAGCTCTGGCCACACAGTCCAGCATCAACTGGGAAGGCAACGGCACCGACAGTCTGCGCTGTGACAAGGACGGCGAAGGCCCGCGTGACGGCAGCTGGATCCACTGGGTGCTCGCAGGCAACTACGACATCTCGGAAGCGACGCTCGTGCTCGGCGGCACGGGCAGTGGCTCCTACTCGCCCTCGCCCGCCGGGAACATCCAGTTCTACACGCCGTTCTTCTCTCTCGACGGCCTGACGGCGAAGGTCGACTACACCGGCACGTTCTCCAGCGGCGCTGGACTCGTGATCTCGGACTTCTGTCCTGGCGAGCAGCAGGAGGAGCCCAAGGAGAAGACGGTCGACGTCACGCTGAAGAAGCGCTGGACCGGCGACGACTTCAACGACTCCGACCTGCAGGTCCTCTTCACGGTCAAGGTGAACGGTGACGTGCTCGAGGGCACGTACGAGCCCGGGGACAGGATCACGGTTCCCAAGCGGGCGAAGATCTCGGTGACGGAGACCGTCACGGGCTTGCCGGACGAGTGCGACTACAGGGCCTCCGGCACCAAGCTCAAGGTCGGCCGCAGCGACGCCACGCTCAAGGTCACGAACAAGGTGAACTGCGAAGAGCAGCCCGATCCCGCGACGGTGACGTCGGTCAAGTGGTGGCTGCTCGAGGGTGAGGAGAGCAACCTCGAGGACATCAACGACGAGTTGGAGTCCGAGATCTCCGTCACCTTCACCTACACCTTCGGTGACGAGAGCACCACGACGGGTGCCGAGGGTGAGATCGTCGACATCCCGCTCGGTTCGACGCTGGTCAGCATCAAGGAGAACGTTGCCGGCCTCCCCGCCGGCTGCACCTACACGGGCGGCCTGATCGGGGACAACTACGAGCTGCCGCTCGACCCGTACGAGCAGGCGCAGATCCTCCTGGCGCTGCAGGAACAGCAGCCGTCGGCGGACTACACCTTCTACTTCGAGAACGACGTCACGTGCGACGACGGCCCGCCGCCGCCTCCGCCGTCGTGCCCGCCTGGGACCGTCGGGGCGTTCCCGAACTGCGTCACGCCGGGAGGCGACCCGGATCCTGTGGTGAGCCTGTCGGTGCTGGGTAGCCAGATCTGCCCGGATGGGGTCACGAACCAGATCGACTACCTGATCGGTGGTGCGAACTGGGTCAACGGGACGTTGACGGTTGGTGACTCGGTGATCGCGGTGACGCCTGGTTCGTTCGGTTCGTTGCCGTGGCCGACGGATGGTGATGGTCTGTTGGTCGCTTCGGTGGTCGGCACGTTGCAGGTCGATGGTCAGGCTCCGGTGGCATTCGGTCCGTTGTCGCCTGACGACGACTGCCTCGAGGTCCTCGACATCGTCGAGGAGCCGGACGAGACGGTCGACCCCGACGAGACCGAGGTCTTGGACGAGACCGAGGTCCTGGACGAGACCGAGACGCTGCCCCGCACGGGTGCGTCGGCGTTGCTCCTGACGCTGCTCGGACTGTTCGGCATGGCCTCCGGCGGCGCGCTGCTGCGTCGTCGCTCGGAGCGCTGATCGTCTCCTGATGCACGACGGTGGGCGGCCTTCGGGCCGCCCACCGTCGTCTGCTCTCCTGCGCGACTCGCCGACGCGAGGGAGTAGTCATGCGCACGGTGCCGCGCGTTGGTCGCTCGGTCCCGTGACCAACCGTGAGCCGACACGCCCCGAGCGTGCCCGACAGACCGCGCTGGGTAACGCAGTGTCAGGCGCTCGATCGGGGGTTGCCCCATCGCCCTGGTCGGTGGACCATCACGGGCGACGCGGGAGTCCGCGGGGGCTTCCCATCAGGGGGGCGTAGGGGACGTGTTGATCCTCGGGCCGCAGAGACGGTCGCCGACCGGGTTCCAGGACCCGCCGGCCCGAGGGGAGCGAGTGGCGAGACCGACCCCGGATCAGACGTACGCCCTCCTTCGGGACGGCGTCACACACAGGGGTCTGGACATGCAGGGATCGAAGAAGAGGAGCGTCCTCGCGACGCTGCTGTTGAGCGTGGCGATGCTCGTCGCGACGATGGCCCCGGCCATGGCCGAGGAGCACGCCCAGGACGCCGTCGTGGACGGGAAGATCTGGGTGTGCAAGTACGTCGGCGTGCCAGGCGGCACCGTCAGCCACATCATCAACCCGAGCGTCAACTCGCTGCCGTCCGGGGTCGAGCCCGTCGTCGGGGCGCAGTGGCAGGATGCGCACGGCCAGAAGCTCGGGAGCATCGTCGTGGCACCGTTCTCGACGATCGAGGACTGCCCCGGCGAGCAGCCAGAGGAACCCGGCGACGTCCTGGATGCGGATGTCACCGTGTCCAGCCCGTCGATCTGTCTGGGCGACGAGATCACGGTCACCCTGCACAACCTGGGATCGAGCGTGGCTGCCTCGTTCTCCGGGCAGCTGACGTGGCCCGGAGTGCCGTCACCGCTGGCGGTCGGCCCGTACGTCGTGCCCGTGGGCGAGAGCAGCCCCGTGGGCCCGCCGTTCTCCGACACGCCGTCGGTTCTCGGTACCTACACCATCAACTGGACTGCGACGGGTGGTGACGGTCTGATCGACTCTGGGTCCGTCTCCTTCAACGTGACGGACTGCAGCTCGCCGGAGACGTGCCCGCCGGGAATGACCGGTACGCCGCCGAACTGCGTGCCGCCGCCTCCGCCACCGAGCACGCCCGGGCCAGATCCTGTGGTGAGTGTGTCGGCGTTGGGTAGCCAGATCTGCCCGGATGGGGTCACGAACCAGATCGATTACCTGATCGGTGGTGCGAACTGGGTCAACGGGACGTTGACGGTTGGTGACTCGGTGGTCCCGGTGACGCCTGGTTCGTTCGGTTCGTTGCCGTGGCCGACGGATGGTGATGGTCTGTTGGTCGCTTCGGTGGTCGGCACGTTGCAGGTCGATGGTCAGGCTCCGGTGGAGTTCGGCCCGCTCTCGCCTGACGACGACTGCCTCGAGGTCCTCGAGGCCGTCGAGGAGGAGCCGGAAGCGGAGGAAGACACCGAGGTCCTGGACGAGACCGAGTCCCTGCCTCGGACAGGTGCGTCGACGATCCTGTTGACGCTCCTCGGGCTGATGAGCCTGGCATCCGGTGGCGCCCTCCTGGGTCGTCGCTCGCGACGCTGACCAGTAGCTGACGCCATACCTCGGTGGGGCGGCCTTCGGGCCGCCCCACCGTCGTCGTCCGCCGCTTGCGCTTCCGCGCCCTGCCCGCGACCATGCCCGCGAAGGCCCTCCTGCTCCGGAAGGGGCGATCGCGGTGCACGCGAACCGGCCGGCGCGACGCTCGCTGTTCGCGTTCCTGGCCCTGACCACGCTGGTTATCGTCGGCGTGCCAGCAGCCGCGGAGGAACACGACACGGCCGACCCGCCGGAGACCGCGCAGCTCCCACCGCCTCCCGAGCCGCGAGGCATCGCCCGCGTCTGTCCGGCTCCCGGCCACGTGTCGGGCGAGGCACCGCCGACCTTCCCCGACGCCGGCGCCGTCCACGGCCCCGCGATCGGCTGCGCCAGTGCGTACGGGCTGCTCACCGGCTTCGCGGACGGCAGCTTCCGTCCGGCCGCCCCGGTCACGCGCGCCCAGGTCGCGAGCATCGTCGCCTCCTGGGTGGAAACGGCGACGGGCTACGCGCTCGACGTGCCCTCCTCACGGCCGTTCCGGGACGTCGACGGCGTCCATGCCGACGCGATCGGCGCACTGGCTGCCGTCGACGTCGTCGGTGGTCGGGGTGACGGCACCTATGGTCCGAGCGCACCCATCACCCGCGGACAGTTCAGCCGCATCATGGTCAACGCGATCAGCTACGCGGACGTCTTCGCGATCGACGGTCCGCTCCCGCCCGACCCCGCATCCGGCACCGTCGGGTTCGCGGACACCCCAGGCACGACCTTCGAGGCGGAGGTGCTCGCGCTTGCCGCGGCGGGCATCACCACCGGCACGGGCGACGCTGCCTTCCAGCCCGACGCGACCGTGACGCGGGGCCAGCTCGCCACCTTCCTGATGCGCGCCGCGGACTACCACGACAGGCATCAGCGCTGGAAGCCCACCGCCCGCACCGTCGTGCTCGCCGCCGACCTCGAGGCGGAGCCGTCAGACCCGCCCGAGCCCGACGAGGGCGAGCCGGACGACGGTGACCCTCCTGCCGTCCGTGCCACGCTGAGCCTCGTCGTCAACGCCTTCAACGGGACGATGGGCTACGTCGCAGACCTGAGCGGACTGCCGGACGAGCTGGGTCCGGACGCCGCCCTGGAGCTGCGCGTGCGGGAGGGCGACACCATCGGCCGGCTGATCCTGCGACTCGCGGACGGCGAGCGGCTCGCCGACCACCTCGACGACAACGGGCTGCTCGCGGGCAGCGTGGTCGAGGCGGTGAGCCAGCTGCGGTTCGCCGACCTCGTCGCCGACCCCGACGAGGTCGTCGCCGTGCTGCGTTCGGACGAGCTGCCCGGCGCCGCGCTCACGGGCACGCTGCGCCACGCGGCCTGACCACGGCACTGCGGCGCCGGCCGCGTGCAGGCCCGTCCCCCGCCCGCGCTGCGAGAACCTGGAAGTATCTCCAGGTTCTCGCAGATCCCTCCCCGAGGTCCTGCCTGAGACGCGAGAACCTGGAAGTATCTCCAGGTTCGCCTGGCGGTGGCTGGCAGCACTTCTCGCCTGGCGAGCACGCCGCGCGCCCTCCCTACGGTGCGGGGCCGTCGCGGCCGATGACCTGGCGAGGTCCGTCGCCTCCCCACGAGCCAGGATCCCGCATGTCGATCGTTCGTCGCAGGACCGCCGCGGTGGCGGTGCTGTTCGCGTTGGCGGCGACGTCGCTGGCGCTGCCGGAGCGCCCAGCGGCAGCAGCCGCCGGCGACCCGCTCCGCGAGCGCGGCGTCGTCACCCGCGTGGTCGACGGCGACACGGTCGACGTCCGGGTCGACGGCCGGACCACCGAGGTCCGTGTCCGCCTCACGGGCATCCAGGCCTTCGAGGCGGGACAGTGCGGTGCCGCGATGGCGACGTCCCGCCTCCGCCAGCTCGTCGAGGGCAAGCGCGTCGAGCTCCGCGCCCGCGTCGCCTCGTCGAGCTCGCTCGGCCGTCCGTTGCGCAGCGTCCACCTCCCGCTCGCCAGCGGTGGCACGGCCGACGTCAACCGGCTGCTGCTGCTCGAGGGCATGGGCCTCTGGTTCCCCCTCGACCCGGAGTACACAGGCAACGTCGACTACCACGTCGCTGCGACGCACGCCCGGCTGCTACGTCGAGGTATCTGGCGCGACGACCTGTGTGGAGCCGGACCGTCGGCGGGCCATCCGCTGCAGATGTGGGTGAAATCGGACGCCGACGGCGTCGACAACGCCAACCTCCGTGACGAGTACGCCGTCGTCGTCAACCGGCACCCCACACGCGCGATCGACGTGGGCGGCTGGCTGCTCCGCGAGTCGTCGCAGTTCCGCCAGCACCCCACCGAGGAGGGGTACCGGTTCCCGGCCGGGACCACCATCGCGCCAGACGGCTTCGTCCGCGTGCGGGTCGGGTCCGGCAGCGACACGGCGACCGACCTCCACCTCGGCAGCTCGGTGCCGCTGTTCGACAACGCCGATCGGAGCACCGGCACGGACGCGAACCCGGCGGCCGGCCGCGGCTCCGGCGACGGCGTGTACCTGCTGGACCCGCGCGGCAACGTCCGGCTCGCCTTCACCTGGCCGTGCGTCGTCGACTGCGCCACGCCGCTGGCAGGGCGGTTGGTGATCGACCACGTCGAGTACGACCCGCCCGGCGTCGACACCGCAGCGAACGAGCACGTCCGCCTGCGCAACGTCTCCGACGGCCGGATCAGCCTCGACGGGCTCCAGCTGCGCAACGTCACGGTGGCGCACGAGCTCCGGTTCGGCACCTACCTGGATCCGGGCGAGACGCTGACGGTGCACGTGGGCGTCGGTGCACAGTCGCGGACGAACCAGTACTGGGGCCAGACTGGCCCGATCCTCGCCAACGGTGGCGATCGCGTCGATCTGGTGACGTTCGACGAGCGGCTCGTCGACTGCGTCGACTGGGGATCGGGCCGCGACTGCCCGTGGCCCATCCCGACACCCGGGGCGGGGTCTTCCGGTGCACTGCCCACGGCGCCCGAGCTGCGCGGGGCGGCGCAGCCGGCGCTGCCGCGCGTGTTCGCGGACGTGGACCCGTCGTCGACGCACGGCGCCGCGATCGAATGGCTCGTCGAGCAGGGCATCACGGGTGGGTGTGGCGCCGGGCGCTACTGCCCGGCGCGGCCCGTCACGCGGGCCCAGATGGCGACGTTCCTGGTGTCGGCGCTGGACCTGCCACCGGCTCCCTCGCGCGGGTTCGCGGACCTGGCGGCGGGCGCCACCCACGCTGCCAACGTCGACGCGTTGGCGCAGGCGGGTGTCACGACCGGCTGCGGCGACGCGGCCTTCTGCCCGGACGAACCGGTCACGAGGGCGCAGATGGCGACGTTCCTGGTGGCCGCGCTCGAGCTCCCGCCCGGCGCGCCGCGCGGGTTCGGCGACGTGCCGGCCGGCTCGACGCACGCTGCCAACGTCGACGCGCTGGCGCAGGCGGGCGTCACCACCGGGTGCGGCGGCGGACGCTTCTGCCCCGCCGAACCGGTCACGCGCGCACAGATGGCGACGTTCCTCCGGGCGGCGCTCCGCACGAGCTGAGCGCTCGAACCCCGCGAGAACCTGGAAATATCTCCAGGTTCTCGCACGTCCCGCCCGGATCCCCGCCTCGCCCCGCGAGAACCTGGGAATATCTCCAGGTTCTCGCAGATCGTGCCGCGGCGGCGACGGCGGCGGTCGCGGGGACCGAGCGGGTAGCGTCCGCCCGGCGTCGGACCCGCACCCGCACGCCGCACCCGCACCCGCAGCCGCGCACCGCAGCCCCGCACCCGCACCCCGCACCCGCATCGCGGCAGCAAGGACCCGCCCTCGTGCCACTGCTCGCCCGCACCGTCGCGACCCCGATCGCGATCGAGGTCCGCTCCGGCGCGCTCGACGCGCTCGCGCCGCTCCTGCGCGACGGGCGCATCTCGACGGGTGGCAAGGTGGCGATCGTGATCGGCCCCGGCCACGGCGAGAGCATCGCGGAGGCGCTCGCCTCCGCCCTCCCCGCGGCCAGCGTCCACGTCGTCGAGGGCGGCACGCTCGACGCGGCCCTCGAGCTGATCGTCGACCTGCGCAAGGACTTCCACGACGCGGTCGTCGGGATCGGCGGTGGCCGCACCGTCGACGTGGCCAAGTACGCGGCCAGCATGGTCGGCCTGCCGTTCGTCTCCGTCGCGACGACCCTCACCCACGACGGCCTGGCCTCGCCGGTCGCGTCGCTCGACGCCGGCGGCCGCAAGGCGTCCTACGGCGTGCACGTCCCGATCGCCGTGTTCGTCGACATCGACCAGGTCCGCACCGCACCGATCGAGCACACCCGCTCCGGGGTCGGCGACGTGCTCAGCAACCTGTCCTCCATCGCCGACTGGGAGCTGGCACGCCGCGTGCAGGGCGAGGCGATGGACGGGCTGGCCGTCTCCCTCGCGCGGACCGCGGGCGAGGCGATCCTGGACCTCGACCCGGGCACCGACCGGTTCCTGATCACCCTCGCGGAGGCGCTGATCCTGTCGGGCATCGCCATGACCGTCGCCGGGACCAGCCGCCCGTGCTCGGGCGCCTGCCACGAGATCAGCCACGCGCTGGACGCCTACCACGGCAGCCCCGGGCTGCACGGTGCGCAGGTCGCCTTCGGCGCCCGGTTCGCCAGCTGGCTGCGCGGCGATCAGGAGCTGCTCGACACGATCGACCGGGTCATGCGCACCCATCAGCTGCCGCGCACGCCCCAGGAGCTCGGCATCGACCGCGACACGTTCGTCGCCGCCGTCCGCGAGGCGCCCCGCACCCGCCCGGACCGCTTCACGGTCCTCGAGCACCTGGACCCCACTCCCGCCCGCGTCGAGGAGTTGGTCGATGAGTACCTCACGACCCTCGATCGCTGAGATCCGGGCCGTCGCCCAGGCGGGTGTGGTCGAGCGGCGCAGCGCCGAGCACTGGGCCGGCCGGCTCTACATGCGTGCCGTCTCCGGCCACGTGACACGCGTCCTGGTGTCGTCCCGCGCCACCGCCGGGGTCCGCCCCGACACGTTGACCCTGGCGATGATCGTGGTCGGACTCCTCGCCGCGGCCGCGGTCGCCGTGTGGCCGACCCTGTGGGCTGCGCTCGTCGTGGCCGTCCTCGTCCAGCTCTACCTGCTGCTCGACTGCGTGGACGGCGAGGTGGCACGTTGGACGCGCCGCACGAGCGCCACCGGCGTGTACCTCGACCGGCTCGGCCACCACGTCGTGGAGTCGGCGTTGGTCGTCGGGCTGGGGTTCCGGGCGGGGGGCGGCCTCGGCACGGTGCCGACCTGGTGGTACGTGCTGGGCGCCGCCGCGGCGTTGCTCGTGGTGCTGGGCAAGCTCGAGGACGACCTGGTGATCGTCGCCCGCGCCACGGCCGGGCTGCCCGCCACGGCCGAGACGGACCCGACCTCGCGGGTCGGGTCGGTGCGGTCGCTGCGGCGCATGATCGCCTACGTCCCGATCCACCGGCTGGTCGGCGCCGTCGAGTTGTCGCTGCTGCTGGTCGTCGCAGCCGCCGTCGACGCCGTGCGCGGCGATCTGGCGGCGACCCAGGTGCTGCTGGTCGCCGTCGGCGTCGTGGCGGCGGTCGTCGCAGTCGGGCACGCGTTGACCGTCGTCACCTCGCAGCGACTCCGGTGACCGACGGGCGGGGGAGCGGTCCGCGGGTCGGCTGCGTCGTGCTCACCACCGGCGAACGACCGGCGGAGCTGTCCGCGGCCATCGCCTCCGTCCGGCGGCAACGGGACGTCGACGTCGAGGTGGTGGTCGTGCTGAACGCGCCCGTCGACGCGGCCGCCGCGGACCTCGGGCTCGGCGCGGACGGGCACCCGGACGAGGTCCGTGTCCTGCGACCGGGCAGCAACCTCGGCATCCCTGGCGGCCGCAACCTCGGCGTCGCAGCACTCGACGAGCGATGCGCGCTGGTGCTGTTCCTGGACGACGACGGCGAGCTGCTCGGCGACGACGTGCTGGTGGGGGCGGCCGAGCGGTTCGCCCGCGACCCGCTGCTGGGGGCGGTGAGCCTGCGGATCGTCGACCCGGCCAGCGGTGCGACGCAGCGGCGGCACGTGCCCCGGCTGCGGGTCGGCGACCCGCTGCGCAGCTCGTGGGTCACGACCTTCCTCGGGGGGGCGAGCATCCTGCGGTTGGACGCCTACCGCGCCGCCGGGGGCCTGCCGGAGGAGTTCTTCTACGCCCACGAGGAGACGAGCCTCGCCTGGCGGCTGCTCGATCGCGGGTACCGGCTGTGGTACGCGGGCGACCTCGCGATGGCGCACCCGGCGACGCCGCCGGCCCGGCACGCGACCTACCACCACCTCACCGCCCGCAACCGCGTGCTGCTCGCGCGCAAGCACCTGCCCCACCCGCTGAGCATCGTGTACGTCGTGCTGTGGGCGGCGCTGGGCCTCGCGCGATCGCCGGGCGGGCGGCTCGCGCTGCTGCGCGGGTTCGCCGACGGCCTGCGCGCCGAGGGTGTGACCCGCGAGCCGATCCGCTGGCGCACCGTCTGGCGCATGACCCGCTACGGCCGTCCGCCGCTGCTGTAGCGCGCGCGGGCCGGTCAGGGAGGCGCGGCGGTGTCGCCGGACGTCAGGGTGCGACGGGCAGGGTGACGCGGAAGACCGCACCCTGGCCGGGCTGGCTGCGGGCCGTGATGGTGCCGCCGTGCAGCTCGACGTAGCGGTGGGCGATCGCGAGCCCAAGCCCCGTGCCGCCCGTGCTGCCGCTGCTGTAGCGGTCGAAGATGGAGGGGAGGAGCTCGGCCGGGATCCCGTGCCCGCAGTCCTCGACCTCCACCACCACCTTGTCTCCACGGCGGCGCGTGCGCACGAACACCTCGACGTCCTCGGGGGTGTGGCGGGCGACGTTGCCGAGGAGGTTGCGCAGGATGCGCTCGAGGGCGTGCGGGTCGGCCGAGAGCTCGATGTCCTGGACCTGGAGCTCGACGGACCGGTTGCCCAGCACCGGGGCCATGTCGTCCACGATGCGGCGGATCATCGGCTCCAACGCGACGTCCTGGAGGTCGAGCCCGATGCGGTCCTGGTCGAAGAACGTGGCCGTGCGCAGGTTGTCGATCAGCTCCTGGAGCGACCGCACGTTGGACCGGATCCGTTGCACGAGCTCCAGCTGGTCCTGGTCGGCGAGGTCGAGCTCGAGCAGGGACGCGAAGCCGTCGACGGCGATGACCGGCGTCTGGAGATCGTGCGCGACCGAGCCGATGAACCGGGTCCGCCAGGACTCCAGCTCCTTCAGGCGCAGGACGGCCTGCTGCTGCTCCTCGAGCGCCCGGGACGTCGCCTCGGCCGCGAGGTGGGTCTCGGTGGTGTCGCGCGTGACCTTGGCGAAGCCGGTGTGGCGGCCGTCCGCGTCGAAGAGAGCGGTGACGACCACGTCGGCCCAGAACCGCGACCCGTCCTTGCGCACCCGCCAGCCGGTGCGTGCCGCACGGCCCTGCGCGACCGCCTCGGCGAGGAACTCGCCCGGCTCGCCCGCCTCCCGTGCCTCCGGGGGGTAGAAGACGGAGCTCGAGCGACCGATGATCTCCGGTTCCGTGTAGCCCTTGAGCCGCTCGGCGCCGGCGTTCCAGCTGACGATCGTGCCGTCCGCGTCCAGGATGAAGATCGCGTAGTCGACGACGCTGTCGATCAGCAGCCGGAACCGTTCCTCGGATTGCAGCAGCTCGCCCGCGGCGTCCCGCCGTGGGCCCGCCTCATCGCCGGCGACCGACACCCCTGCTCCAGTTCCTGACGGACGGACACTAACGAAGGCCGGTGCTGGACGCTGCCACCCTTCGACCGGTGGCCTCGGCACCCCGTGAGCCCGCGCGCTCGTGTGGGCCGGCACACGGCCACGCCGTGTAGCCTTCGACGGCCGACCGGCCGCGGGCGTCCCGCCGACCCGGCCGGCTCCGTCCGCGACGGGCTCGCTCACCGAGCGAGCCGATCCAGACCCCGAGGTGTCACGCCGCCGTGCCCGCCGACGACACACGTGAACGGCCGGTGACGGGGCTGCCCGCCCCCGGTCCACTCGCGGTGCCCGAGGACGTGCTCGCCCGCTACCCGCACCTGCGACGCGTGGGCTCCAAGCTGCGCCTGCGCGACTACCTCCGGGAGCTGTGGCGTCGTCGCGAGTTCGCGATCACCGTCCCGCTCGGGGAGCTGCGCGCCCAGAACCAGGACACCGCGCTCGGCCAGCTGTGGCACCTGCTGAACCCGCTGCTGCTGATCGCCATCTACTACTTCGTGTTCGGCGTCGTGCTCAACATCGAGAGCCGCCGGGGCGTGGACGACTACCTGCCGTTCCTGATCGTCGGCGTCATCACCTTCAACTACACGCGCAGCTCGATGCAGTCGGGCGCGCGGATGATCGTGAAGAACCGTCGCCTCGTGCAGTCGATCAACTTCCCGCGGGCGATCCTGCCCGTCAGCTCCATCGTGTCCGAGACGGTGGCGCACCTGTACGCGATCCCGGTCATGCTCGTGCTGCTGCTGGGCACCAACCTGCTCGACGACACCACGATCCGCCCGACGTGGACGTGGCTGCTGCTGCTCCCCATCGTCGCGATGCAGGCGCTGTTCAACCTGGGCCTCGCGATGGCCGTCGGCCGGTTCGCGTTCCACTTCCGGGACGTGCAGAACTTCATGCCCTACGCGCTGCGGCTGTGGTTCTACGTCTCCGGGGTGCTGTACCCGATCAACCCGGAGCTGATCGGTACCCGCTGGATCCGCGTCGTCCTCCAGTCCAACCCCGCCTGGGCGATCATCCAGGTGTCGCGCGACGCGCTGCTGTACGACCGTGTCGTCGGGTGGGTGTGGGCGACGGCGCTGGCGTGGACGGCGGCGGCGCTCGTCATCGGCTTCTGGTACTTCCGCCAGGCGGAGAGCGAGTACGGCCGTGTCTGAGACGCTCGCCCCGCCCCGCGCGCCGGAGGCGCCGACCGTGATCGCCCGCGGCCTGGACGTCACGTACCGGATCTACGCCGACAGCCAACCGAAGCTGCGCAAGCTGTTCGTCGGCGACCGTCGACAGCGCGAGTTCCGCGCCGTCGAGGCCGTCCGCGACGTGACCTTCGCCGCGGAACGCGGCGAGGCGATCGGCATCATCGGCCACAACGGCTCGGGCAAGTCGACGCTGCTGCGCGCGATCGCTGGGCTGGTCCCGTCGACGGGCGGGCAGGTGTACGCGTCGTCGATCCCGGTGCTGCTCGGGGTCGCGGCCGCGCTCGAGCCCGACATCTCAGGCCGCCGCAACATCTACCTCGGTGGCACGGCCTTGGGCCTGCGCCGTGACGAGCTCGACCGTCGGCTCGACGACATCATCGAGTTCGCGGGGCTCGAGGAGTTCATCGACCTGCCCCTGCGTGCGTACTCGTCGGGGATGCGGTCACGGCTGCAGTTCGCGATCGCCACGGCGGTGACGCCCGAGATCCTGATGGTCGACGAGGCGCTGTCCACCGGTGACGGCGAGTTCAAGGACCGCAGCGACGCGCGCATCCGCGAGATGATCGGCGAGGCCGGCACGGTGTTCCTCGTCAGCCACTCGCTGAAGTCCGTCACGGACGTGTGCACGCGGGTGCTGTGGCTGGACCACGGCGAGCTGCTCGCCGACGGCGATCCGCACGAGGTCGTCGACGCCTACCAGGCGCACGTCGACAAGCTGAAGGCGGCCAACAAGGTCAAGCGTGCGGCGAAGGCCCGCCGCGACGCGAGCTGACGATGCCCGAGCAGCCGGTCCCGCCGCCGTCGCGTCCCGCCGCGGGGCCGGACGGCGACGACCCGGGGCCCGCCGCGGGGGTGGACGGCGACGGCCCGGGGCCCGCCGCGGGGGTGGACGCGGCCGGCCCGGCGGCCCGCGCCCGCTGGTCGCCGCGACCCGGCGGCCCTGCGCCCGCTGGTCGCCGCGACCCGGCGGGCCCGGCGACCGTGCTGCCGCCCCTCCCGGACGACGACGAGCTCGTGGTCAGCGTCGTGATCCCGGCACGTGACTCCGCCGCCGCGCTGGAGCGGGCGGTCGCGTCCGCCCTCGCACAGGACCCGGCCCCCGCCGAGGTGGTCGTCGCCGTCGGACCCTCCGGGGACGGCACGGAGCAGCTCGCACGGCGGCTGGCAGCCGGGTCGGGCGGCCGCGTGCGGGTCGTGCCCAACCCCGCGGGGACCACGCCGACGGCGCTGAACGCCGCGATCGCCGCGGCTCGCGGCCAGGTTCTCGCGCGGCTCGACGCGCACGCCGAGTTGCCGACCGGCTACCTCGCGGCGGCGGTGGCGGCACTGCGTCGCACCGGCGCCGCCAACGTCGGCGGCGTGCAGTGGCCGACGGCGGAGGCCGGGTTCGCCCGCGCCGTCGCGGCCGCGATGCGTTCCCCGTTCGGCAGCGGCGGCGCCAGCTACCGGCGCCCCGGCGAGGGTGACGGCGCGCCGGTCGACACGGTCTACCTCGGCGTCTTCCGGCGCGAGGCGTTGGACGCGGTCGGCGGCTTCGACCCGACCTACGTCCGCAACCAGGACGCCGAGCTGAACGCGCGGCTGACCGAGGCGGGCTACCGGGTCTGGCTCGAGCCGTCGCTGGTCGTCGCGTACCGGCCGCGAGGCACGCCCGCCGCGCTGGCGAGCCAGTTCTTCCAGTACGGCCGGTGGCGGCGGCGCACCGCCCGCGCGCATCCCGGCTCGTTGCGGGCTCGGCAGCTGGCGGCGCCGGCCCTGGTGGTGGGGTTGGCCGGTGCGGCGGGGGCGTCGGCGCTGCTGGGCCGGGCGTGGCCGCTGGGGCTGGTGGCGGGTGGCTACCTGGCGGTGGCCAGCGCCGCGGGTGCCGCCGCGGCGCCGTCGGTGCGCGACTGGCCGGGCACCACGCTGGCGCTGGTGACGATGCATTGCGCGTGGGGCGCCGGCTTCCTGCTCGGCCCGCCGCGGGAGCGCGAAACGCTGCGGGAGGGTGGCCCGCCGCGGGGCGACGGAGCTGCACGGGTGAGCGACGCGCGGGAGGGTGGCCCGCCGCGGGGCAGCCCGGGCGTCGCGCCGTGACGACCATCCTGGTCTTCGCGCTGACGGCCGACGAGGCCGGCCGGCCGGCGTGCCTGCTGCCCGCACCGCCCACCCCCGACGCCCGGCCGGAGGCGTCCGGCCTCCCGCCCACGGACCGCGGCGCCACCGTGCTGGAGCGCCTGGTCGCGGCGGCGAGCGTCCACGGGCCGGTGCGGGTGGTGACCTGGGGCGCCTGGACCCCTGCGGTCCGCGCCGCCGTGACCGCGAGTGACGTCGAGGTGGTGCCGGTCGAGACGGTGGGCGACGCGCTCCGGGCGATCGTCGCGCTGGACCCGGCCGGGGGGGCGTTCGCGGCCGCCCACGCGCACCTGATCGCCGATCCGGTCGGCCTCGGTGCGATGCTCGACGGAGCGGCCGGCGGCTCGTCGGTGCTCGCCATCCCCGCGTCCGCCGCCGGCTCGCCCGCCACCACCGCGGCGGCCGCCGGCTCGCCCGCCGCGTCGGCCGCCGCGTCGGCCGCCGCGTCGGCCGCCGGCGCCGTGCCCACCGCCGCCCGCGGCTCTGGTACAGGCCCCGGCCAGCTTGGGCCGTCGGGTGTGACAGAGCCGGCTGCGGGCGGCGGTTGGTCTGGCTCTGGTACAGGCCCCGGCCAGGTTGGGCCGTCGGGTGTGACAGAGCCGGCCGCGGGCGGGGCGGCCGGGGCGGCCGGCTGGGTGCGTGCGACGCGCGGGCGGGTGGTCGCCGCCGGCTCGGCGCACCACGCGGTGGCGCAGCCGACCCACCTCGCGGGCCGCGTGCTGCGGGTCGGAGCCGGCGACGTCGAGGCGGCACGGGTCGCGGCTGCGGACCTCGCGGACGCGTTCGCGCGGGACGAGCTCCCGGACGACGGGGACGTGGTCTCGTGGCTCACCGTGGCGCTCGTCCGGGCGGGCGTCCCGGTGGGGCTGACGCTGGTGCCGCGAGCGGGAGCCGCGTCGCTGGTGACGACGCGCGAGGCGGCGCTCGAGGTCGCGGGTGTGGTCGACCACCTCGATGTCGCTGCCGTCCGCATGGCCGAGTCCGTCAAGCGCGAGGACGGCTGGTTCACGACGTTCCTGGTCAGCAGCTACTCGCCGCGGGTGGCGCGGTGGTTCGCGCGGCGGGGGGTGACGCCGGACGCCGTCACGGGGCTGTCGATGCTGGTCGGGGTCGGGGCCGCCGTCGCGTTCGGGACCGGCGTGTTCGTCGGGATGGTCGTCGGGGCGGTGCTGTTGCAGGTGGCGTTCACGCTCGACTGCGTGGACGGCCAGCTGGCACGGCTGACCCGCCGCTTCACGCTGCGGGGGGCCTGGTTGGACGCGATCTTCGATCGCGGCAAGGAATACGTGGTGCTCGCCGGGCTCGCCGTCGGTGGGGTGCGCGCCGGCGAGGACGCGCCGGTGTGGCTGCTGGCGGGTGCGGTGCTGGCGTTGCAGACGGTCCGGCACACGCTCGACCTCGGCTACGCGGCGCAGCAGGCCGCCGACGTCGACCGCGAGGTCCGGCGCCCGCTGACCGAGCCCGGCGACAGCGGGCCCGCGTTCTGGGAGGCGTCGCATCCGGTCGGTGAGGCGGCCGCGGGCGGCGGGGAGGCTCGCGGTGGGGCCTCGGCCGGTGGCGCGTCGGCCGGCGCCGCGTCGGCCGGTGGCGCGTCGGCCGGTGGCGTGTCGGCGGTGGCGCGGTCGTGGGCGGCGGGAGTGGCGCGCGGGCGATCATCCATGCGCTGCGACGGGCCGAGGGTGTTCCGGTGCTGAAGTGGCTCAAGCGCATCGTGGTGCTCCCGATCGGTGAACGGTTCGCGCTCATCTCGATCGTCGCAGTCGTGGCCGGCCCCACGGCCGTGTTCGTCGCCCTGCTCGCGTGGGGCGGGCTCGCCACCGCCTACACGTTCGGCGGCCGGTTCGTGCGGTCGCTCGCGTGACCCGCCCGTCGGCCGTGCTGGCGCCCCACCGCGACGACGGTTGGCTGACGTTGCTCGTGCGACCGGGCCGCGTGGCGGTGCCGGAGGTCGGGCTGCTGGTGGTGGCGGTCGCGCTCGTCGGCCTCGCGGCCGGCATCGCCGTCTCGAGCGGCGACACGCCGGGCCCGCACGGCGCCGCGGTCGGGTCCCTCGTCGGGGCCTGGGTGATCGCCGTGGCCGGGCGGGCCGGACGGGGGCTGCCGAGGCTGGACTGGCCGATCCCGGCCCTGCTGCGAGCGCTCGAGTACGGCACCGTCCTGGTGCTCACGGGCGGCGGCGCCTGGACCTACGGGCTGCTCGCGACGCTCGCGTTCCGCCACTACGACATCGTCTACCGTGTCCGCCTGTCGGGCAGCCCGCCGCCACGTTGGCTCGCGGTGGCGTCCGGGGGATGGCCGCTCCGGCTCGCCCTGCTGGTGCTGGCGATGCTCGGTGGCGTGTTGGATGCCGCGGTGATCGCGCTGACGGTGGTGCTCGCACCGCTGTTCGTCGTCGAGGCAGCGCGCCACTGGACGCGGACGACCAGCTGACCGCGAGCGCCCGCACCGACACCACGACGCGGAAGCCCCCGAACCGCGCTGCCCGCACCACCGACCGGTCCCGCCCGTCCAACCCCGCCCGCACCACCGACCGGCCCCGCCGGTCCACCCCCGCCCGCACAACCGAGGAGTCCCCATGCGTGGCATCGTGCTCGCCGCCGGCGGCGGTACCCGCCTGCGACCGTTGACCGACGAGCTGCCCAAGACGCTGCTGGCCGTGACCGACGACGAGCGCAGCATCCTCGAGCTCGCCGTCGCGAACCTGCGAGAGGTGGACGTCACCTCGATCGCCGTCGTCACCGGCCATGCTGCAGGCGCGATCGAGGAGCTGGCGCCGACGCTGGAGGAGCGCTACGGCGTGACCCTCGACCTGCGCTTCAACGACCGCTACGACACCTGGAACAACGCCTATTCGGTGTGGCTGGTGCGGGACGTGATCGCCGAGGGTGCGCTGCTCGTCAACGGCGACACCGTCCACCCCGTCGACGTGGAGCGGCGGCTGCTCGCCGCTCGCGGGGCCGCGCCGGTGCTGCTCGCGATCGACGACGACAAGCAGCTCGCCGACGAGGAGATGAAAGTCCAGCTTCACGACGGTCGGTTGACGCGGATCACCAAGCAGATGGATCCCGCCACCGCACAGGGCGAGTACATCGGGGTGACCCTGTTCGAGCCGGAGTGCGCCGAACCGCTGGCGGCCGCCCTGCAGACGACCTTCGAACGGGACGCGAACCTCTACTACGAGGACGGCTACCAGGAGCTCGCGGACCGTGGAGGCGAGATCCGCGCGGTGCCGATCGGCGCGGGTGTCGCCTGGGTCGAGGTCGACGACCACGCCGACCTCGCCCGTGCGCGCGGCCTCACCGCCCAGCTGCTGGCGTAGGCCACCCGCCTCCGCCGCACGGCGCGCCGCGCGTCCCCTCCCGGCCCCGCACCGCGCGCCGCGCGTCCCCTCCCGTTGGCCCGCGCGCCGCGCGTCCCCACCCGTTGGCCCGCACCACGGCGCAGCGCCCGTTCACCCCCGCCAGCGGCAGGAGCACGACGACTTGGTCATCCACGGCTGTCACCGGTGACCGGCTGACATGACCAAGTCGCCAGGCTCGCCAGGCCAAGCCCGGCTCGCCAGTCGCCAAGTCGCCAGGCCAGGCTCGCCAGCCAAGTCGCCAGGCCAGGCTCGCCAGGCCAGGCTCGCCAGGTTCGCCAGGCCACCCGCACGGGACCGGCGGCTGCACGGCGGCGGGCGACGCGCAAGACTGCGCGAGCGGCGCGCCCAGCAGGACCAGCGCGCACCAGTACCAACGCAGTCGGGCACGTCCGTGCCGCGACCGAACGGACCGAGGAGCACAGCCGGGTGGCGGCCATCGACGTGGACGACGGCGACGGCGGGATCGACGCTGCGCGGCGCCGCTTCCACGGCACCTACGAGCGCGTCTACGCGCCGCTGCTGATCGGGGCCGGCCTCGCGCAGCTGCTCGCGGTCGTCTGGCAGCACGTCACGCTGGCGGTCGTCGCGCTCGCCGTCGGGGCCGTCGCCGACCTGCTCACGGCCGACGAGCGCAACGTGCTCCGTGGCCGCCTCCGGCGTGTCGGCCTGGGCCTGCTCCAACGGATCGTGTACCGGGCGGCGCTGCTGCTCGCGGTGCTCGGACCGGCCGGCGTCCCGCGGGCGGTGCTCTTCGCCTACGTCGCCGGGCTCCTGGTGCTCGGCCTCGCCTCGCGGCTGATCGGCTATGCGCTCCAGCAGGTGCTCCGGGAATCACCGGCGCTGCCGGCACGCAACCTGCCGTCCGACCTGCCGTTCGCGGACGTGTTCCTGCACCTGCAGCTCCGCCGGCTGCTGCTGCTCGCCTGGGTCGGTGCGCTGGAGGTGCCGCTCGCGGTCGCGCTCGCGCTCGGCCACCTCGACTCGGCATCGGGCCGCCTCGCCGGCCTCGTGCTGGCGATCGTCACCAGCGTCGCGATGCTGGTCCTGGCAGCGACGGTGGCTCTGCGTGCCCGCCGGCTGCTGCACTCGGACGCGATCCGACGCTACGAGAGTGCGCTCGGCGCCGCGATCGTCGACAGCGGCGCCCGCGTCGTCGCCTACTTCACCGGCGAGCAGGAGGCGACCTACCAGCTCAACCAGTGGGTCCCCGTGTTCGAGCGGCTCGACCGCCCCGTCCTGTACCTGCTGCGCGAGGCCCACCACCTGGAGGCGCTGCTCCCCACCCGCAACCCGGTGATCGTCGCCCGGCGCCACCGTGACGTCGAGGTGGCACTGGCGAGCGACCCGATGGTGGTGCTGTACGTGTCGACCGCCGGCCGCAACATCCACTTCCTGCGCTACGGGCGCCCCAAGCACGTGTTCCTCAACCACGGGGACTCGGACAAGGTCAGCTCGGCGAACCCGGTGGTGAAGGTCTACGACCGGCTGTTCGTCGCGGGGCAGATCGGCATCGACCGCTACCGCGAGGCGGGCATCGACCTCGCCGACGACCGGTTCGTGGTGGTCGGGCGCCCGCAGCTCGACCGTGTGCTGGACGAACGCCGTCGCGTCGGCGACGGCCCGGCCACCCTGCTGTACGCCCCCACGTGGGAGGGCTTCTTCGACGCGGCCGACTACTCGTCGCTCGAACGCTCCGGCGAGGCGATCGTGCGCCACGTCCTGACCCACCATCCGGACGTTCGGATCGTGTTCAAGCCGCACCCGGCGTCGGGGACCGTGCGCCCGGCCGCCGCGGCTGCGCGTCGCAGGGTCACCGCGCTGCTGCGCGACGCCGGGGCGCCGCACGTGCTCGCGGCGGACCAGCCGGACCTGGACCTGCTCGCCTGGTTCGACCGTTCCGACGTGCTGCTGTCGGACATCTCCGCGGTCGTCACCGACTACCTCGCGACAGACAAGCCCTACCTGGTCACCAACCCTCGCGGGCTGGACCGCGACGAGTTCCGGGCCCGATTCCCGAGCCACCACGCCGCCTACGTGGTGGCGGCCGACCTCGCCGACCTCGAGGCGCAGCTCACGGCCGCGCTCGGCGACGACCCGCTCGCTGTGGACCGGGCGGAGATGAAGCGCCGTGTGCTCGGCGACCTGCCCGACGGCTCGTTCGTGGCCTTCTCGCAGGCGGTCGACCAGGCGTTCGCGGACGCGCAGCGCGACGCCGCCCGGGTCGTCAACACGTTCGCGTTCGACCGCTGAGCGGCGACGTGTCCACGCCCATCCTCAGCGTCGTCGTCCCCGTCTTCGACGTCGAGCCGTACCTGCGTGACTGCCTCGACTCCGTGCTCGCCCAGGGCATCGACGACCTCGAGGTGGTGTGCATCGACGACGGCTCGACCGACGCGAGCGCGGACATCGCCGAGGAGTACGCGGCACGTGACGGCCGCATCCGCCTGCACCGTCAGGCCAACGCGGGGCTCGGGGCGACGCGGACGCGCGGTGCCCAGCTTGCGACGGGCACGTACCTGGCGTTCCTGGACAGCGACGACCTCGTCCCGCCGCACGCCTACACGCGGATGCTGGCCTCGATCGAGGCGTCCGGGTCGGACCTCGTGACCGGTGACATCCGGAGACTGACGTCCGTCGGGCTGCGTCCGTCGCCGACGTTCTCGCCGATCTACCGGCCGGCGCGCCGCGCCACCCACGTCTCGCGCGACCACGCGCTGCTGCAGGACAGGATCGCGCCGAACAAGCTGTTCCGACGCTCGTTCTGGGTCGAGCACGGGCTGTCGTTCCCCTCCGGGATGCTCTACGAGGACACACCGGTGGTGCTGCGGGCGCATGTGCTCGCCGACAGCGTCGACGTGCTCGACACGCCGGTGTACGTGTGGCGGATCCGTCAGGGCGCCGACCGGTCGATCACGCAGCGGCGGCTCGAGCGGCAGGCGCTGTCCGACCGGGTCGCCGCCGTGACGTCGGTGAGCCGCTTCCTGGCCGAGCGGGGGGACATCGAGCTCAGGCGCGCCTACGACCGGCTGTCGCTCACCGACGACCTGCTGCTGTTCGCCCGCGAGCTCGACCGGGCCGACGAGGACTACGTCCAGCACTTCCTGCGCGAGGCGGGCGGGTTCCTCGCCGCCGCCGAGCCGGGCGTGCTGGACGACGCTCCCGCGTTGGAGCGCCTGCGCTGGCACCTCGTCGAGCGGGGGGACGCCGCCGGGCTGGTGGCGCTCGCCCGCGACCAGCACGTGCTGCCCGCCGGCCGGCCCGCCACGGTCGGCGGCGGTGCGGGTGGTGGCGGTGCGGGTGGTGGCGGTGCGGGTGGTGGCGGTGCGGGTGGTGGCGGTGCGGGTGGTGGCGGTGCGGGCGGTGGCGGTGGGCGCCGGGGGCGGCTGTTCGCCACCCCGCCGCCAGCCCTGGCCGACCACGACCTCCCCGAGGACCTGCTCGCGCTGGATGCCGAGCTCGAACTGCGCACGGGACTCGTCGCCACCCGCGCCGTCGACCGCGCGACCCTCGAGCTGCGCGGTTGGGCCGCCCTCTCCCACGGCGAGGTGGCATCGCCGAACGCCCAGCGGCTGCGCCTGTGGCTCCAGCACGTCGACGACGGGACGACGCTCCGGCTCGACCACGATCCGCAGCCGTCCCCGGAGGCGACAGCGGACGCGCGCCCCACGATCTACGACCGGAGCGGGGCCGGGTTCGTCGTCCGGGTCGACGCGGGCGACCTGGCGAGCCGGTGGCAGCGCGGTACGGACCGGTGGCGGCTCCACGTCGAGGTCGAGGCCGCCGGGGTCCGTCGGTCCGGTGCCGTGTGGGGGCCGCGACCCGGCACCGCCAGGCGTCCACCGACGGTCGACGTCGGCAAGCTCAGGGTCGGTCCGCGCCTCGACCAGGACGCGATCGACGTGGTGGTCGCGGCTCGACCCGTCCGCGTCACCGCCGTCGAGCCCCACCCGGCCGCGCCGGTCGCGCCTGGCTCCGCCGCGCCTGGCTCTGGTACGTCCCCCGGCCAGGTTCGGCCGGGTGCGGTGACAGAGCCTGGCGGTGCGACCCGTGGCGGCGGGTCTGCCGCGCCTGGCTCCGCCGCGCCTGGGTCCGCCGCGCCTGGCTCTGGTACGTCCCCCGGCCAGGTTCGGCCGGGTGCGGTGACAGAGCCTGGCGGTGCGACCTGTGACGGGGGGCAGGCGGCGAGCGCGCCGGGGCCGCAGCTCGTGGTCCGGCTCGTGAGCACACGCCGGCTGGTGCACGTCCGGCTGCGCGTCGCGGGTCACCCCGACGTCCTCGTGCCGGTCGAGGCGCCCCCGGACGGCGAGGGCGTGCTCGCCCGCTTCGACGCAGGCGAGTTGGCTGCCACCTTCGGCACCGAGGTGCGCCGGACGATCGCCCTCACCGCGATCGACGACCAGGGTCGCGGGGCACGCCTGTCCGTCGACGACGGCGTCGACCAGCACGTCGTGCCGGTCCTCGCCGGCGCGGTGGCGCTCGACGTCTCCCGCTACGGGTACGCGGCGCTGCTGATCGGTCCGCCGGCGCTGTGGTTGCACGAGGTGACCGCGACGAGCACCGAGGGGGGCTCCATCGTGTGCGGCCGCCTCGTCGGCGCGGACCCGGCCCTCCTACGGGTCCGGGTCGAGCCGCGGGATCGCCATGATCCCCACCACCTCGATGTCGAGGTGGAGGACGACACGCGCGTCCGACTCCTCCTGGATCCTGCGGCGCTGCCCGCCGCCCCCGGGCCCGCGGCACTCGTCGCCGAGCTCACCAGCGCGCCCACGGATGCGGCCGATGCCGCCGATGCCGCCGACGCCGCCGGGGCGGCGGCCGAGGCCGCTGGGGCTGCCGCCGTCGCGGCCGGGGCCGACCCGCCCACCGATGCGGCCGATGCCCCCGATGCCGCTGGGGCTGCCGCCGCCGGGGCCGACGGGGCGGCCGGTGGCACCGAGGCCGACCCGCGGACCGACACCGGCGGCGGGCGGCAGGTGGAGGTGCAGGTCGTCCGCTCGCTGCTCGAGCGGCTACCGATCGCCGTTCCCGGCAGCACGTCGCCGGTCGTGCTCGACGACCGGTCCTGGCAGCAGCCCGTCGTCGACGTCGGGGACGGGCTCCCGGTCGACGCCCACACGGCGGGCGGGCAGTCGAGGCTGTGGCGCCAGGCCACGGACCCGAACGGTGACCGGGGCAGGGGAGCCGGCGACGGTGGAGGGCTGCTGCGTGGGCTGCTCCGTCGCGGACGGGGGGAGCGGGCCAGCGCGGCTCCGAGCGCTCCCGATCCTGGCGGCGGGGCCAGCGTGCGGGTGCGCCGCGACCTGGCCGAGGGCGTGCTCGTCGTCGGCGCGGGGCACGACTGTGCCGGCGAGGTACAGGCGGTCATGGCGGAGCTGCGCAGGCGGGACCCGTCCCTGCGGATCCGCTGGGCGGTGCCACCCGGCGTGACTGCGGGGGGCGCCGGCCTGGTGGAAGGGGTGGAGACGGTGCCGCTCGGCGGCGCTGCCTGGTTCGCCGCACTCGCAGGCACCGCGGCGATCGTGGCCGCTGCTCCGTTGCCGCCGGCGTTCGAACGCGCGCAGGGGCAGCGGGTCGTGCGGCTCTGGTCCGGGATCCCGGTCAGACCGGTGGGCCGAGACGGTCCCGGAGTCCGCGGCGCCGAGCAGCCGGCGGACGCTGCACGCGCCTGGTCGCACGTCGTCGCGGCGGGTGAGCGCGCGGCCGCGGTGCTCGTCGATGCGTTCCAGCTGGACACCTCGGCGTCGCCCGTGGTCGTTGCGGGATCGCCCCGGCACGACGTGCTCGCGGACGCTGCTGCCGTCGCCGAGCGGCGGGCGTCGGCGCGCGCCCGGCTGGGGCTCGGCGGATCGGAGCGGGTGGTGCTGCACCTGCCGACCTGGGCGGACGCGGAGCGGCACCCCGGCGGGCGGTTGCGCCGGCTCGGGGACGTGGACGTCGTGGCGCTGCACCGGTCGGTGTCGGAGCAGCTCGGCGTGGGGGGCGGCGGGGCTGCCGACGGGACCGGCGGGGGCGGCGGCGGCGGCGACGGGGCAGCTCGTGCCGGGGCTCCGGCTGGCGGTGGGGCTGGCCGTGGGGCTGGGGTTCCGGCTGGCGGTGGGGATGGCGGTGGGGCTGGGGTTCCCGGCGGTGCGGATGGCGTGGCCGGGGTTCCCGGCGGTGCGGCTGGTGGAGGGGCTGGGGTTCCCGGTGGTGCGGCTGGTGGAGGGGCTGGGGTTCCCGGCGGTGCGGCTGGTGACCGGGGTGCGTCGGGGCTGCGCGTGCTGGTGCGGTCCCACCCGGCGGTGGTCGACACCTACGCCGAGCTGGCGGGCATCGAGGGCGTGGTCGACGTCGGCCCCGGGGAGGACGTCGTCGACCTGCTGCTGGTGGCGGACGTGGTCGTCGCCCACCCGTCGTCGGTGGTGCTCGAGGCCACGCGCGCGGGTGTGCCCGTCGTGGTCCACGACCCGGCGGGGTACGGGCTGACCGACCAGCTCGGGTCGCCCTACGTCGACGTCGTCGCCACGGCTCGACCCGCCGCCGTCACCACCGAGCCGGGCGGGCTCGCCGCTGCGGTCGCGGCAGCACTCCACGACGCGGGGACGCGCCCGGTTGCGGGAGCAACGGCAACCGTCGACCCCGCGCGCCACCTCGAGGTCGTCACCGGCTCCGCCAGCGCGGCCGTCGCGGACCTGGTCCTCGGCTGACCGCACGCTCGCCATCGCTCGATCCGCCCCTCCCCGGCCCTGCACGGGCGGCGGACGGTGGTGCAGCGCCGCACGCTCGCCGCCGCACGCAGCGGGGGCGGTGCGAGAACCCACCGTCAGGGCGCAGGTTCTCGCGAGCGATGGGTGGCGGGGGAGGGCTGGCGCGAGAACCCACCGTCAGGGCGCAGGTTCTCGCGAGCGCATCGCGGGCGAGCGCGCCGCGGGCGAGCGCGCCGCGGGCGAGCGCATCGCGGGCGAGCGCCGCGGGCGAGCGCGCCGCGGGCGAGCGCACCGCGGGGGCGACCGACGCCACCAGCCCCACGCGCGTCAGCCGGCGCGGGCGATCTCGCGCAGGACCCGCGGGCCGAAGCGGAACGGCAGCGGCGGGGAGGCCACGTCGAGCGTCCCGGCGATGCAGACCTCGAGCTCCGGGCACCACCACAGCCACGTCGCCGTCGACCCGGTGTGCCCGACCAACGGCGGGACTCGGAACGCGGGTGACATCCACCGCGCCGGCGCGTACCGCATCAACCCCAGCCCGTAGTCGACCGGGAAGAACACCCGGTCGAACCGCTGCTGCATCCGCGCGAACGTCGCCGGCGACGCGAACAGCTCGCCGCCTACCAGGCCCTGCAGCAACCGCAGCTGGTCGGCCAGGGTGGAGACGATCCCTCCGTCAGGCGTCTGGGTCCGCAGCATCCCGTCCGGCTGGAGGCGCACGCCGCCCTTCGCCCACACCGACGCGATCGCGTCCGTGCGAGGGCCGGACCGGGGGTCGTGCGGGTAGGCCGCGGTGTCGTCGAGCCCGAGCCGGTCGAACACCTCCGAGGCGAACACCTCGTGCAGCGGTCGCCCGGAGACCGCTTCCACCACGGCACCGAGCAGCTGGTAGTTGGTGTCCGAGTAGCTGCCCTTCCGCTTGGGCAGGTCGCTGCCCTGCGGGGCGAACGCCGGCCGCAGGGTCCGGACGATGCGGAGCACCTCGTCGAAGGGCACGGGCAGGTCCTCGCCCGCCAGCAGCCGATCCTGTGCGCTGCGCCCGTCTGGACCCTCGTCCTCGTAGTAGTCCGCGAGGCCGGAGGTGTGGCTGAGCAGGTGCTCGAGCGTGATCTCGCCGGTGCGGTCCACGCCGTCCAGCACGTGGAGCCCGTCGGTGACGGAGGCGGGCAGATGGTCGACCAGCCGGTCGTCGATCGACAGCGCGCCACGTTCGTGGAGCTGCATCGTCACCACGGCGGTGACGATCTTCGTCACGCTCGCGATGGGATAGGGCGTCGTCGTCGCCGCCGGCGTGCCGGCCCCGTCCGCGTCCCCGTGGGCGCCGAGCCACCGCCAGGAGCCGTCGACCGCGGCCACGCCGAGCAGCCCGTGACGCACGCCGCGGGTCCGCGTCACCGTCCGCGCCAGCAGCCGTTCCAGCCGACCCCCGAGCCCAGCCGGGACCCGCCCCTCCTGCCCAGCCGGGACCCCAGCCGCGAGCCCAGCCGGGACCCGCCCCTCCTGCCCAGCCGGGACCCGCCCCTCCTGCTCCATCAGGCACCTCCGCGGGCCGGTCACTGCCCGAACGGGCGGGCAGACGAGTGTACGGGCGACGGTGAACGCCCCGCCCTGGAGGCCGGCCCACCCCCGCACGACCGGTCACGCGTACCCCCCGGAGCACCCCGTCGCGCGTATCGTCGCCTCTCGACGAACCGAGGAGCCGCCATGTCGATCCGTCTGCTGACGCTGACCGGTGCGGCCGCGTATGGCGGCGCCGGCCCGCTGCTCGCGCTCTGGCTGTGGGACTCGTTCGGTGCGGCTGCCACCGCGGGTGTGCTGCTGCTGTGGATCGGCGTGGGCTGCGCGCTCGGGGTGTTCCTGCTGGTCCTGCGGGCCGACCGGTCGACGCTCGGGGCCCTGGCGGCGAACGTCAAGGCCACCGACAAGCGGGTCGTCGCCGGCCTCTCGTCGCTCGAGTCGCGCGTCGATTCCAGCCTCCACGACAGCCGAGCCGCCGTCCTCGCCACGATCGACGGGCGCATCCTCGGCCTCCACGACGCGATCCGGCAGGCCGGGCCCCACGAGCCCGGAGTGCGTCCGTGACGTCGGACGGCTCGGTCCCCGGCGCTCGGCTCGTCGAGACGGTCGATCCTGTCGCCGAGGTGGTACGTGGTGCCCTCGCGTACGTCGACGCCCCGCGCGACCTCTCGGACGACCAGCCGCTGCCCGGGTTGCGCGTCGGCCGTGACGTGCGTGCGTCCGGCTGCGTGCTGCGGCTCCGGCAGCTCCGCGGCGACGAGGTCGTGGACGACGTCGCGTGCCGCGTGGATCTCGTCCCGCTCGACCGTGCCGCCGCCCGCCCTCGTCGTCGCGTGCACCCGGCACCGACGCGCGTGCTGGAGCTCGTGACCACGGCCGACCCCGACCAGGACCGGCTGCTGCTCCACCGCGCCGGCGCCGGCGCCGCCGACGGAGCCGAGTCGGCCGGCGGAGCCGAGCCGGAGGAGACGTCGGTCACGACCGCCGTGCTGCCCCGCCACGGACCGGTGCCGGTCGTGCTGGAGGAGTTGGCTGCCGCCGCCGCGGAGCACCGGCTGGTCCGCGTCGACGATCCCCTCGCGGGAGACCCGGTGCTGACGGCCGCGCTGCTGCTGCGCATCGTCGCCAGCGGCACGCCGTGCCTGGCGACCGACCGGGCGGTCGAGTCGCTCGACCTGTTGCATCCGGAGTTGCGCGACGCGCTCCGGGGTGCCGATCGTGCGGCCGTGCGGGACGACCTCGCGCTCGCGAGTGTCGCGGCGACGCAACGGCGCATCGCCTGGACCCACCACGACCTCCGGCTCGCGTGGGGCGCGCCGGGGCACCACCTCGGGGTCGACGAGGTGCGTGACCGGAGTCCAGGCGTCCGCGACGGCGCTGCCGATGCCACCCGTGACGGAGCCGACGACGCATGGCGCCCGCGCCTGGTCCGCCCGACGTGGCCCGCCGTGAGCGTGGTGCTGGTGACGCGGCGTCCTGAGCTGCTGCCGGCCGCGCTGGCGATGCTCGCCTCGCAGCGGGACGTCGAGCTCGAGGTGGTGGTCGCACTGCACGGCAAGGGGGACCCCGGATCGATCCGGGGCGATCTCGGCCTGCTGGGGCTCGAGGGCGACGTCATCGGTGTGCCGGCCTCGGTGCCGTTCGGCGCCGTGCTCGATGCGGCGATCGCGCGGACCAGCGCACCGATGGTGCTGAAGTGGGACGACGACGACCTCTATGGCCCGCACCACGTCGCGGATCTGCTGGTCGCGCACCGCCAGACCGGTGCGGGGCTGGTCGGCAAGGCCCCGGAGTTCGTCTACCTCGAGGCATCCGACACGACCGTGTGGCGGACCCCCGGCCGCGCGGAGGCGCCGTCGCTCGGGTTGGCCGGCGGCACGTTCCTGACCCCGCGGGCGCTGCTCGAGGACCTCGGCGGCTACCCGCCGGTGGGACGCGCGATCGACCACTACCTGAAGACGGCGGTCAAGGAGCGCGGCCTGACGGTGTTCCGCACCCACGGGTTCGGTTTCGTCCTGCGGCGCCACGACCGGGGCCACACCTGGGAGGCGGACGACGAGCGGTTCCTGCGTGAGGCGGTCGCGACGATGGACGGGCTCCCGGAGGTGCTGGGGCTGGGCAACGCGTCCCGTTTCGGGCAGCTCGGCTCGCTGCACTGCTGCCCCTGCTGACCCCGCGGCGCGGACGGAGCACCGCCTCGATCAGTCGCCGGGCAGGTCGGCGAGCGCCCGCAGGGTCGCGCCGGTCACGACGGCGTAGTCGCCCTCGACCCGCAGTGCCGCGTCGCGAAGCGCTCGAGCGTCCCCGAGCCAGCCGGGCGCCGTGTCGAGCCGCACGAAGACGTACTCCTCGTCCGGCACGTCGGCGGCATCCTCCCGCGTGACGAGCGCCGGTGGCAGGTCCCAGTAGTAGCTCAGCCACCTCGGTGCAGCGATGCCAGCGGTCCGCCACGCGACCGTCTGACCGGCGGGCGGCTGGGTGTCGCGGGCGAGGTTCCCGGCCGCCTCCGCGACGACGAGGTAGCGCGACGGGACGTTGCCGACGAGCGCACCCCCCGCCCCGGCTGCGAGGACTACGGCGCCGACGGCCGCACCTGCCACCGCCCCACGCAACCCCCCGCCGGCGGTGGCCGCTGCGCCCCCCGCGTCGTCCACACCGCCCCCGCTGCGCGTGCTGTCCGCGTCCGCGCCGTCCACGCCGTCCGCATCGCGCGTGCTGCGGAACGCGCGGACCTCGGTCAGGCGGGACACCGCCGCGGCGGCGCCCAGCCAGACCGGCAGCAGCACCGGGAAGATCCAGTAGTCGTGGATGTACGAGCCGTTGGGCAGCCCGACGACGTAGGCGACGGCGACCAGCCCGGTGACGGCGGTGAGGGCTCGGGTCCGCCGGTCCCACAGGCCGGCGACCACCGCGACCGGCAGCACCACCCAGCGCCACCACACCGGCAGCAGCGCCGTGGCCCACCCGCCGATCCGTGCCACGAACTCCCGGGCCGTGAAGTCTCCGCCCTGGGTGCGCATCTCGAGCTGGGCGCCGATCGCCTCGCTGCCGGTGTTGCCCACCACGTACGCCAGCGTGATGGCGGCCCCGACCGTCATCGCGGCGCCGACGGCCAGGGTCACGAGGTCCAACCGCCGTTTCGCGAGCAACCACAGGCCCAGCAGTGCCGCCGTCGCGAGCCCGAGGTAGCCGGCGACCACCGCCGCCAGCGAGGCAGCGGACGCCGCGGCCAGCTCGGCACGACCGATGCGCCGAGGCTCGGCGACGCGCACCACGGCCAGCACCATCAGCAGCAGCAACGTGACGTTGCCGTGCAGCCGCCCGTAGACCCAGAACAGCGGGGTCGCGGCCACGGTGGTCGTGGCCACGAGCACCGGCACCCAGCCGAACCGGAGGCGTCGCAGGATCGCCGCCCCGACCGGCAACGCCGCCGCACCGAGCAGGTAGGCGAACACCCGCATCGCGGTGTCCCGGGGCACCGGCAGGGTCTGGGCCGTGAGGTAGTAGCCGAGGTTGAGCAGGGGCGGGTGGTGCGAGTAGGTCGTCTGGTCCCCCTCGGGGCGCCCCACGTACGGGCTCCAGTCGCTGAGCCAGCCGGACGCCGCCAGTCCGTCCGCCTGCGCGTTCCGCACGTGCAGCGCGTGGCGCGACAGGATGCGGCCCTCGTGGTTGTCGCCGAGCCCGGCGGTCAGGCTCGGCGTCCAGCTCAGCAGCACCGCGACGGTCAACAGGGTGACGAGCGACCACCCGATCCGGGGCGACAGGTCCCAGCCGCGCCGCGACGCGGCGCCATCGGCGCCGCCAGCAACCGCTCGCCCGTCGGAGGGCGCGTGTGCGCTCACCCGCATCCCTCCCTCGTGTCACCGCTCGACGCCCGTCGACCGCCAGCCGGCCGCTTTGACCTCACCGGACTTGGTCAGGCGCGGCGGTCACGGGTGACGGGCTCGGCTGACCAAGTCGGTGGCGGGGTCCCGCCACGTCGGGGCTGCCGCGGCCCGAAGGGTAGTGCGGGCCGCGTTCCGGGCCCTGGCACGCGCGTGCAGGCGCGGGACGGGGGCCCCGCCGTGCGGGGGTTGTCGGCTCTGGCACGCGCGGCGGCCAGGATCGGCCGGGGGGTGTGCCAGAGCCGCGGTGCAGGCGCGGGACGGGGCCCCGCCGGGCGGGGGTTGTCGGCTCTGGCACGCGCGGCGGCCAGGATCGGCCGGGGGGTGTGCCAGAGCGCCGGGCGCCGACGCCGAGTTCCCGAGGTGGGTGCTGTGTGCGCTCTCGGGTGGCGCTACGGACCTGGTCGTGCGCCCACCGTGACGGTCGACGTCGGGTGCCCGTGTACCAATGGCCACCGCCGGTAGCGTCCCGGCGACCTGCCGTCGGGCGGGTCGACGGATCGGCAGCAGCGGCCGACAGCCACCGGTGTCCGGCAGGGCGGCAACGGGCGGTCGGGCCGCGAGCCCCGCGACGCGGGGCGGGCTGCCAACAGGGGGATCGTGTGGCTGTTCGAGATGGCGTGCTCCGTGGGTCGCGTGCAGAGGGCTCGCGGCGGTCGCGTGGGGGTGGCGCCGGCCGATCGCGTGCAGAGGGCCCGCGGCGGTCGCGTGTCGGCGGTTTCGGCCGGGCACGGACGGTGCTCGTCGTCGCGCTGGTGACCATGGGGCTGCTCGCGCCGGCCGTGTCGGCCTCGGCGCAGGAGGTGACGACCTCGTCTGCGCAGCGGGTGTTGCAGGGCATCACGGCCCAGCGGCTCACCGTGCGCCTGTCGAGCGGTGCCGTCGCCCGCGGCGACGTGCTCCGCGTCCAGGAGAACGACCCGAACGTGACGCTCCGGCCACGGCTCGCCAACAACACCGTCGCCGGCCTCGAGCGCTTCACCACGATGGCGAACCGGGAGCTCGGGCGCGGGGCCGTCGCCGGCATCAACGGCGGCTATCACCTGCCCCGCCCCGTCGGCGCGCCCAACGGGCTCGCGGTCGACGACGGTCGGCTGCTGGCGGGGCAGGCCGTCAACTCGATCGGTGGGGGCGGCGTCGCGACCGGCCGTGGCGTCATCGGCTGGAGCCCGGGCGGGCCGATGGTGATGGACCGTGTGCTGGTGGCGCTGTCGCTGGAGCGGCCTGCGCTCGAGACTCCCGCGGTCCTCTTCGACGAGATCAACCGCCAGGTGTGGCCGACCTCCGAGGCGCGCCGCCGCCCGAACGGCGAGCTGCTGCTGTTCGACGACCGCTTCGGCACCTCGATCGCCGCGCCGGCCGGCAGCACCATCGTGACGGTGAGCGGGCTCAGGGTCGGCACCTCCGGTCGTACCGAGGGAACCGTGACGACCTCGCGCCGCGTGGTGGACGCGACCAGCGTGCAGGTCCCGTCCGGCCATCACGTGATCGTCGGCTACGGCCTGCGCGAGCAGGAGCTCGTGGGGATCGACGTCGGCGAACCCGTCGCCGTGACCTCCCAGATCACACCGGAGGCGACGCCCGCGGCGCTGTGGGAGGGCCTGGCGAGCGGGACGGCGGGCGGCCAGCTACTGGTGCGCGACGGTGTCCGGCGCCCCTCGGACGAGTTCGGGGCCTTCGCCGCGTTCGGCGACGCCCACGCCTACGCGCGGCAGCCGCGGACCGCGATCGGGCGGACCGCCGATGGGCGCATCCTGCTGGTCACCGTCGACGGTCGGCAGAGTGGCTGGTCGGTCGGTCTCACGGTCCGCGAGCTGGCGGACGTGATGATCGCCCTCGGTGCGCGCGATGCGGTCAACCTCGACGGTGGCGGCTCGACGACGATGATGATCGACGGCACGATCCGCAACCGTCCGAGCGAGGTGGGCCGCTCGGTGTCCGACGGGCTGTTCCTGTACGTCCAGCCTCCGCAGCCGGCCCGCGGGCTGGCCGGCGCGTGCCCGAGCTCCGTGATCCGCCAGGCGGGCTTCGTCGACGTCCCCGGCACCACCCATGCGGACGCGATCTGGTGCCTCACGGGCTGGGGTGTCACGTCCGGCGTGACCCTGACCAGCTACGCGCCGGTCGCGGACATCACCCGCGCCCAGATGGCGTCCTTCCTGGTCCGCTGGATCGACGACATCGCCGAACGTGGCGAGGGGCGGGCGCTGCCGTCGTCCGCGCCGATGCCGTTCCGCGACGTCAGCTCGACCAGTGCACACGCCGGACCGATCGCCAGGCTCGCTGCCGCCGGCGTGCTCGGCGGCCGCTCGGCGACGACCTTCGCGCCCAACGAGCCGGTCACCCGCGCCCAGACGGCGACGCTCGTCGCCCAGGCTCTGGAGTACGTCACGGGCAACGCGCTGACGGGCGCACGGGACACGTTCGTCGACGACAACACCTCGACGCACGAGGGCAACATCGACCGGCTCGCCGCGACCGGCATCGTCACCGGCGTCGGCGGCTTCTCGTACCGGCCGGCACTGCCCGTCACCCGCGGTGCGATGGCGTCGGTGCTGATGCGTGCGACCGACGCGCTGGTCGAGCAGGCCGTCGTCGGTCCCCCGTCCGGCGCCGTCCTCGCCGGCGCCAGCGCTCCGCTGGAGGGAGCAGCCGACCCGGAGGACGTGGACGCGGGCTGACGCCCCACGAGCACCGAGGCCGCCGCTCGAGCCCCGCGAGCCGATCGGCGCGGCCGAGATGGGCGTGCGACCGTTACCCTGGACCGGCGGCCCTCCGTGCGGGCGGTCCGCAACGGTGTCGGCATCGGGCGAGCGGAGTGGGCGCCTCGGCCTCGACCGCTCCACAGCCCGCCGCACAGCCCACAGCCCACAGCCCGCCGCACGGCCCGAACCGCCGCACGGCCCGCTCCACGGCCCGCCGCCACGGCCCGAACCCCTGCACGGCACGACCGCTGTGGGCCGAACCGTTGCGAACCGACCAACAGGCCGGCCAGCAGCGGGCCAGACGTTGCAGGCACGAAGGCGACCCCCCGTCATGTCCGAACCCGATGTGCTCCGCACGCCACCCCCGGTGGTGCCGGAGCCGCCCGCCGACTCGTCGACGCTGCCCGCACTGCTGACCCGTCTGAACCGTCACGGGTTCCGGCTGGTGATGGTGGCCGACGCGCTCGTGCTGCTGGCGATCCTCGTCGGCACGATGGTGGTGCGCTTCCCCCGCGGGTGGCCGACCTACTCCGTCCCGACCTACCTCGGCTCCTTCGCGATCGTGCTGGTCGTGTTCCTGGCGGCGCTGTACTTCGGCGGGCTCTACGAGCGCGAGCCGAGGCTGGGCGCCCCCCCGGCGCTCCCCCGGGCCGCGCGCCAGACCCTCGCGGCGGGTGGCCTGGTGGCCCTCCTGCGCCTCGCCGGCATCGGCGTCGCGCGGGAGCGCGGCCTCAGCAGCCTGATGATCGCCCTGCCGATCCGCAACCTCGTGGTGCTGATCGTGCTCGGGGCCATCGGCGTCGCCGCGAACCGCTGGCTGGTGCACACCCTCCGTACCCGCCGTGAGGGGGTCGCGAAGGTCGTGCTGGCCGGCGACCCGGAGGACGTCGAGGTGGCACGCGAGCACCTCCGCGTCGACCAGCAGCGAGCGGCCGTGGTGGCCGAGGTCACGGACCCGGCCGAGCTGCTCGCGGTGACGGAGCGCACCGAGGCGTCGGACGTGCTGGTCGTCACGGGCGGGTGGATCGACCACCTCTACCCGACACAGGCCCAGTGGTTCGACCGGGCGGGGATCACGGTGCTGTTGCGGGTCAGCGCCAAGGAGACGCTGTACGGGTTGGAGCGGGTGCGCCAGGTCAGCGGCATGCCGTTCGTGCTGCTGCGGGCGCAGACGATGCCGAGGTCCCGTGCGCACTTCAAGCGGGTGTTCGACCTGCTGCTGTTGGCTGCGTTCTCCGTGGTGGTGCTGCCGGTGTTCGTGCTGGTCGCGCTCTACCAGCTGGCCGTCGCGGGTCGACCGTTGTTCTACTGGCAGACGCGGGTCGGAGCGCGCGGCCGGGTGTTCCGGATGTTGAAGTTCCGGACGATGCGCCCGGACGCCGAGGCCGACGGCGCGGGTGCACGGCTGGCGACCGTGGACGATCCGCGCGTGATCCCTGCGTGCCGGTGGATCCGGGAGACGCGGATGGACGAGCTGCCGCAGCTCTACAACGTGCTGCGCGGCGAGATGTCGCTGGTCGGACCGCGCCCGGAGCGGCCGGAGCTGACCGCCGACTTCGAACAGCAGATCCCCGGTTACGTCCGGCGCTACGAGTTGCCGCCCGGCATGACGGGCCTCGCCCAGATCCACGGGCGGTACCACACCGCCGCCGCGTACAAGCTGGGTTACGACCTGCAGTACCTGGTGAACTGGTCGCCGGTGCTGGACCTCGAGATCCTGCTGCGCACGGTGTGGGTGGTGCTCGCCCGCCGGTTGTGAGCGACACGCCGTCAGCCGGGGATGCCCGACTCGCGCAGGATCGCCGTCCGCTCGTCGCCGTCGATGCCGCGCCGCTCCAGCGCGGCGTCGAGCCGGGCGACCAGCAGCGGCGCCGCACAGCGCGGGCAGTAGTTCGCCTGGGCTGCGAGCTCCTCGAGCCGTAGGCCGCACCGCGGGCAGCGTTCCATGTCGATCCGCTGGTCGACGCCGGCGTCGCGGAGCGCGTCGACGTAGCCGCGTGCGTAGTCCCACGGGATGTAGCGGTCGGGCTCCGGCGCGAAGGCCGGCTCGTGCACCGGCGTCTCGCCCGTCTCGAGCAGCAGCTCGAGGTTCTCCCGCAGCATGTCCCACGGGTAGTAGTGCTCCTCGACGCAGTCCTGGCAGAAGACCGCGACCCCGCGGTAGCCCTCGCCGGCGAACGCCAGCTCGAACTCGGCCAGGTCGGACAGGTCCTGCTGGATCAGCTGCGTCTCGTTCGCGTCGAGCGGCTCCTCGATGCCGTCGTCGAAGCCGTCGTCGTGCTCGTGGTCGTCGTCGCTCACATCGCTCCACCCGGGAGAGGTCGTGCGTGGCGTCGCTTCGGCAGGTCGGCTGACGTCGGCGCCGTCGGGCGGCGTCCGCGCCAGGGTAGACCCCGGTCGGGGCCCGGCGTGCCGCGGGTAGTCTGCCGCTGGCCACCGGCTGTCGCGTGCCGCCATCGTCGTGGGGAGCGAACGTGCTGCAGACCATCATCGGCGGCGCCAGGACGGCGCGCGTGGGGTACGCCCTGTCCGACGTCGCGCTCGTGCCCTCGCGGCGCACCCGTGATCCGGCGCTGGTCGACACGAGCTGGCAGCTGGATGCCTACGGCTTCGACCTCCCGATCGTCGGCGCTCCGCTGGATGCGGTGACGTCCCCGGCGACGGCAGCCAGCCTGCACGAGCTCGGCGCGCTCGGCGTCCTCAACCTCGAAGGGCTGTGGACACGCTACGAGGACCCGACCGAGGTGCTGGCGGAGATCGCCGAGCTCACCCCCGGCCCCCGGACCACCGTGCGCCTCCAGGAGCTGTACGCCACCCCGGTCGACGAGGAGCTGATCGGCCGGCGGGTCTCCGAGCTCAAGGAGGCCAGCGGGTTCGCCGCCGGGAGCTTCTCGCCCCAGAAGGTGGAGCGGTGGCACCACGCGGCGCTCGACGCGGGGCTCGACCTGCTGGTCGTCCACGGGGTCGCGGTGACCGCCCAGCACGTCGGCGTGGCCGGCTCCGACCCCCTCGACCTGCGTTCGTTCACCGAGCGCTACGACATCCCCGTGGTCGTCGGCGGTGTCTGGTCGGCGAAGACCGCGATCCACCTGATGCGCACGGGCGCGGTCGGCCTGATCGTCGACGGCGGCGCCTCGACGGTGTCGACCACCCACGAGGCGCTGGGGATCGACGTGCCGCTCGCGACCGCGATCGCCGAGGTCGCCGAGGCCCGCTCCCACTACCTCGAGGAATCCGGCCGATACGTCCAGGTGATCGCAGCCGGGGACATCGCAACGGGTGGCGACCTGACGAAGGCGCTCGCCTGTGGTGCGGACGCGGTGGTGCTCGGGCGCCCGCTCGCGGCCGCGGACGAGGCGCCCGGGGGCGGCGCGTACTGGGCCCTGTCGGCGGCCCATCACGAGCTACCTCGGGGTCGCTTCGACCGGCTGGAGCCGCTCGGGCCGTTGCGCACCATCCTGCACGGACCGGCGCACCGTGACGACGGGCTGGTGAACCTGATCGGGGGGCTGCGGCGCGCCATGGGGGTCACGGGCTACGAGTCGCTGCGGCGGCTGCGCGAGGCGGAGCTGACCGTCCGCGCACGCCGGCCGTGAGCGGGCAGCAGGGCGCCGCCAGCGCTGGCGGCGCGGTGCTGGTGGTCGACTTCGGCGCCCAGTACGCACAGCTGATCGCGCGGCGTGTCCGCGAGGCGCGGGTCTACTCCGAGATCGTGCCCCACGACCTGCCGGTCGCCGAGCTGCTCGCCCGCGAGCCCGCCGCGATCGTGCTGTCCGGCGGGCCGGCGTCGGTGTACGCCGACGGGGCGCCGCAGGTGGACGGGGCGCTGTTCGACGGCGACGTGCCCGTGTTCGGCATCTGTTACGGCTTCCAGGCGATGGCGCTCGCGCTGGGCGGCACCGTCGAGCGGACCGGCCGGGCGGAGTTCGGACGGACCGAGCTCGAGGTCACCGCCGGCGACCCGACCCTGTTCCACGGCCTTCCCCGCCGGCAGCTCGTGTGGATGTCGCACGGCGACGCGGTGTCCGGCGCGCCCGAGGGGTTCGTGGCGACGGCCCGCTCAACCGGCTCGCCCGTCGCCGCCTTCGAGGACCTCGGTCGCCGCCACGCCGGCGTCCAGTTCCATCCGGAGGTGCTGCACACCGAGCACGGCCAGGCCGTGCTCGAGCACTTCCTGTACGAGATCGCCGGCTGCCAGCCGAGCTGGACCATGGCGAACGTGATCGACGAGCAGGTCGGGGCCATCCGCGCGCAGGTCGGCGACGCGCGCGTGATCTGCGGGCTGTCGGGCGGGGTCGACTCGGCCGTCGCCGCCGCGCTCGTGCAGCGGGCGGTCGGCGACCAGCTCACGTGCGTGTTCGTCGACCACGGGCTGCTGCGGGCCGGCGAGGCCGAGCAGGTCGAGCGGGACTACGTGGCCGCGACGGGCGTGGACCTGCACGTCGTGGACGCGCAGCAGCGCTTCCTCGACGCGCTCGCCGGGGTGCACGACCCGGAGGAGAAGCGCAAGATCATCGGACGCGAGTTCATCCGCGTCTTCGAGCAGGCGGCCCGCGACGTGGTCGCGGCGGCCGACGCCGACGGCGACGAGGTCCGTTTCCTGGTCCAGGGCACGCTCTACCCCGACGTCGTCGAGTCGGGTGGCGGCAGCGGCACCGCCAACATCAAGAGCCACCACAACGTGGGCGGCCTGCCCGACGACCTCGCGTTCGAGCTCGTCGAGCCGCTCCGGACGCTGTTCAAGGACGAGGTGCGGCAGGTGGGCCTCGCGCTCGGCCTGCCGGAGGCGATCGTGTGGCGCCAGCCCTTCCCCGGTCCGGGCCTCGGCATCCGCATCATCGGCGAGGTGACCGCCGAACGGTTGGAGATCCTGCGCGTCGCGGACGCGATCGCGCGCGAGGAGCTGACCGCCGCCGGGCTCGACCGCGAGGTCTGGCAGTGTCCGGTCGTGCTGCTCGCCGAGGTCCGCTCGGTCGGCGTCCAGGGCGACGCCCGCACCTACGGCCACCCCATCGTGCTCCGGCCGGTCTCCAGCGAGGACGCCATGACCGCCGACTGGACCCGCGTCCCCTACGAGGTCCTGGAGCGTGTCTCCACCCGCATCACCAACGAGGTGCGCGAGGTCAACCGCGTCGTGCTCGACGTCACATCCAAGCCGCCGGGCACCATCGAGTGGGAGTGAGCGGGCAGGGCGGGGGCCGCTGATCCCCGCCGCGGCCGACCCTGTCCGGCGGCGAGGTGGTGGCAGTTCGGCCACCTCCGTGTCGGCGCCAGCGCACGTCCGGGCGCGACCCTTGCGACGACGGGGTGCGCGACCGGCCACCCCGGACCCGTCGGGGGTGCGTCCAGGTGCCGATCCGTCTCGTGCCGCGGCTGCGTCGGCTGCTCGACAGCGGTGTTCGGATCGCGTCGCGAGGGCTGCCTCCGGTCCGCAGCGCCCCCCGCGGGGAGCGCTCCGTCACGTTCCTGCTGTGGAACGCCTACGCGATGGGCGGCACCGTCCGTACCGTCACCCGCCAGGCGGCCGCACTGGCGGACCGGGGCGTGCGGGTGACGATCGTGTCCGTCCTGCGCCACCGCTCCCAGCCCGCGCCGTTCTTCGAGACACACCCGTCCGTGACCGTCGAGTGCCTGGTGGACCGCCGGGCCCTGGCCGCCCGCTCCGGGCCGTTCGCACGGCTCGCGCGTTGGCTCGACGACAGGCCGAACGTGCTCGGGCACGTCTCCCACGGCCGTGAGCCGCAGGCGTCCCTGCTCACCGACCTCGCGATCGTGACCCGGATCGCCCGCACCCGCGGTGTGGTGGTCGGCACGCGCATGGGCCTGAACATCGCCGTCGCCCGCTTCGCGCACCCGTCAGCGACGACCGTGGTGCAGGAGCACCTGTCGCTCGCGCGCTACGACGCGGCCGTCCGCCGCGCGGCCGTTCGGACGTTCGCGGACGTCGACGTCGTCGCCTGCCTCACCACCCACGAGGCGGACGACTACCGCGCCCAACTCGGCGGCGAGGGGCCGGCCGTCCTCGTGATCCCGAACGCGATCGACGACGAGTTGCCGGAGGCCTCGGCGCTCTCCCTGCCGACGGTCGTCTCGGTCGGCCGGCTCGAGCGCGGCAAGGGCTTCCACCACCTGATCGACGCGTTCGCGAGCCTGCGCGACGTCCACCCCGGGTGGCAACTGCGCATCGTGGGGGAGGGCCGGGCCCGCCGTGACCTGCAGGCGCAGATCGACGAGCTCGGGCTCGGCGACCGGGTGACGCTCGTCGGCGCGGTCACCGACGTCGACCGCGAGCTGCACGGCGGCAGCGTGTTCGTCTGCACCTCACGGTTCGAGTCGTTCGGGCTGGTGCTGCTGGAGGCGATGGCGGTCGGGCTGCCGATCGTGTCCTTCGAGGTTCCCGTCGGCCCCCGCGAGCTGCTCACCCACGAGCGGGAGGCGCTGCTGGTCCCGCATGGCGACGTCCACGCGCTCGCCCAGGCGATGGACCGGCTGATGCGCGACCCGGAGCTCCGTGGACGGCTCGGGGGCGCGGGACGCCGCACCGCCACGCGCTACACCCTGGGCCCGGTGACCGACCGCTGGGAGCAGGCGCTGTGGCCGGCCACCTCGGCGTCGCGGCAGCGGACGCGCGCGGGGCGGGCGGTGCACAGGCCCGCGGCAGGATCCAGGCTCGGCGCGCCGGACCTCCACTAGCCTGGGCGCTGGCCATCGGGGCGTGCCACGGCCCGGCGGTCGACAACCGGCCGCTGCGACAAGGCCACCGGCCACTGCGGGAAGGCAACATCGTGACCGCGTCCGTCATCATGATCCTCATACCCGTCGTCCTGGTGCTGGCGATCGTGGGCTGGGCCATCGCCGCCTACAACCGGCTGGTCCGCTCCCGTGTGCGCATCGACGAGGCGTGGGCCCAGATCGACACGCAGCTCCAGCGCCGTCACGACCTGATCCCCAACCTGGTCAACACGGTCAAGGGCTACGCGGCGCACGAGCGCGAGACCTTCGAGGAGGTCACCGCCGCCCGTGCCCGCGCGATCTCCGTGACGGGACCGGCCGACCTGGCCGAGGCGGAGAACGGGCTCACCCAGGCCCTCGGCCGGCTGCTCGCCATCTCCGAGAACTACCCCCAGCTGCGCGCGGACGCGAACTTCCGCCAGTTGCAGGAGGAGCTCGCCCACACCGAGAACATGGTGGCCGGCTCCCGCGGCCACTACAACGCGTCCGTCCGTGCCTACGACGAGGCGCGCAAGGTGTTCCCGACCTCCCTCATCGCCGGGATGTTCAACTTCGAGGACCGCGAGTACTTCGAGGTGGAGACGCTCGACGTCCGCGCGGTGCCGAACGTCTCGTTCGAGTGAGCGGGGCGCGGATCGCGTTCCCGGCCGAGCGGCGAGGCTGACCCGTGGCAGCCGGAGGCCTGTACGACCAGCTCCAGCGGCGCAACAAGCGGGCCACCCGCCTGCTGCTGGCTGGAGTCGTCGTCATCGCGGCCGTCATGGTGTGGGTGGCCGCCGGCGTGCTCGGGTTGCCGGTGCTGGATCCGGCCGTCGGCGTGTCGATCACCGCGATCGGGACGGCGGTCGGCCTGCTGCTGATGTTCCTCGCCTACCGGTCCGCGCCGGCGTTGGCATTGCGCGCCGCGAAGGCCAGGCCCGTCAGCCGCCAGCAGGCCCCCGAGCTGCACAACCTCTTCGACGAGGTGTGCGTCTCCGCGGGGATCCTGGGGAGCAAGCCGAAGCTCTACCTCGTCGAGGACCCGGCGCCCAACGCGTTCGCGACGGGGCTCAAGCTCGAGGACAGCCACGTCGCCGTCACCACCGGCCTGGTGGAGCGACTGCCGCGCTACGAGCTGCGCGCCGTGCTGGCCCACGAGGTCGCGCACATCCTCAACGACGACATCCGCGCGGTGACCGTCGCGGTCGCGACGGCCGGGTTGGTCGCGCTGCTGGCCGACGTGCTGGTGCGGTTCATGTGGCTCGGTGGTGGCCGCAACCGCTCGTCGAACAACAACCAGGGTGCAGCGCAGGTGATCTTCCTGGTGCTCGGCATCGTCGCGATCATCCTCGCGCCGATCGCGGCGCAGCTGATCCGCTTCGCGGTGTCCCGCCAGCGCGAGTTCCTGGCCGACGCGACCGCGGCGGACATCCTCCGCGACCCCCAGTCGATGGTGAACGCGCTGCGGCGCATCGACGGCGACCACACCGAGATCCGCCAGTTCGAGGTGGCGACCGCCCACCTGTGGTTCGAGGAGCCCAACGACACGCGGGGTGAGGGCGGCGCGGCCAAGATGGCGCGACGGTTCGCGACCCACCCCTCCATCCGACAGCGCATCGAGCGGCTGGCGACGCTCAACGCCGGCACCGTGGCACTCGACGCGCCGTTGCCGCCGATGCCCGGGCCCGGTGGGCCCGGCGAGGCGGACGGCACGCCGGGCGGCGGACCCGGCTCGTCGCGGCCGACGGAGCCACCGCCCGGTGCGCCCGACGGCGGGTTCCCCGGCTTCCCCGGGGGCTTTCCGTTCCCCGGCATGCCCGGCGGTCCGGGGGGCGCTGGCGGGCCCGGTGGACCCCCGACGAGCCGCCCCGGCTGACCCGCACGCCCGTTGGCGAGGTGGCGTGCAGGTCGCGGTCGTGCGGTGAGGTGGCGTGCAGGTCGCGGTCGCGCGGCGAGGTGGCGTGCAGGTCGCGGTCGTGCGTCCGGCGGCGTCCTGCGCCGACCCCTGAGCGGGGTCAGGGTCGGACCGGGGTGGTCCCCGATGGTCAACCACCTCGCCGTGGCGCATCCTTGGTCTCGACGGCGGCGCCCACGCCGCACCCACCACCCGGAGACGAACGGCACCGCGATGACCGCGCCCAACTGGACCCCGCCCGCACCCGACCCCGTCCCGCACCCGTCCGGGCTGCCCAGCGACGTCCGGGCCTGGGGCATCGCCGTCCACCTCGGTGGCCTCGGCCTGGGGTTGCTGAGCGTCGCGACGCTCGGCTTCCTGGTGCCGTTGCTGGTGTGGCTGCTCAAGCGTGACGAGCACCCGTACCTCGAGCACCACGGCAAGGAGGCGCTGAACTTCCAGCTGACCGTCCTCGCGGTGATCGTGGGGAGCGTGATCCTGGCGATCCCGGTGGCGATCCTGGGGATCCTCACGCTGGGGGTCGGGCTGGTCCTGGCGGCCCTCGCCGCGCTGGCCGCAGCGGTGTTGTGGGTGCTGCTGCCCATCCTGGCGGCCGTCGCCGCCTCCAAGGGCGAGGGCTACCGCTACCCGTTCACGATCCGCTTCGTCCGCTGACCTCCACGCGGGGGCCGGGGCAGGGGGCCCCTTGCGCCCCGCGTCACGGTTCGCCCCGCGCCCCGCGCCCCCGCGCCCCGCGCCCCCGCGCCCCGCTGCCCGCTCCCCACGCCCGCTCCCCACGGCTCTGGTACACCCCCCGGCCATCTTTGGCCGGGGCGGGTGCCAGAGCCTGCCCATGGCCCGCGCCGCCCCTGGCTCTGGTACGCCTCCCGGCCATCTTTGGCCGGGGCGGGTGCCAGAGCTCGTTGGGAGGGGCTGTCAGGCGCGGGGTGGCGCATCGCCCCGCCCAGGGCCGTCCGCCGCGCGGCGGCGCGAGGGGGCGTCCGTCGCGGGGGAGGGGGCGTCCCAGGCGGGCACTACCCTCGGTTCGGTCGGCGCGCCAGGCCGTGAGGCCGGCCTCCCGCCCGCTGCGCGCAGCACCCTTCCGACCGGACGCAACCCGAGGTCCCGCTCCGTGCCCGAGCCCGTCAGCCCCACCGACCTGCCCCTGCTCGAGGGGCTCAACGACGCGCAGCGTGCCGCGGTGACGGCGGTGGACGGGCCGGTGCTGGTGGTCGCCGGGGCGGGCTCCGGCAAGACGCGCGTGCTCACCCACCGCATCGCCCACCTCGTGCGCGACCACCACGTCAGCCCCTTCGAGTTGCTGGCGATCACCTTCACGAACAAGGCCGCCGGCGAGATGGCCGGCCGCGTGGGCGGGTTGCTCGGCGAACGGCTCAGCGACCGGATGTGGGTCACCACCTTCCACAAGGCGTGCGTGCGGATCCTCCGGCGGGAGCTGTCACGGCTGGGCTACCGCAGCGGCTTCACGATCTACGACGCGCAGGACAGCCAGCGCCTGATCGCCCAGATCGCCAAGGACCAGGGTGTCGACGAGAAGCGGCTCTCGCCGCGCGCGATCCAGGTGGCGATCTCCAGCGCCAAGGACGAGCTGATCGACCACGAGTCGTACGCGGCCAGGTCCGACACGTGGCCGGAGATCCAGATCGCCGACGTCTACGCCGGCTACCAGGACCAGCTGCTGAAGGCCAACGCGCTCGACTTCGACGACCTGATCGTGCGCACGGTCGAGGTGCTGCAGCTCTTCGACCCCGTCCGGGAGCACTACCAGCGCCGCTTCAGCCACCTGATGGTCGACGAGTACCAGGACACCAACCGGGCGCAGTACCACCTCGTCAACCTGCTCGCCGGCGCGCACCGCAACGTGATGGTCGTCGGTGACCCCCAGCAGGGCGTCTACGGCTTCCGCGGGGCGACGATCCAGAACATCCTGGACTTCGAGCGCGACTTCCCCGACGCCCGCGTGATCGTCCTCGACCGCAACTACCGGTCGACGCAGACCATCCTCGACGCCGCCAACGCCGTCATCGCCTCCTCGGCGGTGAAGCGTCGCGCGGAGCTGTGGACCGACCGGGGCCTCGGGGAACGGGTCGTGCGGTACAAGGCCGACGACGAGCACGACGAGGCCGCGTTCGTCGCCGAGGAGTGCCGGCTGCTGCGCGGGTCGGGCCACAGCTTCGACGACGTGGCCGTCTTCTACCGCACCAACGCGCAGTCCCGCGTCCTCGAGGAGGTGTTCATCCGCGTCGGCCTCCCGTACCGGGTGATCGGCGGCGTGCGCTTCTACGAGCGCAAGGAGATCAAGGACGTCCTCGCCTACCTGCGCCTGCTGTCGAACCCGGACGACGACGTCTCCGCGCTCAGGGTCGTCAACACCCCGCGGCGGGGCATCGGCGACCGCACCGTCGACGCGATCCGCCTCCATGCCCGCCGCGAGGGCATCTCGTTCCTCGAGTCGTGCCGGCAGGCGCAGCAGGTGCAGGGGCTCGCCAACCGTGCGGTCGGAGCGGTCACCTCGTTCGTCGACCTGCTGGACGGGCTGCGGACCGCCGTCGAGCACGACCTGCCGATCGCGGACCTGCTGGAACAGGTGTGGGACCGCACCGGCTACCTCCGCGAGCTGCAATCGGAACGCACCGTCGAGGCGATCGGTCGCGAGGAGAACCTCCGCGAGCTGCGCTCCGTCGCGCAGGAGCTGGCCGAGCGCGGCGCCGCGGGCGAGGGGATCGAAGGACTCGCCGCCTTCCTCGAGTCGGTCACCCTCGTCAGCGATCAGGACGAGCTCGAGGGAGCGGAGCAGGGCACCGTCACGCTGATGACCCTGCACACCTCCAAGGGCCTCGAGTACCCCGTGGTCTTCCTGGTCGGGCTCGAGGACGGCGTCTTCCCGCACGTGCGCTCGCTGTCGGACCCGGGCCAGCTCGAAGAGGAGCGCCGCCTGGCGTACGTCGGCGTCACCCGCGCACAGGATCGCCTCTACCTCACCCACGCGGACCACCGGACGCTGTGGGGCGGCACCTCCTACAACCCCCCGTCGCGGTTCCTGGACGAGCTGCCCGAGGACCTGCTCGAGCTGCGCGGGTCCGGGTCCGGGGCGGGCGGCAGCTCCCCGGCCAAGAGGCTGAGGGACGCCGAGGTGGTGGAGTTCGCCGGTGCCGAGTTCCGGACCGGGGACCGTGTCGTGCACACTCGCTTCGGGGAAGGACGCATCACCGGACTCTCGGGGGAGGGTGAGCGCGCGGAGGCGCAGGTCGACTTCGCGGAGCACGGCCGCAAGCACCTGTTGTTGGCGTACGCGCCGCTCGTGAAGGTGGGGTAGTTGGACGCACTGCTGTCTGCCTTCGGGCTCGCGTTCCTCGCGGAGCTCGGGGACAAGTCGATGCTGCTCGCGATCGCGCTGGCTGCCCGCTACCGCGCCGGCCCGGTGCTCGGCGGGATCGCGATCGCCGCGGTGGTGATGCTCGGGGCCGCGACGCTGATCGGCGCGGCACTGGGCGCCGCGTTGCCGCATCGTGCGCTCGCGATCGGTGGCGGGCTGCTGTTCCTGGGGTTCGGCATCTGGACGCTGCGCGGCGACGACGAGGACGAGCACGCGGCCGACCTGCGTCACGGCTCCGTGCTGCTGGGCGTGACGATCGCCTTCCTGGTGGCCGAGTTCGGCGACAAGACGATGCTGGCCACGGTCACCCTCGCCAGCACCCAGGCGGCGCTGCCCACGTGGGCGGGCGCCGCCGTCGGGATGACGCTCGCCAGCGGACTGGCCGTGGTGCTGGCGTCGGCGCTCGGCTCCCGGCTGCCCGACCGGCTGGTCCGGCTCCTTGCGGCGGGCGCGTTCCTGCTGTTCGGTGTGCTCCTGCTGATCGACGGCATCCGCGGGTGAGACGGGCGGCCAGCTGCACGAAGCGGTGGGCCGCGGTGCCCGGACGAGGAGCGCGACGGTGTCACGCCAGCAGGTCTCGACCGACCGCGTCATCGCGGCGGATCGTCAGAAGCTGTTCGACCTCGTCGCCGACCCGGCGAACCACCCGCTGATCGACGGTTCCGGCACGGTGCTGGCGACGCGGGGCGACGTGCCCGACCGACTGGGTCCGGACGTGCACTTCGGCATGTCGATGCAGCGTGGCGCCCGCTACCCGATCCTCAACACGGTGGTGGAGTTCGAGGAGGGGCGGCTGCTCGCCTGGAGGCACCTCCACGGGCACCGCTGGCGCTACCGGTTCGAGGACGTCGAGGGCGGCACGCGCGTCACGGAGACCTTCGACTGGTCGCTGGCGCGCTCGAAGCTGACGCTGGTGCTGTTGGGCTTCCCGCGCCGCAACCTGCGCGGGATGCGGCGGACGTTGGAGCGTCTGGATGAGCTCGCGATCACGGGCACCGTCCCGGACGATCCTGCCATGTGAACCGCAGGCGGGGGTTCGTCAGTGGCAGCCGAGCTCGACGTCCTCGGCGGAGGGCGGCGGTCCCGCCCCCGTGCGGCTCGGGTCCACGTACAGCACCCCGTCCTGTACCAGCGTCGGATGCTCGTCGAGCGACGCGGCACCTCCGAGACCCCGGCCGGTCAATGCCCACGAGCCACCGTCCGGCGCCTCCAGCCGGTTCGTCTCCGGGCAGTAGCCGACCCCCGCGGGCACGCCGGTGAACGCACGCGGCCGCCCCCCGACGGTCAGGAGCAGGACGTCGAGGTGGTCGTCGACCTGCACGGGCGCGAGCGCCGCCACCTCGGCGACCTCGACCCACGGCGCGTCGGGGGTCCCGGCGCTCCGCTGCAGGAACAGCACGCCGGCGAGCACGACCACGACGCCCGCGACCAGCGAGCCGACCACCCACTGCAGACCGAGCGGTGCACGCAGGACGATCTTGCGGGCACGCTTCGAGGCCCGCTCCGGCAGGTAGCCGGACGGTCCGAACTCGAGCTGCTCGTCGTCACGAGGCGGGGAGCCGGGCATGGCGGGACGGTACCCGGACGGCCCGGCCCGGTTGTCGGGCGTCTCCGAGCGGCGACTATCCTCGAGCGAGATCGAGGTCGAAAGGCAGGTCCGGATGACGATCCGCGTGGTCGTTGCGAAGCCGGGCCTCGACGGCCACGACCGGGGCGCCAAGGTCGTCGCCCGTGCATTGCGGGACGCCGGGATGGAGGTCATCTACACGGGCCTGCACCAGACGCCTCAACAGATCGTGACGGCGGCGATCCAGGAGGACGCGCACGCCGTCGGGTTGTCGATCCATTCGGGCGCGCACATGACCCTGTTCCCGAAGGTCGTGGAGCTGCTCCGCGCGGAGGGGGCGGACGACATCGTCGTGTTCGGCGGCGGGATCGTCCCCGACGCCGACATCACGGCGCTGAAAGAGCTCGGCGTCGCCGAGATCTTCACCCCCGGAACCCCGATGCGAACGATCACCGACTGGGTCGCCGACAACGTGCGCGAGCGCGTGTGACGGCACCGCTGACGTCGGTGATCACCGTCGCCGCGCGCCCCGCCCTGCCGCCCGCGGCGACCCGACGCGCGGACCCCTGAGACGCCCCGCCCCCAGACCCTCGCCCGGACCGCTCGGGCGGACCGACCGCCCAGACCCTCGCCCGGACCGCTCGGGCGGACCGACCCGCACACCGACGTAGGAGCCCCGCATGGACCTGGTCGAGTTCCAGGGCAAGCAGCTGTTCGCACGCAACGGCGTGCCCGTCCCGCCGCCCGGGACGACGTGCCGCACCGTCGACGAGATCACCGAGGCCGCGCGCAGCCACCTCGATGGTGGTGCCTCGGCGGTCGTGGTGAAGGCGCAGGTGAAGACCGGCGGTCGCGGCAAGGCCGGCGGCGTGAAGCTGGCCACCTCCGTCGACGAGGCGCGCGAGCACGGCTCCTCGATCCTCGGCCTGGACATCAAGGGCCACACGGTCGACGTGGTGTACGTCGAGCCCGCCTCCGACATCGCCGAGGAGTACTACCTGTCGGTGATGCACGACCGCGTGGCGAAGGGCCACCTCGTCATCTGTTCCCGCCAGGGTGGCGTCGACATCGAGGAGGTCAACAGGACCGATCCCGATGCCGTCGTCAAGCGGCAACTGACCCCCGCGGAAACCGTGGGCGGCCTCCCGCGCGCGACGGCCCTGGACATCGTCACGGAGGCGAAGCTGCCGGACGAGGTCCGGGAAGGGGCGGCCGACCTGCTGGTGTCGCTGTTCGCGGCCTACCGGGACGAGGACGCGACCCTGGCCGAGATCAACCCGCTGATCCGCCGGCCGGACGACACCGTGATCGCGCTCGACGCGAAGGTCACGCTGGACGACAACGCCGCCTTCCGCCACGACGACTACACGGAGTGGAAGATCGACGGCATCGACGCCGACGACCCGCTCGAGGCGGAGGCGAAGGCCAAGGGCATCCAGTACGTCAAGCTCGACGGCAGCGTCGGCGTGCTCGGCAACGGGGCGGGGCTCGTGATGGCCACCCTCGACGTCGTGGCGCAGAACGGCGGCCGGGCCGCCAACTTCCTGGACGTCGGCGGCGGCGCGTCGGCCGACGCGATGGCGGAGTCGCTCGGGCTGGTGCTGAAGGACCCGTCGGTGCGAAGCGTGTTCGTCAACATCTTCGGTGGCATCACACGCGGCGAGGAGGTCGCGAACGGCATCATCGAGGCGACCAGCCGACTGGGGGACTTCCCGCAGCGGCTGGTCGTCCGCCTGGACGGGACCAACGCCGAGGAGGGCCGCCGGATCCTGGAGCAGGCGGCCCTGCCCAACGTGGTCTCGAAGCCGACCATGCAGGAGGCCGCGGCCGAAGCCGTGCGCCTCGCTTCCGCCTGACAGCCCGGAGGACACCGACGTGAGCATCTTCATCGACGAGCAGACGAAGGTGGTCGTCCAGGGCATCGGCGCCCAGGGCACCTTCCACGCACAGCGCAACAAGGCGTACGGGACGCAGGTCGTCGCCGGCACGCACCCGAAGAAGGGCGGCACCACCTGGCAGGGGCTGGACGTCCCGGTCTTCACCAGCGTCGCCGAGGCGGTCGCGGAGGCGGGTGCCGACACCTCGATGGTGATGGTCCCCGCACCGTTCACCAAGGACGCGATCCTCGAGGCCTACGAGGCGGGCATCCAGACGATCGTCGCCATCACCGAGGGCGTGCCCGTCCACGACATGACCGAGGTGTACGACACCGTGGTCCGGCGCGGCGGTGTGCGCCTGATCGGGCCGAACTGCCCGGGTCTGATCAGCCCAGGCAAGTCCAACGTGGGCATCATCCCGGCCGACATCACGATGCCGGGCAACGTCGGGCTCGTCTCGCGCTCCGGCACGCTGACGTATCAGATCATGCACGAGCTGGGGCGGGCCGGGATCGGCATCTCGACGTGCGTCGGCATCGGTGGCGACCCGGTCATCGGCACCCAGTTCCTGGACGTGATCGAGGCGTTCGCCGCCGACCCGGACACCGACGCGATCGCGTTCGTCGGCGAGATCGGCGGGTCGGAGGAGCAGAAGGCCGGCCAGTGGATCCGGGACAACCTCCCGGACACGCCGGTGGTCGGCTACATCGCCGGCTTCGAGGCGCCCGAGGGCAAGCAGATGGGCCACGCGGGTGCCATCGTCAAGGAGGGCGGCCCGGGCGGCGAGTCGGCGGCCGAGAAGAAGGAGATCCTCGAGGGCTACGGGATCTCCGTCGCGACCAACCCGTCCGAGGCGGCACAGCTGATGATCGAGCGCCTCGCCTGACCGCGGTCGCTCGCGAGGAACGGACGCCCGGCCGAACCCTGGATCGTCGGTGCAATGAACGGACCCCCGGCCGAAGCCGGGGGTCCGTGAAGCCGGGACGCGCGGGGCACGGCGTCGACCGGCTGGTGGGGGCTCCTGGGGAAGAGCGCTCCCACCTGGCGCGCCGTCCGATGGGGCGTCGGACATGCTGGCGCACCTGGCGGTCAGGGGCGGACCGCCATCCCCTTTGTAACGCCTCCCCCGAGCACGTCGTGCCCGTCCGTGCGTCCCCTGCACGTCGGTCGAGCGACCGGGCCGAGGAGCGCTCGACCCCGTCCGAACTGTCGATCCGGATGGTTGTCGACGCGACTTGTGCGGCCCTCTGGGTCGTTCCCGGGCCTCCCGCTGCGGCGTAACAGCCCCGAAACCCCCACGACACCGGCGGGTAGCACCGAGCGGCGAGGCTCTGGGCTCCGCGGGTGGGTTGCCACCCTGCCGGTCGATGCCTCGGCGACGTGCCGGGCCAGGTCGGACCCGACAGACCGGGCGGTTGGGACTGGAACGAGGAGAACGACGTGAAGCTCGTGACCGCGATCGTCAAGCCGCACAAGCTGGACGACATCAAGGGGGCCCTCCAGACGCTCGGCGTCCAGGGCCTGACCGTCACCGAGGTGCGGGGCTTCGGCCGCCAGCGGGGCCACACCGAGGTCTACCGCGGCGCCGAATACACGGTCGAGTTCGTGCCGAAGCTCAAGCTCGAGATCCTCGCGTCCGACGAGCAGTCGGCCGAGGTGATCGACGCGATCGTCAAGCACGCGCAGACCGGTCAGGTCGGTGACGGCAAGGTGTTCGTCACCGGGGTGGACAAGATCGTGCGCATCCGCACCGGCGAAGAGGATGGGGACGCCATCTGACCCGCTGCCCGCCTCGCCGCGGGTGAGCGCGCCAGCGGGGGATGGCGCGGCGGCCGCCGTCGGCCCGGCGGCCGCCGCGTTCGAGCCTGCCGCTGTCGTCGCCGCGCTCCGCGACCGGCGCAACGGACTGCTCGTCGACGGCCCGCCTCCCGGGCGTGCCTGGTGCCGGGCCTGGACCGCAGCGGTCGACGAGGCGCTCGCGCAGCTCGCGACCCCCGTGCTCGGACGGCACCGCCTGGCGGTCGTGGCCGTGGGTGGCTACGGCCGGCAGGAGCTGTGCCCGGGGTCCGACGTCGACCTGCTGCTGCTGCACGACGGGTTGGCGAAGGACGCGCTCGAGGGCATCGTGCGCGCCGTCGTCTACCCGTTGTGGGACGCCAAGCTGACCGTCGGCTACTCGGTCCGCGACCGGCGCGAGGCGGTCGGCGCCGCCGACGACCTCGACAGCGCGACAGCGATGCTGGACCTGCGCACCGTCGTCGGCGACAGCGGCCTCGCCTCTCTCGTCCGAACCGAGGTGGTCCGTCGTCTGCGTCGCCGTCCCCACCGGTTCGTTGCGGCGCTCGCCGCCGCCGATGCCGCCCGGCGGGCGCGTGCCGGGGACGCGGCCGAGATGCTGGAACCGGACCTCAAGGACGGTGCGGGGGGCCTGCGCGACATCCAGTCGCTGCGGTGGGCGGCGGCGGCACTGGTGGGCGCGGCCGGACTGGATCCGATGGTCCCCGCGGGCTACCTGGGAGCGTCCGACCGCCCCCGGTTGGCACGTGCCGAGCAGCGGCTCCTCGCCGCGAGGGTCGCGCTCCACCTCGACGTCGCAGTCCTGGCCGGCGGTGTCGCCGCGTCCACCCGCGCGGGCACGCGCGGCGCGTACGTGCCGAAGACCGAGGTGCTGCGGCTGGACCTCCAGGACGGCGTGGCGAAGCGGCTCGGGTTCGAGGACGTCGACGAGCACCTGCTGGCGCCGCACCTGCTGCTGCGCGAGCTGTACCTCGCCACGCGGGCGGTCGACCACGCCCACCGGCGGGCGTGGACGCTGATCGACGCCGATGTCGCGCGGGGACGCCGGCGCCTGGGGCGGCCGAGCGAGGGGGAGGTGGACGGCTTCGAGCTCGTCGACGGTGTGCTGCGCATCCCGCAGCAGGCCAGCGTCGACGAGCCGGAGCTGCCCGCCCGACTCCTGCACGCCCTGGCCGGGTCCGGCGCGGTGCTCGACCGTGGAAGCGCGGCGCGGTTGCGCGACCGGGTGGACCTGGGCGACGTGGCGTGGGGGTGGAGCGACGCCGCGCGTGACCGGGTCGTCGCGACGCTGTGGCGCGGGACGGTGGCGCTGCCGGCCCTCGCGGAGCTCGACGAGGTCGGCGTGTGGACCGCGTGGTTGCCGGAATGGGAGCCGCTGCGGGGCCGGCCGCAGCGCAACCCCTACCACCGCTACGCACTCGACCGTCACGCCTGGCACGCGGCGGCGGAGCTGGGGGAGCTGGTGCGACGCGAAGGGTGGGCGGCGGAGCTGCTCTCCGAGGTGGTGGACCGCCAGGCGCTGCTGCTCGGGACGCTGTTCCACGACGTCGGCAAGGCGTTCGGGGAGCCGCACCAGCAGACCGGGGCGCCCGTGGCGGGGGCGATGGCGCGTAGGATGGGGGCACGAGACGCGACGGTCGCGCTGGTCGAACGCCTGGTCCGGTTGCACCTCGTGCTCCCGGACGCCGCGCGTAGGCGCGACATCGCCGACCCTGCCCTGGCGCAGGAGATCGCGGCGGTGGTCGGGGACACCTCGACACTCGCATGCCTGCACCTGCTGGCCGTCGCCGACGGTCGCGCGACCGGTCCGACCGCCTGGAGCGAGTGGACCGCGTCACTGGTCGCAAGCCTGGTCACGAAGGTGAGAGCCGTGCTGGACGAGCTACATCCCGACGAGGTCGCCGACGGCGCGGTCGTCACCAGCCGGGAGGCGCAGTCGCTCGCTCCCGAGCTCGGTGCCGACCCGGATGCGGTGCGTGACCACCTCGCGATGCTGCCCGCCCGCTACGCCGCGGCGGTGTCGCCGCGGGCGGTGGTGCGCCACACCCTGATGGCCGCGCAGCAACCCGGCGCGACGGACGTGTGCACGCGCGTGACCCCCGGCGAGGACGACCCGGACGGGTTGACGGGCATCGACGAGCTGGACGTCGTCGCCCCCGACCACCCCGGCTGGTTCGCCAAGGTCGCCGGGGTCGTGGCGCTGCACGGCGGGTCGATCGTCGCGGCCGACGCGTTCACGCGCGACGACGGGCTGGCGGTCGACACGTTCAAGATCGTGCGTCCCGAAGGCGTGACCGGGTCGTGGTGGGCGCGCATCGAGGGCGACCTGTCGGACGCGGCGGCCGGGCGGCTGGCCGTGCGGGCCCGCGTGGGCCGCAAGGCGCGCTCCGACGACCGGCGTGTCGCGCGGCTGCCGGAGGTCCCCACCAAGCTCACGGTGGAGGAGGACCCCGCCGGTCGCTCGACGGTGGTGGAGATCCGCACGCTCGACCGCATCGGGGTGCTGTACGCGATCTCGACGGCGCTGGCCGAGCTCGAGCTGGACATCGTCCTCGCCCGGATCCAGACCATGGGCCACGAGGTCGTCGACGTCTTCTACGTGCGCGACGGGGACGGCAAGCCGCTGGATGCCGACCACATCGCCGAGCTCGACCTCGGCGTCACCGCCGCCATCGACACCCTCTGACCCCCCGCCGCGCCGCGCCGCCCGCGGCGGCCCGCGTGCCGCGCGTCCGGTGCGCACCGCCCGCGTGCCGCGTCTTGCCCGCGTACGCGCGCCGAACCGGGCGACCCACGTGCCGCGCGGCCCCCGCCGCCGTTCCACCACCACGTCTGGCACCGTGTGCGGCCAGGAATGGCCGTGACGTGTGACAGAGCTTGCCGGCGCAGCCGGACGCAGGCGCTACCCCACCACGTCTGGCACCGTGTGCGGCCAGGAATGGCCGTGACGTGTGACAGAGCTTGCCGGCGCAGGCCTGTCCACAGGCATTGAGGTGGTAGCCGCCCATCGGAGCCTGTGGTCCTGCATGGTCGTCCGATGGAAACGGATCGACGTGCGGCCGCGATCGGGCGCATCCAGCGTGGTCTCGCGACCCGCGAGCAACTGCGCGCTGCCGGTGTCAGCGATCGCACCATCCAGCGTTGGCTCCTGGAGGGTCCATGGCGTGAGCGGTGGCCCACGGTCATCGACCTCGGTTCCCACCGTGATGGGTGGCACAAACGGGTGCAGGGGTTGCTCCTGTCGCTCGGGGCGGCTGGTGCCGCCTCGCACACGGGGGCCGCCTACCTCCATGGGTTCGTCGACGTCGCTCAGCCACTGGTCGTGGACGTGCTGCTCCCCCGAGCACAGCGTCACCGGCCGAGGGACGGAGCGGTCCGGGTGCGATCGAGCGGGTTCTTGGTCGCGGACGAGGTGACCACGGTCGATGGCCTGCGTTGCACCAGCGAGGGCCGGACGCTCTGGGACCTGGCTCGCTCGACGGACCTGGAGCTCCTCGAACGGTTCGCCTACGACCTGGGCCGACGCCGGCGCCGTCGCGCGCTCTGGATCGCTGCACGACTCGCGTCTGAGCATCGAGGGGCGCCCGGTTCGGCGAGGCTGCGTGAGGCCCTCGGCGGACTGCCGAGCGGACTCTCGCTCCTGGGGTCGGTGCTCGAGGCGGACGGTATCCGGTCGCTTCGCGCCGCCGGCCTCGCGCCCCCGGTGCTCCAGTACGTCGTCAGGGACGGTGATGGAGCGCGCGTCAAGCGGGTGGACGCCGCCTGGCCGGAGCATCTCGTCTGCCTGGAGTTCGACGGTGCCCTCTACCATGACACGACGAAGGCCCGCGGGGCGGACGAGCTCACACGGAACGATCTGGCAGCGCTCGGCTGGCGTGTGGTGATCGTGCGGGCCCAGGACCTGCGTGGTCAGCGCTTCGAGGACCTCACGTCGTTGCTGAAGGGGCTGCTCGGCCAGGCGTCCAGACGTTGATGTCGCCGCAGTTGGCCGACGTCAAGCCAGACGTCGTGTCGCAAGGAGCGCCGTCACACGGCTCTGGCACGTCCCCCGGCCACTCTTGGCCGCAGCGTGTGACAGAGCCTCCTCGGGTCGACGGGTGCGGGGAGAGCGGCTCTGGTCGCCGTGCCACGGCTCTGGCACGTCCCCCGGCCACTCTTGGCCGCACCGTGTGACAGAGGCCGCACGGGGCGCAGCGGCGGCGCGGCACGCAGCGCTCCCGGCCGGGCCCGGCGCCGCGCGCCCCGCCGCCGCTCCCGGCCGCGCCCGGCGCCGCGCGCCAGCGCGCCGCGGCGCCCGGCCCGGCAAGCGTCAGAGGATGCCGCCCTCGGTCATGCGCTTGTAGTCGAGCACGCGGTCGAGGGTCTCGTCCGGCACGCCGTCCTCGACGGCGACCTCGCGGAGCGTCTTGCCCTCCTTGTGCGCCCGCTTCGCCAGCGCCGCGGAACGCTCGTAGCCGATCTCCGGCACGAGCGCGGTGACCTGCATCAGCGACCGCTCGACGAGCAGCGGCCCCTGGTCGGTCGCCTCCGTGCCCTCCAGGCACTTCTCGACGAACACGCGAGACACGGCGGCCAACAGCCGCTCGGACTCGATCACGTTGCGTGCCATCAGCGGGATCATGACGTTGAGCTCGAGCTCCCCGGACAACCCACCGACCGTCACCGCGGCGTCGTTGCCGATGACCTGGGCGGCGACCTGCCGGACCGACTCCGGGATGACCGGGTTGACCTTGCCGGGCATGATCGACGAGCCGGGCTGGATCTCCGGCAGTTGGATCTCGTACAGCCCGGTCCGCGGGCCCGACGCCATCCACCGCACGTCGTTCGCGATCTTGAGCAGGCTCACGGCCACCGTCTTCAGCGCCCCGGAGATGTCGACCAGCGCGTCGCGCGACCCCTGCGCCTCGAAGTGGTCCTCGGCCTCGCGGAACGGCAGCCCGGTGCGCTCGGCCAGCAGCGCGATCACCCGGTCGACGAACCCGGGCGGGCAGTTCAGCCCGGTCCCGACCGCGGTCCCGCCGAGGGCGAGCTCGTAGACGGACGACAGCGCCCTCTCGATCCGCTCGACGCCGAGCTCGACCTGCCGCGCGTAGCCCCCGAACTCCTGCCCGAGCGTCACCGGTGTCGCGTCCATGAGGTGGGTGCGCCCCGACTTGACCACGTCCGCCCACTCCGCCGACTTCGCGCGCAGCGTCGCCGCCAGCTGGCGCAGCGCCGGCAGCAGGTCGTCGGCGGCGACACGGGCGACGGCCACGTGCACGGACGTCGGGAACGTGTCGTTCGAGGACTGTGACGCGTTGACGTGGTCGTTGGGGTGTACGCGCCCCGACGACAGCTCCTCGCCGAGCAGCTGCTTGGCTCGGTTCGCCACCACCTCGTTGACGTTCATGTTGGTGGAGGTGCCGGAGCCGGTCTGGAACACGTCGACGGGGAAGTGCCGGTCCAGCTCGCCGCCGATCACCTCGTCCGCGGCCCGCTGGATCGCGTCCGCCACCTCGCCGTCGACGACGCCCGATTCCGCGTTGGCGACGGCGGCCGCCCACTTGAGCATCGCGTGGGCGTGGACGACCTCGAAGGGCACCGGCTGGCCGGAGACGGGGAAGTTCTCGACCGCCCGCTGGGTCGACGCGCCCCACAGTGCGTCGGCGGGGATCTGCATCTCGCCCATGGTGTCGTGCGCGGTGCGGGATTCGGCCATCGTGTCGCCTCGGTGTCGGGATCGTCCGCACCGAGCCTAGAAGGTCGTGCCGTACGGACCCGAGCCGACGTCGAGGTGGCACGCGACGATCGTGGCGGTGCAGCCGGTCGCCGGCACGGGGCAGCCGGGACCCGGACGGGGAGCGGGCGCGTGCTGCGCCGGACGGTGTGCGGCACGCCCGCCGCTGCGTAGAGTCGCCGCGTCCGAACCCGACGGCCCCGCGTGACGCACGCACCCCGCGCGAGACCACGCGCACCGCGCGAGCCCGCACCCCGCGGCCCCGCGTGACGCACGCACCCCGCGCGAGACCACGCACCGCGGCCCGCGCGAGCCACGCGGACACGCGCACCGCGCGCGAGGCCGCGGCGACGCACGGAACGGAGGTGGCGTGGAGCTCGTGACGCTGGAGCAGGTCCGCCAGGCGGCGCGCCGCACCGAGGGCGTGATCCAGCGCACCCCGCTGGAGGGCTCGCGGGCGATCTCGGAGCTGGTCGGCGCCGAGGTGCTGCTCAAGTGCGAGAACCTCCAGCGCACCGGCTCCTTCAAGCTCCGCGGCGCCTACAACCGCATCGCCCAGCTCTCCGACGACGAGCGCCGGCGTGGCGTGGTGTGCGCGTCGGCCGGCAACCACGCCCAGGGGGTCGCGCTGGCCGCCTCCCTCCAGGGGGTGCGCTCGACGGTGTTCATGCCCGTCGAGGCGCCGCTGCCCAAGCTCGACGCGACGCTGAGCTACGGCGCGGAGGTCCGTTCGGAGGGCAGCACGTTCGACGACGCGATGGCGGCGGCGCACACGTTCACGGCCGACAGCGGCTCGGTGTTCGTCCACCCCTTCGACCACCCGGACATCATCGCCGGCCAGGGGACGCTGGGTCTGGAGGTGCTGGAGCAGGCGCCCGACGTGGACACGGTGGTGGTGTGCGTCGGCGGTGGCGGGTTGATCTCCGGGATGGCGGTGGCGCTGCGGGCGCTGTCGCCGGACACGCGCATCGTGGGGGTGCAGGCGGAGGGGTGCGCGTCGTTCGCGGCGTCGCTGGCGGCCGGCTCGCCGCAGGAGCTGCCGACCTCGTCGACGATCGCGGACGGCATCGCGGTGAAGCGGCCGGGGGAGCTGACGCTGGCCCACGTCGACCAGCTGGTGGACGAGATCGTGACGGTCTCCGACGACGAGCTGGCGCGCGCGATCGTGCTGCTGGTCGAGCGGGCGAAGCTGGTGGTGGAGCCGGCCGGTGCGGCTGCCGTCGCGGCGCTCCTGGCGGGCCGGATCGAGCCGACCGGCCAGACCGTCGCGACCCTGTCGGGCGGCAACATCGACCCGCTCGTGCTCCAGCACCTGGTGACGGGCGGGCTCGCGACGGAGGGCCGGTTCGCGTCGTTGCGCACCCGGGTGGCGGATGCGCCGGGCGCGTTGTCGCGGCTGCTCGCGCTGGTGGCCGATGCCCGCGCGAACGTGGTCGGCGTGGCGCACCACCGGCTCGAGCGGCGCCTCCAGATCGGCCACGTCGAGGTCGTCCTGGAGCTCGAGACGCGCGGCCACGAGCACGTCGCCGAGCTGCGCAAGGCACTGGCCGACGCCGGCTATCCCCTGCTGGACGCCTGAACGCACGCCGTCAGCGTCCCCACTGCCGGGGGTACCGTCGCCGTCCGCCGCGCGCCCGACCCGGCGGACCGCGCCGAGACTGCGTCGAGGTGGCACGTGCCAGACGAGCACCCCGAGCCGGCCGCCCGGCCGCCACGACCCGGGCCGGGTGACCGCGCCCCGGTCGACCCGCCGTCCGAACCCGCGGACCGTCCGGCCGCGCGCCCCGAACCCCCCGTCGACCCGCGGGCCTCCGCCGACCGTCCGGCCGCGCGCCCCGAACCCCCCGTCGACCCCGCCCACCGTCCGGCCTCGCGCCTCGAACCCCCCGTCGACCCGCGGGCCGCCGCCGATCCCTGGTCCCCGCCGGCTTCGTACCCGCCCCCCGGCGCACACCATGCGACAGGCGGCGGCGGGTCCGAGTCGCACGAGCTGCCGCAGGCCACCCGGGTGCACGTCCGGGTCGACGGCGCGGTGGCCGCGTCCGGCCCGCCTCCACCTCCACACGTTCGCCTGCGTCAGCGCCGTCGACGGCTGGTGCTGGGTGTGGGGCTCGCGGTCGTGCTGCTGTCGGTGCCGGTCGGGCTGGCGATCGCGAGCTTCCAGGCCGAGCGTGACGCCACCCTCCAGGCAGACGGCGACGGGTCGGCGGCTGACGGGTCGGGCGATGCCGATGGCCTGCCCGACGGCGACGGTGGGACCGAGGGTGCACCGGACGGCGGGCCAGCGCCCGACGGTGGCACCGGCGGCGGGGGTGTTCCCGGCTCCCAGGGCGAGGGGGGTGCCGCCCCAGGCCCCGAGGGACCGGTGGAGCAGGTGGTGCCGCCGGACCTGTCGACGTTGGCAGGGACGGACGCGATCTTCGGCCAGCTGCTGCTGGACATCGACGCCTCGGAGCGGGTGATGATGGGCTTCCAGGATGACCTCCTCGAGGTGTTCGCCGGCAGCCTCGGGGACCGTGCGCCCGAGGCGGCGATGCGGGCGGCCGGCGTCCGGCGCGACGAGCTGCTCGAGGTTCGGGACCGGCTGGCCGTCCCGACCCCGGACGGCCGTGCCGAGGACGTGCGGCTCGAGTACCTGGACCACCTGGATTCGTGGGCCCGCTACATGGACGCCGTCGCGGAGGACGCCGCCGTGCTCGCGCCGGAGGGGCGTGGCGCCGGCTACACGCTCGACATCAACGCGACCGCCGACGCGTTCTCCCGCGCGCTCCAGTCGGAGCTGCCGGAGGACATCGCGGCTCCGGTCCGCGAGTACGCCGACGCCATCCTCGATCGCGGCTTCCGAGGCTTCGGCGGCTCCGCGGACGTCTAGGGCCTTTGCGGCTCACCCTGCTCGCCTCACCGTCGCGCCTGCCCCTCGCACCCGCGACGCCGCTTGCGGCTGCGCGAACGCGCGCCCGGTGGCATGCGATCCACCGCATCGAGCGGCGTACGCACGATCGCGTCTAGGTCGCACGTCCCACCGTGACTCAGGACCCTCGACCCACGCTCGCTGGGTGACATGGACGCCACGGGGGCGCTCATGCAGCAGGGGTGGGGCACCGATCCGTCGGGCGGTAGCTGGTCGCCGAGCCCGACGGGGAGCCAGGGCGAAACCGACCCCCACGTTCCCGCCGCGGGAAATGCGGCAGAAGGTGGAGGGGAACCACATGCGCAGACTCAAGGCACTCGCGGCCATCACAGCCGCCCTCATGCTCGTCGCGACCGCCGCGTTCGGAGATCACTTCGACGCCGATCCGGATGAGGTCGACGTCTACACGGTGGACGAGCCGGGGCAACCCGCCTCCGCAGTCGTGGCCGTCGCCTTGGTCGCGGACAACGATGGCGACGGTCAAAGCCCGGTCGACTGTGACCTAGACCACCCGACACAGGAGCGCTCGGTCACAGCTTCGGTGAGCAGCGCAAACACCGCAGTGGCAACGGTCTTGCCTGCCCAACTCGTCTTCAGCGAATGTGGCGTGCCCCAGAACATCACCATCACCGCCCAAGGTTGCGGCCAGACCACCATCACGATCGAGATGGAGTCGACGACCGTCCCAGGACAAAGCGGGACATTCACCGAGGAGTCGATCGCGGTCACCGTCGACGGCAACGACTGCGAGAACGGTGGCGAGCTGGAGGTCTGCTCGGAACCGGCAGCGCCTGCGTGGGCGAACGCATTCCTGAAGCGGACCAACATCAAGGGCAAGCAGCACGGCGAACTCGTCTCGTCGGTTGCTCGGAACATGGGCAAGGGTGCAACCTTCGAGGGTGTCGCCAAGAGCCAGCAGGAGGCATACGCGCAAGCGGTGCTGGACTTCCTGAAGGCGAATGCGCCGAGCCCGGGGAACCAGTTCAACGCACTCACGGTCGCAAGCTCTGCCCGGCCGGGCTGGGCGTGTGACACGACGACCGCCTGAACCGCCTGAGTGATCCCGGTGGCCGGCCATGCGGCGCGGCCACCGGGATCAGGCATGGTGAGTGCGGGTCGGTGCACTCCGGCTCGCCCACCCTGCGGCTCGAGCTCGGCTCGACCGGGGCGGGTCGGCGTGGCAGGCTTCGCGCTCGTCCGCCGCCGCGGGGACAGCTGACCACCAGCTGAGGCGCGGACGGATCCCCGACAGGGAGCACGTTCCGCATGCTGCGCACGACGCAGCCCGCCGTCGGCGGGGTGCTCGCGCTCGCCCTCCTCGCGACTGCCGTTGCCGTCGTGCACGCGCCCGACCCCGCTGCCGCGCAGACCCTCGACGACCTCGACCGTCTGGAGCGGCGGGTCGAGGGCATCGAGGACCACCTCGACGTCGTCACCACCCGCTACGAGGGCACCTGGGCCGCGATCGAGGCGACCCAGATCGAGATCGACGGGCTCCGCGCCCGTGTCCGCGCGCTCCGAACCGAGGTGGCACGCGTCGAGGCGTCGCTCGGCGACCGCGCCCGCAGCGCCTTCAAACGCGGGTCCACGTCGACGGTGCAGGCGCTGCTGGCCTCCGAAGGCTCCCAGGCGGTCGTCGAGCGCGCCGGGCTGCTCGCGGCGCTGCAACTGCGGGAACGCGCCCGGGTGGAGGATGCGCTCGCGGCACGGACCCGCCTCGGTCAGACCCGCGCGCTCGTCGAGGACCGGCAGCACCACCTCGACGGCCTCCAGGCACGGCTGGCCGACGAGGCCGTCGAGCTCCAGGCGGCGCTCGAGGGCGCCCAGCGGGAAGCCAGCCAGGTCCGCTCGCTGGTGGCCCGCCAGCGCCGCATCGACCGGGGTCCGCAGCGGGGCATCTACGCCTGCATCTTCGACCGGGGCGCGCTTCGGTTCCGCGACACCTGGGGCGCGCCCCGCAGCGGCGGGCGCCGCCACAAGGGCACCGACGTGTTCGCGGCGATGGGCGCCCCGGTGTACGCGATCACCGCCGGGGTGGTGCAGCGGCACTCGAACAGCCGGCTGGGCGGCATCTCGCTGTACCTGCGCGGCGACGACGGCAACGTCTACTTCTACACCCACCTCCGTGGCTACGGCCCGCGGGGCGCCGTGGGGACCCGTGTCGTCGCCGGCCAGCACGTCGCCTACAACGGCAACACCGGCAACGCCCGCGGTGGCGCCCCGCACGTCCACTTCGAGGTCCACCCCGGCGGCGGCGCCCCGATCAACCCCTACGCGTGGCTCGCCGCCGCGTGCCACTGACGCCCCCCTGTCCGGTCGACCACCGTCCGGCTGGCCGTGGCCGTGCACCTGCGGTGCGCGGGTCGGTGTGACACTTGCCGACGGCGGTCGGCGCCGTGGACCTTCCGGGGGAGCCACGCGCGCACCTGCACCTCGAGGGCACGGCCGCCGGGGGCCGATCCGCGAGTGCGTGAACGCCCGCGACGCCTGCGATGCCGTCGGCGTCACCCCCGCGAACCGCCGAACCCCACCCAGAACATGCCAACTCGGCCAGGTGCGGCCGCCGCCTTCCACGGCGACGCCGGCCTGCGCTGCCCGACCGGATGGACCACGTGCGCCTGCTCCGCTCCCACCTCGGGGTGCTCCTCACCCTCGTGCTGCTCGCAGCCCCGGTCACCGCCGCGGCCCAGGACCTCGGCGGCGCGCGCCAGGAGGTCGACCGCATCGAGGGCGCGCTGGCCTCCGCGACCGAGCGCTACGAGCAGACGGTCGCCGCCATCGAGCTCGCGACCGAGGAGTTGGAGCGGCTCGAGCAGCTCGCCGAGGACCTCGAGGTGGAGGCACTCGAGCTCGAGGCGGCGCTCGCGGATCGGGCGCGTGAGGTGTTCAAGCACGGCGCGACCACGTCGTTCGAGCTGCTGCTCGCCGCCGAGGGTCCGGACGTCGCCATCGAGCGGGCCAGCCTGGTCGCCGTGGTCCAGGATCGCGACAGCGTGGAGCTCGAGGACGCCGTCGCGGCACGCACGGCACTCGACCAGACCGTCGCCCTCGCCGAGCAGCAGCGCGCCACCCTGGGGGCGCTGGAAGCCGACCTGCAAGCGGTCCAGGCGGAGCTGGAGGTCGAGCTCGAGGCGGCGGAGCGTCGTGTCGCGACGCTCGAGGCCCTCGCCGCCCGGCAGCGCACGATCGAACGCGCCGGGCAATCCGGGGTCTACAGCTGTCCGATGGGCCCTGGCGTCACCCACTTCGTCGACTCGTGGGGCTTCCCCCGCTCCGGCGGTCGGTCCCACAAGGGCACCGACGTGATGGGGCCGATGGGCTCGCCGGTCTTCGCCTTCACCGACGGTGTCATCGCCCGTCACTCCAACAGCCGGCTGGGCGGGATCTCGCTCTACCTGCGCGGTGACGACGGCAGCACCTACTTCTACACCCACCTCCAGGGCTACGGACCCCGCGGCGCGGTCGGCACGCGTGTCACGGCCGGTGAGCACATCGCGTTCAACGGCAACACCGGCAACGCCCGGGGCGGCGCCCCGCACATCCACTTCGAGCGCCATCCGGGCGGTGGCAGCGCGGTGAACCCCTACCCCTACCTCGCCGCCGCCTGCTTCTGAGGGTTACGCTCGTCGGCTGCGGTCCACCGTCCGTCCCGGGCCGCGCGGAGCTCGCCGTGAGAGTCGCCCTGCCCGCAGCCATCGTCACCGGCGTGCTGATCGCCGTGCAGACCGTGATCATCGGGGCCTTCGGCGTGCGGCTCAACGCGTTCGTCGCGTCGACCTGGATCCATGTCGGTGGGCTCGCGTTCGGCGTCGCAGGCATCCTGATCGCCCGGCTGGGGTTCCACGTGGACGTCGTCCGAGACCGACCGTGGGGGTTGCTCGCCGGGGTCTGCGGGGTCCTGCTGGTGACCGGCATCGGCATCGCCGTCGCCGGCATCGGCATCGCGTCGACGCTGGCCATCGTCACCGGTACCCAGCTGCTCGTCGGCTTCGCGCTCGAGGCGAGCGGCGTCGTCGGCGGGCGCGTCGCGTTCGACCCGGTCCGCATCGGCGGTGCGCTGTTGATCGTCGTCGGCGTCTACCTCGTCGCCAGCAGGGGACCGACCGTCGTCTGAGGGCCGGTCCGCGGGCCATCCGGCCGGCCGGCGCGTGGTCTAGCGTGTCCGTCGTCCGGGCGTGTCCCTCGCCCATCTACGCAGCCGTCGCCCTCGGCCCCACCCCGTCGACGCGCAGAGAGCAGGAAGCCGTGGGTCGCCACGTCCTCGTCTGGGACGCCCCCAACATCGACATGACGCTCGCCAACATCATCGACGGGCGCCCCACCGCCAAGGACCGTCCGGACCTGGCGGTGCTCGGCGCGTGGCTCGTCGATCACGCCGCCCCTGGCGACCCCGTCGAGGCCTGCGTCTTCGTCAACGTCGCCCCGCACGTCGCGGGACCCATGCGCGGCTGGGTCCTCTGGCTCCTCGAGCAGGGGTTCCGCGTCTTCGCCAAGCCCAAGCAGGGCGACAGCGACGTCGACGACGACATGATCGACCACCTGTGGGAGCGGTTCGACCAGGGTGACCTGGAGGCCGTCTACATCGGCTCCAACGACGCCAAGGCGTTCTCCGAGCCGCTGGCGTCGCTCGCCGACCGCGGCGTGGTGGTCAGCGTGCTCGGCTTCGTCGAGTACGCGGGCTCGCTGTCGGGCATCGACGACGTGCGCTTCGTCGACCTCGAATCGATCGACGGCCTCTTCGAGGAGCCACTCCCACGCCTGACGCTCGAGTCGCTGCCCACCGAGGGCCGCTGGTTCGAGCCGACCGGCATGCTCGGTGCCGACGACGGGACGGTCGCGGGGTGACCGACGCGCCGTCGGTCCGCTCCGAGGTGGCACCGCTGCGCGCCGTGCTCCTCCACCGGCCGGGGGCGGAGATCGCCCGGATCACGCCGACGAACATGGACGAGCTGCTGTTCGACGAGCTGCTCTGGCTCGAGCACGCGCAGCTCGAGCACGACGCCTTCGCAACCGTGCTCCGGGCCGCGGACGTCGAGGTGCTCTACATCGAGACGCTGCTGGCCGAGGTCCTCGCCGACCGGGCGCTCGCGCGCGACCTGGTGGAGCGTCACGTCACCGCCACCACCTGTGGACCCCGAGCCGTCGAACGCGTCCGGGCGCTGCTGCTGGACTGCGAGCCGGCCCAGCTCGTCGACCACCTCGTCGCCGGTGTCACGCTCGAGGAGGCGGGCGACGTGGACGGCCTGGTCGCTGCTGCCTCGGCGCCCACCGACCTGCTGCTCGACCCGCTGCCCAACATGGTGTTCACGCGCGACTCGTCCGCGTGGATCGGCGAGGGCGTGGTGCTCTCGCCGATGCACCGGACCGTCCGGCGCCGCGAGACCGACCTGCTCCGGACCCTGTACCGGCACCACCCCCGCTTCAGCGCCGCGCCGGTCTGGTTCGGCGACGAGCCGGTCGACCCCTACCCGGCGACCTTCGAGGGCGGCGACCTGCTGGTCGTCGGCGCACGCGGGCTCGCGATCGGGCTGTCCGAGCGCACCACCCCGCCGGGGGTCGAGACGCTGGTCGCCCGCCTGTTCGAGGCCGGGGTGGTCGACCGGGTGCTGGCGGTCGAGTTGCCCAAGGTCCGTGCCGCGATGCACCTGGACACGATCGTGACGCAGGTCGACGAGGACGCGTTCATCACCTACCCGAAGATGACCGCGACCCTGCGCACCTTCGAGCTGACCCCGTCGAACGGCGCGGGCGTCCACGTGCGGCCGGGCCCGGGCCTGCACCGCGGCCTGGCGTGGGCGGCCGGCCTCGACGCGATCCGCGCGATCGAGCCGGCGCTGGGATCGATCCGCGCCGAGCGCGAGCAGTGGAACGACGCGAACAACACGCTCGCCTTGGCTCCCGGCGAGGTGATCGCCTACGAGCGCAACGTGGCCACCAACGAGATCCTCGCGGAGGCCGGCATCCGCGTGCACACCATCCCGTCGTACGAGCTCCCGCGCGGACGAGGCGGCCCTCGGTGCATGACCTGCCCCGTCGTCCGTGCGTCAGCCTGATCCCCGGGCTCTGCACAGGCGGGCGACCGATCTGCGGTTCTGCACAGGCGGGCGACCGATCGAGGTTGCGTCGAACGTGTGTTCGGGTAGACTCGTGCGATGAGCCGGTCAGTCGGGACCGGCTGGTCGATCGGGAGCCGGGTGACGGAGCGGGCCAGGTGGCGTGTAGGGCATGCGGGGCGGCGTCCCCGCTCGCTCCCGCGCGGCTCCGACGCCACCGCTCGGCCGACGCCGGCCCCCGCGCGGGGCCTCGCGCGGGGCCTCGCGCCGCCGGACATGGCGCGAGAGACGCGCGGGGACCGCTACGTGACCGACCGGCCCACCGGGTCCGCTGGGAGCGCCGGGTCGCCTGCTCGCAGCGCCACGTTGCCCGCCACAGGGGCGCAGGTCGTGGTGGCCGGAGCGTCATCGGCGTCCCTCGCGGGGCAGGCGCTCACGTCCGCGGTGTCCACGGTGCAGGCGCTCGACGCCGATGCGCTGGGGATGGACTCCGTGGAGCACCTGCTCGGTGAGGTGACGGTCGCCATCCGTCGCCTCCAGGCGACCCAGAGCCGGCTCGCGGGTGTCTGGCAGCAGCGCCGATCGCCGACCGCGGCGACACCGGAGCAGGCCGACGACGCAGAGCGTCGATCGGCGCGCTTCCTCGCCGACGAGCTGCGCATCCCACCGGCCGAGGCGAAGCGCACCGCGCGGACCGGTCGCCGGTTGGATCTCAGCCCGCTGCTGGCTGCGGCGTTCGACGAGGGGGCGTTGTCCGCGCAGCACGCCAGCGCCGTCGCCGACGCGCTGCGGGACATCCCCGTCGAGCACCGTGGCGAGGTGGAGCGTGACCTGGTGGCCCTGGCACGGACCGCGACCCCACAGCAGGTGGCGAAGGAAGGCCGCCGGCGGCTCGCGCTCCTCGACCAGGACCGCGCGGCCCTGCGTTCGCGGGCACGGCACACCCGACGTCGGGCGGGCTGGTGGTCCACGGACGACGGTGGGTTGCGCGTGGACGCGACCTTGTACGGGCTCGGTGCCGAGGCCGTCCGAGTCGCGCTCGACGCCGCGACCCCGCCGCCGCGGGATGGGGACGACCGCTCGCACGAACAGCGGCGGGCGGACGGCCTGGTGACGCTCGCCGAGCTGTCGCTCCGGGCGGGACGGCTTCCGGCACAGCATGGCGTGCGCCCGCACGTGCAGGTCGTCGTCTCGCTCGAGGATCTCCGCACGTGGTCCGGGGTCGCGACGCTCGGCTCGGGTGAGTCGATCGCGCTGGACGACATCGCCGGGCTGCTGCAGGACTGCGCGTTCTCGAGGACGATCCTGGGGCTCGCCGGTGCGCCGATCGCCGGGTCGGTCGCGTCGCGCACCGTTCCCGCGGCGTTGTGGCGCGCGCTCGTGGCTCGCGACGGTGGCTGTACCTGGGCCAACTGCGATGCCCCGCCGTCCTGGTGCCAGGTGGCGCACGGCGAGGTGCCGTTCGCAGCCGACGGGGTCCTGGCACCCGGGAACGCGGCATTGCTGTGTGGTCATCACCACCGCAGGTTCGACCGAGGCGGTTGGGGGATCCGGATCGCCGGTCGAGACGTCTCCTACGTCCGCGACGAGGACCGGCCCTCCGCCAGCGAGCTCGCCCGCCGACACGCTCGGCGACCGGCCCACGCCGCCGAGTCGCACACCGCACGACACCCAGGTCCGCGCATCGAGCCGCCCTCCGATCCGCCCCCCGGTCCGAGTGCCGGTCCGAGTGGTGCGAGTGCCGGTCCGCCTTCCGCCCCGAGCGCCAGTCCGCCCTCCGATCCGAGCGCCGGTCCGCCCCCCGGTCCGCCCTCCGATCCGAGCGCCGGTCCGCCCCCCGGTCCGCCCTCCGATCCGAGCGCCGATCGGAGCGCCGATCCGAGCGCCGATCCGAGCGCCGGTCCGCCCTCCGGGCCGCTCGCCGGGCCGAGCACGGTGTCCAACCGAGCGCCAGCGCCTGATCCGCCCCGTGGCCCGCCCGCACTGTGGTCCGCGTCGACCAGCGAGATCAGCGCACCTCTCACCGGCCGGTCCGGGAGCCGATCCGTGCCCTCATGACGGGTCCTGACGAGCGTGCTGGTGCGCTTCGAGCCGTGGGAGCGGCGAGCGCGGGCGGTCGGTGCCGGCCCCTCGGGAGCCGTGCCGGTCGCGGCGGTGTCTGGCTCCACCCCGTGGGCCCGCTGGCCGACATGCCCATGCACGAACGTTTGCGCTAGCGTTCGTTCGCGTTCCCGTCCCGAGTACACCCCGAGGTAGCCGATGATCGGTGTCGTCCCGGCGCTCTTCGCGGCCGCGGGGTTCGCCGGTTTCCAGCTGGTCAACAGACGGGCGCTCACGGGCGTCGACGTCTACCGGGGCACCGCGTGGCTGTTGGGGGTCGCGGCGGCCCTGCTCGTCACGATCTCGCTGGCGGTCGACGGCCTGGCTGCCGTGCGCACTCCGGCGGTCGCCCTGGCCTTCTGCGCGCTCGCGGGCTTCGTGCACTTCTTCCTCGGCTGGACGCTCCTCGGCATGAGCCAGATCCGGCTGGGCGTGGCCCGTACCGGGATCCTCATCGGCACCGTGCCGCTCTTCGGCGCGTTGATCGCGTGGGTCGCACTGGGCGAGGCGCTGTCGGCGATCGCGCTCGTCGGTCTCTTCGTGGTGGTCGGGGGTGTGGCGCTCGTGGTCAGCGCCAAGGGGGTGGGCGCCGCGGGCCAAGGGGGCGGCACCGCCGCGGGTGTCGCGGCGGGCTTGGCGACGTCGTTCTGCTGGTCTGCGTCCCCGGTCCTGATCAGGCGCGGCCTGGAGGGCGTTCCCTCGCCCATCACCGGTGCGGCCATCGGCATGGCCGCCTGCGCGGTCGTGTACGCTATCGCGGTGTTGGCGACCGGCGCCCGAGCCAACCGGGCGACCATCACCACACGCACTCGCCAGCTGCTGCTCGTCGCGGGACTCCTCGTCGCGGTTGGCATCTGGATGCAGTGGACCGCGTTCGACCTGCTGCCCGTCGCCCCCGTGCTGGCGATCCTGCAGCTCGTCCCGGTGCTGGTGGTGCTGCTCTCGACCACGCTCTCGGGCGAGCCGCTCGGCGCTGCGGCGCCCCGCGTGTGGCTCGGAACGGTGGTCACGGTGGCAGGGTCCCTGACCCTGATCCTCGGCACATGAACCGTGTCGCGCGGCGGACGCGTCCGCACCTCGTCCGGCCCTTCGGTTGGTCCTGCGAGCCCGGTCGATCGGGAGCGCACCGGGGGTCGGGTGATCCTGGTGGGTCGGGACCTCGCTGGGGGTCGGGCGATGCAGGTGGGTCGGGGGCTCGCTGGGGGTCGGGCGATGCAGGGTCTCGGCAGCCACACCCTGGCGGATGGCGGCGCCCTCCGCTCTTGACAGACGAGGCGGGGGAGCGTACGGTCGCGGCAATCGTTTGCATAGCCATGCAACGTCCACCCGGTGCCGGGGCGACCCGCACTGCGATCGGCGTTGTCACCGGCGCAGACGCCCGAACCGGTCAACGGAGCGTCGGGCGGCCCGACGTGTGTCGTGCAGCCTGATGCGTGAAGGGAGCGTGCAGCAGATGGCGGAGTTCGCGCAGAGCAACATCGCAGCGCCGGGGATCATGACCGTCGACTGGGAAGAGCGCGTCGACATGGAGCGGTTGCGCACGCACCGCTTCGCGCGTGCGAAGCAGGCGCTGGAGGCCAGCGACCTCGGGGCGGTGTTGGTCTTCGAGACCTCCAACGTGCGGTATCTCACCGCGACCCACATCGGTACCTGGGCCTACAACAAGACCGAGCGGTGGTCGCTGTTGACCCGCAACGGCACCCCGTGGATCTGGGACTTCGGCTCCGCGGCGAAGAACCACCGCATGTACTCGCCCTGGATCGACGCCGCGCAGTCGCTCGGCGGCAACCTCGGGCTCCAGGGCGCCATCGCGCCGACATCGGGCCTGCCGGGCAACGCCGCGCAGGAGGTCGCCGAGATCCTCCGCAACGAGGGTGTCGCCGACATGCCGCTCGGCGTGGACACCATCGAGGTCGCGGTCCTGCGCGAGCTCGAGGCGGCCGGCATCGACGTCGTCGACGGGCAGCAGGTGATGCTCGACGCCCGCGAGATCAAGAACCGCGACGAGATCCTGCTGTTGAGCCAGGCCGCGGCGATGGTGGACGGCGTCTACCAGGACATCTCCGAGGTGCTCAAGCCCGGGGTGCGCGAGAACGACATCGTCGCCCTGGCGACCTCGCGGTTGATCGAGATGGGCTCCGAGCAGGTCGAGGCGATCAACTCGATCGCGGGCGAGCGCTGCAGTCCCCACCCGCACGTCTTCTCGGACCGCCTGATCCGCCCCGGCGACCAGGCGTACTTCGACATCATCCACGCCTACAACGGCTACCGCACCTGCTACTACCGGACGTTCGCGGTCGGGCGCGCGACGCAGGCGCACCACGACGCGTACGCCAAGGCACGCGAGTGGATCGACGCGGCCATCGCGACCGTCAAGCCCGGTGTCAGCACCGACGCGATCGCGCGTCTGTGGCCCAAGGCCGAGGACTTCGGCTTCGACTCCGAGATGGAGGCCTTCGGCCTGCAGTTCGGGCACGGTCTCGGGTTGGGTCTGCACGAGCGCCCGATCATCAGCCGCCTCAACTCCCTGGAGAACCCGGTGGAGATCAAGGAGGGCATGGTCTTCGCGCTGGAGACGTACTGCCCGGCTGACGACGGTCGCTCCGCGGCCCGTATCGAAGAGGAGATCGTCGTGACGGAGGACGGGGCGGAACTCCTTACCCTGTTCCCAGCCGAAGAGCTCTTCATCACGAACCAGTACTGAGCCGTGGCCAAGCGACGTCAGAGACGAGCAGGAAGGGAACCGATCGTGGCAGCGACGGAGACCACCGCACCCCCGAGCACCCAGACAACCACGAGCACGCTGGACGACATCGCGATCGACCGCGACACCAAGCTCGCGCTGTACCGGCAGGTGGTGCGGTTGCGCCGCTTCGAGGAACGGGCCTACCGCCTCTTCCTCGAGGGCCTGGTGAAGGGCACCTCGCACCTCTCGATCGGCATGGAGGCGATCGCCGCCGGCTGTGCCGAGGCCATGCGGGATGACGACCTCACGTTCTGCACCTACCGCGGCCACGCCCACACCCTCTCGCGGGGGACACCGATGGAGGGCGTGCTGGCGGAGCTGCTCGGGCGCGCGAACGGCGTCTGCGGTGGCAAGGGCGGCTCGATGCACCTCACCAGCGTCGAGCACGGCGTGATGGGCTCCTACGCCATCATCGGCGCGCACCTGCCGATCGCCGCTGGCGCCGCCTGGTCGGCACAGCTCCGCGGCAGCGACCAGGTCACCTTCGCCTTCTTCGGTGACGGGGCGACCAACATCGGTGCCTTCCACGAGGCGCTGAACCTCGCAGCGGTGTGGAAGCTGCCGATCGTCTTCGTCTGCGAGAACAACCTCTGGATGGAGTACACACCGATCGGCAGCGTCACCGCCGTCGAGCACCCCGCTGCCGACCGTGCAGCGTCCTACGGGCTCGACCGGATCGTCATCGACGGCAACGACCCCGACGCCGTCTACCGCGAGGCGACACGCGCGATCGACAAGGCGCGGGCCGGCGACGGTCCCACGATGTTCGAGGCGATGACCTACCGACACGGTGGGCACTCGCGCGCGGACCCCGGCGACTACCGCCCCAAGGAGGAGATCGAGGAGTGGCTGGCCCGTGACCCGGTGCCGATGTACCGCCAGCGGCTCCTCGACGAGGGCGTCGACGAAGCCGATCTGACGGCCATCGAGGAGCAGGCGCAAGCCGACGTGGACGCGGCCACGGAAGCGGCGCGCGAGGGGCCGATGCCGGAGGAGGCCAGCGCGTTCACGGATGTCTGGGCAGATGGAGGTTCGTCGTGGCGGAACTGATCACCTACCGGGAGGCGGTCGCGCGCGCGATCGCCCAGGAGATGCGCCGCGACGAGTCGGTCGTGTTCCTCGGTGAGGACATCGCCGCGGCCGGCGGCGTGTTCAAGGCCACCAAGGGGCTGCTCGACGAGTTCGGGCCCACCCGCGTCCGTGACACGCCGATCTCCGAGGAGGCCATCCTCGGCGCCGCCATGGGCGCCGCGATGACGGGTATGCGCCCGATCGCGGAGATCATGTTCTCCGACTTCTTCGCCACGTGCTGGGACATCGTCGCGGTCGAGATCGCGAAGTCCCGCTACATGACGGCCGGTCAGGTCAACGTCCCGTTGGTGATCCGCAGCGCCAACGGGGGTGGCCTGCGCTTCGGCGCGCAGCACTCGCAGTCGGTCGAGAACTGGGCGATGATGATCCCCGGCCTCAAGGTCGTCGCACCCTCCAACCCCCAGGACCTGATCGGGCTGTTCGCCGCGTCCGTGCGCAGCGACGACCCGGTCATCTTCCTCGAGCAGAAGTCGCTCTACCCGGGCAAGGGCGAGATCGCCGACGGCGAGATCGTCGAGGAGCTCGGCGTCGCCAGGGTGGCCCGCGCCGGCACCGACGTCACGATCGTGGCCCTCGCCGCGATGGTGCCGCGGTCGCTCGAGGCGGCCGACCGGCTGGAGGACGAGCACGGCATCTCCGCCGAGGTCATCGACCTGCGCTCGCTCGTCCCGATGGACACCAGGACGGTGCTCGAGTCCGTGTCCAAGACCACCCGATGCGTCACCGTCGAGGAGAACCCGCGCCTGTGCGGTTGGGGTGCGGAGGTCGTGTCGATCGTGGGCGAGGAATGCTTCTGGGACCTCGACGCGCCGTTGACACGCATCACCACGCCCCACGTGCCGCTGCCGAGCTCGGACGCGCTGGAGGACATCACCCTGCCGTCCGTCGCGAGGATCACGGAGATGACGGCGAAGATCGTCGGCTGATCGGCTCGCACCCGGCCGCCCATCACGGGCGGCCGGTTCCACATCATGCGCTGTAGCACCGCGCTCGACCACGAACCAAGGGGGGCCACATGAGTGACCCGGTCGCGAAGATCCCCACCGACCTGTACATCGGTGGTAGCTGGACGCCCGCTTCCGACGGCGAACGCTTCGACGTGTACGACCCCGCGACCACCGATCTGATCGCGTCGGTCGCCTCCGGGTCCGCTGCCGACGCGACCGCAGCGGTCGACGCGGCGGACGCCGCTGCCGCCGGATGGGCTGCCACGCCGGCGCGCCAGCGGGGCGAGATCCTCCGCAAGGCCTTCGAGCTGATGATCGAACGGCGCGACGAGATCGCCGAGGTGATCGTCCGCGAGAGTGGCAAGAGCTGGAGCGACGCCGTCGGAGAGGTCACCTACGCGGCCGAGTTCTACCGCTGGTTCTCCGAGGAAGCCGTGCGGATGGGTGGCTCCCTGTCGATCTCCCCCGGCGGTGACAAGCGCATCATCGCGATGCACCAGCCGGTCGGCATCTCGATCCTCGTCACGCCGTGGAACTTCCCCGCCGCGATGGCGACCCGCAAGATCGGTCCGGCGCTCGCCGCCGGTTGCACCACCGTGCTCAAGCCCGCGTCCGACACGCCACTGACCGCGCTGCTCATGGCAGAGCTCATGACCGAGGCCGGCACACCGCCGGGCGTGGTCAACGTCGTGCCCTCACGCCGTTCCGGCGCCACCGTCGGCACGATGCTCGCCGACCCGCGCGCCCGCAAGGTGTCGTTCACCGGCTCGACCGAGGTGGGCCGCAAGCTGCTCGAGCAGGCGTCGCAGCAGGTGCTGCGCGCGTCGATGGAGCTCGGGGGGAACGCGCCGTTCGTCGTGTTCGACGACGCGGATCTCGACGTCGCCGTCGAGGGCGCGATGGTCGCCAAGATGCGCAACGGCGGCGAGTCCTGCATCGCCGCCAACCGCTTCCTCGTCCACGAGCGCGTCGCCCAGGAGTTCTCCGAGCGGTTCGCCGAGGCCATGGCCGCACTGAAGGTCGGCCCCGGCCTGGACCGCTCCAACGACGTCGGCCCCGTGATCAACGAGGCGGCGCGCGAGGAGATCGCCGGCTTCGTCGACGGCAGCGTGTCGGCGGGCGCCACCGCGCTGGTCGGCGGCAAGGCCCCCGCCGGGACGGGCTGGTTCTACCTGCCGACCGTCCTGGGCAAGGTGGACCCGTCGGACCCGATCCTGCGGCACGAGATCTTCGGGCCCGTGGCGCCGGTCGTGTCGTTCAGCACCGACGACGAGGCGATCGAGCTCGCGAACAACACCGAGTTCGGGCTCGCGGCGTACGTGTTCAGCGGCGACCTCGGCCGGGCCCTGCGCGCCGCGGAGGGCATCGAGGCCGGCATCCTCGGTATCAACCGCGGGCTCGTTTCCGACCCCGCGGCGCCGTTCGGCGGCATGAAGCAGAGCGGGCTCGGACGCGAGGGATCGCACGAGGGGCTGCTCGAGTTCGTCGAGACCAAGTACATCGGCGCCTCCTGGTAGGCGCCCGGCCCAGCCGATCCCGCGTCGCGTCGGCAGCGGACGCCGCGACGAGTCGGCCGATGCGGCACGGGTGCGCCCTGCGGCCGAACGTCGGCATGCGTCGGCCGATGCGGCGCACGGGTGCGCCCTGCGGCCGAACGTCGGCATGCGTCGGCCGATGCGGCGCGCGGGTGCGTCCTGCGACCGAAGGTCGGCATGCGTCGGCCGATGCGGCGCGCGGGTGCGTCCCGCGGGCCAACGATCCTCCCTTCGGGCGGCCGCCGCGCGAGGGGCGACGTGTCGCCGTGAGCCGCCACCAGCTGTGGATAAGGTGTGGACCGTAGGCGGCATCCCGGTCGCGACCGCGTCCTGGATCGCCGCAGGGGTCCAGGGACACGACGATGGGGTCAGCAACGACCCCCCACGGGGGACGTACTCCCGACCTGACGGTTGTCGTCGTCGACGACGACGCGTCGCTGCGGGCGCTGCTCACCATGCTCCTGCGTCGCAGCGAGCATCTCGTGCCGGTCGGCGCCGCCGCCGACGGCAAGCAGGCGCTCGCGCTCGTCGCGGAGACCCAGCCGGACGTGATCCTGCTCGACCTGCTGCTCGTCGGCGAGCGGGGCACCGATCTGATCGCGCCGCTCCTGGCACGGGCGCCGCAGGCGATGGTGGCGATGCTGACCTCCATGCCCGCCGAGAGCGAGGAGCGCGCCTGCCTCGAGGCCGGTGCCTTCGCCTTCTACGAGAAGAGCGCGGTGCCGAAGCTCGAGCGGCACATCCTCGACGACCACCGGCGGTTCCGCGCAGCGGCGTCGAGCCCCGCACCGGCCGGAGGCGGCGGTGACATCGGCGGTGGCGAGCGCGACCTGCTGACCAGCGGCGACGAGCAGGCCCACGAGATCGCCCACTCGCTCGTCGAGCTCATGGCCGGCGCCCTGCAGTGCTCGTCCGCGTCGTTGTGGCGGTACGACGACGAGGCCGCCTACCAGATCGCACACGTCCCATCCGGGCGCAATCCGACGCTGCTGCGGTTCGCCGAGCTGGCCGATGTCGGCGCCAGCATCCGGGCCGGCGAGGTCCAGCTCCTCGAACGTGGGACCGCGGGAGATCCCGCCCGCGGGTGGATGGAGCGTGCAGGGGTCGAGGTGTCGGTGCGGATCCCCGTCCCCACGGAGGTCGCCGCCGGCTACGTCGTCGACCTGGCGTGGGACCGTGCGCCCGACGAACCCGTCGAGCAGCTCCTCCCGCTCGCTCGTCGCCTCGCCGGGCACGCCGCACGCTCCTTCGCGGAGGCGGTGTCGCGCCACACCCGACAGGCCACCGTGCTCGAGTTGTCGGACAACGTCGCACAGGCCCTGGTCGCCGCACGGGGCGCACTCGAGCTCGAGGACCTCGAGCAGGGGCGGCGCGACGTCGACCGCGCGTACGCCGAGCTGCAGCGGATCCTCGTGAGGGTCGTGCACGAGGACGGCAGCGACACGATCCGACGCCTCGATGCGTCCGGCGCTGCCCGCTTCAGCCGCTCCGGCTGACCGCGCCACCCGGCACACGCGCGGTGTGCGGCCCCCGGCCCGCGCCGGCAACACGGGCAGTCATGCTGCGTCTGGCCCGCTCGCGCGGTCGCGCAGCACCTGCGCCAGCCAGCTCATGTCGCGTTCGCCGTGGCCCTCGGCGACCGCGCCACGTGCCACCTCGAGGTTCGTCCGGCCTTGGGGATTCTCCGCGCCGAGTCGCTCCGCGAGCGCGGCGATCAGCTCGAGGTCCTTCTGCGCCAGGGCGAGGCTGAACGCCGGTGGGGTGTCCTCCGGGCGTTCGAATGCGGCCCGCTTGTAGCCGAGGAACGGTGCCGCGGCTGCGCCCCCGAGGAACACCTCGTAGGCCTGCGTGCGGTCGATGCCCGCCGCCTCCGCGAGCACGAGCGCCTCGGACAGCGCACCGTTGAGCCCGTGTACCAGCGAGTTCACGGCCAGCTTCATCGCCGCCCCCGAGCCGCTCGAGCCGAGGTGGAAGACCCGTGCGCCGAGCGAGTCGAGCACTGGCCGCGCCGTCTCGAGGGCGCCCGCGTCGCCGCCGACCATGAACGCCAGCGTCCCGGCCTGCACCGCCGGGACACTGCCCGAGACGGGCGCGTCCAGCAGGCTCGCACCCGCGCCCGCCACGGCCGGCGCCAACCGCCCGATCGTGCGCGGATCCACGGTGCTCGTCTCCAGCACGACCGTCCCCGCGTGCAGGCCGTCGAGCAGCCCGTCGACACCGAGGTAGGTGGCGTCGAGCGCCGCGTCGTCAGCCAGGCTGCACACCACCAGCGGCCACCCGCCCGCCTCGGCCGGCCGCGCGAGCACCGCCGCGCCGATCGCCGACGCGAGCTCCCGGGCTCGCGACGCCGTGCGGTTCCAGACGCCGACCTCGTGGCCCTCGGCGGCCAGCCGGGACGCCATCGCGGCACCCATCCGACCGAGCCCCAGCACCGCCACCGCCACCATCGGCCGCTCCTTGGTCCGTGCCGTCTTAGAGGCGGCGAGCGCACGGCGTCAAGGCCTTCCCCAGAGAACGCGCATCTCGGCACTTGGCTGCAAACGCCAGATGCAAACGTTAGACAAGGGTGCTAGCGCCGTAGTACGGTGCCTGCATGCGGCTGGGAGAGCACGCGGGTGGACGCGATCGGCGTGTCCATCGTCCGGGGACGCTGGGAGGCGTCCGGACGCGAGGGAACGTCGTCCTCGATCGCCGACAGGCCGCGGGAGGAAACATGAGGACCCGTTCACGATGGCTGGCGCTATCGGTCGCACTCGCGTTGACGGCGGTCGCGTGTGGGGGCGACGACGACAGCCCGGAGCCCCAGCAGCCGACCGACGAGACCCCCGACGACGGCGACGACGGCGACGAGCCCGATGACGGTGACGACGGCGAGGCGGCGCCCGAACCGTCCGGCGATCCCATCGTGATCGGCGGTGCGCTCGCGCTCACCGGCCCGCTGGCGCCGACCGCGCACATCCACGAGATCGTCGCCGAGCAGTTCGTCGAGATGCTCAACGAGCAGGGAGGCCTGCTCGGACGGCCCGTCGAGTGGATCGTGCTGGACGACGAATCCCAGGCCGAGCAGTCGGCGGCGCTCTACGAGCGCCTCATCACGCAGGACGACGTGGACCTCATCATGGGTCCGTACGGCACGGGGTCGATCACGGCGGCGATGGCGGTCGCCGAGCGCTACGGCTACGTCTACCCGCATCACACGGCCAGCCTCACCTATGCCTATACCTACGAGAAGCACTTCCCGACCTGGTTCGTGGGGCTCAACACCCATCACACCACGCCGGCGAAGGTCTTCGAGGCCTACGAGAGCCTCGGGGACGACGCGCCGCAGAGCGTGGCGTTCGTCACCAACCGCTTCCCGGGCACCGACTTCCTGGTGTACGGCGTGGACGAGGACCGTGGTGCCCTGCGCGGTGGCGGTGGTGCGCTGCGTGTCGCGGAGGAGATGGGGCTCGACGTCCTGCTCGACCTGTCGTTCGACACCGGCACGACCGACTTCTCCGGCATCGCCCAGCGTGTCGCCGAGGCCGACGCGGACCTGCTGTACGTCGGCGCGTTGGGGGAGGACGGCACGAACCTGCTGGCGTCGCTCGCGCAGCTCGGCTACTCGCCGCGGCACCACTTCTACCAGTGGCCCGCACCGGGTCCGATGCTCGCCGCGGGTGAGCTCGGGGACGGCGCGACGAGCGTGACGATCTTCGAGCCCTTCGAGCCCTACCTGTCCAACGCCGGCGCACAGGACCTGGTCGATCGCTATACCCAGGGCGCGTCGGACGCGGGCATGTCGTACACGACGCCGGAGACACAGGCCGGCGCCTCGTGGGCGGCGTGGCAGGTGCTGGTCGCCGGCGTCGAGGGCTGCCAGTGCCTCGACCACGACGAGATCGCGGCCTACATCCTCAACAACCCGATCGAGACGGTGCAGGGCGAGTTCGTGTACCGACCGGACGAGCAGAACTACGGCGACGACATCCAGACGATCAAGCAGATCCAGGATGGCGAGTGGTACGTCGTGTGGCCCGACGACGCCGCGAGCGACGACCGCTCGTTGCGCGCCGGGGGCTGAGCGACAGGCCCACCTCGTCCGAGATCCCGCGGGGGCCGTCGCGCGACCACGTGCGCGACGGCCCCCCGCGACCACCGATCGGTCGGTCCCATGACGCTGATCACGCAGACGATCGCCACCGGGGTGCTGCTGGGTGGCTTGTACGCGATCTTCGCGCTCGGACTCAGCCTCCAGTGGGGCCTGCTCCACACCATCAACTTCGCGCACTTCTCGTTCGTCTTCCTGGCCGCCTACGTCACCTACGAGCTGGCGGCCAACGCCGGGCTCGACCCGGTCGTGACGGTGCTCGTCACGATCCCGGTGGGGGCCCTGCTCGGCGCGGCGCTCCAGGTCTTCGTGACGACCTTCCGGATCGACGTGTTCGGATCCCTCATCGTCACGTTCGCGCTGTTCCTCATCATCGAGGCGGCGATGACGATGCGCTGGACCTCTGACCTGCTGCGCATCCCGCTCGACCGCAACCCGTACTTCATCTCCGCCATCCGTACGGGCCCCTTCACCTTGCCGACCCTCGGGGTCATGGCGCTGGTGGCCGCGCTGGTCTGCTGCGGTGGGATCTGGTGGCTGCTGCACCGGAGCCACGCGGGCAAGGGGATCCGTGCCTTCGTGCAGGACCCGGAGATGGCCACCGTGTTCGGCGTGAACTACCCCCGGCTCGCGCTGCTGATCGCGGCGCTGGCGGGTGCGACAGCGGGCATCGCGGGCACGATCGTGGGGATGCTCTACGTGCTCACCCCCACCGGGGCGGAGCTGTGGATCGCCGTGGTGTTCGCGGTCGTCCTGCTCGGTGGGCTGGCCAACCCGGTCGGCGTGCTGGGCGCCGCGTTCATCATCGGGCTGGTCGAGTCGTTCACCCGACAGTTCGCCGACCCGGCGCTCGCGCGGTTGATGGCCCTGGTGGTGCTGGCGATCGCGTTGATCTTCAGACCGGAAGGCCTGTTCAAGCCGATCGTCGAGGAGGCACGCGAATGAAGCGACGCATCCTCGGACCCAAGGTCGTCGCGGCATGGCTCGCCGCGCTCGTGCTGCTGCTCACCATGCCCACCCTGCAGCAGACGTTCGAGTTCCCCCTCTACAACCTCATCTTCCTCTACCTCGTCTTCTTCTGGGTCGCGCAGGCCACCAGCTGGAACATCTTCAGCGGGTACTCGGGCTACTTCAGCTTCGGGCAGGGTGCGTTCTACGGCGCCGGCATGTACACCACGACGATCCTCGGGGCCAGGCACGGGTGGGACCTGCTGCCGACCCTGCCGATCGCAGCCCTCGTCGGCGCGTCCATCGCCGCCGTCGTGGGGGTGCTCGTGTTCCGGTTGCGCCGGATCGCCGGCGAGATCTTCGCGCTGTTCACCCTGGTGGTCGCGCTGAGCCTCGGTGCGTTGAGCAACAACTGGACCGCGATCGACGGTGGCCGGGGCATCATGCTCGGCCAGCTCGACTACCCGTCGTGGCTCGGCAACACGACCGAGATGCTGTATTACCTGGGGCTCCTCGTCGCGTTCGGCGCCGTCTTCGCGGCCTACCTGATCCAGCATTCGCGGTTCGGCGCGGGGCTGTTCGCCATCCGGGACGACGAGAAGGTCGCAGAGGCGATCGGCGTGCCGACCTTCCGCTTCAAGCTCGCGATCTTCGCACTCAACGGCCTCATCGCCGGACTGTCGGGAGGGCTGCACGCCGTGCAGGTCAGCTTCATAAGCCCCCAGGCGGCGTTCCCACTCCGGGTGCCGGTGTTCGTCATCCTCATGAGCGTGATCGGTGGGCGCCGACACTGGTTCGGTCCGGTGCTCGGGGCGGTGGTCATCTACACCGTCACGGACCGCATGGCGGGCGCGGGCTACGCCGAGCTGAGCCAGATCGTGCTCGCGACGGTGTTGATCACCGCCACGCTGTTCCTGCGGGGCGGCATCGCCGCACGGTTGCAGGAACGACCGTGGCCCCCCGTGGTCGTCGGAGTGGTGGTACTGGCCGCCGTGACCCTGTTCGTCGACACCCGTGCCATCACCGCGTTCGCCTACGCGATGGGTGCCATGCTCCTGGTCCTGTTCGTCCCCGAGCGTCTGTTCAGGCGGTTCACCCGACGCTCGGGGGACCGCGACGACGGCAGCGGCGACCCCGACTCCACTCCGGAGCCGGCACCGCAGGAGCTGGGCCGATGAACGACGCACCGCTGCTGCGCTGCCGAGGCATCACCAAGGTGTTCGACGGCCTGCGTGCCGTCGATGGCGTGGACTTCGACCTCCACGAGGGCGAGATCCGTGGGCTCGTCGGCCCGAACGGGTCGGGGAAGTCCACCACGATCAACGTGCTCACCGGCCATCTGCCGTTGACCGACGGACGGATCGAGATGGACGGGCGGCGGCTCGACGTCCTCGAACCCCACCGCATCGCGGCCCTGGGGCTCGCCCGCACCTACCAGATCCCCCGGCCGTTCTCCACGCTGACGGTGCACGAGAACGTCCGTGTCGCCGCCCACTTCGGCGCGGCCCAGCCGCGACCGGACGACGTCGACGACGAGGCGGCCCGTTGGGTCGAGTTCGTCGGGCTCGGTCAGCTCGCCGGAGCACGACCGGACCACCTCACGCTGCTCCAGCGCAAGCTCCTGGAGCTCGCACGCGCGCTCGCGACCCGGCCGCGGGTGCTGTTCCTCGACGAGGTGCTGGCCGGGCTCAACCCCCGCGAGCTGCAGGCCGGCATCGACCTGGTGCGGCGGATCCAGGGGCTGGGGATCAGCCTGGTCGTCGTCGAGCACATCATGCGGGTGATCCTCGACCTCTGCGACCACCTGACCGTGCTCAACTTCGGGCAGGTCATCGCCCAGGGGGAGCCGGCGGGATGCCTGCGCGACAAGGACGTCGTCGAGGCGTACCTGGGAGGATCCCATGCTTGAGGTCCGCTCGATCGGCGCGGCGTACGGCGACGCCGTCGTGCTCCGCGACGTGTCGCTCGAGGTCGCCGAGGGCGAGATCGTCGCGCTGCTCGGGCCCAACGGCGCCGGCAAGACCACCCTGGTGAAGACGATGGCGCGGCTGCTCCCCGCCACCGACGGCGACGTGCTCCTGGACGGGCTGTCCCTCGCGGACGTTCCGCGGCACCGCGTCGCGGCGTCGGGCCTGGCGATCGTCCCCGAGGGACGACGGTTGTTCACGCGGATGACCGTCGAGGAGAACCTCGAGCTGGGCGCCTACGGCAAGGCGGCGCGTGCGGAGCTCCAGGACTCCCTGGAGCTGGTGTTCGGCCTGTTCCCGCGGCTCAGGGACCGCCGGTCGCAGCGCGCCGGCACGCTCAGCGGCGGGGAGCAGCAGATGGTCGCACTCGGGCGTGGCCTGATGGCCAAGCCTCGCTACCTGCTGATGGACGAACCGTCGCTCGGGCTGAGCCCCCTGCTGGTGGACACCATGTTCGGCCTGATCGCGGATGTCGCGGCCCTGGGCGTCGGCGTGCTGCTGGTGGAGCAGAACGTGGCGCGAACGCTCGAGCTCGCAGGTCGCGGCTACGTCCTCGAGCAGGGCACGATCGTGCAGTCGGGCGCCCGCGCCGAGCTGCTCGACAGCCCGCGCATCCGCGAGGCGTACCTGGCGCTCTGACCACAGCCGGCCACACCCGGCCCACACCCGGCCCGACGGAGGCGACGATGAGCGACAAGCTCGAGGTGATCCACCACGAGGGGTTCGACCCGGCGATCAACTCGTTGTTCGTCCCCGCGATCAAGGTCCGAGGCGGCCATCCGGTGTACATCTCGGGTGTCACCGCGGCGCCCGTCTACCACGACCACCCGCACGTCCCCGAGGACTTCGACCGCATCCCGCTCGACGCGGCCGCGCAGGTGGCGCTGGTCTTCGAGCACCTCGACCTGGCCCTGGGAGCCGCCGGTGCGCGCCGGACCGACGTCGTGATGCTGACGCGCTTCCTGGTCGACGTGGCAGGCGACCAGGACGTCATCAACGCGGCGCAGGGGCGCTACTTCGGAGACCACCTGCCCACCAGCACGACCGTCCAGATCGTGCGGCTGGCCACCGACCCCCGACTCCGCCTGGAGATCCAGGCGGTCGCCATCGCCGACGCCTGATCCGCTCACACTCGACGCCGCCCACGACGCCGACGACACCCCCCACCTGACGAGATCCCCGAACGCAAAGGCGAGCATGGACACCGGACTTGACGGACGAACCGCCCTCGTGACGGGCGCGACCCGCGGCATCGGGTTCGCGATCGCCGAGGGCCTGCGGCGGGAAGGCGCCAACGTGGCGATCCTCGCCCGCAGCGAGGACGAGCTCGACGACGCCGTCCGACGGCTGGGCGGCGCCGAGGTGGCACACGCGATCGTCGCCGACATCACCGACCCCGCTGCGGTCGACCGGGCCGTGCAGGACGCGGCCGCGTGGCGCGACGGGCTCCATGTGGTCGTCAACAACGCCGGACCGCCGCTGCTGAGCGGCGCGATCGCCGACCTCGACGACGAGGCCTGGCTGCACACCTTCGGCACCAAGTTCGCGGGTGCGGTACGCGTGTCGCGCTCGGCGATGTCGGTGCTGCCCGACGACGGCACCGGGGCGATCGTGAACATCAGTGGTGTGACCGCGGCGTCGCTGATCCCCAACGCCGGTGTGACCGGCTCGACCAACGCCGCGGTCCAGGCGTTCACCAAGTACCTCGCCACCGAGGTCGCGCCCCGCAACGTGCGTGCCAACGCCGTCTGCCCGGGCATGACGCTCACCGAGGGATGGCTGACGCGCGGGCAGGGCGCGGCCGACGCCCAGGGGATCACCCGCGACGAGTTCTTCGCCAACATGGTGCAGCGCCTCGGCCTGCTGCTCGGCCGCTGGGCGCAGCCCGCCGAGATCGCGGACGCCGTGGTGTTCCTGGCGTCCGACCGCGCGTCGTTCGTCACCGGTCAGACCTTCGTCGTCGACGGGGGACAGGCCGCGAAGGCGATCTGAGCCCTGCGCGGGGAGGACCGACCAGCAGGAGGACGACATGGCGTGGGTACGGCTGCTCGACCCCGACGACGCGACCGGCGCGAACGCCGAGGCGCTCGCCGACGCGTCGGCGCTCTACGGCAAGACGCTCGAGGGCTGGAAGGCGATCGCCCTGATCGACGACGCCTTCCCCGCCTACTTCGCCTACCTGCGCGCCGTGGTGGGACCGGGGGCGCTGGACGTGCGTGTCAAGGACCTCACGGCCATCCGGGTCGGCTGGCTGAACGGCTGTCGGTACTCGGTCAGCCACCGGGTGGCGTCGGCACGCCGCAACGGCGTGCCGGAGGAGCAGATCCTGGGCGTGCGCTCCCCGGCCGCGGACGTGTTCGACGAGCCGCTGCTGGCGGCGCTCGCGTTCACGGACGAGCTGACCCTCGCACCGCCGACGGTGCCCCAGGGCGCCGTACGGCAGGCGGTGTCGGCGGCCACGCTGTCACGGGTCGAGGCCGTCTACGACGATCTGCAACGCAACGAGCTGGCCCTGTCGGTCAGCCTTTGGAACGCCCTCTCCCGCTTCCATAGAGTGATGGACCTGGAGATGGACATGCCGGAACCGCCGTCGGAGCTCGATCCGCTGCGGGCCGGCTCGAGCGAGGGAGCGGCATGACGACCACGGCTGACGTCATCGTGGCGGGAGCGGGGCACAACGCACTCATCACCGCCGCCTACCTGAGCAAGGCCGGCTACGAGTGCCTGCTGCTCGATGCTCGGTCGATCCCTGGTGGGGGAGCGGCGACGGAGGAGATCCTCGGTCCCGGCTACCAGGTCGACACCTGCTCGACCGGTCACACCATCATCCGCGCCAACCCGGTGCTGGCCGACGACGAGCTCGGTCTGCACAGCCGGTACGGGCTGACCTACGTCCAGCCCGACCCCGTCGCGCACCTCGCGTTCGAGGACGGCGAGCAGTTCACCCAGTGGCTCGACCTCGACGACACGTGCGAGGAGATCGCGCGCTTCTCCGACAAGGACGCCGAGGCCTACCGCACGCTCATCGACGAGTACGACGAGATCAAGGGCGTCTTCGGTCGGGCCCGCATGACACCACCGGGCTTCGGGCCGAGCCTGGAGCAGCTGCTGCTCGAGCATCCCCGTGGTGCCATCTGGCTCCGCCGCGCGTCGATCTCCGCCGCGGAGGTCATCCGGCGCGAGTTCGACGACCCGCACGTCCAGGACTTCCTCGCCTGGCAGGCGTTCCAGACGCTGGTCCCGCTGGACGCCGCCGGGTCCGGCATCAACGTCTACTCGATCCTCTTCGGCCGGCAGCGCAACAGCTGGTCGGTCCCGATCGGGGGGTCGGGCTCCCTGACCAACGCCCTCGTCCGCTTCCTCGAGGACCATGGTTCGTCGGTGCTCTGCGACCGGCGCGTGTCCAGCCTGGTGCTGGAGGACGGCCGTTGTGTCGGTGTCGAGACCGACGACGGCGAGCGGTACCTGGCACGCAAGGCGGTCCTGTCGACGATCCACGTCAAGCACCTGGTCGACATGGCCCCCCACGAGACCTGGGGCGAGGAGTTCGTGTACGGCGTCGACACCTACGACGTCGGGATGTCGGGGATGGCCGCGTACTTCGCGACCTCCGCTCCACCCCTGTTCCCGACCCCGCGGGGAGACCGCTCGGCGGTGTCGGCCGGCACGATCGTCTCGATGCAGCACGTGATCGACCTCGGTCGCGCCGTGCGCGACCGGCGACCCTACGAGGGGCCGGCCGTGCCCTGGATGCTGGTCGCGACGCCGACGCTCGCCGACCCCGACCGCGCGCCGCAGGGACACCACACCGTCAAGTTCCTGACCCCGCAGGTGTACGAGCTCCCCGACGGTGTCGACAGCTGGGAGCAGCACAAGGAGGTCATGGCGGAGCGGCAGCTGGAGCACCTCCGCCGGTTCGCGCCCAACCTGACGGACGAGCGCATCCTCGCCCGCTACATCAAGAGCCCGGACGACATCGCCGCCGGCAACCCGCACATGATCCGTGGTGCCTTCCACGGCGGCGACCGCAGCTACGCCTTCAGCGGCCCCCGCCGGCCGGTGCCGCGCTTCGCCGACCACCGGTTGCCGATCCCCGGGCTGTACCAGACCGGCGCGACGACCAGCGTCGGCGGGTCGATCACGGGCGTGCCCGGCCGCAACGCCGCACAGGTGCTCCTGACCGACCTCGGTGACGACCCGAGCGAGGTGTTCCAGCCCCTCTGAGTCCGAGCCCCGGGCGCCCGCCGGGTGCCGCTCCTCAGCCGAGGAGCGGCAGGTCGGCTCCGGGTGGGAGCTCGAGGACGAGCACGAGACGCCCCACCCCGTCGTCCCCGATCGTCTCGATCGGGGAGGGCGCGGCGGCGCAGACCGGGCAGCTCGGCGTCGCCGTCCGTGCGTCCCAGTCGGCATAGCGCCACAGCGAGCAGTCCGGGCAGAAGCCCCAGCGGCTCATCGGGCCGGCACGCGCCGGCGCGCCCGCTCGGTCGCGCCGGCCCCGTCGCTTCGGCCATCGTCGTGGTCGCCGTCCGCGCGTTCGGCGGCCTCGAGCTCGTCGAGGATCCGCCGTGCCATCACGACCGCGCCGTCGGTCTTGATGTGGACCTCCTGGTAGCCCTCGTCCGCATAGGCGAACATCTTCTGCTGCTCCTCGACCGCCCAGCGGTCCTGCTCGACGACGACGGGCGCGCCGTCCATCACCGCCTCGACGAGCGAGCGTGCGGCCGGGTCCTTGGCCCACCGGCTGCCCGCCGGACACGACATGGAGCGACGCCAGACGTGGTGGTCCTCGTCGACCGGGGTGATGGACTGGTAGAGCACGAAGCCGCGCTCCTCCTCCGTCCCGAGCTTGCCGGGGGGTGCGACGCTCACGACCACGTGGAACAGCCCCGGGCCGACCATCTCGTGGATCTGGATCTGGTCGCCGACCTCGACCCCGAACCGGTCCACGGTCATGGGTGCGAACGCGAAGTCCGCCCGCCGGCGGATCGTGCGCAGCACCCGGTTGCCGTCCCGGGTCTCCCGCTCGATCTCCACCGGGACCATCGCATCCGCCAGGGTGCCGATGTTGCCCGCGTGCAGTGGATAGAAGTGGGTGAGGTCGAACAGGTTCTCGATCAGCAGTCGTGCGTTCGCAGCGACGGGCATCGGCTCGGTGTCGAGGGTCTCCCAGTCGTCACTGGCGATCTCGGGCGTGCGGGGCGGCGTCGTGTCCTGCGCGAGCGCCGGGTCGCCGGGCCACAACCAGACCAGGCCGTCCTGCTCGAGCAGAGGGAACCGTTGCTGCTGCGTGGTGGTCGGGATCCGGTCGCTTCGCTCGTGCAGCGCCGGGATCGCGACGCATCGGCCGGTCGTGTCGTACGCGAACCCGTGGTACGCGCACTCCAGGACGTCGCCGTCCAGCAGCTTGCCGGCCCACAGGGGGAAGCGCTTGTGGGAGCAGCGGGCGTCGAACGCGGCCACCGACCCGTCCTGTGCCCGCCACATGACGATGGGCCGGCCGGCGATCGTGTGGCCCTGCACCTCACCGGTCGGGAACTCGCGCGAGAACCCCGCCACGTACCAGCTGTTGCGGATCACGGCCTCTCCTCGTCGCCTGCGCACTCGTCGCCAGCACGCTCGCCTCGTTGCACTATGTATGCCACCGATTCACCCACCGTAGCGTCCATCGCGAGGCGCAGCCAGGTGGGGACCAGGACGCCCCGAAGGCGGTTTGACGGGGGCCTACGAGCCGCATAGTTTCGAGCTGCAATCGATTGTTGGCGCGCGCGTGGCGGCGCAGAGTCACCCGCCACGCGACTGCTGCTCGCAGCCCGGCACCCGGCTCGGTCCACCGGACGGTTCGACGAGAGAGAGCGCGGCGATGACAGACGGTACGTCCACCGACGCAAGGATCGTCGTCTCAGGCGTCCGCAAGGCCTTCGGGGACCTCGAGGTCTTCAAGGGCATCGACCTCGAGGTCGGCCAGTCCGAGGTCGTGACGATCGTCGGGCCGTCCGGCTGCGGCAAGACGACGCTGCTCCGCTGCGTCGCGGGGCTGCTGCCGATCTCGGGAGGCCAGGTGACGATCGACGGTGCCGAGGTCACCGAGCCGCGCGAGGGCGTCGCGGTCGTCTTCCAGCACTTCGGGCTCTTCCCGTGGAAGACGGTGTGGGACAACGTCGCGTACGGCCTGAAGATGGACGGCGCCAGCCGTCAGGTGCTCAAGGAGCGCGTCCCACAGTTCATCGAGCTGGTGGGCCTCCAGGGCTTCGAGGACTCGTACCCCTACCAGCTGTCCGGGGGCATGCAGCAGCGCGCGGGCCTGGCTCGCGCCCTCGCGGTCAACCCCAAGGTGCTGCTGATGGACGAGCCGTTCGGTGCCCTGGATGCCCAGACCCGGGAGCTGCTCCAGTTCGAATTGCTCCGGATCTGGAACGAACGGCCAACCTCGATGCTGTTCGTGACCCACGCGATCGACGAGGCGGTGTTGATGGGGCACCGCATCGTGATCCTCCGGGGGCGCCCGAGCTCGGTGCACGAGGTGATCGAGGTCGACCTGCCCTGGCCCCGCGACCGCAGCACCACCTCCCTGCCGCGCTTCCACGAGTTGAAGGAGCACGTGTGGGGCGAGCTCATGGGCGAGGCGGCGGCGGCGGAGCGCGAAGCCACCCGCTGACGGCGTGACGCCCCCGAACCCGGGGTCACGCCCCGGACCGGGGCCACGCCCCCGAACGACCCCACGGCCCCGCCTGGGACCGGTGGAGACGAACGAAGGACATGGACATGACAGGTTCGAAGCAACGCCACAAGGCGTGGCAGCTGACCGCCCTGATGGTGGTGCTGGCGATGATCCTCGCCGCGTGTGGCAACGGTGACGACACGCCGGACACGCCGGCCGACCCGGGCGAGGAAGCGCCGGACACGGACGATCCCGACGCCCCCGACGAGCCGGGCACCGCCGCGCCGGAGCTCGACCCCGTCGGTCCCATCGCGATGGGAAGCATCGGCATCCCGCCGCTGATCGCGATGATCGCCCCCTACGTGGCGCGCGACCTCGGCCTGTTCGACAAGTACAACGTGCAGGTGGACATCCGCGACATGGAGACGGGCGTCGACGCTGCCCGGGCCGTGCAGGGTGGCGACCTCGACATCGCCTGGTCGCCGACGGGTCCGGTGATGAACTTTGCCGCCACCGGTGTCGACGTGGCCGCCGTGATGGGGCTCGACAACATCGACTGGCTGGTCGGCACCACCAACCCGGACATCCAGTCCTGCGAGGATCTCGCCGGTGACACGATCGGCGTCGACTCCGTCGGGGGAGCCCGCTACAACGTGCTCCAGGTGATCCTCTCGGAGTGCGGGTTGACCATCGACGACGTCGAGACCGCGTCCTTCGCCGGCGCACCGATCCAGGCGATCGCGGCGGGCCAGCTCGACACCGCTGTGCTCCACATCGAGGACCTCTACATCATCGAGGAGCAGGGCGCCGAGCCGATGCACGTCGTCCGCTTCCTGCTGGACGTCGACCCGATGCAGCACTACCTCATCTTCTGGACGCTGCGCAGCTCGCTCGACCAGAACCGTGAGGCATACGTGCGCATCCTGGCCGCCTTCATCGAGGCGATCCGCTTCGTGAACGACCCGGCGAACGAGGCCGAGGTCAACGAGATGGGGCTGGTCACCGGCGTGAGCCCGACCGTCATGGAGCAGACGTTGCCCGACGTCCTCGACATCGAGTTCTGGCCGATCGATCGTGATGGTCTGCCACAGGACAAGATGGACGCGGTGATCGACACCCAGATCCGCATCGGCAACATGGAGGAAGGCGACCGGCCGGACTACGGCGACGTCGTCGACCTGAGCCTCTACGAGGACGCACTCGCCCTCGTCGAGCAGATGAACTGACACGCCTCGGGCCGGGGCGGCGACGTCCGCCCCGGCCCGATCCCACGCACACGATCCGGGTCAACTGCGTCAGAGGGGAGGTCGGGCTGATGAGCACGCTCCGTGCGAACGGCCTGCGGTACGGGGTGTACGCCCTGAGCCTGCTCGCGGGCATCCTCGTGTGGGAGGTCGCTGGTCGGCGCGCCGATCCGCTCTTCCTCGTGCCGCTGTCGACGACCCTGCGTCGGCTCGGGGAGCTGCTCTCGGACGGCTCGCTGCCGGGTGCGCTCGCCTCGTCCGGGCTGGTGTTCATCGCGGGCCTGGCCGCCTCGGTCGTCGTCGGCATACCGGCTGGCCTGCTGCTCGCCAGGATCCGGTTCCTCCGTGAGGGGGGCGAGGTCTACGTCACCGCGCTGTATGCGACACCGATGGTCGCACTGATCCCCTTCATCCTCGCGATCTTCGGGTTCGGTTACGTCCCCAAGGTCATCGTGGTCTTCCTGTTCGCCGTCTTCCCGATGGTCATCAACGTCTTCGAGGGCGCGCGGTCGGTCGACGGCAAGATCCTCGAGGTGGCACGCAGCTTCCGCGCCTCCGAGGCCGACATCTGGCGCGACGTGATCCTGCCGTACACGCTGCCCTTCGCCATGACCGGGCTCCGCCTCGCGATCGCTCGCGCGTTGGTCGGGATGATCGCCGCCGAGTTCTTCCTGGCGGTGACCGGGTTGGGCGAGCTCATCCTGGTGACCGCACGTCGCTTCGACACCGCCGGGGTGTTCGCCTCGATCCTCGTCGTGTGCCTGCTCGGCCTGTTGCTGATGGGGATCGGCCAGCGCCTCGAGGATCGCTTCGCCGTCTGGAGGCAGGGCTGATGAGCGTCACGACGGTCGAGCCGCCAGCCACACGCGGGCTGTGGGCCCGTATCCCCTACGGCCTCAAGGCCAAGGTCGCGGTCGGGCTGCTGCTGCTGCTCTTCTGGGAGCTCGGCGTCCGCACCTTCGCCGCCGCATACGTCGCTCGTCCGTCGACCGTGGTGCCGGTGATCCCCGACGTGCTGACGAGCCGGCAGTTCATCGAGGCCTTCGTCGGCACGATGATCCCGTTCCTCCAGGGCCTCGTCGTCGCCACCGTGGCTGCGGTGCTGGTCGGCCTCGCGATGGGACAGATCGCCTGGCTCGGGTGGGCACTCAAGGGCTACACCTACGCCCTCTTCGCGCTGCCGATGGTCGCCGTCGTGCCGCTGGTGACCATGTGGGCCGGCTACAGCAACACGTCACGGATGGCGATCATCGTCTTCGCCGCGTACTTCCCGATGGTGCTCAACGTCTACGACGGTGCCCGATCCGTCCCGCAGCGCTACCTCGAGGTCGCCAAGACCTACCGCGCTCCGCGACGCGCCGTCTGGTTCGGGGTGGTGGTCCCCGCGTCGATCCCGTACCTGCTGGCCGGGTTCCGGCTGGCCGCGGGGCGCGCCATCGTGGCGGCTGTCGTCGCCGAGTACCTGATCAGCATCCCAGGGCTCGGCTTCTACATCCTCGTCAACGCGCGGACCTTCCGGCACAACGAGGCGTTCGTCGCGGTCATCGCGCTCGCGCTCGTCGGGATCCTGACCTTGTTGCTGGCCCGCTGGGCCGCGGGAGCACTCGCACCCTGGTACGACGCGGATCGGGAGGACTGATCCGCGTCCCCCGGGCACGCATCGTCTTTGTCCGTACCTTAGTGCTACCGTCCCGCGTCAGGCGCTGACGGGAGACAGGGCATGGCGAGTGGACGCGAGCTGCGGACCGAGCCGACACGGATCGACACCGATGTCCTGATCGTCGGGGGAGGCGTCGCGGGCTGCCTCGCCGCCGTCGAGGCGAGAGCCCAGGGCGCCGACGTGCTGGTCGTCGACAAGGCGAAGATGCTCGAGCGCGCCGGCAGCGTTGGTGGGGGCGTCGACCAGTACCTCGCCGCCATGGGCTCGGGCCCCGTCTGGGACGAGCCGCGCTACATGCTGTGGCACTTCCCGGAGCTGACCGACGACCTGGTCGACATGGAGATCGCCGAGCGTGTCGTCGACGAGATGCCCGCGGTGATGCGCCAGGTCGAGGGGTTCGGGGTGGACCTCACCGATCCGGAGACGGGCGACTACCTGCGCACCCAGGCCTTCGGCTTCCCCAAGCCCTACCACTTCAACTTCGACGGCACCCAGTTCAAGTACCACGTCGCACGCGCCGCGAAGAAGGCCGGCGCCATGCCACTCGGCCGCACGATGATCACCGACCTGTTGGTCGACCAGGCGACGGGACGTGCCTACGGGGCGGTCGGCTTCAACGTCCGCACGGCCGAGTGGTACGTGCTGCGCGCCGGCGCGGTGATCGTGTGCACGGGCGACATCAACCGCATCTCGCGCAACCTGTCCGACAACCCGTTCGACAGTTGGCACCTGCCCTACAACACCGGTGACGGGCACGCCGCGGGATTCCGCGTGGGCGCGGAGCTCGTCAACATGGAGTTCATCGAGGCGACCCTGGCGCCCAAGGGCTTCTCGGTCCAGGGCACGAACTCCTACGTCGGCCTCGGTGGGCACTTCATCAACCGCCACGGCGAGCGGTTCATGTTCAAGTACGACCCGATGGGCGAGAAGGCCAGCCGAGCCATCCTCGTGGAGGGCGTCATCCAGGAGGTCCTCGCGGGCAACGAACCGCTGTACGTCGATCTCCGCCACCTGTCCGACGACGTGCTCGACCACTTCGAGCGGACCCTGCAGTTCGATCGATACACCCTGCCGGGCTTCTTCGCCCAGAAGGGCATCGACCTGCGGACCCAACCCATCGAGGTCGGGCTCTCGGAGTTCCAGATCCGCAGCGGCGGCTCCTACATGCGGGGAAGCGGCTTCCGTGTCGACGCCGACGGGATGACCACGGTTCCGGGGCTGTACGCCGCCGGTGACGTGTCGCTGATCCACGGTGGGATCGGGAGCGCCGCCGTCACCGGCGTGATCGCCGGTCGGGAGTCGGCCGCGCGCCTCGCCGCGCGGGGTGACGCGACCCGACCGACACCCGACGAGCGCGTGCTCACGGACCTGCGTGCGCAGATGGCAACGCCGCTGGACTCGTCAGGACCGCTGTGGTCGGCCGTCGAGGACGACCTGCGCGAGGTCGTGACCCGCTGGGCCGGCTACCAGCGCAGCGACGCGAGCCTGACCCTGGCCAGGGAGCGCGTCGCCCGGATGAAGGAGCTCGGGGTCGACATCAGCGCCGCGGACCTCCACGACACGATGCGGGCGCAGGAGACGCGCAACATCGTCGAGTGCATCGACATGATGCTCGTCAGCGCGCTCGCCCGGAAGGACTCCCGCTCGGGTGCCGGGCACCGACGGATCGACACCCCGCAGCGCCTCGAGGAGTTCACCAGGAACGTCGTCGTCTGGCGACAACCGGACGGCCACACCGGTGTCCGTCTGGATCCCGTCCCTGCCTATGCCCGTCCCGCCGAGCCGGAGGCCGTCACCGTATGAGCGAGCGGACCCGCCCCGTGCACGACCCCATCGTGATCGACGAGGAGTCGTGCATCCGCTGCGTGATCTGCGACTTCGTCTGCCCCGGCGACATCATCTACAAGGAGCGGGGCGAGGACTCGCTGCCGGTGATCGCCTACCCCGACCAGTGCTGGTACTGCGGGGTCTGCGAGCAGTCCTGCCCGACGGACGCGATCACGATCCGTTTCCCGGAGAACATGCTGCACTCCAGCGTGACGGTCCGGTCGTTGCTGGGTGAGGCCGTGCCGGACTGAGCTCGGGGGCCGCGCCAGTGCAGCGCTAGCGTGACGCGCCGGCACGGAGATCGCTGGACCACGGAAAGGGCGCACGCGTGACCTACGACGACCCGCTGTTCATGGCCGCCAAGTGGGGCACGTTGATCGGCGCGGAGGCCGACGACGCTCCCAGCGACCGCGACGAGCGCGAGCAGTGGGCGCTCGAGCGGCTCCGGCAGGGCCCGCCGGAGGCCCAGCTGATCCTGGAGAAGATGGGCGCCGACGAGGACGTCCGCTCGGCGTTCTTCGAGACGTTCTGGGACGAGGCGCTCTAGCTCCGGCCCGACCGTTCGCGCCGAGCTGGTCACCCCGACCGGTCGGAGAGGTGGTCGAGCAACGCCCGGTGGTGCGCTTCGAGCGCGTCGTGCAGGGCGAGCCGGTCGCCGGCGCGCAGCGCGTCCAGGATCGCGCCGTGCAGCGCGAGCTGCGCGTGCAGGTCCTCGGTGAACCAACGAGGCGCCGCGTCGCTCGCGACCCAGGCGTCGTAGGTGACCGAGAGCACCGCCGTGTGCACGCTGTCGTGCAGGGCCGCGAGGTACGGGTTGCCCGACGCACGGACGATCGCCGCATGGAAATCGGTGTCGGCGACGACCCACGACGACAGCCGGCCCTCGCTGGCCCGCATCCGTTCGAGCATCGTGGCGCACAGCTCGAGGTCCTCTTCGGACCCGTGCGTGAGGGCGCGCGTCGCACCCGCCGTCTCGAGGAGGTGGCGCAGCTCGGCGATGTCGTCCGGCGGGCCGGCCTGTGTCTGGACGAGCAGGTCGAAGGAGCTGTGCAGCATCGCCGTGGGATTGCGCGTGACGTAGGCGCCGGATCCGGGGCGGATCTCGACCAGCCCCATGAGCGACAGCATGCGGAGCGCCTGGCTGACGATCGCGCGGCTGGTGCCGAACCGCTCGGCGAGCATCCGCTCGGCCGGCAAGCGATCGCCGACGGCGAGGGCCTCGTCGACGATCAACGCGCGGACGCGGTCGACCACCTGATCCGCACGGCGGGTCACGGGCAGCCGCGTGATGGAGGCGAGCGGATCGTGCACGTGCTCCCTCTCACGAGACGGCCTCACGAGCCGGGCGAAGGCTAGCCAGCAGCGGCCGTGGCCTTGACGAGGCTACCCGACCCGTTGGTAGAGTGGCTGAGCCAATCCCCGTGAGATCGATCCTGGAGGAGACAGCGCCGATGTCGGGTCAACCGATGGCGATGGACAGCAACGGCGGGGTGGACCTCGCGGTGGCGCACCGACTCGCCACCGCCGTCCGGCTCCGGGCCGCGAGGATGATCGCCCAGCACGGGTTCGGCTACCTCGGCCAGGCGCTGTCCTCCGCGGAGGTGTTCGGCGTGCTCGGCGCGGGCTGGTGGCAGCCGGGTCGGGACGAGCTCGTCGTCTCTCCGGGGCACTACATCATCTCGGCCTACGCCATCGGCGTGGAGCTGGGGTTGCTCGACGAGCAGGAGCTCGACCGCTACGGCCACAACGGCTCACCCCTCGAGGCGATCGGGACCGAGAGCTCGCCCGTGGTCGACCTCACGTGCGGTTCGCTCGGGCAGGGCCTGTCGGGTGCCGTCGGCCTCGCGCTGGCCGCCGGGATGCAGGGCAGCGAGCACGCCACGTACGCCTTCCTCTCCGACGGCGAGCTCGAGGAGGGCCAGGTGTGGGAAGCGGCGATGTTCGCCGGCCACCACACGCTGGGGCGCCTGACGGTGCTCCTCGACGCGAACAACTCCCAGGTCGACGGGCCGATCGACACCATCACCACCGTCGAGCCGATCGCCGACAAGTGGCGGGCGTTCGGCTGGGACGCGTTCGACGTCGACGGTCACGACGTGGCCGCGATCGACCGGGCGCTGGCCGGGGCGGCGGCCTCCGAGCGCCCCGCGATCGTGATCGCACGGACCTCCACGGTCCACGGCGTGGACGCGCTCCCACCGGACGTCGACGGCCACTTCATCAAGCTGCCGCCCGAGCTGGCGTCGGCCGTGATCTCGGAGCTCGAGGACCGATGATGCTCGAACCCCCGTACCGGACGCGGCTGAAGCCCTACGGCAGCGCGCTGCTGGAACTCGCCCGCGAGCGTCCGGACGTCGTCTGCCTCAGTGGCGACCTCACCCGGCAGTGCGAGATCGACATCTTCGAGGAGGCGTTCCCCGAGCGCTTCGTCAACGGCGGCATGGCCGAGGCCAACATCATGGGCATGGCCGGCGGGCTCGCCCGGCGCGGCCTGGTGCCCTTCGTCCACACCTTCGGTGTCTTCGCCACCCGCCGTCCCTACGACCAGGTCGCGATGGCGATCGCGTATCCGAACCTGCCGGTCCGCATCGTCGGCTTCATGCCCGGCATCTCCAGCCCCGGCGGTCCGAGCCACCAGGCCACCGACGACGTCGCTCTCATGCGCGCGCTGCCGAACATGACGGTGATCGACGTGGCGGACGCGACGGAGACGGCACGGATCGTGCCCGCCATCGTCGACCTGCCAGGACCGGTCTACCTACGGCTGAAGCGGGGTGAGATCCCCGTGCTGTTCGACGACGACCACGACGTGCCGCTCGACCGGGTCCAGGTGCTCCGCCGTTCCCCCACGGGCGGCGGGGTGACGATCGTCGCGAGCGGCATGACGGTGGCCACGGCGGCCGCTGCCACCTCGGTGTTGGAGGAGGCCGGCGTCCCGGTGACCCTCGTCAACGCGCCGGTGATCAAGCCGCTCGACGCGGCGGGCATCGTGGACGCCGCGACGGGGAGGGACGTCGTCGTCACGATCGAGAACCACAGCACCGTCGGCGGGCTCGGCTCCGCCGTCGCCGAGGCGCTCGCCGAGCACCCGGTGACGGCGCGGCTCGTCAGGATGGGGCTCCAGGACCGCTTCGCGGAGGGGTCCCGCGATGCCCCGTACCTGTTCCGGACCTACGGTCTGACCGTGGACGCGCTGATCGCGCGGGCGTGGGAGGCGACGGGCCAGCCCGGGCCCGCGCCGACCAGCCCGGCGGTCGAGGCCGATCACGACACCTACGCACCGGTCTGACGACCCCGTCGGCGACCGGGCACCTCGCGTCAAGGAGAGGGACATGCAACACCACCGTTCGAACGTCGCGTCCCCCGGGGCGCCGTCCAGCGTCGACTGGGAACAGCGCATCGACCACCAGCAGCTGCGCACCGACCGGTTGCAGAAGGTCAGGGACGCCCTCGAGACCTCGGACCTCGGCGGGCTGATCCTGTTCGACATGAACAACATCCGCTACACGACGTCGACGCACATCGGCAACTGGGCCCGCGACAAGTTGTTCCGTTGCGTGCTGCTGATGCGCGGTCAGGACCCGATCCTGTGGGACATCGGGTCTGCCGCGCGCCAGCACCGGTTGCACGCGCCATGGCTGCCGGAATCGAGCTGGCAGGCGGGCCTGTCCAGCTGGCGCGGCTCGATCCCCGAGGAGGTGGGCGTCGAGCGCGGGAACGCCAGCCGCATCGCCAACCTCATCCGTGACAACGGCCTGCAGGACGAGCCGTTCGGGATCGACGTCGTCGAGATGCCGGTGCTGCGGGCGCTCGAGGCCGAGGGCCTGCACTGCGTCGACGGGCAGGGCTTCATGCAGCAGGTCCGGTCCATCAAGACCGTCGACGAGATCGCGCTGCTCGACCACGCCGCCGGCATGGTGGACGGCGTCTACGAGGAGCTGTACGCCTACCTGCGCGCCGGCATCCGCGAGAACGACTGCGTCGCCATGGTGAACCAGCGGCTGTACGAGCTCGGCTCCGAGGAGGTGGAGGCGGTCAACGCCATCTCCGGGGAGCGTTGCAGCCCCCATCCCCACGTGTTCGGCGACCGCCTGCTGCGTCCGTGGGACACCGCGTACTTCGACATCATCCACTCCTTCGGTGGCTACCGCACCTGCTACTACCGGACCTTCAACATCGGTGGGGCGACCGCCGCACAGGTCGAGGCCTACCGCCGCGCGCGTGAGTACATGGACAACGCGATCGCCGTCGTGCGTCCCGGTGTCAGCTCCGCGGACGTGGTCAGCCACTTCCCGGCTGCCACGGAGTTCGGCTACTCCACCGAGGAGGAGGCCTTCGGTCTGCAGTACTGCCACGGCATCGGGCTGTCGAACTGGGAGCCGCCGCTGATGAGCCGGCTGCACTCCTTCGAGCACCCCGTCGAGCTGAAGGAGGGCATGGTCTTCGCGCTGGAGACCTACTGGCCGACGCCCGACGGCACGGCGGCCGCCCGCATCGAGGAGGAGATCGTGATCACCGCCGACGGCGCGCGAGTCATCACCCGCTTCCCGGCCGACGAGCTGCTCGTCGCCGGCCAGCGCTACTGGCGCGGCGTCGACTTCCCGATCCCCGATTCGCTGGAGCGCCTGCCGTTCTCGCAGAACCTGCAGCGCCTCACACCCCCCGACGAGCGGGGCTGACGCCCCCCGACCCCGTGGGCACCACCCGGAGGTAGACGTGGAACAGCAGGCACCGGCACGCATCGGCTGGATCGGCGCCGGACGCATGGGCGCCGCCATGGTCACGCGCCTGCTCGCGGCCGGCCACGACGTGGCCGTCTGGAACCGGACGCGGTCCAAGGCCGAGGCGCTCGAGCCCGACGGCGCCACGGTCGTGGACCGGATCTGCGACCTCGCCGACCGCGACCTCGTGTTCGTGATCGTGTCGTCCTCGGAGGACCTCCTGCAGGTGCTCGAGGGCGAGGACGGCCTGCTGACGCGCGAGGGCGTGGCACCCGGCCTGATCGTGGACTCGTCCACCGTCTCGCCGGAGGCGTCAGCGCGGGCGCGATCGCTCGCCGAGGCCGCCGGCGCGGAGTTCCTCGCCGCCCCGGTGAGCGGCAACCCGAAGGTCATCGCCGCCGGCAAGCTGATCTTCGCGGTGTCGGGTGGCGAGGACGCGTTCGAACGGGCCCGGCCGGTGCTCGAGGACATCGGCCAGGCGGCCACCTACGTGGGCGAGGACGAGACGGCCCGGCTCGTGAAGCTGTGCCACAACCTCTACCTCGGCTTGGTGATCCAGAGCCTGGTCGAGGTGACGATCCTCGCGGAGAAGGGTGGGGTGTCGCGGGATCGCTTCCTGCGCTTCCTCAACGACTCCGCGATGGGGTCGGTGTTCAGTCGCTACAAGACGCCGGCGCTGGTCAACCTCGACTTCCACCCCACCTTCACGATGCCGCTGCTCCGCAAGGACTTCGACCTGGGGCTCGGGCAGGCACGCGACCTCGAGGTCCCGATGCCACTCGCGACCCAGGTGCACCAGCTGATCCAGACCGCGATCGGCAACGGCCACGTCGACGAGGACTTCGCCTCGCTGATCCTGCTCCAGGCGGCAGCGGCCGGCATGGAGATCGCGCCCGAGGACGTCGACGTCGACGACGGCCTCTGACCACGGAGTGCACCTCATGAGCAGCATCCCGACCGACGTCGACCACGCCTCGATCGCGGGTCGCATGCACCTCGAGGGCTTCGAGCACGTCTCGGGCACGGGCTGGTACCGGCACGCGGAGTACGAGCGCTTCTCGGACGAGGAGTACGCGCGCCGGTTCCGCCTGACGCGCGAGAAGATGGCACGGCTCGGCATCGACGTGCTGCTCGCCGCAGGCGGCCCCAACCACTGGAGCTTCGCGGGTGGGATGGGCTGGCTCAGTGGGTACTGGGAGTGGCACGGCATGAGCGCGTTCGTCGTCGTGCCGGCGGACGGCGACCCGGTGCTGGTCGCGGGACCCGGCGGCGCCCACCGCGAGGCCATCCGCCAGTTGACGCCGATCGAGGAGGTCCGCCACTCGCGTGGTGGCCGCTCCGACCAGGTCATCCTCGACGTGCTGCGCGAGCGTGGCCTCGAGGGTGCACGGGTCGGCCTCACCTACGTCGATCCGGTCTACAAGCAGTACCCCCCGTACGACGTCGTGACCGGCCTGCAGGAAGGCCTCGGCGACGGCCTCGCGTTCGTCGGCGACTTCTTCCACGAGTTCTTCTACGCCAAGAGCCCCGAGGAGGTGGCGTGCCTGAAGGTCGCCGGCAAGCTCCTCGACCAGGCGCTGTACGCGATGGTGTCGGCGATCCGTCCGGGCGTGACCGAGGTGGAACTGGCGGCAGCGGCGGCACAGCCGATCCTCGAGGGCGGTGGGCGCATCAACTTCACGATCGTCGGCAGCACGCCGATGGACGACCCGGCGATGGCGTTCGGCAACCCGTGGCCGTCGTCCCGTGTCGTCCGCGAGGGCGACATCGTGCTCAACGAGCTGGCGTGCGGCTACCGCGGCTACACGGTCCAGCTCGGCTCGCCGATCTGTGTGGGGACGCCACCGTCGTGGATCTCGGAGTTGTTCACCGACGTCGTCCGACCCGGGTTCGACGCGATGGCGGCACAGCTCGCAGCCCGGCAACACCTGGGAGCAGGTCCGCGAGGCCGGGACGATCTTCGACGCATCGGGGATGGACGGCCGGCCCCTGTTGCTGCACACCATGGACCTGGTGACCCACCGCCCGTACGTGCACTGGAGCCAGGTCCTGGCCGACGAGGCCGACCAGGTGCTGCGACCGGGGGTGGCGGCGATGCTGGAGCCCACGATCATCACGCCCGACGGGCGCCTGGGGTTGTTCTTCGGCCGGTCGTTCGTGATCACCGAGGACGGCAAGGACCAGGTCACCCGCTTCCCCCACGAGCTGATCGTCGTCTGATCGTCAGGCACCGACGGGCGCCCGTCTTGACATCCGACGGCTCATCCGGCATCGTTCGTTGCAATCGATTGCCATAACCGGAGAGTGTGGATGAGCCAGGAAGCGCTGCGTGTCGGCTGGTTGGGGACCGGACGGATGGGTTTCGAGCTGGCCCTGCGCCTGCTGAACTCCGGGACCGAACTGAAGGTGTGGAACCGGACACGCGAGAAGGCGGAGCCCCTCGCGTCGGTCGGCGCCACCGTGGTGGACACACCGGCCGAGCTCGCCGACTGCGACATCGTCTTCACGATCGTGTCGTCCTCCGACGTGTTCGTCGACGTGACGCTCGGCAACGACGGGCTCCTCACCGTCGAGGGCAGCACCCCGAGGCTCATCGTCGACTCCTCGACGATCTCCGCCGAGGCGTCCGAGCGCGTCCGCATCGAGGCCGACAAGCTCGGCTGCGACCTGCTCGCCGCGCCGGTCAGCGGCAGCCCGAAGGTGATCAGGTCCGGACGGTTGGGTGTGGTCGCCAGCGGCTCGCGCGAGGCCTTCGAGACCGCGAAGCCGTTCCTGGACCGTTTCGGCCAGAACGTCACCTACGTGGGCGAGGGCGACCGGGCGCGTCTGGTCAAGATCTGTCACAACCTGATCCTCGGTGTCGTCACCCAGGTGCTGGCCGAGACCACGGTGCTGGCGGAGAAGGCCGGCATCACTCGCGCCGACTACCTCGAGTTCATCAACGGCAGCGTGATGGGGTCGGTGTTCAGCCGCTACAAGACCCCCGGCATCGTGAACCTCGACTACACGCCGACGTTCACCGGCCACCTGCTCCGCAAGGACTTCGAGCTCGGCCTCGAGGCCGCGCGCGCCATGGACGTGCCGTTGCCGGTGTCGGCGCAGGTGCACCAGCAGGTCGTCGACATGATCGGCAACGGCCTCGGTGACGAGGACTTCTCCCGGCTGCTCGAGATGGCCGCGCGCGGCGCGGGTCTCGAGCTCCGTTCGGAAGAGCGCGACGACGTGGGTGACGGGCTCAAGCCGCCGCTCGACGACCTGTCCGCGCGCCGTCCCGACGGCGCCTGAAACTTCCGGTCCCGGGTCGCGCATCGCCGCGGCCCGGGACCGGTGACCAACCTCCGCCCCCGAGCGCCCTGGCCTGGCCTGGCCTCAGGGCCGGGCCGCAGGGTCTGGCGGTGGCGCGGTCGAGCCGCGGATCACCAGCTCCGGGGCGAACGACACCACCTGCGCCGGGCCCGCCGGCGCCGCGCCCTGGGAGATCCGTTCGAGCAGCAACCGGCCGGCCTCGTGTCCCAGCTCGTACTGGGGGACGCGGACCGTCGTCATCGGCGGGTCCAACAGGTCCACCAGCGCCATGTCGTTGAACCCGACCAGCGAGACGTCGGTCGGCACCCGCAGCCCCCGTTCGCGCAACTCCCGCAGGCAGCCGACCGCCAGCTGGTCGTTGGCGGCCACGATGGCGGTCAGCTCCGGGCAGCGATCGAGCAGTCGGCCGCACGCGGCCGCGCCCTCGTCCGGCGCATAGACGCCGGCGACCTCGGTGCGCTCGGCCTGCGGTCCCGCTCCCCGTGTGGTGCAGGCCTGGAACGCCTCGGCGCGCGTGTGGCCGGTCGAGGTGTCCTGCGGCCCGGCCACGTGCCCGATCGCCTCGTGTCCGAGGGAGACGAGGTGGTCGACCACGAGCTCGATGCCCGCGTGGTCGTCGGGGACGACGGCCGGGAGGTGGTCTCCGACACCCCGGCGGTTGACCAGCACGACCGGGACGCCGTCGATGTCCGCCGCCCCGGGCGTGAGGTGGCCGATGTGCGAGATCGCGAGCAGCAGCCCGTCGACCTGACGCGCCGCGAGGCTGCGGACCGCCCGCTCCTCGCGCTCCGGGTCGTTGTCGGTGTTCACCACGATGACCGTGTACTGCTCGACGCCGAGCGCATCCTCGACGCCGCGGACGATGGGCGGGAAGAACGGGTTGGTGAGGTCGGGGATCACCATCCCGATCGTGTGGGACCGTTGCGTTCGCAGCCCCCGGGCCAGCACGTTCGGCTGGTAGCCGAGCTTCAGGGCGGCCGTCGCGACCTTCTCGACCGTCTCCGACCGCAGCAGCGACGCGGTGCGCTCGTTCAGCGCGCGTGACACGGTGGAGACGTCGACGCCCGCTTCCCGCGCGACGTCGGACATGGTGGGCTTGGCCATCCGTCTGCCTCACGTTCCAGCGGTCCGCGGTGGAGCGGGCCGTGCCCTATCCGAGCAGCGGGTCCAGTGCGCCGAGCTGCGACGCCATCCAGTCCGCCGTCCGGAAGCGGTAGCGGTGGCCACGGTTGTTGGCCACGTGGTTGCCGTCCTCGATCATCAACAGCTCGGTCGGGCCGGCGGACTCCGCCGCGAGCCGTTCGGCCGCCTGGAAGGGGATCAGCCGGTCCTGCTTGCCGAACACGATGAACAGCGGGCAGGTGATGAGCTCCGCGGAGCCCTCGAGCGTCAGCGAGCGGCCGTGCTCCAGTGCCTGCTCGAAGGTGTCGACCTTCGAGCGGACGCGGAAGGCGTCCCGGGTCAGGTCGGGGAGGCCCTCCCACCCGGACGCCCAGTCGTAGGGTCCCGACAGGGCGATGCAGGCCTTCACCCGCTTCTCGTGTGCGGCGGCGCGGGGGGCGTAGTAGCCGCCCAGGCTGACGCCCCACAGGCCGACGCGGTCGTGGTCGAGGTCGTCGCGCGACTCGATCGCGTCGATCACGGCGGCGACGGCGACCTCGTAGTCGCCACGGATCGCGAGCTCCCGCTCCGCCTCGCCCTGCCCCGGCCCGTCGAACGAGAGCGTCGCCAGACCGCGGTCCAGGAAGAGCTGCTCGTAGCTGTGCATCTCCTCCTTGGTGGAGTCGAGGCCCATCGCCATCACGACGACCGGCGGCCGTTCCTGCCCGTGTGGCCGTCGCAGGTTGCCCTTGAGCGTCGTCCCCTCGAACGGGATCTCGATCCGCTCGCCGGGCGGGTCGAGCAGGGGCAGCGCGTCCGTCCGGCAGGCGACGGCACGCGCGCCGGCGGCATGCATCTGGGGGAGGTCCTGGACGAACAGGAACTTGCCGAAGTGGTAGCAGACGGCGGCGGTGGTGAGGTGCATGCCGGCGCTGCGCCGTCGCCCCTGGTCCAGCGCCTCGCGACCCAGCTCCTCGTGCTCCTCGGCGCGCGCCGACCACGCCGCGCACCAGTCCTCCCAGGCGTCGACGCTCGCGGTCACCTCCTCGAAGTCGGTGAGCGGGACCCCGTTCGCGACGAAGCGCGGGGCCCAGTGGGAGATGGCGGCGGCGACGCGGGCGTCTGGCATGGGGACTCCGTCCGGCTCGGCGGCCGCGGGATCGGCACGCTCCTTGACGATGCTCTCGGTGCGACGTTTACTCCCACGAGCAATCGATTGCAAGGTGGGCTGCGGACCAGCCACGGCGAGCGCCGCCGGGCCACCCGTGGTACGAGCAGTGGAACCGGCCGTGCGCGCGCCTGCGCACGCGCAGCGGCGGAGGAGAGCGTCGATGTCCGAGGAGCACGGTCCGGCACGTCTGGAGGATGCTGCGCTGGTACGCGGGACGGGCGCGTACGTCGGCGACCTGCGGCGTCCCGGCATGGTGCACGCCGCGTTCGTGCGCAGCTACCTGCCCCACGGCCGCATCGCGGACCTCGACCTCGGTGAGGCGCGCGAGCGTCCGGGCGTGGTCGCCGCGTTCGGTGCCGGCGACCTCGACATCGCAGACATCCCCGGGGCGACGAGCCGGGGTCCCGACGTGCCGATGCATCGGCCGCCGCTCGCCCGCGACACCGTTCGGTACGTCGGCGAGGCCATCGCGGTCGTCCTCGCCGAGGACGCGTACACAGCCGCCGACGCGGCGGAGGTCTGGGTGGAGCTCGAGGAGCTGCCCGTGGTCGCCGACGTCGAGGCTGCACTCGGTGACACGACGGTGCTGTTCCCGGAGCACGGCACCAACGTCGTCACCCGTGGCACGAGCGGCGTCGACCGCGGCGACGCGGGACCGGGGGGCGACCGGGACGGGGTCCCGGCGGGCGAGGTGTCGGTCACCGTCACGGTCGACAACCAGCGCCTGGCACCCTCGGCGATCGAGCCGATCGGCATCCTCTGCGACCCGGACGTCGACGGCGTCGTGACCGTGTGGGTCGGCCACCAGGCACCGCACCGGTTGCACGGGCAGCTCGCCCAGCTGCTGGGGCTCGACCCGTCCGCACTGCGCGTCGTCGTACCCGAGGTCGGCGGTGCCTTCGGGATGAAGGGCATGCTGTATCCGGAGTACCTCGTTGTCGTCGCGGCGGCCCTCCGTCTCGGGCGCCCCGTCCGCTACGTCCAGACGCGCACCGAGGCGTTCCTCGGTGGGACCCACGGGCGTGCGATGCGCCACACCGTCACGCTCACCGGTGACCGCGACGGCCGCATCCGGCGGGCCGACGTGGACCTGATCGGCGACGTCGGGGCCTACCCGCACAACGGGGGCCAGGTCCCGACCTTCGCCCGCTTCCTCGCCGGGGGTCCCTACGACATCCCGGACCTGTCCGCCTCGATGACGATCGTGGTCACCAACCGGGCCCCCACCGGGTCGTACCGCGGCGCCGGCCGGCCGGAGGCCGCCTACGCGATGGAGCGGGCGGTCGACGCGTTCGCCCGCGCCTGCGGGGTGGATCCGGCCGACGTGCGCCGCCGCAACATGGTGCGCTCCGCGCAGATGCCCTACCGCACGGCGACCGGTGCCCTCTACGACGGCGGCGACTACGCGGCGGCGCTCGACCGGGCGCTCGCGCTGGTCGACCACGAGCGCGTCGGTGCCCTGCGCGACGAGCGGCGCGCCAGCGGTGGCAGGCCGATCGGGTTGGGGCTCGGCGCGTTCGTCGAGCGTGCGGGTGGTGCCGCGGACTCCTACGAGTACGCCTGCGTCGAGCTCGACGACGACGGTCGGGTCGTGGTCCGCACGGGCAGCACGGCGATGGGGCAGGGCACGCGCACCGTCTGGGCGCAGCTCGCCGCGGTGCGCTTCGGCGTGGAGCTCGGCGAGGTCGACGTGCGGACCGGGGACACCGCCGAGGTGGCCGACGGCATCGGTAGCTTCGGGAGCCGTTCGGCACAGATCGGTGCGTCCGCGATCCATCGGGTGAGCGAACGCCTCCGGGAACGGCTCACGCGACTCGCCGGCGACCACCTCGAGATCGACCCGGAGGACCTCGAGCTGCGCGACGGTGGTGTCGTGCTGCGCGGTGCGCCGGAGCGGCGCGTGTCGTTCCGGGACCTCAAGCGGCTCGCCGACGAGCGCGGCATCGCCACCTCGGAGGAGGAGCGGTACTCACCCGGTGCCCAGACGTTCCCGTACGGCGTGTACGCCGCCGTCGTCGAGGTCGATCCCGACACCGGCGTGGTGGACCTGCAGACGCTCGCAGCCGTCGACGACTGCGGCAACGTGCTGCACCCCCAGATCGTCGAGGGGCAGGTCGTCGGCTCACTCGTCCAGGGCATCGGGCAGGCGCTCTACGAGGGCGTGCGCTACGACGAGCACGGGCAGCTGCGGACCGCGAGCTTCCTGGACTACACGCTCCCGGCCGCCACCGAGACGCCGAGGATCGTGACGGACCGGCTGGTGACCCCAGCTCCCTCGAACCCGCTGGGCGTCAAGGGGTCGGGTGAGCCCGGCTGCATCGGTGCACCCCCGGCGATCGTCAACGCGGTGCTCGACGCGTTGCAGCCCTACGGTGTCACGACGCTCGAGATGCCGCTCACGCCGTTGCACGTGTGGGAGGCGATACAGGCGGCCCGGGCCGCCTGACCGGGCGACGCGCTCTCGCTCAGGCGAGCAGCTCGCCGACCTCCCGCTCCCAGGCGTCGCTGTCGAGGTCGGCCGCCAGGTCGCTCAGGAAGCGTGCGGCGTCGGCGCCGTCGACGAGCCGGTGGTCGTAGGTCAGGCACAGGTAGGTGCGCGACCGGATCGCGATCGTGTCGTTGCCGGCGTCGTCGGTGATCACCACCGGGCGCTTCTCGATCGCGGGCGTCGCGAGGATGCCGACCTCGGGCGGGTTGAGGATCGGCGTGTCGAACAGCGATCCGCGCGAGCCGGTGTTCGTGATCGTGAACGTGCCGCCCGTGACGTCGTCGGGGGTCAGCTTGCGGTCGCGGGCACGCGCGGCCAGCTCGGCGATGCGCTGCTGGAGCCCCACGACGGTGAGCTGGTCGGCGCGGGCGATCGCCGGCACCACGAGCCCCTGGGGCGCGTCGACGGCGATGCCGAGGTTGACGTCCCGGTGGTAGACGGCCTCGCCGGCCGCCGTGTCGATCGAGGCGTTGAGGACGGGGTGACGGGCGAGGGTCCGGCACACCGCTCGCGCGATGAAGGCCATCGGCGACAGGCCGGTGCCGTAGCGCGACCGGTGGGCATCCGAGACCCGGGAGCGCACCTGCATGATGCGTGTGACGTCGGCCTCGACCGCGGAGGTGAGCTGTGCGGTGGTCTGGAGGCTCTCCAGCATCCGCGTGGCGATGATCCCGCGCATGCGGGACAGCGGCTCGACGCGGTCGCCGTCACGACGGACGGGGGTCGGGGCCGTGGCCCTGGCGGCCGGCGTCGCCGGCTCGGTCGCGGGGGGCTCGCCGGTCACGGGGCCGGCGCTGATGGCGGCACGCACGTCGTCGGGGGTGATGCGCCCGTCCGCGCCCGTGCCCTGGATCGTGCCGGGCACGAGCTCGTGCTCGCGCAGGAGCCGCTTCACCAGCGGCGAGAGCCGTGGCCGCGCGCGACCCGCGGCCTGGGAGACGTCCTCGGGCGTGATCCGTCCCCCGGGGCCGCTGCCCTGGACGTCGCCAGCGGTCAGGGACGCCTCGCGCAGCAGTCGCTTCACCAGGGGAGACAGCGGCGCGCCCGTCGCCGCGAACTGCCCGGCGGACACGGACTCCCGCCCCGATGCGGCCTTCCGGCCGGACGCGGGCTGCCGCGCCGACGCGGCCTCCCGCTCGCCGGGCGCCGGTGGGCTGACGACCGCGGCCGGCACGCCGGTGTCCTCTGCCGCGTAGTGCGCTTCCTCCGCCGCGGCGGCGACGGCCTCGGTGGTCCCCGTTTTGCCCGTTCCCCCCGCCGGCTCCGTGTCGTCCGTGGCCCCACCGTCGAGCGCGAGGATCGGCTGTCCGACCGCCACGACGTCGTCGACGTCGACCAGGAGCGCCGTCACGGTGCCCGCGGCCGAGGACGGGATCTCGGTGTCCACCTTGTCGGTGCTGACCTCGGCGATCGCCTGGTCGACCTCGACCCGGTCGCCGACCTCGACGAGCCAGGCGATGACTGTGCCGCTGTCGACGGACTCGCCGAGCTGCGGCAGGGAGACGTTCTTGCCCATCGTGCACATCCTCGTCGTGGTCTCGCAGCGGTCCCCGTTCGATGCGGAGGCCGGCCCGCTCGGTGCTAGCCTAGCAATCGATTGCAGTGGGGCCAGCGTCCGACCAAGGTCGTTCCGCCCCGTTCATGGTGCCACGCAGGAGGAGACCTCGGATGCCGCAGGACTGGACCCCACCGACGACCGACGAGCGCACGGCGTTGCTCGCCGAGGCATGGCCCAGGACGCCCGTCGACGAACTCGCCGGGCGCAAGCGCGCCATCCTCGACGCCGCACAGGAGCGCGGTAGCGACCTGCTGTTCGTCTACGGCGCCGACCGGGTCGGATCGGCCGTGCCGTGGCTGACCTCCTGGCAGGTGACCAGGGAGGCCGCGCTGCTGCTGGACGCGCGTGACGGCTCCGCGATCCTCTGGCTGCAGTACCACAACCACGTCCCGCTGGCGACGGAGCTGGCCCAGGGATGCGAGGTGCGGTGGGGCGGTCCGTCGACCCTCGACAGCGTCGCGGAGGAGATCGCCGCCCGCGGCGGGAGCGAGCGCACCCTGACGACGGTCGGTCCGTTGCGGGTCGGCACGGCCCGTGCACTGGCGGGCCACGTGGCGGAGGTGGTCGAGCTCGACAAGGCCTACACCGGTCTCCGCTTGATCAAGTCGCCCTTCGAGCTCCAGATGCTGGCCGTCGGCGCGCACCTGTCGGACCTCGCCGCCCTGTCGCTGCGTGACGGCGCGCGGCCGGGCATGACCGACCACCAGCTGATGGACCTCGTCGAGCGCGCCTACGTGCCGTTCGGCGGCACGACGCACATCCACTACGTGGGCATCTCCTCCATGGCCTCCCCGGACAGCGCCGCCCCGGCCCAGATCACCCGGGGCCGGCGGTTCGACCACGGGGACGTGCTCGTCACGGAGCTCTCGGCCGCGCTCGAGGGGTACCCGGGCCAGGTCCTGCGCACGATGACCTTCGACGACGGGCTCGACCCGCTCTACACGGACCTGCACGACGTCGCGAACGCCGCGTTCGACGCGGTGTGCGCCGCGATCAGGCCGGGCGCCACGCCGGCCGAGGTCGTCGGCGCCTCGAGCATGATCGAGGAGGCGGGCTTCACCACGGTCGACGACCTGGTGCACGGCTTCGGCGGGGGGTACCTGACCCCCGTGCTCGGATCCGCGAGCCGGCCGGCGGGGCCCCTGCCGGACATGACCTTCGAGGAGGGCATGACGGTGGTCGTCCAGCCGAACGTCACGACGACCGACAACCGCGCCGGGGTCCAGACGGGTGAGCTGGTCGCCGTCACCGCCACCGGCGCCGTCTCGTTGCACCAGGCTCCGCGTGGGCCGTGGCTGTCGATCGCCGGAAGCAGGTAGGAGGCAGGGAGTGGAGTGGTCCGACCTGGCGATCATCGCGGGGGCGATCGCCGTCGGCTCGTTCATGAAGGGTGTCACCGGGTCGGGGTTGCCCCAGATCGCCATCCCGGTGATGGCCATCTTCCTCGGGGTCGAGCGCTCCGTCGTGGTGATGGTGCTGCCCGGGATCGTCTCCAACTCGTGGCTGATGTGGACCTACCGGGCGCATCTGCGCGAGACGCGGGACCTCCCGATGCTGCTGGCGACCGGGGTCGTCGGGGCAGCTGGGGGCACCTGGCTGCTCAAGGAGCTCGACCCGAGGATCCTGTCGGGCGTGCTCGCACTGCTGATCGTCACCTACGTCGTGCTCCGGTTCACGACGCCCGCGTTCGAGTTGCCGGCGAGGCTCACCCGGCGACTGGCCGCACCGATCGGGCTCGCGGGCGGGACCCTGCAGGGCGCGACCGGCATCTCCGGCCCGCTGCTGACGACCTACCTGCACGCCTACCGGTACCCACCCCGGGCCTACGTGGTGTCGCTCGTGACCCTCTTCCAGGTCTACGCCGTCGTGCAGGCGCTGGCGATGCTGCCCCTGGGGTTGCTGACCGCCGACCGGTTGCTCGAGGGGCTGCTGGCGCTGGTCCCGATGGTGGTCGCGCTCCAGCTCGGGACGATGGCGGCCCGGCGCATGTCCGCGAAGACGTTCGACGGGTGGGTGCTGGCGCTGCTCATCGGCTCGGCTGCCAAGCTGATCCACTCGGCGATCTGGGGATGACACGAGACCTTCGGGGGAGAACGAGCGACAGACCCGCATCGCGGGTAGGAGGGAGCAGCACGTGACCACATACGACGTCCACGCACATTGCGCGCCGACCGGATTGTTCGACCTGCTCGAGGCGGAGGGCCCCTCGCGCTTCGGGACGGAGCTCGTCGAGACCGAGAAGGGTCGCGCCGTCCGCTTCGCCGGTGGCGTCACGACCCAGGCGTTGCGCGACGACTACGACGACCTCGACAAGCGGCTGGCATCGATGGATGCGGCGCGCGTCGACGTCCAGCTGCTGTCGAGCTGGATCGACCTGACGGCCTACTCGCTGCCGGCCGACGTCGGCGCTCGCTACGCCAGGATGTTCAACGAGCTGCTGGCGGAGACCGTCGCCGCCAACGCCGACCGCTTCCGCGGGTTGTGCACGGTACCGCTGCAGGATGGCGCGGCAGCGGCGGAGGAGCTGCGCCACGCGGTCACCGAGCTCGGGATGGTCGGTGTCGAGATCGCCACGACGGTCGACGGACGCGACCTCGACGATCCGGCCTTCGAGCCGTTCTGGGGCACCGCGGCGGAGCTGCGATGCCCGGTGCTGATCCACCCGTACGCGTCGCTCAAGGGCCGTGGCGTGAGCCGGTACCTGTTGAACAACCTCGTCGGGAACCCGGCGGAGTCGACCATCGCCATCGCGCACCTGCTGTTCGGCGGGGTGATGGACCGGCATCCCGACCTGCGCCCGGTCATGGTCCACGGCGGCGGTTTCGCTCCCTACCAGTCCGGTCGCTGGGACCGCGGCTTCACGGCAGCGCCGCACCTGACGGCGGAGCACATCCGCACCAGGCCGACCGAGCTGCTGCAGCGCGTCCACTTCGACACGGTGCTGCACGACCCCGCGGTCCTGCAGCTGCTGATCCAGTGGGCCGGTGCGCAGCGCGTGGTGATCGGCTCCGACTACCCGTTCTTCATGGGCGACCTGACGCCGGTCGACACGCTGGACGCGGTGCAGCTGTCCGACGACGATCGTGCCGCGATCCTCGGCGGCAACGTCGAGCGGCTGCTCGGCGAGGTCCGTCGGTAGCCGTCCGTTCGGGTGCTGACGCGCCGGTCCGCTCGGGAGGTCACCCGAGGACCGGCGCGTCGAGCTCCTCGATGTTCGCCCGCAGGTCGGGGTGGGGGAAGAAGCACAGCAGCTCGAGGTGGCTCCCCGGTGCCGGCAGCGTCGCGTGCGGCAGGCCGGTCGGCACCAGGAACGTGGCACCGGCCCGCACCGGCGTCAGCGTGCCGTCGGACCAGGCATGGCCCTCTCCGCGCAGGACGTGGACGAGCTCGTAGCTGTGGGGATGACGATGCGGCCGTCGTCCCGGGTCGTGGGACATGCGCACGATCCGCACGCTGAGCGGCAGCCCGGCGCCCGGGAAGGGATCGGCGGACGAGCGGCCCGGCAGCTGGACGAAGTGCAGCTGGTCCGTCGGCGTCACGAGCACGGCGGGCGGCCTCGGCAGGGAGCTGGCTGGAGCCGGGTGGGTGACGGGGGGACACCCGCCCGGCTCCAGGAGGGGGCGCCGCCGGAGACGAACGGGTCGGTCGACCGAACGTGTGGGGCGCGATGGTGCGACTCTAGCTCGCCAAACGTTTGCATGGCAAGGGCCTCGTCAGGGTGCCGCGAGCCGGGCGACGAGCTCGTCGGCATCCATGTCCGGCTGCACGACCAGCGGCCGGGGCAGCGCCCCGGGAGGCGCGTACTTCACGCCGATGCCCGTGTCGAACGCCACCACCCGTTCGTCGCGGCCGATCCATCCCGAGGCACGGAGCTCCCCGGCCGCGGCGACGACCGCCGCGGACTCCGGGCTGATGTAGCCGAGCCCACCCGCGCCCGCTGTGCGCTGCGCGCGGTCGATGTCCGCCTCGTCGATCGCCACGGCGGTGCCTTCGGACGCACGCACCGCGTCCAGCACCAGGGCATCGCCGACCGCCGCCGGCACACGCAGCCCACCGGCGCGCGTGGCAGGGTCCTCCCACGGTCGGGCGTGGACCGCGCCGTCCGCGAACGCGCGCACGATCGGTGCGCAGCCAGCCGTCTGTACCGCCACCATCCGGGGGCGAGCAGGCCCGAGGAGCCCCAGTGTCTCGAGCTCGTCGAACGCCTTCCACATCCCGACCATGCCGGTGCCCCCACCGGTGGGGTAGAGCACGACGTCCGGGAGCTGCCAGCCGAGCTGCTCGGCCAGCTCCAGCCCCATGGTCTTCTTGCCCTCGACGCGGTAGGGCTCCTTCATCGTCGAGACGTCGAACGCGCCGGTCCGCTCGGCGAGCTGGGCGCTCAGCCGGCCGCACTCGGTGATGAACCCGTCGACCAGCACGAGCGTGGCGCCGCAAACCAGCACCTCGAGCTGGTTGGCCTCCGGCACGTCGGCCGGCATCAGCACCGTGGCGGGCACGCCCGCTGCCGCCGCGTACGCCGCGAGTGCCCCGCCCGCGTTGCCGGCGGAGGGGACGACGAGGCTCCGTGCGCCGAGCTCGACGTTGCGCGAGACCGCCGCGGTCATCCCCCGCGCCTTGAACGAACCGGTCGGGTTGCCGCCCTCGGCCTTCACGAGCAGCCCGTGCAGGTCGAGCTGCCGCCCGAGCCTCGTCGCGGCCACGAGCGGCGTGTCGCCCTCACCGAGATGGACGACGTGCGCGGGGTCGCGCACGGGCAGCAGCTCGCTCCAGCGCCAGAGGCCCCGCGGTCGGGCGCGGAGGGCCTCCGGCGTGAGCGTCCGCGCTGCCACCTCGAGGTCGTAGCGGGCCAGCAGCGGTCGATCCGCGGCGTCGAGTCGCTGTGGCCGGTCGGCGTCGTAGGTACCGCCGCTCTCGCTGCCCTCGAGGTGGCTGAGCGTCGATCGCACGCTGATCAGACGATCCCGTGCCCAGCCGCGATGCGCGGGTCGAGCGTCGCGAAGCCGTCCAGGTACGCCGCGCGCTCGGTCTTGAGCTGCGCCACGATGCGCTCGTACTCGTCGGTCCGATCCTGACGCGCGTAGAGCTCACGCGGGCGGAGCAGCTCCGCGTCCTCGATGCCGGGGATCGACGTGGCGACCAGGTACCCGAAGTCGGGGTCGACCTCCCACTCGATGGTCCCGTCCACGATGCCCGACTGGACGGCCGCCGAGTCCTGGATCCGCACCTTCTTCGAGCCCTCGTGGTCGTCCCCGCCGCCGACGCGACCGGTGTTGAACAGGTAGACCTCGATGTCGCAGGTCTCGAGCAGCTCGAGGAAGCGGTTGCCCATCGTGGACTCCTCCTCGAACCAGAACGGGTTCGTGCCCGGGACACGGAGGTTCTTGCCCGCCTCGTGCGCACCACCGGCGGACGTGCCCTTGGTCTCGCCGAGCATGAAGTAGTACGCGGCCTGCTCCGGCTTGAGCTTGGCGACCGCGGGGATGATGTTCTCGTTGCGGTTGAGCACGAAGAGGTAGTTCGCCCGCGGCAGGTCCTTCGGGTCCCGGTGGCGGATGTTCGCCAGTGGGAAGGTCACCCGGCCGTTGGCGGTATAGCTGTCGTCGAAGAAGTCGACCTTGCCCGTTTCCGGGTCGACCGCCACCGACTCGAGCCACGCGTCGGGGCGCGTCGCGCCGCCGTGGATCGTCGGCTCGTCGTCCGGGTCGAGTCCGTAGGACTTGGCGAAGCAGCCGTTCTCCGACGAGTACACGGTGCCGCCGGGCATCAGCGCGATGAAGTCGTCCTGGACCGGCAGCGAGCCCTTCACGTTCCGGAAGGTCGTGGTCGTCTTGCCCGTGCCCGAGAGCCCGATGATGAGGGCCAGCTCCTCGGCACCGGAGGCCGTCTGGTCGGCGGGGAAGGTCTTGGCGCCCGAGTGCATCGCGAGGCCGCCGCGCTCGTAGACGAGCTTGTTCCACATGCGCAGGCTGCCCATCTTGGACTCGCCGAAGTAGTCGGAGCCGAAGACACGGGTGGTCCACGTCTCGTAGTCGACAAGGATCAGGCAGTCCTCGTAGTGCTCCGGCACGCGCAGCGTCGGCGTGTAGATCACCGTGAACTCCGGGCTCCACGCGTCGTCGGGCGGGAAGTAGAGCTGCTCCTGCATCCCGATCACGTTCGAGTGGGCCTTCTCCATGTACAGCCGAGTGCCCGTGCGGAACTCCGGGTCCGGGCCGACGTAGCCCTCGAGCAGCACCATGTCGCGCTCGGCGATGTGGGCGTCCTGCTTGGCGGCCCACTCGGCCGCCTCGGCCCGCGACATCGTCTGCTTGGTGTTGGGCTCGTCCGACACCACGAAGGTCGACGGGGTCAGGCGCGCGAGGATCCGTGCCGTGTAGTTGAGGTTGCCGTATTCGGTCTCGACGACGTTGTCCATCAACTCGAGGACCCACTCCCGGAGCTGCTCCTGCGTCGGGTCCACCTCGACCGACCGCGCCTTCGGGAGACCGTCCAACGACCCTGCCATCGCTCTACCTTCCCACGCCGCCCGTGGTCAGCCTCGTTGCTGGCCACCTCGTCGGCGACCGTACCCGCAAGCGTGGACGTCGACCCAACCGACGGCGTCCGCCGAACCGCATGCAATCGATGGCAACGGGGGACTGCAACCGTTTCCAGCTTGGCCCGGTTCGGGCCCCCCCAGTACGGTCCGCGGGTCGCGGCTCCCGCCGTCCCGCGAGCGAGGAGCGAGAGGCATGAGCTGGCCGATCTGGGCGGCGTTGCTCGCGGTCCTGCCGATCGCGCTGCTCGGCGCCCTCGTCCTTCGCTCCCAGCCCCTCACGCGCACCGCCTGGACCTGTGCCGGTGCGGCCGCCGTGCTCGCCGTCACCGTGTTCGGACTGAGCCTCACCGAGCTCGGCGTCGCGCTCGCCAGGGGTGCCTGGACGGGCATCTGGATCCTGCTGATCGTGCTACCGGCGCTGCTGCTGTACCAGGTGCTCGACCGTTCGGGCGCGCTCGAGCAGCTCGCCGACGCGGCGGACGCCGTCGCCCCGACCGAGGGGCGCCGGCTGCTGCTGCTGGCGTGGATCCTCCCCTCCTTCCTCCAGGGCGCCGCCGGCTTCGGGGCTCCGATCGCGATGACGGCACCCATGCTGGTCCGGCGCGGGATGGCCCCGATCGCGGCCGTCGCGGCGTGCACGATCGGCTACCAGTGGTCCGTGACGTTCGGCTCCATGGGGTCGAGCTACTTCATGGCGGAGGCGACCGCCCGGCTCTCCCCTTCGGATGCGCGGTCGTTCGCGGTCCGGGCGGCCGCGATGCTCGCCGTCACCGCGCTGGTCTCCGGGCTGCTGGTCCTCTCGCGCGGGCGACGGTCGCCCGGTGACCTGTGGCGCACCTTCGCGCTCGGCGCCGTCATGGGGGTCGCGCTGATCCTGGCCGTCTCGCAGCAGCCAGCGCTCGGATCGACGGCCGCCGGGCTCGCGGGCCTGCTGGCCGCCTGGGTGCTGTTGCCGGGTCGCGACGCGGCGCGCCCGCGTGGCGCGAACCTGCTGGCCGCGGCCGCACCGTACGTCGCGTTGACGCTGTCGATCACCGTCGTCTACGTGTTCACGCCGCTACGCACGATGGCCGAGCGGGTGCCCGCGATCGCCCCGACGCTGCAGGGGTCGTCGGCGGCGTTCGGCTACTCCTCCGAGACGTCACCGCTCTCGCCGGCGTTCCGCCCCCTGCTCCACCCCCTGGTGTGGGTGCTGTTCGCGATCGTGGTCGCCGTCGTCGTCTACCGGCGGCGAGGTTGGTGGCCGGCCGGCTCCACCGGCGCCGCCGTCAGGGCGTGGTTGCCGCGCTGCCGCTCGGTCGGGAGCTCGATCCTCGGGTTGACCGTCTTCGCGGGGATCCTCACCGAGGCCGGCATGATCGCCGCCGTCGCCGATGCCCTCGCGCGGGGCCTGGGCCTGGGCTTCCTCGCCGTCTCGTCGCCGCTCGGGTCGCTCGGCACGATCCTCACGGGCTCGACGACGGCCTCGAACGCGCTGTTCGCGCCGCTCCAGGCGCAGGTCGCCACGACGCTCGCCCTCCTGCCGGCGATCCTGCTCACCGGCCAGACCGCCGGAGGCAACATCGGCAACGCGATCGCGCCGTCGGTGGCGACGGTCGGGGCCAACGCCGTCGGCGTGCCGGGCCGGGAAGGCGAGATACTGCGCCGCAACCTCGGCGGGGCGGCGTTGCTGACCGTGCTGGTGGTCGTGGGGCTGCTCGTGCAACTCTGGCTCCTCCCCGGTTGACCCAGGAGGCGCAGGTGCCCGGACCGATCGCGCGGCTCGAGGGGGTCGCGGTCACCGTCGACGGCGCCACGATCCTCCGCGACGTCGACCTCGAGTTGCGCCCGGCCGAGCACCTGGCGGTCCTCGGCCCGAACGGCTCCGGCAAGACGACGCTGCTGCGGGTCCTGTCGACCTACCGCTTCCCGTCGCGGGGCACCGCGACGGTGCTCGGCACCACCTTCGGCCGGGGTGACCTCCGCGAGCTGCGGCCGAGGATCGGCTTCGTCAGCACCGCGCTCGATCCACTGGTGCACGAGCGTGCGACGGCGCTGCCGCTCGTCGCGGTTGCGCGGCGCGGGGGGCTGTGGCCGCCGCCGGGGATCCTCGACGACCCGGAACTGCGCGGGGCGGCCCAGCGGGCGATGGACCGGGTCGGCGCCGGCCACCTGGGCGGCCGGCGGGTCGACACCCTCAGCCAGGGTGAGCGGCAGCGCGTCCGCATCGCGCGGGCCCTGGCGTCGGATCCCGAGCTGCTCCTGCTCGACGAGCCGTTCGCCGGGCTCGATCTGGGCGGTCGCGAGGCGCTGCTCGCCGACCTGTGCGCCCTGCTCGACGAACCGGCCGGCCCCACGGTGGTGCTCGTCACCCACCACCTCGAGGAACTGCCGCCCGGCATCGCGGCCGCGCTGCTCCTGCGCGACGGCCGCCCCGTCGCTGCGGGCCCGGCGGCCGACGTGCTGGTCGACGGCGTGGTGAGCGCCGCGTTCGGCGTCGACGTGCGCGTCCATCATCGGGATGGCCGATGGGCCGCAACCGTCCGACCGTCGTCGACCGGCGACAAGTAGCCTCCCCCCCGGCCGGCCCGTCGGTCGGCGCTCGCCCCGACCGGCCCCGTCGGCCGGCCCTCGCTCGCTCGGCCGGCCCGCCGGCCGCCCATCGCCCGGAGGGATGGCCATGCCCGAGGCCGTGATCGTCGCGACGGCCCGCTCGCCCATCGGCCGTGCCTTCAAGGGCTCGATGACCGAGGTCCGGCCCGACGACCTCGCCGCGACGATCGTCCAGGCGGCGATGGATCAGCTGCCGCAGTTGACCGCCGACGATCTCGACGACCTCCACCTCGGGTGCGGCATGCCCGGCGGGGAACAGGGCTTCAACCTGGCACGCGTGGTGGCCACCCTCCTCGGTTGGCAGGTCCCGGGGGTGACGGTCAACCGCTATTGCTCCTCGAGCCTCCAGACGACCCGGATGGCGTTCCACGCGATCAAGGCCGGCGAAGGCCATGCCTTCGTCAGCGCCGGTGTCGAGATGGTGTCGCGGTTCGTGAAGGGCAACTCGGACTCGCTGCCCGACACCCACAATCCACGCTTCGCGGAGGCCATGGCGCGCACGCGCGTCCGCGCAGAGGGCGGCGCGGGGGAGTGGGAGCCGGCTGCCCTGCCCGACATCTACATCCCCATGGGCCAGACGGCGGAGAACCTCGCGGAGCGCAAGGGCGTGTCGCGCGAGGCGATGGACGACTTCGCCTTCGAGTCCCAGGTCCGCTACGCACGGGCGGCCGAGGGGGGCTTCTGGGCGCGCGAGATCACGCCGATCGCGCTGCCCGACGGCACGACGATGGCGCGCGACGAGTCGCCGCGAGCGGCGGACCGCGAGGCCATGCGCGAGCTGCGGCCGGTGTTCCGGCCCGACGGGCGGGTGACCGCGGGCAATGCCTGCCCGCTCAACGACGGTGCTGCCGCGGTGGTCGTCATGTCGGCCGAGCGTGCCGCCGAGCTCGGGATCGAGCCCCTCGCGCGCATCGTCGCGACGGGCGTGTCGGCACTCGACCCGGAGATCATGGGCTACGGCCCGGTCGAGGCCTCGCGGCAGGCGCTCGCGCGCGCCGGCATGACGATCGGCGACATCGACGTGGTCGAGCTCAACGAGGCGTTCGCCGCGCAGGTCCTGCCCTCCGCGGACGACCTCGGCGTGGACCACGAGCGGCTCAACCCGCACGGCGGCGCGATCGCGGTGGGCCACCCCTTCGGGATGACCGGCGCGCGGCTCACGGGCACCCTGCTCAACGGGCTGCGCGAGCGGGACGGCACGTTCGGGCTGGAGACCATGTGCGTCGGCGGGGGCCAGGGCATGGCGATGATCGTGGAACGGCTGCGCTAGGTGGACGAGGACGACCCGACGGTCACGCTGCGCCGGTGGCGGGGCGCGTGGTCCGACGACGACCCGTTCGCCGACCTGAAGGCGGACGTCACCGCCTACGGGCACGTCGACCCGCTCTCGACCGTCCGGGGGCTGAGCGAGGCGTCCGGCATCCCGGTCGGCGCGCTCGTCGGCTACGTCCTCGCCCGTTGGGCCGCCGGCGGCAGCGAGGCCCTGCTCGAGCTCGGGACGTCGGGCGTCGACCATCTGGTCCGCCTGGTGGAGGACGCCGAGGTGGCGGACACCGACGAGGCGCGACTCGTCGCGTACCACGCGGTGCGCGGGGTCGTCGACTGGCTCCGCGCCTAGCGGATCAGCCCCAAGCGGAACCCGCGTGCGACCGCGCCGGTGCGGTCGGGCACGTCGAGCTTGACCAGCAGGTTCTGCACGTGGGTCTTGACGGTCCGGGCGGAGAGCCCGATCCGTTCGCCGATCCGTTCGTTGGTCAGGCCCTCGGCGAGCAGCTGGAGGACCTCGAGCTCGCGGCTGGTGAGCGACGCCGACCCGCTCTCACGGGGATCGCGCCGCCAGGTCCCGGCGAGCTGCATCGCGATCGAGGGTGACAGGACGCGCTCGCCGCGCAGCGTGCGCACCGCGGCGTCCTCGACGTCCGCCAACGGCGAGGACGCGAGGACGAAGCTGTCCACGCCGGCGATCACCGCCTCGCGCAGGTCGATGACGGTGGCGCCGTCGGCGACCACCAGCACGCGCAGGTCCGGGACGAGCCCGGTCGCGCCGGCGACGACCTTGAAGGTCTCCGGGTCGTCGATCCGCAGTCCGACGACGAGCAGCGCCGGGGGCTGCACCAGCACCCGCTCGACGGTGGCCTCGAGCGGCGCCTCCGTCGCCTGCCCGACCGGCGCGAGGACGGCGACCAGACCTGCCCGCACGACGGGGCGGGCGTCACACACGAGGATGCCGTGCGCCCCCGCCCCCGCGTCGGTCATGGCTGCCGGATCTCCCGGACGGTCACCTCGACGGTCATGCCGGTCGGCGTCTCGAAGCGAACGGTGTCGCCCGCGCTGGCGCCGATGACCGCGCGGCCCATCGGGCTCTCGGCGGAGAGGATCTCGAGCTCGTCGTGCTGGTCCTCCCTGCTGCCGAGCAGGTAGGTCTCCGGGTCGCCGTCGACGTCGAGCTCGACGACGAGCCCGGGTGCCGCGGCGTCGTCGTCCGGCGGCTCGCCGATGTGGACGTCGCGCAACAGCTCCTCGAGCTGACGGATGCGCGCCTCCATCTTGCCCTGCTCGTCCTTCGCGGAGTGGTACTCGGCGTTCTCGCGCAGGTCGCCGTGCTCGCGCGCCGTCTCGATCTCGGCGGCGATGTTCTCGCGTCCTTCGGTCTTGAGCGTCTCGAGCTCCTGCGTGAGCCGCTCGTACGCCTCCTGGCTCAGCCACGTCTCGGCCACGGGTGTTCCAAGCTCCGCATCACGTGCGGGTCGACTGCGATGTTTGTGGGTTCGGGATCGGTCCGGCCGTGCGGCGCCCCCGCCGCCACGAGCGACGCCCGGACAGAGGTCATCGTCCGGGCGTGTAGAGGCCCACGGTACCAGGCGGCCGCCTCGAGTGCGGGGACACGGCCGTACGGACGGCCATGGGTTGGCCCGGTCCAGGGCTAGCATCGCCGGCGATGGCTGCCCAGGACGTGCTGTACCGCATCTACGCGCGCCGGCTGGCGCGCGAGCTCGCCGACGGTCCGCGTCCGCGCCACGTCGGGGTCATCCTGGACGGCAACCGCCGCTACGCCGTGGCGCGTGGGTTGGCGGCGGCCGCCGACGGACACGCCGCCGGCGCCCGGCACATCGACGCCTTCCTCGGCTGGTGCCTCGAGCTGGACATCCCGTACGTCACCCTGTGGCTGCTCTCCACCGAGAACCTCGAACGTGACGACGCCGAGGTCGCGAGCCTCCTCTCGATCATCGAGGAGACCGTGGACCGGCTCGCCTGCTCCCAGGACGCAGCCGCCCGTGGGCTGCGGGTGACGGCCGTCGGCGCCCTCGACCTGTTGCCGGAGGAGACCCGCCGGGCGCTCAAGCGTGCCGAGGAAGCGACCGCCGGCAACGACCGGCTCCGGGTACAGGTCGCGGTGGGCTACGGGGGCCGCCAGGAGATCACGGACGCGCTCCGCAGCCTGCTGTTCGACCGGGCGGCGCAGGGCGACACGATCGAGCAGGTGGCGCGCTCGTTGCGGCCCGAGGACGTGGGCGACCACCTCTATACCACCGGTCTGCCCGACCCCGACCTGATCATCCGCACGTCGGGGGAGCTGCGGCTCTCGGGTTTCCTGCTGTGGCAGTCGGCCCACAGTGAGTACTACTTCTGCGACGCGTACTGGCCAGAGTTCCGCAAGGTCGACTTCCTGCGTGCGCTCCGCGACTTCCAGAAGCGCGGCCGGCGGTTCGGTCGCTGACGACGCGCTGCGCCGTTGCCCTTGCAACCGTTTGCATGTCCGTCTATCGTCGCTCGGGAGCCAACTCGGGAGGCGGTTCGGTGCGGGAGCGCATGCTGCTGCGTGGCGGGCACGTGCTGACCATGGATCCAGAGCTCGGCGACGTCGCGGGCGGGGACGTCCTGCTCGAGGACGGTCGCATCGAGGCGGTGGGTCGCGGTCTCGAGGTCGAGGACGCCGAGGTGGTCGACGCGACGGGGTGCATCGTGCTCCCTGGCTTCGTGGACACCCACCGGCACACGTGGGAGGCGGCGATCCGCGGGTGCGCCCCGAACGCGTCGCTGGACGACTACTTCGTCGAGGTGCTCGACACCTTCGCGCCCAGGTACCGGGCCGAGGACGTCTACAGCTCGAACCTGGCGGGCGCCCTCGAGTGCCTCAACGCCGGCATCACGACCCTCGTCGACTGGTCCCACATCAACAACACGCCGGACCACCCGGATGCAGGGGTGCGCGGCTTGCAGGACGCCGGCATCCGCGCCCAGTACGCCTACGGCAGCGCGAACCTGTCGCTGCAGGACTACTGGTTCGGGTCGACGATCCAGATGCCCTCGGACGACGTCAGGCGCATCCGGGAGACCTACTTCAGCAGCGACGACGGGCTCCTCACGATGGCCCTGGCGACGCGTGGGCCCGGCTTCTGCATCGACGACGTGGTCCGCGGCGAGTGGCAGCTCGCCCGCGAGCTCGACCTCCCGATCACCCTCCACGCCGGCATGGGGCGCGTGGCGGGCAGGTTCGGCATGGTGGACATGCTGGACGGCTTGGGGCTGCTCGGGCCGGACACGACCTACATCCACTCCTGCTACTTCAGCGACGACGAATGGCGCAAGATCCGCGAGTCCGGTGGCACGGTCTCGATCTCGCCCCAGGTCGAGATCCAGATGGGACACGGCCACCCACCGATCGGGCGCTGCATCGCCGAGGGCATCCGCCCGAGCCTGAGCATCGACGTCGTCACCACCGTCCCGGGCGACATGTTCACCCAGATGCGCGCGGCGTTCGGGTCGGAGCGGGAGCTGGTGAACGGCCGCTGCTGGACGGAGGACGTCGATCTGCCCGACACGATGATCACCGCACGCCGGATCCTCGAGATGGCGACGATCGACGGGGCGCACGTCGCAGGGGTCGCGGACCGGACGGGGTCGCTCACGCCGGGCAAACGGGCGGACGTGGTGCTCATCGACGCCACCCTGCCCAACCTCGCGCCGCTGATCGACCCGGTGGCCGCCGTCGTCGTCGGCGCGGACGTCTCCAACGTCCACACGGTCATCGTCGACGGTGTCGTTCGCAAGCGGGACGGCCGTCTGGTGGACGACTTCGCACACGCGCGCCAGCTCGTCGAGGCCTCCCGGGACCATCTGGTCGGCCAGGTCCCGCGACAGCCCGGCTGGACCGCCATCCCCCGAGGAGGTGACGCAGCATGAACGTCCCCCGCCACCTGATCCTGCACGCAGCGGACGCCCGCTACGAGGTCCCGCCGGTGTTCGACGGCCATGCCGAGGGCTTCACGCGCTGGGCCGCCGTCGGCCCGGGGGCGCCGTCGGTCCACATGGACTTCGGCATCTGCGCGCTGGCGCCCGGCGGGACGATCGACCCGCACCTGCACTCGTTCGAGGAGTCCTTCTACGTCCTGGACGGCGAGGTGGAGCTCGACACGCCCGAGGGGCGGTTCCGGCTCACGCCCGGCGACTACGGCGTCGTGCCGGTCGCGGCGCCCCATGCCTGGCGCAACCTCGGCTCGGTGCCGGCGAGGTGGGCCGAGATGCTGGCGCCCCAGCAGCGGTCGGGAGCGGTCGACGACACGTTCTTCGTCGCGTCCGTCGGACCCGAGCGTGCCGCGATCGCCGTGGACGCCCGTGATCCCCGCTGCCGGTCGTTCGGCCACATCGAGGCCGAGAACATGGAGCCGGCGGCGCAGACCCAGGACAAGCTGGCCCAGTCGGCGAGCATGCGAACGGCGCTGCTCGTCTACAGCGGCATCAGCGTGAAGATGATGGTGGACAGCGACCTCGGCGCGGACCTCGCCACGATGTTCATGGTCCAGTACGTCCCAGGCGGCTTCGCCGGCGCGCACGACCACCCGTTCGAGGAGGCCTACCTGATCCTCGAGGGCGTCACCGACGCGGTGTTCGACGGGGTGTCGGTGCGCCTCGAGCCGGGCGATGTCGCCTTCGCGGGCGTCGGTTCGACCCACGAGTTCACCAACCCGGGGCCCGGGCCGGTGCGCTGGCTCGAGACGCAGGCCCCGCAGCCGCCGGCCCGCCACTCGTACCGGTTCGCACGCGACTGGAACTACCTGGAGGAGCACCTCCACGACCACGAAGGGAGGCACGCATGAACGACGGGACCGTCCTGGTCGTCGGCGGGTCCGCGGGGCTCGGTCTGGCCACCGCACGGCACTACCTGGAACGCGGCTACGACGTCGCGATCACGAGTCGTGACGCGGACCGGGCGGGTGAGGTCGCCTCGGAGCTCGGCGGCGGGGCCCGGGGCATCGCGCTCGACGTCTCGGAACCCGCGTCGATCGCCGCTGCGTTGGAGCCCCTGGGGCTCGTTCGTCACGTCGTGGTCTCCGCGGTGGAGCGCGACGAGAACACGGCGAGCGCCTACGACATCGACCGTGCCACCCGGCTCGTGGTCATGAAGCTGGTCGGCTACACCGAGGTGGTGCACACGCTGGTCGACCGCATGGACGAGGACAGCTCGGTCGTGCTGTTCGGCGGGCTCGCGAAGGACAGGCCGTACCCGGGGTCGACCACCGTCTCCACCGTGAACGGCGGTGTGATGGGCCTGGTGCACACCCTCGCGGTCGAGCTGGCACCGATCCGCGTGAACGCGATCCACCCGGCCATCGTCGGTGACACCGCGTACTGGGAGGCCAAGCCGCCGGGCGTGCTCGACGCCCTGCGGGACCGCACGCCGCTCGGTCGGCTCGTCGAGACGGCCGACATCGTGCACGCCGTGGCGTTCCTGCTCGAGAACCGCGCCGTGACCGGCGCCAACCTCGACGTCGACGGGGGCTGGTTGCTCGCCTAGGGGAGGGCTCGGTGGCTTCGCAGGGCGGGGGCGCCCCCGTGACGATCCGTGACGTCGCCCGTGTGGCCGGCGTGCACATCTCCACGGTCTCGCGCGCCCTCGACCCCGCCAAGTCGTCGCTGCTGGCACCCGCGACGCGTGCGCGGATACTCGCCGTCGCGGACGAGCTCGGCTACCGGCCCCACCTCGTGGCGAGCGGCCTGCGACGGGGCACGACGCGCACGATCGGCGTGGTCGTCCCCGACCTCGGCAACCCCCTGTACGCGCCCGTCGTGCGTGGCATCGCACACGTGCTCGGCCGCGCCGGCTTCATGCCGCTGGTCGCCGACACCGAGGACGACCACGACCGCTTCGGGCAGGTCCTCGCGCATCTCGTCGGACGTCGCGTGGACGGGATCATCACGACCGCGCAGCGCGCCGCGGACGTCGGGGTCCTCCAGCGGCTGGCCGACGACGGCACGCCGGTCGTGCTGGCGATCCGGACGCTGCCGGGCAGCGGCCTGCCGACGGTCCTGCACGACGACGCGGACGGTGCACGGCGGGTGGCCGAGCACCTCGTGGACCTCGGCCACGTCCGCCTCGCGCAGGTCTCCGGCCCGCACGACGTCGAGGCGTTCCGGGCCAGGTCCGAGAGCTTCCACGAGGCACTCCGGCGTGCGGGTCTCGAACCCGTCGGGACGGCCGAGCCGGCGACGGCGCCCACCACCGACGAGGGGGCGCGTGTGGCGCTGTCGTTGCTCGACGGTCTCGACGAGCCGCCCACCGCCGTCTTCGCCGGCAACGACATGCTCGCCCTGGGTGTCCTGCGGGCGATGCGTGAGCGGGGGCTGGCATGCCCCGTCGACGTCTCGGTCGTCGGCTACAACGACGCGTTCTTCGCGAGCCACACGGAACCGCCGCTCACCACGGTGCTGCTCCCGGCCTACGACGTCGGCGTCGCGGCCGGCGAACTGGCGCTGCAGTTGGTGGCCGGGACGCCGGGCGACGGCCCTCCGATGGTGCCGCCGACCCTGGTCGTGCGTGCCAGCACGGCGTCGCCGCGCTGAGCCGACACGTCACGCGGCGAACACCCGTCGGGTCACGCTCGTCCGGTTCCACCTGCCGGGGTGCGCGTGAGCCGGGCGCTACGGTCGTCGGCGTCAGATCGCCACCCTGGCGGCCCGGGCCGCCGGACCCGACGAGGCAACGAGATCCGTGCCACCACCGGCCACCACACCGACAACCGAGCCGCTCACGACGCCGTCCCTTCGGGACGGCGTTCGTCGTCCTTCGACGTCTGGGAGCCTGTCATGACCGAACGTCAGACCTACGTGCTCGACACCTGCGTGCTGCTCGCCGACCCGAACGCGCTCCACCGGTTCGAGGAGCACGACGTCGTCCTCCCGCTGGTCGTGATCGAGGAGCTCGACCGCAAGAAGACCCTCATGGACGACGTGGGACGCAACGCCCGGCTCGCGTTGCGAGCGGTCGAGGAGCTGCGCGTGCTCTCGGGCGGGGGCCTTCGCGAGCCGTTGCCGCTCCCCTCGGGCGGCTCGGTTCGCATCGAGCCCAACCACGTCGACGTCGAGCTGCCGCCGTACCTGGACCGCACCAAGGCCGATCACCGCATCCTGTGCGCCGCCATCGGGTTGGGCGGGATCCTGGTGACCAAGGACGCGGCGCTGCGCATCAAGGGCAGTCAGTTCGGCGTCCGTGTGGACGACTACCGCGGCGACACCGCGCGCGTCGAGGAGCACACCACCGGCATCGTCGAGCTGGACGTCGAAAGCTCGGTGCTGGACGACCTCCACCGAGACGGCAAGGTGCTGCTCGATGCGGAGCTCGGCGAGCTCTCCACCCTGTCGGACGGCGCCCTGTGGCCCAACGCCTGCCTGGTGCTGCGTGGCGGACGGTCGGCATCGGGGCTGGGGCGCGTGATCGACGTCGAGGAGGACGGCCGTGCGGTGGTGCATCGCGTGCTCGGTCACCGGGCGGCGTTCGGCATGGCGCCCCGCGACGTCCGGCAGACCTTCGCGATCGACCTCCTGCTCGACCCGGACGTCCCCTGCGTCTCGCTCATGGGCATGGCGGGGACCGGCAAGACCTTCCTGGCGCTCGCGGCTGGCCTCGAGCAGGTGGTCGAGGCGACGGCGTACCGGCGCCTGTCCGTCTACCGGCCGCTGATCGCGGTCGGCAAGCAGGAGGTCGGCTACCTCCCCGGCGATCTCGACGAGAAGCTCTCGCCGTGGATGGCGGCGGTCCACGACAACCTCTATGCCCTGCTGCGCACCGATGCCGCGGGTGGTCGGGGCGCGAGGGAGCACCGGCAGGTCCAGGCGACCATCGACGGGCTCCTCGACCGTGGGCAGCTCGAGCTCGCAGCCATCACCTACCTGCGTGGCCGATCGATCACCGACGAGTTCGTCGTGGTCGACGAGGCACAGAACATCGAGCTGTCGGCGCTGAAGGTGGTCCTGACGCGCATGGCCACCGGCTCCAAGGTGGTGTTCTGCGGCGACCTCGGGCAGGTCGACAACCCCTACATCTCCCCCTACGGCGGCATGGCGGCGTTGATCGAGAAGATGAAGGGCAGCCCGCTGTTCGGGCACGTCACACTGAGCAAGGGCGTGCGCAGTCCGTTGGCGGAGCACGCGGCGACGATCTTCTGATCGCACGGTCGCCCAGTAGGCTCGGCGCCACACGCGCTGGACGCGTGCGGGAGCGGGAGGGAGCGACGTGTCGGACAGCAGGACGCCAGAGCGGCCGGATCGCAACCTCGCCATCGAGATCGTGCGGGTCACCGAGGCTGCTGCCATGGCGGCAGCCCGCTGGCAGGGTCGCGGCCAGAAGGAGGCCGGCGACCAGGCCGCCGTCGACGCGATGCGGCAGGTGCTCGACACCGTCGCGATGGACGGCGTCGTCGTGATCGGCGAGGGCGAGAAGGACGAGGCGCCGATGCTCTACAACGGCGAGCGCGTCGGGACCGGCTCGTTGCCCAAGGTGGACATCGCCGTCGACCCGATCGACGGGACGCGGCTGCTCGCCGAGGGCCGTCCGGGTTCGCTCGCGGTCATGGCGGCCGCACCTGCCGGCACGATGTTCGACCCCGGGCCGTGCATGTACATGGAGAAGCTGGTGGTCGGCCCGGAGGCGTCCGGCTCGATCGACCTGGACCGCCCGCTCGGTGAGAACCTCCGGGCGGTCGCTGCCGCGACGGGGCGCCCCGTCGGTGACCTCACGGTGGTGATGCTGGACCGCGATCGACACGAGCAGGCGAAGCGGGAGGTGCGCGAGGCAGGCTCCAGGCTGACCTTGATCACGGACGGGGACGTGGCCGCCGGCATCGTCGCGGCGTGGACCGATCGGCCACAGATCGACGTCCTGTACGGCATCGGGGGGACGCCGGAGGGCGTCATCACCGCGTGCGCGGTCAAGGCGCTCGACGGCCAGATGCTCGGCCGCCTGTGGCCACGCTCTGACGCGGAGCGCGCCGCAGCCGAGGCCTCCGGCTACGACCTGGGCGCCGTCCTGACGCAGGACGACCTGGTCGACGCCGAGGACTGCTTCATCTCGTGCACCGGCATCACGCAGGGCTCCCTGCTCCACGGGGTCAGCTTCGACCGCGGTGGGGCGACGACGGAGTCGCTCGTGATGCGCTCCAAGTCCGGGACCGTGCGGGTGATCCGTGCACGCCATCGCCTGGAGAAGCTCCGCCGCTACGCCTCCGTCACCTACTGACGTCCGTGCCGACGGTGGGGTGAACGGTTCGTCCCGTCGTCACCGCGCGTTCACCCGTGGTTCAGTGTGCGGGAGCACGGGCGGCGTAGGGTCGCGCGCAGGCGATGGCCGATGCGTGACGAGCGTGCGTGGCCAGCCCTGCGTGGAGGGACCAGCCGACGTGGAGACGCCCGGGCGTCAGTCCCTGCCCTCGCTCGCGTCGCGTCGCCCGGAGTTGCGGGCGGAGTACGTCGCCAGGCTCGACGCGGTAGACGACGAGCTCGTGGGGGCCGCGCTGCTGGTCGTCGACGCCATGCCGGGCACGATCCGCTGCCTGCTGCGGGCCGAGCGTGCCTGCATCCGCGAGGCGCATGCCATCGCCTCGGAGGTCCGGGCGCGGACCCGCCTCGTCGAGGAGCAGGCCTTCCTGCTGCTCGCCCGCGAATCCCCGGTTTCCGGCGATCTGCGTCGACTCGTCGCGCTGCTGCGCCTCGTCACGGACGTGGAGCGCGCGGCGCGGCTGCTGCATCACATCGCCTCGTGCGTCGACCGGCTCGACGTGCGGCTGCTCCCCGGGCCACTCCAGGCGCAGCTCGCGGAGCTCGCGACCCGTTCGGCCGAGGTCCTGCGGTGCGGCGTCGATGCGTGGCGCGGTCACGACGCGCTGGCCGTGCACGAGCTCGATCGCGCCGATGCCGAGGTCGACGAGCTGCGCACGCGACTGCTGCTGCGGGCACGTGCGCTCGAGGACGCCGCGGGTGAGGCGCTGGTGCTCGGCCTGCTCGGGCGCTACCTGGAGCGGATGGCGGACCACGGCGTCGCCTTCGCCCAGCACATGACGTTCGTGGTCACCGGGGATCGGGTCGACGTTGGCCCGTGAGGAGCCGAGGCGTCGATCAGCGTGGGTCGTTGCTCGACAGCTCGACCGCCCGGCCGGTCGAGACGAACACCACCTGCTCGGCGACGTCGACCGCGTGGTCGGCGTACCGTTCGAGCTGGCGGGTCAGCTGGATCATCCGTGTGGCCCACTCGAGGCGGTCCTCCTCGTCCGCCGCGAGGCGGACCAGCCGATGGAAGATCCCGATGTTGAGCCGGTCGACACCGTCGTCGCGCTCGCCGACCGCGCGTGCGAGGTCGACGTCGCCGTGGACGAACGCGCGCACCGCGTCCTGCCCCACCTCGCGGGCCAGCGCTCCCATCTCGGTGACCTGCTCGAGCAGGTCACGATCGGAAGGGAAGGGGGCGGAGCGCTGTGTCGTGCGGGCGACGTTGACGGCGTAGTCGCCCATGCGTTCGAGGTGGAGGCTGATGTGGATCAGGGCGGTCAGCAGACGCAGGTCCCGGCCGACCGGTCCGTGCAGCGCGACGACCGCCAGCACGCCGTGCTGGACGTTCTCGTAGGCGCGATCGAGCGCCTGGTCGCTCGCGACGACGGCGTCCGCGGCGTCGGGATCGGCGTCGCCGAGCGCCTGCAGTGCACCCGCCAGCATCGCGTCGGCGCGCTCGCCCATCGCCACCACCTCGGCGCGGAGCTGGTCGATCTGGAGCTCGAGGTCGTTGCGCACGTTCCACCCCCCAGCGCACTCTAACGTCGAGAAAGGTCCGGGGATGCCGAAGGTGCTGCTGGTCGAGGACGAGAAGTCCATCGCCGAGGGGCTCGCGATCACGCTCGAGGCCGAGGGCTTCCAGATCGCATGGGTCAAGGACGGCCTCGAGGCGATCCCCGCGTTCGAGCGGGTCCGCCCCGACCTGGTGGTCCTCGACCTGATGCTCCCCGGGATGTCCGGGACGGAGATCTGTCGTGCGCTGCGGAGCCGATCCGACGTCCCCATCATCATGCTGACGGCGCGTGACGCCGAGGTCGACCGGGTCGTCGGCCTGGAGCTCGGCGCCGACGACTACGTGACCAAGCCGTTCTCGACCCGCGAGCTGGTCGCGCGCATCAAAGCCATCCTGCGGCGTGCACCGTCGGTGGGCAGCGTGGACAGCGCCGGCCCGGTGGAGGCCTCCGGGGTGCGCGTCGACCGCGCTCGCCACGAGGTGCGGGTGGACGGCACGGCGGTCGAGCTCCCGCCGAAGGAGTTCGAGCTGCTCGCGACCCTCGTCGAGCACGCGGGGCGCGTGTTGACGCGTGGGCAGCTGATCGACGAGGTGTGGGGGAGCGACTACGTCGGGGACACCAAGACGCTGGATGTCCACGTCCGCCGTCTGCGGACCCGCATCGAGGTGGACCCGACCGCGCCGGAACGGATCCGCACCGTTCGCGGTGTGGGGTACCGGTTCGCGGACTCGTGAGCCCGCGCCTGCTCGGTGTCGCGGTGCTGTCGGCGCTCGCCGGCGCGGTCGCCGGCCGCCTGCTGGCGGGGGTCTGGGGGCTGGCCGTCGCGGGCGTCGTGGGGCTGCTCGCCGGCATCGCGCTCTCGAGCTCCGAGCGCGTGCGGATCGGCCGGCTCGCCGACCAGGTGAACGGGTGGATCGGACGCGCGGAGCACACGCCGGTGGTGCTGCGGGGTGGCGAGGCGTGGCGCCAGCTCGCGATCGCCCTCAACGCGCTCGGTGCAGCCTTCCAGCGTCGCGGCGCCAAGCTCGAGCGCGAGCGGCCCTGGCGCCGCGAGCTCGTCGACTCGCTCGTGCAGCCGGCCCTGCTCTTCTCGGGTGATGGGCGACTGCTCGCGGCGAACGACGCCGCACGCTCGTTGCTCGGCATCCCGATCGACGCGACCGGCGTGACCGTCGTCCAGGCGGTCGGCAGCGCCGCGCTCGCGGGTGCGGTCCGCGCCGCACGCGAGCAGTCGCAGCCGGTCACGTTGGACGTCGAGCACAGCGGCCACGACCTGCGCTCGGTGGTGACGATGGTCGGAGACGAGACGCTGCTCATCATCACCGACCGCACCAGGGAGCGCCGGGTCGAGGAGCTTCGGCGCAACTTCGTGGTCAATGCCTCCCACGAGCTGAAGACACCGGTCACCTCGATCCAGACCCTCGCGGAGGCGCTGGAGGTGACGCTCAGGATGGATCCAGAGCGCACCGCCACGCTCGTGCACCGGCTGGGCATCGAGGCGGAGCGACTCGCCCGGCTGGTGCACGACCTCCTCGATCTGCGGCGCCTGGAGGAGCGCGGGCCCCTCGAGCTCGTGCCCGTCGATCTGGCGGAGCTCGTGCGGCGCACCGTCGCCGATCTCGTCCCGAGGGCGGACGCCGGCGAGGTGGAGCTGTCGGTCGAGTCGCCGGACCGGGCGGTCGTCGCGGGTGTGCCGGGGGACCTGGAGGTCATCGCGAAGAACCTCGTCGCGAACGCGATCCAGTACAACCGCCCCGGCGGGTCGGTCGCCGTCAGCATCGAGCCGCAGGGGCGACGGCAGGTCCTGTCCGTCGCCGACACCGGCATCGGGATCCCGCGGGAGGATCTCGGCCGTGTCTTCGAGCGCTTCTACCGCGTGGACCCGGCGCGGTCCCGGGAGACAGGCGGCACGGGGCTCGGGCTGGCCATCGTCCGGCACGCGGTGGAACGCCATGGTGGGACGATCGGCGTGGACAGCCTGCTCGGTGAGGGCACGACCTTCACGGTGGTCCTGCCCGTCGACCCGTCGGTCTAACCTGCCGCGCTGTGCAACCACCCCAGGGTCTGTCGAGGGAGCGCGGCAAGACGCTGCGCGCTCCCGTCGTGCTCGATCTGCTCGCCGAGGCCCTGCCCGACGCGACGATCGCGCTCGAGTTCTCCGACCGTTTCGAGCTCCTGGCCGCGACCATGCTCTCGGCGCAGTCGACGGACGTGAAGGTCAACGAGGTGACGCGGGTGCTGTTCCGGGAGCTGCCGGGACCCGAGGCGGTCGCGTCCGCGCCCCTGGAGCGGCTGGAGACCCTGCTGGGCTCGCTCGGGCTGTTCCGTCAGAAGGCGAAGAACCTGCAGGCGACGGCGCGCATGCTCCTCGAGCGACATGGCGGCGAGGTGCCGGGGACGATGGCCGAGCTGCTCGAGCTGCCGGGCGTCGCCCGCAAGACGGCGAACGTGGTGCTCGCCAACGGGTTCGGTGTCAACGCGGGCGTGGTCGTGGACACCCACGTCCAGCGGCTCTCGCGCCGTCTGCGCTTCACCAGGGAGCACGATCCGGTCAAGATCGAGCGCGACCTCATGCGCCTGTTCCCGCGTGCTCGCTGGCTCGAGGTGTCCGACCTGCTGATCCACCACGGTCGGCGTACGTGCCTCGCCCGCTCGCCCCGTTGCGACGACTGCGTGGTGGAGTCGCTGTGTCCGTCGTCGCAGGAGGCCGGGCTGCGCGACAAGCGGTGACCGCCGGGGCCCTGCCTGGACCACGAACGGTCGGCACGCGCGACTAGCGTCGTCTGACCGCCCGCGCCCACAGGGTGGTCGCGACGGCGATCGCGGCGAGGATGCCGGCGACGACGGCCTGCAGCAGATGGAACGGCGTGTCGATCTCGACCGCCGCGGCGAGCACCTCCAGGTGATCGGCGCGCACCGTCAGGCCACCCCCGTCCTCGGGATCCGCCCGGCGCACCGCACCCTCGACCAGGATCACGTCGCCGCGCTGGCTCGAGTGTCCCATGCCGCCGACCCGTTCGTGCAGGCCGTCGGGCAGCCAGACGGCGATGCCGGTGTTGAACCCGGCCTGGTCGCGGCGGCCGACGAGCGGGCCGACCCGTAGCGCGTAGTCGTCGTCGTTGACCTGCGCCCAGGCACCCCCCTCGCGTCGCAGCAACGTACCGACCACCTCGCCGGCGAAGGCCACACGTCGCCCGTCGTAGGCGCTGGGGCAGGCGACGAGCTGTGTCGAGGTGACGCGTCCGCCCGGAGGGAAGCTGTCGAGGATGTCGCCTATCGTCGGGTCGGCGGCCTGGCGTGTGCAGCGGCGGACCTCGGGGTCCGCCTGGGGTGGGACACCCTCCACGGGTCGCAGTTCGGACGGGTTCTCCGGCGAGCGGCGCTCGAGCTCCGTGACGCCGAGCACGATGGTCGCCATCGCACAGACGGTGGCGACCAGGTACCACCGTGTGTGCCTGCGACGGTGCTTCGTGCGAGGCCCGGTCATGCCGACGCCCTCCCGCGCGCCAGCGACGCGAGGTAGCCGACGAGCGCGAACACGGCGACGTACTCGAGCCTCCCCAGCCACATCTGCGCGATGTAGACCGCCATCAGCCCGTCGGGCATGTCCGGGTTCACGACCCCGATCGAGATGCCGATGTTCGACCCGACCGACACGGATTCGAAGAGCGTCTCCGTGATGTCGAACTCGCCGTACGCCAGACCGACCATCGCGCCGATCAGGTAGGTCACGACGAACAGCAGCAGCACCGTGGTGGCCGCGCGTGCGGTCTGGTCGTTGAGGATGCGACGTCGGCCGGCGTGGTAGGTGGTGACGACCAGCGCCGACTCCGGGAGCAGGATCCGCCTGATGTCGTGCACGAGGGTCTTGAACGCGATGCCCACCCGGATGGCCTTGATGCCGCCCGCGGTCGAGGACGCCATGCCGCCGATGGCCATGGCGCCGACGATGGCGGCCGGGGCCAGCGCACCCCAGTCGGAGAGGTACACCGCACCCGCGTTCACCTGATGCCCGGTGGTCGAGACCGCCGAGACCAGCGTGAACAGGCCTTTGCGCAGCAGGGCAGAGGTCGTGTCGTAGGTCCCGACGGTCAACAAGCCGACGCACAGGGTGGCGAACAACAGCGACGTCGTGACCGCCAGCGTGCGCGTCTCGAGGTGCTGGAAGAACTCCCTCGGCCGTCCGTTCCACAGCGCGAAGTGCAGGCCGAACGACAGCGTCCCGGCGATCATGAGCACCGCGACGACGGCTTCGACCAGCGGCGAGTGGTAGTAGCTCACGGACGCCTGCATCACCGAGAAGCCGCCGGTGTCGAAGGAGGCGAAGAACAGGTTCACGGCGTGGTAGACGGCAGAGCGCGGCGAGAACCCCGCGTGCAGCAACGACAGGGTCAGCGCCGTCGTCCCCACCACCAGGAACGATCCGGCGACCAGGAAGATGAAGCGGGACGTCCGGATGAAGTTCGGCAGGATGCGCTCGTCCCGCGCCTCGGACACGTACAGCGTCGCGATCCGTGCACCGCCGGCGGCGAACAGCGACAGGACGACGATCACGATGCCCTGGCCGCCCGCGAACTGCAGCAGGTGCCGATAGAGGTTCTCCGAGACGGGCGTGTGGTCCAGGTCGTGTATGACCGACACGCCGGTGGTCGTCAGCGCGGACATGGACTCGAACAGCGCCGCCATCGGGTCGGAGAAGCGGCCGGTGAGGTACAGCGGGATCGCCGCGAAGATGGCGCCGACGAGCCACGCGAGCGCGACGATCACCATGCCATGGGCCCAGGTCAGCGGCCGCTTGGTGGCGAGCAGGGCGTCGCTCGCACCGCCCGCGATGATGCACAGCGCGGCAGCGACGACGAACGCGGTCGCGGAGTTCCACTCGCGCATCCCGACCGCGACGGCCAGCGGGACGAGCATGACCAGCCCGAGCCCGAGGAGGACCTTGCCGAGGTAGTAGCCGATCAGGGCGAGGTCGTCCGCGCCCGGCCGCAGGATGGTCGTCACGAGAGCACCAGGCGCAGGATCGTGCTGATGAGCCAACCGGCGGCGAGCACCAGGCCGCTGACGAGGACCACGAAGCCGATGCCGCGCACGGCATCGCGAAGCCCTGTCCGGCGTCGGGTCCGTCCGTCCATCAGCGGCGGCCCAGGAGCGCCTGGGTCAACCGGCGCTCCACATCCGGAGCGGCGATCGCCACGACCTCGTCGCCCGGCCGTACCTCGGTGTCACCACCCGGGATCACCGTCTCGTCACCCCGGAAGATCGCGACGAGGACGGACTCGTTCGGCAGGTCGAGCTCGCTCACCCGTCGTGTGGCGGGTGCACCGCTGCCATCGGGGATCCGCAGCTCCAGGAGCTGGACGCGGCCACCCTTCAGGCTGGTCAGGTGGATCAGCTCCCCGACGCTGAACTCGTTCTCGAGCAGCTCGGAGATCAGCCGTGTCGAGGACACGGGCTCGATGCCGAGCGCATCGAAGATCTCGACGTTCTTGGGGGTGTTCACCCGACTGATGGCACGGTTCACGCCGAACTCGATCTTGGCCAGCTGGCACGCCACGAGGTTGTCCTCGTCCTCGTGGGTCGTCGCGACGAACACGTCCGCCCGGTCGACGTGCGCCTGCTCCAGGTAGGTGACGTCGCAGGCGTCGCCCTCGATCACGAGCACGTCGGTGTCCGTCACGAGCTGCTCGCACCGGCTCGCGATGCGCTCGATGATGGTGACCTCGTGGCCCTTGTCGGCCATGTCCTTCGCGATGTAGCGGCCGATGCGGCCGCCACCGACGAGCACGATGTACACGGTGGACGCTCCTACCGCACGCGGGCCCGGTCGAACGGTGGTCGGACGAGCCCTTCCAGGGATCTGGCTGCCGAGGGCTTCATCGCCACCGTCACGACGTCGTCGCGTTCGAGCCGGTCGGTCCGATCGGGGATGAACGTACGCGAGCCGCGGCGGACCGCCGCGACGCGCAGGGCACCGTCGACCTCGAACTCCTCGACGGTCTGGGCGTGGCCACCGGTGTCGATCTCGAGATCGACCATGTTGACGTCGCTGTCGCTGAAGTGGACGTGCAACGGGTAGCTGTCGTCCCGGAACTCGTTGAGGAACAGCTTCGCGATGGTGCCCGTGGACGAGACGTAGCGCACCCCGAGCTTGCGGTAGACGTCCTCCCGCTCCGGGATGAACAGCCGGGCGATGGTCCTCGGGACGTCGTAGAGGTGGGTGGCGATCTCCACCGTCATGAGGTTGGCGTTGTCCGAGCGGGTGACCGCGACGAGTCCGTCGGCACGCTGCACGCCCGCCTGCTCGAGCACGTCACGGTCGGTGCAGTCGCCGACGATCGTCTCGCCGTTGAACCCCGCACCGAGCCGGTCGAACGCACGCGGATCGGTGTCCAGGATGATGACGTCGGCGTCCGCATCGGCCGACAGCTGTTCCGCGATCTCGGCGCCCAGGCGACCACACCCACCGATGATGATGTGCACCAGTCCGCCTTCGAGGCCGCGTCGTCGGATCAGTATGCCGCAGTGGGCACGGCGGGAGCCCCGCACCGCTCGCTACCCTCGGCCGTCATGGCACCCCACACCCTCCTCCTCGCTGCTCCACGCGGCTTCTGCGCCGGCGTGGACCGTGCCGTGCTGATCGTCGAGAAGGCGCTCGAGGCGTACGGCGCACCCGTGTACGTCCGGCACGAGATCGTCCACAACACCCACGTGGTGGAGTCGCTCCGCCGCAAGGGGGCCTGCTTCGTCGAGGACGAGACGGAGGTCCCGGAGGGCGCGATCGTCGTGTTCTCCGCACACGGCTCGCCACCGGCCGCCTTCGAGAACTCGCGTCGCCTCGGGCACACCCTGATCGATGCGACGTGCCCGCTCGTCACCAAGGTGCATCACGAGGCGCGACGCTACGCACGCGACGGCATGGACATCGTGCTGATCGGGCACGAGGGCCATCAGGAGGTCGTCGGCACCATGGGGCAGGCGCCGTCGCGGATCCGCCTGGTCGAGACGCCCGACGACGTCGACGCGCTCGACCTCCCGCAGGACCAGCCGGTGACCTACATCACGCAGACGACGCTGTCGATGGACGAGACGGCGACCGTCGTCGAGCGCCTCAACGAGCGCTTCCCCGGCCTGCGTCAGCCGAAGAGCGACGACATCTGCTACGCCACCCAGAATCGGCAGGACGCCGTCAAGCAGCTCGCGACGCGGTGCGACCTCGTGCTGGTCGTCGGGTCCCAGACCTCCTCGAACAGCAAGCGGTTGGTCGAGGTGTCGAAGGACCGGCGCGTGCCGGCTCACCTGATCGACGACGCCTCGGAGATCGACCCCGCGTGGCTCGCGGGCGTCGGCACCGTCGGGCTGACCTCTGGTGCCTCGGCGCCCGAGGTGCTCGTCGAGGAGGTGATCGACTGGTTCCGCGCCCGTGGGGTGGAGACCGTCGACACCGTCATGGTCGTGGACGAGGACGTCGAGTTCAGCCTGCCGTCCGTCCTCGCCCGCAAGCTCGCCGCGACACCCGGTCAGTCGCGGCCCGTGGCGCGCGCCTCCACGTAGGCAGTCCACAGCGGGTCGGCCAGCAGCGCCGTCTGCCACGCTCGCATGCCAGCGAGCTCGCACAGGTGGGTGCCGTCGCGGGGGTCGCCCGCCACGGAGGCCCACAGCGATCGCGAGGGGCACAGGACCCCCGGATCGAGCCCGAGGTCCGCGGCGATGGCGGATCGGCCCTGCCGGAGCGCGTCGTAGACCGCTCGGTCCTCGTCCGACCAGCGACGTGACCGTTCCCTGTCCTCGGGCGCTGCCGCGAGCCCGCGCTCGAGCGCCTCGTAGAGATCCGTCGCGTGGCGCCGAACGAGCGACCGCCGTCGGTTGCTGCGACGGACGAGCTGGGTCGGCGTCCGTGGCGGGTCGGTCGCGACGTCACGCAGCACCTCCTCGTGCAGCAGCCGGTTCGGCGCGATGTCGTGGAGGCGCGCGAGTCGCTCCCGCTCCTCCCACAGTGCCCGGAGTACCGCGCGTTGACGGCCCGACAGCCGGCCTGCGCCCTTCACGCGACTCCAGTCGCGGGTGTCGACGTCGAGGTGGTCGACGACGTGGCGCACCTCCTCGTCGTACCACCCCCGTCGCCCCTGGTCGTCGAGCCGTTCCACGAGGGTCGCCCACAACGCCGGCAGGTGCACGACGTCGCCCGCCGCGTAGGCGGCCATCCCCGCCGACAGGGGCCGCTGCTCCCAGTCAGCTCGCTGGTAGGCGCTCTTGTCGCCGTCGAGGCTGATGCCGAGCACGGAGTGCAGCAGCGGTCCCAGCCCCGTGGGCAGTCCCAGGACGGCGGCCGCGACGGCCGTGTCGGCGATCCGGGCGGGCAGGACCCCCTTGCGTCGCAGGGGCTCGAGGTCGTTCTCGAGTGCGTGCAGCACGGCGAGCCGATCCTGCAGCAGCGCGTCGAGTGCCGGGAGGGCGTGCAGCGCGACCGCGTCGAGCAGGACGCAGCGGCCGTCGACGCCGACCTGGACGAGGGCGGCCTTCCGGAAGTACCGATCGCCGTCGGCGCGCTCGACGTCGATGCCGACGACATCGGCCGCGAGGTCGGTGAGTGCCGGTCCCACCTCGTCGGGCTCGTCCACGAAGGTCACCGAGACACCCGCTCCGGGAACCGGGGGCGGGTCGGTGGGTAGCGTGGCGTCGGCCTCCATCGTTGCCGGAGGCTAGCTGGCGACGACGGAGGCGAACGTGGAGCACGGGCCGACACTGCTCGCGGTGCATCCGCATCCGGACGACGAGTCGATCGCGTGCGGCGGCGTGCTGGCCAAGGCGCACGACGACGGTGTCCGCACCGTGGTCGTCACCTGCACGGGCGGGGAGGAGGGCGAGAACCTCGCCGGGATCGACCTCGGTGACGACGACCTCGCGACGCACCGGCGGCGCGAGCTCGCGTCGGCGCTCGTGGCGCTGGACGTCACCGCCCACCACTGGCTCGGCTACCGCGACAGCGGCATGGCCGGCCAGACGAGCAACGAGCGTCCCGACAGCTTCCATCGGGCAGATGCGGATGCGGCGGCACTCCGCCTCGCCACCATCATCCGTGCCGAGCGCCCGCACGTGGTCGTCTCCGACGACGAGCGGGGCACCTACGGGCATCCAGACCACATCAAGGCCCACGAGGTGACGGTCAGGGCCGTCCGGCTCGCAGCCGACCCCGCCGCCCCGCTCGAGGGGGACCCGTGGAAGGTGCGGAAGCGGTACGTGCACACCCTCGGCATCGCCCGATTGCGGACCGCGCACCAGGCGTGGTTCGACGCCGGGCTCCCGTCGCCGTTCGGCGAGGAGGAGCAGCTGGGCGAGGTCGGCATGGGCGTCCCCGACGAGTTGGTCACGACCGAGGTGGACGTCACGCCCTTCCTCGTCCGCAAGCAGGCGGCCCTGCGCGCGCACCGCAGCCAGATCGGCGAGGACTCGTTCTTCCTCAACACCCCGGAGACGATCGTCACGCAGCTGTTCGGCATCGAGCAGTTCGTGCTCGAGGAGGGCGTGCTCGGGGCGGAGCGCCCGGAGCGGGACCTGTTCTCCGGCATCGAGCGCGGGAGCGTGTCGTGAGCGGCAGCGTCTCGGCGTCGCGCAGGGAGCTCGACGAGCTCGGGTTCCGTGCGGCGCTCGGCACCTTCGTCACCGGTGTCAGCGTGGCGACGACCGTCGCCGACGGTGAGTGGCACGGGATGACCGCCAACGCCGTCACGTCGGTGTCGCTCCGTCCGCCGATCGTGCTGCTGTGCGTCGCACACAGCGCGATCATGGCGGAGATGATCGTCCGCGGCGGTGTCTTCGCACTGAGCTTCCTCGCGGACGGTCAGCAGGCGCTGTCCGTGCACTTCGCGGATCCTGCCCGTCAGCTCGGCGCGGCCCAGTTCGACGGTGTCGCCACCACCACGGCGGTCACCGGGGCGCCCGTGCTGGAGGGATGCGCCGGTTGGGTGGAGTGCGAGGTGCGCGAGGTCGTGGACGCCGGCGACCACATGGTCGTGCTCGGCGACGTGGTGGCCGTCGGCGCCGACGAGGATCGTCCGCCGCTCGCCTACTCGCGAGGGCGCTACGGCACGGTCGAGCTGCACACGGCCGCGGACGGCACGCCGCTGCCGAGGTGACTCAGGCGTGCGGCGTGCCGAACAGGCGGTCGCCGAAGTCGCCGAGCCCCGGCACGATGTAGCCGTTGTCGTCCAGCTTCGGGTCGATCGCCGCCGTGACGATCCGGACGCCCGGGTTCTCGTCGAGGATCCGGTCGATGCCCGCCCGGGTGGCCGTGACCGACAGCACCACGACCTGCTCGGCACCTTCGGCGTCGAGCGCCTTGACCGCGTCGGACGCCGAGCCACCGGTCGCCAGCATCGGCTCCAGCACCAGCACCCACGCGCCGTCCAGCGGCGGCACCTTGAAGTAGTAACGGCGTGCCTGCAGGGTGGTCGCGTCCCGCTCGAGGCCGATCATGCCGACGAGCGCGGTCGGCAGCACGTCGTGCACCCCGCCGAGCAGCCCCAGCCCGGCGCGGAGGACCGGAACGGCGACGATCGTGCGGCCCGGTCCGAGCGCGGGTGCGGGACCGAGTGGCGACTCGACCGAGCTCGAGGCGGCCGGCATGCCCTGGACGGCCCGCAGGGCCAGGATCGACCCCAGCCGCCGCGCGTGGAGCCGGAAGTGCTCCGGCGTGGTCGTGGCGTCGCGCAGCGACGCGAGCTGGACCCCGGCGATGGGGTCGTCGTCGAGGACGGTGATGGCGGGCACGCTGGGACCTCGCTCCGACGCTTGCGCTGGTGGCTCCCCGCTAGCCTAGTTGGGTGCCAGGAGGCGGAGCCGCGATGCGCGAGGGGGCCTGACGGTGGGCGTGCCCCTGCCGTCCACCGTCGTCGCCGGCGCGGCCGTCCTCGCGATCGTCGCGTTCGGCTGCACGCCGGACGCGACGGTCCCGCCGCCGACACCGGCGAGGGTGGCGGACGACGGGCCGCCCGAACCCCCGCCCGCGGTGGGGTCGAGCGCGGCCATCGTGCTGCCCGCGGGCGACGGGCTCGAGCCCGCCCACCTCGGGATCCTCAGGAGGGACGTCGAGGCGCTGGAGGCGACGGTCGGCCCGACGGTGCGGTCGTTGCGGACGCTGTCCCCCTCCTCGGTGGATCTCCGGCGCGATCTGGTCGCGGCCTTCGCCGACCGCGAGTCGCAGGTCCTGTGTGTCGTGGGACCGGGCGCGATCGAGCTCGCCGGGTCCTTCGCGCCGTTGCACCCGCGGGTCCGCTTCTGCGCGGTCTCCGGCGATCCGCTCGTCGCCGCCGACGACGGCGCGCCGGACGGTGTCGTCCACCTGCGGGTCAGGGTCGAGGAGCTCGGTCACCTGGTGGGCGTCGCCGCCCGCGCGGCGGCCGCCGGTGCGCCGGTCGGTCTGGTGCTCGGCGAGGACGACCTCGCGGGGGAGCGGTTCCGGACCGGACTCCTCGCCGGCCTGGGGGGCGCCGAGGTGCTCGAGGCCGCGCCGGACGACGAGGCCGACCCGGACGCCGAGGTGGCGGCGCTTCGGCGTGCCGGCGCGAGCGTGGTGATCGTCGACGGCAGCCGCGGCGCGGGGTCGGCAGCGGCCGCCGCTGCCAGGGACGGCGCGAAGGTGATCGGACCGATCGGCGTGGTACGCACCCTGCCGTCGGCGGCCGTGGTCGCCTCCTGGCGTGTGGACTGGGCGAGCGCCCTGCTGCCGACGTTGCTCGCGGTCGCGGCGGGGGAGGCGCTGGCGTCGAGCTCCGTCGGGCTCGCCGAGGAGGCCTTCGACCTCCGTCTCGACGGCGGGGCCGGCGCGATGGTGACGAGCCAGGTCGAGCGGGCGTTGCACCAGCTCCTGGACGGCGCGCGGGACCCGCTCGCACGCCCGTCGGACGACGCCGTGTCCTGACGCGGCCTGGCATCTACGATGCCGCTCCATGCACGTCCCACCCCCACCCGAGGACTGCTGTGCGTCGCGCCAAGATCGTCGCAACGTTGGGGCCCGCCCTCGACGATCCGGATCGGCTCCGAGCCGCCATCGCCGCCGGGATCGACGTGGTGCGGCTCAACTTCTCGCACGGGACGAAGGAGGACCACCGCGCCCGCCTGGAGCTCGCGCGCTCGATCGGGGAGGACCTCGGACGCACGATCGGCAGCCTGGGTGACCTCCAGGGGCCGAAGATCCGCCTCGGACTCCTGCCCGACGAGGGCGTCATGCTGCAGGACGGCGGCGAGGTGCGGTTGGTCGCCGGTGTCGAGACGGTGCCCCAGTACCTGGATCAGGGTGTCCCGGTGCTGCCCGTCGTCTACGAGCACCTCGCGGCGGACGTGGAGCCGGGTGCGCTGATCCTCATGGACGACGGCCTGCTGCGGCTGGTCGTCTCCTCGATCGACGCCGATGGCGTCCATGCCCGGGTCGTCGTCGGCGGGTTGGCGCTGTCGCGCAAGGGCGTGAACCTGCCGGGTGTGGACGTTTCGGCCAAGTGCCTCACCGACAAGGACTGCTCCGACGTCGAGGACATGGTCGACATCGGCGTGGACTGGATCGCGCTGTCGTTCGTCCGGCGACCCGAGGACGTGCTCGAGGTCAGCGCGCTGATCCGCACGCTCGGTGGCGAGCAGCCGGTGGTCGCCAAGCTGGAGCGGCCGGAGGCCGTCGACAACCTCCAGGGCATCGTGGACGTCGCGGACGCGATCATGGTGGCGCGGGGCGACCTCGGGGTGGAGATCGGCCCCGAGCGCGTGCCCGCCATCCAGAAGGAGATGATCGACCTCGCCAACGAGCACAGCCGTCCGGTGATCACGGCGACGGAGATGCTCGACTCGATGATCCGGTCACCACGCCCCACGCGGGCCGAGGCCTCGGACGTCGCGAACGCCATCTTCGACGGGACGGACGCCGTCATGCTGTCGGGCGAGACGGCGGCGGGCCGCTACCCCGTCGAGACCGTCCGCACGATGGCGCGCATCATCGAGGTCGCCGAGGCCGCCTCCCACCGGGTGCGGCCCGCGACGCCGATCACGGCCAACATCGTCGGCCGCGTCGTCGCCAAGGCCGCCGTCCAGATGGCGGACGACGTCGAGGCCAAGGTCATCCTGGTCTTCAGCTTCTCGGGGGCGTCGATCCAGCTGGTGTCCAAGTTCCGGCCGCGGCAGCCGATCATCGGCTTCACCAGCGAGGACGCGACCCTGCACCGTCTGCCGCTGATGTGGGGGACCGTCGGCGAGAAGGTGGGCGAGAAGGACCAGTCCAACGCGCTGATCGTCGCCGCGGACGAGTTCTGCCTCGAGCGCGGCTACGGCGAGCGCGGGGACGCCGTGGTGATCGTCTCGGGCATCCCCGGCGGGCACGGCGGGACCAACCGCGTGATGGTGCACCGCCTCGGTGAGATCCCGACGTAGCGGCTCAGCGTCCCACGTCGATCGGTGACGCGGGCGCTCCCTCCTGAACGATGCGTCGGAGGTGGTCGGCGAACGCGCTCGGCGCCAGCCGCTCGCCGGTCGTGCGCAGCGCGTCGAGCGTCCACCAGCGGGCCAGGTCCGTGCCGTGGTCGCCCAGCGGCGCTGCGGCGGCGTCGTACCCCACGGTCCGAGCCAGGAACCACCGCTCCGCCTGGTCGAGCCACACCCCCCGGAACGGGAAGGTCTCCCGCCGGGTCCAGACGACCGGCCCGAGGGTCACCACGAGCCCCAGCTCCTCCATCGCCTCGCGCAGCGCCGCGTCGCGGTGGTCCTCGCCGGGCCGCAACCCGCCCCCGGGCGCGGTCCAGACCGGCGCGCCCTCACCGGGCAGGTGACGGACGAGCAGAACCCGGTCCTGCTCGTCCAGCAGCAGCAGTCGGGCGGCCTGACGCACGAGTGGTGCCTCGGCGGTCCCGATGTCCGGCTCCGCAGGCAGCCGGGGGTGTGGTGGGACCGGCCGGGACGCGATCACGCGCCGAGTGTCGAGCACGTGCAGCTGCCCGTCGCGGTCGACGAGCACCAGCGCCTCGTCGTCGATCGCGAGGAGCCGACCGACCACGTCGGTGGCGACCTCGCCATCGACGGGGTCCGTCACGAGCGAGCGGACGCTCACCCGCGTCCGGAGGTGCTCCGGCCCCACGCGCAGCGCGTGCCGTGCCCGCAGCCGGTGTCCCCCGCTCACGCTCGCCTCACGCTCCACGCGTCGTGTCCGAACGGGGCATGTCGGCCACGAGGTGCGTCCCGTGGCCCGCGTGCCCTACAGTCCGGGTCCCCCGAAAGGCTCGAGGAGGTCGTGGGTTGACGTACACCATCGCGGAGCCCTGCATCGACGTCAAGGACAAGGCGTGCGTCGAGGAGTGCCCGGTCGACTGCATCTACGAGGGCGACCGGATGCTCTACATCCACCCGACGGAGTGCATCGACTGTGGGGCCTGCGAGCCCGTCTGCCCGGTCGAGGCCATCTTCTACGAGGATGACGTCCCGGACGAGTGGAAGCAGTTCACGCCGATCAACGCCGAGTTCTTCAACGACGACGTCTCCGGGCTCGGCTCCCCGGGCGGCGCCGCCGGAGTCGGAGCGGTCGCGACCGATCACAAGGTCGTCGCGGCGTGGGAGAGCTGAACGGCACTCGGTAGGCTGCTGGTCGCACCGGCCACGAGGAGCCCTTCGTGACGTACACCATCGCTGAACCCTGCATGGACGTGAAGGACACGGCCTGCGTGCAGGAGTGCCCGGTCGACTGCATCTACGAGGGCGACCGGATGCTCTACATCCACCCCACGGAGTGCATCGACTGCGGGGCCTGCGAGCCGGCCTGTCCCGTCGAAGCGATCTTCTACGCCGACGACGTGCCGCCGGAGTGGTCGCACTTCACCCCGATCAACGCGGAGTACTTCGACCTGACGGGGCTCGGTGCGCCCGGGGGAGCCTCGACGGTCGGCCCGTCCAAGGTCGACCACCCGAAGGTCTCCTCGTTCGACATCCCCGTCGCCACCTGACGCGGCCGGTCATCGACGGCGATCTCCACGCCACCGGGGCGCCCTCGCCGCGCCTGGTCGAGTGGCTCGAGTCCACCACCATCCCCGCGTCGACCGAGCGGTGTGTGGTGGTCGGGTGCGGGCTGGGTGACGACGCGGCGCTGCTCGCCGATCGGGGGTTCGAGGTCACGGCGATGGACGTGGCCCCGGCGGTGATCGCTCGGGCGCGTCGACGCTTCCCGGACCATCCCGTCGACTGGCGGGTCGCCGACCTGCTCGAGCTCCCCGAGGAGCTCGGCGGTGCCTTCGGGCTCGCCGTCGAGGTCGCCACCGTGCAGTCGCTGACCGGTGGGGTCCGCGACGGTGCGATGCGCGCGATCGCAGGGCTCCTGCGGCCCGGTGGCGTCCTCGTCGCGATCGGGCTGCTCGCGACCTCCGAGGACGCAGCGCGCCGATCCGGGCCACCGTGGCCCCAGTCACGGGCGGAGCTCGAGACCTACGAGCGCGCGGGCCTGACGCGCACGGCCCTGGAGCACGGGCCGGTCGACGACGCGGGCGTGATCGAGGCCCGGGTGACGTGGACGAAGGGCCCGTCCCAGGTCGCGGCACCGCGCGACGTGCTGGGGATCGGCGTCCGGTGAGCCGGCCGCTCGGTCACTCGTCGGGGCCGAGCAGCTTGCGCGTGGCGCTCGTCGCCACCCTGCGTGCCAGCACGACGGCCGTCCCGAGCAGCACGGTCCACAGCAGCAGGTCGCGCAGCTCGGCGTCGTTGCGCGGCCGGCCCTGCTCGGTGGGTGGGGCCTCCCCGCGGCTGGCGCGCCAGCCCGACTCCGCGGCCTTGCGCGCGACGACGACGGCGCCCGTGGTGGCCGCAGTGGTCGCGAGCCTCGTGACGAGCTTCCCCACGGGTCCCTCCTCGTCCGGGAACGGTCGGCTGCACCGACGCTAGGGCGTCGACGGTCGGGGAGCGCCCGGCTGTGCGGCCCTGTGGCCACCGCCCAGGTGCGCCGTCACGGCGCGCACGTCGTCGCGCATGTCCGCGCGCAGCCGGTCGGCGACGTGCTGTCGAAACCGCCGCTTGGTGCCCGCGTAGGCACGGAGTGGGAGCCCGGCGAGCGCCTCGGCGCGCTCCCGTGCCCGATCCAGGACCTGTGCCGAGGTGGCGAGCTCGTCGGCGAAGCCGACGTCCACGGCCGTGGCCGCGTCGACGCGTTGCCCGGGGAGGAGCAGGTCCTCCAGCCGGTCGTGCCGCACGTTCGCCCGGGCGAGCGCGATCGTGTACCGGGGGAGCTCGAAGTCGATCCGTGTCTCGGTGCAACCCCACCAGCCCTCGTCGGAGGCGACCGCGTGGTCGCAGGCCATGGCCAGCATCGTGCCGGCCGCGATCGCGTGCCCGGTCGCGGCGCACACGGTCGGCCGGGGATCCGTCCACAGCTCGAGGAGCATGGTGCCGAGCAGCAGCAACAGCTCGGCGACCGCATCGCCGTCGTTGGCATCGAGCCAGCCGGTGTCCAGCCCGGCCGTGAGCACCCCCGGACGACCCGCCAGCACCACGGCGCGGGCGTCGGGATGCTCGGCGAGCGCCGACCGCAGCTGGTGGATGGTGTCGGGCACCAGCGTGTTGCGCCCGCCGTCGTCCAGGACGATCGTGTGCAGCTGCCCGGAGCGTTCCGAGAGCACCGCCATCACCGCGACCTTTCGGTGGGTCGAGCACCGTGTGGGCACCGCGACGAGCGCCCCGTCAGACGAGCAGCCGGGCTGCGGAGCGCGAGGTCGTCGGCGCATAGGCCTGCCACGCCGCCACCAGCCGATCGACGCCTTCCACGATCGCGTGCTCCGGTCCCGCGAACACGATACGCAGTCCCCGGCGGTTGCCCTGGTCGACCGACAACGCCGGGCCGGGGACGACCGCCACGCCGTGGCGGAGGGCGACCTCGGCGAGCTCGTCCGCGTTGCCGACGGGGAGCCGTGCCCACACCGAGAGGCCACCTTTCGGGCGCGTCACCTCCCAGTCGCCCAGCCGTTCGGCCAGGAGTCCGCACAGCAGGTCGCGTCGCGGTGCGAGCTCCAGCCGCCGCTCGGCCTGCACCTGGTCGACGGCCTCGAGCAGGCGGACGGCGACCAGCTGGCTGATGAGCGGCGAGCCCAGGTCGGCGACCGTCTTGGTCGCCAGCATCCGGATGCCCCACTCGTCGGGAGAACGGACCCAACCGATCCGCAGGCCCGCCCAGAACAGCTTCGCGGTCGAGCCGATCGTGTGCACGGTCGCGGTGGGGGCCAGGGAGGCGATCGGCGGGGGCAGATCGACGTCCTCGAGCACGACGTCGGCCATCGCGAGGTCCTCGATCACGATCGTGTTGGTCTGGGCTGCCAGCTCGGCGATCTCCTGGCGTCGCTCGAGCGGCAGGACGGCTCCCGTGGGGTTGTGGAAGTGGGGGGTCACGTAGATGAGCCGCGGTTGCGTGCGCTCGAGCAGGTCGGCCAGCACGTCCGTGCGCACGCCGTGCTCGTCGACGGGCAGCGGCACCGCGCGGGCACCGAAGCGGCGGAAGACGTCGAGCGCGCCGGGGAACGTGGGGCTCTCCACCAGGACGGCGTCGCCGCCCTGGAGCGTCTGGCGGGCGATCAACGAGATGGCCTGGTGTGCACCCGTGGTGATGAGCACGTGGTCCTCGGCCGTGGGCAGGCCGGCGGCGGTGAAGCGTCGGGCGACGATGCGGCGCAGGATCCGCAGGCCGTGCGGCACGTAGCCGTGGTGTTCGGTGAGGGAGGCGACCTCGTCGATCTCGAGCGACGCCATGATGCGGTTCACGGTCGGCGAGCCGAGCACCGCCGCGACGGACAGGTCGACCATGTCGGTGCGTTGCCGTGGCTCGCCCGGGCCGGTTCGCTGCTCGTATCCGTCCTCGGACAGGAACAGCCTCGCGGTTGCTATCGCGTCCACTCCCACCGGTTGGGTACCGACGTCGGGGCTGCGCACCCACGTCCCGGAGCCCTGACGGGACTCGAGCCACCCTTCGGCCTTGAGTCGGTCGTAGGCCGCGACGACGGTCGCCCGGCTCACCGACAGGGACCTCGCGAGGAGCCGCTCGGGCGGGAGCACCGTCCCGAGCGGGATCTCGCCCCGGTCGATCGCCCGCTTCAGGCTCTCGGCCAGCGCTCGGTACAGCGGCCCCTCGGTGGATGCAAGTCCACTGGCGACGAGCGCCGCGAGATGCGGGCCACTTTCGCGGATTGGCTCGTCCAATAGCAGTCCAATAAGCTGGGTCGTTCGGGTTGGACCGGAAGAGAGGCCGTGGTACTGTACCGAACAGCAGGCCAACCGGCCAGGTCTTCTCCCAGACCGAACCAACCGGACTGCAGGACGTCGATCCGCGGTGATCAGGCCGGGTTCTCCAGCCTCACCGGCGGGACGTCCACGACAACTGCACAACGTGCATGCGGACCACGCTCCCTCTCCCATCGGTCCGCATGCCCCGCTCGGGACGGATCGGCCCCCCGCTCTCTCCCAAACGCGGCTCCCACCGCGACGGATGTTCTCCCACATCCGCTTGGGGGGTCCGAGCCCCGAGCACTACGACGTCCCCCCGGCCCTCCCACCGGGGGGACGCGTCGTTGACCGGCGCTTCCGGCGATCCGGCGCTTCCGGCGCTTCCGGCGCTTCCGGCGATCCGGCGCTCCGGCGCTCTTGCCGTCTGGCGCTTCGGCGCTTCGGCACGTCGGCACCTCGGCACCTCGGCACCTCTGGCGTCCCCGGCGGTTCCCAGGCTGTCGGAGCGGCGGTCGCCTCAGAGCGTCAGAGGTGGCTGCCCGTCGCGGCCGTCCAGCAGCCGGACCCGGACGTTCGAGCGCTGGAGGAACTCGCGCGTGTCGTCCCAGCCGTCGTAGCGTCCCCCACCGGCGACGACCTCGGCGACGCCGGAGTTGGCCACCAGCTTGGCACAGCCGAAGCAGGGCGCCCCGGTGCAGTAGAGCGTGGCGCCCGAGCGCTCCTCCGGAGACGAGAACAGCAGCGCGTTCGCCTCCGCGTGGATGGCGATGCAACGCTCGTAGTCGTGCCCCTGCGGCGCGTCCGAGACCGCGCGCGGGCAGGCGCCCTCGTCGCAGTGGGGGTAGCCCGACGGCCCGCCGTTGTAGCCGGTCGCGACGATGCGCCGCTCCTGGACGATCACCGCGCCGTGCTTGCGCCGGCTGCAGGTCGCACGTGTCGCCGTGGCGCGAGCCAGGTCGAGGAAGTAGTCGTCCCACGACACCCGCTGCTGCACGCCGCCCCCACAAGGTCGATCCGCCGGTCGGCGACACTAGCCGGACCCCTAGAGGTTGCCGCGCCGCGCCTGGGCACGCTCGATCGACTCGAACAGCGCCTTGAAGTTGCCGACCCCGAATCCCGTGGCGCCGTGACGCTGGATGATCTCGTAGAACATCGTGGGTCGGTCCTGGACCGGCTCGGTGAAGACCTGCAGCAGGTAGCCCTCGTCGTCGCGGTCGACCAGGATGCCGAGCGCTGCGAGGTCCTCCCAGGACTCCTCGACCTCGCCCACGCGCCGCCGTGCCTCGGCGTAGTACTCGTCCGGGACGTCGAGGAAGCCGATCCCGCGACGTCGCAGCTCCCCGACCGTGGTCACGATGTCGTCGGTGGCGAGTGCGAGGTGCTGGACCCCCGGCCCTCCGTAGGCGTCGAGGAACTCGTCGATCTGCGAGCGCTTCCGTCCCGCCGCCGGCTCGTTGATCGGCAGCTTGATGCGTCCGTCGCCGTCCCACAGGACCTTCGACATCAGTGCCGTGTACTCCGTGGAGATGGCCTCGTCGTCGAAGTGCCGCAGCTGCGAGAACCCGAGGATCCGTTCGTAGAAGGCCGACCAGCGGTCCATCGACCCGAGTTCGACGTTGCACACCACGTGGTCGACGACCCGCAGCCCGACGGGTGCCGCGAGCGGGTCGTGGTGGACGCGCTCGAAGCCGGGGAGGTGGACGCCGCTGTAGTCGTCGCGCTGCACGAACGTGTGGATCGTGTCGCCGTAGACGCGGATCGCGGCCGACGTCACCTTGCCGTGCTCGTCCTCCCGGACCTGCGGACCGTGGTGCGGGGTGGCGCCGCGCTCGACCGCCACCTCGAATGCCTCTGCGGCATCCGGGACGCGGAACGCGACGTCGCGCACGCCGTCGCCGTGGCGGCGATGGTGGTCCACGATCGGGTGGTCGGCGGTCAGGCCGCTACTCAGCACCAGCCGGATCTGCCCCTGGTCGAGCACGTACGACGCACGGTCGGCCAGACCAGTCTCCGGTCCGGCGTAGCCGACCAGCCGGAAGCCGAAGGCCGTCCGGTAGTGGTGGGCCGCCTGCTTCGCGTTGCCGACCCAGTACTCGATCGAGTCGTAGCCGGCGATCGAGAGCTCGCGCGCGGCGGGCTCGTCGATCGCTTCGTGCTGACCGGTCAGGGGGTGCATCGTCGGCTCCGGGGGTGGGATCGTGGTCGCCGCTCGACGTGCGCTCAGCCGGCGGCACGGAAGGGGCGGGGCGCCGTCTGGCTGCGGGTGGAGGACGAGATGGCGGGCCACTGCGCAGCGCCGCGGTGAACCGACCAGGGTACGAGCGCTGCACGGGTGCCGCCAGCGGTGGGCGAGGACAGAACGTCGGTGCGCGGACCGAGCAGGCGGCACGACGGGATCACGCCCGGCGGTCAGGCCGGGGGGATCACCCCCGGCGGGAGGTCGCTGCGACCCTGGAGCGGCGAGAGCTCGAACTCCTGGGCTCCGATGCGCAGGAACTCGACGGGCCGACCCGCGGCCAGGTGCTCAGAGACCAGCTCTGGGACGTCCTCGACGGTCACGCCGCCGTACCAGACGTCGTCGGGGGCCACGTAGACGGTGGGTCCGACCATGCACGGCTCCATGCACCCGGAAGCGATCACCTTGACGTCGACGAGACCCTGCCGGCCGGTCTCCTCGCGCAGCGCCTCGAAGACGCCGCTGGCGCCGCGGCGCAGGCACGAGGGCCGAGGGTGCTCCGGCGGTCGCTCGTTGATGCAGACGAAGACGAACCGACTCGGCATCCCTGCGCGCGCCACCGTGCCTCCTGTCCTCGGTGGTCGTCGAGGTGGTCACGACCACCCGGCCCGCACCGTAGCCTCTTGCCGACGACGGCCCAGGAGTGCCAGTGACGGACCGGCCGCACGACCCCGAACGCGACGGCATGCGGGACACCGAGGTGGTGGACCGCATCCTCGCCGCGACGCGGCGCATCGCCGTCGTCGGCGCGTCCGACGACCCGTCACGGCCGAGTCACGGCGTCATCGCTGCGCTCCTGCGCGCCGGCTACGAGATCGTGCCCGTGACACCGACCCACCCGCGGGTCCACGGGATCGACACGGTGCCGTCGCTCGACCGGCTCGACGGACCCGTCGACCTGGTCGACGTCTTCCGTCGTGCGGAGTACACGGCCGGGGTGGCCCGGGAGGCGGTGGCGATCGGTGCACCAGCCCTGTGGCTGCAGACGGGCATCCGCTCCGTCGAGGCGCGTGCGGTCGCCGAGGAGGCCGGGATGCTCTACGTCGAGGACGCCTGCCTGGGTGTGATCGCCGCGACGCATCGGCACCGTCCCGGCAGGTGACCGCGTCGGCGCCGTGCCCCGGTGGCGTCGGCAGCCGTCGCGTTCACTCGAGGCCGCGCACTGCGACCGCCGGTCCACGCCACCCGAGCAACGCCTCGGTCATGCGCACCGCGTCGACGGTCCGCTGCACCTCGTGCACCCGCACGACGTGCGCGCCGCGGAGGATCGAGAACACCGCGGCCGCGAGGCTGCCGTCCACCCGCCGGTCGAGTGGGGCGTCCAGGGTCTCGCCGACGAAGTCCTTGTTCGAGAGCGCGACGAGGACGGGGAAGCCCAGCGCGGCGAGCGCCGGCAGCCGCCGCGAGATCTCAAGGGAGTGGTAGGTGGTCTTCTGGAAGTCGTGCCCCGGGTCGACCAGCAGCCGGGTGCGGGGCACACCGGCCGCGATGGCGCGGTCGGTGAGTGCCCGGCAGTGCGCCACGACGGCGCTCGTCAGGTCGGGCACGTAGGTGCGGCGGTACGGCCGGGTCCGGGGACGTCCGCCGTGGTGCATCGCGACGTAGCCGGCGCCACGTGCGGCCACGACGTCCAGCACCTCGGGGTCGGAGAGGCCGGTGACGTCGTTGACGAGGTCGGCCCCTGCCCGGAGCGCTGCGTCCGCGACCTCGGCGCGGTAGGTGTCGACCGACACCAGGACGTCGGGCTCGCGGCCGCGGAGGGCCTCGACGAAGGGCACGACCCGGTCGATCTCCTCGGTGGGCGACACCTGTGCGCCCGGCCCGCCCTTCACGCCGCCGACGTCGACGATGTCCGCGCCCTCCGCCACCAGCTGCTGTGCGCGGTCCAGGGCGGCGGACAGGTCGAAGGTGGCGCCCCGGTCGTAGAACGAGTCGGGCGTGCGGTTCACGATGCCCATCACGGCGACCCGGTCGCCGAGGTCGATCCGCCGGCGCGGCAGGTCGAGCACCGGAGGCGGGCCGGCCGCCGGCTCCCCGGGCGCGAGCAGGGGGGTCGGCAGCCGGTCGCCGGACGACCCGTCCCTGGGCTCGGAGGGTGTGGTCAGCTGAGGAACTCCAGGATCGTCGCCGCGATCGCGCCCGGCACCTCGAGCGGTGACCAGTGCCCGGCGTCGGCGAGGACGCGGACCCGGCTCACCGGGATCGAGGACGTCAGCTCCTCCGCCATGGCCAGCGGCGTGGAGCGGTCGTGCGCACCCGTCACGATCAGGGTCGGCTGGCCGATCTCGTCGCGTCTGATCCGCGGCGCGTCCGCGATGGCACGGCAGGACTTGGCGTAGTTCTGCGGCTCGTTGCGGAGGAACATCTCGCGCAGGAGCCCGACCATGCCCGCGTGCACGGCGTGCGACTGTGGCGAGACCGCGCCTTCGAGCCATGGATCCACGAGGACGTCCATGCCCTCCTTCTCCACCAGATCGGCCCGTTCCCGGTACGCGTCGGCCGTCGGGGGCTGGAAGTACGAGATCCCGCCCACCAGGACCAGCTCGTCGATCGACTCGGGTGAGGTCTGCGCGAGATGCTGGGCGATCAGGGTGCCCATGGAGTGACCGACCATGGTGACGGCCGGCAGCTCCAGGTGGCGGATCAGCTTCTGGACGTCCTTGGCCCAGCCCTCGATCGTGAACCGTCCGCGGCCCTGGCTCCGGCCGTGGCCGCGCAGGTCCGGTGCGATGCAGTGGTGGTGCTGCTTCATCGCCTGCATGACGCCGTGCCAGACGTTCGAGGAGCCGCCCAGCCCGTGGACGAACACGACGGGGGGCCCGTCGCCGTAGCTGACGTAGTGCAGGGTGTTGCCGTCGATGTCGGCGTACACGATGGTCTCCGGTGGTCGTGTGGGTCGCGGACGCGGTCGCTGCCAGGGAGGCGCGCACACGCGGTCGGCGGTCCGCGGGGCCGGCGGGCGCCCGGAAGGGGCGGCCGGCACGACCCGGTCGGCGGCCGCAGCGTAGCGGCGACACGGGCGGCGACCCGGCCCGGCCGGCGAACGGGCATGCTCGGGCCCACTTAGCAGCTCGACCCGGAGGTGGACGGCGATGCGGCTGGAGCTCGAGCAGGACGTGGCGGCGCCGCGTGCGGTCGTGTGGCGGGTGCTGACGTCGTGGGAGCGGCAGCCGGAGTGGATGGTCGACGCGAAGGCCGTGCACGTCCTGACGGCGCAGCGGGAGGGGGTGGGCGTCCTGATCCGGTGCCCGACGTCGCTGATGGGTGTCACCGTCCAGGACGTCATGCGCGTCACCGGGTGGGTGGAGCCCGAGCGGCTGGTCGTGACCCACCTCGGGCGTGTCATCACGGGCGAAGGAGCGTTCGAGCTGGAACGTGTCGACGAGGACCGGACCCGCGTGCGCTGGTACGAGGAGGTGCAGCCGCCGCTCGGCGCGGTCGGTGACGGGGTGGCGCGGGTGCTCGTCCTCCCGTTCCTGCGGCGGCTGTTCGGTCGGTCGCTCGCGAACCTGGCCGCGCTCGCCGAGCGGGAGGCCACGGCCGGGGCCTGACGACTAGCGTCCGGCGTCCGAGCTGGGGGAACACCGGTTGGCAAGGGCGTGAAGGGCAGCGCGCAGCGGTCCGCGAGCGAGCGGTTCGCGGTGACGGCCGCGGTCGTGGGGACGTTGCTGCTCACGTTCTTCTCCGCCGCCGCGCTGCGTGCGGCCGAGGCGGACGTGGACGAGACGCGCCTGGGCGCAGACGCGGACGCGTTCGCCACCGTGCTGCGCGTCGAGCTCGAGCGCCTCGCCGACGCGGGTGTCGACGTCGGCGTCGCCGTGTCGCTGGTCCCCGAGCTCGACGACGCGTCCTACGGCGAGCTGCTCACCTCGCTCGGGATCGAGGTCCGCTTCGCGGGTGTGTACGGCATCTCGTTCATCGAGCGCGTGGAGCGCGACCAGCTCGGGACCTTCCTGGAACGGACGCGCAGGCACGACCCGGACTTCGAGCTCGCCACCGACGGCGGTGAGGACCTGCTCCGCGTGGTGACCTTCAGCCACCCCGTGCCGGCGAACGAGCCCGTCATCGGCGTGGACCTGACGACGCGGCCCGACTCGCGGCGTGCGGCGGACCGGGCCTGGGAACGGGGCCGCCCGGTCCTCTCGGACGCCACGGAGATCGTCCAGCTGGGCGCCCGCGAGCCCGGCGCGGTGATCCATGCGCCCGTCGTCCGACGACCGGGACGTCCCGACGCGACCGTCGGCGTGGTCTTCTCCGGCCAACGCCTGATCGAGCGGATACGCCCCCTGCCCGACCACGTCGGCATCCGCGTGACCGATCCGGAGTCGCTCGGCTTCTCGGAGCTGGCCAGCATCGGGTCGTACGACCCGGGGGCGTCGCTCCGTGCGGCGAGCGAGGTCGTGGCCGTCGAGCAGCGCTGGCTCGTGGAGATGTCCGCGGCGCCGGGGTTCGCAACGCCGCTCTACTCGCGTGGTTCGCTGTGGGTGACCGTCGGCGGGCTGCTGGCCAGCGTGCTCGTGGGGTTGTTCGTCCGCAGCCTCGTCGCGCGGGAACGCCTGGCGAACGCGCTCGTGGGGGAGCGCACCCGGGAGCTGTCGTCGGTCAACGACCGGCTGGAGCGCACCAACGCCGCGCTTGCCGACGCGAGCCGTGCCAAGGACGAGTTCCTGGCATCGGTGTCGCACGAGCTTCGCACGCCGTTGACCGTGATCGCCGGCTTCGTCGAGTCGCTGCGACGGGTGCCGGCCTCGGGCGCCGACCTGGCCACCTTCCTCGATCCGATCGACCGCAACGTCAGGCGCCTCGACACGTTGGTCTCGGACCTGCTGACGCTCGTGAGCCTCGACGCCGGCGCGGTCACGGCGTTCCGCCGGCCGGTCGAGCTCGGCGCCGTCCTGCCCGACGCGCCCAGCGTGCTTGCCGGGCTCGACGGCGACGTCTCCGTCCGTGTCGAGCCTGGTTGCTCGGTCGAGGTCGACCCCCGCCATCTCGACCGGATCCTGGTCAACCTGCTGGTGAACGCCCAACGCCACGGTCGGCCGCCCTACGTGTTGTCGGCTGCGACGGCGGAGGACGGGATGGTCGAGATCCGGCTCCGCGACAACGGCGACGGCATCCCGTACGAGCAGATCGACGGGGTCTTCGAGCGCTTCGCGCGCGGCAGCGCGAGCGCCCGGGTCCCCGGCACGGGCCTCGGGCTCGCGATCATCCGCGAGCTCTCGGAGCTCAACGGTGGCGAGGTCCGCTACGAACCGGCGTCTCCCGGCGCCTGCTTCGTGATCCGCTTGCTGCCGGGGTCCTGAGCGCGATCGCCCCCCACGTGGGGGTCAGCCGCCGGTCGCAGAGGTCCGACGCGCCTCCGTCTCGCGCACGAAGTCCTCGCGCTGCACGACCCGCTGCTCGAAGGACCCACGCGCGACGATCGTCCCCGCGTGGCGGGCCAGCACCTCGCACGTGAGGGCGGTGGGCCCGACGCTCGCGACCGTGACCTGCAGCGTGACGGTCTCGCCGACCGGCACGGGCGCACGGTGGAGCACCTCGAGCCGCACCCCGACACCTTCCTCGCCGGCCTCCAGGTGCGGTTCCAGCAGCGTCCTGCAGAGCCGCTCGATGTCCGTGACCAGCGGCACGGTCCCGTAGACAGGGTGGATCTCCCGTCCCTCGATGCGCGCGGTGGCGTCGGGTGTGACGGTGATGTCGCGGCTCGCGGTCGCGCCGCGTGGGGGTCCTGGTCGCATGGCCAGGCAGTCTCGTCGGTCGCGAGGCCCGCGGCAAGCCACGATCCGTTCACGGGGTCGGTCGTCGTACCCCGAGCACGCCCTCGACGAGGCGGCGCACGAGCCCCGGTCGGTCGTCGGCGACGTGCACCGCCGCCGCGGTCCGCTCGACGGGCGGGTCCGGTTCGGCGTCGGACGGCGGCGCGCTGACGGCCACCACGATGAGCGGGTCGGCGGCCCGGTTGTCGATGCCGTGGACGGTCCCGGCGCGGACGAGCATGGCCCCCATCGGGTCGAGGCCGACCTCGCCCTCGTCGGTGACGAACCAGGAGCGGCCCCCGACGACGGTGTAGGTGACGTCCCGCGCGGGTTCGTGCAGCACCGGGGTCGACTGGCGCGGCTCGAGGCACCAGACGTCCATCGCCAGCTGCTCGCCGGTGAGGACCCGTCGGCGCTGCGCCGCGTCGGTCGAGAAGGCCACGTAGTCCCGCAGGTCGACGGGGAGGACGCGCGTGCGCGCGGCCTGCTCTGCTCGTTCGTCCGATGGCTCCATGCCGGCACGCTAGCCCCGCACCGCTCCCCAGTAGGCTCCCGGCGCCGTGCCCGAGCTGCCATCGCAACCACGGAAAGGGCCAGTGTGCTCACGATCGACGTCGCCGTCGCCCCGCTCGCCGCGTCGCCCGCTCCGGTGCTCGTGGTGGGTGCCTTCGCGGCCGCCTCCGGTGAGCGCACGGACCCGCCGGAGCTGGCGCCCGACGCGGTGCAGGTCGGCGCGGCGCTCGGCGTCGACGTGGCGGCCGAGCTCGTCGCGGCGGGCTTCGACGGCAGTCCCTGCGGCACGGTCCGACTCCCGACCCGCGGCGTCGTGCCGGCGGCGACGGTGCTGGTCGTCGGCCTCGGGCCGGCGGCCGAGGTCACCGCCGAGCGTCTGCGCCGGGCGGCAGGTGCGGCCGCCAACGCGTCCGAACGGGTCGACGCGGTCGCGTCCGCGCTCCACCTCGCCCTCCCGGCCGAGCAGCGGAGCGCCGCCGTCCAGGCAGTGGCCGAGGGGTTCCACCTCGGTGCCTACCGCTACGCGGCCTACCGGTCCGAGCCGCGGCCGTTCGAGCTCGCCACCGTCACGCTGCACGCCGAGGACGACGACGCCGCGGCCACGATGCGCGGCGACGTCGAGGTGGCACGGGTCACGGCCGGCGCGGCCATGCTGGCGCGCGACCTGGTGAACACGCCGCCCCAGGACAAGCGGCCCCCCGCGCTCGCCGACCGTGTGGTAGCGGCGATGGCGGGCCTGCCCGTCACCGCGACCGTGCTGGACGAGCACGACCTCGCGGAGGGCGGCTACGGCGGCATCCTGGGGGTGGGCCAGGGCTCGACCCAGCCACCCCGTCTCGTGCAGCTGACGTACGCGCCGGCCGGCGCGGAGCGGCACGTGGTGGTCGTCGGCAAGGGGATCACCTTCGACACCGGCGGTCTGTCGCTCAAGCCCTCCGACCGCGATGGAGACCATGAAGATGGACATGGCGGGCGCGGCGACGGCAGCCGTGGTCGTCAAGGCCGCCGCCGAGCTCGAGCTGCCGGTCCGGGTCACGGCGCTGCTCGCGCTGGCTGAGAACATGCCTTCCGGGACGGCGACGCGTGTCAGCGACGTGCTGACGCTGAAGAACGGCACCACGGTCGAGGTCACCAACACCGACGCCGAGGGGCGGCTCGTGCTCGGCGACGCCCTCGTGCACGCCGGCGAGCTCGACCCGCCACCGGATGCGATCGTCGACGTCGCCACCCTGACCGGCGCGGCCGTCATCGCCCTCGGCGACCGGATCGGCGTGCTCATCGCGTCGGACCAGCAACTGGCGGACGACCTGCTGGCCGCCGCCACGGAGGCCGGCGAGCCCCACTGGCAGCTGCCGCTGGCCACGGACGCGTACGGCGAGCGCCTGGAGGGCGCGGTCGCGGACCTGCGCAACGCCGGCGGCCGTGAGGCGGGCACCATCTGGGCAGGCCTCTTCCTCCACCGGTTCGTGCCGGACGGCGTCCCGTGGGCGCACCTCGACATCGCCGGTGTCGCGTGGACGCAGGAACCGGCCGGCCACCTCTCCAAGGGCGCGACGGGCGTCCCGGTCCGCACCCTGCTCGCCTGGCTGCGGGCCGGCTGACGCCGATGGACGCGGTGCGGACGCTCGGTCGGGTCGGCCGGCCGGCGCCGCTCGCGGACCTCGCCCGCCGCACCTGGGACTGCGTCGTGGTGGGTGCCGGCCACAACGGGCTCACCGCGGCCGCGTACCTGGCGCGCGCCGGCAGGCGGGTCCTGGTGCTCGAGGCACGTGAACGGATCGGCGGGGCATGCACCCTCCGGGAGCCGTGGCCGGGCTACCGGGTGTCGCCCTGCGCGTACCTGGCGGGGCTGCTGCACCCGTTGGTGATCGAGGAGCTCGAGCTCCGGCGGCGTGGGCTGCGGTGGCTACCGGCACTGGGTGGGTTGTTCGTCCCGTTCGAGGACGGTTCGAGCATCCAGCTGTGGGAGGACGAGTCGCGGCTCGAGGACGAGCTCCGGCGCTTCGCGCCGGGCGACGTCGCCGGGTTCCGGGCACTGCGTGGGCTGCTCCGTCGGACGGCCGATGCCTTGCGACCACCGGACGCGCGTGACGTGTGGCTCGGGCGAGCGCCGTCACGAGACCAGATCGCCGAACGCGTCGGCCACGACCCGGACGTGCTCGGTCTGTTGTTCGAGTGGTCGCAGCACGAGCTGCTCGCGCGTTACCTCGACGACGAACGGCTACGGCTCGCGCTGCTCGGCCAGGGTGTGATCGGGACGAACGCGAGCCCCTTCGACGCGGGCACCGCGTCGATCCACCTCCACCATTCCAGCGGGCGCGTGGACCCGGCCCTGCCCGGGGTGTGGGGGTTCGTCGCAGGCGGCATGGGCATGGTGTCGTTCCTGCTGCACGACGCGGCGACGGAGGCCGGCGCCCTCGTCGCGACGGGTGCTCCGGTCGCGGCCATCGTGCCCGGCGACGGGGTCGTGCTGGACGACGGGACGACGATCGGCGCGCCCGTGGTCGTCGAGAACGCGGACCCGCAGGTGGCGCTCCGGCTCGTCGGCGAGCACGCCGATCCGGGCTGGCGCGCAACGGTCGACCGGGTGCCGATGCGCGGCTGCACCGTCAAGGTGACGCTCGCGCTGTCCGCTCCGCCCGACTTCCTGGCTCGACCATCGAGTGGCGTCCTGGACGACCAGCATCGGGCACAGATCAACACCCCACTCACCGAGCCGCAGTGGCGCGCGGGTTTCGCCGCGGCGCAGGCGGGTGAGCTGCCCGAGCTGCTCTGGACCGAGGACTACCTCCAGACCGCGTACGACCCGTCCATCGCGCCGCCGGGTCGTCACCTCCTGAGCGTCTTCGCCCAGTACGTGCCGTACGAGCTCCGTGGCGGTTGGGATGCACGTCGCGACGAGGTCGCGGCGCTCGCGATCCGCTCGATCGGCCGGTTCTGTGCCGGCTTCGAGCGCAGCGTCGTCGAGGTCGAGGTCCTCGGCCCGCCCGACATCGAGCGCGAGGTGGGGCTGACGGGTGGGCACATCTTCCAGGGCGAGTGTCTGCCGGAGCACATGTGGGACCAGCGCCTGCCCGCCGTGACGCCCATGGCGGGCGTGTTCCTCTGCGGCGCCGGGACCTACCCGGGGGGCAGCGTGATGGCGGTGAACGGCCGGAACGCGGCCATGGAGGTGGTGGCGGCGCACCCCACGGCGGGCTGAGAGGACGGGTCCGGAGGGGCATCGGTCCCTGGCGTGGCTGCCGGCGGTCGGGCAGGATGGCGGCCCTCAGAGGAGCACCTCGATGCCCGAACGCACCGTCGCACTCCCCAATCCGAGCGGGCTCCACGCGCGTCCCGCCAAGACGTTCTCCCAGGCGGCCGCGGCGGCACCCGGCGACGTCACCGTCGCGAAGGGCGGGCGGGAGGTCAACGCGGCCTCCGTGCTGTCGGTCCTCACGTTGGACTGCCGCAAGGACGACGAGATCACGATCCGTGTCGAGGGGGAGGGCGCCGAGGACACCCTCGCGGAGCTGGTCGCGCTCGTCGAGTCCGGCCTGGGGGAGGAGCTGTGATCGCGCTGCGTGGACGCGCCGCCGCTCCCGGTGCGGCGCTGGCCCCGGCGTTCGTGCTCGACGCAGGCCCGGTCGACGTCGACGCCCTCCCGGAGGCGCATCCCGGCGACGCGGAGGCCGAGGTCCAGCGGCTCCGCGACGCCTTGGCCGCGGCCGGTGCGCAGCTCGAGCAACTGGCCGAGCAGGTGTCGTCGACGGCCGGGGGAGCCGAGGCCGAGATCTTCGAGGCGCACGCTGCGTTCGTCGCCGATCCGGAGCTGTCGGGACGGGCCGAGGCGGCGGTCGCGGAGGGAGCGTCGGCGGAACGGGCCGTCACCTCGGCGTTCGACGGCTTCAAGCAACTCCTGCTGGACTCGTCGTCCGAGTACCTCGTCGCCCGTGCCGAGGACCTGGACGACGTCCGCGACCGGGTCGTCGGGATCCTGCTGGGCCGGCCGGCGGGTGCCGACGCGCCGGTCGTCCGGTCCGTCGTGGTCGCCCGTGAGCTCACCCCCTCACGGACGGCCAGCCTGCCGCGCGCGATGATCGCGGCGCTCGTCACCGAGACGGGATCGCCGACCAGTCATGCGGCCATCCTCGCTCGCTCGCTCGGGATCCCCGCCGTGGTGTCGTGCGGCGACGTCCTCGCCGCGGTCGCGGAGGGGGGCGACGGCGTCGAGGTGTCCGTCGACGGGCGGTCCGGGGAGGTGTTGGTGGACCCCGATCCCGACGCCCGCGATGCGGCGTCCCGGCGGGTGGACGAGGAGCGGGTGCATCGCCAGGGACTCGAGCGGCTGCACGACCAGCCGGGCGCCACCGCCGACGGGCATCGGGTGGAGCTGGCCGCCAACGTGGGAGGACCGCACGATCTCGACGAAGCGGTCGCCGCCGGAGCCGAGGGGTCCGGGCTCGTTCGCACCGAGTTCCTGTTCCAGGACCTCCCGGAGGCGCCGAGCGTCGACGCCCAGCTCACCCACTACCTCACGATCCTGCGCGCGTTCCCGGGCCACCGCGTCGTGTTCCGGACGATGGACGTCGGCGCGGACAAGCCCCTGCCGTTCGTCGAACGCGACGCCGAGGAGAATCCGGCGCTGGGGCTACGAGGCATCCGACTCCACCTCGCTCGCCCGGAGCTGTTCCGTGACCAGCTCCGAGCGCTCGTGCGGGCCGCGATCACCGTCGACGGCGAGGAGGACGCTGGCCGCCCCGCGATCATGTTCCCGCTCGTGGCCGTCCTCGACGAGTTGCTCCAGGCTCGCGCGATCCTGGGGGAGGTCGCCGAGGAGGAGGGCATGGACCTCGGCAGGCTCGAGGTCGGCGTGATGGTGGAGGTCCCGTCGGCGGCGTTGGGTGCTGCCCGTCTCGCACCCCACGTCGACTTCCTCTCGATCGGGACGAACGACCTCCTCCAGTACCTGTTCGCGGCGGACCGTCTCAACGGCGCGGTGGGGGAGCTGGCCGAGGTCTGCCAGCCGGACGTGCTTCGGCTGCTCGCCGGGGTGGTGGAGTCGGCGCACGCGGCAGACGCATGGGTCGGGGTCTGTGGGGAGGCGGCGAGCGATCCTCTGGTCGCCGTGGCCCTCGTGGGGCTCGGCGTCGACGAGCTGTCGATGACACGCGCGGCCATCCCCGAGGTGAAGGCCACGCTCGCCCGGCTGACGCTGGAACGGTGTCGCGCGGCCGTGGCCGAGGCGCTGGAGGCCGGCGACGATGCCGCCAGCGTCCGCGCGTCGCTCGAACGTTCGGTCGCCCCGACCCTCAGCCCGACCGGCTGACGGATCGGCTTCGGGACGCCGGCCGCCGGTTCGCGCTGGCCGCCGGTCACGCCGGCCGCCGGATCGGCTTCGGGACGCCGGCCGCCGGTCACGCCGGCCGCCGGATCGGCTTCGGGACGCCGGCCGCCGGTCACGCCGGCCGCCGGCCACCCGACCTGCTGGGGCCGTCGGTGCGCGTCACCAGAGGGTGGGGTGCCGAGCCCGGGCACGGGCCGCCGGGACTTCGGTGCCCGTCAGGGCCTGGCTCGCCGTGGCGTCCGAGGGTGCGGCGTGGTCGTCTGAACCGACGACGCCGATGGGCAGGTCGGCGAGCGGCAGCGAGCCAGCGGTTGGCGTCCCGGCGGCTGACGTCGGCTCGCCTGTTGATCCGCCAGTGACGGCGTCCTGCCTGTTCGCGGCAGAGCCCGTTCGCGGACGCCGCTGCTGCTGTCTCCGCTGCCGCGGGAGGGGGATGGGTGTCGGGCCGGCACGCGGAGGCTGCTGTGGCGGGTGGCTGGTCGCCCTCCGGCGGCCGCGGCGCACCGTGACGACGGCATCCGCGGTCATCCCGAGCTGCCAGCGGCCGAGGGTGACCGCGGTGTGGTGCCGGCGGCAGAGCGCCACCAGGTTGTCCGGAAGCGTGGCTCCACCCTCGTGGCGGGGGACGACGTGGTGCAGGTCGGTGTGGTGCACGGGCGCCGAGCACCCCGGGAACCGGCACCCGCGGTCACGGGCGTGGATCGCCTCGCGCAAGGGGGTCGGGATCGTCGCGACCGGGGCGGTCGTCCCGAGCACCCGCCCGCCCTCGTGCAGGACGAAGCGAAGATCGGCATCGGACCCGAGCCTGCGAAGCGTGTCGGGGGTCAGCCGCGGCGCGGGTCCGACGGCGGCCCACAGCAGCCGTGCCTGCGCGCCGAGCTCGTCACGGCCGAGCAGGGTGGCCAGATCGGTCCACACCAGGAGCCGGGGTCGTGGACGCCGGCTCGGGCGCGTCGCCGCCGAGCCCGCGAGGTGCTCCTCGGCGAGCAGGACGAGCGCGTCGGCGTGCTGGCGTCCGCGTCGGCGCCATCGCCAGCTCCTCGGGACCACCGGGTTGCCCTCAGGGTCGTCGAGGGCGTGCCGTGTGACGTCGTTCGGGCCCGCGGCCGGGGGCGGGGCCGCCTGGTGCAGCGCCTCCAGCAGGGTGGCGCCGCCTTCCGGGTCGAGCTCGAAGTACCCCGTCAGCGAGCCGTCGAGGCGTGGCTGGAGACTGAGGAACCGCCGCTCGACCGTGGCCGCCTCCTCGCGTCGTCTCCGATCCGGACGGAGACGAGCGGACGTGTCGGTCACCTCGTCCAGGAGCTCGTCGGGGCGCAGCTCCGAGACGGCGGCCGCGTCGGCTGGACGGTCGACCGCGAACAGGGCGTCGAACAGCGCGGTGCCGGCGGCATCCAGCGGCCGGGCCTGGCTGCAGAGCCCGTGCGCGAGCGTGGCCGGCACGCGCCGATCCTCGAGCGCGGTCCGCAGGCCCGGGAGCGAGCGCAGGGTGGCCACCGTGCGCAGCAACCGTCGCCGTTCCGTGCGCGGGAGCGGCGACTGTCCGGCGAGCAAGGATTCGAGCGACAGCCCCGTGGCCCGTTGCGCGAGGCCGTGGCCGTCGACGCGACCGGTGAGCGCGAGCAGCGCTGCCTGACCGACGTCGAGGGCCTCGAGCAGGTCCAGGAGGGCACCGACCTCCCCCGCGCCCACCGGTGTCGTGACGGCGCGGTGGTGCAGATCGGCGAGAGCCTCCGCGACCCTCGCGACGGCGTCCCGGAGCGACGTCCCGTCGAGCTCCGCGTCCGAATCCCGTGCGAGCGAGGCAGAGAGGGCCGGAGCCGGCGTGGGACGCTGCGGGGTGGACGGATCGGCGATGTCGTAGGGCGTGGGCAGCTCGGCCGCGAGGGTCGCGGGACGCAGCCGGCGCATCGCGAGGTGGCCACGCGTGGGGCGGGCAGCGGAGGCGAGGTGCACGAGAGGGACCATGACACGAACGTATGTTCGAGACACGAGCGTGTCAAGACCGATCGGGGCGAGGGTGTGGAAGGCGCGAGCGCCGATCCCCCGAGGCAGTGCCTGCCCGCCGGGTCAGGCGCGCGCGGGGGACGCGAGCTTCTCGAGGAAGCGCGACCGGTCGACCAGGATGCGACGGTGGCTGATCCGCGCGATCGGCTCACCGTCCTGCTCGACGGTCACGCGGAACTCGAGCCGACGTCCGTGGTGACCGATCAGGGTCGCGTTCGCGCAGACCGTGGCACCGACCGGCGCCGCCTTCAGGTGTTCGATCTCGGCCCAGGTGCCGACCGAGGTCTCGCCCTCTGCCAACTCCGGAGCGATCGCGTCCACGCACGCGCCCTCCGCCAGCGCGAGCAGCGCCGATGTCCCGAGCACGGGCACGTCCCCGGAGCCGAGCGCCGGGGCAGTGTGCTCCTCGCGGACGTCCAGCAGCCGTTGCAGCTTCAGTCCCGGATCGCAGCGACCCATGGTTGTGGTGTCCTCGACGTGGCGGAGGCGGCGCGGCCCGCGGCCGTGGGGAACGTGGCGACCGAGCCCGCTCGGTGACAGCCGGCAGCCGCCGGATCTTCCGGCGCGGTCTCTCGCGCCCGCGTGCGGCGGTCCCCTGGGGCCGTTCCCTGAGGCGCCGAGGGTACCGGCGAGACCCCCGACGTCGAGGGGAGCCGCCACTGGTCGTGCGACCGAACGGTCAGGTGTCCAAGCCGCCGGTGGGGACACCGACCGGACGATGACCGAGGGGCGGCAAGCGGTACGGCCGTTCGGGCCGGCGAGCCGCCTCGGCGACCCCATCGGCCAGTGTCGTGGCCCCCTCCTGCCCGCCGGGATCCGGGATGGTCGTCGCGAGCCGTCACCGAGGCGGCGCGCGCGGACGGGGGAACGCGCGACCGTACGAGAAGGAGCGAACCATGTCCGATCCGAACCCACGGCACACCGAGCGTGAGGTCGTCGTCACGGACAGCGGCGGCGGCGCTGGCGTCGGCGCGGTGGTTGGCGTCGTCGTCGCGATCGTGGCGCTCGTGGTCCTGTTCTTCGTCTTCTTCGGCGGCAACGCAGACACCGGCAACGACACCGGCGTGATCCCCGACGACATCAACGTCGACCTCGACGTGGACGCGCCCGAAGGTGGGACCGGCGATGGTGGCGGCGGTGGCGACACCGGCGGTGACACCGGTGGCGACACCGGCGATGGTGGCGGCGAGGACGGCGGCGGCGAAGGCTGACCTGCACGTCCCCGGGCCACCGCTCGGCACCATCTGAACAGGCTTCCACCACACCGAACGGCACGGCGCACGGCGGCCGGCCCCGCACCAGCGGGCCGGCCGCCGACCCGTGCCCGCTCCGCTCGGTTGGTGCGTCGCCCGCCGGAGGTGGCACCCTCCGCATCACCCTGCCCCCCGGAGCCGTTCGTGGACGCCCCTGCAGCAGTGCTCGGACTCGTGCTGGCGACGACTGCCACGGGTGGCTCCGCGCTGCTCTGGCTCGCGCCGACGTGGGGCGCCGTGCGGCACGGCTACGAGATCCTGACCGGGGCCACCGTCGTGTTGTTCGCGTGGGGTGCCTGGGCGGCGTTGCGCATCCCCGCCCTGTCACTCGAGGGGACCACGTCCGGGGGCCACGCGGACCTCGCGCGGACGTTGCTGCTCGCCGCCGCGTTGTGCACCGCGGCCGCGGTGCTCGCCCTCGCGCTGAAGCTGCCGGCCCTCCTCGCCCGGGCATCCGGGATCGCGGCGACGATCGCGGGGGTGGCGTCGTTCGTGCCGCTCGCCGCGATCCGCGCGGACCGGGGCGGGGCAGGCGGGGTGCTCCAGGGCGTCGCGGAGCTTCTGCTCGGCGCGGGTCTTATGGGTGCGGTGTGGGTGGGCATGATCCTCGGCCACTGGTACCTGGTGGAGCGGCGCCTCTCGAACCGCTACATGGTCTGGATCGCGTGGGCGAACGTCGCGGCGGTCGTCGCCGGTGTCGGCTCCGTGCTGTTGTCGTGGCGCAACCCCGTGCCGTGCGACGGTCTGTCGGGTGCGGCCTTCGATCGGTGCGTCCTGACGTTCGCCCCCGTGCTGCGGATCGGCTCCATGACGATCGTGCTCGGTCTGGGCGTGCTCGCGCTGGTGGCCCTCATCGCCGGGTTCAACGTCAAGCTCGCGCGTGAAGGCGGACGTTCGATCCAGGCGTCGACCGGGATGTTCTACCTCGCGGTCATCCTCGCGCCAGCCGTCGAGTTCGCCGCGAAGGTGCGGTTCTTCTAGCTGGTGCCGCGTCGTGTCGCCACGAGCAGTCCGCCGTCGATCGGTAGCAGGGCGCAGGTGAACCGCCGATCCTCTGACAGCTCCTGCAGGGCAGCGGCCAACGTCTCGGCGTGCTCACCGCCCTGCGCCGCGCCCCGGACGACCAGCACACCGTCCTGGCGCAGCAGCCGGCCCACGTGGCCCAGCATGTCGGTGGAGAGTGGGGGCCACGACTGGACGAGCACGAGGTCGTAGGCCTGGTCCGCGAGGCGGGGGAGGACCGCATCGGGTTGACCGAGGATCGACCGGACGCGCGCGCGGACGCCGATCTGCTCGAAGACGGACGTGGCCAGGCCATGGGTGTGCGGATCACCGTCGATGCTGGTGAGCGCGCCGTCGTCACCGAGCGCCTCCAGCAGCCACACGCCCGTGACCCCGCCCGCGGAGCCGACCTCGATCACCGCGGAGGCGTCGACCGTCCGAACGGCCCAGGCCAGCAGCGCCCCGATCTCCGGGGCCGGGGCGCTGGCTGCACGGTCCCGAGCCTCGGTCGCCAGGGCGGGCTCCGGTGCCAGCACCTGCCGCACCTCGCCGAACGCCGCCATGTCCACCGCACGCCTCTGGTCGCACTCGATCGCACGCTACCCCCCAGCCCGACGGTGGTGCGAGCACGGCGCGTGGTCGCGCGCCCGCGGCTGGCGTGAGCCACCGCTGACCGGCCGGCGTTAGGCTCCGCCCGCACACGCCACCCGATCGGATGACCGTGCCGGCACGACCGAACGCACCGGCCTCGTCGGCCGATGCCCGGGCCGATGCCTCGAGCGCCGACCAGGCGCAGGGGGGTGGCCCGGCGCCGCCGACCTGGGACGAGATCGCCGAGCGGTACGGCGACACCGTCTACACGATGGCCTACCGCCTCACCGGCGATCGCGACGAGGCCCGTGACCTCGCCCAGGACGTGTTCGTGCGCGTGTACCGCAACCTCGACCGCTACCAACCGGGCACCTTCGAGGGCTGGCTCTACCGGATCACGAAGAACCTCTTCCTCGACCGGGTCCGACGCCGGAACCGGCTGCGATTCGAGCCGCTGCCGGACGAGGATTGGCGTCAGCCGAGCGACGACGCGCCGGGGCCCGCGGAGCGACTCGAGGCGGACGTGCTCGGCGGTGCCCTCGAGGATGCGCTCGCCCGGTTGCCCGCCAGCTTCCGGCTCGCCGTCGTCCTGTGTGACGTGCAGTCCCTCACCTACGAAGAGATCGCCACGGCGACGGGCTGGCCACTCGGCACGGTGCGCTCCCGGATCCACCGCGGGCGCCGCCTGCTGCGACGCAGCCTCGTCGGAGGGGGCACCGATGGCTGACCGCCACGTCGCCGGCCACCGGTTGTCGGCCTTCCTCGACGACGAGCTCGACGACCAGGACGCCCTGGCGGCAGCACGCCACCTCGCCGGTTGCACCCGCTGCTTCGCAGAGCTCGAGGCGCTCCGCACGACCCGTGAGGCGGTGCGCCGGCTGCCGAGTCTCCAGGCACCGGTGCTCGTCACCTCCGGGGCGCTCGCGGGCGGGCATCCTCGCCGGGGCCGGCGGGTCCGTCCGCTCGCCGTCGTGGCGATGCTGCCCCTGGTGGCGGCGCTGGTGCTGACGCTCGTGAACGGGCTCGATGGACGCGTCGAGCGATCTCCCGACATGTTCCTGGTCGAGCAGCCGGCCCGTGACGGGGCGCCGAACGCCCCGTCGGCGATCGACGACGGCCGCTGACGCCGGTCGAGCGGATCACGGCGGCGACCCGCGGCGTCGCGTGGGAGCATCCCCCCGAGCGTTCGGGAAGGCAACGCGCACCGGTGTGCCCGCGGATAGGGCACCCTGTGTCGAGCACCCCGCGAGACGCGCGGGAGCAGAGGACCGACGACACGTGAGCTACGACCACGACGAGTGGCGGCGCCCCTGGCGGGCTGAGGACGCCCGCGCGCCCGAGTCCCGTCCGGTGGCGGCCAATCTCGCCAGCGAACCGGTCGCCCGCTTCCCCCAGGCGCCACCCGGCGCATGGGACGCGTCGTCGCACGGTCCCGGATCACCGCTCGGTTCGGTGCGTCCCCCCGACACGACGGGCACCGTCGACGCGCCTCCGCCCGAACGTCGGCGTGGCGGGCTGGTGCTGGCCCTGCTGGGTGCGGTGATCGGCGCCGTGCTCGGCACGACCGGCACGCTCGCGGCGACCGGGGCATGGAGCGACGACGCGCCGGCGTCCGAGGAGCCCGCACCGCTGCCCGATCGTGTCGCCGCGCCCTCGATCGAGCCGCTCACCGAAGGCGCGGTCGTGCCGGCGGTCGCCGAGGCGGTGACGCCGTCGGTCGTGCGGATCGACGTCCGCGGCGCACAGGGGGCCACGGACCGGCCGGCGCTGGGTTCGGGTGTGATCTACCGCTCCGACGGCTACATCCTCACCAACCATCACGTGATCGAGAACGCCGAGAACGTCGAGGTGCGGCTCGCCAGCGGCGACCTGCTGCCGGCCGAGATCATCGGCAGCGACGAGCTCAACGACCTGGCGGTGCTGCGCGTCGAACGCGACGACCTGCCCGCGGTCAACCTGCGGCCCGTGGACGAACCGCTGATCGTCGGCGAGACCGTGGTGGCCATCGGCTCGCCCTTCGGGCTCGACGCCACCGTCACGGCGGGCATCATCTCCGCTCTCAACCGCGAGATCAGGCTGGCCGAGGCCGGGCAGCAGGGACCCGACGTGATCCCCAACGTGCTGCAGACCGACGCGGCGATCAACCCGGGGAACTCCGGAGGCGCCCTCGTCGACGCGCGTGGGCGGCTGGTCGGCATCAACACGGCCATCCTGACCCGCAGCGGCGCGAGCCAGGGGGTCGGGTTCGCGGTCTCCGCGGAGCAGGCGGTCGCGTCGGCGGACCAGCTGATCGACCAGGGCTTCGTCCGGCATCCGCTGCTCGGCATCATGGGACAGGACGTCACGCCGGAGATCGCGGAACGGTTCTCGCTCGACCTCTCCCGGGGCGCGGCGGTCGAGTCCGTGCAGGAGGGGACCGGTGCGGCTGCGGCGGGGCTGCGACCGGGGGACATCATCGTCTCGGTCGAAGGCGAGCCGCTCGCCACGATGTCCGAGCTGATCGCCCTCGTCCGTCGCCGGGCACCAGGCGAGGAGATCCAGCTCGAGGTCGTCCGCAACGGGGAACGCCTCGAGCTCGCGGTCGAGCTCGGCGAACGGCCACGCTGACATGCCCGGCTTCCAGGAACTGCTCGTCATCGCGGTGGTGGCGCTGTTCGTCGTCGGTCCGGAACGGCTGCCCAAGCTCGCACGGGATGCGGGGATGTTGATCGCCCGCGTCCGCGCCGAGGCCCAGCGGGGCGTCTCCGAGCTCCGCCGGGTCGCCGAGATCCAGGAGCTCGAGGAGGAGCTCCAGGGCCTCCGCGACGAGATCCGTGGCGTGCGCGCCGACGTGCTCGGTACGGGCGGGCCGGCGCGGAGCGGCCCACCACGCCGCACGCCGCAGGCGCGGGCGGCCGTGCCGTTCGATCCGGAGGCGACCTAGTGGCGCGGTCGCGGTCGGCCACCGCGGCCGGGAGGTCCGCCACGGTGGCGGCTGCCGCGGCGGTCGCCGGGTCGTACCTCGCCGTCCGGTCCGGGTTCTCGGCCGGGCTCGACCGGTCGGCCGCGCGCGCCTTCGGGCGCTCGCTCGGCCCGCTCGTGGACCGCACGGCCGGCGTGACCACGGACGTCGGGTCGGTCTACGGACTCACCGGTGTCGCGGCGGCGCTGGCGCTGAGCGGACGTCGGCGCACGGCCGCGGACGTCGGCCTGGCGGGTGCCGTCGCGTGGACCGCGGCGCAGGCCGTGAAGCCGCTGCTGGAACGCGAGCGGCCCTTCGAGGCGGTCGACGCGGCGGAGCGGCTGGTGTCCGTACCGGCCGGTTCCGCCTGGCCGTCGGGTCACACGGCCGTCATGGCGGCGATGGCATGCACGCTGTGGCCGCAAGCGCCGCCGGCGGTCCGGCTGGCGCTGGTGTCGGGGACCGTCAAGGTGGGGGCGTCGCGGCTGTACGTCGGGGTGCACCATCTCACCGACGTGATCGCGGGTGCAGGCATCGGGGTGTTGTCCGCCGCGGCTGCGGCGGCCGTCGGCGGCCGTCTCAGGAGACGGTGAGAGGCAGGCTCCGCCCGACGATCGACGACGACCGGGCCGCGAGCTGCGCCGCGACGTCGGCGATCGCACGCGCGGCCGGTGCGTCCGGGTGCGAGAGCACGAGCGGCTGGCCGGTGTCGCCACCCTCCCGCAGCCGTGGGTCGATCGGGACGCGGCCGAGCAGCTCCGTGCCCAACGCCTCCGCGAGCTCCTGCCCGCCGCCGGCGCCGAACAGCTCGTGCGCGCTGCCACAGTCGGGGCAGGTGAACAGCGCCATGTTCTCGATCACGCCGACGACCTTCATGCCGGTCTGCTCGGTCGCACGGCCGGCGCGCAACGCCACCTTCTGGGCGGCCTGCTGTGGCGTCGTGACGACCACCATGTCCGCGTTGGGCAGCATCTGCGCCAGCGAGATGGAGATGTCGCCGGTGCCGGGCGGCAGGTCGCAGAGCAGGAAGTCGAGCTCGCCCCAGTGGACGTCGGCGAGGAACTGCTGCAGGGCGCGGTGGAGCATCGGTCCGCGCCAGATCACCGAGCGGTCGGGATCGGTGAAGAAGCCGATGGAGATGATCTTGCAGCCATGACCCTGCAGGGGCATGACCATGCCCTCGAAGGCGACGGGGCTGCCCGACACGCCGAACATGCGGGGGATGGAGTAGCCCCAGATGTCGGCATCGAGCACCCCGACGTTGTGCCCCTGCTGGGCGAGCGCGACCGCCAGGTTGACGGTGACCGACGACTTGCCGACGCCGCCCTTGCCCGAGGCGATCGCGATCACCTTCGTCCGCGACTCGGCCGAGGCGAAGGGGATGTCCATGTCGGGGTTGCCGGCGCCGCGCTGGGCGCGCAGGTTGCTCGAGAGGTCGCGTCGCTCGTCGTCGGTCATGGCGCCGAAGACGACCTGCACGTCGTCCACGTCGGGGAGCTGGCTGACGGCCGCGGTCACCTCACGCGTGATGCGGTCCTTCAGCGGGCACCCGGGGATGGTCAGCTTGATCTTGACCCCGACCCGGCTGCCGGAGATGGCCACCTCCTCGACCATGCCGAGCTCGGTGATGGGCTTGTTGATCTCCGGGTCCTCGACGGTCGCGAGGACCTCGAGCACCTGCTCCTCGGTGGGCACACCAGGGCCTTTTCGTCGAGCTTCGGGGCGTTCTCGCGCCAGGGTAGCGAGCGGTCCCTCGGCCCCGGTCAGCCGGTGGGGCGCAGCTCGGTGGTGCAGTGCGGGCAGGTCCGCCAGGTCGACTCGACACCGCTCGCGCACCCCGGGCAGCGGGCCACGTCGACCGACGGGTCCGGGGTGACGCGAAGCGCCTCCTCGAGCGTGATGGTGCCCTCGAGCGCCCGGTCGATCGCGTCCTCCCGCAGGGTCCGCAGCCCCTCGATCCGTGCCTGGCGGGTGAGGGTCGTCTCCGGTGCGCGCTCGATCACCAGCTCCCGCAGCCGGGGGCTCACCGTCAGCAGCTCGCCGATCGCGACGCGCCCGAGCGTGCCGGTGCCGTCGCAGGCGTTGCAGCCGGTCCCGCGCCGCAGCGTGGCGGAGGCGCGTTGCTGCTCGGTCAGGCCCAGTCGGGCGAGGAGCCCCTCGGGGGGATCGTCGGCGGTCGCGCAGCTCGTGCAGACGCTGCGGGCCAGGCGCTGTGCCAGCACCAGCAGCACCGACGAGGCCACGAGGAAGATGTCCGCCCCGAGGTCGGCGAGCCGGGCGATCGACGACGGTGCGTCGTTGGTGTGCAGCGTGGCGAGCACGAGGTGACCGGTGAACGACGCCTCGACGGCGAGCTGGGCCGTCTCCTGGTCGCGGATCTCGCCGACGAGCACGACGTCCGGGTCCTGGCGGAGCACGTGCCGCAGTCCACGGGCGAACGTGAGTCCGATCTTGGGCTCGATCTGGGTCTGGTTCACCCCCTCGAGCTGGACCTCGACGGGATCCTCGAGCGTCAGCACGTTGCGGGTCGGGTCGGTGACCGCCTGGAGGCCGGCGTAGAGCGTGGTGGTCTTGCCCGAGCCGGTCGGGCCGGTCACCAGCACCAGCCCCTGGGGGCGCAGGAGGGTGTCGAGGAAGCGCGTGCGCATCTCGTCCCGGAGGCCGAGCTGTTCGATCGTGACGCGCTCGGCGCCCTTGGGGAGCAGGCGGAGGACGACCGTCTCGCCGTGCTGGGTCGGCATGGTGGACACGCGCAGGTCGACCGACTGGCCGGCGACCCGGACCACCGCCCGCCCGTCCTGTGGGAGCCGGCGCTCGGCGATGTCCAGCCGGGACATGATCTTGACGCGGGAGACGACCTGCCCCGCAAGGGACCGGGGGACGCGGGTGGCGGGCCGGAGCAGTCCGTCCACGCGGAAGCGGATCCCCAGCCCGTCCCGGTCGGGCTCCAGGTGCACGTCGCTCGCCCGTGCCGTCACGGCGTCCGCGAGCATCGCGTCGACGAGCCGGATCACGGGTTGGGCGTCGTCGCCCACCACCTCGTCGTCCTGCTCGTCCACCGCCCGGGTCGGTGCCGGGTCGAGGGAGCCCAGCAGTTCCTGCGCGGCGTCGGCGGCGTAGGCGCGTCGTCGGGCGCGTTCCAGTGGCCCGGCCGGCGCGACCACCGTCCGCACGGAGCGCACACCGGCGGCGAGCCGCACGTCGTCGAGCGCGACCACGTCCGAGGGGTCGGCGGTCGCGACGACGAGCGAGTCGTCCACCAGCCGCAACGGCAGGACCTCGTGACGCGCGGCGATGCGGGCGGGCAGCCGGTCGATCGCGGCGCGCTCCGGCTGCATCTGCTCGATGTCGACGCGCGGGACGTGGAGCTGCTCGGCGATGGCGTCGGCGATCTGCAGCTCGGTCGCCAGCCCCAGCCGGATCACCGCCGCGCCGATCCGCTCGCCGGGGAGGCGCTCGACCGCGACCCCCTCGACCTGCTCACGGGTGAGCACGCCGGCCGCGACCAACAGGTCGCCGAGCCGCGGTCTGCGACCATCGTTGGGATCCAGCTGACCAGCCTCTGCTCGTGCGGCACGTGCAGCGGTGAGCGTAGGCCACGGTGCTGGCTAGCCTGCGTCGGCCCATCCGTCCGTGCGTCGTCCCGCCACCTCGAGGCCACATGCCGGCTGCTCCGCTCCGTGCGCGCTGGTTCGTGCTGCTCCCGCTGCTCGGCCTGGTGCTCGCCGGCTGCCGGCTCGACGTCGTGGCCGGGGTGGTGGTCGCGGCCGACGGCACTGCCGTGCTCACGATCGAGACGACCCTCGACGAGGTGCTGCTCGACGAGCTCGACACGCTCGGCGTCGACCCGACCATCGAGCTCGAGTCGGCCATCGCCGCCACCGATGCGTGGACCGGCGAACGGCTCGCGGACGACGACGGCGGCCTGGTACTGCGGCTCACACGCCAGGTCGCCGGCCCCGCGGAGATCGGCGACGTGCTGCGCGGGCTCGCCGAGGGTCTCGGAGCGGACGACCCGGGCCTCGTCGTCGACGTCGAGGTGGAGCTCGATCAGGACGGGGGGACGACGTTCGGGGGAACGGCCGCGATCCGTGCACCGGCCACGTCGGGTGCGGTCCTGGACGGGGCGCCCGTGGGCCCCGCCGGCACGGACCTCGAGGCGCTGGTCGCCGAGTCGGTCACGGCGGAGCTGCGGCTGACGCTGCCGGGCGAGGTGCGGGCGCACGACGCCGACAGGGCGGAGGGGCGCACGCTGTCCTGGGACCTGACGACCCAGCCGCGCCCGGTGTCGGCGAGCGCCGAGCCGGCGGTGTGGTGGCGGACCCTGGACCTGCCGGTGCTGCTCGCGGCCGCGGGGGCGCTCGTGCTGCTGGCCGGGTCGGTGGTGGTCGTGGTGACGCGCCGCCGCCGCTGAGCGGGGTGGCTCAGCTCGCGCGCGGCGTGAGCTCGACCACCGTGCAGGTCCGACGCCAGCGCTCGAGGGCGCCTTCGCCGTCCGGCAGGTTGAGGCGCGTGCCCAGCCCGAGCGAGGCGATGCGGTCGAACTCCTCCTCGTCGGTCACGACGCGCACGGCCGCCGGCATGCTGCCGATCATGGCCTTCACGTCCTTGGACTTCACCGTGAGCGTGACCTCGCCGGCGTGCTCGAGGCCCGGCAGCTGCTGCTCGTCGCCACCCTTGACGAGGAACAGCTTCTGGCCCTGCTGGACGTACCACGCGGGACGCGAGAGGATGCTGCCGTCCCGCTGCGGGATCGAGACCCAGCAGATCGAGCCCTTCTTGAGCGCCACCTCGGCGGCCTCGAGCAGGACGCCGGCGGCGGTCGCGGATTCGGGCGCGTCGACGAACACGGGGATGCGGCCAACGAGCTGGCCGTCGAGGTAGAGCACGAGGGTGTGGTCGCGTGTCGACGCGAGCTCGATGTCGTCGCGGACGGTCCGGCGGAAGAGGTCCTCGAACATCTCGCCGCGCAGCTCGAGCATGCGCGGCTCGGACTCCCACACGACGAGCCCGTCCGGGTCGGCGATCGCGAGGACCTCCTCGTAGCGTCCCTGCGCGCCCTTGTAGACCCGGTTGACGCCGAACGGCTGGGTGTGGGCGGGGAGCTCTCCGAAGACACGGACGACGGGGTCGAGGACACCGGTCTGCTCGAACGAGGCGAGGTCGAACGCGCTCGCCGACATGACCTTGACCCGCGCCACCTGCTCGCCCTCCAGCCCGCACCGCTGCGAGGCGCAGAGCCTAGCCGCGGAACCGGTGACCGACCGACGGCTACCGTTGGTCGCGACGCCCACGAGCCGGACGGAAGGTGGCGAGGGTGAGCGACGAGTTGGCGGCGCTGCGCGAGACGGTCCGCGACTTCTGCGACCGCGAGATCCGCCCGACCGCCCGGGACCGCGACCGCGACGAGGCCTTCCCGGGCGAGCTGCTGCCGGGGATGGCCGAGGTCGGCATCCTCGGCGCGGTCATCCCGGAGGAGCACGGTGGCGCCGGGCTCGACGACGCGGGGTACCGCGTCGTCATCGAGGAGCTCGGCGCGGCCGACGGCTCGATGCGTTCGCTGGTCAGCGTCAACCTCGGCCTGGTGGGCAAGTCGATCATGCGGTGGGGCACGGCCGAGCAGCAGGCGCGGTGGCTGCCCGGGCTGGCTCGTGGCGAGCTCGGCGCGTTCGGCCTCACCGAGCCCGGCGCGGGGTCCAACCCGTCGCAGATGGCCGCCCGCGCGACCCGGACGGGGGACGGCTGGCGGATCGACGGCACCAAGACGTTCATCACCAACGGCAGCCTCGGCGCCGTCACCATGGTCTTCGCGCATGCCGTCGTCGACGCGGCCGACCAGGGCATCACCTGCTTCCTGGTCCCCCAGGACGCCGATGGCTACAGCGGCCGCCAGATCCACGGCAAGCTCGGGCTGCGATCGGGCGACACCGCCGAGATCGCGTTGGAGGGCGTGGTGGTCGACGACGCCGCGATCCTCGGCGAGGTCGGCGGTGGGATGAAGGTCGCCCTCTCGGCGCTCGACGACGGACGGTTCTCGGTCGCGGCGGGCGCCGTCGGCCTGTGCCGCGAGGCGCTCGAGGTCTCCGTGCGCTACGCCGGCGAACGGGAGCAGTTCGGCGGGCCGATCGCCGCGAAGCAGCTGGTGCAGGAGATGCTCGCCGCGATGCACGTCGACCTCCAGGCCGCGACCGGGTTGCTCGACGTCGTCGTGGAGAAGAAGCTCGCCGGTGTGCGCTGCACCCTCGAGGTGTCGACCGCCAAGCTGTTCGCGACGGAGGCGTCCGTTCGCTGTGCCGACCGGGCGGTGCAGGTACACGGGGGCTACGGCTACATCGACGAGTACCCGGTCCAGCGGATGCTCCGCGACGCGCGCGTCACCACGTTGTACGAGGGGACGAGCCAGGTGCAGCACCTGATCATCGGCCGCCTCCTGACCGGTCACAACGCGTTCTGAACACCATGACCGGCTTCGACCTGCACACCCACTCGACGTTCTCCGACGGCGTCACCTCGATCGAGGACAACCTCGCGAGCGCATCGGCGTTGGGGCTCGAGGGCATCGGGGTGACAGACCACGACACCACCGCCCACTTCGCGGTGGCGCGTGCGGTGGCCGCCACGGTCGACGTCGAGGTGGTGCTCGGCACGGAGTTCTCCGCCGAGCTCGACGGGCTGAGCGTCCACGTGCTCGGCTATTGGGTGGACCCGGACGACGTCCCGCTGGCGGGCGAGCTCGCGCGGTTGCGTGACGAGCGCACCGACCGGGCGCGCCGCATGGTCGCGCGGTGCGGGGAGCTCGGGTTGCCCGTCTCGTTCGAACGTGTCCGCGCCCTGGCGGGCGACGCCCCGATCGGTCGACCCCACCTCGCGGCGGCACTGGTCGAGCTCGGCCTCGTCGCCGACCTGCGCGAGGCCTTCGACCGCTACCTCGCCGACGGCGGCCCTGCCCACGTCGAGAAGCACGCGGTCACCCCGCGGCGGGCCGTGGAGCTGCTGGTGGCCGCGGGTGGCGTCGCGGTCCTCGCCCATCCGGGACTCTTCGGCGATCGGCAGGCCTCGCCGGGGGTTCCCACGGACGTGGTCGAGGACATGGTCGCCGCCGGGCTCGCGGGCATCGAGGCCGACCATCCCGACCACACCGACGAGCACCGGGTGCGGTTCGGGGACCTCGCGCGGGCGCTGGGCCTCGAGGTCACCGCCGGCTCGGATCACCACGGCAAGGGCGCCGAGGACCGCCTCGGCCGCGCGACGACCCCGCGGGTGGTGGTCGAACGGTTGGCTGCCAGGCGTCGTGGCTGAACCCGTCCCGAGCCGGGTCTTCCCAGCCGAGCCCCGACGTGCCACCCTGTCCGTGTGGACGATGGTCGATCGGCCAGGCCGGACGGCGGTGCGGGCGGGTGCCCCTGGACGGTCGACTGCGTCAGACTGCACGCTCCAGGGGCCGTGTGCAGCACTGAGCCCGGCCTGGCATGCCAGCACACGTGTGAGGAGGGACCGTGGAGACCGAGGTCCAGAAGGCGCAGAAGATCGTCCCCGTCCCCACCCTGCACTTCAGCGAGGGCGCGCTCGCCGGGCGGGTCGTTCGGCTCGACCGTGACGTGGCCACGCTCGGCCGGCGCGAGGACAACGCCTACGTGCTCCCGGACCCGCGTGTCTCGCGGGTCCACGCGGAGATCCGCAAGGAGGCGTCCGCGGTGATCGTCACGGACCTCGGGTCGGCCGCGGGGACGAAGGTCAACGGCGAGGACATCGACGGTCCGAAGGTGATCCGTCACGGCGACAAGGTCAGCTTCGGGCCCGTGACGGCGACGTTCGAGGATCCCGCCGCGGCGTCGCAGGCCGAGGACGCCACCATGGTGTTCGAGGTCCCGAAGGTCGAGACGGGCCCGCACCTCTCGCCGCGGCAGCAGCAGGTCCTCGAGCTGATGGCCGAGGGCATGACCAACTCCGAGATCGGCGAGCAGCTCGGCGTCACCGAACGGACCGTGAAGGCCTACGCCCAGGAGCTGTACGACAAGCTCGGGGTCCGCAACCGGGCCGGCGCCGTCGCGGAGGCCGCGAAGCTGGGGCTGCTGTAGGTGTGACCGCGACCGTGTTCGCCGTCGCCAACCAGAAGGGCGGCGTCGGCAAGACCACCACGACCCTCAACGTGGCGGCGGCGATGACCGAGTTGGACCGCGCCGTCCTGGTCGTGGACCTCGACCCGCAGGCGTGCCTGACGTTCTCGCTGGGCTACGACCCGGACCGCACCGAGCCGACGCTGCACGACACGGTCGTCGGGCGCGCCGGGCTCGTCGAGACGGTGCTGCAGCACGGCGAGGTCGACGTCGTGCCCGCGAGCATCGACCTCGCCGGGGCCGAGGTCACCCTGCTCTCGCGCACCGGGCGCGAGTACCTCCTGCGGGGCGAGCTCCAGGGTCTGCTCGACAGCTACGACGTCGTGTTGGTCGACTGCGCCCCGTCGCTGGGCGTGCTCACGATCAACGGGCTGACGGCGGCCGACGAGGTCCTGATCCCGGTCCAGTGCGAGACCCTGTCGCACCGGGGCGTGTCGCAGCTGCTGGACACGATCGCGGACGTCCAACGCCTCACGAACCGGGATCTGACGGTGCGCGGGGTCGTCGCGACGATGTTCGATCCGCGGACCAGGCACGCCCGGGAGGTCCTGCGCGACCTGCTGGTGCGCTACGAGCTACCGCTCGTCGGCCCGCCGGTGCGCCGGTCCGTGCGCTTCGCGGAGTCGCCGACGACCGGCGCGAGCATGTTGGCGGGTGGCCCGGTCCCGGGCGTCGCCGCCTATCGGGCGATCGCCCGCGAGCTGCTCGGGCTGCCCGCCGACGACGGGTTGCTCCAGGATGCGGGCTGGAGCGCGAGGCAGCGCGACGAGGTGCTCGGCGAGGCCGTCCCGGATGCCTGAGCGACGGGACCCACGGGCGGCGCCGGCGACGTCACCCACGTTCGACCGCGTGCACGCCCGCCGTTCGCGTGCCACCGGGCGCCGCGACGTGTCCGGTACCGAGGCGCTGTACTCGACCGCGCCCGACGCGACGCCGACCGCGCACGTGGAGCTGCGCTGCCGTCGCTGTGACACGCGCTTCGGCTCGTCGCTGGTCGGGCTCGCGAGGCTGCTCGTGCCACCGTTCCTCGCCGATCCGGTGCGACGGAGGCTGTGGGCGCGGTGTCCCGCCTGCGCGCGCCGGGCGTGGCTCGACGTCGAGGCGGGGCAGAAGCTGCGGATCTGGATCGACCGCCGGCCCTGAGGGCCGGCGGGTGGCTCACGGCAGGTGCTCGACCCGCACCCGCCGGGCGAGCTGTGGTTGACCCTCGCCACGGGCGGGAGCGCCTCGACCCTCGATCGTGACGCCCGGCTCGTCGCGGTCGTCGCGTCCCTTGCCGCGCGAGGAGCGGCCCGAACGTTCACGACCGGAGGGCTCACGGCCCGAGCGGTCGTTGCCGGAGCCGGCGCGACCCGAGCGGTCGCTGCCGGAGCGGGTGCGACCCGAGCGGTCGCTGCCGGAGCGGGTGCGACCCGAGCGGTCGCTGCCGGAGCGGTCACGGCTCGAGCTCTCGCCGCCGGACCGCGTGCCGCCGGCGTCGCTCCCGGCGGAGCGGTTCCCCCCGGAGCGGTTCTCCCCGGAGCGGCTCCCCCCGGAGCGCTCGCGGGGGGCGCGCTCCGTCGGCGACCCGTCGTCCGCGCGGTCGCGCCCGGAACCCTCGGAGTCCGAACGCGCACGTCGCGAGGGCTCGCGCCTCGAGCGTTGACGCTCGCCGGTCGGACGCTCGTCGCGCGTGCGCGTGCGATCGCCACGGGCCGGCTGGCTGGCCGCGTCCCCCGCACCACCCGTGTCCGAGGGGGTCGTGCGCGTGCGTGCGCGGACGCGGGGGCGGTCGGCGGGCGCCGCAGGGGTTGCCGGTTCCGTCGTCGGTGCCGCACCCGCCGGCGCCTCGCCCGCGGGGGCGTCGGCGGCCGAGGGACGGGTCCGCGTGCGTCCGGTCGGCGCCTCGTCGCGCTCCTGGCTGCGTGGCCGGTCGCGACGCGGCCTGGCGTCGTGCGCCCCACCGCGACCTTCGCTGTTGCGGCCGCTCTTGGGGCGCCCGTCGGTGCCGCCGCTGCGCCGCCCGCCGTCGTGCCGCTCGCCGGCGGTGCGCCGCCCACCGTCGCGCCGCTCGGACAGGTGCTCCCAGGGGGTGGTCGTTGGCAGCGTGAACAGCTCCGCGAGCACCGGCGAGGTGGAGAAGACCTGCTGGACCGGCCGATCCGTCGCGTCCACCTTCTTGCGGATCACGTTGAGCCGGTCGACCTCGTTGAACTCCGCGAACGTCACGGCGACACCCGAGCCGCCCGCCCGGGCGGTGCGACCGATGCGGTGCAGGTACATCTTCTCGTCGTCGGGGCAGTCGTAGTTGACCACGTGCGTGACGCCGGCGACGTCGAGGCCGCGGGCCGCCACCTCGGTGCACACGAGCACGGTGGCCTTGCCCTCGCGGAAGCGGTCGAGGTTGCGTTCCCGGGTCTGCTGGCGCAGGTCGCCGTGGATCGCGATGGCCGGGACCCGCAGGTCCTCGAGGTCCGCCACGAGCCGGTCCGCCATGTGCTTGGTCCGCACGAAGACGTAGACGCCACCCCGTCCCTCGTCCTGGAGGATGCGCGCGAGCAGCCGCGGCTTGTCCATCCGGTGGACCTGGAAGAAGTGCTGGGTGACGTTCGGCGCCGTCTCCTTCTGCTCGTGGTCGGCGCGGGTGAACGTCGGATGGTCCATGTAGCGGCGCGCGAGCTTGACGATCGCCGTCGGCATCGTGGCGGAGAACAGCATCGTGTGACGGTGCTCGCCCTTGCAGGCCTCGATCAGCCGCTCGACGTCGGGGAGGAAGCCCATGTCGAGCATCTCGTCGGCCTCGTCGAGCACGAGCTGCGTGACCTGCGAGAGGTCGAGCACGCGACGCTGCAACAGGTCGAGCAGCCGGCCGGGGGTGCCCACCACGACGTGCGCACCCTTCGTGAGGGCGTCGGTCTGCTCCTCGTAGCCGACGCCGCCGTAGACGCTGATCGAGGTCAGCCCGCGCGTCGTGCCGATCGTCAGGTCCTCGTGCACCTGGAGGCACAGCTCGCGCGTGGGCACGACCACCAGCGCCTGGGTGCGGCGGATGCCCGGATCGATGCGTTGGAGCAGCGGCAGGCCGAAGGCGAGCGTCTTGCCGGTCCCGGTGCGCGCCTGGCCGATCAGGTCGTGGCCCTGGAGCGCGATCGGGAGGGTGAGCTCCTGGATGGGGAAGGGGTGGGTGATCCCCTTGGCCTCGAGGGCGTCGCACAGGGCGCCGTCGACCCCGAGGTCGCGGAAGGTCTTCGTCACGTGCATCTCTCGTCCGGGCGATCCCCGGCGGAGGTGGAGGTGCACGCCTGGCGATCGCGACTCAGCGGTGCCGCATCCTCGAGGAGCGGCTGGTAGATGGAGCCAGGGTACCGCACCGACCCCCCGCGGCGGCCGACCGGGGCCGTGCGGCGCGGCGGTGGGCGACGGGCGCCGTCGTGGCGCGTTAGCGTCCGGTCGCGCGGAAGGAGGACGCGTGCCAGCCCCTGGGGGTGCGAGGACGACGGAGCCGAGCGTTGCCGAGGCGCGCGCGGACGCGCTCGTGCGGCGGTACCTGGACCACGTCCGCGAGCACGAGCCCGTGGAGGCGTCGCGGCTCGGCATCCACGACCGCGACGCGGAGCTCCCCGACCTCACGGTCGCGAGCCTGGCGGAGCGCAGTCGCGACCTCGCGGTCCTGGACGCCGAGGTGGCAGCCGCTCTCGCGGACGTCGAGCGGACGGGTGCACGGCGAGCGGGGGGCGGACTGACGGGGGTCGACCGCGAGGCGCACGGCGACCTGGTCCTGCTGGCCGACGAGGTGACCTACCGGCGCTTCCTGCTCGACGTGCGCCCACGGTTCCTGCTCGACCCGCTGGCGGCCCTCGACACGATCGCGGCGGGGCTCCACGAGCTGCTGCGACGCCGCGACCTGCCGCACGAGGAGCGGTGTCGGCGTGTCGAGGCGGCCGCACGACGCGCGCGCCGTGTCCCGGTCCTGCTGGAGCAGGCCGGCACGTTGCTGCAGAGCGCGCCCGCTCCCCACCTCGGTGTCGCACTCCAGCGGTTGCCGGGCCTGCTCGTCCTCGTCCGGGACGAGTTGCCCCGCCACGCGACGGAGCTCGGCCAGGACGTGTCGGCCGCGCGCGACGCCGGAGCCGTCGCCGCCGAGGGGCTGGAGGCGTACGGGGCACTGCTCGACGAGCTGTCGGAGGAACCGCCGGCCGACTGGCGACTCGGGCCGGTCGAGCACGCCGTGACGCTGCGGGCAGCGCTCGGCACGAGGATGGATCCGCTCCAGATCGCCGACCGCGCACGCCTCTGGATCGACGACGTCACCCAGGAGCTGTCGGAGCTGGTCGCCTCGAGCTGGGGCGCACGCTTCCCGGGCGAGCGTCGTCCGGAGGATCCCGCCGAGGCGATCCGTCGCACGATCGAGGCGATCGGGGACACGGCGGTGACCCGCGAGCGGCTCGCCGCGGAGGCACAACGGTCGGTGGACGAGGCGCGCGCCTTCACGGTCGCCTCACGGCTGGTCGACGTCCCTCCCGCCGAGCGGCTGACGGTGACCGAGGTCCCGCCCTACCTGCGCGGCATCGCGGTCGCCTTCATCACGCAGGCGCCACCGCTCGACCCGGGGGCGGGGTGCACGTACTACCTCTCGCCGGTACCGGAGAGCTGGTCGCCGGACGAGGCCCGGTCCTACCTGCGCGAGTACAACCCGGCCCAGCTGCGCTCGCTGGCGCTCCACGAGGGCTACCCCGGGCACTACGTCCAGCTCGAGCACGCCTCGCGCCATCCGCGCCTCGCACGGCGCCTGCTGACGCGCCCGGTGTTCGCCGAGGGCTGGGCCGTGTACATCGAGCGTGAGGCGCTCGCCGCCGGGTTCGGCGCCGACGGCAGCTCCGCGGTGTCGGCGGACGACTACCGCATCACCCAGCGCAAGCTCGAGCTGCGGATCGCGACCAACGCCCTGCTCGACGTCGGACTGCACGCGGGGGAGCTCACCGACGACGACGCCGTCCGCCTGCTCACCGTCAACGCGTTCCAGGAGACGGCGGAGGCGCGGGGCAAGCTGGTGCGGGCGAAGGTGACCTCCGGCCAGCTCTGCGCGTACTTCGTCGGGGGTGAGGAGTTCGCGGACCTGCGCAGCACCGAGCTGGCACGCGAGGGCGCTCGCTTCGACCTCCGTGGCTTCCACCAGCGGGTGCTGTCGCAGGGGACGCCCACCTGCGCGATCGTGGACGAGGCGCTGGCCGACGCCGCGGAGGTCAGGCGGCCCTTCGCGCCGGATTAGCCGGGCGCAGCGCGTTCGTCGTCGCGTCGAGCCGGCGGCTCGCCGCCCGCTGCCAGGTGCAGCGCCTGTGACGGGGTCATCGGGCGCGGCGGAGCGGGGTCGTCCACCACGTCCTGGTGGATCCGGACGGTCGGAGGCGGGCGTGTTGCTGCGCGCTCGTCGTGTGCGCTCTGCGCTTGCGGGGGGACGCTCTGTGGCCGAGGGCCGACAGGAGGTGGTCTCAGCCGCGCGGTGAACAGGCTCCCGGCGGTACGCTCCGCCGAGGGCGGTGCCATCGGGGAGGCGCCCACGGCTCCACCGCGCGCGGTGCGACCGAAGAGCGCACGCAGCGCACGCAGTCCGGCGAGCAGCCGGGCTCGCCCGCGACCGGTGGACGGCGGGTGCGGTGCAGGCGGGGGTGCCACGGCTCGTGCCCCCTCGTGGTCGGGTTCGGCGGGCGTCGACCGGAGACGGTAGGACGGTTGAGGGGTGGGTGACGACGTGGAGCAGCATCGCACGGTGCGCGACGCTCCGTCCGACGCCGATCTCCAGCGCGCCATCGCGTCCGTGCCCGGTGTCGCCCAGGCATCCGTGACCCGCTCGCCCCGCACGGGCCGCAGCCATCTGAGGCTGCGGCTGTCACCGGGCGAGGACGCCGAGGCCGTCTCCTGGTCGGTCGCGGCCACGCTGCGCGAGCGCTTCTCCATCGCCCTCGATCCGGATGCCATCCGGCCGGTCGCCTCGGTCGATGCCGGGACGGACGAGGCAGAGCGGGACCTCGAGCACGAGCTGGTGGACGGCGTTCCCGACGCCCGCGACGACGCCGACGCCGACCCCGACGGCGTCGCGGACGTGACCGGGCACGTGGCGGGGGATTCGACCGACGCCGCGACGCAGGGGGACGTCACGTCCGTCGACCCCGGGGCGGCGGGTGACCCGTCGACCGATCCGCTCCGGCTGGTCCAGGTCGACCCTGCCGCCGAGCGCGCCGACGTGCCGGAGGTGCCGGAGGTGGAGGGGCGGACCGCACGTCCCGCGATCCGGAACCTCGACACCCAGCTCGACGAGAGCGACGTCCGGGTCGTCGCCACGTTGGAGCACCTGGGACGGCCCGCGCACGGGGACGCCGTCGCGGTCGCGACCAGTCAGGGTGTGCTGCGCGCCGTCGCCGAGGCCACCATCGCCGCGCTGCGGCAGCTGGCGTCCGGGCCGTTGCTGGCGGGTGTCGACCGGATCACGATGCAGGGTGCGGCCGACCCACCCATCGTGACGGTGGTGGTCACGCTGCTCACCGACCGCGGCGAGGAGACCCTGCTCGGGGCCTCCATCGTTCGTGGCGACCCCGAGCGGGCGGTCATGCGGGCGACGTTGGACGCCCTCAACCGGCGCACCGCGTCGATGCTCGAGCTCGAAGGGCGCGCGTCGTCCTGAGCGTCCGCCGTGCCGTCACGCGTAGAGGGCGACGGCGACCGCGCTCGCCAGGTTGAGGCTCGACACGCCGGCACGCATGGGGATGGCCACGGTCGTGTCCGCTCGCTCGCGCAGCGACATCGAGAGCCCACCGCGCTCCGTGCCGAACAGCAGGACCGCGTCGTCGGGGATCACACCGGGGCCGAGCCGCCTGCCGCCTGCGTCCAGCGCGACGACCGGCCGGCTGGTCGCGGGCAGCTGCGAGCTCCGCCCCACCGCCACGGCGAACTGCAGACCGGCGGCCCCCCGGACCGCCGTCGGATGCCAGGGATCGGCGTCCCCGACCACCAGCACACCACCGGCATCCGCAGCTGCCGCGGCGCGTATCGCCGCACCGAGGTTGCCGAGGTGTCTCGGCTGTTCGAGCACCGCGACACGGCCGGGCGCGGCCAGCACCGCCGCTGGACCCGACGCGGGACGTCGCGCCACGGCGAGCACGGGCGACGGCAGCGGCCGGCCGACGAGGTCCCGCCAGCGCGCCTCGTCGAGTATCAGGGGCGCGGCCGGTAGCGCGACGTCGGGCGCCAGGTCGGCCAGGAGCCGTGCCAGCACCGCGGGAGCGGGGGTGACCACCACCTCGACGTCCGCACCGAACCGGATCGCGTGCTTGAGCGCGTGCACGCCTTCGAGCACGACACGCGTCGGGTCCGTGCGCGCGGCCCGGATGGTCGTGACCGCCTCCGTGGCGGGCACGTACGCTGCGCCCATGCCCGCCCTCCTCGTCCTGTTGCTCGTCGGCGTCCCCCTGCTGGAGATCGTCGTGATCCTCCAGGTCGCCGGCACGCTCGGCGGCTGGTGGACCGTCGCGCTGATGGTCGCCACCAGCCTGGTGGGCGCCTGGTTGCTGCGGGTCGAAGGACGGCGCGCATGGTCGCAGTTCCGCGCAGCGCTCGCTGACGGGGGGTGGCCGGGGGACGAAGTCGCGCAAGGGACTCTCGTGCTCCTCGGCGGGGCCCTGCTGTTCCTCCCCGGGTTCGTGACCGACGCGGTCGGGTTCGCGCTGCTGTTCACGCCGACACGTCGCGTGCTCGCCCGGTTCCTGCGGACGCGGACGCGGTCGGACGGCGGTCGGTCTGCGAGGGGCGACGCCGCGCGACCGGCCCTGGACGTCGAGGTCGTCGAGATCCGGCGCGAGCCGCTCCCCCCGGAGGGGTCACCGACCGACGGACGGAACCTGCCCTAGCGTCCGGGGCAGCAGGTCTGGGGTCAGCAGACCGTCGGTGCGATGGCGAGCGGCGTGAGACAGGTCGGCCACCAGTGGACGGCGACCAGCAGCGGTAGCGCCAGGACCGCACCGCGTCGTGTCGTCGCGGCGGCACTGACCGCGAGCGCCGTGCCGCCGCTCAGCGCCGCGGCGGTCAGTCCCCCCAGCAGGTCACCGAAGAAGAGCCCCCCTCGCGCGAAGACCATCGCGGCGGTGACGACCACCAGCGGTGTCAGGACCGTCGCGCGGCCGACGGTGCGCGCGTCGACGAGGAAGCGGTCGGTGAGGGCCAGCACGCCCACCAGCCCCAGGAGCTGCGCGCCGGTCTGGAGCAGCGAGGCACCGGCGATCGCGCGCAGGAGCCCGCCGACGGTCGCGACGCCGACGAGCACCAGCGTGAGCTGTCGCGTCAGGGTCACCAACGGGACGTCCGGCGACCGGGGGAAGGCGTCGGCCGCCCGCATGGTCAGGAAGCCGACCAGCACGAGCGCGCCCAGCGACAGGGCGCCGATCTGGAGCAACCCGAGCAGCAGCTGGACGGGATCAGCGGCCGCCGTGACCGGCGCGACGAGCCGGACGGCGGGCAGCGTTCCCCGCGCCGCGACCAGCAGCCCGAGCACCCCGGCGATCGCTGCGGGGACGGCCAGCGCGAGCGCGGGGACCGGCGTCTCGCGCCCGATGTCGGGCCGTTGCCCGTGCGCACGGAGGCCGAACGCGCTGCCACCGTCGCCCCGATGGCGCGCGAGGAGGACGGGCACGAGTGCGGTCAGCAGGAGGATCAACGTGATGTCGACCACGGCGCCGACCACACCGGCGCGCAGCATCGTGGCCGAGCCGAGGAGGAAGCCCGTGGCGGTCAAGCCGAGCACCGCCGTCACGCCGGCCAGGATCACGTCGGTCTTGGCGTCGTCCGCATCGATGTACATGGCCGCGGGACGCTAGCAGGGCGGGCACCGCTACCCTCCGCGACCGCGTCCCGAGCGGACAGGAGCGGCGGGTGCTCGAGGCCTCGATGCTGGTCATCGGAGACGAGATCCTCTCCGGACACGTCCCCGACCGCAACTCGCCCTGGCTCGCCGAACGGCTCCGTGCGCTCGGTGTCCCGCTCCGGTCCGTGCAGGTGGTGGCGGACGACCCGGCCGACATCGACGGTGCGCTCCGGCACGAGCTGGCGCGCACCCGCCCGAGGGTCGTGCTCACCTCGGGCGGCATCGGCACGACCCCCGACGACCTCACGTACGGCGCGATCGCCGACAGCCTCGGGCGCGAGCTGGTGACCGACCCGCTGCTCCAGGATCGCATCGAGGGGATCCTCGACTGGTCCCGCGCACAGGGGTTGGACGTCACCGACGTGTTCGCCTGGCACGTCGGTCGCATGGCGCGTGTGCCCGCCGACGCACAGGTGCTGACCCGGCCGGGCGGGTGGGCGGCCGCCGTCGCCCTCGACGTGGACGGTGGCGCCGACGCCGGCGGCGCGACCGTCGTGATCCTGCCCGGCGTGCCGGCGGAGTTCCGTGCGCTCGTCTCGGACGTCGTCGAGCCGCTGCTGCTGGTCGGGCGCAATCCGGTGCCGGCGATCGAGGAGATCGAGCACGCCTTTCCGGAGAGCGCGCTGAACGAGACGTTCGTCACGCTCCTCGAGCGCTTCCCCGACGTCAAGCTCGGGAGCTATCCGGGGCGACCCATGCTCGTCAGGCTGACGGGCGACGCCGAACGGGTGTCGGCAGCCGCGGCGCTGGTCAGGGACGGGATCGATCGGCTCGCCTCCACCGAGGCCGGCCGTCGTCTCCAGGCCGCCTGGGCGGCACGGGCGCACGGGGACGCCGACCCGGAGGTCGGGGCGTGACCCGCCGGCTGCTGTTCGTGCACGCGCATCCCGACGACGAGTCGTCGAAGGGGGCCGCGACGGCGGCGTACTACGTGGACGCCGACGTCGAGGTGGTGCTGGTCACCTGCACCGGCGGCGAGGCCGGCGAGGTGCTCAATCCCAGCGCCGAGGCCGTCGAGCCGGAGCTCATCGCGGACATCCGCGCGCGCGAGCTCGAGGCGGCCGTCGCGGCGATCGGCTTCACGCGCACGTACGGGCTCGGGTACCGGGACTCCGGCTGGCACGAGGATCCGGCGACCGTCCCCGCGGGCACCTTCTCCCGGACACCGCTGGACGAGCCCTCCTCGGTGCTCGCCGGACTCCTGCGGCGCGAACGGCCGCACGTGCTGGTCACCTACGGCGAGGACGGTGGCTACCCGCACCCCGACCACATCATGAACCACCTGGTCTCGATGCGCGCGATGGAGCTCGCCGAGGACCCGGACGTGGACCTGTCGGAGCACCCGGGTGGGGACCGTTCGCCCTGGCGGGTGCCCAAGGTCTACGCCGCCAGCGTCTTCCCGCCGGAACGGATCGACGTGCTGCACCAGGCGGCGCTCGACACGCAAGGCGAGAGCCCGTTCACGGAGTGGATGGAGCGGCGTCGCGATCGAGGACCAGGACCCGACCCCGATGCCCGCGTGCCGTGCGCCAGCCACTTCGGCCGCCGTGATGCCGCGCTGCTCGCACACGTGACCCAGATCGACCCCGACGGGTTCTGGTTCGGCATCCCGCGCGAGCTCGAGGCGGAGCGCTACCCGTACGAGGCCTACCTGATCCTGCGCTCGGACGTGCCGGTGCTGCGTCCGGAGGACGACCTGTTCGGGGGGATCGACGTCGACGGGTACGACCGACGGTGGAGCGGGTCGGGCGGGGCACGCCCGCTCGCGGACGCCGGGTGACCGCCGCCGACCTCCCGCCCGTTCCGCCTCCCGCGCGCTCACCACTACGGGTCCTGGGCCAGCGCGACTTCGGCCTGTTCTTCCTCGGCTCCTCGATGTCGAACATCGGGACGTGGCTCCAGAACATCGCCGCCGGGCTCCTGGTGTTCGAGCTGACCGGCTCGACACTGTTGGTCGGTGCCGTGAACTTCGCCCAGTTCATCGGCTCGATCCTGATGGCGCCCTGGTCGGGAGGTGCTGCGGACCGGTTCGACCGGCGGCGGCTGCTGATGACCTCCCAGGTCGTCGCGTCGGTGATCGGACTGTCGCTGGCCGTGATCACGCTCCTGGGCGCGGTCACCCCGGCGATCGTGATCGGCGCGGCGCTGCTGCTCGGGCTGGCGCACGCGTTCATGGTGCCGGCCCTCCAGGCCCTGGTGCCGCTGCTGGTCGACCAGCGCGACCTCGACGCCGCCGTCTCGTTGAACTCCGTCGCGTTCAACCTGGCACGCGCGGTCGGGCCCGTGATCGGCGCGCTGGTCGTCGAGCACGCCGGCTTCGGGGCCGCCTTCAGCCTCAACGCCGCCTCGTTCCTCGCGTTCGTCTGCGCGCTGTCGCTCGTCCGCCCGGTCGCGCAGCGGCGGGTCACCGGCCCGCGGCCGAGGCTGCTGGAGGCCTTCCGGCTCGTCCGCGGCGAGCCGGCCTGGCTGGCGATGCTCGTGGCGACCGTCGGCATCAGCATGTCGACCGACCCGGTCAACACCCTCAGCCCGGAGCTGTCGATCGACGTGTTCGGCGGCCGCCGCCTCGACACGGGGTTGCTCGTCGCGTCGTTCGGCCTGGGTGCCACCGTGACCGCCCTGAGCGCCACCTCGTGGCTCCAGCGGAAGCAGCACACCCTCGTGGTGGCGATGCTCGTGCAGGGCACCGGCATGCTGGTGGTCGGCGTCGCCCCCACCCTACGGATCGCCTTCGTCGGCATGGCGATCTCCGGCGCGGGCTTCATCGCCGGCGTCACGCGCTCGACGGCGCGACTCCAGGCCGAGGTGCCCGACGCGCAACGTGGGCGCGTGATGGCCTTGTGGGCCATCGCGTTCCTCGGCACCCGGCCGCTGGCGTCGCTGATCGACGGCGTGATCGCGGAGTTCGGCGGCGCCCGGACGGCGACGCTGGTGATGGCCCTGCCGGTCCTGCTCGGAGCGCCCTACGTGCACCGTCAGCTCACGCGGGGGCGTCCACCTGCGGTGGGGGCGTGAGGTCGGTCGCCAGGTAGAACAGGCAGTCCTTGCGGGCCGCCTCGACCGTCCGCGTCATCATGACGGGCGTGCCCGGACGGGTCAGCCGCAGCAGGCCGCCGGCCGCCACCTCCAGGTGCCGGTGCGTCACGTCCGTCCCCGCTGCGTCCACCACGCGCAGCGGGACGGCCGCCCCGGGCTGCACACGGCCGAGCGCGTGGCCCGCGGGTACCTCGACGAAGTTGTGCACGTCCCCGTCCGCGGACAGCACCAGGTCGAGATCGTCGTGGAGGTCGCCGCCGAAGCGGAAGCGCACCTCGGGCCGGACCGTCACCTTCCGGAGGTCGCCGAGCAGCTCGTGGTCGCGCACGATCGCGTCGGTCGTGAGTGGCAGCGCGCTGAAGTAGCGGCGCAGCGCGTCCACGGCGAACGCCAGCGACTCGGGTCGCCCGGGCAGCCCGCACTCGACCGCCACGGCCGCGCAGTCGTCGTGGAGCACCTCCATCAGCGTGTGCGCGTCGAGGTCCCAGCGCACGAGCGTGGTCGTGAACAGCGTGGCGAGGTTGAGCACCTCCGGCCGGTCGCGGGTGACGATGGCGTAGAAGGGGTTGTCGCCGGTGTTGTTGTGCACGTCCACCAGCGACTCGAGCCCGGCCTTCTGGAGCAGCTCGAGCATCCCGTCGACGGCACGGCGCTGCGTCGTCGTCGGCTCGTGCACGCCCCAGATGCGGTTGAGGTCCTCCTGGTGGTCGAGGTAGCGGTGCGCGAACCCCGGTGGAGCGAGCGCCGCCTCGACGTTGCCGAGCAGGACGTAGAGGTCGAACGGGTACGACCGACGCCGCCGCAGGACGCGCAACAGCGCCTGGATCCCCGTGGACTCGTCACCGTGCAGCAGCGTCGCGACGGCGCGGGGGGCCACCGAGCCGTCGCCGGGGAAGCGGAGCAGGCTCGGGCGGCCGAGGGCACGCAGCACCGTGAGCTCGTCGGCCGCGAGGAGCTCGTCCGGCAGCCCGTCGGGCAGGTACAGGAACGGCTCGTCGGGCACGTCTCGTCCTCGGCTCAGGGCAGCGGCCAGGTGTGCACCGGCTCGTTGCTCCGCATGTTGACGAGGTAGCGCCGGGTCATCTCGGTGATCGCCTCGTCGCGTTCCGCCCCCGCCTCGTACAGGGCGCGGAAGGTGGTGGTCTGCCACCCGGCGCCGGTCCTCCGCCGGAGTGCCCGCTGCTCGATGATCCCGAGGTAGTGGTCGCGATCGCGCCGATCGACGCCCCAGGCGGACAGCCCCTCGTGCGCCAGCGGGAGCAGCGTCCGCAGCACGAGCTCGCTGGCCGGGACCGTCCCGGCCCCCGGCCAGTACAGCTCCGCGTCGATGCCGTCGCGCGCGGCGGCGTGGAAGTTGTCGCTGGCCGCCTGGAACGACAGCTGCCGTGCGATCGGCGGGTCGAGCTCCGCGAGCGATCGGACCAGCCCGAAGTAGTAGGCGGCGTTCGCGACGGTGTCGACCACGCTCGGCCCGGCGGGCAGGACGCGGTTCTCCACGCGCAGGTGCGGCTTGCCGCGGGCGACCGCGTACACCGGCCGGTTCCAGCGGTAGATCGTGCCGTTGTGCAGCACCAGCTCGGGCAGGTGGGGGACGTCGCCGCGGGCGACGACGGCCTCCGGGTCCTCGTCCTCGACGAGCGGCAGCAGCGCGGGGAAGTAGCGGACGTTCTCGTCGAACAGGTCGACGACGTCGTCGATCCACCGTTCCCCGAACCAGACGCGCGGGCGCACGCCCTGGGCGGCGAGCTCCTCGGAGCGGGTGTCGATCGTCTGCTCGAACAGCGCGACGCGGGTCTCGCGCCACAGTTCCTTGCCGAGCAGGAACGGCGAGTTCGCCGCCAGAGCGACCTGGCTCGCGGCCCCCGCCTGGGCCGCGTTCCAGGTGCGTGCGAAGCCGTCGGGGCTGACCTGCAGGTGCAGCTGGACGGACGTCGCCGCCGCCTCCATGGTGATGGAGCTCATCTCGATCGCGAGCTTCTCCGGCCCCTCGATCTGCACGTGCAGGTCCTCGCCGCGCGCCTCGAGGATCTGCTGGTTGAGCAGGTGGTAGCGGGCGTTGGCCGACAGGTTCTGGATCGAGACGTGGGGGTCCTGGAGGGTCGGGATGATGCCGACCATCGCGATGTTGGCGTCGAACTCGGCGGCGCGCCGGTCGGCGTGCGCGACCGAGGTGAGCAGCTCCTCCTCGATCTCCCGGAAGACGCTGCCGCTCAGCTTGTGGGGTGCGAGGTTGAACTCGATGTTGAACTGCGCGAGCTCGGTCTGGAAGTCCGCCGACTCGATCCGCGACAGCAGCTCGGCGTTGATCATCATCGGCACGCCGTCGGCGTCGACCACGTAGAACTCGACCTCGACGCCGACGAGCTTGCGCTCGCGCTCGAACGCGCCGGCCTCGAGCATGCCGCGCAGCACCGCGAGGTCGCGCTTGACCTTCTCGCGATAGCGCTGACGATCCTCGCGCGTGAAGCGCACCTCGTCGATGTCCCGCCCCACCGGTGCCTCCGCGCGTCCAGGTCCGGACCGGACTCTACGGCTCCACTGCCTGCCGGGCGGCGCAGGAAGCCTGTCCGTCGTGCCGGCGGACAGGGTGGTTCGATGTCGAGCTACCGTGACGCCTCCGGCCCTGCACCCGCCACCGGGGCCGACCACCCGGAGCCGTTCGTGACCACCCAGCTCGCCTCGCATCGCGCCGTGCTGCCGCCGAAGGTGCGGCCGTGGCTCGGTGCCGTGCTGATCTCCTTCTCCGCGGTGTGGATCCGCCTGGCGGACGTCGAGGTGGCACGCTCGGCCTTCCTGCGGGGTGCGTACGCGCTGCCGTTCCTGGCGGCACTGGTGTGGTGGTACGGGCGCTCGCGGCCACGCGCGGAGGCGCGCAGGCTGTGGTTGTTGCCCTGGTCGCTGCTCGCCGGCGTGCTGCTCGGCGTGGACCTGGTCGCGTGGCACGCCTCGATCGGCATCCTCGGTGCCGGCCTCGGGACGGTGCTCCCGAACCTCCAGGTGGTCTTCGTCGGTGTCGCGGGGGTCGTCCTCTTCCGCGAACGTCCCGGGCGCGGCTTCTGGGCCGCCGTGCCGCTGATCTTCGCTGGGATCTGGCTGCTGGCGGTGGTCGGCCGGCCCGTCACCGCGGACGGCTCGGTGCCCGTCGGTGTGCTCTACGGCGTCGTCGCGGCGCTGACCTACGCGGGCATGCTCGTGTTCCTGCGCGTCTCGCGCGCACGGCGGCCAGGTGCCCCCGGGGTCGCCTTCCTGTTCTCCCTGACGCTCGCGGCCACGGTCGTCACGGGGATGTTCGCGGCGACGCAGGGCGTGGCCGGTCCCGCCGGCTGGCCGGCCGACGGGTGGCTGCTGCTGCTCGCGGTGGGCTCGCAGGTCGCGGGCTGGCTGCTGCTCGCCTCGTCGATCCACCTGTTGCCGGCGGCGGCCACGTCGGTCGCGCTCCTGCTGCAGCCGGTGCTCGCGCTGCTGTGGGGTGGGCTGCTCCTCGGCGAGCCGCTCGGCATGCCGCAGGTCGCCGGCGCCGCCGTCGTGCTCGCGGGCGTCGTGCTCGCGCACCGGTCCATCGCGACACGTGCGCCGCACCCACCCGCCCCGGACGCCGTCGGCTGAGGAGCCCGGGTGACCCTGGCTACGCTCGGGCGCGGCGACCGGGAGGGCCTGCATGCCGAGCGTGTTCACCCGCATCATCGAGGGCGAGCTGCCTGGCCGCTTCGTGTGGCAGGACGACGAGGTCGTCGCCTTCCTCTCGATCGGTCCGCTCACGACGGGGCACACGCTCGTCGTCCCACGCCGTGAGATCGACCACTGGCTCGACCTGCCGCCCGACCTGCACCACCGGCTGCTGGAGGTCGCCCGCGAGATCGGCCTCGCGCTCGAGGCGGCGTTCGCCCAGCCGCGTGTCGCGCTGGTCGTCGCGGGGTTCGAGGTCCCGCACGTCCACCTCCACGTCTTCCCGGCCGCGTCGATGGACGACCTCGACTTCGGGCGCGCGGACCACGACCCGGACCCGGGGCGGCTGGACGACGCCGCCGACAGGATCCGTGCCGCGCTCCGCGACAACGGGCACGGCGACCGGCTCTAGACGGTCGAGCTGCGGTCACCGCCGCTCAGACCGCGTCGCCCCGGAGCACCGCCCGCGTCTGCAGCGCGATCTCGCGTTCCTCGTCCGTGGCCACGGCCAGCACGGCGACCGCGCTGTGGGCCGCGTGCAACGCGGCCACGCCACCGGGCGTCTCGCCGGCCCGCACGCCGTCGTTGCGCGCCGGGTCCAGTGCGATCCCGAGGATCCCGAGCCCGTCGCACACACGCGCCCGGATCGTGTCGGCGTTCTCGCCCACCCCGGCCGTGAACACGAGCGCGTCCAGCCGTCCGAGCGCGACCGCGTAGGCGCCGACGTAGTGGCGTATCCGGTGGCAGTACACCTCGAGCGCCAGCTCGGCGTCGTGGTCCCCGGCCGCCGCCCGATCCGTGACGGTGCGCACGTCGTTGGCGCCGCACATCCCGAGCAGCCCGCTCTGCCGGTTGAGCACCGCGTCGACCTCGTCGACGGTGAGCCCCGCGTGGCGCTGGAGGTGGAGCACCACCGCCGGGTCGAGGTCGCCGGAACGGGTGCCCATGACCAGTCCCTCGAGCGGTGTGAGCCCCATGGACGTCTCCACGCTCCTGCCACCGTCGACCGCGGTGGCCGAGGCACCGTTGCCGAGGTGGAGCGTGATGATCGCCAGCTCCTCGATCGGACGCCGCAGGTGCTCCGCGGCCCGACGTGCCACGTACCCGTGCGAGGTCCCGTGGAACCCATAGCGTCGGATCCCGTACGTCTCGGCGAGCTCGGTGGGGAGCGCGTAGCGGTGGGCGCGCTCGGGCAGCGTGGCGTGGAACGCGGTGTCGAACACCGCGACCTGTGGCACCTCGCCACGCAGGGCCCGTGCCACCTCGATGCCCGTCAGGTTGGCCGGGTTGTGCAACGGTGCGAGCGGCACCTGGTCCGCGATGCGCGCGACGACCTCGTCGTCGAGCAGCGTCGGTCGGGTGAAGGCGGCACCGCCGTGGACGACCCGGTGGCCGATCGCGCCGAGCCCGTCGGCGTGCCCGGCCGATCCGAGCGCGTCGACGATCGAGGTGAAGCCGTCCGCGTGGTCGCGGACGGGCGTCTCGTGGGTGTCGGTCAGCGTCTCCCCGTCCGGCGCGGCGCGGCGGTGGGCGACCCGGCCGGTCGGCTCGCCGATGCCCTCGACGAGCCCCCACGCCCGGCGTTCGACGGCCTCGTCGAACAGCTGGTACTTGATCGACGAGCTCCCGGAGTTCAACACGAGCACCTGCACGTCGTCGATCCCTTCCGTCGGTCGGTCCCCGGCCTCGGCGGCGCTCAGCTCGCCTGCGCCTGGATCGCCGTGATCGTCACGGTGTTCACGACGTCCCGCACGAGGCAGCCCCGCGAGAGGTCGTTGACCGGCTTGGCCAGGCCCTGGAGCACGGGGCCGATCGCCACGGCACCTGCCGAGCGCTGCACGGCCTTGTAGGTGTTGTTGCCGGTGTTGAGGTCCGGGAAGACGAAGACGGTGGCGCGTCCCGCGACCGTGGAGCCGGGCAGCTTCGAGGCGCCGACGCTCGCGTCGATCGCCGCGTCGTACTGGAGCGGCCCGTCCACGGCGAGGTCGGGACGGCGCTGGCGAACGAGCTCGGTGGCGGCGCGGACCCGCTCGACCGCGGGGCCTCTGCCGGATCCACCGGTCGAGTACGACAGCATCGCGATGCGTGGCTCGATCCCGAAGGCGGCCGCCGTCGCCGCCGAGCTGATGGCGATGTCGGCGAGCCCTTCGACGTCCGGCTCGGGGTTGACGGCGCAGTCGCCGTACACCAGGACCCGGTCGGCAAGGCACATGAGGAAGACCGACGAGACGATCGACACGCCGGGTGCCGTCCGGATGATCTCGAACGCGGGGCGGATCGTGTGCTGTGTGGTGTGTGCCGCGCCGGACACCATGCCGTCGGCGTGACCCAGGTGGACCATCATGGTCCCGAAGTAGCTCGCGTCCAGCATCGTCTCGCGGGCGAGGTCCGGCGTGACCCCCTTGTGGGCGCGCATCCGCGCGTACTCGTCCGCGAACGCGTCATGCCACGGGGAGGTGGCCGGGTCCACGATCGGCGTCCCGCCGAGGTCCACACCCACCACCTCGGCTCGTGACCGGACGAGCTCCTCCTCGCCGAGCAGGGTGAGGTCGACGACGTCCCGGCGCAGCAGCACGTCGACCGCTCGCAGGATGCGTTCGTCGTCGCCTTCGGGCAGCACGACGTGGGCGCGCACGGCACGGGCGCGCTGGAGCAGGTCGTGCTCGAACATCACGGGCGTGACGCGTTCCGTTCGGGCCCCCTCGATGTGCTCGTCGAGGAGGCTCGTGTCGACGTTGGCCTCGAAGGCCGCCAGCGCCGTCTCGATCTTGCGGTGGCTGTTGGCGCGGATCGTCCCGGGCACCGCGGCGACCGCGGTGGCGGTGGTGAAGGTGTCGGTGCCGACCGCCAGGATCGGAAGCTGGAGGTCGTACAGGCCGTCGAGCAGCCGTTCGACGTCGGCGTCGAGGGGGAAGCCGCCGGTCAGCAGGAGGGCGGCGATGTTGGGGAACGTGGTCGCGAGCCTGCTGGCGAGCAGGCCGACGATCACATCCGGGCGGTCCGACGGCACGAGCAGCAGCATCCCCTCCCGGACGTGGTCCAGGACGTTGGGCAGGCTCATCGCGGCGATCTTGATGCCGGTGATCTCGCGGTCGAGGTCCACACCGACGCCGGCGACCTCGGCCGCGTCGAGCGCGTCGACGATCTCGCGCACGGTCGGCATCTGGAGCAGCGGGATCTCCGGCAGGACCCACACCGGCTCGGCGAACTGGCGGGTCGCGATGGTCGCGCGCACCGCCTCGATCGCTCTGGCGTGCACGCGGTTGACGATCATCGCCGCGATCGTGCAGCCGCCGGCGAGCAGCGCCTCCCGCGCGACCCCCAGCGCATCGAGCACCGCGTCGGTGTCGCGGGCGGCGCCGTTGACGAGCGCGACGACCGGTGCGCCGAGGTCGCGGGCGACGCGGAGGTTGACGTCGAACTCGAGCGCGGCCGCTGCACCGGAGAAGTCGGTCCCGTCGTAGAGCACGAAGTCGAAGCGCTGCTCGAGCGCGCGGCTGGCGGCGACGATGCGCTGGAACACCTGCTCCGCGCGGCCGCTGGAGACCAGGTCCACGACCTCGTCCGACCCGAGGATCGCGAGCTCCGACGGGTCCGCCGGGATGGCATAGCGGCGACGGATCAGCTCGATGCGCGCGTCGGGCTCGCGGCTGGAGGCCACGATGGGCCGCACGTATCCCACCGAGCCGAGCCTGCGCGTGAGCAGCTCCATGAGCCCCAGCGTGACGAGCGACCGTCCGGCGCGTGGCTCCGTGGAGGCCAGGAACAGTCGCGTCGCCATTGGACCTCGATCGATCGATGCCGCTGGCCAGTGAAGCAGCCGCCGCCCGTCGGGGGAGGAGGAGAACGGCCCCAGCTCCGGGGTCGACGATCGGGTCTTCGCACGGTTCGCACGTCGTCGGCGCGGGCGGTGGTGACCGCGTCACTAGCGTCCGCCGCTGACCGCTCGGCATCCCGGGTGGTGTCTTCAGGAGGACCCCATGCGTCGAAGGTTCGTGCTCCCGTGCATCACGGCGGCGTTGCTGCTCGCCACGATCGCCGCCCCGGCGATCGGTGAGGATGCCGTCGGTGCGGCGGCCTGCCCGGGTGGTGCGGGGTCCGCCGGCTTCACCGACGTCTCGAGCGGCAACGTGCACGCCGCGGCGATCGACTGCGCCGCATCGCTGGGTGTGCTGGCCGGGACGGGCGCGGATCGCTTCTCGCCGGCCGGCGCCGTCTCGCGCGGCCAGGTCGCGTCACTGCTCGTGGGCTCCCTCGAACGGCTCGGCGTGCGCCTGCCACCGTCGGCGGGCGCGCCCGGGTTCCCGGACGAGGGGGCGACGCACGGTCAGAACATCCGTCGGCTCGCCGCCGCGGGCATCGTCAGCGGCTTCGCGGACGGCACCTACCGGCCACACCAGCACGTCACGCGCGAACAGCTCGCCTCCGTGCTGGTGCGCACGCTGTCGTACGTCCGCACCGTCGAGGTGACTGCCGACGGGCCGGCCGACTTCCCGGACGTGACCGGCGGCGCGCACGCGGCGGCCATCGCCGCGGCCGTCGAGGAGTCGCTCCTGGCCGGGCGTGGCGACGGTTTCGCGCCGCGCGCGACGACCCGCCGCGACCAGGCGGCGACGGCCGTCGTCCGGCTGCTGGACCGAGCCGCGGCGGACGTCCGCGGTGAGGTCTGGTCCCTCGACCAGGGCACGGACCTGATCCACGTCTACGACGGGCGCACGCACACGCGTGTCGCCGAGATCGACGTCAGCCCGGCGGCGTTGCGGGCAGCGGGCTTCGACGCCGCACCGAGCGGGCCGGTGACCGTGCCGCACATGGTCGAGTTCGACTCCCAGGAGCGCTTCGCGTTCGTCGCCTCGACCGCCGGCGCCGTCACGATCGTGATCGACGCACGTCGCAAGGAGGTCGTCGAGGTCCTGGCGACCGGTGCCGGCACCCACATGGCGGCGGTGACGCCCGACGACAGTGCGGTGTGGGTCGCCGCGATCGCGGCCACGCAGATGGTGGAGATCCCGCTGGACCTGTCCACCGACGACCCGACGTTCGCGATCGGTCGGCGCATCGGCGTCGCGGACCTGCTCGAGCCCCTCGAGGACGCGAACGGCTGGGACTTCCCGTCCTACCAGCCGGTCTGCCACCAGTTCAGCCCGGACTCGAGCGAGGCGTGGGTCACCCTCGGCCCGGGATGGAACCAGGGCGGCCTGTTCGTGCTCGACCTGGCGAGCGGGGTCGCGACACACGCGTTCGACCCCGACCTCGTCAAGGCGAACTGCGGCATCTCGGTCAGCGAGGAGCGCGCCGTCGCCAACTGGAGCGGTGCGGTGATCGGCCCGGACGAGGACACCAACGGCGAGTGGTACGTGTTCGACGCGCGCTCCAAGGAGCTGCTGTCCACGCACGACGCCGAGGGCTTCGACGCCCACGGCGTCCGCCTGTCGCCCGACGGCACCGAGTACTGGATGGTCAACCGCATCTCCGACAACGCGCTCGTGGTCGATGCCACCACGTTCGAGGTCACGCGGCGCTACACCGACATCGCGAACACGCCGGACATCCTGGCGTTCGACCCCGACGGCTCGCGCCTCTACGTCAGCCAGCGAGGGCCGAGCCCGCGATCCGGTGGTGTGCACGCGGCAGCCGGGACGCAGCCGGGCGTTCGGGTGATCGACACCGCGACCGGTGCGACGCTCGCGGTGCTCGAGCCCGGCCAGGTGACGGAGGCGCCCTCGGCCGACCATCCGCAGGGTCGCATCCTCAACGACGTCCACGGCGTCGCCTTCCGCGCACGCGGGACCGGCCAGGCGTCGGTGTCGGCCGCGAGCCTCGCCTCCGTCGACGGTCCTCGGGTGGTGCCGGCGGTGGAGGTACCGGCGAGCACGCTGTTCCACTGCAGCGTGCCGGCCTGAGCCAGCGCCGCGTCCGACCCGGGCGCCGCCCCCGACAACCGTGCGTCGGGTGGCGGCGCCCGCTCGTGTGCGGCTCGTCGCGGCACGGCCCCGTTCGGGTGGCCGCACCCGGCGGCTGCGCCGTCGTCGGCATCCCGTGACCCTCGGGAGACGTCACGACCGAGGAGCGGGCACATGGGTCAACCACCGCAGCAGCAGGGCCTCCCTGGCGAGGAGGACGAGCTCCGGCCTCACGCGGACCACGGGGAGGACGGCTACGTCGGCCACGACCGCCTGGCCGGCAAGTCCGCCGTCATCACGGGCGGCGACAGCGGCATCGGGCGCGCCGTCGCGATCGCCTTCGCCCGAGAGGGCGCGGACGTGCTCCTGTCCTACCTCGACGAGCACGACGACGCCCGGGAGACCGCCCGTCTGGTCGAGGAGGCCGGCCGATCGGCGGTCCTGGTCCCGGGCGACCTCGCGGATCCCGACCACTGCCGGGCCGTGATCGACCGTGCGGTCGAGGTCTTCGGTCGCATCGACGTGCTGGTCAACAACGCCGCCTACCAGATGAGCCGCGAGTCGCTCGACGAGATCCCCGACGAGGAGTGGGACCACACGTTCCAGGTGAACATCACCGCGATGTTCCACCTGTGCAAGCGCGCCGTCCCGCACATGCCGGAGGGGTCGTCGATCATCAACACCGCGTCGATCCAGCAGGACCAGCCGTCGCCGACACTGCTCCCGTACGCCTCGACGAAGGGCGCCGTCGTCGACTTCACGGCCGGCCTCGCCCAGATGCTCGGACCGAAGGGCATCCGGGTCAACTGCGTCGCCCCGGGACCGATCTGGACGCCGCTGATCCCCGCGACGATGCCCCCGGACACCGTCGCGAGCTTCGGGACCGACACACCGCTGGGTCGTGCCGGACAACCCGCCGAGGTGGCGCCCGCCTTCGTGCTGCTGGCATCCGACGAAGCGAGCTACATGTCGGGTGCCCGCATCGCCGTCACCGGCGGCAAGCCGATCATCTGAGCGCACACCGCGACCCCGTCGGTCAGGCCGTCGCCACGCCCTGGAAGAAGGTGCGCACCGCCAGGTCGGCCGCGACGTGCGGCGGGAGTGCCCCGCTGCCGATCGATTCCGCCGCGGTGTAGACGAGGGCGTAGTAGGCCCCGATCAGCCACGTGCCGGGCATGTCGGGCGCCACCGCCCCCTCGGCCTGGGCGCGCCGGAACAGGTCGAGGAACTCCGGGTCGTTCTCGCCGTCGGGCCAGTCGGGGTTCCCCGCGAACCTGGTCGAGTCGGAGAACAGGAAGATGACCGCGTCGCCCATCCGGATGGAGGCGCGCATCAGCGCCTCCAGCTCCTGCGCCGCCGTGGTGCAGTGTGTGGTGGCATCGACGCAGGCACGCTCGAGCCGTGCGAGCGCATCGGTCGCGGCGGCGTCGACCAACCCCTGCCGGTCCGGGAAGTAGCGGTGCAGGGTGCTGCGACTGACCTCGGCCCGCTCGGCGATGTCACCGAGCGGGGCGGAGAAGTCGCGGGACCACACCGCCACGGCCGCCTCGAGGACCGCCCTGCGGGTCCGCTGGCGCACGGCGGTGTCGGGCTCGGTGACCGTGCTCGCCTGATCCGTCATGACGCCCGAGCGTAGCAGCCCTGTGCAGGAATCGGACAGTGACGGTTGATGATAGGACAGCAGTGTGTCACTATGGGCTTTCGCTGTCCTTCGTCTGGAGCCGTCGTGAGCTACGTACTGCCGTCCACCGCCCCCGACCCCGGCGCCACGCCCGACCTGCCGACGTCCGAGCGGCTGCGCCTGCTGTGGAGCTACGTGGTGCCGCACCGGAGGCTGCTGGCCGCCGGCCTGCTCCTGGGCCTGGTCGGCACCGGCGCGGAGTTGGCCACCCCGATGGTCACGAAGCGGGTGCTGGACGGGCTGGCGATCGATGCGTCGTTGCGCGGTCCGGTGACCGTGCTCGCGGTGCTGCTCGTGGCGGGGACGTTCATCGGGCTGGTGCAGGGCGTGATGCTCGGCACCCTCGCGGAGCGGATCATCCTCGCCACCCGCACCGGCATGGTCCGCCACCTGCTGGGAGCGCGGGTGCCGGAGATGGCCACCCGCTCCAGCGGCGAGATGGTCGCCCGGGTCACCTCGGACACGCTGCTGATCCGTGAGGCCACCACGACCACCATCGTCTACGGCATCAACGGGACCGTCGCCATCGTCGGGGCGCTCGTGCTCATGGCGGTGCTGGACGCCCCGTTGCTGCTGGTCACCCTCGGCGTGGTCGTACTGGTGGCCGTCGCGGCGATGCTGCTGATGCCCGGCCTCGCGAAGGCCCAGCAGGAGGCGCAGGCCGAGGTCGGCAAGATGGGCGGGCGCCTCGAGGGCGTGTTGCGGGCGCTGCGCACGGTCAAGGCCAGTCGCGCCGAGCAACGCGAGGTCGAGCGGATCGGAGCCTTCGCGGCCGAGTCGGCGAAGAAGGCGGTACGGGCCGTCAAGATCGAGAACGTCGCCTGGACCATCACCGGCGGTGGGGTCAACCTGGCCGTGCTGATCGTGCTGGGCATGGGAGCCTGGCGGGTCTCGGCCGGAGCGCTCGAGGTGAGTGCGCTGATCGCGTTCCTGCTCTACCTGTTCCAGCTGATGTGGCCGGTGATGATGTTGACGATGGCGGCGACGGCGCTCCAGTCCGGTCTGGCCGCCGCGGCCCGCATCCACGAGGTCACGTCGCTGCCGCAGGAGTCCGACGCACCGACCGTCCAGGGTCCGATGACTGCGTCCGGCGCTCCCGAGGCCTCGGACGCGCTGGTCCTGCGCGACGTCCGGTTCCGCTACGCGCCGGACGCGCCGTGGGCGCTCGACGGGGTGTCGATCACCATCCCTCGGCGCGGGCACACCGCGCTGGTCGGGCCCTCCGGAGCCGGGAAGACCACGGTGTTCGGCCTGCTGCTGAAGTTCCTGGCGCCGGACAGCGGCACGCTGCACCTGGACGGCCGCCCGTTCGACGCCTGGTCGCTGGGCGAGCTGCGCCGGCGCGTCGCCTACGTCGAGCAGGACACCCCGCTCGTACCTGGAACGCTGCGCGACAACCTCACGTACGTGGCGCCGGCGGCCGACCACGCCGACGTGTGGCGTGCCCTCGAGGTGGTCAGGATGGTGGAGAAGGTCCGTGCGCTGCCCGATGGGCTGGACGCCGAGGTCTCCGGCGCGGTGCTCTCCGGCGGCGAGCGGCAGCGCATCGCGCTGGCCCGCGCCCTCGTCGCCGATCCGGAGCTGCTCCTGCTCGACGAGGTCACGGCGCAACTCGACGGTCTCACCGAGCTGGCGGTCGCCGAGGGCATCCGCCGCCAGGCGTCCCGGGGCGCGGTCGTGACCATCGCGCACCGGCTGTCGACGGTGATGGACGCCGACCAGATCGTCGTGCTCGATGCCGGCCGGGTCCGCGCTGTCGGCACCCACGAGCAGTTGCTGGCCACGGACGAGCTGTACGCCGAGCTCGTCGCCGCCCTACGGATCGCGAGCGTGGCCGAGGCCGACCTGCCCCCCGACCGAGCTCGTCAGGCCGAGCCTTCGCCCTGGCCGTCGGCGTAGCCGTCGTGGAGGCGCCACCACGCGTACGGCGGACCTTGAGGCCGGGCGTCGGGCGTGTCCTCCCAGGTCTCCTGTCGTCCGAACGGCGTGAGGTCGAGCAGGGTCCAGGTGGTCCCGAGCGCTTCGACACCGCGGCCATCGGTGACGTAGGTCCGGTGGATCCGCTCGCCGTCGCGGAGGAAGACGCTGAGCGCGAACGATTCGCCGGCGTCGCTGGTGACGCCCATGTCACGGTTGAAGCTGCTGCCGTGGGACGAGTACCAGGGCACGCTCCAGCCCATGCGCCGTTTGACCTGCTCGAGCTGGGCTAACGGGGCGCTCGACACCAGCGCGAGTGTGGTGTCGCGGGCATGGAGGTGGGCGAGGTGGGGGAGGTGGTCGGTGAACATCGCGCACCCCTCGCAGACGTGGTCCGCGTCGGGTGGCAGCATGAAGTGGTCGACGATCAGCTGTCGTCGCCCCTCGAACAGCTCGGCAAGATGCAGCTGCCCGTCGGGGCCGGTGAACCTGTGGTCGGCGGTGACCTCGACCATCGGGAGCCGGCGTCGCTTCGCGGCGAGCCGATCCAGCTCCCGCGTCACGGCCTTCTCCTCCACGCGGAGCGCGTCGACCGCGGCTTGCCACTGCTCGACGTCGACGGTCGGCTGGTCGGTCACCGTTCCTCCTCGTCGGCGCGGTGCCACGGGGTGGTTCGACCGCACCGGTGCACTGGCATGTGTGGACGCCAGGCGCCACGGGAACTCATCGGTCGCACAGCCACCTGGCAGGTGCCGCGGTCTTCCTCATCGGCGCTTCGGAGTCTCGCCTGCTATCCGGAGAGCAACAGCGTGTCCAGGCCGCGGACGAGACCGGTGATGCGACGCACGGCGTGGATGGCGAGCAGGGTGCCGGCGACGTAGGGCTGGGCGGTGTCGCCGGCGTCGTGGCGGATCGTCAGGCGCTCGTCCGGTAGGGCGAAGACGACCTCGGTGGAGAGCACGAAGCTCGGGAGCCGCAGCGAGTGGACCTGGGTCCCCGCGACGGTGGCGCCGCGGGCCTCGCGCGCGCCGGCGACCTCCTCGACGGGCACCTCGACGTGGGGGCGGCGCACCTCGGCGAGCCGTTCGGCCAGCTCGCGGGCGGTGCCGCTCGGGGCGTCGGGCTTGGTCGCCGAGGCGTAGTCGATGATCTCCCAGTTGGGCAGGTGGGCGGCGACGAGCGTGGCGGCCGCTTGCCCCATCGCCGCCGTCAGCGAGAAGTTGCCGGCCGCCACGACCCCCACCCCGCGTGCTCGCGCGAGCGCGTCGATCCGGGCGAAGTCGTCCGCGCCGAGGCCTGACGAGCCGATCACGACCGCGACGCCACGTTCGAGGGCAGCTTCGACGTTCTCGCCCACCGCGGAATGCGAGGTGTAGTCGACGAGGACGTCGACGTCGTCGAGCGCATCCGCGACAGCACCGTGGACCGGGACGCCGTTCGCGTCGCCGTCCCATGCTTCGCCGAGGTCCATGCCTGCGGTCGACCTGGCGACGGCGGAGACGAGACGCAGATCGGCCGCAGCGATGATCGCCTCGGCCAGCGGTCGACCGGTCCAGCCGGTCGCGCCGGCGACGGTCACGCGTGTTGTTCCGTCCGTCATCGTGGAGCCTGACCTCTGAGGAGCTGCTGTCCGGAACGTCGGGACGGCGTGAGTCCCACGTAGTGGTGTAGGAGCGGGCCTGCCGAGTCCTCGGATGCAGGCGGGCCACCGTGGGAACCTACGAGTTCCTACACGAAAAGGTTCGACACGATGACCCAGGTCGATCCCCCTCCACTGGAGTGGCCGCGGTCACGCGCCAGACAGTAGGCGATCACTGCTGGTCGTAGCGCAGGCCGGTGGCCCATTCGTAGAGGTCACGCACGCTCATGCTGCCGACACCGAAGTCGGCGAGGAAATACGAGGCTTGAGGTCTGTCTCACGCGTGCTACACAGAGGCTATGAGCGCATCCGAGGTCAACTCCGCGAGCTCCGCAAGCACGGCGGGGAGGTCGTCGACCGTGTGGTGGCCGGCGAGCATCTGACCGTGACCCGGTCGGGCAAGCCGGTAGCCGAACTCCGTCCGGTAGCGCGGCCGGCAGTGGAGGCCGAGGTGCTGCTCGAGCGGTGGCGCCGGCTTCTCCACCTCGACCCTGATCGACTGCGTGAGGATGTCGACGAGCTTCTGGATCCGTCGCTGTGACGGCGGTGCCGGATCGGCCGGCCCGCGGCTTGATGGACACGAACACGCTCATCCTGCTGCCGCCACTCGACGACCCGGCGATGCTGCCGGCCGAACCACTCATCTCGGCCATCACGCTCGCAGAGTTGTCCGGCGGCCCCCTCGTCGCCCGAACCGACGAAGAACGTTCGGCGCGGCAAGCCCACCTGCAACAAGCCGACGCAGACTTCGACCCGCTTCCGTTCGATGCGGCCGCCGCGCGGGCGTTCGGTCAGGTCGCGGGCTCGCTCCGCAGAGCAGGACGTAAGCGGCTCTTCGGAAGTTCACGGGGCGACCGCGTTCGTGTTGGCGCCCTTTCGCGACGCTCGCCATCCTGGGCTCGCGGGGCACGGTCTCCCACGCTGGCTCAGCAATGCGAGTGCGGTGCTCAGCCTCGCCTTCGCGTTGGGTGGGGCCGCCGCGCTCTATTGGTATGGAGCCTTCCTGGGCTTGCTCCTCTGGATCGTGGCGGTCTGCGTTGTGGCCATCGCTGGCGAGAAACTATCGGCGAAAGCGCCCGAAACGCTCACGCTGCTCGGTTGACCACGCACAAGCTGTCCATCGTGACCACTGCGTAGGGTGTTGACGAAGATTAGGGGCGCATGAAGACGCCGCGGACGAGGACGATTCGGTCCTCCTCAAGATTACGGATCTGGTTGTGCGTCATCTCGCCAGAATCATCCCCTAGCAACAGATGCAATCCCAGTGGCGGCGGACTGGCCGCGCTGCTGGCCGCGAGCCGCTGCCGGTAGGCCTCAAGCGCCGGTGCTGAGACATCGAGCCAGGCTTTCTCCTCGAATCCCATTGCAGCAAGCTGTGCGCGAGTCGCGTTGGGGTCGGCGAGAAAGCTCATCTGGGGAGTACGCGCCCACGGAACCGGGAAGTGAATCGGACTCACCGCTCCTGCCATGACCTCCTGGAAGGCAAGCGTGCCGTCGGGACGAAGAACACGGTGGATCTCGGCGTAAAGGCCCTTCTTGTCTGCGAGGTTCATCGCACAATGCTGGGACCAGACCGCATCAAATGTCCCATCGGAGAACGGCGCCGCGAGCGCGTTGCCGTGCCGAAAGGTGACGCTGCCACTTAGGCCGGTCCGTGCCGTGAGTCGCTCCCCAACCCGGCAGTATTCCTCAGTCAAGTCAAGTACTAACACCTGGCACCCGAACTCGCTCGCGAGCGTTCGGGCGGGACCGCCCAGACCACCGCCAATGTCGAGCACGCGGGTTCCGGGGCCGAATCCGGCGAGCTGGGCGAGCGCCACCGTGGCCTCCTTGCCACCGACGTGGAACTCGGTCGCGGGCGCAAGGTCGTCCGGCGCGAGATGGTTCAGGTCCTTACCGGCGGCGCGCAGGGCGGCGAGTATCTCCTGCTCAAGTTTGGGCCGGCCGTAGTGCTCGTTCACCCGTGGCGGCTCTTCGCTTGCAGTCATGCGCGGGTTGTCCTCTGCCGCGGCCACGGAGTCATCCAGCGCCCGATCTTCCCGTAATCTTAGGAGAAATCCCTGCTCGCATCAATGGGAGCTTCTCAGGCTCTTCGGAAGTTCACCGGGGGCGACCGGGCTGGTCGTGGCGAGCTTGGTCCAGTCGGGACGTCCGGCGTAGAGCAGGACGCGGACGCGCCAGTGGGTCCAGTTCGTGATCCCGAACGCGACGCGTTTGACGCGCTTGGCCAAGTTGTTGACCGCCTCGACGGGGCCGTTGCTGGCACGTGAGCGATGCCACGCAGCGATCTGGGAAGACCAGCGCCGCAGCGTGCGTCCCAGCCGTTGGATCTCGGGGCAGTAGGTCGGATCCTCGAGGGTGTCGGCGAGTTCGAGCACCCAGTCCAGCGCGACGTCGGGATCAGCGATCCGGTAGATCTCCCGCACGGCCTCCTGTCCGTTACCCGGCCCTCGGCATCGGGGTGGCGGAGGTTGCGCTGCTGGTGATGGTGCGAGGCGGATACTCAGTCACGGTGCTGCTCTTGGAGGCGGCGATGGACGTGCGGGTGGTGCGTCTGGACCAGGGCTATCGCCTCGTCGACGCGGACGTCGTGGGTGTCGCGACGAACGCGTTCTTGGAGCATCTGGGGACGCGGGGCTACTCGCCAGCGACGGTGCGGGCCTACGCCTACGACCTCGCCAACTTCGTGACGTTCCTCGAGGAGCGCGGGCGGGCACTGGGCGAGGTGGTCCCGACCGATCTGTTCGACTACCTCGACTGGCAGGCCCAGCAGCGTCGCCGAGCGGGCAGCAAGGTTGTGGCGTTGGCCCGGCCGGGCCCGGCACCCGCGACGATGAACCGTCGGATCAGTGCGGTGCGAGGCCTCTTCGAACATCAGGTGATGACCGGGGTGCTCGCTGAGAACCCGGTGCCTGCGGCACGCCGCGCGAACGGGCTTCGGGCTCCCGCCCGCGGGATGCTCGCGCATGCCGGTCCGGGACGGCCGCGCGGCGGCGGACGGCTGGTGCGACAGCCACAGCGGCTACCCGAGAGCGTCGATGGCGACGATGTCGCGACGTTCCTCGCGGATCTGTTGAGCTATCGCGACCGCGCCATCGTGCTCGCGATGGTCCTGGGCGGACTGCGCGCCGGGGAGGTCCGCTCGTTGCGGCTGGCCGATGTCGACATGGCCATGGGGCGGGTGCGCGTTCTGGGCAAGGGCAACCGGGAACGCATCGTTCCGATCGACGGCGTGTTCTTCGCCGAGTGCGCGGCCTATCTACGTGAGGAGCGTCCGACCGGATGCGCCACCGCCGAATGCTTCGTCGTGCTGCGCGGCCCCACTCGCGGGCAGGCGATGACCGAGGCGGGGATGCGCAAGCTCTTCCGGACCCATCGAGAGCGGTCGGGCGCGACACGGGTGCGTCCCCACCGGCTGCGCCACACCTACGGCACCGAGCTCGCGGCCGCGGGGATCGACCTGCTGGTGCTACGTGAGCTGATGGGGCATGCCTCGCCCGAGACCACCGCCCGTTACATCCACCTGTCCCCGGAGGGGCTGGCGGCCGAGTTCGCCGCCGCACGAGCGGTGATGGACCGATGACTGCCTCCGTGGCGTCACCGGCCGCGTCGGAGGCAGGGCTGCTCGAGACCTACGTCGGACATCAGCACCTGCTGGGAGGCGCGCCGAGCTGGCAGCGTGACCGCATCGCCGCCGCCCGGGAGTTCCTCCAGGCACACCCGGACCTGGACGTGTGGATGGCCGGGCCGCTGGATGCACGGCTGGTGGAGCTGCAGCGACGACGCTCCGGGACGTGGCCGTTCCTCGGGTTCGTGATCCTGACCGGGGCCTGCCGAGCCGACCCGGAGCTGCTGTTCGCCAAGAGCTTCGGTCACAGCATCGCCCGCTGGACCGCCGGGCTGTTTCCCGACGATGTCGCCCGGCTGACCGAGGCCGCCGCACGGATCGGCGTTCCCGACAAGACCGCCACCGCGCTGTTGCGCCAAGCCCTCCCGATGGCAGTCGCGTTCACCGGGCGGGCTCCGTCGCGGCTGACCGGTGAGGACCTCGACGGTCTCGATGTGGCGGTCGCGAGCACGCAGCGGATGACGTACGAGATGCGGCGTCGCTGGTCCAGCCACGTGTTCGGGCTCCGCCAGCTGCTGTTCGAAGCCCGGATCATCGACGCGCCGGCCATTCGCCGCCGGGGCGACGGTCAGGCCACCCGCGTAGCTCGGCTGGCCGTGGTCGGCGCGCCCGAGATCCGACGGACCCTGCTCGCCTACATCGACCTCCGCGCCACGGTGCTGCGTCCCAACACGATCGACAAGCTCACCTCGGCGCTGGCGATCTTCGGGGAGTTCCTCACCGACACCTTTCCCGAGCTGGTCACGACCGCCGATCTGGAACGTCGTCACGTCGAGGCGTTCATGACTTGGACGTCGACTCGGACCGGTCGTGGTTCGCAGGACCACACCCGAAGGGTCGGTGCGTCCACCATCGCCCACGCGGTGATCACGTTGCGGGCGTTCCTCGATGACATCGCCGCCTGGGGCTGGGCCCAGTCACCGCCACGGCGGCTGGTGTTCGCTACCGACATCCCCCGTCAACCCGACCTGCTCCCTCGCGCTCTGCCACCCGATATCGATGGCGCGCTCATGGCCGCCGTCGCCGCGCTGGATGACCCGTTTGCTCGGGCCGGTCTGACCGTGATGCGCGGCACCGGGGTCCGCATCGGCGAGCTCCTCGATCTCGAGCTCGACTGCATCGTCGACTACGGCCCCGCGGGGAGCTGGCTGCGGGTCCCGCTGGGCAAGCTCAACAACGAACGTGCCGTCCCCCTCGACCAGCCGACCCTCGATGCGCTCGACGGCTGGTTCGACCAGCGTCAGCACCAACGAGCCCTCCCGCATCCACGCGATGGCCGTCTGGCCGACTTCGTATTCGTCGAGCGCGGCCGACACCTCGGCCCGACCCGTCTGCAGACCGGGCTGCGCCACGCGGTCGCCGCCGCCGGACTGGCCGGCCCCGACGGGGCTCCGCTGCGCGTGGTCAGCCACCAGCTGCGCCACACCTACGCCACCTCCCTGGTCAACGCCGGCATGTCGCTCCAGGCCCTCATGGCGCTCCTCGGTCATCGCAGCCCCGAGATGACCATCCGCTACGCCCGGCTCGCGTCCCCGACGCTGCGAACCGCCTACGACCAGGCCATCGGCAAGATGCGACGGCTGCTGCCGATCGCCCCACCGCCGGGTCCCGCGCCGGTCCCCGACCGGGTCCAGTGGCTGGCCTCCGAGATGCTCAAGACCCGCGTCGCCCACGGCTACTGCTCCCGCGACCTGGTCGCCGAGGCATGCTCTTACGCCAACATCTGCGAGACCTGCCCCAGCTACACCACCGCCCGGGAGTTCGTGCCCGCGATCACCGACCAGATCGGCGACATCCGCCAGCTCCGCGACGACGCCGAGACCCGCGGCTGGACCTCCGAGGTCGCCCGACACCAACGTGTCATCACAAGTCTCGAAGGACACCTCCGGCGCGTCGACCCCGCGCCTCGCCCGGCGCCACACTCTTGACCCGCCCCCGAGGGCCGGTTAATTCGCCGTCCAGGCGTCGGCGACCTCGCCCTTGGGATCGCCTGCGGCCAGCAGCCCACGACGTCGTTGCTTGGCGTCCTCGGTCAGGCGTTCGTCGGCCATGACCAGCAGCCGGCGGGTCCGGTACAGCGGATCGCTCTTGCGGCCGCGATGGCCCAGCGTCTCGTTCTGCACCCGGCGGCGGACCTCGTCGAGCCGCTCGTTGGCCACGCGAACGACGTGGAACGGGTCGGCGACCTGGACCGCGTCAGGCAGCATCGTGTCCGCAACCGACCGGTACGAGCCGGCCACATCCAGCGTGACCCAGTCGATGCCGTCCCTCCACGCCTGGGGACGTGCGGCCAGCCACGCGCACGCAGGAGCCGCGTCACGTCCTGGGACGACATCCAGGAGCTGGCCGTCACCGACGAGCTGTGTGGACCACAGCCGCTGCCGCTAGGGGCCGCGACGGACGAACGCGGTCTCGTCCAACCCCAGCGTGGCGACCGGACCGATGCGATCGGGGTCGTCCACCAGCGCCAGCCCGTAGGCGATCACGGCGCGGTTGACCGTGTGCCAGTCGCAACCCAGGTCGTCGGCGACCTCGGCCACCGACCGGCCGTGACGGCCGACCTGCTCGCAAGCCCACCGGGCAGCGCGGTCGGTCATCCCGCGGTTGCCGACCACGATCCGCGGATCGGTCTGCATCCACGAACCCACCGGACACGTCACGTTGGGGCAGCGCCAGCGGATCTGGCGCCACACCGTCACCACCGGACGGCCGAACGAAGGCAGGTCCGCCAGCCGGCGACGCATCGTCTGCTTGACCCTGGCCGACGACCCGCACGCCGCGCACGACGGGCGCGGCAGCGTGGAAGCGATGTGGACCTGCATCGGCGCGGTCCACGGGATGACGCCGACGATCTCGACGTCAGCGAGTCCGACCAGGGCACGACACATCGACGTAGGCTCGAAGAGCACAGGGACTCCAGCGGTGGATGGCTTCGACACCTCCACTCTCGCGGAGTCCCTGTGTCTGTCCGAGCACCGCCGACCGCTCAACTATGACGACGCTGCGCCCCACCAACTTCCGAAGCCCCACGTAAGCCCGCAGCGCGGTCTTACGATGCGATGATCGCGGCCGTGGCGGTCGCCAACGACCTCCCGCTCTACACCTGCAACGCGGATGACTTTGCTGCCATCGACCGACTCCACGTTGTCGACGTCCCTCATCCCGACACGTGACCGAGAGGCTCCAGGGATGAACAGCGGTCAACCCCGCTCCTCGCCAGTCGAGAACGCCAGCATCACTATCCGCTCGAGACCGTGATGATGTCCGGGTGGCCTCGACGCGGCAACGACGCATAACCGCGGACCTAATTCATTGCAGGACGTAACGCGTCGCGTTACTATTTCGGGCGATGATCCGCAGCTTCCGCGACGGTGACACCGAACGCCTCGCTGCGCGGCAGCGGGTCAAGAAGTGGTCCCCTGAACTGAGCAGGGCTGCGGTGCGCAAACTGCGGATGCTCGACGCCGCCGAGGGAGTCTCCGACCTGCGGGTCCCACCCGGCAATCGACTCGAACGGCTCAAGGGCGACCGGCAAGGTCAGCACTCCATCCGCATCAACGACCAATGGCGGATCTGCTTCCGATGGGAAGGCAACAACGCCTACGACGTCGAGATCGTGGGCTACCACTAGGAGATGACGATGGCGACAAAGCTCCCCCCCGTCCACCCCGGCGAGGTGCTGCTCGAGGAGTTCCTCGAGCCCACCGGCCTGTCGCAGTACCGGCTCGCGAAGGACATCAGCGTCCCGCCGCGGCGCATCAACGAGATCGTGCACGGCAAGCGGGCCGTCACCGCAGATACCGCCCTGCGCCTGGCCCGCTACTTCGGGACCACCCCACGGTTCTGGCTCAACCTCCAGGTCCAGTACGACCTCGACATCGAAGCCGACCGCCTTGGTGACCGCCTCGACCGTGAGGTCGCCGCTCACGCCAGCTGATGAATCCGACGCGCGGAAGCCGTGACTATGGGCGGAGACAGGGGCGGCACTGCTCGCTTGTGGCCAACTCGGGCCGGCTGCTCATCCGTTCGTTATGGTGAGCCCTGAGAACTTCTGGGGCAGCGGGGCAGGGGGTGATCACGATGGGGTCGCGAGTGGCTGCGGTCGTCGACCGACCGGTCGCAGTCGTGGATGTCGAAACGACGGGGCTGCACCTGGGATATCACCACAGAGTGGTCGAGGTTGCGGTCTTGCGTTTCGCTCCGGACGGGCGGCCGGAGGGCGCACTTGAGACGCTCATAGATCCTGGGCGTGACATTGGAGCGAGCGAGGTCCATGGGGTGACGGCATCGCAACTGGTCGGTGCGCCGACGTTCGCCGAGGTCGCTGGCGACATTGAAGGGTTGCTGGATGGCGCGATCTTGGCTGCTCACAACGTCATGTTCGACCTGCGCTTCCTACGGTCCGAGTTCCGCCTGCTCGGTGATCCGCTTCCTCACCTCGATCTAATCGACACGATGCACCTGCCACGTCGCATCGGACTTCGTACCGCTTGCCACTCCTTGGACGCCGTTGCGGAGTTCTTCGATATCGTCGTGGATGAACGACATCGTCACACCGCCCGTGGCGACGCAGAGGTGTGCGCGGCGCTGTTCTGGCGGTTGGCTGAGCTCATGAGGCATGACGGAACGCCGCTGCGGCAGTTCTGCTTGCCGTCCGGGTGGGATCCGCCTGACGGAGACTGCATGCCCGGCCATCCTCCTACAGGTCGTCGCCACACGCGGCAGCATGCGGGCGGACGCCATCAGCGGCAGTTCGGTTACCTGGCACGCTTGGCCGCAGAGGTGGACCGGCTTCCGGTTGTCACGTGGGACGAGCGGTGCGAGACCTACATTGCGTTACTCGATCGGTGTCTCGAGGACCATCTGATCACTGACGAGGAGCGCGACGCGCTTCGCGATCTGGCGCATATGATCGGCATGACGGGCGATGATGTACGTGCCGCCCATCGGGTCTTTGTTGACCGGATTGTCGCGGCGGCATGGGCGGACGGTGTCGTCACGGATAGCGAGGTGCGAGATCTTCGGGCTGTCGGCCACTGGCTCGGCATCGATCCAGCCGGGATCGACAGGCTGATCGCTTCCGCGAGCGCCGACCGGGAGCAGCAGGTCAGGCCCGGGGTGCCGTCGAAGTCGGTGTGGAGCGGCACGACCGTGTGCTTCACGGGCACATTGCCGAATCGAATGACACGCGCTCAGGCCTGGGAGGCGGCGGAATCCGCTGGCTGCGTTCCCTCCAAGTCCATCACGAAGAAGGTCGATGTGCTCGTCGTGGCAGACCCGAACACCAAGTCTGGTAAAGCCAAAACAGCTCGCGAGTACGGCATCCGGATTATGGCTGCCGATCGATTCTTCCGTGAGCTCGGCATCCACAAGGTGCAGTTCGCCAGTTGACCTGATTCGAGTGGATCAAAGGGAGTTGCCCTGGGGATCATCGCCGCGGCTGCCGACATCTTCCGCAGCGAATCGCGCACGTTCGTACCCGCCATCGGTGCCACGACCACGACGGGATGGACGTTGCGTGACGCCCTGCTGTCGGCAGCGGGGTGCGACCGGACCGCCGGATACTTGGCCTACTGGGAGTGGCAAGAGTTGCAGCACATGCTCGCGGCCGCCCGTGAACGCATTCATCCCCATACCGACGCCCCGGGGACGATCGACGCCGAGCACTGGGCGAACCATCCCGCCCGCACCGTCGAGGAGGTCCTGACCGCCCTGGACGCCGCCGGCAAAGAAGGCGACATCGAAGCGCCGTCACGGGTCACGTTGCGACCATGGTGCAAGCCCAAGATCGTCGGTACCTGCCGCATCCCGTTCATCCCGCTGGCTGCGACCGCGCAGGCGTGGGCTGCGCACGACGGCACCTGGTGGGACATCGTGGACCGCTTTGGTCTGGCGGCGTCAATGACCTCATGGGATGTCCTCGAGGTCATCGAACCCGGCATCAGGAACGCGCCGACAGCCAACGTCCACGAGGCCGCCATCGCGCTTCGGGCATGGATGGGACAGCAGACGGACATCGCCAGCCCCATCAAGTGGATGTTCGCCGTCTGCGACGACGGCCCACGGCTCGCTGAGCTCATCGAGCGTGCCGAGCAAGCCCGGGAACCGTGATGATGGGCGGCGGCATCAAATCGCCCGTTCGCACATAGTGACCCATCAGCCTCGGTAAGGATTTTTACGCTGGGAGCCGCGCAAGGGGCGTCCTACGCGTTCATGCTCGCGAGCGGCTCTACGCTGACGGCATGACTGACTTGATGGCACTGGCCTTGACTGGAACGTTCACGCTGGCGGCAGGACTCGGCGGCGTCTATCTGAGTGGCTGGGTCACCCAACGCCGAGACGCGGAACGAATCCGTGCAGAAGACGAGCGTCGCTGGCTGGGCGAGCGAAGGAACGTGTATGCACGGTACCTCGGTCTGGTGGAGTCAATGCTGCAGGAAGTGGACCATGTAGCGCTGTTGACACTTCACCAGCCAGATCCAGCTGAGGACGAGCAGCGACAACAGGATCTCTACGCGTACTTCGAAAGGTGGGATGAGGAGCTGCAGCCTGCTCTTGGCGAGGTGCAGTTGATCGGCAATGCCCCGGTCGTGGACTTAGCCGACCGCGTTTCTGCTGCCCTGCTGGAGCTAACGTCGACCATCCATCTGCGTGGGTCGTTCGATGACCACTACCCCGCTTGGTTTCAGACGAAAGACCTTATCGAGGTGCTTAGGAACTCGATGCGAGATGACCTCGGTCTCGACGCCGTCACCTTGTGGCCCCGGACAGATGATGAGTGGCCATGGCTTGCGAACCGCCCTGCTCGCGAGTCGTACGTCCAAGACCACTCGCACGCTCCTGGGAAGGGCTCGACGTCAGACCCCGAGAGAGGGGGGATCTGACGAGTCGCACTGATCTGAAGAGCATCACCGATGCTTCTATGGCGGTCAAGCCGCTCTGGGTACTGCGTCGTGTGCGTCGTTGAGGGCCTCGTCGAGGAGCGGGTAGAGCTCTCGGGCGGTGTAGCGCTTGAGTCGTCGGAGGGTGTCGAGATCGGCCTTGGTCCCGCCGGTGCGCTTGATGACGTAGGCCTTCGAGCGGGGGTCGGAGACGAGGCGGTTGACGGCGATGAGGTGGAGTGCGGAGTTGGCCTGACGGTCCCCGCCGCGGGAGAGACGGAACCGGTTGGTCTGTCCCGATGAGGCAGGGATCGGGGCGGTGCCGGTGAGTCGGGCGAACGCTCCCTCGGAGCGCAGCCGTTTCAGGGTTGTCGCCAGCGGTGACCAGCAGGGTCGCGGTGGTGTGGATCCCGACGCCGCGGCGTGCCACCAGCTTGGGTGCGGTGGCGGTGACCAGGCGGGTGAGCTGACGGTCGAGGTCTTTGATCTCGGCGTCGAGCGCGCGGAAGCGCAACGCCAGTTTCTTCATCGCGAACTTGGTCGCGGCCAGCACGGTGTCGGGCTCGTCGCCGGGCCGGAACTTCGCCGCGCTCGCGACCTGCTTGCGGGTGGTCTGCCCTTCGAGCTGTTCGCGCAGGACGGTCGGAGCGGTGACGGTCATCGCGTGCAACTGGTTGGACACCTGGCTGCGGGATGTGACTGCAGAACGCCGTGCACCTTGCGGGCGGCCGCTTCCGCGTCGATCGGGTCGGACTTGCCGGCGTTGCGGCGCAGCTTGCGGTCCGGCCGCTCGACCTCAACAACCAGCACGCCACGCTCCCGCAGCCAGCGGGTCAGCCCGGCCCCGTACGCACCGGTCCCCTCGATCCCGACCATCTCGATCGTGCCAAGGTCTGACGCCCAGGCGTAGAGCTCCGCGCACCCGGCGGTGGTGGTCGGGATCTCAAGCTGGTCGAGTCGGCGGCCGAGCTGGTCGAGCGCGACCGCGAGATGGGTGTGCTTGTGGGTATCGACTCCCAGGGCGACGAACACCTCGGTCTCTGGCATCGTGGACATGCACCGTCTCCTCATCGGTTGATGGCTACGACGGGCGGCGGGTCGGGTCGCGCGGACAGCACTGCGACCAGACCGCAGGGCGAAGCTTCTATCCAGTCACGGCGGCCCGGCTCCCGCCACACCTCGACGGCGCCCGCACACCGGCCGACGGATCGGCTACAGGACACACGGTCGGTGACTTCGCGAGTCAGACCAGTGGCGGGCACCGCGGCCACCACCCTGGCAGGACGAGCAGCCATCGTCAGCTTCGCAGTGACTTCGGGTGCGTTCGTCTCAGTGCCGACCCGCACATAGCCGCACCGGTGTTCTCAGGAAGATGATGAACCGTTGCCCTCGACGAGGACCCGTGACGTGAAGGGTGGAATCTCCATCGGCATCGGATCTATGCAAAGGGACGACACTCTCAGTTCGCCGATCTACCGAAGTAGGTGCGCGGTGCCCATATGCCGATACGCCACATCGCGTCCTCGCGGCCAGGTACCCCGACGCTGCCATCGGCATCCTCGAGGATCATCCGAAACTGCATCAATTCGTTCGATCCGTTCACCGTGGCCGCGACACGCACAGTCGCCCCCCCGAGAACGTCGCGGATCACTTTTTCGACTTCCCAACTGCCGAGTTCGTACGGGCTGAAGAGGTCCTTCGCACCTCGTGCTCGCTCGCCTGCGGAACCCCTCGACTTCCTCAGCATCTGGGGCATGAAGTCGGCGACTAGGGCCCAGCGACCATGCTGCCATGCATCCAAGAACTCACCTGCACGGCCGACCACATCGTCCTCGGCGAAGGATGGTTCACCCTTCACGAGCGTCGTTGGGATGAACCCTTCCTCGGCGCGCTTGCGTTTCGCGTGCCGCCCCATGGAAGTCCAGAGGTCGCTCCACGTGGGCTCGGCCTCGGCAGGAGCGGCTGCCTTCCGGGTGGCCGTTGCCCAGTCAGCGACGGCGAAGAGCATGTTCCATGACTTGGTTGCTACGACGACGTTGTCGAAGTTGACCACCATGCCGTGAACGATGCCGTGGCGGTAGACCTCATAGACTTCGTCGTCGATACGCTTCTTGATGGTTTTCCTGAAGCTCTTCATGACATTCGTCAGTCCCTGATGGTGGCCGACAACGCTGTCCCAGGCGGCCATGTCATCCGGCTCGCGGGCCGCTAGGCCCTTCCGGGCGTCCGGCTCGTAGTCGTTCACGAAGCCATCCATCACTGCTATGAGCTGGAGCGTGCAGCTGCTGAACTGATCGGCGGAGTAGTGCTCGGCGGCGCGTTCAATTTGGCCCACCCGCGCGCGAAGACCCTCATGCTGACGGAGCTGCGTGTGCCAGAACTTTGTCACGTCGCGGTCCCGGTAGAGCTCGATCAATCGGAGCTCAGTCGCCGCAGGGTCGGAGGTCTCGGCCAGGATCTGCTCGACTACCGATGGGTTCAGCAGCTCGTGGAATATCCAGTTTCGATCGCCGAGGCGGGCGTAGAAGCCGTCGACGACATCGACGAGGCGCATCATCTCCTGCTCGAGGTTGCGGACAGCCTCGCGTTGGTCTCGAGCGACAATCCGGGTAAGGACCTTGGCGCCCTGGACCAACTTGGACATCTCCCGGAACGAGGGCAGGTCTCGGGCGGACGCGTAGGTCGGCCGAGCGCCCCGTGGCGTCGGCGACTGCTCGGTCATGGCTTCTCCGATTTGGCGATCGCGTAGCCGAGAACGACCTTCATCTGCAAGAGCAAGCCGCTTCCGGTCGCTCGCCCGTCGGACCAGTATCGCTGTCAGGAATTCGCTTCGCCGTCGTCGATCAGGCGCTCAACGATCTCCCGCAACCTGCGATGATGCTCACTCATCCAGACGCTCGTGCCGGTCGCCACACTCAGGTCAAGCTTCAGCGCCTCACAGAGCACGCGCTTCGCTACGTGAAGGAACGGGCCGTCATACGCCGTCCCTTCACCGTATAGAAGGTCCGGTTGCCTGCCACGATGAATTACCTCATTGCGGGCTTCGCTTAGGGCGATGTACCACCTCTGCAGGTCCGTCCTCTCCTCGGTCCGTTCTTGGCCCTTGTCAGTCCAGCGAGCGGTTACGGTCGGCTCTTCAGGTGACCAGAGCATCTGCGTACCGGCTCCGGGCTCCGCGATTCCGAGTGAGATTGCCCATTCCTCGAACCGACCCCGAGTTTGCGAGCCCCCTCGAATCGACTACTTGCGCCCAAGAGAGCCTCGAGAGCCGTCCGCAGAAAGACCAATCGGTCCCACTGATCGATGCTGACGGAGTTGCGCCAAGCCTTGTCCAGCCACCGGACCACGGTGCGGAAGACCCGGGCATCTTCGTTCCGTAGCACGTAGCTGTAGACGACGGTGGCTAGCTCGGTGTCCAGTTCCAGCGGAGATGGCAGGTGTAGCTCGGCGGGCGCGGGAACCCTGGCATCCTCGTCGTAAACGTTGAGTCCCCCAATCTGAGATCGGACGATCGCACCGAGGGCTACGGAGTAGGAGCCGTCTCGAGAGGCCCGCCATCCCTGGATCTCAGCGTTGTCGGATGTTGCAACCCGCCAAGTGGTCCCCGCGGTCGCCTCCGAGTAGTCGATGCTGGCGTCCACCACCGCGAAGGTGACCGCGAGCTGCAGCGCCCAGAACTCCTCCGCGCTTGGTTCAGACGCACCTATCGGCTCACCAGTGCGGTGGACGAGAGTGGGATGCTCGACTGGGCGACCGTGAACGTCAACGAAGTGTGTGAGAAAGGCCTCGACATGCTCGCGGACCCAAGGGTCAACCCACTGGACATCGGCAGTATCAGGGGGAACAAGTCGCCAGGGTCCGATCGCGTGGACTGCTCCCACTGGCAGGTACGGGGCGATAACGAACACCGGTCGCAGCGTCTCGATCTCAGCCATGCCACCGAACCTAGTTGACCTAGTCAATGGGTGCCCCGTGGAGGGTTCCTGAGGCGGGCGCAGGAGCAATTGCGTGAGCGAACTCGAACGCACGGAGTCCAGATCGCGGATGGCACCTATGGACCGCTATGACCTACGAGCGTCACGACGAGAGCGCTCGAAGCGGGGACTCGCGTGCGGGCACACCCTCGGGTTGGCATGACGAGGCGACGGTGTCGCGCGGAAAGCCCGGGCCCTGGTGGATCGACGTGCAGTTGGCGAGCCTCGGTCCAGATCTCGGTGCTCGGCTCGTGGGCGGCTTGTCCATCCGACTGCCGAAACGGGCACTGGCCGGTGTCGAGGCGGCGTGGGGGGTCGGCGACGAACGTGCTCGGCGGATGCGTCCGAGCCGGTCGCGCCGCCATAGCCTCGGGAAGCCCGATCCCAGGCGGACCCCGTGGCCAACAAGCTGGCAGCCGAGACCTCGCCGTATCTGCGGCAGCACGCCGACAACCCCGTGGACTGGTTCCCGTGGGGCGACGATGCGTTCGCCGAGGCGCGCCGGCGCGGGGTGCCGATCTTCCTCTCCGTCGGCTACTCGTCGTGCCACTGGTGCCACGTCATGGCGCACGAGTCTTTCGAGGACGCGTCGATCGCAGCGCTGGTCAACGACGCGTTCGTCAGCGTCAAGGTCGACCGCGAGGAACGCCCGGACGTGGACGCGGTGTACATGCAGGCCGTCCAGGCGCTCACGGGGCGTGGCGGCTGGCCGATGAGCGTGTTCCTCACGCCGGACGGCGAGCCGTTCTACGCCGGCACGTACTGGCCGAAGGAGGCGCACCACGGCCTGCCGTCGTTCCCGCAGGTGGTGGAGGCCGTGGCGGACGCGTGGCGGAACCGGCGCGGGGAGGTCACGGAGTCGGCGGCCTCGATCGCCGCGACGTTGGCGGCGCACGTCGAGGGCGAGGTGGCCGACCACCTCGACGTCGGCGTGGTGGACGACGCGGCGGCGACCGTGCTCGAGCGGGCGTGGGACCGACGGCTCGGCGGGTTCGGCTCCGCGCCGAAGTTCCCCCAGGCCATGACGATCGAGTGGCTGCTCGACCGCCACGCCCGGACGGGTGACGACGACGCAGCCGCGGCGGCCGTCCAGGCGCTCGACGCGATGGCGCGCGGCGGCATCCACGACCAGCTCGCCGGGGGCTTCGCCCGCTACGCCACCGACGCGGCGTGGCTGGTGCCCCACTTCGAGAAGATGCTCTACGACAACGCGCTGCTGCTCGCCGCCTACGCGTCCGCGACCGCGCTGACCGGGCGGGCGGACCTGCGCCGGGTGACGCACAGCACGGCGGGCTACCTGCTGACCGAGCTGCGCAACGCGGACGGCGTGTTCCACTCCGCCACCGACGCGGACACGGACGGGCGTGAGGGGCTGACGTTCGTCTGGCCCTACGACGAGCTCGTCGACGTGCTGACGGCGGCGGGGGAGGACGCGGCGCTGTGGTGCGCGCACCTCGGCGCCGTCCCCGGCGGCAACTGGGAGGGCGTCAACATCCTGCACGAGCCGGTCCCGCGCGAGCGGTTCGTCGCCGACCGTGGCCTCGATCCGGCCGCCTTCGAAGCCGACCGGGAACGGGTCCGCCACCTGCTGCTCGACCACCGCTCGCAGCGGCCCCAGCCCGGCGTCGACGACAAGATCCTGTGCGACTGGAACGCGCTGGCGATCCGCGGGCTGGTGCGTGCCGGGACGCTGCTCGCGGAGCCCGCGTGGATCGACGCGGCGACGGTCGCGGCGGGGTGGCTGCACGCGAACCTGGTCGTCGACGGCCGCCTGCACCACGTCGCGAAGGACGGTCGCGTGGCCGTCCCCGGCTTCCTCGAGGACCACGCGCTGCTCGCGCTCGCGGACCTCGAGCTGTACTGCGCGACCGGCGAGGTGGTGTGGTTCGAGCGTGCGGTCGAGCTGGCCGAGACCGCCGACCGGCGCTTCCGGGACGACACCGGCGGCGGCTGGTTCCAGACGGCCGACGATGCCGAGCGCCTCTACACGCGCCCGAAGGAGACCTGGGACAACGCCACGCCTGCCGGCACCTCGGTGCTGCTCGAGGTGTCGCGGATCCTGTTCGGCCTCACGGGCGAGGCCCGCTGGCGGGACCGCGTCGAGCACGGGCTCCGGGCGTTCCAGGCGCAGGCCGCCACGATGGCGACGGGCTACGGCTGGTACCTGCGACAGGTCGAGGCGGAGGCAGCCGGCCCGCGCGAGGTCGCCGTGGTGGGTGCCGACGGGCCGCGGCGCGACGCGCTGGTCAGGGTCGCGGCGCGTCCGAGGCCCGGCACCGTCACGGTGGTCAGCGGCCCCGACCACGGCGACACCGTGCCGCTGCTGCGCGGGCGCGGCGAGGTGGACGGTGCACCAGCCGCCTACGTCTGCCGGCAGCTCGCCTGCGACGCACCGGTCACGAGCCCGGACGACCTCGAGCGCCTCCTGGCGGACGGCCCGTAGCCGCCGCGGCACCGTATGCTGCTCGGTCGGCAGGTTCGAGCGTCGGAGGCGCCACGTGCACGAGGACTGGGGCGAGCGCACCCCCAGGTGGGCCGGCATCCGCAGCGAATGGGTCGACGTCCGCGGCACCGCCGTGCACCTGCTGCGGGCCGACGGCCCCTCGTCCGGCCCCGTACAGCTGCTGGTCCACGGCCTCGGTGGCGCGGCGGCCAACTGGCTGGACGTGATGGCCGGGCTCGCCGAGCGGGGACCGGTCGTCGCGCCGGACCTGCCCGGCTTCGGCCGGACCGAGCCCCCACGGCCGGGGGCGAGCCGCGTCCGCGCCAACGTCGGGTTCCTCGCCGCGCTGCTGCACACGCTCGGCCACGAGGACGCCGAGGTGCACGGCAACTCGATGGGCGGTCTCATCAGCGTGCTGTTCGCCGCCCGACGTCCCGAGTTGGTGCGGCGGCTCGTGCTCGTCGACCCCGCCCTGCCCGCACCGGCGCACCGCATCCACCGGACCGCGCCGCAGACGTTGCTCACCTTCGCGCCGTTCGTGTTCCCCGGTGCGGGGCGCATCGCGATGCGTCGCCTGTACGCCATGCGCACCGTGGGCGAGCTCTACGAGGACAACCAGCACTACATCCACGGCGATCCCGGGCGCGTGCACGAGGCGATGCTGGCGGTGGGGGAGGAGAACCTCGCCTTCGGCGCCGGGACGGACTGGCGGCTCGACTCGTTCGTCGCCGCCGCGGAGTCGGTGATCGCGAGCCTGCTCGCCGGACGCCAGCTCGCGCAGGCGGTGCGCGACGTCCAGGCACCGACGCTGCTGGTGTGGGGTGACCACGACAAGCTCATCGGGCGCGCCGCGATCGACGCCACGGCCCGCCGCCGGCCCGACTGGCAGATCCGGGTGTTGGAAGGCGTGGGCCACGCGCCGATGATCGAGGTGCCCGACGACTACCTGGACGTCGTGCTGCGCTGGCTCGACGGAGTAGGTGCTGTCAGTGCCGGCTGAGTAGGTTCCCCCCTCCCACGGACCTGGGGTAGGGATGCTCACGGCAGTCGGGGAGCACGAGCTCCTGTTGTTCTGGCTCCAGCTCGTGGTGTTGCTCGGCACGGCACGCGGCCTGGGCATGCTGCTGCGGCGCCATGGCCAGCCGCGCGTGGTCGGCGAGCTGACGGCCGGCGTGATCGTCGGGCCCTCGGTCCTCGGGCGGGCCTTCCCGGACCTCGCGTCGTGGCTCTTCCCCGGTGACGGCGTGCAGAGCGCGCTGCTGCTCGGCATCGCCTGGTTCGGCATCGTGCTGCTGCTGCTCGTGACGGGCTTCGAGACCGACCTCGGGCTGCTCAAACGGCTCGGCTGGCCGGCCGCGTCGCTGTCGACCGGCAGCCTGGTGGTGCCCCTCACCCTGGGCATCGGCCTGGGCTGGTTCATGCCGAGCAGCTTCTGGGGACCGCAGGCCAACCGGCTGGGCTTCGCGCTCTTCATCGGCGTGGCGCTGAGCATCTCGGCGCTACCGGTCATCGCCAAGATCATGTCCGACATGGGGCTGCTGCGCCGCAACGTCGGGCAGCTCACCATCGCCGCCGGCATGGCGAACGACCTCGTCGGCTGGATGTTGCTCGGCGCCGTCGTCGGGGTGTTCACGGCGGGGCGTGTCGACATCGCGGGCCTCGGGCTGACCCTCGCCAGCGTCGTCGTGTTCCTGCTGCTGGCGCTCACGGTCGGGCAGCGGTTCGCGGACGGCACGTTGCGGCGGGCCCGCAAGGCGGGCGGGTTCGGCGCGGCCCTGGCGGCGACCCTGTTCCTCACCTTCGTGCTCGGCGCCGTCACCCAGGCGCTCGGGGTGGAGGCCGTGCTCGGCGCGCTCGTCGCCGGCATCGTCCTCGGGCGCTCGCGCTACCAGCGCTCGGACGTGAAGCGCACCATCGAGGTGATGAGCACCGAGATCTTCGCGCCGATCTTCTTCGCGACGGCGGGGCTCTACGTCGACCTCGCCGTGCTGCTCACCCGTGAGGCGCTGGTCTGGTCGGCGATCGTGCTGGGGGTCGCGGCGGTGGGCAAGTTGCTCGGGTCCTACCTCGGCGGCCGTCTGTCCGGGCTCTCGGCGATCGAGAGCGTCGCCGCCGGCATCGGGCTCAACGCGCGCGGCGCGATGGAGATCGTGCTGGCGACGATCGGCCTGTCGCTGGGCGCGCTCAACGACACGTCGTACGCGGTGATCGTGCTGCTGGCGGTCTCGACGTCGCTCGCGGCGCCCCCGCTGCTCAAGCCTGTGCTCCGTCGCCTGGTGGCGGCGCCGGAGGAGGCCGAGCGGCTCGAGCGCGAGGAGCTGCTCGCGAGCAGCATCGTCGCCGGCGCGCGGTCCGCTCTGCTGCCCACCCGCGGTGGGCTGAACTCCGCGGTCGCGGCCAAGGTGCTCGATTCCCTCCTCCAGCCGAAGGTCGGCGTCACCGTGCTCACGGTCGGGCGGGCCGGTGAGGAGCGGCCCCACCTCGACGAGACGATCGATGCGCTCGGCATGCGGGCGAAGGAGCTCCGCCGCGAGACGTCCGACGACGCGGCCACGGTGATCCTCCAGGAGGCCGGACTCGGCCACGACGTCCTGACGCTCGGCCTCAACGACGACTACGCCGGATCCCACGCGTTGTCGGAGCCGATCCAGCGCGTCATCGCGGGCTCGCCGATCCCGCTGCTGCTCGTCCGGCACGGCGAGTCGATCCGTGACGACGGCGACCTGCACGGCCCGCTCTGTCGGCGGGTCCTGCTGGGGGTGACCGGGACGGCACCCGGCCGGGCCGCCGAGGAGGTGGCCTTCCGGCTCGCCGGCCGCTACGACGCGAAGGTGCTGGCGCTCCACGTGGTGACGAGGGAGCTGACCAGCGGCGGGGCGTCCCCTGCGGTCCAGCGCCAGCTCGACCGGGCGGGCGCGGTGGGCACGGCCTTCGGCGTCACCAGCGTGGCCGCCGTGCGCCAGGGCGCGGTCCCCGCCGACGAGCTGCTCGAGGCGGCGGTGGCCTGGCAGGCGGACACGATCGTGCTGGGCTCCACGATCCGCTCGCACGACGGCCAGCCGTTCCTCGGGCACGGCACCGAGTGGCTCCTCGAGCACGCGCGACAGACCGTCGTGGTGGCGCTGCTGCCCGTCCAGGACCGGGACGACTGACTACGCGCGCGTGTCCGGGCCGACCGTCCGGAACCGCAGGCCGCGTGCGCCGGGCTGGCGTTCGACCAGGCCGGCGTCCAGCAGCCCGTCCAGCTCGCTCCTGGCGTCCTCTGGGGTGGCGTTCGCATCGGCCCGGTAGTCCGCGATCGTGAAGGTGGGCTCGTCCAGCTGCGCAAGGAAGTCGCGGCCCCGGCCCGACGGCTCGGGCGCCAGCACGCCGAGGGTACGCGCCGACGCGCGCAGCCCGTCCGAGACGGCCTCGCCCCACCGTTCGAGCCAGATCGTCAGGTCGCGCCGCCGGGCCGTCCGCGCCACCTCCTCGGCGTAGCCGAGCCGGTCGCGGTCGAGCACCGGCTCGGGTGCCGCGAGCCCGTCGGGGTCGAGCCCTCGGGAACGCAGCACCAGCCGGGCGGCGGCCCTGGCGAGCCGGCCGTTCGCGGCGTCGTAGGGGTGGATGCGCAGGATCCCGAGGTGGAGGACGCCGCTCGCGACCACACCGTGCTCGCGAGCCCCGACGCCGGCGGCCCACGCGCCGAGCAGGGCGAGCTCGCCCGGGATCATCGCGGGATCGGCCGCGAGGTAGATGATCCTGCCGGTGCTGGCGTCGTGGACGGCCTGGCCGACCTCGCGTGGGCGCCCGGCCCGTTCGGGCACGACGAGGCCGCGCGTCAGCCGTCGATGCAGCTCCGACAGGGTCGGCTCGAGGTCGACGAGGAGCCGGTCGGCCAGGTCGTCGGCGGCGTCGGCCGCGGCGACGCCCAGCACCTCCAGAGCCTGGAGCTGCTCGTCGGGCGGGTCGGGCGCGACCGCCAGGGCGTCGAGCCACGTGCCACGCCGATCGAGCGGTGCGGGCCGATGGCCGGTCCCGGCCGCCGCCGTCGCGGCCGCCTGGCCCGGGTCGGGCAGGCCGTCGATCACGGCGCCGTCGAGCGCCAACGTCGCGGCACGTGCCGCCGCCGCCGTCGATCCGGCGAGCGCGGCTCGGGCCGGTGCGTCGGCGCCGGCCACCGTCGCCGCGAGCCGCTCCGCCTCGGCTATCAGCTGGACCAGATGGGGCGTGCGGGTGAAGCGTGGGGGCGGGAGCGTGGTCAGCGCCACGGCAGCCGGCGGCCGCGTGCCGCCTCGGCGTGGAGGCGTCCGTGCCGCCGTCCGATCGCGTAGGTGCTGCTCGCGAGCGTGATCCCGCCGGCGATCGCCGTCGTCGTCCTGACCGCGCGCTTGGTGCGCCGCGCGAAGATCACCACGGGCCAGCCGCGCTGGTGCGCGACGTTCTCCAGCGGCTTGTCCGGGTTCACCGCGACGGGGTGTCCGACCATCTCCATCATCGGCAGGTCCGACGCCGAGTCGCTGTACGAGAAGCTCAGCCGCAGGTCGTAGCCGCGCTCGGCGGCGAGCTTCTCGATCGCCTCGGCCTTGCCGGCGCCGTAGACGAACGGGCCGTCGAGTCGGCCGGTGTACCGGCCTTCGAGCACCTCAGAGCGCGTCCCGATCCCGCCCTCCATCCCGAGTGCCGACGCGAGCGGGTCCACCATCTCGACCGGCGAGGCGCTGACGATCCAGCAGTCCCGGCCCGCCTCGTGGTGCATGTCGATGAGGCTTCGCGACTCGGGCCGGACGCGCTCGAGGATGCGCGGGACGATCTGCTCGTTGAGGGCGAGGAGCTCGCCCTGGTCGATGCCCTCGACGGCGTGGAGGATGCGGTCCCGGACCGCCTCGGAGCGCTCGTCGGTCGCCCCGACGAGCTTGAAGGTCAGCGCACGCAGCCCGTCGTCGACCAGGTCCGAGGTGGACAGCAGCTTGTTGCGCCACGCGGCGACGCCGAAGTAGAACGCCGACGACCCGCTGATCAGCGTGCGGTCCAGGTCGAAGAAGGCGGCGGCGCGAGCGGTGCCCACGGTGGCTCCTTGCGTCGGTGGGCCGAGGCTAGTCGGGGAGACGAGAGGTCCCCAGGCTCGGCGCGCCGTCACGCTCCCTTCCCCGTGGAGCGTGCCGTCGTCCGTGCCTGGGGACCTCGTCGGCACCGTACGACGATGGCGACGCGGGTGTCGAACCCGGCGTCCACAAGCGCTGTTGAAAGGCATCGGTTGTGTGTGGACGGGGTGTGGACAAGCGTGCAGCGACGTCCCGGCACCCTGGCATGCTGCCGACGTCGTCGCAGGTGGGGCGTGCGTGGGGTCCCTCTCGGGCTCCACACCGCGTCCACACCCTGTGGAGCACGCCGGCTCGGGCATCCCGCTCGGCCACGTGCGACATCCGCGCGGCGAGGACGGGTCGGCCGACAGCAGGAGGCGAGCGGTGGTAGCACGAGCGATGTCCGGAGGTGTCCCTCCCGAGCACTGGCCCGCGACCGACGATCGACCGGCGCTGGAGATCCACCGCAGCGAGCGGCGTCGCCGGACGTCGGCCGCCCGGCTCGAGGACGACCGGATCGTCGTCCGGCTGCCCGCCGGACTGTCCGTGGAGGCCGAGCACCGGGCGATCGGTGAGCTCGTGCGCAAGGTCACGGGCCGTGCGCGCCGGGAGGCGATCGGCGGCGACCAGGCGCTGCAACGCCGGGCGGACCTCCTCGCCGACCGCTACCTGGACGGGGTGCGGGCCGCGTCGGTGGCGTGGTCGGGCCGCATGCGCCACCGCTATGGCTCGTGCGCCGCGCTCACGGGCACGATCCGGATCAGCGACGTGCTGGCCGGGTTCCCCCGCTACGTACTGGACGCCGTGCTGGTCCACGAGCTCGCGCACCTGCAGCAGCCGAACCACTCGCCGGCGTTCCACGCGCTGACCGCCAGGTTCCCCCGGACCGAACGTGCGGACGGCTACCTCGACGGCTACGCAGCGGGCCGCGTCGCCGGCCTGCGGGCGGGCGAGGGTCAGCCGCTCGGGTCGCTGTCGGGCGGCTGCTGACCGTCCGTCGGCCCGTCGTCGGCCCGGCCGTCCGGGTCCTCGCGCGAGGTCCGCCGCTCGTCCGCGGACGCCTCGTGCGGCGCGTCGTCGTCGCCGGCGTCGAGCAGCGCCGAGAGGTCGTCGGGTACCTCGACGTCCTCCACCGTGCGGGCGAGCCACCGTCCGGGGTCGGCCAGCTCGTCGGCGTCGGGCAGGTAGTCCGGGTGGGCCAGTGCGCGGTGGAGCCCCGCCGGCCCCAGCGCCGCCTCGACGGCCTCGACGAACCGGTCGCCGGCCGACTCGTCGTCCGGGCGCAGGTCCAGCCCGAGCAGCGCCGCCAGCAGGTCGTCGCTGTCGCCCCGCAACGCACGGTTCCGGCGCAGGACCTCCTCGATGCGGTCGAGTGCCGGCAGGCGGCCGGCGGAGGCACGCGTGACCTCCCGCCGCGCCCACGCACCGACCAGGCACACCACACCCTGCAGGCGCTCCAGGACCCGGCGCTGGCGCGGCGTCGGCTCCATCCGGAAGCCCGCGGCCCGCTCCATCGCGGCGCGCAGCGCCTCGGGATCGTCCGGGTCGATCCCCTGCGCGAGCTCGTCGCTGATCTGGCGCAGCCGCTGCTGGTCCACGGCGGTGCCCTGCGCGAAGGACGCGACGAGCGCCTGGACGTGTCCCTCGAGCCACGGAACCGCCTGGTACAGCCGGCGGTGGGCGGCCTCGGTGAGCGCCAGCGCGATCGCGACCTCCGCCGGGTCGATCCCGTAGCCCTCGAACCAGCTCGTGACGTTCACCGCGAGCTGGTGTGCCTGGTCGCGCGGCGCCGTCGGGACGCCCAACCCGTACTGGCCGAGCAGCTGCGTCGAGAGCTGGCCGACGACCTGTCCGGCCTGCAGACCGGCCAGGGCCGCCCCTGCCGGCCGGAGCATCGCTGCCGGGTCCTGGCCCAGCAGCTGCTCGAACATCGCCTCGAAGCCCTCGGGGAGGGCCAGCTCGCCCAGCAGCTCGCCCATGGCCTCGGGCCCGCCGGCCTCGCGCAGTTGGTCGAACTGCTCGGTGGCCAGCGCGACCAGCGCGTCGGTGGCTGCCTCGGCGACCGGCTCGACCAGCGGACGCAGCGCCACGAGCGCGGCGTTGACCCACTCCTGGCGCGAGGCGACCACCACGCGGCCGGCGTCCGGCGGGGAAGGGAGCGGCGTCGCGTCGAGCCAGTGCTCGGCGATCCGGAACGCCTCCTCGATGCGTGCCCGTTCCTCGGCGGTGGGCTGCCGGTCGTCCGGTGCGGCGAGCTGGAGCGCAGCCGCGGTCGCCAGGTCCCAGTCCACCGGCCCGGCCGGGGCGCCGGAGGTCGGGTGCAGGCCCGCCCCCAGCAGGTCGCCGAACCCGCCGAGCTGGTCGCGGAGCTGCCCCAGGTCGACGTCACCGAGGCCGAGCTGGCCGAGCAGGCCGCCGCCCTGCAGGGCCTGCAGGCCGCCGGGACCGAGCATCGCGTCGAGCTGCTCGCGGATGGCGTCGAGCCCGCCGGGCCCCGCCAGCTGCTCGAGCATGGCGCGCAGCTCCGGCGGCAGCGCCGCGAACGGATCCTCGCCCGGTTCGCCGGGATCCTGGGGGTCCGGTGTGTCGGGGTGCACGCGCGAGCCTTCCCTGTCGGCCGAGCGCAACGGTACGACGCCGGGCCCCCGCGGGTGCAGCGGCATGCGTCCGTCCGGTGCAGGTCGTCGCGGCGGGCCAGCGGCCGGCGGGCCGTGCGGTCGACGGCGTGCGCCCTCCGTGCCAGACGGATGGGCGCCCGCGCGCACCTCCTCAAGGCGGTCCGGCCCGTTGCCGATGCCACCTAAACGTCATCGCACGTACCTCGGAGGCGGCCATGGCTCACGCTGTGCACTACCAGGACGCGGCCGGCACGGCCCGCTTCGAGCTCTTCGACGGCCTCGATGCCGCGCTGGAGACGGTGGAGCGGCTGCGCAACGACGGGCAGGCGTCGGACGTGCGCGTGTTCCGCGAGGTGCCGATCGAGGTGCGCACCTACTACCGCGTCGTCGCCGTCGACGAGGGACAGGGCGACGCTCCCGTCGCGGACCCGGTCCAGAGCGCGACGCCGATCGCGCCCGTCGCGTCCCTCGCGGACGCTCCGTCGCTCGGGGAGCCGCTGTCGGGGGCCGTCGTCATGACGCCGCCTCCCGTCACCGTGCACCCCGAGGTCGACACCCCCGAACAGCAGGCGCAGGAGCCTCGCCGCCCCTTGTTCAGTCGGGGCTAGCGGCGCGACGGGTCGGTAGCCTCGTGCCGGCGACGGCGGCTCGCGCCCGCCTGCCCGCGTGACGACCCGCGCGGCACTCCCGGAGGAACCGTGGCTCGCACCGGTGCGTGGCTGGTCGGTGCCGTCGTCGGCCTCGGGGCACTGGCACTCGCGAGCGGCGAGGTGCCCTGCGAGGTGATCGCCGCGCAGCCCAGTTGCACGGTGGTCATGGAGCCCGGCCCCAGCGAGAACACGCTCGGCCTGGTCTCGATCCAGGGCGCGGAGCGTTACGAGCCCCGGGGCGAGCTGCGGCTCACCACCGTCGCCGTCCGTGACGAGTTGACCTGGCGCACCTGGTTCGGCGCCCTGTGGTCCGGCGTCGTCGACACCGTCCCGCGCGAGACCGTCTACCCGGCCGGCCTCGACCGCGACCAGGTGGCGGAGGAGAACGCCGCCCTGATGGCGGACAGCCAGCTCGTCGCCACGATCGCCGCCCTGGAAGAGCTCGGCTACGAGCTCCGGGGCGAGGGCGCGCTGGTCGCGGCTGTGACGGAGGACGCCGTCACCGACGAGCTGCGGGTCGGCGACGTGATCGTCGCCGTCGAGGACCGCACCGTCGAGGAGAACCGGGATCTCGTCGAGATCGTGCGTGCCAGCGATCCCGGTGCGACGATGCTGCTGGAGGTCGAGGGGCCGGATGGTCGACGCCGCGTCGTGTCCGTCACGCTGGGCGCCTCGCCCGACGACCCGTCGGTGCCCTACGTCGGGGTGCTGCTCACCACGCGTCTCGAGCTGCCCGTCGACGTGACGATCGACGCGGGCGTCATCGGTGGCCCCTCGGCCGGGATGATGTTCGCCCTGTCGATCGTCGAGCTCCTCGAGCCCGAGGACCTGACGGCCGGCCGCGTCGTCGCCGGAACGGGCACGCTCGACCGGGACGGACTGGTCGGCGCGGTGGGCGGTGTCCGGCAGAAGGTCGCGGGGGCGACGGCGCCGACGGACGGCACCGATCCCGCGTCGGTGTTCCTGGTGCCCCGCGGCAACCTCGACGACGCCCGGAGCGCCTCGGTCTCCCGCGACATCCTGCTCGTGCCGATCGACACCCTCGGCGACGCGCTCGATGCGCTGACGGCGTTGCGCGCCGGCCGCGAGCCGGTCGACGCACAGGTCCTGGCCGCCGGACGCTGAGCGACCGGAGACGTCCGCGGCGAACCGGGTGGGCGCACGCGCTGGCCTCTCGCTAGCCTCGCCGCCCCCACCTCGCGGTCGCGTGGTGTCCTGTTCGTCGAGTGAAGGAACGTCGTGGGCGAGCTCCTCCGCCGTCGTCTGGGCACCGTCGTGGTGCTTGGCCTGCTGCTCCTGCTGTTCAGCGCGAACCGCCTCGCGGTGATCCTCACCGACCTGCTGTGGTTCACCGAGCGTGGGTTCCGCGACGTCTTCACGACCGTGCTGTGGACCCGGCTGCTGCTCGGCGTCGGCTTCGGACTCTTCCTCGCCCTGCTGATCGGCATCAACCTCCAGATCGCCCGCCGGCTGCGGCCCTTCTACGTGCCGTCGTCGCCGCAGCAGGCCCAGATCCAGCGCTACCGCGAGATGGCCGACCCCTACCTGCCATGGCTCATCGTCGGCGTGTCCCTGGTGTTCGGCTTCACGTCCGGCCTCGCGATCAGCGCCTCGTGGGACACCTGGCTGCTGTTCCTCAACGGCGGGACGGTCGGGGTGGCGGACCCCCAGTTCCAGACCGACGTCGGCTTCTACCTCTTCCAGCTCCCGTTCTGGTCGTTGCTCCAGACGTGGCTGTTCACCTCGCTGGTGCTCACCGTCCTGCTGTCGGCCGGCGCCCACTACCTGCTCGGCGGCATCCGTCCCGAGGCCGAGGAGAAGGTCCTCCCCTCGGTGAAGGCACACCTAGCCGTGCTCCTCGCCGCGATCCTGGCGGTCAGGGCCTGGGGCTACTGGCTCGGGCGCTACGAGCTGAACTACTCAACCCGCGGGCCGGTCACCGGCGCCGCCTACACCGACATCCACGCCGAGCTTCCCGCCCTGTACCTGCTGATCGGCGTCTCGGTCATCTCGATCGTGCTCGTGCTGCTGGCGATCCGGCGGTCGGGGTTCCTGCTGCCCGGTGCGGCCCTCGCGTTGCTGGTCGTGGCGTCGATCGTGCTCCAGGGCGCGTACCCGGCCGCGATCCAGCGGCTGCGCGTCGACCCCCAGGAGCTCGCCCGGGAGCAGGAGTACATCAGCCGCAACCTCGAGGCCACACGTGCGGCCTACGGGCTGAGCGACGTCGAGCTGCGACCGTTCAGCATCCAGAACGACCTGGACGAGGAAGACGTCACCCAGAACGACATCACGCTGCGCAACGTCCGGCTGTGGGACCCGGAGGTCCTCGAGACCACCTACCAACAGCTCCAGGCGCTGCGGCCGTACTACCAGTTCAACGAGGTCGCGATCGACCGCTACGAGATCGACGGCGAGCTGCGACAGGTCATGATCTCCACCCGCGATCTCTCGCAGCTCCCACCGGAGACGGATTCCTGGCAGAACCGGCACATCACCTTCACGCACGGCTTCGGCGTGGTGGCCTCCCAGGTCAACACCGCCAACGCCGAGGGTCAGCCGGTCTTCCTGTCCTCGAACATCCCCCCCGCCGGCGCGGAGGCGGTCGTACCGGATGCCTCGGCTGGGGTGTACTTCGGCCAGTTCGCGACCCCGACCTACAACCTGGTCCGGACCGACGAGGTGGAGCTCGACTTCGAGTCGCCCGACGGGACGACCCAGGAGACGACCGTCTACGACGGCGAGGGCGGCGTCGGCATCGGCTCCTTCCTCCGGCGGCTCGCCTTCGCCCTTCGCTTCGGTGACTACAACCTGCTGCTCACCAACCTCATCAACGACGAGTCGAGGATCATCTTCAACCGCGAGGTGAGCGAGCGTGTCGCGCTCGTCGCCCCCTTCCTCGAGCTCGACTCGGCGCCGTACCCGGTGGTCGTCGACGGCCGCATCCAGTGGATCGTGGACGCCTACACGACCTCGAACAACTACCCCTACGCGCAGCGCCGGACGCTCACGACGACCCGCCAGCAGCAGGTCAACTACGTGCGCAACTCCGTCAAGGCCGTCGTCGACGCCTACGACGGCACCGTGACCCTGTACCGGGTCGAGGACGACGACCCGGTGCTCGACGCCTGGGAGAGCGCCTTCCCTGGGATCGTCCAGCCGCTCGGCAGCGCATCCGACGACCTGCGGCAGCACTTCCGCTACCCGCAGGACCTGTTCCGGCTCCAGGCCGACCTGTACCGCACGTACCACATCCCGGAGGCGCCGGCCTTCTACAACCGAGCAGACGCCTGGGACATCCCGCGTGACCCCGCCTTCGCCGCCAACGAGACCGGCGGTCCGGCCGTCGACCTGACGGGCGCCCAGAGCCAGCGGATGCTCCAGCCGTACTACCTGCTGATGCGCCTCCCCGGCGAGGAGACCGAGGAGTTCGTGCTGATCCAGCCGTACCTGGCCCTGGATCGCGAGAACATGGTGGCGTGGCTGGCCGGCCGCGCGGACGGCGATCACCTCAACGAGCTGTTCGCGGTCCGTTTCCCGACCGACTCGCAGGTGCTCGGCCCGATGCAGGTCCAGGCCCGCATCGAGCAGGACGACGACATCTCCGCATACATCACGTTGCGCTCGCGCGAGGGTTCGCAGGTGATCCGGGGCAACCTCCAGGTGCTGCCGATCGCCGACTCGCTGCTCTACGTCGAGCCGCTGTTCCTCCAGAACCCGCAGGCCCAGATCCCGGAGCTCGCGCGTGTCGCGCTGGTGATGGGGGAGCGGACGGCGTTCGACACCACCTTCGCCGGCGCGCTCGGGCAGCTGCTGGGCATCGAGGTGCCCGAGTCGATCGCGGAGGACGAGGCACGCGACCCGATCAGCGAGCCGCCGACCGGGCCGCCGACCGACCCGCCACCGACCGACCCGGACGACGACGTCGCGATCTCGCAGCAACTGGTCGCGGACGCGCTCCAGGCGTTCGCCCGGGCGGAGCAGGCGCTGCGGGACGGCGATCTGGCCCGCTACCAGACGGAGGTCCGCGCGGTGCAGCGCCTGCTCGAGCAGGCGGCCGCAGCCCAGGGCATGAGCGTCGACGAGCTGGTCGCTCCGGAGGGCAACGGCGACGAGCCGTCCGACCAGGAGCTGCTGGAGGAGCTCGAAGGGCTCGAGGAGGGCACCGGCGACGGTGCCTAGCGGGTGAGCCCCTCGTAGAGCGCCGCGGTGCGCTCCGCGATGGCCCGCCAGCTGAAGTGCTCCTCGACGCGCCGACGACCGGACGCCCCCATCCGCGCGGCCGCGGCCGGATCGTCGAGCAGCTCGGCGACCCGGGCCGCCAGCTCGCGCGCGAACGCGTCCGGGTCCGCGGGGCTGCCGAACCCGTCGTCACCGGGCTCGAAGACGACGAGGTGGCCGGTCTCCCCGGGTACCACGATCTCCGGGATGCCGCCCACGGCGCTGGCGACGACCGGGATGCCGCAGCCCATGGCCTCGAGGTTGACGATCCCGAACGGTTCGTAGATCGACGGGCAGACGAACACCGTCGCCCGTGACAGCAGCTGGACGACCTCGTCGCGGGGGAGCATCCGCTCGATCCACACGACGTCCACGGGTGCGTCCCGTAGCTGTCCGATGCGGGTGCGGAACTCCTCGGCGATCGCCTCGGTGTCCGGTGCGCCCGCGCACAGCACCAGCTGCGCGCCCGCCGGGAGATGCTCCGCCGCGTCGAGCAGGTGCACGACGCCCTTCTGCCGTGTGATCCGTCCGACGAAGATCGCGTACGGCCGTCCCGGATCGACGCCGTGCGCCTCCAGGACGTCGGTGCCGTCGACCGGCCGGTAGACGTCCGGGTCGACCCCGTTGTGGATCACCACGACACGGTCCGGGTCGACAGCCGGGTAGGCACGCAGCACGTCGTCTCGCATGCCTCGCGACACGGCGATCACCGCGTCGGCCCCTTCGATGCCGGTCCGCTCGCAGAAGCTCGACAGCTCGTAGCCACCCGCGAGCTGCTCGCGCTTCCACGGCCGCAGCGGCTCGAGGCTGTGGGTCGTGACCACGTGCGGGATGCCGTGCAGCAGCTTCGCCAGGTGCCCGCCGAGGTTGGCGTACCAGGTGTGGCTGTGGACCAGATCCGCGCCGGCGACACCGTCGGCCATCGCCAGGTCGACCGACACGGTCCGAAGCGCCTCGAGGTACGGGGCCTCGCCCGTCAGCGCTTCCCAGGGGAGGTAGGTCCGTGCCACGAGCGGGTCGTCGCGCGGTGCGCCGAAGGCATGTACCTCGACGTCGACCAGGCCGTCGAGCGCGGCGGCGAGGTGCTCGATGTGGACGCCGGCGCCGCCGTAGACCTCCGGAGGGAACTCCTTGGTGAGCAGCGCCGCCCGGATCCGGCGGCCGGCCACGGCGCCGCTCATCCTTCCTCCGGACCCGGGACCCGGTCGCCCTTGCCGATCACGACGATGCCGCCGGGGGACACGGAGAAGCGCGCCCGGTCGTGCTCCGGGTCCAGGCCGATGGTGGTGCGGGGCGGGATCCGGACGTTCTTGTCGATGATGGCGTTGCGCACGATCGCGTGGCGGCCGATGTCGACGTTGTGCAGCAGCACGGCGTCCTCGACCACCGCGCCGGTGTGCAGGTGCACGCCGGGTGAGATGACCGAACGGCGGGCGGTGGCGCCGGACACGACGACGCCGGAGCAGACCATCGAGTCGATGGCGACACCCCGCCGCTCGTCCTCGTCGAAGACGAACTTGGCGGGAGGCTGCGGGTCGTGCCAGCTGTAGATCGGCCAGTCGCCGTTGTACAGGTTGAAGATGGGCAGCACGCTGATGAGGTCCATGTGGGCCTCGTGGTACGCGTCGATGGTCCCCACGTCCCGCCAGTACCCGCGGTCACGGTCCGTGGTGCCCGGCACGTCGTTGTCGAGCAGGAAGTCGTGGACGGCCGCGTCACCCTGCTGGACCATCGCGGTGATGATGTCGCCGCCCATGTCATGGGTGCTGGACTCGCGCGCGTGGTCCTCACGGACCGCGTCGATGAGCGCCTGGGTCGTGAAGATGTAGTTGCCCATCGACGCGAACACGGTGGTGGGGTCGTCGGGGAGCCCGGACGCCTCCTCGGGCTTCTCGTGGAAGGCGCGGATCCTGCCGTCGGGGCCCGGCTCGATCACCCCGAACCGGAACGCCTCCTCGACCGGCACGCGCAGCCCGGCGACGGTGACCGACGCGCCCGAGTCGATGTGGTGGTCGAGCATCTGCGAGGCGTCCATGCGGTAGAGGTTGTCGGCACCGAACACGCAGATGTAGTCGGGCTGCTCGTCGTCGATGAGATTGAGGTTCTGGAAGATCGCGTCGGCCGAGCCCTGGAACCAGTTGCGTCCGGTGCGCATCTGCGCCGGGACGGGCGAGACGTAGTTGCCGAGCAGCGGCGACATCCGCCAGGTCTTCGCGAGGTGCGTGTCCAGACTGTGCGACTTGTACTGGGTGAGCACGATGATGCGGAGGTAGCCGGAGTTGACGAGGTTCGACAGGGCGAAGTCGATCAGGCGGTAGTTGCCGCCGAAGGGGACCGCCGGCTTGGCGCGGTCTCGGGTGAGGGGCCAGAGGCGCTTGCCCTCGCCGCCGGCGAGCACCACCCCCAGGACCTTCGGGTTCCGTGTCGCCACCCCGCGCCTCCCGGTCGGTCCGCCCACGTCCCGGACACTACCCGTGGCCCTCGGCACGCGTCCGGTGTCCGCACGTGCACGAGAGGCCGGGTTTGCCGACCTGCGTAGGGGGCCGGTACCGTCGTGCACATCGACGCGGGGTGGAGCAGTTCGGTCAGCTCGCCGGGCTCATAACCCGGAGGTCGCAGGTTCAAATCCTGCCCCCGCTACTAGCAGAACCCCCGAATTCGGGGGTTTCTGCATTTCATGACCACCATCTGACCACCGAGAGCTGGCGGTCACGCGCCGAGCCTCCATGGAGTGGTGGCGCTTTCGAGGGTCGGAGACGGCCCGCGGCGGCGGTGGGATGACGGGACCTTCGCAGATGTAGAACCCCTGTTGGGACACCCAAACGACTGCCAGGTGTTCTCGAACGAACGCGATGTCCGACCTGCCGTGGGGCAGGGTCCATCGACCTTCTGACCGAGCCTGGGGGACGGGACGCCACCCAGGCTTGCCAGTCTGTGACAGAACCGTCGCGGTCGGTCCTTCTGCCTGTGGAATCCGACGACGGACCCTGCCCGCCAGCTAGCGTCCTGGGCGACAGCAGGGGACCCGATGGCTCGATACTGCGGCAGCGACCGAAACCTGATCGATGACACCGCGGACGCGATTCGACGCGACTGCTTGGTCGGAGACGGCTCAGTGCTGTTTCCGGGGGAGCAGCTCTGGACGTCCGAGAATCTCGGCGAGCTTCAGGAGAAGTTCGTCGGGAACCAGTTGCGCGACGATCGCGAGTTCGAACAGAAGCTCGAAGAGCAGTTGTCCGACGCATCCCCTGAGTCGCGGCGGCTGTTCGCCGAGCTCCTGCTCACCTACTCGTTGTTCGTTGGAGGGCTCCTTCGACCCGCTACGAAACGCGATCTCGTTGCTCTGCCGCTTGGCTTCAACGGCGAGTCACTGCCAGAGGATTCGCCAGCTGTCAAGGCGCTCAGCCAGGGCATCGGCAACCCAGGTGCAGGGTTCTCGATGCGACGCCCCGACGAGCTCATCTTCTTGGTAGAGATGGCCAGCCGGTTAAAAGCCCTGGATCGTGACGACCGCGAGAAACTCCTCAGCGACGACGACCCGTGGGCGTTTGCGCGCTGGCTCGATCGCGAAGTCCCCGGGTCAGCCTCACGCCAGATGCGGCACATCCTGCCGCACCTGTTCTACCCGCAGTACTTCGAACGAGTCGGTTCCGGGGACCACAAGCGCCAGATCGTGAGCACATTCGAGGGACTCGTCGATGAAGAGGACGAGTTCGAGAACCAAGACGAACTGCTCTACGCCGTCCGTGAACAGCTCGAGGAACTACTGAGTTCCAAGGTCGAGGACGTCAGCAAGCTCGACTACTACGAACCTCCACTCGACCGCGCTTGGCAAGGCAGCGGATCCGAAGAGCTGGACATCATCGAGTTCAAGGGGCAGGTCGTTCTCTACGGCCCGCCTGGCACTGGCAAGACCCACGTTGCCAAGAACATCGCAGCACAACTGATAAGGAGGGCCGCCCTCCACCACATGGGGGCTGTCGAGTACTTCGAACGCCAAGACGCAGTGGACGCAGCGGTCGCAAACAACGTCCACCGGCTCCAGCTCCACCCGGCGTACTCCTACGAGGAGTTCATCCGCGGCCTCCATCTCGATGACAACAGCCGCACGGTCTACCGGCCCGGCTTCCTGCCACGCCTCGTCCATCGGATGGCTCAGGATGAGGACGGCGGACTACCGCACGTGGTGATCTTGGACGAGATGAACCGTGCAGATCTAAGCCTGAATCCACCGAAGTGACCGGTTGCCCTTGACGTGAAAGTGCCTCCGTAGCGGTCAGAATGGCGGTTCCTACGCCAACCACACCGCCGCAACGGAGGCACCTTCAGGATGCCAGCATCTTCGCAGGCCTGGACCGGGTCGATGTGACCTTCGACGACGAGCATGCGGTCGCGGATGCGGGGCTGCTGTTGACCGGCACGCTGGTCGGCCGGCTCGGTCTCGAGCAGCTCATCGACGACAAGGTCAGCCTCGGCCATCGACCGGGACGCAAGCTGCTCACCTTGGCCTCGACCCTGGTGGCGGGTGGGGACTGCATCGACGATGTGGCATGCTCCAGGCCGGGTGCGACCGGCAGGATCTGGGGCACGAAGTGTGGCCGCCTCCACGGTCGGGACCTGGATGCGCACCGCTGACGTTCGGGCACCTCCGCCAGATCGACGGGTCACCGAACTGGCGATGACCCGGGCGTGGCAGCAGGGGCCGGCCCGGGGGACGCGCCGATGTTCATCGACATCGACTCGACGATCTGCGAGGTCCACGGCGACGCCAAGCAGGGCGCCGCGTATGGCTACACCCGCCAGCTCGGGTTGCATCCGCTGCTCGCGGCCCGTGCGGACACCGGCGAGCTCCTGCATGCCCGGATGCGCAAGGGCTCGGCTGGCACCGCCCGCGGCGCGGAGCGGTTCGTACGCGAGACGATCGGCCGGGTTCGCCGCGCCGGCGCGACCGGCCAGCTGATCTTCCGGCTCGACTCGGGGTTCTGGTCCAAGGCCGTGATGAAGGCCTGCACCGACCACGACGCCGAGTTCTCCATCACGGACCCGCCAGATCCCCGCGATCGTGGCCCGTATCGAGCGCAATCGACGAATCCGCATGGGTTGACATCGACTACACCGCCGGCGGGGTCGCTCAGGTCGCCGAACCGATCTCGGTGGACATCGGCTGATCGTGCGCCGCACCCACATCACCGACGACCCCAAACGATGCGGCTGTTTCCGGACTGGCGCCACCACGCCTTCATCACCAACCGGACCGGCGACGCCGTCGTCCTGGACCGTGACCACCGCGCCCATGCCGTGGTCGAACTCGCCATCCGGGACCTCAAGCACGGCGCCGGGCTGAACCACTGCCCCTCCGGGGCGTTCAAGCCAACGGCGTCTGGCTGCTCGCCGCCACCCTGGCCCACAACTTGCTGCGCTGGGTCGCCGCTCTCGGCGTCCAAGCACCCGGGCTGACCGTCGCCAAGACGCTCCGCCGTCGGCTGCTGTCCATCCCCGGACGGCATCACCCGCTCCGCCCGCCGGCTCGACCCTGCACCTCCCCGCCCGCTGGCCATGGCAAGGCGACTTCATCGCCGCGCTGACCCGCATCCGAACGCTGCCCGCAGCCGCCTGAACACCGGGCTCAACGACAAGCGAAACGCGACCCCGCGGCGCCCTCGAGGCGCGCGACCGCACGCCCGGATCCTCGATCACCTGCCGCATCAGCGGCCCAGCAGCCCTTCTCGGCGGCCGGCGGCGACGCGCCGAACCTCCGCGAACACCATCACGACTGACCAGGCCCTCCTCAGCTCGCCCCACCAAGAAGAACGGTGGATTCAGGCTAAGTCGCGTGTTCGGTGAGGCCTTCTCCCTACTGGAGAACCGAGGTGAGGTAACCGAGCTGCCGATGTCGCTTGCCGACACCCCCGACGAAACGGACTCCCGAAGCGGCTCCATCCCGGTCAACCGCCTCACGATCCCCACGAACCTGTACTTCGTCGGGACCATGAACCTGATCGACCAGTCGGTCGAACAGGTCGACTTCGCCCTTCGTCGCCGGTTCCTCTGGAAGCCGATGCGCTTCGACAGGGACGCACTTATCGACGTGCTGAACGATCGTTGGACGGCGGTGATCCCACAGGTCGCCTGGGATCGCGTCGAACCCGAGATGATCAAGCTCGCCGAGAACGCCGAGCAGCTCAACCATGCCATCCACCAGACCGACCAACTCGGGCCCCAGTACGAGATCGGACACACCTACTTCTTCGACATCATCGATTTGACTGCCCGCTCCTTCGGGAAGAGCAGAGGCCGCCAGCAACACACCTACCTCTGGTCGAAGAACGGCAACCCCCGAGCCCCCCTGAACGACCTCTGGCGACTCTCACTGCAGCCACTGCTCGAGCAGTACATCGCAGGGCTCGATGCGCCCGAGCAGGAACGACTGCTCATGGGCTACGAGGAGGCCTTCAAGGACGCACCACTGCGATGATCGACAACGACCTCGTCGGCAGGGACCTGCGTCCCCTCAAGAACCTCAGCGACGACGACGTCGCTTGGCTGCAGCGCCTGCAAAAGCGGGTGAACACCGGCGACCTCGTCGTGGCGCTCGGCGAGACACGAGACGAGGACATGTCGGTCGTCTGGTGCGCCGAAGACGGAACATGGTGGACCGGCCGGTACGTCGGAGTGATCGCGTTCGAAGACAGGCGGCTGCGCGTCTTGCCTCGGCTAGGGCTGCCCGTCCTGGCGCACTGGCTCGCGGCCGCCAACCGACTCACGATCACCCCTACCGCTGCGGGGTTGGAGGACGACGAGCTGTTCCTGCCGGCGTTGCTGGCGCATGTGTGGGCGCAGACAGTCGTCCGCGCGGCGAGGCACGGCCAGCCATACCTCAGAGTCGAGTCGCGTCACCAGGGCCACTACATCCGTGGACGCCTCGACGTCCGCGGCACAGCCCGACTGCTGCAGCGCCGACGACACGAGGTCGTGTCCCGCGATCGCGAACGCACACTGAAGCACGACCTCAGCCAGGTGATCATCGCAGCCGAGCATTCACTCAACCAGGCGCTCGGAGGAGCAAGTTGGATCAACCACAACCTCCGAGCCAAGGATGTCCTCGCACCACTTCGCGGTGCAGTCGGCGCCCGTCCTCGCCTGCCGTCACGCCACGACTTGAATCGCATCCGCTACACACCGATACGTCAACCGTGGGAAGCCGTAGCCGAGCTGTCGTACCGGATCGCCACCAGTCGGGGACTGATCCCGACCGCCGATCGTGACGACGCCTCCGGGATCCTCATCGACGTAGCCGAGCTCTGGGAACTGTTCGTCCTCGAAGCCCTTCGTCGTGGCCTCCCGCACCACACGGTTCGTCATGGCACCCGCGAACTCGACACGCGTGCTGCCTATCTCCTGACGAGCGAAACCCAACCCGACCGCGGCATGGGCCGACTACTACCCGACTACATCATCGAGGACCCAGACGGCCCGCTGTACGTCTTGGACGCCAAGTACAAGGCCCTGGCCTCGTCCCGCCAGCACCCCAACGGCGTGCAACGCGAGGACCTCTACCAGCTCGCGGCCTACATGAGTCGATTCGATCGAGTAGCCGGCCGCCACCTCTATGGAGCACTCATCTACCCCCGATGGGACGAAGAGGGAACGAGCCCACCTGCCGTCGCCCACGGCCCGTGGCGTACTCCCGCCGGCGGGCGAGCCACCTTCCTGACCTGCCCCACGCACGTGACTGAGGCCGCCGAGTACCTCAGGAGCGTGGTGGCTGATAGCAGCCAGCTGTTGGACGCCGGAGTTCGGGTTCGCCGGGCGAGCGTGCAGGGCTGATCGGCATCGAGCCCGCCCCCAACCCCGAGCGCGGAATGACAGGTCGCCCTCTCTGACCCGAGGCATTCCGAGGCGAAGCTCCTCGACCTCTTGCCGGTCCTGACCGGGCGATCGTTGCAGGGTCTTCTCCACTGAGGTGGGTCAGGCTGCGGTGGTGAAGCTGTAGGGCCTGATCCTCGTGGTGGTCGGGACTCTACGTGGCTGTCCGGCGTGGAGCCGGATCCGGGCGGCGTAGTTGCTGCAGTTGCGGAACCCGCGGGCCGCTCGGCGGATCGACTTGATCTTCACGTTGGCGGACTCGGTGGGTGCGTTCGAGGCGCGGGTGTCGAAGAACGCGAGGACCTCGTCCTGCCAGGTGTCGATCGTGGTCGCGAGCCGGGTGACCTCTGCCACGTCCACGGCCACGACCCACTCGTAGAACGTGATTAGTCGGCGGTGGGCGGTGTCGCGATCGGGGGCCTGGTAGACGCGTCGGAGCAGATCGACCGCGACCCACGCAGCCGCGACTTCGTCATCGGTGTCGGCGTCACGGAGCCGGTCGAAGATCTTGGTCACGACCGTCTCGTCGAGCCGTTCCTGACCGACGCGCAAGACGCGTCGCAGCCGGAACAGCGGGTCGTTCTTGTGACCACGATGTCCGTGGATCTGCTGCTGGCGGCGACGTCGAACCTCGTCCAGCGCCTGCAGGCCGAGCCTGATCAGGTGGAACACGTCAGCAACGACCACGGCGTCCGTGAGGGTGTTCGAGATCTACCGTCGCAAGCTCGCCGAGGACGCCGACGAGATCGCCGGCACGATCGCGAGCCCGCCGCCAGAGATTGAACTCGCCTTCCGCGAGCTGATGGCTGGTGCCTGACCGTTGACCGTGCGCCGAATGGCCACGCCGAAAGCGTTCCTCCGCTTAGCGCTTCTGTCTCGCGCGCGGTCCTGGCCTCCGGTCCGCGACTGGGATGGTGGCTCCAGCCGATTCCGGATCGAGAAGAGCGTCCTTCGCTGTCGCCTGACGGTAGGTGGACAAGAGATCAGCCAGTCGGATGGCATCGGCGGGTGCGTCCAGAATCAGGGCAGCGATGAGCTCCTTCCGGGAGGTGCGTTCGCCGTGGTCGTCGACTAGGGCGACAAGCGCGTCCACGCGATCACTGAGTGGGTGCGGTAACGCGAGTCCCACTGCGCCCTCGTTGCAGTCGCGCAGGCGCTTCCGAGCATCCACTCGCGCCTTGGGCATCGCCGCCTCCATCCACAACCGAAGATGGTAGCTCTATCACGTGTCTATCACGCGACTAACATGTGATCTGTCGACGGGAGGTGAACAATGGCACGGGCCAAGAGCGTCGGTCAGCGTGTGGCCGGCCACGCGAGCCGGCGCGCAATCGTGGACACCCCGAGATTCCTGATGGCCACTCGTGACAGCGGGTACCGGAGCACTGCCTTCGCACTCGCCGAACTCGTTGACAACTCGATCCAGGCCGGCGCTCGTGTCATCGATGTTCAAGTCGTTGCATCTGGCGACGCCGACCACCCGATCGAGCTCCGCGTGATTGATGACGGACCTGGGATGAACGACCAGGCGCTGGAGGCCGCGCTCTCCTTTGGGGGATCCACAAGGTTCGACGACCGTCTATCCCTTGGGCGGTACGGAATGGGGCTCCCCAATGGATCCCTGAGTCGCGCACGTCGCGTCGAGGTCTACTGCTGGGAGGGCGATCACGTCCGGCTCGCGCGATTGGACTTGGACGAGTTGGTCGATTCTCGGCGCCGTTCTCTGCCGCCTGTCGAACGTGTGCCGAAATCCGCCTTCCTGCCATCAAGCCCCACGGGAACGGCGGTGCGGCTGCTGCGTTGCGACCGACTCGAGTACCGGCGGCACTCATCACTCGCGCGCAAGCTCACGGCTGAGTTGGGCCGCGTCTATAGACGCTTCATCGCGGAGGGGCTTGATCTACGAGTGAACGGCGAGGCGGTTAAGGCGTTCGATCCGCTCTTCCTCCTGCCGTCCGGACGAACATCTGGCGCCCGCCAGTTCGGCGACGATCTGCGATATGAAATCGAGGATGAGCTCGGCAGTGGGGCGATCGTCGTTCGGTTCAGCGAGCTACCTATCGAGCGCTGGCACCAACTCTCGGCGCGTGAGAAGAGAGACCGAGGTATCACAACGACATCGACCGTGTCGGTGCTCCGTGCTGGTCGGGAAATCGACCACGGTTGGCTTCTGATGGGAACGAAGCGTCGCCAGAACTACGACAGTTGGTGGCGCTGCGAAATCGCCTTCGATCCATGCCTCGATGAGATGTTCGGAATCACACACACGAAACAGACGATCACGCCGGCGAAGGCATTGGTGGATCGCCTAGCGCCCGATCTGGAGTCCATAGCCAACTCGCTGAGCAACCGTGTGCGGCTGCGCTTCGAGAGCTTGAAGTCCGCTGGACCTCTGCGCGCGGCGGCCGAGCAGGCTGGCAAGGCCGAGAGGACGTTGCCCGCCATTACGGGAGGAAGCGACCCGGTCCCCGATCGCCTTCGAGCGCTGGTTGCCGACTACGTTGGATCGGAGGCCGCCGATGGGGAGTCTTACACCATCTTGGTTGCGGATACCTCGACGACGGGCGCCTTCGAATGCTTCGTCCATGATCGTCGGCTGGTCGTGGTGATCAACAGCCACCATCCCTTCTACCGCGACATCTTGGCGCCGCAGGCCGAGTCTGAGGCCCAGCGAGATCAGGACATGGCCAAACGAACCGTGCTCGCGATCCTCGCGGTTGCCCGTGCCCAAGTCCTCCGTTCAGGAGGATCTCGCTCCGCCGGCCGACGGTTCAGTCAAGCTTGGAGCGACGTGCTGACGGCCTACCTCAATGTCTAGTGGTGATGATGGGTGGTTGAGGCTCCCTACCCGCCGACCCTGGACGGACGCCGAGAGGACGCAATTCGAGAGCTTCGCGCGTCTGCTCGCCACGAATGGCCACAGCCGAGGCGCGCTCGACAGTGCCGATCAGGAGGATCCCCGGCATGCTGCTGCCTGCCTCGTCCTCGCCGACCTCGTTGAGCAAGGCTGGGCACTCCAAGTGAATGACGACGACGTCAGGGTGTGTCCCCCATCGCAGGCCAACGGTGCGGAGGCTGAGAAGAGCCGCGTCCGCAAGCAGGAACTGCTCAAGCGCGCAGAACAACTCAGAACGCCGTCGGTCCGTCGTTTCATAGAAGGCATGGAGCAGCCGCACGAACATCGAGGGAAATTCGTCTCCATCTACTCGCTGATGCGCGACGGTGAAGAGCTCGCAGATTCACTGGCGACCATGGATCCCGATAGTTGGCGGAGCGTCCTTGACCCGTACATCCAGGTGATCTCGTCCCATTCTCAGCGCTGCTTGCATACCGGCTTCCGGCTCGGCGACATATGGCGGTACTTCCGTCACACATGGACCAATCAGTACACGAGCACGCCGGGCCGGACCATGCAGATCTTGGTCCGTGATCAGGCCCGTCCGTTCCATCCCGTCATTGGCATCGCGTCGCTGGGAAGCGCAATCGTTCAGATCCGCGAGCGAGACGAGTGGTTGGGATGGCAATCGGCCGATTTCCTGTCGTCGCTCGCCGAGAAGCCGACCCTCCGAGTGTCGAGGTGGCTTGTCGACCGAATGGAGCAGGGGCTCAACGAGATCTACCTCGAGGATCTCATCGCGGATGGCCTGTACTGGCCGTCACTGTGGGAGGCACCGACGACGGATGCGATCATCGCCCTCCGAGATGAGTCGAAAGCCAGACGGCAGGCTCATCGTCGTCTCGCGCGCCGAGAGGACTTCTCGAGCAGCGCGGACCGCGATTGGTCTCGTCGAGCATCGACCGATTTGTTCCGCAGCAAGCGCTGTACGGCGCTGGCGGACCTGCTTGAGGTCCGGCGGGACCTGGCCCCCTTCTTGCTTCCGAAGCCGACTGCGCCCGGTTTGCGCGAGGCCCTTGCTGACACCTCAGCGCGGCGAGGGATCTCGCGGTTGCTGCGCCGCGCGAAGGCAGAAGCAGTCGGCACCGAGATTGCCGACCTCACGGTCTGCGGTGCCGTGCCCCCCTACAACCCCATCCTTGGTGGAAAGCTTGTCGCGATGCTGTCGGTCAGCCCCACAGTGGTATCCGCGTATCGGGACCGGTACGCGGACTACGAGAGCGTGATCGCATCGTCGATGGCTGGGCGGCCGATTCGCCGACGGTCGAATCTGGTGTTCGTCGGTACGACCTCGCTTTACGGCTCAAGTTCCAGTCAATACAACCGTCTCCGGATGCCGGGTGAGGTCTTGAAGGGTTCAGCGGAGATCGCCTTCCTTCGACTTGGCAAGTCCCGGTCCTTCGGTACATCGCATATGTCCGCCGACACGGTTGCGGCGCTGGTCCGACTGTCGCAGGTGAGCGAGGGTGGGATCCGCATCAACAGCATCTTCGGGGAGGGCGTCAACCCGAAGTTGCGCAAGGTCCGCGATGGCCTTGACCTGTTGGGCTGGCCGGCTGACGAACTCCTCCAGCATCGCCGCCAACGGATCGTCTACGGGGTCCCGCTCGTCACCAACCTGAGGGATTACCTATTGGGTCTGGACCAGGAGCCGGACTACCGCTACCGCAGCAATGTGGCGAAGGATGTCGAGAGGGTTTCCGACTGGTGGGAGGAGCGGTGGCTGCGTAACCGGGTTCAATCACACAGCGTCCTTGAGGACGTTCGGCGCCACACGAACCCTCCGAGTGGTGGCCACGGTGCTCGAGTAGTCCTCCCACCTGTTGAGGACAGCGAGGACTACTGATCAGTGATGCGTTCGTCGGCGAGCACATAGATCTCCGACGACGCTGTCGTGCTGACGACCACGAGGTCCAAGTCAGGATCGGCCCTGACGGCCACGCCCAGCAGGCGCACCCGTCGCCCCGGCAACAGTCCTTCGTCGCCCTCCTTGGTGCGGAGGAGGACGTCGCCGCCCGTGGTCGCCTTCGTCGACCACCTGGCCAGCCAACTACTCGGTCCGTTGCGCGAAACCAGAGTCAAGTCCGCATCGCCAAAAGACGACGCCGACGGATTCGCTGACTGAGTCGACGACCAGTACTCCTCGCACATGTGGCGAACGGAGCAGTAGGTACACGCCTCTGACGGTCGAGCGGCCGGGCGCGACGCGGAGATCTCTCGGTCAGCCTCCAGGATCTCCGCTTCGAGGTCGGCTTCGACGGCTCCCCAGTCCAGTGGGACAGGTACATCCTCGTCGCCGCCTGGATACGAAAGCTGGAGCTTCCTCACCGGCAGCCGATCGGGGTTCGTCAGCCTGTCGAGGGTCCAGAGCAATCCGTAACGCACCACCTGCTCGGCATGGTGTTCTCTCGCTTCGCCGGTCTTGATGTCGACGATCTCGGCACCCTCGCTATCGACCGTGAGCAGGTCCGCCCAGCCCCGGTACCGAAGCTCCGCGGACGCCAACTCCACCTCCGAGTATGTGCCCTCCGTCACGGCGCGTGCTCCAGCCTCACCAGCGCCCGAGGCGCCTCGCTGGGAGGCACCGTCCGGTGCGCTGGCGACGGTGATGCGCGAAGTCAAGACCTGAAGTGCTTCCCGCATCGCTGGCACCTGTTGCTGCAGCCGGCTCCGGATGACAGGAAGTCGCCGCGCCATGCGTGGGTTGTCCTCGTGCTTCGCCAACTCTTCATCGAGCGCGGTACTGACAACCTCGGTGAAGCCGCCCAACTCACGCAGGGCGGCGACGGCACCAGCGTCCCGCACCGATCCGCAGCCTCGGACCCGTAATGCCCGGACGATCAGCTCCACGCCCCGGTGGACTGTTGTCCCGGCAATGGCAGACTCGGATGCGAGACCCGGGTATCCGGGGCGGTCCCAGATGCGCTCGAAGCGGCTCCTACTTAGCGCGTAGCGGCGTGGGCACGTGGATGCCTCGCTGAGGCTTGAGTGGCTCCAGTACGACGGCGCGTCAGGCCAGATGCCCTCGATGCCGAGGCGAGTCTCGAAGCTCCGATCTTCGCTCACACGCCAAGCCTCGTCATGACCCGCTGACTTGCACGCGGAAGGTGGCGGTTCACCAGGAGTTCGTCAACCCACAGGACGGGGATGGCCGTGCTGAACTGCGTGGCCTCGCGCAACTCGGCGTCGGCAGCGTGGTCAGGCGTCAAGGGGGCGTGAACGCCGATGATGAGGTCGTCACCGCTGGTCTGCCTCGCCAGAATGGGCGCAGTCACTACTCCAATACCCGGCACCTCGACAGGCTCGTTGCGAAGGAAGGAGACCCCAGTTGCTCCGAGTCGATCGAGGTCCGCCCATAGTCGATTCGCGGAGAGCTCCATGCGCGACTCCGGAAGGACCGGCTGTTCGCCGCGCAGGAGGTTTCGAAGCAGGCTCGCTCCAAGGTGTCGGTCAAGGAGGTCGTGTTCGAACCGGTTTCGGAAGCTCCTGAGGCATCGATAACACGAGTAGTCGCAGTCCGAGGGACATGTCTCGAGCAGGTGCAGTGCCTCTTCGAAGACTCTGGCCCCGGCTCGCTCGATCTGTTGCGTGAATCCCGCTCCGCCAGGGAGCGTGTCGTAGAGGTAGATCTCGGCCTCGAGACCAACGTGTCCGCCGGGCGTCAGGGCAGGGCGGTACTCCGCCTGCATCTCTGCTCGATCGATCTCCAGCAGTTGTGCTCCTGCGATTGTGATCGCTTCGGACAGCGTGCGGAGCGCGACGTCCGTTGCCAGGAACCCCGGCGTCAGCGTCATCGGAGGTCGCACCTGAAGGCCGACGAGGAGGACGTCGGACACGAAGTCTGTCCCGAGGACGAGACCACGCGTTGTGCCGGAACCCGGACATGAGGGTTCACGATCGTCGGGGTATGGCTTCGGGTGTTCGCCGGCGGGCACACTGCCTGGCACCGCCGAGGGTCCAATGAGGCCGCAGCGAGTGCAGTAGGTGTAGCCCTCGCGCCTAGGACCGCTGTTGGTCACAAGCAGGTGGGTCCGGTGGAAGTACTGGCGAATCCCGGGACTGACCGACTGCCATCGTGAGGCATCGCTCGGCCCACTAGCGACGAGTTTTGCCCGGGTCGCGTAGCTCCTCCCAGGCATGTCGTCGGGGGATGTCCCCTCACTGACTGTGTGCGGATGCGCGAATCCCGGAGGGCGAATCCAGTTCCTCGCTTCACCGAAGGTCGCTTCCGAGCCGCACGCAGGGCAGTCTCGCTCCTCGCCGCGCGCGGCCTGTGATTGTTGGACGGTTTGGGCGTATCGGCACACCCGGCATTCGAAGTACAGCCTCCTGTCGCGCCAAGCCGCGAAGCGATCCTCTTGCATAGGTGAATACAAGGCCCCGGACGTCCAGAGCTTCCCGTCGACCCAAACCTCCTTGCCAGGCGCGTATTGCGTCAGCGCAGCTGGGAGGCCCTGGCTCGGTGCGTACTCGAACATCGGCCGGAATCGGGTCGAGCGTTCGCGGTCGAACACATGGAAGGCAACGACATCGGTCGGGAAGGCGTATCGAGGCAAGACTCCCTTGTACAGGAGGCGGTCGAGTAGGTTCGTGCTCGATCTGGCGGCCGTGCTCGTCTCGTCGCCAGCCTCCGCCTGTACCTCGACCACCGGCTCGTGGTCTGCGAGGTCCGGTTCGACGTCGTTTGCGTCGTCGGATGTCGAGTCGTCGGAGGACTCTTCGTCGCGCCCAGGCAAGGCGCCATCCACCACTTCCAATGTGTCGACGACCAGGTCAGCCAGCAACTGCTCGCGCTCGTCGGGCGGGATGGAGGTCGGTAGCCAGGCGTCTACCGAGGCTTGCAGCCCCGCCTCATTGTCGCTCAACCAGCTCTCGAAGTCATCGCGGTTGATTGGCGAGTCGCCTTGCTGGAAGTCCCCCACCGTGCCCAGGACCTCGAACAGGTGGGGCTGGTCTTCGGGCGCGATGTTGGGAAGACGTTCACCGTGATATCGCTGGAAGAGATAGGCCGTCATGTGGCGTCGCGCGATCTTTGCGTTGTCGAGCGTCAGGACCGGATCCTCAACGTCGCCTCGGACCATCGCGTCTGGTTCACGGAAGTAGTGGTCGTCGTGGCTATCAGCGCTTCCGAATGCTACGACCGTCGCCACAGCGTTTCCCCGACGACCAGCTCGACCGGCCCGCTGCTGGTAGCTCGATCTCGCCGGCGGCATGTTCCGGAGTGCTACACCGGACAGCGTGCCGATGTCGATTCCGACCTCCATGGTCGTCGTGCAGGACAGGACGTCGATTGCCGTCTTTGGTTGTTGGCCGGGGGCAGGCAGGCCGACGTCGACGTCCTGAAACAGGAGCTCGTACTCCTCGGCTCGAGAGAAAACCTCGTCAGCCTGCGCTGCATTCAATTGCGCTGTGTGCTCGGCCGCAATAAGCGCCAGCGGAGGTGTGTGCGCTGGCCCGAGCGCCCGGGACGTGCTGGCGCGGTAGTACCCCTTGCGAGCCTTGAACACCAGGTCTTCATCGGGGTTGATCTCAGAAACGGTTCCCTCGCGAGCGCAGAGCTGACAACGACTGATCTCCGGGACCATCCGCTGAGTGGAGCGGCATGCGCTGCAGTAGCCCCACCGTCCATCGATCTCGACTGCGAGGTGCTGGGCCAACACCCGGTACTTGTTCGGAGCCACGTTCTCAGTGAAGGTCCCAAGCAACTCGGGGAGCCACTCACGCTCGAAGGCTCGGATCCGGTCTCGGTCGCCAAGCCACCGCCTGAAGGGCGCGAACTTGCCGGAGTGCGGCCGAACCCCCTTGCGGGCCATCCAGAAGCTCGGCCCCATGCTTCGGAACCAGTAGCCAGGCCTTGACCAGCATTGGAGCCAAGTCCGAGTAACCGCGACCTTCGCCTCCGGTGTGGCGATCCCGGGTAGGTCGCTCAGGGCCTCGAGGTCTGGGCGTAACTGTCCGCGCTCTCGGATCGATGCCAGCGCCAGCGACTGCAGCCCGTAGTAGCGGCTGGTCAGGGTCTCGCTAACTGCCCGGAGCAGTGACTCGGGAGGACTCTCGCCCCTGATGGTGGCGACCAAGTCGAATGCCTCCATCGGGTCGCTGAGGACATTTCGATCGAGGGCTTGGCGAACGCCTCCCACGATGTGCAGAGACTCGGTTCCCCTCAACTTGGGCCGCAGCCGCACATGCATCTGTTGAGACGCGATCAGGACTGCAGCGTAGAAGTCGTCAAGACTGAGCCTGTTTGCAAGTCCAGCTTCGCCGAGGGACCTCCACCCGCTCAGCAGCAATGGGCGCAATGCGTCGCGCATGGAGTAGTCCTGCAGATTCGGTGCTAGACGCGCCGCCGTCTGCCTCGAGTCGCTGAACACCAGGACCTTGCGCCCTCTGAGGGGAGCGAACTCCGTCGCATCTCGCGGACTTGGCGGCTGCACCTCCAACTGCCGCGTGATCAAAGCCTGAAATGGCTGGTCACCCTTAGTCTGATGATCCTGAACGGACGACCGGCCGTACTGTCCATGCTGGCCGCAGACCCCACAGGGGCGGAACTCGCCCAAGGACTCGTCGACGAGCCCGCCATCCTCGTTGTCGTCGCCATCGCTATCGCCGTCATCGGCTACGGGCGCGAGGCGGTTGGCCCTGATGAACACCTGTCGGACTCGGTCGCCAAGACGCTCTGGGTTGAGACGCCCCGTCACGAGGTCTAGGTCAGCAGGCTGCACGCCATCGACTGAGGGTGCTTCGAGAAGCAGATCAAGTGGCTGGAGCTCTGTCACGACCCCCGTCGCGGACTGGAACTGGCTCCCGGACTCAGCCCACAGGTAGCTGGGCGTCTCCACGTTGTCTGTGTACGACCGAGCGTACGCGGCACCGCAGTTACGGCAGGTGTAGAGCTCAAAGACCCGCGCGCCGCAGAAGCATGAGTCGCGGGGCTGCCCGAACAGCATGCCTGTTGGCCCGGAACGATCGCCTGCGTCAAGGGCGGAGCACGCCTCATCCAGGCAGGCCCAGAGTCCGGGCAGCCCACGGAAGAAGGTGTGCACCCGGCACGGAAGCAGCCCGGGTGATCCCGAGGTCTCCCGAGCGGTGCTGCCCAAGGCGACGAGCGACGTCAGCGCTCGGCTGGCCTCGTCGTAGCCGGTACCTGGGAAGAGCCTCTGCCCGAGCTCATTGAGGGGCATGGCCGACTGCATGGACTCATTCACCAACTGGCTCATCGGCGGGAAGTCATGCAGCGCCTGGAACAGGGCTCTCTCGACCGAGTCGCCCTCCGCGACGCCCCGGTAGGCAAGGAAGTCCTGGATCGCCGCGAAGCGCTCGGCTTCGCTTGGTGCCAAGTAGAAGTCGGTGAGCGAAATCTCCATCAGCGCGGCAGCGTCCTCGGGCGTGCCTGTGGATGCACCCGGACGAAGTGCGAGTTCGCCCCTCAAGGTCCTGAATGCGGTTGCACTCTTCCCGGTCAGGTCTGCCGCGAACTGGCCGGCGTAGTCCGGATCTTTGAAGCTGGCGCTCGTGCAGATCACCTGCAAGCGGTCCTCACCAATGCCGATCCGGTCGCGGAACCGTCTCAGAAGCAAGGCGACCTCCGCACCCGCTGCACCCCGGTACATGTGCGCTTCATCGACGACCAGCATGATCGACTCGGAGGGGTTCTCCTCGAGCCACTGACGCGTTCTGTCGAAGATCGGGCGCTCCAGCGGGCGCATCAGCATGTACTCGAGCATCGAGTAGTTCGTGACCATCACATCGGGCGGCGCGACGAGGCATTCATGCCTCGTTAGCAACTCGGCATCGCCGGGGCGCGTCACCGCCCTTTGGAAGTTGCCGTCGTTGTCCTGCCAGCGGCTTCCAGACTGGCCGTACCAATCTGCTAGATCCGGTTTCGCCGGCCATTTCCCGCGTGTCTTCAGGTTTCGTATCAACTCATCAGCTGCCGCCTGGGATCCATCCGACGGGTCCGAAGCACGGTTGAGCAGGTCCACATAGAAGTCGCCGACCGAACGGAGTCTCTGCTGGTCCTTCTGTCTCGTTCGGACTCCCGGATAGGGAGTTCGGCTTGTATAGCGCGCGAAGCGCGCTGGGCGGCCGGCCCACTCGGTGAAGGTCCTGACGACATCCGTGTCCCCGAACATCAGTCGAAGTCGACCCAGTTGGTCATTGACGAGCGCGTTCATTGGGTAGAGCAGCAGGGCTCGCACTGCCGGCTGAGCGAAGGACGTTGGGCGTTCCGAGGCCTCGATCGCGAGCCTCGAGATGATGGGGAGTAGGAAGGACTCGGTCTTGCCCGACCCGGTTCCGGTCGTGAGTACAAGGCTTCGAGCTTCGCCGACCGTTGTCACCAGCGACTGGGCCTGGTGGTGGTAGGGCGGGTCGTAGACGATCGGACCCCGATCGCTGCCGTCAGAGCTCAGGACGCGCAGGATCTGCTTGGCGGACTCGTGGATGGGCAGGGACTCGAACTTCTCGGAGGTTCTGTAGCGCGGTGTGCTCTCTAGGAACGGCTCTTGGTGGATTACGCCGACCTGCTCGAGCAATTGCCGACGCTGTTGGATGAGGGTCGGGTGGCTGATGTGATACGTCGCCTCGATGTACTCGGTAAGCGCGATTCGAATCTCTTCAATCGTCTCACCGATCGTCAGGGCAGTCGTCACGCCATCTCCTTCTGCGGTCCCGGTTGTATCCACATCGTCTCGCGCAAGACAAGCAGTTCGTCTTTGACGGCCCCTTGCCTCAACTCGTAGGAGAAGAGGCTCCCTCGACGCTTGGGCAGCGCGCGTCCCACGACGTCGAGTCGGCGCTGTGCCCACGACGGAAGCGGCGAAAAGAAGTCAAGCACGGCGAGATCCGTCGAAGTGGCCGTACTGACACGCACTCGCTGGCTCGTGCCGCTGAGTTCGTCGATGGCGGCTTGTAGCCGCCAAGCTTCATCACATGCGCGCGCAAGTCGATCGTGCACAGGGAGATCGATGAGGCGCTCGACGACACCGCCCCTGAGATCCGCGAAGCACCAAGCGTCGGCGCCGAACTCGACCTGGCGCCGAATGACGAACCTCCCGGAGTCCTTCGCCGAGGGCGGTCGCCAGCGTCCTCGGTAGTACGACGGAGGACGAGTGGGATCGAGGACGCGTACGCCGTCGATCGTGCCAGCGGGGGACGCGGACCGGAGTCGCGCGAGGTAGTCGGTTGCCAATTCCGCGGCAGTGCTGCTTGGAGGTCGCCTCAGCCAGTGCGCCTCGGGGAACTCCTCGAGACCAGCCTCAACCAGGGATGGCCCGACGGTCTCACCAGCCTGGACCCGACGCACATGGCCGTCGTGTCGTACTAGTCGCACGTGTTCGTCATCCAGGAGTCCGATCCCGCTGGCCCGTATCCCCAGCAGGAGGATGTCGGAGGAAGAAATCCGGACGAACGCCGGCGCAGCCAGGAACAGGGTTCTGGTCTCGCGGCCGGACACAGGGTCTTCGATGGGCGCCTCGACGAGATCTCCATGCGCGACGAGCTTGGTGATCATCTCTTCGACGTCTTCGGTGACATCGTCCGAGTCAGTGAGTTCTCGCAGCGACTCGACCACCATTTCGCGAAGAGCACGCGGCGAAATCGGACATGAGAACGAGGCGGCTCGACGGATCGCCGAAGCGAGGACCTCCGGCGTGCTCAGGTCCGCGGTCGAGGGGTCGAATCCGAGGACGGACACTGATGATGCCGCCACCTCGTCAGCAGTCACGCGTGCTATGCCCACGGCCACACCTCCAAGGGGTTCTGGCTATCCAGCCTGGAGGTGGCGCACGTTGCCAGGACGTAGAACCGTGCCAGTCGGAAGCCGCGAGGGATCCCGAGCACGCTGACGATCGCGGCGTCAACAGAGTCCGTGGCCCGTAGCGAGCCCGGCTCGCTGGCGAGTCTGAGCAGCGTCTCGGCCGTCGCGTCGGGAGGGTCGGATCGGCTGTCACGGATGAGCGACTCGAACGCCTCGACTCGACGCCCGAGGTCCTCACCGCCCAAGTGCTCGGCGGCCGTCGTTAGTTGACGGGCGGTGCTCTCATCGTTCCTCGCGATCGGAGCCCTGGCGAGCAGATCGGGGAGCGCGGGAAGTCCTCGGTCGATGATCTCAAGCTCGAACTCCCACCATCTTTGGCCTCCGATCAATCCACCCAGACGGGCAAGGATCGCGTTGTTGACTTGAGCTTGAAGTATTGCTGCGTAGCCGATGCCCGATTGGGCCAACCGCGTCCACCGTCGACCGAGTTCCATCATCCCGTGAATCGAGTGCAGTGTGCGTGGTCCAGTCTGCAACTGCGGGCGGACGGCGAGTCTGGCCAGTGAGTCAAGGCCGCCTTCAATGTGGGGCGGCAGGATGACACCTGCCGTATGGTCGGCCGCCTTCGCTACGACCAAGCCTCCACCTGACGTCCTTAGACGCCCGGAGTCATCAGTTCTCGGCGAGACAGCGACGGATGGTTGCCGGACATCGAAGAACTCGAACTCGACATCCTCGGAGTCCGTGTGGTTGACGAGTTCCCCGAAGGGACCGTCGCGGTCGCTCCCAACGTGCCACCGCAGCGGTTCGAAGGGCCGCTCGGCGACGATCGTCGATGCTCCAAGCACAGGGTTTGAAGCGTGGATCTGTAGTTCCTCGGCCTGGTGGTAGCAGGCACTGAAGTCCTGCGCCGACCCCCGGGCTCCCTTGAATAGCTCGCGCCACCGATCCTCATCCACCGGCAGCGATGTCGAGAAGCCGCAGCGTGACAGAACCTGCCGGCCCGATCGCGTTCGAAGTTCTAAGTCGAATCGGACCTTCTCGCCTGCTGGACCGGATGACACGATCGCGGCTGTGAACGTCCAGACATCATTCAGCGTTGGCCGCGGCGGATGGGCTCGAACCTGCAGACCTTGGCCAGCCCCTGCGGCCAGGGCGCTATCGGGCGGTTCAAGGATCTCGACCTGCATCCGGCCGGTCGCGAGCGGTGTCGTAGTGTCGGGCTCGCCGATGAGCGAGACTTCAAGTTCGTGACGGCCGATGCTCAAATCCGCGGTGCGCACGAAGATCGTCGAGGTCGCTGCGGGCCATGCGAATTCCGCCAACTGCTCGCCAGTGGCAACGACGCATCTGGTGGGTGCTCGGTCAGACCGGATGGCGATGATGGGGTCTTCGCCGGCGGGCCAGCACGCATAGCCATCGCCGTCCCACTCCGCGGCCGTTAGCCCCGCGGGCCAGGCGGAGACGGCCGCTGCGACGCCCAAGCCCAGTTCGCGAAGCCGTTCCAAGTCTGGTGTTTCGATTGAGTCGGGTACGTCAAGTGCCCACGCACGGACTCCGTCTGTCAGGATGTCGATCTCGAGCCCGTCGACGACGGCCGTGTCCTCGTCGGTGACCAGGATGTGCCGCGCGCCTGGTCGGACCGCTCTGGTTCGTACTTCCTTAGCGGTGCCGGGGGAGTTGACCCTGAACAGCCAGGGGCCTGCACTCATCCTGCAGTGGTCAACCAGGATCTGACTCAACCGCTGGGATCCGCCCTCGACCTGGAGGACTGACGTCCCGGGCTCTGGGACACGTTCCAGGGCGAAGGGACCCAGCGGGTACATCAGAGCCCCGCGAGGTTGAACGCGCGGATAGCCGTCAAGGCGACAGCGAACGCTTGCGAGTTCGTCCCGGAGAGTCGGGAAGCGTGCGGCCATCGAGCCGAAGGCTGGGGTGGCCATGTACATGGACCACCCCTCCGTCGCACGGCGGAGCGAGAGCTTCAGTTCGAGCGGCGGTCCTTGTTCGCCGTCCGCACTTGCCGATTGCGAGCGCCCAGGCGCCGAAGTCGTCCCTGGTAGCAGGCCGCGTCGGCGAATCCGGACCGCGGCGCGGCGCGCGTTTCTGAGCCAGGCACCCGCCTGCCTCTCGTGGCTGAGGTCCTGAACGATCCGGTGCAGCACCTCCGGGAGAAGGAGGGAAGAGTCCTCGTCCTCACCCACAAGCAGAGAAGCCGCGACCAGACCAAGAAGAGACGTGTTCTCGGCGAACACGCGAAAGCGGGCCGAGGTGTCGTGACTTCGACCGGCCAGGCGCTCGCCGAGCAACTCGCGATCCGCCAACAGTTCGGCCGTGAAAGCGGTCCGGTAGTCGTGGAGCAGTCTGGCCAGATGACGCTGAAGGTCCGAAGGGAGGATGGCGTGTGTGATGGGCCAAGCGATGTTCTTGAACCATGCGGCCCAGGGGCCGGCTGGTTCGGCTCCGCCGAAGGCTCGCGCGAACTCCTCGTAGCGACGTCGGATGAAGGTGCGCTGGGCGTGGCCCCGCTCCTTCCACCCAGGAGTCTCCGCTTCGAAGACCGGCCAGTATTCGTCCCCTTGGTAGCGATAGCCGATCTCCGCTGCATAGACAACGAACGGGAGACTCGCTCCACGGGGAAGCGGCGCCGAGCCTTGCACGACTCGTCGGACGTCGTCTTGGAGTTCGGGAAGCTCGGTCTCTAGATCGAGGCCGTGCTCCAGCGCGAAGACTGGTAGCTCGGTCTCAACGACGTCTCGTCGTGCACGCAGCTCAGCGAAGTGCTCGACCAACCGGTCCTGCCAGCCGGATAACCGCGAGCCAGTCATGCGTCCCCCTTACCTCGCCTTGGGCCCCCCCGCGAGGGCCGGCACATCGATCCCCGAGACCGTTCAGCAGTGGCTCCTCCCTTCGGCGTGTGAAACGGACCGTAGACGACGAGTGTGACACGGACCCCCGGTAGCCGCAGAACGGTACTGACCACCGAATGACCACCGGGAGCTCTCGAAGGCGTCAGAATGGGGACGGACGCCGACGGACCGCCAATCCGCGTTTCCGCAGGTCAGAGGTACAATTGCGGATCGCGACGGACGCGTGTGGACGGGGCTGAACTCCGGCTCGCCGGGCTCATAACCCGGAGGTCGCAGGTTCAAATCCTGCCCCCGCTACCAAAGAAACGGCCCTTCGGGGCCGTTTCTGCTTTCCGGGACCGTCCCCTGTCACGAGCTTGTTCACGAGATGTCAGTCCGGCGGCGTTCGGCGCCGCCGCCTGTGTGTTGTCCGGGTCCATCGGTTCCTCGCCACGCCGCTGGGAACCGACTCCATGTCGCGGCGATGACTGTCGAGATCGATCGCCTAGTGAGCGGGCTCGACCGATCGCTTGCGATTCGCTGCGGATGCATGCTGAATAGCTTCATGACTGCGATCACGATCCGAGACGTGCCGGACGACGTCCGCGACGAGCTGGCGGCTCGCGCTCGCTTGTCAGGACGTTCCCTCCAGGAATATCTGAGGACGCAACTCGTGGGTTTGGCCAGCTGCCCCGATCCCGAGGTCCTCATCGAACAGGCGCGCGACCGCGCGAAGCGCACGGGCAGTCACCTCGCCGCGGAGCGGATCCTCGCGCACCGCGATCACGAGCGCCGGTGATCCTCGTCGTCGATGCGTCGGTCGTGGTGGCGGCACTCGTCGACGGGGGTCCGGACGGCGAGTGGGCGGCTGTGGTGCTCAGCGATCACGAGCTCGCTGCGCCTCACCTGATGCCGATCGAAGCGGTCAGCATCCTGCGCCGGGCCGCCCTTGCCGGCGACATCACCGCGGATGCCGCATCCCTCGCCTACGGCGACCTCCTCGATCTGCGTGTCGAGCTGTGGCCGTACGCGCCCCTGGCCGAACGGTGTTGGCAGCTTCGAGACAACGTGAGGATCTACGACGGCGCGTACGTGGCGCTGGCCGAGCTCCTCGATGCCCGCCTGGCCACACTCGATCAGCGGCTCGCGGGCGCACCCGGCCCTCGCTGCCGCTTCGCGACGCCGACGTCGGGTCACGAACCATCGTGATGCACGGTCTGAATCTGCAGCCCCGTCGGCCGAACCCAGGGCGATCCCACCTGAACCGTCCTGGGTCTGATGGAAACTCCGAGAGGCCTCACGACGCTCGCCACGACCCAGCCTGCGGCGATCCGCTTCGGTGAAGCTCCGCTCGATCGCGGTTCGTGCTCGCGCGACCGACTCGGCGCATTCGAACATGGCCGGCGCAGCGGCTGGCCCGGCGCGGTGACAGGTTCTCCGGCTGTTCCTCCACGCGCACAACGGATCGACGCAGCTTGGTGGACGGATCACCACCCACGACCAGCATCACCCTCGAGGGCGTCTACCGTCGGGTCATCTCACGAGTGCGGAGGAGGTCGCGATGGCCGAGCCGTTCATCGTGCACGGCGCCGTTCCCTACGTCTTCTGTGCCGATGCAGGGGCCATCGCCACCTGGTGTCAGGACGTCCTCGGGTTTACCGAGCGCGGCCGGTGGACCGATGACAACGGCGCGGTCTCCAACGTCGAACTCACCCTCGGCAAGGCTGAGGTGTGGCTCGACGGACCCGTGCCCGACTGGCCCCGACGTCTCGAGGGCCTCGGCTCCTGGATCGGACTGCAGGTCGAAGATCTGGACGCCATCCACACGCACCTTCACGGCCTCGGCGTCGCCGTCGAGCCGCCCATCGACCGCGGCTTCGGAACGCGCCACCTCACTGTCGTGGATCTTGAGGGACACCAGTGGGGCCTCATCGAACGCACACTTGACGCCCGGTCGCCGCGGCGGTCGTCGACCTGGACCTCGGCGGTGACACGTCTGGTGGTCGGCCGACACGCCACAGCGCGGTTCGTCCGCGATCGGGTACTGCCGCCACTCGCCGCCGCACGACAAGGGCATCCGACGGTGACGACCGCGCCACCACCGGCGGTGCTCGAAGGGTTCTCACAGCTGGGGATCCGCTACCGGCAGGGTGCGCTCGCCACGCCACCGGCGGGCGTCGTCCGACGAGCGGCGCGCCTCACTGCGGGACCGGTGGCCGGTGACATCAGCCCCGACGCGCCCGTGCTGGTGCGCGACGCGGGTGGCGAACCGGTGGTCGCCACCAGGCTGCGCCGGCTGATCGACGGTGGCTGGGCGATGTTGTGGTTCGGGCCACCCTCCCCGCAGCAACACGACGCCGCCACGAGCGCCCGCCGCCACCTCGGCGACGACCTGACGACCGTGCGCGTGCTGACGCCGGCCGCAGCGATCGAGCCCGCCCGGTGGCAGGGAGACACCGACGTCGAGGTGCTCGTCGAGGACCATCGCGGCCTGCTGTCCCGCCGCCTCCGACCCCGGGGCAGCGACACGGTGCTGGTGCGACCCGACGGTCACGTCGGATGGCGCGCCGGACCGACGTCGCCACCCCTCGAGCCGTGGCTGCGCCGAGTGTTCGGCGGGCCACGCCTCTGACGAACGCGTACGCAGCGGGGCCTCGCTCGGGTCGTCACCGGCGCGGTGCGATGTCGTCGGTGCCGTGGTCGTGGTCGGGATGGTCGGCGGTGCCCCGCCTCCAGTAGCCGCGGGTGACCAGCCGGTCGGGGTCGACGCGGCCGTCCTGTAGGAGGCGGTTGCGGATCTGGCGGATCACGCCTGCCTCGGCGCCGATCCAGACGGCGCAGCCGGTGTCCAGCCGGTGCGACGCCAGCATCTCGGCGAGCGGTGGGTCGCCCACGTCGCGGGCCGAGACGGTGATCGCGGAACCCGTGGGTACGTCGAGTGCCTCGGCGTCCGCTCTGGTCGGTACCTCGACGATCGTGCGGGCATCCTGGCGACTCGTCGCCTCGAGGATCGTCGCGATCGCCGGCAGGGCGGTCTCGTCGCCGGCGAGGAGCAGCGGTGCGGTGTCGTCTGGTTCGTAGCCGCCTCCCGGTCCGGCGACGGCGAGCCGGTCACCGGGTGCGCAGGAGGCCGCCCATCGGGCCGCCGGGCCGGCATGGCTGAGTGCCACGTCGACCGTCAGCTCCAGGGCGTCCGCGTCCCAAGCTCGGACGGTGTACGTACGCGTGTCGGGCCGGTCGGGTCCCTGGGGAAGTGTGAGGCCGTGCGGCCCCTCCTCGAGCCGGATATCGGCCTCGCCGTCGGGTGGGAGGACCAGCTTGACGTGGCATGCGGGTCGAGCCAGGGCGAACCCGGTGAGCATGTCGCCGGTGAGCACGACCCGCCGGAACGACGGCGTGAGCTGCGCCGTGCGCAACACGGTGACCCGTCGCACCGGGCGGCGTGGTCGGACTCGCGGGGGAGCGGACGTCTCGGTCATCGTGGGGCCTTTGCGTCGGTGTGCCGGTCAGGTGAAGTGCAGTGCGATGCGGTGCCCGTCGATCCGGTGGACGGGGATGTCGACGCCGAACACCGCCTCGAGCGTGTCGGTGCGGACCACCTCGTCCGGCGGTCCGGCGGCGACGACGCGGCCATCACGCAGGGCCACGATCCGGTCGGCGTGGCAGGACGCCACGTTGATGTCGTGGACCACGACGATCACCGTGCGCCCGAGCTCGTCGGCCATGCGACGCAGCAGACGGAGCATCTGTCGCGCGTGGCGCAGATCGAGGTTGTTCAGGGGCTCGTCGAGCAGGATGTAGTCGGTGTCCTGGCACAGCACCATGGCGATGAACGCGCGCTGGCGTTGCCCGCCGGAGAGCTGGTCCAGGTAGCGGTCCTGGAGGTCGTCGAGCTCGAGGTAGGCGATGGCCTCGTCGACGTGTCGCACGTCGTCGCTCGTCAACCGACCCTTGGAATAGGGATAGCGGCCGAACGCGACCAACTCGCGGACCGTCAGCCGCATCGCGACGTGGTTGTCCTGACGCAGCACCGACAGGCGCTCCGCGAGGACGTCGCTGGCGGTCGTCGCGACGTCGAAGCCGTCGACACGGACGATCCCGGCCGAGGCGCCGAGGAGCCGACCGGCGATGGACAGGAGCGTCGACTTGCCGGCGCCGTTGGGGCCGACGAGGCAGGTGATCCCTCCCTTCGCCAGCGCGAGCGTGACGTTGTCGACCACGGTCGCATCGCCGTAGCGCTTGACGACGTGCTCGATGTCGATCATCGCCGTGCCTCCCGCAGCAGCAGGCCGATGAAGTACACGCCGCCCACGAAGTTCACGATGATGCTCAGGCTCGTGTCGAACCTGAACACGCGCTCCAGCAGGAGCTGCCCGACGACCAGCGTCAGCACCCCCAACAGCGCGGCCGCGGGGAGCAGGTACCGGTGGCGGAGGGTGCCGAGCAGTTGGACGGCGAGGTTGACGACGAGCAGGCCGAAGAACGTGATCGGGCCGACCAGTGCGGTGGAGACGGCGACCAGCACGGCCACCAGGACGAGCGCGCGTGCGACCACGGCATGGTGGTCGACGCCGAGGCTGGTGGCATGGTCGCGTCCGAGCGCGACGACGTCGAGCGGTCGCACCAGGCGTCGGACGAACAGCGTGCACACGGCGACGACGACCCCCGCCAGGACGAGCAGGTCGACGTTGATCGCGTTGAAGGACGCGAACAGCCGGTCCTGGAGCCGGTCGAAGTCGTTGGGGTCGATCAGGCGCATCGCGAGCGAGCTCAGCGACGAGAACAACGTCCCGAGCACCACGCCGATCAGCACCAAGGTGAACAAGGTGCGCTGGCCACGACCGAACAGCCAGCGGTGCAGCAGCATCGCGAAGCCGACGAGCAGCGACGCCTCAATGAGGAAGCGCAGGCGCGGGTCGACGGCTGCCACGGCAACGCCACCGAAGGCGAAGACCACGACGGTCTGGAGCAGCACGTACAGCGAGTCGAACCCCATGATGGACGGGGTCAGGATGCGGTTCGTGGTGATCGTCTGGAACAGCACGGTCGAGCAGGCGATCGCGTAGCCGACGATGGCGAGTGCGGCGACACGCCTGCCACGCAGACGCAGCGCGAAGTCCCACGAGCCGGCGACGTCGAGCAGCAGGAAGGCGGCGATCGCGATCGTGACGGCAGCGGTCAACACCAGCAGCACGCGTCGGGCGCGGCGCGGGTCGGTGCCGTCGGGGGCGACAGCGGTCGCAGGGGAAGCGAGGACGGTGCGGTGCTCGCCGATGGCGACGGCGTCACGCGACACGGCGGTCGCTCCGAAGGATCAGGGCGACGAAGATCGCGCCCCCGACGACACCGACGACGGTGCCGACCGGGATCTCGTAGGGATGGCGGACGAGCCGTCCCACGACGTCGCACACGAGCACGAACCCGGCGCCGGCAAGGGCCGTCAGTGGCAGGACCCGGCGGAGGTCGTCGCCCAGGAGCAGCGTGACGACGTTGGGCACGATCAGCCCGAGGAACGGGATCGCTCCGACGGTGACGACCACCACGCCGGTGATGATCGAGACCATCGCCAGGCCGAGGTCGAGGACCTTCTGGTAGTCGATGCCGAGGTTGGTGGCCACCTCCCGGCCCATGCCCGCGATGGTGAACCGGTTGGCCCACACATAGCCCAGCGCCGTCACGGCGAGCACGACGTACAGCAACTCGTAGCGGCCGCGGAGCACCCCGGAGAAGTCGCCGCTGGTCCAGGACGACATGGCCTGTAGCCGCCCGGTGCGGTAGGCCACGAAGGTGGTGATCGACCGCACGACGCCACCGAACATCAGCCCCACCAGCGGGACGAAGATCACGTCCACGAGGCGGATGCGCCGCAGGATGGCCAGGAAGACGGCTGTGCCGGCCATGGCGGCGACCACCGCCAGGACCATCTTGGCCGCCAGGGGCCACGCGGCGAAGAAGACCACCGCGACGAGGAACCCGAGCGTGGCGGACTCGACCGTCCCGGCCGTCGACGGAGAGACGAACCGGTTGCGGGCGAGGTGCTGCATGATCAGCCCCGCCACCGACATGGAGGCGCCGGCGAGCAGGATGGAGACGAGCCGTGGGACGCGGCTCACCAGCAGGATCTGCACCTGCCGGTCGGTCGGGTCGAGCAGATCGAGTGGCGTGAGGTCGCTCACACCGACGAACAGCGACCCGACCGCGACCACCAGCAGCAGACCCGCGAAGGCGGCGACGTGCCACGGGCGCACCTCGCGCCCGCCACGCCGGCCGCGGACCCGGAGCGTGCGGGGAGGCGCGGCGCGTGCCTCCCCGCGGACGCTGGTCAGGGTCACGACAGCGCCGACTCGACGAACTCGACGATCTGCTCGAGCGAACGCAGTCCGCTCGGCGCGATGTACCACGCGAACGGCGGCATCACGTGCACGTTGTCGTCACGCCAGGCCGGTGTCTGGGCGACCAGCTCGTTGTCCAGGACCTGTCGTGCCGCGTCCCCGTCCCCGCCGGTCGCGGCATCGCGATCCAGCACGAACAGGTGGTCGGGCTCCGCCTCCAGGATGAACTCGAACGACACGGCGTCGCCGTGGGTCGCCTCGTCGTCGAGCGCCTGGACCGCCGGCGCGACCCCGAATTCGCCGTGGATGATCCCGAAGCGCGAACCCGGCCCGTAGGCGGTCACCTCGCCCCCCGAGGTCTGCACGATCAAGGCCGTCCCGGCATCGGCGGCGAGGGCACGCACACGGGCGACGGCGTCGTCGATCCTGGCGAGCCTCGAGGCCACCTCCTCCTCGGCCGCGAAGATCGTCCCGAGCGTCTCGGCGCGCTCGCGGATGCCTGCGACGAGGTCGGCGTTGTCGACGCTGAGGTCGATCGTCGGGGCGATCCTCGACAGCTCCTCGAAGGCCTCCGCCGAGCGCCCGCCGATGATGATGAGGTCCGGCTGGAGCGCATCGACCTGCTCGAGGTCCGGCTCGAACAGCGAGCCGACGACCGGGATGCTGCCGTCCGCGTAGTGGGCGAGCTCCTCGGGTGGGTTGTTCAGCTGCGGCGCGCCGGCGATGGCGATGCCCAACTCCTCCAGTGTCACGATCGACCCGGGATCGAACACCACGACCGTCTCGGGGGACACGGGGACGACCGTCTCGCCCTGCGCGTGCACGACCGTGACCTCGGAAGGCTCGGCTTGCGACGGCTCTGCCTCGGCCTCCGGCGATGGCTCGGGTTGCGTCGTCGACGGGTCTGGTGGGTCGGCCGGGGCTTGGGCCGGGTCGGCGCCGCACGCGGCGAGCGCGAGGACGGCGACGAGCGGGAGGGTGAGGGAACGGACGTACCGGAGGTTCATGTGCGCACCTGGGAGCTAGAGAGTTAGGTGCGCCTAACCTAACTCACCCGTCTGGTACGGACAACTCGCCGGCGAACCGACCACCAGCCGTCAGCGCGCGCATCGCGCGCGTCTCTCTTCCGCATACCCGGTATGCATACGACGTATGTATGGTGTCCCGAGCCGGACCGGTGAGCGGAGCAGCCGCGCACCAGGGAGGCGGGGGAGGAGGTGTCGGGTGCCGATCAAGCACGGCATGTTGGCGCTGCTCGCCGAAGCACCCGCCCACGGCTACCAGCTGAAGGCCGACTTCGAGCGGCGCACGGGGGGCAGCTGGGAGCTGAACATCGGGCAGGTCTACACGACCCTGCAACGCCTGGAGCGGGACGGGCTGGTCGCACCGGAGAACGGTGCAGCCGACGCGGACCGCAACACCTACGCCATCACCGACGCCGGCCGGGACGCGCTCGCCCGGTGGTACGCGACGCCCGTCGTCGCGGACCCGCCGCCGCGTGACGAGCTCGCCATCAAGGTGCTGCTCGCCATCTCCGCGCCCGGCGCCGACGTGCACGCGGTGCTCCAGCGTCAGCGAACCGCCGCACTCGAACACCTCCAGGACCTCACCCGCAGCAAGCGCCTCGCCGACCCGGCCGCCGAGCTGGCGGCGGTGCTCCACCTCGATGCCCTGATCCTCAGGGCGGAGGCAGAGGTGCGCTGGCTCGACACCTGCGACGCACGGCTCCTCCAGCCGACCGGCCCGACCACACGGGGACAGCGATGAACCTCTCGACCAGCAGCGACACCGTGCAGGCCAGCGCGCCGGCCACCGACGTGGTGCTCGACCTCGACCGGACCTGGCGGGTGCACGGCTCTGGCCACACGGCCGTCGAGGCGCTGCGCGACGTCTCGCTCACGGTCCCGCGCGGTGAGCTCGTGGCGATCATGGGCCCGTCCGGGTCGGGCAAGTCGACGCTGCTGACGCTCGCGGGCGGGCTCGACCGCCCGACCTCCGGCGAGGTGCACGTCCTCGGCCAGCGGCTGTCGCGACTCGGGGCCGAGGACCTGGCCCGGCTACGGCGCCGCTCGATCGGCTACGTCTTCCAGGAGCTGAACCTGCTCCCCGGCCTGACGGTGTCGGAGAACGTGAGCCTGCCGCTGGAGCTCGACGGCGCGAAGCCGGGTGCCGCCCGCGGAGCCGCACACCTCGCGCTCGAGCGTGTCGGGCTGGCCGCCCTGGTGGACCGCTTCCCCGAGGACCTGTCCGGCGGCGAGCAGCAGCGCGTCGCCATCGCTCGCGCCGTGGTCGGCGACCGCAGCCTGCTCCTGGCCGACGAACCGACCGGCGCGCTGGACAGCGTCACCGGCGAGTCGGTCCTGCGGCTGCTGCGGGCCGCGTGCGACGACGACGGCGCCGCCGGCGTGCTGGTCACCCACGACGCCGCACACGCCGCGTGGGCCGACCGCATCGTGTTCCTGCGGGACGGCGTCATCGTCGACCAGGCAGGTGGAGACCGGCACGACGACGTCGAGGTGGCACGATGACGGGTTGGCGCGCGCTGCTGCGCCTCGCCGCGCGGGACGCGCGGCGCGACCGCTGGCGGACGCTCCTGGTCGTCGTGATGATCGCCCTGCCGGTCGCGGGGCTGGCCGCCGCGATCGGGATCGCGGACACGGCGACCGCCACCGCCGAGGAGCGCGTCCGCGACTCACACGGCCGCGCCGATCTGCGCCTCGTCCAGAACGACCCCGACGTCCCACCGGATGTGGACGCGCTGCTCGCGGCGCTCCCGCCGGGCGCCCAGCTGCAGGTCCAACGCGCCTTCTCCGACTCCCTGTCGGTCGACGGCGAGCTGCGCAGCGTGGGCGTCGGTGACGACGCGCCCGTACCGGGATCGCTGCTCGAACCACGCCACCGGTTGACGTCCGGCGCGCTGCCGTCGGGACCCGGCGAGGTCGCGGTCTCCGAGTCGATGGCCGAGCGGCACCACCTCGACGTCGGTGACCGGCTGCGCCTGGAGAAGCTCGGGGACGTCGAGGTGGTCGGGGTCGTGCGCCGCGTGGAGGCCCTGTGGTGGGACGGGCTGCTCGCGGCGCCCGGCACGCTGCCGGATGCCGGCGCCCTCGTCGATGCCGTCTACGTCGGCGTGCCGGCCGGTCGGCTCGACGCGGCCGAGCACGCGGCTGCCACGTTGCTGACGTCGGACGGGTCGGCGGCCTACTGGGTCACCAGCCGGACGGAGGCGCTCTCGTTCCGCATGACGGAGGACCGCCGGTTCGTCGCCACCATCGCCGGTGGCCTCGCTGCCGTCGAAGCCGCGCTCATCGCCGGCGCGGCCTTCGCCGTCTCGGTCCGCCGGCGGCAACGGGAGCTCGGCCTGCTGGCCGCGGTCGGCGGGTCCCCGCGCCAGGTGCGCCAGGCGGTCCGCCTCACGGGCCTCACGGCGGGCATCGTCGGCTCCCTCGTCGGCCTCGCGCTGGCCGTCGTGGTCGTGCTCGCGCTCACCGGGTCGTCGCTGCTGGAGACGTTGGTCTCCCGCGAGATCGCCGGTCCGCGGCTCGACCCCTGGTGGCTCGCGGGCGTCGCGGCGATCGGCGTCCTGAGCGCGGTCGTCGGTGCGTGGTGGCCCGCGCGCACCGTCGCGAGGCTCCCCATCATGGCGGCGCTGTCCGGGCGGCGACCGACGACCGCACCGCCGCGCCGCACGCTCGCGGCGGGGCTGGCGTTCATCGCTTTCGGGATCGGCGTGCTCGTCGCTGCGGTCGTCCTCGGGGCGAGGGTGCCCATCGAGTGGATGCGCGGGCCGGTGCCCTACCTGGTCGGGTCGGTGGCGCTCGTGCTCGGGGTCGGACTGTTGAGCCCGTGGTTGCTCGAGCGGCTCGCGGCCGTCGCGCCGTCGTTGCCCCTCGGGCCCCGGCTGGCCGTCCGCGACGCGGCGCGATTCCGGACCCGCAACGGACCGATCGTCACGGCGGCGATGGCCGGCCTGGCGGCGACCGTCACGGTGACCGCCGTCCTCGGGTCGCTGGACCGTCAGGGCGAGATCGGGTACCGGCCGTCGCTGAGCCCCGAGCAGGTTGTGGTGCACGGCCCCGACGCGGCGCGGGTCGCGACCTCCCTCGCCGAGGCGACGGGTGGGCGCGCCGGAGCCTTCACCTCGGTCGACCTGGATGTGGTGTTCACGGACGGGGACGGCGCGAACGTCTGGGCTGCGGCGGCGGCGGCGACCCCGGAGGCGGCTGGCGCCATGGCGGGTGCCGACGCGGCTGACGCGCTTCGGACCGGCGCTGCGGTCGTCGTCGGGCACGCTGCCACGGCCGTGGGTCTCGTGCCCTTCGGATCCTGGACCGGCGACGCACCCGAGCCGGTCCTCGAGCTTCCCGCCCGGAGCTTCCCGTTGCGCGACGGCGTGACGACCATGACCTCGTCGCTCCCGACGGTGCTGCTGCCGGTCGACGCGCTCGAGACGCTCCACGAGAACGGCGGGTTCGACCCGCCGGTCGACGTCGAGCGGTCGACGTCGTACGTGGTCGCGATGCCGGGGCCGGTCGACGAGGCGGCCGCGGCGTCGGCCAGGTCGCTGGCGCAGGCTGCGACCGACACGTCCGTCCAGATCGAGGAGGGCTACGTCTCGACCTACCGCGCTGCGATCCTCGCGGCGACGGTCGGGGGTGCGCTCGTGGGGCTCGTGCTGGTGGCGGTCGCCGTCGCCCTCGCCTCGGCGGAGGCCAGGGCGGACGCCCGCACGCTGGCTGCCGTCGGCGCGAGCCGGCGGACCAGGCGGTCGCTCGCGGGCGGCCGAGCCGCGCTGCTGTCGGGGGTCGCCGGGGTGCTCGCGGTGCCCGTCGGGCTGATCCCGGCGGCGGCGCTGCTGACCCGCATGCGCCTCACCGGGGTCGGGCTCGCGGTGCCGTGGGTCCCGATCGCGGTTGTCGCGGTGGTCGTGCCGCTCGTGGCACTGGCCGGCGCCTGGGCCGCCGCGACCCGCGAGCCGGCCCCGGCGGTCCGCGCGCCCGGCTGACGGCGGGGCGGGCGCCGAGCCTGGCGCCGAGCCCGGCGCCCGGCGCCCGGTGCCGAGGCTCTGTCACATCCCCCGGCCGATCCTGGCCGCCACGCGTGCCAGAGCCCGCAAGCCCGGCGCCCGGCGCCCGGTGCCGAGGCTCTGTCACATCCCCCGGCCGATCCCGGCCGCCACGCGTGCCAGAGCCCGCCCGGGACCACCGCCGACCCGCCGACGCGCCGAGCCGCCGACCGAACGGCCGGTACGGCCGGCGGCGGCGACCGGGTATCCCTACGCGATGGCACACGCGCCGGATGCGCACACGGTCACCGGACTGCTGCCGGTGATCGCGGCGCTGCCCCCGGACGCCACCCCCGACGACCACGCGGATGCGGTCGGGCTCGTGTACGTCAGCGACGACGAGCCGGGCATCCGGCGGGTGCGGCGCGGCCGGGGCTTCAGCTACCTCCTGCCCGACGGCACGTCGCTGCCCGAGGGTCCGAGGCGTCGACGGTGCCGGGAACTGGCCATCCCGCCAGCCTGGACCGACGTCTGGATCTGTCGCGATCCGAACGGCCACATCCAGGCCGTCGGCACGGACGACGCGGGGCGCAAGCAGTACCGCTACCACCCGAACTGGCGCATCGTGCGCGACGCGACGAAGTTCCACCGCATGGAGGCCTTCGCCGACGCCCTGCCTGCGATCCGGGAGGCAGTCGACGCCGACCTGCGGCGGCACACGTTGACGCGCGAGCGGGTCCTCGCGCTGGTCGTCGCGCTGCTCGACGCCACGTTGCTTCGGATCGGCAGCGAGAACGAGCCGGGGGAGGACGCTGCGATCGGCCTGACCGGCCTCGCGTGCGAGCACGTGGACGTGCACGGCACCCGCATCCACTTCTCGTTCCAGGGCAAGTCCGGGCAGGAGCACGACGTCGAGCTACGCCATCCCCGTCTGGCCCGCCAGCTCCTGCGGTGCGAGGAGATCCCCGGGCAGCGCCTGTTCGCCTACCAGCACGGCGACGACTGGCGGCACGTCGATTCGGGACAGGTCAACGACTACCTGCGCGAGGTGGCGGGTGACGAGCTGACCGCCAAGGACTTCCGGACCTGGGGCGGCACCGTCGCCGCCGCCCAGGCGTTGCACGACCTCGGCCCGGCGGGCGACGACCGTGAGGTGGAGGCCAACGTCCTCGCGGCGGTCGACGTCGCGGCCGAGCGGCTGGGCAACACCCGTGAGGTGTGTCGAGCCAGCTACATCGACCCGCGGGTGCCCAAGGCCTACCGGCTCGGGCGGCTCGCGGACACCTGGGACGACGAGCCGGGCGAGAAGGGCCGTCTCACCACTGCCGAGCGGGCCGTCCGGCGGATCCTGTCGCTCGACCTGGCCGAGGGCAGCCAGTGAACGTCGAGGTGGCCGACGCACGGACCGCGGTCGCGCCCACCGGCGAACGGACGAGGTCGCGACGGCGCCCCCTCGATCACCGGAGCACCCTCGCCGTGGCGGAAGGAGGTCCGACATGCCGACGGACGACGAGATGCCGGACACGATCGCCCGATCGCCGAAGAAGGCGCAGCGGACGTGGAGGAAGGCGCACGACAGCGCTGTCGAGCAGTACGGCGAGGGTGAGCGAGCACACCGGACGGCGTACTCCGCCCTCAAGCACACCTTCGAGAAGGTGGGCGACCACTGGGAGCCCAAGGACGAGAAGGGGCCGTCCGACGAGCGCGCCGCGCGTGGTGCCGGTGATCCCGGCGGCGAGTCCGCCGGGGGCGTGGACGTCAAGGGCCACACCAGGGACGAGCTCTACGAGCGCGCCGCGTCGCTCGATGTCCGTGGTCGCTCCAAGATGACCAAGCAGGAGCTCGGCAAGGCCATCGCACGCGCACAGGACTGACCCGGCCGCCCCCGCCGCCCCGGCCGCTCGTTGCTGCACCAACCTCTTTACGTGTTAAGTGTCACTGCACTATCGTTCGAGGTGGGTGACCGGGGAGGGGAGCGGCGTGGGTCGATCTCGGTGCGGCGGGCGGCACGTCCCGCGCGCGCGGGGGCGAGGCTGATGGGCAGGACGCTGCTGCGCGGCGGCTGCGTGCTCACCCTGGGGCAGCGCAGCGGCAACCACCCGCGCGCCGACGTCCTGATCGAGGACGACCGGATCGTGGAGGTCGGCGCGGACCTGCGTGTCCGCGATGCGGAGGTCGTCGACGCCGCCGACACGATCGTGATGCCCGGTTTCGTCGACACCCACAGGCACCTCTGGAAGACGCTGCTGCGCAACACGGGCGTCGCGGGCACACCGGCCCAGGCGCTCGCTGCCGCCGACGCGCACGGGAGGCTGCTCCAGCCGGACGACGTCTACGCGGCGACGTTCGTCGGGCTGTTGAGCGCGGTCGAGACGGGCATCACGACGGTCGTGGATCATGCCGACGTCCTCGTCGACGACACCTACGCGGACGCGGTGCTCCAGGCGCACCAGGATGCCGGCACACGTGGTGTCGTCGCGCTCGGCTCCCCGCGCTGGGCCGACGCCGGCTCCGACGCCGACCTCGACGGCCTGACACGACGGCTCGTCGCCGCCGGCGCGCCCGTGGAACGGCTCTCGTACGCCTCCGGACACTCCGGCGAGCTCGACGACTTCGACAGCATCGCGGGACGGTGGGCATCCGCGAGGGAGCTCGGCCTGCGGATCCACGCGCACGCGGGGCTCGCGGACGGTGAGCGTGGGAAGGTCGCCGCCCTGGCAGCTCGGGGTCTGCTGGCGGACGACGTCACGCTCGTGCACTGCGCCCGGCTCGACGACCAGGACCTCGACGCCATCGCCTCCTCCGGCGCCGCCGTGTCGCTGACCCCGTCCGCCGACATGGCGCTGGGCCTCGGCGCGCCGCAGCTCCAGCGGTTCATCGATCGTGGCATCAGGCCCGGGCTCGGCGTCGACGACGAGGTACTGGGGCCCGGCGACCTCTTCGCGCAGCTGCGCGCGGCTCATTCGATCCAGCACGCGACGATGTTCGACCTCAAGCTCGCCGGCAAGGCGGGCCTGCCGACCCTGCTGACGACCCGGGACGTGATCCGCTACGGCACGATCGAGGGCGCGCGCGTGGCGGGCCTCCAGCAGGTCACCGGATCGCTCGAGCCCGGCAAGCAGGCCGACGTCCTGGTGCTGCGGACCGACCTGCCGAACATCTCGCCCGTCAACGACCCGATCGGCGCGGTCGTGTGGGGCATGGACGCGGCCAACGTCCAGTGGGTGTTCGTCGCCGGCCGAGCCGTGGTGCGCGACGGCGTGCTCGATGCCGACGTGGAACGCGCCTAGAGGGTTGGCCATCGCCGCGTGGGAGCGGGTCGGTGGACCCGGGCTGCTCGAGGCGACCGGCGCGGGAGGCTCGCGGTGACGACCGCACGGGTGCCCTCCTCCGCCCTCACCTCGTTCGTCGTCGCGTCGCGGTATCTGCCGGTCTACCTGGCGCTGCTCCTGCTGCTCGCGGTCGCCTGGGTGTGGGCGCCGGCCACGCTGACGAGCGCGTCGTTCGGCGCGATCGCCCCCTACGGGACCTTCCTGGCCATCGCCGCGCTCGGCCAGATGCTGGTGATCATGACCGGCGGCATCGACCTCAGCGTGCCGGGCACCTTCACGCTCGCCGGCCTCGTCGTCGTGGGCGTCGGGCAGTCGACCGGTGGCGGACTCGCGAGGCCGATCCTCACCGCGCTCGGCGTTGCCGCCCTCATCGGCCTGGTCAACGGCATCCTCATCGGCGGGCTCAAGCTGAACGCCCTGATCGTCACGCTCGCCGTCGGACAGGTCGTGACGGGCATCCTGAACCGCTACTACACCTCGATCGCGATCCAGTCCTCCGTACCCGCGGAGTTGTCCGCGTGGACCTCCAGCAGGTTGCTCGGCATCTCGTACATCTTCTGGTCGGGGGTCACGCTGACCTCGTCATGATGTTCGTCTTCCGCTACACGACGGTGGGACGCAGGTTCCAGGTCGTCGGCGCGAACCCCGTCGCCTCCACGGTCAGCGGACTGCGCGTCAACGTCTACCAGATCGCGGCATACGTGGCCGCTGCGCTGCTGTACGCGCTGGCCGGGATCCTGCTCGCCGCGTTCCTGCGCAGCCCGGGCGTGACCATCGGTGCCCCCTACCTCCTCGGCCCCATCGCGGCCGTCGTCATCGGGGGCGCGTCGCTGACCGGGGGTCTCGCGAGCCCGCTGTCCACGTGGGCGGCCGCGTTCTTCCTCGCGGGGCTGAACCAGATGATGCGTGTCATGGGGCTGCCGACGGCGTTGCAGTTCGTGGTGTTCGGCGTGGTGATCATCGGCGGGATGCTGGTGTCCGGGGACCGCATCATCAAGGCGGTCGAGCGCCTCCTACGTGAACGCAAGCGTCCGAGTCGGGTCGACGAGGGGGTGCCCTGACGTCGAGCGAACGAGGCGGAGCATCTCCGCCGGAGAGGGTCAACGATCCGACCGAACGTGGTACGCGAGCAGGATGGGAGAGTGACATGAAGCGACTGCAAGCCATGAGTGTGGTGGTCGTGTTGGCGCTCGTCGCGCGCGGCATGCGGCGACGACACACCGGAGACGAGCACCCGAGGAACCGACGACCGAGGAGCCCACCGACGAGCCAGAGGAGGAACCGACCGACGAGCCGGACGACGGCGACGCCGAGCCCGACGACGGCCTGGCGCAGTACGGCGAGAGCACGGACGCCGATCCGGCGCTCGTCGAGCGGGCACTCGGACCCGTCGACGACGTCCCCGACCTCGTCCTCGCCTCGATCGCACGGGCCGAACAGGAACTCGACGAGGCGACGATCGAGAAGGCGCTCGAATGCTGGAACAACGTCGAATGCGACACCGGTAGCGGTGGCGAGCTCGTCATGGGGGTGGCCGACGGTGGCCGCCTGAACGTGTGGCGCCAGGTCACGCACATGGAGGCCATCCTCCAGGCGCTGACCTACCCGGAGATCGGGACCATCGTGTCGCGCGACGCGCAGTGGAACGTCAGACCCGGCCGTCGCGGCAGGCGACATCCGCTTCCTGATCCAGCGTGGCGTCGACTTCATCATCGGGTATCCCGACCACGGTGTCGCGATCGCCGATGCCATCCTCGAGGCGAACGCCGCAGGGATCCCCTACATCCCCTACTCGGCGGGATGGGTCGGCCTGCCCGGACAGGACGGCGCGCTCACGCCCGGCGAGGACTACCTCACGATCGTCGGCGAGGACCTGTGCGCCCTCGGCGAGAGCTTCGCCGAGATCATCAACCAGCGAGGTCGGCGAGGGGTCGATCGGCATCCTCGGCGGGACGCCCGGCAACGCCCTCTCGACCGGCTGGCAACAGTGCGAGATCCCGGCGCTCAACGACTCGATCGAGCTGGTCGGCGAGCCTGCGGACACCTACTGGGTCAACGACATCGCCCTCCAGACCGTGCTCGGTTGGCTCTCCAGCAACCCGGACATCGCCGGCTTCAGCTACGAGTACGCGGACGGGCTGTACACGGCCCTCGACGCGTACGAGACGGTCGGCGCCAACTTGGACGACCTGGTGATCACGGTCCGCACGGACGAGCAGACGTTGTTCTGCGACTGGGCGGAACGGGACAACCCGAACTACCAGATCTGGTACTCGGCGGGTGGCAACTTCCAGTCGAGGATCGCGGTCACCGCGGGGATGCTGCACCTCCAGGGCATGGAGATCCCGTCCGAGATCGTGGTGCCACACGTGATGCGCCAGGTCAGCGCGGACGACTGTGACCCGGACCGGGTCACACCGACCGTGTCGAACACCTCGCTCGTGCCGTCCGAGGTCCTGGCTCGGATGTACGCAGCCGGATGAGCGAGCGCGTTCCCGATGGAGGGTCGACGACCGAGGACCTCGTCCTCGAGATGCGTGGTGTGTCCCGGCAGTTCGGGGCGGTCCGAGCGCTGACCGACGTCAGCTTCGACTGCCGTGCCGGTGAGGTCCACGCGCTCGTGGGGGAGAACGGTTCGGGGAAGTCGACCCTCCTCGGGATCGCGAGCGGGTTCGTCGAACCGGATCGCGGGAACGATCCGGATCGGCGGGCGCCCCCTGCGGCGTGACCAGCCAGCCCTGGCCCGCCGACTGGGGCTGGCGACCGCCTACCAGGACACGTCCCTGGTGCTGCCCGAGCCGGTGAAGAACAACCTGTTCCTCACCGCACCGCCAGGGCAGCGACCTCGCTACTGGAACCGCAAGCAGTGGGCCAGGAAGCTGCTGTCGGACCTCGATCTCGACATGGAGCTGTTCCCGGACGCGCCCTCGGGGGCGCTGACGCTCGCCGACCGCCAGCTCTTCGAGGTGGCGAAGGCGTTGGCGTCCGAACCGAAGGTGCTGCTGCTCGACGAGCCGACCACGGCGCTCGGGCCGCACGAGGTCGAGGCGCTGCACCGGGCCGATCGACCGCGTGCCGCGACCGCGGCGTCGGTGTCGTCTACGTCAGCCACCGGCTGCCGGAGGTACTGGAGATCTCGGACCGCATCACGGTCCTGCGGGACGGGCGCGGCCAGGGGACCTTCGATGCCGCCGCCACCTCGGAGGCACAGCTCGTCGAGCTGATCGTCGGCCGGCCGTTCGAGGCCGCGTTCCCGCACGCCCAGGAGCGATCCGACGCGCCACGACGCGTGCTGGAGGTCGACGGCCTGCAGGGACAGTCGTTCGGGCCGGTGAGCCTCGAGCTGGACAGCGGCGAGATCGTGGGCGTCGCCGGGGCGGAGGGCAACGGCCAACCCCAGTTGTTCGACTGCCTCGCAGGGCGGGTACCGCCCAAGGCCGGGCTCGTGGCGTGCGACGGCAAGGAGCTGAGCCTCGTGTCCACCAGGGAGGCGGTCCGGGCGGGCATCGTCCTGTTGCCCGGCGATCGGAAACGGGAGGCGCTGATGCCGGTGCTCGGTGTCCGCGTGAACTCCACGATCCAGTCACTCGGTCGGTTCGGTGTGCTCGGACTCCTCCGGCGACGCGCCGAACGCAACGCCGTCCGAGGCCTCGTCGAGCGCCTGCGGACGCGCACCCCGTCGCTCGAGCAGCCGGTGGAGTTCCTGTCCGGCGGCAACCAGCAGAAGGTGTCGATCTCGCGGACGTTCCTCCGCGAGCCGGCCGTCATCCTCGCCTACGAGCCCACCCAGGGTGTCGACGTCGGGATCCCGCTTCGACATCTACGAGGCACTGCGGGCACGTGCCGACGACGGAGCCGCCGTGCTCGTGAAGTCGAGCGACCCCATCGAGCTCTCCGGCCTGTGCGACCGGGTGCTCGTGATGTCCAGAGGCCAGATCATCGAGGAGATCCCCGGCGACGAGCTCGACGAGCTGCGGATCGTCGAGGCGATCGTCCGCGGACCGGGCCTGTCGAAGGGCGGCCGGTCACCGCTCGGCGTCGCCATGCCGAAGGCTCCGAGCGCGCAGGACGTCGGGTGAGCACACGGGGTGATGCCGCGAGGACGGCCGTTCGCAAGGTCCTCCGCGACGCGCGGGACAAGAACAAGTGGCGCAAGATCGTGCGGGTTCGGTTGTGGATGCCCGTCGCGCTGCAGCTGCTGCTGATCGCCGCCGTCGCCGGCTACACGAGCTCCCGCTTCCCGGGCTTCCTCAGCGCCTCGAACCTCAGCAGCATCCTGCTGCTCGCCATCCCGCTCGCCATCGTGGCCATGGCACAGACGCACGCGTTGCTCGTCGGCTACCTCGACCTGTCGGTCGGTGCCATGATCAGCCTCGGTGTGGTCGTCGCCTCCTTCCTGATCGTGCCGGACACCTCCGGGCCACGGATCGCCCTGGGCATCGGGGCGGTCCTGCTCTGCGGCATCGCGGTCGGGCTGGTGAACGCCGGCCTGGTCCGCGGCGTGAAGATCCCGTCGATCATCGCCACGCTCGCCACGTTGAGCATCCTCGACGGCATCTCGCTGACGCTCCGTCCCACGCCGGGCGGCACGATCGACCGCGGTTTCACCGAGGTCCTGCGGACCGGGATCGGACCGGTGCCGGTCGCGCTGCTCCTCGTGCTCGTCGGTGCGGGCCTCCTCGACGCATGGCTGCACGGCAGTGGGTCGGGCCTGCAGCTGCGAGCGACGGGCTTCGACGAACGAGCTGCCAAGCGCAACGGGGTGCCGACCACCTGGGTCAGGGTTCGCGCGCTGCTGCTGTCGGCGACGTTCGCGACCGTCGCCGCGTTCTTCGTCATGGCGCGGGCGGGCGTCGGCAACGCCCAGATCGGGTCCAGCTACACGCTCAACAGCATCACCGCCGCGGTGCTCGGTGGTGCCGCCCTCACCGGCGGTCGCGCGACCTTCGTCGGCGCCGTCGTCGCCTCGATCCTGCTCGCGTTGATCATCAGCGCGCTGCCGTTCCTGGGTCTGAGCAGCGAGCACGGGCTGATGATCATCGGCGTCCTGGTGCTGCTCGGGATCGCGCTGTTCCAGGTGGGCGACCTCAAGGAGCTCGTCAAGCGCAACTACAAGCGGGCACGTCGACTGATGGTCGGCAGCCACTCGCAGGCGGCGGTCGAGCTGCCGAGCTTCGCGTCCGCCGGGCCGCGCGTCAGCGTGTCGCCCGACACCCGGGTCGTCGTGCGTGGTGGCACCGTGCTCACCATGGACGCGTCGATCGGGGAGCACCCCGTGGCCGACGTCCTGATCGAGGGTGAGCGCATCCTGGAGGTCGGCCCGCACCTCGAGGTCGGTGACGCCGAGGTGATCGACGCAACCGGCATGATCGTGCTGCCAGGCTTCGTGGACACCCACCGGCACATCTGGGAGGGCATCCTCCGAAACATCTGCACCGACGTCCCCCTCGAGGGCCGCACCAGCTACATCTCGTTCGTGCTGCACAAGCTCGCTCCCGCCTTCCGACCGCAGGACGCCTACGTGGGCGACCTGCTGTCCGCGCTCGGCGCGATGGATGCGGGCGTCACGACCCTCCTCGACTGGTCCCACATCCAGGGATCGCCGGAGCACACGGATGCAGTCGTGCAGGCGCTCCAGGACTCGGGCATCCGTGCCGTGTTCGCCTACGGGTTCCCCTGGTGGGGGAAGTGGGAGGAGCGGCAACCGAGCTGGTTCGTCAGGGCCGCGAACGAGCACTTCTCGACCAGGGACCAGCGCCTCACCCTGGCGCTCGCCGCGCCCGGGCCGGAGTTCACCGACTTCGAGGTGACGCGCGACCACTGGAAGCTGGCGCGTGAGGCGGGGGCCCGGATCACGACGCACGTCGGCGTCGGCAGCTACGGCCTGGACTCCAAGCTGCAGGAGCTCGGCGACGGAGGGATCCTCGGTCCGGACACCACCTACATCCACTGCACCACGTTGAACGACACCGAGATCCAGATGATCGTCGACACGGGGGGCAGCGTCTCCATCGCGACCCCCGTCGAGATGATGATGGGCCACGGCATGCCGCCGATCCAGAAGTTCCTCGACCGGGGCCTCCGACCCAGCCTGAGCGTCGACGTCGAGACGAACGTGCCCGGTGACATGTTCACGCAGATGCGCTCTGCGTTGGCGTTGCAGCGAGCCCTGGCCGGGCCGGAGGGCAAGGAGCCCGTGTCCGCCCGCGAGGTGCTCGCGTGGGCGACGATCGAGGGCGCTCGCGCGAACGGCCTCGACGACCGCACCGGCAGCCTGACCCCCGGCAAGCAGGCCGACCTGGTGCTGCTGCGCACGGATCGGCTCAACGTGACCCCGCTCAACGACCCCGCGGCCGCGGTCGTGACCGGCATGGACACCCGCAACGTCGACACCGTCCTGGTCGCCGGACGGGTGATGAAGCGCGGCGGGACGCTGCAGCACGTCGACCAGGGGGCGCTCCGTCGCGCGGCGGTGGAGGCGCGTGACCACGTCGTCGCACGATCCGGCTTCCGCCTACCGCGCATCTAGCCCGGCAGCGCCCACCGCCACGCACCAGCGGCGACCAACCCACAAAGGGGATCGGTGAGCACCAACCGCAGCAGGCCGCGAGGTGGCGACGGGCTCGTGGCGCTGGGAGAACGACTCCGGGCGCAACGAGAGCAGCAGGGCATGTCCTTGCGGGAGCTCGCGCGTCGGATCGACGTCTCGCCGAGCCTCATCTCGCAGATCGAGAACGACAAGGCGCGACCGTCCGTCAGCACCCTCTACCAGATCATGACGGAGCTGGGCGAGTCCCTCGACCGGCTCCTGCTGGACGACGACGGCGCCGTCGGCGACGGCGTGCAGATCGAGCGCTACCTCAGCGACCTCCCGCACGTCGCCCCCGTGCAGACGCGCGAGACCCGCGAGGTGATCAGGCTCAGCTCCGGGGTCCGCTGGGAGCGGCTGACCACCGCGTCGGTCCCGGGCACCGACTTCCTGTACCTGGTGTACGAACCAGGGGGCGAGTCGAGCCCCACGGACGCTGCCCAACGTCACCCCGGCCGCGAGTGGGGCTACATCGAGTCGGGCGAGCTGCACGTCACGGTGGGGGCCGAGGACCACGTCCTGGGTGCGGGCGACTCGATCTCGTACGACTCGACCATCCCACACCGGCTCTGGAACCCGGGTGAGGACGAGGTCCACGCCGTGTGGTTCGTCCTCGGGCGCCACGGCGGCGCCTGACGACGCCCCCCTCGGCCCGGCAGGGATCAGCGCTCGGTGATCGCTCGGGTGACCGTCGCGACGACCCGCTCCTCGGCCTCCGCGGTCGCGCCCGCCCCGACCAGCTCGAGCAGGCCATCGAGGTCCACCAGGGCCTCCTCCCACGCGGCGGCCCAGACGGGGAAGGGAACGCGCCGTGGCAGGAGCCGCTCCCTCGCGGCGTGCAGCACCTCGACGAGCGTGCCGTGACGGTCGTCGATCGAGCGCTCCAGCGACCGTCGGAGCCGCTTGGCCAGAGCCGGGGCGCGCCCAGCCGTCGAGATGGTGACGCGAAGGTTCCCGCGGCGGACCACGGACGCTGCACCGAAGTGGCAGTGCGCGACGTCGTCGAGCGCGGCGAACAGCACGCCACGCTCGTTCGCCGCGTGCCACAGCTCCTCGACGGGTGCGTCGTCCTCGCGGGTCGCGATGGCGAGGAAGGCGCCGTCGAGGTCGCCGGGCTCACCGAGGCGGTCGCGGACCTTCGCCTCGGCGGGGAACCGGTCGGGCTCCGGCGCGGGGGTCACCAGCCGGACCGTCGCGCCGGAGGCGAGCAGTCCTTCCGTCCGCTCGAGCGCCAGCGGGCCGCCGCCGAAGACGACGCAGGTCCGACCCGCCAGATCGAGGTTCACCGGATAGTCGAACGCCACGTCCTCGGCCCTCCTCTTCCAGCAGCGATCAGGCGACGCACTCGCCCTGGCCGAGGATCGACGTCCAGTGGGATGAGGGCGGCAACGTGCCGAGTGCGGTCACGGTGGTGTCCTTCGCGTCACGGGGATCAGAGGGAGGAGCCGGCGGGAACGGGAGATGCCGACGGGGCACCCAGCCCGGCCAGGGCCGAGAGGTCGCCGAGCCGGTCGCGCATCGAGACGACGTCGCCGACGACTACCGCGGCAGGCGAGTCGAGCCCGGCGCGGTGGACCGCCTCCGCGATCGTGGTCAGGTCCGCGACGATGGTCCGTTGCGTCAGGGTGGTGCCGTCGCCGACCACCGCCACCGGCGTGGTGCCGACGAGACCGTTCTCCAGCAGCGACGACGCGATCCTGGCGATGCTCCCGAGACCCATGAGGAACACCAGCGTGCCGTGGAACCGGGCGAGCGCCTGCCAGTCGATCTGCGTCCTCGGCTTCGTGGGATCCTCGTGGCCGGTCACGAACGCCACCCCGGTCGCGATGTTGCGATGGGTGACCGGTATGCCGGCGGCTCCGGCGGCAGCGATCGCGGAGCTGACGCCCGAGACCACCTGCACGGGGACCCCGGCCTCGCGGCACGCGAGTGCCTCCTCCCCACCGCGACCGAAGACGAACGGGTCGCCACCCTTGAGCCGAACGACCGCCTTCCCGCTCCGCGCGGCGCGCACCAGCAGCTCACCGATGTGGGCTTGTGGCCAGCCGGGGACCGAACGGGTCTTGCCGACGCAGATCAGCTCGCTGCCGGCCGGGACGAGCGTCAGGACCTCGTCGGGGGACAACCGGTCGTAGGCGACGAGATCGGCCGTCGCCAGCAGGGCGGCGGCGCGAACCGTGAGCAGGCCCGGGTCGCCGGGGCCGGCACCGACCAGGTAGACGGTTCCCGGGACGGCACCGTCCACTCCCAGCGCCGCCGGTGCCACTGCCCCCGCGACGCGTGGTCGTGGCCCTGGGTCCTCGCCGTCCTGCTGGTGCATGCGTGCTCCACCGTCGTGTCGGGCGGGAGGATGGGTCACGCCACGCCGTGCGCGAAGCGTGGGCGGTTCCAACCGTTGCAACGGTTCCCACTCGTCGACGTGCGTCTGTCCGCCCGACGTGCGGCCGGGAGCCCTGCGAGGTCGGCCGATACGCTCCCGTCGATGCGACTCGAGCTTGGCCGGCGGGCCGACTACGCGATCCGGGCGGCGGTCCACCTGGCTCGGCATCATGGCGACGGACGACGTACCGCCCGTTCGATCGCCGACGAGATGCAGATCCCCGTGTCGTACGTGCCCCAGATCCTCGCCGAGCTCGTCCGTGCCGGGATCGCCGCCTCCCTCGCGGGACGCACGGGCGGGTACGAGCTCGCACTCCAGCCGGCCGAGGTGTCGCTGCTCGACCTCGTGCAGGCCGTCGACGGGGACGTGACGTCCTCCTCCTGCGTCCTGCGAGGTGGACCGTGCCGCTGGGAGGACATGTGCGCCGTCCACGTGCCGTGGCTGCACGCCCAGCAGGCGCTGCTCGGCTCGCTCGCAGGGACGACCTTGGCCGAGCTGGTCGCGATCGACGCCCGCCTCGAAGCGGGGACCTTCGAGGCTGACGGCCTCGAGGAGGCGTTTCAGCCCCGCCGACGGCGTGCGGACAGCGTCCCGACCGTGAGCCAGACCCCGCCGAAGACCAGTCCCGACAGCAGGGCGTAGCCAGGCCCTCCGTCACCGAGCAGCAACGTCATGAGGCCGAAGGTCAGGCCGCCGACGACGGCGCCGACGACGGGGGCGGGACGTGACCGACGAGGCGGCATCAGGGTGCCTCGACAGTGTGCTCGGTGTCCTGCGCCTCCCTGCCACCGTCCCGCTGGCGCAGCAGAGGCGCGACCGGGAGGCGGACGACGAAACGTGCTCCGCGACCGCTCGGCTCGAGCGACAGCCGTCCACCCTGGTCCTCGACGATCCTCCGGACGAGCCCGAGGCCGAGCCCGCTGCCGGAGCCCCCCGCGTTGCTGCCGCGCTGGAAGGGTGCGAACACGCGGTGTCGGTCCGCCGCCGGGATCCCGGCGCCGTCGTCGGCGACGATCACCTCGACCGTCTCGTCCCCGCGTGGGCGGACCTGGACGACGATGGACAGGTCCACCCGGCCACCGTGCTTCGCCGCGTTGCCGACGAGGTTGTCGAGCAGCTGCTCGGCCCGGACGGGGTCCATCTCCACCGTGGCCGGTGATCCCTCGGCCGAGACGGTGAACCGGGGATTCGCCGCCTGTTGCAGTGCGGTGACGCGCGTCGCCATCTCCAGCAGCTCCACGGGCTGGCGGTCACTGGTGCCGGTCCCGATGCGCCCGAGCTCCAGCATCGCGTCGACGAGGCGCTGTAGATAGGAGGTGCTCTCGAGGATGTGGCCAGCCAGTTCGATCCGCGCGGAGCGGTCCGGCTCGTCGGCCTGCAACTCGGCGAGCTCCGCGATCGCGGTCGTGGGGCTGCGGATGTCGTGCGCCAGGCCCAGGAGCATCGCCTCGACGTCCTGTTGCTGGGTCGAGACGGACTCGAACAGCTGCGCGCGCTCCAGTGCGATCCTGACCTGGAGTGCGAAGGCGTCGAGCAGGTCGCGTTCGTCGCGACCGAACACCGGGGTGTAGGGCCCTGCCACGACCACGAGCCAGCCCGGACCGACGGACGTCGCGCGCACGGCACCGCCCGACACGGCGCCAGCGGCGAGCTGCTGGCCGAGCGCCTCGGTGTCGAGTTGGGCGTCACCCGATCGACCCAGCACCTGGCCGAGATCGTCCACGAGCAACGCGGTGCTCCCGAGCATCCGCGCGAGGTGGGGGGTCACCGCGCTGGCGACGTCCGCACGTGTCACGGCCGCCGCAAGGCCGGCCTGTGTCTGTTGGAACGAGGCGACGGCCCCGCGTTGCCACCAGGCCCGCATCGATGGCGGCGCCACGGCCCCCAGCAGGAAGGTCGTCGCGGCGGCGACCGCGACGGTGTTCTTCGCGAGGCTCGCGTGCTCCGACCCGGCGGCGGTGGTCACGAGGCCGAGCAGGAGGGCGGCGTTCAGGGTGACGATGCCCGCGGCCATCAAGCGCATACGCGGCCGTGCGAGGCCGAAGCGCCTCGCCGCACGGCGCAGCAGGACCGCCGTTCCCACCGCCGCCGTCGTCCACACGGACCCGAAGAGCACCAGGAAGGCGAGCTCCTCGAGCGGGCTCGCCGGAGGGCCGGTGATGGGGGCGACGGCGAGCCATGCGGCCACGACCGGCACGCCGAAGATCCCCACGGCGCTCCAGCGTGGACGCCGCCCTTCCAACGCCCAGACGGAAGCTGCCAGGAGCCACGGGAACACCGCCAGGACCACGTTGAGCGACCGCACGAGCCAGGGCCACCCGAGCTCGAGCGGGGTGTAGTGGTGCGCGCGATCGAGCACGATCGCGACCGCGAGCGACGTGAATGCCGCGGCGAGCAGCGCGGTGGCCCGCGTGTGTGCGCGGCGCCATGCCGCGATCGTCCATCCCGCGAGGATCACGAATGCGGCGGCGAGCAGTGCGGAGAGCAGGGCGACAGCGGTCACGGCGGGGCCCAAACGCGGTTCCGGGACGATCGAGCGTCCGAGAGGCTAGCCGTGCGGTCCCGGCGCCGGTCGGAGCGGGGCGCCGGGACCTGCGTCACCCTCCGACCGACGCCAGCGCCTGGACGAGCATCGTCGCCATCTGGGCGCGGGTGAGCTGCGCGTCGGGGCAGAAGCGTGACCCGTCCGACGTGCAGCCGCTGGTCACGCCTGCCGCTGCCAGTGCGTTGACGTTCCCCGCGTGCGTACCGACCGCGTCGGTGAACGGCCCGTTGGCGAGCGGCTCGAGCCCCAGTGCCTGGGCGAGGAAGCTCGCCATCTGGGCACGGGTCACGGTTCCGCTCGGGCAGTAGCGCACCCCGGCCGCGTCGCAGCCGCTGGTGATCCCTCCGGCCACGAGCGCGTTGATGCTCGCGGCATGCGTCCCGCTCGTGTCCGTGAAGGGACCCGTCTCCGCGGCGGGCAGGCCGAAGGCGTTGACGAGGAAGCTCGCCATCTGGGCGCGGTCCAGGGCCGCGTCGGGGCAGAATCGGCTCCCCGCCGGGTCACACCCCCTGGTGATGGCGGCTGCCGCGAGCGCGTCGATGCTCGGCGAGTGGACCGAAGTGGAGGCGACGTCGCGGAAGGAGCCGCCCTGGACGCCGGCGAGCCGGACGTCGGATGGCGCCCTGTAGACGTGGGTGACCCACGACCGTCCGTCACGCGTGGACACGCCGACACCGACCTCGCTCACGCGCGCGTCGAGGAGCGTGTTCCTGGTCGCGGATGACCCGACGAGCTGCGCGTGGACGGCGGCCACGGTGGCGCCGACCCCGGTGTTCTCCGTGACGACGATCCAGTTCCCCACCTGCTTGCGCAGTTGTGGGTTCGAGAACGTGCGTCCACGGCGTGCCATCGCCTCGCTCTGGGCGCGGGCGACGTCCGTGAGGTCCTGGCGAACGGTCAGGGCTCGCCTGCCGGAGCCGGTGCGTGCGTCGTTGGCGAGCGTCAGCGACGATCGCTCGACCTGCGTGAGCTCGACGCTCGGTGCCGGTGCCGGTGCCGGCGCGGGCGCCGGAGCGGGTTGAGGCGCTGGTGCGGGAGCTGGTTCCGGCGCGCTCGTCGGTGGGGGCGCCGGTGCCGGCGGCTGGGCGGGCGAAGGTGCAGGCGCGGGCTCGGGTTGCGGGACCGGCGTGGGCGCCGGAGCCGGCGCCGGAGCGGGTGTGGTGCCGCTGGATCCCACCCGCGAGCTCGCGACCATCACGTCGTCGAACCAGAGTTGGAGTGGGCGTGTCTGGGAGCCCGAGTTGATCGACACGATGCCGGCTCGCAGCCGGGTGATCGAGTTGCCGTAGCTGTTCGCGGTCGTGTTGCTGCCCAGACGGTTGCCGTCGACCCAGACCTCGTTGATCGCCTGGCCGTTGGTCGAGGACAGCTTCTGCCGCACCTCGAGATGCACCCACCGACCCTCCGGGATGGTGTAGGGCCCGAGGACGACCGTGTAGGGCTGGGAACGCAGCTGTTCGCGGATCAGCACGAGCTCGCCGCGGCTGGAGACGGCCAGACCACCGTGGTCGGTGTTGGTCGGTGCGCTCGACCAGTTGTCCCAGCGGATGAGGTCGACCGCACCGAGCTGGCTGGCTTTGAAGCCGGTGGGCAGGTAGACCGCCATCGAGTACCACACGTCGCTCCCGGAGCCCCAGTTCACGTTGAACTGCCCCCGCGCGTAGCCGTTGTTGCCGCTGCCGTCGTAGGTCGCGTGCCCCGAACGCGTTCCGGACGCCGCGCGCGCCGTGCTGACGCTGAGCGTCCCGCTGGTGACGCTCGTCCCGCTGAAGCCGGCGAAGCTGCCGGCCTCCATGGTGGCCGACAGCAGCACTGCGGCCTCTGCCGTCCTGACCGGTGGCAGCACCGAGAGCGCGAGGCTCGTGACGAGCGCGATCGTGACGGCGAGCAGGCCGCGCTCGCGCGTCGTTGCGGGGGTGGACATGCGGTCCTCGATGAACGGAGTGTGGTCGACCAGGCACTCTCCGTATCGAGTTCACTCGTGGGCTGCTGGACCTCGGCAGACGTGGACGCACGACCCGTGCGCGGAGTCGGACCGCATCCGCGCGCCGTTCACCACCGGTCGGGCGGCGTGGAGCCGTGCCCGTCGACCCCGCGTTCGGCGTCGGGCCTGCGGCTGAACTGGATGAAGTCACCGCACGGGGGCACGCGACCCGGTCGCTCGACCCGTTCGTCGTCCGGCTCCGCTGGCGCACATGATCCTGACCCGTGCTCCCCTGGTGCTCGCCGCGCTGTCTGCGCTCGTCATGACCCTGTTGTCAGCGGAGCGGGGACCGTCCGCCACGACCATCGACGAGGCGCCGGCAGTGGCCGCTGCGCAGCCGAGGACCGCGGAGACGGTGCCCGCCGAGCAGCCCGCCCCGCACCCCGGATTGATCGTGCACGTGCAGCTCCCTTCGGCGTTGGCCGTCGGCGGGACCCGGCAGCTGCGGGTCCAGACGGCTGACGCCGCTGGTGCGGCTGGCCGGTCCGCGGAGCTCGTGGCGGTCGAGCTCGAGGCCTCCGCGCCCGGGGTCCTGTTGCAGCCCACGCGAGCGATCGTGTCGCGTGCGGAGATGCACCGGACGCGCTTCGCGATCGGGCTGAGCGACGGCGTCGGTTGCCAGGACGACCTCGGTCGCCTCGTCGTGCGCGTCCGGACGCTCTCGGAGGAGCCGGCGCAGGGCACGGTCGAGGTGGCGATCCCCTCCCCGGACTGCGGAGACGGTCCTCCCGCGGCACCGGAGACCGTCCACGTCACGGAGCCGGTGTGCGGACCGGAGTGGCGCGAGGAGGTCGAGCGGATCATCGACGGGGAGTGGCTCGACCCGCGTCGCTGCTCCGGACGACGCTATGGCTCCTGGGACCGGCCGGTGCGACGCGCCGCGCCTCCTCCGCCGGTGGAGCCGGAGGAGCCCGAGGAGCCCGAGGAGCCGGACCCGGCGTCCGAGGAGGACCCCGACTCCGAGCCAGTCGAACCGGAGGAGCAGGGCGCCGACGAGTCGGCCTCCGACGGTGGGGGCGATGGCGACGGCGGCGGAGACCAGGAGTCGGGCTGAACCATCGAGCCCGCGAACTCGTCCGGCCGCGTGTGCTGCTCCTCAGCGGTCCAGGGTCGAACGGACCGCGTCCCGCGCCCGGTCGAAGAGGCCGACGATGGGCCCCGTCAGGGCGCGCACGGTGGGGTTCTGCGGGGTCCACACGTGGGGGCGGGTCGGCCCGATCTCTCGGAGCGCCTGGAACTGCTGGGCGAGCTCGAGCCGTTGTTGCTCCGACAGCTCCCGCTCCAGCGCCGGGAACTCCTCACGCTCCTCGTGCTCCGCGTGCGTGAGGACGTCCTGCTGCAGGGTCCGGAGCGCCTGGACGAACGCGTCGGAGGTGGGGTCGAGGTCCTCCATCGCCGAGAGCTTCCGCTCGGCGTCCGCCTCCTGGTCGAGGGATCGTCTGACGACCTCCTCGTCCGCCAGCTCCCGCTGCGCGACCCGATGCACGAGAGCCTCCTCGGCGGCCTCGTGGGCCGCGAGCCGGGCGACGAGGTAGCGGAACGGATCGATCCGCGCCTGGGGCTCCGCGTCGAGCACCTCCTCGAACAGCTCCCGCAGGTCCTGGTGCTCGTCCCGCAGGAGCTCGAAGATGTCGATGTCGGTCTCGCCCATCCTGCTCTCCGATCGTCTGGACCGCTGCCCGCATCTGCTGCGTGATGCCGCTGCGTGCCGGGTCGAGAGCGTGCCGGGTGGCGCCGGCCCGGCCAGCGTGGTCGGCTTCCCCTCGGACCCTGACCCGCCGTGCTCGACTGGAGAGGGAGGTGACGCATGTCGAAGCGAACGTCCCGCAGCATCGGCGGCATCGAGGTCGCGGTCTCGAACCCCGACAAGGTGCTGTTCCCCGGGCCCCGCATCACCAAGGGCGAGCTCGTCGACTACTACCAGGACCACGCGGAGCACATCCTGCGACACGCCATGGATCGGCCCGTCACGCTCAAGCGCTTCCCCGACGGGCTGGACGGCGAGGCCTGGTTCCAGAAGCACGCGCCGGCCGGCCTGCCCTCGTGGGTCACGACCGCGGGCATCGTCCGCAGCGAGGGGCGGCCACCCGTGCAGCACATCGTCCTCGACCAGCCCGCGACCCTCGTCTACCTGGCCAACCTGGCCGCGATCGAGCTCCACGTCGGGATGGCGGGCGTCGAGGACGTCGACCACCCGACAGAGCTGGTGCTCGACCTCGATCCCTCGCCGGGTGCGAGCATCGAGCTGGTCCGGCGCGCGACGAGGTGGTCCCGCCAGGTGCTCGAGGAGTTGGGCATGCCGACGCGGCTGAAGAGCAGCGGCTCGCGCGGGTTCCACGTCCACGGGCTGCTGGACGGCGGGGGAGACCAGGAGCTCGTTCGCGACATCGCCCGGGGGGCGGCCACGATCCTCGCCCACCGCCACCCGGTGGAGCTCACCGTCGAGTTCCGCAAGGACCGGCGCGGGAGCAAGGTGTTCGTCGACTGGATGCGGAACTCGCCCAAGCAGACCGCCATCGCCCCCTACAGCGTCCGCGCCCGCGAGGATGCGCCCGTCGCGACACCGATGGCGTGGGACGAGCTGCCTGGAACCGATCCGCAACGTTGGAACCTGCGCTCGGTACGGCGGCGGCTCGCGCAGCGCGAGGATCCCTGGGAGCCGGTCGCGGGCGCGTCGGTCCGGCAGGTCGCGACCTCGCTTCGGCAGATGCTTCAGGAGCTCGGTGATCGATCCGCGTGACCCGCGTTCGACCAGGTGCTCGACCCCGCCCAACTCGACGTGCCCGTGCCCTGAACCGGGTCAGTCGCCCGAGGGCTCGTCGGGCGCCCGCGGCTCGTGCGTGGCCGCGGCGGCGGTGGACGAGTCCCGTGCCTCCAGGATCAACCGGGCGGCTCGATCGGAGCCGAGGTAGCTGTACGCCCAGTTGAGCAGCACGGCGACGCGGTTGCGGAAGCCGATGAGCGTGACCAGGTGCAGTCCGAGCCAGGCCACCCAACCGACCGTCCCCGACAACGACAGTCCCAGCGGCAGCTCTGCGACGGCGGCGCGCCGGCCGATCGTCGCCATCGTGCCCCTGTCCCGATAGCGGAAGGCGACGCTCTCGAGGCCTCGACGTCTTCGCAGCAGCTGCTCCGCGACGTGCTGCCCCTGCTGCACCGCGACGGGTGCGAGCTGGGGGAGCGGGTCGTCGTCGGGCCCAGTGGCAGCGGCGAGATCTCCGATCACGTAGACCTCGCCACGGCCGCGTAGGCGGAGGTCGTCCTCGACCGGCACCCTGCCACCCTTGGCGAGCTCCACGTCGAGCCGCTCGCCGAGCGAGGAGGCGGTGACACCCGCGGTCCAGATCACCGTCTGTGTGGAGATCCGCTCGCCGTCGGACAACGTGGCGCACCCCGGGTCGAGGCGCTCGATGGCGGTGCCCGTCCGGATCTCCACGCCGCGCCGTTCGAGCTCACGGCGGGTGGCGGCGCGGCTGCGGTCGCCGTAGGGCGGCAGCACGTCGTCCAGCATCTCCACGAGCACGATGCGTGCCGGGACGTGGCGGAGGCGGGGGTGGTCGCGCCGGATCACGCCGTCGATCAGCTCCGCGATCGCGCCCGCCAGCTCGACGCCGGTCGGGCCCGCACCGGCGATCACGAAGGTCAGCGCCCCGTCCGCCGCGGACGAGGGATGCGCATCGACGTGCTCGAACCGCGACAGCATGTGGTCGCGCAGGCGGCTCGCGTCCGAGATCCACTTGAGAGGGAAGGCGTGCTCCGACACACCGTCGACGCCGAAGTCCGCGGTCTTGGCCCCGGCCGCGAGCACGAGGGTGTCGTAGGGGAGCGTCGTCCCGTCGCCCAGCTGAAGCGCCCGTTCCTCGAGGTCGACGCCTTCCACCGCGGCGAGCCGCACGGTGACCGGCAGGCCCCGGAGGATGCTGCGGAGGCTGCGCCCGATGTTGTGTGGCTCCAACGCGGCGGTGGCCGCCTGGTACAGCAGTGGCTGGAACGTGTGATGGTTGTGACGATCGACCAGCGTCACGTGCACGGACGCGACGGCGGGGTCCCGGCCCGTCCGACGAGCGCGCCTGACGGCACGCCCGAGCGTCCGCGCCGCACGCAGCCCGCCGAAGCCTCCGCCCACGATGACCACACGGTGCCCTGTCGTGTCGGTCCCTGCCTGCATCTCCATGCGATCCCCTGGCGTCTGCGGTGAGTGTGGTCCCGTGCTCGTCGCCGGGTCCCGGCGCCCGTGGCCGCTCGGCCAGGGCCACGGTCGCCACCGTCGGTCGGTTCGGCCGAGCGAGGTCGCCCACCGTCCGTCCCGCGCGGTCGCGGCGGGGGCGTGCTGGAGCGGCTCTCCTCGAACGACGACGACAGGAGCCCGACGTGAAGGCAGTGGTCTACAAAGGAGAAAGGGAGGTCGCCGTCGAGGAGGTCGACGACCCGAGGATCGAGGCGCCGACGGACGTGGTGGTCAGGATCACCTCCGCGGCCATCTGCGGCTCAGACCTCCACATGTACGAGGGACGGACCGCCGCGGAGCCGGGGCTGGTCTTCGGCCACGAGAACATGGGGATCGTCGAGGAGGTGGGCGACGGTGTCGTGAAGCTCCAGCGCGGCGACCGTGTGGTCCTGCCCTTCAACGTCGCCTGCGGCTTCTGCCCGAACTGCGAGGCGGGTCGGACCGGCTTCTGCCTGAGTGTGAACGAAGGCTTCGCAGGCGGCGCCTACGGCTACGTGGCGATGGGCCCGTACCCCGGCGGTCAGGCCGAGCACCTGCGGGTTCCCTTCGCCGACGTGAACTGCCTGCAGCTGCCGGAGGGCGACGAGCACGAGGACGACTTCATCCTGCTGGCCGACATCTTCCCGACGGGCTACCACGGGACGGAGATGGCGGACGTCCGCCCGGGTGACACGGTGGCGGTCTACGGGGGCGGGCCGGTCGGCCTGATGGCGGCGTACTCGGCCCACCTGCGGGGCGCGTCCCGGATCTTCGTCGTCGACCGTGTCCCCGATCGCCTGCGTCTGGCGGAGGAGCATGCCGGCGCCGTGCCGATCGACTTCTCCGACGTCGATCCCGTCGAGGCCATCACGGAGCTGACGGAGGGTCGCGGTGCGGACAAGGGGATCGACGCGGTCGGCTACCAGGCGGTTGCGTCGGACGGCGACAGCGAGGAGCCGGCGGTCGTGCTCAACAACCTGATCCACACGGTCCGGCCGACCGGTCGCCTGGGAGTCGTGGGTCTCTACCTGCCCGAGGACCCGGGCGCGCCGAGCGAGGAGGCGAAGGAAGGCCGGCTGCTCGTGGACATCGGCACGTTCTTCGAGAAGGGCCTCACGATGGGCACCGGACAGGCGGACGTCAAGCGCTACAACCGCCACCTGCGTGACCTGATCGTCGCCGGGCGCGCCACTCCGAGCTTCGTGGTCTCCAAGCGCCTGGCGCTCGACGAGGCCCCGGACGCCTACGAGCGCTTCGACCGACGCGAGGAGGGCTACAGCAAGGTGGTGCTCGACCCGGCCGCGTGAGTCCGCGGGGCGGCGCGGTCAGGCGGGCATCGTCCGCAGGTCCTCGACGACCCGTGCGGTGATCGCGGCGACGGGCACCGCGAGGAACGCGCCGAGGATCCCGAGCAGCACCGAGCCTGCGGTGATCGACAGGATGATCACGAGCGGGTGCAGCGGGATGATCCTGCCGAGGATCAGCGGCTCGAGCACGTTTCCCTCGATCTGCTGGACGGCGACGACGAGGCCGAGCACGACGAGGGCCGTGACCAACCCGGTGTCGGCGAGCGCCACCAGCACGGCGAGGCTGCCGCTCACGACCGCTCCGATGATCGGGAACATGCCACCGAAGAAGATCAGGACCGCGAGCGGGAGCGCGAGCGGCACCCCGAGGATCGCCAGTCCGATACCGATGAACACCGCGTCGACCAGTGCCACGAGCAGCTGACCCCTGAAGTACCTGCCGAGCGTGTCCCAGGCGCCGCGCAACAGTCTGTCGGCGCGCGTTCGGACGCCGCTGGGGAAGGTGTCGACGAGACCCCGTCCGAGCCGCCTGCCGTCCTTGAGGTAGAAGAACAGCGTCACGGCGAGCAGCAGCGTGCCGGCGACGAACTCGATGGCCGTGAAGACCACGTCGACCGCCCGGGCCGCGGCGTTGCCGGCATCGGCGAGCTGCCGGCCAGCTTCCTCGAGGAGGCGGTCGGTGTCGGTGATGTCGATGCCGAGGGGGCTCTGCTCGACGAGGGTGGCGAGCTCCCCGATCCCCTCGGTCGCCGATTCCACCAGGTCCGGCAGCTCGGCCGCGACCAGCGGCACCATCGCCCAGACGACCCCGGTGAGCAGGCCGAGGCCGAGCAGGATCGAGACGAGCGAGGCGAGCGCATTGGGCAGGCCGACGCGGCGCAGCCGATCCGCCACCGGGACGAGCAGGGTCGCGGGGAACAGCGCGAGGACGACGGGGACCAGCACCAGCATGAGCCGGGACGCGACGATCCCAGCCAGCACCGCGACGATCGCGAGCCCGACCAGGGACCATGCGACCCGTCCGCTGTGGAGCAGCGTGCTGCGTTCCCCCGACGACGGCTCGGCCGGGGGCTCGCTGGCGGGATCGACGGGAACGGGCACCGAACGACCCTAGCGACCCTCGGGTGACAGCTCCGCGGGCGGAGGTCCCCGGCCGGTCGACGGAGGCTGCTCGGTGCGACCTGCGCTTTGACGCCTCACCAGGGCGGCAGTACCGTTCACGCTTCGGCAAGAACTGCTGCGTTCAACAGCGAGCGTCGCGGCCCGGGGGGGCCGGACGTGCTCTCCGGGATGGGACGACGGAGAGCGAGATGGCCACCGAGCTGCGCTGCTGCAACGACACCTACGTGCGCGACCGCGAGCGGTGGCGCTATCCGTGGGGTGACGCGGTCCCGGGTGCGGTCGATCTGACGCTGGCCGATCTGCTCTCCATCGGTGACGTGCGGGGGGTCGAGGACATCAGCAGCATCCGGCCGCTGACGGATGCCGAACGTCGATGGCTCGCCGGTGACCGCACGGCGATCGACGACCTGGTCCTACGGCGCCGGAACGGGCAACGTCCCAACATCGGTGATCTCATCGTCGGCATGCACGCACCCGAGTTGCACGTGCTCACGATGATGACCGTCGGCGACATCGCCGCGGCCGCGTCCGTGTCGAAGGCGACGATCGACAGCTACCGCTACCGCGACTACCTCCCACAGCCTCAGATCGTGCGTGGTCGCACGCCGCTGTGGGCACGTCCGATCATCCGACGGTGGCTCGCCACTCGGCCGGGCGCCGGGTGGCGGACCGACCTCTATGCCGGGCGCACGGCGGAACGACGACCCCCGCTCGCGAACGCCTGAACGAACGGGCGTCGTCGGCGGCGACTCGGTCGACCCGCGTCGTGGCGGTGATCCGCGACGGCACGCCGGGGTCAGTACAGCAGTTGCCCCGGGTGCAGACGACGCCGATCCTCGGGCGTGAGTCCGCCCCAGATGCCCCAGTCGATGCGGCTGCGCACGGCGAAGCGCAGGCAGGGCATGCGGACCGGACATCGTTTGCAGGTCTGGAGCGCCGGTACGGGATCGGGTGCGTCGAAGAACGACTCCCAGCCGTTGCCGGCACACGCGGCATCCTCCACCCAACCCTCGGACCGTCGCACCTGAAGCACGCGTGCCTCCCCGGTCGTCGTCGTCCCCTCAACAAGGGCCTCCTGGTGAGTGGGAGCCGAGCAGACGTCGAACCGCGATCCCGGCGGGCCCTCGTGGTCCTTCGACCATGACCTCGCAGCGGTCGACTGTCCGCGGCGTCTCGTCCGCGCCGACGCACCTCGTCCGGTCCAGTCCGACACGGTCGCTCAGCTTCCGGCGCGCTGGCAACGGCCCGTACGCGACCTCCTGCGCTGCAATGGGCTCCCCGTCGGTCCGACAGGAGTTGCGATGGCACGGCAGGACGTGGTCCGAGCGCTCGTCCCTCGCGAGAGGCTCGCCGAGGTGCTGTCGCTCTTGACCGACCAGCTCGGGGCCCAGCCCGAGCACATCGAGGTCGAGGAAGCCGCCACCGAGACCTACCGGGACGAGCAGCCGGATCGCGAACTGCGCGACCTGGTGCGCGTGGGCAAGCGTCGTGTCGCGCTGGGTGCCGTCATCGGTGGTCTCGTCGGTGCCGTGCTCAGCGTCGTCGTTCCGGCTGTCAGCGACCTGGTCCCGTGGAGCACGCTCCTCCTGGGATTCGGGGGAGCGTGGGCCGGCGGCGCGGTGTCCGCCGCGAGGGGGGTCCAGGTCGCGCGCGAGGACGGGCCGGGTGGCGAGCTGCTGCACGAGGTCGACGCCGAGGACCGCGACCAGCTACGGCTGGTGACCGTCCACGACGCCAACGATCGTCCCCGTATCGCCGACGGGCTCGCTGACGCCGGCATCGTCCTCCTCGACAGCCAGCATCCCAAGGTGGGACGTCGCGGCGAGGGGCGGCGTCCCGCGGACAGGGACAGTGACGGCGCCGGCCCGCCGGCCCCCTGACGGCGCGCGTCCGACGGCCGCAGCCGGGCGCTCGACCGAAGGTGGCCGCGGCACCCGCGGCAGTGCGTCGGCCGCGATGTGAGCCGTGGGGAGTGGGACCTCTATAGTCGGCCGTCGTCGCCTCCCGGCGACCGGGAGGGCGGGGTGGTGCCGCCCAGGTTGGAACGGTTGCGTTGGTCGCGTCCAGGATCGAGCTAGAAGAGCGGTTCCGCGTGCCCGTCGACCGCGGCCGGTTGTGGCAGCTCATGACCGACCCGTACGACGTGGTGACCCTCATCCCCGGAGCGGAGCTCACGGGCGAGGACGACGAGGGCGGGCTGCTCGGCAGCATGGTCGTCAAGCTCGGGCCGACGACGGTCCGCTTCCGGGGCACGGTCGTGCCGAGCTTCGACCACGACCAGCAGGTCGGCAGCCTCCGCGCATGGGGTGCGGACGCCAAGGGGCGGACGCGGGCGACCGCCACGACCACCTTCCGGCTCGGCGACGTCGAGGGCGAGAACTCGACGGAGGTCGAGCTGGACGCCGAGATCGAGGCGTCCGGAGCCCTCGCAACCTTCGTGAGCACCGGCGGCATCCACCTGGCGCGGCGGCTGCTCGAGGACTTCGCCGACAACGTCACCGCCCGTGCGCGAGAGCTGGCGGCGGACGCGTCCGCACCCGCGGTCGCCCCTGCGGGCGACGATGGGGCGCACGGGGAGGCGTCGACGCCGCCGGGAGCGGACAGCGGGGCGGCCGATGCGGAGCACGCCGTGTCGCCCTCCGCGACGCCACGGCCGTCGGCGCCCCGCACCGCGACGCCGATCAGCGGCTCCCGGCTGTTGCTGCGCACGCTCGGGGGCATGGTGCAGGCATGGTTCGGCTCGATCACGAACTGGTGGAATCGTCGTCGGGGTCGGACCCCGCGGTGAACGAGAGGGAGCGACGTGAAGGTTGGAGAGGCCATCGCGAGGGCGCTGATCGACGAGGGTGTCGACGCGGTCTTCTCGCTGCTCGGTGACGGCACGTACCGGATCGTCTATCACCTGGCGCAGCTGGGCGTCCCGATCTACGAGGGCAGGCACGAGGGTGCCGTCTACGCGATGGCCGACGGCTACAGCCGTGCGACGGGGAAGCCGACGGTCTGCGCGATCACCGGTGGGCCAGCCTTCGGGCACGTGGTCACGCCGCTGGTCTCGGCGGCACGGACGGACTCGTCGGTCGTCCTGCTGACCGGACCGAGCTCCCACGAGGGCGTCGGCGGCCGTCAGTGGATCGATCACCGGGCCCTCACCGAGGTGACCGGTGCCTCCTACCTCGCGGTGCACAGCGCCGACACGGCGATCGACCGCGTCCGCGACGCGATGGACACCGTGCACATCACCAAGCGTGCACTGGTCCTGGACGTCCCGGAGGACATCCAGGCGATGGACTACGCCTGGGACGTCGAGAAGCGCGAGATCCCGGCATGGCGCTCGACGAGCCGCATCCATCCCGACCCTCGGGCCATCGAGGAGGTCGCGGAGCTGCTGGCCGCGTCAGAGCGACCGGTGATCCTTGCCGGCGGTGGGGCCGTGGCAGCGGGAGCGGGCGAGGAGCTGCTGGCGCTGGCCGAGCAGGCGGGGGCGTTGACGGCGACGGCGCTGAACGCGCACGGCCTGTTCCACGGTGATCCGTACAGCACGGGGGTCGCGGGCCTGTTCTCGTGGCCGGCGGCCACGGAGCTGCTGGGGGCGGCGGACCTCGTCGTGGCCTTCGGTGCGAGCCTGAACCAGCACACCACGGTCGACGGCTACCTCTTCCAGGAGGCCCGGATCGTCCAGATCGACGTCAAGACGCCGCAGCCCATGGGCAGTGGCGAGCCGTCCGACCTCTACGTGCGGTCGGACGCGCTCACCGCAGCGCAGGCGTTGCGTTCGGCGCTCGAGGGGCGTGCGGGAGGCCCCAGGTACCGCACGGACGAGGTCGCGAAGCGCCTGGCCGAGGACGAGGACACCTTCACGGCCGAGATCGGCGAGGACGAGATCGACCCGCGCGAGTTCTGCACGCGACTGGACGGTCTGCTGCCGGAGGGGTGCGGATTCGTGACCGGCAACTCGGGGCACTTCTGGTCGTTCCCCGTGATGCACATGCCGCGGCGCCGCGATCCCATGCTGTTCGCGAGCTACTTCGGGGCGATCGGATACGGGATCCCCGTCGGCCTCGGCGCGACGATCGGCAACGACGGGCGGCCGGTGGTCGTCTTCGAGGGCGACGGCGGCGCGGCGATGTACATCCAGACGCTCGAGACCGCCGCCCTGCACGACGCCAAGATGCTGGTCGTCGTGCTCGACGACGGGGCACTCGGCGCGGAGTACCACCACATGGTCGCCAAGGGCTACGACCCGAAGCTGAGCCTCACGCCGCGGTTGGACCTGGCCGGCCTCGCCGAGCGGTTCGGCGCGCAGGGCAGGAACCTGACCGACCTCGACCAGCTGCCCGGCATCGTCGAGGACTTCGTCGCCGGCTCCGGCCCCATGCTGGTGCACGTCCGGACCTCGAAGAACATCATCTCGCAGCCGGTGCGCCGCACGAGCTACGGCATGGGATGAGGTAGCACGTCGTCCCCCCGCTCGGCCCGACGCGCCTCGTGCGTCGGGCCGTCCGGTACGTGGGCCGGCCGGCCGATCGCGAACTCCCGGCGCAGGACGGGCACGACCTCGCTGCCCAAGAGCTCGATCTGCTCGAGGACCGTCTCCAGCGGCAACCCGGCGTGGTCGACGAGGAAGAGCTGCCGCTGGTAGTCGCCGACGTAGTCGCGGAAGCCGAGCGTGCGCTCGACCACCTGCTCCGGGCTGCCGACGGTCAGCGGTGTCTGCGCGGTGAACTCCTCGAGTGACGGGCCGTTGCCGTAGACCGGCGCGACGTCGAAGTACGGTCGGAACTCGCGTATCGCGTCCTGGGAGTTCGGTCGCATGAAGACCTGGCCGCCGAGCCCGACGATCGCCTGGTCCGCCGCGCCGTGACCGTGGTGCTCGAACCGCTCCCGGTACAGGGCGACCATCCGCTGGGTGTGCTCGGGGGGCCAGAAGATGTGGTTCGCGAAGAACCCGTCTCCGTAGACGGCCGCGAGCTCGGCCACCTCCGGTGTCCTGATCGAGCCGTGCCACACGAACGGGGGGATCTCGTCGAGGGGTCGTGGGGTCGACGTGAACCCGTTGAGCGGGGTCCGGAAGCGGCCGTCGAAGTCGACGTCCCGTTCGCGCCACAGCCGGTGCAGCAAGCCGTAGTGCTCGACCGTCAGCGGCAGCGCCATGCGGATGTCCTGCCCGAACCACGGGTAGACCGGCGCCGTGTTGCCCCGCCCGAGCATGAGGTCGACGCGACCACCGGCGAGGTGCTGCAGCATCGCGTAGTCCTCGGCGATCTTCACCGGGTCGTTGGTGGTGATCAGCGTCGTGGCGGTGGACAGGATCAACCGCTGCGTCCGCGCCGCGACGAAGGCGAGCAGCGTCGTCGGGGACGACGGCACGAAGGGCGGGTTGTGGTGCTCGCCGGTCGCGAAGACGTCGAGGCCGACCTCCTCGGCCTTGACGGCGATCGCCACCATGGCCTGGATGCGCTCGGCTTCGGTCGGGGTGCGGCCGGTGGTGGGGTCCGGCGTGACGTCGCCGACGGAGAAGATCCCGAACTGCATGCCGTGTCCGTCCTGGTCGGTCAGTGCGCGAGCACCGAGCGCTTCGCGAGGCCCATCCAGTAGCCGTCGATCACCTGGTCCGTCGGACGCTCGGGATCGCCTGAGGCGCCCAGTGTGACGAACAGCGGCGCGAAGTGCTCGATCGTGGGGTGGGCGTAGGGCATCCCCGGCGCGCGGTCGCGGAAGGCTGCGAGGGACTCGACGTCGCCTGTGTGCAGTGCCTCGCGCGCCCACAGGTCGAACTCCAGCGACCAGCCGGGCGGCGCGGCGTCGGTCGACGTCCAGTGGGCGCGTGTCAGGAACGGCAGGCCATGGGTGGTGAAGCCGGAGCCGACGACCAGGACGCCCTGGTCGCGCAGCTCCGCCAGTCGCTCGCCGAGTCGCAGCAACGCGTCGGGCTCCAGCGTCGGCAGCGACATCTGCAGCACCGGGACGTCGGCGTCCGGGTACATGACGCTCAGCGGGACGTAGGCGCCGTGGTCGAGCCCGCGGGTCGTGCGCACCACGTGCTGCGTGTCCGGGAGCATCGCCTCGACGCGGTCGGCGAGGTCCGGCGCGCCCGGTGCCGCGTAGGTGGCGTCGTAGTAGCGCTGCGGGAACCCGCCGAAGTCGTGGACGAGCGGCACCTGCTCCGTCGCACCGAGCATCAGTGGAGCCGCCTCCCAGTGGGCCGACACGATCAGGATCTCCCGCGGTCGCGGGAGCGAGGCCGCGAGCGTCCGGAGCTCGTCGGTCCAGCGCTCGTCGTCGACCAGGGGCGGTGCACCGTGGCTGAGGAACAGCGCGGGCATCCGGCCGCCGCCGACATCGCCGTCCATGCGTGTGACCTCCGTCGTCCGTCGCTGGGGACGGTACGGCCAGATAGTTCAGGCGTCAACTAAAGCGGGACTTCTTGCGGGGCGCCCGGTGCTGCTAGAGAACGAGGCGAGCAGCGCACCCCAGGAGGATCGCCCGTGGCCACCACAGCAGACGTCGTCGTCGCCGGCGCCGGGCACAACGCCCTGGTGACGGCCGCCTACCTCGCCCGTTCGGGGCGCGAGGTGCTGGTGCTCGATGCCCGGCCGATCCCCGGTGGCGGGGCGGCGACCGAGGAGCTGATCCCCGGCTACCGCATCGACACCGCCTCGAGCGGGCACAACGGCTTCGTGGTCAACCCCGTGTTCGCGGACGACGAGCTCGGGCTCGTCGCCGACCACGGACTCACCTACGTGCATCCGGATCCGTGGTCGCGCATCGCCTTCCCCGACGGTGCCGTGCTCACGACCTGGCTGGACGTCGACCGGACGGTGGCGGAGATCGAGCGCTTCTCGCCGAGCGACGCCCGGACGTACCGGCGGATGCTGGCCGACTGGGACGGCGTCAAGGCGGCGTTCGGCCGCGCCCGTGGCGTGCCCGGCTCGAGCCCGCGCTCGCTCGACGCCGACCTGTCCGAGCTGCCCGGCGGCAACGTCTGGCGCCGCCGACGGCTGCTCAGCGCCTGGGAGGTCGTCCGACACGAGTACGAGGAGCCGCACATCCGCGCGTTCGTGCTGTGGTGCGTCGCCCAGTCGCTCACGTCCGTGGACCTGCCGGGATCCGGTGTGCTGGCCGCCTCGTCGGTCGCCGGCCGCCAGTCGCGCAGCTGGCCGATCCCCCTCGGTGGTTCCGGCGCGCTGTCGGACGCGCTCGTGGCCGTGATCGAGGCCCACGGCGGCACCGTCCTGTGCGACCGGCGGGTCACACGGCTCCTCGTCGAGGGCGACCGTTGCACCGGTGTCGAGACCGAGGACGGCGAGCACTACGTGGCCCGGCAGGCGGTCGTGTCCTCCATCCACGTGAAGCATCTGGTGGACATGGCGCCCCGGGAGGTCTGGGACGAGGCGTTCCTGTACGGCGTCGACACACTCGACCTCGGTCTGTCGTTGTTCGTCGTGCACCTCGCGACCACGCAGCCGCCGTTGTTCCGCGGCCACGAGGACGAGCCGGTCGCGGTCGCGTCGGGGCTGGCCGGCTGGGCCGAGGACATCGTGCGCGTCTCGCGGGAGGCTCGCGACGGCGTGCCCTCCACGGACACCGGCTCGATCCTGGTGGCGACGCCCTCGGTGGTCGACCCGTCCCGCGCGCCGGAGGGACACCACACGGTCAAGTTCGTCTCCGCCGCCTCCACGGCGCCGACGCCGCCGGCCTCCAGTTGGGACGAAGGCAGGGAGGCGCACGCCGACCACCTGCTGCGGGCGGTCCAGGCGGTCGCTCCCAACCTGGACGGCGAGGTGATCGTCGATCGCCGGGTGCTGTCACCCGACGACCTCGAGCGTTGGAACCCGCACATGATCCGCGGCACGGCACACGGTGGCGACCGCGGGGTCGCGTTCAGCGGCGCGCTGCGGCCGGCGCCCGGCTGGGCCGACCACCGGATGCCGCTGCGAGGCCTGTACCAGACCGGGGGAACCACCCACCCGGGTGGGTCCGTCACCGGGTTCCCCGGCCGCAACGCGGCGTCCGTGGTGCTCGAGGATCTCGGCGACGACCTGGCGGCCGTCGTCCGCAGGTAGCCCTCAGCCCCGCAGGCTGTCGAGGGCGGCGTTGAGCGTGGCGCTCGGGCGCATCACCTCGTCCGCGCGGGCCGGGTCGGGGCGGTAGTACCCGCCCAGGTCGACGGGCTGACCCTGGACGGCCTCGAGCTCCTGCAGGATCGTCGTCTCGTCCTCCGCCAGCCGCGCAGCGAGGCGCCCGAACCGTTCCGCGAGCGCGGGGTCGTCCTGCTGGTTCGCGAGCTCCTGCGCCCAGTACAGCGCGAGGTAGAAGTGACTCCCGCGGTTGTCGAGCTCGCCAACCTTGCGCGACGGCGAGCGCCCCTGCTCGAGGAACGTCGCGGTCGCACGGTCGAGCGTGTCGGCGAGCAGCTGCGCCGTGCGGTTGCCCGTCACCTGCGCCAGGTGCTCGAAGGAGGCGGCCAGCGCCAGGAACTCACCGAGCGAGTCCCACCGCAGGTGGTTCTCCTTGGTCAGCTGCTGCACGTGCTTGGGGGCCGAGCCGCCCGCGCCCGTCTCGAACATCCCGCCACCGTTCATCAGCGGCACGATCGAGAGCATCTTGGCGCTGGTGCCGACCTCGAGGATCGGGAAGAGGTCCGTGAGGTAGTCGCGGAGCACGTTGCCCGTCACCGAGATGGTGTCCAAGCCGTCCTTGGTGCGCTCGAGGGTGAAGCGGGTCGCCTCGCGAACCGGCAGGATCTCGATCGTCAGCCCGTCGGTGTCGTGCTCGCCGAGGGTGGACCGGACCTTGGCGATGACCTGGGCGTCGTGCGGGCGGTCCTCGTCCAGCCAGAAGACCGCCGGCGCGCCGGTGGCGCGCGCCCGTGTCACGGCGAGCTTGACCCAGTCGCGGATCGCAGCGTCCTTCGTCTGGCACATCCGCCAGATGTCGCCGGCCTCGACCTCGTGCTCGAGCAGCGTCGTCCCGTCCGCGTCGACGACGCGCACGCTGCCAGGGGCGGAGATCTCGAAGGTCTTGTCGTGCGAGCCGTACTCCTCGGCCTTCTGGGCCATGAGGCCGACGTTCGGGACGGTCCCCATCGTGCGCGGGTCGAAGGCGCCCCGCTCGCGGCAGAAGTCGATCGTCTCGGCATAGACGGCGGCATAGCTGGAGTCCGGGATGACCGCCTTGGTGTCCTGCTGCTCGTCGTCCGCGTTCCACATCTGCCCGGACGTGCGGATCATGGCAGGCATGGACGCGTCGATGATGACGTCGCTCGGGACGTGCAGGTTCGTGATACCGCGCGACGAGTCGACCTGGGCGAGCGCAGGACCGGTCGCGTAGGCGCGCTGGAGGTCCCGCTCGATGGTGGCGCGCTGGTCGTCGGGGAGGCCGCGGATCGCCTGCTCGAGCGACGCGACCCCGTCGTTGGCGTTGAATCCCAGGTCCGCCAGGGTCGCGCCGTGCTGCTCGAACAGCTCGGCGAAGTACGTCCGCACAGCGTGGCCGAAGATGATCGGGTCCGAGACCTTCATCATCGTGGCCTTGAGGTGGATCGAGAACAGCAGGCCCTGCGCGCGCGCGTCCGCGATCTGCTCGGTCAGGAAGTCCACGAGTGCCCGTCGCCGCAGCACGGCCGCGTCGATGACCTCGTCGGCGACGAGTGGCGTCGATGCCTTGAGCACCGTCACCTCGCCGTCGGTGGCGACGTGCTCGATGCGGGCGTCGGTCGGCGCCTCCATGGTCAGGGAGCGCTCCGAGGAGCGGAAGTCCCCGGACGACATGGTCGCAACGTGCGAACGGGACTCGGGGGACCAGGCACCCATCGAGTGCGGGTGGTTGCGGGCGTACTGCTTCACGGCAGCGGGCGCGCGCCGGTCCGAGTTGCCCTCCCGCAGCACCGGGTTGACCGCGCTGCCCTTGACGCTGGCGTAGCGCGCGGCGACGTCCCGCTCGTCGTCGGTCGTGGGCTCCGCCGGGTAGTCGGGAAGGTCGTAGCCCTGCGACTGCAGCTCGGCGATCGCCGCCTTGAGCTGCGGCACGGAGGCGCTGATGTTGGGCAGCTTGATGACGTTGGCCTCGGGCCGCGTGACCAGCGCACCGAGCTCCGCGAGCGCGTCACCGACGCGCTGCTCGGGGGTCAACCGCTCGGGGAACGTGGCGAGGATCCGGCCGGCGAGCGAGATGTCGCGCGTCTCGACCTCGACGTTCGCTGCTTCCGCGAAGGTCTGGATGATCGGCAGCAGCGAGTGCGTGGCGAGCGCAGGCGCTTCGTCGGTGTACGTGTAGATGATCTTCGACATGTGGCGGGCCCAGGGTCGTGGCGGCAAGCAGCCGTTCTCGGTCAGGGGCCGACGCCGTCGCGCGTCGCCGGCACCCTGCACGCTAGTGGCTCCGGCGTCCGGCACCCGACCGTCGCGGGGTTCATGCGACGCAGAACTCGTTGCCCTCAGGGTCGGCGAGGGTGACCCAGCTGTGCGGGCCCTGCTGGCCGTCCCACAGGTGCCTGGCGCCGAGGCCGAGGAGGCGTTCCACCTCGGCCTCCCGCCGTTCCGGGTCGACGCGCAGGTCGAGATGCACCCGGTTCTTCACGGTCTTGCGCTCCGGCACGACCTGGAAGATCAGGCGGGTGTCCTGCCCGTCGCCGCATGCGGCCGCGTGCGCCCACGCCAGGCGACCGTCGAGCGTGGTCGTGTCGTCGTCGGTGATGAGGCCCGCGGAGAGCAGCTCGCGGATCTGGGCGTCGTGGTCCTCCACCTCGAGGTCCATGGCGGCCGCCCAGAAGCGGACCTGCGCGTGCGGGTCGGTGCAGTCGATCGCGACCTGGAAGCCCCGGCTCATCGCTCATCCTCGCGGACAGGGAGCGCGGCGCCCGCCGTCGCGCGGTACAGGTCGCGCAGCAGCGCCACCTCCGCACCGTGGTGGATCGCCTCGCGGTTGAGGTGCAGGAGCAGTTCGCTGTAGGGCGCCTCGGCCCAGGGTCCCTCCGCCGGGCCGACGGGCCGCTCGAGGTCCGCGTCGTCCATGCCCGCCACGTTGGCACGCCACTGCTCGTAGTGGTGCTCGAGCAGCGCGATCCCGCCCGCCGCCGTCGGCGGCCAGTCGGTGTCCTGGTAGGTGACGCTGGCGTCGCCGAAGTGCGCGGAGGCGCGCATGCCGAAGATGCCGATCGCGATGTGGCCGAGGCGCCACGCGATGGTGGTGACGGGCGGCGGATCGGGCTCCGGGTAGGCGTACTCCATCACGTGCTCGCCGGCTCCGGCGGCGGTGGCCGGGTCGACCTCGCCCCGTCGGCGCAGGCTCCAGCACCCGGGGACCGGCTCCCAGAGGTACTCGTCGTCGCCGAGCCCCTCGAGGCGCGGCCGGAGGGCCTCGCGCCAGTGCCAGTCGAACTGCTCCAACAGCTGCTCCGTGCGTGACATCGTCTTCGCCATGTGTGACATCGTCGCCTCCTGGCGGGTGTGCTTGCGGCCCTGGGCACGGTAGAGGAAGATGCGGACAGGAACGGTCCACATCACCGGGGATCGGCAACGCGGATGCTCAGCACCTCGGCGCGGCTGCTGCGCCTGGCAGGACTGCTGACGACGCGCCCGTGGTGGACGGCGGCGGAGCTCGCGGACCGCCTGGAGGTGACCACCCGCACGGTCCGCCGCGACGTGGACCGCCTGCGTGAGCTCGACTACCCCGTGGACTCCGTCCCCGGCCCGGGTGGCGGCTACCGGTTGGGGGTGGGCGCCGGGTTGCCGCCGTTGCAGCTGGAGCCGGAGGAGGCGGTCGCGATCGCCGTGTGCCTCCGTCTGGCGGGAGCCGGTGGGGTCACGGGCATCGAGGACGCGGCGCCACGTGCGCTCGCCAAGCTCGAACGGATGCTGCCGCCGAAGGCTCGGTCACGCGTGTCCGCGATCGAGGCGGCGACCGTCCCCTTCGGCACCTCACCCGACCCGGTCGAGCCGGACGTGCTGCTGGCGGTGGCGCAGGCGTGCCGCGCGGCCGAGCGGTTGCGCTTCCGGTACGTCCGGCGGGACGAGGTGTCGACCCGTCGGCACGTCGAGCCGTACCGCCTGGTGTCCGCTGCCAGGCGCTGGTATCTCGTCGCGTTCGACCTGGAGCGCGACGACTGGCGCACCTTCCGGCTCGACCGCATGACACGCCCGTTCACGACCGGCGTCCCCTCCGAGGTGCGCGACACCCCCGATCCCGTGCGGTTGGTCTCCGAGGCGCTGACCACCGCGCCGTACCGCTGGGTCGCCCGCGTCCGCCTGCACGTCCCGCTGGTCGAGGCGCAGCAACGCATCCCTCCGACGGTGGGGTTGCTGGAGCCCGACGGCGACGACGCGACGCTGCTGACGGCGGGCGCCGACGAGCTCCGCTCCATCGCCGGGCATCTCGCGATGGTGGGGGTGGGGTTCACTGTGCTGGAGCCCGACGAGCTGCACGCCGAGGTGGCCGCGATGGCCAGACGCCTGACCGAGTCGGCACCGGCCGGGCGCCCGGTGGCCACGGCGGCACCGGCCGGGCGCGCACGGGCCACGGCGGCACCGGCCGGGCGCGCACGGGCCACGGCGGTACCGGCGGGCCACTCGACCGTCGGGCGCCCGCTGGCCACGGCCGAGGCGCCGCCCGCCGACGACCCTCCGACCGAGCGAGGAGCCGCATCCGTGTCTGCCCGGGTCGTCCAACCCGATGCCGACGGGCTCGAGCTCGCGGCGGCGCTGCTGCGCGCCGGCCGGCTGGTCGCCTTCCCCACCGAGACGGTCTACGGCCTGGGCGCCGACGGCCTGGACGCGGCCGCGGTGGCCCGGATCTTCGCCGCCAAGGGCCGGCCCGTCGACAACCCGGTGATCCTCCACCTCGCCGACCCCGACCGGCTCGGGTCCGTGGTTGAGACGGTCACCCCGCTGGCCCGCCGCCTGGTCGCGGCGCACTGGCCCGGGCCCCTGACGCTGGTGCTGGACGCCGCGGCCGGTGTCCCCTCGGTCACCACCGGTGGGTTGGCGACCGTCGCGGTGCGGGTGCCCGACCATCCGGTCGCGGCTGCCCTGCTTGCGGCCGCCGACCTGCCGGTGGCGGCACCGTCGGCGAACCGTTCGGGGAGGCCCTCGCCGACCACCGCCGCGCACGTCGTCGCGGACCTCGGCGCCGTGATCGACCTGGTGGTCGACGGCGGCGCGTGCCCGGTGGGTGTCGAGTCGACCGTCGTCGACGCCAGGGGCGATCGCCCGGTGGTCCTGCGTGAGGGCAGCATCACCCGCGAGCAGCTGGGGCTCGGGGACGACGACGCCTCCGGTGAGTTGCGCGCCTCGCCCGGCACCCGCTACCGCCACTACCGGCCGCGGTGCGACGTCGAGGTGGTACGTGCCGGCGAAGCCGCCGAGCGGGCGATGGTGTGCATGTCGGTGGGGCGACGTGCCGGGGTGGTCGTGGCGGACGGCCCGGCCCGGGCCCTTCCGGGCGGGGTCACGGAGGTCGCCCGCTACCGCGACGCCGCGGACCTCGCCTCGCAGCTGTACGCGGCGTTGCGCCGCGCGGAGCTCGAGGCCCTCGACGTGCTGGTCGTCGAGGGGGTCGAGGAGGTCGGGGTGGGGAGGGCCGTGATGGACCGGCTCCACCGGGCGGCCACCGGCGGCACCCTCGGCACTCGCGGGCGCGAGGGAGCGGGGGAGCGGTGACGGATCCACGGGCGGTCAAGGAGGCGGCGATCCGGCGTGCGGCGCGGCGCTACCTCGTCGTGCTGGGAGTCGTCGTCGTGCTGCTCGCGGTCGCGTTCGCCGTCCGGCAGGTGCCCGACGAGGCGTACGGTTCCGGGCTCAGCGCCACCGCCGCCCTGGACGCTCGGTTCGCCGCGGTCCGCGACGGCGAGCTGGAGCTGCCCGAAACACCGGGCGATCTCGGCGACGGGATCCAGGGCGCCCAGCTGGAGCTGCGCGAGGGTGTGGCCGTGTGGGTCCTCGTCCGGCAGGACGGGGACCGCTGCTACGGGATGCACTGGGACGACGCGCTGATCCGCAGCGGCCGCACGGTCGCGTCGAACCGTCCCTGCGTGGCCGCCACGTTCGTGGCATCGAACCGTCCGACGGACTTCGACCGCGCCGGACGCTTCGAGCGCGATCCCGGCGCCGTCTACGACTGGACGCCGGTGCTGCCCGACCCGATGCGCCTGCGGTTCTGGTTCCTGCCCGCCGTGATCGTGCTGGGCGGGGTCGCGTTGTCGATGCTGGTCCGGCTGAGCGTCCTGGCCATCACGCGCGAGCCTCCGTCGAACTGGGATCGCCGCCGGTAGCCCTCGCCACCAGCGTCACGACGTCGTACGCGGCGACGACGTCACCGTCCTGGTCGACCACCTCGACGTCCCAGACGACGGTGCCTCGGTCGGGCTCCCGTGCGCTGCCCTTGTCCTTGCAGGTGAAGCGCACGTGGATGCGGCCGCCAGGCGAGACCGGCTTGGTGAAGCGGAGGCCTTCCAGGCCGATGTTGGCCAGCACGGGACCGGGGTCGGGCCACACGAACAACCCCGCCGCGGCCGACACCAGGAAGTAGCCGTGGGCCACCCGGCCGTCGAAGACCGGGCTCGCGGCGGCCGCGTCCTCGTCCATGTGGGCGTAGAAGCGGTCACCGCTCAGCGCGGCGAACGCCTCGATGTCCTCCAGGGTGATCACGCGCTCGTCGGTGACCAGCGCGTCGCCGACCGACAGCTCGTCGAAGGTGCGCCGGAACGGGTGCGGACCCGAGGTGTCGCGTGTCGCGCCCGGCAGGTAGCGGCCCACCAGGTGCACGAGCTGGTCCGGGGAGCCCTGCACGGCGGTGCGTTGCGTGTAGTGGTGCAACGCCCGCAGGCCGCCGAGCTCCTCGCCACCGCCGGCACGGCCCGGCCCGCCGTGGACCAGGTGCGGCAGCGGCGAGCCGTGGCCCGTCTGGGCCGCCGCGTCCACCGCGTCGACGAACAGCACGCGGCCGTGGTACGGCGCGATGCCGGTGAACAGGCGGCGCCCCTCGTCGGTGGCCGCGTCCCCGAACACCGACGCGACCAGGCTGCCGCCCCCACGTCGCACCAGCGCGATGGCCTCGTCCACGTCCCGGTAGGGCAGCAGGGTCGTGACCGGACCGAACGGCTCGAGGTCGTGCACGCCGTCGAACCACGGGTCGTCCGCCACGAGCACGGTGGGGGACAGGAAGGCGCCGGGATCGACCGTCCCGACCAGCGTCGGCTCGTCGTCGCCGACCACCACGCGGGTGCCGGCACGCAGCCGGTCGACGACCGCGACCACGTCCGCGCGGGCGGCTGCGCTGACCAGCGGACCCATCCGCACGCCCTCGACCGCCGGGTCGCCGACGCGCACCTCCGCGAGGCGCGCGCGGAGCCGGTCGACGACCGTGTCGAACGCGGACGCCGGCACCAGCGCGCGCCGGATCGCCGTGCAGCGCTGGCCCGCCTTGGTGACCAGCTCGTTCTCGAGCTCGGCGACGAACCGGTCGAGGTGGCCGTCGTCGTCCGCGGCACTCGGCAGCAGCACGCAGCTGTTGAGCGAGTCGGTCTCGGCGACGAAGCGGGCGGAGCGGCTCGCGAACGCCGGATGCCGCCGCAACGCCGCCGCGGTCGACGCCGATCCGGTGAAGCCGACGACGTCCCGGCCGTCGAGGTGGTCGAACAGGTCCCCGAGCGACCCTGCGACGAACTGGAGCGCGCCGTCGGGGAGGACACCGCTGTCGACCACGATCCGGTACAGCGCCTCGGCGACGTGTGCGGTGGGGGTCGCGGGCTTCACGATCACCGGCATGCCCCCGAGCAGGGCCGGCGCCAGCTTCTCGAGCGACCCCCAGCACGGGAAGTTGAACGCGTTGACCTGCACCGCGACCCCTTCGCGGGGCGTGAGCACGTGCACGCCGAGGAACGTGCCGTCGCGGGAGAGCGGTTGCGGCTCGCCGTCGAGCACGACGTGGCGGTCGGGCAGGGTGCGGCGCCCGATCGACGAGTACGACCCGAGCACGCCCAGCCCCCCGTCGACGTCGATCCACGCGTCGCGCGTCGTCGCGCCCGTCGTGTGGGACACCTCGTACAGCTCCGCCTTGCGGTCGGCGATCGCCCCGACCAGCTCCTTCAGCAGCGCCGCCCGCCGGTGGAAGGTCATCGCGCGCAGCGCCGGTCCCCCCACCTCGCGCGCGTACGCGGCGACGGCACCCATGTCGATCCCGTCGGTGCAGCTGCGTGCCACCGGGTGGCCGGTCACGGCGTCGACGATCGAGGCGCTGCCGTCGGTGGCCTGGGGAGCCACCCACCCGCCGAGGACGTGGCTGCCGAGCGTGCGCACCATGCCGTCTCCCTCCCGCGCTGCCTCCGCGGCCCGCACCGGGCGCGTCCCGGTCGCGCCGCTACGACCGGAACGCCTCGAACGGTTGCCCGCAGCCGTGACACGACCGCAGGTCCCTGCACGGCGTCGGGCCGTACATGCTGTCGCGCACCGTGTCCCGCGACCCGCAGTACGGGCACGGCCGTGGCGTGGTGTCCACGCCCCCGCCCAGCAGCGGCAGCGACCGCCCGTCGTCGGGGGCAGGGCCGGCCTCCTCCGGGCCGAGCGGCGGCGCGATGCCGAACGCGCGCAACCGCTCGCGACCGTCCGCGTCGATCCGGGCAGCGCTCCACGGCGGGTCGAAGCGGAAGCGGACGTCCACCTCCCGTACCCCCGCCACCGCGTGCACCGCGTCGCGCACGTCCCGGGCGATCAGCTCCGTCGCCGGGCACCCGGACCAGGTCGGCAGCAGCTCGACGACCACCTCGCCCGCGTCGGAGACGTCGAGGTGGTGCACCATCCCCAGCATCCCGATCGTGACCGGTGGCAGCTCCGGATCGGGGACCGCATCCACCGCGCGTCGGACGGCCGCGGCATCCACGCGTGCGGCCGTCACCACCGTGCCGTCGGATCGGTGCGGTAGAGCGCGGTCATCTCCGGCCACACGTCGGCGACGAAGTCGTCGGTGTGCACGCCCTCGCGGCCGCCACGGGCGACAGGTGCCACCTCGGCGTCCTCGGCGGGGACCAGATGGTCGAAGCCGGCGGTGCGGAGTGCCGGCTCGGCGACCTCCAGCCACACCGAGCGCAGCGCGACGTGCCCGAGCGGGAAGGTCCCGTCCTCGACGGCCGCCTGCTCGCCGGCCACCGGTTCGAACACGCCGAGCGCCTCGGGAAGCACGTCGGCGAGTGCCGCGTGCAGCCTGTCGCGCGGCTCGCCGTCGGCACGGGCCAGCCGGTCGAACCAGTGGTCGGCGTGCTCGACGTGGTAGCGCGCCTCGTGAGCGAGGGTGCGTGCCAGCGCCGCGACATGGTCGTCGCTCGACCCCCCGAGCGCACGCAGGCGCGCGCCGTCGGCGTGGACCTGCACCCAGTGCCGGGCCAGCGTGTACGCGAAGTCCCGCGGGGGCCGCTCGTGCACGATCGCGTGCCGGTAACCGTCGGGAGGACGTCCGAGTCCCAGCGCGTCCACGGCGGCGCGCAGGTCGCGGTCCGCGGTGGTGGAGTCCGCCAGCAGCAGCTGGTACCACAGGTCCGCCTGGTTGATGCCGTCCTGCGCGATCGTGGAGAACGCCAGGTCCTCCTCGAGCGTCGGAGCGACACCGGTCCAGTGGGAGGCGCGATGGCCGCTGATCAGCGCGTCGTCGGCGACCGCCAGCAGCACCTGGGCACGGGGCTCGGCGAGCACGTGCACGGGAGGCGCCCCGGTGGCCGACATCACCCGTCGCCGCCCGGCCGGCCGGGTGCGTCGCGCTCCCGCAGCCCGCCATGCCCCCTCGCGTCGGCGGCCTCACGGGCGGCCTGCCGCTTCTCACGGAACCCCGAGTAGCCGCTCTGGAGGCGGTAGCTGATGTCGGTGTGCCGTTCGACCAGCGTCGGGTCCACCAGCCGGTGCAGCTGATCGGAGCGGACCACGGCGAAGTCGACACCCTCCTGGTGGCGGAAGTGGGTCTCGCGGGCGAGGAGCAGCGCGCTGTCTCGGTCCGCGGCGTGCAGCATGCCCACGTGCTCCAGAGGCGCGTCCCACTTGCGCCTGCCGAAGACCTCCCACGTCGCCATGCCCGTTCGACCCTCCCATGGCCAACGCCCGTGGCCTCGTCGGGCCTCGTCGGGCCTCGTCGGCCTGGTGCCTCGTCGGCCTCGTGCCTCGAGCCGGTGTGGCGCTCCACGCACCCCGGCGTCGAAGGGGATCCACGGTAGCTGGTGGGTTTCCTCGCCGGACGCCGACTCGCTTCGATACGGTCGGTGGCGTCGGGGGATGGGGGCCTCATGAAGCTTCGTGAGCGCGTTGCCCCGAGCGGGCTCGTCGTGCTCGCCGGCGCGATGCTCGTGGCGCTTGCCTACGGCGTCCTTCCCGCGACGTCGGAGGGCACCTTCGCCATCCCGGACGATGTCGAGTGGTCCGGGGACGGCGTTCGCTACACCTATGCGTGGCGGTCGCTCGCGACGCCCCGTCTTCTCGGTCCGAGGTGGGAGCAGCATGGCGAGGTCAGGAGCGATCCTGCCGGCCAGCCCGTCGATCGAAGCACGCGGACCGTCGTGCCAGGGGAGGACGGGACCTGCCTGGTCGTCGACGGCGAGCCTGCCGGGAGCTGCCCGGAGGATGTGGACGTCCTGTTGGAGTTCGAGGTGGCCCATGCGTCCGGCACTTCGAGCCCTCTGATCCACCACAACGTGCTCGGGAGTGCGTCCTCGTCCGCCGTCGCATCGGCGCCATCCGTGATCGGCATGCAATGGGAGCGCCATGCCCGCGAGCTGGCGCTCCGTCCGGAGGACGTCGCGCTGGTGCATTCGGTCGGCAAGAAGACGTGTGCCGAGTGGGGCTACGAGTGCGAGCAGCTCGGCGCCGTCGACTGGGAGATCGTCCGTTTGATCCACGTGCCGACGCGACTCCAGATCTACGAGCGCGAGAGCCTCGACGACGTCGTCGTCACCGAGTACCGGGTGCACGAGCTCGCGATCTCGGAGCGCTCCTGAGTGGGGGAGTCCCGGTGGATGCTCACTGGGCAACCTTCCGGGTGTCAGCGGCTTGACTGCTGATGCGCCCCTGGTGCCCACCGGACCACTGCCCTCGGTGCTTGCCCTTCGAGGGCCAGCATGAGAACTGCAGGGTCCGGTGGCCCAGGACGTGCCAAGCGGCTACAGGGCTGAGCGCCGCAGAGCGCCGATCAGTGAGCGACCGACGTGCACGTCCCGGCACCACCGGGTGCATCCCCACTGTTGCAGCAGCGAGGAGACACTCATGAAGGATGGCATGGACATCTCGGTCGCGCCCACGGGCGGGATCGACTGGGCCACCGACACCAACGAGCTGTGCATCGTCGACATGGCCGGCTGTGTCGTGGACCGGTCCAACACCACGATGGACGCCGCCGGGATCCGCAAGCTGGTCGGCCAGCTCGAACGCCACTCGGTCGCCCGGGTCGCGATCGAACGGCCCGACGGCCCGGTGGTCGACGCCGTGCTCGCCGCCGGGATCGAGGTGGTGGTCATCACGCCACGGCAGATCAAGAACCTGCGGTCCCGGTACGGGTCGGCGGGCAACAAAGACGACCGGTTCGACGCGTTCGTGCTCGCCGACACGCTGCGCACCGATCCCGGCCTGCTCGTCTCGCTCGAACCTGACACCCCGCAGACCCTGGCGTTGCGTGCTGCCGTGCGCGCCCGCACCGATCTCGTGGAGACCCGGGTGGCACTGTGCAACCAGCTGCGCGCCCACCTGCGAACCGTGTTCCCGGGCGCGGTGGGGCTGTTCGCCGACCTGGACTCGCCGATCAGCCTGACGTTCCTGGCCCGGTTCCCCACCGCCGAGCGGGCCGCGTGGCTGTCGGTCAAGCGACTGGGCTCGTGGCTGGCCGCCAACGGCTACTGCGGCCGGACCAACACCGACGTGCTGCTCGAACGGCTCGACGACCGCGCCGGCCGGCCACACCGGCGACGCCGGCAACGCCGCCGGCCGGACCACCCTGGCCTACGTCGCCGCGCTGCAGGCCATCGTCGAGCAGATCCGGGTGCTCGAGGCCGACATCGCCGAACAGCTCGCCGTCCACCCCGACGCCCACATCTTCCGGTCGCTGCCCCGCTCCGGGATGATCCGCGCCGCCAAGCTGCTGGCCGAGATCGGCGATGCGCGCGGCCGGTTCCCCACCGACGCGTCGCTGGCCTCGCTGGCCGGCGCCTGCCCCTCGACCAGACAGTCGGGCCGACATCACGTGGTGACCTTCCGATGGGCCTGCAACAAGAAACTGCGCGACGCCGTCATGGACTTCGCCGGCGACTCCCGCCACGCCTCGCCCTGGGCCGCCGCGATCTACGACAGGCACCGAGCCGCCAACAAGTCCCACCAGCACGCCGTGCGCATCCTGGCCCGTGCCTGGCTCCGCGTGATCTGGCGCTGCTGGCAGGACGGCGTCGCCTACGACCCCTCCCACCACGGAGGCGCCCAGACCCACCTCGCCAAGGCGGCTTGACACAGGGCATCTCATGCGGCGCGGATGGTGGGGACGTCGTCGCCGAGCAGGATCTCGTGGATCCAGGCGTGGTTGCGGTGCAGCAGCTGCCGCCAGTACAGCCGCGTCGCGGTGGTCTCCGTCGGCGGTCCCTTCACCAGCGCCAACAGCTCGTCCCAGTCGGGCTCGGTGTACCGCCATCGGTGTGCAGCCCGGTCGTAGCGCAGCGCAGGGTCCGGCGTCTCGATCCCCATGTCCCACAGCCTGGGCACGTAGGTACCGAGCCACTCCTGTCGGGACTGCTCGTTCGTGCGCGACTTCACGCCCCAGCGGATCATCGGGTCGTCTTCGGCCGCGACGTCGGTGCCGAAGAAGTGCATCACCGGCGTCCACCAGCGGTCGACGGCCTCTTGCAGCATCGCCGCCTGCTCGTCCGTGCCGCTGGCCATCGCCAGCATGATGTCCTCGCCGTGGCGGAAGTGCAGCGACTCCTCGGCGACCACCCGCTTCATGACCCGGACGTAGGGCGCGTACGAGGTGTCGAGCAGGGCACGCTGGGTCACGATCGCGGCACCGTCGACGAGGAACCCGATGCACGCCACGTCGCCCCACGTGCGCGTCGGGTAGTGGAACACGTTGTGGAACTTGCCGCGTCCGGCGATCAGATCCTCGTACATCGCCTTGCGCGGGCGTCCCAGCGATTCCGCGACCCGGTAGATCAGGTGGGCGTGCCCGACCTCGTCCTGGACCTTCGCCGCCAGCGAGCGCTTGCGGCGCAGCGACGGCGCGCGCGCGATCCACTCGCGCTCCGGCAGCGCTCCCATGATCTCGGAGTTGGCGTGCATCTCGATGAAGCGGACGTTGAGGCGCCGGTAGGTGCTGGGCATCCAGTCGCCCGACTCGACCTTGCCGCCCTCCGCCAGGTGGGCCAGGAACGCCGCCTCGCGCGCCGGATCGTCGGCCGAGACGTCCGAGGCGTCAGCGACCCCGGGCTCGCGTGCACCGGGCTCGGAGGTTGCATCCGGGTCGTTCGGCACGAGCGGCTCCCACGGGCTCGACCTTCGCGCCGCACCGTACCGCCGGATGGCAGCCCGGGAGCCGTCGGACGGAGCTTCGACCGCCGATCGCGCGGGGCGTCGCGCGCTCGATGCGCAGGGCCTCGAGCGCTCGATGCGCAAGCACCGCGCGCCCGATGCGCAGGAGCTGGTCAGGCCTCCGCGTGCACGTCCTCGAGCAGCACGTGGACGATGTCGCGCACCGACACGATGCCGGTCACGGTCCCGTCGCGGGCCACCGCGAGGTGGCGGACCTGCGCCTGCGCCATCGCCTCCGCGGCGTCCACGATCGAGGCCCGTTCGTCGACCTGGACCAGTTCTGTCGACGCGTGGTCGCGGACGCGGGCGTCGTCGAGGTCCACGTCGTCGGCGATCGCGGCGACCAGGTCGCGTTCCGACAGCACGCCACGGACGGTGTGCGGGTCGACCACGACCAGCAATCCGACGCTGTCCGCGGCGAGCGCGACCGCCGCCTCGCGCAACGTGGCGGTCGGGCGGATCGTCGCGACGGGCGCCCCGACCAGGCGCTCCACGGGGTCCTGTAGACCGATGCCGAGCATGCACTGCCTCCTCGTGCGGTGCCCGCAGTGTCTGCGAGGAACGTGCGCGGCGGCAGGGCACAAGGTCACGGGCGCCCCCGGCCGGTCCGCGGAAGGCCCTACGTGAGCCGATCGCCGCTCGAGGGCCCGTCGTCGGTGCCGTGCAGCTGGGGCTGACCGAGCAGCAGGCGCTTGCGCGCCTGGAACTCCTCCTCGGTGACGTGGCCCCGTTCGCGGAGGCTCGCCAGCGCTTCCAGCTGCTCGACCACGTCGCGTTCGCGCGTCTGGCCGTGGCGTGAGATCCGGGGCTCCCTGGCCCGGTAGATCTCGGACTGGAAGGCCTCCGGGTCCGGGATGTCCTCGAGCCTGCTCTGTCCCTGTGAGCCGGCCGATTCGACGAGCACGTCGCCGTAGCCGAGCAGGCGCTCCCAGACGTTCTGGCTGAACAGGACGTTGCTGATGTTCTCCAGGGGGATCTCCGTGCCGCTGCGGGCGATCATCCCCGAGCGGACGATGACCCGCTCGTTGGTGAGCACGTAGTTCGTGAACCACCAGTCGACGATCGAGCGCGTGGACAGCACGACCCACAACAGGACCGCGGCGCCGGTGATCCACAGCGCGTAGGTGTTCTCGAGCGCGGCGAACGCCACACCGACGACGGCGGCGAGGCCCATCGCCCAGGCCAGCGACGGCAGGAGCACCTTCCAGTGCGGGCGGAACTGGTGGAGGATGTCCTCCCCGTCGGTGAGCAGTCGCACCGGGTAGCGCACGGCCAGCACCTCTCGCCGCGGGGCCGGGCGCGGCGACGTGGCCGCAGGATAGGCACGGCTCGGTGACAGGGCGACGGATCCCGTGGACGCGTCGCGGCGTGGCGAGGGATCCCGGCATGGACGGCGGGGCGGCGACGCCCGACAAGGGGACATCGACCCCCGGGAGCCGGGCCGTCGAGCACTGCACGTCTGCCGCCGGCCGTGCCAAGGTGGCGGCACGACACGGGGGTGCCGGATCACACCGCCTGGGCGCTGCCCAGCACCGTCCAGTGGCGCTCGACGGCACCGGTGACCGCACGAGAGGAGCAGCGCATGGGCCGCATCGTCGTCGGCATCGACGCATCGGAGGGATCGCGTCGCGCGCTCGGGTGGGCGCTGGACGAAGCACGGCTGCGCGACGCCGAGCTCGAGCTGGTGCACGCGTTCCCGACACCCGAGCTGGTCGCGCTGCCCGCGGTGGTGACCCTCCCGTCGGACGACGAGCTGCGTCTGGCTGCCCAGGGGGTCCTGGAAGAGGTGCTCGAGGCATCGGGTGGGGACCGGGGACTGGCGGTGACACGGACCGTGCGCTCCGGCTCGTCCGCCAGCGTGCTGTGTGACGTCTCGCGCGGGGCCGACCTCCTGGTGGTCGGCGCGCGGGGGCTCGGCGGCTTCCGCGGGTTGCTGCTCGGATCGGTGACCCACCAGGTCGTGGCGCACAGCCCCTGCCCCGTCGTGGTGGTCGGCCCGCCACAGGAGTGACGCCGGTCGCTCTCGGGGTGTCCCCGAGTCGAGGTAGCGTTGCACGATGCCTCCCCAGCGCACCTCCGACGGTGACGCCCGTCCGCGTCGCATCTCCCTGGCGGTGGACGACCCGTCGGTCTCGGCGGTGTCGGCCGTCGTCTACCCGGCGACGCGCCGTCGTGCGGCGCCCGTCCTGCTCTTCCCCGGAGCCGGGGGCGACCTCGACGACGTCGGGCTCACGGCACTCGCCGAGCTCCTCGCCGCGCGCGGCCACGCCGTCGTACGAGCCAACCTGCCGTATCGGGAAGCGGGCCGGCGGGCGGCACCGCGTGCCGATCGATCGGTGCCCGCGGTGCGCCGCATCCTGGCGGCCGCCACTGCGGAGCTCGGGACCGCTCGGCGCTGGATCCTCGGGGGCAAGTCCTACGGCGGGAGGGTCGCCTCCATGGCCGTCGCCGACGGTGCGGACGCACTCGGGCTGCTGTTCTACGGCTACCCCCTGCATCCGCCGGGCAAGCCCGAGCGGCTGCGCGTCGAGCACTGGCACCGCATCGAGGTGCCCTGCTTGTTCCTCCAGGGGGACCGTGACCCCTTCTGCGGGATCGACCTGCTCGAGGACAACGTGCGCAAGCTGCCGCGCCGTCCCACGGTCCACGTGGTGGCGGGTGGCGACCACTCGCTGCGGGTGACCGCGGCCGCCAGCCCGACCGGCACGCCGGCGGGGCCCGCGGCGACGATCCGTGCCCTGGACGAGCCGATCTCCACGTGGGTCCACTCGCTCACCGAGGGATAGCGACCACTAGCGTCGGCCAGGTCGCGCCCGACGGGCGCGCGGGGAGGTCGAGGACGTGATCGCAGAGTTCAAGGAGTTCATCAACCGCGGCAACTTCGTGGACCTCGCCGTGGGGTTCGTCATGGGTGTCGCGGTGACGGGCGTGGTCCAGGCCCTCGTCGGCCGGCTCATCATGCCGCTGATCGGGCTGATCTTCGGAGAGCCGAACTTCGACAACCTCCTGACGTTCGGGGAGGCGGGTGAGGACGGCACCCCCGTCGGATCCGTCGGGGCGGTCATCACCGCGGTCGTCAACTTCCTGCTCGTCGCCGCGGTGCTGTTCCTGATCGTGCGGGCCTACAACCGGATGCAGCGCAGGGCACCGGAGATCGCCGAGCCCGAGGCGGACCCGGAGGACGTCCTGCTGCTCCGTGAGATCCGGGACGCGCTGACCGGCCGCGGCGTCTGAGCACGCTCGTAGAGGCCACTAGCATCTGGTTCCGGCGCCCTCTCGGGCGCCGCAACCATCAGGACCGCTCGCGGAGCTCACGATGACGGCCGACCTCACGCAACGCTCGATCGACACGATCCGCACGCTGGCGATGGACGCCGTGCAGCGGGCCAACTCGGGGCATCCGGGCATGCCGATGGGCTGCGCGCCGATCGCGTACCTGCTCTACCGCGAGGTGCTGCGTCACGACCCCGCCGACCCGGACTGGGCCGACCGTGACCGCTTCGTGCTGTCCGCCGGTCACGGCTCGATGCTGCTCTACGCGGCGCTGCACCTGGCCGGCTACGAGCGGCCGACCATGGACGACCTGCAACGCTTCCGCCAGTGGGGCTCGCCGACCGCGGGGCACCCGGAGAGCTTCGAGCTCGCCGGTGTCGAGACCACCACCGGCCCGCTCGGGCAGGGTGTCGCCAACGGCATCGGCATGGCCCTGGCGATCGAGCGCCTCGCGGCGGAGTTCAACCGGCCCGGCCACCAGGTCGTCGACCACCGGGTCTACGGGATCGTCTCCGACGGCGACCTGATGGAAGGGATCGCCTCCGAGGCCGCCTCGCTCGCCGGGCACCTGCGGCTGGGGCGGGTCACCTACCTGTGGGACGACAACAACATCACGATCGACGGCGGCACCCACATGGCGTTCAGCGAGGACGTGCTCGCCCGGTTCGACGCCTACGGCTGGCACACCCAGCGGGTCGAGGACGGCAACGACGTGGACGCCCTGCGTGAGGCGCTCCGTGTCGCAGGCGCCGACGCTCGACCGTCGCTGATCGCGGTCAGGACCCAGATCGGCTTCGGATCGCCCAACAAGGCGGGGACCTCGGCCGCGCACGGCTCACCGCTCGGTGACGACGAGATCGCGCTGACCAAGCAGGCGCTCGGCTGGGACCACGACGAGCCGTTCACCGTGCCCGACGACGTGCGCAGCCACCTCGACGTCCGTGAGCGTGGGGCCCAGCTGCGCAGCGGATGGGACGACCGGTTCGCCGCCTACCGCGAGGACCACCCGGACCTCGCTGCGGAGTTCGAGCGCCGTGTCGTGCGCCGCGAGCTGCCACAGCGGTGGACCGAGGCGCTGCCGACGCTCGACCAGAAGGCGGCGACGAGGCAGCACTCCGGTGCCGTGATCCAGGCGCTCGCCCCCGTCCTGCCGGAGCTGTTCGGCGGGTCGGCCGACCTCGCGGGCTCCAACAACACCGACGTCGACGGTGCGGACGACTTCACCGCCGACGACCGGCTGGGGCGCAACCTCCGGTTCGGGGTCCGAGAGCACGCGATGGCGTCGATGGCGACGGGCATGGGCCTGCACGGCGGGCTGCTGCCGTACGTCGCGTCCTTCCTGGTGTTCACCGACTACTGCCGACCGGCGATCCGGCTGGCCGCGTTGATGGCCCAGCGGGTGATCTACGTGATGACCCACGATTCGATCGGCCTGGGCGAGGACGGCCCCACCCACCAGCCGGTCGAGCACCTGCTGTCCCTGCGCGCGATCCCGGGCCTGACCGTCATCCGACCGGCGGATGGCGACGAAGTCGTCGGCGCGTGGCGTGCCGCGATCGAGTCGGACGTGCCGACGGTGCTCGCGCTGACCCGCCAGGGGCTGCCGCCGCTCGGCGACAAGCCGGACGACGCCGTGGCGCGTGGGGCCTACGTGCTCCGCGACACCGACGGCGTGCCCGACGTGGTCCTGATCGGCACCGGCTCCGAGGTGCACCTGTGCGTGGCCGCGGCCGAGCAGCTCGCGGACGAGGACGTCGCCGCCCGCGTCGTCTCGATGCCGTCCTGGGAGCTGTTCGAGGCCCAGGGGATCGCGTACCGGGACCAGGTGCTGCCTCCCGGTGTCCGGGCCCGCGTCGCCGTCGAGGCCGGACGCTCGCTCGGCTGGGAGCGTTGGGTCGGGGACGCCGGCGAGGTCGTCGGCCTCGACCGGTTCGGCGCGTCCGCCCCCGCCGACCGTCTCTTCGAGGCCTTCGGCTTCACCGTCGACAACGTCGCCGAGGCGGCACGTCGCTCGCTGGCCGAGGTGCGGCACGAGGCGTGAGCAACCGTCACCGGTGCCGCTAGCGGCTGCTGCGCTTCCTGCCCCGGGGCTTGTACGGGCGGTGGCCGGGCAGCTCGTCCGCGGCGCCCGGCATCGCGTCCCCGCCGTCGCCGTCCGCGGCCGCGCGGGCCGTGCGGCGCTCACCCGGGAGGTGGCCGGAGGAGTCCGTGCCGCGGCCGGTGCGGCGAGCCGAGCCCCGAGCGCCGTCGACGAGCGCCAGGTTGAGCGCCTCGGAACGGCGGGCCCTGCGGTGCCAGAACAGCGCCAGGGCGGCGAGCATGGCCGTGCCGATGATGCCGTTCGCGAGTGCGGCCGCCGGCGCGGCGAAGGTCAACTGGAGCACGCCGACCAACGGGCCGAGCAGCCACGCCACCTTCCAGAAGCGCTGCTGCCTGCGGGCGACGTTGACCGCCAGTCCGGCATGGGCCCGCTTCTCGACGGCGACGCCTCGGTTGACCGCCTTGATGATGGCTCGTCGGTCGGTGAACTCCAGCGCCACGAACCGACGCTGCTGTTCCGCCTTGTCGGGGACCCCGGCCACCTGATCCTCCTGTCGCGCCCGGACGCGTGAGGGTAGGCGCCCGGACACCGGTCCTGCTCCGCTCGACGGCGCCCGTAGCATCGTCGCGTCGAACCCGACCCGCCGGCCGGTGGGTCGCCCCGAGACGAGGAGCGAGAACGGTGTCGGTCGTCAGGATCAACGTGCTGGAGGTCCCGGAGGGGCGAGGCGAGGTGCTCGAGCAGCGGTTCGCCGCGCGGGCTGGCGAGGTCGAGACGGTCGACGGGTTCGAGTCGTTCGAGCTGTTGCGTCCGACCGACGGCACCGACCGCTACCTCGTCGTCACCCGGTGGCGGGACGAGGACGCCTTCCAGGCGTGGCTGTCGTCGAACGCGTTCCAGCGTGGCCACGCGCAGCAGGCCGCGGCGCAGAGCCAGGACGGACCGGCGGCTGGAGCGCCATCGGGATCGCAGGGCGAGGGTGGAGCGCCGTCGGGGCAGGCCGCGGGATCGGCGTCCGGGCAGGCCGCGGGATCGCCGTCGGGGCAGGCCGCGGGATCGCCGTCGGGACCGGCCGCGAGCGGGTCCGAACTCTGGAGCTTCGACGTGGTCACGAGCGCGACGTCCACCCGGGCCTAGCGGGGTCGATCGTCGAGCGCGACGATCCCGGCCGGGATCAGCGGCTGGCGCCGAGCTCGGCGGCCAACGCCGCATCCCGGTCCGTGTGGCGCGCGTCGTCACGAGTCCCGCGGCTGGTCAGCGGCAGCAGCAGGCCGGTGACGAAGGTGGCGACGGCCAGCACGACCGCGACCGCGAGCAGCCCATCCATGGGTCGTCCTCGGTGACCGGGGCGCGCCCGTCGCGCGTCCTCACCGGGTGAGACCCCTGCCTGCCCGTCGGGGTTGCATGCGGCGTGGCGTCCGCGCGTTGCCCGCGCGGCCTTTCGTCGCAGGCGCGTGGGTAGCATCGTCGGTCGACCACCCCGCCCGCCCGCTGCGCGGCGCCGACGACGTCGCAGGAGCCACGGATGCCCGCCAGTCACGCCGACGCGCTGGCCGCGCTGCGCGGCCGCCTGCAGCAGCTGGAGTCCGACCTGGACATCCCGGCCAAGCGCGACCGCCACGGCGAGCTGCAGGAGCGCGCCGCCGAGCCCGGGCTGTGGGACGACCCGGATCGCGCCCGCGTCGTCACCACCGAGCTCTCTCGCATCGAGAGCGAGCTCCAGCGCGTCGACGCCCTCGCCGGCCACCTCGACGACCTCGAGGTGCTCGACGAGCTCGCGCAGGAGGAGGACGACCCGAGCTCGGAGGAGGAGGTCGTCGCGGGGCTGGCGGTCGTGGCGGCCGAGCTCGACCGGCTCGAGGTGGTCACGATGCTCGCGGGCGAGCACGACCACGAGGACGCGATCGTCTCGATCCACGCGGGCGAGGGCGGTGTGGACGCGATGGACTGGGCGCAGATGCTGCAGCGCATGTACCTGCGCTGGGCCGAGAAGCGCGGTTTCCAGTCCGAGGTCTACGACCAGTCCTACGGCGAGGAGGCGGGGCTCAAGTCGACGACCTTCGAGATCCGCGGGGCGGACGCGTACGGCTGGTTGACCGTGGAGCACGGCGTCCACCGGCTGGTGCGCATCAGCCCCTTCGATTCGCAGGCGCGCCGCCAGACCTCGTTCGCGTTGGTCGACGTCGTGCCCGCACTGCCTGAGCTCGACGAGGAGGTCAGCGTCCCCGAGGAGGACATCCGCGTGGACGTCTACCGGTCCTCGGGGCCCGGCGGCCAGAGCGTCAACACCACCGACTCCGCGGTGCGCCTGACCCACCTCCCGACAGGGATCGTGGTCAGCTGCCAGAACGAAAAGTCGCAGCACCAGAACAAGGCCGCGGCGCTGCGCGTGCTCAAGGCGAAGCTCGCCGAGGTGGAGCGCCAGGAGCGGGAGAAGCAGCTGGAGGAGCTGCGGGGCGGGCCCCAGAACGTCGGGTTCGGCTCCCAGATCCGCAGCTACGTGCTCCATCCCTACCAGATGGTGAAGGACCTGCGCTCGGAGCACGAGACCGGCAACGTCCAGGCCGTGCTCGACGGAGACCTCGACGCGTTGCTCGAGGCGGAGCTGCGACGACGGGTGCGTCGTGCGGCAGAGGACGAGTGAGCGGCAACGCCTGCTGTACCCTCCGGGGTCGGTCAGGGGCGCCTGGACGCCCGGTGGCCGATTCGCATGCCAGGATCGATGCCGGGATCGGGTGAACCCACGTGATCAGGCTCCAGAACGTCACCAAGACCTACAAGCGGGGCGCCGAGGACGAGGTCGTCGCACTCAAGGACGTCTCGATCGAGGTCACCAAGGGCGAGTTCGTCTTCGTCGTCGGTCCGTCCGGCTCCGGCAAGTCGACCTTCATGAAGCTGCTCACCCGCGAGCAGCTGACGGACGAGGGCGAGATCTGGGTCGCGGGCAAGAACCTCGCGACCATGCGGCCCTGGAAGGTGCCCGTCCTCCGCCGAGAGATCGGCTACGTCTTCCAGGACTTCAAGCTGCTCGACAACAAGACCGTCTACGAGAACGTCGCCTTCGCGCTGGAGGTGATCGGACGGTCGCGCAAGGACATCGACCGCCGCGTCCCGGAGGTCCTGGAGCTGGTCGGGTTGGACCAGAAGGCCCGCGCGCAGCCCCACGAACTCTCCGGCGGCCAGCAGCAACGCGTGTCGATCGCCCGGGCGTTCGTCAACAGCCCCCGGATCCTGCTGTGTGACGAGCCGACGGGGAACCTGGACCCGTCGACGTCGGTCGGCATCATGAAGCTGCTGGATCGGATCAACCGCACCGGCACGACCGTCGTCATGGCCACCCACGACCAGCACATCGTCGACTCCATGCGGCGGCGCGTGATCGAGCTCGAGGGCGGCATCGTCGTCCGCGACCAGTCCCGAGGCGTCTACGGCTACGGCAGCTGAGGACGTGACGACCACAGCCCGGGCGGCCTGCGGCGCACGCCTGGGCGGGAGCAGGAACCCGCGATGACCGCCCGGTGGCGCTATACCTTGCAGGAGTCCCTCAAGGGGCTCTCGCGCAACCTCATGATGACCGTCGCCGTCGTGCTGTCGGTGACCGTCTCGTTGACGTTGCTCGGCTCCAGCCTGTTGCTGTCGCGGCAGGTCGACCTCGCCACCGACGACTGGGTCGGCAAGGTCGAGGTGTCGATCTTCCTGTGCGACGACCGGACCTGCGCCGCCATCACCCCCGAGCAGCAGGAGCAGCTGCGGGACGACCTCGAGGCCAACGAGGTCGTCGCGGAGGTGCAGTACGAGTCGAAGCAGGAGGCCTACGACCGGTTCGTCGAGCTGTTCAAGGACCAGCCCGCGCTCACGGAGTCGATCACCTCCGACACCCTGCCCGCGTCCTTCCGGGTGCGGCTGGAGAACCCGGAGCTGTTCAACGTGATCCGGGACCAGTTCGGCGCTTATCCCGGCGTCGAGGAGATCGTCGACCAGCGGGACGTGCTCAACCAGTTCCTGCGCTTCACCAACGTGGTCCGCAACGCCGCCCTCGTCGTCGCCGCGATCCAGCTCGTGGCTGCGGGGGTGCTGATCGCCAACACGATCCGGGTGGCCGCATTCGCCCGGCGCGAGCAGACCTCCATCATGCGTCTCGTCGGAGCGAGCAACTGGTACATCAGGCTCCCGTTCGTCCTCGAGGGTGTGTTCGCCGGTCTGATCGGCGCGCTCGTGTCGTGGGGGCTGCTGGCGCTGACGGTGCCACGGATCGCTGGGAACCTCTCGCAGGACATCCAGCTCATGCCGTTCATCGGCATGACCGAGGTCTCGCAGGTCGGCCCGTTGCTGCTCGTCGCCGGCGTCGGCATCGCCGCGATGTCGTCGATCCTGGCGCTGCGCCGCTTCCTGGACGTGTGACCAAGCCGCGTGGGACTGTGGGCGGTGTGCACGGGCGTTGCTGGTGATGCTGCTGTAGCCTGACGCTTCCGTTTCGGGGCTCGGGGCGAGGTGGCGTGTTGACCATGGGGTGGGCACGCGGGCGTCTGCTCGCCGTCGCGGCCGTGCTCCTGCTCGTACCGGCCACCGCGGCGGCCGACCCCCTCGAGCTTCGGGACCGCTTGTCGGACGCGACCGTGGAGCGCGAGGAGCTCTCCGAGCGTCTGGGCGACACCCGCGAGCTCGAGGCCGACGCCCGCGTGCGTCTGGCCGTCGTGGATGCCGAGCTGGACGGCGCCGAGGGAGAGCTCACGGCGCTCCAGGCGGCGCTCGCTCGCGCGTCGGCAGCCGTCGACGACGCGCGGGAGCGAGAGGCAGCGGCGCGTGCCGGGCTCGATGTGGTCGTCCGGCAGCTCGCCGACGTTGAGCGCCAGCTCGCCTCCCGGCAGACGCAGCTCGAGGCGCGGGTCATCGCGGCGTTCAAGTACGGGCACGTCAGCCTGGCGGAGGTCGTGCTGACCGCGGAGGACATCGGCGACTTCCTCAACTCCCACACCTACGTCGGCAAGGTCCTCGAGGGCGATCGCGAGCTCGTCGAGGAGGTGCACCACCTCCTGCTCGAGGTCGAGGCCCAGCGCGCCGAAGCAGTCGTCCTGCGGGCCGAGAGTGAGCGTCAGGCCGCGCTGGCCGTCGAGGCCATGGGCGAGGTGGATGCGGCCGTCGCGGAGCAGGAGCGGTTGACCGAGCTGATCCGCCGGCATCGCGCCGAGCGTGAGCTCGTCTTCGAGGAGCTCCGCGACGACCGCACGCTGATGGAGGCCCACCTGGCGGGCCTCGATGCGGAGTCGGCGCGGATCGCGGGCCAGCTCGAGGCGATCGCACGCCAGCAGGCCGCCGACCAGGCACGGCGCGAGGCGGCGGAGCGCGCCGCTGCCGAGGAGGCCCGGCGGCAGGCGGAGCTCGAGCGCCAGCGGGAGCAGGAGCGGCTCGACCGCGAGGCGACCGACCGGTGCGAGGCGGCACGCCAGCGGGATGCCGCGGCAGACGAGCTGGAGGAGGCCTGTGGGCCTGCCGAGACCGCACCGCTGCCGCCGCCCGAGGACGTCGGTGGACCGGACGGTGCGGGCGGGTGGAGCCGGCCCGTGCCTGGTCCGCTCACGTCGCCGTTCGGCCCTCGGTGGGGTCGCAACCACAACGGCGTCGATCTCGGTGGTGTCGTCGGTACGACGGTCCGATCGGCGCGCTCCGGCACCGTCGTGCACGTCACGAACGGCTGCCACCCGACCAGCTCGTGGGGCTGCGGGGGTGGGTTCGGCAACTACGTCCTGATCGCGCACCCGGATGGCATGGCGACGATCTACGCCCATCTGTCGAGTGTTGCCGTCGGTGTCGGTGCAGTCGTCGGCTCGGGTGCCACCGTGGGGCAGGTCGGCAACTCCGGCAACAGCTACGGCCCACATCTGCATTTCGAGGTCCGCGACGCCGGCACCCCACGCGACCCCTGCGGCTACATCAGCTGCTGACGGCGGCCCTGCGTCGGCCACCGCCGTCGGCGCCGTGGAGGCCCCGGGCGGGTGCGGGTTGGCCACGGGCGTCGGTGGCGGTGTGGTCGAGCGTCGTTGGTGCCGTGGTGGTCGTGGGGGTCGGTGGCGGGGTGGTCGCCGTCGTCGGTGCCGTGGTGGTCGTGGGGGTCGGTGGCGGGTGCGCGCGCGTCGTCGGTGCCGTGGAGCTCCCGGCGTCGGTGCGGATTGGTCACGGGCGTCGGTGGCGGGGTAGTCGCGTGGCGTGGGTGCCGTGGTGGTCGCTGGGCGTCCGGGTCGGCGCGGCGGGGCTGGACGGGATCGTCTTCGCGGCGGATGCTGACGGGATGGACACCGACGGTCGCCTCCCCGACCCGTTCACGCTCGGCGCCTTCGGGTTGAGCGTGCTGTTCGGCGCCGGCAACTTCCTGGCAGTTCGGTTGAGCAACCTGGGACTACCGCCGTTCTGGGGGGCCGGGCTCCGGTTCGGGACGGCCGCAGTGACATTCGTGGCGCTGGCGCTCCTGCTGCGCCTGCGGTGGCCGCAGGGCCGCCTCCTGGGGCTGACAGTCCTCTACGGCGTGCTCGGCTTCGGGCTGTTCTACGCGCTGATGTACTGGTCGTTGACCCGCGTCACGGCGTCCGTCGCGGTCATAGTGATGGCGGTCGTACCGCTGGCGACGTTGCTGCTCGCCAGCGCGCAGGGCACCGAGCGGCTGCAAGCACGCAACACGCTCGGCGCGTTCCTCGCGTTGGCGGGTATCGCGTGGTTGGCCTTCGGGCCGCAGGCCGTCGTCGTTCCGCTGGTCGCGCTGGCGACGATGCTCGCCGCCGCGGCCGCGGTGAGCCAGAGCATCATCGTCAGCAAGCGAATCTCCGGGAACCATCCGATCGTCACCAACGCGATCGCGCTCGGTGTGGGAGCCATGGTCCTGCTGGCCATCTCGTCGGTGGCGGGGGAGGCCTGGGCGTTGCCGAGCGAGCCGGAGGCCGTGTGGGCGGTGCTGTACCTCGTGACGTTCGGGTCCCTCGGCCTCTTCGTGCTCGTGCTGCTGGTGGTCCGGCGCTGGACCGCGTCGGCGACGTCCTACATGTTCGTGCTGTTCCCGGTGGTCACCATGCTCCTCGAGGCCTGGATCCTGGACGAGCCGATCACGGCACAGGCGCTCACCGGTGCAGCACTGGTGATGATCGGCGTGTGGTTCGGTGCGCTCTCGCCGGGTGCCCGCCGGTCGATGGGCCGCTCGTCCGCGGCCGGACCGCCCACTCCGACAGCAGCTGAGACTCCCTGATCGCTGCACACACGAGCCCACCACATCGGCGGAGCGCCCCGCGAGCTGCAACCCGCCCTGCCGGTCGCGTCGGGCGGCGAGCCTGTCGGAGCGCCGTCGTCGCTACGCTGGTCGGCTATGGCGAAACGATCGAACGCGAGCGACGGCGACGGCACCAAGCTGATCGTCAGCAACCGGCGTGCCCGCTTCGACTACCACCTCGACGACCGATTCGAGGCGGGCCTCGTCCTCAGCGGCACGGAGGTGAAGTCGCTGCGTGACGGGCGGGGGTCCCTCGCCGAGGCGTGGGTGAAGATCGGCGCCGACGGCGAGGCCTGGCTGATGCAGGCACACATCCCGGAGTACGCGTTCGGCAACCGCAACAACCACGACCCGGTGCAGCCTCGCAAGTTGCTGCTCCACCGCCGTGAGCTTGACCAGCTGGCGCACCAGGTCGCCGCGAAGGGGGTCACGCTCGTGCCCACGCGGCTGTACTTCAAGGGGGGGCGCGCCAAGCTCGAGTTCGCCGTGGGACGCGGCAAGAACGTCGCGGACAAGCGTCAGACTGCCGCGAAGCGTGACGCTGACCGCGAGATCCAGCGAGCGCTCAAGTACCGGCGCTGAACGCCGACCTACCGGGTAGGGGTTCCACCACACGGCAGGCGGCCGCCGCAAGCCCCCTCCGGGTCGCCCGGTCCGGCATGTCCGTCCGGACGCCTCCCGGGAGCCTCATGCGGTATGCTCCTAGGTCCGGCAGGGCAACCTGCGCGGGACCGGTTGACAACTACACAGCGTCGATGCACCGAATTTCCGAACGCACACATGCTTGGGGCTGACACGGTTTCGACCGTGGTCAGGCCGTCGCCGTGGGAGCGTGCCGAGGGTGCCCGCGCGACCTCGACAAAACACGCGGGAAATCATAGCTGCCAAGGACACTACGCCTGAGCTGGCTATCGCGGCCTAAACACCCGCGACGATCCGCCCCTGACGCCTCGTAGGGGGGTCGAGATCGACATCACGAGGATCACCCCGACCGCACGGACCGCCGGGCCGAGGGGGACATCGAACGGTGGTATGGACACGGACGCTGTCTGGCTCCGGAGCACCGTGTCCGAGATCATCCGGAACCTACGCACGTAGAGCCCCCAGCTTCGGGACCGCGGGACCCGGGTTCGACTCCCGGCAGCTCCACCGCGGGGTGTTCGCGGAGAACGCCCCATCCAGGGTGTTCTCGAAGAACGCCCCCTCCACCGTGGGAAGCTCGTGTGGTGACCGCGCCATCCGGCCAGCCGACAAGGGCAGCCGGGTGGGGACGGGCGACCGGCCGCCGCTCCGCCAAGGGAGCGACGGGACGGGTCCTGTCCACGCTCACCGCACGTACACCATGGCGCATCGACGCCCATGAGACGAGACCCCGCCGATACTTCGGCGGGGTCTCTGTCGTTGGTCCGCGGGGTCGTCGTTGGTCCGCGGGTCGTCGGCCGGTCTGCGGGTCGTCCTCGGTCTGCGGGTCGTCGGTCGATGGCGGGGTCCCACCTGACGCTCGGTGGCACCGAGGGCATCGGGTATGGCGACCGGAGGGTGGCCAAGGCCCGTTCGTGTCCGCGTGTCACGCGTGAGCCGACGAATCCAACAGCAGCGCGCCGCTGGCCCCGCCGGGACATCCCGGCGGGCGCGCGGAACCGAGCGCTGTTCAGCAGCCACGAGGAGCGGGCAGGTCGCGTCGAATCTCGGTGGTCATCGGTTCGGTCACGGCGCGGGCCCGGTCCTCGACCCGGTCGCCGCGGTCGCCAGTCCCGTCGCCGGGCCCGTCGCTGCGCTGGTCTGCGGTCCGATCGCTGCAGTGGCCTGTGGTCCGATCACTGCCCGGCTGTCGGTCCTGGGTGGTCCTGGCCCATCGCGTCCAGCGGCCGTGCCGTCGGGCCTGTCGCGGGGGATGGGATCTGGGCCGCGGCGGTCGGGTCTGTCGCGGGGGGTGGGATCCGGGCCCTCGCGGGGGGTGCGGCGATCCGGGCCGTCGCGGGGGGTGCGGTCGCGGTCGGGGAGGGGGTGGAGGGTGCGGTCGCGGTCGGGGGCGCGGCGGAGGGTGCGGGTGGTACTCCGTTCGGTGTGGCCCGAGTTGCTGCGGGTGTGTTGTCTGGCGAGTTCGGCAGCGGAGGGGCGGTTGGGGTCCGGCTGGTAGGTGACGGTGTTGCCGTCGATGGTGATGTTCCAGCCGCCGGCGTCGAAGCGTCGGTGGTGGTGGCCGCAGAGCAGGGCGGCGTTGTCGGGGGAGAGGGCGCCGTGGGCGGCGAAGGGGACGGCGCCGTGGGCGACCTGGCACCAGGAGGCGGGTGCGTCGCAGTGGGGCCAGGTGCAGCCTCGGTCGCGGACGAGGAGTGCGCGCCAGAGTGCTGCGGGGATGGTTCGTGAGGCGATGGAGCCGGCGATGGGGGCGTCGTCGAGGCCGAGGATGGTGCGGGAGATGATGCAGTCCTGGGCGATGCCGGCGAGTTGGTGCATGGTGATGGTTTCGCCGGACCCGAGGGTCGCGTCGCCCGTCCAGGTGCGTAGGTCGGCGAGGGTGACGATGACCTGGACGTGGGGTCGGACGCCGTGTTGGGCGGGCAGCTCGCCGGCACGTAAGGAGGTGGCGGCGAGGTTGGTCAACCCGTCGGCGCGGCGTTGGTCAGGGGTGCGGTGTTCGTGCTGGCCGGGGGGTGGGGTGGCGGCGTCGAGCGCGACCCGGACGGTTTCGGCGTCCACCCCGGAGAGGGTCGCGTCGATGCGCAGGTCCCCGTCGGTGGTCTGCCACCAGTTCGCGCGGCGGCGGACGTGCCGGGCCCGTTCGGTCTGTTGGGCGCGGGTGTCGTCGAGGCGTGCGGCGAGCCGTCGGCCTTCTGTGGCCACTTGTTGGGGGGTTGCGGTGGCTGCCAGGGCGACCAGCGCCTGTTCGGTGTCGGGGCGGTGGTCGGGTGGGATGCCGGTGAGCGCGCCCGCGATCGCGGCGGCGTGTTCGGCGGAGAGCGTCCCGGCGTCGAAGGCGGCGCCGAGCAGGGGGCTGTCGAGGAGGTGGCGGCCGGTGGTCGTGGCGCGTTTCGCTTCGCCGGGGGCCAGGTTGAGCTCGTCGGTGAGGGTGCGGGCGGTGCGCCGTTGGGCCTGGTCACGTTCGCTGCCGGTCGCGACCGCGGGTTGGTGGCGCCGTTGGAGATCGCCTGCCAGCCGGGCGGTGGTGGCCTGCAGCCGGCGCACGGCCACGTTCACGTCGGCCAGCAGCTGGTGCACGACCCGCTCCGCAAGCCCGCCGGTCTGTAGCTGCTGCACCCCGTCCACCGCCTCCACCAGCGCCGACACCCGCGCCGCCACCGCCACCGACGCCGTCTCCGCGGATCGCTCACACGCCACAGGCGCGGCGCCAGGCGTCGGGGCGGCAGGATCGGGGGTCGCCGCCGCCGGAGCCCCGCGGGCGCCGGTGTCGTAGCCCGCGGCGGCCTCGGCAGCCATCGCCGGGACGTCCTGGACCGACCCGGAGGGGGACCGTCCCGTGCCGGGCGTGGCCGACACGGGGGCCGCCGGTGACGCAGGCCGGCGCGACCGCGCATGTGACCCGGCCGAGAACCCGGCACGCGACCCGTGGGCGGACGTGGCAGTCGCCGCATGCCGGTGGACGCGCCCGGGCGGGTACAGGGCACGGCCGCACGAGGGTGCTCCTCGCCCGTCCGTCCGCCACGCCTTCACGCGTCCTCCACCTCGACGTCGCTGCCAAGGATAGACGAACAGACGTTCGAGTCAACACGGCACCACGAACGACTGTGGAGAAGACGCCTCCGCGGCGAGGAAGCGAGGAACGCGCAGCTAGACGGCGGTGTATCCGCCATCCACGACATAGTACCCGCCGGTGATGAACGAGGCACGCTCGCTGAGCAGGAACGCCACCAGGGCGGCGACCTCGTCGGCCCGCCCCAGGCGACCGATCGGGTGCTTGCCCTCGAGCATCTCTCGCTGCTCCGCGGGCAGGCTCGCGAGCAGCGGTGTGTCGATGTAGCCCGGACCGACGGCGTTGATGCGCACGCCCTGCGGCGCGTACTCGACCGCCGCGTTCCTCGTGAGACCGAGGACGCCATGCTTGGACGCCGTGTAGGCGGCGTTCAGGGGTGCCGCGACCAGGCTGTGGATGGACGCCATGTTGACGATCGCGCCGCCGCCCGCCTCGACGATCGCAGGGAGCTGGTAGCGCATCCCGTAGAGCACACCGTTGAGGTTGATGTCGATGACCTTGTTCCAGTCGTCGAGGTCGATCTCGCCGGTCGGGGCCTGGGCACCCCCGATGCCAGCGTTGTTGACCGCCAGGTGCAGCCCGCCGTACGTCTCGACCGTCTGACGCACGACCTCGTCCGAGCGCGTGGCCTGGGCGGTGTCCTGCTCGAGCGCGATCGCCTCCCCGCCAGCCTGGCTGATCCGCTGGACCACCGCCTCCGCGGCCTGCAGGTTGATGTCGGTCGCGACGATCTTCGCTCCGACGGCGGCGAGCTCCTCGGCGACGGCCGCCCCGAGGCCCGACCCGGCACCGGTCACCAGGGCGACCTTGTTCTCGAAGCTCATGGGTCCCTCCGGAGGGGTGGACACGCGGTTCGGACACACCTCCGACCGTAACGGCGATGGTCACTCGGCCGCTCCCTGGCCGAACGACCGGTCACGGTTCGGACCGGTCACGGTTCCTCGGAAGGCGCGTCGTCCCTCGACCCCGGTCGGCGGCGCAATGTCAGGACGGTCGCGGCCGCGCCACCGACGACGGCGAGGGTCGTCCCGACCGTGGCCAGCGCGAGGGCGGGCGTGAGACCGCGGGCCGCGGCGCAGCCGTCGCGCGACAGGTCGCGCCCGTCCGCCAGGCACGGATCGAGCAGCGCGAGCACGACGGCGAGCAGCACGGCCACGCCGCCCACGAGGGCGAGCCCCAGGCGACCCAGACCCCACGTGGTGGCCGCCCCACGGTCACGGCAGCGTCGGTCACGGCAGCGTCGTCACGGCAGCGCGCCTCACGGCAGCGCGCCTCACGGTCACGGCAGCGCGCCTCACGGCAGCGCGCCTCACGGCAGCGCGCCTCACGGCAGCGCGCCTCACGGCAGCGCGCCTCACGCCAGCGCGCCTCACGGTCACGGCAGCGCGCATCACGCCAGCACGCGTCACGGCGTCGTCACAGCAGCGCGCCCGCCAGGTCGCGGACGAACTGCTCGTCCGGACCGGTCGCGACGGGCGTCCAGCGGTCGCGGTGGTCGACGCCGACGGCGAGCGGGAACAGCGGGTCGTCACCGAGCTGCACGACCACCCCACCGGCCTCCTGCACGAGCACCTGCCCCGCGGCGACGTCCCACACGCGCGGGACGCGGGCGACGGACGCGACCGCCGCCCCCTCGGAGACCATCGCGATGTCCAGGGCGGTGGCACCCATCACGCGCGGGTTCAGGCGCAGCCCCGCGTCGCGCACCCGCCGAACGGTGCCGGTCGTGAGCATCACCGGGACGTGCCGGTTCCCCGGTGCCCGCCAGTCGACCGCCGGCCGGACCCGCAGCGGGTCACGGCGGTGCGTCTGGTGCCGACCGTCCAACGAGGTCGTGCGCTGCTCCACGCTGCCGCCGGCGCCTGCGACGGCGAGGTAGCGGCGACCGAGCACGGGCGCGTCCACGACGCCGAGCACCGGCTGGCCCTGGTGGGCGAGTGCGACGGACGTGCACCAGTAGGGGAGCCCGACCGAGAAGTTCGACGTGCCGTCGATCGGGTCGAGCACCCAGGTCCACTCGGTGTCGGGCGCGACGGTGTCACCCTCCTCGCCGAGGATGCCGTGCTGGGGGAACGCGTCGACGAGCCGTGCGACGAGCAGTTCCTCGGCTTCGCGGTCGAGCTCGGTGACGGGGGTGCCGTCGGCCTTGGGCGAGACGTTCGCGGCAGTCGAGGTGCCGGCGGGGGTGCCGGCCGCGACCACCAGGCGCTCGCGCAGGTCGTCGAGCGCGCGCGTGACGACCGCGACGGCCCGTTCGAGCTCCGGGCGCGGGGTCGAGGCCGTCGCCTGCACCGCAGCCTCCTCGTCGGGCCGGTCGACCGGGTCGAGTTCGGTCCATCCCGGTCACCTGCCGAACGTCCGACAGGTCCTGCTTGCGCCCGAACCTACGCGACCGTAAGTTACGGGACCGTAGGGTGGGTCGCCCGGAAGCGTCGGGTGGGTCGCCCCGGGAGCGATCGGCTCCATGCGACGCCGCCGCCCCGCGCGGACACGACCAGCGAACCGAACCTACCGGACGACACGAGGTCACCGTGGCCCAACTCACCGCCCCTCCGAGCGTGTTCGACGAGAGCCCCACGCTGCGTGGGATCACCGTCGCGCCGCCACGCGTCGTCTTCTGGCAGCGCATCTCGATCCTGTTGCTGACGCTGCTGCCGCTGGTCGGCATCACGCTGGCGGCCTTCCGGCTCTGGGGGACCGCCTTCGGGCGGGTCGACCTGGCGTTGGTGCTGGTGTTCTACGTGGTGACCGGCCTCGGCATCACGGTCGGGTTCCACCGGCTCCTGACGCACCAGAGCTTCAAGGCGCCGACGCCGGTGCGGGTCGCGTTCGCCTTCGCCGGGTCCATGGCGATCCAGGGCGCGGTGATCGACTGGGTCGCCACCCACCGGCGCCACCACGCCTACTCCGACCAGCCCGGTGACCCGCACTCCCCGCACGTCGACGCGGCCGGCGGTCCGGTCGGTCTGCTCAAGGGACTCTGGTACGCCCACATGGGCTGGATGTTCTCGCCCGACAGCACCGTGCAGAAGGCGTGGGCGCCGGACCTGCTCCGCGACCCCGCGATCGCCCGCGTCTCGCAGCTGTTCCCGTGGGCCATCCTGCTCACCTTCGTCCTGCCCGCGGCGCTCGGCGGCATCCTGACCGGGACGTTCGCCGGCGCGTTCTCCGCCCTGCTGTGGGCGGGCCTCGTGCGCATGTTCGTGCTGCACCACGTCACCTGGTCGATCAACTCGATCTGCCACGTGTTCGGCACCCGCCCGTTCGAGTCCCACGACGAGGCCCGCAACAACGCCGTGATGGCGCTGCTGGGCTTCGGTGAGGGCTGGCACAACGGCCACCACGCCTTCCCGGCCTCCGCCCGTCACGGGATGCGGTGGTGGGAGCTGGATCTGTCGTGGCTCGTGATCAAGGGGCTGTCGTTCCTCGGTCTGGCCCGCGACATCAAGACCCCGACCGCCCGGCAGCTCGAGCGGCGCACGCGCGTCCGCAGGCCCGGCGTCGAGGTCCAGTAGGGTCGCCCGGCACCTGCGACGGCGCGGCAGCCGATCGGACCCCGCGCCGGTGGGTGTCGAGGAGCAACCAGGTGGCGAGCAAGCGCGTGCGCATGACCGCGCAGCAACGACGCGAGCAGCTGGTCGGCGTGGCCACGGTGCTGTTCGCGGAGCGTGGCTACGAGGCGACGTCGATCGAGGAGATCGCCGAGCGCGCCGGCGTGTCGAAGCCGGTGGTCTACCAGCACTTCGGCGGCAAGGAAGGGCTGTACGCGGTCGTCGTCGACCGTGAGGTCCGCCACCTCACCGCGTCGATCACGCAGGCCTTCGACACCAGCAACCCGCGAGCGGTGGCCGACCGGGGCCGCGCATGCGTTCCTCTCCTACATCGAGGAGCACGAGGACGGCTTCCGGGTGCTGGTCCGCGACGCGCCGAGCGGCGGCGCCGGCGGTACCTTCGCCTCGGTCATCGCCGACGTGGCGACGCGCGCCGAGCAGCTGCTCGTCGCGGAGTTCTCCGGCCGCGGCTTCGACGCGAAGACGGCCCCGATGTACGCCCGGATGCTGGTCGGGGCGGTCGCGATGGTCGGGGAGTGGTGGCTGGAGCACCGGACCCTGACGCGCCAGCAGGTCGCGAGCCCACGTCGTCAACCTGCTGTGGAACGGCCTCAAGGACCTCGAGCCCGACCCCGACGGCCATCGCCGGGCCGGCAAGCGCGCCAAGGCCGCGCGGTGAGCAGCGCCGGGCACCGTGGCGCGTCGGCCGACGGCCGGGCCGTGGCACCGTTGGTGCCGCGACTGCGCGGCTTCGGCACCACCGTCTTCAGCGAGATGACGGCGCTGGCCGTCGCGCACGACGCCGTGAACCTCGGGCAGGGCTTCCCCGATGCCGACCCACCGGTGGAGGTCCTCGCCGCCGCCGAGGCGGCGCTCCGCGCGGGGCACAACCAGTACGCGCCAGGGCCGGGCATCGAGCCGCTGCGGCGCGCGATCGCCGACCACCAGGCCGCGCCGCTATGGCCTGGTGCACGACCCGGACACGCGAGGTGACCGTCACCTTCGGCGCGACCGAGGCCGTCGCCGCGGCGATCCTCGCGCTGTGCGATGGCGGCGACGAGGTGGTGGTCCTCGAACCGGTCTACGACGCGTACACGGCCGTGATCGCCATGGCCGGTGCCGTCGAGGTGCGGGTGCCACTGTCCCCGCCGGGCGCTGCGGAGGACGGCGCGGACGGCAGCCGAACGGCGCGTGGCGCGTGGCACCTCGACGTCGAGCGGTTCGCCGCCGCCGTCACGCCCCGCACACGGCTGGTGCTGCTGAACTCGCCGCACAACCCGACCGGCGCGGTGCTCTCCGACGCCGAGCTCGATGCGATCGCCGAGGTGTGCGTCGACAACGACCTGCTGGCGGTCACCGACGAGGTGTACGAGCACCTGGTGTACGAGGGGAGCCACCGTCCGCTCGCGACCCGCACGGGCATGCGCGGAGCGCACCGATCACGGTCTCGTCCGCGGGCAAGACCTTCTCGTGCACCGGGTGGAAGATCGGGTGGGCGTGCGCCCCGGTGCCGTTGACCGACGCGGTGCGCACCACCAAGCAGTTCCTGTCGTTCGCCGGCGGCACACCCCTCCAGCACGCAGTGGCCGTCGGCGCTGCGGCTCCCGGACGCACGGCTCGCCGAGGTCGGCGAGGTGCACCGCCGCCGGCGGGACCTGCTGGTCGACGGGCTGCGGTCGCTCGGGGTGCCGACCACCCGCCCGGCCGGCACCTACTTCGCGACGGCGGACGTCGCGGCCGTCGGCTGGGACGACGGCGACGCGTTCTGCCGGTGGGCGCCCGGCGCGATCGGCGTCGCCGCCGTGCCGGTGTCCGCCTTCGTGCGCGACCCCGCACCGGTGCGATCGCTGGTTCGCTTCGCGTTCTGCAAGGACGACGCGTTGCTCGCGCGGGGCCTGGAGCGGCTGGGACGGCTGGTCGTCGACGGCGAGGCGGTGCCACGATGAGCGGGCTGACCGTCGCCGCCATCCAGCACGACATCGTGTGGGAGGACCGCGACGCGACCCTCGCCCACGTCGGGCCGATGGTGGAGCGCGCGGTCGGGCTCGGTGCACGGCTGGTCGCACTGACCGAGATGTTCGCGACCGGCTTCTCGATGCGGACGCACCACACGGCGGAGCCGATCGACGGTCCGGTCGTCAGCTGGATGCGGGCGAGCGCGGCGCGCCACGACGCGTGGCTCGCCGGCTCCGTCGCCGTCACGGATCCCGACGACGAGCTCCCCGCGAACGCGTTGCTGGTCGCGGGGCCGGCGGGGGAGCTGCACCGGTACGACAAGGTCCACCCGTTCTCCTACGCCGGCGAGCACGAACGCTTCCGGGCGGGCGACGGCCCCGTCGACATCGAGGTGGAGGGGGTGCGGCTCGGGCTGTCGGTCTGCTACGACCTGCGGTTCGCGTACCTCTACTGGGACCGGGCGCGTGACGTGGACGCGGAGCTGCTCGTCGCCAACTGGCCGTCGGCGCGCCGGCACCACTGGCGCACGCTCGCCGAAGCACGGGCGATCGAGGACCAGGTCTACGTGGTCGCCGTGAACCGTGTCGGCTCGGGGGGATCGCTCGACTACAGCGGCGACTCGCGGATCGTCGCGCCGGACGGCGAGCTGTTGGCCACCGCGGCGTCACAGGAGGCGATCCTGCTCGCCGACATCGATCCGACCGTCGTCCGCGCCGCCCGTGAGCGGCTGCCGTTCCTGCCGGACCGTGTGCGCTGAGCCGCCGGCCACCCGACTGAAGGGCCCACCATGCGTGTCGCGCTCGTGACCGGCACCGTCGACGACGAGCTCGCGGCCATCGTCGCAGCCACCGAGGCGCCGCTCCGCGCGGCTCTCCAGGACCGCGACGTCGACGTCGCGCTGCCGTCGTGGCGCGATGGGGCCGTCGACTGGTCGAACTTCGACCTGGCCGTCGTGCGCACCACCTGGGACTACACCGCCGACCGTGACGCCTTCGTGGGATGGGCGGTCGACGTCGAGTCCGTGACACCGCTCGCCAACCCGGCGGAGGTCCTGCGGTGGAACACCCACAAGGGCTACCTGGTCGAGCTCGAGGACCGTGGCGCACCGATCGTGCCGACCGCCTGGCTGGCGGCCGGTGACCGCATCGAGCTGGCCGACCTGCTCGTCGCGCGCGGCTGGGACCGCGCGGTCCTCAAGCCCGCGGTCGCGTCCGGCTCCGACGGGCTCCTGCGCGTCGGCAGCACCGGGGCGGACGGGGACGCACCGCCGTCGGTGGCGCAGCACCACCTCGACGTGTTGCTGGACGCGGGCGACGTGATGATCCAGCCGTACCTCGCGTCGGTCGAGACCCGCGGTGAGCTGTCGGTCGTCGTGTTCGCCGGCGAGGTCAGCCATGCCGTCCGCAAGACGCCGGTGTCCGGCGAGTTCCGCATCCAGGAGCAGTTCGGCGGTCGATACGTCCAGGAGCCACTCGTCGCCGAGGTCCGCGACCTGGCCGACTGGGTCGTGCAGGTGACCGGCGCGGAGCTGCTGTACGCCCGGGTGGACCTCCTCGAGGCCGACGACGGTGCACTGCAGGTGGCGGAGCTCGAGGTCACCGAGCCCGACCTCTACCTCGGGGTCGTGCCCGCCGCGGCCGAGCGGTTCGCCGACGCCATCGTCGCGCGCGCCGGCACCTGACGGCTGGGCCGGGCGCCGGCGCGGCACGGTCGGCCGGCCGCACGTACGGTGCCGGTGCGGGACCTGCGTGTACCGGTCGGAGCAGTTCCCGGACAGGCCCCGACGGGAGGCAGCACACGTGGCACGCATCGCGATCACCGGCTCGACCGGACTGCTCGGCGGTGCGCTCGCCGCGTCCCTCCGCGCCGACGGCCACGACATCCTGCCCGTCACCCGTTCCGGGAGCGCCGACGCCGCCGACGTCGTGGTCTGGGACCCGATGGAGGGTTCGATCGAGGCGCACAAGCTCGAGGGTGTCGACGCGGTGGTCCACCTCGCGGGTGCGCCCATCGGCAAGCGCTGGACGGCGGAGCACCGCCGGCGGATCCACGAGTCACGGGAGCGTGGCACCCGCGTGCTCGCCGAGGCGCTCGCCGGACTGGACGACGCGCCGTCCGTGCTCGTGTCCTCCTCGGCGGTCGGCTACTACGGCCACCGGGGCGGCGAGGTGGTGACCGAGCAGACGCCGGCGGGTGACGACTTCCTCGCGCGCGTGTGCGTGGCGTGGGAGGCAGCGGCCGCGCCCGCCGCGGCGGCCGGGATTCGCGTCGTGCACCCGCGGACCGGTGTGGTGATCGCCGACGGCGGGGACCTGATCGACAAGATCGAGCTGCCGTTCAAGGCCGGTGTCGGCGGCAAGGTCGGCTCGGGACGGCAGTACGTCCCGTGGATCTCGCTGGCCGACCACGTCGCCGCGATGCGGTTCCTGCTGGACGGCGACCTCGACGGGCCGGTCAACCTGTGCGCGCCGGAGCCGGTGACCAACCTCGAGCTCACCAAGGCGATCGGAGAGGTGCTCCACCGTCCGACCGTGCTGCCCATCCCGACGTTCGCGGTGGGCCTGCTCTACGGGCGGATGGGCACGACCCTGGCGACGACCAGCCAGCGGGCCGTGCCGCGCCGTCTGCTCGACGCCGGCTTCACCTTCCGGCACCGGTCGATCGTCGAGGCCCTGCAGGTGGCGTTCGACCGTTCGGGCGCGGCGTCGGGGGCAGCCTGATGGCGCACGTGAGCCTGATCACGCTCGGGGTCGACGACCTGGCCCGCGCGACGGCCTTCTACCGCGACATGGGGTGGCGGTTGTCGGAGGCATCCGTGGACGGCGTCGTCAGCTTCCTGCGCGGCGGCGCGGTGGTGCTCGGCCTGTTCGGGGCGGGCGACCTGGCCGAGGACGCCGGGCTCCCGGCCGAGCCGGCCGCCGGCATGCCGCGCAGCGCACTCGCGATGAACGTCGCCTCACCCGAGGCGGTGACGGAGGCGTTGCAGCGCGCCGCCGATGCGGGCGCCACCGTCACCAGATCGGCCCGCACAGCGGACTGGGGTGGGACGTCGGGGTACTTCACCGACCTCGACGGCCACCTGTGGGAGGTCGCGCACAACCCCGGCTTCCCGCTGCGACCGGACGGCAGCCTCCGCCTCCCCGGCGAGCCGGCCTGACCTGGGCTCTGGCACGTGCCGCGGCCGGTTCTGGCCGGGTGGGGTGACAGAGCCGGCAGTGGGCTGCGGCTGCGGTCCCGACCGCGCTGACCTGGGCTCTGGCACGTGCCGCGGCCGGTTCTGGCCGGGTGGGGTGACAGAGCCGGCGTGGGCTGCGGCTGCCGTCCCGACCGGGAGGGATCGCGCCGGATCACCGCGGCATCGTGCAGGCCGCCGTGACGAGGTCGGTCATCGCGGCCGCCCCGTGCTCGAGTCCGGCCACGGGGATCCGCTCGTCGTGACCGTGGAACGTCGCCAGCAGCTCGGGGGTGAGCACCACCGGGACCCACCCGTAGCCGATCGCGCCTCGCGCCCGGAAGTACCGCAGGTCCGTCAGACCCGGTGTCAGTGCCGGGGTGGGGACGGGGCTGCCCGGGAGCGCGGCCGAGACCCGCTCGAGCGCCCCGAACGACGGGCCAGGCGGGCTGGTCCGGCTGTCCCACCGGTGCAGCTCCTCCACCTCGACGTCGTGGCGTCGGCCTGCGCGCCGGAGCCACCGGAGCGTCTCGTCGTGGTCGGTGTCCGGCAGCAGCCGGCAGTCGAACGCGGCGTCCGCACCGCCGGGGACGACGTTGAACGCGTAGCCGGCCTCCACCATCGTCGGGGTGATGGTGTCGGACAGCAGCGCACCGATGGCGGTCGACCGTGCGCGCAGCACGCCGGCCAGGGCACGCACGGCCGTCGGCCCCGCCGGTCCGGCGAGCAGTCCGAACAGCCGCGACTCCGGTCCGTCGGACGCCGCCGACAGCCGTCCGAACAGCTCCCGCATCACCGGGTGCACGCGCGGGTGGCGAGGGCCGGTCACGTCCTCGACGAAGCGTGCGAGGTCGCGGATCGCCTGACGTCGAGGTGGCAGCGAGCCGTGACCGGGCGCGCCCGTCGCCCGCGCACGGACCCCCAGCGGCGACTTCTCGCCGAGCGCGATCGGCAGCAGCGGCCGGTCGAGGATCCCGGTGAGCCCGAAGGCGCCCTCGCCGATCACCTCAGGGGGCGGCGCGCCGGCAGGGAAGCCGACCAGTTCGGGATGGTGCTCGACGAGCCAGGCGGCACCGTCGGTGCCCCCGGCCTCCTCGTCGGCGACGGCGACGACGACGAGCTCGCGCGTCCGCTCCACGTCGCGGGAGGCCAGCGCGGCCGCTGCCTCGACGTGCATGGCCGCGATGCCCTTCATGTCGAGCGCACCCCGCCCCCACAGCTCGCCGTCGATCACCTCGCCACCGAACGGGTCGTGGCGCCAGGCGTCGGGCTCGACCGGCACGACGTCGGTGTGCGACAGCAGGACCAGCGCCGGCCGATCCGTCGGGCCCGGGAGACGAGCGACCAGCGAGGGGCGCCCGGTGGGGCTCGCGACGACCTGCGTCAGCAGGCCACCCTCGTCGAGCCGGGCACGCAGCACCTCGGCGACGGTGGCCTCGCCGGCGGCATCGGGGTTGACCGACGGGATGCGGATCAGCTCCGCTGCCAGCTCGAGGGTCCCCACGTCCCGCCTCCCGTCTCCGTGATGCCCGCCGCACGCGACGCGGTGGCCCGTGGCAGCCGCGGCGTGGTGCCCGCTGGTCCGCGGTGCGAGAACCCTCGGATTGTGGTGGGTTCTCGCGTGGCACGCCCCCGCGGTCGGTCCGGGGTGCGAGAACCCTCGGATAGTGGTGGGTTCTCGCGTGGCCGTGCTGGAGCGCAAGATCCGCAAGCTCCCGTGAACGACGCCTCGCGGCTCGCCGGGTCGGCTACGCCTTGCGGCGGTACAGGGTCATGGCCAGCGGGCCGAACACGGCGACCAGGCCGGCGCTGATCACCAGCACGATGGCGATCTCGGCGCCGACCGGCGTTCCGTGCATCAGGCCGCGCATGGCGGTGGTCAGGATCGTGATCGGGTTGACGTCCACGAACGCGGCCAGCCAGCGCGGCAGTGTCTCGACGGGGACGAACACGTTGCTGATGAAGGTCAGGGGGAACAGCACCATCATGCTCACGCCCATCAGGGCGTTCTCGGAGCGCATCACGATCCCGAGCGACGTCCAGATCCACGACAGGCTGAAGCAGAACACCAGGAGCAGGCCGATCCCGGCCAGCACGCCCACCATCCCGGCGCCGGGACGGAAGCCGAGCACGAGGCCCAGTGCGAGGATGATGGTCGACGCCAGGCAGTAGCGCACCACGTCGGCGAGCAGGGGGCCGACCAGCGTCGCGGCGCGCCAGATCGGCAGCGACCGGAACCGGTCGTGGACGCCCTTCTCGATGTCGCGGTTCAGGGTCAGGCCCGTGTACATCGTGATCATGGCCACCGTCATCACGAGGATGCCGGGCAGGACGTCCTGGAGGTACGCACCGGTCGATCCCGCGACCGCACCGCCGAACAGGTAGGTGAACATCAGGAGGAACATCACCGGGAACATCGTGACGTCGAACAGCTGCTCCGGGACGTGCTTGATCTTGAGCATCGCCCGCCACCAGAACGTCAGCGACGCCGACAGCGGTGACGGGAGGGTCGGCCTCGCGTCGGTCGTCAGGGCAGCGCGCACGACGTCGCGCTCGATCGCGGGGGTCGCCTCCGTGGTGGGCTCCGACGCGGTCGTCGAGCTCACGCGGACACCTCCTGTGCGGTGGTCTCGTCGGCCGTGTCGGGCTCGGGCGGGCGGCCGGTCAGAGCCAGGAACACCTCGTCGAGGCTCGGCTGGCCCAGCGCCACGTTGGCGACGCGTATGCCCGCGTCGGACAGCTCGGTGAGCGCGCGGGCGACCAGCGCGGCGTCCGACGTCAGCGCCGACAGCCCGAGGGGGTCGGGTTCGGCGGTCACCTCGGTGGCGAGCGCGCTCGCCAGCAGCTGCTGGGCCTGCGGTCGCTGGTCCGGTTCGAAGAGGCGCAGGTGGAGGACCTCGTCCCCGACCGACGCCTTGAGCTGGCTGGAGGATCCCTCGGCGATGACCCGGCCGTGGTCGATCACGGCGATCCGGTCCGCGAGCTGGTCGGCCTCGTCGAGGTACTGGGTGGTCAACAGCACGGTGGTCCCGCCGGAGACCAGGGCACGGATGATCTCCCACACCTGGTTGCGGCTGCGCGGGTCCAGCCCGGTCGTCGGCTCGTCGAGGAAGATCAGGTCCGGCGTGACCACGATGCTGGCCGCGATGTCGATGCGCCGGCGCATCCCACCCGAGTAGTGCTTCACCTGCTTGCCGGCGGCCTCCGCCAGCCCGAACGCGTCCAGCAGGTCCGTGGCGCGGCCGCGCGCCGCGGCCCGTGGGTAGCCCCACAGCCTCGACAGCAGCACCAGGTTCTCCATCCCCGTCAGGTCCTCGTCGACCGACGCGAACTGTCCCGTCATGCTGACGCGGTGGCGGACCCGTTCCGCCTCGGTCACGACGTCGTGGCCGAACACGCGCGCGGTCCCGGCGGTCGGCGCGAGCAGCGTGGCGAGCATGCGGATCGCGGTCGTCTTGCCGGCGCCGTTCGGGCCGAGCACCCCGTAGACCCCGCCGGCCTCGACCTCCAGGTCCAGCCCGTCGACCGCCTTCGTGGCGCCGAAGTGCTTCACCAGGCCCACGGCCTCGATCGCCAGGTCGTGGCGTGCGTTCACGGTGGACTCCTGCGTGCGAGGTGAGGCGCCGTCCCGGGCTCGTCGGCTGCCGGGTGGGCGGCGTGATGGTACGTCGACGTGCGCGTGGAGGGAGACTGGAGCGACGCGCGGCGCCCGCGATCCGTCGGCCGCTACCGGTCCGCATCGTCCGTGGCGGCCGCGATCCGTGCCGCCGCGACGAACACCTCGTCCAGCATCGACTCGGTGAGCCGCCCGGTGAAGGTGTTCTGCTGGCTCACGTGGTAGCTGCCGAGCAGGGTGCGTCCACCCGGCAGCGCAGCCACCGCCCCGTGCCCGAAGCGGGGCTTGCGACCCTCCCAGCCGGTACAGCGCAGCACCGCGTCCCAGCCGTAGCCCCCGAGCGCGACCGCCACCGCCCACGGCACCAGGGCGGCCTCGGCGGCGAGGAACGGTGCGCAGCGGTCCCGCTCCTCGATCGTCGGCCGGTTGTCGGGCGGGGCGCAGCGCACCGGCGCGGTGATCCAGGCACCCATGACCCGGAGCCCGTCGTCGAGGGAGGTCGAGGTCGGCTGGTTCGCGAAGCCGGTCCGGTGCAGCGAGGCGAACAACCAGTCGCCGGAGCGGTCGCCGGTGAACATCCGGCCCGTGCGGTTGGCCCCGTGCGCGGCCGGCGCGAGACCGACGACGAGCACGCGGGCGTCCGGGTCCCCGAACCCCGGCACCGGCCGGCCCCAGTACTCCACCTCGGCGTAGGCGGCACGCCGCACCCGCGCCACCTCCTCGCGCCAGGCGACGAGCCTCGGGCAGGCCCTGCATCCGACGACGGCCTGTCGAAGGACGTCGAGGTGGTCCGGCGCGGGCGTGGCGGAGTCGCCGGCCCCTGCCGCCTCGGAGGTCGACCGGGACGCGCGGGCGCTCGGCCGGGGGACGGGCCGGGAGCCGGGGCTGGCGCGTGCGGTCATGCCTCGACGGTAGGGCCGACGGCGGGACCGTGCGAACGCATGCAAGCGCTTACACCCTCACCCGGTGGAGCGCAAGCGACTGGTGCGTCGTCGCAACCGTTGTCCGACCAACGCACCCTACGGTCGCTGTCGTAGGTTCGGTCGTCCGGCGCCTCTATCCTGCGAGGTCCGCGGGCACAAGACAGGTTGGCCCGCTCGGTGACCCCGGCTGCCCTGGCTGGGGGTCGGGAGAGTGCAACGATGAGGAAGCACGTGAGGTGGACGGCCGTCCTGGCCGCCGCCGCGCTCATGCTCGCGGCCTGCGGGAACGGTGACGACGACGGCGACGCCGCGCCGACGCCCCCGGCCGATTCCGGCGACGACGGCGACGCCGGCGACGACGGTGATGGCGGCACCGGCGAGGACTTCTCCGGCACACAGGTCTCCGTGTTCGGCGCGCCGAGCTCGATCGAGGCCGACGCCATGAACGCCGTGATCGACGAGTACGTCAACCAGCCGACCGGGATGGACGCCTTCTACGAGGGCTCGGACAGCTTCGAGGAGCAGGTCCTGATCCGGATCGACGGCGGCAACCCGCCGGACATCGCGCTGTTCCCCCAGCCAGGCGCTGTGATCGAGCAGGCCTCGCAGGGCAACGCCGTCTCCCTCGAGTCGATGGGCTTCGACATCGACGAGCTCACGGGCATCTTCGGCGAGTACCTGATGTCGCTCGGCGAGTACGAGGGTGAGCACTACGGCATCCCGACCAACGCGAACCTCAAGTCGCTCGTCTGGTACAACATCCCGGTCTTCGAGGCCGAGGGCTACGAGATCCCCGAGACCTGGGACGATCTCATCGACCTCTCCGACCAGATGGTCGCCGACGGCTACACGCCCTGGTCCATCGGGACCGGCTCCGACGCGGCCACCGGTTGGCCCGCGACCGACTGGATGGAGGACATCGTCCTCCGTGACCAGGGCGTCGACGTCTACGACGGCTGGGTCGACAACTCCGTCGCGTTCAACAGCGACGAGATCCGCTCCGCTGCCGACCGCTTCGGCGAGATCGTCTTCGGCGAGGGCTACGTGCTGGGAGGACCCGCCGCCATCCCCGACATCGACTTCCGCGATGCCCCCGACGCGATCATCGGTGACGACCCACCTGCGCTCCTGCACCGGCAGGCGAGCTTCATCGTGAACTTCTTCCCCGAAGGGGCGGAGTTCGGGGTCGACTACGGCGTGTTCCCGTTCCCGTCGATCGACGGCAACGAGGGAGCGCTCATCGCCGGCGAGCTCGGTGTCGTGTTCGACGACCGTCCGGAGGTGCGGGAGTTCATCCGTCTCTACACCGGTACGGAGGCACAGTGCGCGGGCGGCAGCTTCGAGGGCGTCTCGCGCATCTCGCCGAACGTGAACACCACCGCCGACTGCTACGTCGACGAGGTGGTCGCGACCTCTGCGGCGACGATCATCGCCGCGGTCGCGGAGGGCACGGCGCGCTTCGACGCGTCGGACCTGATGCCGCCGGCCGTCGGTTCCGGCTCCTTCTGGACGGGCATGAACGAGTGGATGCGCGGCACCGACATCGGCACGGTGCTCGACAACATCCAGAACAGCTGGTGATGCTCGACCTCTGACCTCGAGGGGCGGCCGACGACACGTCGGCCGCCCCTCGAGCGTTCCGGGCGATCACGGGCGCAGCTGGGTCTAGCGCTCGGCCGGGCGAACGAGCATGATGCGTCCGGCGGGGGCGGCACCGAGCGGGTGCGACCGGGAGATCGAGGAGAGGCCGTGAGCTCGACACCGACACCACCCGTCGTCGTCGGGGAGGACGCGGGCGACGACAGCCGGCTGAGCCCGTCGGATCCGCGGGGGCCGACGCGGAGGGGCGCCGACGCGCTGCTGTCCGTGGCGTTGTTCGTCGGTGCGGTGCTCGTGCTCTTCTACGCGTTCCTGTGGATGCGAGACACGGACGCCAACCGCCTGCTCGTGGTGCTCATCGCGATCACGGTCGGTGTCGGTGGTGTCTTCTCGATCTTCTACTCGATGGACCGCCTGGTCGACGCACTGTCGATGCGCTGGCAGGAGGTCGTCCGCCCCTGGGTGTTCGTCGGGCCGGCACTCGTCCTGCTCAGCATCTTCCTGGTCTATCCGGCGATCTACACGATCCTCATCAGCTTCCAGGACTCGACGTCCACGAGCTGGGTCGGCTGGGACAACTACGCGTTCGTCTTCTCCGACCCGGCGATGCTGCGCTCGATCCGCAACACGCTGGGGTGGATCGTGGTCGTCCCCACGGTCGCGACCGGCGTGGGTCTGATCTTCGCCGTCCTCGCGGACCGCCTCACCCGGCTCGAGTCCCTCTCGAAGTCGCTGATCTTCCTGCCGATGGCCATCTCGTTCGTCGGCGCATCGGTCGTCTGGGGCTTCATCTACGACTTCCGTGTGTTCGGCAACCAGACCGGGTTGCTGAACGGGATCGTCGTCGCGCTCGGCGGGGATCCGATCGCGTGGCTGTCGCGTGAGCCGTGGAACAACCTCATGCTGATGGTCATCATGGTCTGGATGCAGACCGGATTCGCCATGGTGATCCTCTCGGCCGCCATCAAGTCGGTCCCCGAGGACATGCTGGAGGCCGGGCGCATCGACGGTGCGACCGAGTTCCAGATCTTCCGTCGGATCACGATCCCCACGATCATGTCGTCGGTCGTCGTGGTGCTCACGACGATCCTGATCAACACCCTGAAGGTGTTCGACATCGTGTGGGTGCTGACCAACGGCGGTTCGGGGACCGAGGTCATCGCCGAGCGGATGATCCGCTGGTTCTTCGCCTTCCGAGATCCCGGACGGGGTGCCGCCATCGCGGTCCTGCTGTTCCTGGCCGTCATCCCCGTGATGGCCATGAACATCCGCCGGTTCCGGGCCGAGGAGGAGATCCGATGACGACCACCGACGTGGCGCAGACCCCGGAGAGCGAGCCCGTCACCGTCGCGCCGTCGACGGGGCAGGCACCCGGCCAGAGCACGGTCGGCCTCTGGGTCATCAGGGTCGTGGTCTTCGCGATCGTGGTGCTGTGGCTGATCCCGGCGATCGGGCTGCTCATCTCGTCGTTCCGGACCCGTGGGCTGATCGAGTCCGAGGGATGGTGGACGGTGTTCGCCAACCCGTTCGACACGGCGCAGTACACGATCGGCCACTACCAGGAGGTGCTGGGTCGCAGTCGCGGCTTCGGCAACGCCTTCTTCAACAGCCTGGCGGTCACGATCCCCGCGACGATCATCCCGATCACCGCCGCTGCCTTCGCGGCCTACGCCTTCTCCTGGATGGAGTTCCGCGGCAGGCAGGTGCTGTTCATCGTGGTCGTCGCGCTCATCGTCGTGCCGCTGCATCTGGCGCTGATCCCGATCCTGCGGCTGTACACGGGGGGGATCAGCATCGGGGACGTCACGCTCGTCCCCAACCTGCGGCTGGTGGGGACCTACCCGGCCATGTGGCTCGCCCACACCGGCTTCGGGCTGCCGCTCGCGATCTATCTGCTGCGCAACTACATCGGCTCGCTGCCGTCCTCGATCATCGAGTCCGCCCGGGTGGACGGTGCGACCCACTTCAAGATCTTCACGCGCCTGGTGGTCCCGCTGTCGGTGCCGGCGTTGGCCTCGTTCACGATCCTGCAGTTCCTGTGGGTGTGGAACGACCTGCTGGTCGCCCTGGTGTTCCTCGGTGGGACGCCCGACGTGCGCGTGCTGACCGTCGCGCTCGCGGATCTGCAGGGCGCGTACGGTCAGAACCGGCACCTGCTGCCGGCCGCCGCGTTCATCACGATGGTCCTGCCGATGGCCGTGTTCTTCTCGCTCCAGCGCTACTTCGTGCGGGGCCTCACGGCGGGGGCGGTGAAGGGCTGAGCGGCGTCGACGCCGATCGTCGGTTGAGCCTTCGGGGACGGTGGGTCGCCATCACGGCGGCCACCGTCGTCTACCAGTTCGCCTACTGGCTGATCCTGTCCGGTGCGACGGGCCTGTTCCTCGGTGATCCCCACCTGGGGCTGGTCTGGCTGGGGCTCGCCCTCGTCCCGTTCGTCTTCATGGTGCTCGCGTTCGGCTCGCGCCACCCCCGGGCCAGCGGTGCGGTGCTCAAGGCGATGGGTCTGTTCATCGTGGTCGGTCTGCCGCTGGGCGTGCTCGGTCCGGCGATCGGCATCCCGGCGGGCACCGCCGTGGGCGGGCTCGTCGCGCTGCGGCGGCCCGAGGAGCACGGCGGCGTCGGCAAGGCCAGGGGCATCGCGATCGCGCTCGGGCTCGTCTACCTGTTCACGATGTGGCTGCTCGCGCCCTACTTCGGGGCCTTCGTGGGGGCCGTGCTGCCGTTCACGGTGCTCGGGCTGTCGGACCAGGCACTCGACTGGCGGGCACGCGAGCGCGGTGGCCTCGGGGGGCGACCGGCACCGTAGGCTCGCGCCATGGACCCGACGACTGGACGGCTGACGGCCTACAGCCACGGCGCCGGCTGAGCGTGCAAGCTCGGTCCCGGTGACCTGGCGCAGGTCCTGCGCCCCCTGACCCCCGCGCGCGCCCCCGACCTCCTGGTGGGGCGTGCCACCCGAGACGACGCCGCGGTGTGGCGCCGTCCGGACGGCCGTGCGCTCGTCGCCACCGTCGACGTCTTCACGCCGATCGTGGACGACGCGGCGACCTGGGGTCGCATCGCCGCGGCGAACGCCGCCAGCGACGTCTACGCGATGGGCGGGACGCCCCTGTTCGCGCTGGCCTTCGCGGCGTGGCCACGCGACGAGCTGCCGCTCGCGCTGCTGACCGACGTGCTCCGCGGCGGCGAGGAGGTCGCCGCCACCGGCGGCTGGGTGGTCGCGGGCGGCCACACGATCGACGGCCCGGAGCCGCTCTACGGACAGGTCGTGATCGGCGAGGTCGACGAGTCCGCGCTGTTGACCAACACCGGGGCGCGGCCGGGCGACGTGCTCGTGCTCACCAAGCCGGTCGGGACGGGGCTGCTCGCCACGGCCGTCAAGCGGCGGGCGCCCGCCGACGTCGCACCCGGCGGTCCGCTCGCCGACGTCTACGCCGCGGCGGTCGCCTCGATGACACGTCTCAACGCGGCAGCCGCCCGCGTCGGCAGCCGCAACGGCGCGACCGCTGCGACCGACGTGACCGGCTACGGGCTGCTCGGCCACCTCGCGGAGCTCTGCGCGGGCAGTGGGGTCGACGCGCGACTGGACGTGCGAGCCGTCCCCCGCCTCCCGGGACTCGACGCGCTGGTCGCCGCCGGCGAGGTGCCCGGCGGGACCCGCCGCAACCTCGACCACGTCCGACCGCAGCTGGTCGCCGAGGGGCTCGACGAGGACGACCTGATCGTGCTCGCGGACGCCCAGACCTCCGGCGGCCTGCTCCTCGCCCTTCCCGACGAGGGCGCGGCCGCTCGCGCCGTGGCCGAGCTGCGGGCGGACGCGCACGACGCCGCGGTGGTCGGCCGGCTGGTGCCACGCGTGGCGGTCGGGCGGGACGAGCCGGCCACGATCCACCTCGACGTCTGATCGACGCCGCGCGGCGGTCGGTCACCGCGGGTCGCGTCGCGCCGGTTCAGACGCCCCGGCGCACGATGCGGTCGGGGGTGATGCGCAGGATCGCCCGCTCCGACTGGACCGGGTTCGGGTAGTCCTCGCCGTAGTAGCGGCGGGAGCACGCATCGATGTGGTCGCGTGCGGCCTGGCCCCGGACGACGTCGGTGACGCGGCCGCGGACCTCGACGTACCGGTACGGGCTGTCCTGGTCCCAGACGAGCACGGTCACGCGCGGGTCGCGCTCGACGTTGCGGAACTTCGCCCGATGGACCTCGGTGTTGATCAGCAGGTGGTCGTCGTCGGCGTCGACCCACATGACCTGTGTCTGGGGGCTGCCGTCCTCGAACAGCGTGGTGAGCGCGGCGAAGTTCCGTCCGGTCGCCAGCGCCTTGATGGCCGGGTCGAGTGCCACGCTGTCCTCCTCCGCAGGCATGAGGGACGCCGTCCGGCGGGGCGGTCGGCCGAGCGGGCAACGGTAGTGCGTCCGGTACCGTCCCGGCCCGTACCCGACGGCCGCACCGGGAGGTGGGAGCGTGGGAGCGAGCACCGAGACGGAGCCGGACCGGTTCGTCCTCGACCGGGCGACCTGGGACGTCCTCGTCGAGCACAGCTGGTCGGACTTCCCCTACGAGGTCTGTGGCCTGCTCGGTCTCCGCCGCGACGGCAGTTTCGTCCACTTCCCCATCGACAACGCCGAGCGGTCGCTGACCTACTACGTCATGGACCCCACGCAGCTCCTGCACGCGATGCGCGAGATCGAGGACGAGGGCCACGGGCTGGTGATCTACCACTCGCACACCCACACGCAGGCCTACCCGTCCGCGACCGACATCCGGCTGGCCGCCTACCCGGAGGCCACGTACCTGATCGTCACCCTCGAGGACCGCGACGTCCCCGACATCCGCGCGTTCACCATCGTCGAGGGTCGGGTCACGGAGCTGCCGGTCGAGGTCCGGGACGAGCAGGCCGCCTGATGGTCGCCTGGGTTCCGCTCACCCGCGCCGCGTTCAAGTTCGCGCCGATCGCCCTGGAGCTCGGTCGGCAGCTCGACCGTCAACTCCGACCGCACGTGCTCGCCTACCGCTTCGCACGCGACATCGACGGCTACGTCGCCCGCTGGAGCCCCGGCAAGACCGCCCACTGGGTCGTCTTCGCACGTCCCGACGCCGCGCCGCTGCGTGCCTTCCCACCCCTGCCCGACACCGAGGTGGTGGTCGTCGCCCGCGAGCTCGACCGCGGCACCCTCCGGCACCACACGCAGCTCCCGGAGGCACGGGTCAAGCACGGTGCCGGATCGGTCGTGACCGCACCCGGCCGCGTCGCCGGCAGGCTCCGGCGGGGCGGCGAGGCGACGGACGCCGGTCCGTCCGACCCGCCGGCACTCGGCTCGCCGCCCGATCCGCCGCACCCCTGGGGGCCGCCGCCGGACGACCTGCGCCGCGAGCCGGGGACGCCGCCCCCCGCCTGACCCGCGCGCGCTCGACCGCCCGGGGAGCCGGTCGTGTCGAGGGGTGCTCAGCCGGCCGCGGCGCGCAGCGCCGGCGCGAGGTCGCCACGGTCCTCGACCACCACCTCGGGGACGTCCAGCCAGGCGCCGAGCTCCGCCAGCTCGTCGGCGAGCGCTCGTGCCACGAACGCCCGGTCGAGGTCCGGGTCGGCCTCGGCGAAGGCGCCCCGCACCAGCAGCCGTCCCGTGGGCCGGTCGGCCTTCAGGTCGACCCGGGCGACCAGCCGGTCGCCCAGCAGGAACGGCAGCACGTAGTAGCCGTGCACGCGCTTGGGCTCTGGGACGTAGATCTCGATGCGGTAGTGGAACCCGAACAGCCGCTCGGTGCGGGCCCGGTTCCAGACCAGCGGATCGAACGGCGAGAGCAGGGTGCGCGCCGGGAAGCGGCGGGCGGTGGACGCCTCGGGGTGCAGGTAGACGGCCACCGCTCCCCATCCGTGGACCCGCACCTCCTCCAGCAGCCCGGCCCGCACCAGCGCGTCGAGCTGCGGGCGTGCGTCCGGGACGCGCAGGCGGTGGTGGTCCGCGAGGTCCGCGGCCGTCCCGATCCCGTGCGCCCGTGCGGCGCGCAGGAGCAGTCGGCGGATCGCCTCGTCGGTCGGTGGTACCTCGGCGTCCCGTGCGGGTGGCGGGATGACCCGGTCCGGCAGGTCGTACTGCGTGACGAACTGGGGGGTCCGGTCGTGGATCGCGAGCTCCCCGGTCATGAACAGGTGATCGAGCGCGAGGCGGCCACGTGGCATGCCCCACCACGGACCGGTCCGCTCGCCGGGGTCGGAGAGCGTCTGGATGCTCGTCGGGCCGACCCGGGCCACCTCGTCGCGGACCGCCTGGAGGTAGCCGGGGTGTGCGTCCGCCAACTCCCGGATCCGTTGGTGTGCCGCCATGCCCGCGCGGCGGTGGTGGAGCAGCGGCCACACGTCGACCGACGACAGGGACGCCGCGTGGATCCAACCCTCGAAGGTCTCGCGTGAGCGCCACAACCACCGGTCGCGCGCCGGGCGGTCGTGCGGGCCGAGCCGGGACCAGAAGGGCAACTCGTGCGCGCGTGCGAGCACGTTCACGCTGTCGAGCTGCACGATGTCGACGGTGTCGAGCACCTGGCGCAGATGGCGGACGTCGCGGCGGATCCCGGCCGGAGGGCGCGGGCGGTGCAACCCCATCGCCGTCAGCGCGATGCGGCGTGCCCGGTCAGCGGTCAGGGTGCGCACAGCGGCCGGAGCGTAGACGCGCGCAACGGGACGTTCCCCCTGCGACGCGTGGGGCAGGCGGCACCCACCGGTAGGCTGCCGCGAATGAAGCGTCCCCGTGTCCCCGCCCGTCTGACGAGGTGACCGATGCCTGTCGTCCGTATCCCGAGCGTCCTGCGCAAGCACACCGGCGGCGAAGCCAAGGTCGAGGCGACCGGTGGGACGGTCCGCGAGGTGTTCGACGAGCTGACCGCGGACAACGACGAGCTGCGTGACAACCTGCTGGACGGCGCCGAGGTGCGTGGCTTCATCAACGTGTACGTCGACGACGAGGACATCCGCTACCTGTCCGGCCTCGACACCCCGGTCGGCGACCGCGCCGAGATCGCCATCATGCCGGCGGTCGCCGGCGGCGCCGGCGCCTGAGCGCCGACGGTGCGCTTCGGTGACATCACACAGGCGGTCGGGAACACGCCGCTGGTCGGCCTGCCGCGCATGGCACCGGAGGGCTACGAGCTGTACCTCAAGCTCGAGGGTCACAACCCCACCGGCTCGGTCAAGGACCGCGTCGCCAAGTACCTGATCGAGCAGGCCGAACGTCACGGCCTGCTCGCGCCGGGCCAGCGCGTCCTGGAGCCGACGTCCGGCAACACCGGCATCGGGCTCGCCGCCATCTGCAAGGTCAAGGGCTACCCGCTCACCTGCGTGATGCCGGAGAACACCTCCGAGGAGCGCAAGCAGCTGCTCACGATGTTCGGCGCGGAGCTCGTCTACTCGCCGGCGACGGAGGGCTCCAACGGCTCCGTCCGGCTCGCCCGCGAGCTGGCGGAGGCGGACCCGGACGTCTACATGCCGTTCCAGTACGGCAACCCCGCGAACGCGCTGGCGCACTACGAGACCACCGCGCCGGAGATCATCGCCGACCTGCCCGACATCGCCGCGTTCGTCGCGGGCCTCGGGACGGGTGGCACCGTCACCGGCGTCGGGCGGCGGCTGAAGGCCTGGAACCCGGACGTTCGCATCTACGCGGCGGAGCCGGAGTACGGCGACCTGGTGTACGGGCTGCGCAACCTCGACGAGGGCTACGTCCCGGAGGTCCTGGACCAGTCCGTGCTCGACGGTCGGATCAAGGTCGACTCGCTCAAGGCGTTGCAGGCCACGCGCGAGCTGGCCGAGGTCGAGGGCATCTTCGCCGGGGTGTCCACCGGGGCGTCGCTGGCCGTGGCGCAGCGCGTCTGCGCACGGCTCCCGGAGGGTTCCAAGGTGGTGGCGCTGTCCCCGGACGGGGGGTGGAAGTACCTGTCCACCGGTGCCTACGCCCCGGGCGACGTCAGGGAGATCGCGACGGCCATCTCCGGCACCCTCTGGGCGTGAACGGCTAGCGTCCTCGCGGGTCCGGTGGTCATCCGGTGGTTCTCGAGGGCGTGCGCATGGACACGGTCGCGGCGCGGGTCGGCGCGTACGTGCCGCAGGTGCTGCAGACCTGGATCACCGACGAACCGGCCACCCGTTACCGCTGCATCGACGCCACGCTCGTCCACGTCGACATCTCCGGCTTCACGGCGTTGGCGGAACGGCTCGCGAGCCGGGGACGCATCGGTGCCGAGGAGCTCACCGACGCGATCGACGCCTGCTTCTCGGCGCTGCTCGAGCACGTCTACGCGAGCGGGGGCCGGCTGCTGAAGTTCGGTGGCGACGCGTTGCTGCTGTTCTTCGAAGGCGCCGACCACGCGCGCCGAGGCGCACGTGCGGCCTGTGGCATGCGCACCCGCCTGCTCGCGCTGCCTCGCGTCTCCACCTCCGGCGGGTCCGTCCGGCTGAGCATGACGGTCGGTGTCCGCTCGGGGGTGACCCACCTGTTGCTGGTGGGCGACGTCCACCGCGAGCTCGTGATCTGCGGCCCCGCGGCCACCGAGGTGGTCGCTGCGGAGAGCGCCGCGTCGTCGGGCGAGATCGTGGTCACGCGCGGGACGGCGGACGCGATCCCGGCCGAGCTGCTGGGTGCGGCCAAGGGACCGGGCGTGCTGCTGCTCCAGGCCCCGTCCGGCGACGACGTCCCGGTGGCGCCCGCGGTGCAGACGCCGGTCGAGGAGCTGCTGAAGCTCCTGCCGGCGGCCCTGCGTGAGCACCTCCAGGCGGGCAGCAGCCAGGAGCACCGGCGGGTCAGCGTCGGCTTCGTGCAGATCCAGGGGCTGGACCGCGTCGCCCCCGACCCCGACGGGACGTGGGCGGCGCTCGACGACACGATGCGTGTGATCCAGGCGGCCGCGCAGCGGCACCGGGTGACCATGCTCGGGTCGGACGTGGACGTCGACGCGACGAAGGTGATCCTGGCGGCGGGTGCACCGGTGGCCACCGGCGACGACGAGGAGCGGCTGCTGCTGGTCGCGCGCGAGATCCTGGACGCGGCGCCGCCGCTGCCGGTCCGGATCGGGACGACGGCCGGGCACGTGTTCGCCGGCGACGTCGGCCCCGTCTACCGGCGGACCTACACGGTCATGGGCGACGCGGTCAACCTCGCTGCCCGGCTCATGGCGGCGTCGGAGCCCGGCACCCTGCTCACCACCCCGAGCATGCTCGACGCGACGCGCACCGTGTTCGCGACGCAGGCGCTGACGCCGATGACGGTGAAGGGCAAGGCGGCCCCGGTGCGGGCCGTGCGTGTCGACGGCGTCGTCGGCCGCCGTGCCGAGGCGGGTGACGCGAGCGCCGCGCTGCCGCTCATCGGCCGGGACCAGGAGCTCGGCACGCTGCTCGGGAGCGTCGACCGGGCACGTGCCGGCCGAGGCATCGTGGTCGAGATCGTCGGTGAGGCCGGCATCGGCAAGTCCCGGTTGCTCCAGGAGCTCGTCGCCCGGTCCTCGGGGACGCGGATCGTGGTCGCGGCCGGCGAGTTGTTCCGCGCCGCGACCCCGTACGGCGTGATCCGGATGGTGCTGCGCGAGGCGTTGGGCCTGCCCTCCGACGCCGACGACGCGCGCACCGTCGACCGGCTGCACGAGCTGACGGTCGACGAGCTGCCCGAGCTCGCGCCGTGGGCGCCGCTGCTGGCGGTCCCGCTCGGCGTCGACGTCCCACGAACGCCCGAGGTGGACGCCTTGGAGGGCCGCTTCCGGCGGCCGCGGCTGCAGGCGCTGGTCGCCCAGGTGCTCGACCACCTCTGGCCGGACCTCACGCTGTTGCTGGTCGAGGACGTCCAGTGGTCCGACGAGGCCTCGCACGACCTGCTGCGCTCGCTGACGGAGCGGGTGCTGGAACGCCCCTGGGTGGTGTGCACGACGCGTCGGGAGGCGGACCCGTCGCTCGGGACGGGCGAGGGCTTCCACGAGCTGCTGCTCGGACCCCTGTCCGCCGGCGCGTCCGCCCGTCTGGGGGCACAGGCGAGCGACGCCGCGCCGCTGCCCGCGCACGTCATGGAGGTGCTGCTCGCGCGCAGCGGCGGCAACCCGCTCTACCTCCAGGAGCTCGTGCTGGCGGCGACCGACCTCGGCGAGCTGGAGTCGCTCCCCGACTCGGTCGAGTCGCTGGTCACCGCCCGTCTCGACCGCCTGCCGTCCGAGCAACGTCGCGCCCTCCGGTCGCTGTCGGTGCTCGGGACGACGTTCGACCGCGAGCTCGCCGACGCACTGCTGGACACCTCGACGTTCGACCTGGCCGGACTGGCCGGCTTCGTCCGCGCGGACGCCGAGGTGGTCGCGTTCGAGCACGCGCTGCTCCGGGACGCCGCCTACGAGGGGCTGCCGTACCGGGCGCGACGGGAGCTGCACGCACGCGCGGCCGACGCGATCACCGCCCTCCCGGCCGACCGCACGGGGCTGCTGTCCGTCCACGCCTACCTGGCCGGGCGCTACGCCGACGCCTGGCGCGCCTCGGTCTCGGCGGGGCGCGGGGCGGCGGGGGCGTTCGCCAACGCGGATGCCGCCGGGTTCCTGCGACGCGCCCTGCGAGCGGCCGGGCACGTACGGGCGGTCGGCTCGCTCGACCGTGCCGAGGTGGAGGAGCTGCTCGGGGACGTGCTCCAGCGCATGGGCGACGGAGCGGGGGCCGCGGCCGCGTACTCGGACGCGCGCGAGCGCCGCCGCGGCGATCCGTTGTCGTGTGCCCGGCTGCTGCTGAAGCAGGCCCGCTCGCAGGCGGGCAGGCAGCGGTTCTCGCAGGCGCTCGCGTCGATCACGCGCGGTCTGAGGTTGCTCGAGGGCGACGCGCGCCGGGACGCCGGCGCGCTCAGGGCGCAGTTGGCCGTGTGGTACGGGCACTTCCGTCAGGAACAGGGCAAGCACGCCGACGCACTGCGCTGGTCGCAGCTCGCCGAGTCCGAGGCCGAGGCGGTCGGCGAGCGCGACGCACTGGCGCACGCCCTCCAGCTGCGGGACTGGGTCTACGCGGAGCGGGGCGAGCCGGAGCTGGCGGTGAACTCGCTGCGTGCGCTGGAGCTGTACGAGGAGTTGGGTGAGCTCTCGCGCCAGGCGGCGGTGCTCAACAACCTCGGGGGCATCGCCTTCTGGGAGGGCCGGTGGGTGGACGCGGCCGACTACTACCGTCGAGCGCAGGTGCTCGACGAGCGGACCGGTGACGTGCTGGGGGCGGCGTTCGGACGCAACAACCTGGCCGAGATCCTGGCCGACCAGGGGCGGGTGGCCGATGCGGAGGAGTTGTTGCGCGGGGCGGACCGGACGTTCCGCGCCGCCGGGTACACGGCCGGTGTCGCGTACGTCGGCATGAACCTGGGGCGGTGCGCGGCGCGGGCGGGCCGCTTCGAGGAGGCACGACGGGTCCTGGGTGCGTCGATCGATGGCAGCACGTCGGTCGGTGCGGCCTCCACGGCGCTGGAGGCCGAGGCGCGGCTCGCCGAGGTCGAACTGCTGGCGGGCCGGGCGGACGAGGCGCTCGCCGCGGCCGACGAGGTGCTCGCGCGGGCGGCGGCGACGGAAGGCGTGGCAGCCCTGGAGCCCCTGCTGCACCGGGTCCGTGGAGCGGCGCTGCTGCTGCTCGGGGACCTGGCGGCGTCGCGTGCCGCCTTCGAGGCCAGCCGTCAGGCGGCGTCGGTCCGCGAGGCCGCCTACGACGTGGCACTCGCGGACCACGGGTTGGCCGTCGTGGCGCAGCGGGGCGGGACGGACGCGTCCGTGCCGACGCGGGCGAGCAGCGACGCGCTCGAGCAGCTGGGCGTCGTCGCCCTGCCCTACCCGGCCGACCTCACGCTCGCGACCTGACGCCGCTCGGCCGGACGGCCTCGAGCGACGACGGCGTGTGCGTCGTCGTCGCCGTGTCAGCTCACCGGAACATCGGGTCGCCGGTCGGGACGCGGATCGTCATCTGGCCGAGCGGGATGGTGCTGGAGCCGCCCAGTGCCCGCGTCGACACCACGCACGGCGCGGCGCCGCCGACCTGGTTGCAGTCGGGCAGCAGCGCGGGCCCGTAGGGCAGGTCCGGGTCGCCGGACGCCGGTGCGGCGCCGCCCGAGCGCGTCGTGAAGCCCTTGTCGCCCACGTAGCAGACCTGGTACTGACCGATCCCCGCGGACGGGCCGCCGCGTGCACGCTCGAACTCGACGACGATGGTCGCGGTGCCGGTCGCGTCGACGACGGTGTCGAACAGCACCGCCGTGTCGGAGATCCGCTGGTGGCCGCTGCCGCACGCGTCCGCCGGGAGCAGGTCGTCCTGCGTCAACGCGAGGTACTGGCCGCCGGCCTGGTTGTCGAGGGCGAGCCTCACACGCCCGAGCGTGGTCTGGCAGGCCGCGCCGGGCGTCTCGCAGGTTTCTCCCGCGCCCCAGACCGCGAAGGTCCCGGTGAACGCGGTGGACCCGACCGGCGTCCCGTTCGAGTACCCGAGCGCCGCGAGGGCGAGCCGGACCAGGGTGGGCAGGCTGGGGGAGACGGTCACCTTGGCTTCCGCGGTGAGCTGGTAGCCGCGACCGAGCACGCCGTTCGTGGCCGCGTCCACCGTCAGGCCGTCGAACACCGCGGTGCCGGCGGAGCCGACGGGCCGGGTGCGCGTCCCGCCGAGGGCGCCGTCGAGGCCGTTCGGGACCTCGAGGCCGACCGTGACGTCGATCCCGATGGCGTTGCCCCCGAGCCGTGCCTGAATGTCGAGGATGAACGCCAGCAGGCGCGGCGCGTCGACCTCGACCGCGATCGGGTCACCCGCTGCGTTGGCGATCGCATCGCCCACGACCACGTTCGCGGGGTCGTCGACGAACCGCACGCGATCGGAGGTGTGCGAGGCGTGCGCCGGCGTCGAGAGGACGCCGACCAGCGCGGCGGTCAGCGCGAGGACGGTCGTGACGACCAGCGCGTGGCGTGGCACGACGGCCACGGTCGAGGTGGACATGATCGTGTGCTCCCAGGATCCCCGTGCACCGGCCCCTGGTCGCACGAGAGGTGCGGACCGCCCCGGTGAGGTCGCTGCACCGTACAACGACGGGGGAGGCAGCGGAAGGCGGGATCGGGCGATCCAGGCCCCAGAACGCCCAGATCCTCACGTTCCGTCGACGGCGCGCTCCGAACGGTCACCGACTGCTGCCACCGCGCGCTCGCGTCGTGCCTCAGCGCTCGCTGGCGTCGCGCAGCACGGTGGCCGCGAACGCGCGGAGTCGTCCGATCGACTCGTCGTAGCCCCGGTCGACGACCGGTGCCACGACGTCGAAGGCCAGCAGGCCGACGCCGCGCAACTCGAACTGGAGGTGGAGATCGGCGAGGCCGGCCTCGACCTGGCGGTCCCGCTTCTCCGCGGCGGCCACCAGCAGGGAGCGCATCAGCGTGGCCGCCAGCCGCGGGACCCGAGGCGCCCGCATGCCCGGGATCACCCTGCGGGCGAGCACGCGACCGCCTCGAACCGACAGGCCGTGGTCGCCCCGGGCACGCGGACCGAGCGGTGGTGCCGCGTCGGACGCGATGATCGTCGCGGTGGGATGCCGGCGGCGGATCACGTCGACGGGCAGGTTGTTCATCACGCCACCGTCGACGAGCAGGTCGTCGCCCATCGTGACCGGCGGCAGCACGCCGGGGATCGACAGGCTGGCGCGCACCGCCCGTCGCAGCTCCCCCCGTCGATGGACGACCGGCCGGGAGCGCGTCAGGTTGGTGGACGTGCACACGAACGGCAGCCAGGTGTCCTCGATCGCGCGGTCGCCCGTGACGCTCTCGATCGCCCGTGTGATCCGTCGCCCGGCGATCATGCCGCTCACGGGCAGCGTGTAGTCGAGCTTCCTGGCGAACAGCTCCGTGGTCAGGCGGACGCGGTCCTCACGCGGCGTCTGCAGCGCCAGCATCGCCCCGAGCGCCGCGCCGACGCTCGCGCCCGCCACCCCGTCGATCGGCAGGTCGAGCTCCTCCATCGCCTTGACGACCCCCAGGTGCGCGAACCCCTTCGCGCCGCCGCCGCCGAGCACCAGCCACACGGCCCGACCGGCGAGGTGGCGCGCCACACGGTCCAGGTCGTCTGGCAGGTCGAGGCGTGCGTGGTGGTGCTCGTCGACATCGCGCCGCTCGAGCCAGGCGGTCGTCCCGCGCGGCCGCTCGGCGCCGATCGGCTGGAGCAGGACGAGGCTGACGTGCTGGTGGGGCAGCGTGCGAGCGGCCAGCAGCTGCACCTCGAGCGCCGTCGGCTCCGGCGACGCGGTCGCGTCGGCGACCAGCACCACGTGGTCCACCCTGTCGATGCAGTGCCGGGACCAGGGCGAGGGCCCGTCGTCGGCCTGAAGCACCAGGAACTCGTTCGCCGCCTCCGACTCCTCCATCCAGCGAGCCAGTCGCAGCTCGTCGGGGCCGCCCGCCTCCGTCCGGGAGATCCCCGCCACGCCGAGTGCGGCGTCGACGTCGGCGCTCGCCACCGTCGTCGCCGGGCCGTGGAGGGCGAAGCGCTTCGTCAGCTCGTCGGCCACGCGTGCGAGATCGACGGTCGGCCCCAGCGGCACCAGCCCGATCGCGGTGTGGTCCGACCGGGCGCGGCGGTACGTGTCCCGCGCGTCGCGACTGCGCGCCACGATCGTGCGCACCACGGCCAGCATCGCGGGCGGTCGTGACGAGACGAGCTCCTCGAAGTCCTGCCTGGAGAGCCTGGCGAGTTCCGTGTGACGGGCCGCGACGACCGTCGCGGTGCGGGGCGCGTCGTCGAGCAACGCCAGCTCGCCGACCAGTTCGCCGGCGCCGATCTCGGCGATGGGCTCCGCCCAGTCACCCTCGTCGTCACGCGTCAACACGCGCACCCGTCCGGACACGACCACGTACGCGGCGTCCGACGGGTCACCCTCGCGGTAGAGCGCCTCGCCCGCCCCGAGGGCCACGAACCCGACGGTGTCGGCGAGCTCCACGAGCGCCGCCGTCTCCGTCTCCGGGAAGAGGCGCTGCAGCTGGCCTGCCAGTCGAGTGGCGCGGAGCCGCTGGGACGCCGTGCGGGCGAGGTCCGCCCCGAGCTGTGGCGCTCGTCGCAGCAGCTCGGAGAACGCCCGCCCGGCGATGCCGACCGCCCGAACGGGGCCGACCGCTCGCAGCGAGGCGGACCGGCGCCCACCCGCCAGCACGGCGATCTCGCCGACGACGGCGCCGGGTCCGAGCCTGGTGAGCACGGGCGCCCGACCGTCCTGCTCGGGGGCGAGCACCTCGAGCTCGCCGTCGAGCACGACGTAGAGCTCGTCCGCCACCTCGCCGGCCTCCACCAGCAGGTCCCCGGCGACCAACTGCACGCTGCGCACGTCCCCGGCGAGCTCCTGCAGCGTCCGCTCATCCAGCCCGTCGAAGGGTGGGAACGAACGCAGGGTGTCGAGCGGGTCGATGTACGGCACGGTGTCTCCTCGCTTGCGCTGCTGGCGCGTCCCCTCGCCGACCCCCGCCGCACGCGCGCGGCCGACGGAACCTAATGGGTCTCGACCGTCCGCTCCCTCCCGTCCGCTCCCTCCCGTCGGCGCCCGGTCCATCTCCGCCGCCGTCGCGTTGGCTAGCGTGCGGCCGCACCAGGGAGCCGTGACGGGGCGCCACCGGGCTGGGACCGGGAGCGCGCGCCCGCGAGGTGACCGTCGACCGCTGGAGGCGAGGTGGACGCGAGGTGGAGCTGACGGTGCTCGGGTGTGCGGGCTCGCACACCGGGATCGGCCGGGCGTGCTCGGGCTACCTGGTCCAGGCGGGTGGCACGTCGGTGCTGCTCGACGCCGGCAACGGCGCGACCGCCAACCTCCAGCGGCTGCTCCCACTGCGCGACCTGGACGCGATCGTGGTCAGCCACCGGCACGTCGACCACTGCGTCGACCTGGTGGGCTGCTTCTACAACCTCCGCTTCGACCCGGAGTTCGACGGGCAGGTGCCGTTCTATGCGGCCGCGGAGGTGTTCGGGACGTTGACGGGGTTGCTCTCCGGCGACAGCCCGATGGTCTTCGCCGACATCTTCGCGCACCGACAGGTCGGCCACGGGGACCGGGCCGAGGTGGGGAGCCTGGACCTGTCGTTCGCACGCAGCATCCACCCGCCGCCGACCGTCTCCGTGCGGGTCGAGGTCGGCGGGTCGACGCTCGCCTACTCGGCCGACAGCGCCGGTGGCGAGGACCTGGTGCGGATCGCCCGGGGCGCCGACCTGTTCCTGTGCGAGGCGACCTGGACCGGTGATGCCGAGGACTACCCGCCGGGGATCCACCTGACCGCGACGGATGCCGGGAAGGTCGCGACCGAGGCCGGTGTCGGCAGCCTCGTGCTGACGCACATCGCCGGCGCGACGGACCGCGATCGGGTGCTGGAGGAGGCGAGCGCCACCTTCGACGGGCCCGTGTCGCTCGCAGACGACCTCGACCACATCCCGATCCCTCCCGCCCCCGCCGCGGGCGGGCCGGCCTGAGCTGCCCGCAGGCCAGACCGGCCAGCCGGGCTGGCCGCGAGAACCCTCGGATGTGGGTGGGTTCTCGCATGGGGCGGCCCGGGGACCGGCTCGGGCTGCGAGAACCCTCGGATGTGGGTGGGTTCTCGCATGGGGCGGCCCGGGGACCGGCTCGGGCTGCGAGAACCCTCGGATGTGGGTGGGTTCTCGCATGGGGCGGCCCGGGGACCGGCTCGCGCTGCGAGAACCCTCGGATGTCCGTAGGTTCTCGCGGTCCGGACGACCGACGACAGCACCGACGACAGCACCGACGAGGAGCGCATCTCCGTGGATCGTGCCGACGGCCGCCGAGCCGACCAGCTTCGCCCCGTGACCATCGAGCCGGACGCGCAGCGCAACCCCACCGGGTCCGCGCTCGTCCGGTTCGGTGCCACCCACGTGCTGTGCGCTGCGTCGGTGGAGGAGGGGGCACCGCGCTTCCGTGACCGCCGCGGCTGGGTGACGGGCGAGTACGCGATGCTGCCCGGGGCGACCGACACGCGCTCCCGCCGGGAGCGCACCGGCGCCGGCGGCCGCTCGAAGGAGATCGAGCGCCTGATCGGTCGCTCCCTGCGCGCGGTGGTCGACATCGACGCGCTCCCCGACGTGACCGTCACGGTGGACTGCGACGTGCTCGAGGCCGACGGCGGGACGCGCACCGCGGCGATCACCGGCGGCTGGGTCGCGCTCGCCCGCGCGCTCCACCGGCTCGGCCTCGACGCGGCCCTGACGGGCCAGGTGGCGGCCGTCAGCGTCGGCATCGTCGACGGCGAGCCGCGGCTCGACCTGCCCTACGAGGAGGACGTCCGGGCCGAGGTGGACATGAACGTGGTCGCGACCGCGGACGGCCGGCTGGTGGAGGTCCAGGGGACCGCGGAAGGGGCCCCGTTCGACCGCGCTGCCCTCGACCGCCTGCTCGATCTGGCGCTCGCCGGGTGCCACGAGCTGTTCGCCGTCCAGCGCGCCGCGGTCGACGCGTGAGCGCCGCACGCCGCCGCGTCGTCGTCGCGACGGGCAACGCCCACAAGCTCTCGGAGATCGAGGCGATCCTGGCCGCGTGCCACCTCGAGGTCGAACTGGTCGGCATGCACCGGTACGGCGTGCCGGAGCCGGTCGAGGACGGCGAGACCTTCGAGGCGAACGCGCTGCTGAAGGCGCGGGCGTGCACGGTCGCGACCGGCCTGCCGTCGCTCGCGGACGACTCCGGGCTCGAGGTGGACGCGCTCGGTGGCGACCCGGGCGTCCGCAGCGCCCGCTATGCGGGGGAGCCGCCGGACGACGCGGCGAACAACGCCAAGCTCGTCGCCGAGCTCGAGGCCCGCGGCCTGTCGGGTCTGCTCGCGGACGGCTCGCCGACGGCGCGGTTCGTGTGCGCCGCGGCACTCGTGCTGCCGGACGGGCGCGAGGCCGTCGTCCGCGGGACGATGGAAGGCCGCGTCGTGTGGCCCGCACGTGGCCACCACGGCTTCGGCTACGACCCGCACTTCGTCGCCGAGGTGACCGACGACGGTCGCACCAACGGCGAGCTGACGGCGGCGGAGAAGGACGCGATCAGCCACCGGGGAGCGGCCTTCCGCGCGCTCGCGGCGCGCATCGCACCGCTGCTCGGCTGATCAGCCCGCGTCGTCCCGCCGCACGACCCGCCGCCCGTCGATGTGCTGGACGTCGACCCGCACCCAGAAGTCCCGGCTGTCGGGCAGGGCCCACGGCTCGAAGGGCAGTGCCAGCAGGGACTCGCCCTCGGCCTGGTCCGTGACGATGGACGCCCTGCCGTGCGCGACGACGCTCCAGCCCACCCGACGGACCGGGTCGCCGTCGTCGGCCTCGACGGCGACCTGCCCACCGCCCGCCGCGAGCCCGAGCTTCGAGCCGGGTGCGGTCCGGAAGTAGATGGCGCCGTCGTGCGCGAGGTGGTTGACCGGCAGCACCATCGGTGCGCCGTCCACGAGGAACGCGACCCGCACGAACATCGCGGATCCCAGCAGCTCGACGCACTCCTCGGCGGCGATCGGGACGAGGTCGCCCGGTCGTGGTGGTCTCTCCACGTCGCTGGCCACGTCGCTGCGCTCCTCGAGACCGCCGCCGCTGCGCCGTCGGTCCGACGCGGCGAGCCTAACCGTCCGACCGCGACAGGACCCCGCCTCGTGAGGCCGCGTCCACGCGGCCCGGGCAGGGCACGGTCAGGGGTGACGGACGCCGACGCCCGCCAGCACGGCGTCGTAGCCCTCGCGGTACGACGGGTACCGGGGCGCCCACCCGCTCGCGCGGAGCCGTGCGTTGCCGCAGCGCTTGTCGCCGCCGCGACGGCGCGCGGCCTCGCCGACCGGTGGGTCGTCGAGGCCCAGCGCGGCCGCCAGGTGGCGCAGCACCGCGCCGAGCTCGGCGGGCTCGTCGTCGACGCCGAGGTAGCAGCCCTCGGGCGAGGGCACACGGGTCAGCAGGTGGACCGCGGCGGCCGCGGCGTCGTCGCGGTGGATCCGGTTCGTGTGCACGGGCCGTGACGGGACGACGGCCGTGCCGCCCCGGACCTGCTCGACCAGCCACGTGCGGCCCGGGCCGTAGATGCCGGCGAGTCGCAGCACCACACCTCCCGGCACGGCGCAGCGGAAGGCGCGCTCCGCCTCGAGCAGCACGCGGCCGGTGTCGGTCGCGGGCTCCGCCGGCGTCCGCTCGTCCACCACCGATCCGTCGGACACGCCGTACACCGCGGTCGACGAGACCAGCAACGCGCGCTCGAGCACCGCCCCCGAACGGGCCAGCGCGGCCAGCACGTTGCGGACGCCCGTGACGTAGGCGCGGCGGTACGCCGCCTCGCTGCGCTCGTCGGCCGCCGCGGTGTAGACGAGCCGCGTGACACCCGCCGGGACGGTCAGGTCGGGCGCGTGCAGGTCCGCCGCGAGACCCGTGATCTCCGGCGGGAGCAGGTGGGCGGAGCGCCGGAGGCCGAGGACCTCGGCGCCCTCCGCGACCAGCCGCAGCGCCACCTCGGTCCCGAGGTCGCCGCAGCCCGCCACGAGCACGCTCACCGCGACCTCGCCTCGTCGACCGCCTGCGCCACGGCGTCACCGAACGCAGGCCACCGCTCCTTCGCCCAGGTGTCGAACTCGCGATCGGCGAGGTGGACGGTGGCGACCCCGCGGGCGGGATCGACCCACAGGAAGGACCCGGAGCGCCCGAAGTGCCCGAAGGTCTCCGGCGGGAGCGCCTCGCCGGTCCAGTGGGGGGACTTGCCGCCCTTGAGCTCCATGCCGAGCCCCCAGTCGCACGGTGACTGGCGGCCGTAGCCGGGGACGACGCCGTCGAGCCCGGGGAACGCCACCGTGATCGCCTGCCGGTGCAGCTCCGCGTCCAGCAGCGTGGGCGCGAGCAGCTCCCGGGCGAACGCGAGCAGGTCGGCGAGAGTCCCGCGGCCGGCGGCCGCGGGCGTGCCGTCCAGCACGGTGCCGTCCATGCCGAGCGGGTGCAGCACCTCGTGGTCGAGGTGCTCGGCGAACGGCAGCCCGGTGCGTTCCTCGACGAGCTCCCCGAGCAGCTCGTACCCCCAGTTCGAGTAGACGCGCCGGCGCTCGGGCGCGCCGACCGGTCCGCCGCCGCGTTCCAACGGCAGTCCGCTGGCGTGCGCGAGCAGGTGGCGGACGGTGCTGCCGGCGGGTGCCTCGTCCGATCCGGCCGGCTCGTCGAGGTGGAGCGCGCCATGGTGGACGGCCACCAGCACCGCGTACGCGGTCAACGGCTTGGTGACGGACGCGAACGGCAGCACCCGGTCCACCGGCCCGTGCGTCGCGATGGTGCCGGATGCGTCCGTGACCCCCACCGCCACCGTGTCGACGGGCCAGCCGTCGACCTGTGCCAGCACGTCGTCGATCGCTGCCACCTCGGCGTCTCCTCGTCGGTCGACCGACGCTACCGGTCGGGGCGCGTCCGCAGGATCCAGCCGTCGAAGCCCGGGACCGTGAAGGCCAGCCGGCCCCGCCGGGGCGACCAGCACAGGCCCAGGTCCAGCAGCGTGCGGCGGGCGGGGGCGATCGCCTGGTGGGTCAGGTCGAGCGCGGCCAGGAGCTCCGCGACGTCGGCGTCGCCGCCCTGCTCGGCGAGCTCCAGCGCGAGCAACGTGGCACGCCCGGCGGGCATGCGCCGCCACCGGTCGGCGTAGAAGGCCTCCGTACGCGTGTGCACTGCCTGGCCGGCCGCACGTGCCGCGGGCAGCTCCACCCGGTCGGGCCGTGTGGCGGCGTCCCAGAGCGCCTCCCCCCACAGCTGCACGAACCACGGGTAGCCGCCGGAGCCGTCGTGGACCGCGTCCAGCACGAGCTCGTCGACGCTCGCGCCGTGGGAGGCGAACGGGCCCCGGACGGCCTCCGTCGTCCCCTCGCGGTCCAGCAGGCCGAGGTCCACGCGGTGCAGCCGTTCGGTGTAGGTCTGGCCCTCGTCGAAGAGCCGCTCGGCTGCGGTGGGCAGGCCGGACAGCAGCAGGCCGAACGGCACGTCGTCCTGCGCGGCCCGGTGCGCGGCACGGAGCAGCGGTTCGAGCAGCGCCTCGCCGGCCTCGTGCACCTCGTCGACCGTCAGCAGCAGCCCCACGCCGCGGTCGACCAGCGCGGTGCGCAGGCGTGCGAGCGTGGACTCGAGCCCGCGACCGCCCGCGGGCAACAGGTCGCGGACGTCGTGCAGGAGCGACTCCGTCGCGCGGCGCAGGTCGCGGTCGTCGCGCTCGGCCTCGAGGTGGGCGGTCAGGATGCCGCGCGCGGCCGCGTGCTGCCGGACGTAGGCGAGCAGCGCCGTCTTGCCGACGCCGCGCACGCCGCGGAACAGCACGAACTCCGGGGCCTGGCCGGCGGCCAGGCGGTCGACGACGAGCTTCGCCTGGCGCAGGGCCGGCTCCCTGCCCCCGAAGGCGGGCGGGACGCGTCCCATGCCGGGCCGGAAGGGGTTCGCCGCGGGATCGAGGGCGCCCCCGTCGCTCGGCTGCTGGAAGGGGTCGGGCACGTCGGCTCCGGCGCGTGAGGGAGCGTGGAAGATAGACAAGATAGCGGAAGCGAGCGGGTGCGCCGAAGGTCTTGGTGCTCAGACCGAGGGCAGCAGCCGACCGACCGAGAAGCGGCCGATGTCGTGCGTCGTCGTGCCGGTCGTGGCGAGGTCGGCGAGGATCTCGCCGATCACCGAGGCGAACTTGAAGCCGTGGCCCGAGCAGGGCGACGCCATGACGACCTGCGGGTGGTCGGGATGCAGGTCGAGGACGAAGTGCTCGTCCGCGGTGTTCGTGAACAGGCAGGTCGCGAGGTCGAGCGTCGGGCCGTCCGCGTCGGGGAAGTAGGCGCGCACCGCAGCGCGCAGCAGGGCCTCGTCCTCGGCGTCCGGCGGGGCGCGGAGCTCGTCGGGATGGCCACGCTGCTCGCGGTGGTGGTAGCGACCGATCTTGAATCCGGGGACCCCGTGACGGGGGAAGCCGTAGTAGCGGCCGAGCTCGGTCTCGAGGTTGAACACGGGGAACGAGTCTGGTGCGAAGCGGGCGGGCTGCCGGGGCGCGAACCACCCGAGCACCTGCCGTTCGGCGACCGCCCGTCCGGCCAGCGGCTCCAGCAGGTCGCCGATCCAGGCACCGGCCGACACCACCAGCCGGTCGGCCTGGTAGCGACCGCGATCCGTCGCCACCTCGATGCCGTCTCCCGCCACCTCGAAGCCGAGCACCGTCTCGTGACCGTGCAACTCGGCACCCCGGGCCATCGCCGCGTCGGCGTGCGCGACGACGCACCGCTCCGGCAGGAGGAAGCCGCCGTCGGGTTGCACGCAGGCCAGGACGTCGTCGGGCAGGCGGTAGCCGGGGTGGCGGCGCGACAGCTCGCGCGCGTCGAGCACCTCGTGGGGCAGGTCGTGCTCGACACAGGATCGGACCGAGCCGGCGAAGACCCAGTTGTCCTCGGCCGCGGCGTCGACGCTGCCCGTCTGGACGAGCAGGCGCTCCTGCGCCACCGTCTCGAGGTCCCTCCACAGGGTGAACGCGCGGTGGAGCAGCGGGACGTAGGACGGGTCCTCGTAGTAGGCCAGCCGGATGATGCGCGTGAACCTGTGCGACGAGCCGTGGGTGTTGGGGATGCCGAAGCGATCGATGCCGAGGACCCGCCGGCCACGCCTGGCGAGGTGGTAGGCGGCGGCGCTCCCCATGGCGCCGACGCCGACGACGATGACGTCGTAGCGCGAGCTGCTCATGCGCCGGAGGGTAGTGACGGCCGGCGTCTCACGAGCCGAGCCACGTCGCGACCTGCTCGCGGAGACGAGGGATGTTGACGCCCTTCGCCGCGCTCACCCACAGCACCGCCGACGGGTCGAGCCCACAGCCCTCGGCGAGCTCGCGCCGTCGGCGGTCTCGACGGGAGCTCGACACCTTGTCGTGCTTGGTGGCGACGACGGCGAAGGGGACCTCGTTCGTGCGGAGCCAGGCCAGCATCTCGAGGTCCAGCTTGGCCGGACCGACCTCGCCGTCGACCAGCAGCATCGTCATCACGAGTGGCTCGCGCTGGCGGAGGTAGCGCTCCATGCGGTCCCGCCACTCGACCCGCTGCGAGGCGGAGATCCGTGCGTAGCCGAAGCCCGGCAGGTCGACGACGGTGCCGCCCCCGGGGAGGCGGAAGACGTTGAGCAGCCGCGTGCGGCCAGGGGTCTTCGACGTCCTTGCCAGCGCCTTGCGCCCGGCCAGTGCGTTCAGCAGGGAGGACTTGCCGACGTTCGACCGGCCGACGATCGCCACCTCGGCGGGGCTCGGCGGCAGTTGCTCGAGCCGGTCGGCCGAGGTTAGGAACTCGAGGGCGAGTGGCGCGCTCAGCGCGGCGCCATCCGGATCGCGCCGTCCAGGCGGATCGTCTCGCCGTTGAGCATCGGGTTCTCGACGATGTGTCGGACGAGCGCCGCGTACTCGGCCGGGTCGCCGAGCCGGGACGGGTGCGGCACCTGGTCCGCGAGCGAGGCGACGGCATCCTCCGGCAGCCCGTGGAAGAGCGGGGTGGCGAACAGGCCCGGCGCGATGGTCACGACGCGGATGCGGGCGCTCGCGAGGTCGCGTGCGAGCGGCAGGGTCATCCCGACGATCCCACCCTTCGACGCGCTGTAGGCGGCCTGGCCGACCTGCCCGTCGAAAGCGGCGACGGACGCGGTGTTGACGACGAGCCCGCGCTCCTCGTCGTCGACGAGGTCCTGGTCGACCATCGCCGCGGCCGCCAACCGGATCACGTTGAACGTGCCGACGAGGTTGACCCGGATCACCTGCTCGAAGGCGTCGAGTGGGTGCGGCCGACGCTCGCGGTCGAGCACCCGGCGAGGTGGACCGATGCCGGCGCAGTTGACGACGATCCGCAACGGACCGAGCGAGACCGCGCGGTCGACCGCCGCGGCGACGGCGCGCTCGTCGGTCACGTCGGCCGGGGCGAACACGACACGCTCGCCGAGCTCGGTTGCCCTCGCGGCGCCGTCCGACGTGGGCAGGTCCACCAGCACCACCCCTGCGGTCACCTCGGCGAGGGCACGGACGGTCGCTGCACCCAGTCCGGAGGCCCCACCGGTCACCAGCGCGACGGCGGTCGAGGGATCCATGCAACCTCCTCCGGGCGGTGGCGGTCGACGTCGGGCAGCCAGGACAACGGTACTCGCGGATCAGCGCCCGACGCGCCGTAGCCGCAGGGAGTTGGTGATCACGCTGACGCTGGAGAACGCCATCGCCGCGCCCGCGATCATCGGGTCGAGCATGCCGAACGCCGCCAGGGGGATCGCCGCGGTGTTGTACGCGAACGCCCAGAACAGGTTCTGCCGGATCGTGCGGTGCGTGCGACGGGACAGCTCGATCGCCGTGGTGACGCCGGCCAGGTCGCTGCCCAGCAGCGTCAGGTCGCTGGACTCGATCGCCACGTCGGTGCCCGTCCCGATCGCGATCCCGAGGTCGGCCTGCACCAGGGCCGGCGCGTCGTTCACGCCGTCGCCCACCATCGCGACCACCTCGCCCGCCGCCTGCAACCGGGCGACCTCGCGCTGCTTGTCCTCCGGCAGGACCTCCGCGAGGACCCGGTCGACGCCCAGTTCGTCGGCGATGGCTCGGGCCGTGCGCTGGTTGTCGCCGGTCAGCATCGCCACGCGCAGCCCCAACCCGTGCAGCTCCGCGATGGTCCGAGCGGCCCCCTCCTTGACGGTGTCGGCGACCGCGAGCACGCCACGCACACGGCCGTCCCAGCCGCCGTAGACCACGGTGCGCCCGGCGGCCTCGAGCGTCGCGGCCGCCTCGTCGAGCGACCCCGGTAGCTCGAGCCCCGCGTCGGTGAGCAGGGCACGCCGTCCGACCACCACCTCGACGTCCTCGACCCTCGCGCGGACACCACGGCCCGCGAGGGACAGGAACGCGGTGGCGGCGGGCAGCGGCGCGCCCGTCCGCTCGCGGGCGCCGGCGGCGATCGCCTGGCCGATGGGGTGCTCGGAGTCGGCCTCGACCGCGCCGACACGGCGCAGCAGCTCGTTCGCCTCGGCATCTGCGGTCACCACGTCGACGAGCTCCATCTCGCCGCGGGTGAGCGTGCCGGTCTTGTCGAACACGATCGTGTCGATCCGGTGCGTGCGCTCCAGCACCTCGACCGAACGGATGAGGATCCCGAGCTGCGCCCCGCGTCCCGTGCCGGTCATGATGGCCATCGGTGTGGCGAGCCCGAGGGCGCACGGGCAGGCGATGATGAGCACCGCCACCGCCGCCAGCAGCGCCTCGGTGCCGTCGCCGGCGAGCAGCGACCACCCCAGGTACGTGGCGACCGCGATGGCGATCACCACCGGCACGAACACCCCGGAGACGCGGTCGGCGAGCCGCTGGAGCTCGCCGCGGCCCGTCTGCGCCTGCTCCACCAGGTGCACGATCTGCGCGAGGGCGGTCTCGGCCCCGACCGCCGTGGCGCGCACCGTCAGGACGCCCGAGGCGTTGATCGTCGCGCCCGCGACCGTCGACCCGGGCGCCTTGTCCACCGGCATCGACTCGCCGGTCAGCATCGACTCGTCGACCGCAGAGGCGCCGTCGACGACCACCCCGTCGACCGGGACCTTCTCGCCGGGGCGGACCTTCAGCACGTCGCCGACCACGACCTCGTCCACCGGCACCGACGACTCCACGCCGTCGCGCACGACGCGAGCCTCCTTGGCGCCGAGCTCCAGCAGCGCGCGGATCGCCCGGCCGGCGTTGCCCTTCGCGCGAGCCTCGAGGTACCGGCCGAGCACCAGGAAGGCGATGATGACGACCTGCGCCTCGTAGTAGAGGTCCCCACCTCCGACGAGCAGCTCGTAGGTCGACGCGAGGTAGGCGGCCGACGTCCCCATCGCGATCAGCGTGTCCATGTTCGCGCTGCGGTGACGGGCCCGACGGGCCGCTTCGCGCAGGAACGGCCAGCCGATGTAGAGCTGCACGGGCGTCGCCAGCAGGAACGAGCCCCACCGGGCCCAGTCCTCCATCAGCACGTGGGCACCCAGGACGAGCTCGCCGAGCATCCCTGCGAGCAGGAGGACGGCGGGTGGCAGGACCAGCACCAGTCTGCGGCCCCACGCGCGCCGGTGTGCCGCCTCCGACGCCTGGGCCCGGGCAGCCCGGTCGGCTGCGCTGGACGGGCCCGGGGGAGTGGTCGGGGCGTCGCCGGTCGGCGGTCCTTCGAGGAGCAGCTCGTAGCCGGCCCGCTCGACCGCCGTCCGCAGGGACTCGAGGTCGGCCTCGCCGGTGAGCTCGACGTGCGCGGTCGCGGTGGCGAGGTTGACCTGCGCGTCCAGGACGCCGGGCTGGGCGGCGAGTGTCCGCTGGACGCGCGCGGAGCAGGAACCGCAGGTCATCCCCTCGACGGAGACCTCGAGCGTCGTGGTGTCCGTCGCGCTCACGACTTCACCAGCCGCTCGATCGCCTTCGTGGCCTCCGTGACCATCTCGCGGGTGGCGGCGTCGTCGCCGGCACGCGCGGCGTTCGCGACGCAGTGCGCGACGTGCTCGTCGAGCAGCCCGATGGCCACGTTCTGCAGAGCCCCGGTGACCGCGGAGATCTGCTGCAGGACGTCGATGCAGTAGACGTCCTCGTCGATCATCCGCTGGAGGCCGCGGACCTGACCCTCGATCCGTCGCAACCGCGCCTGGTACTGGTCCTTGGTGATCGTGTAGCCCCGCACGTCTCGTCCTTCCACGGTCCGATCGACATACGGTACTGGGGTGGGGTTCATCTCGCCATCCCGGGATCGTGCGGATCGGCGAGGCTTCGTGAAGCGCTGCTTCATGGCTACCCTTCCGCCGTGACGCAACGGCGCGTCGCCCGTGTGCCCGGCTCCCCGGGCCGGTCGGTGCTGCCGGTCGGTCGTGCGCGGGCCCCGATTGAGGAGGAACCCACGCCATGATCGATCTGCACCGCTTGGCGCTCGCCGAGGTCGACGCCGCCGCCGATGTCCTGGAGCTCGACGGGTGGCTGCGCGCCCTGCTCCACCGGCCGGAGCGTGCCACGGCCGTCCAGGTGCCCTTCCTGGGCGACGACGGCAGCATCCACGTCGTCCCGGGCTACCGGATCGCGCACTCGACCGCTCGCGGTCCCGCCAAGGGCGGCACGCGCTTCCACCCGGAGGTCACCCCGGAGGAGGTCGCCGGTCTCGCGACGCTCATGAGCGTCAAGACCGCCGTCGTCGACCTGCCGCTCGGTGGGGGCAAGGGTGGCATCACCGTCGACCCGAAGGCGCTCAGCGAGTCGGAGCTCGAGTCGCTGACGCGTAGCTATGCGCGGGCGATCGCCTCCGCCATCGGTCCCCACACCGACGTGCCCGCACCGGACGTCAACACCGGTGAGCGGCACATGGACTGGATCGCCGACGAGTACGCCAAGGTCACCGGGACACCGTCGCCCGCGGTCGTCACCGGCAAGTCCGTGGACGCCGGTGGCTCGCTCGGGCGAGACACCGCGACGGCTGCAGGGTGCCGCGCGGTGATCCACGCGAGCGCCGCCCGGCTCGGGCTCGCCGCGGATGCCCGCGTCGTGATCCAGGGCTTCGGCAACGCCGGCTCCCATCTCGCCCGCATGCTCTCCGAGGACGGGCTCCGCGTCGTCGCCGTCTCCGACAGCCGCGGGGGGATCCATGCTGCGGACGGCCTCGACATCGAAGCCGTCCTGCGCACCAAGGCGCGCCGCGGGTCCGTCGTCGAGCACCCGGGCGTCGACGTCGTGACGCCCGACGAGCTGCTGGCGCTGACGTGCGACATCCTGGTGCCGGCGGCGCTCGAGGGCGCCATCGGCGCATCCGAGGCCGAGCGCGTCACCGCCACGCTCGTCGCCGAGGCGGCGAACGGCCCGTGCACGGCCGAGGCCGACCAGATCCTGCAGGAACGCGGCATCACGGTGCTGCCGGACGTCCTGGCCAGTGCGGGGGGCGTGACCGTCTCGTGCTTCGAGTGGGAGCAGAACCTCCGCGGCGAGCGCTGGAGCGCGGGCAAGGTCACGGCGCAGCTCAGCACGCGGATGCAGGCTGCGCTCACCGACGTCTGGGGTGTCGCGGAGCAGCGTGACCTGCCCCTGCGGACCGCCGCGATGGTCCTGGGCGTCGGCCGGATCGCCTCGGCGTTGCAGGCGCGTGCGGCGCGCCCTGCCGAGGAACTCGCCTCCTGAGGCCAGCGGCGTGCCATCATCCGCGCAGCCGGTGGCACGAGGTGCACAGATGGATGGTCCCAGCAGCGGGACGGGGCTGCTCGACCGCCTGATCGACGACGTCCGCATCGGGGACAACCTCGTCCTCCTCGCGGACGAGCATGCCCCGCTCGAGTTGCTGGTGTCCCGGTTCGTGGCCCATGCCAGCGGTCGCCAGCCGATCGTCCTGGTCAACGTCGCGGCACCGTTCCGGGGCGACCCTCCCGTGGGCACCACGGTGCTCGAGTGGTCTGCCATCGGCTCTCGCCGCCCGCTCGCCCGTGCAGGTGCCTTGCCGCCCCAAGCCGTGTTGACCGACGCGCTCGCGTCGCTGCGCGCCGCCGACGAGGCGGTCGGGGTCGGTGCCGCGTTCGTGTTCGACGACCTGGAGGCGGTCCAGGCGGCGTGGGGCAAGGACACGGCGCTGGAGCTGTTCGTCGCCGCGTGCCCACGGCTGTACCGACGGCGGAGCCTCGCGCTCTGGCCGCTCCGCGCGGCTGCACACCCTCCCGCCTTCCTCCGGCGACTCACCGAGGTCACGCAGGTGGTCGTCGAGCTGACCTCCGGCGACGACCACGTCCAGCTCGTCGTCCGCAAGGCCGACGGTCGCGACGACGGCGTGGTCGGCCGATCGGTGCAGGCCCGCGTGGTCGCCGGCGACCTCCGCGCGGCCGCGCCGCTCTCCAGCACGCGCGAGCGGGTCGGCACGGTCATCAGGGAGCAGCGCCTGGCCAGGGGGATCTCCCAGGCGGAGCTGGCCCGGCGTGTCGGCGTGACGGCGTCCGCGCTGTCGCAGGTCGAACGTGGCGTGCGCGGACCGTCGGGCGACACGCTCGTCCGGCTGTGGGAGGTGCTCGGCGTCCCGTTCGGCCCCGTCGACGACGGCGACCCCGGCTACCGGGTCGCCCGCAGGGGCGCCCGCCACCACACGCGGCTGCAGGAGGGCATGGAAGGCGAACGGCTGACGGCTGGTGCCGCAACGGGTGAGGTGTGGATCCTCCAGCTGGATCCCGGCGCGTCGGGCGACCGCGCCCCGTTCGCCGTGAAGTCGGCGGAGACGATCGCGGTCCTGCGGGGCATCGTCGACCTCCAGCTCGCAGGTCGCTCGGAGACGCTGCAGGAGGGCGACGCGGTGGTCGTCGATCGCGCCGCCGTCAGCGGCTGGGCGAACCCCGGCGGCGTCGCCGCGGAGCTGCTCTGGATCGTGCACGGCGGCTGACGGGGCCGCTCGTCGGTCGCGTCAGATCCCCTGTCGGACCCACCGGATGGTGACGTCCACGCCTGCGTCCTGGATCAGGTTGAGCACCGGACAGCGGGCCTCCGACTCCTCGACGACCGCGGCGAGCTCCTCCTCGCTGGCCGAGGTGAAGACCGTCGCCTCCAGCTTGACCGTCTGGAAGTGTGGCCTGACCTCGCGGTTGCCCAGCCGTCCACGGATGTCGATGGTGAACGCCGCTTCGAACTCGATGCCCTCGTAGGCGAAGCTCATCTCGGCTGCGGTCCGATTGAAGGTCACCGCCTCGCAGCCGCAGAGCGCGCCGATCACGGTCTGCAGCGGGGACGGACCCTCGCCGGTGCCTCCGTGGGGAACCGGCTCGTCGGTGGTCAGCGTCCCGAACTCGCCGGCGTCTATGACGGTGCGCATGGTGGCTTCGTTGGTTGCCGTGACCTTCTTGCCGCGGATCAGCGGCTCGGTCGCGTCCTTCGAATCGACGACGTCGGCGGTGCGCATCTGGCTCCCTCGGATCGGGCTGGCGGGTCGAGCATCGTAGCGCCGGCGGTTGCTCGATCCTCAGGGCAGGCGACGTCAGTCCGCCGGCTGTCGAGCGGCGAGCACGAACGTGGTCTCCACGCCGTCGTGCAGGCTGCGATGGACCTTGCAGCTCGCGGCGGCCTCACCGAGCCGGGTGAGGTCCTCGTCGCTCAGCTCGCCGTCGACGTGCAGCTCCAGCTTCGCGCGGGTCACGGTGTTCGTGGACAGGGAGGTGACGGCCTTCAGCTCGGCCCGGACGGCACCGACCGCGATGCCCGCCTCGTCGGCGAAGGTCAGCATGGTGCCGATCGTGCACGACCCGAGCGCGCCGAGCAGGAGCTCGACGGAACGGAAGCCGTCCCCAGCGCCGCCTTCCTCGACACTCCGGTCGACGATCGCACGGGCCCGCCCGGCCCTGACCTCCAGCCGCTTGCCTGCGATGCGTTCCACCGTCACATGCGCCATGGTCGCTCCTCGCGTCCGCCACACGGCCACGCTCCGGCGCCGCGCGGGATGTGTCGTACCTCTCGCGGTGCGGCACCATACGGGGGCGGCGGGCCGACAGCTCAGCGCGACTCGCCGGCACGGCCGGGACGTGCAGCGGTGGCCGCCCCTGCCGAGGAGCAGCCGTGGCCGAGATCGTCCCGCTCGCCGACGCCCTGGCGAGCCTGGTGCACGACGGGGACGTCGTCGCGCTCGAAGGCTTCACCCACCTGATCCCCTACGCCGCCGGTCACGAGCTGATCCGGCAGGGGCGAGCCGAACTCACGCTCGTGCGGCTCACGCCGGATCTGCTCTACGACCAGCTGATCGGGGCCGGGTGCGCCCGCAAGCTCGTCTTCTCGTGGGGAGGCAACCCGGGCGTCGGGTCCCTCCATCGGTTCCGCGATGCGGTGGAGCACGGCTGGCCGGGCCCGCTGGAGCTGGAGGAGCACAGCCACGCGGCGATGGCGAACGCGTTCCATGCGGGTGCGTCTGGCCTGCCCTTCGCCGCGTTCCGGGGCTACGTCGGCTCGCAGCTGCGGGAGGTGACGCCGACGATCGGCGAGGTCACCTGCCCGTTCACGGGCGAGGTGCTGGCGGCGGTGCCCGCGCTCCGCCCCGACGTGACGATCGTCCACGCGCAACGCGCCGATCGCGAGGGCAACGTGCTGCTGGAAGGCATCGTCGGTGTGCAGAAGGAGGCGGTGCTCGCCGCCTCCAGGGCCGTCGTCACCGTGGAGGAGATCGTCGACGATCTCGCGCCGCCGAGCCCCAACTCCGTCGTGCTCCCCACGTGGGTCCTGGACGCCGTCTGCGTCGTGCCCGGCGGTGCCGCGCCGTCCTACGTGCACGGCTACTACCGGCGTGACGACGCGTTCTACCGCAGGTGGGACGACATCTCGCGCGACCGGTCGACGTTCGGAGCGTGGCTCGACGAGCACGTGCTGCATCCCTCGACGCCGTCAGGGGACCGTTGATGGAGTCGACGCCACAGGAGCGGCTGACGGTGGTGGCGAGTCGGCTGCTGCGGGACGGTGACGTCTGCTTCGTGGGGATCGGCGCCCCGTCGGCCGCCTGCAACCTCGCCCGCGCGACGCACGCCCCGAACCTCGTCCTGGTGTACGAGTCGGGGGCGCTGCGGGCACGACCCGGGGTGCTGCCGCTGTCGATCGGCGACGGCGAGCTCTCGGAGACCGCACTCACCACGGTCGGTGTCGTCGAGCTGTTCCAGTACTGGCTCCAGGGCGGCCGCATCTCCAAGGGCTTCCTCGGTGGCGCCCAGATCGACCGCTTCGGCAACGTCAACTCCACCGTGATCGGGCCCTACGACGCCCCGTCGGTCCGTCTCCCGGGTGCCGGGGGTGCCCCCGAGATCGCCGCCTGCTGCGGCGAGGTGGTGCTCACAGCCCACCACTCGACGAGGACGTTCGTCGACCGGCTCGACTTCGTGACGACGTTCGGTCACGGACGGGGGACCCGCGATCGGATGCGACACGGGCTCGCGACGGCCGGTCCGACGACGGTAGTCACGGACCTGTGCGTCCTCGCGCCCGATCCCGTGTCGGGAGAGCTCGTCGTCGACGGGCTCCAGGCCGGGGTGACGGAGGCGCGCGTACGCGACGCCACGGGGTGGCCCGTCCGGTTCGCGGAGCGCCTCACGCCTGTGCCCGCGCCCACGGTGGACGAGCTCGCGGCCCTCCGGGAGCTGGTCGCGAGGACCGAGCAGGCGCGAGCGGAGGGCGACCCGCCCTGAGCGTGCCGTCCACCCCCCGGGCGCGCGATGCGCGCCCGGGCAGTGTCCGTGGGCGCCGCGGGTGCGGTGCGAGCGATGAGTCGTGCGCGTTCCGTGCGTCATCATCGTCGGCGGCGTCGCACGCCGTCCTACGTTGCTCGGCACGGCGCACCCGCCGCTCGAGCGGCGGTGAGGCGTGGCGTCGAGGAAGGGGAGAGCGATGGACCGGACGAGGAGTGGGGGATCGTGACCAGCGTGCGCGTGCTCGTCGGGACCCGCAAGGGGGCGTTCCTGCTCACCGCCGATGGACGGCGGGACGACTGGGAGGTCTCCGGGCCGTCGTTCGCCGGCTGGGAGATCTACCACGTCAACGGATCGCCGGTCGACCCCGGGCGCTTGTACGCCTCCCAGTCGAGCGGTTGGTTCGGGCAGGTGGTCCAGCGCTCTGACGACGGCGGCACGACGTGGGAGGCGGTGGGCAACGACCTGCACTACGAGGGCGAGCCCGGGAGCCACCTCGACTACGACGGCTCCGCGCTGCCGTGGCGCTTCAAGCGCATCTGGAACCTCACACCGTCCGCCACGGATCCGGACGTGGTGTTCGCAGGGGTCGAGGACGCCGCACTGTTCCGTAGCGACGACGGGGGACGGAGCTGGGGAGAGCTCCCCGGGCTCCGGGGGCATCCGTCCGCGAGCTCCTGGGCGCCGGGCGCCGGCGGCCTGTGCCTGCACACGATCCTGCCCAGGCCCGACGACCCGGACCGCATGCTCGTTGCCATCTCGTCCGCGGGTGTGTTCGCCACCGATGACGCCGGTGCCTCGTGGCAGCCGGCGAACCGCGGGCTGCGGTCGGACTTCCTCGCCGACCCGGACACGGAGGTCGGTCACTGCGTCCACAAGCTCGCGTCGCACCCCGACCGGCCCGACGTGGTCTTCATGCAGAAGCACTGGGACGTGATGCGCAGCGACGACGGCGGCCGCTCCTGGGAGGAGATCAGTGGCGATCTCCCGACCGACTTCGGCTTCACGATCGGTGTCCACGCACACGAGCCGGACACCGTGTTCGTCGTCCCGATCACGAGCGACGAGCAGCACTATCCGCCGGACGGTCGACTCCGGGTGTACCGGAGCACCAGCGGTGGAGGGTCCTGGGAAGCGCTCACCGACGGCCTCCCGCAGGCGAACTGCTACGTCAACGTCCTGCGTGACGCGATGGCGATCGACACGATGGACCCGTGCGGGGTCTACGTCGGCACCACCGGCGGGCAGGTGTACGTCTCGCCGGACGGCGGGGACCACTGGAGTCCGATCGTGCGCGACCTCCCACCCGTCCTGTCCGTCGAGGTCCAGACGCTGTCATGAGCGCGCCGTACACGCCCGCCTCCGAGCCCCCGAGCATCCGCATCGCGATGCCGCACCAGTTGCGCGAGCTCGCGCGGGTGGCTGGCGAGGTCACCGTCGCCGTCGAGGCACCACCCACCTTGGGAGCGACGTTGGATGCCCTCGAGCGCAGCCATCCCCGCCTGATCGGCACGGTGCGGGATCGGACGAGCGGACGTCGGCGACCCATGATCCGCATCTACGCGGCAGGGGAAGACCTCTCGGACGCCGAGCCGGCGACGATCCTGCCGCTGGAGGTGGCAGAAGGCCGCGCGCCGCTGCGGTTGGTGGGCGCCATCGCCGGAGGCTGACGGCGCGCACGAGACGCGCCCGCCGGTCGCCGGACGACTCGCGACTCAGTTCCCCGAAGCAGCCCGTCGCCGCTGGAGCGGGACCACCGGTCGCGCCGCAGCCGACAGCACGAGGTCGTCCAGCAGGCGCCCCGTCGCGTGCGCGACCTCGTCGACCGCGCGTTCGAAGGCCGACTGGTTGACGGCCGAGGGGGAACGGAAGCCGCTCACCTTGCGGACGTACTGGAGGGCGGCGTCCCGGATCTCGTCCTGGGTCGCTGGCGGCTCGGCGCCGCGGAGCTGTTGGATGTTCCTGCACATGAGCGCACCGTAGTCGCTCAGCTCTCGCCGCTCGCGGACGCCGCCGCGTGGTGCGTGCCCCCCTCGCGCTGGTCCTCGGGTGGTGGGAGCAGTCCGGCCCGTGCAGCGTCGACCTCGAGGCGGTAGACCAGCCGGCGGACGGCGTCCCAGGCTTCGCGGTCCAGCTCCAGGCGTGCCAACTCGTCGACGAAGCCGCGCAACTCGTCGTCGTCGACGGCCTCGCCCGCCTCGATCCGGTCGCGAGCGTCCCGCACCCGCTGCTCCAGCGCCTGTGACGCGTCGTCCCACGTCAGGTGCACGACCCGTTCGTCCATCCCGTCAACGAGTGCGGCGTGCACGAGATGGGTCGCCCGGCGGCTACCGATGATCGACACGTCGGCCGCGTGCACCGTGACCTCGAACCAGTCGCCCTCGCACCACCCGCGCAGCACCTTCAGCTCGTCGGCGACCTCGCGATGGAAGATCCTGCCGAGCACCCAGCCGAGCCAACGGAACAGCAGTCGCATGAGCCGGTTCGGCTCCTCGATCGACGCGTCGAACCCGGCCTCCCGCAGGATCCCCTCGAAGTGCTCGATCGTCCGTGCGTAGCAGCCGGCGGGGATCATGATCATGACGCGCACGACGGTGAACCGCTTGACGATGTAGGACGCCTTCAGCAGCGGGACGACGACGATCAGCGCCGTCACCGCCACGGAGATGACGGCCGCGTACACGTACCCGCCGACGGTGTGCGTCAGGTGCGAGCGGGCACCTGCGCCACGGTTGTTGTGCATCGCCGCCACCAGCAGGCCGATCACCGGTGGGAGCCCGACCGCCAGCAGCGCCGAGGTGGCGCGGGCTGCTCCCGCATCGTCGACGAAGGGGATCAGCAGCTCGGCGAGCGCTGGCCAGAGAGCGGCGACCGCGAGGGACAGCCACAGCAGCGACCCGACGCCGATCGCCGCGATCCGGTCGTCGTCCCGCGACGGCATCCGGCCGAAGAAGGTCATGGTCGCGAGCCCGAAGACCTTGCTCAGGATCTTCCCGAGCCCGACGGCGAGCAAGCGGAGGACAGGCATGTTGTCGGACCGTACAGAGGCGGACGGGCGGCGTGCCCCGGCCGGTCGGACGCCCGGAGCCAGATCCGCGTCAGGGAGCCTCGTCCGTGGCGTCGCCGGGGTCGGGTGACGTGCGCGACCGGGCAGTCCTGGCTGCTCGGACCACGCTCCAGCTCGTCCGTTCGGTCCTGGACACCACCACCCCGACGTGGTTCGGTGGCCCCGGTCCGCAGTGATGCGGGCGTCGCGTTCAAGCACGAGCGCCATGACCCTCGAGGGGGGGTCGCGGCCCGCCCGTGCCTCCCTCACCGCAGGTCAGTCCGGAGAGACGCTACGGAGGGAGCAATCACATGGCCGAAGAACTCAAGGCATGCAACGGCACGTACACGCGACGTGTCGACGGCTGGTACTACCCGTGGGGGGAGCAGGTCCCGGGGGCGACGGATCTCACGCTCGCGGACCTCATGTCGATCGACGGGGACGTCGAATGCGCCGAGGGACTGCACGCGTTCCGGCCCCTCACCGCTGCGGAACGGCGCTGGCTCTCCGGTGACGCCGCCGCGATCGATCAGGTGATGGTCCGTCATCGCAACGGCCGTCGCCCGAACGCAGGCGACCTGATCATCGGGATGCAGGCCCCCGAGCTGCATGCGTTGACGATGATGACGGTCTCCGACATCGCGCACGCGGCAGGGGTCTCGAAGGCCACGATCGACAGCTACCGCTACCGCGGCTACCTGCTCGAGCCCCAGGTGGTGCGGGGCAGGACGCCGCTGTGGGCGCGTCCCGTCATCGCTCGGTGGCTCGCCACGCGGCCGGGCTCGGGATGGCGCACGGACATCTACCAGCGGTCCGGGCATGCACCCGCCAAGCGCCATGAGCCCTCGCCCGCCCTGGGGGTGAAGGCCAGCTGAGCCGCGGGGCGGCCAGCCCGTCCCCGGAACTCCACGTCCGCCGCACGGCCCCTGGTCGTGCGGCGCGGCTCGTCGCGGTGCGTGTGCGCTCGGGTTCGCGCTGGCCGTCGGGCCGGTGGCCGCTGCAGCCCCCACCTGGACGAGGTCGGGTGACCACACGGTCTGCGTGCCAGGCGAATCGCCGCGTCGGATGGGCTCGACTCTCTGCCATAGGACGAAAGGAGACGACCGTGTATGTCGGTCTTGGAACGCTGATCCTCATCATCATCCTGCTCATCATCCTGCTCTGAGCACCCGACCGGAGGGAGACCCATGGCCGGGCTCAGCTCGGACACGTCAGACGTCAAGCGTGAGTTCGACGCGCTCTCGACGGCCACGCAGATCTTCATCTGGTCCCTCGTGGGCCTCGGTGTGGTGATCGGCGTGCTGATCGGTGGCATCACCGGCTACAACATCGCCGTCGACGAGGTGGAAGGACGTGACTGCATCGAGCACGAGGACGTCCTCTACTGCGCGGACGAAGCCTGACGTTCGCCGTCGCCGGGGGCCGGCCGCTCCACGGGCCGGCCCCCGGGACGACGAGGTGGGTCATGCTGCTCGAGCGCCTCGAACCACGCGATGAACCGGCGGATGGCCACCGGCGCGTAGACGAACGCGGGCGGCACCCACATCAGCCCGCCGGCCAACTGCTGGTCTGCCAGGGCATCCGGGCCGCCCGCGCCGTATGCCGCGTAGAGCGGTCGGCCAGCGAAGGTGAGCAGGGCCCCCAGCACCCCGCCCTGCACGATCATCGCGCCCAGACAGAGTGTCGCGAGCCCCTGGAGCAACGGGTCGCGCACGGCTGTGCGCCGGAGCTCGGACCAGAACCAGACGGCGCTGCCCAGGAAGGCGAGGTGCTCGAGCAGGTGCCAGCCTGCCGAGGCGAGGGCCGCGTCGTACGCGACCGGCAGGTGCCAAGCCCAGATGGTCGCGACATGGGCGACGGTGGCCAGGACGAGCGGGTGCGGCGCGCCGGGCCGTCGCCACCGCCTCGTCCGGCGCGTCGCCCGGGCCAGGGACCGCCGGGTGCCGGGGGGGAGGGCCAGCCGCATCGTCGAGACCGGCGCGCCCGCCGCGAGGAGCGGCGCGGCGACGATGGTCAGGACCAGGTGCTGGACCATGTGCGGTGCGAAGGCGGTCTCGCTCCACAGCGCCAACGGTGTGACATGGCTCAGCACGGTCAACGTCCACCCCGTGGCGAAGCAGCGGGCGGCGGATCGGCGCGACCCACCGAGCGAGGCCCGCCGTCGGTGTCCACGGACGTAGACGAGCCCGCTCGCGACGGCGAGGGCCAGGAGGGGAGGATCGAGGACCCAGCCGCTCATCGCGACCCCGACGTGTCTCGCGGCACGGCGTTCACCAGCACGGGTCGTGGAACGACGCCTGGAGCCATTCGGCGACCGTCACGCCCGCGAACAGCAGGGACAACGAGATCCCGACCCAGCCGAGGAACACGTCTCGACCCGCCCCGTGCCCGTCACCCGCGGCCGTGCCCGCGCGCAACACCTGCACGCCGGACAGCAGCGCTCGGGCGATCAGCAGCAGCAGCACGATGCTGAGCACGTGCAGCGGCCAGAGGGTTCCCCAGCGACAGAGGCGGGGGACGAGCCAGTACGACCCTCCGAGGTGGCAGGCCCACCAGACGGGCCCCCCGAGCACCGCGTCGAGGCGTCGGACGACGTCCGGGTAGGACCACCTGGCCGGCACGAGCGTCGTCATGGCGCACCGCCGGTGTGGGGCAGCCCGTGCACCAGCCCCAGCAGGATGGCCGCGGTGAGGGAGACGAACACGAGGTACCAGGCGCTGTTGCGAAGCTCCAGGTGGCGCCTCGGCTCCACCACGCCGGTCAGGAGCTGGAGGAGCACGCCGAAGGCCATGAGCACGCCGACGACGGCGAACAGGATGGCCGTCGCCGTGAGCACCCAGTAGACCGACGTGTAGGCGTGCTCGTCCCATCGGAAGGGCGCTGCGAGGAGGTCGGCCACCAGCAGCGCCGCGCCGCCGCCCTCGACGACGACGCTCAGCAGCACCAGTCCCGCGCCGGCCTTCGTCGCTCCGGTGGCCACGCGCCTTGTCGCAAGCCCCAACAACAGGGCGGCGAGCAGGAGTGCGCCGAAGGCGACCATGGCGCGTGTCGGTGTCGGTACCTCGACACCAGCCGGCGGCCACGCCCCCGCCTCCGGTCGGCCGGTGGCGTCCTGGCCCGGTCGCCCCGTCTCGAGATAGAGGGCGGCGGTCGCCATCCCGGCCACGAACAACAGCAGCACGACGAGCGCCAGCCACAGGCCCCAGGTGCCCATGGCCGCCCCCGTGCGCCCGTCGCCGATGCGCTCGGCGGTCCTCGACCAACGGACGCTCATCATTCGACCCCTGGCCAGAGCCATGCCGCGACGGACCCGACGAGGATGCTCAGTCCCAGCACGCCGAGCCCGACCCCGTCGACGAGGACGCCGATGAGGCCGATGGTCATCCCGACCGTCGCCCACAGTGGCCAGAGTGAGTGGCCCGGCAGCGTGACGATGTGGTCCGGTTCGGCGTCGAGGCCCGTCGTGGCCACGACCTGGCGCAGACCGTGCTCGGGACGGTCCAGTCGACGCTGCCAGGCCGGCTCGTCCGGATCGTCGGAGTCGCCGTCGCCGCCGGTGCGCGACGTGCCGTCCCACAACGGCTCCGGGCTGTGCACCTCGACCGCGGAGTGGAAGTTGTAGTTGGGCGCCGGCGACGCGACGGCCCATTCGAGTGTGTCCGCTCCCCACGGATCCGGAGGTGCCGAAGGACGGCCCGGCAGGTGGCTGACCAGGAGGTTGACGGTGAAGAGCAGCATCCCGAGCCCCATGACGTAGGACCCCCCCGTCGACAGCAGGTTGAGGCCGTCCCAGCCGAGCCCGGACTCGTAGGTCCAGATACGACGAGGCATCCCGAACAGCCCGAGTGTGTGCTGGGGGAAGAACGTGACGTTGAAGCCGACGAACACGAGCCCGAACGCCCAGCGGCCCAGGCGTTCGTCGAGCATCCTGCCGGTCAGCTTGGGCATCCAGTGGTGCAGCCCGCCGAGGATCGGGAACAGCGAGCCGCCGACCAGCACGTAGTGCAGGTGTGCGACCACGAAGTACGTGTCGTGGGCCTGCCAGTCGAACGGGACCATCGCCACCATCACGCCGGTGATCCCCCCGGCGACGAAGATCACGATGAAGCCCGCCACGTAGAGCATCGCCACGGTCCATCGGATGCGCCCCCACCAGAGGGTCCCGATGAACGCCATGATCACCACCCCCGTCGGGATGGCGATCATCATGCTGGCTGCGGTGAAGAGCGACGTGGCGAGCAGCGGGATGCCCGTCGCGTACATGTGGTGCACCCAGAGTCCGAAGCTCAGGATGCCTATCGCCACGAGCGAGGCGATGACCGCGGTCCGGCCGGCCATCCGTCGACCGGTGCACGCCGTGACGATCGCCGCCGCCATCCCCACCGCCGGGATCAACTGGATGTAGACCTCCGGATGCCCGAACCACCAGAAGAGGTGCTGCCAGAGCAGCGGGTCACCCCCGGCCGCAGCGTCGTAGAACACCGTCCCGACCTTGCGGTCGAGCTCGAGCAGGACGGTCCCCGCGACGAGCGGCGGGAACGCGAACAGGATCATGACCGAGGCGACGAAGGATGCCCACACGAAGATCGGGATCCTGGTCACCGACATCCCTGGGGCACGGAAGCGGGCGACGAGCGTCACGATCTCGATCGCTGCGACGATGCCGGCGACCTCCAGCATCGTGACGCCCAGCAGCCAGAAGTCGAGGTTCAGCCCGGGGGAGAACTCGCTGCGGGTGAGTGGCACGTAGGCGAACCAACCGCTGTCGGGAGCTGCCCCGAGGAAGCCGCTCGAGAGCAGGAACAGTCCTCCGGCGAGGTAGCTCCAATAGCCGAACGCGCTCAGTCGCGGCATGGGCATGTCGCGGGCACCGAGCGAGAGCGGCGCGACGTAGACCGTGAAACCCTCGAGCATCGGCACGACGAACAGGAACATCATGATGGTCCCGTGCATCGTGAACAGCTGGTTGAAGCCCTCGGGGCCCATCAGGTCGTTGTCCGGGAACGCGAGCTGCGTGCGCATCAGCAGCGCGAGCAGACCACCGACCAACAGGAAGAAGAAGGCGGTGAAGATGAAGCGTCGACCGACCGCCTTGTGGTTGCACTGGCCCAACCAACCGACGAACCCGGGCCGCGGTCCCCAGACGCGGTCCAGCAGCTCGACGTCGCTCGGTCGTGTCGTCCCCGCGCTCATGACGGCCTCATCGCAGGGTCTCCAGGTAGTCGAGGAGTGCGTCGAGCTCGTCGTCGTCGAGCTGTGTGGGAGGCATGCGGTTGCCTGGCTTCACGCCCCAGGGGTCGGTGACCAACCGGGACAGGTGCGCTCGATCGTTCGGGACGATGCCGGCCGCGAGGGTCTGGCGCGAGGCGAGGTGCGTGAGGTCGGGGCCGACGCCGCCGATCGCCTCCGTGCCCTGGATGGCATGGCAGCTCGCGCAGCCGGCATCGAAGAAGACGCGGGCGCCCTCCTCGGCCCTCGCCGACGTCGTCGGCCGGGCGAGCGCCTGCTGCTGCGCGACCCAGGCGTCGAAGTCCTCCTGCTCCTGTACCTCGAGGAAGGCGACCATCTGGGCGTGCGCGATACCGCAGAACTCGGCGCAGTTCCCGCGATAGCGTCCGGGCTCCGTCGCCTCGAAGCTCAGCCAGTTCTCCTGGCCCGGGATCATGTCGATCTTGCCGTGCACGCGAGGGATCCAGAAGCTGTGGATCACGTCCTCGCTGTGCAGGCGCAGCCGTACGGGCCGGTCGACGGGGACGTGGATCTCGTTCGCGGTGACGATCCCGTCCTCCGGGTAGCGGACCTCCCACCAGAACATGTGGCCCGTGACGTCGATGACGAGCTCGCCGTCGCGTTCCGTGTGCGCCGTCGACGCGCCGACACGGCCCGAGACCACCAGGAGCAGCGCGAGGATGACGGCCGGGCCGGCGATGCCGCCGATCCACAGGAGGCGGCTTCGGACGCGCGCATCGCCGGCGGCGAGGGTCCGTAGCGCCGGGTCGGCGGTGACGGTGGGCTCGTCGACGATGCCAGCCGGTGGGGCGGCCGTCCGAGGCCGGGCGGCGGGGCGGCCCTCTCGACGGGATCGGACGACCGGGAACGCGAGCAGCACCATCACCGTGACCCACACGCCGGTGCCGAGCGCGAGGCTCAGGTACCACAGGCCGGCAACCTCGCCGGCCTGCGGGCTCACCGGCTCCGTGATGCTGTCACGCGCCTGCACACAGCCGCTCAGGACCAGGGTCGCGACCGCCAGAACCGCTCCTGCGACCCTGCGCCGAGCGTGATCGTTCCGGCCGCCGTGGCGTGCCGCCGAGCTCATCCGGCACCTCCTCGGGGTTCGACGAGGTCCTCGACGACGGCCGCGTGGCGCCGCGACCGTCGTCGCCGCGCGGCGCGGACGGCGAGCGCGCAGCCTCCGACCGGCAGCACGACCGCGAGTGCGCGGAACACGGCCACCACCAGCTCAACGGGGAGCCCCAGCCACAGCGACAGGACGTCGACGCCGCCACCGAGCATCAGGACGGCCGACACGGTCGTCATCAGCGTGACGGCACCGGCCCGGAACGGGACGTCGAGGACGTGGTCGAGGCGGTGGTGCTCCCCGGTGTCCTTGCACACCCACCGTTCCACGAAGGGATACGTCGCGGCACCCGCGACCAGGAGACCGGGAACGACGACGCCGGCGACGAGCACGTTGGTGATGCGGACCCCGCCGACCACCAGGTCGATGGCAGGCACCACCCGCAGGCCCCCCGTCAGGAAGAAGAGCGCCCAATGGGGATGCACGCTGTTGGTCGCCTCGGCCGTGAGGAACGGCCCTTCGAGATCCAGGTCGGACCAGGGCACGAGGGCGGCGGAGAACGCCAGCAACGCACTGAGTCCCGCGGTGAGCAGCGCGAAGCGGAGCACGGCATCCGGCCACAGGGGCCGCCCGACGACGGTGATCGACACGTCCGCGTCGGCACGAGGGGCCAGCGCCGGCCGTCGCCGGTGCACCAGTGCGAGATGGGGGACCAAGACAGCCAGCAGCGCCAGCGGTAGGAGCACCACGTGCCCGAGCCAGGCGATGGTGAGGAACCGCTGGCTGGGCAGTTCGCCGTCGAAGAGCAGCTGACCGAACTGCTCGCCGACGACCGGGAGCGAGAGGAGCACGGCCTCTGCGATGCGCAGGCTCGAGCCCGCGACGAGACCGAAGGGCAGCAGCTCTCCGGTATAGCTGAAGCCGAGGGCCACCACCAGCAGCCCGATGCCGGTGAGGTGGGTCGACAGGCGGGGCCGGCGGAACGCGCCGGTGGCGAGCGTGCGCAGCAGGTGCGCGACGACCGCGATCATGAACAGGTGGGCCGCCGCGACGTGGAGCCGTCGCAGGAACAGGCCACCCGGCAGGTCTTCGCTGATGCGCACGACCGAGGCGAAGGCGTGTGGCAGCGTCCGACCGTCGTAGAGCTCCGACGCCCCCTCGTAGACGACCATCTCCACGGACGGGCGGTACGCGACGCTCAGCGCGATGCCGGTCGCGGTCAGGAGCAGGAGGCACACGATCGCCGCATGGCTGATCAGCGCGCCGAAGCTCGTCGGCCACAGGCTCGGCGGCGTCGCGCTGCGACCGAACCGGCGGTCGAGCGCTGCAGCCGCGGCAGCGATCGGTGAGCTCACGGGCGCGCCGTTCCACCGACCGGACCCGGGCGACCCGAGAGCTCGCCCGCGGCGTGCAGGGTCCCGTCCTCACCGATGCGCAGCGGCAGCTGCGGGAGCGGGACCGACGCGGGGCCACCCGTGGGGACGGCTCCACGGCGCACGTCGAACGTGGCCTGGTGGCACGGACAGAACAGCGCCTGGTCGTGGTCGCGGTACAGAGCGACCGCGCAGCCGGCGTGCGTGCAGAGGCGTGAGTACGCCACCAGGGTGCCGTCGACCACGCCATCCATCCGCGGCGCCTCGAGCGGCGGCTCGCGCAGCCGGATCACCATGACCGCGGCCCGTTCCGTGCCGGCCGCCCGCTCGGGCCAGGCGGTGACGACACCTCCCACGGGGATGTCGTCGGGCCGCAACGGCCCGCCGGTCAGCGTGACCAGCCGCTCGCCGGCACCCCAGGCGGTGGCGGTGGGGCGGCGCGGACCGAACCACCGCAACCCCAGCGTGGCGACCGCCAACGACACGCCGAGGGTGACGCCGCCGCCGATCAGGTGGCGCCGATCGAGCAGCGCAGGCAGGTCCACGCGGGAGGTGTCCGGCCGCGCGACACGCTGCTCCCCGCCGTCCTGCGTGACGACCAGGTGATGGAGCGGCACCGCGACCGCGGCCGCCAGTGCGGCACAGGCGAGTGCGAGGAGCTCGACGCGGACGTTCGCCGCCCACAGCACACCGACTCCCGAGGCGCCGACGGCAGCGACGGTCGCCCAACCGAGCACCCAGGAACGGCGCAGCCTCGCTCCGTGGGGGCTCGGGCCAGACGGCTCGCGGGGCACCGGCGGACCACCGGCTGCCCGGCCGGCCACACCCTGGGACGCCGGTGCCTCCTCTGCGCCTCCCGGGCCCCCGGGGTCCGCCGCCGGTGCCGTCATCGTCGCGGCTCGAAGGGAGGGTCCTCGTGGTAGCCGTCGGGTTCGAAGCGATACCACCGACGCGCACGTGCGACGACGAGCAACACCGCCCCGGCGGACAGCCCGAGCACCGCAGCGAGCACGCCGCCCATCGCCCGGTCGACCTCTCGCAACCCGATCGCGCTCCTCGGTGTCGATCGCACCAGTTCCAGGTAGCCCACGATGTCGGCGATGTCGTCGTCGGACAGCACGGCTTCGTCGAAGGCTGGCATCTCGAAGGGCCCGACCCTGGTCGCTTCGTGGATGGCCACGCCATCGACGCCGACCAGCTGCGGTACGTGGACGCTGGCGCCCGAGATCCCGCCCCCCGCAGCGGCCCCGTGACAGGCGGCGCAGTTGCGGACGTAGAGCTCCTGTCCTCGCGACGCATCGCCCAGCCCGACGGTGGGAAGCTCGCCGTGGACCTCGAACCGTGCCCGGACGTAGGCGAGCAGCGCCTCGCGATCCTCGTCGTCGAGCTGGTCGGCGTGGACCCCCACTGCCGGCAGCGCGATCGGCATCCGCCCGGTGCGGACGGTCAGGTCGACATACGCGATGTCGAGCCCCTGGATCGGGGGTCCGGCCAGCACCCCGTCGCCGGCGCCGCCCTCGCCGCGGGTCCCGTGGCATGCGGCGCAGTTCGCCTGGAACACCTCGCCTCCACGCGTCTCCAGGTCGCGAGGCTCGCGCTCGGCGGTGTCGAGCGCCTGGAGCGGGAAGGGCGCCGCCACGGCCAGTGCGACGACGACCGCTGGCACGGCCAGCTTGGATCGTCTGTGGGCGGGTGGACGCGAAACGTCCACCCGCGTCGCCGACCGGGTCGCCCGCCGCCCTCGCCGCCCCATCGCTTCCTGTCGTCCGTCCTCGTCCCGAGCCGCCCGGATCACGCCCGGTCGAGCCCGTGCACGCCAGCCGTGGCGTGACGCTGGCACACCGTCGAGGGTGAGGCACCCGGATGGTGGCCGTTGTCATCTGGACCTCGTCCAGCCTGGCGCTGCGCGAGGCGCCACGGCACGTGCAGGAAGAACTCCAGTGGCCCGCTCCGGAACCGTCGTCGCCATGCCCATGCCGCCACCACGGCGACGACGGATCCGAGGACGAGCACCACCAGCGCCCCGGGCACGTCGTCGGCCACGAGCCACCCCGAGCCTGCGTGCAGGGCGAGCAGGTGTGCCACGTACAGCGTGAGCGCCAGCTGTCCCGCGGCGGCCAGCGGCCAGGATGCGCGGGGCGCGGCGTCGGCGACCAGCAGTGACACGCCGAACACGCACGTGGCCGCTCCCATGCCCCCGATGAGCCAGAGCCACATCTGGCTGTGGGCGGCACTCATGAGGAGGTAGCCGGGGTCCTGCTCCGTGACCGGACCACCGAGGCTCGCGAGCGCCATGCGGGAGGTCGTGAACGCCGCCACCGCCGTGACCGCCCCGATCCCGACCATCCGCCGGCGCAGGGTGGACGACCGCAGGTCACGCCGTCCGATCCACATGCCCACGAGGAACGGCGCCAGCCACGTCACCAGGGGATAGGGGCCCGAGAGGAGGAGCGAATGCGCGATGTCGGCGGGCGCGTCCAGCAACGCCTTGCCGTCCCGAACGAACAGGTCCGGCGCGCGCGACTGGCCCCACCAGTAGACGAGGGGACCGAGCAGCGCGGACAGCCCGGCGAGGCCCAGGACGGCACGGTCACCGAGCCGGACGAGCACGACGGCGAGGACGAACAACACGGCGTAGGTCTGGAGGATGACGTTCGCGCCGTGGTCGAGGCCCTGGAGGGCGAGACCGAGCGGGAGGAGCAGGAGCGCGCGCCACAGCAGCCTGACGGCGAGATCGCCTCCACCGCTCCGGGACGAGGCCAGCAGCGAGATCCCGACGCCCGCGACGAGCATGAACAACAACGACGCTCGACCCAGCGGCAGGGCGTACAGACGACCGCCGAGGCCTGGCCGATCCGTGGGGCCGAACTGGACCGCGAACATGCCGAGGATCGCGACGGCTCGCGCGATGTCCACGCCGACGACCCGGCCGGTGGGAACGTGGAGCCGCTCGAGCGACCTGCCTCCTCGCATCACAGCCTCGCGGTTCGACCAGACGGCCTCCGGACGGGCCCGACCTCGTCGAACGGCCGGGGCACGCCCGTTGGCCCGAATGCCATCGTTCGGGCACCGTAAGGGTCACGTGCCGCCGGATGGACTGGCCGTGTGGCCAGGCTGCGATCCGTCGAGGACAGGGAGCACATGCAGGCGGTCGGAGCATGGCGCCCGACACACGTCGCCCGGATCGCCTTCGCGGCCCTGCTCGCGACGGCGTGCACCGTGGGGCAGGAGCCCGCGCCTGTCCCGCCTCCGCCGGACGCGGCGCCCGACGTCGAGGAGCCACCGTCTCCGCCCGTCGACCCCGCTCCACGGGTGCCGCCGCCACCGCAACCGGGGCCCGGCATCGGCGCCTTCGGTGTCAGCGCCGGCGATCCGGCTGCCGTCGAGGCGGGGATGAGCCTGCTCGCCGCCGGGGGGAACGCGGTGGATGCGGCGGTGGCGACCGCCTTCGCCGTCGCAGCGGTCGAGCCGTTCGCCTCGGGCATCGGTGGGGGCGGAGCGGCGCTCGTCGTCCCGACGGAGCAGGCGCCGATCGCCTACGACTACCGCGAGGTGGTGGCTGCCGACGGTGTGATCCCGGCGAGCAACACCGGCGTCCCGGGGTTCGTCGCGGGCATGGCGGCCCTCCACGAGGAACACGGGGCGGTGACGTTCTCGGAGGTCCTCGCCCCCGCGATCGCCCTGGCCCGCGACGGGGCTGCCACCTCCGAGATCGTCGCCGCCCAGCTCGCCGGAGCGGCACACCGGCTCCCCGTCGCACGGCTCGGGCACCTCTTCCCCGGTGGCTCGCCCCTCACCGCTGGGCAGCCGCTCGTGCAGCCCGACCTGGCCGACACGATGCAGCTGCTGGCGGACGAGGGCCCCGACGCGTTCTACCTCGGCGTCCTGGCGGGACGCCTCGCGGCGTTCGACGGCCTCGACGCGGGTTCGCTCGCCGCCTACGAGGTCCAGCGCTCCGCAGCGCCGTCGGGTGCCTTCGCGGGCCACGAGGTGGTGGTCGCGGCACCTCCTCTGCCGGGGGTGGGGCTGATCCAGATGCTCCAGTTGGCGGAGGCGATGGGCGTGGGACGGCATCCCCCCGGGTCGGCCGACGGCATCCACCTGCTCGCGATGGCCTGGCGCATGGCCGACAGGTCGGTGTCCTGGGAGCTGGGCGATCCGGCGTTCGTCGACGTACCGGTCGCCGAATTGACCGATCCGGCGGCGAACCAGGCGCTCGCCGCGTCGATCCCGCTCGACTCCGTGCCCGCCGTCGACACGTCGCGCCCGGCCCGGGATCCGAGCGGCAACACCACGCACCTCACCGTGGTCGACGCCGACGGCATGGTCGTGTCGATGACCAACACGCTCACGAACTTCTGGGGCTCCGGCCAGTACGTCGACGGGTTCTTCCTCAACGACCAGCTGAGTCGCTTCTCCATCGGACGCTCCGAGGCGAACGAGCCGGCGGCCGGTCGGCGCTCGGTCAGCTGGAGCCTGCCCGCGGTGGTGCTCGACGAGGACGGTCGGCCCGTCCTCGCGCTCGGATCACCCGGCGGCCGGAGGATCCCCCTGGTCCTCGGGCAGGTGCTCGTCCGATGGGCGATGCACGACCAGGCGTTGCAGGAGGCGGTGGACGCGAACCGGTTCCATCTGGAAGGCGCCGAGTTGGAGTTCGAGGTGCCACCGGAGGGTGCGATCGCGGACGAGCTCCGGAGTCTGGGCTACGAGGGGCTCAGCGTGCCGTCGTCCCCGTACTACTTCGGCTCCGTCCAGGCCTTCGAGATCGATCACCAGGCCGGGGCGCTGCGCGGTGCCCGGGACACCAGGCGCAACGCCGACTGGGCGGTGGGCGCTCCCTGAGCAGCGCCCGGAGCGCGCCCCCTGAGTGCGCCCCTGACGTCGCCCGGATCGGGTCCGATCGGGCGAGGTCCACGACGTCCGTCCGTGGCACGCCTCGTCCCGGTCGCGTGCGGTCCGGTGGACTGGACGGACCGACGACAGGAGCAGTCGTGGCCGAGGACCAGGGTCGGGACGTCGCGCCCCGCGAGAGCGGTCGACGTCCTGGCGAGCATCCGGAGGTGCGGCGTTCGGGCCGTTCCCGCGGAACGGCGATCGGGCTCGCACTCGTCCTCGTCGGCGCGGCGTTGCTGTACGTCCTCATCGCCCTGGGCATCACCCTTCCGGGCATCGGCTGACCTATCCGTCCGCCCCGCCGTCGATGACCTCGTCGGCGCTCGGAGCCGCGCCGTGCCCGGTCGGATCCACCCCGACTCCCCGGACGAAGGACAGATGGCCACCGAGGTAGCCGCCCAGCGAGGCGAGGACGCCACCGGCCACGGCCGCCCCGACGCCCAGCCGTCCTCGGCCGCGCTGCTTGGCGACGAACGAGACGAGGTAGCAGACGGTGCCGCAGGCGTTGAGCGCGGCATGGACCGACATCACCCGGTGCTGGCGCCGGTCACCATGCGCCCACTCCGCCATGCCCGCGGCGACCGTCGGCGCTGCGGCCAGTAGCCCGATCCCGGTCAGGAACGTCGATGCCGGACGCCACGACCGCCGACCGAGCACGTCGATCAGGGTGGCGCCAGTCCAGGCGCCGAGGGGCAGATCCGTCAGCAGGGGGTGGAGCGCATGGCCGAGCCAGCGGCCGGCCAGCTGCTCGTGGAGAGGCCCGTCGAGGAGTGCCTCTGGGATCAGCCGTTCGACCGCATCCGTCAGGGGGTCGAGCGCCTCGTCGTCCTCGAGCCGCGTCGCCATGTCGTGGAAGCTCATGGGTCGCTCCACCGGATCCCTCCACCACCCCGTCTGCGAGGAGACGCTACGTGCTCGCTCCAGGTCAGCTGGCGGCGGATACCGGCAGGAGGCCGTTGTCCACCGCCGGTTGGGCTTCCTGGCGGGTGCAATCGTCAGTGCGCCGCTCGACGCACGGCTCACGCAGAGCTCGAGGAGGAGATCGGATGCGCAACGGAACCGCGACGGTGCTCGCCGCGACCGCCCTGGCCCTCGGGCCGTTGGTCGTCGCATGCGACCAGGCGGGCGACACGGGCACGACCCCGGGTACGGACCTGGTCGATCCCTCGGCACCCGGTGAGCCCGGTCAGGGGCAGGACGGGCTCGGCGAGGACCCGTTCGACGAGGAGGGACTCGATGACGGTGCAGGGAACGGGGGATCCGGAGGAGGCGGTGCTCCCGGAGGCTGACCAGCTGCTGCACGAGGCAGGTCGGCGAGGGAGCGGTGCCGCGCTGGCTTCATCCGGCCCGCGAGCCGGCGTGGAGCCCGGCATGACCGCGGAGATCGGCATCCTCGTGCCGGCACACCTGAGCTTCCTCGGCATCGTGCGCGAGACCGTGGACGTGGTGATGGCTCGTCTGCCGTGTGACGCGGCGTGTCGATCCGACGTCCGCCTCGCGACGGACGAGCTCGCCTCGGTGCTGATGCTCGCCGCCAGTCCCTGGAGCGCGTTCGAGGTCAAGGTGACCCACGACGACTCGGATCTCTACGTCCGCATGAGCGCACACCGCGCCACACCTGGGACGGACGTCACCGTGGAAGGACCGTCACGGACGCTGCTCTCGGCGACCATCGAGAGTTGTGACGTCTGGCTCGAGGGACGGCAGGCGTTCGCGGTCCTGCAACGTCCCCTCGACTGACATCCGGGACGGGCCGCGTGCGCCGCAGATCCGGTCCGTCGTCGTCCCGTCCATCTGACGAGCCCGCACGGGCTGCACGAGACAGGGCGCATGGCCGCGACGCGGGCGCACCGCTCGTGATGCGCCCGCGTCCGGCCCTCAGGCCTCGTGCTTGCGCTCCTCCGCAGCGTGCTCCGCCGCTTCCTCGCGGCGACGGCGTGCCTCGTCCTCGGCCTGCTCGGCGTCGTCGCGTGCGTGGCCCTGCCGCTGGCGGGCCTCGCCAGCGCGCTCCTTCTCCTCGTCGCCGGTGAGCTTCCCGAGGGCCTCCTTGCCCAGACCGGCCACCTTGTCGCCCATGCCGCCTTCATCCGATGCCACGTCGACTCCTGTCGTCCGCGTGCCGGCGCGTCCGGCATGCAGATGCGAGCATCGCAAGGGCCGCGCACCGCCGTGGGGTGCGGGTGCCCCGAACGGGGGCAGACGGTGGCGCACCGAACTGGACACCCCTGGTGGGGCGGCGTGCTCGGGATTGACGCACCCGCGGTCCGCTCGGCCGATGGTCGACCGCTCCGCCGGGCGGACGGGACGCCGGGACGGCATCCTGGGGCACAGCCTCGCCCCGTAGGAGCTCCACGTGTCAGACACCGCAGACCGGCTGCTGCCAGCCGACAGCCCCGAGACCCTCGAGGTGTACCTCCGGGGTCGTGGCGGCGCCGGCCTGGACCGGGCACTCGGGATGGAGCCGGCGGAGGTCGTCTCCGAGGTGGACGCTGCCGGACTGCGCGGACGGGGAGGCGCAGGCTTCCCGACCGGCCGGAAGTGGCGCGGCGTGCAGCAGTCCGCGGCCGCGTCCCAGAGCGTCCTGACCCTCGTCGTGAACGCCGCGGAGGGGGAGCCGGGGACCTTCAAGGACCGACCGCTCATCGAGCAGCAGCCCTACGCCCTCCTGGAGGGCCTCTGCATCGCGCTCCATGCCACGGGCGCCACGTCGGCCACGATCGGCATCAAGCACAGCTTCGTGCGACCGCGCGAGCGGCTCGCCCAGGCGCTCGACGAGATCCGGGCGGCCGGCTGGGTCGGGGCCGATCGCATCGACGTCGTGACCGGCCCCGACCTGTACCTGTTCGGGGAGGAATCGGCGCTCCTCGAGGTGATCGAGGGCAAGCTGCCCATGCCGAGGGTCGTCAAGCCCTACGACGTGGGGCTGCACGCGACGACCGCCTCGCCCAACCCGACCATCGTGAACAACGTCGAGACCGTGATGCACGTGGCGTGGATCCTCGCGAACGGGTCGGAGGCGTTCCGTCACCTCGGCACGATCGGCTCGCCCGGCACCATGCTGTTCACCGTGGTCGGTGACGTGGCTTCACCCGGCGTGTACGAGCTGCCGCTCGGAACCCGGCTGCGCACGCTGCTCGTCGACATCGCAGGTGCGAGCGACATGAAGGCCGTCTACAGCGGGGTCTCCAATCCCGTGATCACGCCGGATCATCTCGACGTCCCGTTGTGCTTCGACGCCATGCACGACGCAGGTGTCGGCCTCGGGTCGGGGGGCTTCATCGTCTACGACCGTTCGCGACACATCGTCGACGTGTTGGCGGTCCTGCTCAACTTCCTCGCTGTGGAATCATGCGGGCAGTGCAATGCGTGCAAGCTCGGCAACACCGCGATGTCGGAGCTGCTCGCGGGTGTCCAGCGCGGTGAGGGCACCCAGACCGACCTGGAGGCGTTGCTCAGACGGAGCCACACGGTCACGGATCAGAACCGGTGCTACCTGCCGGTCGGTTCCCAGCTGGTCGTCGGGTCGACCGTGGCGGCGTTCGTGGACGAGTTCGTGGAGACGGTGCGTTCCGCACGGCCGACGCCCGGAGGCCTGCCGACGCCGATCGTCCGTGACATCGACCCCACCACGGGCACCGTCCGCTACGACGATCGGTACGCGCTGAAGCGCGCCGACTGGTCGTACGAGGACGAGGATCCGGTGTCGCAGCGGTTGCAGGCCATCCGGCAGGTGGAGGCGTCGCCGACACACGGCGAGGGCCGCCGAGCCGGACGCTGAGCGAGGAACGGGGAGTCCCATGCACGTCTTGGTCACGGGGGGCGCCGGCTTCATCGGCTCGACGACGGCGGCGGCGCTGCTGGCCGCCGGTCACGCCGTCACCGTCCTGGACGACCTGTCGTCCGGTCATCGGGCGGCCGTTCCGGGCGAGGCACGGTTCGTGCAGGCCGGTGTCACCGACGTGGACGCTCTCGAGCGCGTCCTGCGCGCCGAGCCGGTCGACGCCTGCATCCATTTCGCTGCGCTGATCGAGGCCGGCGAGTCGATGCGTGCCCCGGAGCGGTACTTCGCGGTGAACACCGCGGGGGCCGCGACGTTGCTCGGGGCGCTCCTCGACCACGGCGTGCCCAGGTTCGTGCTCTCGTCGACGGCTGCCGTGTACGGCGAGCCATCCGCCGTCCCGGTCTCCGAGTCGGAGCCACTCGAGCCGACGAACGCCTACGGCGAATCCAAGCTGCTCGTCGAGCGGATGCTCGCCTGGCACCACCGGGTGCACGGCTTGCGGTACGCGGCGCTCCGCTACTTCAACGCGGCCGGCGCCACACCGGGGCGACCAGAGCGGCACGATCCGGAGACCCACCTGATCCCGCTCGTCCTCGGGGTGGCCGCCGGCCGACGCGACCACGTCGCCGTCTATGGCACCGACTACCCGACGCACGACGGCACCGCGGTGCGGGATTACGTACATGTCGCGGATCTGGCGGCGGCGCACGTGCTCGCGGTCGAGCAGCTCGACCGGCACGGACGGCTGACGGTCAACCTGGGGAACGGCCGCGGTGCGAGCGTCCTGGAGGTGATCGCTGCCGCACGCGCGGTGACGGGACACGGGATCCCGGTGGTCGAGGGGCCGCGCCGACAGGGCGATCCGGCCGTTCTCGTCGCCTCGTCCGAGCGAGCCGAGCGGCTGCTCGGCTGGAAGCCGCGACATCCGGCTCTGCGTGACATCGTCGCCGACGCGTGGGCGGCCGTCGCGGATGGCGCGGCGACGAGGGTCGCCGCGCCATCCATGCCTACCCGAGACGGCTGAGCACGCCGCCCGGACCTGCCAGGATGCTCGCCATCTGGCCGCGTGTCAGCGCGTCGTTCGGGCAGTAGCGACTCCCCGAGCCGTTGCAGCCGCTGGTCAGCCCGGCGGCCGCGAGGGCATTGACGCCGTCGGCATGTGGGCCGGTGACGTCCCGGAAGGGCCCCCCGCCGGAGGCGGGGAGGTCGAGCGCGGCAGTGAGGAACGTGGCCATCTGTGCGCGACTGAGTCGCTGATCGGGGCAGTAGCGGGTCCCCGAGCTGTCGCACCCCGTCGTCAGGCCGGCAGCGGCCAGCGCGTTGATGCTGGCCCGGTGTGCGCCGGAGGCGTCGCTGAACGGCCCGTTGGATGCAGGGGGCAGCTCGAGCGCAGCGGCCAGCAGGCTGGCCATCTGTCCGCGAGTCACGGAGGCGTTCGGGCAGAAGCGCGTGCCCGAGCTGTTGCACCCGTTGGTGAGGCCGGCCGAGAGCAGCGCCGTGATGCCCTCCAGGTGCACCGCGTCGGCGTAGACGTCGGTGAAGCGTGTCGGCGTCGCAGCGACCCGTGCTCCGGAGCCCTGCTGGCCCACGCGGCGGCTGTCGATCACGACGTCGTCGAACCACAGCCGGAGCGGCTGGGTCTGGGAACCAGAGTCGATCGACACCAGGCCGGCACGCAGGCGCGTGATCGTGCGCCCGTAGCTGTTCGCGGTGGTGTTCGAACCCAGGCGGTCGCCGTCCATCCACACCTCGTTCACCGCGGACCCGTTGCTCGACGAGAACCTCTGCCGCACCTCGAGATGCACCCAGCGCCCTTCCGGCATGGTGTAGGGGCCGAGGAGGACCGTGTAGGGCTGGGAGCCGAGCTGCTCCTTGATCAGGACCAACTGGCCACGACTGGACACGGCAAGGCCGCCGTGATCGGCATTGCTCGGTGCGGTGGACCAGTTGTCCCATCTGATCAGATCGACGGCGCCACGCTGCGCGGCCTTGAACCCGGTGGGCAGGTACACGGCCATGGAGTACCAGACCTCGTCCCCGGACCGCCAGGAGACGTTGGTCTGGCCGCGGGCGTAGCCGTTGCTGCCGGAGCCGTCATAGGTCGCGAGTGCTGAGCGGGTGCCGCTGGCGGCACGCTCCGTGCTCACGGTCAGCGTGCCGCTCGTGACGCTCGTGCCGCTGAACCCGCCGAACCCGGACTCCATGTCGGCCCGCATGGTCGCGGCGGAGGCGGGGTCGGGCTGCAGGGTGACGAGGGCCGCGAGCAGGGCGAGAAGGACGCAAGCGCTGGAGAGGGAGTGGCGTCGATGGCGTGCGAGAAGGGACACGGGCAACTCCGATCGGGGGGATCCCACACCCGGGGGGTCGGCGTGGGCGGGCGCATCCTTGACCTTGGTGGGTCCAACGCCGCAGATGGAGGGGGTGGACGCACGACCGGTGCTCGCTGGCCTCTGCATGACCGGCGACCTACGCGCGTCCGAAGGTCCGTGGTCTCAGAAGGGAACCCGAGGTCTGGCGCTCGTAGGCTCGATGTGGACGTCGATGGTCGACCGTCCACGCCTGGGGGAGAGGTGACGTGCCAGTGCGGGACAGGGTCGGCCTCGTGGCCCGACTGGCGCGTCGCGACCTGGGCAACATCCGCGCGTACGGACCCGCCGGCCCACGGTTCGCGCAGCGCATCTGGGTCGACCCGCACGACTGCGAGACGTCGACCGCGCAGTTCGGTCCGCACCGTTCCGGGGAGGTGCTCGCCGGGAGCTGGGACAGGCGTGTCGTGCCGACCGACGAGCCGTGGGACATGCAGGCATGCCGAAGGCGGTGGCTCGACGGTGCGTCGTGGGAGGAGACGGGCGCCTTCGAGCAGCTCCTGCTCGGGATCGCCTCCATGGGGGGGCGCAAGGACGGATGTCGGACGCTCGAGGACGTCCGCGCGCGCTACGAGCAGCTGGATCGGTTGTACGAGCAGGTCCGTCGCGAAGGCCGCCTCAGGTCGCGCGCGGAGCTACCGGGTCGAGGCTTCCGCGAGCGGGGGGGCGTGCTCGTGCACGTCGGATCCCGCGGCCAGCCGGTCTTCGGCCGTCACGGCTGCCACCGGATGGCCATCGCGAGGATCGTCGGTCTCCACGTGATCCCGGCGCAGGTCGGCGTCATCCACCCCGGTGGGCTCGACCGATGGCCCGAGATCGCCGAGCCGCCGTCCTCATCCGGCCGATCGTGAGATCGGTTCGACGACGACGTCGTCGAACCACAGCTCGAGTTGTCGACGCTGTGCGCCGGCGTCGATCGACACGATGCCTGCACGGAGGGTGCGGATGGTCCGACCAGAGGTGTTGGCCGAGGTGCTCTCGGCGAGGAGCTGGCCGTCGAGCCAGATCTCGTTGCGCGCATCGCCGTCCGAGCTGCTGAGCCGCTGCCGCACGACGAGCTCCACCCACTGGTCCTCGGGGACGTCCACTCCGGAGGTGAGGGCGCGGTAGCCCTGCACGCCGCGCTGTTCTGCGATCAGCCGGAGCGACCCATCGCTACCGAGTGCCAGGCCACCGTGGTCGGTGTGGTCCGGATCATCGACCCAGTTGTCCCAACGGATCAGGTCGACGGCACCTTTCTGCGCGTCGAGGAACCCGCTGGGCAGCAGCACGCGCATGCCGTAGCGGACCTCGTCCCCCTCTCGCCACCGGACGGGTACCTGGACGCGCGCGTAGCCGTTGTCGCCGCTGCCGTCGTAGATGGCGTAGAGCGCCAGCGCTCCGTCACCATCGTCTGCGAGGTCGAGCTCGGAGGACGCCACGCTGTGGCTCATGCCCGCAGGCTCTCGGCCAGCATCGAGCGCGGCTGCGGTGATCACCAGAACGGACGGATCCTGCTCGTCGGCCGGGGCATCCGAGCCGGGTGCGTCGTCGTCGCCGTCCCCGTCGGGCGTGACGCTGGGCTGGTCCCCCCGTCCGTCGTCCTCCGGCTGCTCATCGGCTGGCGGACCGAACTGACAGCCGGCGGCGAGTACGAGACACACCATGGCGACGCGGATCCAGCGCCTGCGTCGGCTGAGCTGGTGTGACGGCATCCCGCGTCCCCTCGTCCCGAGCCGGCCTCGCAACCGAACCTCCCTCCGCGGGTGGTTCCCTGCGTCGAGGGTAGGCAGCACCGTTGCGGTGCGGACGGCGAACGGACAGGCGTCCAATGGGGCACGACGGGTGGAGCCGAACGTCCATCGCCGGCCCTACCGTCGCCACGATGGGCGAGCAGAGCGGACACACGGTCGTCGTCGCGGCGCTCGACGTCGACCGGGGCGACCTCGCGTGGACGACAGGAGCCTCAGCTGCGTGTGCTCGTGGTGATCGACGGCCTGCGATCGGGGGGCGCGGAGAACCTGCTGGTCACGATGGCCCGCTCCGCGTCTGCCTGCGGCGTCTCGCTCGACGTGGTCGGGCTCGCTGGCGTCGATGAGCAGCGCAGCGTCGCCGCGGACCTTCGAGCTGCCGGCTGCCGTGTCCACGTGCTGGGGACACGCCGCCTGCTCGACGTCCCCGGAGTGCTGCGGCTCGTGAGGCTCCTCCGGTCGCGTGAGTACGACGTGGTCCACACCCATCTGGAGTACTCGGCCGTGGTGGGGACGCTGGCCGCCCGCCTCGCCGGGGTCCCCGTCGTCTGCTCCTTCCACCACGTCCCTGACGCCGCGCCGCTCCGGACCAGGGCGAAGGGCTGGCTGGCGGTGCGTGTGGCCGACCTCAGCGACGGGGTGCTCACGGTCTCCCGGGCGCAGCTGGCCGCCTTCGAGCGACGGTACGCCATCCGTCGCACGCGCTGGCGCGTGGTCAACAACGGCATCCAGTTGGATCGCTTCGTTGCCGCGGCTGGCTCGCCGCTGCCGACTGATCTGCGCAGCCGGTGTCCGGCTGGTCCCAGCGTCGCGCTGGTCGCGAGGTTGAGCCCTGGCAAGGGCCAACGAGCGGCCATCGACGCCTGGCCCGCCGTGCTCGAACGGCTCGGCGCCGTGCACCTGTTCGTCGTCGGGGACGGTGCGCTGCGGGCCGCCCTCGAGGATCGCGTCGACGACCTGGGGTTGCGGGACCAGGTCACGTTCACCGGTCTCCGCCGCGACGTCCCGGCGATCGTCGCCGGGGTGGACCTCGTCGTGCTGCCGTCGGACATGGAGGCACTCCCCACCACGCTGATCGAAGCCGCGGCTGCACGCACGTGTGTCGTTGCCACGTCCGTCGGTGGGGTCGGTGAGGTGGTGGTGGACGGCGTCACCGGCGTGCTCGTCGCACCCGGCGACGCCGAGGCGTTCGTCGCAGCCGTGACGGGTCTGCTGCTCGACGACGGACGGCGCGCCCGCCTCGCGCGTGCCGCGCAGGAGCGCGCGCTCGCCCGCTTCGACGCGCGTCCGTGGGTCGAGCGGTTGGTGTCCGTCTACGAGGAGGTGCAGCGGACGCACCAACGGGTGACCGGATGACCGCCGCCCCGTCCACGCCAGGCAGCGCGACCGCTGGCGCGGTGCGGGCCTTCGGCTGGGCCGTCGTGTCCTTCGGTGGCAGGAAGCTGATCACCTTTGCCGGAACACTGGTTCTCGCACGCATCCTCGTCCCGGAGCATTTCGGGTTGGTGGCAGCGGGCATGGCGCTGCTGACGTACCTCGAGATGGCCCTCGACCTCGGTGTCGGATCGACCGTGATCTACGAGCAGGAGGAGGGGTTGACCGATCGTGTCTACACGGCCTTCACCCTCAACCTCGCCCTCGGCCTCTTGCTCGCCGCAGTGGGCGTCCTCATGGCGCCGGTCATCGCCAGCTTCTTCCAGGCCGCGGATCAGACCAACCTCTTCCGTGTGTTGTTCCTGTACCTGGTGCTCAAAGCAGCCGGTCAGGTACCCGATGCGGTGCTCCGCCGCGACCTCGACTTCCGGCGTCGGCTCGTGGCAGAGATCGCTCGCGCGGGACTCAAGGTCGCCATCGCGATCCCGCTGGCGCGCGCCGGTGCGGGAGCCTGGTCGATCGTGCTCGGCATGCTCGTCGGCGAGCTCGCCGGCACGACGATCACCTGGATCGCCACGCGCTTCCTGCCTCGTCTGCAGCTCGACCGCGACGCCATGCGCGTCATCGTCGGCTACGGCACCACGATGCTGGGGGTCCGGCTGGTCTCGGAGCTGCTCAACAACGGCGACTACCTCGTCGTCGGCAACCGTCTGGGTCCGGAGCAGCTGGGCATCTACTCGATCGCCTACCGCGTCCCGGAGATGATCCTCGCCACCGTCTTCTGGCTGTACTCGATGGTGGCGTACCCGGTGTACGCCAAGGCGAGTGCGAGGGATCCGGAGAAACTGAAGCCGGCGATGCTGCGCGCCATGCGGTTGACGACGCTGTTCGGCCTCCCTGCCGGCACGGGGATGGTCCTCGTGGCGGACGACGCGATACTGGTGCTGTTCTCCGACCGCTGGGTCGAGGCCACCGTCCCGATGACCCTCATCGCGGCGTCGTTCGCCATCAGGTCGGTGACGGTCGCATCCGGCGACGTGCTCCCGTCGATCGGCCGCCCGGGGCGCCTGCTGTTCGTCAACCTCGTCGTCCTGGTCCCCACGCTCGGGACGATGGTGCTGGTCTCGCCCTGGGGACTGACCGCGGTCGCCTCGGTGCAGCTGCTCGCCACGCTGCTGTACGTGCCCTTGCTGCAGCATCGTGTCAACATGGCCGTCGGCACATCGGCGCGCGAGGTGGCCTCTGCCTGCATCCCCGCGCTCTGTGCGGCCGTCGGTGTCGCCCTTTTCGCCGCGCCGTTGCAGTTCCTGCTGCCACAGGGCGTGCTGCGCCTGGTCAGCACCATCGTGGTGGGCGTCGTCGGAGGCGCCGTCGGCCTTCTCGCGGGTGGGCGTGCAGCCCTCCCGGAGATCCGCGGCGTGGTCTCCAGGGCGAGGCGGAGCTGAGATGTGCGGGTTGGTCGGCGTCCTCGGTCCTGGGTCCCAGACACTGCATGCGGCGGTCGCATCAGCAGCGGCCTGCCTGTCGCATCGTGGGCCGGATCGTCAGCAGGTCCAGACCGGCGACGGATGGGCGCTCGGTTTCCGGCGTCTGAGCATCCTCGATCTGAGCCCGCGCGGTGACCAACCGATGTCGACGCCCGACGGCCGGTTCCACCTGGTGTTCAACGGCGAGATCTACAACTACCGCGAGCTGCGTCTGGAGCTGCAGGCCCGCGGCATCGAACCCCGGTCGGACGGTGACGCCGAGGTGGTGCTGTGCTGGCTGGCCGAGGAGGGTCCGGCCGCCTTGCGGCGGTTCAACGGCATGTTCGCGCTGTGCGTGGTGGACGGCCTGGAGCGGACGTTCCTGCTCGCTCGCGACCGGTTGGGCGTGAAGCCCCTGTACCTGCGCGTCGATGGACCGCAGCTGTCGTTCGCCTCGGAGCTGAAGGCGCTCCTCGCGCTCCCTGACGCCCCGCGGGACATCGACGAGCTCGCGCTCGTCGAGTACCTCGCGCTCGGCTACCTCGGCGCTGGTTCCACGATCATGGACGGGTACCGGAAGCTGCCGCCGGGTACGTGGCTGCGCGGGCACCTCGACCGACCCGGCTCGGCCCGCGAGCACCGCTATTGGCACGTCGAGGTGGATGGCACCGGCCGGCCGTGGGACCCGGACGAGCTGACGGGACTGCTCGAGGACGCCGTCCGCATCCGCTTGCGCAGTGACGTACCCGTCGGCGTGTTCCTCTCGGGAGGGATCGACAGTGGGCTCGTGGCGGCGCTCGCCGCGCAGGCGGTCGACAGCGGCGACGCGCGACCGCTCGCCCTCACGGTGGGCTTTCCGGGCGCGGACCGCGACGAGAGCGAGCTCGCCCGCAGGACCGCTCTCCACACCGGCCTTCCGCACCGGGTCGTCGAGCAGCGCAGCACGGCACTCGCCGACGTCGACCGTTTGGCATGGCACTTCGACGAGCCGTTCGGCGACCCGTCGGCGCTGGCGACCTTCGCGCTGTGCGAGGCGGCAGCGGCGCATGGCCGGGTCTTCCTCTCCGGCGACGGGGGCGACGAGGCGTTCGGTGGCTACCGCCGGTACGTCCAGGCGCACCAGGTGGCCGCGAGCACGGCTCGGCTGGCGGCCATCCGTGGTCTGCTGGAGCCGCTGCTGACCGTGCTGCCGCGGACGTCGGTCGCGAGATTCCGGCTTCGCAAGGCGACCCTGCCCGATCAGGGGTTCGCGGCGTTCTTCGACACGATGGCCGACGATCCCGTTCTCGAGCGGGTCCTGGCACCGTGGCATCGGTCGCTCGCGCCGGCGGCCGGTGCACCGGTGTGGGATCCCTGGACCTCCACCTCGGGCCGGGACCTCACCGACCGTCAGCGTGGGCTCGACTACGCTCTGTACCTCCCCGACGACGTGCTCGTGAAGGTGGACCGTGCGTCCATGGCGCACTCGGTCGAGGTGCGCTCGCCGTTGCTCGACTACCGGCTCGTCGAGAGGGCGGCGACCGTGCCGTCGAGCAGTCTGCTCGTCGACGGCGTCGGGAAGCAGCCGCTGCGCGCACTGGCGGGTCGGCTGCTGCCCCCGGAGGTCGCGAACGCACGCAAGCGCGGTTTCGGGATCCCTGTCGACGAGTGGTTCCGGACCGCCGACGGGCAGGCGATGCTCGAAGAACGCCTGCTGGGTGCCGAAGCGGTCGGACGTGGGCTGTGGGATCGCGATGGCGTCGCCACCATCCTGCGCGCGCACCGACGACCTCGTGGTCGACGGTTCGGGACGTTGCTCTGGCGCCTGTTGATGCTCGACGCCTGGTGCCGGCACTTCGTCGACGACGCGCGTGCCATACGGGACCCGGCGGGGGTGCGGGAGTGAGCCGTGAGCGAGGACGCGTGCGCGTCGCGATGGTGATCCAGGCCTTCCATCCACGTGTCGGTGGGGCTGAGCGACAGCTCCTGCAGGTGTCGACCCGTCTGCGAGACCGTGGCGTGGACGTCCACGTGATCACCCGGCGCTATCCGGGCCTGGCGTCGTTCGAGCACGTCGAGGGCGTCCCCGTCCACCGCATCCGGATCCCGGGCCCGAAGCCGCTCGCGTCGCTCAGCTTCACTGCCGGGGCGATCGCGCGGATCGTCCGTCTGCGCCCCGACGTCATCCACGCGCACGAGTTGCTCTCACCGACGACGGTCGCGTTGGCGGCGGGCCAGCTGGTGCGCTCACCCGTTGTGGTGAAGGTGCTGATCAGCGGTGAGATCCGCTACCTGCGAGAGGAACGCCCGCTGGGTCGGCAGCGGATGGGCCTGATCCGGCGAGGCGTCGACACCTTCATCACGATCAGCCGGGACATCGACGCGGAGCTCGAGCGCAGCGGCGTGACCCACACGCGTCGTCGTTCCATCGCCAACGGGGTCGACACCGAACGGTTCGCGCCTGCACCGGTCGAGGAGCGTGCGGCGCTGCGTCGCGAGCTGGGTCTGAGCAGTGGCCCGGTCCTGTCGTACGTCGGACGGCTGGAACCCCAGAAGAACCTCCCGGCTCTGCTGACCGCCTTCCACGTGCTCCGGCGTGACCATCCCGACGCGACGCTCGTGCTGGCGGGCGAAGGGTCGCAGGAGCGGACGCTGCGCGGCCTCGCCGCCGACGGCGTCCGGTTCCTCGGCAGGGTCGAGGACGTCGTCCCGCTCCTGCGGTCGACCGACGTGTTCGTGCTCCCGTCCTGGCGGGAAGGGCTCTCCAACGCACTCCTCGAGGCGATGGCCTGTGAGCTCCCGGTGGTGGTCACGGCGGTCGGTGGCGCCACGGAGGTCGTCACCGACCACATCAGCGGTCGTCTCGTGGATCCCGGTGACGTGGACGCGCTGCGGATCGCGATGGCCGGGCTGCTCGAGGATCCCGAGCGCCGCCACGCGATGGGCCGGCGAGCGCGCGAGGTCATCCTCGACCGCTACGCGCTGGAGGACCGGATCGACGACTTCCTGACCCTCTATCGGGAGCTGACATCGTGATCGCACCGCTCCATGCAACGGCGTCGACGCCTGCACGCCGGCCATCGCGCTCACCCTCGTCGCATGGACGCACCCGAGTGGCCTACCTCGTGTCCCGCTTCCCGCACCTTCCGGAGACCTTCATCCTGCGGGAGATCGACCGCATGGAGGCCAACGGCATCGAGGTGGTGCTGTGCCCGCTCCTGCGCCACCAGGACGACGTCGTGCACGAAGCGGCTCGGCCCTGGGTGGCACGCGCGCACTACACGCCCTTCGTGTCCCGGGGCCTGATCGGGGACCTCGCCCACGCGGTTCGGCGGTCCCCGGTCGATGCGTTCCGCGGCCTCCTCGCGCCCATCGGACGGGTCGCGACGACACCGAACTTCCTCGCCGGCACGACGGGCATCGTCGCGAAGGTGGCACACCTCGCCCGGCTTCTCGAGGAGCAGGAGGTCCAGCACATCCACGCGCATTTCGCCACCCATCCGGCGATGGCGGCCTACATGCTGCACCAGCTGACCGGCATCCCCTACAGCTTCACGGTCCACGCCCACGACCTGTACGTGCACACGGCCATGCTCGAGCGCAAGCTCGCCGACGCGGCGTTCGTCGTCACGATCTCCGACTTCAACCGCCGCCTGCTCGAGCGCTACTCCTCGTCGACGGCCATCCACGTCGTCCGCAGCGGCGTCGAGCTCGAGCGCTATCCCGTCCGAACAGAGCCGCCCGGGTCGCCGTTCACGCTGCAGGCCGTCGGGAGCCTCCAGCCCTACAAGGGCTTCGCGTACCTGTTGGAAGCGATGGCGCTCCTCCGTCGGCAGGGCTCGACCGACATCCGCCTTCGGATCGCGGGCGGGGGCCCGGATCGCGCGTCGCTCGCGGCGCGCATCGACGCCCTCGGGCTCGGGGCGCAGGTCGAGCTGCTCGGCCCCCAGCCGCAGGAGGCGGTCGCCTCGCTGCTGCAGACGGCACACGCCTTCGTGCTCCCGAGTGTGGTCACACCCTCCGGCAAGATGGAGGGGCTGCCGGTCGTCCTGATCGAAGCGCTCGCCACCGGCCTGCCGACGATCGCGACGGACATCTCGGGGATCGCCGAGCTGGTCCGCGACGGCGAGACCGGCCAGCTGGTCCCCCCGGGCGATCCCCACACGCTCGCCGCGGCGATCCGGTGGGTCGTCGAGCACCAGGACCTCGCTCGCGCGCGCGCCACGGTGGGTCGACGGCTCGTCGAGCGGGAGTACGCACTCGAGACGAACGTGGCCCGGCTGGCAGGGCTGTTCCGAGGGGAGGAGGCGCCATGACCGCGAAGCACCGACTGAGCCGCGGCATCTTCGTGGGATCGGTCGCGACGATCGCCTACACCTACGTCGGGTACCCGGCGATCTTGGCGGCGGTGCACCGGCTGCGTGGGGCGGGACCACAGGAGCCGGTCATGCCGGAGATGCCGTCGGTCACGCTCATCGTCGCGGCCTACAACGAGGAAGCCCACATCGGCGCACGATTGCGCAACCTCCGGGAGCTCGACTTCCCCGCCGACCGGCTCCAGGTCGTGGTGGTCGCCGACGGGTCGGACGACCGCACCCCCGTGTTCGCAGCCGAGGAGGGGGCGCTCGTCCTGCACCGCCCGGAGCGGGCGGGGAAGGCGGCCGCCCTGGACCGCGGTGTGCAGGTGGCGACGGGGGAGATCCTCGTGTTCTCGGACGCGAACAACCTCTACGAGCGCCAGACGCTTCGCGAACTGCTCGCGCCCTTCGGCGACCCGACGGTCGGCGTCGTGACCGGGAGCAAGCGCATCAGCGATCGCGACGGCAGGGCGCTTGACCACGCAGAGGGGGCCTACTGGCGCTACGAGTCGGCGATCAAGCGGTGGGAGTCGGCCCTGGGCTCGGTCACCGGCGTCGCTGGCGAGATCCTCGCCCTGCGGCGCGCGGCCTACACGGCCCTGCCCGCGGGCACCGTCAACGACGACTTCACCCTCGCCATGCAGGCGGCACTGGACGGCTGGCGCATCGCGTATGCCGGATCGGCCGTGTCACTGGAGCCTGCGTCCGCGACGATCGACGACGAAGCCACGCGTCGGGCGCGCATCGTCGCGGGCCGCTATCGCTCGCTCGTCCGGCTGCTCCCGGCGCTCGCACGGCGGCGGCCGCTCCTGGCGTGGCAGGTCGTGTCGCACAAGGGCCTCCGGCCCCTCGTCCCGTTCGCCATGATCGCCGCAGCCCTGTCGAACGCCCGGCTCGTCCGGGGGAGCGGGGTCGCGCGTGCGACGTTCGTCGGACAGCTCGGCTTCTACCTGCTCGCGACCGCCGGCGCGCTCGCCGAGCGCGGCGGACGACCGCAGTCGAGGCTGACCTACCTCCCCTACTACCTGTGCCGGGTGAATGCAGCAGCGCTGGCAGGAGTCGCCGAGCTGTTCTCCGGCGAGGACGTGACGCTCTGGGAGCGGGTGGCACGCGGTTCGGATGTCGCGTCCGAGGGCTGAGCCGGCAGCGCGAGCGTCAGCGCCGCCAAGAGCCAGAACGTCCGGGTGTGGGCACCGTGTAGCAGCACGGACGTGGCGAGGAAGCCCAGAGAGCCCAGCAACAGCGCCTCAGCGGGTCCGCGAGCTCCCGGGCGCATGCCGGGCGGCGCGCGGCGGTCCCGCCAGTGCACGCGGAGCATCCCGGCCATGGCAGCGAGCAGCGCGGCGAACGCGAGCATGCCGACCACACCGGTTTCGGCGACGATCTCCAGGTAGAGACTGTGGGCGGCACGCTCCGTGCGCCGATCGTCCAACTGATAGGTCTGGGCGTACTCGAGGTAGCGCACGGGGTAGTTGCCCGCACCGACGCCCGCCAGTGGCGCGTCGCGGAACATCGCGGCCGCCGCGTACATCTCGCTGAGCCGTCCCCGGACGGCAGGGTCCGCGACCGCCGCGGGCGACTCGGTGATGCTCGTTGCCACGGACAGGCGCTCGCGCAGGTCGCCGGGAAGGGCGAGCAGCCCGAGCATCACGACCGCAGCGGCCAAGCCCAGGACAGCACGCGAAGGTCGCCGCAACATCGCGAACGCCCCGATGACGACGAGGGCCGCCACGACACCACCGCGCGAGTAGGTCGGAACGATCGCTGCCAGTGTGATCGCGGCGCACGCGGCAGCGCCGACGCTGAGCAGCACCCGACGTTCGTGGACGGCCATGGCCAGGGCGAGCCCCGCACCGACCACCAGCGTCTGTGCGAGGTAGTTGGGATCTCCGAGCGGGCCCGTGATCCGCCAGTCGTCGGATCCCCCGACGATGTTCGCGACCGTCGCGCCACCGAGGCCCGCGAAGGACGACCCGTAGGAACCCGTGACGACCTGGAGGAGCCCGACGGCCCCGAGCAGCGTGATCGCCGACACCACCGCCCACAGCGTCAGTCGCCACGTTCTCATGTGCAGCGCGACGGAGGCGACCAGGATCGCGAGGAGCATGTCGCGGGCCAGTCGGTCACTCGCCCCGAGCGCTCGCACGGCCTCGCCCGCCCAGAAGGTCGAGGCGAGCACCACCAGGCCGTATGCACCGAAGGCGAGCAGCAGCCGCATCGGCGGGAGGAACGCCCGCCGATCCGGCCGGATCAGGATGCCGATCAGCAGCAGCCCGCCGAGCACGATGCTGGGTGACGGGAGGCCGTAGGTGCTGCTCGCAACGCCGCTGAGGTTGCCCGCGATGAGTGCCGCCAGCCCGGCGGCCGCGAGCTCGACCCTCCGCACCGCAGCGATGGCGCCGGCGATCGACACCAGCACGAGCAACGGCAGAGGATCGTCCAGCCACGCGGCCACCGCCCATCCGGCGACGAGCGGCGCCGCCACGCCGACGGCGACGGGGAACGGCGCCGGATGCCGGGGACGGCCCGACACGGCGGCGAGGTCGGTGGTCATGGACGGCCAGCGAGGAAGGGGTTCGTCGGCTCCGGATACGCCTGCGCCTGCGATCGCCTGGTGAGGTCCGTGGGTTCGCCACCACGCGGCGAGCCCGGTCGCCGCTCGAACATGGCGCGCAGCCTCGGCCAGCCGAGCAGGAGGAGCACCGCCAGCCCCCCGCCGACCAGCGCGCCGGCGGCGGCGAGCTGGAGCGACGACGGCTCGGGCGCTGTGGCCGCTGTGGCCGCGTGGAGCGTTCGGACCTCGTAGAGGGGGTAGAGCTCGGTGAACAACGCGGTGGCATCGGCGATCACCGCATCCGCGAGCAGCGCAGTCAACTCGCCGTCGGCTCCGTCGACGTGCACGTCGAGCACGGTCGAGCCGGGGACCTCCTCGGCCGTGATCGTGTAGTCCTCCAGGTCTGCGGCGGCGATGCCCGCCACGTCGGCGGCCTGTTGCACCGCGCCGGGGCCCTCTATCACCTCGGCGAGGGTGCCGATGATGCCCGGCTGTGTCAGCATTCGGACGGTGTCGGAGAGCGAGTAGTTGGCGTCGAGTCCGTCGTTCGGCGCGACGACGACGCGTGCCGTCGCGCGCTCGCTCGGCGTCCCGAGCAGCGACAGCCCCACGGCAGCGGCGCCGGCGAGCAGCGAAGCCACCACGACGAACCACGAGGCGCGGAGGAGCACGCTGCCGGCTCCTTCCCAGTCGGAACGTGCATCGGTCATGAGGGCCTCCTCGTCATCGACGGGGCTCGGGTAGCGTGTGAGATCGGGGTGGCGGCTCGACGGCGGTGTCGGGCCTCGGTCACGGGGACGAGCGGGGGAGCGTGATGGGGGCTGGTTTCGGCGCCCGTCGTGTCGGTCGAGCGGCGCGTTCCCTGCTGTCCCGGGTGAACCGGCGGTTCATGCACGACCCGGAGTGGACGATCGGCGTGTTGGCTGGTCCGTCGCCGACGCAACTGCGCCCCCTGCCCGGGATGTCCAACCCGATCATCCGGGCCTCGGACCTGCCCGGCCGGCGCCCGCTCGGGTTCGTCGCGGATCCGTTCGCCCTCGAGGTGGACGGTCGCTGGCACCTGCTGTACGAGGTCCTCGACCTTCTGACGGGACGTGGCCGGATCGCGGCGTCCAGCAGTGCGGACCTGCGGTCCTGGCACCATCACGGCGTCGTGCTCTCCGAGCCCTTCCACCTGTCCTACCCCACCACCTTCCTGCACGAGGGCGAGGTCTACATGGTGCCCGAGGCGTGGGAGAGTGGCGCTGTACGGTTGTACCGAGCCGATCCGTTCCCCACGAGATGGGTGCACGTCGCCGATCTGTTGCACGGCCCTCGACTGCTCGACCCGACGGTGTTCGTCGTCGATGGCAGGTGGTGGATGTTCTTGGACAGCGATCTGGCCGGTTCCGCCGGCACCCTGGAGCTCTACGGCGCGCCGAAGCTCACGGGACCGTGGTCGCGGCATCCACGCTCTCCGTTGCTGCGTGGCCGACTCGACGCGGCCAGGCCTGCCGGTCGCGTCGTTCGGTGGGACGATGGCTCGCTCGTGCGGCTGGCCCAGGACTGCACCGTGCGGTACGGGGACGCCGTCCATGCACTGCGCATCGACCGGCTGGACGAGCACGACTACGAGGAGTCGGCGCTCGTCACGCGCCTGCTCATGGGGACCGGTGACGGGTGGAGTGCCACCTCGATGCATCACGCGGACCTCCATCGGCGGGAGGACGGTTGGCTCGCGTTCGTCGATGGCCACGCGTCGGCGTGACCCGTGTGGGCCGTCACGCTGCGGCGCCGGTGGCGTCCGCGGCACGCCTCACCGCTGCGCTCAGGCTGCGGACCGATCGCGCGGACCTGCGGCGGAGCATGCCAGCGGCGTCGACTGCGACGGCGGCGACTCCGATCGGGTTGGCGGGGTAGAGCCGGTGGCTACGGAGCGGTAGACCATCCCCCCAGACGCGCTTGTAGCCCTCACAGGATCCGCTGAACTCGAAGGTGGCGAGTCCGGCGTCGGCCGCGTAGCGCAGCGTCTCCACCAGCAGCAACTCGCCGGGCGAGACCTTCGCGAAGGCGGGGTCGTAGCTGGCCTTCTCGCCCCAGTACCGGCCGCATCCGACCGAATCGATCGTCATCGCCGCCACGTGGTCACCGAGGTGGAGGGCCCCGACGACCAGGCGTGGCAGGACATGGGGAGAGCGGAGATAGCGCCAGTACATCTCCCGTCGAGCCGCGTCCTTCGCGAACGCGATGCCGTGCTCGCCCTTCCAACCCCGCGCCTCGAGCTCGACGTATGCGTCGAACCAGCGACGAAGCTCCACCTCGTCCCGCGGCGTGCGAAGCTCGAAACGGGTCGGACCGAACCACTCCTCTGCCCGACGGAGATGGCGTCGATGGCCCTTGGCCCGCCGACCGCTCAGCTTCGAGAGCGGGTCGGCCCAGGTCGCATCCAGCGGCACGGACGGGCCGGCCAGTCGGTCGCTGGTTCGGGTCAGCCACGCTCGGGTCGAAGCGTCGGACACCAGGCGATCGGTCGGCGAGCCCGCCGGAAGGAGGTCGAGCGACACAGGACGCCGAAGTCCCAGGAGCGCTGCGAGGAGCGTGCGGAGCTCGTGCTCGTCCCGGTAGCGCAGGCCGCTCGCCGAGAGGATCACGAGCTCGAGCCGGCCGTGACGGAGCACGAGCGGGATGGCACCGGTGAGCTGTCCGTCGCGCTGGAGGGTCAGCACGCGTAGTCGCGCCCTCGGGGGGAGATGCGCCGCGAAGGCCGCGACCCAATCGATCGTGGACGAGGGCGCTCCGAGCACGTCTCCGTCGAGCATCTCCCAGGCGGCCCGCAGGGACTCGAGCGCACGGGGGTCATCGAGCACCCGCACGGAGCGGCCGTCACCGGTGTCGACGGATTCGCCTGGCCGACGGAACGCGCGCCGGGCAGCCGTCTCGACGCTCGCGGCGGGGGCGGAACGCCGAGCAACCCGTGGCGTGGCAGATGTCGCGGCCGGGCGTAGCCCGGCACCGATGGTGCGGGCAGCTGGCGGGAGACGCCGCCTCGCGCTCGCGATGGCCCGGCGGCCCCGACGTGCCTCCAAGGCAGCGCGCGCGCCGGGCCCGTGAGCTGCGAGTACACGGAGCACCGGACGCCAGTCGTCCGCCCAGGCATCCTTGTAGGGCTGCCCGCCGCGCAGGAGGTCGTACTCCCGGGCACCGATCGTGCACGCGTGCTCGACCGCATGGGCCATCATCACGCTACCGAGCGAAGGCAGGTCCGAGCGCATGTCCCTCCCGGCCTGGAAGTAGCTGACTCGGCCGGCCGTGACCAGGTCGACCTGGCTCGCGACGACGGCATCGTCGCGGTGGAGTTCGTGGAGGACGACCTCGCCGGCCGTGGCTCCCGCGCGAGCAGCGGAGGCGAACCGCTCGAAGCGCCCGATGAAGCCGGACCGGTCGCCCCAACGCTGGAGGTGGAGGTCACGGAGGCGCTCCAGCCCGCCGTCCAGACCCTCGGGTCCGAGCACGCGGTGCTCGACGCCGGCTGCGGCGAGCTTCCTCCGTGCACGTCGGATCGTGTTGCGCAGTGCGCCGGGGAGCGAGGGCAGCACCTCCTCCGGGTGGGCGGGAAGCCGGCGGAAGGGAGAGCGGTCGACGGTCTCCGCTCGAGCTGCCGGCAGGAGTCCGAGGAACGCGTTGCCCTCGGTCAGGCCATCGAGGTCGAACAGCCTCGTGCCTGGGCGGGCGCACCAGCGTGCGAGCGCCTCCCCGACCCGATCCCGTTCCTCTGCCACCGCGAGGACATCCAGGTGATCGGGGGCCAGGCGTCCCTGCCCGAGCATGCGGAGCCGCTGCATGCCGTACGAGCGATCCTCCTCGAGGGCCATGCCGCCGAGCAACCGATCGCCTTCGGTGACCAGCACGAAGCGAGGCCGACCCGTCGCGGTGTTCGCCAGCCACCACGAGCGGAGGAACGGCGAGGGGACGGGAGCGGCGGCGACGAGTTCGTCCCACGCCGGCGCCCACCCCGCGAGCTCGCCCTGGACGTGGACCTCGACGTCGAGCGCACGTCCAGACACGGTCGCCCCGTCGAACCGAGCCGTGAGGCGAACCCGGTGGCCGCCCGTCACGACATCGCGAGGCCCGGTCATGCGCTGATGCGCGCCGGCGCGGGCTCGTGGGTCGTGTCCGAGAGGACGTCCAGGTGCCACGCGACCTGCTCGGTCAGACCGACGTCAGGGTCGGTCGTCGGTGCGTAGCCGAACGCCTCGCGCGCCTTCGCGGTGTCTGCGAAGGTGTCACGTTGGTCGCCAGGCCTCGTCGCCGAGAAGTCCAGGATCGGTCGGACGTCGAGTGCGGTGGTGAGCAGTTCCACGGCCTCCAGTAGTTCGAGCCGCACGCCGCCGCCGATGTTGTAGATCTCACCGACCTCGGCGCCGTCCACCGCGGCGATCGTGCCGGCCACACAGTCGTGCACGTAGGTGTTCGACCGGGACTGGCGGCCGTCGCCGAAGATCTGGAGCGGCTCTCCGGCGCGCAGCTTCTCGATGAAGATGTGGTAGGCCATGTCCGGCCGTTGGCGTGGGCCGTAGATCGAGAAGTAGCGCAGGATCGTCGCTGGCAGGTCATTGGCATGCACGTGTGCGAGGAGCAGGTGCTCGGCGGCGAGCTTCGAGATGCCGTAGGGGGAGACCGGCTGGGTCGGTTGCGATTCGTCCCCGCAGGCGCTGGTGCCGTAGACCGACGAGGTCGAGGCCTGCACGAAGCGAGAGACGCCGGCTCGCCGGCTCGCGTCGATCAGACGGGCGAGTGCGGTGACGTTCGCGTCCATGTAGAACCCGACGTCACTCCAGCTGCGCGGTAGTCCGGCGATCGCCGCCTCGTTGATGACGACGTCGATCCCCTCGAGAAGCGGGTCGAGCGGGTCGGACCGCAGGTCGGTGACCGCCAACGTGAACCGAGGCTCGGCGAGGAACGCGTCGAGGTTGCGTTCCTTGTAGTGCCGTTCGTACGAGGGGGCGAAGGACTCGACGCCGACGACCTCGGCTCCTCGAGCCAGCAACGCCTCCGAGACGTGGGAGCCGATGAATCCCCCGGCACCGGTGACGAGGAAGCGGCGGCCGGTCATGTCTCGGGGCTCGCCGATCTGTGGCGCGGGTAGATCGGTGATGCTCATCTTCAGGCTCCCGTTCGTCGGAGGACGACGCCCGCCGTACGGACGAGGATCCGGAGATCCGTCCGCAGGCTCTGTTGGTCGATGTAGGCGATGTCCAGTCGAAGGCGTTGGTCGAAGCTCGTCGTGTTCCGGCCGTAGACCTGCCAGAACCCCGTGATGCCCGGGCGGACCTCCAGGCGGGTGCTGTGCCAGAGGTCGTACTGGGCGGCCACGAAGGAGGTCGGGCGGGGCCCGACCAGCGACATGTCGCCACGGAGCACGTTGAGCAGCTGGGGCAACTCGTCGAGGCTCGTCCTCCGGAGGAAGCGGCCGACCCGGGTGATGCGTGGGTCGTCGGGGATCTTGAAGTCCGGCGGCGGCAGGACGTTGAGGTGTGCGAGCTCCGCCTTGCGCGCCTCCGCGTCGCGGACCATCGTGCGGAACTTCAGCATCGCGAAGCGCCGTCCGTCCTTGCCCGTCCGCTGCTGCCGGAACAGGACGGGTCCCGGGGTGTCCAGCCGCACCGCCAGCGCGATGAGCGCCAGCAGTGGCAGCACGAGGACCAGCGCGATCGAGGTGAGCGTCAGGTCGAACATCCTCTTGGACACGTCGTGGGCGTGTGCCCCGGTGCGGGGAGGCGGTGACGTGAGGACGATGGTCACGACGTCCTCCGCTCATGGGCGGGAACCCGGTGCAGGCGGTTCGCCCGTGGTGCCTGTCGCCTCGGAGGGCGTGCGGTTTCCGGGTGCCGTCGTGCGTCGAGCTTCGCGAGCAGCGCGCCGGAGCTCACGCCGTCGTCAGGGAAGGTCGCCGTCGCCGTGACGAGGCCCAGCGGGTCGTCCAGCGTGGCCGCCAAGCGGCCGCTGAGGATCCGCGCCTCGGCTGCGTCGGTCTCCGGGGCGATGAGGTACGCGACGGAACCGACCTCGTGCACGGTGTCGGTCCGGCGGACCGTGAGTGACTGCAGTTCTTCCGCGGCCGTACCCCGACGGGCCGCGCTGAGTCGTACGAGGGTCAGGGGCCGCTCGTGACGACGAGCGCGCTCCAGCTCGATGTCGAGGACCGCTTCGAAGGCGCGGCGTCGACCACCGCGCGCTGGCGCGGGCCGCCGCCGCAACGAGTGCTTGACCAACAGAAGCCCGGCAGCCAAGAGTGGCAACGCCAGCAGCAAGAGAAATGCGTCGAGCATGGTCCTGTCCCCCGTCTCTGCGGACCGCGGTGTTCACCACCGTCGGTGACCGCCCTGCCGTTCCGCCGACGGAAGCACGCGACGGGACGGGGTTGGAAGGACGGACCTGTCCCGGTCACCACGTCTTTGCACTCTGGACTGGGTGAGGCGGGGGCCGGTCTACCGGGCCTGTTCCGCGTAACGCGCGACCAGTACGGACGTCCGCGCTCCACCGCACGCCAGCGCGGGGACCCACGTCCATGCCAACCGGGCGGGGCCCCCGCCCGCGGGCCGGGCCCGGCCGGTTGGGACCGATGCCGGCGGCGGCATGCTCGTCCCGCCGACGGCGGAGGGGGGCTTGCCACGTGGATGCGCCGAATGACGTCCTGCTCGCCCGTCGGGTCGAGCACGCCCGCCTGCTCGAACGGGTCGAGCAGGCGTGCCGCCCGCTCCCCGTCAGCAGGGCAGAGCTGAGGTCGCTGCTCGATGCCGTCGCCCGGCACGAAGCCCTCGAGCGTTCGATCCTCTACCCGGAGTTCGACTCCGGCCGTGCCGGTGCTGGCAGGGTGGCGTGTCACAAGCTCAGCCAGGACGCCATCAGCAGGCTCGTCGAGGAGCTGTGGCGCAGCGAGGACCCGCGGGCGACCGAGCCGTTGCTCCGAGCCCTTCTGCGTGAGCTGCGATGCCACTTCGAGCAGGAAGAGCAGGACGTCGCCCGCACGCGATCAATGCTCGACCGCCCCGATCGCCGCCGCTGTCTGGCGGAACGCTGGCTCGCGTTGCGTGACGAGCTCGTCGCCCGGCAGCGGGGCAGCAGCCGGTACCGCTGCGTCGAAGAGTTGTCCCTGCTCGCGTCGCACGTCGCCTGAGAGAGCGCCGCGTCAGGACCCGTTCGGAGCGCCGCCCTCGGTCGATGCGACCACGAGCAGCGCCACGAGGTCCTCGTCGGCGTGGACCTGTGCGTCGGAGGTCGGCAGCATCGCCCAACTGCCTGCCCCCAGGGTCCCGGCGAGGCCCGACACCGTCGCCCTGCCGCGGAGCACCTGCAGCGTGGCCGGACCGTTCCAGCGGTCGGGTCCGAGGTCGTTGCCGCGCTGCACCGCGACGACCGTCTGCTTCATGCCACCCTCGTGCGGAGTCAGCGTCAGGGCGGCGCGTCCGTCCTCCGCCTGCTCCGCCTCGCGCGCGAGCTGGTCACAGAGATCCTGGAGCACGACCGGGCCGTCGGGGGTCCGGCGCTGGACCTGCTCGTTGTCGCTGTCGACCATGTCGCGCTCTCCCGCCTCGGTGGACGCTGCGGGACGGAGTCTGTCGAGACGTGGCCCTCTCCCGGGGCCGAGTCGTGCTCCTCCGGCGGTGGTCCGCGCCTCGCTCAGTTGGCCGGCGACGGTACGGCCCTGCCCGGAGAGACAGGCCGACGTGCTCCCGCCGAGACCCAGGGGCCTACCGTCGTGTTGGAGCAGAGAGGAGCGGGGATGGCGATGAACCGACCGGACGAGCCGCTGCGGGGCGCCAAGGGCGCGGACGCACGCGATCGCTCGAACGAGCATCCCGATCGGCTCGCAGACGTGCAGGAGCGCTCCGAAGGCGCGCACGCCGAGTTCCTGGAGGAACCGACGCCGTCCACGCCCGACGACGGCCACCAGGGCCGAGGTGTCGACGGGTCGGACGGGCCTCCCGCCGCCGCGCCCCACGCTCCGGCCGATGCCGGCGCCCGTTCCGAGGCCCCGAGTGCAGGTGACGCCGCCTCGAAACCCTCCGCCGCCCTCGTGGGCATCGCGCTGATCGTCTTCGCGGTGATCCTGATCGCGATGATCGGCGGAGTGTTCACGACGTAGACGTCGCGCGCGACGACCATCAGGCTCGTCGCGCGTCGAGCCGCGCGCGCTGGGGGGCGATCACGCCGATGGGGTCGCGCGCCGACTGGAAGCCTGCGTGGTACGCGGCCCAACGTTGGCTGACCGCTCCGCCGATCAGCGCGAGGGCTCCCGCCGCGGCCGCTGGCGGCCGTCGGCCCCCGATCGCGACGAGGCCCCCACCGACCGCCGTGAGCAGGGTCGCTGCCCGGTGGAAGCGTCTCGCGGCCCCCCGTTCGTAGACCTCGCCGAGGACGCCGAGGTGGCGGCGTCCGGCGGCATCGATCGTCAGTTCCGCGGCTGCGCCGAGCACGGCGAGGCGACGAGCCGGAGCGGCCGCCTGCCCACGCGTCAGCAAGGTGGCCGCGCCGCCGGCGCTCGCGGCGCTGCTGGCGGCGAACAGGGCAGGGAGGTACCGCCGCCCTTCGTGCCAGACGGGTATGGAGGTGTCCGCGAGCAGCGCACCGGTGTAGGTCGACATCAGCAGACCGAGCGTTCCCGCGGCCACGTCCGCAGCGATCCGGACGCGGGGGAGACGGTCGAGGAGGCGGAGGCCCGCCGCCGTACCGACCGCGCCCGAGTACGCGGCGAGCGTCCAGCTGCCGACGCTCATGACCGACGTGGGCTTGAACACCCGCAGCATGTTGAGGAATCGAGCGGGCCGGCCGAGGTCCGCGATCAACAGCGGAGGGCACACCGCCGCGGCGCCGACGGCCACCGCGCGCGCCCGGTCCGCGAGCTGCTCGTTCCCGATCGCCGTCGCGCCCAGGGAGAGAGCGGAGGACGCGCCCGCGAGCCCCCCTGCGAAGAGGTACCAGGGCACCTCCCAGGTCCACTCCGGCTCCTTCAGCACCGCGCGCCCGTGATAGGTCCGCACGGAGCCGGGCACGCCGCCCCTCGCTCCGCTGGGATCCGAGACGTCCGAGGCCGGGATGCTCGTCGGGGCACCGGATGACGGTGGCACGGTCATCGGCTCGCTCCCCGTCCGGCGGTGACCGCCGCGGCGACGCAGGCCGCCAGCCCGAACGCGGCGACGCCCACCGCGCGCCAGATCTCGCCGAGCTGCCGGGTGGGTGTGACGGGGTCGGGCGGGAGCCCGTAGACCTCTGGGTCGTCCAGCAGGAGGAAGAACGCGCCGTTGCCGCCGACGCCGTCGTCGGGGTCCCTGCCATAGAGCTGCGCCCCCCGCACGCCCAGCTCCGTCAACCTCTCGAGCCGCTCGTCGGCCCGCAGCCACAGCTCCTCGAGCGGCCCGAACTGGATCGAGTCCGTCGGGCAGGCCTTCGCGCACGCGGGCTCGCGATGGCCGCGCATCCGGTCGTAGCAGAGGGTGCACTTGAAGGCCCCACCGCCGCCCGGTCGGCCGGGCGAGCGACGTTCGATCACCCCGTAGGGGCACGCGGTGACGCAGTAGCCGCAGCCGTTGCAGACGTCGTCCTGCACCACGATGGTCTCGAACTCGGTGGTGAAGATCGCGCCGGTCGGACACACCTCGAGGCAGGCCGCCTCCGAGCAGTGCTTGCAGACGTCCGAGCTCATCAGCCAGCGGAACGCCTGCTCCGCCCCGTTCGCCGCAGCCCCACCGAAGGTCGGCACCGGGCCGTGCTCGCGGAGCTCGGCGCTGCCATGGGCGCCGTCCGGCAGCCCGGGATCCTCTCCGAACCACTCGAGTCCGACCGGACCGTCGGACCCGCCCGGTTGCTCGACGAAGGCGACGTGCCGCCAGCTCTCGGATCCCAGCGCACCCGTGTTGTCCATCGAGTGGCCCGTGAAGCCGCCGTCCTCCCGCGCAGGGACCTGGTTCCACTCCTTGCAGGCCACCTCACAGGCCTTGCAACCGATGCACACACTCGTGTCGGTGAAGAACCCGAAGCGCACGCCGGCGGCTCCAGGGGCAGGTCCGCCCTCGTCGCTCAGGAGATCCGACCCGGCGCTCATGTGGCTCCTTCCGCGCGGCCTCGTTCGGCCCGTATCCCGGTCGGGTCCACGGCGTGCCGATCGACGAACGCCCGCAGTGGTCGGCCGCGAGGCCGACGTCCTGCCACCACGTCGCAGGTCGCGGCCTTCACCTCCTGGATGTGCACGTTGGGGTCCAGCACGATCGCGAACAGGTCGTTGGCGGCGTCCCCGGCCGCGAGCCCGCCGTGGCCCCAGTGGTAGGGCAGCCCGACCTGGTGCACGCGCTGCCCCTGCACGTCCAGCGGCGAGACGCGATGGGTCACGAGCACCCGCGCCTCGATCGCCGTCCTGGCGGTGACGATGGTCGCCCAGCCACCGTTGCGCAGTCCCCGCGCCGCCGCGAGCTCGGGATGGACCTCGACGAACATCTCGCGTGCGAGCTCCGAGAGCCGGCTCTGGAAGCGGCTCATGCCACCGGCGGTGTGGTGCTCGGCGATGCGGTAGGTGGTCGCGACGAACGGATACGGGTCCTCGCCCGTCAGCTCGGACGGCGGTGTATGCGAGGGGTTCAGACCGTGGTCGTGGCGCTGGCGGACCGGGTTCGCACGGGTCGCGTACAGCGGGTTGTCGACGGGCGACTCGTGTGCCTCGTAGTGGGTGGGGAGCGGACCGTCGAGCAGGCCTGCCGGAGCCCACAGCCAGCCCTTGCCGTCGGGCTGCACCACGAACGGGTCGTCCCCACCCAGCGCCTCGACACCCGTCGCGTCCGGGTGGGGCTGTGTCCCGGGGGCGAGATCGGGGGCGAAGTCCGGGACGTCCTTGCCCGTCCAGACTCCCGCGTCCGCGTCCCACCACACGTAGCGCTTGCGCTCGGACCACGGGTTGCCGTCCGGATCGGCCGATGCGCGGTTGTAGAGGATGCGTCGGTTGTCGGGCCACGCCCAGCCCCACGACGCCGCGACCTCGTCCATCCGTTCCCGTGGGGTGCGCCGGGCCGGCAGGTTCTCGCCCCCCTTCATGCAGCCGCAGTAGATCCAGCAGCCACAGGCCGTCGAGCCGTCGTCGCGGAGGTCGTTGAAGCTCGCCAACGGCTCGCCGTCCTGGTCCCAACCGTTGATCTCGGCCAGGACGGCGCCGGCGCTGGGCTCGTCGAGACGACCGTGCACCGGGTAGTCCCAGGTGAGCTCCAGCACGGGGCGATCCCGTTCCGGCACGTCACCGGGCTGGGCGTGCAGCCGTCGCCTGATGCGCACGCCCAGGTGGTACATGAACCACAGGTCGCTCCGCGCGTCGCCCGGTGGTTCGACCGCCTGATCGTGCCACTGCAGGAGCCGCTGGGTGTTTGTGAAGGTGCCGTCCTTCTCGGCGTGCGCGGCTGCGGGCAGGAAGAACACCTCGGTGGCGATGTCCTCCGGCCGGAGCTCGCCCGTCTCGATCTCCGGTCCCTCCTTCCAGAAGGTGGCACTCTCGATCATCGTCAGGTCACGGACCACCAACCAGCGCAGCCGTGCGAGGGCCAGCCGGTGCAGGCGCGAGTTCGCCGAGCCGACGCCGGGGTTCTCGCCGAAGAGCAGGTAGCCCTCGACCCGGCCGTCGACCATGTCCAGTGCCGTCTGGTAGGCGGAATGGTCGCCCGTGATCCTCGGCAGGTACGAGAAGCAGAAGTCGTTGTCCACGGTCGCGTGGTCCCCGAACCACGCCTTGAGCAGGCTCACCAGGTACGCGGCGCCGTTGGCCCAGTACCCCTTCGCTGTGCTGGTGACACGCTCGTAGGCCGCGATGTCGTCGTGTGCCCCGGCCTTGGGCATCGGCAGGTAGCCGGGAAGCAGGTCGTACAGGGTGGGGATGTCGGTGGACCCCTGGATGCTGGCGTGACCCCGCAGCGCGAGGATGCCCCCACCCGGTCGGCCGATGTTGCCCAGGAGCAGCTGCACGATCGAGGCCGCACGGATGTACTGGACGCCCGTCGTGTGCTGCGTCCACCCCACCGAGTACACGAAGGCGGACGTCCGCTCCCGTCCCGAGTTGGCACACAGCGCCTCCGCCACCTCCAGGAACGCCTCCTCGCTGACGCCGCACGTCGATGCCACGACGGCGGGCGTGTAGCGGGCGTAGTGCCGCCGGAGCAGCTGGAACACACAGCGCGGATGTTGCAGCGTCGGATCGGTCTCGACGGTCCCCGTCTCCTCGATCGACGCCCCCTCGAACGCTTCTCCGCCCTCCTCGGCGTGCCCGCCCGAGACCGTGTCGCCGGAGTCGGTGGTCGCGCCGTCGTCAGCCGACCCGGCGTCGTCCGGTCGGGACACCTCGGTGTCTCGACCCTCGAGGTCTCGGTGCCGCGCGCCGGCAGCGGCGACGAGTCCCTCGACGCCCTGGCCCTCGTACTGCCAGGTGCTGTCGTCGTAGGCGTCGCCCGATCGGCGCAGTCCGCTGAAGACGCCGTCGAGGTCGTCCGGCAGCTGCACGCCCTCGTCGATGACGTGCGACGCGTTCGTGTACGCCGCGACGTACTCGCGGAACTCGGAGCCCGTCGCGAGGATGTGGTGGATGATGCCGCCCAGGAACGCGATGTCGGTCCCCGGGCGCAGTGGCACGTGACGGTCGGCGAGTGCGCTCGTGCGGGTGAACCTGGGGTCGACGTGGAACACGCGTGCGCCGCGCTGCTTCGCCTCGACGACCCACTGGAAGCCGACGGGGTGATTCTCGGCCATGTTCGAGCCCATGATGACGATGCAGTCGCTGTTCGCCAGGTCCTGCTGGGTCGTCGTTGCGCCACCTCGACCGAAGGAGGTCCCGAGACCCGGGACCGTCGCGGAGTGTCATATCCGGGCCTGGTTCTCGATCTGGATCGCACCGAGCGCCGTGAACAGCTTCTTGATCAGGTAGTTCTCCTCGTTGTCCAACGCCGCGCCACCGAGCGAGCCGAACCCGAGCGTGCGGTTCAGCGGGTTCCCGTCGTCGGTCCGTTCCTCCCAGGTGCGGGTGCGGGTGTCGAGGATCCGGTCGACGATCATGTCCATCGCCGTCTCGAGGTCGAGGTCGACCCAGTCGCTGCCTCCCGGAGGGCGGTACCGCACACGCTGCTCGCGCGCGGGCCCCGTGACGAGGTCCTTCGTCGACGACCCGCGCGGGCACAGGCGGCCCCGTGAGATGGGGCTGTCGGGATCGCCCTCGACGTGCAGGATCTGCTCGTCCTTGACGTAGATCCGCTGGGCGCAGCCGACGGCGCAGAAGGGGCACACGGACGGCACGACGCGATCCGCGTCGTCGAGTCGCGGACGAAGTTCCTCGGAGGCGCGCGACCGTGCCGCCTCCCCGAGCCCGCGCCGATCGGGCCCGCGCAGCTGGCGCACCGCTGGCCAGCGATCCGCGATCCGTCGTGCCCGTGCGCCGAGGTTCATGTCGCACCCGACCGTAGTCGAGCGTCGGCGCCGGCGACCCGGGCGTTGCGGCCGAGCCGGTCCCGCAGGCTCGCATCGTGACGCAGGAGGTCGCGCGCGCCCGTGAACGCTCCGACGTCGTCCTGTGCCTCTCCGAGCCTCGGATCCATCGCACCCCCGGTGTCGGATCCAGGCCTGGACCCAACCCGCGCCGCACGACGCATGCCACCGGCCTGCCCATCGAAGGGAGTTGGACCGCGTCCAGCGCGTCTCGTCGGAGTCGTCGCGGACCACCACCGTTCGAACCGTCGCTCCGCTGCGCAGGGTCCGTCGCCCGGCTGGAGTGGCCGGGTCGCACGACGCCGAACGAACGGGGAGGCGGGGTGAACGTGCTCGGTGTCAACGCGGTGTTCCACGACCCCGCGGCGGCGATCGTCGTCGACGGGCGGACGGTGGCGGCGGCGGAGGAGGAACGGTTCTCCCGGCGCAAGCACGGCAAGCCGGCGGTGCCCTTCTCCACCTGGGAGCTGCCGGAGCACGCGATCCGTTTCTGCCTCCGCACGGCCGGGCTGCGGGCCGACGAGCTCGACGTCGTGACCTACTCCTACGACCCGTCGCTGGCACCGTCCCCGGGCGGCGACCTGCCGAGCGACGGATGGGAGGGCCTGCGCACGCTCTATGCGGCGCGCGCCGGACACTTCCTGCACGCGCTCTTCCCGGCGCTCGACCCGGACGTGGTCCGGCACGTGCCGCACCACGTCGCACACGCGGCATCCGCCTACCTCGCCGCCCCGTTCGAGGGGGAGTGCAGCGTGCTGACGCTCGACGGCAGGGGGGAGCGGCAGACGATGCTCGCCGGCAGGGTCAGGGGTGGCGACCTGGAGGTCCTGGCCGAGCAGACGCTGCCGCACTCACTGGGGCTGCTCTACGAGCGACTCACCGAGCACGTCGGATTCACGCGCGCGACGGACGAGTACAAGGTGATGGCCCTGGCGGCCTACGGCGAGCCCCGGTGGATCGAGGAGCTGCGGGAGGCGGTCTACGTCCGCGCCGACGGCGGCTTCGTGGCACCGGTCGATCTCGACCTGGGGCGTTTCTGCCCACCGCTGGCCCACCACGAGGACGACGTCAGCCGGCCGCACGCGGACCTCGCCGCGACCGTGCAGACCCGGCTCGAGGAGGTGCTGCTGGAGCTGGCCCGCTGGCTCCAGCAGCGCACCGGTGACCGTCGCCTGGCGATGGCAGGCGGGACCGCCCTCAACTGCGTGGCGAACTCGCGCCTGTGGCGGGAGGGGCCGTTCTCCGAGGTCTGGGTCCAGCCCGCGGCGGGGGACGCGGGAACCGCCCTGGGCGGCGCCCTGTACGCGGCCCACGCGGGCGGTGACGTCGTCCGGCCCTTCACGTCCGCGGCGTTGGGGACGGCCGCGAGCGACGCGAGCATCGAGGTGGCGCTCCGTCACGCTCGGTACCGCTACGAGCGGCCGGACGACCTGGCGGAGGTCGTCGCCGACGTCCTCGCACGGGGCGGGATCGTGGGCCTCCTGCACGGACGCGCGGAGTTCGGCCCGCGGGCACTCGGACACCGGTCACTGCTGGCCAGCCCGACGGACCCGGGCATGACCGAGCGGCTGAACGTCGTGAAGGGCCGTGAGCAGTTCCGACCGGTGGCGCCACTCGTCCTCGAGCAACGCGCCGCGGACGTCTTCACCGACGGGCCGCTGCCGAGCCCCTACATGCTGTTCACGCACACCGTGCGTGCCGACTGGCTGGAGCGCATCCCCGCCGCCGTGCACGTGGACAAGACCGCGCGCGCCCAGACCGTCTCGGCCGACGAGCACCCCGTCCTCGCCGCCGTGCTCCGAGCCTTCGAGCGACGGACCGGCGTGCCGGTGCTGATCAACACGAGCTTCAACACGGCCGGGCGACCGATGGTGGACACACCAGAGGACGCCCTCGAGTGCTTCGGGGCGTCGCCCATCGACCTGCTCGTGCTCGGTCCCTTCGTCGTCCGGCGGACGGAGGACCGATGAGGGACGGCCGTGCGCAGGTCGCGCCCGTCGACCTGGTGATCCCCACCGTCGGTCGGCCGTCGTTGGCCGCGTTGCTCGACAGCATCGCGGCCGACCGCTCCGGGTGCCCGCACCGGGTGCTGCTGGTCGACGACCGCCCACGTCCCGACGGCCCGGTCGCCGAGCGGCTGCCGGCCCGTCTGGTGGGCCGCGTCGAGGTGTCGCGCAGTGGGGGCCGAGGGCCGGCGACGGCGCGCAACGTGGGCTGGCGGCAGGCCACGACGTCCTGGGTGGCCTTCCTCGACGACGACGTCCTGGTACCCGACGGTTGGTTCGCGGCCCTGCAGGACGACCTCGCGCGGTTGCCGGGCTCGGTCGCCGGCTCGCAGGGTCGGATCCACGTGCCCGTGCCCGGGAGTCGGCCGCCCACCGACTGGGAGCGCAACGTCCGCGCTCTGGAGTCGGCGCGCTGGGCCACGGCGGACATGGCCGTGCGGCGCGCGGTGCTCCTCGACATCGGAGGCTTCGACGAGCGGTTCCCGCGCGCCTACCGCGAGGACACCGATCTCGGCCTCCGCATCGTCCGTTCCGGCCACACCGTCGCCCTCGGGCGGCGGCGGATCACCCACCCCGTCCGACCCGCGGGCGCGCTGGTCAGCCTGCGGGTGCAGGCGGGCAACGCAGACGATCCGTTCATGCGGGCGCTGCACGGTCCGGGGTGGCGCGTCGCCGGGGGCGTGCCGCGCGGCCGTCGTCCCTGGCACCTCGCGACGGTCGCCTCGGCCGTGGTCACGCTCGTCGCGGGGGTGGCCGGTCGCCCGCGGGTCGCGTCGCTCGGTGGGGCCGCGTGGACCGGCCTGACGCTCGACCTGGCCGTCCGCCGGGTCGCACCGGGACCCAAGACCGGGGACGAACTGCTGAGGATGGCACTGACCACCCCCGTCCTGCCCTTCGCGGCGACGTGGCACTGGCTGCGCGGGCTCGTCACGGTCCGACGTCGCCTCCGGCTCCCGCCGAACGGGGCGTCGAGGCCGGCAGCAGTGCTCTTCGACCGGGACGGCACGCTCGTCCACGACGTTCCCTACAACGGCGACCCCTCGAAGGTCCGGCCCGTTGCCGGGGCGCGTGCATCGCTCCGGCGCCTGCGCGAGCTCGGTGTCCCCACCGCCGTCGTCTCCAACCAGAGCGGCATCGCGCGCGGGCGCGTCACGATGGCCCAGGTGACGGCCGTCCAGCGGCGGTTGGAGGAGCTGGTCGGACCGCTCGGGCCCGTGGAGATCTGCCCACACGGCCCCGACGACGGGTGCGCGTGCAGGAAGCCCTCGCCCGAGCTCATCACGCGGGCCTGTCGTGCGCTCGGCGTGGACGCGACCTCGTGCGTGGTGATCGGTGACACCGCCGCCGACGTCGACGCGGCGCGGGCGGCTGGTGCCGTCGGGATCCTGGTGCCGACGGCCGTGACGCGCCGCGAGGAGGTCGCTGCCGCTCGCCTGGTCGCGCCCGACCTGCGCGCCGCGGTGGAGCTGGCGCTGCGGGTCGCCGGTACCTGGCCTGTGGACCGTGCGGGGTCGGGGGTCGCGCATGCGTGAGCACGTCCTGGTGGTGCGGCCGGACAACAACGGCGACGTGCTGCTCGCCGGTCCCGCGATCAGGGCGGTCGCGGCGGGGGCTCGTCGCGTGACGCTGTGGGTGGGGCCGCGCGGGCGGGCGGCCGCGGCGCTGCTGCCTGGTGTCGACCAGGTCGTGGTCCGGGAGTTGCCCTGGATCGACCTGGCACCGGCCGCCGTCGATCGGGACTGGCTCGACGCATCCGTCGATCTCGTCGCTGGCCTTCGTCCGGACGCAGCGGTCGTGCTGAGCTCGTTCCACCAGAGCCCGCTGCCGACCGCTCTGGTCCTGCGTGCCGGTGGCGTGCCGTTCGTCGCCGCGACGAGCGAGGACTATCCGGGAGCCCTGCTCGACGTCCGCCACCGCCCCACCGACGGCATCCACGAGGTGGAGCGCTCGCTCGATCTCGTCCGCGCCGCCGGCTTCGAGCTGCCACCCGGCGACGACGATCGGTTGCGCATCCTCCCGCCACCTCGCGGTCTGCCCGTCCTACCGGGGGAGCGCGCCTACGTCGTCGTGCATCCGGGCGCGACCGCCGCCGCCCGGACGTGGTCGCCCCCCAGGTTCGCCGAGGTGGTGGACCTGCTGCTCGCCGACGGCTGGCGGGTCGCGGTCACGGGCGGGCCCGACGAACGGGCGCTGACGGCCGCGGTGACCGGCGGTGCCCGGGCCGGCGTCGTCGACCTGGCCGGCAGGACCGACTGGTGGGGTCTCTCGCGCGTGATCGCCGGTGCGGCGGCCCTGGTGGCCGGCAACAGCGGTCCGGTGCACCTCGCCGCCGCCGTGGGGACGCCGGTGGTCGAGCTCTTCGCCCCCGTCGTGCCTCCGGAGCGTTGGCATCCCTGGCGGGTGCCGTACGTGCTGCTCGGCGACCTGGCCATCGCGTGCGCGGGCTGCCGGGCCCGTGTCTGCCCGTTCGAGGGACAACCCTGCCTACAGGTCATCGCCCCGGACGACGTCGTGGCGGCCGTCGGTGGCATCGCCCGGCGATCGCAGCACGTCGAGGAGGTCGCGCTCCCGTGAGGATCCTGCTCTGGCACGTCCACGGCTCCTGGACCACCTCGTTCGTGCAGGGGCAGCACACCTATCTGGTGCCGACGCTGCCGGATCGCGGCCCGTACGGTCGAGGGCGCGCGACGAGCTGGCGGTGGCCGCCGAGCGTCGTCGAGGTCGACCCCCGGGAGGCGGCGGACACCGACGTGGACGTCGTCGTGCTGCAGCGGCCGGAGGAGCTCGAGTGCCTCGCGGCGGCGTGGCTCGGGGGCCGGCGACCGGGGACCGACGTCCCCGCCGTCTACGTCGAGCACAACGCTCCCCAGGGCCGCATCGACGAGCTCCGGCACCCTGCGGCCGATCGTGCCGACGTCCACGTGGTGCACGTCACGCACTTCAACGCGCTGCTGTGGGACTGCGGGCGAGCGCCCACGACCGTCGTCGAGCACGGCATCGTGGATCCCGGTCCGCGCTACACGGGCGAGCTCGACCGCGCCGTCGTGCTGGTCAACGAGCCGGTGCGCCGAGCCCGGGTCACCGGCACGGACCTGCTGCCCCGGTTCGCGTCCCTCGTGCCGATCGACCTGTACGGGCTCCAGACCGGGGCCGCCGGCGGGCACGGGAACCTCGAGCATCCAGAGCTGCACGACGTGATGGCCCGCCGTCGCCTCTACCTGCATCCCTATCGGTGGACGTCGCTCGGACTGGCGCTGCTCGAGGCGATGCACCTCGGGATGCCCGTCGTCTCCCTGGACACGACGGAGGCCAGCGCCGCGATCCCCCCCGAAGCGGGGATCGTCTCGAACCGCTGGGACGTGCTGGAGGAGGGGATCGAGCGGCTCCGCCGCGATCCGGACCTCGCGGCGGCGATGGGCAAGGCCGCCCGCGAGGCCGCGCTCGATCGGTACGGGTTGGACCGCTTCCTCGCGGACTGGGAGCGACTGCTCCAGGAGGTGACGGGATGAGGATCGCGATGGTGTCCGAGCACGCAAGCCCCCTCGCCGTGCTCGGCGGCTCGGATGCCGGCGGACAGAACGTGTACGTCGCCGCGCTCGCCCAGGAGCTGGGTCGGCGTGGTCACGACGTCGTCGTGCACACACGACGTCAGGACCCGACCGTCGCGAGGCGGCTGCACTTCGCCCCCCGGGTGCACGTCGAGCACGTCGACGCGGGCCCGGCCCGGGTGATCCCGAAGGACGACATCTGGCCCTTCATCGACGACTTCGCGGACGACCTCCTCAGGTCGTGGGAACAGGAGAGACCGGACGTCGTCCACGCCCACTTCTGGATGTCGGGCATCGCGGCGCTGCGTGCGGCGCGGCAGATCGACGTCCCGGTGGTGCAGACGTTCCATGCGCTGGGCGTCGTCAAGCGCCGCCACCTCGGGCAGGCGGACCCCAGCCCGGCCGACCGGCTCACGGCCGAGCAGGAGCTCATCGACGCCGCCGACCACATCATCGCCACCTGCTCCGACGAGGCCTTCGAACTGCGCCAGCTGGGCGCGCGCATGGAGCGGGTGTCCATCGTGCCCTGCGGAGTGAACGTCGACGCCTTCACCCCCGACGGACCCGAGCTCGACCGTGACCCGCGCTTCCGCCACCGCCTCGCGGTCGTCAACCGGCTCGTTCCCCGCAAGGGTGTGGACGACGTGATCCGCGCACTGGTGGACCTCCCTGACACCGAGCTGCTGGTGGCGGGCGGCCCGGCCCGCGACGCGCTCGACGGGGACCCAGAGGTCGCTCGACTACGAGCCATCGCGGAGGACCTCGGCGTGGCAGATCGCGTGACGCTGCTGGGCGGGCTCGAGCGCCGGGACGTCCCGCCGCTCCTGCGCTCCAGCGACGCCCTCGTCGCCGTGCCGTGGTACGAGCCGTTCGGCATCGTCCCGCTCGAGGCCATGGCCACCGGCGTCCCGGTGGTCGCTGCCGCGGTCGGTGGCATGATCGACACCGTGACCGACGGTGTCACGGGCCTCCACGTGCCACCACGTGACCCCGCAGCGCTCGGGCGCGCGCTCCGTCGGCTGTTCGACGACGAGACCCTGCGGGCGCGGCTCGCTCGCAGCGGTCCCGCCAGGGTCCGCGCCCGCTACTCCTGGTCACAGGTCGCCGCCTCCGTCCTCGGTGCCTACGGGCGGACGCTGCGGAGGCGTCGCGTCGACGCCGCCACCAGCGTGCCCCCGCACGTTGCGTCGCTCCCGACGCCGACCGAGCACGTCCATGCACTGGTCGACGCGCTGGGTCGTCTGCGGCCCGAGCTCGGCATCATCGAGCGGTGGGGAGTGGACCTGGCGTCGCGGCTCGTCGGGGGCGCCCGGCTGCTCGCCTGCGGGAACGGCGGCAGCGCGGCCGATGCCCAGCACCTGACCGCGGAGCTCGTCGGCCGGTATCGCGACGAGCGACGACCGCTGAGCGCGATCGCGTTGCACGCCGAGACGTCGAGCGTCACGGCGATCGCCAACGACTACGGCTACGACGAGGTCTTCGCCCGCCAGGTGCGTGCCCACGCCAGACCGGGCGACGTGCTGCTCGCGTTCAGCACGTCCGGTACGAGTGCGAGCGTGGTCCGGGCGGCGGATGCGGCCCAGCAGGCCGGCTGCACCGTCTGGGCCATGACCGGTCCGGGGCCGAACGAGCTGGCGAGCATCGCGGACGAGGTGGTGTGCGTCGAGGCTGCGTCGACCGCCACGATCCAGGAGGTGCACGGTGTCCTGGTGCACGCGCTCTGCGCCGCCGTCGACCGGGCGATCCTCGGCGCGGACGCCCACGAAGGGCCGGCCTCGGAGCACGCGATCGTCCTGCCGGAGGCAGCGGTCCTCGGTGGCGCCCGCACCTGGCGGGTGACCTCGTGAGCCGCCTGACCGTGGTCGGTGACGCCCTGCTCGATCGGGACGTGGTCGGCACCGCGAGCCGGCTCGCTCCGGACGCCCCCGTGCCGGTGATCGAGGAGCAGGCGGTCCGCACGCGGCCCGGTGGCGCCGGTCTCGCCGCCGTGCTCGCAGCCGAGGACGGTCACGAGGTGACGCTCGTCACGGCGCTCGGAGCCGATCGCGCCGGCGACGAGCTGCGCGCGCTCATCCAGGACGCGGACGTACGCCTGATCGACCTCGGCTGCACGGTCGCCACCAGGGAGAAGATCCGTCTGCGCGCGGGGGGAGCGACGGTGGCCCGACTGGATCGCGGGGGTCGACCGAGCCCCGCGGCTGTCGGCACGTGGAGTGCGGAGGCGGATCGTGCGCTGACTGGCGCGGAGGGGGTCCTGGTGTCGTGCTACGGCGGTGGGGTCGCCTCTGCCCCGATGGTTCGCGCCGTGCTCGCCCGCGCGACCGCGTCCGCGCCGGTCACCTGGGACCCGCATCCGCGCGGCGATGTGCCGGTGAGCGGCTGCGCGCTGGTCACCCCGAACGAACGGGAAGCAGCCCACTTCGCGCCGGACGTGGAGGCGCAGGGTCTCGCCCTGCTCGCGGCGAGGGCGGACGCGCTGGTGCGCGCGTGGGGTGCGGCCGCCGTCGCCGTGACGCGTGCCGGCGACGGAGCGCTCGTTTCCTCCGGCAGCGGGCTGCCGCTGGTCGTTCCTGCCACACGGGTCACGGGGGGCGATGCCTGTGGCGCCGGCGATCGGTTCGCAGCGACCGCCGCGGCCTCCCTCGCCGGGGGCGCGGTCACCTCGGCGGCCGTGAGCGCGGCGGTGCACGAGGCCTCGCGCTTCGTCGCATCGGGCGGCGTCGCCGGCATGGGTGCCGGACCCGACCGCTCCGTCGTCGACGCGACGGATGCCGTCGCGTTCGCCAGGGCCGTCCGTGCGCGTGGCGGCACGGTCGTCGCGACCGGCGGTTGCTTCGACCTCGTCCATGCCGGGCACGTGCAGCTGCTGCAGTCGGCGCGCTCGCTCGGCGACTGTCTGATCGTGTGCCTGAACTCGGACGCGTCCGTCGGCCGACTGAAGGGCGCGGACCGGCCGATCGTGACCGCATCCGAGCGGCGGCAGCTGCTCGAGGAGCTCGGGTCGGTCGACGCGGTCGTCGTCTTCGACGAGGACACACCCGGCCGTGTGCTGACAGAGCTCCGCCCGCACGTCTTCGTGAAGGGTGGCGACTACGGGGGCCAGACCATCCCAGAGGCAGCACTGCTGGGCCGCTGGGGCGGCCGGGCGGTCTCGCTCCCCTACGTCCGTGGCCGTTCCACGACCCGCATCCTCGAGGAGGTACGAAGCCGTGAGACAGGCTGACGACGTCGGTACCGTCCTGGTCACCGGGGGGGCCTCCGGCCTCGGGCGGGCGGTGGCCGCCGCCGTCGCGAAGGCAGGGGGCACGCCGCTCGTCCTCGACCTGCGCGCGCCCGACGACGGCCACGCGCACCGGCTGGTGGATCTGGCAGACACCCGGGCTGCGGAAGCGGCGGCGGGGGAGCTGATCGGCGACGCCGGTGTCCTGGACGCCGTGGTGACGGCGGCTGCGATGGACGCCCCATGCGACTTCGCTGCGCAGGACGGCGCGGCGTGGGAACGCATCGTGGCGGTCAATCTCTTCGGCACGGCTGCGGTGCTCCGTGCCTCGATCCCTGCCCTGCGCGCCTCGCGGGGCCGGATCGTGACGGTCGCCTCCACCCTCGGGTTGCGGACGCTCCCGGCGGCCACCGCCTACAGCGCCTCCAAGCACGGTGTCGTCGGGCTGACCAGGGCGCTCACCCTCGAGCTGGCGGGCGCGGTGGGGGTCACCCTGTTGGTACCGGGCGGGATGGCGACGGCCTTCTTCGACGGCCGAGCCGAGGAGTTCCGCCCCGCCCCGGACCAGTCGCTCAACGACCCGGCGGACGTGGCCTCGGCCGTGCTGTTCGTGCTCCGGCAGCCGCCGGGCTGCGAGATCCGCGAGCTGCTGATCACGCCCTCGGTGGAGCCGAGCTGGCCATGAGGGGGCGGCGACCGACGCTCTTGAGCTACCGGACGACGGGTCTGGGGGACCTGCTCACCGTGGTGCCCGCACTCCGCGCGCTTCGCGCGGCGTACCCGATGCACGAGCACGTCCTCGCCGCACCGGCCGCGCTCGGGGGGCTGGTGGAACTGATCGGCGCGGTCGACCGCCACGTCCCGGTCGAGGAGCTCGGTCGGCCGCCGCGGAGCCTCGGTCCCATCGACGTCGCGGTGAACCTCCACGGTCGTGGTCCGCAGAGCCACGCGGCGCTGTCGGCGTGCGCCCCCGGGAGGCTGCTCGCCCATGCGCACCGGGACGTCTGGACCGCCGCTGACGCGCCCGCGTGGGATCCGTCGGTGCACGAGGTCGATCGGTGGTGCCGCCTCTTGGAGGCCCACGGCATCCGAGCCGATCCCTCGGAGCTGTCGATCGACCCGCCGGAGGACGAGGTGATCGCCCGGGGGTGGCGCGGAGCCACCGTCGTGCACCCGGGCGCGAAGGCACCGGCCCGTCGCTGGCCACCCGACCGCTATGCGGAGGTGGCACGAGGCGAGGTGGCGGCGGGCAGGAGCGTGGTGGTGACCGGCGACGCGGGGGAGCGCGATCTCGCGACGCTCGTCGCACGGCTCGCGGGACTCGACGGCGCGGTGCTGGCCGGTGCGCTGTCGCTCCGAGCGCTGGTCGCCGTCGTCGCGTCCGCAGGCCGGGTGGTGTGCGGGGACACGGGTGTGGCGCACCTCGCCACGGCGCTCGGGACGCCGTCGGTGGTGCTCTTCGGGCCGATGGACCCGGATCGGTGGGGGCCCCCACGCGAGCGGCGCGACCGGCACCGCGTCGTCTGGCACGGCCGGACCGGGGATCCACTCGGTACGCGCCCGGACCCGGGTCTGTTGCGCATCTCGGTCGACGAGGTGCGCACGGAGCTCGCCCGGCTCGAGGTGTGCGTGCCCTGAGTGTCCGCGGTCAGTCCGGGATCGCGGCGAGCAGGGTTCTCGCGGCCGTCTCCGCGCGCTCGCAGGCGGTGGCGCAGGCTCGGCAGTGCTCGTGATGGGCGGCGTGCTGACGGCACTCCTCGGCGCAGACACGGCACGCGACCTCGCACGCCTCCAGTTGGGCGCGCAGGATCGCGTAGGACCCCTTGTGCAGCCGTGCGGCAACGGTGGCGGTCGCGGCACAGACGGCTGCGCAGACGTCGTCGGTCGCGATGCAGTCGCGCAGCTCCGCGACCGACTCCTCCGCGAGGCAGGCCGACGAGCACGCCGTACAGGCGGCGGTGCAGGCGAGGAAGGCGTCGATGCAGCGCGCCAGGGTCTCGCCGTCGACCGCCAGCTCCACGTCTGCGTCGGCGATCAGGGTGGGCAACTCCACGGACGTCCCCTTCGTCGGGATCGGTTCGGGAAGGCTCCCGCACGTGGGTCCGGCTGCGTGGCACGCCTCCTGACCGGCCGGTCGTGACCCGGTCCGGTCCAACCCGATGCCCCGGCCGCTGCCCCTCGCCGGAGGCCCCGTCAGTCCAGCAGTGTCGGCTGAGCCGTGAGCGGCAACTCGCCGCTGGCCAGCACCACGCCGAGGTAGAACGGCACGAACTGGGCGAGAGCGAACGCCAACCCGAAGCCGACCAGTGCGAGCCGGGCACGGGCGATGCTCGTTCCGAGGGCCGCCTGCTGGTCGGCGATCAGCTCCCTGGCCTCGGACGTCGCGTCGCCGTACTGCTGGAGGATGAGCCGGGCCGCCTCGAGCCGCTCGCCGAGGGTCCGCATCGAGCGAGCGGTCTGGCGGGTGTGCTCGGTCGCCTCGGAGAGCTGCCGCGTCACGTCCTCCGCCTGCTCCGACTGTGAGCGCAGCTCCTCGGGAAGGTCGGCGATGTTGCTGCGGATCTCACCGATCGCCTCGCCGAGCGGCTGCTCCGCGTCGTACGAGAAGCCGAAGGGGAGGGCCTGCAGCGTGAGGAGCGCCTGGTCTATCGTTCGCGCGGCGCGCTCCACGGCCGGCAGGGTGTCGGCCACGGCCTCCAGCGCGTCTGCGACGTCTTCGCCGGTCAGGGCGGTCAGGGCCGCCAACGCGACCTCGCCCTCCGCCATGCCCGCTGCCATGGCGGTGACGCCGAGCTCGGCCTCGGTCACACCGTCGACCACCACCTCGAGGGCGGACTCGATCACGACGGTCGACTCGTCGATGGTCTCGAGCGCCGTCGACGTCAACGTGAGGCTCTGCCCGACGCCGCGCTCGAGATCCGAGACCACGCTCCAGCCGACGACGACGCCGAGCAGGCTCGCGAGCAGACCCAGGCCCGCCGCACCGAGCATGATCCGGCCGGCCAGCGTCACTCGGGGCAGGACCGACCTCGCCTGGATCACCTGGATACCCACCTGTACGGAAGCCATCCTGGCGATCCAGGTTGGCAGGCGCGCGCGAGGGTACTGAATGCGCACCGCTCGCCTCGGGGCGGTCGAGACCGAACGGCCACCATGGAGCCGGAACCCGTCGCTGCACCACTCGCGCCCGCCGAAGCACCCGTGACGGACCCGGTCATCGTGGCTCGTGGGGTCCGCCGGCTCTTCGGTCAGGAGGTCGCGCTCGACAGTCTGTCGCTCGAGGTCGCTCGGGGGACGATCTACGGGTTCGTCGGGCCGAGCGGCTCGGGGAAGACGACTGCCGTGCGCCTGCTCATCGGCAACGACGTACCGACCGAGGGTGAGGTGGAGGTGCTGGGCAGACGATCGGGGGACTTCGACCGGGGGCTGCGAGCTCGCCTGGGCTACATGCCGCAGGAGTCGGTCCAGTTCCCGAACCTCTCGGCGAGGGAGAACCTGAGCTTCGTGGCGTCGCTCTACGGGATGCCGCTGCGCCGGCGCACGATCCTGGCGGACGCCCTGAAACGCACCGAGCTGTACCCGCACCGCAAGAAGCCGGTGCGCAACCTCTCCGGAGGGATGCGCCGGCGACTGGCGCTGAGCGCCGCATTGATGCACGACCCCGAGGTGCTGTTCCTCGACGAACCGACCGCGGGCATCGACCCGGTCCTGCGGCGCAAGCTGTGGGACCAGTTCGAGGTGCTGCGCGACGAGGGCCGCACGCTCTTCGTGACCACCCAGTACGTGAGCGAGGCCGCCTACTGCGATCGGGTGGGCGTGCTGGCGCATGGACGGCTGATCGCGGAGGGCGCGCCCGAGGAACTGCGCCGTCGCGCGCTCGGGGGCGAGGTGCTGGAGCTGACGGCGACGCGTGCGTTCGACGCCGGGATGGCTGCCCGCCTCGAGGACCTCGAGGGGGTGCGCGACGTGCGCAGGATGCAGGACCACCGCACCGTGCAGCTGGTCGCGGACGCCGCGGAGCAGCGGCTCGGGGACGTCCAACGCTGGTGCGACGACAACGGCGTGACCGTGACGTCCCTCCGCGTGGAGATGCCGCCCTTCGACGACGTGTTCGTCGCATTGCTGCAGCAGGCGGGCGCCGCGGACACGACCGGGGAGTTCGAGCGCTGATGGGACCCCTCGTTCGCACGCTGGCCTTCGTCCGCAAGGAGGTCGTCGACGTCGTCCGGCAACCGCTGCTGGTGCTGTCGCTGATCGTCGGGCCGTTCCTGATCCTGCTCGCGTTCGGCGCCGGGCTCCGTGAGGCCGACCCGCCGTTGCGCACCGCGCTGGTCGTGACGCCGGGATCGGAGCTGCAGGACCAGGTCGCGGAGTTCGCGGCCGAGCAGCGGGAGCGTGAGCGGCTGGTGATCGTCAGCGACTCCGCCGACGAGCTCACCGCCCGCGCCCAGCTCCGTGACGGCGATCTCGACCTCGTGATCGTGTTCCCCGACGAGGTCTCGCAGACGGTGCAGGAGAACGAGCAGGCGGTCATTCACCTCTACCACAACCAGATCGATCCGATCGAGGGCCAGGCGATCACCCTGCTCTCGCGTGCGGCGATCGAGGAGATCAACAACCGACTGCTCATCGACCTCGTCACCGAGTTGCAGGAAGGTGCGTCGGAGAGCCAGGTGCTCGAGGCCCGCCAGTACGCGGACCTCGAGCCGGCCATCGTCGTGAGTCCCTTCCGCGGCGAGACGCAGATGCTCGCGAGAGGGACGATCGACCTCACGGACTTCTACGCACCTGCGGTCGTGATCGTGCTGCTCCAGCACCTGGCCGTGACGCTGCTCGGCCTCTCGGTCGTGCGCGAGCGGATGCTGGGCGCGACGGAGCTCTTCCGCGTGTCGCCGCTTCGGACGGGTGAGTACCTCGCCGGGAAGCTGTTCGCCTACCTGTTGCTCGGCGGGGTCGTCGGTGCCGCGCTGGTCTCGCTGCTGGTCTTCGGTCTGGGGACGCCGATGGAGGGGCAGTGGTGGGAGCTCGTCGTCACGCTCGGGCTGCTCCTGTTCACCGCCAGCTCGCTCGGCCTGGTCCTCTCGTTGCTGGCGAACACGGACAGTCAGGCGGTGCAGTACGCGATGCTCGTGCTGCTGGCGACCATCTTCCTCAGCGGCTTCCTGCTGTCGTTGGATCGGTTCGTGCCGGCCGCTCGCCCGCTCGCCTGGCTGCTACCCGCCACCTACGCGATCGAGCTGATCCGGGACGTCATGCTGCGCGGCGCACCCCTGGACCCCGCGATGGCCGCCGGGCTGGCCGGCTACGGCGTCCTGTTCGCTGCGCTGGGCACGATGCTCGTTCGCCGGCGGCTGACGGCCGCCGGCGGCTGACCCCGGTCGGTGGTCGGTCACGCGGGGCCGGTGCAGGGAGTGGGACGATCGGGGCACGGCGGTCACGCCGGCTGGACCACGAGCTGTGCCGGGAGCCGGACGACGATGGTCGCGCCGGTGCGGGTGTCGGCGATCTGGGCGACACCCCCGTAGGAACCGGCGATCCGCTGCACGAGGTTCAGCCCGACGCCGGTGCCCTCGGAGGCCGTGGCGCCCCGGTTGAAGAGCTGGAACACGATCTCCCGATCGGCTACCGGTACCCCCTGACCGTCGTCGGAGACGGTGAGTGCGAACTCGTCGTCCGCGACGTCCGCGGTCACGAGGACCGTGACGTCGGGGCGCCCGGCGTGGCGGAGCGCGTTGCCGATGAGGTTGTCCAGCAGCTGCTCGAGGCGGACGGGGTTCATGTCCACGACGGGGAGCTCGCTGATGCGGACCTTGGCCAGTGGGTGGTCGTGGAGCCAACGGTCGGCAACCTGCTGGACGAGCGGGCGGAGGGGCACCGGCTCGCGCTCGGTCTGGGTCCGGCCGATGCGCGAGACCTCCAGCAGCGCCTGCACCAGCCGCTCGATGTACCGGGCGCTGGCCTCCAGGTGACCCGCCATCTCGGCGCGCTCGTCGGCGTCCTCGGTGGTGCTGAGCAGGTGGGCGAAGCCGGCGAGCGAGACCGTCGGGTTGCGCAGGTCGTGCGCGAGACCGATGACCGTCGACTCGAGCTCCTGTCGTGCGCGTTCCGCCGCGGCGCGGCTACGACGCTCCGCCTGCGTGAGCTGCGCCCGCTCGAGGGCGGCGCGCAGGTGCAGCGCCAGTCCGTCCGCGAGGCGGCGGTCCTCGGCGCCGAACAACGGCGCGTAGCGAGACGGGCGCAGCACGAGCGAGAGATCCCCCGCAGCGGCGACGTGGTACCGGCGATCCAACGCGGGATCGGCCGCGAACCGCTCCCGTAGCAGGCGCTGCTCCTCCGTCGACAGCCCGTGCGTCGCCCGGATGCGACCGTCCCCGTCGAGCACCGCGAGGTCGGCGCCGAGCAGCTGCGAGAAGCGCGGGAGCGCGCCGGCGAAGACCTCGGCGGGCGTGTGCGCCGAGATCAGCGCGCGTTGGACGTCGGCGAACAGGTCCGAGGTCTCCGCCCGCCACAGTCGGCGGACCCAGTCCGGTGCGGCGAAGGTGGTGACGAACAGCATCGCCGACACGATGGGGATGACCATCGAGGTCCACAGCCCGCCGGGCACGCGCGGGAACACGGCGGTGAACAGCGCCAGGTTCAGCACGAGGATGCCGACGGCGAGCACCCGGAGCCGCGACGTGAGCGCCGACGTACCGCCCGGGGCGCGCCACAGCCGAACCGCGGCGAGGATCGCCAGCATCGTCCAGACACCGAGGTAGACGCCGAGCAGCAGCCCGTCCGCGGTCCCGCGGTCGTCGAGCGGCGCGAGCGGCCGCACGGCGAGCACGACGGGCGGTACGAACGACAGACCGAGCAGCATCCTGAGCCAGGACGGCAACGGGCCGGCGAAGGACCACGCGAACGCGGCGAGCATGCTGGGCAAGGCCATCAGCAGCAGCGGAGCCAGCAGACGACTCAGCACCGACCTGGTCACCGGCCAGGGCAACAACCCGATCGTGAGCGCCAGGGCGATCGCGAGGAAGGCGGCGAACAGGTAGCGCGTGGGTCGTGATCGATCACGGAGCCACAGTCGCCCCGTGATCCCCGCTGCGGCCAGGAAGACACCGAGGCGTACGGCCTCGAGCACCTCCTCGACCTCGTTCACCTCATCGCTCCTTGCGGGACGCGTGACCCGTCGTCGGGATCACCGCCGGATCCGTGCCGGGCCGGCCGGCCGCCACACCGTCTCGCCCGAGAGCGCCCGCTGGAACAGCTCGTGCAGGTTGCGGATCTCGGTCGCGAGTCCGGGACCGACGACGGACTTCTCCAGGTAGGCGAACGCGCCGAGCGCGAAGCTGTGGTCGGCCTCGTCCAAGCCGCTGAGCGCGGACAGGACGAGCACCATCGTCCGGGGTGCCTCACGGACGAGCGTCGGCAGGACGGTACGCCCGTCGACCTTCGGCATCAGCAGGTCGAGGAGCACCACGTCGGGTTGCGACTGACGGACCACCTGGAGCGCATCGGAGCCGTCGCTCGCCTCGGCGACGATCCTCGCGACGTCGGAACGGTCCAGTAGGAGCTTGGCGAGCGTTCGGATCCGTGGGTCGTCGTCGATGATCGCGACGCGCAGCGCACCCGCCGGGACCAGGTCGTCGGATTCGGAGCTGCTGTCCGCGGCCGGGGACGTCGTCTGCGGGAGGTCCGGGGAGGCGTCGGTCGGCGGCTCGCCGTCTTCGGGCACGACGCTCGATGCGACCAACGGATCCCGGCTCGGATGGGGCCGCGACCAGCGTGGGGCGCGCAGCCGCCCGGGACGCTCGCGGGTCACTGTGGCTCCGCGGAGATGCGGATGTAGGGCACCGTGAACTGGAAGCTGGCACCGGTCCCGGTGCTCGGTTCGCATCTGATCGTTCCTCCCCATCGGGTCACCAGCCGGCGGCACGTCGCCAGACCGATCCCTCGCCCCGCCGCCAGGTGATCCCGCGTTCCGCCCTGGAACAGCTCGAACAGTCGCTCGGGCGGGCCGGGTGGCAGCCCTCGTCCGTTGTCGTCGACCCGGATCTCCACCCAGCGGTCGACCCGCCGGCCGTGGACCCGCACCTCGAGCGGCCGGGCCTCCGAACGATAGGCGATGCTGTTCGAGACGAGCTCGCGCACCACGCGGCGCAGCGCCCACGGATCGACGTAGGCACCCGGGAGCGGCTCGACGAGCGTGGACGCGTCGATGCGTTCGATCTCGTCGCGCAGGGAGCCGATGGCCTCCTCGACGAGGTGGGTCGGATCCACGGGGACCGGTGCCCAGAGATGACGGTCGACGCGAGCGACGTCGAGCAGGCTCTCGGTCACCTCGTGCAGGTGGTCGGAGGCTTCGAGCGCGAGGTCGAGGTACCGGCGACCGTCCGCGTCCACGTGATCGCCGCTACGCAGGTAGCGGGCGGACCCGAGGATCGTGAACAGTGGTGTGCGGACGTCGTGTGCGACGGCCCGCGTGTGTTCGCGGAGCTCGGTGTCGAGCGCCAGTAGGCGCTGGTTCGCCTCCCGCAGCTCGGCGAGCGAACGCTCGAGCTCCTGGCGACGACGTCGCAGGTTCGCTTCCTGCACCTGCCCTGCCAACCCGAAGATGCCCGTCGTGCCACGGCGTCGCAGCCGGACGACGATGACGTCCGCGCGGGGGAGCCGTCCCCCTTCCGCGATCAACGGCTGGCCGTCCAACGTGCTCAGCCGTGCGGGCCGCGGGGTCGTCGTGCCTCGCCACCGTCGCAGGACCTCGTCGAGCGACTGGTCCTCGGGAAGGAGCTGCGCGAGCGACGTGGGCGTCCGGTCGCCGCCGAGGAGTCGCAGTGCTGCTCGATTCACCGCCAGCACGCGACCGTCGAGGTCGAGGGTGGCGTACGGCTCGTTGAGTGACGCGAGGGTCTCGACCGCAGCCTGTGCGTGATCGAGCATCGGCTCGAGGTCGGCACTCATCCGAGGTCCTCGGCCCGCGTGGGGAAGTACTCGCGTCCGAGGGAGCTGGCCTCGTCGTCCGGCTCGAGGTGGACGACCACGCGACAGCCCGGCGCACCGAGTGCGAGTGTCTGCTGCAGCTCGACCCGCGCGTACCCGAGGTTCTCCGCGGCGATGGACCCGAACACGTTGGAGGTCATCATGCAGAGCGACGGCCGACCGACGACGTGGTCGCCGAACGGGCAGACCCGGTTGCCGAAGACGATCCGGTCGTCGTCGAGGCTCTCGATGAAGAAGTCGCCCTGGATCCGCCGCTTGAGGTCCACGAGGACGGCGGCGACCTGTTGCGGATCGAGCCGTTCGGTTCCCATGGCCGCCAGGTAGCGATCGCCGAGCTCTTGGCCCATGGTGCCGCCCACCACGCTGAGCAGCCCCTCCGCTTCGTCCAGGCCGACCACGTCCTCGAGCGTGCCCGACAGGGTGCGCAACAGCGTGCGGAGGAAGCTGTCGCGGTCGAGCTCGACGTGACCGGGCACCGCGTCGGCGTTCACGGGGGCAGTTGCGTCCGGATGCATGGCTGCCCCTCCCAGTGGTGTCCAGGCGGACGGGACGCGCGCTTGTCGCCCCACCGCACTCCGAGGATAATGCGTCCGCGCGCGCGAGCCACGTGCCGGTCAGTTGGATGGGGCAAGGTGGGGGTTGGGGTGGATACAGCGACGTCCCCTCAGGACGAGGTCGGCGGCCCGTTGGTGCACGTCGTCGCGCGCCAACGGCGCGAGAACGAGCACCTCCGTCGGGCACTGCGGACGCGGGCGGTGATCGAACAGGCCAAGGGCATCATGGTCGCGCGGACTGGGACCGACCCGGAGACCGCCTTCCGCCAGCTGGTCGCCTTCTCACAACGCACGAACCGCAAGCTCGTCCGTGTGGCGGCCGAATTGGTCGCGCATTCGATCACCGGCGCGTCGACCGCGGTGGGGCCTGGCGCCACCGACCAGCTGCTGGAGGATGCGACGGCGTGGGACGCGCCCGCGCTCCTGGCCGCGGCTGCCGTGGTCGCCGCTCCGGACCTCGACCAGCTGCTCGGCGCGGTCCTGCAGCACACCAGCCAGTACGGCGTCGCTGCCGGCATGCTGGCGTTGGCGGAGCCCGACGGGGCGCTGCGAATCGTCGGCGTGCACGGCTACGACGAGCGGCGGACCTCCGGCTGGCGTCGCGTCCCGCCGGGCACCGAGGTGCCGCTGATGGTCGCGGCGGAGCGTCGCGAGACCGTCTGGTGCCGGGAGCGTGCCGAGAGGGAGGAGCGCTTCCCCGCGAGCCGCCGCTTCCCCGGGCATCGGGAGGCGTGCGTGACCGTCCCCCTCGATGCGGGCCGGGGGCTGGTGGGCGTGCTCTCGCTCGACTGGGATCGCCCGACCGACCTCGACCCTCCCATGCGCCGAGCCATCGAACGAGTCGCGTCCTGGTGCGCGGAGCCGCTCGCGGAGCTGCTGGCGGATTACGACGACGAGCTGCCCGGCATCGACTTCGAGCCGGGACGTGCTCCCTGGTTCTGGTCGCTGCTCGAGCGACAACCGATCCCGCAGCTCGTGCTCGACCCGATCATGGCGGGCGGCGAGGTGATCGACGTCACCGTGCTGCACGCGAACCAGGCCGCGCGGGACGTCACGGGTCTCGACGCCGGCGTGAGCCTGTTCGAGGCCGCACCGCAGCTGGGGACGTCCGCCTTCCTGGAGGCGATCGAGCGGTCGCTCGGCACCGAAGCGGCGAGTCGGGTCCATGCACGCATGCCCGCGGCCGGCGGTCAGCCGGCGTCGCCGGCCGAGGTCACCGTCGCCCGGGTCGGGACGTCGTTGGTGGCATCCTGGATCGCAGCCGGTTGACGGCCGTCCACGAGCACGTCGACGAGCCGCTCGGCCAGTGACGCGAACGCGTCGCCCTTCTCCAGGTGCGCCGCGGCGCCGGCTGTCAGCGTGCGGTCCACCAGGCCGTCGTCACCCAGTCCGGTGAGGACGACGACCGTCGGGCGTGAACGGCCGGCGAGCGCCTGGAGCACCTCCATGCCGCTCAACGTGGGCATCGCGAGGTCGAGCAGTAGCAGGTCCGGGTCGCGGGCCTCGACCTGCTCCAGCGCCTCTCCGCCGTGGCGGGCCTCCCCGACGAGCTGGAGGCGGTCGTCCCGCGCGATCGCGTGACGGATCAGGGCGCGCATCGGCGCATCGTCATCGGCGATGACGACCGTCCACTGCTGGTCTCGGAGTCCTGCCACTCGGATCGGACCCCCTGGGGTGCACTCGGCCGGTTCGCTCGACGCACACCGTAACCCGTGCGGTGACGCGCCCGGCCGTCGACCGACGGCACCGTCCAGTCGAGCAGGACGAGGCCAACGACCCGGGGCACGCCCCTCCGGAGCAGTGGCTCCGGCGTCGATGGTCATCCTCGCCCCATGGAGAGCAACCACGCGACAGGCCTCGACCCCTCCGATCCGGAGGACCACGGGGTGCCCGAGCGATCCCCTGGCCAGATGCAGGAGGAGCCGGCCCGTCTGCTCGCGAACGATGCACGCGGGGAGTTGCTCGCGCAAGGCTTCGATGACGAGCAGATCGACTCCTGGGCGCGCACCTACGTGGCCGAGGAGGGCGGGGGCAACGTCGAGACGTTCCTCGTGTGGGTGGCCGACCGCCAAGGGTGATCCCGACGCGGGGCAGCCCGTACACGTGCCCTCAGGTCTGCTCCTCGGCGGCGGCAGAGGCCGCCCTGTTCCGCGCGACGGTGACCTCGAGCAGCCGACGGACCCGGTGCGACAGGAACAGCGACACGGCGATGGCGACCACCACGATCGTCCCCGCGAGCAGCGTGTCGGTGACGATCGCGAAGATGCATGCCAACGCGGCGGCCACGACGTGCGCGACCGTCATGGCGTCTCCCAGCGTCGAGAGGCGGGGAGCCCGGACCGTCCTGGCCTCCGAGCGGCGACGCACGTGGGAGCGGGGTTCCTGCCTTCCTCGAACGATCCGGCGCGCCTCCACCTCGTGCGCGACGGTGAACTCCACCGGCACGAACAGCGGCGCATCTCGGTCGAAGTGGCTCATGGGGCGCTCGTCCGGCTCTGTGTCGCGAGCGGTGGGCTCGATGTGGCGGGTTCGTATCGGCGCCTCGGTGTCGGCGCTCGAACTGTGGCCCCAGTCTGACCTCGCTCGGGCCGACCGCGTCCGCCGGCCGATGCCCGGAGCGCCCCGACCTCGTCCAGCTGGGCTGATCCTCCCGGCCGCAGGCGCGCGCGGCCACCGACGAGCTAGGCTCGCGCGTTCGGAACCGGCTCTCGATCGAGCGGACCCACGACGCGGTGAAGCGCCCCCTCCCTGCAGCCGTCCTGGCGCTCTGCTGCCTGTTGCTGACCTCCTGTGGCGGTCGGGGTGACACCGTCGACGGGCAGGTCCCGCTGATCGGCATCCTGCGAGTGGTGCCCGCGTCCGCGTTCGACACGTTCACGGAGGAGCTCCAGGTCCAGGGGTGGACCGCGGGCCGAACGGTCCGGATCGTCCCGACGGACCCATCGGTGGTCTTCAGCGAGGCAGAGGCACGTGCCGCCCTGCGGCGCTGGGAGGCCAGTGGGCTGTCGGTCGTGATCGCCTTCAGCACCCCGTACGCGCACCTCGCAGCCGACGAGACCGACGCCCCCGGACTGTTCGTGGTCAACGACCCGGTGGCGACCGGACTGGTGTCGGATCGTCAACGCCCCGATGGCCGACTCACCGGGGTGACCTGGGAGGCGCCCGCCGACCGGACCCTCGACCTCGCCGCGCGGGCGCTCGGCGGCATGGAGCGCATCGGGTACCTCGGCGCCGACGACGACCCGGCGGTGCCGAGCCACCGCCAACGCGTCCACGACGCTGCCGACCGGCTCGGCATCGAGGTGGTGGACGCGTCGTTCTCCGGCGCCGACGACGTCGTCGCGGCCGTCGACGTGCTCAGCGCCGCGGGCGTCGATGCGGTCTACGTCGCGAGCGCCAACGCGGTCGCGAGCGTGCTCCGCCCGATCGAGGAGGCACTCACCGCCGCGCGGCTCCCGGCACTCGCCAACGCGGCGTTCATCGACTTCGCGACCATCACCCTCGCGCCGGACCCCGACGAGCTGCACCGGCAGCTGGCCCGCCAGGCCGCGCGTCTGCTGTCGGGCGTCCAGGTGTCGGCCGTTCCCACCGAGGCGCCCCGCCGGTTCGTCATCACGATCGACCGCACCCGTGCGCAGGAGCTGGGCCTGGAGGTCGCTTCGAGTGCGCTGCGCGAAGCGGACACCGTCCGATGATGTCGGCGGCCCGCGCGAGCCTCGTCCGCCGGCTCGTGATCGCGACACTCGCTGCCGGGCTCGCGGCCGCGGTCGTGGGCGTCTCCGTGATCCAGGTGCTCGAGCGCGACCGGTTGCTCGAGGAGGCCGAGGAACGCAACCTGGTCCGTGCGGAGCGCACCGCCGCGTTGGTGGACGACCGCCTCGCCTCCACCACGAGCAAGCTCGCGTTGCTGACCACGAGAGCGTCCGTGAACGCCATGCACCTACGTGCCGGCGAGGAGCTGCGGGTCGCGCTCCGGGCTGCTCCGGAGCTCGACGAGCTGCACCTGTACGGCGCCGACGGGGCACCCGCAGCCGCGGCCGCCTCCACCCGTCTGGTCCGCCCCGAGGATCTCCCCGCCCGCCCCGACCTGGTGGACGCCCTGCCGGTGTCCGACATCCACGCCCCACCGGGCGAGGCTCCATGGCTGGAGGTCGCCGTCGCGGTCGAGGACCCGCCAGGCACCACCGTCGGGATCCTCGTCGGTCGGATGCCGGTCATGCTGGTCACCCGCGAGGCCCAGCTGCCCGACGAGGGCGAGCTGCTCGCGCTCGCCGCGGCCGACGGTCGCATGCTCGACCATCCGGAGTTCGAGCGGGTGCTCGACGCGGAGCGCTACCCGATCGAGGTGCTGCACGACGAGCCCCACGCGACGACCGTCCCGTCCGGCCCTCCCAGGCTGATCGCGACCAGCCCCCTGCGGTCCATCCCCGCCTGGGTGGTCGTGGAGCAGGATCGTGGTGCCGTGCTCCAGCCGGCGCAGGGCGTCTTGGGCGCCTTCACGGTGGTCGTCCTGGTCGTCGTGACCGCGATCGTCAGTGCGGTGATCTGGGTGGGGCGGCGTCTGTTGCGACCACTCACGCCCCTCGCCCAGGCCGTGGAGCGGCTCCGCGAGGGGGATCTCGCTGCTCGGGTCGACGCCCACGGCGCCGGCGAGCTCACCCTGCTGGGCGAGGGTTTCAACCGGATGGCCGACGCGCTGCAGGAGCGTCAACTCGACCTCGAGCGTGCCGAGCGCGACGCGCGGGAGGCCGGGGAACGCCTCCGGGTGATGGTCGAAGGGGTGGCCGACCACGCGATCGTCCTCCTCGGCCCGGGGGGAGAGGTCCGCTCGTGGAACACCGGTGCACGCCGCCTCCTCGGGGTCGACGAGCACGAGGCCCTCGGACAGCCGCTCGCCCACTTCTTCGATCGGGACGAGGCGCCCGCGCAGCCGCTGTCGGCGCTCGACGTCGACGGTCGCGCCCGGGTCGAGGGGTGGTGCCGACGAGGCGCCGCGGGCCGGTTCTGGGCGGAGATCGCGGTCACGGCGTTGCAGGACGAGGCCGGTGACCCCTATGGCTTCGCGGTCATCGTGCACGACCAGACCGAGCGGCGTCGTGCGGCGCAGGCGGTCGCCGAGGCCCTCGCCCAGGAGCAGCATGCAGCGGCGGAGCTGCGACGGACCGCCCAGCTCAAAGACGAGTTCCTGGCGATCACGGCGCACGAGTTGCGCACACCGCTGAGCGGGATCGTCGGTGCCACACAGCTGCTCAGCCAGGGTTGGGACGAGCTGGTCGAGGACGACCGCCAGCGCTATCACGGCATGATCGCGGCGTTCGCAGACGACATGCGCGGCATCGTGGAGCGCTTGCTGGAGTTCTCGCGCCTGCAGGCCGGGAGGATGCGCGTGGCACCGGAGCCGGTCCAGCTCCGCGACGCGTGTGCCCGCCACCTGCAGCTGGTGGGAACCGAGACGCGCGAGCACCGCCTGGAGGTGGCGGTCCCGGACGAGACCGTGCTCATCGACCCGGCGTTCCTCCGTCACGTCCTGACCAACCTCGTCTCCAACGCCGCGCGCTTCTCGGCCCCGGGCACGCGCATCGGGGTGACCGTGCGCACGGAGCCGGCCGGCCAGTTGACCCTCGAGGTGGTCGACGAGGGTGTCGGCATCCCCGCGGACGACATCGACGCGATCTTCGAGCTCTTCCGCCAGTCACGACGGACCGGGTCCGCGACCAGGGGCACCGGCGTCGGGCTCGCCATCGTCAAGCGCTACGCGGAGCTGCTCGGCGGCGAGGTCAGCGTGGACAGCCGACCTGGGCAGGGATCGCGCTTCGCGGTCACGGTGCCGCTGGGCGTCACGTCGGGCCCGGACGACTGAACGGATCCCGCCACCTCGGCGGGTCGCGCCGGGGTAGGCTGCCGCTCCGCTGACCCCGTCCCCGGCAGGTCCGAGTGACCGCTCCCGTGATCCTCGTGGCCGATGACCACGCCAGCCTCAGGGCGTTGATCGCCGCGATGCTCAGGCGCGCCGATGCCTGGGACGTCGTCCAGGCGGTCGACGGGTCGGAGGCTCTGGCGGTGTGCCGGTCGAGAACGGTCGACCTGGCCATCCTCGACGAGCGCATGCCCGGGCACAACGGCACGGACGTGGCCCGCACCCTGCGCGGGGAGCGCTTCCGGGCGCCCATCGTGCTGTTCTCGGCCTACCTCGATCCGGAGGTCGAGGAGGAGGCAGCCGAGCTCGGCCTCATCACGCTCGCGAAGTCGGACATCGACCGGCTCGCCGACCTCGCGCACGAGCTGATCGGTGGCGACACGTCCAGCGAGGCGGCGCTCGCACCCGTCTAACGGGCTGGGTCACCCTGGTCGGCGCGCGTGAGGACCTCGTCGAGCGCCCGCACGCGCACGAGCGAACCGAGCCGCTCGAAGGTCCGGAGGGCACCGGCATGTGCCTGCTCGTCGGGGCCGAGCACCGCCTCGCGAACCACGGTGGTCGGGACGCCGGCCTCGACCAGATCGAGCACGGTCGCGAGCACACAGCAGTCGGTCTCGACGCCTGCGACCACCACTTCCTCGGCGTCGTCGACCCGTGACCGGATGCTCGGGCAGCGGTAGGCCGAGAAGGTGTGCTTGTCGAAGCCGGGGACCGCTGCCACCTGGGGCACCAGGGCCGCGGCGTCGAGGCCGAGGGCGGTGGGATCGGCCCTGCTGGCGTACGGGCCGAGGCTGCCCGGCTGGTCCGGTACCGGTCGGTGCCGGCTTGCCACCACGCGTCCCGGGGCCGCCTCGGCCAGGCGCGCCGCCGCGTCGATGACCGGCTCGACGCCGGGGATCTCCCAGGCGCCCCCGGGACCGATCACGGCCTGCAGGTCCACCAGCACCACCAGCACGCCCGGTCGCCCGATCTCAGCCAACGCCGCCCTCCGTCCCGGATCCGGGCGTCCCAGCGTACGGACCGCGGTCCGTCCGTCGGGGGGAGGGGGAGCACTGGACGGCCCCGGCCGGGCGACGGTCGGATCGGGGCCGCCGGGACCGACGTGTATCGTGCAACCGTCTGCAGAGCCGGTCTGAACAGGGAGCCACATGAGCGGTGCGGTCGAGATCGAAGGTGCACTGAAGTCCGACGTGCGCGACGGGATGCGCATCGACTGGGACGTCCCCATCACGATGGACGACGGAGTGGTCCTCCGTGCGGACGTCTACCGGCCGCTGTCGGACGGACCGTTCCCGGTGATCGCCAGTCACGGTCCGTACGCCAAGGGCCAGACCTTCGAGGCCGGATACCCGCGCCAGTGGAAGGCGCTGGTGGAGCAGCACCCGGACGCCGTCGAGGGCAGCACCGGGAGGTACACCGCCTGGGAGCTCCTCGATCCGGAGCAGTGGGTGCCGATGGGCTACGCGCTCGTGCGTGTCGATTCGCGTGGTGCCGGCCGCTCGCCGGGCGTCATCGACGTCTGGGGCCGACGCGAGGCGCAGGACTTCCACGACTGCATCGAGTGGATCGGCGAGCAGCCCTGGAGCAACGGCAAGGTCGGGCTGTCGGGCATCAGCTACTTCGCGAAGAACCAGTGGCAGGTCGCGGCGCTCCGGCCACCCCACCTGGCGGCGATCTGCGTCTGGGAGGGCGCCAACGACTACTACCGCGAGATGACGCACCACGGCGGCATCCACAACGCCTTCCTGCCCCGCTGGTACAAGCGCATGGCCACGATCCAGCACGGTGTCGGGTCCCGAGGCGTGCGCAACGCCGAGAGCGGCCTGCTCGCGGCGGGTGACGACGACCTCACGGACGAAGAGCTCGCGGCGAACCGTGCCGACCTGCCCGCACAGATCCTCGAGCACCCCTTCGACGACGAGTGGCACGAGGACCACTCGTCGCGCCCGGAGGACATAGACGTCCCGGTACTGTCGTGCGCGAACTGGGGCGGTCTCGGGCAGCACCAGCGCGGCAACATCGTCGCCTGGACGCGGACCGGGTCCGAGCAGAAGTGGCTCGAGGTGCACGGCGGGACGCACTGGGGCGCCTACTACACCGAGTACGGCCGCACGCTCCAGCGCCGGTACTTCGACCACTTCCTCAAGGGTGAGGGCGACTGGGACGAGCAGCCACGGGTGTCGCTGAACGTCCGTCACCCGGACGACAGCTACGTGCTGCGCGCCGAGCAGGAATGGCCGCTCGCTCGCACCGCCTGGCGCAAGAGCTACCTCGACGTCGCTGCCGATGCGCTCGTCGACGAGCCACCGGCCGATGCCGCCGAGCGGACCTACCAGGCGTCCGGCGAGGGCCTCACCCTGAGCACGCCGCCGCTGGAGCGCGAGACCGAGCTCACGGGACCGATCGCAGCCAAGTTGTGGATCTCGTCGTCGACCACCGACGCCGACCTGTTCCTGGTCCTGCGCGCGTTCCGACCGGACGGCACCGAGGTGCTCTTCCAGGGGGCCAACGACCCCAAGACACCACTGTCCCAGGGCTGGCTGCGCGCGTCGCACCGCGCGGTCGATCCCGAGCGATCCGAGCCGTGGCTGCCGTTCCACCCGCACACCTCCGCGGACCCGCTCGCGCCGGGCGAGGTCTACGAGGTCGACGTCGAGGTGTGGGCCACCAGCATCGTGCTCCCCGCGGGCTACCGGCTCGCGTTGACGATCCTCGGTCGAGACTTCGAGCACGGCGAGGAGCCGGTCAAGGTCGGCGCCGAGGAGTACAAGGGCTGCGGGCCGTTCCTGCACCGGCACCCGGAGGACCGGCCGGTCGAGGTGTTCGACAACGAGGTCACGATCCACAGCGGAGGCGACCGGCCGTCGTATCTGCTGTTGCCGGAGATCCCATGACCGTCGTCCTCGCCATGCGCTGCAAGGACGGGCTCGTGCTCGGCTCGGACTCGCAGATCACCGAGAGCGACAGGGGGATGAGCTACCCGGCCCGCAAGCTCCACCCGCTGGGCGCGACCGCCAGCTGGGGGGGCAGCGGCGCCAGGTCGGTGCTCCACGACCTCGAGGTGCTCTTCGCGGCGGAGGCAGACGAGATCGTCGGTGCCCGTGACGTCGGGCATGCCGTGCAGGAACGGGTCGTGCCGGTGCTGCGCCGCCACTACGACCTGTTCATCCCCGAGATCCCCGGGGAGGACACGGTCGGCACCCCGTCCGCCTACGTCCTGGTGGCCGGCTACTCGCACGACGAGCCGTTCATCGTCAAGGTCGGACCGGACGGGCTCGTGGCCCGCTACGAGGAAGTGGGCTTCCACGCCATCGGCAGCGGCGCCACGATGGCGCAGCAGGCCGGCGCGCTGCTCGGCCACTTCCAGATGGCGAAGCGTGAGGTCCAGTACGGGGTGCTGGCGGTGGTGCGCGTCCTGGACGCGCTGACCGCGAGCCAACCGATGGTCGGCGGGCCGCTCAACGTCGTCCGCATCTCGCCGGAGGGCACCCACGATCTCGACGAGGACGAGCTCGAGGACCTCCGCGGTCGCATCGAGCGGTGGCACGAGGCGGATCAACGCGCCCTCGACTCCCTCTTCGACGACTGAGGGTCGTACGCGACCGCGGCGTCGTCATCGACGCTCACGGGCGTAGTCGTCGGGGGTCGTGTCGGCGACGTGTGCGCCGCGGGAACCCATCGGCTCCGGCTTGCCTTCCGTGCTGTCGCGCGCCGTCTGGCGCTCGAGCTCGGCGTTGATCTCCGCACCGAGCAGGACCACGAAGGCGGAGAGCAACAGCCACAGCATCAGGACGATGATGCCGGCGAACGTGCCGTAGGTCTCGCCGAAGTTGCCGAAGTTCTCGACGTACAGGGTGAAGAGCCCCGAGCCGAGCAGCCAGAGCACCGTGGCGATGCCTGCTCCCCAGGTCACCCAGCGCAGCTGCGGGCGGTCGCGGTCCGGTGCGTACTTGTAGATCACCGCGAGGGCGCCCAGCACGAGCAGCGCGAGGATCGGCCACTGCGCGATGCGGATGACCAGTTCCGCGGTGGACCCGAGGCCGAGTCCTCCGAGCACCGCCGGCAGGACCGCGATCAGGCCGATGGCGAGAGCCAGGAACACGATGGCTCCGAGGGTGAGGGCGAGCGCCAGCCCGCGCTTCTTGGGGAAGGGCCGCCGGTCGAGCTCGTTGTACGCCGCGTTGCACCCCTCGATCAGTCCTGCCGTTCCCCCGGATGCGCTCCAGAGCGCGATGAGGACGGAGACGACCAGAGCAGTGGAGAGCGTCCCTGGATCGCCGGCCGCGATGGTGGTCATCTGATCCTCGATCAGCGATGCCGCGTCGGCCGGTAGGGCATCGAGGAACCTCGACAGTTGCTGGGTCATCTGCTCGGGGCTCGCGATGAGCCCCCACAGACTGATGCCGGCGATCATCGCCGGGAAGAGGGCCAGCAGGCCCTTGAAGGCCACTCCAGCGGCCAGCAGGGACACGTGGTCGCGCTTCAGCTCCGTCACCACACGTTTGAGCGCGGCCTTCCATCCCGTCGCCGTGAGCTCGGCCGGTGACTCGGCCCCGCGACCGGCGGACCGCTCGTCGTGGTCGAGGTCCGTGCCGATCCGCTCGGTCGCCGGACGGTCGTCCCCGTCCACCGCCGGGTCGCGATCGTCGGGCGGATCCTGGCGTCCACGCGCTGCGTTCGCGTACGCCTCTCGGTGCAGGGCACGAGGATCGCGACGGTCTGCCATGGCCCGGACTCCATCTGTGGCCTCGTCTGGTTGTGCGAGGCGGAACCGTCAGCGTCCGGACAGCGCGTCCGCACGTGGCGAGGCGCTACCACCGGACGACCGGTGACCAAGGCGTCGAGTCCGCCGTAGGTTGGACGGGACGGGAGGAACTGCGGTGCACGCGACGCGGGGATACCGGATCGAGCTCGTGGCGATCTACCCCGACGCGGACCTCGCCCGGCGGGCGATCGAGGCCCTGTCCAGAGCGGGGATCGACGGCGGGGACATCCGGCTCCACGGGGTCCCCACGGCCGTGGTACCGGACCGCGCCGACGACCGGCGCGTCGATCGGGGTGTGGCACGTGCCTTGGGTGGGCGCTACCTGCGGGGTCTGCTCGTCGGTGCGGCGGCGGGGATCGTGTTCGGGGTGGTCGTCTTCGGGCTGGCGTCGGACGCCTCCGGTTGGTGGCTCGTCGCGGGGGCGGCCGGCGGCGCGACCTTCGGTGCGGGTGTCGGAGCGCTGGTGAGCCTTCTCGGTGCGCCGACGATGGCCACGGGGTGGGGCGAGACCTTCTCCTCCCGTGCCCCCCGAGGCGTGGCGCTCAGCGTGCTGACGACCCGGTCTGCTCGGCTGCGGCGCGCTCGCCGCGTCCTCGCACGCACCGGCGCCGTGGCCGTCGAGGAGCTGGCACACGGGGGCAGCTCCCCGGCGGAGCCCGCGTGAGTCCCCGCAGCGACACCCGATCGCCCCACGGTCGACGAGGAGCTCACATGGTCACGCTCGGCATGATCGGTCAGGGACGGATGGGCGCCGGCATGGCCACCCGGCTCCGAGCCGCCGGCATCGAGGTCGTCGCCTTCGACCGTGACCCCGCCCGCTCGGATGTCGACGATCTGCCGTCGCTGGTCCGTGGGTTGGACCCACCGAGGCTCGTGTGGTCGATGCTCCCCGCCGGGGCCGCGACGCAGGGCGTGTTGGACGAGCTGCTGACGCTGCTCGATGCCGGCGACGCGGTCGTCGACGGTGCGAACGAACACTGGCGCACGACGGTGGGACGGCATGCCGCGCTGGCAGCCCGCGACATCGCCCTGGTCGACGTCGGCGTCTCGGGGGGCGTGTGGGGACGCGAGCACGGCTTCGGATTGATGGTCGGCGGCGGGGCCGACGCCGTCGCCCGGTTCGGTCCCGTCTTCGACGCACTCCGTCCGCCCGAGGGCGGTCTCGTCCATGTTGGGTCACCGGGGGCCGGCCACTTCGCGAAGATGATCCACAACGGCATCGAGTACGGGATGATGCAGTCGCTCGCGGAGGGCTTCGAACTCCTGTCGACGGGCGGTCCGGCTGGGGTCGACGCCGTCGGAGTGGTTCACAGCTGGCGCCACGGGAGCGTGATCCGGTCGTGGTTGCTCGAGTTGCTCGTCGCCGTGCTCGACGACGATGGCGGGCTCGCCCGGCTGCGCGGGTACGTCGACGACTCCGGGGAAGGGAGGTGGACGGTGGCGCACGCGGTCGAGACCGCGACCCCCGCACCGGCGATCACCGCCGCGCTCTACGCCAGGTTCGCGTCCCGGCAGCAGGACGCGCTCGCCCTGCGCATCCTGGCGGCACTGCGGCGCGGCTTCGGCGGTCACGAGACGCGGTGATGGGGCCGGGTGACGGTCCGGTGGTGCTGCTCGGCATGATGGGTGCGGGCAAGACCACGACGGCCGCCGCGCTGGCCGTCCGGTCGGGTCGGACGGTGCTCGATTCGGACGAGGAGCTGGAGCGACGAACGGGTGCGACGGGTGTGGAGCTCGCCGAGCGGGCAGGCGTCGATGTCCTCCACGAGATCGAGGCGCGCATCCTGCTCGAGGCGCTCGTCAGGGGCGGTGCGACGGTCGTGACCGCCGCTGCGTCGGTCGTCGACTCGGACGTGTGTCGGGCGGCTCTGCGTACGGCGCAGCTCGTCGTGTGGCTCGAAGCTCCGATCGAGGTGCTCGTCAGGCGCGGCAGCACCGGTCGGCACCGGCGGCCGGTCACGGAGGCGGCGCTGGATGCGGCGATCGACGCTCGTGCTGCCCGCTTCGCCGCTGCTGCGCACCTCCGGCTGGACGCGACCTGGTCGACCGATGAGCTCGTCGACGCGATCGTCGCCCGTCTGGCGTGAGAGGTCAGCCTGCCGGGTGCGCCATGGTCGAGAGCAGCGCGTTCGCCGCCTGCCGGGAATCGAGGCGCGTGTGCTGGACCACGATCGGCACGTCCGAACGGATCACGCTCGCGTAGTCCGTGTCGCGGGGGACGGGTGCCGGCACCTCGAGGTCGTTGAAGCGCACGTGCGCGGTCCGTCGCGCGGCGACCGTGATCTCGTAGGGGCCGACCGGCTCGCGGTCGCTGAAGTAGAGGGTGATCCGCACGTGGGCGTCCGCGTCCCCCGTGTTGAGCAGACACGCCGTCTCGTGGCTCGTCATCGCGGGTTGCGGACCCGTGCTCGCCGACGGGATGTAGCCCTCGGCGATGGCCCAGGTCGTCGCTCCTAGCGGTTCCATCTCGTGTCCTCCTCAGCGTGTGTCCGCGGGCGAGATGCGGAACCATCGGTGTCCGAAGCCCCCGAGCGTGAGCTCGAGGACCTCGCCGTCGACGACGAGGGACGCACCGGCGCGGTCGAGCAGGTCCAGGAATCTCAGACCTCCCGGGTGGGAGTCGTCGCCGACCCGCAGCGTGACCTCCCGTGGCTCCGCGGAGAGGTTGTGGACCGCCAGCACGACACGGCCGTCCCAGTCGCACCGGTGGGCCAGGACCGCGCTGTCGCCGGTCTCGACCAGCGACCAGCGCCCCCACCCGAACTCCGGTGTCTCGCGCCGTCGACGCGCCAACCGTGACACCCAGGCGAGCAGGGAGCCCTCGTCCCGCTCCTGGTCGGCCACGTTGACGGCGAGGGGACCGAAGCGACCCTTCGGGATGGGCCTGCGCAGCCTGGACGGTCGGGCCTCCGAGAACCCCGCGTTGCGGCCGTCCGTCCACTGCATCGGTGTCCGGACGCTCTGGCGGCCCTCGACCTCGAGGTTCTCGCCCATGCCGATCTCCTCGCCGTAGAAGAGCACCGGCGTGCCGGGGAGCGAGAACAGCAGGCTGTAGGCGAGGCGCAGCCGCTCGGCGTCGCCCTCGTACATCGAAGGGAGCCGGCGCCGGAGCCCTCTGCCGTACAGCTGCATCGACTCGTCGGGGCCGAAGGCGTCGAAGACCTCCTGCCGCTCCCCGTCGCTGAGCTTGTCCAGGGTCAGCTCGTCGTGGTTGCGGACGAACATCGCCCACTGGGCGTCGTCGGAGACCACGGGGAGCTCCTCCAGCGCCGCCGCGAGCGGTCGAGCGTCCTGGCGGGCCATCGCCAGGTGCAACTGCTGCATGAGCGGGAAGGCGAAGAGCATCTGCAGCTCGGCCGCCTGCTCGCCCCCGAAATAGCGCACCAGCTCGTCGTTGGGCAGGTTGACCTCGCCGAGGAGGACCGCGTCACCCTTCCTCCGCGAGATGAACGCTCGGAGGTCCTTCAGGACGGTGTGCGGGTCCAGCGAGGGCTCGGCGGGGATGCCGCCAGTCTCCAGCAGGTACGGGACGGCGTCCACGCGGAACCCGTCAACCCCGAGTTGCAGCCAGAAGCCCGCGATCTTGGCGATCTCCTCGCGGACCGCCGGGTTGCCGATGTTGAGGTCGGGCTGGTGCGAGTAGAAGTGGTGCAGGTAGTACTGCCCGGCGCGCTCGTCCCACGACCAGATGCTGTCCTCGGCGTCGGGGAACACCACCTCTGCGTCGGGCTCCTCCTGCGGCTCGTCCTGCCACACGTAGTGCTCCCGGTAGCGCGACGACCGACTGCGGCGGGCCGCCCGGAACCACGGGTGCTGGTCGGACGTGTGGTTGACCACCAGGTCGATGATCACCTTGAGCCCCCGATCCTTCGCGGTCCGCACCAGGGCGACGAAGTCGCCCAGGGTGCCGAGCCTGTCCGCGACGCCGTAGTAGTCCGTGACGTCGTAGCCGTCGTCACGATCCGGTGACGGGAAGAAGGGCATCAGCCAGAGGCAGGTGACGCCGAGCCCGGCCAGGTAGTCGATCCGTTCGGTGAGGCCGGTCAGGTCGCCGGACCCGTCGCCGTCGGAGTCGTAGAACGTCTCGGGGTCGAGGCAGTACACGATCGCGTTCTTCCACCACAGGTCCGCCGTGCGAGCCGTGCTCATCGCCATCCTCGATCGCTCATCTCTGGAGCAGCCTGGGGATCACCTCGTCGGCGAACGCGTCGACGAAATCCTGCTGTTCCTTGCCGACGTGGTGCAGGTAGAGCTCGTCGACCCCGAGCGCCGCGATCGACGCGAGCTGATCGACGTGCCACCCGAGGTCCGACGAGATCAGGACGGGTCCGTCGAGATCCTCCGGCCGCACCTTCTCGGCTGCAGCGTCGAACTGTTCGACGAGCTCGAGGTTCCAGTTCAACTCGGACGAGAAGACGTTGCTCCGCCACTGGTCGAACGCGATGTCGGTGGCACGCTCATGGTTCTCGGCCCAGCTCAGGTGGACCTGCACGCAGACGCGCTTGCCGGCACCGCCCGCGTCCCGGAAGGCAGCGATCGCCGCTTCGAGCAGGTGGAGGGGCTGGTTGATGGTGATCAGCCCGTCGGCCCACCTGCCCACCGAGGCGGCCGTCGTCGCACTCACGGCTGCTCCCAACAGCGGCGGCGGTCGTGTGGGCAGGCTCCAGAGGCGCGCGCGATCGACCCGCACCAGCCCGTCGTGCTCGACCTCCTCCCCACGGAGCAGTGCGCGGATCACCTCGACACACTCGAGCAGGCGCGCGTCCCGGACGCTCTTGGAGGGCCAGCGCTGTCCGGTGACGTGCTCGTTCATCGCCTCGCCCGATCCCAACGCCGCCCAGAAGCGACCCGGGAACATCTGTCCGAGGGTCGCGATCGCCTGCGCGAGGACGGCGGGGTGGTAGCGCTGTCCGGGGGAGGTGACGACGCCGAAGGGCAGCTGGGTCGCCTGGAGCGCCGCGCCGAGCCACGACCACGCGAAGCCGGACTCGCCCTGCCGCTCGCTCCAGGGCGCGAGGTGGTCGGAGCACATCGCCGCCTGGAACCCCGACGCGGACGCGTGGCGGACCGCGGCGAGCCCGACATCCGGCGCGAGCTGCTCGTGCGAGACGTGCAAGCCGACGGTGACCATCGAGGAGCCTTCGGCGGTGCTGGGCGTCGGCTCGTTCCGCGCCGTCGCGACCGTAGGGACGCCGAGGAGTGCCCGCGCTGGTGGACACCCGGTCCTTCGGGCGAGCCGTGGCTGGCCGTTGTGCGGCATCCGCCCGACGAAAGTCGGGTGTCCGACCGACCCGGCGGTGGCTGGTCGTCATGGCACTGTTGCGGGTCACACCAGCGAGCCGAGAGGTGGAGCCGTGCGGATGAAGCTCGAGGACGCCGTCGTCGTGGTCACCGGCGCGTCGAGCGGCATCGGCCGAGCAACGGTGCAGGGGCTGGTGCGCGCGGGCAGCACCGTCGTCGCCGTCGCCCGTCGCGAGGACGCCTTGCACGACGTCGCCGACGAGTTCGATGGTGCCAGCCGTCGGCGCCTCCACCTCGAGGTGGCGGACGTCACGGACGCCGCGTCGCTCGAACGGATCGCAGCGGACACCGTGGGGCGATACGGCCGGCTCGACGGCTGGGTCAACAACGCGGCCGTGAACCAGTACGGCCGGTTCGAGGAGCTGCCGCTCGAGGAGTGGCGGCGGGTGGTCGAGACCAACCTCTTCGGCTACGTCCATGGAGCTCGAGCCGCGCTGCCGTGGTTCCGGGAGCAGGGGCACGGCGTGATCGTCAACGTCGGCTCCGTGCTCTCCAAGGTCCCGACGCCGATGCAGAGTGCCTACGTCGTGAGCAAGCACGCGGTCCGCGGCCTCACGGAGGTCCTTCGCCAGGAGACGCAGGACGTCGATGGCATCCGTCTCGCGTTGGTGATGCCTGGTCCCGTCGACACGCCCCTGTTCCGCGACGCAGCCAACAGGACCGGGCAGCGCATCGAGCCGCCCGGACCGATCATCGACGCCCGGCGCGTGGCTGCGGCGATCATCAGCAACCTCGTACGGCCGCGGCGTGAGGTGCCCGTCGGCGCCGCCTCCAGCCGCATGGGCCTGGCGTTCATGCGGGTGGTGCCAGGCGCCACCGAGCGCGTCGCCGGCCGGACCATGGGTGCGGCGCACCTCGGTGACGAGGCGGCAGCACCAACTGCGGGCAACGTGTTCGAGCCGGCGACGTCTGGAGCCTCCGTCGACGGCGGATGGAAGACGTCGCACCCGAGCGCCCCGGGCCGCCGGCTGGTCGCCCTGGGCGGTCTCACCGCGGTCGCGGCCGTGACCGCGGTGGGTGTGAAGCGCCGGACCGGATGATGGTGGCCGCCAGCGCCTCCGTCCCGGCACAGAGCCGGTACGTGGTGCGCGCAGGTCGCTGGCGGATGGCGACCCGGGTGTGGCGGCGACGAGGGGGGACCGGTCGGCGGCCGGTCGTGCTGCTGCACGGCCTGGTGGTGAGCAGCGCGTACCACGTGCCACTCGCCGAGCAGCTGGCCAGGCGCTGGACGGTCCACGCTCCCGATCTGCCCGGCTTCGGGCGGAGCGAGACTCCCGACGCGGCTCTGGACACCAGGGACCTGGGCGGCGCGCTGATCGACTGGATGGACGCGTGCGGGCTGTCGGATGCGGCTCTCGTCGCCAACAGCTTCGGCTGTCAGGTCGCGGCAGAGTCCGTGCTGACTCGTCCCGATCTCGTCGGAAAGCTCGTGTTGCTCGCTCCGACCATGGATCCCCGGACCCGTCGCATCCCTGAGCTACTGCGTCGATGGCGGCTCGAGATGCGGACGCAGAGCCCTTCCCTGCGACGGCTGATGATGCGCGACTACCTGCGAGCCGGGTTCGGGCGAGCCATCGGAACCGTCCGGCACGCGCTCGACGATCGCATCGAGGACAAGCTTCCCCACCTCGAGGTCCCGACCCTGGTCGTCAGGGGGACACGCGACCCGATCGTCGACGACCGCTGGGCGACGGAGGTCACCCGGCTGTTGCCGGACGCGCGGCTGCGACGGCTGCCCGGCGCCACCCATGCGATCAACCACGAGATGCCCTTGCAGACCGCCCGGGTCGTCGCCCCCCACCTCGAGGAGCCCGATCCCCCGACCGTGGGGGCGGCGTCCACCACGCGGACCGGCCCCAGGGCCCGGCACGACCATCGACCCTCCGACGACCGACCGAAGGATGTGCTCCTCCGATGACCTCTCCTCCCGCCTTCGTTGCCGACTTCGACTCCGCGACCGCGATGGCGCACGCCACCGCCGCCTACCTGCGCGGCGAGGACTGGCCGGCGCTCGGCAACCCGAGGTGGCTCGAGCCGCTGGTCTCCCTCGCCAACGCCGTGCCCCGGAAGATGCGCGAGCAGCTCTTCATCGTGAGCGGGGCGCTCGAGACCGTCTCGCCCGACAGGATGGGTGACATCGATCTCGACGAGGTGGGGGAATGGCTGCTCGGCGAGTATCCGGATCGGCGCTACCCCGCCGTCGCGCTCGGATCCTCCAGCGGCGCGGCCGTGCATCTCAACGCCGCCTTGGGGTGCCCGTGGCTGCCGCAGACCGTGCTCCTCCCGGTGCGGCAGCCGGTGCATCCCGACGACCCGACGACCGCGATGGAGAACGGCATCGAGCCCGGGCGAGCGCTGATGGACGCGAACCCCGACTGGCAGCTGCACCACATGCACGATGCCAACCAGGATCGCCTGATGGTGCGCATCCTGACCTACTTCCGCGTCAAGCGTCGCAACCTCGGCTCCAGGTACGAACGGTTCCTCACGGATCGGCTGCCACCTGGCAGGACGATGCTGCTGTACGAGTGCCGCCTGCCCTGGAGGACCACGCGGATCGGTGAGCGGCACGTCTTCCAGCATGGTGCACTCGGCGGGGCGACCGAGCACGAGTTCCACGAGGGCAGCGAACGGGTCGAGGACTACCTCGAACGCTACGACTCGCCCAAGCGCCGCTGGGACGGGCCGGAACCGGACACGGTGAGCCCGGAGGCCGAATGGGGCTTCGGTGAGGATCTGCGCGACGACGTGCTGCGTTTCGCGCGCGAGCGTCGCCATCGGGTGCGCAGGATCGTCTTCGACGGGCCGGAGGACCTCAGTCCGCTGGTCGCCGACCTGTATCGGTGGTGGTACAGGCGCCGACGGATCCCGGCCAACCGCCTGCTGGTGACCTCCTTCGCGATCAACGACCCCTATCGGGTCCTGCGGACGGGCTCGGTTCCCTACTGGATGTACTTCAACATGCAGCCCTCGCTCGACGCGTTGCGACGGTTCGTCGACGCACGGGGACCGTTCGACGACATCCACCTCACGCTGTTCCAGCACGGCGTCGAAGCGGTCGGCGTCACCTCGCCGGACGACTGGCGCGAGGTCCTCGCGCAGGCCCGACGCACCGGTAGCACGCTGGGCGCCGATCTCGACGAGTTCCCGCGCGACTTCGCGCACTACGCCCGGTACGGCCGGGCCATGCGGCGGCTCGCTCCGAAATACCCGATACCCGGCCCGCTGTCGATGGCGGAGTTCGACGAGTTCCTCGACCAGGCCGGAGCGTACGAGGGCGTCACGATCGAGGACGTCTTCCCCGACGGCGAACGGAACGTCGTCGCGGCATGAGCCTCCGGTGGCCCTCCCGCGCGGGCGTGGCGGCCTACGTCACGCTCGTCGCGCTGGTCACCTTGGGGGTGGCGGTCGGGGCGGTGCCCCGCTGGTCGGGAAGCCTGCATCTCGTCGCGCTGCCGCCACTCGACCTGGCGGCGGACGCGCGTTGGCTCGTCGCGCGTGCCACCAGCTGGCCCGTCGCGGTGGTGGGGGCGGCCGCCTCGTTCGGCGTCCGAGTCGCGATCCTGGCACTGCTGATCGATCCTGAGCGGCCTCGCTGGCGCTTCGCGGCGATCTTCATCTCGGTGGCATGGCTTCCCGTCGTGCTGGCGGCGCAGCTGGATTTCGTCGCCCGCGCCGCGCTGTACTCGCGCCTGTTCGGTGCCTCCCTGATCCTGCTGACGACCGCCTTCTTCCTGCTGGCTGCGACGCCCTGGCGGGTCGGTTCCGGCTCCGACGCCGGACAGGCCACCGGCGGTCCGTCGGTGGAGGAGCGATTCCGCACGGTCTGGCGCACGGCGCTGCACGCCGGCCTGCGGGCGCCGGTGCTGTTGGCGTACGTCGCGGCGCTGGTCGTCGTCGGTGGTGTCGCCGAGGCGTTCCGGCCCCTCGGGATCGTCGCCGCCGTCCCCGTGACCGGGGCGCTGACGCTGCTCGCCATCGCGCGGCTGCGCGCGCCGGCCCCACCCCGCCCGATGGCGGGGCTGGTCGGTGTCGGACTGCTCGGGCTGGTCCTGTGGGGTGCGACGGTCGTGACACGCGAGGCGCCCTGGCAGGTGTCGGACGCCGAGCGCGACGGCTCGGCGGTGATCATGTCGGGGATCAACTCGGAGTCGGGGGAGGGGGCGATCTTCACGCTCCAGCCGGTGTTCGTCGGCTACACGTGCGAGCAGTTCACCTACTACTCGTACGCCGGTGCCGGGGACGGACAACCCCGCGGTGTCGCGGTCTGTCCGCTCGATTCGGGTGCCCCGTACGTGTCGGACGACACCCAGCGGCCCTTCGAGGAACAGGTCGCGCTGCTGGAGGAGCAGACGCGCGAGCTCGAGCGACCGATCGTGGTGTTCGCGCACTCCCAGGCCGCATGGGTCGCCTGGCGAGCCGCTGTCGAGAACCGCATCGACGGGCTCGACGCCATCGTCCTGTTCGGGCCCTTCCCGTCGAGTCCGATGCGCTGGCCGCAACCTGGTGAGACCGGCGAGGGGCGGGTCGGCGGGGACCTCTTCCGGCTCCTGGCGCCGCTGGCGGAGCTCGTCGATTTCGACTTCATCGTCGATGCGCCGTTGTCACGTGAGCTGCTCGCGGGGGCCGACGTGAGATCGGCGGTGTTCGACGATCCGCTGCCGGACGGGGTGCGGGCGCTGTCGATCCCCGCGTCCACCGATCTCGCGGTCATGCCCGAGGGTTGGCGACTCGAGGGCGCGGTCGACGTCTGCCCCATCCGTGAGGCTCATCCGTACCTGCCCATCACCCCCCACGTCCACCGCGCGGTCGACCGGTTCCTCGACGGCGAGATGCTCCGGGATCCGCCTGCCGCGGGCGACGGCCAGCTGGGATGCCCGCCGTGGTCGGAGTTGTACAGGGTCGCCTCCCAACCGTTCGGGGGGCCGCCCTCCGGACGCTGACCCACCGCGCCGCCTACGGGCGCGCCCGGGAGGGGCGCCCGTAGGCGGCGCTGCGGCTCCTCAGTGTTGGCTGCGGACCGACTCGGTGGCGTCTTGCGCATGTTCGCGGACCTCGCCGGCAGCCTGACCCGCGTCGTCGCGTACATGGGCAGCTGCCTGCCGCGCCGACTCCTTCGTGTCCTCGACCACCTCCTGCGCATGCTCCTGCAGCTCGGTCCGTACCTGTTGCCCGGACTCCAGGAGTGCCTCCCGCAGCGGCTCCTCGAACTGGTCGCGCAGGCCTGCGGCCATCCGGCGCTCCGGCGAGCTGGCGGGCAACAACGACCCAGCGAGCGCGCCGATCCCGAACGCGATCATGCCGGCTGCGAGGGGGTTCCCGCGCGCCGCCGATTCGAGCTGTTGCGGCGCTTGGTGCACGGCGTCCTGGGCACCCTCGATGCGGTCGTGCACGCCACCGGCGGCGGCGGTGCCGCGGTCGCGAACGTCCTGTGCGGAGCCCATCACGGATCCCTTCACCCGCTCGAGGCGCGAGCGGACCTTGGCGGTCTGACGATCCTTGATGCGGGACGGCCGGACGCGGTCCTCCAACTCCTCGAGCGTCCGGTCCATGTCCGCCCGGGTGGCCGCGATCTCGCGGCGCAGTTGTTCCGGGTCCTGCGCTCGTTCGTTGGTCATGAGCTCATCCTGTCGCTCAGCATCTGCTTGTCCTGCTGCAGGGTCTCGATCGTGCGGTGCGGAGTCAGGTCGACCGCCTCCAACCGGCGCTTGCCGGTCATCGCCAGTACGGCGGCGATCGCCGCGAAGAGCAGGGTCGTCACGAGGAAGCCGAGCCAGACGGGCATCACCTCGGCGAGTGCCCAAGCGATCGTCCAGGCGAGCAGCGAGACCGTCACCAACGCAGCGACGGCGGCGGCGCCGAACAGCAGACCAGCACGAGCGGCTCGGACGCCCTCCTGCTTCAGCTCGACCTTGGCGAGCTCGACCTCCTGGCGGAAGAGCGCGGTGACGTCGTCTCCCAGCCGGCTGAAGAGGTCGGCCACGCTCGCACCGTCGTCGGGGCCCGGTCCCGGCCGTGGCGCGCCAACCGACTGGTCCGCGGGTGCCCGGAAGGTGTCGCTCATGGTTCGACCTGTCGGCTACCGAGGGGATCGGGGCTCGTCGCGCCGCCGCCGGTGGGCATGGCCGTTGGCGCGGATGGCGGGGGCGGAGCGGCAGGCGTCGGTCGGACGGACGTGCTGCTTTCCAGGCCGTCGGTCGACGATGCCTGCGATCGCGCCTGGCCGGCGTCCGCCGTTCCCGCGGCCTGGACACCCCGTCCGAGCCGAGAGACTGCGAAGCCCGCGACTGCTGCGCCCGCGAGGAACGCTGCGGGTCGCTGCCGGGCGAAGCGCTGCACGTCGTCCAGCAGCCCGTCGAACCCGCCGTCGCCGACGCGGTCGGCGAGCTGGTCCACCTGCTGGGCGAGCCGGTGCGCGTAGTCGCCGATCGGGCCGGCTTCCTCGACGTCACCGTCGGCCAGCGCATGGACCCGGGAGCCCAGCTGTTCCAACGCCCCACCGAGATGCTGCGTCTGCTCGGATGCCTGACGGTGCAGCTGGTGTTTCGCGTCGCCGGCGAGCTCGCGAACGTGCCGGGCAGCCTCGTGCGTGACCTGCGACGCCTCCTCGGAGGCGGTGTGCGCGACGTGTCCCGCCTGCTCGCGTGCGGTGGCCGCCACCTCGTGGCCCTGTTGCCTCACCAGCTCACGGGTGTCGTCGTCGCGGTCCGGCTGCGGGTCGAGAGGTCGTGACCGGGGGTCGTGGGGTGGTGACTGAGGGTCGTATGGCTGTGACACGATGGTCCCTCCACCGAACCGGGGGTTCGGCGCGACCCGGTCCGGCAGCGAGTGAACGACCCGCTTCGCGGACCACGTCAGCCGCTCCCTGGCCGCGCGGCCATCCTGCTTGCAGCGATGAGCAACAGCGATCAGCCGACCGCCGCGCTCGTGATCAGAGCGAGATGAGGATCGTTCCCGCGGCTGCGAGCATGGCCGCGACGGCGACGGCGAGCCCGACCTTCTCCAGCCGGTTCATCAGGATCCGGGCGATGATCGCGATGATGATCGGCTGTGTCGAGACGATCGGTCCGACGAGTGACAGGTCACCGTCGCGAAGGGCGGAGAGCACGAACACCTGTGCTGCCCCGCTCGCGGCTCCGGACGCCATGAACCACTTGGCATTCGCGGACCGGGCGTGCTCGAGCAGCGTCGGGCCCTGCCCGCGGACGACCAGCACGGTGCCCCAGATGGTCAGCGCCACGAGGACGCCGGTGGCGCCGCCGAAGAAGGCGTCGTCCATCACCTGCATGCCGCCCTTGCGCACCAGGTCCGCTGTGGCGAAGGCGGCACCTGCACCGAGCGGCCACAGCAGCACCTTCAGGCTCGTCCGGATGCCCGTCGTGGTCAACGTGTCGCCCGCGGCGGCCGAGGCGACGGCCGCGTCCCTCGCCGCGTTGCGCTGCCCGGATCGTACGACGATCAGTACCCCGGTGAGGGTCAGCGCGATGCCCGCGAAGCGGCTCAGCCCGACCGTCTCCGAGAGGACGAACACGCCGAGGACGACGGTCATGATCGGCTGTGCCGCTGCCTGCACGGGCGACGCGCGTGTCGCGCCGATCCGCGAGATGGCATTGATCGACAGGATGCGGCCGAGCCCGGGTCCGATCATCCCCGCGAGGACGAAGAAGCCCAGGGCGCCGAGCTCGGGGCGGACCACGCCGCGGATGAGGAGGGCGATCGACAACACGATCGAGCTCGACGCCAGCGAGAGGACGACGCCGACGAGGGGTGCCACGCTGCGCGATCCGAGCCGGACGAACAGGTGCGAGATCGACCACGACATCGCAGCGCAGAGCGCGAGCAGAGGAGAAGCCATCGCACCGTCCCAGAGGTGAGCGAGCGACGGGACCCTACTCCAGGTCGTCCGGACAACCCGCACCGGAAGGCCTGTGCGACGGGGCGGCGGGCTCAGCCCTCCGAGGACGCCTCGAGATGCGCCGCGATGTCGTCGAGGTCCTTCCGAAGCGCCTTGCGGGTCGCCGGCGCGAACGCCCGACCCACGGTGGCGCCGAGCAGGCGACCGCCGAGGGTGGAGGAACGCCCCGCGAAGGACATCGAGAGCCGAGCATGTCCCGGCTCAGCCGGCTCGACCGCCATCACGGAGGTGTAGCTCGTGCCGCCACTCTCGCTCACGACGGTGTAGGAGCGACCTGGGTCGATCGCCGCGACCCGCATCTCCTCCGTCGCCCGCTTGCCGAACATCGTGCGGGTCTCGCGCCAGCTGGTCCCGACCACGAACGGCCCGCCACCGTCGAGACGCTCGACCGCTTCGATGGCGGAGATCACGCGCGCGGAGGACGCGAGATCGGTGATGGTCTCCCACACCCGCGCGGGTTCCGCGGCGACGTCCCGACTGACCTCGAGCTCCACGACGACCTCCGCTGCGCCCGTACGGGCGCGACGGTCGCGCCGGTCCACGCAGCGCACGCCACGCTATCCGTTGGGCGCGACGTCCCGTCGGGAGGTCGCGCAGTCAGTCGTCGCTGAGCAACCCGAGGTGGTACGCCTCGGCGACGGCACCTGCGCGGTTGCGGACGCCCAGCTTGTCGTAGAGCTCCTGGGCGTAGGCCTTGACCGTCCGCTCGGTGATCCCGAGGTGCGCGCCGATCTCCGAGTTGGTCATCCCCTGTGCGACCAGATCGACCACCTGTTGCTGCCTGGGCGAGAGGTGCGGGCCCATCTCGACCTTCGGCATCGCGAACACCATCGTGGCGTCCTCGACCTGTGCGGCAGCGGCCGGGTCCTCGAACGTGGCCGTCGCCTTGCCGAAGCCGACGTGGTCACCGTGGTGCAGGACCGCCTGGCCCTCGACACGCTTGCCGTTGATCGTGGTGCCGGCCGAAGAGCCGAGGTCCGTCACGAACACCGTGCTCCCGACCCTGCGCAGCTCCGCGTGGACGCGCGACACCCCGGGGTCGTCCGCCACGTAGGCATTGTCGTGACGGCGCCCGAGGGTGGCGGTGTCGTGCTCGAGCCGGACGACGTGTCCGCTCAGGCCCCCCGTCTCGAACCGCAGGATCGGTACCGGCACGACCTGCCGGGCCTTCTGGACGTTGGATTCCATCGTGCTCCCTGTCGCAAGACCACGGCCTGGGGCACAGTCTGCCCGCACGTCAGCGGGAAGGGAGGTGGCCACTCGGCCCGGCGCCGAACCGCCGAGAGGTCCTCCCAGGCCCGTGGCTACCGCCCCATGTGGTCGTCCGCGAGCGTGTTGAGGGTCGCCGCCGCCGTCGCCGCGTCACCGACGGTCACGAGCACCTGGCTGCCGTCGCCGCGGCGGATCCTGACTGCCTCACCCTTCCGGGTCACCAGCCCGACACGACCTGCGACGTCGAGGCGGAGGCCCCAGCCACCGAACTCCCAGAACGGATCGACGTCCACGACGTCGGCTTCCGCAACCTCGGCGATCGGCACGTGGAGGATGCGGATGCGCAAGGCCCGGGCCGACAGTCCGCCATGGTCGATCCGACAGCTGATGCGCCCCATGCCGACGAGCAGACCGGCGACGAGCACCGCGATCGGGAGCAACCACCAGGACACGACCGCGGACACCACGAGCAGCACCGTCCCTGCCACCGTCGCGAGCACCCACGCGGCGGTGTCCAGCCCGGCAAGCGTTCCGTCGAAGGACGGTGCCCCGACGGTCGCCACCAGGCGAGGTGCGTCCGGTGGGGGGCGACCGGTCGCCAGGGGTGCGTTCGCCTGGCTGCGTGTGAGTGCGGCGACGGCGACGGCCGTGACGAGCCCGCCGACGGTTGCGAGCAGGATGCCCACGGTCGGCGGCGGAGCCGCAGCGGCATCCGGCAGATCGAGTTGGCCGCGCAGGGCGTCGGCAGCCAGCACGGTGACGAAGACGCTCAGGAAGGCCGCGGTACCCGCCAGCACCCGACGGAGTGCGACCGGCTGACGCGCCACCACCGCCACGAGACCGAGCGGGACCGCGAGCGCGAGGACGAGCCCGGCGTTCACGACGAGCGTCGTACCCAGGCTCGAGAAGCCGTCCGCCGCCCCCGCCACCCCCCAATGACGTGCGACCGGCTCCGGCAGTCGGTCACGCACGGACCATGCCCACGAGGTCAGCCCACCGACCGACGCGAACACCACGACGACGAGCCCGATCCCGACCCGCAGATCCGGACGATGATCGACCTCTGACGTCAACGGCAACTCCTCGATCGGCGCCAGTTGCGCTACGCGCTGTCCGGCGGTGCGAAGGACGCTCCGCGCTCGGACAGCCCCGCACCCAGGATCCGCAGTGCCTTCGGGCCGACGCCGTGCAACGCGGCGAGCTCGTCCTCGCCCCACCGAGCCAGCTGCTCGTAGGTGTCGATGCCGTTGCTGTGCAGTGCACGCATCGCTGGGGCACCGATCGCTTCCGGGATGGCGTCGGCCAAGGAGGAGCGTGACTGGATGGACGTCATGCGACCAGCCTGTCCACGTCGTGGCGTCCCGTCAACCAGGTCCTCCGCCCACGCCTCCGGCGCTCACGTCCGCACCGAACCCCACGCCTCGCCGAACGAGACGCGACCACGCGTGCGGAGCACCCCACCGCGGTAGATCCGCGCCGAGACGGGGATCATGACGGCGATGGCGCCGAGGGCGAGCGCGATGGCGAGCAGGCTCTCCCACCAGCTGCTGACGCCCACGGCGTAGAGGATCGGCTGGACGATCGGCGCTGTGAGCGGGACGAGGCCGGCGACCGTCGCGATGGTGCCCGTGGGGTCGCTCAGCGCGAACTGTGCCCCGAAGAGCGCGAGCACCAGGACGATGATTACGGGCATGACCGCGCTCTGCATGTCCTCGACACGGGACACGACGGATCCGGCCATGGCGAAGAGCGCCGCATAGAGCAGGAAGCCCAGCACGTACCAGGGGATGACCAGCGCCAATGCCCCCCACGCTGCCGGCGGGACATCGATCACGTCGGTGACGAGCAGACCTCCCGCCGCGACGGCCGCCAGCAGGAGGATCTGGGCGAGCCCGAGCGCCCCGAGGCCGAGCACCTTGCCCGTGAGCAGCTGGGTCGGGCGAACCGAGGCGAGCAGCACCTCGACGACGCGGGACTGCTTCTCCTCGACGATGCCCTGCGCGACCCACTGCCCGTAGACGGCCAGGAGGCCGTAGAGCACGAACACGGCAGCGAACACGATGCCGACCGCCGGGTCGAACAGGTCGATGCCACCGTCGCCGTCCAGCTGCTCGACGGCGAGTGGCTCGATCGCGAACAGCGCGGCCCGCTCCTGATCCGTGAGGCCGGCCTCCGTCAGCGCGTGGTCGACGCCGATCGCGTTCGACGCGTTGGCCAGCAGGGCTTCCATCGCGGACCCGATGCTGCCGTCCGCCAGCGCGGTCGTCCCGTCGAGCAGCACGGCGTCGACGGTCTCGTCTCGCAGGGAGCGCTCTGCGGCATCGCGATCGCCCAGCTCGACGAGCTCCACCTCGACGCCGAACGCATCCTGCTGCGTCGCCGCGAAACGCCCGACGGCAGCGGCGTCCGACCCGACGGTGCCGAGCCGGGTCGGGCCGTCGCCGCCCAACAACATGGGCAGTGCGAGTGACAGGACGATGAGCGCGAGGATCGCGCCGTTCGAGATCAGGAAGGCGCGGCTGCGCAGTCGCTCGGTGAACTCTCGCGAGGCGACGAGCCAGGTGGCGTTCATGCGGCGTCCCCCTCGTCGGCGGGGCCACGGTTGTTCTGGACCGCCTCCCGGTACAGCTCCGCGAGTGTCGGGCGGACGACACCGAAGTGGCGGACCCGGCCCGCGGCCTGCGCAGCGTCGAGCACCTGCTGGTCGTCGACCCCGTCGGCGAGCGCGAGCACCACACCTGCTTCGTCGACGGACTGGAGGCTCGCCCCGGGGAGCCGTTCCGCCCAGTCACGGCGATCCGGTCCGTCGACCTCGACCCTGAGCAGCCGCCGGCCGTTGGTGGACCGCAGGTCGGCGACCGTGCCGGCCGCGACCAACCTGCCCGCGTCGATGATGGCGACGGCGTCGCAGAGCCGTTCGACGAGCTCCAGCTGGTGCGAGGAGAACACGACCGGCACCCCACGAGCGGCACGTTCGAGCAGGACCTCGCTCAGCGCGTCGACCCCGACCGGGTCGAGCCCGGAGAACGGCTCGTCGAGGACCAGCAGGTCGGGCTCGTGCACCAGGGCCGCGGCCAGCTGGACGCGCTGTTGGTTCCCGAGCGAGAGCAGCTCGACCGGCTCGTCCATGCGCTCTGCCAGGCCGAACCGTTCGAGCAGCCCTCGCGCTCGTTCGGCCGCGGTGGCCTTGTCGAGGCGGTGCAGGCGGCCGAGGTACGTCAGCTGCCGGAGCGCCGGCGTCTTCGGGTACAGGCCCCGCTCCTCCGGCATGTAGCCGAACCTGCTGCGGGCGTCGGCGTCGACCGGGGCGCCGCCGAAGCGCACCTCGCCACCGTCCGCGTCGTCGACGCCCATCACGATGCGCATCGTCGTGGTCTTCCCGGCACCGTTGGAGCCGACGAAGCCGAACATCTGGCCCTGCCCGACGTCGAAGGACAGCTCGTCGAGGGCAACGAGGTCGCCGAACCTCCGGGTCAAGCGGTCGATCTCCAGCATCGGGTCTCCTTGATGGTGTCGCGTCAGAGCCAGCCGTGCTCACGTGCGACGAAGGCGGCACGAGCCCGGTTCGGCGCGCCGAGCTTCGCGCTGGCGGTGGAGAGGTAGTTGCGGACGGTGCCTTCGGCGAGGTGGAGCCGCTCGGCGATGTCCGCGTTGCCGAAGCCCTGCTCGGCCAACCGCAACACGTCGCGCTCACGGTCCGTCAGCGGATCGGTGCTGCCCCACGCCTCGGCCGCGAGCTGCGGATCGATCACCCGCTGACCAGCATGGACCCGTCGGATCACCTCCGCCAACTCCTCGACCGGTGCGTCCTTGAGGACGTAGCCGTTCACGCCCGCCTCCAGGGCACGTCGCAGGTAACCACCGCGCGCGAACGTCGTGACGATCACCACGCGGGTCGGGACCGCGTCGTCGCGCAGCCGCAGCGCCACGTCCAGCCCGGATCGTCCCGGCATCTCGATGTCCGTGAGCAGCACGTCCGGACGGTGCACCGTCACGAGCTCGAGGGCCTGGTCGCCATCGGCGGCGGTACCCACCACCTCGATGTCGTCCTCGAGCATCAACAGCGCCGAGAATGCGCCTCTGACCATGGTCTGGTCCTCGGCGAGGACGAGCCGGATGGTCATGCGGGCAGTCCGGTCGGCACACGGACCGACACCGTGACACCGTCGGTGTCGGTGTGGATGAGCTCACCGCCGAGCGCCACGATGCGCTCGCGCATCCCGAGGAGGCCGGCGCCTTCGGTTGTGATCCGACCGACCCCGTCGTCCGCCACCTCGACGACGTCGTGGCCCTCGCTGCGACGGAGCGCGATCGTGCACCGGCCGGCGTCCGCATGGCGGATCACGTTGGTGACGGCCTCGCGGACGGCCAGCGCGAGCGCCGTCTCGGACGTCGGTGCGGGGTCGAAACGGGGATCGCGGTCGAGCTGGAGCTCGATCGCGGCCGCTTCGAGCGTCCGCCGAGCCGACTCGAGCTCGTCGTCGAGGCGGACCTCGCGCCACCCGCGCACGGCCGAACGCACCTCGTCGAGCGCCGTGCGCGATGCGCGTTCGATCTCTGCCGCCTCGCGCGCGGCTCGCTCCCCGTCGGAGGTCGCGAGTCGGCGAACGAGTTGCGATCGCACGACGATCTCGGTCAGCGACTGTCCGAGCACGTCGTGCAGGTCCCGGGCGATGCGCTCCCGTTCCGCCGCGGTCGCCAGCTGGCCGACGCGGACGTTGTCGATGCGGAGCCGTTGCGACTCGGCCTCGCGTTCCGCCTCGTCGATGGAGGCCAGGCCGACGACCCAGACGACGAAGACGGGGACGGCGAAGGTGAGGAGGGCGAACGGCATCGGGACGGAGGCGAGCAGGCCCATCAGGATCGCGAGGACCGACAGCCCGACGAACCAGCGCTTGGCCACCCGTGGGGGCTCGTACGCACCGACGAATGCCGCCGCGTACACCAGCAGCACCGTCGCACCACCGTTGAACCAGAAGACCGCGAGCGCCAGCGCGACGGACAGGGGCGCGGCGAGCCTGCGGAGCCGTCCGCTGTGAGAGCAGGCAGCCACGTAGAGCGGCACGAACACCACGATCGTCAGTGCGGTCACGACCCACTCGCGGGCACCGGCCGACGGGTCGAACACGGGTTGGAAGAGCAGCATGGCGAGGAAGCCGAGGTAGTACCAGTCGGTACTCCGTCGGCCCGTCGCCCGGCTCGTCTGTGCTGCGGCAGGTTGCGTCATGGTCGCTGACGACGATAGGCGAGCGTGGCCGCGGCCGTTGCCAGGGTGGTGAAGCCGAGCAGCACGATGGCGTGGGTGACGCCGAGCCCACCGTCGAGCTGGGCGAGCGCGAGCTGTGACAGGTGATAGGTCGGCAGCCACGGGGCGAGCGCCTGCATCGCTGCAGGCAGCATGTCGATCGGCATCCAGAGCCCGGACGCGATCGCGGACGGGATGTAGATCGCCATGAGTATGGCCGTGGCCGCGTTCGGCGAGGCGTGGAACCCGACCGCCAGGCCGAGCAACGCGAACGGCAGGCTCCCGAGGGTCAGCACAGCGACCAGGCGGAGCCAGGTCGGGGCGTCGATGTCGAGCTGGCCGCCGACGGCGCCGATCACGGTCATCGCGACGAGGACGCCCAGGGCGTGGGGGAGGCACGCGAGCACCTTGGCCGTCAGGGTGGCGCCGACCGGCGTGGCGGAAACGCGCTTGGCGCGGAGCCATCCCCGCTCCCGGTCCTCCGCCACGCCGACCCCTGGCGTGATGAGCGCGACACCCACCACACCGAACGTGCCGAACGTCGCCAGCATCGTCGTCGCGACGGTCGTCTCGCCCGTCCGGTCGGCGCCCCACAACGTCAGGAACAGCGTGAAGAAGCCGACCGGCATCGCGACGGAGAAGAAGAGCGTGGTCGGCTCCCGCAGCACGGCGAGCAGCTCCTCGAGTGTCTCGTTCGCCAGCACACGCAGCAGTGCAGGGCGGGGTGTCGGACGGACCTGGATCGTCGTGGTCATGCGGACGCCTCCTCTCGTTCCATGGTCGGCGGTGTCGTGCCGGTGGTCATGCCGGTGGTCGTGATGGCCAGCACCGCCTGCTCGAGGCTGGCCCCTTCGATCCGTAGGTCGGACAGGTCGGGATCGGCAGCGAGGAGCTCGCGGACGAGCGCCTCCGGCCGGGTGGTCGACACCTGCACGAGGCTGTCCAGTTGCACGACCTCGAGCGTCCCGGGGACGGCACGGATCGCTGCGGGCCTGACGCGTGTGCGTGCCGAGACGAGGCGGTTCGGGAGGCGCGCTGCCAGCGATGCCGGCGTACCGCTGGCCGCGACACGCCCCTCCGAGAGGACCACGACCCGGTCGGCGACGGCAGCCGCCTCGTCGAGCTGATGCGTGGTGAGCAGCACCCCGGCGCCTCGGTCACGACGCCGGCCGAGCGTCTGCCAGAAGGCCCGCCGCGACGCCGCGTCCAGGCCGGTCGTCGGCTCGTCGAGGACGAGCAACGCCGGGTCGCCGACGAGCGCCATGGCGAGCTGGAGGCGCTGGTGTTGGCCGCCGGACAGCTTCGCGGCTCGTCGACGCCGCAGGTCCGAGAGTCCGACCTCGACCAGGACGGGCCCGACGGTCGAGGTGGGGGCCCCGGCTCGGATCGCGGCCCCCCGCACGATCTCCCCGACGGTGAGGGTCCTCGGGAAGCCGATCCGCTGCTGGACGACACCGAGCTCGCGCCTCGTCGCTGCTCGCGTCGGTGACCCGCCCACGACGCTGACCCTGCCGATCTGCGTGGCGAGCAGACCCGTGACGAGGTTCACCAGCGTTGTCTTGCCGGCCCCGTTCGGTCCCAGGAGCGCAACGCACTCGCCGGCGATGACCCTGAGCTCGACCTGCTCGACCGCACGGGCTGACCCATAGCGGTGCGACACACCGGACACCTGCAACACCTCGATCACTTCGCACCCTCCACTCCGGCGGCCGGCGCCACCGGTGCACCGAGCGTCGCAAGGATCGGCCGTGCTGCGTAGTGCGCAGGAGCAGCTCCTGCGCGTGACGGATGTCACACCCGCCCGGTCCTGTTTCCGACGCGCCTACGCTGCCGGCTCGAGCCCGACGAGGGAACCCGCGCCGATGTCCTCGACCTCCCCGTCCGTCGATCTGGCGCCGCTGCTACGGGAAGCGGCGAGCCGACCTGCCCGCCGTTTCGTCGGTCTGGCGCTCGGGGCGCTCGCCGACGGAGGGGAAGCGACCGTCGGGTTCGGTCGGATCGGCCCGGACGGTCCGGCTCCGGGCGCGCGGACGAGCTTCCAGATCGGCTCGGTCACGAAACTGTTCACCGCCCTGCTCCTCGCCGACGCGGTGCACAGGGGCGAGGTCGCGCTCGACCAGCCACTCGACACGCTGATCCCGGCCGCCGCGCACCCCGACGGCCGACCGATCGCCCTGGTCGACCTCGCCACCCACACCTCCGGGCTCCCACGGTTGCCCCGAGGCCTGATCCGGCAGGCGCTTCGGCATCGGGACGACCCGTATGTCGCCTTCACCACCGACCAGCTCGTCGAGGCGCTGTCGATCCAGCCCAGACGACCGCCGGGCGGTCGTTCGCGGTACTCCAACCTCGGCGCCGGCGTGCTGGGCGAGGCGCTCGCCCGAGCGACGGGGCTGCCCTACGGCGAGTTGGTCCACCAGCGCGTCGTGAGTCCGCTCGGCCTGCGCGACACGCGGGTCGAGCCCGACGGGTCGGAGGCGAGCGTCGCCGTCGGGCACACCCGGCGGGGGAAGCCGGTCGGCGACTGGCACCTCCCCGCACTCGCCGGTGCGGGCGCGTTGCGCTCGAGCGCCGCGGATCTGTTGCGCTTCCTTCGCGCGCACCTGGATCCGGACTCCACCCCGCTCGCGGTCCCGGTCCGTGAGGTTCTCGAGCCACGGGCCCGCATCAGCCGACCGCTGGCGATCGGTCTCGGCTGGCACATCCTCGACCGTCCTTCCGGGTCCCGCTGGTGGTGGCACAACGGTGGGACCGGCGGCTTCATGAGCTTCGTCGGGATCGATCCGGCACGCGGAGCAGGTGTCGTCGTGCTGGCGAACAGTGCTCGCTCGCCCGATCGGATCGGGCACGTCCTCCTCGATGCACTCGGCCACGCGTCCGCGGGGCGGTGATCGACTCGGCCGGCCGGCGACGCGTGATGCGGGGTGGGGTGTTGGTGGTTCCTCGTTCGTCGGCCTAGCCTGCGCCGCCCTCCACCGAACGGCTCCCGAGTGCAGCACTCCATCGAACGACTCACACGGCGTGGGACCGCGCTGGCGGTCGTGCTCGCGTTGCTGACCTCGACGCTGGTGCTGACCGCGGGCGTCGCGCCCGCCGCCGCCAATCACCAGAACCTCACGGCGTTGGCGCTGTCGTGTGGCGAGCTCGACCCGCCGTTCGCCCCCGCTTCGCTCCCGGGGGTCGCGGATATCGGCGAGTTCGGCAACGTCAGCATGTACCCGGCCGAGGCCGACCGGACCACCACCTACGGCGCCGTCGTCCCCGTCGAGGCCACGAGGCTGACGGTGACCGCCGCGGGTGGCGACGAGCGGTTCTTCCACGTCAACGGCGACGACGCCGGTGACGGATCGGACATCGCGCTCGACGTGGGTGAGAACACGATCGTGGTCGAGGTCCGCACGGGCGTCGGGATGTACCAGTCGTTCTACGTGATCGAGGTCACGCGAGGCGACGTCGACCCGTGCGACGAGGCACCAGCCGTCTCGGTGCACCCGCAGGACGCCTCCGTCAGCGACGGTGCGACAGCGACGTTCACGGCCGACGCGACCGGTACCCCCGTCCCGTCCGTGCTGTGGCAGGTCAGCACCGATGACGGTGCCACCTTCACGGACACGGTCGAGACGGATACGACGCTGCGCATCGACGCGTCGCTCGAGATGGACGGCCATCGGTACCGAGCCGTCTTCACCAACGACCTGGGCGTGGCCACGACGAACCCGGGCACGTTGCTCGTGACCCCAGCGCCGCAGCCGGGTCCGCCGCCGCCGCCCGCACCGCTGCCGCAGATCGGCGGAGGCCTTCCGACGCCCCCATCCGGGGTCGGGATGGTCACGATCGGCGGGACGCGGACGGTCCCGGTGACCGTCGGCGCGAACACCTCCGAGCTGACCGTGCAGGGCGGAGGGTTCCGTTTCGACATCTTCGCGACCGGAGCCGACGGCACGCGTGCAGGGGCCGGCCACGGGACGACGTTCGCGCCCGGGCAGGGTGGGTGGCTCGGTTTCCGTGTCGAGGGGCTCCGGCCGTTCTCCGAGGTACGGCTGTGGTTGTTCTCCGAGCCGAGACTGCTCGGTACGTACACGACCGACGCTTCCGGAGCCCTCGAGCTCGGTCGCGCGCAGCTCCCGGCCGACGTCCTGGCGTGCGGCCACACGATCCAGGTCGACGGCGAGCTCCCTGACGGCCAGACCGTGGCAGCCGCGGTCGGCATCGGGGTGCTCGCGGACCCATTCCCGTTCGAGGACGTCGACCCGGCGGGCACGCACGCTGCCGGGATCGGGTGTGTCGCGGCGTCGGGCCTCGCCGTCGGCCGGACCGCGACCACGTTCGACGCGACCGCGCAGATCTCCCGGGCGCAGGCGGCGAGCGTGGTCGCAGCGCTGCTCGGACTGGACGACGTCGCTGACGGCGGGTTCGTCGACGTGGCCGACTCCGTCCATGCCGGGGCGATCGGCGCCCTCGCGCGAGCCGGACTCGTCCTGGGTGTCGGCGACGAACGGTTCGCACCGAGTGGTGCGCTCACGCGTGGCCAGGCCGCCCAGCTCGTCGCGGCCGCTCTGGACCTGACCGCGTCCACACCCGCCGCGTTCGTCGACGTCGACGGCTCACCTTTCGCGAGCGCGATCTCGGAGCTCGTGGACGGCGGTGTCATGGCCGGCTTCGGCGACGGGACGTTCCGCCCTGGACAGCCCATCTCGCGTGCGCAGTTCGCCACACTCGTCGCCCGCGCGCTACCGCTGCTGCCCTGACCCCGGGTCGACGTCAGCCCGGCCGGTGGCCCTTCACAGACCGGCCGGACGGGGCCTCGAACGTCGTCACCGGGCCCAGGTGTCGGCCTGGAACGGTCGGACCTCCACTGGGCCCTGGCATGCCTTCGTCGCCTTGCGCGCCCAGGCCATCGCGGTGTCGTGATCCGGGACGTCGATCACCCAGACCCCCCCGAGCTGTTCCTTGGCCTCCGGGAAGGGGCCGTCGGTGGTGACGACCTCGCCGTCCTCGTAACGGACCACCGACGCGACGTGGGGCTCCTCGAGCCCTCCGCCGAAGACCCATGCCCCGGCCGCGGTCATCTCGTCGTTCAGGACGGCGACGTCGGCGTACATCTGCTGGATCGTCGGCTCGTCGGGGAGTGCGGCGCCTTCGACGCAGTGCACGGAAAGCAGATACTTGGTCATCGTCGATCCTCTCCTGAGGTGGCGTGGTGCCAGCCCCGCACCTCGGCGAAGAACGCAGCGGCGAGGGGTGACCCGGTGTCGGCACTGAACCTGTCCACGCACGCGGGGGACGCCATTCGACGTTCCCGGCGGACACCATCGGCAGCGCAGTCGCGGCAGTGATGGCAGACTTCCCATGACGAGGGAGACGAGCATGGCGTCCAACGAGTCGTTCGCGGACCCGGTCGTGGTACCCGGTCCGAACATCCGAAGCCTGTTCGTCGACACCGAGGTCGTCGAGGCCGTCGACACGGTGCAGGTCGACCTGGATGTGGCGTCGTGCCCGGTCTGTGAGCGCGAGCTCCCCGCCTCCGTTCTGATCTGCCCGGACGACGGAACCTTGCTGCTGCGACGGTGAGGTCGGGAACGCCGTAGTCGTCCAGCTGTCCCTGCACCGTTCCGGGAGGACGAGGGGCACGCTCCGTTCTGGTCCTTTCCGAACCGTCCCCTTGCGCATGCCTCCGCCTTGTCCTATGGTTCCTTACATCACCAATGAACCAGCTACCCGAGGCCGGTGCGCATCAGCTCGCGGAGGACACGCGTGTTCGACGACCGCAGTCCCATCTATCGGCAGATCGCCGACCGCGTGCGCAGCGAGGTGCTCGACGGGTCGTTGGCGGAGGAGGAGCAGGTGATGTCCACCACGCGATACGCGACACACTTCCGGATCAACCCGGCCACGGCGGCGAAGGCGTTCGCGGAGCTGGTGGACGAGGGGGTGCTCTACAAGCGCCGCGGCGTGGGCATGTTCGTCGCGCCGGGCGCCCGGGACAGGTTGCGTGCGGTGCACCGGTCGCGGTTCTTCGCCGAGGTCGTCGATCCGATGATCGACGAGGCCAACGCGATCGGGGTCCCCCTCGAGGCGGTGGTCGAACGCATCCGCGCCCGGACGTCGCCGGACACCACCGACGGTCAGGAGGTCGGGCGATGACGCCGCGGATCGACATCGAGGACCTGACGGTTCGCTACGGGGACGTCGCCGCGGTCGACGGTCTCACCGTCACCTTCGGCGGACCACAGATCCACGGCCTCCTGGGCCGGAACGGCTCGGGCAAGACCAGCCTCCTGTCCGCCATCGCGGCGTTCCGCCGCCCCACGGCGGGCGCGGTACGCCTGGATGGCAGGCCGGTGTTCGAGTCCGCCGAGTCCGTCCGGCGGATCTGCTACGTCCGCGGATCGGGTGACACCGTCGAGCACGACTGGCCTGGCGACAAGGTCGGCCATGCGCTCGAGCTCGCGGCCACGCTCCGGCCCCACTGGGACGCCACCTACGCTTCCAAGCTGGTCGAGCGCTTCGACCTCCGGCCGGGTGCGCGGCTGCAGGAGCTCTCGCGCGGCCAGCGATCGTCGCTGGGAGCAGTGCTCGGACTCGCGAGCCGGGCACCCGTCACCATCTTCGACGAGACCTACCTCGGCATGGACGCGCCGTCCCGCTATGCCTTCTACGACGAGCTGCTGGCCGACCACATCGCGCACCCGCGCACGTTCGTGGTCTCGACCCACCTGATCGAGGAGGTGGCGTCGCTGTTCGAGACCGTGACGATCATCGACGAGGGGCGACTGGTCCTCCAGGCGTCGGCCGACGATCTGCGAGCTCGCGGAGCGGCGGTGACCGGCCCGGCTGCCACGGTCGCCGCATTCACCGACGACCTCGAGGTCCTCGCGACCTCCACGCTCGGACCGACCCGCCGGGACACGGTGTTCGGCGAGCTGGACGACGAGGTGCGCCGCGCTGCCCGGGCGGCCGGCCTCGAGCTCGGCCCGGTCCCCATCCAGGACCTGTTCGTCCACCTGACGGAGCCGACACGCCGCAACGCGGCGCGGCCGACCGCGGAGAGGAGCGCCTGATGTCCGCCCCCATCGACCGATGGATCCTCACCCGGCACCGGTTGAAAGACGATGCGCTGGGCGTCGTGGTGCTGTGGGCCGGTTTCGCCGCGTTCGTGTTCGCCGTGGTGTTCATCGTCGCCATCTTCCGCCCGATCGAAGTGTCGGGGTGGGAGATCGCCAGCCAGCTCCCACGGTGGTACATCGCCGGGCTCGGGGTCTACCTCGCAGCCGTGTACCTGCCCCTGTACGTGGCGCACGGCTTCACCCGCCACGAGATCGCCCGACAGCTCCCCGCATCGGCGGCGATCACGGTCGTGGTCCTGTCGGCGCTCATGACGCTCGGCTTCGCCATCGAGGGCGGCGTCTACCGGTTGGTGGGTTGGCCGCAGGAGCTGACCCGCCCCCACCTGTTCGACGACGCGAGCAGCTACCCGCTGATGTTCGTCGAGTTCTGGCTGCTCTTCACGGTGTGGTTGGTCGCAGGGACCTTCGTCGGGGCAGCGATCTACCGCAGCCCCGTGAACGGACTGTTCGCGATCCCGGTCGGGCTCGCCATGATCGGGCTCGCCGAGGCGGTGCTCAGCCCGGGTGTCGTCGACATCCTCGGCTCCGCCGTCGGCTTCCTCGGCTTCGCCCCCGACGGCGCGTCGGTCGCCGGATCGCTGGCGGTGGTCACCGGATGTCTCGCGGTCGGGTTGCCGGCCACCTGGCTGCTGGTCCGCGACATGCCACTGCGCAGCGAACGGACCTGAGAGACGGTTGGGCCACGTGGACGCCGAGGCGTCGCGGGAGCGCGCCCGTGTCATACTCGGCGTGTCGGAATGCGACGAGGCCGGGGGATGTCGCAGGTGGTGCGATGACGGGCGCGGAGGCGGAGGAGCCTGGGTCGGGGCGAGGTGGCGGCGACCTCCTCGACCAGGCGCGTCGTGCCTACCGCCAGCGGGACTGGGTGCGCGCTCGAGGGTGGTTCACCGACGCGCGCGGCCGGGCGGACCTCCATCCCGACGACCTCTACGCGCTGTCGAACTGCTCGTGGTGGCTGGGCGATCTCGAGCACGCCCTCGAGCTCCAGCAGCAGGTCCACCAGTGCTACCTCGACGTCGACGCACCGGCGTCGGCCGCTCTCGTCGCGATCGACATCGGCTACACCCATCTCCTCCGCGGGGACGAGGCGCAAGGCTCCGGCTGGATCGCGCGGGCGATGCGCCTGTTGGAGGGGCGCCCCGGCACGGTCGAGTACGGCTACCTCGTCTACCTGGAGTTCGAGGCGACCTTCGGTGCGTCGCAGCTCGACGATGCGCTGGACGCGGCGCGTCGGGTGCACGCGCTCGGCCGCGAACACGACGACGCGACGCTGACGGCGTTGGGGGTCCTCGGCCAGGGGCGGGTGCTCGTCCGCCGTGGCGAGGTCGGCGGCGGGATGGCGCTGTTGGACGAGGCGATGGTCGCCGCGGTTTCGGACGCGCTCGATCCCGCGTGGGCCGGCAACATCTACTGCCACCTGATGGTCGCCTGCCACGAGATCGCGGACGTGCGACGGGCCGGCGAGTGGACCAGGGTGACCGCCCGGTGGTGCGAGAGCATGCCCGGGGCAGGGCCGTTCATGGGGATCTGTCGCGTGCACCGTGCGCAGGTGCTCCAGTCGCGGGGCGACTGGGACGCGGCCGAGCGTGAAGCCAGGCGCGTCTGCACGGAGTACGCGCACTTCAGCGTCGCCGTCGTGGCCGAGGCCCACTACCTGCTGGGCGATCTCGAGCGCCTCCGCGGAGACCTCGCCGGCGCCGAGGCCTCGTACCGCCGGGCGCACCGGTTGGGGCGCGATCCCCAGCCGGGACTCGGATTGCTCCGCCTCGTGCGCGGTGATCTCGACACGGCCGTGACGTCCCTCCGTGCCGCGCTTGCGGCGACCGACGGCGATCCGTCGGCGCGTGCACGGCTGCTGCCGGCCGCCGTCGAGGTGGCGTTGGCCGCGGGCGACCGCGAGCACGCCCGAACCTGGAGCCAGGAGCTCACGGAGGCGGCGCGCACCTACGGCACGACCGGCTTCACGGCCGCCGCGCTGCAGGCGTCCGGAGCCGTGCAGTTGGCCGACGGCGAGGTCGAGCCTGCCGCCCGTCTGCTGCGCGACGCGGTCCGTGCGGCACGCGAGCACGACGCGCCCTACGAGGTGGCGCGGATCCGCCTGCTGCTCTCCGAGGCCTGCGAACAGCTGGGTGATCACGAGGCCGCGAGGCTCGAGCGCGACGCGGCGGCCGTCGGCCTCGAGCGGCTCGGAGTGGCCCATCCGTCACGGACAGGGCGGCCGCGCGCGACGCTGCCTCGGGGGATCACCCGGCGTGAGGCCGAGGTGCTGACCCACGTCGCCGACGGGCGGTCGAACCAGGAGATCGCAGCCGCGCTCGTGCTGAGCGTCCGGACGGTCGAGCGGCATCTGGCCACGATCTACCAGAAGCTCGGGCTCCAGGGCCGCAGCGCCCGCGCCGCGGCGGTGAGCTACGCACTGCGTGAGGGGATCCTGTCCCGGACCTGAACTCGCCTCTGGCGGGAGGTCGCTCCGCGGCCGGATCTTGCGTGGTGATCTGCGTGCCAGCACCCAGGTCGTTCGATGCGTTCGTCCGTAGCGTCGAGGCCGTCGCTGCCGACCGTCGGCTGTCCGCGGTGGCGGTGTCCTCACCAGCCGCATCGCGAGGAGCGCATCATGAGCACCCCGACCACCACTGCCACTGCCACCCCCACCGCCGCCGCCGAAGACCCCCTCCCGCTCCTCGCGCGCGAACGGGCGGTCGCGACGCTTGTCGTCGCGTTCGGCGCGGACCCCATCATCCGGTGGCTGCTCCCGGATGCCACACGTTTCCTCACCCACTTCCCGGAGCTGCTGAGCCTTGCAGCCGACGTGGCGACGACGGGTGGGCGCGTCGACGTGACCGGCCGTTCGGCCGGTGCCGCGATCTGGCACGCGCCAGGCGTGGCGCTCGACGACGACCTGGTCGGCGGGCTCGTCGAGGCCAGCCTCGATGCACAGCGGCTCGAGGACGCCTTCGGCTTGCTGGAGCAGATGGCGCGCTGTCACCCGGCGGAACCGCACTGGTACCTGCCGTTCATCGGCGTCGATCCGAGCCTCCAGGGCCGGGGGCACGGCTCCGACCTGCTGGCCCAAGGACTGGCCCGTTGCGATCGAGACCGGCTCCCGGCCTACCTCGAGGCGAGCAGTCCACGGAACCGACGGCTGTACGAGCGCCACGGCTTCGAGGCCGTCGCCGAGATCCGGTCGGCGGATTCTCCGCTCATGTGGCCCATGTTGCGGCCGGCCCGTTGATCGACGAACGTCCCGAGGAGGCCCTTCCGATGACCGTGCAACCGGCCGCCGCCACGCCGGCCCAGGCCTACCAGGAGTACTACGGCCCCGCGATCTTCGAGCCGTTGACCTCACTGCTCATCGAACACGCTCGTCCACGGACCGGCGAGTCCGTCCTGGACGTCGCCTGCGGGACGGGCATCGCGACGCGCCGGGCGGCGGGCGCGGTGAGCCACTCCGCGCGGGTCGTGGGTGTCGATGTCAACCCGGGCATGCTCGACGTCGCGCGTGCCGTCACCACCGACATGGACGTCGAGTGGCGCGAGGGCGACGGGACGGCGCTGGATCTGCCGGATGGGTGCTTCGACCTGGTGCTGTGCCAACAGGGGTTGCAGTTCTTCCCGGATCGCGCCGCCGGTGCCGCGGAGATGCGGCGTGTCCTCGTGGAGGGCGGCCGGGTCGTGGTCGCCGTCTGGCGCGGCCTGGAGCACCACCCGCTGTGGGCCGCGCTGGCGGATGCCGAGGTTCCGCACCTGGTCCGGCTGGGCGTTCCCGCGACCTACGAGGACGCCGTCGCCCCGTTCTCCTTCGGCGATCCGGGCGAGCTGACCGTGCTGCTCGAGGGCGCAGGCTTCCGGGACGTCGAGGTGGTGCAGGAGTCGATCGTGGCACGCTTCACCGACCCGGACCGGTTCGTGGAGCGCCTGGAGTACGCGTACGCGGCCGTGATCCCCGAGTTCCTGCACGATCCGGCTGCCTTCGCCGGCTACCTCGCGGCGATCCAGGCCGAGACCGAGCAGATCGTGGACCGGTACCGGGACGGCGGGCACGTCGCGGTCCCCATGCACACCAACATCGCCATCGCGCGCGCCTGAGCGGTCGCTCGACCGGCGGATCGTCCGAGCGGTCCAAGGCAACACACACCTCGACGGCGCTCCCACCCCTTCAGGCGCCTCGCTCATCCTGGGGCGTCAGCAGGCCGCGGTCGTAGGCGGTGGCGACGGCTGCGGCCCGGTCGTTGACGCCCAGCTTCTCGTAGGTGTGCAGCAGGTGGGTCTTGACGGTCGCCTCGCTGATGAACAGTCGACGCGCGGCCTGCTGGTTCGATGCGCCGTCGGCGACCAGCCGGAGGATCTCGAGCTCCCGAGGTGTCAACGAGCTCGCGCGGGGCTCGCGAACCCTGCCGACGAGCTGGGTTGCGACCGACGGTGCCAGGACGGCCTCGCCGCGCGCGGCAGCACGCACCGCGCGGAACAGTTCGTCACGGGGGGCGTCCTTGAGCAGGTAGCCGGTCGCGCCCGCATCGATCGCCGCCAGGACGTCGCGGTCGGTGTCGTAGGTGGTGAGCACCAGTACCCGGGCACGGCAGCCGCGATCTGCGAGCGCCCGGATGGCAGCGACGCCGTCCACCTCCGGCATCCGCAGGTCCATCAGCACGACGTCCGGATCGAAGGTCTGCGTCCGCTCCACGGCCTCGCGGCCGTTGGCCGCGTCCCCGACCACCTCGAGGTCGGGCTCGCCGGCCAACATGCCCCGAAGGCCGTCCCGGACGACCGGATGATCGTCCACGATCAGGATGCGGATCGGTGCCGCCCCCGAACCGGTGTCGTCACGCATCGACGGTCTCCGTCACCACGACGGGGAGGGACGCCGAGAGGGCGGTGCCTTCGCCTGGTCGCGATTCGATCTCGAGCGTGCCACCCAGCCCGACAACCCGCTGGCGCATGGCGGTCAGCCCGAACGACGAGCCGTCGGGTGCGGCGGTGGGATCGAAGCCGCGGCCGTCGTCCCGGACGTCGAGCACCACCCGGTCGTCGAGCAGCGACAGCGTGACCCCGACCCGCGAGGCGTCGGCGTGCCTCCCGACGTTCGCGAGGGCCTCCTGCGCCACCCGCAGCAGCGCGACCTCCGCCTCGGCAGGCAGCGCGCCAGCGGCGCCGATCACGTCCGCGTCGGCGCGGATGCCGTGCAGTTGCGCCCAGTCGCCGACCAGTTCGTCGAGCGCGTCCGGGAGTCTCCCGCGCTCGAGTGCGCCCGGCCCCAGCGCCTGCACGGAGCGGCGCGCCTCGTCGAGGCTCTGGCGAGCCAGCTGAGCGGCGTTGTCCAGATGGCGCCGGTGCGCGGGCGGGTCGTCGGTGCTCTGGTAGGCGGCCTCGAGTTGGGTGATGATGCCCGTCAGGCCCTGTGCGAGCGTGTCGTGGATCTCGCGTGCCATGCGCTGGCGTTCGTCGTTCACCCCGGCCTCGCGTGCCTGGAGCACGAGCTGGGCGTGCAGCCCTTCGTTCTCCGCCAGCGTCGTCTGGAGTTCGCGCACGGTGCGCCGTCGTTCCTCGCTGAGCTCGGTGAGCCTCTCGCCGCCGGCGACCCCGAACCCGATCAGGAACGTCTGGATCACCAGGATGGAGACGAAGGCGGTGATGTCCCCACTCGTCTGCGGGATCCCGCCCCAGGTGTAGTACAGGATCAGCAACGAGGTCGTCCCCGTACCGACGAACACGAGGGGAAGTGGCCGCAACCCGGCGGCGTGGAGGAACCCGGAGATGGCGAAGATGAAGAAGACCAGGTCGCGGGACATCAGCACCGCCGCGAGAGCGAGCAGCACGGCGAGGTAGACGAGGTGATAGCCGGGCAGGTCGCGACGGTGCTGCGGCGCGGTCGTGTGCACGACCGCGATCCAGGTGGCGGCGAGGCCCGCGAGCGAGAGCGTCCCGATCCAGGCGTCCTCCGGCTGCTCCGGCGAGAGGACGCTCATGACGGTGCTGGCACCGAGCAGGGCGTAGGGCGTCCAGCGGTCGAACGACGCCCACGAGCGCTCCCACCAGGTCGACGGCCCGTCGGTCGCCGCCGTCCCGTCCGGCTCGCGCTCCATCCTCGATCTCCGCCATGTCCGCAGGGGCCGCCGTCGGTGCCGTCAGTCCCAGCGGAAGGTTACGGCGGCGAGCCCGGCGGCCGCCGCCGTGAACGCTGCCATGACCGCCAGGCTCGACAGCGGGACCCCACTGCCGAACCACGCCTGCTGCACCGCATCGACCCCGGCACCGCCGGGGGAGAGGTCGCTGATGCGGCGCATGGTCTCGGGCATCGCCTCACGGGGGAACCACAGGCCCGCGAGCAGCATCACCGGGATCCACGCCACGGTGGAGATCGCCTGGGCGGCCGACGTCGAGGGCGCGACCGAGCCGATGAGCAGGCCGATCGCGAACATCGACGCGGCGGCGAACAGCAGCGAGACGATGGTGCCCAGCCAGCTGCCTGGGGCCGGCACGTCCAGCACGACGAGCGCCGCGATCACCGCCAGGGCGGTGCCGAGGGCGGCGACGACCAGCTGCGCCGTCAGCTGTGCGACCAGCAGCCGCGACGGTCCGATCGGTGTGGTCCGCAGGCGGCGCAGGATGCCGTCGTGCCGGTAGGAGGCGAGCACGCTCGAGATCGTGCTCACGCCCACCATGACGAGCACGAACAGCAGCACGATCGGCGTGTAGAGGTCGACGGGTCGACCGCCGCCGAGGTCCGGGTTGGGATCTCTGAAGCCGGGGAACGCGAACCCCAGGACGAGCAGCAGGACGGCCGGGAACAGCAGCCCGAAGGTCACCACGCCCCAGTCCCTGAACTGCAGCTTGGTCTCCACCGCCAGCAGCTTTGCCATCCCGGTCATCGAGCTCCCTCCGCGTCGTCGCCGTCGTCTCTCGACGCGAGGGGGCGGCCGGTCAGCGCGACGAAGGCGTCGTCCAGCGTCTGCTGCTCGATGCGCAACTCGCCGGCGACGACCTGTTCGCGTGCCAGTAGGGCCGTGACTGCGTGCACCACGTTGCCGGAACCGGTCACCACCACGTGACGACCGTCACGGGTGACGGCTGTCACCTCGTCGAGTGCGGACAGCAGCACCTCGTCCAGTGGCGCCGACGGGACGAAACGCAGGCGCTGCTCGTCGGCCACCCGCGAGATCAGGTCGGCGGGACTGTCGAGCGCGACGATCCGGCCGCGATCGATGATCGCCAACCGATCGCACAGCCGCTCGGCCTCCTCCATGAAGTGGGTCACCAGGAGGATCGTCACGCCGGTGTCGCGCACCTGCTCGATCAGGGTCCACGTGTCGCGGCGTGCCTGCGGGTCGAGGCCCGTCGTCAGCTCGTCGAGCACCGCGACCCGCGGCCGACCGACGAGTGCCAAGGCGATCGACAGCCGCTGCTTCTGACCGCCGGACAACGTCCTGAACGTCGCGTCGCGCTGTCCGCTCAGGTCCAACAGCTCGAGGAGGTCGACCCAGTCCACGGGATCGGCGTAGAAGGAGCTGTAGAGGTCCAGCGCCTCCCAGACCTTGATGCGATCCTGGAGCTTGCTCTCCTGCAGCTGCGCCCCGAGGACGTGGCGCAGCCGTGCACCGTCGACCCGCGGATCGAGGCCGAGCACCCGGATGCGCCCCCGATCGGGTGTGCGCAGCCCCTCGATGCACTCCACCGTCGTCGTCTTCCCGGCACCGTTCGGCCCGAGGATGCCGAAGATCTCGCCCTCGGTGACCGTGAACGACACGCCGTCCACCACGGCTCTGCCGTCGTAGACCTTCCGCAGGTCGTCGACCTCGACCATCGCCATCCGCCGCTCCTCGCGCAGCGGGTCGGGACATCGAGGTGGCCGCGCGACGATCAGGATGACCGCACCGGCGGCCGCCGACCTCAACCGTGGAGGTCGACACCTGCGCCGGACGGGGGACCCGTGCCATCCACCGTTCGGCCGATGGCGACTACCCCCGACCGGTGACGGTCATCCCGGCGGCAGCGAACAGGCCGAACGCGGCACCCCACACGATGATGGACACGATCTGCCAGCGGATCACGGCCGACCTGTCGGCGCCGAAGGACACCATCGCCGCTGACGTGAGCTGGCTCGGCAGGACGGTCTGGCCGAGCAGACTCACGCCCGGTACCCCGTAGCGGTCGAACAGCCGTCGCAACTTCCGGCGACGCGCCGAGGTCGTGTCGGCGTCGGTGAGGCGCTGGCGGGCTGCCCCCACCCCCAGCACGATGACCAGCATGGAGGCGATGTTGCCCACGATCGCGGCAGGGATCGCGATGGCCGGATGCAGCCCTGCCAGGATGCCGATGACGGATCCGAGGTAGGACTCGACGAACGGGATGGCGCCCGCGAGCAGCACTCCCAGCCACTGCAGCAGGGTCGGTAGGGACTCGGTGAACGCTTGGAGGCCGTCGATCATGCGTGCTCCTCGGTGCCGGTTGCCTCGTGCTGTCGTTGGTACAGCGTACTAGTACGTTGTGCGAGTAGGCTGGCGGCGAGCGGCATGCGGACGGAGGCGACGTGGCGAAGGACCGTCGGGCCGAGATCCTGGCCGCGGCGCGGGAGCTGACGGCTGCCTCCGGCATCGCCGCGGTGACCGTGCGATCGGTCGCGGCTCGGGCCGGGATCGGTGCGAGCACGTTGCGCTACTACTTCCCGACCCAGCGCGAGCTCCACGTGGCCCTCGCAGCGGCCGCCTTCGACGACCAGCTCGACGACCTACGGATCGCAGACACCCGCCTCGATCCCGCGGCCCGGCTGACGGAGTGTCTCGCGCAGTTCCTTCCCGACCGCGACGACCGGATCCCGCAACTGGAGGCGTGGATCGCGCTCTACCACCCCTTCGGCGAGGCGACGGACCAGCGGCGCGCCTTGCTCGGTGGTCTGTCACGACGCGCACTGGAGCGGGTGGACGGGTGGCTGGCGATCCTCGAGTCCGAGGGTGTGCTGCGCCCGGGCACTCGACGACGGCACGTGGCGACCGCGTTCGTGGCGGTGGACGGAGTCTCCCTCGGCCTGCTGTCGGGGGTCGCCATCTCCACCGTGGAGGAGGGCGTGGAGGTGCTCCGCGCCGTCATCGAGCACGTCATCGTGGCGTCGAGCCAGAGCTGACAGGGGGAGCGCGTGGATCTCGACTGGATCCTCGCGGCACGTGCCGCGACGCAACGGCTCGTCGGCGAGCCGTGCACGGACGTGCCGACGGCGGTAAGGCACCTGTTGGCGGTCCAGTCACAGGACTTCGGCCCGGCTGGTTGGTCCGTGGCGCAGCGGTGCTCTGCGTTGCGCGAGAGCGACTTCGTCGCCGGGTTCGGCACGGGGCAGGTACTGCGCAGCCACGTACTGCGGCCGACGTGGCATCTCGTCCATCCGGGCGACCTGCGATGGTTGCTCCGACTGACAGGCCCGAGGATCCAGCGGGTCAACGCGTCCATGTACCGCAAGCTCGGCCTCGACTCGGCCCTGCTCGACCGTTGCGCGCGCCTGATCCACGACGGGCTCGCCGTGGGTCCACTGACGCGTCAGCAGCTCGGTGGGCAGCTGACGCACTCGGGGATCGCGGCGGACGGGCAACGCCTCGCCTACGTCCTGATGCACGCGGAGCTCGAGCAGGTCGTCTGCTCCGGACCGATGGTCGGCCGCCAGCACACCTACCAGCGCTTCGACGACCGCGTCCCCGTGTCGTCGGGCGCGTTCGACCGTGACCAGGCGTTGCGCGACCTGGCCGTTCGCTACTTCACGGGGCATGGACCGGCCACCGTGCGGGAGCTCGCCCGCTGGGCATCGCTCACGCAGGCCGAGGCCCGAGTGGGCGTCGATTCGGCGGGGGAGCAGCTCGTCGGCGTGGAGGTCGCCGGCGGCACCTTCCACATGTCGACAGGCACCGCGTCCCTGACGCCGCCGCGGCTGCCGGGTGTCCTGCTGCTGCAACCCTACGACGAGGTGCTGATGGGCGGGGCGACGGGCGTCCCGCTCAACGACGACGCGGGCCGCATCACTGGCGGTGCCTGGCCACGTTTCAACGCGCTCGTGCTCGTCGGGGGCCAGGTCGCGGGCAGCTGGCGACGCACGGTCAGGAAGGGGTCGGTCGATGTCGAGGTGGCCCTGTTCGACGGCGCGGACGCTGCCGTGCTGCGGGGGCTCGAAGAGCAGGCCGAGCAGCTCGCCCGTTACCTCGAGGTCGACCGGGCGAGCGTGATGCCGGTCGAGCCTTGACGGCCTTCCCGCGCTGTTCGCGGGGGGCTAGCGTGGAGCCATGGCGCACCCACGCATGTACGTCGACGCGGATCCCCGCCTGGGCGAGGTGCGGCGGATCGCACTCGGCTTCCCGGAGGCGGTGGAGGTCGAGGCGTGGGGCAGGCCGACGTTCCGTGCCGGCAAGAAGATGTTCGCCATCTTCGGCGGGGATGACCAACGCCCGGCCACGGTGATCTTCAAGACCGATCCGGCGGAGCACCGAGCGCTCGCCGATGACGCGCGCTTCTTCGGGCCGGCGTACTTCGATCGACGGAGCTGGATCGCGCTCGATCTCACGATCGCCGATGTCGACTGGGACGAGGTCGCCGAGCTTCTCGACACGTCGTACCGCCAGGTCGCGCTCAAGCGGATGCTGCGCGCGCTGGATCTGTCCCGAGGCTTCCATGCCGACGAGCGGGGCGAGGGATCGGGAGGGATCGGATGATCGCCGAGTTGCTGGGCGGTGTGCACTGGCTGGGGGCCGGGGTGGCCGCGTTGGTCTGGTTCGTACTGGGTGCCGGCTGGTACATGGCGCCGCCGATCGCGGCCGCCTGGCAGGCGGCGGGGGGCGTCGAGATCGACGAGGAGGCCGGTCCCGATCCGAAGGTGTTCGTGCTCACCCTTCTGGCGTACCTCGTGGCCACGATCGCCACCTCGGCACTCGCCTCTGGCGTGGGGGTGTCCTCCGTCGTGGACGGGGCGTCCCTCGGGCTGCTCGTGGGTGTCGGGTATGCGCTCACCGCTGCCGCTGTCACGGCGATCTACGACCAGAAGCCGCGCCCTGGCGTGCACTTCGTGATCAACGGCGTGTTCAACGTCATCGGGCTCACGGCTGCAGGCGCGGTCCTCGGCGCTTTCGCTTGACAGGTCGCCAGCGCGGCTAGCGTGGACTCGCCGCGAGGAGACGACCGATGGACGTCACGACATGGATCGAGGGGTACCGGCGTGCGTGGGAGGAAGGTGACGATGAGCTCGTACTGAGCTTGTTCACCGAGGACGCGACCTACCGATCACTCGTCTTCGAGGAGCCCCACGTCGGACACGAAGGCATCGGCGCGTACTGGCGCGAGGTGACGTCGCACCAATCGGACGTGACGGTGCGGATGGGTCGGCCCTTCGTCGACGGCGACCGCGTCGCGGTCGAGTGGTGGACGCAGATGGACGTCGACGGAGACGACCTCACCCTGCCTGGTTGCCTGCTGCTGCGCTTCGGTGACGACGGGCGCTGCACGTCGCTACGTGAGTACTGGAACCCGATGGCCGGCCGCGTCGAACCACCCCCGGAATGGGGCACCTAGGCCGCTGCGCACTGTGGTCCCACGCCTGGGGACGCAGCGTCACACCGGCAGGCTGATCGGTTCGGCTGGCGTCTCCAGAGTCGGCGTTCGCCGGCCGATACTCCTCAGGTGAAGCGTCTCACTCCCTCGATCCCCGTCGCGGCTGGCCTCGGTGTCGCCGTCACCGTCGTCACTGCTGGTACGCCCCTGCTCCATGTGTGGTGGGTCGTCGCCCCGGGCCTTGCCTGCGCAGCGGTCGTCGTCGGCGTCCGACGTCATCGTCCACGGGATCCTCGACCGTGGTGGGTGCTGCTCGGAGCGCTCGCGTTGCTGTGGATCGGTTGGACAGGCTCGGCGGCGATCGGATCCGGGCTGCTGACCGGCGAGGGAGCCGAGGCGATCAGTGCTGTCCGCGATGCGCTGTACGTCGTGGCGTACCCGTTGCTCGGGGTCGCGTGTCTGCTGATCGTCCGCTGCCGGACCGGCGGGCGCGACCGCGACAACCTGATCGATGCGGCGATCGTCATGGCCGCGCTCGCGATCGGTCTCGGCGCGTGGCTGTTCGGCGGTGCGGAGGTCGCCGATGGGGTCGAGGGGCTCGAGCGGATCTGGGTGGCGGTGGCCCCGCTGGCGCTTGCGGCGGTGGTGGGAGCCAGCGCGCGACTCATCTTCGCGGACGGGCACAGGCTGCCGGCCGCCTGGTTGCTGTTCGCCAGCAGCTCTCTGACACTGCTCGGCAACCTGTGGACCGCACGGCTGATCCGCGACGGACTGCCGTCATTCCGGGTGGGGATCGACGTCCTCTGGGTGCTCGGCTTCGTCGCCATCGGTGCCGCCGCCCTCCACCCGTCCATGAGAGTGCTCACCGAGAGGGTGTCGGCCGAACGTCTGTCGGGTGGGATGCCGGTCGACCGCTTGGCCGTGCTCTTGCTTGCGTTGTTGGCGGGTCCATTCGCGCAGTATCGGCTGGGACGGGGCGGCTTCGAGGACCGCGCCATCGCCCTGGTGGGCGTCCTGTTCGCGGGGCTGATCGTCTGGCGCGTCGTCCGGCTCCTGGAGGAGCGGGACCGCGCGCGGGCGGCGCTGGCGGACGCAGCGACCCGAGACGCCATGCTGGCGACGGTCGGTCGCTGGGCACTGGGTGACCGCACGACCGAGCACCTCCTGGCCGAGGCCGCGACGCTCGTCGGCGGCGCGCTACCGGGGGAGGAACTCACGATCGGGTGGGAGGGGCAGCGGGAGACCGACCACGACCCGTCGATACGGCTGCGAACCTACGACATCGACGACGGTGAGGTCACCGTCGCCCGGATGATCCTGCGCGCCCCGGTGAGCCGGCCGGTCGTGCCTGGAGAAGCCGAGTTCCTCGCAGGCCTCGCCGCCTTGCTGTCCACCGCCATCGCGCGTCGTAGGGCAGAAGCGAAGCTCCGCCACGATGCCCTGCACGATCCCTTGACCGGACTGCCCAATCGGGCCCTTGCCGTGGACCGGATCGATCTCCTGTTGCAGCGACGAGACGCTGAAGGGATGGCGGTGGTGTTCATCGATCTCGACGGCTTCAAGGCGGTGAACGACACACTCGGTCATGCGGCCGGGGACCAGGTCCTGTGCCAGGTGGCCGATCGCATGTCGGCGACCGTCCGGGCCGGCGACACCGTCGCCCGGTTCGCCGGGGACGAGTTCGTGGTCGTGCTGCCGGAGGTCGAGCTGTCGGGCCTGGAGGAACTGGTCGACCGCCTGCAGGCGGCTGCCACGCTCGAGATGCCCGCGGGCGAGGATCGTCTGCGTGTGACTGCGAGCATCGGGGTGGCGGTCAGCGAGGGTGACCAGGACGCCGAGGAGCTCCTGCACCGCGCCGACGCTGCGATGTACAGGGCGAAGACGAGCGGCGCGTCCCCCGCGTGGTGCATGACCCGTCGGGCGGGGGTGGGTGGCAGAGGGCCTGGATCGCCCCCGTAGGGTGCGACGGCGCCGCAGGAGGAGCGTCGTATGCCATCTGCCGCCGAACGGCAGATCCGTGTCGCGGTCGATGGCGACGCCGTGGTCGGGGACCTGGCCCTGCACGGAGACGCCATCGGTGTGGTGGTCTTCGCCCATGGCAGCGGCTCGAGCCGGCACAGCCGACGCAATCGTCAGGTCGCCGAACGGCTGCAGCAGCTCGGGCTCGGCACGTTGCTGATGGATCTGCTGACCGCCGCGGAGGACGCGGAGGATGCTCGAACCCGGCGCGTGCGCTTCGACATCGAGCTCTTGGCCGCACGGCTCGCGGGCGCGATCGGCTGGTTGCGCACGGAGCGACCCACGGGACACCTGCCACTCGGGTTGTTCGGCGCCAGTACCGGAGCCGCCGCGGCGCTGGTGGCTGCGGCTCTGCGGCCCGAGGACGTGCGGGCCGTCGTGTCCCGTGGAGGTCGACCGGACCTCGCCGGCGAGGCCCTCGTCGACGTGCGCGCACCGACCTTGCTGATCGTCGGCGGCGCCGACGTGCCGGTCGTCGGCATGAACCAGGACGCCATGAGCCGGATGTCGGCAGAGGTCGAGCTGTCGATCGTGGCGGGCGCGACGCATCTGTTCGAGGAGCCGGGCGCACTCGAGCATGTGGCCGACCTCGCGGGAGGCCACTTCCGGCGGCACCTGTCGTGACCCCCGTCGGGGATCCGCACGCAAGCGCCTGCATCCCTCGCGCTCGTCGCTCAGCGGCAACTGGCTCCGATCGCCCCCGCAGCAGAGCGGCCGCCCCGGATGGGACGGCCGCTCGCGCAGGGTCGATCGTGTCAGCGGTGCAGGTCGAAGCGGTCGTTCTCCATGACCTTCACCCAACCGCGCACGAAGTGGCCGATCATGTGCTCCTCGCCACCGTTCGCGGCGTACTCCTCCGCGATCGCACGCAGCTGCGAGTTGGACCCGAAGATCAGGTCGACGCGGGTGGCGGTCCACCTCGTCTCGCCGGATCTGCGGTCCTTGCCCTCGAAGCGCTCCTCGCCCTCGCCGATCGGTGACCAGACGGTCCCCATGTCGATGAGGTTGACGAAGAAGTCGTTCGTGAGCTGGCCCGGTCGGTCCGTCAGGATCCCGTCGGTGTTGTCGTCCCCGGCGTCGACTCCGATGGCCCGCATGCCGCCCAGGAGCGCCGCCATCTGCGGCGCGGACAGCTTCAGCATGAAGGCGCGGTCGACCATGAAGTGCTCGGCCGGGATGCCGCCCGCCTTCTGCAGGTAGTTGCGGAAGGCGTCGTGCTTGGGTTCGAGGTAGGCGACCGTGTCGACCTCGGTCATCTCCTGGGTCGCATCGGTGCGACCCGGGGTGAACGGGACCGTGATGTCGTGTCCGGCCGCCGTGGCGGCCATCTCGACGCCGACGCTGCCGCCCAAGACGATCATGTCGGCGAGCGAGATGCTCGCCTCGGAGGCGTCCCTGAGCTGCTCGAGCCTGTCGATCACGGCTGCCACACCCGAGCGCACGTTGACGTCCCAGCCGGCCTCCGGCTCCAGACGTATCCGCGCGCCGTTCGCGCCACCGCGGTGGTCGGTCTGGCGGTACGTGCACGCCGCTGCCCAGGCGGTGCTCACGAGTTGCTTGGCGGTGAGGCCGGAGTCCGCGATCTGCTGCTTCAGCGTGGCGATCTCGCCCTCGGTGACGAGCGGTCCCTCGTGCGGGGGGACCGGGTCCTGCCAGACCAGGACCTCGTCTGGCACCTGGGGGCCGAGGTAGCGGTCACGTGGCCCCATGTCGCGGTGCAGCAGCTTGTACCACGCACGGGCGAACTCGTCCGCGAGGACGTCCGGGTTCTCGTGGTACTCCTTGGAGATCTCGAGGTAGTCCGGGTCGGTGATCATCGCCATGTCGGCGGTGTTCATCACCGGCGGGTTCAGCTTGCCTTCGACGTGCGCGTCGGGGACCCAGTACCCGTCCTTGACCTCGACCGGCTGCCACTGCTTGGCGCCCGCCGGTGACTCGACGACCTCCCACTGGTGGGCGAAGATCGTCTCGAGGTAGGAGTTGTCCCACGTCGTCGGCGTCGGGGTCCAGGCGCCCTCGAGCCCTGACGTGATGGTGTACTCGCCGAGCCCAGTCTCGTTTGGGTTCGCCCAGCCGATGCCCTGCTCGTGGATCCGCGAGCCCTCGGGCGCCTCACCGACGGCGTCTGCCGGTCCGTTGCCGTGCATCTTGCCGAAGGTGTGGCCGCCCACGGTGAGCGCGACCGTCTCGCGGTCGTTCATCCCCATGCGGGCGAAGGTCTCCCGCACGTCCCGCGCGGACTTCAGCGCGTCCGGCACGCCGTTGGGTCCCTCCGGGTTGACGTAAATCAGTCCCATCTGGACTGCCGCGAGCGGGTTGTCCAGGACCCGGTTGCCGTCCTCGAACGTGCCGGTGTACCGCTCGTCGTTGGCCGACAGCCACTCGGCCTCGGGGCCCCAGTAGATGTCGTCCTCGGGTGCCCAGATGTCGGCGCGGCCGAAGCCGAAGCCGAAGGTGCGGAAGCCCATCGTCTCGAGCGCCCGGTTGCCGGCGAAGACCAGGAGGTCGGCCCAGGAGATCCTCTCGCCGTACTTCTTCTTGATCGGCCAGAGCAGGCGTCGTGCCTTGTCCAGGTTGCCGTTGTCGGGCCAGCTGTTGAGCGGCGCGAAGCGCTGCGCTCCGGTGCCCCCGCCGCCACGACCGTCGATCGCCCGGTAGGTCCCGGCCGCATGCCACGACATGCGGATGAAGAACGGTCCGTAGTGCCCCCAGTCAGCGGGCCACCACTCCTGGGAGTCGGTCATCAGCGCGTCGACGTCGGCGGTCAACGCGTCGACGTCGAGCTGCGCGAACGCCTTCGTGTAGGTGAAGTTCGGCCCGAACGGGTCGGCATCGGGGTGCTTCTGGTGCAACACGTTCAGGGTGAGCTGGTCGGGCCACCAGTGCTCGTTGCCCTGCAAGCGGGGCGTCGTCCGCGCGGCCCACTCCGGGCGTGGCGTCTGTTCGTCGGACACGATGTCCTCCTCGAAGGGTCCAGGGTCGCGTTGCCAGAGCGGCGAGGCCGGCCGGGGTCGAGCCGAACCGTCCGCGTCGCGAGCGACGGACCTCAACCTAGAACAGTTCCAAGGGTGGGAGCAACACCTGGTCAGATCGATCCGAGGTCTGTTAGCGTTCCGTCCCTGTGAACCTCGATGACCTGCAGGGGAGCGCTGTGGTACCGCTGGTGGAGCGCCTCCGCAACCGGGGATGGAGGCTGACCGCGCAACGACGCGTCATCGCCGAGGCGATGGCAGGCGAGCATGTCCACCTCACCGCGGACGAGGTGTTCGAGCGAGCCCGAAGGGCCCTCCCCGAGGTCAGTCGCGCCACCGTCTACAACACGCTGAACGAGCTGGTGGTCATCGGTGAGTTGCGCGAGATGACCCATGCTGACGGTCGCAAGCGGTACGACCCGAACGTCGAGGAGCGCCACCACCACCTGGTGTGCGTGGACTGCGGGCGGATGCTCGACGTGACGGCCGACGATCCGCGCCTCTCGGACGACCAGCAGCACGGCTTCCAGTTGCTGGGCGTCGAGGTCACGTTCCGAGCCCGCTGCCCCGGCTGTGCCCCTGCCGAGGTGACCGCCCAGTAGGTGCGCCCAGCGGGTCGACGTGCCGGCTGGTACGCGGATGCGCTCGTACCAGTACGGTGGGTCGGAAACGTCGAGGAGGCGGGATGAGCAGGATCGTCGTCGGGATCGATGGATCCGAGGAGTCGAAGGCGGCGCTGCGCTGGGCCATCGAAGAGGCGCGGTACCGCGACGCGACCGTGGAGGTCGTCCACGTCCACCAGCCTCCGGCGATGTACGGGTACCCGCCCACGTCCCTGGCCCCCGAGCTCCTGCAGGACACCGAGGACGCCCTCCGCAGGCAGGCCGGGCAGCTCCTCGACGAGGTCGTCGGTGCTGTCGAGCCCGGCGAGATCCTGGTCGAGCGGACCGTGCTGCAGGACGTCGGGGCCGCGCAGGCTCTGGTCGCACGCTCCCGTGGCGCGGACCTGCTCGTGGTCGGCTCCCGTGGCCGTGGCGGCTTCAAGGGGTTGCTGCTGGGTTCGGTGAGCCAGCAGAGCGCCAACCATGCGGCATGCCCGGTCGTCATCATCCGTGGCTCTGATTGACAGACCCACCCGTCCGGAATCGCCGATTCGTACTGCGATGATGCGTGAGACGGCCGGTCAGCTGCCGTACCACGGCGCAGGCGGCTGATCGACGTTCGTGGTCGACGTGCCGTCGAAGACGTAGCGCCACCGAGCCGTGCTGCCTGCGTGGAACGCGACGTACGAGCCGGCATCGACGTACGGGCCGAGCGTTCGGAAGACGTCCTCGAGCTCGAGCAGGAGACGGTCCTCGAACCGCAGGCTCACGATGTCCTCACCCTCGCGGACGGTGTCGATCGCGAAGAGCCGCAGGAAACCGTCGACGTCCGTGAGGCCACGGTCGACGAGGTCGTACCCGAAGACCTCGCGCGCCAGCGTCAGCAGCGCCTCGAGCGCCGCCCGCTGTCGTGCGCCACGCAGCACGAAGCGAGCTTCCTCTATCCGGCCCTCCTGGTACCCGATCCGGCCGCCTCCTCGGGAGGACCGACAACGTAGCGACCCCGTCGACCCTGCTAGTGGCTCGTGTCAGGCTTGGTCGCGATGCCGTCCAGCCAGAGCGTGTCCGACTCATCGCGATGTGACCCGCTGCTTCCGACATGCTTCGCGTCGATCTGCGGTCCCTTCTTGATGACGTGCACCAATGCCATCCCGTGGCCACGCCCGAGGTCGAAGTCGGCCTTGAGCCAGTCGAGGATCTGTCCTGCCTTGACCGCCGGGGCATCGAGACCCCTTTCGGCGGCCAGTTCGATGAACTGACGTGGCGTGCATCCGGTCTTCTGCTCGATGCTGTCGAGATAGGCCTGAAAGGACATGTGGCTCTCCTCTTGCTCGTCGGCTGGCTGCCCGCCCGAACCTTCGACGTCGGGGCCCCCCGCAACGCATCGGTCCGCGCCGTGGACCCGGGCCAGGTCAGGCGGGACGACGTACAACGGTGTCTCGCGCGCGGGTCCGCACCGGCTCGAAGCCGCGTTCGTCGTACATCGAGCGGGGGCCTCTGAAGTTGCCACCATCGCCTTCCCGGTCATCGGTGAAGGGGTAGGCCTCGACCCAGCCCGCTCCCCGCTCGGCCGCGTCGGCGACGACCCGATCCAGGAGCGCGGCGGCGAGCCCGTGACGGCGATAGGGCGGGGCGATGATGAAGCACGAGATGCCGACCACCTGGGTCCCGGGTGGATCTTCGTCCTCGCCCGGGTGCAGCGTGTAGTCGGCACGCAATGACGCGTTGACCCAGCCGGCCGGCTGTCCGTCGACATAGGCCAGATACCCGAACGAGTTGCCGCCGCCCAAACGTTTGAGCATCGCCTCGCGGTTGCGTCTCCAATGTGGCACGTCGGCTTCTTCCGGTGCGTCCTCCACGGCCACATGTGGCTCCAGGCAGTAGCAGCCAGCCCACTCCGGGTTCCCGACGAAGGCGTCGTGGTCGAAGAACGCTTGCCAGTCCTCCAAGCGATCTTCGGTGACGGGGTGGATCGTCAGCTCGCCCAGATGGGGCAGCCGATCGGAGGGCCCGGTGAGACGTTGGGTCGCCTCGGCATAGTTGCGGATCCCCTGATCGGGATACGGCCATTCGTGGCTGGCGCGCGCATGAGCCAGGAACCGATCGCCGAGATCAGTGAGGTCGTCAGCCTCGACCGTCGCGCCGCATTCGAAGCAGTCCAGGTGCAAGAGCCCGTGTCTCCACTCGACGAACCAGAAACGTACGCCCTTCCCGAGCCGATGCCAGCGGGCCCGGACGTGGGATCGCATTCCGCTTCGACCACCGAGGTCGGCCAGCGGCGCCCGTCACTTCGTGTAGGACGGCGCCACCCCACGCACCTGGTCCCACACCTCGTCGCAGGTTTCGAGCACGTCGCTGGCAAGCGGCCCGCCACGGCACGCATCCAGGTTCTCGCGCAGCTGGTCCGGTCGTGAGGCACCGAGCAGCACCGTGTCGACGTGCGGTTGACTCAGCACCCACCGAAACGCGAGCTCGGGCATGCTGATCCCTGCGTCGCGTGCCACGGCGGCCAGCTGGTCGACGGCTGCGAGCATGGCGTCGTTCCAGTAGCGCCGGTGGTAGTGCGCCTTGTCCGCGAGCCGCGTGCCGGGTGCAGGACCCGCACCCGCCGCGTGCTTGCCCGTGAGCAGGCCACCGGCGAGCGGGTTGTACACCACGTTACGGATACCCAGCTGCTGGGTGCAGGCCAGATACTCGTCCTCGATGCGGCGTGCCAGCAGGTGATAGACCGGCTGCGAGACGCGCACGGGATCGGCGTCCTGGCGCTCCGCGATCCAGTGCATCTGCGTCAGCTGCCAGGCGGCGTGGTTGGAGACCCCGACGTGGCGAACGAGCCCGTCGACGACGAGCTCGTGCATCGCGCCGAGTGTTTCTGCGAGCGGCGTGGCGGGGTCGGGGCGGTGTAGGTAGTAGACATCGACGTAGTCGGTTCGAAGCCGGCGCAGGCTGTGCGTGATCCAGCGACGGATCTCGGCGGGGCTCAGCGGTGGACCGTCCGCCACGCCGGGGCTACCGACCTTGGTGGCCAGCAGCACCTCGTGTCGGCGGCCGCGCAGGAGCCGACCGACGATCTCCTCCGACGCGCCATCGGCGTAGCCGTTGGCCGTGTCGACCATCGTGGCACCGGCGTCGAGCGCCATGCCGAGCATGGTGTCGGCCGTGAGTTCGTCGACAGGGTCGCCGAAGGTCATCGCCCCGAGCGCGAGCCTCGGTAGCTCGAGGTCGGTGCCGTCTGGTGGCTGCACTCCCACCCCCTGTGCGTCAACTGGCCTGCGTTCGCTCCCGGGCCGGACCGAGCATCCCGAACAGGATCGCGCCGACGACCACCATGGCTGCGTTGACCAGTATCCCTCCAGCCACGTCGATCGCGACGATCAGCCAGCCCATGAACAGCGGCCCGGCGATCAGGCCGACGTCGCTGAGCGTGCGGAAGATGCCCAGCGCCGTTCCTCGCTGGTGCGCGGGCGCGACCTCGGCGACGTACATCGCGGGCACCGGGTTTCCCAGCCCGGCCCCGAGACCGAACAGGACCGCCGCGGCCAGGAACAAGCCGAAGCCGCGCTCGACGGTGAGCAGGTACATGCCGCCAGCCATGACGAGGTAGCCGGGCACCAGCACCATCCGTGGTCCGAAGCGATCGACGAGCACCCCTGCCACGTAGATGACCGTCGCGGTGGCGAGGAAGATCACGCTCATGAGCAGGCCGATCTCGCCCTCGGTCGCCCCGCGCAGGTCGGCGAGCATCACAAGACCGAAGTTGCGCGTACCAGAACGCGTGTAGGCGGCCAGGAACCCGACCAGGCACGACACACCGATCGCGACAGTGCCCAGCAACGCCCACGCTTCGCGTGCATTGAGCCCCGTGCTGACACGGACGCGCGGGGCGCCGTCGACCGGCTCCTCGGCCAGCACGTCGCGCGGATCGGGCAGACCTCGCCAGATCCACACGGCGACGATGGCAGCGATGACGCCGTAGACCATGAACGGCATCCGATAGCCGAAGGCCTGCGAGATGAGGCCGCCGAACACGGGGCCCATGCTGTTGCCCAGCAGGTTGGCGCCCTGGTAGATGGAGATGCGCCGCCCTCGACGTTCGGGTGTGCCGACCCCCGCCGCGTACGTCAGGCCTGAGGTGATGCTCAACGCAGCGGCGACGCCCTGGATCACTCGGCTGATCACGAGCACCACGAACGTCGTGGCCGCTGCGCCGGTGACCGCGGAGACGATCGAGAACAGGCTGGCCACGAGCAACACGCGGTGAGCGCCCAGTCGGTCGGAGAAATGACCCGCGGGGATGCTTGCGAAGATCCGCGGGATCGACTGCACCGTGAGCATCGTGCCGATGGCGACCGTGCTCACCCCGAAGGTCTGGGCATACAGAGGCAGGATCGGCACGACGAGCTGTTGGCCCATGTGCATGAGGAACGCCTGCGCGCACAGCAGGAGCATGATCGATCGAACGATGCGATCGTCAGGCGAGCGCCCAGATGCGTCGACGTCCATGCACGCTCCTCGAGACGCAGCCTTCGAGCACCGTCGAGGGAGTGCGTGTGGGCCTGTGCCCGTAGTGTAGACAGGCCCCCGTTGGAGGCATGACGGGCGTTCCCGTGTCGGCAGGAACCCTGTTCAGCCGGTGCGAGCGGGGGGACTCGAACGGACTGCAAGGTGACCTGTGGCGGCTCGGTGAATGGCCGGTAGACGCTGCCTATCGTGCTGATTGTCGAGATTTGCGCAACTCAGCCTCTGAGTATTGATGGAGGGCCAAGGAGGCCCGGCGTGGGGCAGGCGGGCCCCGGATCCTTCCGGGTGATGGGCTGGACTGGTGGCATGGGCGGCCGGGAGTTGGGGAAGGTGCCGGGCGGGCGGGAGGATGTCCCGGTCGTCGTTGAACTTCGGTGAGCGCCCTCCGGGTACTGGTGCATCGTAGGGTCAGCTTGCGACACGGTTGTCGAGGCTGTCCGTGCCGGGCTGGTCGGCGGTCGCTTCGGCGAGCGCCGCGATCAGCTGGGGTAGCTGTCGGAAGCCCTTGACGCGACGGAACTGGGTCTCGGCGGCGAGCATCCCGGCGGCGGTCCAGCGCAGCGCCATCTCGCCGTGCTGCCAGCGCTTCACTCGACGCGAGTGGTGGCGCACGATCTCGATCATCGACTCAACCGGGTTGGTCGACTCCACGGTCTTGACCAGCGACCCGGTCACGCCGAGCCGGTTGACGGTCAAGGTCTCCTCGAGACCCTCACGCAGGCTGGCGGCCGCGCCGGGACGCTTCTTGTCCAACGCCCCCGCGAGCGCCGTCAGTTCGCGACGGGCGATGTCGGCGTCCGGGTTCGCCCAAGCCGCGCGGAGCTTGCGTTGGATCAGCGGCCGCTCGGTCTCGGGCAGGTGACCGAGGATGTTGCGTTCCTTGTGGCGACGGCAGCGCTGGATCTGCGCTTTGGGGCCGAACGCGGCACGGATCGCCTTCTTGAGTGCCTTGCCACCATCGACCACGAACAACACCCCACGGGACGCATCGAGGCCGCGGTCGACCAGATCGGCGACCAGCCTGCCGCACACCTGCGCGTTCTCGGTCGAGCCCTCCACGACCCCGAGCGGCACCTTGGTCCCGTCGTCGGTCACGCCGAGCGCGACCACGAGCAGGTGCTCGCCCAGGTGCACGCCGTCGAGCATCACGATCGGCCAACGTGCCTGGTCGAGCGGGCGGGCACACAGCTCGGCGAGCCGCTCGGCGGTCGCGGTCACGAACCGTCGCGACACGGCCGACTTCGACGTCGAGGTGGCAGACCGTTCGACGGCTTCACCGACGGGTTCGAGCGCGACGGGGTACTTGCGGGTCGAGATCCCCGCCAACATCCGGGCCGTGACCTGCTCGGTCAGCAGATCGGCGTCAGCCAGCGTCTGGTACGAGGTCAGCGGCACCTCGTGGGCATCCTCACCGACCGTGCGGACCCGCGGCCGGGTCACCGGCACGCGCCGACCGCCGAGGGTGACCGTCCCGTGCTCGGTGCCGTGACGGGTGTGGGTCCGGTCGGTGTCGTGGCGGCCCTTGACGCCGGCCAGGTCGACGACCTCGGCCTGCATCATCTCGGCCATCACCTCCAAACCGACCGCGGTCGAGGCCGCGAGCAGCCCCTCCCTGACGTGCTCAGCGAACGTGGCCAGATGCCCGTCGAGCGCGTCGGCGAGCTCGGCTGGCAGCCCTCGGCCAGCGGTCGAGACCAGCTGCAGCCGTCGGTCCTCGCCATCGTTGTGGCGAGCGGATGTGGCCGTGTGCGAACCTGACATGTGGGGGTCCTCCCTCGAGACTTGGCGGTCTCCGGGAGCCTGCCATCAGGCCGGCTCCCGGTGGGGGACCCCCACCTCAAGTTCCACGGACCCCGGGACAACCTCGCGGGCGGCCGAAGATCTGCGTTGCCCACATGCGGCCGTCGTGGCGGCAGACGATGCCGATGCCGATCGCGGTGTGTCCGGGGTCGAGGAGGTTGTGGCGGTGCCCGTCGGATTCCATCCAGCCGACGTGAACGGTGGCCGCGTCGGGCTGGCCCATGGCGATGTTCTCGCCGAGACCTTGCAGCTCGGAATGGACGCGGAATGAGTCCGGGGAGTGGCGGAAGCCGGAGTCGAGCATCTCCTCGGACCATGCGCGGGCGAGATCCGCGAGTTCTTTGTCCCACTCCAGGTGGGTGAGGCCTCGCGCACGACGTTCGTCGTTGACGCGCTGGTGCACGTCACGGGCGATGTGGTCGGAATCCAGGGCGCTGCCCCAGCCGATGCGTGAGGACGCGCGTTCGAGGTCGCTCGGGTCCGGCTGGAGGATCAGGCCGGGCAGGAAGTGGAGGGCTGCGTAGACCGCTGCGATTATCCACAGCGCTCTGGCGTTCGCTCGGATCCAGTTGCGTGCTTGCACCCTTCGGCCCCTCCGTGCCACTCAGCCCATCGACTCGTTCAGCGCCGGACTTGAACTGCGGCGCCCGCCATCTCGATCTAGCCAGCCGCGGTGGGGTTCACGCGGCCACGCTCCGGAGCTGGCGCTGTGCGGGCTGCGCGTCCCTAAAGGCGAAGGACGCGAGCCGGCTCGCGCGGCTCGGCATCGAGAGCGCCCTAGATGCCGGCCTTCCGTTGGTCTTGCTGACGGTCACCGAATCAGCGGTGCCGAGGCCGTTCGGCGCGTCCTCGAAGTCCCTAACGCTGTTCATGAAGCGCCTGCAGGCCCCGAGCGGTGGGGACCTTCGCTGGCTGGCTGTCGCTGAGTGGCTGTCAACACCGGGTGAAACCTGGGCAGTAGCCACCGGGGCGGGTGTCCAGTTTTCACCCGGTGCTGACAAGTGGCAGTCACGCGGGGCCGTGCACTGGCACGTCGTGATCGTGGGGCTCTTGTACACCTCGGCCTGGACGAGCGAGACCGGACGGATCTACCCAGGCCATGCGAGCCGTCAGATCGGTTTCCGCGTCCGCAAGGAGGCGGACCTGCGGCCCATCGTGGAGCGCTACGGCTTCGGTGCCGTGGGCTTGGGCTTGGGCTCATCGGACGGGACACGCAGCTGCAGGACGCGATCCGCAGGCAGCTGGACGGGGCGACCGCCAGCGGCGGCAGCCGCGCCGGACGGCCCGGCCGGCACACGCGCACTGAGACCGCCATCGCCAACCTCGAACGCAAGCGACGCAGGCTGTTCGACCTCTACTACGCCGACGGCATCACCGCGGAGTTGTTCGCCGAGGAGGAGCGACGCTTCACCGCACAGCTGGACGTGCTTCGTGTCAAGCAGGACGACCAGGCGCACACGAGCGGGCACCGGGACGACCTCGCAGCCCGTTTCGAGGAGATCGTGGCCACGCTCACCGACCTCGACATGGACACGCTCTGGCGCGAAGCCACTAACGAGGAGAAGCGCGTCCTGGTCCAGGAGCTCGTTGAGGAAGTGGCGATGTTGCCCGATCACCTCGAGGTCACCGTGACAGGTGCGCCCCGGCTGAACGTCGCACTCGCCGAGGTCGGCCTGGAAGGTGTGGCAGAACAGTCGTGCGAGCGGGGGGACTCGAACCCCCACAGCCTGTTGGGCCACTGGGACCTAAACCCAGCGCGTCTGCCAGTTCCGCCACGCTCGCATCGGTCTGGAACCTACCGCTGACCAGGCAGAACCCGAGACCGGCGCGGCGCGACGGGCAGCGGTGCGCCGACCCAGCGCTTGGCCTGCGGCCACGTCGGGCACGGATCGGACACGCGAGGCGCGGAACGGTGCGTGATCGGCTGTCACCGAGCGCCCTCCGTCGGCGGCATCAGGGACGACACCGCCCGCACCGTTCGGCTTCAGTGGGCGTCCGGAGCGACGACCGCTTCCACGCCCCCGAAGCCGGCGTAGTGGCTCAGGATCGTGTCGATGTCGGCGTCGTCGACGAGGGTGATCCGCAGCGACGCAGGCAACGCGTCGGGGGTGACCGATCCAACCAGGTCCGGCTGGTCGGCGAAGAGCTCGGAGAACCGCTCGTAGGCCTGCTGTTGGGTCTCGTGACGCACTCCCGCCACGGCCTCGTCGAGGGCGAGCGCGGCACGAAGCCGACCGAGCTGCGCATCGGTCACCGGGGCGTCGCAGGCACGTCCTGCTCCGGTGTCGACCGGCGCATCACCGCAGAGGTGGATGACGACGTCGGTGCGGTCCGTCAGAGCCTGCCTGCCGAGTGGCGTCGAGGCGGGCAGGTCGAGTGAGACGGTGAGCGTCAGCGCGACGACCAGCCCGGCGACGGTCGCGCCGGCGGCACCGCGGTGTCGGAGTCGGCGGTTGCGCCCCCGTCGGATGACCTGCTCGAGTCGAGGATCATCGTCGGAAAGGTCCGCTGCGACCCGCTGGAGCGCCCGTCGGAGTGTGGTCTCGGTCGTCATCGGAAGACCTCCTTGTGATCGTGGAGGACGGCAAGGGCGCGGTGCAGGCGGCTCTTCACCGTGCCGGCGGGAACGTCGAGCGCCGACGCGATCCGCGCCACGTCCCAGTCGAGGTAGTAGCGCAGGACGACCACGGAACGTTGGGGCGCCGACAGCGCCGCGATGGCGGCGATCACCACGCCGTCCTCGACGACGTCGTGGCTCGCGGTGTCGAGCGCGTCGGCAGGCAGGATCGGCCGCAACCGCCGCTTGCGGAGCCAGCTCGTCGCCCAGTTCGCCGCGACCCGGTAGAGCCATGCGGTCGGGTCGTCGAGCTGCGAGACACGAGGCCAGCGTGCATACGCGCGAGTGAAGGCTTCGTCCACCGCCTCACTCGCGAGCTCCGCGTCCCGAAGGCTCAAGGTCAACGCGCGCCGAAGCACGTCGCGATCGCGGCGCCACAGCGCCTCGAACGTCGCGTCACCCACACGGTCCCCTTCGAGGTCCTCCACTGACCATCACACGCGATGACCGCCGAGAACGTTCCATCCCGTCGACGCCATCTCGGGCTCTGCACGTCGCAGACCTTGACACCCGGGCTCGCGAGCCGCACACTCCGAACAGGACAAGGAAACCCGATGCGTGACAGGCGGGCCGAACGGCGTCAGGAAACAGTCGAGGAGATCGTCTCGACCGCCTGGCGTCTCGCGCGTGCGGAGGGGCTGGCCGGGCTGTCGCTGCGAGAAGTGGCTGCCGAGGTCGGGATGCGCCCGCAGTCGCTGTACACGTACTTCGACTCCAAGAACGCCATCTACGACGCGATGTTCGCGCAAGGGTGCCGGCAGTTCGCCGAGGGGCAGGATCGCTGGGAGCTCGTCGGCGACGCTCGAGCAGACCTCGGGGTGATCGGCCGCTACTTCGTGGAGTTCTGCACGCAGGACCCGGTCCGCTACCAGCTGATGTTCCAGCGGACCATCCCCGGGTTCGAGCCGTCGGCTGGATCCCTGGCCATCTCCTTCGAGAGCTTGGCGGTGGTCCAGGCCCACCTCGTGTCCCTCGGCATCGACGACCCGCGGGATCTCGACCTGTTCACGGCGATCGGTACCGGACTCGCGAGCCAGCAGATCTCCAACGACCTCGGTGGGGACCGCTGGCTGCGGCTGATCGACGACGCGGTCGAGATGTACCTGGCCCATGTCGGCGTGGGGACGCCGGTGCGCCCGACGAGCCGATAGGGGGACCAGATGACGGACACACGTGTCGACGACGTTGCTCCGATCAGCCGCACCGACGCCGAACGGCTCGCAGCCACGGAGTACCGGCGGCTCGCCGACCAGTTGCGCTCGCTCGTCGGCGACGACTGGTCGCAGCCGACCGACTGCCCACTGTGGGACGTGCGGGCGGTCGCAGGCCACTGTCTCGGGATGCTGTCGGACTTCACCTCGTTCGGCTCGATGGTTCGGCGGTTCATCGGAGCAACGAGAGCGGCCAAGGCGGACGGTGTCGCCATGATCGACGCGATGACCGCCATGCAGGTCGCCGACAACGCGTCCCTGACGGAGACGGAGATCGTCGACCTCATCGAGCGCCGTGGTCCGTCTGCGGCTCGGTGGCGCGCCGGGGTGCCCTCGCTGCTGCGATCTGCACCGATGCAGGAGAGCGTCGGTGGCCGTCCCGAGACCTGGCGACTGGGATTCCTGCTCGACACCATCCTGACGCGCGACCCGTGGATGCACCGCGTCGACGTCGCCCGCGCGACCGGTCGCGACCTGGTCCTCACACCGGACCATGACGGGCGCATCGTGGCGGACGTCGTGGCCGAGTGGGCCCGGAGGCACGGCGAGCCCTTCGTCCTCGAGCTCACCGGTCCTGCCGGGGGCCGGTTCGTCGCCGGAGACGGGACCGGTGCGCGGCTCGTCCTCGACGCCGTCGAGTTCTGCCGGATCCTGTCCGGCCGCGCGCACGGCACCGGGTTGCTCGCGCAGCCGGTGCCGTTCTGATGGAACGGAGCGTGCAACGAGGGCGAGCCGCCCAACCGAGCACCCGAGCAATGCGAAGACACAGGGGGACCGAGATGGGCATCTGGCACGGGAACCGGCGACAGGGGGTCGCGGTCCGGCTCGCAGCAGGGGCCGCGGTCGTCGCCATCGGCGCGACGGCATGCGCGGACGGCGGAGCGGCGGCCACCGGCACCGCGGCGCCGCCAGCCTCGGCCCCGTCCGAGGACGTCACGGACACGAACGACACCACGGACACGGCGGACGCCGACGATGCCCCGGAGACGACGATCCCCTCGGACGACCCGGCCCCGTCGGCACCGGCCGCCGGCTTCGGTGCGGCGTGCCGGCCGGTGGTGGTGGAGCTCCTCCAGTCGATCGAGCCCTTCGTCGACGGTTTCGCCGCCGAGGATCTGATGGAGGGCAACCTCGACGCCGACGGGCTCTCGGCGGCCACTGCCGCTGTCGAGGAGCGGCTCGCGCAGGAGTGTCCCGAGATGCACGACCCTGACGTCTACGAGATGATGATCGACCTCGCCCGCACAGACGCTCCGGGCACGGTCTGGTACCTGGAGGCCCTCGGTGCCGTGGACGCAGCCCGCCGCTCGGGCGGGTGAGGCCCGGCCGTCACAGCTGCGGCGTGTCCGCCTTCGGCAGCACGACGTCGCAGGCCTCGCCGCCATCGAGGCAACCGCCACCGTCCACACGCTGCGCCAGCAGCAGGACCGCGGTCAGCAGGAGCAGCATCGCGACGACGGTGGAGATGCTGACGTGCCGTCGTTCCAGCCTGTCCATGACGAACCCCCGTTCGTGCCACGTCGCGAGTGTGCAACATGGACAGGGGTCCGTCGTGGACGTCGGGACGTCCGGCCGTGGCGGGTGCGCCAGGCGGCGCGAGTCAGCTCCCGCCGAGCGTGGCGCGCACCTCGAAACGCTCGCCGTCCCGCTGGCCGACGATCGTCACCTGATCGCCCGGTCGCAGCGCACGGATCGTGGCCGCCAGGTCCGTCATGGAACGGATCGGTTCGCCGTCGATCCCGGTGACGAGGTCGCCCTGCTGGAGACCTGCGTCCGCGGCGGCGCTACCCGGCTCGACGGTCAGCAGCAGCGCACCCTCCTGGGCCTCCAGGCCGTACGCCTCCGCGACCGACTGGTCGACGTCGCGTCCCGCGATCCCGAGCTGCGCGCGCTCCACCCGGCCGGTCGTGAGCAGCTGCTCGACCACGTCGGTGACCGTCACCGACGGCACGGCGAACCCGACACCGCCGCTCGTGCCGGAGCGGGAGATGATCGCGGTGTTGATGCCGATCACGTTCCCCCGGTCGTCGACGAGCGCACCGCCGGAGTTGCCGGGGTTGATGGCCGCGTCCGTCTGTAGCAGGCCGGTCAGCGTCCCGGTCGCGGGTGACAGCGCCCGGTCCAGTGCGCTGACCACACCGGAGGTGACCGTCCCTTCCAGCCCGAACGGCGAGCCGATCGCGATCGCCGTGTCGCCGACCGACGGCAGTTCGTCCGCGAACGTCGCCGCAGGCAGGCCCGTGGCGTCCACACGGAGCACCGCGAGGTCGCTCGTCGGATCGGTGCCGACCACGACGGCGTCGTGGCGCGACCCGTCCGCCAGCCGGACCGACACCTGGCTCGCACCGTCGACGACGTGGTTGTTGGTGACGAGCACGCCGTCGGCATCCACGATCACGGCGCTGCCCTGGCCGGTGCCTCGCTCGCCTGCGACGTCGACGGCCGCGACCGAGGGTGTGACCGCCTCCGCGACCTCGGAGACCGTCATTCCAGAGGCCGCGAAGGCTTCACCGCGTGCCGCGGTCAGCGCCCCGTCGGTGTCACCGTCGGCGGCGACGGCCCCTGCGTCGGACGTCGAGGTGGTGCCGCCCGGGCCGGTCACGGCGACCACGCCCCCACCGGTCACCCCGCCGAGCAGCGCGGCGACCAACGCCGTGACGACGAGCGACCGTCCGCGCTCCGGGCGCGTGCCCGCAGCGGGTCGCAGGGGGCCCGTCGGTGGCATCGGTGGTGGCGGAGGGGCGCCCCCGGGTCGTCGTGGCACGGGGACCGGTCCGGTCGTGACGTCGGACCCGTCGAGGTGGGGGGTGGTGGTGTCGACCGGCATGGCAGTGACCTCGCGCTCGTGGGACGACCGACGTTCGGGCGTCCGATCGGGGGGTTGGAGGCAGGGTCCGTGCAGCTCTTGAGAACCGGCTGAGAGTGCGCTCAGATCGTGGGAGCCAGCCGCATCGTCACGACCGTCCCTCCGCCGGGCGCATCCGCCACGTCGATGTCGCCACCATGCGCAGTGACGATCTGCTTGACGATCGACAGGCCGAGCCCCGACCCGGGGGTCGCACGGCTCGCGGGGGAGCGGTAGAACCTGTCGAAGACGCGGGCACGCTCGTCCTCGGGGATGCCGGGTCCGTGATCGCGGACGGTCAGCGTGCCGGGGGACACCCGCACCTCGACGGTGCCCTGCGGCGCGTGCTTCAGCGCGTTCTCCACCACGTTGGCGATCGCCCGCTCCAGACGGTCCGGGTCGCCGACGACGGTCGCGCCTTCCCCCGACACGACGACGCGTCGGCCGGCCGGGTCGAGCCGGGCGGCGACGCGCCGAGCTGCGTCGTCGATCCGCACCGGCTCGGTCGTGACCAGCGGTGTCGCCCCGCGGGCCAGCTCGATCAGCCCACCGATCAGCTGGCTGAAGCCGTCGATCTGCTCGATGACGTCGCCGATCAGGGCGCGGCGTTCGTCCGTCCCCAGCTGCTCCGCGTGTGCCAGGACCTCGATGTTGGTCCGCAGGCTCGTGAGGGGTGTCCGTAGCTCGTGCGAGGCGTCGGCGATCAGCTGTTCCTGGGCCCACCGGGCCTGCTCCAGCTGCGCGAGCATCCCGTCGAACGCGGCGGCGAGGCGGCCGACCTCGTCGTCGTTCGCGTCGATGGCGAGCCGGCGACTGAGGTCCTGGGTTCGTGCGACCTCTTCCGCGAGGTCGGTCAACTGGCCGACGGGGCGCACGGCCCGGTTCGCCACGACAGCTCCGAGCAGCGCGGCCAGGGCGATGCCGGCCAGGCTCGCCAGGATCAGTTGCCCGCGCAGGTCGTCGAGGACGTCGTCGACCTCGGTGAGCGGGCGTGCCAGCTGCAACGCGACGCCCGGTCGGGCGGCGATCGCGAGGACGCGCACCCGCTCGCCGTCGATGTCCACCGTCTCGAAGGAGGCGTCGTCCCGACCGCTGGCCACCTCGATGGTCGACGGGCTCACCGGCAGCGGCTCGACGGGTTGTCCTGCCGGCGCGGGCGTGAGGGTGATGCCTCCGGCGGTGACGACCTGCACCGTCGCGCCCGGACCACCCATCCGGCCGGGGCGCAGCCCGCCGCGGTAGTCGGGACCCGCCAGCGCCGTGAGCTCGCCGCGGGCGATCTCCAGCAGCGCCTGGTCGACCGAGCCGCGCAGCGTGCGCGCGGTCGACAGGTACAGGCCGATCGATGCGGCGACGACGGCCAGCGCGACCGCGGTCGCGGCGATGGCGGTGATGCGGAGCCGGAGGTTCACGGCTGGTCCCGGAGCACGTAGCCGAAGCCGCGCACGGTGTGGAGCAGGCGCGGCCGCCCCCCTGCCTCCAACTTCCGGCGCAGGTACCCGACGTAGACCTCGACCGCGTTCGCGGTCACCTCGCCGTCGCCGCCCCAGACGAGGTCCCGGAGCGTCTCGCGGGACAGCACACGCCGGGGCTCGCGGAGGAACGTCGCGAGCAGGTCGAACTCCGTCCTGGTGAGGTCCAGGTCGTCACCGCCGCGGGTCGCCGTCGCCTGGCGGGTGTCGACGACCACGTCCGCGTAGCGCAGGACCTCGGCATCGCCCTCCGCCGCCGCGGCGCGGCCGCTGCGGCGAAGCAGCGTGTGGAGGCGTGCGACGAGCTCCTCGAGCGCGAAGGGCTTGGGGAGATAGTCGTCGGCGCCTGCCTCCAGGCCGGCGACGCGGTCGGGGACGGCGTCACGGGCGGTGAGCATGAGCACCGGGACGTCGTTCGCGTCGTGCCGGAGCCGGCGGAGCACGCCCAGACCGTCCACGCCCGGCATCGCGACGTCCAGGACCACGATGTCGGGGCGGTCGCGTTCGATCGCGGCGACCGCGGTCAGCCCGTCGGCGGCCGTGTCGACCTCGAAGCCGTGGAGACCGAGCGCGCGTCGCAGGGCGTCGCGGACGGCGCGATCGTCGTCCACCACCAGCACCCGTGCGCGTCCTGCCCGCATGGCGGTCTCCCGTCTGCCGCGCCCGCCAGGCGTCACCGGGCGGCCGTGCTGCCATGGTGGCAGGTCGGACCGGCGGGTGGACGGTGCCGTCCCTGGTCGAGGGGAGGTTGAGAGGCGGTGGGGCCGGGTCGGGGAGCCGGTGCCCGGTACCGTTGGGCCCGCGCCGGCCGCGGACGGGCCGAACGACAGCGACGAGGACCCAGGTGTCGACGGGAACGGGCATCGACCGCCACCCTGCGCAGCGTTCCGCCGCCGACCGGCTCGCACGCCGACTGCTGCTGATCGAGGACGCGGCCCCGCGCTCACTGCTGTCGCTGCGAGGCTCGCTGGTGATCGCCGCGATCCGCTGCGTCGTGACCTATGCGATCGTCCCGGCACTGCTGCCCGTGATCGGGTGGCTCGGGCCGTTCGCCGAGCCGCTCACCGTCACGCTGTCGCTCGCGGCCCTCGTCCTGTCGGTCGTCAGCCTGCGGCGCGTCTGGCTCGCCGACTTCCGCTACCGGTGGCCCTACACCGCGTTCATCGTGATCGTCGTGGTGTCGCTCGTGGCGATCCTCGTCGTCGACCTGCGCGCGTGGCTGGGGTGAGGGGGACGACTCGGCCATAGAGGCCGAGGCCCCTGCCGTTCCCCGGCGACGGTTCTGTAGAGTCGGTCGAGACGCACGTACAGGAGGCTCGAGATGTCGCATGGTGTGCTGCTGGCCATCGAGGGCATCGCGTCCGCCGGGCCGGTCGTGAGGACCGCGGTGTCGTACGCGGATCGCCTGGGACTTCCCTTGACCGTGCTGCACGTCCTCTCCGAGGACGAGCTGCAGGCGCATCGCGACTCCGTCCGTGAGGGTGCACCGCTGGAGAGCGGCTACCTCGACGTGGTGCTGACCGAATCGCGCGGACGCATCGCCAGCGCCGTCGCCAAGCACCTCGACGATGCAGCGGCCGAGGTCGAGGTGCGCGTCCTGCCCGGCGAGCCCGACGAGGTGATCCTCGACGAGCTGCGATCGGGCTACGACCTGGGGGTCATCGGGATCCGCAGCCGTTCGCGGGTCAGCAAGCTCGTCTTCGGCAGCACCGCGCAATCCGTGCTGCTCCTGGCACCCTGCCCGATCCTCGCCGTCCCGCTGCCCGACTGAGCAGCCACATCCTGCCCACCTCGACGCGCAGCGGGCGCGGTCTCGTCCACGTCGGGGCCGCAGCGATACTGTGGGGCACGTCCGGGCTGACCGCGACGGTCGCCTACGGGCGTGGCATCCACCCGTTGACCGTCAGCTCCTGGCGGATGGCGCTGGGGGCCGTCGCGCTCCTGCCCATCCTTCGTGGCACCGGAGCCCTGCTGCGGGCGCTCGAACGCCGCGACGTGCTCCGGCTCGTCGGGGTGTGCGTCGGCCTCGCCGCGTACCAGGCGGGCTACTTCGTCGCGGTCGAGCGCGCGGGCGTCGCGATCGCGACGCTCGTCACCCTCGGGCTGGCGCCCGTCCTGCTCACGCTCGCCGAACGTGTCAGGACGCGTCGCAGGACACCCGCCCGGACCGTCGCGGGCGTCGTGCTGGCCCTCGTCGGTCTGCTCGCGCTCGTCGGGCGGCCGGGATCCGGATCTGCCGGGACGATGGTCGGCGTCGCGTTCGCCGCAGCGTCCTCGGTCGGCTACGTCACGATGGCGCTCGTCGGCAGCTCGATCAGCGCCCGGATGCGATCGTCGCAACTCAGCGTCCTGGCCTTCGTCGGTGCCGCGCTGCTGCTCGTCCCAGCGACCGCTGCGACGGTCGGCCTGTCGCTCGGCACGGAGCCGGTGGTCTGGGGCGCGATGCTCTACCTCGGGATCCTGCCGACGGCCGTCGCCTACCGCTTGTACTTCGCCGGGCTGCCGTCGATCCCGTCGTCCGCCGCGGGGATCCTCGTGCTGCTGGAGCCGCTGACCGCCACGGCGCTGGCCGTCCCGTTGCTCGGGGAGCGTCTCACGCCACTCGGCTGGGCCGGGGCGGGAGCACTGGTGGTCGCGGTGGCACTCGTCACGACCGCGGGTCGCGCCGCCGCGAGCTCCGGGCTCAACCGTCGGCGGTGAAGCTCGCGGCGAAGAGCGGGACGCCACTGGGATCCGTCACCTCCACGCGGGCCAGCTCGTCTCGGAGGATCGCGCTGGCGCCACGGACGTACGCGGAGCCCAGCTCTGTCGGCCCCCAGGTACCCGCGCGCTCCCGATGGCCGTCCGAACGCACGGTCCAGATGGCGTACGCCTCCGCGGGCGGCAGCGACTCGACGCGGATCTCCACCGTCGTCCCCCATTCCCAGGCGTACGCGGCGACGGTGCCCTGGGTCGCGTCGGCCGCGCTCGCGATCGGGACGAGCGCCACGACGACGCGGTCCGGGGGTGGCTGCCACGGAGCCCAGGCGAACACGATCGCGGCGGCGGCTGTCGCCGCGCCCGTGACCGCCATCGCCCGCCACGAGCGCAACTGTCGACGGAGCCGCTGCTCGGTCGTCCGGGTCGCGAGAGCGAGGGTGTCGGGCAAGGTCCGGCGCACCACCTCGAGGTCGACCAGGGCCTCGTCGGGCGTGAGGCGGTCGAGCAATCCGGGCAGGACCGACAGGCGGCTGAGCTCGTCGCGACAGGTGCCGCAGTCCGTCAGGTGCAGCTCGACGGTGTGCCGGTCGGCCGGCTCCAGGGCGCCCAGCACGTAGGCGCCGAGCTCGGTCCGCACGTGCGGCTCACGCGAGGTCATCGGGTCATCCCTCTCTCCTCGAGGAGCAGGCGCAGGCTGCGGAGCCCGTAGTACAGGCGCGATTTGACGGTCCCTTCCGGCAGCCCGAGCCGCCCCGCGACCTCTCGCACGGTGTTGCCGAGGTAGTGCACCTCGACGATCACCTGGCGGTGCTGGAGGCTGAGCTGCGCCATGGCCTCCGCCAACTGCCACGCCTCGAGCACGCGGTCGATGTCGCCGTCGGTGGGAGCGGCGACGTCGTGGTCGAGCGGCTCCTCTGCCGGGCGTGCGCCCTGGCGCCGGAGCCGGTCGTTCGTGAGGTTGCGGGCGATGGTGAACAGCCAGCCGGGCAGCGATCCCAGCGTCGGGTCGAAGCGGTCCGCGTGCCTCCAGGCCCTGAGCAGGGTGTCCTGGACGGTCTCCTGGGCGGCGCCGTGGTCGCGCAGTCGCCGCCAGGCGTAGAGGTAGAGGGGCCCGGCGAAGCGCTCGTGGAGTTGCTCGATCGACCCGACCGATCCCAGGTCGTGTGCCATGACCGCTCCGCAGGTCGACCGCTCGCCGTGCCGGTGCGGCTCAGTATCCGTCCGTCGACGCCGCGGGGGCCGCGGTTTCCGTGATGCGTTCTCCGGCCGGGCCCACCACCCACCAGATGCCGCCGATGCCCTGCCCCGCGGTGTCGCCGCGCTGCTGATCGCCGGCGTAGAAGTAGAGCGGCATGCCGTCGTAGGTGACCTGCTCGGTGCCGTCGTCGCGCGTCGTCGAACCCAGCAGCGCCTCGTCGGCTCCCTCGCCGGCGGCCGCACTGCCGACGAGCGGTGGCCAGGTGACCGCACACGAGTCGTAGCAGGTGCTCTCGCCGTCCACGTCGTCGTCGAACAGGTACAGCGACATGCCGTCGCCGTCGACCAGGATCGCCCCGAGAGGTGTCGTGAAGGTGCCCACCACGACGTCCGCGTCTGCGGCTCCCGCCGCCCCCGGGGCGTCCTGGTCTCCCTCGGCCGTGTCGTCCCCGCCCTCCGCGTCGCCGTTCGAGGCGTCGTCGTCACCCGAGTCGACGTCCGGGTCGGTCTCGGTCGGTGCGCCCGCCGGCTCGGGGTCGTTCGTGTCACCGCCGCATGCCGCTGCGAGCAGCGCAACCGCGCACAGCACGCCCATCGTCCGCCGTCGTCCCACGGTCGCGCCCTCCACCTCGATGCCGTCCGTCCCGCGCTCCCTCAGAGCTACGCGCCGCGCCGTCGGCCGGTTCACCATGCGGTCGTTCGGTGCGCGCGCCTTCCCCGCCACCGCGCGCCGTTCTCGCGAGCACCGTCTCGGGAGAGGTGTGACCGACGGCCCTGGTGGAGGTCGGCCCAACACGCGCACGCTGGCCTGGAGCGAGAGGAGGGACGCAGATGCGTGCCCTGGTCGTGTACGAATCGATGTTCGGCAACACCCGGTCGCTCGCCGAGGCGGTCGGGCGCGGCCTCGTCGACGCAGACATCGAGGTGGCCGTGCGGGAGGTCGGCGCCACCGCGAGCGCGATCGACCCGCAGGTGCGTCTCCTGGTGGTCGGTGCGCCCACGCATGCGTTCGGGATGAGCCGGCCGGGCACCCGTGCGTCGGCGGCGGAGCGCGTCGCCGGCGAGGTCGTCTCGCGCGATGGGGGAGCGCGCGAGTGGCTGGCGCGCCTCGACGGCGCCGACGGGCGGCTCGCCGCGGCCTTCGACACCCGCGTCGACAAGCCGCTCGTGCCCGGGTCGGCCGCTCGTGGCATCGCCAAGCGACTCACCGCCGCGGGGCTCGGTCTGGCGGTCGATCCCGAGACGTTCTTCGTCGAGGACATGGAGGGCCCGGTGGTCGATGGTGAGCTCGACCGTGCCGTCAGGTGGGGAGCACGCGTGGGGGCAGCGGCCCGGGAGGCCGCCGCCATCGCGCCCTAGCCGGGAGCGATCGCCACATCGGCCGTACGATGGGACGATGAGACATCGCAGCGCGACGGACCGTTCGCGGCCGGTGTTCGCCCGGATGTACGCGTCGATCAGCCCTGGGATGGAGGCCCAGGGGATGGGTGCGTTGCGTGACGAGCTGCTCGCCGGTTTGCACGGTCGGGTCGTGGAGGTGGGTGCGGGCAACGGGCTGAACCTCGCCCACTATCCGTCCACCGTCGAGCACGTCATCGCCGTCGAGCCCGAGCCGTACCTGCGCGGGAGGGCCGAGCAGGCGGGAGCCTCGGCGACGGTGCCGGTCCAGGTCCTCGCCGGCCTCGCGGACGATCTGCCGCTGGCCCCGGCATCCGTGGATGCGGCGGTGATCTCGCTGGTGCTCTGCTCGGTGCCAGACCCGATGTCCGCGCTGCAGGAGGTGGGCCGCGTGCTGCGTCCGGGTGGCGAGCTGCGCTACCTCGAGCACGAGGCAGCCGACACCCCCGTGCTGCGCACGGTGCAGCGGGTGGTCGATGCGACCCTGTGGCCGTTGCTGGCTGGCGGCTGCCACACCTCGCGCCGGCCGGCCGACGCCGTGCGGGCGGCCGGGTTCACGGTCGTCGGTGAGCGCCGGCTGCGCTTCCCCGACGGTCGGATCCCGGTCCCCGCCGCGCCGCACGTCCTGGGAACCGCCACCTGGTCCGGGCCGGCCCGAGGGCTCTGAGGGCCCGGCGCCTGACGCCTGCCGGCTCCCGCGTCCGGCTGGACCGACGACGGCGAGGCCTTTGCCGCTCCTGCAGTCGGCGTCAGCTCACGGCCTTCTCGACGAGTTCCGTGATCGTCCTCTCGCCCGCGTCGCTCAACGCCGTCAGGGCGTACGAGGTCGGCCAGAGGCCGCTGTCGTCGTCGAGGTTCGCGGCCGTGCTGAACCCGAAGGTGGAGTAGCGCTCCTTGTCGACCTGGCCGCTGCGGAAGAAGCACACCACCTTCCCGGCCTTCGCGTAGGCCGGTTGGCCATACCAGAGCTTCGGCGCCAGCTCGGGAGCGGCAGTGGTGACGATGGTGTGCAGGCGCTCGGCGATCGCACGGTCCGGCGGTTCCATCTGAGCGATCTTCGACAGCACGGCTGCTTCGTCGGCGGCTGCCTTCTTCGCACTCTTGCCGCCGGCGCGCGCCTCGGCCTTCAGCTCCGCCGCCCGCTCCTTCATCGCGGCGCGTTCTTCGGCGGAGAAGCCCTGCGTGGGCTCGTCGCCCTTCGATGTCCCGCTCATGGTGCTCCTCGTCATCCTGGTGATCAGCGTGCTCCGACGCTAACCGCGCCGTCGGGATCGGGGCTTCTCCGTTCCTGACCGAACCGGCTGTCGGAGCACGGTGCGCAGCTTCTCGGGTGCGACCCTGCGGAAGTCGCTGAGGTAGATCTCGTGGTGCCTGCCGACCATGGCCAATCCGTGACTCGGGATGAACTCGTGATGCATGCGCGCGAGCACGTCTGCCTCGTCCTCGAACGAGCCGACGTGCAACGTCTGTACGCACAGGCCCTCGGACAGCTCCTCCAGGCGGATGTCGTCCAGGCGTTCCGGGCGATTCTTGGCCTCGACCTGCTCGACGGCGAGGGTGAACAGGTCCCGGTCGATCCAGTCGGGGACCATGATCATCAGCGTCCAGTCCCACCGGGACCTGTCAGGTGAGGTCGTGAAGGCCTCCATGTCGTCGGCCCACCACAGACCCTCCAGCGGTGGGACGACGTCGTCGCGGCCGAGGTCTCGTTTGCTGGCGAACTTCAGCTTGTAGGCCACCGGATAGAGCGCTTCGATGGCTTCGCCGAAGGCTGGTGCGGTGTTCGGGTCGCCGCGGCCGTCGGCCATCAGGTAGTGGTGGTCGGGTACCTCCACCATCCGGAACCGTTCCCGCTTCGCCCGGTAGGCGTCGAGCTCCCTCTTGAAGTCGATGGTGGCCACGACCTGCTCACCCCGTTCTGCCGCGCGACCGCGGCAACCCGCTGGCCGGTCGTGCATCCCTGGCGCGCTTCTGGATCTTTGCCTGTCATTCTCGGGCACGACCGTGCTGTGCGCGTCGCTGGTCCTGACGCGCGATGAGATCGCGTTGCGGGACAGGTCCACCATGCTGATGCCTGCATCGACACCGAAGGAGCCGCCATGTCTCGCGCCAGAGTCCACAACTTCTCGATCTCGCTCGACGGCTTCGCCACTGGCGAAGGCCAGTCCGTCGACACCCCGTTCGGTCACGCCGGCCATCGACTACACGAGTGGATGACTGCGACCCGATTCTGGACTGACCTCGGAGTCGTCGACCCGGGTGGTGACGCTGCCGGCACTGCCGGCGTCGACAACGCCTTCGCCGAGCGGCACAGCCACGGGATCGGCGCGGAGATCATGGGCGCCGGCAAGTTCGGCCCTCCGGGTTGGCAGGAGGACCCGCAGTGGCGCGGCTGGTGGGGCGACGAGCCGCCGTTCCGCACGCCGACGTACGTCCTGACCCATCGTCCGCGCTCACCGCTGGAGATGGACGGCGGTACGACGTTCCATTTCCTCGACGCCGCGCCGGCGGAGGCACTCGATGCCGCTCGGGAGGCGGCCGCGGGTCAGGACGTCCGCATCGGGGGCGGCCCGACGACGCTGCGCGCGTTCCTCGCCGCCGGGCTCGTCGACCACCTGCATGTCGTCCAGGTCCCGATCCTCCTCGGGCGTGGCGTCCGGCTGTGGGACGGCCTGGAGGCGCTCGAGCAGCAGTACGACGTGGAGGCGGTGTCGACCCCGGGCGGCGTCACCCATCTCACCTTCACCCGATGAGCGGCTGCGGCGCGGCTTGGCCTCACGCTCGAAGCTCTACGAGCTGATCGCCGACGGAGAGCTGCCCACCGTGCGCATCGGTCGCGCCCGCCGGATCGCGGTCGACGACCTGCGCTCGTTCATCGCCCAGCACCGCACGCTCGGATGACCCCTACTGGTCGTCCACCTCAGTGGCGAATCAGCGTCTGGAGCGTTGCGTCCGAAATCGCGATCACGGGCTGCGATGCCTTGCCAGCCGCGATGGGCGGGGTCCATGAGTGGTTCACAGGTTCTCAGTCGAAGACAGGTGCGCAACGCGGCCCAAGATGGGCAGCTGAGGTGTGGACAGCCGGAAATTGGGACCCCAAAGCACGAGGAACCGGCCGCCAGGGCCGGTTCCTCGTGTTGTGCGCCGCCAGGGACTCGAACCCCGAACCTGCCGGTTAAGAGCCGGATGCTCTACCAATTGAGCTAGCGGCGCGCGTGCGCGGCCGGGACCGTACAGGACGGGAACACGACCACGCTGCGAGGGTGGATGAGGGGACTTGAACCCCCGGCCTCTTGGACCACAACCAAGCGCTCTAACCAAGCTGAGCTACACCCACCACGGGACGCACGGCCGACGCCGCGCGCCGGCGGAGGGTACGCAGGGCGGTCGGAGCGGTCAAAGCGCCGTCTCGACTGGTCGGGCGAACGACCCCGTCGCGACTCGGCTCGGAGGGGTCCACGACGCGGAGTGGGGCCCCGGAGAGGTGCTCGTCGCTGGGATGCTGGGCGCACGTGGACGCTGGCCGACCGGCCGGTCACCTACTAGCGTGACCGTTGGTCGTCCCGCCGACTGCGGACACGTCAGCGTCCCGGGACTGCCGTGACGGGTGCACAATCGTGCTGCGCGCTGCGTGGCGAGGAGAGAGATGATGAGGAAGCGAATCGGTACGCGCGCCGCCGCCGTACTGGCGGCCGCGGCGCTCGTGGTGGCCGCCTGCGGCGACAACGGCGACACGGACACGGGTGCGGACCCGGGCAATGGTGGGGACAACGGGGAGCAGGTCGAGCCCGGTGCGCTGGGTGCGGTCACGGTCGCGGAGGGCGAGTCGATCCAGATCCGCTCGCTCGAGGCGATCTCCGGGGACGTCGCGTTCCTCGGCATCCCGAACCAGCGCGCCACCCAGCTCGCGATCGCCGACTACGGCGACATCCAGGGCTTCAGCGTCGACCTGGGGACGCCGTTCGACGACCTGTGCTCCGCCGACGGTGGGCAGGCCTCCGCGCAGACGATCGTCTCCGACGACACCGTGGTCGGTGTGATCGGGACCTCGTGCTCCGGTGCCGGCGTACCCGCGTCCGAGCTCGTCAGCGAGGCCGGGATGGTCATGGTCTCCGCCTCCAACACCAACCCGGCGCTCACCCAGTCGCCCTTCGGGACCGAGGGTGAGAACTACAACGAGGGCTACTTCCGGACCGCGCACAACGACCTGCACCAGGGCGCTGCCGTCGCGGACTTCGCCTTCAACGAGCTCGGGCTAGAGACGATGGCCGCTGTGCACGACGGCGACCCGTACACCGACGGTCTCACCACCGCGTTCCGAGAGGCCTTCGAGGAGCTGGGCGGCGAGGTCGTGGTCTACACCGCTGTCAACAAGGGCGACACCGACATGGTGCCCGTGCTGACCGAGGTGGCGGCCGCCAACCCGGAGGGCCTGTTCGTTCCGATCTTCCCGCCGGAGATCAACCGCATCGCGGAGCAGATCGTCGGCGTGTCGGGCTTCGAGGACGTCGTGCTCCTGTCCGCGGACGGCGCACAGGTCGAGGGCTTCCTGGAGATCCCGGAGTCCGAGGGCTTCTACTTCTCCGGGCCGAGCCTGCAGTTCGAGGGCAACGAGAACGAGATCACCGGGCAGACCGCGCAGGGCTTCCTGGACGACTACCAGGCCGAGTTCGGCGAGGCTCCGTCGGCAGCGTTCTGGGCGCACGCCTACGACGCGACAACCATCCTGCTGCGTGCGATCGACAACGTCGCCGTCGTCGGCAGCGACGGGTCGCTGACGATCGACCGTGCTGCGCTCCGCGAGGAGATCGGCAACACCTCGTTCCAGGGTCTGATCGGGCAGCTGGCATGCGACGACTTCGGTGACTGTGGCGCTGGTGAGATCCAGATCATCCTCCACGAGGACTCGTCCGTGACCGACGCGACCCAGATCCCGACCGTCTACACCTACGTTCCGGAGAGCTGAACCACGCATCGAGGGGGCCCTGGCTGCTAGACAGCTGGGGCCCCCTCGGGTGTTCCACGTCCTTCGTCCGCCGTGGGAGAGCGAGCGGACCCAACGTCGCGGGAGTGGTTCGTGAGCGTCGACGTATCCCCAACGGAAGAAGAAACACCCCCTGCCAAGCCGAAAGCGAAACTGCACCTGACGTGGGTCGACTCGTTCCTGTGGGTCATCAGGATCGGCGCCGTCCTGGTCATCACGCTGGGGCTGATCGGATCGATCTCCGGCTTCGTGGCGGGAGAGGGGCCCACCGCCGCGGCCTGGCGTGACCTGCTCGTCGCCGGCCTGTCCTTCGGCGCCATGTACGGCTTGATCGCCCTCGGCTACTCCATGGTCTACGGCGTGCTCGGCTTCATCAACTTCGCCCACGGCGAGGTGTTCATGAGCGGCGCCTTCATCGGCTACTTCGCCGCCACCTATCTCGCCGGTCAGGGCATGTACGCCAGCAACCCACTGCTGGCGATGTTCCTCGCCCTCCTCGTGGCCGTCCTCACCTCGACCACGGTCGCCGTCGTCGTGGAGCGGGTCGCGTACCGCAAGCTGCGCAACTCGCCGCGCCTCATCCCGTTGATCACCTCGATCGGCGTCTCGTTCTTCCTCCAGTACACCTTCCTCGGGCTGTTCGGTGAGCGGGTCCGTACGTACCCCGCCATGCCAGCCGTGCTCACCGGCCAGGTGCGCATCATCGGTGTGCCGATCCGTACGGTGAACCTGCTCGTGATCGTCGTGGCTGCCGTCGCGATGACGGCGCTGTGGTTCTTCGTGACCCGGACGAAGACCGGTCGGGCGATGCGTGCGGTCGCCGAGGACAAGGAGATCGCCGCCCTCATGGGCATCAACGTCGACCGCACGATCGTCACGACGTTCGCCGTCGGAGGGTCGATGGCAGGGGTCGCCGGGATGCTCTACGGCCAGCTCTACGGCGTCTCCGCCTTCATGGGGTTCATCCCGGGCATCAAGGCGTTCACGTCGGCCGTGCTCGGTGGCATCGGCTCGATCCCAGGCGCGATGTTCGGTGGAGTGCTGCTCGGGCTGTTCGAGGGCGTCGGCCCACAGCTCATCCTCGACGGGCTCGGCATCCCGAGCCCATCGCAACTGCGTGACGTGGTCGCGTTCAGTGCCCTGGTGCTGATGTTGGTGTTCCGACCGAGCGGGTTGTTCGGCGAGCGGGTCGGATCGGAGGACCGCGCATGATGGCAGCCACCACGCAGACAGCCGTCTCCCCGCCCCCGACCGCGACCGACACCGGCACGTTCCCCGACCTCAAGCGGGCGCTTCGCATCGGCCTGGTCACCGCCGTCGCTCTCGCCTTCGTGGCGACCAACGGCATGGTCGAGACCTTCGATCGAAGGCAGATCCTGGTCGGCTGGACGAGCCTCGGAGACGTCATCTTCTACGGCGTGCCGTTCCTCGCGGGGGCCGTCGCGGCGGCAAGACCAACCAGGCCCGGCCAGGACGACTACGTGCCAGGCGTTCGCGATCTCATCTCCTCCGGGGCGGTGGGCCTGCTCGCGAGCCTCGGACCGATCCTGGTGCTGCTCGGCCTGGCCAGCGGCGCCAACCTGCGTCCCACCTTCCCGAGCCTCTCGCCCGGCCTCTACCGCATCCTGACGTACGGGCAGGAGGACCCGTCCGCGATCCCGCTGCTCGTCCTCGCGGTGGCCGTGGCCGCTCTGGCCGGCGGCGCGTTCCGCCTCATCCCGGACCGCAGCCGTCGCGCGGTCCTGGCAGGGCTCCAGACGGTGTTCGTGCTGTCGCTGATCGAGCTGATCGCCCGCCAGGTGCTCAACAACCTGGGGCTCGGCCGGCTCCACCGCAGCATGTACGTCACCAACAGCGGCCTGCGGCTGATCCCGGCGCTCGTCCTGCTGCTGGTGGTCGCTGCGATCGGCTACGTGGTCGCCGGCCGACGGGCCACCGCCCGGGAACGCATGCTCCGGGAGCCGACGGACACCACGCCCGAGAGCGAGCGCCGCAGGCGTCTGATCGGCTACGTCGTGGGGGCCGTCGTCGTCGCCGTGCTCCCGATGCTGCTCGGCAGCCAGCTCAACGAGATGCTCGTCAACGTCGGCTTCTACATGCTCCTGGCGCTCGGGCTCAACATCATCGTCGGGTACGCCGGGCTGCTGGACCTCGGCCACGTGACCTTCTTCGGGGTCGGCGCGTACGCGATGGCGGTGCTCACGTCGCCGTCGTCCCCGGGATTCGCGCCGGCGCTGAGCTGGTGGGTGGCGCTGCCACTCGTGGTCGGCCTCGCGGCGCTCGCAGGGATCTTCGTCGGCACGCCCGTCATCCGGCTCCGCGGTGACTACCTCGCGATCGTGACGCTCGGCTTCGCCGCCATCCTCGAGCGCCTCCTGATCTCGGACTGGCTGCGGCCGTGGTTCGGAGGTGCGCAGGGCATCCGGCGCATCCCCGGTATCCCCTTCTTCAACACCGAGGTGCGGGGCGTCGATCCGCGGGCGATGTTCTACATGACGCTGCTGTTCGTCGCGATCGCCATCTACGTGTCGTGGCGGCTCCAGGCATCCCGAGTCGGGCGTGCGTGGGCCGCGCTGCGGGAGGACGAGACCACTGCGGAGGCGATGGGCGTCGACACGACGAAGGTCAAGCTGATGGCCTTCGTCACCGGTGCGATGCTCGCGTCCTTCGCGGGAGCGCTGTTCGCGGCCAAGGTCGGGACGGTGTTCCCCAACTCCTTCGAGCTGCTCATCTCGATCATCATCCTCGTCGTGGTGATCGTCGGTGGGATGGGACACATCCCGGGCGTGCTGGTCGGTGCGTTCGTGCTGATCGGGATCCTCGGCGGGCCACGACTGCCGGGGCTGCTCCAGGAGTTCGAGAACTACAAGATGCTCATCTACGGAGCGCTGCTCGTCTTCATGATGCTTCAGAGACCGGAAGGCCTCGTTCCGTCGGTGCGACGCTCGCGGGAGCTGCACCAGGAGGAGTTCCTCCAGGACGCCTGGTTCGACAAGAAGGGTCAGTTCACCGACGACGGCAACGGCACGGCGCGGGAAACCGCGCCCGTGGCGACCGGCGACGCCGGCGAGGAGGGCGCACGATGAGCCACGTGCTCGAGATCAGGGGCCTCAAGAAGTCGTTCGGCGGGATCCAGGCGCTCGGCGGCGTGGACTTCCACATCGACAACAACGAGATCGTGTCCGTGATCGGACCCAACGGCGCGGGCAAGACGTCGTTCTTCAACGTGACGAGCGGACTGTTCCCTCCCGACGAGGGCCAGATCCTGTTCAAGGGGGAGGAGATCGGTGGGCTGTCGCCCAACGTCATCACCTCCAAGGGCCTCGCGCGCACCTTCCAGAACGTCAAGCTCTTCCCCAACCTCACCGTCCTCGAGAACGTCATGGTCGGGCGACACTGCCGGACCCGGTCAGGCGCATGGGGGGCCATCCTCAACACGTCGCGCTTCCGGCGCGAGGAGCAGGAGACCGAGGAGTACGCACGCGAGGTGCTCTCCTTCTTCGGCACACGTCTCACCGGATACCGGCTCGACCAGCCGGCCTTCGTGCTGTCGTACGCGAACCGGCGGCGGCTGGAGATCGCACGGGCGATGGCCACCGATCCGGACCTGCTGCTGCTCGACGAGCCGACGGCAGGGATGAACCCGCGGGAAACCCTCGAGCTCACGGAGCTGATCGGTCGGTTGAAGACCGACAAGGGCTTCACCGTCGTCGTCATCGAGCACGACATGAAGGTCGTCGCCGACGTGTCCGACCGGGTGTGCGTCTTCGACCACGGGGTCAAGCTCGCCGAGGGCTCCTACTCGGAGGTGTCTTCGGACGAACGCGTCATCGAGGCCTACCTGGGCCGTCCGGCAGAGCAGGAGAAGACCGCGTGAGCACCGAGGAGTTCATCGACACGCCCAACGACGGGACTCCGGCGCCTGAGGGGGAGGCGCCGGTGCTCGAATTCCGGGGCATCGACACCCACTACGGCGCCGTCCACATCCTCAAGCAGGTGGACATCCGGATCCAACCCGGCGAGCTGGTCTGCCTGCTCGGCGGCAACGCCTCCGGCAAGACGACGACGCTGAAGACGATCCTCGGGATGGTCGAGCCGACCAACGGGGAGGTGCTGATAGACGGCGAGGTCGCCAACAGCTGGAGCACCGCGAAGCGCGTCGCTGCCGGCGTGTCGATGGTCCCGGAGAACCGGCGCCTGTTCAAGCGCATGTCCGTGCGGGAGAACCTGACGATCGGGGCCTACCTGCGCAACGACGACGAGATCGAATCCGACATGGACCGGATCTTCGAGATGTTCCCGCGCGTCAAGGAGCGGCTGAGCCAGCGGGCGGGGACCCTCTCCGGTGGCGAGCAGCAGATGGTCGCCGTCGGCAGGGCGCTCATGGCGCGGCCGAAGGTGCTGCTGATGGACGAGCCGTCGATGGGGCTCGCTCCGGTCCTGGTCACCCAGAACTTCGAGATCATCAAGCAGATCCACGAGGCCGGCACCGCCGTGTTCGTCGTCGAACAGAACGCCAACATGGCGTTGTCGATCGCCGACCGCGGGTACGTGCTCCAGACCGGCCAGATCGTGCTCGCCGACGACGCCGACGCGCTGCTGGCCAACCCCCAGATGCGGGAGGCGTACCTCGGAGAGGTGCCGGAGGACTGAGCGTCAGCCCAGGATGCGGGCGTCGCCGAAGCCGGCCGACAGCGCGAGGCCGCGCGTGAATCGGTCGGCGGTGAACGCCTCGAGCTCGGGGCTCGGCTCACCGAGCACGAGATCCGCGACGTGTCGGCCGAGCGCCGGGGCGAGCTTGAACCCGTGGCCGCTCGTCCCGGCATCGACGAACACGCCGGTCGCGATCTCGTCGATCACCGGCTGCCAGTCCGGGCTGACGTCGTACAGGCTGGCCCAGCCGCCCCGCGGTTGCAGCCCGTCGAGCGTCGGTAGCCGGCCGACGACAGCCGCGACCAGCCGTTCCACCTCGTCGTCGTGGACGTCCGCGTCGACGTCGTCCGGATCGTCGATCGACGGCTCGGGCGTCAGGGGGCCGAGCAGCAGCTGGTCCGCGCCCTCCGGTCGTGCGTAGTAGCCGCCGGGGACGTCCGCGAAGGCGTGTGGCACCCGCTGCGCGTCGCCCCAGGAACACATCGCCACCACGTGCCGTTCGACCGTCAGTGGCAACTCGACGCCGAGCTGAGCCGCGAGCCCTCCCGTCCACGGGCCCGCGGCCAACAGCAGGCGCGCCACGTTGACCGTGCTGCCGTCCGACAGGTCCAGACGCGCACCACCCGTCCCGAGCGACTCGATGTGCACGACCTCCGTGCGCGCACGCAGCTCGGTGCCCAGCTCGCGAGCCCGTCCCAGGAGCGCGTTGGTCGTGTCCACGGGGTCGGCGTAGCCGGCGCCGGGTTCGAACACGGCGCAGCCGATCCCGGTCGGGTCGAAGCGAGGGAAGCGCAGCGCGAGGAGGTCCGGCTCGAGCACCTCGACCTCGGTGCCGATCTCGGCGAGCGTCGCCGCGCTGGTCCGCACCTCGTCGACCTCGTCCGGCCCGTGCAGGAACAGCGCGCCGGTCCGCCGGAAGCTGGCGGTGCGGCCCCCGGTGTGCGACGCCATGTCGGCAAGCAGGTCCAACGACGCGCGTGCCACCTCGGCGAGGAACCGGTTCGTGTAGTAGGCCCGGCACACCGCACTGGAGCGACCCGTCGGCCCGCCGGCCACCTCCCCCTTCTCGAGCACGATGGTGCTGACGCCGCGCGCGGCCAGGTGGAAGGCGGCGCTCGCACCGTGGACGCCGGCGCCGACGATGCCGACCTCGTAGGTGGTCACGACCCGGCGCCGGACGCCCGCTCGAAGACGGCCCGTGCGATCACCAGGTCCTCGTAGGCGACACCGACCGAGGCGAACAGCGTGCGATCGTCGTCGCTGGTGCGGACCGCGGCGCCGCGGACGAGCTCCGGGAGGTCGGCGGCGACGTCCTCGAACGACCAGGCGCCCGCCTCCTGCGCCTGCAGCAGGTCCCCCTTCTCGGCGCGCGCCGCGTCCCGCGTCTCGACGACGACCTTGCAGGCGGCGACCCCGCCCGCATCGACCTCCGCCATCGTGGGGAGGTAGGCGCCGATCGCGTTGACGTGCACCCCGGGCGAGAGGAGCGTGCCCTCGACCACGGGTGTCGACGACGACGTGCAGGCGCACACCACGTCGGCTGCGGACAGGTCCTGGGCCGTGCCGGCCGTGACACGGGCTGCCAGCCGGTCCCGGGCGAAGGCGGCGAGCTCGTCGACCCGTGCCCGCCGACGACCGACCAGGACGACCTCGGTGATCGGCAGGACGGCTGCCATCGCCACGAGGTGCGAGCGGGCCTGTGCGCCGGTCCCGATGACGACCAGCCGAGTCGCATCGGTCCGCGCCAGGTGTCGGGTCGCGAGCCCGGACACGGCTGCGGTCCGCAGCTCCGTCAGTGCCCTGCCGTCGAACGTCGCCACCGGCTCGAGCCCGGGAGGGGCGAACAGGGTGTAGGTGCCGTTGACCAGAGGCAACCCGCGCTCCGGGTTCCGGGCGTCGATCGTGATCAGCTTGGTCCCGGCGTAGCCGTCGGCCATCGAAGGCATGACGAGCAGCAGTTGCCCGCGCTCCTCGAGGTGCAGGCGCTGTGGGGCAGGTGGGAAGCCGTCGGCGAGGGACCGCTCGAGCGCGTGGATCGCGTCCACCATGGAGAGCGTCCCCCAGACGTCGTCCGCGGTGAACGCTCGCACGTATCCTCCTGGCCCGCCGGTTCGCGCACGGTAGCCAAGGGCGGGCCTCCCGGTCGGGCGGCGGACAGGGAGCTCACGGGTGCAACGCACGAGCCGGATCGCGGTCGTCGGAGGCGGCATCCTCGGGTTGGCGACGGCGTATCGGCTGCTCGAGGCGCGCCCGGACCTCACGGTGCACCTCTACGAGGCCCAAGCGACGGTCGGCACCCAGCAGTCGTCCCGAAACTCGGGAGTGGTCCACGCCGGCATCTACTACACGCCGGGTTCGGCCAAGGCTCGGCTGTGCGTCGCGGGACGCGCGCAGATGGAGGCGTTCTGTGCCGAGAACGACGTCCCCTACGAGCGCACGGGCAAGGTGGTCGCCGCCGTGCACGAGCGGGAGCTGCCTCGCCTGCGCGACCTGGCAGCGCGGGCGCGCAGCAACGGCGTGGAGGTGGAGGAGCTCGATCGCGCCGGCGTCGAGGCACACGAGCCGCACGTGCGTGCACTCGCCGGCCTGTGGTCCCCGGCCACCGGCACGACCGACTTCGGCGCCGTGTGCCGGGCGCTCGCCCGGCGGCTCGACGACGCGGGCGCGATCGTCTCCACCTCGACACCGGTCCAGCGGGTCGAGGAGACCCACGACGGTGTGCTCGTCCACACCGAGCAGGGCACCGAGCCCGCCGACGCGGTCGTGGCGTGCGCCGGGTTGCAGGCCGATCGGTTCGCGGGTCTGACCGGACGTCCGGGGCAGCCACGGATCGTGCCGTTCCGGGGCTCGTGGCTGGAGCTGCGGCCGGAGCGGTCGCACCTGGTGCGGGGCAACGTGTATCCGGTTCCGCAGCCTGGCCTGTCGTTCCTGGGGGTGCATCTCACGCGGCGCATCGACGGGCGCGTCCTCGCCGGGCCGAACGCGGTGCTGGCACTCGCGCGCCACGGGCGCCGCCCCTGGCAGGTCGACCGTCGCGACCTCGCCGCGAGCCTCGGCTACCGCGGTACCTGGCGTCTGGGGTTCCAGCATGCGGGCGTGGCCGCGAGCGAGATCTTCCGTGACGTGGTCCTGCCCGCCACGGTCCGCGCGATCCGCGGGTACGTGCCGGAGATCCAGGCGTCCGATCTGCGCCGTGGTCCGTGGGGCGTGCGCGCGCAACTGGTCACGCCGGACGGGACGCTGGTCGACGACTTCGTGTTCCGGGGGACCAGGCGCGTCGTCCACGTGCTCAACGCCCCCTCGCCGGCCGCGACCGCCAGCCTCGCCATCGGCGAGGTCCTGCGCGACGAGGTCACGGAACGGCTGGCCTGATCAGATCACGTGCCGCTCGTTGCGGCGGTCGCCCGCTCGGAAGCGCCCGATCCGCAACGGGTCGATGTCGATCGTCGTCGACCGCCCGTCGACGACCTCCTCGCGGATCGCCCGCCCGACCGCCGGTGCGTGCTGCACGCCGTGCCCGGAGAAGCCGGCGGCGTCGAACCAGCCGCCGGCGTCCGGCGACGCGCCGAGGATGGCGTTGTGATCGGGGCTCATCTCGTAGTAGCCGAACCAGCTGGCCGCGGCATCCAGCTCCTCGTCCGCGAACCACGGGAACCGGGCGAACGCGATCTCCAGGGTGGGCTCCAGGAACGACCAGTCGATCCCCGAGACGAAGCCGGCCTCCTGGTCCGGGTTCGACCGACCGAACAGGACCCGCTCGCCCTCGCTGCGGTGATAGAGCCCGGAGGCGACGTCGACGGTCAGCGGCGTCGCGCGCCTGTCCGGTCGCGGGGCCGTGAGCCAGATGTTGCGCCGCGCGGGCTCCACGGGCAGTGTCAGGCCGGCCATCGACGCGAGCTTGCCAGACCAGCATCCGGCCGCGTTCACGACAGCGGTGGTCTCGAGCGTGACGGCCGCCGAGCCCTCGCCGATGACCAGCTCCCAGCCGGACGCCGTCGGCGTGATGCCGGTCACCTCGGAGCGCAATCGGACGTCGGCGCCGAGCTGCCGTGCGCGGGCCAGGAACCCCATGGTCACCAGGTGCGGGTCGACGACCCCGTCGATCGGGCCGAACGTGACGCCGGCCAGGCCCGTGGGATCGAAGCCGCCGAAGCGGTCGAGCGCCTCGTCGACGCCCAGCACGTCCACGGGCGCGCCCAGGGCCCGCTGGACCTCGACCCCGGCGACGTGGGCCTCCCAGCCGTCCTCCGGCACCAGGAAGAGGTAGCCGACCGGCTGGTAGCCGCTCGGGGCGCCGAACAGGGTCGGGAAGTCCCGGAACACCTCGATGCTGGCCAGCGACAGCTCGACGTTGGTCGGCTCGACGAACTGGACCCGCACCCCGGCGGCCGACAGGCCCGTGGAGCCGCTGGCGGGGGAGTCGGCGCGGTCGACGACCGTGACCCGCAGGCCGGCGTCCGCGAGGTGGTACGCGCACGAGGCGCCGACGATGCCGGCGCCGACGACCACGACGTCCGTTGCCACCCAGCCTCCGTTCCCTACGACGCCGCCCTCGCGTCGGTCGCGACGGTAGCCGCCGCCGTTCAGCTGCCCCACGCGCCCGGGTCGCGGACCAGCCGACCGGCGCACGCCGACGCGACGCACTCCGCCAACGTGAGCAGCGTCACCTCGACCCCGAGGTTGGACGGCGCGTACCACGCCCACTTCGCGGAGTTGGTCGCGACGTGTCGGACCGTCGGTCGCAGGATCGTCGTGACGTAGGTGCAGGTGTCCACGACGAGGTGCGCGCCTGCCGACGTCACGACCGCCGCGGTGCCCGTCTCCGTCGCCTGCTCGAGCACGGCCCGCGAGGTGGACACGTAGACGTCGAGCGCGTCCGAGAAGCGGCCACCGGACGCCCGGATCAGGTCGGCCAGTGTCGCGAGCTCGGCCACCGACAGGTGCGGGGTCCCGATGCTGATCGCGTCCAGCCGCGGTGGCGCGCCCGCGGAGAGTCCGGCACGGGTGTCGCGGATCGCTCGATCGTCCACCACCAGCCGTTCCGGTCGGCCCGGCGCCAGTGCCGTCGCCAGGTCGGGAGCCTCGGGCGTCACGCCGACGACGTGGAACATGCCCACCCCACCCGCCGACGCGGCGGCGGCGCCGAACGCCTTGAGCTGGTCCTCCGTCGTCCCGGGAGGCGCACCGACGACGGCCGGCACCCGCGTCCCCAGGGCGTCCCCGACGACCAGCCCGAGCACCCCCCACCCGGCGTCCTCGGCGAGGATGCGGCGATCCACCGCGGACACGTCGACCACCGTCGTCGCGAGGCGTTCGGCGTCCAGGTGGTACCCGGCAGCGGGCGCACGGCCCGTGATCGCCGCCGCGATGTCGATGAAGTCCCCGTAGCGGTCGGTGCGTGCACCGACGACCGCGTTGACGAACGCGATGGCGTTCGACTCGGCCCAGGCGACGTGCTCGCCCCGGGCCGGCCGTGCCGCGAGGTCCTGGTACGGCGCGCACGTGAAGGTGGTGCGGCAGCCGAGCCGCGCGTACGCCTCCATCAGCGCCCGACCCGCCGCCCGCTGCTCGGCCGGGCCGTGCACCAGCTCGGGATGCACCAGGTCGATCGAGCCGACGTTCGAGGTCGTCGGGACCGCGACCGTGGCGCCGAGCTCCAGCAACCGCTCCGCGAGGTCGAGGCTCGCGGCGCCGTGGTACAGGCAGCCGTCGACGTGCGCGCGTGACACCGGGAGGAGACGCGGGGCGCCGGACGCTCGCGCCAGTGCGACCACCAGGCGCATCGCGAATGCGGGCCCCGGTCCCCGGGCACCCGCGAGGATCTCCTGCTCCTCGGCCGTCAGCTCCACCTCGGTGTCGCCGACCGGCTCGGCGGCGGACGCCGTGTCGAGGGGTGACGACAGCGCACCTCGGACCGAGGCCGTTGCGACGTCGAGGTGGCCCGTGGTGTCGTCGCAGGAGAGCGACGCCTCGCCGTCCGAGGGCAGCTGCCGGTGGAGAGCGGGCGCGACGACCGCGATCGGCAGCCGGATGCCGTAGAGCTCCGCGGCGACCAGCGCACCGAGGACGAGGATCCCGTCCGGCTCCGCCAGCACGATCGCCGCGGGGCCGTTGCCCGACCGGACGAGCTCGGCGAGCACGGACGAGGACGACGACGAGCCGCGCCCGGAGGCGACGACCACGATCCGACCGGTGAGCCGTCGTCCGAACTGGGGATGGTGGGGGTCGCTGATCGTCCCGTCCGGGTGCGTCCCGCCCCACAGCGACAGGGGCGCGGTCAGCCGCAGGATCGCGCCCGTCGCGACCCCGGGATGCAGCGACCGGACCGGGAGCCGGACGGACGGTCGCGCCTCGCCGTTGTTCATCCGCGGCCACCGAGTCGTCGCGTGACCACCCACACGAGCGACCCCAGGGCGAGCAGCGCGCCGCCGCCGACGACCGCCGCCTGCGGGAGGGTGAACGCCAGCAGGACGCACAGCGCCCCGCCCAGCCCCGCCAGCCAGCGGGGCCAGCGTCGCTCGTCGTCGCGCAGGCGCCAGGCGGAGGCGTTCGCGAGGGCGTAGTAGGTCAGCACGGCGAACGAGCTGAACCCGATGGCGCCGCGCAGGTCCGCGACCAGCACGACGCCGCACACGACCACCGCGGCGGCGATCTCCGCCCGGTATGGCGTCCGGCGCGTCGGATGGACGGCGTCGAGCACGCCCGGGAGCTCGCGCCGGCGCGCCATCGAGAGCGCGGTGCGGCTGATCCCGGCGAGCAGCGAGAGCAGCACCCCGGCGGCGGCGATCGCGGCACCGACGCGGACCACCGGCGTGAGCCCGGCCCAGCCGCTCGCCTCGACCGCGGCGACCAGGGGAGCCGGCGAGCCGGCCATCGTCTCCGGACCGACCGTCAGCAGCACGCTCACCAGGACCGCCGCGTACACCGCGACCACGATGCCGAGCGCGACCGGTATGGCCACCGGGATCGTCCTGCGGGGGTCGCGGACCTCCTCGCCGAGCGTGGCCAGGCGCGCGTAGCCGGCGAACGCGAAGAACAGCAGACCCGCCGACTGGAGCACGCCCCACGGGCCCCCGGGGAGCGCGCCGGTCAGGTTGGCCGTGGAGGCATGCCCGCCGAGCATCGCCGCCGCGACGACGACCGCGAGCGACCCGAGCACCAGCGCGACGATGACGCGCGTCAGCCTGGCGGTCTTCTCGACACCGAGGACGTTCACGACCGCCATGGCCACGACGGCGCCGATCCCGAGCGGGCGCGCGAGATGCTCCGCGAGGTGGGACCCGAAGGTGAGCGCCATGGCGGCGAGGCTCGCCGACTTGCCGACGACGAAGCTCCAGCCGGCGAGGAAACCCCAATAGGGGCCCAGCCGTTCGCGGGCGTAGACGTAGGTGCCGCCCGCCTCCGGGTGCACCGCGGCGAGCTGGGCGGAGGAGGTGGCGTTGCAGTACGCGACGACGGCCGCGATGGCCAGGCCGACCAGGAGCCACGAACCGGCAGCGGCTGCCGCCGGCCCCGGCGCGGCGAACACACCCGCGCCGATCATGGCGCCGAGGCCGATCACCACGGCATCGGTCGTGGTGAGGCGCCGAGCGAGACGCGCGGGCAGGTCGCTGCTCATCGGGTCTCCTGCGGACGCCTCGCCGGTCTGCGAGCGCGCGCCCGGCAGGACTCGAACCTGCGACCAACGGATTAGAAGTCCGGCGCTCTGTCCAGCTGAGCTACGGGCGCGTGACCGGCAGGGTAGTGCTGGACGTCGCGCGAACCCGTCACGGACCGATGCCCGCCGCCTGCTGGAGCGCGCGGACGTGGGCGACGATGTCCGCGACGTCGCCCCGATCGAGCCCGGGGACGGGCGGCATCGGCCCGAAGTCCCAGTGGTGGGGCTGCACTCCCCGGGCGACGGCCACCTGGAAGGCCTCGTCGCTGTGATGCCCCGGCTCGTAGATCTCGTGCACCAGTGGTGGCCCGGTCGTGGTGCCGTCGCCGACGGGGCCGTGGCAGACCGCGCAGTTGTTCGCGAACAGCTGCGCGCCGCGGCCGGCGTCCGGGGCACCCGACGCGTCACCGCCGCCGTCGTTGCCGGTGCCGCACGCGGACAGCCCCGTGAGCAGCGCGAGCAGCACGGCGGGAACCAGTGCCTGCCGCCGTCGCCGGGCCACGCCGTCCCTTCCGTCGGTCCGCGGACAACGTAACCACGACGACACGTCCCGCGCGACCGGGGCGGCGCGGATCCGGCCAGCACGACCTGGCCGGCGCGAGCTGGACAGCACTCCGGGGCCGGCGTCACGGGCCGGCCATGCAGCCCCCGCCATCCGGACAGGGAGGGTGGTGCTCCGACGTCCGTACCGTTCCCCTGCGCCGGTCGCGGTCGCCGCCCCGCGGCGAGGACCGGCCCGACGACGGGAACGACCGGTGCGCGAGCGTGCGATCGACCATGGCGGCCTCTCGGTGTTCGAGCGTGCCCTCGACCGCGTGCCCTTCCTCGAGAAGGAACTGCTGCTGCTCCGGCGGCTGGTGCAGCCGGGTGACCGGTGTGTCGACGTCGGGGCTGCCGGTGGTGCCCACCTCCTCGTCATGGCCGCCGCCTCCGGACCCGAGGGACGCACCTTGGGGATCGAACCCCGCCCGGGTTCGTACCGGGTGTTGCGCGCGATCGTGCGGCTCTCCGGCTACGCGGAGCGGATCACGCTCGCGCCCGTGGCGTTGTCGGACAGCCAGGGCACCGTCGAGCTGCGGATCCCGGTCGTCCCGACGCGGGCGCACCTGCCGGGATCGGCCGCCGACCACGTGGCCACCGCCGCCTTCGCGAGACTGCCCCACCGCACGATCAGCGTGCCGAGCCGTCCTCTCGACGCGGTCGTCGAGGCTGCCGGCCTCGACCGCGTGGACGTCCTCAAGTGCGATGTCGAGGGCGCGGAGCTGCTGGTGTTCGCCGGTGCGCGGCGCGTGCTGCGCGAGCACCGTCCGGTGGTGATCGTCGAGGCCGACGATCTCCACCAGCGGCGATTCGACGCGACCGCACAGCGCGTCCTCGACGCCGTGACGTGCCACGGCTACGTGGCGCACCGCTACCGCGGGGGAGTCCTGGAGCCCGTCACCGGAGTCGTGCCCGGTGAGGACGACTACGTGCTCGTGCCGGACGACCGGCCGCTCCCGGACACAGTGACGGTGGCACGGCCGACCGCGGTGCCCGCCTTCGCCTGAGACACGCCCGTTCGCTTGACCACCCCTCCGGTGGGCCGACTGTGCCCCTGGAGCGGGGGGTCGAGCGGAGGTGGTGGCGTGAGCGAGATCGACGAGATCGTCGGCGAGTTCCTGGTGGAGTCCCACGAGAACCTCGACCGCTACGACGAGGACCTCCTCGCCCTCGAGCGCGACCCGAGCGACGGCGAGGCCATCTCCAGCATCTTCCGCACCATCCACACGGTGAAGGGGACCAGCGGCTTCTTCGGGTTCCAGGCGCTCGAGGGCCTCGCGCACGTCGCGGAGAACCTGCTGGGCCGGCTGCGCGACGGGGAGCTGCGCGTCACCGAGGACATCGCCAGTGCACTGCTGTCGACCGGCGACGCCCTCCGGGCGATGCTCCGTGCGATCGAGGACACGGGCGCGGAAGGTGACCTGGACGTCACCGTCCTTCGCGAGCGGCTCACCGCCTTGCAGTCCGGCGGGCGCGACCCGCGCCGCATCGGGGAGATGCTGGTCGCCTCCGGCGCCAGCTCGGAGCAGGACGTCGTGCTCGCGGCGCACGAACAGGACCTCGGCGACGAGCGTCGTATCGGCGAGATCCTCGTCGAGCAGGGCAACGCCGACCAGGACGCCGTCGAGGAAGCCGCGGCGCAGCAACGCGTGGTGGGTGGTGGGGTCGCCGACAGCTCGATCCGTGTCGACGTCGGACTCCTCGACGAGCTGATGAATCTGGTCGGCGAGCTCGTGCTCGCCCGCAACCAGATCATGCAGCTGGTCACCCAGGAGCAGGACAGCGACTTCGCCGGGGCGTCCCAGCGTCTGAACCTCATCACCACCGAGCTGCAGGAAGGGGTCATGAAGACCCGCATGCAGCCCATCGGCAACGGTGTGGAACAAGCTGCCGCGCGTCGTGCGCGACCTGTCGCTGCAGCTCGGCAAGCAGGTCCGGCTGGAGCTCGTCGGTCAGGACACCGAGCTCGACAAGACCATCATCGAAGCCATCAAGGACCCGCTGACCCACCTGGTGCGCAACGCCGTGGACCACGGGGTCGAGACGGCCGAGGCGCGTCTGGCCGCGGGCAAGCCCGCTGCCGGCGAGCTCGTGCTCCGCGCCTTCCACGAGGGTGGCCAGGTCAACATCGAGATCGCGGACGACGGTGCAGGCATCGACGTCGAGGCGCTGCGGGCCACGGCGATCGCGAAAGGGGTCGTGACCGCGGATCAGGCCGGCTCGACTGGGCGAGCGTGAGGCGCTGAACCTCATCTTCGCGCCCGGCTTCTCCACCGCGTCCGCCGTCACCAACGTGTCCGGTCGAGGGGTCGGGATGGACGTCGTCCGGACCAACATCGAGCGGATCGGCGGCGCCGTCGACGTGCACACGGAGCTGGGCCTCGGTACGACCTTCAAGGTCAAGATCCCGCTCACGCTGGCGATCGTCCCCGCACTCGTCGTGGCGAGCGGAGACGACCGGTACGCCATCCCGCAGCTCAGCCTGCTGGAGCTCGTGCGCCTCGACGGCCCGGCGGTGCGCCACGGCGTCGAGCTCGTCCACGGTGTGCCCGTCCACCGACTGCGTGGCCGGTTGTTGCCGCTCGTCGACCTCGCGCGGGAGCTCGGTCGTGCCGACACGCCACTCGCCGACCGCGAGGTCCTCAACATGGTGGTGCTGCAGGCCGACGGGCACCAGTTCGGGCTGGTGGTCGACGACATCCACGACACGCAGGAGATCGTCGTCAAGCCGCTGGGATCCCACCTGAAGGACGCGACGCTCTTCGCGGGCGCGACGATCATGGGCGATGGTCGCGTGTCGCTGATCCTCGACGTGCTGGGCATCGCCGAGCGGGCGCGTGTCGTCTCCGGATCGCGCGAACGGGGCGCGGCCGTCGAGGGCGGGCCGGTCGACGACACGACGCGCGAGCGTCGCACCCTGCTGCTGGTGTCCGTGGGCGACGACCGCCGCGCCGCCATCGCGCTCTCCGAGGTGGAACGCCTGGAGGTCTTCGCCGCCGACACCGTGGAGTGGGCCGGTGGTCAGCGAGGTCGTCCAGTACCGGGACGACATCCTGCCCTTGCTTCGCCTGTCCGACGCCCTGGGGGTCGGTGGCTCCCTGCCCGACGCGTCCGGCTCCTGCTCCCTGGACGTCGTCGTCCGCAGCGCCGCAGGTGGCTCCGTCGGGCTCGTCGTCGGGCGGATCCTCGACATCGTCGAGCAGGACGTCGCGCTCGACGAAGGGGGTGGGCGAGCGGGCCTGCTGGGATCCGCCGTGATCCAGGGCCGTGTCACCGACGTGCTCGACGCGGATGCGATCGTCGCCGCGCACGGGCCCAGCCACCTCGATGTCCACGCAGGAGCCTGAGCCATGGCCGTCAGCGACCAGTACTGCACGTTCCGCCTCGCCGAGCTGACGTTCGGCGTCGAGGTCGAGCGGGTCCAGGAGGTACTGCGCGGGCAGGACCTGACCAGCGTCCCTCTGGCGAGCCCGGTCGTCGAGGGGCTGATCAATCTCCGTGGGCAGATCGTCACGGCGCTCGACCTGCGGCGGCGGCTGGAGCTCGAGGAGCGACCGGCCGATCAGCGACCGATGAACATCGTCGTGCGTACCGTCACCGGTTCGTTGAGCCTGCTCGTCGACGAGATCGGTGACGTCGTCGACGTCGACGACGCGACCTTCGAGGCGCCGCCGGAGACCCTCCGCGGGGTCGCGCGCGAGTTGATCGTCGGGGCGTACAAGCTCGACGGTCGGCTGCTGCTGGTGCTCGACACCGACACCGCCGTGCAGCTGCCCGACGCCGCCTGAGGGGGCCGACGTGCGAGCCATCGTGATCGACGACTCCCGCGCCACGCGCGCGATCCTCCGGCGCATCCTCGCCGACCTCGGCTTCGAGGTGCTGGAGGCGGCGGACGGCAGCCAGGCGTTGCAGGCGCTGGCCCGCGTACCGGACGTCGACGTCGCGCTCGTGGACTGGAACATGCCGGTCATGGACGGTCTCACGTTCGTCCGACGTGTCCGCGCCTCCGGGGGCGACCTCACCATCGTGATGGTGACCACGGAGGGTGACGCCGATCACCTCGTCGCCGCCCTCGAGGCGGGCGCGGACGAGTACGCGATGAAGCCGTTCACCGCGTCGGTGATCCGTGAGAAGCTCGCGCTGCTCGGCGTGACCGCCCCGTCGGGCGGCTGATGGTGCGGACGAGGGTGCTGGTGGTCGACGACGCGGTCGTCGTGCGACGCATCGTGACGGACGTGCTCGCGGGCGAGCCCGACCTGGAGGTCGTCGGCACGGCTCCCAACGGTCGCGTCGCCTTGCACAAGATCCCGCAGGTCAACCCGGACGTCGTCACGCTCGACGTCGAGATGCCGGAGATGGACGGCCTCGAGACGCTCGCCGAGCTGCGGGCGAGCTACCCGTCGCTGCCGGTGATCATGTTCTCGACCCTCACAGAGCGCGGTGCGGCGGTCACCATGGACGCCCTGCTCCGGGGGGCGAACGACTACGTGACGAAGCCCGCCAACGTCGGCAGCGTGCCACAGGCGATGGCCCGGATCCGCGAGGAGCTCGTCCCCAAGATCCACGCGCTGGTCCCCTCCACCGTGAGCGGCCCGGAGCGCACGCGTCACCGCACGTCGGCCGTCGGTGCGCAGCACGGTGCCGTGCCGCACGGGGCGTCCGTCGGGCCACCCGCGGCCGTGGAGGCGATCGTCGTCGGCGTCAGCACCGGCGGGCCGAACGCGCTCGCCGAACTGCTGCCGCGGCTTCCGGCCGACCTCGGGGTCCCGGTGCTGGTCGTCCAGCACATGCCGCCGATGTTCACCCGCCTGCTCGCCGAACGCCTCGACCCGCACAGCGCCCTGTCGGTGCGAGAGGCAGCCGACGGGGAGCTCGTGTGCGCTGGGGACGTGCTGGTCGCGCCGGGAGATCACCACCTCGAGGTGCACCGGCGTGGCCAGGGAGTGGTCACCCGCCTCACGCAGTCGCCTCCGGAGAACTCGTGCCGACCAGCCGTCGACGTCCTGTTCCGCACGGCGGCCGCAGCCTTCGGAGCGGGCACGCTGGGCATCGTGCTGACCGGGATGGGGTACGACGGCAGACAGGGCGCGGAGCACGTCGTGGACGCCGGCGGCCGTGTCGTCGCGCAGGACCAGGCGACGAGCGTCGTCTGGGGCATGCCCGGGGCCGTCGTCGCGGCGGGCAGCGCGGAGGCGGTCGTGCCGCTCCCTGCCATGTCCGCGGAGATCGTCCGGCGGGTGCGCGCCCGCCGAGGGACGGCGGTGGGGGCATGACGTTGACGGACACCGACGCCGCCTACGTGCGCGAGATCGTCCGTGAGCGGTCCGCGATCGTGATCGACGCGAGCAAGAGCTACCTGATCGAGTCGCGGCTGGGACCCGTCGCCCGGCAGAACGGCCTCGGGTCGCTCGGGGAGCTCGTTCGCCGCCTGCGCCAGGACACCTCGGGTGTCCTGCACGAGCTCGTGGTCGACGCGATGACCACCAACGAGACGACCTTCTTCCGTGACGTCGGTCTCTGGACGGAGCTCGAGCACACGATCCTCCCGCGGTTGCTCGCTGCCCGTGCGGCTGAGCGATCCCTCACGCTGTGGTCGGCGGCCTGCTCCAGCGGTCAGGAGCCCTACAGCCTCGCGATGCTCTTGCTGGAACGGTTCCCCTCGGTCGTCCAGACCTGGAACGTGCGGATCGTCGCCACGGACCTGTCGGCAGAGATGCTCGGCCGCGCAGCAGCGGGGCGCTACACGCAGCTGGAGGTGAACCGGGGGCTGCCCGCCCCGATGCTCGTGCGCCACTTCCGTCGTGACGGCGCCTACTGGCAGCTCGACGAGCGTGTGCGCTCGATGATCGAGTTCCGGGCGCTCAACCTGGTCCGCCCCTGGCCCTTCGTGCCGATGGTCGACCTGTTGTTCATGCGCAACGTCCTCATCTACTTCGACCTCGAGGACAAGCGCCGGATCCTCGGCCGGTGCCGATCCGTGCTCCGGCCCGACGGGCACCTCGTGCTCGGCACGTCCGAGACGACCCTTCACATCGACGACAGCTACCGACGGGACGCGAGTGGGGCAGCCACCACCTACCGCCCGCGCTAGGGAGGGAACGATGAACCGCACCGAGGTGGATCTCGGCCGCATCGCCGCCGACATCTGGGCGGCGATCCTCGGCATCGAGCTCGCGCCTGCCCCGGCGCTCGAGCAGCACGATCCACGCACGCGGGTCGTGACGGGGCACGTCCAGATCACCGGCGCCCGGGAGGCCGCCGTCAGCGTGCAGGTCTCCGAGCGGTCGGCGCTCCGCGCGGCGGCGTTCATGTTCGGCATGGAGCCCGACGAGGTGACCGCCGCGGAGGTCGCCGACACCGTCGGCGAGCTCGCGAACATGACCGGTGGGAACGTGAAGTCGCTGCTCGAGGGCGCCTGTCAGCTGTCGCTGCCGTCGGTGACCACCGGCCGGGACTACCAGGTGTCGCTGCCCGGCAGCACCGTGACGCAACGAGCCACCGCGGACTGCGACGGCGAGCTCGTGGTCGTTTCGATGCACGAACGGAGCGCGTGATGACCTCCACGACGCCACGACCGAGGAGGAGGCCATGAAGATCCTCGTCATCGACGACAGCAAGGCCATGCGCGCCATCGTCACGCGCGCCCTGCTCGCGATCGACCGTGTCGCCGGAGCCACGATCATCGAGGCAGCGGACGGCCGAGAGGGGCTCGAGGCAGTCAGAGCCGAGTCGCCGGACCTGGTCGTCTCAGACTGGAACATGCCGGAGATGTCCGGCATCGAGCTCCTCCAGGCGTTGCGCGAGGCGGGCCTCGGAGTCACGTTCGGGTTCGTCACGTCGGAGTCGACCCCGGACATGCACGAGCTGGCGAAGGCCAACGGGGCCAGCTTCCTGGTGAGCAAGCCGTTCACTCCACAGTCGCTGGACGCCGCGCTCGCCACGGTGCTCTGACGCATGAGCGCCCGCTGCCCGCTGCCGTCCCGTGCGTCGTTCCGCGACCTGCTGCGGGACCTGCTCGCGCGGCCCGTGACGATCCGGCCGGGCCCACACCAGCAGCTCGACGTGACGCGGCCGTCGTACATCGCCGGGTACCGGTTCGACGACGGTCGCGTGGCTGCGGCCGCCGTCGCCGACCTCGACCTGTCCATCGCAGCAGCCGCCGCGATCGGAGCCATGCCCCCGACCGAGACCAGGGAGAGCGTCGAAGCCGCCGGTGGCCTCGCAGGCGACCTGTTCGAGTTCCTCCACGAGGTGGTCAACGTCTCGGCCAAGCTGCTGAACAGCCCGACCACGCCGCACGTGGCGATCCGCGACTTCGCCGCGGTCCCCGGCGAGGTGCCCGCCGATCTGGCGGAGCTCGCGACGTCGCCGCAGACGCGAACCGACTGGGTCGTCGGCGTCGACGGCTACGGCGAGGGTGGCTTCACCGTGCTCGGCTGAGCTCCGGTCAGCGAGCCTGGTCGGTCAGCCCGAGAGCGAGCAGGGCGAGCTGGACGTCCAGGCGGACGCGTGCGTCGTCCGTGAAGGGCCCGACGATCGCCGTCAGCCGCTCGATCCGGTAGCGGATCGTGTTGTAGTGGAAGTGCAGCCGTCGAGCGGCCTCCGCCACGTTCCCACCCGTCTCGAGCAGGACCGTCAGCGTGCGACGCAGGTCGACTGCCTGCGGACGCTCGCTCGCGAGCTCCCCGAGGACCTCGTCGACGAAGGCACGCAGCTCCGATCGGTCCTCGACGAGCGAGAGCAGCCGGTAGGCGCCGAGGTCGTCGAAGTGCACGACGTCGCCGATGCCGCGGATGCGGCGACCGATGGTGAGGGCGCTGCTCGCCTGGTCGTACGCACCCGCGATCCCGGTCACGTCCGCGACGGGGCGTGACAGTCCTGCGGAGACGGGGCCTCCCACGGCCCGGGAGGCCTCACGTGTCAGCTGGGATGCGAAGGCTCGGGCAGCGTCGCGCCCCTCGGGCCCCTCGAACGCAGCCGTGAGGATCACCACCTCGTGGCTGAAGCGCACCACCGCGGCGGTGTCGTCCCGCGCGAGCACGGCCTGCTGGACGGCGCTCGCGAGAGGTGGCCGCCTCGTCACCTCGTCGGGCACCACGAGTGCCGCCGGTTCGTCCAGCCGCAGCACGATGGCGACGATCCGGCGGTCGAGGTCCCAGCCGAATCCCGCCGCTCGGCGGCGGGCGTCCTCGGGGTCGTCGACGGAGCGCAGCAGGTCGTGCATCAGATCGGAGCGGTACTTGTCCTCGACCGCGCGGACCTCGAGCGCCTTGGTGAGGGTGAGCGCGGCCACCGTGGCGGCGCTCTCGAGCGCCTGCAGGTCGGCGGTGCGCCCGTCCGCTCCGGTGATCGCCAGCACGTGGCCGTACTGGCGCGCCCCGGCGGTGATGCCGACGACCGCCGCCGTTAGCGTCCGCCCGCCGATCCGGACCGTCGTTCCCTCGACACGGACGGGCTCGGCGGGGCGGACCTCTCCGAGCTCCGGGACCTCGTCGAGCCGCGCTCCGGCCAGCACCGCGCCGTCGGGTCCGACGATGGCCGTGGGCATGTCCAGCAGCTCCGTCAGGTCGCGGGCGAGCTCCGGCAGTCCGAGGCCCCCGAGGACCAGCTGGAGGAAGGCTCGGTGGATGCGCTCCGAGCGGGCCAGCGCCTGTGCCTGCTTGTTCAGGATCCCGGTGAGCACCTCGTTCAGGATCTCGTCGAAGCCCACGTCGTCTGGCAGCTGCACGATGGGGAACGAGCGCTCGTCGGCGACCGCGAGCACCCCGTCCGGCAGGTCGTCGAGGTAGCGCCCGAGCTTCACGCCGATCCCGGCGAGGCCCGCGTCGTCGAGGTCCTCGACCAGTTGGGGCAGCGTCTCCGGCCGCCCGCGCAGCGGGTAGGCGGTCGTCAGGAGGAATTCGTGCGGCTTGACCCATGGCAGGATGTCGGGGACCTCCATCACGTTGAGCCGTTCGACGCCTCGGTGGAGGCCGTCGGCGCCGGCCAGCACGGTGGCGCCCGCCAGCACGGGGGTCGCGAGGACCTCCGAGAGTGGTTGTGCTGCCGGACGGCTGGCCATCTGCAGGGCCTCTCCACCCGTGCGCGACGCACGGTCCCTCGGCAAGGGACGCTAGCTGTGGTCGTCGGCGGTCGTCGGAGGTGCACAGCACCTGGCAGGGGACGGCGGGCTAGCGTCGAACGCCGGAACATCCGCGAGCCGAGGCGAGCCCCATGTCCTTCGAGGTCCGCAAGGTCGAGATCACGAGCGTGAGCGACGCGTCGGGGTTGGCGTCGCTCCTGGACGAGGGGGTCCTCCGCGCCGACGACGTGGTGGCGCTGGTGGGCAAGACCGAGGGCAACGGTGGGGTCAACGACTTCACGAGGATCCTCTCGGACCAGGCGTTCCGAGGCGTGCTTCTCGAGAAGGGCTCCCGCGGCCCGGACGCGGTGGCGCGGGTGCCCATGGCATGGTCGGGTGGCTGCGACGGGGTCATCACGCCGCACGCGACGGTCTTCGCCCGGATCGCGGAGCGCCCGGAGGTCCCCGCTGGCGAGAAGCGGCTCACCGTCGGCTACGCGATGTCCGAGGTGCTGCTCCCGGAGGACATCGGCCGCCCCTCGATGGTCGAGAAGGTCGCCGCGGGCGTGCGCGACGCCATGGCCGAGGCCGGGATCGACGACGTGGCGGACGTCCATTACGTCCAGACGAAGACGCCGCTGCTGGTCCAGGAGACGATCGCCGACGCGCACGCGCGGGGGCAGACCGTCTACACCGAGGACACGCTCTACTCGATGGACGTCTCGAACGGCACGACGGCGCTCGGCGTGGCGTACGCGCTCGGCGAGATCGACGAGCTCCCCAGACCCGAGCAGATCGGGCGCGACCACTCCCTGTACTCCTCCGTGGCGTCCTGCTCGTCTGGCGTCGAGCTCGATCGTGCGCAGATCGTCGTGGTCGGCAACACGACGGCCTCGTCGAGCCCGTACCGCGTCGGCCACGCCGAGATGAAGGACGCGATCGACCAGGACGGCATCTGGGCGGCGATCCGCTCCGCCGGACTCGAGCTTCCGGAGCGCCCCCACCACAGCGACCTCGGCGGCCGCCTGGTCAACGTCTTCCTCAAGTGCGAGGCGGACCCCCGCGGAACCCTCCGGGGACGCCGCCAGCTCCCGCTCGACGACTCCGACGTCCACCATCACCGACAGATCAAGGGAGCGGTCGGCGGTGTCACCGCCGCGACCGTCGGGGACACGGCCGTCTTCGTGTCGGTCGCCGCGCTGCATCAGGGTCCGCTGGGCGGCGGTCCGGTTGCCGCGATCGTGCGAGCCGAGTGAGCCTCGGCCCTCCCGCGGCGCACGAACCTCACAGCCACTCCCGAGCGTCCTTGGCACACCCTGCCAAGGACGCTCGCTGGACCGGTTCCTAGGCTGCGACGGTGTACGGGCGGACACTGTCCGAGCGCCACTGTGGCGCGGTTGCTCCACCGGTTGCTCCACGTTGGGAGGGAGGCAAGCCACGATGACCACCAGCGCCCAGGCTGCTGAGGGTGCGCACGACCTCAGCTACGGCCTCGACGAGGTCCCCAAGCCGCTGCCGAAGGCGGTCGGACTCGGGTTGCAACACGTTCTGACCATGTTCGGTGCCACGATCCTCGTCCCCGTCATCGTCGGTCCGGCCCTCGGGTTCCAAGGGGCCGACATCGCGATCCTCATCAGCTCCGTCTTCATCGCCTCGGGCATCGCGACCGCGCTCCAGCTGACGATCGGCTCACGGTTGCCGATCATCCAGGGCGTGTCGTTCGCGTTCCTCGCTCCGTTCTTCGCCATCGCCGGCCAGTACCAGGGCGCCGAGGCGATGCGCTACATCGCCGGCATGATCATCGCCGGCGCCGTCGTGGAGATCGCCGTCGGCTACGGAGGCCTGATGGGTCTCCTGCGCCGCTACATCACCCCGATCACCATCGCCCCGGTCATCGCCATGGTCGGACTCTCGCTCTTCGGGGCGGCATCGGACCTGTCCGCCGGGCACTGGCCGATGGCGCTGCTCACCCTCGCGCTCATCCTCGTGTACTCACTCGTGCTCGCCCCCCGCTACCGGATGCTGTCGTTGTTCCCGGTGCTGCTCGCCATCCTCACCTCCTATCTCCTCGCCTGGCTGTTGACCGCGACCGGGGTGTTCGAGGCGGGGAGCGGCGCGGCGGTCGACTTCTCCGGTGCCGGCGCAACCGCGTGGGTACGCGGCGTCGAGGTCGGAGCCGGAGGCATCCTCTTCCCGTGGGGGACACCCCTGTTCGACTTCGCCTTCTTCGTGGTGTTCCTGGCGGCCTACATGGCGTCCATGATCGAGTCGTTCGGTGACTACCACGCCATCTCGCGCATCGTGGGTCGCGGCGACCCGGACGCGACCACCATCAACCGCGGCATCGGTTCCGAGGGCGTCGGCTGTGCCGCGACCGCCCTCGTCGGCGGCTTCGCGTCGACCTCGTACTCGGAGAACATCGGCCTGGTCGGTCTCACGAAGGTGGCCAGTCGCGCCGTCGTCCTGATCGCCGCCGGGCTGCTGGTGGTCCTCGGCCTCGTGTCCAAGGTCGGTGGTGTCATCGCCACGATCCCGATCCCGGTCGTCGGCGGTGCCTTCCTGGCGCTGTTCGGGCTGATCGCCGCGATCGGCCTGTCCAACCTCCGGCGCGTCGACATGGACTCGCAGCGCAACCTCATGATCGTCGGTGTCGTGCTGTTCGCGAGCTTCGTGTTCCCTGCGTACTTCGCGGGGGTGTCGGACTTCTCGCTGTTCGGCATCGACTGGCTGTCGCGCATCGTCGAGCAGATCTTCGGCTCGGGCATCGCGACCGCGGCGGTCCTCGGCCTGCTGCTGGACAACCTGCTCCCCGGCACGGACCAGGAGCGGGGCATCACGAGCGATCCCATCACGATCCCGCCGGACGACTTCCGGGGGATGTGAGCCGGCGTGACACCGTCTGCGGCGGGCCCGTACGGTCGGGCCCGCCGCGGTCGTCGGAGATCCGAGGTGGTGACGTGGGGGAGCGGTTGGTCGTGGCGCTCGGCGGCAACGCGATCGCGCCCGTCGGCACGGCCGGGACCGCCGCGGAACAGACGGCCAACATCCACACGGCCATGCGCCAGGTGGCCGACCTCGTCGCGGAGGGCCACACCGGGCTCGTCCTGACGCACGGCAACGGCCCCCAGGTCGGCAACATCCTCATCAAGAACGAGCTCGCCCGGCACGTCGTGCCGCCGGTGCCGCTGGACTGGTGCGTCGCGCAGACCCAGGCGACGATCGGCTTCGCCATCGCCACCACACTCGGCTTCGAGCTCGCGCTGCGGGGCATCGACCGCCCGGTCGTCCCGGTGGTCAGCCGTGTCCTCGTCGACGCCGAGGACCCCGCCTTCGACCATCCGACCAAGCCCATCGGCCCCTACCTCTCCGACGACGGGGAGGTGGCGCGCCGACAGGCGGGCGGTGACCGCTACGTCCGCGTCGGGGACCGGGGCTGGCGACGCGTCGTCCCCTCGCCCGTGCCGCTCCGCTGCCTGGACCGGCCTGCGGTGGAGCTGCTGCTGGACGACGGCGCCATCGTCGTCGCGAACGGTGGTGGGGGCATCCCGGTCGTCCGGGCCGGAGACGGACCACTGCGGGGTGTCGAGGCGGTCATCGACAAGGACCTCGCCGGGGCGCTGCTCGCCGAGGAGATCGGGGCCGGCAGGTTCGCGATCCTCACCGACGTGCCCGGTGTGGCTCTCGACCACGGCACCCCCGACCAGCGGTGGCTCGGGGAGGTCGACGTCGACGAGCTGCGACGGTACGCCGACGCAGGACAGTTCTCGGTCGGCTCGATGGGGCCGAAGGTGGATGCCGTCGTACGCTTCGTGTCCCGCACGGGGGAGACCGGCGTCATCGCCGCCCTCCGGGACGCCGCCGCGGCCGTGCGAGGCACGGCAGGCACGAGGGTGCGACGATGAGCAGCGGACGGAGCCTCACCGGGAGCGCGGCGCGCCCGCTCCTGCCCGTGCTCCGCGGCGACCCGCGCCGTGGCACGGTGGTCGCGGCCTTCCCCCGTGCGATCTACCTCGACGTCGACGGTGACCTGCTGGCCCTGGTGACCTCGGACGCCGTCGCGCTGCCCATCGCCGTGGTGCTGGCCGAGGGTTCGGAGAGCCGCCCCCTGGCGCGCACGCACGTTGGCGCCGGCGTGTCGGTCGGCGGCGGGGCCGTGGACCTCGGCCACGCGCACGTCCAGGTACGCCGATGGTGGGACCCGCGTCCGAGGCTCCCCGCGCTCCCCGTGGAGGCGCTGGCGCGGGCACGGCCCGCGACCGGCCGCGGGATCGAGCGCGACGGCGTGCCGACGACGCTGCCCGCAGTGGCCGCCAGGCTCGGCGCGGGCGACCCGGACGGGGCACTGGCCCGGGCCCTGGACTCGCTCGGGTCCGGACCCGGGCTCACACCCGCGGCCGACGACGAGCTGGCGGGACTGGTGTCCGGGGTGCTCGCGCTCGCGACCGCCCTGAGCCCGGGTGCAGGCGTGCCGGCTGCGACGGTGACGCGCGTGCGGGAGCTCCGGGCGGCGACCAGCTCGTTCGGCGTGCGACTCGCCGAGGCGGCGCGCGGACGGACGACCCCGATCTCCGCCGCACTCCTGCGTGCTGCCGCCGACGGTGCCGTGGCGGGGCCGGTCGCCACCTGGCTCCACGCACTCGGGCACGACGACCAGCTCGACACGGCGACCGATGCCGTGCTGGCGATCGGCGCGACGTCGGGTCGCGACCTGCTGACCGGCCTGCGCGCGGCGGCGCGGCTGCTGGAGCACGCGGCCGCCGGCGGCCGCGTCGTGGGGAGGGCCGCGTGATCGAACACCTCGACGTCCGCCGCGGGCTCTACGCCGATTCCGTGTCGCTCATGCAGGTCAGCCGGCGGGTGGCCGACGTGGCCGACGTCGAGGCCGCGCTCGTCGCCATGGCCACCGACCTCAACCTCGAGCTGCTGGGCGGCATGGGGTTCACGGTGCCGGACGCCTCGCCCTCGGACCTGCTCGTCGCGATCCGTGCCGCCCACGACGACGCGCTGCGGGGTGCGCTCGACGAGCTCGAGCTCGCACTGAGCGCCAGCCGCGGTGGCGACGGTGCCGCCACGTTCGGCGACGGCCCACCGCCGCGCACCGTTCGTGACGCGGCACGCGTCGGAGGCGACCTGGCGCTGCTCTCCACACCCGGTGAGCACGCCTTCGTCGAGGCGATGGACGCGCTCGCCGCGGGCCTGCACGTGCTGGTCTTCAGCGACAACGTGCCGGTCGAGCAGGAGCTGCGCCTGAAGGAGGAGGCCGCCGCGCGTGGCCTGCTCGTGATGGGGCCGGACGCGGGCACGGCGATGGTGGCCGGCGTCGGCCTCGGGTTCGCGAACGTGGTCGCGCCGGGGGCCGTCGGCATCGTGGCCGCGTCCGGCACCGGTGCGCAGCACCTGACCTGCCTCCTCGACGACGCGGGCGTGGGCGTGTCGCACGTCCTCGGCGTCGGGGGTCGCGACCTCTCCGCGGTCATCGGGGGGCTGGGGACGATCCAGGCCCTCCGCGCGCTCGACGCCGACCCGGCGACGGAACTGATCGTGCTGCTCTCCAAGCCGGCGGACACGGCGGTGGCCCGACACGTGGAGGCGTTCGCCGACGCGCTCGCGACGCCGGTGCTGCCGGGGATCCTCGGGCGGGACGCCCCCGACCTCACGGAGACGGCCCACGCCGTGCTCCGCCGGCTCGGTGTCGAGCCTGCGGCACCGAGGTGGTGGCCCGCACCGGAGGAGCGGCTCGGCACCTACACCGAGCTGCGCGGCCTGTTCGCCGGCGGCACGCTCTGCGACGAGGCGATGCTCCTCGCGTCACGGGCGCTCGGGCCGATCCGCTCGAACATCCCGCTGGAGCCCGACTGGCTGCTGCTCGACGGGCTCGACACCCCGGGGCACGTCGTGGTGGACCTCGGTGACGACGCGTACACCCGCGGTCGCCCGCATCCGATGATCGACCAGTCCCTGCGGATCGAGCGGATCCACGCCGAGGCCCGACGCCCAGGTGGACGGGTGCTGTTGCTCGACGTCGTCCTCGGTCACGCGGCCCACCCCGACCCGTCCGCGGAGCTGGGTCCGGCCATCGCCGACGCGATACGGGTCGGCGACGACCTCGCGGTGGTCGTGTCGCTGTGCGGCGCGGCCGGCGACCCACAGGGGCGTGCACGCCAGGTGGCGGCGCTCGTCGATGCGGGTGCGTCGGTCCACCTGTCGAACGCCGCCGCGGCACGGGCGGCGGTCGGGCTGCTCGGAGCGGTGGCGTGAGCGCGCCCGACCTCGCCGGCCTGCTCGCGAAGCCGCCCGCTGTCGTCACCGCCGGCGTGGAGCTGTTCGAGACGTCGCTGCGCGAGCAGGCCGTCGAGCTGTTGCCGGTGGACTGGCGTCCGCCGGTGGGCGGGCTCGGTGCGCAGCTCGCCAGGGTCGTGGCCGATCCCCGGACGGCTCCCGGCAACGCGCTGGCCCTCGAGCGGATCACGGCGGCGGAGCCGACCTGGATCGGCGTCGCGACGGCCCGGGAGGCGCTGGGCCTCCAGACCGGCCAGTTCCTGCACGCCGGCCCGCCGATCGACTGGGAGCAGGCCTCCGGACCGCTGCGCGGCGCGCTGATCGGCGCCATGCTCTACGAGCGGATGGCCGACACCCCGCAGGAGGCGGAGGCGCTGGGCGCGTCGGGTCGGCTCGAGCTCGCGCCGTGCCACGGCAGCGGTGCGGTGGGTCCGATGGCCGGGGTGGTCAGCCCCTCCATGCCGATGTTCGCCGTCCGCAACGAGGCGTTCGGCAACCTCGCGTACTGCACGCTCAACGAAGGGCTCGGGAAGGTGCTGCGCTACGGCGCGTACGGACCCGGCGTCATCGACCGTCTCCGGTGGATGGAGCAGGTGCTGGGCCCGGCGCTGGCCGCCGCGGTGGCACGGCTGGGTGCGATGGACCTGCGCGGCATCGTCGTGCAGGCGCTCCAGATGGGCGACGAGCTGCACAACCGCAACCGTGCGGCCTCGTCGCTGTTCGTGCGCGAGGTCGTGCCGCCGCTGCTCGACGCGGGCATCGACGCGACCGACGTCGCCGAGGTGGTGCGCTTCGTCAACGGCAACGAGCACTTCTTCCTCAACCTCGGCATGCCGGCGGCCAAGGCGGCACTCGATCCGGCGCGTGACATCCCCGGGTCGAGCGTCGTCGTCGCGATGGCGCGAAACGGCACCGAGCTCGGGATCCAGGTGTCGGGCACGGGTGACCGCTGGTTCACCGCGCCGGCCGCCGTCCCCGACGGGCTGTACCTGGGTGGGTTCGGGCCGGCGGACGCCAACCCGGACATCGGCGATTCGACGATCACCGAGACCGGGGGGTTGGGCGGCTTCGCCATGGCCGCGGCGCCGGCCATCGTGCGGTTCGTGGGTGGACGGGCATCCGACGCGCTCGACGCCACCCGCTCGATGTACCAGATCACCCTCGGCGAGCATCCGCACTACCAGGTGCCGATCCTCGAGTTCCGGGGGACGCCCGTGGGCATCGACGTCACACGCGTGGTGCGGACCGGCATCGTCCCGGCGGTGAACACCGGCATCGCCGGGCGGGTCGCCGGGACGGGGCAGGTCGGTGCAGGTCTCGTCACCCCACCGATGGAGGTCTTCGCCGCCGCCGTCCGGGCGCTCGCGACGGTGGCGCCCTCGATCGGAGGGCTGCCCTGACCCGGCCGGACGGTGGACGGGCTCGACGGTCGGTCCCGGCATCGGGCACCCTTGCCATCATGCCCGCCACCGAGCCCTTCGCCGTCGACGACCACGACGCCACCACCGCGGTGGCCGGAGTCGGCCGACAGGACGCCGGGATGCCACTCCTGCCGGTCCACCGCTACGAGGGACCGCACGGGCCCGTCCACGAGTCGCACACCGACACACCGCCGATCACCCGGGTGTGGGGTGAGCACGTCCCGATCGGGACCTTCGACGTCGGCTCGGCCTCACGCGACGACCTGCGGCCGATCGTCGGGGGCCCCGAGCCGATCGTCTCCGGCGCCATCGGCCACCAACCGGTCACGGTGCGTCGGTCCGCCGCCTCGGACCGGCGCTCCGGGGCGCTGACGATCGCGCTCGGGACGGCACGCTACGAGCTGGCCTCGACGGGCATGTGGCCTCGTGCGGCGCTCTACCGCGACGACCTCACCGAGCTGGCCAGCTACACGGTGCTCGGCCGCCGACCCCATCGCATCGCCAGCGACGCGAGCCCGGAGGAGGTCGTGCTGACGGTCTTCCTCCTCCGGTTCGCCGCCCGGCTCGCCTACCGACGGTGACCCCCGACCCGCCCGTCACGGTGGGCAGCTCCAGCCACGGTGGGACGGCCGCTTCTGGCAGAGGTTGACGAGTGACCGTCCCCCGGGGTCGGCTAGCGTCGACGGATCGGGAAGGGGAGACGACGAGGTGAAGCCACCGCCGTTCGCCTACCACGCACCGGACTCGGTCGAGGAGGTGCTCGCGACGCTCGCCGACGCGGGGGACGGGGCGAAGCTGCTCGCCGGCGGACAGAGCCTCGTGCCGCTGCTCAACCTGCGCCTCGCCGCCCCCAGCGCCATCGTCGACCTCGCCCGTGTGGCCTCGCTCGACGCGGTCGAGGTCGGGCCGTCGGACGTCCGGGTCCAGGCGATGGTCACCCACGAGCACCTGCGCCGTCACGCGGCGGCGGCAGCAGCCGTCCCGCTCCTGCCGAGGGCCCTCGCGCTCGTCGCCCACCCCGCGATCCGCAATCGCGGGACGACCGTCGGCTCGATCGTCCACGCCGATCCCGCCGGTGAGCTCCCCGCCGTCCTGGTCCTGCTCGGAGGGACCGTCGAGCTGCGCAGCGCCGCGAGAGGTGCACGAGAGGTCGCCGCCGGGGACTTCCTCCAGGGGCCGCTCGACGCGGCGATCGAGCCGGACGAGCTCGCTGTCGCGGTGCGCTTCCCCCGGCCACCGGCGCGAACGGGGCTCCAGGTGCTGGAGCTCGCCCGACGCCACGGCGACTACGCGCTCGCGGGCGTGGCCGTGCGGGTGACGGTGGACGAGGACCGGCGCGTGACCGATGCGGCCACCGTCGCCTTCGGCGTGGGTGGCACTCCCTGCCACGTGGGGCTCGCCGAGGTGCTCGGTGGTCGGCCCGCCGACGCGCTCGTCACCGCGGACGCGGTCACGCTCGTGCGCGAGCGGATCCGGCCGGGCGACGACGTCCATGCCAGTGCCTCGTACCGGACCCACCTGGTCGGCGTCCTGCTGCACCGGGCGCTGGTCGCGGCCGGTCGCGAAGCCGCCGAGGTGGACGGCGTCGGCGCCGAGGAGGCCGCGTGACGGAGGAGCTCCTCGAGGTGTCCGTCGAGGTGAATGGCGTCCCGCGCGATGCGCGGGTGCCCGCCCGGCGGCTGCTCTCCGACCTGCTGCGTCACGACCTGCGCCTCACGGGTACCCACGTGGGGTGCGAGCAGGGGGTCTGCGGGGCCTGCACGATCCTGCTCGACGGGCTGCCCGTGCGGTCGTGCCTGACGCTCGCGGTGAGCGTGCACGGCCGTGCCGTCACCACGGTGGAAGGGCTGGCCGCCGACGACGGCACGCTGCATCCCGTCCAGCAGGCGTTCCAGGACCAGCACGGGCTCCAGTGCGGTTTCTGCACGCCCGGCTTCCTCCTGTCGGCGTGCGGTTTCCTCGCCGAGCACCCCGACCCGGACGACGAGCAGATCCGCGACGGGATGGCCGGCAACCTCTGCCGGTGCACCGGCTACGTCGGCATCCTGGCCGCGGTCAAGCAGGCGGCGCGGACCTTGCGCTCCAGCGGAGCCGATCCTCTCGTGCAGCACGCCCAGCGGACGGATCGAGGATGACCACCCGTCTGCTCGGCGCGCCCGTCGCTCGCACCGAGGACCCTCGGCTCCTGCGGGGCGAGGGACGCTTCCTCGACGACCTCGGCCACGACGCGGTGCAGCTGGCAGTGGTCCGCAGCCCGCATGCGCACGCGACCGTCACCGGCATCGACGTGTCGGCCGCCGAGCGCATGGACGGCGTGCTCGCCGTCGTCACCTACGACGACCTGCCGCCCCGCCTGCGGGAACCCCTGCCGGTACTGATCCCGCACCCTGCGCTCGTCGAGCCGCGCACCCAGCACGTCCTGGCGGACGGTGAGGTCAACTACCTCGGCGAGGCGGTCGCGGTGGTCGTCGCCCTGGACCGCTACCTCGCCGAGGACGCGGCAGAGCTGGTCGACGTGACCTACGCCGAGCTGCCGGCCGTCGTGACCCCCGAGCTCGCGATGCGCGCCACCCATGCGGTCCACGCCGACCTGCCGTCCAACGTGGGCGCCACGCTCGTGCAGTCGATCGGGGACGCCCCGGGGCGGCTGGCCGTCGCCCCCCACGTGCTGGAGTTCCGGCTCGACATCGAGCGCTCCGCGTCGATGCCCATGGAGGGGCGGGGTGTCCTCGCCCGTTGGGACGCGGACGACCGCCGCCTGATCGTCCACTCCTCGAGCCAGACGCCGACCAGCGTCCGCGCCGCGATCGCGGCCCACCTGGAGCTGCCGCTCGCCCAGGTCGACTGCATCGCGCCGGACATCGGCGGTGGGTTCGGGGTGAAGATCGTGCACCCCTGGCCGGAGGAACTGCTCGTCTCCTGGCTCGCCATGCGCCTCCACCGGCCGGTGAAGTTCGTGGAGGACCGCTTCGAGCACTTCGTCTCGGCGACCCACGAGCGCGCCCAGGTGCACGAGGTGCGGGTCGGCTTCGACGACGACGGTCACGTGCTCGGCCTGGAGCTCGACTTCCTGCACGACCACGGGGCCTACACGCCCTACGGGCTGATCGTCCCCCTCATCACGTCGACGCAGGCGCTCGGCCCGTACCGCATCCGCGACTACCGGGTGACCTTCGCGTCGGTCTTCACCAACACCGTGCCCGTCACGCCCTACCGCGGCGCCGGGCGGCCCCAGGCGTGCTTCGTGATGGAGCGGACGATGGACCGCATCGCCGCCCAGCTCGGGCTCGACCGGCTCGAGGTGCGCCGCCGCAACCTGATCCAGCCCGAGGAGATGCCCTACGACTTCGGCCTCACCTTCCAGGACGGCCGCCCGTACCGCTACGACTCGGGTGACTTCCCGGCCTCCCTGGCGATGCTGCGCGAGCTGATCGACTGGGACGGCTTCGAGGTGCGGCGCGCGGCCGCTGCCGCGGAGGGTCGGCTGCTCGGGATCGGGATGGCGGCCTACGTCGAGGGCACCGGTGTCGGCCCGTACGAGGGAGGCCACGTGCTGGTGGAGTCGTCGGGGCAGGTCCAGGTGTCGACCGGTCTCTCGACGCAAGGGCAGGGCCACCAGACCGCGTTCGCGCAGATCGTCGCCGACCAGCTGGGCGTGCCCCTCGAGCAGGTCACCGTCGTCACGGGCGACACCCGTCGCTTCCGCTACGCGGTCGGCACGTTCGCGTCCCGTGCGGCGGTCATGAGCGGCAACGCGATCCACCTGGCGGCCATCAAGGTCCACCAGAAGGCGCTGCGGATCGCCTCGGAAGCGCTCGAGGTGGACGTCGACGACCTCGAGCTCGCCGACGGCGCGGTCCGGGTCAAGGGCAGCCCCGACACCGCGATCGACCTCGGTGTCGTCGCGACGCTCTCGAACCCTCTCCGCTATGCCTTCGACCGCGGTGCGGCCATCGCGACCCAGTTCGCCTCCCCGGCGGACCCCGAGACGCCACCCGTGGCCGACGACGACGAGCCGGGGCTCGAGGGCACGGACTTCTACTCGCCGATCCATTCCACGTTCGCGAACGGGATGCATGCCGTCGAGGTCGAGATCGACCCGGACACCTCCGACATCGCGGTCCGGCGGTACGCCGTCGTCCACGACTGCGGGACCCTGGTGAACCCGCGGATCGTCGCCGGCCAGATCCACGGTGGTGTGGCGCAAGGGGTCGGCGGTGCGCTCTACGAACGTCTCGTGTACGACGAGCGCGGCCAGCTCCGCAACGCCTCCTTCATGGACTTCCTCATCCCGTACGCCACGGAGGTGCCCTCGATCGACATCGACCACCTGGAGACCCCATCGCCGCTCAACCCGTTGGGCATCAAGGGTGCGGGTGAGGCCGGAGTGATCCCCGGCTCCGCGGCGATCGCCTCGGCGATCGAGGACGCGGTCGGCATCACCATCGACGCGATGCCGATCGGACCCTCCGAGCTCCATGCGCTCCGTGAGGGGCGTTCGGGAGGCGGCCGATGAGCTCGACGGTCGGGTGGACCGTGGCCCAGATCGCGACCGCCGTGCGCGCCGGCGAGGTGCCGGCCGAGCAGGTCGTGCGCGACCACCTCGAGGCGGTCGTCGAGCGCGAGAGCGAGTTGCAGGCGTGGGCCTTCCTGGACCCGGACCTCGCCCTGTCGGCTGCTCGCGCGGTCGATCGGGTGGTGCGGGACGGTGAGGACGCCGGCCCGCTCGCCGGCGTCCCCGTCGGTGTCAAGGACATCGTCGACGTCGCCGGCATGCCGACGCGCAACGGCGCGGACCTCCCCGTCGCCGCGCTGGCGGACGAGGACGCGACCTGTGTCGATCGGCTGCGCGCAGCGGGGGCCGTCCCGCTGGGCAAGACCGTGACCACCGAGTTCGCCCTCTTCCGTCCCGGACCGACGGTCAACCCGCACGATCCGTCGCGTACGCCCGGTGGGTCGTCGAGCGGGTCGGCGACGGCTGTCGCCGCGGACACGGTGCCGCTCGCGATCGGCACCCAGACCGCCGGCTCGATCGTGCGTCCGGCGTCCTTCTGCGGTGTCGTCGGCGCGAAGCCCACCACGGGCGCCGTCCCCCGCGGCGGCGTGACCTTGTGCTCGCCGACGCTGGACACGATCGGTCTGCTCGGAAGGGACGTCCGCGGGGTGGCGACCGGACTCGGGGTGATGGCAGACGACCTGGGCGCCTTCCGACCGACAGACGCCGGCGACCGCCTCCGCCTGGGTGTCTGCCGCACGTTCGAGTGGCCGGCGCTCGAGGCGTCCACGCGTCAGGTGATCGAGGGGGCGGTCGAGCGACTCGCCGACCACCTCGACGTCGTCGAGGTCGGTCTGCCCGACCGGTTCGTCGGTCTCGCGGAGGCGCAGGCAACCGTCATGTCGGTGGAGGTCGCGACCGAGCTCGCCGGCATCCGTTCCCAGCACGAGGCGTCGCTGTCCCCCCAGTTGCGGGACTTCCTGCGACTCGGCGAGGCTCGTCGCTGGGCCTACGACGCCGCCTGCTCCCTCGCCGACGAGGCGCGCGAGCTGCTGCCGACGGTGTTCGGTGGCGTGGACGTCCTCCTCGCCCCGAGCGTGCTCGGCGAGGCACCGGCGCGGACGACCACCGGCGACCCGCTGCCGTGCCGCGCCTGGACGCTGCTCGGCGTGCCATGCGTGGCGGTGCCCGGCCTGACCGGCCCGGCGGGCCTGCCGCTCGGCGTGCAGGTCGTCGCCCCCGCCGGTCACGACCGCACCGCCCTGCGGGCCGCCGCCGTGCTGGCGGAACTGCTGCCCGGATGAGCGGGGGGCGGCGCCTCAGGCTCGGCATCGACACGGGCGGCACCTTCACCGACGTGGTGGCCTTCGACGCCGCGACCGGGCGGCTGACGACGACCAAGACCCCGTCGACCCCCGACGACCCGGCCGTGGGTTTCCTGGCCGGCGTCGAGAAGGTCCTGGGCCTCGTGGGGGCGGCAGGCCCGGAGGTCGCGGACGTCAGCCACGGCACCACCGTGGCGACCAACGCGCTGCTCGAGGACGTGATCGAGCCGATGGGACTGATCACCACCGAGGGCTACCGCCACATCCTGGAGATCGCCCGGCAGTCCGTGCCCGACGGCTACGGCAACAGCTACTTCTGGGTCAAGCCGGATCGCCTCGTGCCCGTCGACCGCGTACGGGAGGTCGGCGGCCGGTTCGACGCGCAGGGTCGGGAGCTGCGACCGTTCGACGAGGCGGGTGCCGTGGCCGTCGCCCGTTGGTTCCGCGAGCGCTCGATCGACACGATCGGGATCTGCCTGCTGCACTCCTACGCCGACGACGCGCACGAGCGCGCCATGCGGGCGGTGCTGGCGCGCGAGCACCCGGATGCGGTCGTCTCCGTCTCGAGCGAGGTGCTGCGCGAGTACCGCGAGTACGAGCGCACCGTCACCACACTGGTCGACGCGTCCGTCAAGCCGCGGGTGGCCCGCTACATCGGCGGCATCAGCCGGCGGCTGCACGCGTTCGTCGGCCACGAGCTGCCCTTCACCGTCATGCGGTCCAACGGCGGGGTGATCGGTGCGGCCGAGGTCGTGCACCAGCCGATCACCACGGTGCTCTCCGGGCCTGCGGCCGGGGCGCTCGGTGCCGCCCTGGTCGCAGGCGAGGCGGGTTTCGACCGCATCCTCACGCTCGACGGTGGCGGGACCTCCACGGACGTCTCGGTGGTGCTGGACGGTCAGCCGACACTGACCACCGAAGGGTCGATCGGTCGCTACCCGTCGAAGTTGCCGATGATCGACATCGTCACCGTCGGTGCCGGTGGTGGGTCGATCGCGTGGCTCGGTCCGGAAGGGACGCTCAAGGTCGGTCCCCGGTCGGCGGGCGCCGATCCAGGGCCGATCTGCTACCCCACGGGCGGGACCGAGCCGACGGTCACCGACGCCCACCTCGTGCTCGGGCGCATCCCGCCGCACCTGCTCGGTGGCGAGATCGCACTGGACGTCGAAGCGGCGCGGGCCGGCCTGGAGGGGCTCGCCGGCCGGCTGGGGCTCGACGTGCTCGACACGGCGCGTGGCATCCTCGAGATCTCGGCCTGGAACCAGGCGAACGCGATCCGGCAGGTCACCGTCAGGCGTGGGCTGGACGTGCGGGACTTCGCCATGGCCGCGTTCGGCGGCTCCGGGCCGTTGCTCGTGTGCCGCCTGCTCGACGTGCTGGAGCTCGGAGCGGTCGTGGTCCCGCGCGACCCGGGCAACCTGTCGGCGTTCGGCCTGCTGACCGTGGACGTCCGAAACGACCTCGTGCAGACGGCGGTCTGCCGCGACGACGACCTCGACCTCGGCGCGCTGACGGAGGTCTTCCGAGCGCTTCAGGACCGTGCGGCGCTCGCCCTCGTCCGCGAGGGGTTCCCCACGGCCGAGCACCGGTTCCTGCGCTCGGCGGACCTGCGCTACGACGGCCAGGCCTTCGAGGTCCGCGTGCCGGCCCCCGACGGAGCCGTGGACGAGCACTTCCGCTCGCAGGTCGTCGCCTCGTTCCACGCCGAGCACCTGCGGGCGTACGGCTACGACCATCGCGACCAGCCGGCACGTCATCCGGTGGAGTGGGTGAACCTGCGCGTCAGCGGCATCGGCCCGATCACGCGGCCGCGGCTCGCACGGCTGGAACGGGGGAGTGGGGACCCGGCGGATGCCGTCACCGGTGAGCGGCACGTCGCGTTCGAGGGCCCGCCCGTCGCCACCACCATCCTCGAGCGTGCCCTGCTGCGTGCCGGCGACACGATCGTCGGCCCGGCGATCGTCGAAGAGTACGGCTCGACGGTGCCGATCCATCCGGGCTTCGTGGCGACGGTCGACGAGCTCGGCAACCTCGTCGTCGTCACCTCGAAGTCCCGCGCGGAGCGTCCCTGATGGAGCGACTGACCGAGGTCGACGCGCGGGACGTCGACCCGATCGTGCTCGAGATCGTCCAGGGGACCCTGGGATCGATCGAGAAGGAGGTCGAGGACGCGATCGGGCGAACGTCTCGATCGCCGATGATCCGCGACGCGCACGACTACCGGGCCGGCATCCACGACCGGTTGCTGCGCAAGCTCACCGGCCGGTCGTACTCGGCGCTCGTCCACCCGGTGGCGCGTGACTTCCCCCTGGAGACGATGCGGCCGGGCGACGTCTACTTCCACAACGACGTCTACCTGTCGGAGGGTGGCATCGGCCACCTCCCCGATCTGTGCGTCACGGTGCCGGTGTTCCACGACGGCGCGGTGGTGGCGTTCGTGCAGGCCTTCGGTCACCACGACGACATCGGCGGGTCGGTTCCGGGCTCGATGCCCTCGCACGCGACGAGCGTGTTCGAGGAGGGGCTGATGGTCCCACCCATCCGGCTGTGGGACCAGGGTGTCCGCAACGAGGCCGCATTCACGATCATGACCCGCAACTCGCGGATGCCGGACTCGTTGGCCGGCGACCTGGACGCCGAATGCTCCGCCTGCCTGATGGGGTCGCGTCGCGTCGGCGAGCTCTTCGCGCGCTACGGCCCTGCCACGGTGGAGGCGTGCTTCGACGCGATCGTGAGCAACAACACCACCACCTACCGACGCGAGATCCTCCCGCGGATCCCCGACGGCACCTACGTGTGGGAGGACTACGCCGAGCACGACGGCGTCGACCCGCCGAAGCTGCACCGGCAGCGCATCACCCTCACCAAGACGCCCGACCGCCTCGTGCTGGACTTCACCGGCACCTCGCCCCAGGCACGAGGGCCGATCAACCACGTGGGCGATCGAGCCGACGGCAACTTCCTCAAGAAGTGGCTCGCGCCGATCCTGCGGAACCTGGCGGAGACCCCGGAGCGCATGGCGGAGCTCGACGTCAACGAGGGGGTCGTCGAGCTGCTCGAGCTGCGCTTCCCTCCGCCGGGCACCCTGCTCACCCCGATCTTCCCGGCGCCGACCAACGCGAGGACCTTCGTGATACTCCGGTTGCTCGGGGTGTTCGCGGGGGTCCTGGCCAAGGCCGTCGACGGCGACATGCCCGCCGACCAGGAGACGATCCGCTACACGGGCGTGTACGGCTCGCGGGCCGACGGCTCGTCGTACCTGATGCGGGAGGTGCTCGGTGGCGGGTCCGGTGGCCGCTCCTACGCCGACGGCGAGGACACGATCCACGTGGTCCCCGATTCGCGCAACCTCCCGACCGAATTCACCGAGTCGCGCTTCCCGTTCCTCGTCGAGCGCCTCGCGCTGGCCCGCGACAGCGGCGGGCCGGGGACCTTCCGTGGTGGACTGGGCTACGAGAAGCACATCCGGATGCTCGAGGACGCGAGGTTCATGTCGATCGCGGACCGCTCGATCCTGTCCTGCTGGGGCGTGCGGGGTGGTCGGGCGGGCGCGCCCTTCCGGGTCACGATCGACCCGGGCGGCCCCGCGGAGCGCGACCTCGACGGCCTGGTCGACGACGAGCCGGTGCGTGCCGGCGAGGTGATCCGCATCCGGACGACCGGTGGTGGCGGTTGGGGCGACCCGTTCGACCGCGACCCTGGCCTCGTGCGGAGGGACGTGCTGTGGGGCAAGGTCTCGCGCGAGGCGGCCCGGCGTGACTACGGCGTCGTCGTCGCCGGCACGGACGACGAGCCACTGGTCGACCACCCGGCCACGCTCTCGCTGCGCGAGGAGTTGCGTGCCGGCCGGGCTCCCGTGCCCTTCTTCGACCGCGGTCCGGGATACGCGCGGTTGGACCCGTCCGGCCGCACCCACCCGGACGTCGACGACTGGCCCGTCCGGGCCGGCACGTAGGCTCGGGCTCCCTGCCGAAGAGGAGCGACCGCGTGCCCGACCCAGATCCGATGCCCGTCGGCCCGCTGGCCGGTATCACCGTCGTCGACCTCACGCGGGCGCTCTCCGGGCCGTACGCGACCCTGATGCTGGCGGACGCCGGCGCGGACGTGATCAAGGTCGAGCGGCCCGGTGCCGGCGACGACAGCCGGGGCTGGGGCCCACCGTTCGTCGGTCCGGAGGACGCGCCGGAATCGACCTACTTCCTGTCCGTCAACCGGTCGAAGCGGTCGGTGGTGCTCGACCTCAAGCACGCCGAGGACCTGGCGCGGCTCCGGTCGCTCCTCGCCGACGCCGACGTGCTGGTCGAGAACTTCCGGCCCGGGGTGATGGAGCGGCTCGGTCTCGGGGTCGCCGACCTCGAGGAGCTCAACGAGCGGCTGGTGGTGCTCTCGATCACGGGGTTCGGTGAGGGTGGCCCCGACGGCGAGCGCTCCGGCTTCGACCAGATCGTCCAGGGCGAGGCCGGCATGATGGGCATCACCGGGTTCCCGGGAGGCCGGCCGACGCGGTTCGGGGTCCCCGTGACCGACATCCTCTCCGGCATGTTCGGCGCCTACGGGGTGGTCGCGGCCCTCCACGAGCGGGCGAGGTCCGGCAAGGGACAGCGCGTCACCACGTCGTTGCTCTCCTCGGCCATCGCGGTGCACGCCTACCAGGGGACGCGGTGGACGATCGGCGGAGACGTGCCCGGCCTCGAGGGCAACCGCCACGCCACGATCTCTCCGTACGGTGCCTTCACCTGCGCCGACGGCTGGATCAACATCGCGGTCGGCTCGCAGGGGCTTTGGCACCGCTTCGCGCCGGTGGTGGGCCTGGACCCCCACGATCCCCGCTACGCCACGAACCGGGACCGGGTCGACCACTGGGACGAGCTGGAGGCGGAGATCAACGCGTCCCTCGTCGGCGAGGACGTGGACGTCTGGATGAGTCGTCTGCTGGAGGCCGGCATCCCCGCGGGACGGATCCGCACCATGGACCAGGTGTACGACTGGGAGCAGCTCGCGCACCTGGGGCTGGTCGACGAGGTGGAGCACCCGACCGTGGGCACGATCCGGCTCCCCGGGGCGGCCGTCGGCTGGTCCCGCTCGGGGCGGCGCCCCGCGGAGCCGCCGCCGATGCTGGGACAGCACACCGCGGAGGTCCTCGAGCGCACCACCAGGGACGCACCGGCGCAGTAGCGTGCCCGCCGACGACGCCAGCAGGAAAGGGATCGCATGCCGACGCCGCATCTGAGCGCACAGCCGGGCGAGTTCGCCGACACCGTCCTCTTGCCCGGGGACCCGCTCCGTGCCCGCGCCATCGCCGAGCGGTGGTTCGAGGACGTCCGCCAGGTCAACGAGGTCCGCAACGCACTCGCCTTCACCGGCACCTACCGGGGCATGCCGGTGTCGGTCCTCGGCACCGGCATGGGCATCCCGTCGGCGTCGATCTACACGACCGAGCTCGTCCGCGAGTACGGCGTCACGCGGCTGGTGCGGGTCGGCTCCGCCGGCGCGCTTCAGGACCACGTCGCGATCCGCGACGTCGTGCTCGCGGTGGGTGCGTGCACGGACTCCGGCGTGAACCGGGCCCGCTACGCCGGCATGGACTTCGCCGCGATCGCGGACTTCGAGCTGTTGCGGTCGGCGGCAACGGCGGCCGAGCGTCGGGGCGTGACGGTGCGGATCGGCAACGTGCACAGCGCGGACCTGTTCTACGACCCGCGGCCGGAGCGCTTCGAGACGATGGAGCGCATGGGCGTGCTCGCGGTCGAGATGGAGGCCGCCGGCATCTACGGCGTCGCCGCGGAGAACGGGGCGCGGGCGTTGACCGTGCTGACCGTCAGCGACCACATCAAGACCGGTGAGCAGACCACCTCGGAGGAGCGGCAGCAGACCTTCGACGAGATGGTGGACGTGGCCCTCGACGGGTTGGTGCTGGACGCCCAGCGAGCCTGACGCCGGGCGGGCCGGTCGCTCCGCACTCGGTGCCGGGCCGGCAGGTCACTCCGCGCCGGTGGCCGCGGGCTCGGGTCGCGCTGCCTGCCCGCCGGCGCGTCCGTTGCGGTCGGCGAGCAGCCCGGCCAGGATCGACAGCGCGATCTCGGCCGGAGCCTTCGAACCGATGTCGAGCCCGACGGGGCGCCGCACCGTGTCGATCAGCTCTCGTCCGACCCCCTCCGCCTCCAGGGCCGCGACGTGCGGACCGTCGTGGCGGGGTGAGCCGATGATCCCGACCCACCTCGGCGTCGCACGCACCAGGGGGGCCAGCACCCCGCCCAGGTCGTCGCGATGGTGGTCGGTCACGACCACGTCGGAGCGGGAGGCGTCGACCTCCACGCCGGCGGGGTCGTGGAGCACCTCGTCGCTCGCGTCCCGATGCACGCGGCCCACCCGGGTCGCGTCGGGCTCGACCATCGTGACGCGGAAGCCGAGCTCCCGGCCCCAGTGCGCCAGGTACGAGCCGAGCGCCGTGGCGTAGACGACGACCAGATGCCGGTCGTCGTGCTGCGGGGGCGGGCCGTCCGCGTGCGCCACCGCGCAGGCGTCGTCGTGCTGGTGGTCGTCGTGGTGGTCCATGGGGCACCTCCCGGCCGGGCCGCGGCCGCGTGGTGGCAGCCGGGCTACCGTTCCGCGTCGAGCCTACGCCGGTCGTGCCGAGGCGGCCGTCGCGGAGGGAGTCACCGTGCCAGGACGCCCGTCCGACGTCGCGTCGTTGCTCGCCGCGCTGCGTGAGCGGGCGTACCTCGCCGACCGTGGCCTTGGCACCGCCGTCCACCTCGCGTTGCAGCTGGGCCGGCCGCTGTTGCTCGAGGGCGACGCGGGGGTGGGCAAGACCGAGCTCGCGAAGGTGCTCGCGACGGTCCTCGACGCCGAGCTCGTGCGCCTGCAGTGCCACGAGGGGCTCGACCGCTCCCAGGCCCTGTACGCGTGGGACCACCCGCGGCAGCTGCTGCACCTGCGGGCGCTCGAGGCGTCGGGGCAGCGGCCCTCGGACCACGAGTCGGAGCTCTACAGCGACCGGTTCCTGTTGGCACGGCCGCTCCTGCGGGCGTTGCGGGCGGGTGCGGGCGCCGTGCTGCTCGTCGACGAGATCGACCGGGCGGACGACGAGTTCGAGGCGTTCCTCCTCGAGCTGCTGAGCGACTACCAGGTCACGATCCCGGAGCTGGGCACGATCACCGCCCCGGAGCCGCCCGTCGTGCTGCTCACCTCCAACCGGACCCGCGAGCTGTCGGACGCGTTGAAGCGACGCTGCCTGTACCACTGGATCGACCATCCGGACGTCGATCGCGAGGCCGAGATCGTCGCGGTCCGCGCGCCGGAGGTGCCGCCCGACGTCGCCCGCAAGGTCGCCGGTGCCGTCGCACGGCTGCGCGGACTGGGGTTGTACAAGCCGCCGGGGACCGCCGAGACGATCGACTGGGCCCGTGTGGTCGCGGCCGCGGGACGCATGGACGCCGAGGTGGTGCTCGACACGCTCGGCGTGGTGGTCAAGGACCACGACGACCTGCTGGCCGTCCGTGCCGCCGTCGACGACGTGCTCGCGAGCTGACCGATGGCCGCGTCCGGGCGCGTCCCCACCTCGGCGGTCGCGCTCGCGGCGGCCCTCCGCCGTGCGGGGCTGCGCATCGGGACCGGGCAGGTGATCGCCTGCGAACGGGCCTTCTCGACCCTCGGAGCCGCCGTCGGCGACCGGTACTGGGCCGGTCGGGTCACGCTGGTCGACGACCGGCGCGGACTCGCGGTGTACGACCGCGTGTTCCGCGAGCTGTACGCAGTGGGGGAGGGCGACCCGGACCTGCCTGCCGCGTCGTCCGCCCCGGCGGACGCGACCGTGGCCGCCGCCTCGGACCGCGGTGGCGGCTCCGGGGCAGGTGGCGACGGCCTGCGTGCGGGTGGCGAGGCCAGCGTGCACGAACGGCTGCGGCGGCGGCGGTTCGATCGGGCGTCCGACGCGGAGCTCGACGAGATCGCCGCGCTCCTGCGACGGCTCGCGGTGGCGGTGCCCCACAGACGCTCACGGCGGACGCGTCCGGGCGCGAGCGGGGAGCTCGACCTCGGGCGGACCCTCGAACGCTCCCTCGCCACGGACGGCGAGCTGGTCGAGCGGGCATGGCGGACCCGCATCGCGCGTCCGCGGCGGCTGGTCGTCGTGCTGGACGTCTCCGGGTCCATGGCCCCGTACGCGCGTGCGCTGCTGCGCTTCGCGCTGGCCGCACGGCGCACCGCCGACCGCGAGGCGTCCCGACACGTCGAGGTCTTCGCCTTCGGCACGCGGCTGACGCACCTGTCCGACGCGCTGGCGGCCCGCGACCCGGACGCCGCGATCGAGGCGGCCGCGCGCGCGGTCGTCGACTGGGACGGCGGCACGCGGATCGGCGAGAGCCTGGACGCGCTGGTGCGCGTCTGGGGTCGGCGCGGCGTGCTGCGCGGCGCCGTGGTGGTGGTGTGCTCCGACGGCCTCGAGCGCGGCGACCCCGTGCAGCTGGGCGAGGCCGTCGCGCGGCTGCGGCGCGCCTGCCACCGGGTGGTCTGGGTGAACCCGCTCGCCGGCGATCCACGGTTCGAGCCCTCCCAGCGGGGTATGGCGGCCGCGCTGCCGCACGTCGACGTGTTCCTCCCCGGCCACGACCTCGCGAGCCTCGAGGAGCTGGCCGCGGTGCTCGCTACCGTGCGATGAGCCGCCGCCGTACGGCTGCCGCGCTGCGGGCGTGAGCCGCCGTGTGGCAGCCGCCGTGACAGCCCCCCCGTCGGCTGCCGCGTCGTCGTGAGGTGTGCCATGCAGACCGCGTCGAACCCACCGATCGTCAGCTCCCTCGAGGTCGCCGACGCGATCGCGGACGGGCGGCCCGTGGTCGCGCTCGAGTCCACGCTGATCGCGCACGGGCTGCCACGCCCGCGCAACCTCGAGGTCGCACACGAGGTGGAGAACCTGCTCCGCGACATCGGGGTCACGCCCGCGACGGTCGCCGTGATGGACGGGATCGCGCGCATCGGGCTCGACGCGTCCCAGCTCGAGCGGGTCGCGACCGACGAGGCCGTGGTCAAGGCGAGCGTGCGGGACCTGGCCGTCGTGCTGTCCCAGGGCCACGTGGCGGCGACGACGGTCGCCTCGACGGCGCTGCTGGCGCACCAGGCGGGGATCGCGGTGTTCGCGACGGGCGGCCTCGGCGGCGTGCATCACGGTGCCGGTCGTACGTTCGACGAGTCCGCGGACCTGCCGGTGCTCGCGCGCACACCGATCGTGGTGGTGTCCGCGGGGGTGAAGTCGATCCTCGACGTCCCCGCCACCCTGGAACGGCTCGAGACGCTCGGGATCACCGTGCTCGGCTACCGCAGCGACCGCTTCCCCGGGTTCTACGTCACCGACTCCGGCGAGCCGGGCGGCTGGCGTGTCGACGAGCCGGAGCAGGTCGCCGCGATCCTGCGGGTGTCCCGCCAGCTCGAGCTCCCCGGGGCGCTGCTCGTCGCGAACCCGATCGCACCGGAGGACCAGCTCGACCCCGAGGTCCACGAGCGCGTGCTCGCCGAGAGCCTGGAGGAAGCCGGATCGCTCGGCCTCCGGGGCAAGCAGGTCACGCCGTTCCTGCTCGAGCGCATCCTGCGGGCGACCGGTGGGGCGAGCCTCGAGGCCAACATCCAGGCCGTCCGCGGCAACGTCGTGCTGGCCGGCCGGATCGCCGCCAGCTGGAGTGGGACGTGACACCGCGCGTGCTGGTGGTCGGCGACGTGATCGACGACGTCCTGGTGCAGCCCTCGGGGCCGATCCGGCACGACACCGACACACCCGCGCGCATCACCCGAGCCGCGGGCGGGTCGGGAGCCAACGCCGCCGTCTGGCTCGCGGACGCCGGCGCCGACGTCCGCTTCGCCGGGCGGGTCGGCCGGTCCGACCTCGACAGGCACCGGGCCACCTTCGCCGCGGCCGGGGTCGACGCCGTGCTGGCCGACGACCGGACGCGCCCGACCGGCACCATCGTGATCCTCGTCGATCCCGCCGACGGGCGACGCACGATGTTGACCGACCGCGGCGCGAACCTCGGGCTGTGCGCCACGGATCTGCCCGACACCCTGCTCGAGGGCCGGGACCTGCTCCACGTCTCCGGCTACTGCCTCTTCGACGCCACGGTGCGCACGGCGGTCCTCGGCCTGCTCGGCCGGGCGCGTGCGGCCGGCCTGCGCTGCAGCGTCGACCCGAGCTCGGTCGCCTTCCTCGACGCCGTCGGGCCGCAGGCGTTCCGGACCTGGATCGCAGGCGTCGACGTGCTCCTCCCGAACCTCGACGAGGCCCGCCTGCTCACGGGGGCGGCGCGCCCGGACGAGGCGGCCGTCCGGCTGCTGGACGTCGCGTCGACGGTCGCCGTCACGCTCGGCTCGCAGGGTGCCGTCGTGGCGACGCGCGGCGGGCAGCCGTACCACCTCGACGTCCCGGTGGACATCGAGGTGGTGGACACCACGGGGGCCGGCGACGCCTTCACCGGCGCCTTCCTCGCGTCGTGGCTGCGCGACGGGGACCCGGACGCTGCAGGGCGCCAGGGCATCGCAGCGGCCGCACGCGCGGTGAGCGTCACCGGTGCGCGCCCGGCGTCGGGCGGGGACACCGTCGCTACGCTCGCCGACCTGATGCCGACCGGCACGGGCGGGGAGCAGGGAGCGCCGCGGTGACCAGCGACGAGCGATCGTTCGTCCGCCTCGACGTCGACGCGGACACGAGGGTGGGGACGATCCGGCTCGACCGTCCACCGCTGAACGCGATCTCCCTGCAGGTCTGGCGCGAGATCGGCGACGCGGCGGCGGAGGCGTCCACGCGCGACGACGTCGGTGCGGTGGTGGTGTGGGGCGGCCCCGACGTGTTCGCGGCCGGCGCCGACATCAAGCAGATGCCCGCCTGGGGCTACCAGGAAGTGCACGAGGCCGCGGCGGTGCTCCAGCGGAGCATGGACGTGCTCGCGCGCATGCCGAAGGTGACCATCGCCGCGATCTGCGGGTACGCGCTGGGCGGCGGGTGCGAGGTGGCGCTCGCCTGCGACTTCCGGTTCGCGGCGGACACCGCGACGCTCGGACAGCCGGAGGTGCTGCTCGGCCTGCTGCCCGGTGCCGGCGGCACGCAGCGGCTCCCGCGCCTGGTCGGCCTGTCACGCGCCAAGGAGCTGATCTTCTCCGGGCGCACGGTCGACGCCGCCGAGGCGCTGCGGATCGGGCTGGTCGACGAGCTCGCCCCGCCCGACGCCGTCTACGAGCGGGCGGTCGCGGCCGCCGCCGGCTACGCGGACGCGCCGTTCTCGCTACGCCTCGCGAAGCAGGCGATCGAGGACGGCACCGAGCTGCCGCTCGACCAGGGGCTGCGGCTGGAGCGGTCGCTGTTCGCCGAGGCGTTCGGCACCGACGACGGCAGGGAGGGCATCCGCAGCTTCCTGGCGGACGGTCCGGGCAAGGCCCGCTTCACCGGCCGCTGACGACCCGCACGGCGGCCCGCACGCCGGCCGGCACCACACGAGAGGACCTCCCGTGGCAGCAGAGCCCGCCGTCCCGACGGACATCAAGGGCAAGCAGGCCGCCTACCACGACTGGGAGGCGTCGACCTACGAGCGGAAGTTCTCGATCTCGTACGACGAGCGCTGCATCGCGTACGCCCGCGACCGGTTCCGCAAGGTCGTCCCGGAGGGCGCGGGCTTCGGACGCGTGCTCGAGGTGGGAGCTGGGACGGGCTTCTTCCTCGTCAACCTGGCGCTGGCGGGCTGCCTCGACGGTGCGGAGCTCGAGGTCACCGACATCTCGCAGGGCATGCTCGACGTGTGCGTGCGCAACGCCGTCGAGCACGGCCTGACGGTGCGGCCGACGCTGGGCGACGCCGAGGACCTTCCCCACGCCGACGAGCGGTTCGACCTCGTGCTCGGGCACGCCTTCCTGCACCACCTCCCGCGACCCGACCTCGCCCTCGCCGAGATGCTGCGGGTCCTGAAGCCCGGCGGCACGCTCGTCGTCGCCGGCGAGCCGACGCGTCTGGGCGATCGACTGGCCGGCGTCGTCAAGCGCGCCACCTACCGCGGTTTCCGGGCGGTGACGTCCGTGCCGGGCCTGCGCGGCATCCGCAAGCCGTCCCTCGCCGAGTCGGGAGCCTCCGGGACCGACCAGGCCCTGGCCGCCCTGGAGTACGAGGTGGACCTGCACACCTTCCGACCGGTGGACGTCGCGGCCATGGCCCGGCAGGCCGGCTTCTCGGAGGTGCGCGTGGTCACCGAGGAGCTCACCGCCAACTGGCTCGGCTGGGCCGCGCGCACGATCGAGGGGTCGGTGCGCCCGGGACTGCTCGGCGCCAGGTGGGCGTTCGCCGCCTACCACGGCTACCTGCGGCTCCAGCGGCTCGACGAGCGGATCCTGTCTCGCGTCGTCCCGGAGGAGCTGTTCTACAACCTGATCCTGCACGCGCGCCGGCCGTACCGGTCGTGAGCGAGCTCGCCGGCAGCCCGCGCGACCCCGCGGAGCGTGACGCGCTCGACGGGCTGGCCAGGGCGGCGCAGCGCGAGCACGTGGACGCGGTCGTCCGCGCCGAGGTGGCACGGGAGGGGCTGCGGCGGATCGGGCGTCTGGCGGACGACCTGCTCGCCGAGCAGGGGGTCCCGGCCCACGTCCGTCGCCCACCCCTGCGCCTGCGGTACCCGCGCCTGGGCTGGCGTCGTGCGATCCGCATGGCCGTGGAGCGGCGGATGCTGACGCCCCACTACCTACAGCTGTACCGGCGGGCCGTGTGGCACCGCGCGCGTGCGCACGCGACCGGTCAACGGATCGACTGGCAGGGGATCGCGTTCACCGGCTCGCGGGTGGAGTTGCGCGCCAGGCCGGGGTACGGACGGATCGTGATCGGCCCGTGGTGCTGGATCGGTGACGACAACAAGCTTCGCGCCCACGAGGGTCAGCTGACGCTCGGCGCCAAGGTGGTCCTGGGCAGGGACAACGTCGTGAACGCCCACCTCGATGTCGAGATCGGCGACGCCGCGATCCTGGCCGACTGGATCTACGTGTGCGACTTCGACCACCGCTTCGACCGGGTGGACGTGCCGATCAAGGACCAGGGCATCGTCACGACACCGACCCGGATCGGCGCGGACGTCTGGGTGGGGGAGAAGGCCAGCGTGCTGCGCGGCGTCGACGTCGGGCACGGTGCCGTCGTCGCCAGCCACTGCCTGGTCAACGCCGACGTGCCGCCGTTCGCGATCGTGGTGGGGGTCCCGGCGCGAGTGGTCCGTTCGCGGCTGCCGGCCGGCGTCGACCCGGAGGAGGCGCTGGCGCACCTCCGCGCGGGCGAGCCGATCCCCGGGGACCCGTTGGAAGGGTGAGGCACGGCCGTTCGGGGCACCGGGCGTCGTTCACCGGTGTCCGTCCACAGGGGCCGTCGGCGGATCGATTGCAGGCGAACAGGTGTTCGAATAGGGTGCACCGCACGACACGAGTGGAGCGCTGGGCGTGGTGCATCGGAGGACGGCGGGCCAGGATGGGGGCGCGGCGGCGGCCCTGCTCCGTGGTCGTGCCCCGAGGCGTGCCTCGACCGTGCACCGAGCCCCGCGTCCCGCCGGTCGCTGGGTCGGTCGTGGGGCCGGCAGCTCCGTCGAAGCCGCCGAGGCGCCTGGCGGCTACGACGCGGCGCCGGAACGGGATGCGGGACAGGCCGGCGCCTTCGACGTGTCGTCGCTGGCGGGGGTGGTCGACGAGGTGCAAGCCCTCGCGGTCGATGCGTTGCCGGTGGGGGAGGTGGAGGAGCTGCTGGGCGCGGTCACGACCGCCATACGTCGTCTGCAGGCGACCCAGACCCGGTTGGTGGGCGTCGTGCAGGTCCGCCGCACCAGCTCCTCCAGTGGCGCCGGCGCGGCTGTCGGGGATGCCGATCGGGCAGAGCGTCAGACCGCTCGGATGCTCGCCGACCGGCTGCGGGTCCCACCCGGCGAGGCACGCCGCACCGCCCGCACGGCCCGCCAGTTGCCCGAGGCACCGGAGCTGACCCGAGGGTTCGAGTCCGGCCTGCTGTCTGCCGCGCATGCGGCCGCGATCGCCACCGTGTTGGGCGATCTGCCCGCGGCCGACCGAGCCCGTGTCGAGTCGGAGCTGGTCGCGCTCGCGGCGACCGCGACCCCCTACGAGGTCGCCCGGGAGGGCCGACGTCAGCTGGCCCTCGCCGACGAGGCCACCGCCCGTCGTCGCGAGGTGTCCCGCCGGATGCGCCGCCGTGCGACCTGGCGCACCGACGACGACGGTGGCCTCCGGGTGGACGCGACCCTCTACGGGCTGGATGCAGAGGTCGTGCGTGTCGCCCTGGACGCCGCGACGAAACCCCCGGTGGGCGACGACCGGCGCACCAACGAGCAGCGCCGGGCGGACGGGCTCGTCGCGTTGTGCGAGTTGTCACTGCGTGCCGGTGAGCTTCCCGCCCGCCACGGCATCCGACCTCACGTGAACGTGACGGTGCCGCTGGCCGATCTGCGCGACCGGTCCGGTGTCGTGACCCTCGGATCGGGCGAGGCCGTCACGCACCACGAGCTCGCCGGGCTGTACACCGACTGCACCCTCTCACGCACCGTCCTCGGGCTCGCCGACGCCCCGATCGCCGGCTCGGTCGCCTCGCGAACCGTGCCCGCGGCGCTGTGGCGGGCGCTGGTCGTTCGTGACCGAGGTTGCACGTGGACCAACTGCGACGCCCCGGCCGCCTGGTGTCACGTCGCGCACGGTGGCACCCCCCACGCCGCCGACGGCGCTCTGACGCTCGACAATGCCGCCCTGTTGTGCGGGCACCACCACCGCCGCTTCGACCACGGCGGCTGGGACATCAGCATCCGCGGGGCCACCGTCACCTACCAGCCCAACCCCGAGCGTCCCTCCGCGACCGAGCTCGCCAGGCGGCACGCCCTCGGCCCGCCCGGCCATGGTCGCGAAGGGCCGAGCACGGCCGGGCACGCCCTCGGCCCGCCCGGCCATGGTCGCGAAGGGCCGAGCACGGCCGTCGTCGACACGTCTCCCAGCGGCCACGGCCACGGCGCATCCACGGCCAGCTCGACCTCGCCGGCCTCGATCCGGACTGAGCACCGACCCGAGCGGACGGGGCTACGACGACGCGTCGGGAGCCTTGGATTCGAGCGCACGGATGCGGGCGATGGTGGCCGCGTCCCGCTCGCGCCTGGCGGCGGTGTCGATCGCCTGCTGGTCGCGGGCCCAGCGGAGGAACAGCGCGGCGATGATGGCCCACAGGACCAGGCCCCCGACCACGTTCATCATGATGCCGGCTGCCTGCTGGTCGGCGATCGGGTCGAAGCCCAGCCACAAGGGCGGGGCCAGTTCGTAGAGGCCGTAGAGGGGCAGGGGGGAGAACGTCAGGAACGCGGCCGGGACGAACATCAACACCGACGAGCAGAAGAGGTAGAACGCTCGGATGGGTTCCTGGATGGCGCCGCGCTCCGGTTCGCGCCGGATCGCCGGCCACCACCAGACCAGCGCGGCCGAGAGGTGCAGGACGTCCACCCCGAAGGATCCGAGCTGCGTCGTCTTGAGCGAGTCGACGACGGCGGGGGCGTGCGTGACGAACAGCACCGCGTTGAAGACGAGCAGCGCCACCGGCCAGCGCGTCAGGCTGCGCACGACGAGCTCCCGCCGTGTCCCGACGGGTAGCCATCTGTCGACCAGCCACGTCGGGAGGCCGAACAGCAGCAGCGGTGCTGCCACGAAGGTGTAGACCACGTATCGGGCGATCCCGACCGTCGCGAGGTAGCCGACGCCGAGCTGCCCGACCGGCCACTCCGAGACGACGAACAGCGCGAACACCCCGAGCAGCCAGGAGCGAGTCCGCCGCGGGTCGAGCGGCTGCCCCGCCCGGCGGTGCGCCAGCACGTAGGCGCCGATGAACGCCGTGGCTGCCATCCACACGCCGAGGAACGGCGTGTAACGCCAGGTCCAGATCTGCCCCGGGTTCGACGAGCACCACCAGGCGACGTTCACGACCACTCCGACACGATGCGCGGCAGGTCGGCGAGCCAGTCGCTGCGCCTCGCCCCGAACGGCCACTGCCGCATGCCCCGACCCTCGTGGTCGAAGCCGAGCACCTGGGCGGGATGACCGATCAGGTCACCCTCGCCTCGCGGGTCGACCCCCTCGACGACCGGGCCGGAGAGTGCCAGCTGCCCCAGCGCGTCGCCGACCGCCTCGAGGTCGCCGTGCAGGCCGATCATCCGGGGCGAGAAGTTGGCGAGGAACGCATCGATGCGCTCCGGCGTGTCGCGCTCCGGGTCGACAGAGACGAACACCACGTCGAGCTGGTCGTACCCGATGGAGGCGGCCTCCATCCCCGCGGCGATCGCGGCGAGATGGACGGGACAGATGTCCGGGCAGCTGGCGTAGCCGAAGAACAGCAGCGTCGGCGTGCCGAGCAGGTCGTCCGGCAGCCGCACCTCGCGCCCGGCCGTGTCGTGGAGCACGACGGTCGGCAGTCGGGTCGGCTGCTCGAATGGCAGGCCGCGCCAGCCGTCGGCCTGCGGTCGCAGGCCCTGCGTCGCGATCGAGGTGGAACTGGCTGGCCCACAGGCCACCGCCAGCACCGCCAGGAGCGCCAGGAGCGCGAGCCGTCGCAGCACGGTCGTCACGGCTCCTCGAAGGTCGATTCGGCGAGGTCGAGCAGGTCGACGACCGTCACGGGGACCGTCACGTCGCCGGTGCGCTCGAAGCGCAGCGTGAGCTCGAAGGTACCGCCCTCGACGACCGAGGCGTCCGGCACGACCAGCATGAGGTGCAGGTCGCCGGGTCGGAAGCGCAGCGACCCTCCCGCAGGCACCGCCACCCGTGTCAGCTCCTCCATGCTGGCACGACCGTCGGCGATGGTCGTCTGGTGCACCTCCACCGCGAGCGCGGCCGGCGTCGCCGCACCGACCAGGGCGTCATCGCCGTCCCCGGTGTTGCGGACCTCGAGCACGACCTGCGAGCTGCCCCCGACGGGGGCAGCCGCCTGTGCCGGGCCGACGTCGACCATCGGCGTTCCGCCCCCACCGCACGACGCGAGGGCGGCGGTCAGCAGCAGGAGGAGGAGCGGTCGCACGGGTCTGGTCCTCGTGTCGGCGTAGGCTCGCGTGCTGGTGCGTCGGCCGGGCGGGCCGGAGCGGACAGGGGCAGGGCGGATGGGCTCGACGCTCGAGGTGGTCGTCGGCATCGTGCTGGTGGCGATCGGCGCGGCGGCGGCGACGGTCACCCAGCGGCGGCTCGAGGACGCCGGTCGGCCGTCGCTCGCACCGCTCGCGACCGTACCCCTCGGTGCGCTGATCGGTGCCGGCGCGGCCATCGCGCGCGGCTACGACCTCCCGATCTCCCTGGCCGTCGGCGCCGTCGTCGTGCCACTCGTCGGCATGGTGGGCCGGCTGGTCGAGGTCCGCCGCGTGCGCCGCCGACGTGCACGGGCCGTGGAGCGCGACCGGCTCGAGTGACGGCTGGTCGGGGCCGGTCGGACGCGGTGGCGGCTGTGCGGGGGCGGTGGAGCGCGACCGCTCACCTGACGGCTGCCGCGGTCGACCGGCGCGAGGCTGGCTAGTGTCGCGTGCTGCCCCGCGTCTGCGCCAGACCGCAGCGCGGTCTCCCGAAGCCCGACCGGAGGTCGTCGTGAGCGACATCCCACCCCCGCCCCCGCCCGCGCCAGAGGTCGCGGTCGAGGTCCGTGGGCTGACCAAGCGCTACGGCGGCCAGCTCGCCGTCGACGACATCAGCTTCGACCTGCCGACCGGTCGCGTGGTCGGGTTCCTCGGGCCCAACGGAGCCGGCAAGTCGACGACCCTCCGCATGATCGTCGGACTGACCGCTCCCAGCGCGGGCACGTCCCGCATCTTCGGTACGCCGTTCCACGACCTGGAAGATCCGGCGCGCACGGTCGGCTCGATCGTCGACGGTGTCGGCTATCACCCGGGTCGAAGGGCGATCGAGGAGTTGCGGATCAGCGCCGCCGCGGCGGGCTTCCCGAGCGCACGCTGCGACGAGGTCATGGAGCTCGTCGGACTCGCCGACGCGGCCAGGAAGCGGGTCGGGCAGTACAGCCTCGGGATGCGCCAGCGGCTCGGCATCGCCCAGGCGCTGCTCGGCGACCCGAAGGTGCTGCTGCTGGACGAGCCGGCCAACGGGCTGGACCCGGAGGGCATCCACTGGGTCCGTCAGCTCCTGCGCCACCTGGCCGAGCAGGGGCGGGCCGTGCTCGTCTCGTCACACCTGCTCGGGGAGGTGGCACGACTCGCCGACGACGTCATCGTGATCCGCCGGGGCCAGCTCGTGACCCAGGCCTCGGTGGCGCAGCTCACCGGCGCCGCCGGTGGTGCGATCGCCGTCTCTTCGGTGGACGACGACCGGCTGCGGGACGCCCTCGTCGCCTCGGGCGGCACGGTCGACGCGAGCGACGGCAGGCTGATCGTCACGGGGATCGAGGCGGAGGCGGTCGGCTCGATCGCCCTGGAACGGGGCATCGCGCTGCGGGAGCTGCGACCACTGACGACGGAGCTGGAGGACGTGTTCATGGAGCTCACCGCCGATGGAGGGATCGCCTGATGAGCGCCATCGGCTCGGAGATCAGGAAGCTCACGACGACGCGCACCACCTGGGTGGTCACCGCGGTCGGGCTGGTGCTGACGGCGGTGTCGACGGCGTTCATGGTCTTCGAGGAGGAGTTCACTGGACCCTTCCTCGGTACGGACGCCGAGGTCGCCTCGGTCATCGACCAGATCGGGTCGACCTCGGTGATCGTGCTCGTGGTCGGCGTGCTGTCCATGACCACCGAGTTCCGCTACGGCACCATCGGCCGGACGTTGCAGCTCACTCCGTCGCGGAGTCGCCTGCTGTCCTCGAAGGTCGTCGTCGGCGCCCTCTACGGGATCCTCTTCTTCGTGCTGGGGCTCGTGCTGGTCGCCGCCGTGCTCGCCGTCGTGGCCGCGACCGGTGACCTGTCGCCGACCGTCGGTCCCGAGGTGCGGACCGCGCTCTGGCAGGGGCCGGCCGGGCTCGCCCTGACCGCGGTCCTGGGGGTGGCGCTCGGTGCGCTGATCCGCAGCCAGGTCGTCGCGGTGACCGTGCTGCTCGTGTGGGTGTTCATCGGCGAGACCCTCTTCGTGCAGTTCCTGCCACGGTTCGGGCGCTGGCTGCCCTTCCAGGCACTGCAGAGCATCTTCCTGTCCGACGAGGTGATGGCGAACGTCCCCGACGGGATGCTGAGCCCGCTCGAACCGCTGATCGGGCTGGCCGTGTTCGTCGCGTACGTGATCGTGGCGTCCGTCGCCGCCACGCTCCTGCTCCGCTACCGCGACGTCTGACCGCCACACGGCCCGCGCTACGGTGGCGCCCCAGCCCGTGGGAGACGTCCCGTGACGACGTCCCCGAGTTCACGAGGAGCGCCCGATGAAGGTGATCGTGCCGGTGAAGCGTGTGCCCGATACGGCGGGGGTGAAGCGCATCGACGAGACCTCGCTGACCGTGGACCGCGACGCCGGCGAGGCGGTGCTGTGTCCGGTCAACGAGTTCTCGATCGAGGAGGCCGTGCGACTGAAGGAGTCGGCCGACGCCGAGGTGACGGTGCTGCTGATGGGGCCCGACTCCGCGCAGCCGATCGTCCGCAAGGCGCTGTCGTACGGGCTGGACGGCGCTGTGCAGATCACCGACGAGGCGATCGCCGGGTCGGACGCCCTCGGCACGGCGCGGGTCCTGGCCAGGGCGCTCGAGGCGCTCGAGTGGGATCTGGTGCTGTTCGGCAACCAGTCGACCGACGCGCGGACGTGTCTGGTGCCGGCGGCCGTCGCGGAGCTGCTGGGGGTGCCCTCGTTGACCTACGCCCGCAAGCTCGAGGTCGACGGGCAACAGGTCACCGTCCACCGCGAGCACGAGGAAGGGTGGGACGTGGTGTCGGCGTCGTTGCCTGCCATCGTGAGCGTGGTCGAGGCGATCAACGAACCGCGCTACCCGTCGTTCAAGGGGATCATGGCGGCGAAGTCCAAGCCGCTCGAGGTCAGGACGCTCGCGGACCTCGGGGTGTCGATCGACGAGGTCGGTGCAGGCGCTGCCTCGGCGACGATGTACGCGTTCGAGCCGCGTCCGCCCAAGGCGGCGGGGACGATCGTCGAGGACGACGGCTCCGGGTCGGCGGCGACGGCGCTGGCCGAGTGGATGGCGGCGAGGAAGTTCGTCTGAGCAGCGGACGCCTTCGAGGAGGATGTGCGGAACATGGGTGAGATGCTGATCCTGATCGACCACACGGACGGCGCGCCGCGCAAGGTGTCGTTGCAGACGCTGACGGCCGCGTCGACCCTGTCCCGCGAGACCGGTGACACGGTGTCGGCGGTGTGGCTCGGCCCCGGTGGCCCGGACGCGTCCGGGGTGCTCGGTGCGCACGGCGCGTCGACGCTCTACCACTGGGATTCCGAGGATGCGACCTCGTACGTGACCCTCCCGCAGGTCGAGGCGCTCCAGGTCGCCTTCGAGCGATCCGGAGCCGACACGCTGCTGTTCGCGAGCTCGAACCACGTCAAGGACGTGGCGGCCCGCCTGGCGATCCGGCTCGATGCGGGCGTGATCACCGACGTGACGGACCTGTCGGTCGGTGAGGGTGGGGAGCTCGTCGCCACCAAGGAGGTCTTCGGAGGCGACATCATCACCACGTGCCGGGTCGCTGCCGGCCGGAAGCGCTTCTTCGGCGTTGCAGCCAACGCCTTCCCGGCCGAGGAGTCGGGCGGGAGCGCGCCGCAGCTGGTCGCGCTGGACGTCACGCTGACCGATGCCGCGACCGCCGCGAAGGTCGTGTCCGTGGAGAAGCAGGCCTCCGCCGACCGTCCCGACATCGGGGAGGCCGCGATGGTGGTGGCAGGCGGCCGCGGACTGGGCAACCAGGATGGCTTCGAGCTGCTCGAGCAGCTCGCGGACGTGCTCGGGGCCGGTGTGGGTGCGTCGCGTGCCGCCACGGACGCCGGCTGGTACCCCCACCGCTACCAGATCGGCCAGACCGGGCGCACCATCTCGCCGACGCTCTACCTCGGATCCGGCATCTCGGGCGCGATCCAGCACCGGGCCGGCATGCAGACGTCGCAGCACATCGTCGCGATCAACAAGGACGCCGACGCCCCGATCTTCCAGATCGCCGACTTCGGCATCGTCGGTGACCTCTACCAGATCGTCCCGAAGCTGATCGAGGAGCTGCGGGCACGCAAGGGCTGAGCCGCGCACGCGACTCAGGTCGCGGCCAGCTCCACCACCGTCGCTCCCGTCGCCGTCAGGAGCGTCGCCGGCGTGAGTGGGAAGACCGTGCTCGGCGTGCCGGCCGCCGCCCAGACCTCGTCGTGGTCCAGCAGGTCGCGGTCGCACAGCACCGTGATCGTCGTGTCGTGTCCGAACGGCGGCGTGCCGCCGATCGCGTAACCGGTCGCTGCCCGCACCTGGTCGGCATCCGCCTTCCGCACGTGCGCCGCTCCCAGGTGCTCGGCGAGCCTCGACTCGTCGACCCGGTTGGCGCCCGACGTCAACGCGAGCACCGGGACGCCGTCCGCGTCGAACACCAGCGATTTCACGATCTGGGCCACCTCGCACCCGATCGCGGCGGCGGCGTCGGCTGCCGTTCGGGTGCCCTGCGGGAAGGCGCGCACCTCGACGTCGACCCCGATCGCGACTGCCCGCGCCCTGAACCGCTCCACCGCGCCGTCCGCCATCCTCAGCCCTCCCCGTCCGCGTCGTCGCTCGCGCCCGTGCCTGCGCTCGCGCCGGTGCCTGCGCTCGCGCCCTCGTTCGCGGCCGGCCCGCCCGCGCCCGGGAGGTCGAAGCGGCCGGTGAGGGGCGGTGCGCCGGGCACCACGTGCACCTCGACGGTCACACGCGACCCCGGCGGTGGTCCCGGGACGAGCCGGACCTCGCCGTTGCCGAACAGCCGGTCCCCGCGGCCGACGGCGTCGAACACGTCCAGGGGCGTCCCGTCGATCGCGATCCGCCAGGCATCCACCGGAGGCACCCGCCGGGCCAGCCGATCGGTCGCGCCCACGTCGATCCGGGCGAAGCGCAGGTCCGCCCAGCCCTCCCACCGTTCGAGGCTGAGCAGCACCACCCGCTGCCCCGCCACCGAGCCGAGGTCGACACCGAGCGGCAGCACGCCGCGCGGCTCCGGCGGGCGGGGGACGCCCGCGGGCAGGTGTGGTGCCGTCACGGTGCCTCCGACGTCAGGGCGTGCCAACGCTACCGTCGCGCCCGTGTCCACCTACCTCGACCACGCCGCGACCACGCCGCCGCGCCCGGAAGCGCGCGCGGCGCTGACGCGTTGGCTCGACGCGGCCAATGCCTCGTCCACGCACGCGGCCGGGCAGGCGGCACGGGTCGCGGTCGAGGCCGCGCGCGACGAGGTCGCGACCGCCCTGGGGTGCTCGCCCCACGAGGTGGTGTTCACCTCGGGCGGCACCGAGGCGGACAACCTCGTGGTCAAGGGTGTCGTGTGGGCCGCCCGCGACCGCACGCGCACCGTCCCGCACCTGGTCACCTCCGCGGTGGAGCACCCGGCGGTCCTGGACCCGGCCCGGTGGCTGGCGGACCGCGGTGACGCCACGCTGACCGTCGTGCCCCCGCGCCCGGACGGCACCGTCGACGTCGAGGTGGTGCTCGACGCGCTCCGGCCGGAGACGGCGCTCGTCAGCGTCATGGCGGCGAACAACGAGCTCGGTGCCGTCAACGACATCGCGACGCTCGCCGTCGCGGCCTCCCGGCGCGGGGTCCCGGTCCACACCGACGCCGTCCAGGCGATCGCCACGCTCGACGTGGACGTCACCGCCTGGGGTGTGGCCGCCCTGTCGGCTTCGGCGCACAAGTTCGGTGGGCCGCAAGGCGTCGGCGTGGCCGTCCTGCGGCGGGGCCTGGGCGTCGTGCCCCTGTCGCACGGTGGGGGGCAGGACCGCGGGGTGCGCTCCGGGACGTTCGCGGCGGCGCTGGACGCGGCCTGCGGTGCCGCCCTCTGCGCGGCGGCCGCGGACCGGCCGGGGTTGCGTGGGCGCCTGGACGCGCTGTCCTCGCGGCTCGCGGCCGCCGTGACGCGTCTTCCCGGCGTGCGTCGGAACGGCCCAGCGGACGGCTCCCATCGGCTGCCCTCGCACGTCCACCTCTCCCTCGACGACGTCGATCCCGATGCGCTGACGCTCGCGCTCGACGCCGCCGGCATCGCCGCGTCCTCCGGTGCGGCCTGCGGGGCGGGCGCGGCGAAGGCGTCGCACGTGCTGGAGGCCTGCGCGGTCCGCGGGACGCCGCTGCGGCTCAGCCTCGGCTGGACCAGCACCGCGGCCGACGTCGACCGGGTCGTCGACGTGCTGACCGACGTCGTCCCGCGGCTCCGGGCGCGAGGCGTCGTGGGGGTGGCGCGATGACACGCGTCCTGGTGGCCATGTCGGGCGGTGTCGACAGCGCGGTCGCGGCGGCGCTCCTGGTGGAGCGCGGCCACGACGTCACGGGAGTGCACCTCAAGCTCGCCGAGGTGCCGCTCGAGGAGCAGCTGCCCGGCCACGGGTGCTGCACCCTGGACGACGCGCAGGACGCGCGCAGGGCGGCCCAGGTGCTGGGCATCCCCTTCTACGTGTGGGACATGAGCGAGCTGTTCCGCACCCACGTCCAGGAGCCGTTCGCGGCCGCATACGCCGCGGGGACCACCCCCAACCCGTGCGTGACCTGCAACGAACGGGTCAAGTACGCGGCGCTGCTCGAGCGGGCGACGGCGCTCGGCTTCGACGCGCTCGCGACCGGGCACCATGCCCGTCTGCGTCGGGGTGGCACGCCGGTGACCGCACCGGGCCCGGGCGTGACGCTGCACCGGGCCGCGGATCGGGCCAAGGACCAGTCGTACGTGCTGTACGTCGCGACGCCAGGCCAGCTGGCGCGGACCCTGCTGCCGGTCGGCGAGCTGACCAAGGAGGCGGTCCGCCGGCGCGCGACGAGCTTCGGTCTGCGTGTCGCGACCAAGCCGGACAGCTACGACGTGTGCTTCATCCCGGACGGCGACACCGCCGGCTACCTGGCAGAGCGCCTCCCAGCCGTGGACGGACCGATCGTCGACGTCGACGGCACGGAGCTCGGTCGTCACGCGGGCGTCTGGCGCTACACCGTCGGGCAGCGGCGCGGGCTCGGCCTCGCCGATGCGACGCCCCGGCAGCAGCAGGCGGGTCGCCCCGGACGCCGCTTCGTCGTGGACGTCGACGCCGCGACGGCCACGGTCGTCGTCGGGTCCCGGGACGACCTCGCGTGCCGCTGGTTGGAGGTCGACGAGCCGACGTGGACGTCCGGCTCCCGACCGACCCGGCCGATCCGCGTCCAGGTCCGCGCGCACGGCGCAACGGTGCCCGGCGTGGTCGCGGCGACCGCCGGCGCGGGGGTGCGGATCGAGCTGGACGCGCCCGTGCACGGCGTCGCGCTCGGGCAGGCGGCCGTGCTCTACGACGACCAGGACAGCAGGTGCCTGGGGGGTGGCAGGATCACCCGGGCGGAGCGGCCGGCCGGTCTGCCGCTGGCGGTCTGAACGGCTTCGAGCGCAACGATCGATCGGCACGCGCCGGACGAGCGGTCACGACGACCAGGAGGCGAGCGGTGGAACGACGGCAGGTGCGATCGGGTTCGCCGTGGGAGCCGGTGATCGGCTTCAGCCGCGCCGTGCGGGTGGGGGACACGATCCACGTCTCGGGCACGGCCCCGGTCGAGGCGGACGGCTCCTGCGCCGAGGACCCGCGCGCCCAGGCGATCCGCTGCCTCGACATCATCTGCGACGCGCTGCACGACGCCGGAGCGAGCATCGAGGACGTCGTCCGCACGCGGCTGTACGTCACCAGCGCCGGCGTGATCGACGAGGTGGCGGCGGCGCACCGGGCCGCGCTCGGCACGGTCGCGCCCGCGTCGACGATCGTCATCGTCGCGGGACTCGCCGACCCCCGCTGGGTGGTCGAGATGGAGGCCGACGCGGTCGTCGGCGCACGGGCCCGCGGCTAGCCTCCTTCGGCGCGCCCGGGCCGGACGTGCCGGACGGGCCGGACGGGCCGGACGAGCGATGGAGGGTCCCCGTGGCCGAGGTCCCGAGCGATCCGCGCGAGGCGCGTGCCCGCCACGATCGCTTGGCGAGGATCCTGCGCGACGCCCGCTACCGCTACGACGTGCTCTCCGACCCGCCGATGACGGACGCGGAGTACGACGGGCTGTTCCGCGAGCTCGAGGCGCTCGAGGCCGCCCATCCGCAGCTGGTCACGCCCGCGTCGCCGACGCAGCGGGTCGGCTCACCCGCGTCCGGTGCCTTCCCCCCCTTCGAGCACCCCCTGCCGATGCTGAGCCTCGACAACGCGTTCTCCCGTGAGGAGCTGGACGCGTGGGCGGAGCGTGTCGCCCGCGGCCTGGGTGAGGATGCGACGCCGAGGTACGTCTGCGAGCTCAAGATCGACGGCGTGGCCATCAACCTCGTGTACCGAGACGGCGTGCTCGCGACCGGCGCCACGCGCGGCAACGGCGTGGTCGGCGAGGACGTCACGGCGCAGGTCCTGACGCTCGACGCCGTCCCCTACCGGCTGGAGGTGGACGACCCACCCGCGGTGCTGGAGGTGCGGGGCGAGGTCTACTACCCACTCGCCGCCTTCGAGGCGATGAACGCCGAGCGGATCGAGCGGGGCGATCCGGCGTTCATGAACCCGCGCAACGCCGCGTCCGGGGCGCTCCGCCAGAAGGACCCGGAGGTCACGCGCAGCCGCCCACTCGCGATGTGGTGCCACGGTCTCGGCCAGGTGGAGGGCGTTCGGTTCGCCACGCACACGGCGTCGCTCGCCTGGCTCCGCGACGCAGGGCTGCCGGTCGCGCCCCAGAGCGAGACGCTCGACGACGTCGACGCCGTGTGGGCGTACGTCGAGCGGTGGACCGCCGCGCGCCACGACGTCGCCTACGAGATCGACGGGGTCGTGGTCAAGGTCGACGATCTCGCCCACCGGACGGCACTCGGGTTCACTGCACGGGCCCCGCGGTGGGCGATCGCGTTCAAGATGGCGCCGATCGAGCAGCAGACGCGCCTGCGGGCGATCGAGGTGAACGTCGGCCGGACCGGCAAGGCCACGCCCTACGCCGTCCTCGAGCCCGTGCTGGTCGCAGGGACGACCATCACCTACGCGACGCTCCACAACGAGATCCAGGTCCAGGCCAAGGACGTCCGCGTGGGCGACGTCGTGATGGTCCGTCGTGCGGGCGACGTGATCCCCGAGGTCGTCGGACCGGTGCTCGGTGACCGCCCGCCGGACGCGGCGCCCTGGTCCATGCCGGAGGCCTGCCCGTTCTGCGGCGAGCCGCTCGTCCGACCCGAGGGCGAGGCGCACCACTTCTGCGAGAACGTCGACTGCCCCAACCGGCTGCGTGAGTCCCTCGCACACCTGGCGTCGCGGGGGGCCCTGGACATCGAGGGGCTCGGCTTCCAGACCGTCGACCTGCTGCTGTCGGAAGGGCTGGTGCAGGACATCGCGGACCTCTTCCGGCTGCACACGCGACGCGACGAGCTGCTCTCGCTCGAGAAGTGGGGCGAGCGGCGGGTCGACAACCTGCTCGCAGGGATAGAGGCGGGGCGGACCCGACCGCTCGACCGGGTGCTCGTCGCGTTGAACATCAGGCACCTCGGTCCCACCTACGCCAAGGCGCTCGTCCATGCCCTGCCGGATCTCGAGCGGATCCGCCGCGCCACGGTGGAGGAGCTCGAGGCGATCGAGGGCATCGGACCCACCATCGCGGGCGCGGTGCACTCCTGGTTCGCCACCCCTCGCAACGAGCGCCTGGTCGACGAGCTCGTGGCGCTCGGGATCACCTCGGAGGCGGCGGGCGCACCGGAGGACGACGCCGGCGTGTCGCTCGCCGGGTGGACGGTGGTCCTCACGGGCACGATGACCGGGTTCACCCGCGAAGAGGCGACCGCGGAGCTCGAACGCAGGGGCGCGAAGGTGACGGGCGGCGTGTCGGGCAGGACGTCGGTGGTCGTGGCCGGCGAGGACCCGGGCTCCAAGCTCGACAAGGCAGCGAGCCTCGGCGTCGCAGTGGCGGACGAGGCCGCCTTCCGGTACCTGCTCGAGCACGGCGCACTACCGGCCGGCTGACCGCCCGACGGCGGCGGGTCAGGGTCGCAGCATCGCAGGGTGCAGGCGTGTCGCGGAGCCGCGCCGGTGGAGCTGGGCGGGCCGTCCGCCGTCCGGACCGGGTTGCGCGACCCGCCCTGTCGGCACGACGAAGTCGACGGTGGACGCGACCTTGCGGCGGAAGTTCGCGGGGTCGAGGTGGACGCCCCACACCGCCTCGTAGACGCCGCGGAGGTCCGCCAGCGTGAAGGGCTCGGTGACGAACGCGGTCGCGAGGGAGGTGTACTCGAGCTTGGCCCGCGCACGCTCCAGGGCGTCCGGGACGATGCGTTCGTGGTCGTAGGCGAACGCCGGCGCCCCGGGGCCGAGCAGGTCGTCGACGTCGAAGAACCGGGCGCGATGCCGGGCGGACGGGTCCTCGGAGGTCGGGGTCAGGGCGAGGTATGCCACGGAGACGACCCGGCCACGCGGGTCCCGCGACACCGCCCCGTAGGTGCGCAGCTGCTCGAGGTGGGCATCGGGTGCACTGATGCCGGCGAGCTCACCCAGTGCCCGGTGCGCGGTGTCGTCCAGGTCCTCGTCGTCACGGACACGACGCCCCGGCAGGGCCCACAGTCCGGCGAGCTCGGTGGGCTCGGGCTCGACGAGCAGAAGCTGGAGCCGGTCGTCGGTCAGCGTGAGCAGCGCGACGTCCACCGCGACCGCGCAGGTGGACGCGGCGGTCACGACCGCACCACCTCGATGCCCGCGGCGCGCAGCGCCGACACCGCGCGCTCGCCGTCACCGGGCTGCAACTCGACCATCGCGGTGGCCGACAGCGGCACGACCACCTCGAAGCCGAGCTCCTTCGCGTCGTGTGCGGTGGCCGCGACGCAGACGTCACCGGCGAGCCCGGTCACGACCACCCGCCGGACCCCGGCGTCCTTTAGCAGCCGGCCGAGCTCCGTCGACGCTCGTGCGCCGCTGACCGGATCGCGCACCGAGAAGCCCGAGTAGCCGTCGCTGCCGTCGACGCCCTTGCGGACCACCGTGGCGTCCCCGGGGACGGCGAGCCTCGGGTGCAGCTCCGCGCCCCACGTGTCGCGCACGCAGTGGACGGGCCACACGCCGCCGTCCGTGTCGAAGTGGGGTGTGCTCGGCGGGTGCCAGTCCTGCGTGAACACGACGGTGGCGCCCGCGTCGGCGGCGGCGCGGAGGTGGTCGTTCACCACGTCGACCACGGCCTCGCCTCCGGTGACGTGCAGGCCACCGGCCGGGTCGGCGAAGTCGTTCTGGACGTCCACGACCACGAGTGCCGTGGTGCCGTCGTAGCGGGTACCCACCTCGTCCTCCGTTGCGTCCACGTCCTGGATCGGCCCGTGTCCCGGTGTCAGTCCGCGGCGACCGGCACCGCGTCGAGCTCGTACTCGGTCGGGATCGCGGGGAGGCCCGCGGCGACGTCGAGCGCCGAGGGCGGCAGCTCGCGCAGCGACTCGAGGTGGCGCCGGCGCGCCGCCTGCAGGTCGTCGGTGACGACCGGCTCCCCGGCCCGCACGAGCGGCACCTGCAGCGGGCGTGCATCGACGGGGAGGGAGGCGCCCGCCGGGCGGAGCAGCTCCGAGACTGCCACCTCGTTGGCGCGGCGACGACCGGCCACCTTCGCCAGCCCGATCGTGGCCTTGTCCGTCCCGAGCTTGGCGACCGGCTCCAGCTCCTGCCCCAGCCCGCGCGAGCGCGCGACGAGCTTGTAGACGAACTCGGCGGTGGGCGCGCCGGAGCCCGTGACGAGCGACGTGCCCACGCCGTAGGCATCGATCGGCGCGTCCCGCAGCTGCGCGATCCGGTGCTCGTCGAGATCGCCCGACACCACGATCCGGGTCCGGGTCGCGCCGGCGGCGTCCAGCTGCGCCCGGGCCCGTCGTGCCTGCTCGGGGAGGTCACCGGAGTCGATCCGGATCGCGCCGAGGTCCGTCCCGGCCACCTCCAGGGCCAGCTCGATCCCCCGGTGGACGTCGAAGGTGTCGACGAGCAGCGTGGTCCCGGGGCCGGAGGCCGACACCTGCGCCGCGAACGCGGCGCGCTCGTCGTCGTGAACCAGCGTGAAGGCGTGTGCCGAGGTGCCCATGGTCGGGATGCCGTACCGGGCGCCTGCAGCGAGGTTGGAGGTCCCGTCGAAGCCGACGACATAGGCGGCCCGGGCGGCTGCCACGGCGGCGACCTCGTGGGTGCGGCGACTGCCGAACTCGAACAGCGACCGCCCGGCGGCGGCCGACACCATGCGTGAGGCGGCCGCCGCCACCGCGCTGTCGTGGTTCAGGATGCTGAGGACCAACGTCTCGAGCAGCACGGCGTCCCCGAAGGTCCCGTGGACCGACAGCACCGGTGATCCCGGAAGGAAGACCTCGCCCTCCGGATAGCCGGTGACGTCGCCCCCGAACCGGTAGCCCGACAGGTAGGCGAGCGTGGCGGGACTCACGACCTGCTGGTCGTCCAGGAAGCCGAGCTCGTCGTCCCCGAACCGGAACGCGGCGATCGCCTCGAGCAGTCGACCGGTCCCGGCGACGACCCCGTAGCGCCTGCCCGGCGGCAGCCTGCGTGCGAACGTCTCGAACACGACGCGTCGGTCGGCCGTGCCGTCACGCAGTGCCGCGTCGAGCATGGTGAGCTCGTACCGGTCCGTGCGCAGGGCCGTGGAGGGGGTGGGAAGCGAGGAGGGCATGTGGGGGAGCCTTCGTCGAGGCGGCCGCGCCGCCTGTTCGAGTCACAGCGACCTTAACAGGTGGGGGGCGATGCGTCCAACGCTCCAGGTCGGGCGTACACGTGCCGATGCTCGAGGTGGGGCAGTCGTCGTCGGGGGATGGGAGTCGCGTGGAGGAGCGTCGCAGCGAACCGCACCTGTCTCCGGTCCTGACCGCCGGCCGGCTGCCGCTGTTCTGGTGGATCATGGTGATCCTCGGCGGTGGTGCGTTGCTGTCGACGCTGTCCCGCCTCGAGCTGGTGGAGCTGTTGACCGCCGGCGACGGACTCTGGCTCGCGTTCGGGCTGATCCTGCTCGGCGAGCTCCGGCCGGTCGCGTCCAGCCAGCGCGACCCCGACGGGATCAACCTCTCCACCGCGTTCCTCTTCGCCGTACTCCTCCGCTGGGGTCCGGAGCTGGCGGTGCTCGGCGTCCTGCTCGCGACCGCCGTCGGCGAGCTGGTGCGCGGCAAGCCGCTCTACCGGCTGCTCTTCAACGTGGCCCAGTACACGATCTCCTACCTCGCGGCCTGGGTCGTGCTCGCCGCCGCCGGCTGGCGTGCCGAACCGACCTCGCCCGCCGTCCTGCAGCCGGCGGACCTCGGCCTCGTGCTGCTCGCCGCGGTGACCTACCACGCCGTGAACCACCTGCTGGTGGCCTCGGCTGTGGCCCTCACGCGTGGGTGCGGCCTCCGCCAGGCGCTCCGCGAGGACCTCGCCTGGTACTCGATGATCACGGGCGCCGTCATGGCGCTGTCGCCCCTGATCGTCGTGGTGCTCCAGACCGACTGGCGCTTCCTGCCGCTGATCATCCTGCCGCTCGGTCTCACCGTCGCGACGGCGAAGCTGGCGCTCGAGCGCGAGTCGCGAGGTCTCGTCGACGAGATGACCGGGGTCGCCAACCGGTCGCGGCTGGCGACGATCGTGGCGGAGCGAGCCTCCGGAGGATCCTCGTCGGACCCCGCGGTGCTGTGCCTGGTGGACCTCGATCGCTTCAAGGAGGTCAACGACACGCTGGGACACGCGATGGGAGACGACCTGCTGCGGGCCGTCGCCGCCCGCATGCGTGCCGCGTGCCGCGATCAGGACGTCGTCGCGCGGCTCGGCGGCGACGAGTTCGTGCTGCTGCTCGACGTGGCGGACGCCCGGACGGCCATGCCGATCCTCGAGCGGCTGGCCGCCTCGGTCCGTTCGCCCTACGACCTCGGGGGCGCTCGGCTGGAGGTCGAGCTCAGCATCGGCGTCGCCTCGTTCCCGGCGCATGGTTCCGACCTGGCCTCCCTCCTCCGCCGCGCCGACCTCGCGATGTACGAGGCGAAGTCGTCGGGGGAGCTGCTGAGCTGCTTCCGCACGGAGATGGATCGGCGGACGCCGTCCACGTTGCAACTGCTCGCGGACCTACGGCGAGGCCTCGCGGCGGGTGAGCTCGAGCTGCACTACCAGCCGCAGGTCGCGCTGCCGGGCGGCGAGGTGCTCGGGGCCGAGGGGTTGCTGCGTTGGCGGCATCCGGAGCTGGGGCTGCTCGCGCCGGGACGGTTCCTGCCCCTGGCGGAGCGGACCGCCACGATGCGGGAGGTGACGGCGACCACGCTCGAGCTCGGGCTGGCACAGCTCGCCCGTTGGGACCGGATCGGACTGGCGCTGCCGATCGCGCTCAACGTGTCCCTGCACGACCTCGCGGACGGGCGCTTCGCCGCCTCCGTGGAGGAGGGGTTGGCACGGCACGGGGTCGCGCCCGGACGGCTCCACCTCGAGATCACCGAACAGGCGCTCGTGAGCGACCCGACCCGGGTGCTCAGCACGCTCGAGGAGCTGCACGCCGCGGGCATCACCCTCAGCCTCGACGACTTCGGCACCGGCCACGCCTCGCTGACACGTCTGAAGCGCCTGCCGGTCACGGAGGTGAAGATCGACCGTCAGTTCGTCGCCGACCTCCACGACGAGGGTGGACAGGACGCGGCGATCGTGCGGTCCGTGGTCGAGCTGGCGCGTGCCCTCGGTCTGCGGACGGTCGCGGAGGGCGTGGAGAGCGCCACGCAGTGGGAGGTGCTCTCCGCCCTCGGCTGCGACGCGGCACAGGGCTGGTACGTCGCCGGGGCGATGGAGCCCGACGACGCCACGGCATGGCTGTTGGCCCGCTTGGAGAGCGTCGCGGTCGCCGACGGACACGCCACCGGGCCCCGCATGACGGTCAGCTAGCCTCGGCGCTCGCATCGGTCCACCCCCGAGTCGAGCAGGAGACCCGCGTGGCGCTGTCCCCCGACGAGGTGCGTCACGTGGCGCGGCTCGCCCGCCTGGCCGTCACCGACGACGAGGTGGCCGCCCTCGCGCCGCAGCTCTCGGCGATCCTCGGCTATGCCGAGCAGGTCGGCGAGGTGGCCGCCGCGGACGTCGTCCCGACCACGCACCCGTTCGCGCCGAGCGACGTGGTGCGCGAGGACGTCCGCCGGCCGTCCCTCCCGCGCGCCGACGTGCTGGCGGCGGCACCCGCGGTGGAGCAGGACCGGTTCGCCGTCCCGCGCATCGTCGCCGAGGAGGGCTGAGGTGTCCGAGCTCACGGCGCTGTCCGCGACGACCCTCGCCGACCGCCTCCGCGCCGGCGAGGTCTCCGCCCGCGAGGTCGTCGACGCCCACCTGGAGCGCATCGCCGCCGTCGACGGTGTCGTCGCGGACGGGCCGACGTGGGCGGCCAAGGCACCCGACGAGCTGGGGCCCGGCGAGACGCACGCCTTCCTCACCGTCACCGCCGACGCCGCACGGTCCCACGCCGCCCACATCGACGAACGGCGGGCGACGGGGCACGACCTGCCGCCGCTGGCTGGCGTGCCGCTCGCGCTCAAGGACGTCCTGACGATGCGTGGCGCCGCGACGACGTGCGGCTCCCGGATGCTCGAGGGGTGGCACCCGCCCTACGACGCGACCGTGACCCGGCTGCTGCGCGAGGCCGACATCGTCGTGCTCGGCAAGACCAACATGGACGAGTTCGCGATGGGCTCGTCCACGGAGAACTCGGCCTACGGCGACACGCGCAACCCGTGGCACCTCGACCGGGTGCCCGGCGGCTCGTCCGGAGGCTCGGCGGCGGCGGTGGCCGGGCTGCTCGCGCCGCTGTCCATCGGCACGGACACGGGCGGGTCGATCCGTCAGCCCGCGGCGCTCACCGGGCTCGTCGGCGCGAAGCCGACGTACGGCACGGTGTCGCGCTACGGCCTGGTGGCCTTCGCGTCCTCGCTCGACCAGGCCGGGCCGTTCGCGCGCACCGTCGAGGACGCGGCCCGGCTCCAGGCGGTGATCCAGCGGCACGACCGGCTCGATTCGACGTCGGTCGCCGACACCGTCCCCGACCTGCTCGAGCATCTCACCGACGGCGTCGAAGGGCTGCGCGTCGGCGTGGTCGCGGAGCTGCAGGGCGAGGGCTACGAGCCGGGTGTCGCCGCGGCCTTCGCGGCGTCCCTCGAGCGGCTCGCCGCCCTCGGGGCGGAGATCGTCGACGTCACGCTGCCCCGTGCCGCGTACGCGCTGCCCGCCTACTACCTGATCGCCCCGTCCGAGTGCTCCTCGAACCTGGCCCGCTTCGACGGCGTCCGGTACGGCATGCGTGTGGACGCCCCGACGGCCGAGGAGATGAACGCGGCGACGCGGGCAGCCGGGTTCGGCTCCGAGGTGAAGCGGCGCATCATGATCGGGACGCACGCGCTCTCGTCGGGCTACTTCGACGCGTACTACCTCCAGGCCAGCAAGGTCCGCACCCTGATCGCGGACGACTTCCGGGCCGCCTTCGCGCACGCCGACGTGCTGGTCAGCCCGACCTCGCCGACGGTGGCGTTCGAGCTCGGCGCGAAGGCCGACGACCCGATCGCGATGTACCTCAACGACGTGGCGACGGTGCCGGCGTCGCTCGCCGGCATCCCCGCCCTGTCGCTCCCGGCCGGGCTCGCGCCCGCGCCCGGCGCGCCCGACACCGCGCTGCCGGTGGGTCTGCAGATCATGGCCCCACTGTTGCGCGACGACCTCATGTACCGCGTTGCGTGGGCCTTCGAGCAGGCGACCGGGTTCGTGCCCTCCCCGCTCGGTGCGCGCGCGGTGGAGGTGCCGGCGTGAGCGCGGTGTCGCTTCCGGAGGGTTGGGAGCTCGTCGTCGGGCTCGAGGTGCACGTCGAGCTGCACACGGTGACGAAGATGTGGTGCGGCTGCTCGACCGACTTCGGGGCCGACCCGAACACCAACGTCTGCCCGGTGTGCACCGGCCAGCCGGGCGCGTTGCCGGTCGTCAACGCCCGCGCGGTCCAGGACGCGACGCTGCTCGGCCTCGCGCTGAACGGGCAGGTCGCCGAGCGGTGCCGCTTCCACCGCAAGAACTACTTCTACCCGGACCTCGCCAAGAACTACCAGATCAGCCAGTACGACGTCCCCCTGATCCACGACGGGCACCTGGACGTCGAGGTTGAGCTGGCGGACGGAACGACACAGATCCGTCGGGTCGGCATCGAGCGGCTCCACATGGAGGAGGACACCGGCAAGTCCCTCCACGTCGGGGACTCCGGCCGGCTGCACGGCGCCGACCGGTCGCTCATCGACTACAACCGGTGCGGCATCCCGCTGCTGGAGATCGTGTCCCACCCCGACATCCGCGATCCCGAGACCGCCCAGGCCTACCTCCGCGAGCTCCAGGCGATCGTTCGCGCCGTCGACGTGTCGGACGCCCGCATGGAGGAGGGGTCGATCCGCTGCGACGCCAACGTGTCGGTGCGACGTGCTGGCGAGCCGCTCGGCACGCGCTGCGAGATCAAGAACCTCAACTCCGTCCGCTCCCTCGGCCGCGCGATCGCCTACGAGGCACACCGACAGGTCGACGTGCTGGAGGCCGGTGGGACGATCCGCATGGAGACCAGGCACTGGGACGAGGCAACAGGGGTGACCGAGACCCTGCGGGTCAAGGAGTCGGTCACCGACTACCGCTACTTCCCCGACCCGGACCTCGTCGAGGTGCGCTCCCCGGCATCGCAGGTGGCGGACGTCCGCGCCCGCCTTCCCGAGCTCCCGGCCGCCACCCGTGCGCGGCTGGTGGCCGCGGGGCTCTCGCGCGGCCAGGCCACGACGATCGTGGGCGGCGACGCGCGGCCGCTGCTCGACGAGGCGGTCGCTGCGGGCGCCGATCCCGCCGCCGCCGCCAACTGGCTCGTCGGCGACGTGGCCGGACAGCTCTCCGCCGCGGGGCTCGACGTCGCCACCAGTGGCCTGCGGGGGACCCACGTCGCCGAACTGCTCGCGTTGATCTCGGACGGCACCTTGTCCGTGTCGTTGGCGAAGCAGGTTCTCGGCGGGGTCCTGGCGGCACGTGGGAGCCGTGGGCCGGCCGAGGTCGCCGAGGCCGAGGGACTGCGCCAGGTCTCCGACGAGGGCGAGCTCCGCGCGATCTGTGAGCAGGTCGTCGCCGAGAACCACGCGACGGTCGAGGACATCCGGGGCGGCAACCAGAAGGCGATCGGCGCGCTCGTCGGCCAGGTCATGAAGCGGACGCGCGGGCAGGCGGACCCCAAGCGGACCAACGAGCTCCTCCGCGAGCTGATCGCCTGACGTGCGCGAACGGCCAACCGAGGTCGCGCACGCCGACAGGTCGGTCCCCTACCCTGACGGCGTCAGTGGACCCGGTGGGCAGGGACAGGTGGTGCAGGAGTGGTGCTCGACCGCATCGACGGCCCGGACGACCTGCGGTCGCTTCCCCCCGCCGATCTGCTCGTCCTCGCCGACGAGCTGCGGCACGAGATCATCGCCGCCGTCTCGCGTGTGGGCGGCCACCTGGGGTCGAACCTGGGCGTGGTCGAGCTGACGATCGCGCTCCACCGCGTCTTCCGTTCGCCGCACGACCAGCTGGTGTGGGACACGGGCCACCAGGCGTACGGTCACAAGATGCTCACGGGACGTCGCGACGGGTTCGCGACCCTCCGCCAGGCCGGTGGGCTGTCGGGGTACCCGGCCAGGACCGAGTCCGTGCACGATCTGGTCGAGAACTCGCACGCGTCCACGGCGCTGTCGTGGGTGACGGGCCTCGCCAGGGGACAGGCCGACCGCCCTGCGGGTGAGCGTCGCCGCTTCGTGGCCATCGTCGGCGACGGGGCGCTGACGGGCGGGATGGCGTACGAGGCGCTCAACAACCTCGGGCACCACCAGCTGCCCGCCGTCATCGTGCTCAACGACAACGGGCGCTCCTACGCGGAGACCGTCAGCCGCCTGTCCGAGCGGGTGGCGGACCTGCGGACCGACCCGCGGTACCGCTCGTTGCGCGCCAGGGTCGGCCGGACCCTGTCGAAGATGCCACGCGTGGAGCGCCTGACCGACGCCGGCGTCGGCGCCGTCAAGGCGGCCGTCTCGGAGGCGCCGGCGCTGCAGTCGTTCGTCGAGGCGTTGGGCGTCCGCTACCTGGGGCCCTTCGACGGGCACGACATCGCCAAGCTCGAGCACGCCCTCTCCCACGCGGCCCGCCTCGACAGCCCGGTCCTGGTGCACGTGCTCACGCAGAAGGGCAAGGGTTACACGCCCGCCGAGACGGACCCAGAGAAGAAGCTGCACGACACCTCGGCGTTCGACATCGCGACCGGGCGCGCCAACGGCTCCAAGCCGCGCACCTGGACGCAGGTGTTCAGCGAGGTGGCGCTACGACTCGGACAGGAGCGGGACGACCTCGTGGCGATCACCGCCGCGATGCCGGGCTCGACCGGACTGTTGCCGTTGGCCAGCCGGTACCCGGACAAGGTGCTCGACGTCGGTATCGCCGAGCAGCACGCCGTGACCAGTGCGGCGGGGCTCGCGAACGTCGGCAAGCTGCCGCTCGTCGCGGTGTACTCGACCTTCTTCTCGCGGGCGTTCGACCAGGCGAATCTCGATGTCGGGCTGCACGGCGAGCGGGTCGTCTTCGCGCTCGATCGGGCGGGCATCACGGGCGACGACGGGCCGAGCCACCACGGCGTGCTCGATCTGTCGCTCGGGCTGCGGATCCCTGGCATGGCGGTGTTCGCGCCCTCCCACGAGGACGACCTCGAAGCGCTGTTGCGAACCGCCGTGGCGTCCGATGGTCCCTCGATCGTCCGATTCCCGAAGGTGACCGTCACCACCCGCGCGCAGCTGCTCGAGGCAGGGCCGTCGGGCACACGCGTGCCCGACGTCACGGGGACACGCGCCCGCAAGCTGATCGGCGGCGCGGACGTGTGCATCCTCGCCGTCGGCGATCGCGTGCTGGCGGCGCTCGAGGCCTGTCGCTCGCTCCGCGACGAGGGCATCGCGGCGAGCGTCTGGGACGTCCGAAGCGTCCGTCCGGCCGACCCACGCATGCTGGACGAGGCGACCCGGGCGCCGCTGGTCGTGACCGTCGAGAACGGGGTCGTCGGCGGTGGTGCCGGCGCGGAGCTCGCGGACCGCCTGGTGGAGCTGGCCGGGATCCGGCACGCCCCGCCGGTGCTGCGCCTCGGGGTGCCCGCGGCGTTCATCCCGCAGGGCAAGCCGGACCGCATCCTGGCGGAGCTCGGCCTCGACGGTCCGGGCATCGCCGCCGCGACCCGCAAGGTGCTCGCGGACGACGGGTGAGCCGCTGACTTGCGTTGTCGACGAGGATGGTGGACCATCGTGGCCGGTCGGCCGGGTGGCCGGCCGTCAAGCGAACTGGAGCGCACGTGCTTCGGGACCTGATCGCCACGCAGCAGCGGCTCGTCGCCGTGCTGCTGCGTGGGGTCGTCGTCGTTCCGTAGCGCGTGCTCGACCCGGAGCACGCGCGAACCTCCCGGACTCGGGAGGTTCTCTCGTAGGAGGGGTCGGACGAGCTGCGGAGGATCCCGCGGTCGGGCACGAGAGGGAGAGCGAAGATGCAGGTGACAGGTGCACAGGCGGTGATGCTGAGCCTCGAGGCGCTCGGGGTCGACACCGTCTTCGGCTACCCGGGCGGTGCGATCCTCCCGGCGTACGACCCGCTGATCGACTCCGGGCTGCGACACGTGCTCGTCCGTCACGAGCAGGGCGCCATCCACATGGCGGAGGGGTACGCCCACGCCACGGGGCGGGTCGGCGTCTGCATCGTCACCTCGGGCCCGGCGGCGACGAACCTCGTCACCGGTCTGGCCGACGCGCACATGGACTCGATCCCCGTGCTGGCCATCACCGGCCAGGTGGCGACCACCGCGATCGGGTCGGACGCCTTCCAGGAAGCCGACGTGACGGGCATCACGATGCCCATCACGAAGCACAACGAGCTCGTCCACTCGGCGGAGCGCATCGCGGGCGCCATCCGGGAGGCCCACCACGTCGCGATCAGCGGCCGGCCCGGGCCGGTGCTCGTCGACATCCCCAAGGACGTGCTCAACGCGACGTTCGAGTGGCACTGGGACGATCGCATCGATCTTCCCGGCTACCGCCCGACCGTGCGCGGTCACGGCAAGATGATCCGCGAGGCCCTCGAGCTCATCGGGCGGTCGACGCGTCCGGTCGTGTACGCGGGCGGAGGCCTGGTACGGGCTGGAGCGGGCGCGGAGCTGCGCGAATTCGCCGAACGGCTCGGGCTGCCCGTGGTGACGACGCTGATGGCGCGCGGCATCCTGCCGGACAGTCACGAACTGTGCGTCGGGATGCCTGGCATGCACGGTCACTACGCGGCCGTGAAGGCCTTCCAGGGCTGCGACCTGCTGGTGACCCTCGGCGCCCGCTTCGACGACCGTGTCACCGGCAAGTTGGACGCCTTCGCGCCGGACGCCCGGGTGATCCACGTCGACGTGGACCCGGCGGAGATCGGCAAGAACCGGACGGTCGACGTCCCCATCGTCGGGGACGTCAAGGTCGTCCTCGAGCAGCTGCTCAAGGTGCTCGACGACAAGGGGGCGGCCGGCGTCGAGGCCTTCGTGCCCGACGCGTCCGCCTGGCGGGAGCACCTCACGACGCTCGCGCAGGACCACCCGCTGCTCTTCGAGCAGCTCGACGACGGACCCCTCAAGCCCCAGACCGCGATCCGAGCCGTCCACGCGACCTGGGGGGACGACGCCGTGTACGTGGCCGGCGTCGGCCAGCACCAGATGTGGGCCGCGCAGCACATCCCCTACTCGCGTCAGCGCCAATGGATCAACTCCGGCGGACTCGGGACGATGGGCTTCGCCGTGCCTGCGGCGATCGGCGCGAAGGTCGGCGTCGGCCGTGACGTCCCCGTCGTCGCGATCGACGGCGACGGCTGCTTCCAGATGACCTTCCAGGAGCTCGCCACCGCGGTGCAGCACGACATCCCGGTCGTGTTCTGCGTGGTGAACAACGGCTACCTCGGCATGGTCCGCCAGTGGCAGTCGCTCTTCTACGAGGACCGGCTCTCGCAGGTGAGCCTGCCCCAGTCCCTGCCGGACCTGATGAAGCTCGCGGACGCCTACGGCATCCCGGGGTTCCGGGTCTCGGAGGTCGCCGACCTCGAGGCGACGCTCGCGAAGGCGGCGGCGATCACCGACCAGCCGGTGCTCGTCGAGTTCCGCGTCGACCCCGACGAGATGGTCTTCCCCATGGTCCCCTCGGGCGCCAGCAACGACGACATCCTCGAATCGGCGGACGAGTGGTACGCCCGTGTCGCGGCGAAGGCCTGAGGAGGCTCCCATGCACGATCGGCACACCCTCTCGGTCCTGGTCGAGAACAAGCCAGGCGTCCTGACCAGGATCGCGGGCATGTTCGCGCGCCGTGGCTACAACATCCACTCGCTCGCGGTCGGACCGACCGACGACGAGCGCATCTCGCGTCTCACGATCGTCGTCGGGACGGAAGCGGTGCAGCTCGAGCAGATCACCAAGCAGCTGAACAAGCTCGTGCACGTGCTCAAGATCGTCGAGCTCGACCCGGACGGGTCGGTGGAACGCGAGATGCAGCTCGTGAAGGTGACGGCCGAGCCGGCCACCCGCTCGCAGATCATCGAGATCGCGGAGGTGTTCCGGGCCAAGATCGTCGACGTCGACCACGACTCGCTCACGATCGAGGCGGCGGGCAACCCGAGCAAGCTCGAGGCGCTCGTCGACCTGCTCGCGCCGTACGGCATCCGTGAGATGGTCCGGAGCGGCACGATCGCACTCTCGCGCGGCACCCGGTCCATCACGGACGGCTCCAAGCTGCGGATGCGCCGGGTCGTCTGAGCGGGTTCGGGTGAGCACCCGTCCAACCACTACCGTTGCCCGCCACCCACCCCCGAGGAGCCGCCCCGTGGAGCCTGTCGCCCCTGCCCTCCCGCCCGACCGTCTGCTGCTCGGACCCGGCCCGTCGCCGGTGCACCCGGACGTCCTCGAGGCGCAGGCGCGCTCCATGGTCGGCCACCTCGATCCGTGGTTCCTCCAGGTGACCGACCAGGTCGCGGACATGCTGCGGGCGGTCTTCCGCACGGACAACCGGTTGACGTACGCGGTCTCCGGCACGGGGAGCGCGGGGATGGAGACGGCGGTCGTCAACGTCGTCGAGCCCGGCGACACGGTGATCGTCGGGGTCAACGGGGTCTTCGGTGGCCGCATCGCCGACACGGCCCGTCGGGCGGGGGCGGACGTCGTCGTGCTCGAGGAGCCGTGGGGCCACGTGATCCCCGCCGAGCGGGTCGAGTCGGCGGTCAAGGCGCATCCTGACGCCAAGGTCGTCGCGCTCGTGCACGCCGAGACCTCCACCGGGGCGCACCAGCCGCTGCAGGACGTGGGGGCCCTGCTCGCCGGGACGGACACGCTGTTCCTCGTCGACACGGTGACCGGCCTCGGCGGCGTGCCGCTCGAGGTCGACGGCTGGAACCTCGACGTCGTGTACAGCGGGACGCAGAAGTGTCTCTCGGTCCCGCCGGGGCTCTCGCCCATCACCTTCAGCCCCAAGGCGGAGGCCGTTCTCGACCGCCGGACCACGCCGGTCCGCTCCTGGTACCTCGACGTGTCTGCCGTCCGCCGGTACTGGGGCGCCGAACGCGTCTATCACCACACCGCGCCGATCAGCGCGATCATCGGCCTGCACGAGGGCTTGCGACGGTTGCTCGAGCAGGGCCTCGAGACGAGTTGGGCGCGGCACGCCGAGGTCGGCTCCCTCTTCCAGTCGCACATCGTCGACCGCGACACCTCGCTGATCGCCCAGGAGGGCCACCAGCTGCCCCAGCTCACGGCGTTCTCGTGGCCCGAGGGCGTCGAGGAGGGCAAGCTGCGGTCCCGGCTCCTGGAGCAGCACGGGATCGAGGTGGGTGGTGGGCTCGGCGCCTTCGCGGGTTCCGCCTGGCGTGTCGGGCTCATGGGCGAGGGCGCCACGCACGCGAACGTGGACCGGCTCCTCGACGCCATCGACCAGCTCGTGGAGGGCTGAGGCACCGGTGCTGGTCGGCACTAGCCTCACGCCATGCCGACACAACGACTGACGTGGAGGTGGCGCGCGGTCGCCCTGGTCGTGATCGCGTTCGTCCGGGTCTGTCGCTGGCGCATCGAGGTCCACGGGCTCGAGCACGTGCCGCCGCACGGTGGTGCGGTCCTGGCCTTCAACCACCACAGCTACCTCGACTTCCTGATGGTGGCATGGCCGGTGGTGCGGTCCTTGCGGCGGCCGTTGCGGTTCCTGGCGAAGCGTGAGCTGTGGTCCAGCCGCACCGTCGGATGGGTCGTGCGCGCCGGCGAGGCCGTCCCCGTCGATCGCGGCTCCGAGAGCGGGCGAGCCGGCGCGCTGGACGCGGCAGTCGCTGCGCTGCGGGCGGGCGATCTGGTCGCCGTCGCTCCCGAGCAGACGATCTCGCCGTCGCTCGAGCTCCTCCCACTGCGTACCGGCGCGGTCAAGATGGCGCAGCGGGCCGGTGTGCCGATCGTGCCCGTGCTCGGATGGGGCACGCAGCGCGTCGCGACCAAGGGCACCCGCGTCCGGCCGAAGTGGCGGCTGCCCGTCACGGTGTGGTTCGCGCCCCCCTTCCTCGTGGCGCCGTCGGACGATCCCGTGGCGGCCACCGCGCAGCTCGCGTCACGGATGGCGGCGGCGCTCGCGACGGTGCGCGAGCGGTACCCGGATGGTGCCCCAGCGGGCGCACCGTGGGTCCCGGCGAGCATGGGTGGCGGCGCGCCGTCGCACGACGAGGTCCTGCGCGCGCATCAGGAACGCCAGGAGAGATGGGGTTCCTGACGACCGTCGGACGCTGTCGTCGTCGCGGGTGCGGTCGAGGTCCGCGCACCGACGAACCCCAGGACGGAGGCACCGCGGAAGCGGCCCTCGCGTGCGACGTGGCCCGGGTGGCCAAGGCCTGCCGCGGCGCGTCCTCGCGCTCGGGGTACGCCGTCCGCTCCCCGCACGACACGGCTGTTGCTGCAGTTGTGGGATCGCACCGTCGTTGCTGTTGGGACGCTCGGTGGTGCCGCACATCCGCTCGGCCGCGTGAACGTTCGATGACGGGCGTGCGCGTCGCGACATCCCTACGACCACGCGTCGTAGGCTCGGTCGGCATGGGACTCAGGCTCGGCACCGACCTCGACGGGGTGGTCGCGCCGGTCGCCCGCGGCTGGACGGCCGCGCACGACACGAGCGTCCACGCGTCGCTGCTCCCGGCCATGGTCACGGCGGGGGACGGTCCGCTGGTGCCCCGGCACCTCGCGAGCGACGGGCACCACATCGTGATCGTGACCCGCCCGGTCGACGGGGCGGTCGACATCGACGACTGGCCCGGGTTCCACCTCACCGCCTGCGCGCTCGGGACCCCTGTGGACCGGTGCACGGCACGATCGGCTCGATCCGACCCGTGATCGGGCCAAGACCAGGAGCTGGAGGACGCATGAAGAGTCGAAGGTGGGTCACGTTCCTCGCGGTCGGCGCCCTGCTGGTCGCCTGCGGCGGCGACGGCTCGGAACCGGCGGACGAGCCGACGTCGCCGCCGGTGGACGAGCCGGCGGACGAGCCCGGGGACGATCCCGACGACACAGACGAGGAAGCCGACGCGTGGCCCGACCGGGTCGTGCTCGGTCTGGTTCCGTCCCAGGACGTCGACCAGCTCGTCGAGACGGCGCAGCCGCTGGGCGACCTCCTGGCCGCAGAGCTCGGCATCGAGGTCGAGACGTTCGTCCCGACCGACTACTCGGCACTCGTGGTCGCCATGCAGACCGGTCAGGCCGACATCGGCGCGTTCGGTCCCATCGCCCTCGCGCAGTCGGTCGACCAGGCCGGTGCTGTGCCGATCCTGCAGTCGGTGCGGCGGGGCGCGCCCACCTACCACACGCAGTGGTTCACCAACGATCCCGATCGCTTCTGCGAGACCGACGTCGTGATCGCCACCAACCCGGAGGGCAACGACTTCGCGTACTGCAACGGTGCGGACAGCGCGACCGCAGGGCCGGTCGGCGAGGAGTCGCTCAACAACATCGAGGAGGGCGAGACGATCTACTTCGTCGACGTCGCGTCCGCGTCCGGGTACTACTACCCCGCGACGCAACTGCAGCAGGTGACCGGACTCGACCCCTTCAACGACATCGACGCCCAGTTCGCCGGTGGCCACCCCAACGCCGCGCTGGCGGTGCTCAGGGGCGACGCGGCGGTCGGCACGTCGTTCGACGACGTGCGCAACGACCTGCTGGCCGAGGAGGCCTCGATCGGCCAGGACCTCGTGGTGTTCGCCTGGTCGACCGAGATCCCCAACGACGGCTTCTCGGTCTCGAGCGAGCTGCCGCAGAGCCTGATCGACGCGATCACCGAGGCGCTGTTGTCGATCGCCGACACCGAGGAAGGCCTGCAGGCCCTGCTGGACGTGTACTCGATCGAGGGGCTGGTGCCGGTGAACCTCGATGCCGTCGAGGAGGCCCGCCAGGTGGCCGCCAACTTCGGCTGACCCCGGATGCCCGGGAGCAGCGGTGTGCCCGCGGCCCTAGGGTCGCGGGCACGCCCCAGCCCCAGCATGCGCGTCCACGGCAGGAGCTGACCGTGATCCGCTTCGCGAACGCATCCGTCGTCTATTCCGGTGGCGTCCGTGCGATGCAGGAGCTCGACCTCACCGTCGGGGCCGGCGAGTTCGTCGTGGTGGTCGGCCTCTCCGGGGCGGGCAAGTCGACGCTCATCCGTGCGATCAACGGCCTGGTGCCGCTCACCTCGGGACGCCTGGAGGTCGACGGGCGCCGCGTGGACGGTGCCGGTCGTCGTCAGCTGCGGGAGCTGCGCAGCGAGGTCGGCATGATCTTCCAGTCCTTCAACCTCGTGAAGCGGACCACGGTCCTCAACAACGTGCTGATGGGCCGCCTCCACGCGACGCCCCTGTGGAGATCACTGCTCGCCGCGTACACGTCGGACGACCGTGAGCTCGCGTTCCGCGCGCTCGAGCGGGTCGAGATCGTCGAGAAGGCCTACGTCCGCGCGTCGAACCTGTCCGGCGGGCAGCAGCAGCGGGTCTCGATCGCGCGCGTGCTGGCGCAGGAACCCAAGGTGATCCTCGCGGACGAGCCGGTCGCCTCGCTCGACCCCCCGACGGCGAACGTGGTCATGCGCGACCTGCAGCGGATCAACCGCGAGCTCGGCATCACGACGATCGTGAACCTGCACTTCCTCGATCTCGCCAAGCGCTACGGCAACCGCATCATCGGGATGCGGGAGGGGCGGGTCGTCTTCGACGGCACGGGCGAGCAGGCCGACGAGCGCGTCTTCGAGGACATCTACGGACGCAGCCTCACCGCTGACGACGTGCTCGACGTCCACGGACCCGGGCAGGTCGAGCTGACCGCACCCGCGGGCGGGCAGCCCGGCGTGCGTCCCGCGGACGACGTGTGAGCGCGCCGCCGTCGGTCGCGGGACCGCCGCTCACCGTCCGACCGGCCCGCCCGCGCACACCCCTCGGCCTGTGGGTGGGGCTCCTCGCACTCGTCGCGCTGACCACCTGGGCATGGAACGGTGTCGGGTTCACACTGGCGCCGCTCGTCAGCGAGCAGGCGACCCGCGGGTTGCAGATCGTGCGGCGGTTCCTGGACCCGGACTGGTCCTACCTCGTCCGTGTCTGGCCGAGCTTCGTCGAGACGTTGTACATGGCGGTGATCGCCGCCGCCGTCGGCTGCGCCCTCGCCCTGCCCGTCTCGTTGCTCGCGAGCAAGGTGACCAACCAGCTGCGCCTGCTGCACTGGGCGGCCAGGACGGCGCTCAGCGTGGTCCGTGCCCTCCCCGACGTCGCCTGGGCGCTGTTGTTCGTCGCCGCGGTCGGCACCGGCGCCCTCGGGGGGATCCTGGCGCTGATCGCCTTCAACGTCGGGGTGGTGGCCAAGCTCACCTCCGAGACGATCGACGGTGTCGATCCGGGGCCGCTCGAGGCGGCCGACGCGGCCGGTGCCACCCGTGTCCAGCGCGCCTGGTCCGCCGTCGTGCCCCAGATCCTCCCCGGCTACCTGTCGTACTCGTTGTACGTGTTCGAGCTGAACCTCCGGGCCTCGATCGTCCTCGGTCTCGTCGGCGCGGGGGGGATCGGCAACGTGATCCGCCTGACCCTCTCCCAGCTGCGGTGGGAGCAGATGGCCTCGGTCATCATCGCGTTGTTCGCCATCGTGGTCGTGCTCGACCAGGTGTCGCGGGCGTTGCGGCGGCGGCTCGTATGAGCGTCACGACCGACGAGCCCCGGCAGCGCCGGGCGCCGGGCGCCGGGCCCCGTCCCACACCGCCCGATCGCAGTCGCCGGACGGTCGGCATGCTGCTCCTCGCGGCGGCGGTGGTCACGTGCGTGCTGCTCGTCGATGCCCGATGGGCGCGCCTCCCCGAACTGCCGGTCAACCTCGGTCGAACGGTCGGCCTGATGTCCCAGGGTGTGCTGAGCGACCCGACGGATCCGACGGTCGGCGGCTACTGGACGAGCGCGCTGTCGCTGATGCTGGAGTCCCTCCAGATGGCCTGGCTCGGCACGATCATCGGCGCGCTGTTCTCGTTGCCGATGGGCTTCCTGGCCGCCCGCAACGTCTCGCCGCGTCCCGTGGTCATGGCGGCCAGGGCGGTCCTCAACGCGATCAGGGCGATCCCCGAGCTCATCTGGGCCATCGTGATCATGCTCCCCGTCTTCGGACTCGGACCGCTGGCGGGGACCATGGCGCTCGGGATCAACTCGATCGGCACGCTGGGCAAGCTCACATCGGAGGTGATAGAGGGGATCGATCCCGGCCCCGTCGAGGCCGCCCGGGCGGCCGGTGCCCGCCCCCTGCAGATCCTGCGCTGGGGGACGCTGCCGCAGGTGCTCCCCGAGGTGGTGGCGTTCTGGCTCTACCGGTTCGAGATCAACATCCGTGCGGGAGCGATCCTGGGCGTCGTGGGTGCGGGCGGCATCGGCTCGCTGCTGTCGTCGGTGCTCGGCCGCCGGCTGTGGGACCGTGCCGGCATCATGCTGGCGGTGATCGTCCTCGTGACCATCGCCGTCGACCTCGTGTCCGCGCGGCTCCGCGCTCGCATCATCGCGGGCCCACGGGCGACTCCGCGTGCCGCCACCACGGATGCCGCCAGCCCCGCCGGTGCGTACGCATGAGCTCTCCCGGTGACCACCCACGCATGCGTCCGAGGCTCGCGCCCGTGCCCGAGCCGCTGGTGCCACGCACCAGGGACGTCCGCGAACGGGACGAGCGCGATCGTCTGGCCGGCATCGCCACCCGGTCCGCGGACAGCGTCGGGCGGGTGCGGCCGGAGCCGGAGGACGGGTTCCGGACCGTCTTCGAGCGCGACCGCGACCGGATCCTGCACGCCAAGGCGTTCCGTCGCCTGAAGCACAAGACCCAGGTGTTCCTCAACCCGGACGGCGACCACTACGTCACGCGGCTGTCCCACACGCTGCAGGTCGCCCAGGTCGGCCGGTCGATCGCGGCGACGCTCGCGCTCAACGAGCCGCTGACCGAGGCCATCTGCCTCGGCCACGACATCGGTCACGCACCCTTCGGGCACACGGGCGAGGACGCCCTCACGCCCTACGTCGAGGGCGGCTGGCAGCATGCGATCCACGGGGTGCGCGTCGTCGAGGTGCTCGAGCCGCTCAATCTCACCGGGGAGGTCCGGGACGGCATCAGGCAGTCGTCGTGGCGCAACGACCCCCCACCGGCCACGCCCGAGGGCTGGGTCTGTCGGTTCGCCGACCGCATCGCCTACCTCGCCCACGACGCCGAGGACGCGATGCGCGCGGGAGTGCTCGAGGTCGACGACATCCCCGAGCCGTTCCTCCGGCACTTCGGCGTACCCGGCCGACAGTGGATCGACACGATGATCCGGATGGTCGTCGGTGCGTCCGCGGAGGCCGGTCGGGTCACGATGGCGGACCAGGACCTCGAGGCGATGCACGGCTTGCGGGCGTGGATGTTCGACAACGTCTATCTGCGACCGGAGGCACGGCGCCAGTCGGAGCGGGCAGTGCGCGTGATCCGCGACCTCGTGGAGTGGTTCGCCGCCCATCCCGACGAGATCCCCGACGCGTACCGGCTGCCGGGGAGCTCCAGCCTCCAGGCCGCGGTCGACCACGTCGCCGGCATGACGGATCGGTTCGCCATGCGGCTGCACGACGAGCACTTCCGCCCTGCTGGTCTCTACTGACGGCGGCAGGGCGCTACCGTCGGTCCGGTGAGCGCCCCGTTGGTCAGAGACGCGACCACCGCCGACCTACCGGCGGTGGCGGCGATCTACACCCACTACGTGCTCCGCACGACGATGACGTTCAACACCCAGGTCCGGACCCCGCGCGACTGGACCGAGCGCTACGACGAGGTCGCCGGGGGACGCTTCCACCTGCTGACGGCCGAGGTGGACGGCGAGGTGGCGGGCTACGTCGAGACCAACCGCTTCCGACCCAAGCCGGCCTACGACCGCTCGCTGGAGCTCAGTGTCTACGTCGCCCCCGACGCCACGGGCGGGGGCATCGGGGGCGCGCTCTACGGCGAGCTGTTGCAGCGGCTGGAGGCGGACGAGCGCTTCCACCGCGCGTACGCGATCGTCGCGCTGCCGAACGACACGTCCGTGGCGTTCCACGAACGTTGGGGCTTCGTCCACCGGGGAACCCTCACCGAGGCCGGGTACAAGTTCGACCGCTACCTCGACGTCGCCTACTACGAGCGAGCCCTGTGACCGGCCCTCCGCCCCCCGATCCCTCCCCGCCCGCCGGAGTCGATCCGTCGCCCGGCGGGCTCCGCCCGGACGAGGTGTTCGACCGGGCCGGTGGGATGCCGGCGTTCGAGGCGCTCGTCGAGGCGTTCTATCGACGGGTCGCAGGCGACGAGCTGCTGCGGCCGCTGTATCCGGAGGATCTCGAGCCCGGGAAGCGGCACCTGGCGCTGTTCCTGGCCCAGTACTGGGGTGCGGGATCCGTGTACTCCGAGCGCCGGGGACACCCGCGGTTGCGGATGCGTCACGCCGGCTTCGCGATCACGCCGGAGGCGGCGCTGCGCTGGGCGCAGCACATGGACGCGGCGATCGGGGAGCTCGCCTTCGACCGCGAGGTCGAGGCGTACCTGCGCGCGTACGTCGCGAGCGCGACACCGACCTTGATCAACCGGCTCCCGACCGACGTCCGCGTCCTGCCGGAGGCGCCCGGGGGCAGCCACGACGCGCCTGGCTGAGCGACCGGCCCGGGTCGGCCGGGTTGCCCCGGTTGCACCCGCCCCGTTCCCGCCGTGCCGGGGCCGCGCCGTACCATCCCGCCTCTCGACAACCAGCGAAGGCCCGCCCGTGAGGATCCTCGTCGCCGACCCGATCGCCGACAGCGGTGTCAGCGCGCTCGCCGCACACCACGACGTCGACGTCAAGACGGGCCTCTCCAAGGAGGAGCTCGTCGCGATCGCGGGCGCGTACGACGCCATCGTCGTCCGTTCCCAGACCACCATCGACGCGGACGTGATCGCCGCGGCCGGCCAGCTGAAGGTCATCGCGCGCGCCGGGGTCGGTCTCGACAACGTCGACGTCGACGCGGCGACCAAGAGCGGGGTGATCGTCTGCAACGCCCCGCAGTCGAACATCATCTCGGCGGCGGAGCACACCGTCGCGCTGCTCCTGGCGCTCGCGCGCAACATCCCCCAGGCCCACGCCGCCCTCTCGGACGGCCGCTGGGAACGCTCGACGTGGACGGGCACGGAGCTGCACGACAAGGTGTTGGGCGTGCTCGGGCTCGGGCGCATCGGCACGCTCGTCGCCCAGCGGTGCCACGCGTTCGGCATGCGGCTGGTCGCCTACGACCCGTTCGTCGCCCCGGAGCGCGCCGCGCGCCTGGGGGTCGAGCTCGTGGCGTCGGTGGACGAGGTGCTCGAGCGGGCCGACTTCGTGACGATCCACCTGCCGAAGACGCCGGAGACGGTGGGGCTGCTCGATGCCGTCCGGCTGCGGCGCATGAAGCCGACCGCACGCCTGCTCAACGTGGCACGTGGCGGGCTGGTGGACGAGGACGCGCTCGCCGAGGCGCTCCGCGAGGGCGTCATCGCGGGGGCGGCCCTCGACGTCTTCGCGAGCGAGCCCGTCACGGCATCGCCGCTGTTCGGACTGCCCAACGCCATCGTCACGCCCCATCTGGGGGCGTCGACCGACGAGGCACAGGACAAGGCGGGGACCCAGGTCGCCGACTTCGTCAACCTCGCGCTCGCCGGCGAGTTCGTGCCTTCGGCGGTCAACGTCCAGGGCGGCCCGATCGACGACGAGATCCGGCCGTTCCTCCCGCTGGGGGAGGAGCTCGGCAGACTGCTCACGGCACTCGCGGACGAGGGGATGGGCAGCGAGGTGACGGTCGAGTACCTCGGCGCCATCGCGGACGCCGATGGGCGCACGCTGGGGCTGTCGGTACTGAAGGGGCTGCTCTCGCCGATCTCCAGTGAACCGGTCACGTTCGTCAACGCGCCCTTGCTGGCGGAGGAACGCGGGTTGAACCTGCGCGAGGTGTCGGACCACCACTCCGAGGACTACGTCTCGGTGCTACGGGTGTCGGGTGTCACGCGCGATGGACGCCCGATCCGGGTCGCCGGCACGGTGCTCCAGCCCGGCGACCGGGAGCGGCTGATCGAGGTCTGGAACACCCCGGTCGACGTCGAGCCGACCCAGCACATGGCGTTCTTCCGCTACGACGACCGGCCGGGGATCATCGGCGCGGTCGGCAACGGTCTCGGCGAGGCCGGCGTGAACATCGCCGCGGCGCAGGTCGGACGCTCCGAGGCGGGGGGCGAGGCGATCATGGCGCTCAGCCTGGACGACGCCGTCCCGGCGGAGGTGCTGGAACGGTTGGTGGCCCAGATCGGCGCCCACGAGGGTCGTACCATCACCCTCGTGTGACCCAGCGCAGGGTCAGATGACCTTCTGCCGTGCATGGAACGCAGGGTCGTCCCAGGCACCCGTCGCCAACACGTCGGCGAGGTGCTCCACGGCGTCGTGGACGTCGACGTAGCGCACGTAGAGCGGCGAGAAGCCCAGCCGCAGCAGGTCCGGTGGTCGGTGGTCGCCGACCACGCCGCGTGCGATGAGCGCCTGGGTCAGGGCATGGGCGTGGGGGTGTCGGAGCGCCACCTGGCCGCCGCGCTCGTCGGCCTGCCGTGGGGTGACGACCGTGACCGCCCCCCCGCAGCGCTCCTCGACGAGCTCGATGCACAGTTGTGTGAGCCCGCGCACCTTCCGGAACACCGCAGCCGGGTCGAGGCCGTCCCACACGAGCAGCGCCTCGTCGAGGGCGGCGAGCGCCAGGATCGGCGGGGTGCCGACGAGGAAGCGGTCGGCACCGGCTGCGGGACGGTACGTCGACTCGAACGTGAACGCCGACGCATGGCCGTACCAGCCCCGGATGGGGCTCATGGCCTCGCGGGTCAGCCGGTCGGCCGCGTAGAGGAACGCGGGCGCCCCGGGGCCACCGTTCAGGTACTTGTAGGTGCAGCCGACGGCCAGGTCGGCGTCCCAGCCGTGGAGGTCGACCTCGACCGCGCCCGTCGAATGCGAGAGGTCCCACACGGCGAGGGCTCCGGCGGCGTGGGCCCGGCGCGTCAGCTCGGCCGCGTCGTGCAGCCGGCCGGTCCGGTAGTCGACGTGGGTCAGGACGAGCGCGGCCACGTCGGCATCGAGGTGGTCGGCCACCTGCACGGGTGGTACGGCGCGGATCTCGGTCCCGGGGAAGAGGTCGGCGACCCCCTCCAGGACGTAGCGGTCCGTGGGGAAGTTGGTGTCGTCTGTGAGCAGGACCGGCCGGTCGAGCCGTGCCTGCCGCGCGACGACCGCAGCCTTGAACAGGTTCGCGGACGTGGAGTCCGTCACCGCGACCTCGCCCGGGTCGGCACCGACCAGCCGCGCGATGCGTGCCGCCACCCGCTGGGGGAGGTCGACCCAGCCGGCCAGGTTCCAGGACCTGATCAGGCCCGCGCCCCACTCGTCTGCGACGGCGGTCGCGACGCGAGAGGCGACCGCATGCTGCAGGGCCCCGAGCGAGTTGCCGTCGAGGTAGAGCAGGTCGTCGGGCAGCGAGAACCGCAGGCGCAGCGGCGCCAACGGGTCCACGGCATCCGCGGCGAGGCATGCCTCGCGGTCCATCGGCCGGTCCTGTCGTCTGGCCACGGTGGCCCGTCCCGCGGACGGTAGCCAGCCGCGCCTCGGCCGCGCGCTCGGGAGCGGGTCCTTGACATCGACACTGACGTCGGTGTCAACTTCCCCCTCGCGCGCACCCGTCGTCTGAAAGGCCCACCGCTCGTGTCCGTCGCCTTCGTGTTCCCGGGGCAGGGCTCCCATCGCCCGGGCGCCCTCGACGCCTGGGAGGGCCACCCCGCGCTCGCCGTCCTCGAGGCCGTGGACGCGGGCCTGGGGCGAGCCGTCGCTGGACCGTGCTCGGACCCGACGACGGGCTCGCGCACCGCGGACGCACAGCCCGCCATCCTCGCCGCATCGCTCGTGGCGTGGCGGGCCGTCGTCGACGCGGGGATCCTTCCGGCGTACGTCGCGGGACACTCGCTCGGTGAGTACACCGCGGCGATAGCCTCCGGAGCGATCGAGGTCGAGCAGGGAGCCGCCCTGGTGGCTGCGCGCGGCGCTGCGATGGGCGCGGCATGCGCCGCCGACCCGGGGACCATGGCGGCGGTCGTGAAGCTGCATCCCGATGCCGTCGCCGTGCTCGTGGGTGCGATCGAGGGGCTCGTGATCGCCAACGACAACGCACCCGGCCAGATCGTGGTCGCGGGACCTCCCGCCGCCGTCGCGGAGGTGCGCGAGCGCGCCCGCGAGGCCGGCGGCCGGGCCGTCCCGCTCGAGGTGGAGGGTGCCTTCCACTCGCCCGCCATGGCGCCGGCCGTCGCCACGGTCGCCGCCGCACTCGCCACCACCGCGATCGCCGATCCACGGGTACCGGTGGTCAGCGGGACGACCGCGGCCCCGTTGCACACCGCGGACGCCCTCCGCAGCGCCCTGCTCGAGGGCATCCTCGCACCCGTCCGCTGGCGGGGTGTCCAGGAGCGGTTGGCGGCCGAGGGTGTCGACACCATCGTCGAGCTCGGTCCGGGCGGCGTGCTCGCGGGTCTCGCCAAGCGGACCGTCCCAGACCTGGTCGTGCACTCCGTCGCGGGGCCCGACGACCTGGCGTCCCTCCGTGCCGCGCTGGGTGCCGCCAGGTGAGGCGTCCCATCGTCGACGGGCACGACGCAGCCGCTCTAGCCTTGCCCGGACGAGCCAGGAGCAGGCAGTGAGCGCAACAGGCACGACCCTCCCCGTGGCGATCGCGGGGCTGGGTGCCTACCTCCCCGCGAGGCGGGTGACCAACGAGGACCTGTCGCGTCGGCTCGACACGTCCGACGAGTGGATCCGCACGCGCACGGGCATCGGGCAGCGGTGGATCGCCGCTCCCGAGGAGGCCACCTCGGACCTGGCCGTGGCCGCTGCGAAGGCCGCCCTCACCGACGCCGGGCTCGGGATCGAGGACATCACCTCCGTCGTCGTCGCGACCACCACGCCGGACCACACGATCCCGGGGACCGCACCGCTGGTGGCGGCCAAGCTCGGCACGCAGGTCGGCGCCTTCGACGTCAACGCCGCCTGCAGTGGCTTCGTGTACGCGTTGCGTGTGGCGGGCGGCATGGTGGCCACCGGCGACCGAGCGGTGCTCGTGATCGGGGCCGAGACCCTCAGCCGGGTCGTCGACCAGTCCGATCGCTCCGTCGCGGTGCTGTTCGGCGACGGAGCCGCGGCCGTCGTGCTCGTGCCCGACGACCGCGCACGGCTCGGGCCGTTCCACCTCGGTGCGGACGGGACCGACCCGACCATGCTGTGGATGCCGGCTGGGGGCACGCGCACACCCGTCGACGCCGCGGTGCTCGAGAACCGGAGCAACACGCTGCAGATGCGCGGCGGCGACGTCTACCGCAACGCCGTCACGAGGATGGCCGAGGCGGCCCGATCGGTGCTCTCGACCGCCGGGCTCGGCATCGACGACGTCGACGTGTTCGTCGGCCACCAGGCCAACGTGCGCATCATCGAGGCCGTCGGCTCCCGGCTCGGGATGGATCCGTCCCGCTCGTACATCACGGTCGACCGGCACGGCAACACCTCGGCCGCCTCCATCCCGTTGGCGCTCACCGACGCCCGCGATGCCGGAAGGCTCCAGCCGGGCGACACGATCCTGCTGGCCGCCTTCGGCGCCGGGTTGACCTTCGGCGCCTGCCTGATGACCTGGCAGGCGACCGGCGCCGACCGCGCCGCCGAGGACCACACGTGAGCGGCCGCGTCGCGATCGTCTCGGGAGGCAGTGGCGGGATCGGTGCCGCCGTGTGCCGCGCCCTGGCGCAGGACGGCTTCCACGTCCTCGTCGGATACGCCGGCAACGCGGAGTCGGCCGGCGCCGTCGCCCAGTCGGCACCCGGCGTCGCCGAGCCGCTCCACCTCGACGTCACCGATCCCGACAGCGTCGCGGATGCGGTCGGTCGGGCGGGCCAGCTCGGGGCGCTCGCGGTGGTGGTGAACAACGCCGGCATCTCGGAGGACGACCTGCTGCTGCGCCTGGACGCCGACCGTTTCGACCGCATGCTGGCGGTGAACCTCCGCGGCGCCTTCCTGCTGTCCAAGGCGGCGTTGCGACCGATGCTGCGTGCCCGGCACGGGCGGATCGTCAGCATGGCGTCCGTGGTCGCCCTCCGTGGCAACGTGGGGCAGACCGCCTACGCGGCGTCGAAGGCCGGCTTGATCGGGTTCACCAGGTCGCTGGCACGGGAGGTCGCGCGCAAGGGGATCACCGCCAACGTCGTGGCGCCCGGGTTCGTGGCCACCGCGATGACCGACGCGCTTCCGGACGCCGCCCGTGACGCGCTGCTCGCCCAGGCGCCCTCGGGACGCCCGGTCTCGCCCGAGGAGGTCGCCGCAGCGGTGTCCTACCTCGCCTCCGACCTCGCCGGTTCCGTCACCGGCACCGTCCTGCCCGTCGACGGCGGCGCTGGCATCTAGCGTCGACGAGGCGGATCGCCTCACCGTCCCGATCGATCACCCACAACCTTCGGATCACCGACCAGGAAGGAACCACCGTGAGCCAGGACCTGATGGCCGTCTTCACCGAGCTGCTCACCGAGGAGTTCGGCGTGCCCACCGAGGACGTCGCCCCGAACGCGACGTTCGAGGCGCTCGGGCTCGACTCGCTCGACGTCGTCGAGCTCACGCTCGTCCTCGAGGAGCGCACCGGCGTCAAGCTCGAGGACGAGGAGCTCGAGGACGTCCGCACCGTGCAGGACGCCATCGACAAGGTGAAGGAGAAGCAGGCGTGACCCGGATCGTCGTCACCGGCATCGGGATCATCAGTCCGGCGGGGCGGGGCCTCGCCGACGCGTGGGCGGGGGCGCTCGCGGGGGTGACGGCGGCAGCCGTGGACGACGAGCTGGTCTCGATGGGCACGCCCGTGACGCTGACGTGCCGGGTGCCGGCGTTCGATCCGGACGCCGAGCTCGGGCGCGGTGCGGCACGACGGCTGGACCGCTTCACGCACCTCGCGACCATCGCGGCACGCGAGGCAGCGGCCGACGCGTTCCTGACCGAGGGTGACGACGAGCGCATCGTCCGGGCCGATCCCGACCGCACCGGGGTCGTGCTCGGGTCGGGCATCGGTGGTGCGGAGACGTGGCAGGAGGAGTACCCGCGCTACCTCGGCAAGGGACCCGGGCGCGTGAGCCCCATGTTCGTCCCGAAGATGCTGTCGAACACGGCGGCCGGCACCGTCGCGATCCGTTCGGGCGCCCGCGGCCCGAACCTGACGGTGAACACCGCCTGCGCCGCCGGCGCGTCGGCGATCCACGTGGCGCGCGACCTGCTCCGCTCCGGTGCGGCCGACGTGATGCTGGCTGGTGGGGTCGAGGCCGGGATCACCGGGCTGTCGGTGAGCGCGTTCGCGCAGATGGGGGCATTGACCAAGAACCCCGATCCCGCGTCCGCCTCCCGTCCCTTCGACGTGGACCGCGACGGGTTCGTCATCGGCGAGGGTGCGGCCGTGCTCGTGCTCGAGACTGCGGAGCACGCCGAGGCGCGAGGGGTCGAGCCGCTGGCCGTCGTCGCCGGCGCCGGCGCCTCGGCCGACGCCTTCCACGCAACGGCACCGCCGGACGACGGCGGGGGGGCGGCGCTCGCGATCAGGCGTGCCCTCGAGGACGCGGGCATCGACCCGACGACGATCGGGCACCTCAACGCCCACGGCACCTCCACGCCGCTCAACGACGCCGCGGAGGCGCGAGCCCTGCACGCCGTCTTCGGGGAGCACGCGGCACGCCTCGTCGTCTGTTCCACGAAGGGCGTCACCGGTCACACGCTCGGCGCCGCCGGTGCGATCGAGGCGGTCTTCGCCATCCAGGCGCTGCGGGAGGGCCTCGTGCCCCCCACCGCCAACCTGGTGCGACAGGATCCGGAGATCGACCTCGACGTCGTGTCCGGGGCGCCCCGCGAGGTGGCGCTCCAGGCGGTCCTGTCCACCTCCATGGGCTTCGGCGGTCAGAACGCCGCCCTCGTGTTCACGCCCGCGTGAACGCCGCGGCCGCGTCCGATCCCGGTGCCAGGCACCCCGACCCCGTCGCCGGGTCGCGGGCGGGCGCCGCGCGAGAGGGCTCGGCGCGCGAGGGCTCGGCGCGGGAGGTGTCGACGAAGGTCCCCGGCGCGCGGTCGCCACTGCGGTTCGTGCTCCGGCCGGTGCTGAGCGCGTGGGTGCGTCTACGCGTCGACGGCGAGGAGCACGTCCCTGCGAACGGGCCGGTGCTGATCGCCTCCACGCACCTGTCCCACGCGGACTCCGTCGCGATCGCGCTCGGTGTCACCCGGCCCGTGCACTTCCTCGGCGACCTGAAGCTCACCGCCTGGCCCGTGCTCGGGCCGCAGCTCCCGCGGCTGGGCATGATCCCGCTGCGCCGTGGCGAGGCCGATGAGCACGCGCTGGAGGCGATCCGTGGCCTGCTCGACGCCGACGCCTGCATCGCCGTCTACCCGGAGGGATCGCGCAGCCGCGACGGCCGTGTGCATCGACTGCGCAGCGGTGTCGCGCGGCTCGCGGCGGAGGCGCAGGTGCCGGTCGTCCCCGCCGCCGTGCTCGGGATCGACTCGGTGTGGCCCATCGGCCGCCGACCTCGGCTGCGTGGGGGGAAGGTGACGGTGCGGTTCGGCGTGCCCGTCGCGCCGCCGGAGCCGACACCCCGCTCCAGGCGGCGGTGGAACGACGAGCTCCAGCGAACGCTCGCCACGCTGGCGGGGACGGAGCCGGCGGAGACGTTCTCGCCGTTCCACGGCGGGGCGGCCTCGGCGGTGTCGCCGTGAGCCTGCCGTCGTTGGTCACGGGGTGCGACGTCGTCGACATCGACCGGCTCGACGCCGCGTTGCGCCGCCGGGCCGGGCTCCTGACCCGGCTGTTCACACCTCGCGAGATCGAGGACGCGAGGCGTGGTGGCGTGGCGCCGGGCTCGGCGACCGAACGCAACCGGCTGGCGGCGCGGTTCGCCGCCAAGGAGGCGACGCGCAAGGCGCTCCGTTCGCCGCGCCTTCCGTTCCATGCGGTCGAGGTGCGTTCGGCGTCCGATGGCGCACCGCAGCTGTGGGTGGACAGCGCACCGTCGACCCTGTCCTGCTCGCTCTCCCACGATGCGGGTGTCGCGATGGCCGTCGTCGTGGGGTTCGTGCCCGTGGACCACCTCCCGAGGAGTTGACATGTTGCTCGACGGTCGCCGCCTGCTCATCACCGGCGTGCTCGACCCGCGCTCTATCGCGTTCGCGGTCGCACAGGTTGCCCAGGAGCAGGGCGCCGAGGTGGTGCTGACGGGCTTCGGCCGCGCCCGGAGGCTGACGGAGCGGGCGGCCGCGCGACTGCCCCGTCCTCCGGAGGTGCTCGAGCTCGACGTCACCAAGGACGAGGACATCGAGCGTGTCGCCTCGACGCTCGCCGACCGCCATGGCGCGGTCGACGGCGTCCTGCACGCGATCGGATTCGCGCCGGCGTCCTGCCTCGGGGGTGGGTTCCTCGACGCCCCGTGGGAGGACGTGGCGACGGCGTTGCACGTCTCGACCTACTCGTACGTCGCCCTCGGCCGCGGGTTCGCGGACCTGCTGTCGGCCAGCGGCAGGGGATCGATCGTGGGGCTCGACTTCGACGCGTCCGTCGCCTGGCCGGGCTACGACTGGATGGGTGTGGCAAAGGCCGGACTGGAGTCCGCCAACCGTTACCTCGCCCGGGAGCTCGGCCCACGGGGGGTCCGCGTCAACCTCGTCGCCGCCGGGCCCCTGCACACGATGGCGGCGCGGTCGATCGACGGGTTCAGCGGGTTCGAGTCGGTCTGGCAGGAACGTGCGCCCCTGGGCTGGGACCTGCGCGATCCCTTCCCGGTGGCTCGGACGGTCTGCGCGTTGCTGTCGGACTGGATGCCCGGCGTGACCGGCGAGATCGTGCACGTCGACGGCGGTGTCCACGCCGTCGGCGCTGGTCTGCCGGCCGAGGCCCCCCAGCCGTCCGCACGGACCGAGCCGGTCTGAGCGGGGCTGGGTTCGGCCGATTGGTCAGCCGTCCAGACGGTCACTGCGACGCGGCGCTCCGGCTGCCATCGTCCGTGTCGAACGGTGGTCCACACGGGGCCACCCGCGACCGGAAGGTGCGCGTCATGGGCGTCGCTGTCCTGCTGTTGATCCTCGCGCTGCTGCTCGGGGGCGTCGGCCTCTTCGTCGAGGCCCTGCGATGGGTGCTGATCATCGCCGTCGTGTTGCTGGTCGTCAGCATGCTGACCGGCAGACGCGCCCGCGTGTGAGCGCCTGCCGGTGGCCGAGGACGAGGACCTAGCCGTCCTCGGCAGCAGCCTTCACCGCGAGCACGGCACATTCCGCGTGGAGCAGGACGTCCTGTGCATTGGACCCGAGGATCAGCTTCCCGACGGGCGAGCGACGACGGATCCCGATCACGATCAGGTCGGCCTGCTCGTCCTTGGACGCCTGGAGCAGATCCTCCGCCGGAGAGTTCCCGCGGGCGTACTCGACCAGTCGGAACCGGACGTTGGCGTCGACGAGCTGCTGCTCGAGCCGCTGGAACTCGTCCCGGTACGTCAGGACCTCCTCGAGCTCCTCGCGATCGCCACCCTTCATCGAGTGCACGACGAGCAGCTCGCCGTCCCGAAGCTTGGTCTCGTCGATGGCGCGGTCGAGTGCCGCCCGTCCCTCTGGGGACCGCAGGAACCCTGCGATGATGCGCATGCCTTCTCCTCTCGGGCGTCCTTCGTGCGGACTGTAGTCGCGTCGCCACCGCCTGCAGCGGTCTTCGGACCCGACCGGCACGGTCCAACGGCGGACAGGCCTCCCGAACCTGCGCCGGCTTCACTAGTGTCCGCGATGCAGTGGGAGCCGACGCCCACCGGCCCGCAGGTCGAGCGGCGATCCCGTCGACCGGGGCACGCGGCGCACCGCACGTCCTCGGGCGGCGGGGCGTCCCGGAGGTCGCGCACGCACCGGTCACCCCCGGCGTGCGACGGACGAGGAGCGCCAGCATGCCGGAGCACAGCCCCTCCGAGGGCGACCACCACGACGAGAGCGCACCGAGGCGCCTCGAGGAGCTCCTCGCACGTCTCGACCCGGTGCCGCTCGAGCTCCTGCCACCAGCCGAGCCCGTGCACCTGCTCGACCCCGACGGCAGTTACCACCCGGATCCCGAGCATCCGCTCGACCTCGACGACGACCAGCTCCGCGAGCTCTATCGGCTCATGGTCGTCACACGCAAGGTCGACCGCGAAGCGATCAACCTGCAACGACAAGGTCAGCTCGGGGTCTACGCGTCGTGCCTGGGGCAGGAGGCGGCCCAGGTGGCCTCTGCCTACGCGCTGGAGGCCGACGACTGGATCTTCCCCTCGTACCGGGAGCTCGGCGCCGCGCTGGTGCGCTCGGTGGACGCGGCCGGGCTGTTGCACCTGTACCGGGGGACGTGGCTCGCGGACCACGATCCGTACGCCCACAACTTCGGGCTCATGTCGATCCCGATCGGCACGCAGGCCCTGCACGCCACCGGGTTCGCGATGGGCGCCCGCTTCGAGGGCAACCCCATCGTCACCCTCGCCTACTTCGGCGACGGGGGCACCTCCGAGGGCGACCCGCACGAGGCCATGACCTTCGCCGGCGTCATGCGGGCACCGGTGGTCTTCTTCGTGCAGAACAACCAGTACGCGATCAGCGTGCCGCTCGACCGTCAGACCGCGGCGCCGACGCTCGCGCACAAGGGGATCGGGTACGGGATCCCGGGCTACCGCTGTGACGGCAACGACGTGCTCGCGACCTATGCCGTGACGAAACGGGCCGTCGAGCGTGCGCGGGCAGGACACGGGCCCGCCTTCATCGAGGCGGTCACCTACCGCATGGAGGCGCACACGACCTCCGACGACCCCACTCGCTACCGCACCCAGGAGGAGCTCGACGCCGCCGCGACGCGCGACCCGATCGCGCGGATGCGCAACCACCTGCAGCAGCTCGGCCTGTACGACGACGATCTCGAGCGCGAGATCGACGACCAGGCCAGCGCACTCGCGTCCTACGTCCGCGACGGCATCTACGACGCCCCGCACGGCGACCCGGTCGAGCTGTTCCAGCACGTCTACGTCGATCCGGCCGGCCACTTCGAGGACCAGGTGGCGCTGCTGCGTGCGGAGCTGGCGGCCGGGGAGCAGGAGGGCTGACCATGGCCATCACCCTGGCGCAGGCGATCAACGCGGCGCTGATCGACGCGATGTCGGAGGACGACCGCGTCCTCGTCTTCGGCGAGGACGTCGGGCAGCTCGGCGGCGTCTTCCGCGTGACCGACGGGCTCCAGGCCAAGTTCGGCGACCAACGCTGCTTCGACACGCCCCTCGCGGAGGCCGGCATCGTCGGTACCGCCATCGGCCTGGCGATCTACGGGTACCGGCCGGTGCCGGAGATGCAGTTCGACGGGTTCAGCTATCCGGCCTTCGAGCAGATCGTCAGCCACCTGGCGAAGATGCCGAACCGGTCGCGGGGCACCCTGCGGCTGCCCGTCACGATCCGGATCCCCTACGGCGGCGGCATCGGTGCGGTCGAGCACCACTCGGAGTCGCCAGAGGCGTACTGGGCCCACACGATGGGTCTGAAGGTCTTCACGCCGGGGACCCCGGAGGACGGGTACTCGATGATGCGCGAGGCCATCGCGATGGACGACCCCGTCGTCTTCCTGGAACCGAAGCGTCGCTACTGGATGCGCTCCGACGCAGAGCTGCCGATCCGGACCGAGCCCGCCGCCTCGGCCGTCGTCAGGCGAGCGGGCGACGACGTGTCGGTCTTCTGCTACGGCGCCATGGTGCGCACCGCGTTGGACGCAGCCGCCGCGGCCGAGGAGGAGGGTTGGTCGCTCGAGGTGGTGGACCTGCGCTCGCTGGCGCCGCTGGACACCGCCGCGATCGTCGCCTCCGTCGAGCGGACCGGACGGGCGATCGTCGTGCACGAAGCATCACGCACGCTCGGCCTCGGCGCCGAGATCGCCGCGCGCATCCAGGAGCACGCCTTCTACCACCTGCAAGCACCGGTGCTGCGTGCGACCGGGTTCGACACGCCCTACCCACCCGCGAAGCTCGAGGAGTACTGGCTACCCGGCGTCGACCGGATCCTCGACCTCGTCGAGCGGGCCCTGTCGTACTGACTCCAGGAGCGGGTATGGCGACCATCAAGGAGTTCATGCTCCCCGACCTCGGCGAGGGGCTCGAGGAGGGCGAGATCGTCGCCTGGCACGTGGACGTCGGCGAGGTGATCGAGCTCAACCAGCCCGTCGCGGACATCGAGACGGCCAAGGCGATCGTCGCGGTGCCGACCCCCTTCGCGGGCACGGTCGTCGAGCGGATCGGTGCCGTCGGGGACACACTCGCCGTCGGATCGGTGTTCCTGCGCGTCGACGTGGCGTCCGACGAGGCCAGTGACGGGAACGGCCCACGGCACGAGACGGGCGGTACGTCCGGGGCCGCCCCCCGGTCGGCCAGCGCCCTCGACGCACAGGACGAGCCGCAGCCGCTCGTCGGCTACGGCCAGGGCCGGGGAGCGGCCACGCGCCGCCGTAGACGCCGCCACGGCACCCTCGCCCGCGACGCCCAGCCGGACGGCATCGGTCGGGCGGCCGCCGGCCAGCCGGCGCCGACCGGTGGCTCGCGGCCGCTCGCGAAGCCACCGGTGCGCAAGCTCGCGAAGGAGTTGGGCGTCGATCTCGCGGGGCTCGCGCCCGGGAGCGGTCCCGGGGGCACGGTGACCCGGGACGACGTCCACCTCGCCGCGGCCGCCGCCGACGCCACCTCGACGTCGGCGCCAGCTGCCGGCGCCACCGTCGCCGGTGCACGCAGCTCGGTCCCGGGCTTCCGCGGTCGCACGCCCGGGGAGGTCGAGCAGGTCCGCGGCATCCGCCGACGGATCATGGAGAAGATGGAGCGCTCGCGACGCGAGATCCCGTCGGCCAGCTGCTCGCGTGACGCGGACCTCACCGAGCTGTGGGCGTTGCGGACCGTCCTCTCGGAGCGGGCCGAGGCGGAGGGTCTCGACGTCCGCATCACCCCGTTCGTCCTGATCCTGCGCGCGACCGTGCTCGGCCTGCGACGCTTCCCGACGCTCAACGCCCGCCTGGACCGTGAGGCCGGCGAGATCCACCTCCTCGAGGACATCCACCTCGGCTTCGCCGCCGACACCGAACGCGGGCTCGTGGTCCCCACCATCAAGGATGCGCACGCGCGCTCGACGTTCGAGCTGGCCGTCGAGCTGGAGCGGCTGGGGGAGGCGGCGCGGACCGGCACGATCGGCCCTGCGGAGCTGACCGGCGGGACGTTCACCGTCAACAACTACGGGGCCTTCGGCGCCGACGACGGCGATCCCGTCATCAACCATCCGGAGGCCGCGATCCTCGGGATCGGCGCCATCCGCGAACGCCCGTGGGTGCTGCCGTCTCCCGATGGCGGACCGGGCAGCGTGGCCGTGCGCATGGTCGGTCGCTTCACCCTCGCGTTCGACCACCGCGTCTGCGACGGCGGCGAGGCCGGACGGTTCGTCAGCCACGTCGCCGAGCTCTGCGAGCACCCGGCGCAGATGCTGCTGCACGCCTGAGGTGGCGGACGCGGTCGAGCTCGACGTCGACGGGCGGCGCGTCCGCGTCTCCAGCCCCGACAAGCCGATGTTCCCGCAGGCCGGGATCACCAAGCTCGAGCTGGTCGACTACTACCTCGCCGTGGCACCTGCCCTGCTGCCGCACTGCCTCGGTCGCCCCTGCAACCTCGAGCGACACCCCGACGGTGTCGGCGGCAAGAGCTTCATGCAGAAGCGCGTGCCGGCGAACGCACCGGAGTGGCTGCGCACCGCGGAGGTGTCCTTCGGCTCAGGTCGATCCGCCGAGGAGCTGTGCCCGGCCTCCATCGCGGACGTGCTGTGGTCGGTCAACCTCGGCTGCGTGACCGTCCATCCGTGGTCGGTCCGGCTCCCCGACCTCGAGCAGCCCGACGAGCTCCGGGTCGACCTCGACCCCTCGCCCGGCGTGTCGTGGTCGACGGTCCGGGCGGTGACCCAGGTCATCAACGAGGTGCTCGTCGAGCTGGGCATGACCGGGTTCGCGAAGACGTCCGGCTCGCGTGGCATGCACGTCGTGGTGCGCGTGGAACCGCGCCCGTACGTCGAGGTCCGTGCGGCCGCGGTGGCGCTGGCTCGCGAGGTGGAGCGTCGACGGCCCGACATCGCCAGCAGCTCCTGGTGGAAGGAGCAGCGAGGCGAGCGTGTGTTCGTGGACTTCAACCAGAACCTGTGGGACCGGACGACGGCGTGCGCGTACGCGGTCCGCGCCGTGCCCGAGGCGAGGGTCTCGTTCCCGATCCGCTGGGACGAGCTCGCGGACGTCGAGCCGGGCGACGCGACGGTGCGCACCGTGCCGACGTTGCTCGAGGGGAGGGACGACCCGATCGCTGCGCTGGACGCCCACGCCAGCGACCTCGGCGGCCTGTTGGAGCTGGCCGAGCGAGACCGGGCCGCGGGGGTGGGCGAGGCGCCCCTCCCACCGCACTACCCGCGGTTCCCCGACGAGCCTCCCCGCGTGCCACCGTCCCGCGCCAGGCGGAGCGACGGCCGTGCGTCCTGATCGGACCGTTCAGCCCTGCTCGGGCTGTTCCGGCGCGTCTGGCTCGGGCTGTTCGGGCTGCTCTCGCTCGTCGGACGCGTCTGGCTCGTCGGGCTGCTCTGGCTCGTCGAGCCGCTGCTCGGCGTCGCGGGTGTCCGATGCGTCGACCGGGGTCGCCTCCGCGCGGAGCGGCCCGCGGCGCTCCCACCAGACGAGGCCCACGACGCCGACGATCACGACCCCGATCGCGATCCAGTTGTTGCGGGAGAGGCCGAAGTAACGCTCGACGGTGTCGATCCGCAGCGCCTCGATCCAGCCGCGGCCGACGCCGTAGCCGATCAGGTAGCCGAACATCAGCGACCCGCGCCGCCGTAGCCAGCGACGTCGGTCGACGTACAGCAGCACCACGACCAGCAACGCGTTCCACAGCGACTCGTAGAGGAACGTCGGGTGGAAGGTCGTGCCGGGGGCGTGGCCGGCGCGCTCCGCCACGGCGGGGTCGACCTCCAGCGCCCACGGCAGGTCCGTGGGCCGTCCGAAGAGCTCCTGGTTGAAGTAGTTCCCCCAGCGTCCGATCGCCTGCGCGAGCGGAAGGGCGGGCGCCACCGCGTCGGCCATCGCCGGCATGTCGCCGCCCCGTGTGCGCACGTAGAGCAGCACGGCGAGCGCCCCGCCCGCCAGGCCGCCGAAGAAGGCCAGTCCACCCTGCCAGATGGCGAGGATGTCCTGTGGACGCTCCGCGAACCCGCCCGGACCCAGGAACCGCGGGGTCACGTAGCCGATGCGGGCGCCGACGAACCCGCCGACCAGCGCGAGCAGCGCCGCCTTCTCGGCGATGCCCGGGTCCCCGCCAGTGGCGCTATAGCGACGGACGACCAGGAGCAGCGCGAGGTAGGCGCCGATGGCGATCAGCAGCCCGTACAGCCGCAGGTCGAAGGGGCCGATCTCGAAGCCGCGCAGGGGCGGTGCCGGGATGGCGGCGAGGGCTGCGGACAGTCGCACGGCTCAGGGACCTCGAGGTGGCGGGCGTCGGACGGTAGCGCGGGAGGGCTCCCGTCAGCTGCCGATCAGGAAGAGGTCGGCGAGCTCCGCGGGTGGCGGCACCTCGAGCTGGTCGAACCGGCAGGAGTCGACGTCGCGGTCCGGCCGCCAGCGACGGAAGCGGGCCGTGTGCCGGAAGCGGTCGCCCTGCAGCTGTTCGTAGGCGACCTCCGCGACGAGCTCCAGGCGCAGGGGGTGCCACGCGCTGTCGCCGCGCTGGCCGCTCCAGCGGTGCTGACCGCGGGGGGTCGACCCCGTCCCGTGTGTGTCGACCCACGGGTGGTTCGTGGCGGCCTCGGAGTCGGCGTCGAGCTCCAGGGCCGCGAGCTCGGTACGCAGTTGCACGCGTCGCTCCTCGGTGAAGCCGGCCGCGACGCCGACGTGGACGAGCTGGCCGGCGTCGTCCCACAGCCCGAGGAGCAGCGAACCGACCCCGGCGCCGTCCTTGTGCACACGGAACCCCCCCACGACGCAGTCGGCGGTTCGCTCCTGCTTGACCTTCCACAGCGTCCGCTTGCCCGGCGCGTATGCATCGCCGAGTGGCTTCGCGATCACGCCGTCGAGCCCCGCGCCCTCGAAGCGGCGGAACCAGTCGGTCGCCGTCGCCGGATCGGTCGTCGCAGGGGTGCGGTGGATCGGCGCCTCCACCCCTGCGAGGACCTCCTCGAGCCGCTCCCGCCGCTGACGGAACGGGGTGGTCACGAGCGACTCGTCCCCGATCGCGAGCAGGTCGAACGCGACGAAGCGGGCGGGGGTGGTGCCGGCGAGCATCTCCACGCGCGAGGCCGCCGGATGGATCCGGTTGGACAGCGCGTCGAAGTCCAGCCCGTCCCCGACGGGGACGACCAGCTCGCCGTCGAGCACCACGCGTGGCGGGAGCTGCTCCAGCAGCGGGTCGCGCAGCTCCGGGAAGTAGCGGTCGAGCGGGCGCTTCGCGCGGCTCTGCAGGAGCAGCTCGTCGCCGTCGCGGAACACCAGGCAGCGGAAGCCGTCCCACTTGGGCTCGTACAGCAGGTCGCCGACCGGCAGCTCCCGGACGAGCTTGGCCAGCATCGGGTCGACGGGCGGTGTGACCGGCAGCTGCACGGCGGATCCTTCGACGGCGGGACGCTACACGCCTCGGTCGGAGGACTGGCCGGTGCGAACGGTCAGCAGGGTCCGATCCGCGCCGACGAGCGCATCCGTACGGGGTGTGCGGCCGATCCCGGGCGTCGTCGGGACCTCGAGGTGTCCGTCGACGAGCACGAACGGGTCGGTCAGGTCCTCGGCGAAGTAGCGGTCGGAGGCGGACGTGTCGCCCGGGAGCGTGAAGCCGGGGAGCGCGGCCAACGCGACGTTGGCGGCACGACCGATCCCCGTCTCGAGCATCCCACCGCACCAGACGGGGACGCCCCGCTCGCGGCAGGCGTCGTGGACGCGCACGCTCTCCAGCAGACCGCCGACCCGGCCGGGCTTGATGTTGACGATGGCGCAGGCGCCCGTCTCGATCGCCTCCACCGCACGGCCCGCGTCGACGATCGACTCGTCGAGGCAGACCGGCGTGCGCAGCCGGCCGGCCAGCGCCGCGTGTGCACGCAGCCGGTCGGCGCCGAAGGGCTGCTCGACCTGCACCAGCCCCAGCTCGTCCAGGCCGTCGAGCGACGCCTGGTGGGAAGGGTCCTCGGGGTCGTAGCCCATGTTGGCGTCGACCTGGAGCGTGAGCCGATCACCGAACCGCTCGCGAAGCGCCGCCATCGGCTGCACGTCGACGCCGGGCATCACCTTCGCCTTGATCCGGACGTAGCCGGCGTCGAGGTAGCCGGCGACGAGATCGACGAGCTCCGCCGTGCCTCCGTCGGGGATGCCGACGGACACCCCGGCGGGGACGCGGTCGCGGACGGCACCCAGGTACCCGGCCAGCGACGTCCCCGCGGTCCGCAGCTGCGCGTCGAGCACGGCCGTCTCGAGTGCGGCCTTCGCCATGCGCTGCCCCCTGTGGCCGCGCAGCCTGACGGCGACGTCGGCGGCGGTGATCGCGTCGTCCGACGGCTCGCCGGGGCGCGACGCGCCGAGCCGTGGGACCAGGTGGTCGCGCAGGACCAGCGCCGCCCCGTCGGTGAACTCCTCGGAGTACACGGGCGCGGCGGGCGTCACGCATTCTCCCCAGCCGTCGGCGCCCTCGCCCCGCACGTGGACGAGCAGGGCGTCGCGTTCGGTCTGCCGGCCGAAGGAGGTGGTGAACGGCGTCACGAGCGGGAGCCGGATCCGGACGAGCTCGACCGCGTCCAGGTGGATCGCCGGCAGCGGCGTCACGCGTCACCTCGCAGCTCGGCGACGGCCGTCTCCCGGCTGAGCACGTACCACCCGTCGCGGGTGGCTCCGCGGACCTGCCAGCCGGACCGCAGCGAGCCACCGAGCACCTGCCGGCTCGCCTCGGCCCACTGCAGCGCCAGCCCACGATCTTTGGCGCGGATGCCCTCGATGTCGTCGGGGACCTGCACGAGACGTCGAGGTGGATGGATGTCGGTGACGACCGGGCCACCGTCCGCCCCGACGTGGAGGACGGGCGCAGCACCCGACCGCCGCAGCCCCGCGAGGTCGGGGGCGGCGCCACGGCCGCGCGCCGCCGCGAGCACCCGGGGGGCGGTCAGGTCCCAGCGGACCGCGAGCCGGTCCGTCGGGAGGCCCGCGTTGCGGACGTCGGGCATCGGGCCGTACAGGTCCTCGAGGTGGTCCTCGACCTGCGCGCCGAGGACGACCAGGTTGAGCACGGCGTTGCGGCGGATGAGCGGATCGAAGGTCCACCGCACCGTGGTGAGCCCTCGCTGTAGGCACCAGGCGCGCTGGTGCCACTTGAGCGCGGTGCCGATGCCGCGGCCGAGCGCCGAGGACACGACGCCCGTGACGTGGCTGTGCAACCACGCGACGTGTCCGTCCCAGCCGATGAACGCGGCGGTCGCGCCCACCAGCCGCCCCTCGTCGAACGCCGCCGTGACCTGCCCGCCCGCGTGGCCGAGCGCGAGCAGCGCCTCGGGCGCGAGGATCGTCGCCGCGTCGCTGTCGCGGCCCCACACCTCGTCGAGGAGGGCCGCCACCAGCCGCGCCTGCGGGGGGTGGTGCACCTCGACGAGGTCGACCTCCGCCCGCGCGGCCGCCTCGGCGGCGACCGTCCACGCGTCGTCCACGCCCGGCTCCCGCACGGCGTCGCGGTCGTCCACCGTCGTCTCCGTCACCCGGGATCGGTCCCTCGTCGTCCACCGACGGTAGTGGTCGGGACGTGCGCGCGGATGTGCGACCAGGGGGAGCGCTCGGACCTCCCTGCTGCACGCTGCGCGCACGGCTGTTCGCGTCGCGACGTGGCTGGCCGACACACTGCCGACATGCGCGACGTGAGCAGCCCCGTTCCCGACCCGGCAGATGCCGGGCGTGGCCGGCTGCGTGCGCTCCAGGTGCTGCTCCTGGGTCTCTTCCTGCTGCTCCTTTGATGCCGCGCCGCCGTCCTGACCCCGTCTGACGGCGACGCGGAGGCACATCAGGGGAAGCGAAGCCGACAGGACGAGCCGCCGCACGCTGCGGCGCAGGAGCAGGGCACATGGGATCCCCGGTCGACACCGATCGCATCGCCGACGCCGTCGCGACACACGGCAGCGACGTCACCATCTTCGACACCACCCTCCGCGACGGCGAGCAGTCGCCAGGCATCTCGCTGGACGCCCGCGAGAAGGTGGAGATCGCCGAACAGCTCGCCCGTCTGCGGGTGGACGTCATCGAAGCCGGGTTCTCGGCGGCGTCGCCCGGGGACTTCGACGCGGTCAAGGCCGTCGCGGAGGTCGTCGGCAACGCCCCTCGTGGCGCTGCGGGCCCCGACGGCTCGGAGGGTGTGTCCGACGACCGTGAGCCGCCCGTCATCGCCGCGCTCGCGCGCGCCATGCCGGGGGACATCGAGGCGGCCGCGAAGTCGCTGGCGCCCGCGAGGCGCCACCGCATCCACACCTTCCTCTCGACCTCCGACATCCACCGCAAGTACATGCTGCAGGCGTCGGAGGACGAGATCCTGCAGCAGACGATCCGTTCGGTGGAGCTGGCCCGATCGTTCTGCGACGACGTCGAGTTCTCCCCGCAGGACGCCACCAGGACGGACTTCCCGTTCCTCGTGGACATCGTCGCGGCGGCCGTCGAGGCCGGGGCGACGACCGTCAACATCCCCGACACGGTCGGCTACGCGTTGCCACACGACTTCGGTCGCTGGATCGCGGAGCTGCGCAGGCGCGTCCCCGACATCGACGCCAAGGGCGTCGTGCTGAGCGTGCACTGCCACAACGACCTCGGGCTCGCGGTCGCCAACTCGCTCGAGGCCGTCCGCAACGGGGCGCGCCAGGTGGAGGTGGCCGTGAACGGCATCGGCGAGCGCGCGGGCAACTGCTCGCTCGAGGAGGTCGTCATGGCGATCCGCACGCGCGCGGACCTGCTCGGCGTCGACCACGGTCTGCACACCCCGGAGCTGACCCGAACCTCACGGCTCGTGTCGAGCCTGACCGGCTACGGCGTCCAGAAGAACAAGGCCGTCGTAGGCGCCAACGCCTTCGCGCACGAGGCCGGCATCCATCAGCACGGGGTGCTGGCGGACCGACTCACCTACGAGATCATGCGTTCCGAGGAGGTGGGTGCCGAGGGGTCACAGATCGTCCTCGGCAAGCACTCGGGACGGCACGCGTTCTTCAAGGCCGTCGAGGACCTGGGCTTCGAGCTCGACGACGCCGAGAAGCAGAACGCCTTCCGTCTGTTCAAGGAGCTGGCCGACCGGAAGGGGCTGGTGAGCTCCGAGGACGTCCAGGCGATCGTCATCGCCGAGACGCACGTCAAGACGGGCGACGACTACGAGCTGGTCTCGCTGCGGGTGCAGGGGGGCACGGACACGGAGCCGTCGGCCCAGGTCGAGGTGCGCCTCGCCGACGCCGAGATCGCGGCATCGATCGGCGCCGAGCCGGGCGCGGTGGTCCGCGCCGAGGCCACCGGTGACGGCATGGTGGACGCGGCGTGTGGCGCGATCCGGCGTGCGGTCGGACGCGAAAGCGTGGTGCTCGTCTCCTTCCAGGTGGCGGCGGTGACGGGCGGCATCGACGCGCTCGGCGAGGTGACGGTGACGGTCGAGGTCGAGGACGGGCAGCGCTTCACGGGTCGCGGCGTCTCGACCGACATCGTCGACGCGAGCGCCCGCGCCTACGTCGATGCCCTCAACCGCTCGCGCCGGCTCGTCCAGCGTGTCCGGGAGTTCAAGCCATGAGCGTCATAAAGGTCAACGTCCCGCCCGACCAGACCCCGGAGGAGGAGGCCCGGTTGGTGGAGGAGATCGCCGCCTCGTACCTCGATTCGACGGGGTCCGCGGACGTCCGCGTCGAGGTGCACCGGACCGAGGAGCTCGACGTCCGCAGCCTCCGGACCCGGGCATCCTCCCGGTGGGGGTGACCCCGCCGCCTGCCGGCCGTCCCGACGTCCGCACCGCCGCACCGCTGCCGACCAGGAGCCCGTGCAACCCATGAGCACACCGAAGACGATCGTCGAGAAGATCTGGGAGCAGCACGTCGTCCGCTCGCCCGAGGGTGAGCCGGACCTGCTCTACGTCGACCTGCACCTCGTGCACGAGGTCACCTCGCCCCAGGCGTTCGAAGGGATCCGCACGACCGGACGCACCGTGCGGCGGCCGGACCTGACGCTCGCGACGATGGACCACAACGTGCCGACCGATCCTCGGCAGACGAGGGGCGACCTGCCGATCGCGGACGAGCTGTCCGCCATCCAGATGGACGCGCTGCGTCGGAACTGCGAGGAGTACGGCATCCGGCTGTTCGAGATGGGCAGCCGCAACCAGGGCATCGTCCACATCATCGGTCCGGAGCTGGGCCTCACCCAGCCCGGCGCGGTGATCGTGTGCGGCGACTCGCACACGGCGACGCACGGTGCGTTCGGCGCGTTGGCGTTCGGCATCGGCACGTCGGAGGTCGAGCACGTCCTCGCGACGCAGACGCTTCCGCAGCGGATGCCCCGGACGCTCGCGATCGAGGTCGACGGGGCGCTCCCCGCGGGCACGGTGGCCAAGGACCTGATCCTGCACATCCTGTCCGTGATCGGGGTGGAGGGCGGTGTCGGACAGGTGATCGAGTATCGCGGCCAGGCCATCGAGGACCTGTCGATGGAGGGCCGGATGACGGTCTGCAACATGTCGATCGAGGGTGGCGCGCGGGCGGGCCTCGTCGCGCCGGACGAGACCACGATCGCCTACCTCAAGGACAAGCCCTACGCCCCGAAGGGTGCCGCGTGGGACGAGGCGGTCGATGCGTGGCGGTCGCTTCGCACCGACCCGGGGGCCAGCTACGACCGGGTCGTGCACATCGACGCGTCCGCCGTCGCCCCGACCGTCACCTGGGGGACCACGCCCGCGCAATCGGTGACGATCGAGCAGCGGGTGCCGACCATCGACCAGGCACCCGACGAGAACACGGCACGCCAGTGGCGCCGCGCCTACGAGTACATGGGGCTTGAAGGTGGCGAGGCCTTCGGCGACCTCACCCTCGACAAGGTGTTCATCGGATCGTGCACGAATGGTCGCATCGAGGACCTCCGCGCGGTCGCCGAGGTGGTGCGCGGCCGCACCGTCGCCGACAACATCCAGGCCATGGTGGTACCCGGCTCGGGCCTGGTGAAGGCGGCCGCAGAAGCGGAAGGGCTCGATCGCGTCCTGGTGGAGGCCGGCTTCGAGTGGCGCGACCCGGGTTGCTCGATGTGCCTCGGGATGAACCCGGACCAGCTCGCGCCCGGGGAGCGGTGCGCGTCGACGTCGAACCGCAACTTCGAGGGGCGGCAGGGGTTCCGCGGCAGGACACACCTCGTCTCGCCCGCGATGGCCGCTGCCGCCGCCGTCGCGGGCCGGATCGTCGACGTCCGCGAGCTCGTCGCGACCCAGGAGGCGTGAGCATGGAACCGATCGACACGGTGCACGGACGTGCGTGCCCCATCGACATCAACGATGTCGACACGGACCTCATCATCCCGAAACAGTTCCTCAAGAGCATCAGCAAGTCCGGGTTCGGGCCCCACGCGTTCTCCGAGCGGCGCTACCTCGACGACGGCTCGCCGGATCCGTCGTTCCCGCTGAACAAGCCAGAGCACGCGGGTGCACCGATCCTGGTCGGGGGTCGCAACTTCGGCTGCGGGTCGTCCCGGGAGCACGCGCCATGGGCGCTGCAGGACGCCGGGTTCGACGCCGTCATCGCTCCGTCGTTCGCCGACATCTTCCGCAACAACTGCGCCAAGGTCGGGATCGTGTGTGTGCAGCTCGACGAGCCGGTGGTTCGCAGGCTCTTCGAGCTGATCGAGGCGGATCCCTCGGTCGAGGTGCGGGTCGAGCTCGAGCAGCAGCGGGTGACCGCACCGGCCGTCGGCGACCTGGACGGTGTCGAGGTCTCGTTCGACATCGATCCGCACACCAAGCACTGCCTGCTCAACGGCCTCGACGACATCGGTCTGACCCTGCAGCACGCCGACGACATCTCGGACTTCGAAGCGACGCGACCGGCCTGGAAGCCGCTGGTCCCGACCCGCTGAGCCCCCGTTTGGAGCCCCACTGCGATCGACGCTCGCGCGCGCGGGCGCTCTCGGCCCTGTTCGGCGCGGGTGCACTGCTGTCGACCGCGGTGCTGCTGTTGCCCGGCTGGGAGGGGCTCCACGTCGCCGGGATCGGTGCGACGGCAGCGGTCGCGGGATCCGGTGCGTTGGCGCTGTACGTCTTCGCCGAACGCTTCTCCCGCGCCTGGATCCACACGATGACGCTGTCGGGCACGGTGCTGATCGGCGCCTGCCAGGTGCTGGCCGGGGGCGGCCCCCCGACGGCGATGTACGCGATGCTCTACATCTGGGTCGCGTTGCACTGCGCGATGTTCTTCGCCCGCACGGTGGTCGCGGCCCATCTGGTGGGCGCGACGGCGGCGCATGCGGCTGCGCTGCTGTGGCTCGGGGAGACCGGCGCCATGGCCCCGCAGCTCACCTTGACGCTCGGGACGCAGCTCGCCGCCGCCGCGGTCGTGGGGACCCTGGCGACCCAACAGCGGCGATTGGCCGACACCGACGCACTCACGGGACTGGCGAACCGCCGCACGGCCACGCGTGCGCTGGGATGGTCTCTGGAGCGCTCGCGTCGCGAACCGTCCTCGCCGACCTGTGTCGCGATGCTCGACCTCGACGGCTTCAAGTCGGTGAACGACCGGCACGGACATGCGGTCGGCGATCAGGTGCTCGCCGACGTCGCGGCACTGTGGTCGAGCGAGGTGCGGACCGTCGACACGCTCGCGAGGACGGGTGGTGACGAGTTCCTGCTCGTGCTGACCGGCTGTGACCTCGACGAGGCCGAGGAGGCCGTGCACCGGCTGCTGGGGCGGACCGGTGCCCTCGTCGACGCCTCTGGTGGGCTGGCCTGCTGGGACGGATCCGAGTCGTCAGACGAGCTGCTCCGGCGGGTCGACCAGGCGCTGTACGCGGCCAAGACCGAGGGCCCGCTGGTCGTCGCGCGAACTGCCGAGGGCGCCGTGCGCCACTGACGGAACGGCCGGGGCTCCGTCGGCCTCGCAGCAGAGTCCGCGAGACGCATCGGCGACCATCAGTACCCGAGCCCTGCGTCGACCGGGCCGAGCAGTTCCCGTCCGTCCGCGTAGCGGGCCACGTTCTCGCGGATCCGCGCGGACAGGAGCACGATCCCCATCTCCGGTGTGTTGGCGATGTGGGGGGTGACGATCGCGTTGTCCAACGACCAGAGCGGATGGCCGTCGGGCAGTGGTTCCGGATCCGTGACGTCCAGCGCCGCTCCACCGATCCGTCCGTCCCGCAGGGCGTCGACCAGCGCCGCGGTGTCCACGTGCCTGCCCCGAGCGACGTTCACGAGCCACGCGTGCCGGGGCATCGCGGCGAGCGCGGCGGCGTCGATGACGTGCTCCGTCGACGGGGTGAGTGCGAGGGCGAGCACGACCAGGTCGGCGTCGCTGAGCACCGGGTGCAGCCGGTCGGTCGTCACGACCTCGGCGACACCCTCGATCGGCTCCGGACGGTGGCGCACGACGACGTTGTGCGTGCCGAACGGTTGCAGCAGCCGGACCAGCGAGCGGGTGATCTCGCCACCTCCGAGGATCGCGACCCGAGCGCCCAGCAGGTTGACGCCCCTCGGAGCCGACCAGGCGCCGGCACGGGCGTAGTGACCGATGCCGCGCATGCCGGCCAGCGCGAGCCCGAGCGCATGCTCGGCCACCGGCTCGGCGTAGACCCCCTTCCCACAGGTCCAGATGCGCTGCGTGTCCAGGACGTCGAGGAACGGCTCGATGCCGGCGAACGGCAGCTGCACCCAACGGATCGTCGGGTGGGCCTCGAGGACCTGGCGGAGCTCGTCCGCGCGGCCGGGGATCGACCAGACGAGCACGTCGGCCTCCGCGACGTCCACCATCCGACCGCCGCCGTCCTCGATCGCGCGTTGCAGCTCGGGCCGGGCGACGGGGAGAAGCGCACAGCGAGGTCCGTCCACGACCAGCTCCGGTGTCGGTCCCACGGGCGGCCGCACGGTAGTACGCGGGGCCCGTCAGGTCAGCGCGGCGACCAGCGTCGTGAAGTGCTCGCCGCGCTGTTCGAAATCCCGGTAGGTGCCGAACGACGGCGCCGCGGGCGACAGGACGACGCTGCCTCCCGGCGGCGTCGTCCGAGCAGCGATGCCGACCGCGGCGGCGAGGTCGGATGCCACCGTGACGCGCTCGCCCGCGACGGGCTCGAGCGCGGCCGCGAGCCTCGGGGCGAGGGCGGGCAGCAGGACGGCACGCAGCCGCTGGTCCGCGAAGAGCCTCACCAGGGGCTCGAGGTCCTGGCCGCGGTCGTCCCCGCCGAGCAGCAACGTCACCGGCCCCTCCGACAGGTAGGCGTGGGCTGCCGCAACCGCCGATTCGGGGACGGTGGAGATGCTGTCGTCCACCCACCGCACGCCACCGACGGTCGCGACCGGGGTCAACCGATGGGGCAGCTGCTGGAAGCTCCGGAAGGCGTCCTGGAGGCCGCCCACCCCGCCCGTCGCCTGCAGCCGGGCGTCGACCACGGCCAGAGCGAGCGCCGCATCGGCCACCAGGTGCTCGCCGAGGACGCCGGCAGCGCGGAGCACGGCGCGCAGCCGCTCGGTCGGCACCGCCGGCACCAGGTGCACGTCGACGTCCAGGCGGGGGTGCGAGCTGACCTGGTGGGACGCGATGCGCAGCGTCGACAGGTCGAGCAGGCGCAGCTTGTCCGCGTGGTAGCGCTCGAGCGAGGTGTGCCACGGCACGTGATCGCGGTGCAGCGTGGTCAGCGCCCCGATCGCGAACCGGCCCCGGAGGTCCACGAGCTGGTAGCTGGACAGCTCGAGCACCACGTCGTCGACCGCCGGGTCGGGGTCCGCCGACAGGGCGGGTCGGCCGATGTTGCCGCGCAGGGCGACCCGGCGACCGGCCGCCCCGAGCAGGTGCGCGACCATGGCGGCGGTCGTCGACTTCCCCTTCGTGCCGCTCAGCGCGATCGTGTCGGCGCCGTCCCTGCGGCTCGCCCACAGTCCTGTCGGTGTCGTCATCGGGATCCCGCGCGCGCGCGCCCGTGCCGGCCCGGGCCGATAGGGGCTGACACCCGGTGACCGGTAGACGGCGCTCGCCTCCGGCGGGATCACGTCCGGGTCGTCGAGATCGGCGCCACGCACCACCTCGACGTCGAGGTGCGCGAGGTCGGGGAGGGCGAGCCCGGGGGCTGGGGCCTCCTCGAGCAGCAGGACCCGGCGCTCGCCGTCCTCGCGGTCGAGCACGCGGAGCAGCTCGCAGGTCTCGCGGCCGAGCCCGAGCACGACGATCACGTGGCGATCCCCCCGAGCGTGTCGAGCGAGCGCAGCTGCTCCAGTGCATCGGTCAGCGGCGCGGCGTAGCGAGGTGGCAGCGTCGAGGTGTCGACGGAGCGCAGCATCGCCGTGAACCGCTCGCGGGGCGTCGGTCGCGTGGCCGCCGTCCCGTGGGCTGCGACGGCGGCGTGCGAGGACCACCGCGGATCGCTCGCGAGCAGGTCGAAGGCGAGCTGGACCTCGGCCACGGTGCCCACGCACTCGAAGGGCTTGCGTTCGGGGTCGCGCAGCGCGCCGAGGTCGTCGACGGCGTCCTCACGCGCGAGCGCGTCGAACCCGGTCGCGGCCCGGAAGTCGGCCGGATCGGTGAACGGTGCGAGCATGAGCTGCACGAACAGGCACTTCGGGCACCTGCCGCACCACTCGCGGGTCGCACCGGTGAGCGTGTACGCGAGGTTGCAGCTGTTGACCGCGTCGAGCGGCGCCCCCAGCGAGGCGAACAGGCCGGCGACGACGAGCTCCGGCAACGGCCGCAGGATCGAGAGCGCACGGGTCGCGCCGCCGGTCAGCGCCCGTGCCGCTGCCGTGTGCAGCAGCTCGAAGGCGGACGACTTGCTGTACTGGTGGTTCACCTCCCGCCCGTCGACGACGCGCGTCGGCTCGTCGGCCGACGACTCGTTGGAGAGCAGCACGTCGCCGCGCCCGTCGAGGGTCGCCGCGACGCAGGCGATCGACGCGACGATCGCGGTGATCGGCACGTGCCCGTTGAACGCGCCGGCGGCGTTCCATGCCAGGAGCGTCGGGTCGAGGCGCCGCTCGGCGGTGAGCAGCGGCAGCCCCACCGCGGCCGCGGTCCGACGCATCGAGGGGCGGGGGTTGACGGCGAAGCCGACCGCGTCCCAGCCGGCCCGCACCGCGAGCGACGCGGTGACCGCGGAGTCCTTGCCGCCACCGATCGGCACCACGACGCCCTCGGCCGGTGCCTGGTCGGGGAGCTCGGGAGCCGCCTCGAAGCCGAGCTCGGGGACGGGGAGCGGGAACAGGCCGTTGTGCACCGCGAACTCCGCCAGACCGTCCGTGAGCAGTGCGCGCAGCATCGTCACGGCGGCGGGGGGCACCGGGGGGAGCTCGATGCGGGACGGCAGGACCGCCTTCGCGTAGGAGGTCGCCGCGCAGAGGTAGAGCAGCTGCAACGCGCCCGCGGTCTGCGGTCGGGCGGCGGCGCCCTCCAGGTCGCGGCCGGGGAAGCGCACCGTCTCCGTGAGGCGCCCCAGGCCCTCGAGCTCGTACGGGAGGTGGACGCTGTCGCCCTCGACCGTCCAGCCGGGCAGGCGCATCCCCGGATCGGGGACCTCGCCGCCCAGCGCGCGCACGACCGCGTGCCGGCGGGCTCGAGTGTCCATCAGGTCGTCGCGTGCTGGTACGAGGTGGCGAGCAGTCGACCGAGGAGGTCCGCGTCCTCCGTCGCGGCGATCACGGTCCTCGCCATCGCGAGCGCGCCCTCGAGGACGGCCCGGTCGGCCGATCCGTTGACGCACGCGGCGGTGAACGCGGGCTGGTGGTTGACCGCGCCGTCCGAGTCGATCGCGAGCATCGGATGGATCGCAGGCATCGCCAAGGAGACGTTCGCCATGTCGGTCGAACCGGCGAGCTCGCCCGCGAGCGGCTCGACGGGGAGGGCTCGGCCGGCGGCCGCCGCCTCGTGGCGCCACAGCTCGACCAGGTCCTGGTCGGGCAGGAACTCCGAGTAGGCGGGACCCGGCTCGTCGAACCGGACGCGCGCGCCGGTCGCGAGCGCGCCTGCTTCGAAGCACCGCTGCACCTTCGGGTACAGCTCGGTGAGCTCGTCGAGGTTGCGCGAGCGGACGTACCACTGGCCTGCGGTGCGCTCGGGCACGATGTTGGGCGCGTCCCCTCCGTCGGTGACGATGCCATGGATCCTGTCGGTCGAGCGCACGTGCTGTCGGAGCAGACCGATCGCCACCTGCGCGACCGTCAGCGCATCGGCGGCGTTGACCCCGAGATGGGGGTAGGCCGAGGCGTGGGCCGAGCGGCCCTCGTAGCGCACGTCGAGGTGCTGCACCGCGAGGCACGGCATCGTGGCCGCCTCGTAGGGCGCGGGGTGCACCATCATCGCGGCATGCAGGCCGTCGAACGCCCCCCGCTCCATCAGCAGGATCTTGCCGCCCCCGCCTTCCTCGGCCGGCGTGCCGACGACCCGGACGGTCACGCCGATGTCGTCCGCGATCTCCGCGAGGGCGATGCCGGCCCCGACGGCGGCGGCGGCGATCACGTTGTGACCGCACGCGTGGCCGATGCCCGGGAGCGCGTCGTACTCGGCGCAGATGCCGACGTGGAGCGGTCCGGAGCCGGCGGTGGCGACGAGTGCGGTGTCGAGTCCACCGACACCGTGGCGGACGTCGAAGCCCCGCGCGTCCAGCGCGTCGGCCACCCTGCGCGACGACCGGTGCTCCTCGAAGCCGATCTCCGCGTCGGCGTGCACCGCGTGCGAGAGCCCGATCAGCGCGTCCGCGTGTGCATCGACGGTCGCGCCGCACCGTTCCCGCGCCTGCATGTCCGCTCCTGGGTCGTCCTGGGTCGGCCTGGGTCGTCCTGGGTCGTCCTGGGTCGCTCGTCGGGCAGGCCGTCGCTACCGTCCGCCAACGGTAGACGAGCAGCGACGGGAGCCCCTCGGTGGACGGACGGTACGACCCTCCGCCCCCCGTCGCAGGCCCAGGAGCGGCACGCATCCGGGTCGTCGCCCTCGATCTGATGGACACCGTCGTCAGGGACCCCTTCCGCGAGGCCGTCGAAGCGGCGACGGGGTTGTCGATCGGTGAGGTGCTCGCTCGTCGCGATCCCACCGCCTATCCCGCCTTCGAGGCCGGGGCGATCGACGAGGCGACGTACTGGGAGGCGTACGCGTCGGTTGGCATCGACGTGGACCGGGGGCGCTTCCACGACCTCCGTCGCGCGGGGACCGTGTGGTTGCCCGGCATGCCCGAACTGCTCGACGAGCTGGGCGGCCGGGTCGTGCGGGCGACGGCATCGAACTACCCCGTGTGGATCGAGGAACTGGCCGCTCGGCTGCTGCGCGACCGGTTCGACGTGATCCTGTCGTCCCACCACCTCGGCGTCCGGAAGCCTGAGGCTGCCTTCTACGAGGCCGTCCTGGAACGACTGGGATGCGCCGCTGCCGAGGTGGCCTTCGTCGACGACCGTGCCGAGAACGTCGACGCCGCCGTGGCTGCCGGGCTCCACGCGGTGCGGTTCACGGACGCCGCGTCGCTCCGCCGCTGGCTGGTCCGGCTCGGTGTCCTGGGGCGGGCCCGACCGGTGGGGGAGTCATCTCCCGGTCGGCAACGCGTCGGCGACCGCGCGGGGCAGTAGGTCGGGGTCGAGACGTGTGGCCGCCCCCGGCCGCAGCTCGCCGGTGGACACCCACCACAGGATCACCAGGTCGGCCCAGCGGTCGGGCAGCGTCGACGCCCACCGTCTGGCGGCCACGCCGTCGGCTCGGTGGCCGTCGCACCACCCGTCGTCAGCGACCGCCAGCGCGCAGGCCCGGCAGAGCGCGCCGCTGCTGCCCGGGCCGCAGGTCGGGAGCAGCCGCGGCGCCGCGTCGCAACCGTCGCACCGTCCGGCGTCGACGGAACGGGGGCCCATGTCGCTCGCCTCGAGCCACGGTGCGACGGTGGCCAGTGCGGCCCGGAGGTGACGACGTTCGGCGGGTGACATGGGGGCCGACGCTACCCTCGACCCGGGTCGCAGGGAGCGTCACGTGGAGCAGCAACGCAACGCGCGGGCGGTCCCGCCCCGGCTCGTCGGTGTCGTTGCCGGGCTCGGTGTCGGCGCTGCCGCGTTCGGCTTCGTGGCCGCCGTCCCGCCCGGCTCGGGGCACGCGCTCGCCGCGGTGTACCTCCCGTGCCCGTCGCTGACCCTGTTCGGGGTGCTGTGCCCGCTCTGCGGCGGGACCCGCGCGGCGCGCGCCCTCGTGACGGGGGACCTGCTGGCCGTCCCCGGCCGCAACGCGCTCCTCCCGCTGCTGCTGGTGCTCGGGTCGTGGGCGCTGGTCGCGAGCCTGTCCGGTGGTCGAGTCCGCTCCGTCCCCCGCAGCGGACGCTTCTGGGCGGTGATCGGCATCCTGACGCTGCTGTACGGCGTGCTGCGCAACCTGCCGTGGGAGCCGTTCGTGTGGCTCGCTCCCTGACCGTGTGTCGGTCGGCTCAGAGCAGACCAGCGGCGCGCCGGTTGCGGACGGCCCACCGGCGGCACAGGGCGCCCACGGCAGGCGCGTCGGCGACCCGGGTCATGACGTAGTGGGCGCGGCCGGCGTACCCCGGATACGCGATGCGCAACGCCACCCTGCCGCTGGACGGCGTGACCTCGACGTCGGCCACCGACCACAGCGGCAGCTCCTGCGGGGTCCCCTGCGTCACGCCGTCGTCGACGAACGCCCGATGCGTCGTCAGACGGTGCGCTCCCTCCCACCAGAGCGTCGTCTCGGCGGTCGGCACCTGTCGACCCGGATGCTCGCCGGCCGGGTCGGTCGAGGTCCACCCGAAGCTGGCGACGTGCTCCGTCCAGGCCTGGCCGTCGTGGTAGCGGTACTCGTGCTCGTGGCTCGGGTCGGGGTACCACCCGGGCAGCGTCGTCATCGTGGCTCCCCACGTCGGTGCCGTCGAGCATCCTGCTCCACCGCGTGGTTCACGCGGCGACCGGCTCGCCCTGCAGCCGGCGGTAGGTGTAGGCCTGCGCGATGATCACGACCGGCAGCGCGACGATCAGCCCGACCCCGCAGGCCAACGCGCCGACCATGTAGGCCACGAGCGACAGCAGGAAGAACCCGAGCACCATCGCGAGGTTCGCGTTCACGAACGACACGCTCGCCTTGATCGCATCGAGCCAGTCGAGCCGCTTGTCCAGCGCGAAGTGGACGAAGAACTGGGTCAGGAACACCACGATCAGGCCGGGGATGTAGCACAGGAAGAAGCCGATGGAGCTGACGACGGCGATCACCACCGCACCGATCGCGATCTGCCCGAGGCTGTCGGTGGCCAGCACCGTCGCGAGCTCGGGCTTCCTGCCGTAGGTGATCGCCAGTGCGGCGCGCGTGATCCCCGTCTGGATGACGAAGTTGGCGACGACGGCGACGAGCCCGAACAAGGCGGCGCTCAGCCCGATGCCGATCGCTCCTGCCATCGTGTCCCGTCCGAGCACGCCGATCGTCCCGAGCAGGGCGACCCACACGACGTAGAACACGACGACCGCGGCGGCGTAGATCAGCATGCCGAGCACGATCGGCGCCACGTTCTCCGTGAATCGGTTCCACCCGTAGGAGAAGGCGGCGCCGACGGAGTAGCGACCGTCGGCCGGTCCGCCCGGCCCCGAGTACCCGGGCGGCGCGAACCCGCCCGGTGGGCCGCTCCCGACGCCGCCGCCGGATGGGGGGCCACCGGCGGGCGGTCCGGGCGCCGGTGGCTGCCACGGCGGCGGGGCACCTGCGGGACGGTCGTCGGGACCCTGCCCCGGTGGTGGTGGCTGCTGATCGCTCACGAGACCCCTCCCCAGGTGCCTGGACGCGCGAGCCGTCGCGCGGGGCGACGCTAGCACCGCCGCACGGCCCGTTCGGGGCGCGGTGCCGGTTCGGGAGGGACGGTCCACGGCCCTAGGATGATCGCCTGCGTGGTGGGCTCGACGATCCGCCACGGACCGCACGTGACGAGGAGCAACGGATGGGCACCCACCGCATCGCCGTCCTGGGTGGCGACGGCATCGGCCCCGAGGTGATCGGCGAGGGACTCAAGGTCCTGGACCGGCTGGAGGAGCTCGAGGGCTTCTCGACCGAGCGTGTCGACTACGACCTCGGCGGCCGGCGCTACCTCGAGACCGGCGAGGTGCTCTCCGACGAGACGTTCGCGGAGCTCGGCGGGTTCGACGCGATCTACCTCGGCGCCGTCGGCACGCCCGAGATCCCGCCCGGGGTCATCGAGCGGGGTCTGCTGCTGCGGTTGCGGTTCGGCTTCGACCAGTTCGTGAACCTGCGACCCGTCAAGCTCTACCCGGGCGTCGTCTCGCCGATCGCAGGGCTGACGCCCGACCGCTGCGACTTCGTGGTGATCCGCGAGAACACCGAGGGCGTGTACTCGGGTGCCGGTGGCATCCTCTACCGCGACACGCCGGCGGAGGTCGCGACCCAGGAGAGCCTCAACACCCGCCACGGCGTCGAGCGGGTGATCCGCTACGCCTTCGAGCTGGCCGCCTCACGACGCGGCAAGCTGACGATGGGCCACAAGACCAACGTGCTGGTGCACGCGGGCGACCTGTGGATGCGCACGTTCGAGCAGGTCGGGGACGCGGACTTCCCGCAGGTCGAGCGCGAGTACGTCCACGTCGATGCCGCTTGCCTGTACTTCGTCACCCAGCCGGAGCGGTTCGACGTCGTCGTCACCGACAACCTCTTCGGTGACATCATCACCGACCTCGGCGCGGCGATCCAGGGAGGCATGGGGCTGGCCGCCTCGGGGAACATCGACCCGACCCGCCGGTTCCCCTCCATGTTCGAGCCGGTGCACGGCTCCGCGCCCGACATCGTCGGCTCCGGCAAGGCCGATCCGCTGGCGGCCGTCATGAGCCTCGGCCAGATGCTCGCCTTCCTCGGTGAGCAGGGTGCCGCGGGCCGCGTCGACCGGGCCGTCGCCGCCCTGCTCGCGGATCGTGGCGGCCGCGTCCCGGACGGCCAGGCCGTGACGACCGCGGACGTCGGCGACGCCCTCGTGGAGCTGGTCGCCGACGCACCCGACGGACGTGCCGTCGCTGCCGGGACCGGCTGAGATCGGCGGGCCCCCATCGGGTCGGCCGACCCGCACGGAAGCCGTCGACCTCCGCACCCCGCCCTGCTAGCGTCGCTCGGCTGCGCGGACCGGCGTGCGACCGGCGGCAGCGGGGTTCCACCGTGGTCCGATCGCCCGCCAGCCCAGACCGAACGGGCGGAGGACCCGGCCTCCCGACCAGGCTCGAAGCGGGGGAGGAGCTGTCGTTCGCGCGAGCCGTGACCGACGGCTTCCACGAGTCGGACACCGACGCGCGGTTGCAGCGGTGGGTCGACGGTGTCCTCACCGGCGACGACTATCGCGCCTGGGTCGTACGGGACGGGGGGCGCATCGTCGGCAACCTCGGCGTGTTCGTCACCGACCTCTCGCTGCCGGGTGGCGCCCGGATCGGGAACGCGGCCGTCACGGCCGTGGGCGTCGCCCAGACGCACCGGCGTCGTGGCCTGCTCCGGGCCCTGATGGCCAGCTGCCTCGACGAGGCGGCGGCGTCCGGCGAACCGGTCGCGACGCTGTACGCGTCCGAGGCGTCGATCTACGGCAGGTTCGGCTTCGGGGGCGCCTCGCCGAGCCTCCGGTACCGCATCGACCGGCGGGTCGGCTTCCGCACGCCCGCCGACCTGCGCCTCGTCGAGCCGATCGACCCCACCGGCGCGGTGGCGTCCTTCCCGCCGATCCTCGAGGCGGTCCGTGACGACCGCGCCTGCGTGGGCATGGTGGCCACGATGTGGGGGCACAGGTACGGCGACGACGACCCCGCCGACCGGGATGGTGCGTCGCCGCTGCGGATGGTGACCGTCCCCGGCCGCGGCTACGCGGTGTACCGGGTGAAGGGCACCTGGGGGGCCGACAACCTTCCCACCGGGACCGTGCACGTTCGCGACGTCGTGGCGACCGATCCCGAGGCGGAGGCGGCGCTGTGGCAGCACGTCTGCGACATCGACCTGACCACGACGATCGAGGTGGCCCTCCGGCCGCCCGACGATCCGTTGCAGGAGATGGTCCTCGAGCCGACGCGGTTGCGGGCCGCCCTCGACTCGCCGGTGTACGCGCGGCTGCTCGACGTCGCGACAGCGCTCTCGGCCCGCCGCTACCACGGCCCGGGCCGGTGCACCTTCCGGGTCGAAGACGCCTTCCGCGACCAGACCGGCACCTACCGGCTGGAGGTCGACGACGACGGCGTCGGCGTGTGCCAGCCGGTCGGGGACCGCGACCCGCAGCTCGAGCTCGGCATCGAGGACCTGGGAGCGGTGTGGCTGGGGGGTGTCCGCAACACCCAGCTCGTCGGCGCGCGACGGGTCGTCGAACGGACGGCCGGTGCCGCGGCCGCGTTCGACCGGCTGCTCGCGACGGACAGGGCGCCCTGGACACCCTTCCTGTTCTGAACACGGACTGCGGTCCGCGTACGGTGCAGCGTCGTCGGAGGTCGCGCGGGTGACGTCGACGCGTCCGGCAGCAGCCACCCACACGGAGGAGCAGCGTGGTGAGCAATGTCTACAAGAAGATCGAGTTGGTCGGGTCGAGCAGGGAAGGGATCGACGACGCGATCCGGCGCGCGATCACCAAGGCGAGCGAGACCATGCGCAACCTGGACTGGTTCGAGGTGACCGAGATCCGCGGATGGATCCAGGAGGGGGAGCCGCAGCACACCCAGGTAACGCTGCAGGTCGGCTTCCGCCTGGAGGACTGATCCGACGGAACCGGGCGGGCACTGCGCCCGGCGCACGCCACGTCCGTCGAACGCGCGCCGTGCCCGCGGCCGGTTCGACAGCCGCGCCAGACGGTCGATACGGTCATCGGGCGTCGATCGACCAGCCACCCGCGACGAGGTGTGCACGCGCCGACGACGCACCACGGAGCGCGACGATGCACGGCAACGGCGGACGGGACGGGCTGCGGCCCGTGCTCGGTCGTGCCGTGAGCGACAGCATCATCATCGGACCGCTCCCGTAGCCGGCGATGCCGGGCTGCGGGAGCGGCCCGGCGTACCCTCCGCCGACCGTCGCCCGCCTCCCGGTCCACCGGTCCCGACGACCCGTGCGCCGTGGCGCGCGGAGGAGGACCCGACGTGACCACCTCGACGTCCGCGACACCGGGGCAGCCCGGCGACGCTGCCCTGCCATCGCCTCGCCCCGGGCTCGACCTGTACGACACCACGCTGCGCGACGGCACCCAGCGGGAGGGCGTGATCCTCTCGGTGGACGACAAGCTGCGTGTCGCCCGTCGGATGGACGAGCTCGGCGTGGCCTACATCGAGGGCGGGTGGCCGGGCGCGAACCCGAAGGACACCGCGTTCTTCGCCCGGGCGGCCGACGGCGAGCTGCGGCTCGACAACGCCACGCTCGTGGCGTTCGGCATGACCCGAAGTGCCCGACACCGCGCGGAGGACGACCCGCTCCTGCAGGGTCTCGTCGATGCCCGGACCGACGTCGTCTGCCTCGTCGGCAAGTCGTGGGGCTACCACGTCGACGAGGCGCTCGGCGTCCCACGCGCGGAGAACCTGGCGATGGTCGCCGAGTCGATCACCCACCTGCGGAGCCTCGGCAAGCGCGTGTTCTTCGACGCCGAGCACTTCTTCGACGGCTTCCTGCGCGACCAGGCGTACGCCCGGGAGGTCGTGCTCACCGCGGCCGAGGCGGGCGCCGAGTGCGTGGTGCTCTGCGACACCAACGGGGGTGCCATGCCGTGGGACGTCACGGAGATCGTCCACGGACTGGTGGGCGAGCTCAACTGCACCGTCGGGCTGCACTTCCACGACGACAGCGGCTGCGCGGTGGCCAACTCGCTGCTCGGGATCGAGGCGGGCGCGACGCACGTGCAGGGCACCGCCAACGGTCTGGGCGAGCGGTGCGGCAACGCGAACCTGTTCACGATCCTGGCCGACCTCCAGCTGAAGCGCGGGCTCCAACTCGTCCCGTCCGACCGGATGGAGCGCTTGACGGAGATCAGCCACACGATCGCCGAGCTGTGCAACCAGACGACCCCGTCCGTCGCGCCGTACGTCGGCCACACGGCGTTCGCGCACAAGGCCGGTCTGCACGCCTCAGCGCTCGCCAAGGCGCCCGACATGTACAACCACATCGACCCCGAGGAGGTCGGCAACCGGCAGCGGCTGGTCGTCAGCGAGCTGGCCGGCCGCAGCAACGTGCTGCTGAAGGCGAAGGAGCTGGGCGTCGACCTCACGGACGACCAGGCGCGGGCGATCCTCGCGGAGGTGAAGGACCAGGAGGCGCGGGGCTGGTCCTTCGAGGCGGCGGACGCCTCGTTCGAGCTCCTGCTGCGCCGTGCGGCCGGGCTGCTCGACGCGGCGGCGGAACCCTTCCGCTCGCTGCACTACCGCGTCAGCGTGGCCGGAGGCGACGGCGAGGCGAGCGCCGGTGACGGCCCGGCCGAGGCGATCCTCGCCGTCGAGGTGGCCGGGGTGCGCAAGCTCGGCGCGGGCGAGGGCAACGGCCCCGTCGACGCGCTCGACCATGCGTTCCGCAACGCGGTGAACGGCACCTGGCCACAGCTGGACCGGGTGCACCTGTCGGACTACAAGGTGCGCATCCTCGAGGCCACCGTGGGGACGGACGCGACCACCCGGGTGCTGGTCAGCTCCACGGACGGCAACGACGTGTGGGACACGGTCGGCGTGCATCCCAACGTGGTGGAGGCCTCGTGGCTGGCGCTGGCCGACGCCTACACCCACGCGATCCTGCGCGACGGTTGGAGCCGCTGATGCCGAGGTTCGTCCGCTTCCTCCACGACGACGCCCCCCGCTACGGGCTGTTGGACGGCACCGAGGTGCTCCCGATCGACCCGCACCCCTTCGCCGCACACCGCACGACTGGCGAGCGGGTGCCGCTGGAGGGCCTCCGGCTCCTCGCGCCCGTGATCCCCTCCAAGATCGTGTGCGTGGGTCGCAACTACCGCGAGCACGCGAAGGAGCTCGGCAACGAGGTCCCCGACGAGCCGCTGCTCTTCCTCAAGCCGTCGTCGTCGGTGATCGGCCCCGGCGACCCGATCCTGTATCCGTCGGACTGGTCCTCGGAGCTGCACCACGAGGCGGAGCTCGCCGTCGTGATCGGTGCGCTGCTCCAGCGTGTGTCGCCAGAGGAGGCACAGGCGGGCATCTTCGGCTACACGTGCGCCAACGACGTCACCGCTCGCGACCAGCAGCGTGCCGAGAGCCAGTGGTTCCGCGCCAAGGCGTTCGACTCCTCGTGCCCGCTCGGGCCGGCGATCTCCAACGACGTCGATCCCTCCGACCTGCGGATCCGGTGCCTCGTCGACGACGAGGTGCGGCAGGACGGGACGACCGCGGACCTCGTGGTGGGTGTCCTCGAACTCGTCAGCCGTATCTCGCACATCGTCACGCTCCTCCCCTCGGACGTGATCCTCACCGGCACCCCCGCGGGGGTCGGACCGTTCGAGCCCGGGCAGCGGGTCAGGGTGGAGATCGAGGGCATCGGCGCCCTCGAGAACCCGGTCGTCGACCGCGTGCTCGCCCGGGACCTGGACCGCACGGAGCGCAGCAACGGCGCCGGCACCTGAACGTCGACCACCCCAAGGAGGCGCCTGTGCGCCCGTTTCTCCGTGTGCCCGGAACGCACCACCTCGCGGTCCCGACCGGCCGTTGCCGACGCGCCCCGGCGCTGGCCGGAGTGGCCCTGCTCGTCCTCGCCGGCTGCTCCTCCGGCCCGCCTGCCGCCAGCGCCGAGCTGCCGGAGGAGCTCGGGCCGATCGTGACGGACCCGGTCGTCGAGGTCGATGACAACGTGTTCCGCTCGTCGGACCTCACGGTCGCCGAAGGTGCCGAGGTGGAGTGGGTGTGGGTCGGCCGGCAGCCACACGACGTCGTCGGGGACGGCTTCGAGTCACCGGTGCAGACCGAGGGCGGGTTCGTCCACACCTTCACCGACGTCGGCGTGTACCCGTACGTCTGCCGGCTCCACGCGGGCATGGAGGGACGCGTCGTCGTGGCACCCGCGGGATGACGAGTGGTCCGCTGCGGACCACTAGTTCAGGCGCCAGAGGGCCACGTTGAGCGCGGTGGCGTACAGCAACCAGGCGAGGTACGGCAGCAGCAGCCAGGCCCCGACCCGGTCGACCCGTCGGCCGACGACGATCGTGCCGACCACGACGATGTCCAGCAGCACGATCACCGGCATCGCCCAGCCGAGCTCGCTCGCGCCGAAGAACACGCCGGGCCACGCCGCGTTGAGGAGCAGCTGCGCGACCCACGCCGCCAGCGCCGTCGACCTCCGGGCGGAGCGCTCGCTCCGCCAGAACCGCCAGCCGGCGACACCGATGCAGGCGTAGAGCACCGGCCAGACGATGCCGAACGTCTCGCTCGGCGGTGCCCAGCCGGGCCGTTCGAAGGCGAGGTAGCGCGCGCCGACGTCGGCGCCCTGCACGAGCGATCCGATCCCTCCGGCGGCGAAGGCCACCAGCAGGAACACCAGCAGCGGCAGCCACCAGGGCGCGGACCGAACGTCGCTACGGGTCATGCGGGCTCCTGTCGCGGTGCGGTCAGGGTGCACGGCCCGTGTGTGCGCCGCTCGTTGGTGGAAGGCCGTCGGGACGGTGTGCCTCGGGTGCCGTGTCGCGGGTCGCGTCGGTTCGCCGACGTGATCATCGTGTGCGAGGATCGGCCACCGCGCAACGAACAGGTCGCTCGTGTCCACGATCGTCCCCAACGTCCTCGCGTCCAGGTACGCCTCGGATGCGATGGTCCGACTGTGGTCGCCGGTGGGAAAGGTCGTCCTCGAGCGCGAGCTGTGGCTGGCGGTGCTCAGCGGGCAGCGAGCGCTCGGCGTCGAGGTGGGCGACACCGTGGAGGCCGACTACCGGCGCGTGCTGGAGGACGTCGACCTCGATCGCATCGCCGCTCGTGAGCGGGTCACTCGCCATGACGTCAAGGCGCGGATCGAGGAGTTCAACGAGCTGGCAGGGCACGAGCAGATCCACAAGGGCATGACCTCGCGCGACCTGACCGAGAACGTCGAGCAGCTCCAGGTGCGTCGTTCGCTGCTCCTCGTGCGCGACCGCATGGTCGCGCTGCTGGCGTCCCTGGCGGCACGTGCCAGCGAGCACGCCCTCACGGTCATGGCGGGGCGCACGCACAACGTGCCGGCGCAGGCCACGACCCTCGGCAAACGCTTCGCGAACGCGGGCGAGGAGCTGCTCCAGGCGTACCACCGAGTCGACGAGCTCCTGGCGCGCTACCCGCTCCGCGGCCTGAAAGGCCCGGTCGGCACGCAGCAGGATCTCGTGGACCTGCTGGGCGACGTCGCCGCCGTCGAGGCGCTCGAGGAGCGTGTCGCGCAGCACCTCGGCTTCGAGGCGCGGCTCAACAGCGTCGGCCAGGTCTACCCCCGATCGCTCGACCTCGAGGTGGTCTCGGCCCTCGTGCAGGCGGCGTCCGCGCCGGCGAGCCTCGCGACCACGATCCGGCTGATGGCCGGTCAGGACCTGGTGACCGAAGGGTTCCAGCCCGGCCAGGTGGGCTCCTCTGCCATGCCGCACAAGATGAACGCACGCTCGTCCGAGCGCGTCGTCGGGCTGAAGCACGTCCTAGACGGCCACCTCACCATGGTCTCCGCGCTGGCGGGCGACCAGTGGAACGAGGGCGACGTGTCCTGTTCCGTCGTCCGACGGGTGGCGCTTCCGGACGCCTTCCTCGCCGCCGACGGGCTGTTCGAGACGATCCTGACGGTCGTCTCCGAGTTCGGTGCGTTCCCGGCCGTGATCGAGCGCGAACTGGCGGGCACGCTGCCGTTCCTGGCCACGACCAAGGTGCTCGTCGCAGCCGTCCGCGCCGGGGTCGGCCGTGAGCAGGCGCACGAGGCGATCAAGGACCATGCCGTCGCGGTGGCACTCCGCCTCAGGGAGGGCGAGGGCCACGGCGACGAGCTGTTGGAGCGACTGGCGGGCGACGATCGCCTGCCGCTCGACCGGGCGGCGCTCGACGCGCTGCTGGCCGAACGGTTGTCGTTCGTCGGGACCGCGCCGCTCCAGGTGCAGCGGTTCGCGGAGCAGGTGGATGTCATCGTCGCGGTCCACCGGGATGCGGCGGCCTACCGTCCGGCCGCGATCCTCTGAAGTCGTCCCGCGACCAGGGCCTACCATCGCTGACCGCACCCGCCGCCACGAACACGTCCACAGAGGCTCCCGTGACCGGATCGACGCCACCCACCGCACCACCCCGCGTGCGGTTCTGCCCGGCCCCCTCGGGCTGGCTCCACGTCGGCAGCGTCCGCGCCGCCCTCTACAACCACCTCCACGCGCGCCATCACGGCGGGAGCTTCGTGTTCCGCATCGAGGACACCGACGCCACGCGGGCCACCGAGGACTCGATGCGCTCCATGATGGAGGCGATGGCGTGGATGGGCCTCGACTGGGACGAGGGGCCGATCCTGGAAGCCGACGGCGGGATCGGGACGCGGGGCGCGTACGGCCCGTACCGCCAGTCGGAGCGGGCGAGCCTGTACGCAGCGGTCGCTCGACGCCTGGAGGCCGGCGGCCACACCTATCGGGACCATCGCACCGCCGAGGAGCTCGAGGCGTGGCGGGCGTCCCACCGAGGTGGCACGGGGGAGGGCCCCCCGGTCGTGCAGGCATCGACCTTCGAGCACACCGCCGACGAGCTGGTCGCGTTCGCCGCGGAGGGCCGCCCGGCGAGCCTCCGGCTGCGCACGCCCGAGTCCGGCAGCATCACGGTCACGGACCTCGTCCGCGGCCCGGTCACCTGGGAGTGGGGACAGATCTCCGACCCGGTGATCCAGCGCTCGGACGGGTCGGCCACCTATCCGCTGGCCAACTCCGTGGACGACGTCGCGCAGGGGATCGACCTGATCTGTCGGGGCGAGGACCTGCTCTCGGTGACGCCGCGGCAGGTCCTGCTGCACGAGCTGCTCGTCGCCGACGGGCTGCTGGACGACGCACTGGCCGAGGTCGGCCTACCGGCGCGTGAGGCCAACTGGGGGGCGCCGTCGCGCTTCGCCCATCTGCCGATGGTGGTCGGGATGGACCGCAAGAAGCTGTCCAAACGCCACGGCTCGGTGTCCATCCAGGAGTTCCGCCGGCAGGGGTTCCTCCCTGAGACGTTGCGCAACTACCTGGCCCTGCTGGGATGGTCGACCAGTGACGGACGCGAACGCCTCAGCGACCAGGAGCTGGTGGCGGAGTTCGACCTCTCGCGGGTCGGACGCTCCGCCGCCGCGTTCGACGTCGAGAAGCTCACCGCCTTCAACGGCGAGCGCATCCGTGAGCTCGACCCCGACGTCCTGGTCGACCGGCTCCTGCCGTACCTCGACGGGACGCAAGGGGACGATGCGCTCGTCTCCCGGCCACCGACGGCGGAGCAGCTGACGACCCTCCGAGGGCTCGTCCCGCTCGTGCAGGAGCGCATGCAGCGTCTCGACGAGATCCAGCGGTACGCCCCGGCGTTCCTCCTCGACGAACTCGCCTACGACCAGCAGAGCGTCGACGCCGTCCTCGCCAAGGCCGGATCGGTCGAGGCGATCGAGGCCGCTGCCCAGGCGCTCGCGGAGGTGCCCTGGACGCTCGAGACGATCGAGGGCTGCCTGCGGGCGCTGCCCGAGCAGCTGGGCATCGGCTTCGGCAAGGTGGCGCAGCCGATCCGCGTCGCGGTCACCGGATCGTCGGTCAGCCCACCGCTGTTCGAGTCGCTGGAGCTGCTCGGCAGGGAGCGGGTCCTCGCCCGGTTGCGAACGGCGTTGCCGCTCGCGCGCGAGGCACGCGGCGAGTCGTGACGGTCCACGGTCGGTCGGACCGCGGCAGCCGCCACGCGCGCCCCTTTGCGCAGCCTGGGCGCGGCACGTACCCTTCGCGGCCGCAGGTCGGCAGCTCGAGCCGAGCGCACCCGGTGCACCAGACCCGGACCATGTGTGCTCGACGAAGCCGGAGGTCGACGTGCTGCCCTGTTCGGGGGTGGTGTAATCGGTAACACGGCTGGTTCTGGTCCAGTTATTGAGGGTTCGAGTCCTTCCCCCCGAGCTGGTCCGACCGTCGGAAGCACGACGGTTCGACCGGCGGAACGCCCTCGGGTAGTCTCCGCCCTCCTCGCGGCGACGCGAGGCACGTACGCATCCGGCCCCCGTCGTCTAGCGGCCTAGGACGCCGCCCTCTCAAGGCGGTAACGAGGGTTCAAATCCCTTCGGGGGTACATTTCGCAAGCGTTTCGCTTGCGATCGTGTGCACCAACGACGCCCTGGAGCCTCACTCCAGGGCGTCGTTCGTTGGGCGGAGCAAATCCGGGGCGTACCGCCCCACGATGCCCAGCGCCCAGGCCACCTTGTCGCCGACGCGCTGTCCCTTGGGATGTGAGGTCTCCCAGAGCTCGAGGTTGACGAGGCGGTTGTCGGTACGGATGCCGTTGACGTGGTGAACGACTTCATCGCGGGTCAACGGACGCCCAAGGGCGCGTGCCATGACAAGCCGATGTTCGTGCATCTGGCTTCGTCCCTCGCTGAGCCATCGTTCGTCTGTCGGCACGGTGGTCACCCAGTACCCGTTGTCCGACCAACCCCGGCCCGTGACGATCCTTATGGGTTCCTCGGGGCGGGCGCCGCCGGTCTGCAGCAGCCGGCGGTAGTGGGTGTTGCAGAGCTCACGCGCATAGCGAGGACGGTCGCAGCCTTCGACGCTGCACGGGCCGGCCGCGCGCAGCGGTCGCGAGGCTTGGGCGTCGCCATGCCGCCGCCAGCGTTGGTAGTGCGCGTGGCACATGCCGCGGCTCTTCGCCTGACGATCGCAGTCGGCGACGCTGCACCCGCGCGGGGTGGCACCGCGGATCGGGCTCCCTGTCCGGCGCCAGCGCCGATAGTGCAGCTCGCACCAGCCCTTGGCGTAGACGGGTCGATGGCAGTCGGCCTGTGCGCAGGTCGGGTCGTGGTCCACCTCGGCCTGGTCGGCGATGCCGGCCATGTCGACTCCTCACCCGCCCCCGGGCTCCTGGAAGCCTGCCAGACCCGTGCGACAGGTCGAAGGTGAACGCTGTCGCCAGATGTTCACCTCGCGTTCTCCCTCTCCAGGCTGGTCCGTCAACCGGCCTCCGTAGCGTGCCCCTTGTTCACCCGACCGTTCGCTCCCAGGTAGGAGTGCCCCACACATGCGCATCCTCTCCCGGAAGGCCGCGGCCCTGCTGGCTGCCACCTCCCTCCTCGTCGTCGCCTGCGGCGGCGACGGTGACGCAGGCGATCCGACCGCACAGCCCGACCCCGACGACGTGACCGCCGAGCCGGTGGACGCCCGCGACGGCGCCGATTCCGACGAAGGCAGCGAGGGCGACGCGGACGGACCCGCGGGCTCGCTCGAGGGCGCCGGTGCCTCGTTCCCCGTGCCGGTCTTCGAGGAGTGGATCTACGACTACTCCAACGACGTGAACCCCGCCGCGACCATCAACTACCAGTCCATCGGCTCCGGCGGCGGCATCGAGCAGTTCCTCAACGAGACGGTCGACTTCGGGTCGTCCGAGCGCATCCTCTCCGAGGACGACCTCGTCCTGGCCGAGCAGGAGCGCGGGTGCCCGGCGATCGAGATCCCCGTGGTGTTCGGTGCCGTGGTGATTGCCTACGACGAGCCCGGGCTCGAGGGTCTCGTCCTCGACGGGGACCTCATCGCGGACATCTTCGAGCGGCGGGTCACGAGCTGGGACGACCCGCGCATCGCAGAGCTCAACCCCGACCTCGACCTGCCGGCGAAGGAACTGATCCCGGTCCACCGCTCCGATGGCTCCGGTACGACGTCGGTGTTCACCAAGTACCTGGATGCGGACACCGACACCTGGACGCTCGGCGAGGGGACCGAGGTCGACTGGCCGAGCGGGACGATCGGCGGTGAGGGCAACGAGGGCGTCTCCGCCGGCATCGAGCAGAACGACGGCGGCATGGGGTACGTCAACCAGGCCTACGCGCTCGAGCTCGGGCTGCAGACGGCACTCGTGGTCAACAGCGACGGGAACCCGGTCGCGCCCACGCTCGAGGCGACGTCGGCCGCGTTGAGCACGATCGACATCCCCGACGACTTCCGGTTCGACATCCTGGGTGTCGGTGGCGACGGCTACCCGATCGCGGGGACCAACTGGATCTTCGCCTGGGAATGCGGCTACGACGACGCGACGGCCGCGCTCCTGATCGACTTCTGGACGTGGGCGGTCGAGGAGGGCGACACCTACGCCACGGAGCTCGGCTACGCGCCGGTCGACGCCTCGGTGAAGCCTGCGGTCGTCGACGCCATCAACCGCATCAACGCGCAGGGGTGAGCCACCGACGACGCTCCGCGCGGGCCGGCACGCCTGGGCCGTCGCGCGGAGCCGTCGTCCCCCGCCTCACCCGGACGCGCAGGGGGCGCAGATGACGAACAGCGGAACGCGAGCACCGGAGACCTCCCCGTCCCTGCGGTCGCGCGGTCGCGGACGGTGGGCCGACCCGCTCTTCCGGACGATCGCGTACGCGGCTGGGGGCAGCATCCTCGTGGTCCTGGGGCTGATGATCGTCTCGACGACCGCCGACGCATGGCCGGTGTTCCGCTACCAGGGGATCGCCAGCTTCTTCACCAGCGACGAGTGGGTGTCGGGCACCGAGCGGGGCTCCTACACCGGTCGGTACGGGGCGTTCTCCTTCGTGGTGGGGACCCTGGTCACCAGCGCCATCGCGATGGCGCTCGCGCTCCCCACGGCCATCGCCGTGTCCCTCTTCATCAACCGCATCGCGCCGGCACGGATCCGCACGCTCCTCGCCTACACCGTGGAGCTCCTCGCGGCGATCCCTTCGGTCGTCTACGGCCTGTGGGGGTTGCTGTTCTTCGGCCCCGCGGTGCTGCTCCCCGTCTCCCGGTTCCTCAGCCGGCTGCTGGGCGACGTTCCCGGGGTCGGGTTCCTCTTCGAGGGGCCGGTGGCGAACGTGAACTACTTCATCGCCGGCAACGTGCTCGCCATCATGATCCTGCCGATCATCGCCGCGATCGCTCGCGAAGTCATGGCACAGACCCCCGAGGACCAGATCCAGGCGGCCTACGGGATGGGCGCCACCGACTGGGAGGTCATGCGCAAGGTGATCCTCAGGCGGTCGTTCGCGGGGATCGTCGGTGCCAGCATGCTGGGACTCGGTCGAGCACTCGGCGAGACCATCGCGGTGGCGATGCTGATCGGTGGCCAGCGGAGCTGGGGTGTGAGCCTGTTCACCTCGGGCCAGTCGATGGCCGGTCACATCGCCAGCACCTTCGCGGATGCCGCGCCGGAGACCGTCGACGCGCTCCTCGCCGTCGGTGTCGGGTTGTTCGTCATCACCGTCGTCGTCAACGTCCTGGCGCGCATCCTCGTGTGGAGGATCGGGCGGGTCGCGGGAGACGCTGCCCTGTGAGCGCCACCCTCGCACCCCCGCGGACGCCAGCCAGCCTCGCCGTCACCGACCGCCACACCCGTCGGCGCAAATTGCGGTCGCGGCTCGCTCGCGTCGTGCTGCTGCTGTTCATGATCGTCGCGGTCACCCCGCTCGTGCTGATCCTGGTCGAGGTGACGCGCCGCGGTGTCGGTGCACTGAGCTGGGAGTTCCTCACCTCCACCCAGCCGCCGGTCCGCCGCGAGGGTGGGGGATACGTCCACGGCATCGTGGGCAGCTCGATCATGGTGGGGATCGCCACCCTGCTGTCCGTGCCGCTCGGGATCCTCGGGGCGATCTACCTCAACGAATACGGGCGGGGGTGGCTCGCGCGTCTGGTGCGCTTCTTCGCCGACGTCATGACCGGCGTCCCGAGCGTCTTCGTCGGATTGTTCGTCTACGCCCTGCTCGTGCGCGACGTCGGCTTCGGCTCGCTCGTCGGCGGGCTCGGCCTGGCGGTCCTGATGCTGCCCATCGTGGTGCGGTCCAGCGAGGAGATGCTGCGGCTGGTGCCGGAGGACCAGCGCGCCGCCGCCCTCGGCCTCGGGGCCCGCAAGTGGCAGACGATCGTGAAGGTGGTCCTGCCGGCGGCAGCGCCCGGCCTGACGACCGGCGCGATGCTGGCCGTCGCCCGTGGCGCGGGCGAGACGGCGGTCCTGCTGCTCACCGCGCTCGGTTCGTCGCAGATCGTCACGACGCTGCAGGGCCAGCCGCAGGCGTCCCTCCCGCTGCTGATCTACCGGGGTGCGCGCCAACCCTTCCCCGCTGGCCAGGAACGCGCGTGGGCCGGCGCTCTCGTGTTGCTGACCATCGTCCTCGTCCTCACGCTCGTCGCCCGCACGATCAGCGCGCGTGCGCAGCGTTGACCGGCCGGAGCCAGGCCAGGAGCGCAGCCCGATGAACGACCGCCCCGAAACCGTCGCCGATGAGGCCGGCATCGCCCTCGTCGAGGACCGGCGCCGGCTCGACCCGCTCCGCTCGCGACGTCCGGCGGCGTCCGTCGGGTCGGCCGTCGATCGAACGGAGGCGGTGTTCGAGGTCACCGGCCTCGACGTGTCCTACGGCGGTGTCCCCGCCGTGCGCGACGTCGACCTGCGGATACCCAAGGGCGAGATCACTGCGTTGATCGGACCCTCGGGGTGTGGGAAGTCCACCGTCCTGCGCTGCCTGAACCGCATGAACGACCTGATCGGGAGTTGCTCGGTCGAGGGCACCATCACCTACCACGGCGAGGACATCTACGCGCCGGACGTCGATGCAGCGGAGGTCCGCCGGCGGATCGGCATGGTGTTCCAGAAGCCGAACCCGTTCGCCGTCTCGATCTACGACAACGTGGCGTTCGGTCCACGGTTGCACGGCATGAAGCGCGACCTCGACGACCGCGTCGAGCGGGCGTTGCGGGCCGCCGCCTTGTGGGACGAGGTGAAGGACAAGCTGAACCAGCCGGGACAGGCACTCTCCGGTGGTCAGCAGCAGCGGCTGTGCATCGCGCGTGCCATCGCGCTGGAGCCGGACGTGATCCTCATGGACGAGCCGTGCTCGGCGCTCGACCCCATCGCCACGCTGGCGATCGAGGACCTGATGCGTGACCTCCGCGGCGACTACTCGATCGTGATCGTGACCCACAACATGCAGCAGGCTGCGCGCGTCTCGGACCGGACCGCGTTCTTCACCGTGGACATGGAGACGGGTGTCCGGGTCGGCGAGCTCGTCGAGTACGACGTGACGGAGCAGGTGTTCACGTCGGCCTCGGATCCGCGGACCGAGGCCTACATCACCGGCCGCTTCGGCTGAGGTCGCCAGCCACCGCCACCTCGATCGCCTCCGCGAGCTCCGGGCCCGACGCCGCGCCGCACGCGCCGGGAGTCGACGTACCAGCCGTGGCCATGAGGGCATCGTCGAACCGATCCACCTGCGTGGCCAGCTCGAGGTCCGAGACCAGCGCCCATGCCGGTCCGCCCGGCACGAAGTTGCGGCCCGCATCGGAGGCGGCGACCCGGGCCGCGTAGGGGGCGGGGTCGGGATCGTCTCCGGCCGCCCGCGCGGCGATCAGCTCCGCGGCCGCGAGGTCCTCGTCGCCGTCGCGGCCGAGCGACGCCCCCGTGACGACGAAGGTGGCCCGGTCGACGCCGGCGTCGCGAAGTGCCCGCGCGGTCGCGCCCGCCGTGACGAGCGATGCCGCCAGCACCAGGCGGCTGCCTGCGGTCCTGGCCAGTCCCTGCGTCCCGGCGGAGGTCCGGTGGATCACCGTGGCCCCCGACAGATCGGGGTGGTCGCGGACCTCCGTGGGCGAGTTGCCGAGGTCGAAGCCCGGTAGTGCGGCGCCGCCCGACTCGCCGGCGAGCAGCGCCCCCGGAAGGGCGGCGTCACGGAGTCGCTCGGCGATGTCGCGCTCGGTGACGGCGAGGACGCGCCGCACGCCCCGCGCGAACAGCCACGGCACGACCGTGAACGCGCGCAGCACGTCGATCACGACGACCGCACCGTCCGGGTCGGGTCCCGCGCCCGCGAGGTCGACATAGGTGGCCTTCACGAGGCGCCGACGTCCGGGACGGCCGTGCCGCCCGCGAGGAACCGACACAGCCGGAGGTGGCCGTCCACCAGCGCGTCGACCTCGACGTACTCGCCGCGCTGGTGCGCCTGGGAGGTCAGTCCCGGCCCGTAGTTGAGTGCCGGGACGCCGATCTCCGCGAAGCGGGCGACGTCGGTCCACGCCTGCTTGCCGGCGACCTCGGCCCCGACGGCGTCGACGAAGGCCTGCACGATCGGATGGTCGAGCCGTGGGGGTGCCGGGGGCGAGCGGTCGACAACCTCGATCGAGGCACGCGCACCGACCCGCTGCCGCAGCTCGGCCTCGGCGTCGTCGATGCTCCGGTCCGGCGCGAACCGAAGGTTCAGGTTGACCGTGAACTCGCCGGGGATGACGTTGCGCACCGGGAACGTGGGCGGCCGGGGCCCCGGACCCAACCCCGGTGTCCACGCCTGCGTCGCGGACCAGACGTCACGGAAGGCGATGCCCTCCACCTCGACGTCGCGTGTGTTGTCACGATCGAGCTCGTCGAGGAACGCGCCTGCCAGGGTGAGGGCGTTGCGGCCGTGCCAGGGCCGGGCGGAGTGTGCCTGCACGCCGTGGAAGGTGAGCAGCGCATGGAGCCCCCCGAGGCAGCCGAGCTGCACCTGCCCGTCGGTGGGTTCCAGGACGATGGCCAGGGCGGCCTCGCGCAGCCAGGTGACCTCCTCGAGGACGTCGCGCAGCTCGTTGGACTCGGCCGAGCCCTCCTCGCCGGCGTAGAGCACGAGTGCCAGCTCGTAGGGCGAGCCGTCCGCGAGCGTCCGGTCCTCGAACGCCGCCATCGCCAGCACGTTCCCGGCCTTCATGTCCGACGCACCGCGTGCGACCACCACCTCGCCGTCGGGACGGTCCTCGAGACGGGGCTCGATGTCGGCGTCGGTGGGCGGGACGACGTCGAGGTGGCCGACGAGCAGGACGAGCGGCCGGTCCGGGGACGGATGGCCGACGACGACGCTGTTGCCCACCCGGACGACCTCGTCGCCGCGGCCGAGGTAGCGGTCGACGACGGCGGTGGCGATGGGTCCTTCGTCGCCGGTGGTGCAGACGTACCCGCAGTGCTCGAGGAGACGGGCGACCAGCTCGTCGCGGCCCTCGAGCGTCGCCTGGCCGGTGCCGTCCACGTCGACCTCGCTCAGTCGTTGGCGTGCAGCTGCGCGTTGAGCCCGCCCCAGGCGGCCACGCCGGCTCGGACCAGTGCGACGACCGCGCCGGTCTGGGAATCGCGGCGGAACAGCAACCCGTCGCGACCGGAGAGCTCACGTGCCGCCACGACGGAGCCGTCCTCCATCGCGACCTTGGTGCCGGCGGTGACGTAGAGCCCGGCCTCGACGATGCAGTCGTCGCCGAGCGAGATGCCGATACCCGCGTTGGCGCCGATCAGCGAGCGCTCGCCGACGCGGATCACCTGGCTGCCGCCACCGGACAGCGTGCCCATGATGGACGCGCCGCCGCCGATGTCCGAGCCGTCGCCGACGACCACCCCGGCCGAGATCCTGCCCTCGACCATCGAGGCGCCGAGCGTGCCGGCGTTGAAGTTCACGAAGCCCTCGTGCATCACGGTGGTCCCCGGCGCCAGATGCGCCCCGAGCCGTACCCGATCGGCGTCGGCGATCCGCACACCGGCGGGGACCACGTAGTCGGTCATGCGCGGGAACTTGTCCACGCTGCTCACCCGGATCTGCCCGCCCTCGGCCGCGACCGCCAGCCGGAGCTCGTCGAAGCCGTCCGGGTCGCACGGGCCGAGATCGGTCCACACCACGTTGTGCAGGATCCCGAAGGCGCCGTCGAGGTCGGCGTCGTGGGGGCGCAGATGGCGGTGCGACAGCAGGTGGAGGCGGAGGTAGACGTCGTGGACGTCGGTGGGGGAGCTCGCCAGGTCCTCGACGAGGGTGACCACGGGGACGTGCACGGTCCCCGTCCGCGCCGGCGTTGCCCGCCCGGGCGCGAGCGCCTCGAGGGTGCGGCGCAGGGGGCCGTCGGGCAGGGCGAGCCGCGCGAGGCGCTCGGGGGTGAGCTCGATGGTCGTGGTGCCGGCGTCGTGCTCCAGGGCGGCGGCGAGCGTCGCCGCGTCGCCCGCCCCCCGCGGCTGCACGCCGGTGCCCACCACGGGGAACCAGGTGTCGAGCACCTTGCCGGTGCCGACGGAACGGGTGGCACGGCCGATGCCGAAGGCAGCGAAGCTCGCCATCTGTGTCCTCGTCGTGGGCGTGTCGTCGCCCGAACGGCACGGGTCGGTGTCGCCCGGGGGAGCCGGCTGGAGGCGTCGCCGGCCGGTTGCGGCCTGGTCGCCGGGAGCCTATCGACCTGCCACACTGCGCTCCTGCGCGTGCGGCGGGGAGACAGGCGTGACGGGCGGCACCCATCCGTTCCTGCACCACGACGGGCCGATCGCGCTGGCCCACCGTGGTGGGGACATCGGTCACGGTCGCGAGAACACGGCAGCCGCGTTCCAGGACGCGGTGGACCTGGGGTACGGCTACCTCGAGACCGACCTCCATGCGACCGCGGACGGTGTGCTCGTCGCGTTCCACGACGCGACCCTCGATCGGGTGACCGACCGGTCCGGGCGGCTCGCCGCGCTGTCGTGGGCGGAGGTCGCGACGGCGCGGGTCTCGGGGACCGACGGTGTCCCGCGCTTCGACGAGCTGTGTGCGAGCTTCCCGCAGGTCCGCTGGAACCTCGACGTGAAGGCCGACGGTGCCGTGGCACCATTGCTGGCCATGCTCCGCGCCGACGCCGGGCTCCGGCAGCGAGTCTGCGTCGGGTCTTTCTCCGATGCCCGGCTCGCCGCGGTGCGCGACGCGTTCGGCCGCCAGGTCTGCACCTCGGCCGGCCCGGCGGAGGTCCGGGCGCTGCGGGCCGCGTCGATCGTCGGCCGGCTCGGGCGGGCGACGCGCATCGCCGCCGACCTGCTGCAGGTCCCCCGGCGTGCCCGGGGCATCCCGCTGGTGGACCGACCGTTCCTCGCCGCCGCTGCCGCGCGGGGTCTGCCCGTCCACGTCTGGACGGTGAACGAGCAGGCGACGATGCGCCGGTTGCTGGACCTGGGCGTCGACGGCCTCGTGAGCGACGCGACGCGGGTCCTGCGTGAGGTCCTCCTCGAACGCGGTCTCTGGCGACCGTGGAGCACCGCGTGACGGCCGCCGAGGAGTTGCCCGTCGGTGTCGACACGCGCGAGCAGCGAGGCTGGTACGTCTACGACTGGGCGAACTCGGCGTATCCGACGACGGTCATCACCGTCTTCCTCGGGCCGTACCTGACGGTCGTCGCCGAGGCGGCCGCCGACGTCGCCGGGCGGGTCCATCTGGGCCCGGTGCCGATCGCGGCGGGCTCGCTCTTCCTGTACGCGGTGTCCGTGTCGGTCCTGCTCCAGGTCGTGGTGCTGCCCACCGTCGGCGCCGTCGCGGACCGCATGGAGCGCAAGACCAGGCTGCTCGGTGCACTGGCGTTCCTGGGCGCGGGCGCCACGATGGCGCTGTTCGCCGTGACACCGGGTCGGTGGTTGCTCGGGTCCGCCCTGCTGATCGTCTCCAACCTGGCGTTCGGTGCGAGCGTGGTCGTCTACGACTCGTTCCTGCCGGAGATCGCCGCGCCCTCGGACCGCGACCGGGTGTCGTCGCGCGGCTGGGCGCTGGGCTACCTGGGAGGCGGGCTGCTGCTCGCGTTCAACCTCGTCGTGTACCTGTTCGACCGGCAGCTCGGTATCGACGAGGCCACGGCGGTCCGTGTGTCGCTCGCGTCGGCGGGCATCTGGTGGGCGGTCTTCACGGTCGTGCCGCTCCGACGCCTCCGCGATCGAGGGGCGATCACGCGGCCACGCGAGGGCGGCGTGGTGACCGGCGCCTTCGCCGAGTTGTGGACCACGCTCAAGGGGCTGCGGCGCACACCGACGACCATCCGCTTCCTCGTCGCGTTCCTGCTCTACAACGACGGTGTCGCGACGGTGCTCGCCGCCGCGGCCGTGTTCGGCGCGCAGGAGTTGCTATTCAGTCAGGACGTGCTGATCGGCTCGATCCTGCTGGTGCAGTTCGTCGCGTTCGGCGGTGCCCTGCTGCTCGGCAGGCTCGCCCGACGGATCGGGGCGAAGCGCACCGTGCTCGGGTGCCTGGTCGTGTGGGTCGGGGTGGTGGCCTACGGGCGGGTGCTCCCGGCCGGCGACGTCGGTCGGTTCCTCGGGCTGGCGTGCCTGATCGGTCTCGTCATGGGCGGCACCCAGGCGCTGTCGCGGTCGATGTTCAGCCAGCTCGTGCCGCCGGAGCGCGAGGCCGAGTACTTCGGGCTCTACCAGGTGTCGGATCGCGGCACCGCGTGGATCGGCACCTTCGCGCTCGGCCTGGCGGTGCAGCTCACCGGCTCCTACCGGTCGGGGCTGCTCGTGCTGTTGGTCTTCTTCCTGGCCGGCGGCCTGCTGCTCGCCAGCACCGACCTGCGACGCGGGATCGCCGATGTGGGCAACCCACAGCCGGCCGTGCTGTGATCTGTAGCGCAGTACTCGGGCGGGTGGGTGCGGTAGCGTCCGTCGACCCCAGCGACCCGGAAGGGCGACGTGCGCGGAACCGATGACGACGAGCGGCCGCCAACGACCAGCGAGCTGCGTGGTCGTCGCCGGTCACGGCCGGACGGGTCCGGACCTGCCGGTGATGTCGACGGGGACGGCGTCGTGACGACGGGGTCGCCGGACGTCCTCCGGCCGCTCGGGTGGCCCGCGCTCGCAGGGGTCGCGGTCACCGGCTTCGTGATGGGCCTGGCCGAGGTGTTGCCCGGCTTCTCCGGCGGCACGGTCGCGTTCGTCGCCGGCGTGTACGAGCGGCTGATCAGAAACGTGCGCCAGGGGGCCCGGGTGCTCTCCCTGCTCGTCCGTGGGAGGCTCCCGGACGCCCTCGCCGGGCTGCGCGCCCTCGACTGGCCGTTCGTGGTGGCGCTGTTCGTCCCGATGGCGGTGACGGTCTTCTCCGCCGCCGGAGTCCTCGTGCGTGTCGTCGAGGAGCGCCCGGTCGAGGTCTCGGCCGTCCTGCTCGGCCTGGCACTCGGCGCCGCGGTGGTCGGCGCACGTCAGCTGCGCGCTCCTGCGCCGATCCACTGGCTGCTCGTCGTGGCCTGCGGCGTGGGCTTCTTCGTGCTCCTGGGCCTGCGCCCCGGCACCGTCCAGGAGCCGACACTGCTCGCCCTCGCGGTCGGGGGTGCGGTCGCGGTGTGCGCGTGGATCCTGCCCGGTATCTCGGGGTCGTTCGTGTTGCTGCTGCTCGGACTGTGGGTCCCGGTCCTGGATGCGGTGGCCTCGCGGGATCTGCTGGCGTTGCTGGCGATCACGATCGGGTTGGTGGTCGGTCTGGCGGGCTTCTCGACGGCGCTGACCTGGCTGCTCACCAAGGCGCACGACCTCGTCCTGTCGGTGCTGCTCGGCCTGCTGCTCGGCTCGGTGCGGATCCTGTGGCCGTGGCCCTCCGACGAGGGTGTGGGGGCGAGCACCGAGCTCGCCGCACCGCCGGGATCGGAGGGCTTCCTCGCGTTGGCGTTGGCGCTCAGCGCGTTCGCTGTCGTGTGGATGTTCGGGCTCGCGGCCACGGCGGTCGAGCGTCGGCGCGAGGCCCGGGCACGCTGACCGCCTTCAGCCGGGCAGCCGCCCACCATCCAACGCGTCCCGCCAACGTGCCACCGCGGCCGTGCACCCCTCGACGGTCGGGACGAGCGCCAGGCGCAGCCAGCCGGCGCCACCGGGTCCGAAGGCGCGTCCGGGCGAGGCGACGATCCGCTCGCGCAGGAGCGCTTCCGCGTAGGCGGCATCGTCGCCCCCCGGGGCGCGGAACCAGACGTAGAACGTCGCCTGCGACCCGGATACCTCGATGTCGGCCTCGGCCAGGAAGGGCAGCAGCACGTCGCGCTTCGCGGCGAACACCGCGCGGCGCTCCTCGACGTGCTGCTGGTCGTTCCAGGCCGCGGTCGCCGCTGCCTGCACGAAGTCGGGAGCAGCCGTCCCGACGTTGGGTCGCAGCAGGCGCAGCCGACGGATCAGCTCCGGGTCGCCGACGATCGCGCCGGAGCGGTACCCGGTCATCCCTGAACGCTTCGAGAGCGACAGGAAGGCGAGCACGCCGGTGAGGTCACCGTCGCAGGCCTCGAGCACGGACGGCGCGGGCGCGTCGAACCACAGCTCCTGGTAGCACTCGTCGGACGCGAGCAGCACGTCGCTCGCGCGGCAGGCCGCCACCTGGGCGCGGTACCAGGACAGGTCTGCCGTGGCACCGGTCGGGTTGTGCGGGTGGTTCACCCACGCGATGCACGCCGCTTCGAGGCGGCCTGGCTCGAGCGCGTCGAGATCGAGCCGCCAACCTCGGTGCGGGACGAGGGTCACGGGGTCCGAGACACCCCCCGCGAACAGCGCCCCGCGGCCGTAGACGGGGTAGCCCGGATCGCCCCAGAGCACCGCGCGTCGTGGGCCCGCGGGGTCGAGCACCGCGAGCGGCAGGTGGAAGATCGCCTCCTTGGAACCCGCGGACGGCAGCACGTGCACGTCCGGATCGACCTCGACACCGTGGCGACGGGCCACGAATCCGGCGATCGCCTCCCGGAGGGTGCGCTGCCCTGCTGCGGTCGGGTAGCGGCTGACCGGCCCGACCGCGTCGCGCAGCGCTTCCCGGATGAAGGGCGGCGTGGGCTCGTCCGGGTCGCCGATCGAGAAGTCGTGCAACTCGCCCCCGGCGGCCCGGAGCTCGTTGGCCAGGTCCTGCAGCCGTGCCAACGGGTAGCCACCGAGGGCGGCGAGCGCAGGGTTGGATGTGACCATGGGCCCAAGCGTAGACGTCGCCGGCGTCGGTGCCCCTTCAGCGGATCGCGTACAGGAACCCGTCGCGCGAGCCGACCCACAGCCCACCGTCCCACACGACCGGTGTCGATTCGACGCAGCCGGGCAGCTCCAGCCGCCAGCGCTCCGCAGGTGCGCGCGGATCCGCGAGGTCGTACGCGCGCAACCCCGGCGCGACGCAGGTGCCGACGACGAGTGTCGTGCGACCGTCGTGGTCGATGACGACGGGGGAGGACCAGGCGTTCGGGCCGAGGTCGTCGCGCTGGAGCACCTCGCCCGTGTCGGCTGCGATCGTCAGGAGCTCGCCGGGGTGCGTCGCGACGTACACGACGCCGTCGTGCCATGCGGGCGTCGCCCAGACGCCACCCGGTTCGCCGGACCTGCGGGGCGGGACCGCGACCCCCCACACGATCGGGTCGTCCGGTCGGTCCGGGTCGAGCTTGACGATCTGCCCGACCTGCGCTGCACGGGGGAGGAACCGTTCGAGCTCCACGCCGACGTACAGCGAGCCGTCCGGGTCGAGCGTGATCGAGGCATCGATGTCGTCGCCGAGCCACACGTCGAACACGATCGGGGCCAACCCCTCACGAACCCGGGAGATGTCGAGCCCCAGCACGCGCCCACCGGAGTTGGCCAGGTAGAGGCGCCCACGCGTCTCGTCCACCACGGGCGAGGCCTCGAAGCTGACGTTGCGGTCGCCGATCGCCGCGAAGAGGTCGTCGTCGAACCCCGGCACCTCGACGAGCAGCTCCGGATCGACGCGCACCCGCCCGTCCGCGTCGTAGGAGCGGTTGAGCAGGAGGGCGCGGTACCAGGAGTCCTCGCCCGCCACGTGGAGCACGTCGTCGAGCACGACGGGGCTCGAGTCCCAGTCCTTGTTCCACACACCCCGTGGATGCCTGCCCATGGACCAGAGTTCCTCGACCGGCTCCCGGTCGAGGGCGAGGATGCGGAACCGGCCGTCCCGGGAGCCGGAGTAGTACAACGGGTGGCCGTCGGGGTCGAGTGCATCCGTGCCCTTCACCATGAATCCGGTGCGGAACGGGGCGCGCGTGGGCTCGCCGGTGACGGCGTCGAGGAAGTGGATCGCGCCGTCGTAGGCCCCGATGACGAGCTCCAGTGTCCCGTCGTCGCGCTCCCACAGCAGAGGTTGGCCCGTCCACCCGATCCCACACCAGCGTCGCTCGACCTCCCCGACCGTCTCCTCGGAGCACATCGCGCGCTCGGGGTGGCGCCAGGCGACCCTCGGGTCCTCGGGGACCGGTCCACGGCCGTGGAAGCCCCCGCGCAGGTCACCCCGGAAGCGGGTGACACCTTCGATGGCCGCGCCCCACGGGTCCGGGTCCGGCTCGGCGACGGGCGCGGGCATCGGGGGCTGCGTGGGAACGAGGTCCTCCGGTGGATCGGTGGCCGCGGGTGGGCCGACCGGCTCGACCGGGGCCGGGTCGGTCGGTGTCACGTCCGGTTCCGGGGGAGCGAGCGGTGCGGCGAGCGAGACCGCGGCGACGACGATGCCGACCGCCACGACGGCCAGCGCGCTGACGATCGTCGGGGCTCGCATCGAGCGAGGGTAACGCCGGGCCGCTGGCGGTCCGTGGAGCCCCGCCCAGTAGGCTCGCGCCGATGAACGACCACGCCAGAACGATCCTCGTGCGCTGCACCGGCCGTGACCGGCCGGGCATCACCACGGGCCTGCTCGCCATCCTCGCGGAGGCCGGCGCCGAGCTCTACGACATGGAGCAGGTGGTCGTCCGGGGGCGTCTCACCCTGGGGTTGCTCCTCGGCACCACGCATGGCGACGACGTGCTCAAGGAGTTGCTGTACCACGGGTGGGAGCAGGGGCTCACGCTCGACTTCGAGGTGGCCGAGCCGTCCCCGGAGACCGGTCCCCACCCGCGCGCGGTCGTGACCGTGATCGGCCAGTCGCTGCCCCCGGCCGCACTGCGGGCCGTCACCGGGGCGATCGCGGCCGGTGGTGGGAACATCGACCGCATCGTGCGGCTCGCCCGTTACCCGGTGGTGGCGTACGAGTTCGTGGTGGTCGACGGCGACATCGACGCCATGCGGACGGCCCTGGTGGCGACCTCGTCGGAGCACGGCATCGACGTGGCGGTGCAGCGCGAGAGCCTGGAACGGCGCGCCAAGCGGCTCGTCGTGATGGACGTCGACTCCACGCTGATCCAGGACGAGGTGATCGAGCTGCTCGCGGCGGAGGCGGGCTGCCACGACGAGGTCGCGAAGGTGACCGCACGGGCGATGGCGGGCGAGCTCGACTTCGCGGCCTCGCTGCGCGAGCGCGTCGCGAGGCTCGCCGGCACCCCGGTCGAGGTCCTGGATCGGGTCGCGGCGCAGGTGCGTCTCACCCCCGGCGCACGGACCTTCGTGCGGACGCTGAAGCGGCTCGGGTACACCGTCGCCATCGTGTCCGGCGGCTTCACGGCGATCACGGACGGGCTCGCGCGGGAGCTCGGGCTCGACCACGCCGTCGCCAACACGCTGGAGATCGCGGACGGCAGGTTGACCGGCCGACTCGTCGGCGACATCGTCGACCGGCCGGGCAAGGCGGCCGTGCTGCGGCGCATCGCGGCCGCCGAAGGCATCCCGCTCGAGCAGACCGTCGCCGTCGGTGACGGCGCCAACGACCTCGACATGCTGGCCGCGGCCGGCCTCGGGATCGCGTTCAACGCCAAGGCAGTGGTCCGCGAGCACGCCGACACCACCCTGTCGGTCCCCTACCTCGATGCGGTCCTCTTCCTCCTCGGGATCCGACGTGACGAGGTCGAGGCGGCGGATGCCAGGGACGGTGCGCTCGCGGCCGGTGGACCGGCGGTACCGGGGACGCCGCCGATGTGACACGGCGGTGGTCAGCGCACCTGCCGCTCGACGACATCGGTCCGGCGCGTCACCCGCATCCCCGCCCGGCGGTAGAGCGCGACCGCGCCGTCCAGGGTGACGTCGTCCACCTCGAGGGCGACACCGGTCAGGCCACGGGCCCGGAAGGCTGCGAACGCGGTCCGCAGCAACGCCATCCCGATGCCGCGCCGTCGCCATGCCGGCACGACCCCGAGGTCGCGCACCCAGCCGTCCTCCGGCGCCACGGGCGTCCCCTCGCGGCACACGCAGAGCCCGACGACGTCCTGCTCGTGCACGGCCAGGAACACCAGATCCGGGTCCGATGTGCGGGCCCGTCCGAGGCGCGACGCGAGCAGCTCGTCCGGTTCCAGCTCCTGGTGGGTGGGGACGTCCGCGAACGCCGACCGGTGCACCTGCCACAGCGTGTGCTCGTCGACGCCGGGACGGAAGGTCCGGGCGCTGACGCCCGGCGGCCAGACGGCGGCCGGGGGTGCCGCGTGGAGGTCCATCCGTAGCTCCAGGAGATGCCGCGCGGCCACCAGCCCGCGTCGTGCGAAGAATCGACGGGTGGTGTCGTCGCCGTCGAGAACGACGCTGCGCAGCAACACCGGCGCATCGGCTGCCGCCGCCTCCGAGGCGCGTTCCTCGGCGAGCGTCAGGAACGCGCTGCCCAGACCTCGCCGCGTGTACGCGGGGTGGACCGCGAGCTCGACGAAGGCCTCGACGGCTCCGTCCCAGGGGTCGGTGACCACGTCGATCGTGCACGCCGCCGCGAGCCGGACCTCGGCCGATCCGTCCGTGTCGACGAGCAGGACGTCGTCCAAGGTCTCGAGCCCCAGCCACCGGACGCGGAGGTCGGCGGGCCGCGTGCGGACACGACCGATCGTGCTGCGCGAGACGGCGGCGTACAGCTCCGCGACCGCGTCCAGATCGGCCAGGACCGCCGTCCGCAGCAGCGAGTCGGGCGGGAGTCGGGCGAGGAGAGGGGACACCGGCCCACTGTAGGCGCCACTACCCTCCCCGAAGCGCCCGCCGAGCGCGTCCGAAGGACCTCCAGCCCCGAAGGGGACGAGCCGTGTCCCGTGTGACCGTCTACCACCTCACCCGCCCGAAGCGCCTGCCGCTGATCGAGGAGGACGGCCTGCGGACCCGCGCCGACGTCTCCGGGCTGTACGGACCACCCGGCGCGTTCGACCAGGCGGCGCCGGGGACCTATGCCGCGGGCAAGCGCGTCTCCGCGTGGACGTCCGAGGCGTTCGCCCGGTCGCAGACCGAGGGCTTCGGCGGCGGACTCGTGAGCTACTCGGTGGACCCGCGCAAGACGCTCGCGGTGCCCGCAGAGGTCCGTGACGGCGCGGAGCCTGCCGACTACTGGGCGCAGGCGCGGCCGCTCGCGGCGTGGCAGCAGGACGGTCCGTTGCCCGAGGACCTCGAGGTGCACCAGAACCTCCCCGTGCGCGCCAAGCACCTCCGGCTGCACGCCCCGATCGTCACGGAGGAGGAGCTCGGCGACTACGCCCCGCTGGTCGAGGCGATCGGCGACAGCGACCGACTCTCCGCGAAGGCACTCATGCACCTGGCGGTCATCGCCTGTGACACGGACTTCGACGGCATCGACTTCACCGCGGCGTGTGCGCTGGCATGGCGGGACGAGCCGGATCCTGCGGGGCTGGTGCGCGAGCTGGTCGACCTGGGACCCGACAAGGTGGCCAGCGCCGCGCTCGCCGAGCACGGCGGGCTGGCGCCGGACCTCGCCGGCCGGCTCCGGAAGGTCCTGGAGGACACCCGGGACTGGGCGGAACAGAACGGGCTCGAGCACGGGCAGGGGCTCTTCGCCAGGACCGCCGTGATCCTCGACGAGCTGCCCGACCACGCTGGCTGACGCCGCCGGCGCCCACCGGGCGCGTCTGGTGCGCCTGCCGGCGACTCAGAGGCTGACGATGTTGAGGTGCGCGACGCGGGACGACTCGCCCTCGAGCTGGAAGCGCACCCGCTGACCGACGCGCAGCTCCTGCAGCCCGGACGCGACGAACGCCTCGCGGTCGATCTTCAGCTCGAGCAGCGTGTCGTCGAGCAGCGACCCCGTGCCCGTGGCGGCGTCGAAGGCCTTGATGGTCCCCTGCGGCATCGGTCGGTCCTCGGGTGCGTCGGCGGTGCGCCCGAGGATAGCCGTGGCGGTGGGAGTGGCCGATCCCCGACCGTCGCCGTCGTCACGCCCGGAGCCGCCCCCCTCCAGCAGGTGCGGCAGCAGCTCGGCGGTCGACGGACCGACCGGCAGGTCGCGCAGGGCTCGGAGGTCCTCCCACACGTCGACGTCGTGCCGGAAGCCGGCGAGCTCGAGCAGCTCGACGCTCGCTCCGGCGGCCCGTGCCGCGGCGAGGTGGCGGTTGGCGGAGCCCTCGCCGTATGCGGTCGGGAAGCGGACGCCCGCGCGCCGGAGCAGGCCGCCGGTCCCGCCGCCGTGCGTCGCGGCGATCGCCACGTCCCCCTCGCTCGCGAGCATCGCCTCCACCTCGACCGACCGGAGGGTGGGCAGGTCCGCGGCGACGAGCAGGACCGGCCGGGTGTCGTCCAGCCACTCCACCGCCGCGGCGATCGCCGCGTCGAGCCCGATGCCGGGCGACGGATCGAGCACCGCCTCGACCCCGGCTCGTCCGGCGGCGGCCGCCGCCCGTGCATCGGCCGCCGCGACCACCACGCGCGCGATGCCGGCGCCCCGCAGCGCACGGAGGACGTCCCGGAGCATCGCCTCGGCCAGGACGGCCCGCTGGCCGGGGTGCAGCGTCGGCGCGAGCCGGGTCTTGCCCACACCGGGCGCCCGGAACGGCACGAGTGCGGCGGTCGGGTCGGTCACCTCGACGAGGGTAGTCGAGCCCGATCTGCGCTCGGCCTGATCGCGGTGTGCGGCGGGGCGGGATCGCGGACGTTAGGGTCCAGCCGTCAGGTGGAGGTGGGTGCGGTGGGCAGAGCGGCGGCCGGTCACGTCGCCGTCATGGGCGCAGGCTCCTGGGGTACCGCCTTCGGCGCCATGTGCGTGGACGCCGGCGCCAGGACCGTGCTGTGGTCGCGACGCCCGGAGGTGGCAGCGGAGATCCTCGGCGAGCGAACGAACGCCGCGTACCTGCCGGATGTCGCGTTGCCGACCGAGCTCGAGGCGACGGCGGATCCGGAGCTCGCGCTGGCGGGCGCCGACGTCGTCGTGCTGGCCGTGCCCTCCGTCGGCCTCCAGGAGCAGCTCGACCGTTGGGGGACGCTGATCGGACCAGAGGCGACGCTCGTGAGCCTCGTCAAGGGCGTGGACGTCGCCACGCTGCGTTTCGGCAGCCAGGTGATCGCCGAGGCGCTCGACTGCGACCCGCGCCGTGTCGTGGTCGTCAGCGGGCCGAACCTGGCGACCGAGTGCGCGCAGCGGCAGCCGACGGCCACGGTCGCTGCGAGCACGGATGTCCGCCGTGCGGAGCTGGTGCAGGCGGTCGTCATGGCGCCCTACCTGCGGGTCTACACCGGCGACGACACGACGGGGGTCGAGGTCGGGGGAGCCGTGAAGAACGTGATCGCGCTCGCCGCCGGCATGGCCCACGGCATGGGCTTCGGAGACAACACGATGGCGGCCGTCATCACGCGCGGGCTCGCCGAGATGACGCGCCTGGGGGTCGCCCTGGGCGGGCGGGCCCTGACCTTCTCGGGGCTGGCCGGCGTCGGGGACCTCGTCGCCACCTGCACCTCGCCCAAGTCGCGCAACCGGACGGTCGGGGAGCGGCTCGGTCGCGGCGAGTCGCTCGGCGCCGTGACCTCCTCGATGAACATGGTGGCGGAGGGGGTGCGCTCCTCCCGTGCGATCCTCGGACTCTCGGAGCGTGCCGGCGTGGACATGCCCATCACCCAGGGCGTGGTGGCCGCCCTGCACGGGGGACGCGACCCGAGGGAGCTGGTCGCCGCGCTGCTCGCCAGGGACGCCAAGCCCGAGCTGTACGGGCTGCCGCAGACGCCGCCTCGGAGCGGGGAACCGTCGAGGCAGGTGCGGTCGTGAAGGGCACCGGCCTCGTCGTCCTGCTCGACGGGCCGGCCCTCGTCGGGCGCACCACGACGTTGCGGTTGCTGCAGGAACGCTGGCCGGAGGTGCGTCCGGGCCCGTTGCTCGAGGTCGGTGTCGACGCCGCCGTCGAGGCCTTCGGGCCCGCATGGCGCCGGTGGCGGGAGCTCGTTGGCCCCGGCCACGCCGGTGGATCGGGGGACGCGCACCTCGGCTACGGACCGCTCGGCCGCGAGCTCGTCGTCGGGCTGCACGGGGCCGCCGCCGCGTGGGCGCGCGCCGGGCTCGACGTCGTCGTCGACCACCTCGTCGTCGATCGCTCCACCGCGACGGACCTCGAGGTGGCGCTGGACGGTCTGCGTCGGTTGCACGTCCGGTTGCGCTGCGATCCCGACGTCCTGGAGGAGCGCGAGCGCGAGTCGGGGCGCACGCCCGGGACCGCGGTCGCACAGCTCGTGGCGCTCCAGGCGATGGCACCCGCCGACCTGGAGCTCGACACCTCGGAGTCGACCAGCGACGAGCTGGTGGACGCGATCCTGGTGGCGATCGCCCGGCTGGCGCGCGGCTGACATGGGCCGTCCGCCGGGAGGCGATGGCTAGGCTCCCGGCCGCAGACCCGCCAGCCGGAGGGCACCGTGGAGCCGCCGCTACCCCGCCCGACCGGAGGGTTCGCCACCCGCGCGGTCCGGGGAGCGACGATGCTGCCGCCCGTCGAGCAGCAGCCGGTGTCGGCACCGATCTGGCTGTCGTCCACCTGGGCCGCCGCACGCTCCCACGAGCTCGGGGAGCTGCTGACCGACGAACGTGACGGCTACGTCTACGGGCGGTACGACAACCCGACGGCGACCACCCTCCACGGAGTCGTCGCGTCGCTGCACGGTGGTGCCGCCGCCTGGTCGTTCGCGTCCGGGACCGCGGCGATCCACGCGGCGCTCGACGTGCTGCGGGGGGAGCGTCGCGTGCTCGCCACGAGCACCATCTACGGCGGCACCTGGGCGCTGCTGCGTCGGCTCGAACGGGACGCCGGCTGGGGTGTCGACCACGCTCCGCTCGCGACGGGACCGGACCTGGAGGCGGCGCTCGGCGCCGACCACGGCGTCGTCTACGTCGAGTCGGTCGCGAACCCCTCGACCACCGTCGGCGACCTGGCCGCCATGGCCGAGCTCTGCCGTGCACGCGGCGTGCCGCTCGTGGTCGACAACACCTTCGCGTCGCCCTACCTCTGCAGGCCGCTGGAGCTGGGCGCGGACGCTGTGGTCGAGTCGGCGACCAAGTTCCTGGGCGGCCACGGTGACGTCGTGGCCGGCGTGCTCGTCGGGGCGCAGCACCTCGTGGACGCCGCGCGGCGGCATGCCTACGAGCTCGGCCCCACGCTGGGGGCGTTCGAGGCGTGGCTCGTCCTGCGCGGCATCCAGACCCTCGCACTTCGGGTCCGCCAGGCCTGCGCCAACGCCGCGACGGTCGCGCGGCACCTGGCGTCCGATGCGCGTGTCGCCGTGGTCCGGTACCCGGGGCTGGCCGAGCACCCCCAGCACGCGTTGGCGACCGAGCTCTTCGGGGGTCGTGGCTACGGCGCCATGCTGTCGTTCGACCTCGCCGACCGTGTCGCGGCCGAGGCCTTCGCGGACGCCTGCGAGGTCTTCGCCCGTGCGTCGTCGCTCGGCGGGACGCACTCGCTCGTGCTGCACCCGGCGTCGACCAGCCATCGTCAGCTGGACGACGCTGCGCTGGCGGAGGCCGGACTCGGCCCCGGGACGCTCAGGCTCTCGATCGGCATCGAGGACGCGGAGGACCTGGTGGCGGACGTCGCCCGCGGCCTCGCCGCGGCCGGTGGGCCGGTCGGGGAGGGGGCGACGTGAAGCGCGTGCTCCTGCTGTACGGGGGTCGCTCGAGCGAGCACCAGATCTCGTGCCTGTCCGCCAGGTCGGTGCTGGCTGCGATCGACCGGACCCGCTACGAGGTCCTGCCGGTCGGGATCCTGCGCGACGGCAGGTGGACGCTGACGGACGGGCGCATCGAGGAACCGAGCGACGGTGGCCTGCCCTCGGTGGCCGAGGACGGGCCCACCGCCGCGCTGGTCGGCACCCGGCGGGGGCCGATGCTCGTCCAACTCGACGATGGCGGCGAGCGGGTCGCCACGCACGGGACGATCGACGTCGCGTTCCCGGTCCTGCACGGTCCCTGGGGGGAGGACGGCACGGTCCAGGGCCTGCTCGCGACGGTGGGCGTCCCCTACGTCGGTGCGGACGTCACGGCCTCGTCCATCGGTATCGACAAGGCGGCCATGAAGGCCAGCTTCGCCGCGCAGGGCCTGCCGCAGGGCCGCTACCGCGGCGTCCACCGCAGCCGATGGGAGACCGAGCCGCAGCTGGTCACCGACGAGTTGCGTGACGAGCTCGCCTTCCCGTGGTTCACCAAGCCGGTCAGGCAGGGCTCGTCGATCGGCATCAGCAAGGTGCACGGCGCACCCGACATCGATGCGGCCATGGCCCTGGCGTACGAGCACGACGACGTGGTCGTGGTCGAGGAGGGCGTCGTCGGTGCACGTGAGCTCGAGGTTGGCGTCCTCGGGCACGAGCGGCTGGAGGTCACCCGGCCCGGCGAGATCGTCCCCGCGCACGAGTTCTACGACTTCCAGGCGAAGTACCTCGATGCTTCAGAGCTGCTGATCCCGGCCGACGTCCCGGACGAGGTCGCGTCGCGGATCGACGCGATCGCCAGGGCCGCCTACCGGGCGATCGGGTGTCGGGGCATGGCACGGGTGGACTTCTTCGTCCAGCCGGACGGGAACGTGCTTCTCAACGAGATCAACACGATCCCCGGCTTCACCCCCGCCTCGATGTTCCCGCGGCTGTGGGCGGCGGAGGGTCTCGACTACCCGCAGCTCGTGGACCGGCTGCTGCGGGACGCGTCGAACTGACGCCACCCGCCCTGGCGTGATCCACGACGTCTGGGGTGCGGGTGCGAGGCCACGGTCGACCGAGCGGGATGCGCGTCCTCTGGTCCCTGATGGTGCTGCTCGCGGCCGTCTCCGAGCAGCCGCTGCTACCCGTCGCCCCGACCTCCGCGGCGGTCGCGGACGGGTCGGTGGTCGAGTTCGGTGCGCGTGACGTCGACCTCGCGCACCTTCGCTCCGGCGACGGACCCCGGTCGGAGGGCGGGACCTTCCGGTGCACCTACGAGCCGGTGGCACCTGGCTGGGATCCCGACTACCACCTCGTCGACACCTCGGGCATCCCCTGGGCCGCCCGCTTCTACTGGGTCGTGTGCGACGAACGACGTCGGCTGCGCTGGTACGTGCCCGCGTGGCACGAGGACCCGGTGCGGCACGGCCTGGTGACCGAGCTGGTGCAGGAGGCCTTCGACCGCATCGCCGCGCCGCGACCCGTGGTCCTGCTGTCGCCCGCGGCAGGCCGTGTGCAGCTGACCGGCCTACCGACGTGGCTCGCGATCGCAGCCGACGGCTACGCACGGGTGGAAGGATCGGTCACCGCCGGAGCCGTGCGGGTCGACGCGTGGCTGCAGCCGGTGCGCACCGCGTGGCTGCCAGGCGACGGGTCGAGCGTCGCGTGCGACGGGCCGGGCAGCGTCTACGACCCGCAGCGACCGCATCACCTGCAGACCCCGAGCTGTCGGCACACCTACGTGGTGGGAGCCGATCCGCGGACCGGGGACACGGATACGGCCTACGAGCTCACCAGCCGTGTCGTCTACCAGGCCGGCTACCGCGTCCACGGGTTGCCTGGGCTGACGCTCGTGTACTCGCTCGGCGAACTGGAGGGGCCCGCCACGACCGCGGTCGTCGAGGTGCGGGGGTGGCGTGGTGTCAGGCTGCTGCGCTGACGGCTCTCCGACGAGGGGCCCTCGATCGACTGGACGACCGCCACCGGACCACCGGGGGCTGGTCACGAGCGCGCCGCCTCGCACGCTGCTACCGTAGACCCAGCGCGACACCACGTGTCGCCGAACACGCCCTTCCGGGCCACGTGCCGCCAGCCGGATGGCACGCCCCCGGAACGATCTCCGGCCCGGCTCTCCGCCGCGCCTGCACATCGCGTGTTCCCTACGCACGCGTCCTCTCGTCGCCGCAGCTGCCTGGCAGCGCACGCGTCGCGACCGAGTGCTCACCCCCGAGAACGCTCCGGGGTGACCTTCCACGCCCGCCCCAACGGCGGGCGCTCGGAGCCAAACGTGAAACCGTCCTTCGCCGAACTCGGCGTCCCTCCCGTCCTGGTCGAGCGGCTCGCCGCGACCGGGATCACCGCACCTTTCGCCATCCAGACGCTGACCCTGGCCGACGCGCTCGCCGGACGCGACCTGTGTGGACGCGCCCCGACCGGCGGCGGCAAGACCCTGGCCTTCGCCATCCCGCTCGCGGTCCGTGCCGGTCGAGCCCGTCCCGGCTGCCCACGTGCGTTGGTCCTGCTCCCCACCCGTGAGCTCGCCGCTCAGGTGTGCGAGACCCTCCGCCCACTCGCCCTGGCGCGAAAGCGCCGTGTCGCGACCTTCTACGGCGGGACGAACCTGCGCCGCGATCAGCAACAGCTGCGCGCCGGGGTGGACATCGTCGTCGCGACGCCCGGGCGCCTCGCCGACCTGGTGAAGCGTGGGGACTGCGATCTTCGAGACGTCGATCTCGTGGTCCTCGACGAAGCGGACCGCATGGCGGACATGGGATTCCTCCCGGAGGTCAAACGCCTCCTGGACCGCACTGCCGCGGACCGTCAGACCCTGCTGTTCTCCGCCACCCTCGATGGCGACGTCGACCACCTGATCCGCCGCTACCAGAAGGACCCTGTCCGTCACGAGGTCGCGCCCGTCGACGGCCCGGCCGATGTCCGGCACCTGTTCTGGCCGGCCGAGCGGGAGGAGCGGCGGGACCTCACGGCGAGCGTCGTTCGCAGGTTCGATTCCGCGATCGTGTTCACGCGTACCAAGCACGGGGCAGATCGGCTCGCCAAGCAGCTGGCCAACCAAGGCATCGCCACAGCGGCGATCCACGGCAACCGGAGTCAGCCTCAGCGCGAGCGCGCCCTGGCCCAGTTCGCGGCGGGACGTGTGACCACGCTCGTCGCCACCGACGTCGCCGCCCGCGGGATCCACGTGGACGCCGTCGGCGTGGTGGTGCACTTCGACCTGCCCGGCAGCCACAAGGACTACGTGCACCGCTCGGGCCGGACCGGCCGCGCTGGTGCGGCTGGGCTGGTGGTCTCGCTGGTCCCGCAGGAGGAGCGAGACGACACCGAGGCGCTGCAACTGGCCGTCGCGTTACCCCTCGGCCTGCACGAGCTCGACCTGTCGTTGCTCACGGCCGACACGCTCCCCGCACCCACCCGAACCAGCAGCCGGGCCAGGGCCTCCCAGTCCCGGGGATCGGGCGGTGCGCGCCGACCGGCACGGACGCACGACGACGGGCGTGCGGGCGGCTCCACACCGACCGCGAGGCACCGCGGGCAGTCCGAGCCCAGCAGTCAACAGCGCAACCGGCCGGAACGTGGTGAGACCCGCGACGGCAGCGCAGACAGGACGCCGCGTGCGACGGCCAGCGCACCGAAGGGTGGCGCGAGAAGCCCGCGACGTCGCCGGAACCGCCACTGAACCGTCCGGGTACGGCCGATGGGCCCCGTGGCCGTCCGCCTAGAGGTTGACGATCGGACAGGTCAGCGTCCGGGTGATGCCGGGGATCGACTGCAGCGAGGTCGCGACCATCCGACCGAGCTGGTCGATGTCGGCGGCCTCCACGCGCACGATCACGTCGTAGGGGCCGGTCACGTCGTCGGCGCTCTGCACGCCGGGCACGTCCGCCGCCCTCCGGGCGACGTCGGCAGCCTGCTCGAGCTCGGTCTGGATCAGGATGTACGCGCGCACCATCCCGTGACCTCCACCGTCGACCGTCCGACGGTAGCGCGCGCCGGCCGCATCGGCCGCAGACGCCGCGAAGATCCCGACTGGGCGGCGGTCAGGCCTTGACCGGCGGCCGCGTCACCTTGCCCGCCTTCAGGCACGACGTGCAGACGTCGAGGCGGACGGTCCGTCCGTCCACGTACGCCTTCACGCGCTGGATGTTCGGGCTCCACCGACGGCTGGAGCGGCGGTGCGAGTGGGACACCTGCTTGCCGAACCAGGGCTTCTTGTCGCAGAGCTGGCAGACGGACGCCATCGTGGTGCCTTTCCGGACCGGCGCGCGACGTCAGCGACCGGACGAGCAGGGGAGTGGGGCTTCGATGACGGGGACGGGCGCGCGACGGACTGGTCGGGCGCAGCGTCGTCCCGTCGTTCGCGGTGGAGGCTACCAGCGCGCTCGTCGTCGCGCACCCGCAGGCCCTCGAGGAACCCGTGCGTCGCTGCCGGACGGCGAGCAGCCCTGGCTACGCTCGGCACGTCGGTCCCCGTGGTCCGACGCAGGCTGGAAGGCGGTGCGCAGGTGACCTGGCGGCGGACGCGCGATGGCTGAGGCCCCCGGGGCTCCGCTGGCTGCACGCGAGCTGCCCTCGCTGTTCGCACGGGTCCACGCAGCGCTCGCCGATCGCCGCGAGGCGATCGACGACCTGAACGTGTTCCCCGTGCCGGACGGCGACACCGGCACGAACATGACCCTGACGGTGCGTGCCGGGTTGGACGCGCTGCACGCCGCCCGACCGGCGACGCCGCCCGAGCTGGCCATCGCGGTGATCCGAGGAGCGATCCGGGGCGCACGCGGCAACTCGGGGGTCATCCTCAGCCAGGTCCTGCGTGCCGTCGTGGAGGTCGTCACCGGCCATCGCCACGTCGACGCGGGTCTGTACGCGAGCGCCCTGCGCCGCGCACGAGACCTCGCCTACGAGGCGGTCGCCGAGCCCGTGGAGGGCACGATCCTCACCGCGCTGTCCGTCGCCGCCGACGCGGCGGCTGCGGCCGTCGCGCGGGGGGCCGATCTCGTGGCCGCCTCCGCCGCCGCGTGCCAGGCGACGGCGGAGGCCGTCGAGCGCACGCGCGACCAGCTCGACGTCCTGACGGAGGCGGGCGTGGTCGACGCGGGCGCGCGGGGCTTCGAGATCCTCCTCGCGGCCGTCCACGGCCACCTCAGCGGGCACGCGCCAGAGGTCCGGCTCGATCCTCCACGTCGCCACGCGTCGGCGATCGAGGACGGCTGCCACGCGTCCACGCTCGAGCCGTTCGAGGTCCAGTACCTGCTCGATGCGGACGACGAGGCCGCGCCGGAGCTGCGACGGGAGCTCGAGCAGCTCGGGGACTCGGTCGTCGTCGTCGCAGCGGGCGGGCTCCTCAACGTGCACGTGCACACGGCCCGCATCGGCGCCGCGCTCGAGGCCGGACTCGCCCACGGCCGCGCCTCCGACATCGAGGTCGTCCACCTCGGCGACCAGATCGCCGCGCGCACGGCGGCCCGACCGCCGGCGGCGCTGGGGGCCGTCGCCGTGCTGGACGGCGCCGGGGCGGCCACGCTGGCGCGGCGGCTCGGCGCGGTCGTCGTCGACGGCGGGGCGGGTGCGCTGCCCTCGGTCGCCGATCTGCTCCAGGCGGTGCAACGCGTGCACGCGGAGCGGGTGCTGCTGTTCCCGGGGCACCGCAACGCGGTGACGACCGCGGTCGCGGCCGCCGAGGTCGCGTCCCTCGAGTCGGGGCCGACGGTCGACGTGGTCGCCGGCGCGGTCACCCCGCCCGCCGTGTTGGCAGGCCTCGCGGTGTGCGACGCGTCCGGGGTGCCGGAGGTGGTCGTCGCCGAGGTCCGGGCCGCGGCTGACGGTGTGCGCGCCGGCGAGGTGGTGGGTGCCGTCAAGGACGCGCGGACGCCGGTGGGTGACGTGACGCTCGGCCAGCCGCTGGCGATCGCCGACGGCGTGGTGGTCGGCGCGACGGCGACCTGGCAACAGGCGCTCGGGGCGTTGTGCGACGCCCTGCTGGACGGGGACGCCGAGCTCGTCACGATGCTGTGCGGTGCGGCGCTGTCCCCGGAGGAGTGCGAGGAGGCCGCCGCGTTCCTGCGCGCGCGGACGTCCGCGGAGCTCGAGACGGTCGCCGCGGGCTGCCGCGGCTCGATCCTGTGGGTCGGCGTCGAATGAGCACGACCACCACGTCCGTGACGCTCGACGACCGCGTCACCGAGCTCGCCGGCGTGGGAGCGAAGGTCGGCGCCGCGCTCGACGAGGCGTTCGGGATCCGTACGGTGCGAGACCTGCTCGAGCACTACCCCAGGGCCTACCAGGACGCTGGCGACATCCTCGACTGGTCGCAGGTGCAGGAGGGCGAGCCGGCGACGCTGATCGGCGAGGTGCTCGACTGGCAGGTCCGCCGCATCCCGCCGCGGAAGGGACGGCCCCGGCGGCTCGATCTCGCGGAGGGGACGGTCCGGCAGGCCAGCGGTGCGACCTTCAGCGTGACGTTCTTCAACCAGCCGTGGCGGGCGACGCAGCTACCGCCCGGCACCGTCGTCGCCTGCAGCGGGACGGTGAAGCGCTTCAGACGGTCGCTGCAGCTGTCCGCGCCCGACATCCTGGTCCTCGGTCAGGTGGCGTCCGGACTCGACCCGGACCACGCCGCCGAGCGGCTCGAGCACCAGCGGCTGCTCGCCGTCTACCGCAGTGTCGAGGGCCTGACGTCGTTCCGCCTGTCGGAGCTGGTTACCGCCGCCCTGGACGGCCTCCCGCCGATCGACGACTGGCTCCCGCCGTCATGGCGGGAGGAGCACGACCTGGTCGAGCTGGACGTCGCGGTGCGGACGATCCACCGGCCCCCCGACCACACGAGTCGCCGGGCCGCCCGGCGACGGCTCGCCTTCGACGAGCTGGCGACGCTCCAGCTCGGGTTGCAGTGGCGACGCTCGATCCTGGAGGCCGAGACGCTCGGCCTGGACAACGCCCCCCGTCCGGCGGGGCATGCCGCCGACCTGGTCGCGTCGTTGCCCTTCGCGTTGACCCAGGCGCAGCAGCGCGCCCTGGACACGCTCGGAGAGGATCTGGGGGCGGGGCGGCCGATGCACCGGTTGCTCCAGGGCGACGTGGGGTCGGGCAAGACGGTGGTCGCCGTGTGGGCGATGCTCTGCGCGGTCGACAACGGCCGGCAGGCCGCCCTGATGGCGCCGACGGAGGTCCTGGCCGAGCAGCATCACCGCACCCTGACGGAGCTGCTCGCGCCGCTCGGCGTGAACGTGCTGGACGGCGTGCGTGTGGAACTGCTGACCTCGTCGACGACGCAGTCGCGCCGACGACGGATCCTCGGCGAGCTGCTGTCGGGCCAGGTCGACCTCGTCGTCGGGACGCATGCCCTGCTCGAGGAAGGGGTGCGGTTCGCGGACCTGGGTGTCGTCGTGATCGACGAGCAACACCGCTTCGGCGTCTCGCAGCGGTTGCGGTTGAAGGACAAGGCGGCCGACACGGGCACCAGCACCGCGGCGAGCCCGGACGTGCTGGTGATGACGGCGACCCCCATCCCTCGGTCCCTGGCACTCACCCTCTACGGAGACCTGGACGTCACCGTCCTGGACGAGCTCCCCCCCGGACGGCAGCCCGTGACCACGCGGCTCATCACCCCGGCGCAGGCGGACCGTCGGGCCCGGTTGTACGACTTCGTCCGCGCCGAGGTGGCGGACGGCCGACGCGCCTACGTGGTCTGCCCGTTCGTGGAGGAGAGCGCCACGGTGCCCGGCACCGGCGCCGTCGAGGAACACCGGAGGTTGGCGACGGAGGTGTTCCCCGACCTCGAGGTGGCGCTCGTCCACGGCCGCGTCAGACCGCAGGAGAAGGAGGCCGCGATGGCCGCCTTCCGGACCGGGGACGCCCAGGTGCTCGTCGCGACCACGGTGATCGAGGTGGGGGTCGACGTGCCGGAGGCGTCGATCATGATCGTGGAGGACGCGGAGCGGTTCGGCATCAGCCAGCTGCACCAGCTCCGTGGGCGCGTGGGGCGTGGCGCCGATCGCAGCTTCTGCGTGCTGTTCGCCGGCTGGAAGGGCACGGTCAGCGACGAGGCGCAGCGCCGGCTGGACGCCGTGACGGCGTCGACCGACGGGTTCGTGCTGGCGGAGACCGACCTGGCGATCCGTGGCGAGGGGCAGCTGTTCGGCCGCGCGCAGTCGGGTGTGCCGGAGCTCAAGCTCGCGCGCGTGCTGGACGACCGGGACCTCGTCGATGCCACGCGGGCCCTGGCGCGCCGCGTGATCGACGCGGACGCGCACCTCGAGGACGGCGCACACGGCTCCGTGCGCGCGGAGGTCCTGCGCCGCTACGACGGGGACGTGGAGCGGTTCGCGGTCCTGGCGAGCGGCTGAGCCCGGGAGGGACGAGCATGCCCGAGGTCGCGCAGCCCGATCCGGGCGCTGTCGCGCAGCCCGATCCGGGCGCTGTCGCGCAGGCCGATCCGGGCGCTGTCGCGCAGGGCCAGCTGCTGTGGGAACCGCCGACCGACGCGCGCGCGACGACCCGGATGGGGCGGTTCCTCGACCAGGTGAGCGGCTCGCTCGGGTTGCAGCTCCCCGACTACGACACGGCGTGGCGGTGGTCGGTGTCGGATCCGGAGGCGTTCTGGTCGTCGGTGGTCGACTGGTTCGATCTGCGGCTCGGACCCGATCCCGGACCGGTCCTGGTCGGGACGCGGATGCCGGACGTCCGCTGGTTCCCGGGCGCCCGACTCAACTACGCCGCACACGCGCTACGACGGCGCGACGCCGGGACGGCGATCGTCGGGCGGTCACAGACCCGGCCCGACGTCGAGCTGAGCTTCGCCGAGCTCGCGGACCAGGTGGGCCGTTGCGCCGCGGGGCTGCGCCGACTGGGCGTCGCTCGCGGCGACCGGGTCGTCGCCTACCTCCCGAACATCCCGGAGACGGTCGTCGCCTTCCTCGCGTGTGCGTCGCTCGGTGCCGTGTGGTCGTCGTGCGCGCCCGAGTTCGGTGCGCGCGCCGTGCTCGACCGGGTGGGGCAGATCGGACCCCGGGTCCTTCTGGCGGTGGACGGCTACCGCTACGGCGACAAGGACGTGCGCCGCGACGCCGAGGTGGCGGCGATCCGTTCCGCCCTGCCGACGTTGCAGGCGACCGTGTGGGTGCCCTACCTGGCCGGCGCCGGGCACGGCCCCCCGGCGGGGCCGTCCCGGACGGGGGAGCGGGATGCCGTCGTCGGTTGGGACGAGCTGTTGGCGGAGCCCGCAGAGCCGCGGTTCGAGCTCGTGCCCTTCGACCATCCCCTCTACGTGCTCTTCAGCTCGGGGACCACCGGGCCACCGAAGGCGATCGTGCACGGTCACGGGGGGATCCTGCTCGAGCACGCCAAGATGCTCGGCCTCCACCACGACCTCGGGCCGGGGGAGGTCTTCACCTGGTTCACCACCACCGGCTGGATGATGTGGAACTACCTGGTGTCGGGGCTCGTGGTCGGGGCCACGGTCGTGCTGTTCGACGGCGACCCGGGCCATCCCGACCTCGACACCCTCTGGCGGCTCGCGGCGGACACCGGCGTGACGGTCCTCGGCACCAGTGCGCCGCTGCTCCTCGCCTGCCGCCGTGCGGGCCGGTCGCCGAGGGCACATCTGGACCTCACCGCCATCCGGTCCGTCGGCTCGACCGGCGCACCGCTGCCGCCGGAGGGCTTCGCATGGGTCTACGAGCACGTCGGCGACCACCTGCTGCTGTCCTCGGCGTCGGGCGGCACGGACGTGTGCACGGCCTTCGTCGCGGGCGCGCCGCTGGTGGCCGTCCACGCGGGCGAGATCCCGGCACGGTGCCTGGGGGCGCGGGTCGAGGCGTTCGACGAGCGGGGCCGCTCGGTGGTGGGGGTGCGTGGAGAGCTGGTGCTGACCGCCCCACTGCCGTCCATGCCGGTGGGTTTCTGGGACGACCCGGGCCGTGATCGCGAGCGTCGTGCGTACTTCGACCGCTTCCCGGGGGTCTGGTGCCACGGGGACTGGATCGAGATCACGCCGCGCGGCTCGTGCGTGATCACCGGGCGCTCCGATGCGACGCTCAACCGTGGTGGCGTCCGCATGGGGACGAGCGAGTTCTACGCCGTCGTCGAGGAGGACCCGCGGGTCGCCGACAGTCTGGTCGTCCACCTCGACGGACCGGACGGGGGTCGCCTGCTGCTCTTCGTGGTGCCCGTCGCGGGGATCGAGCTCGACGTCCGGCTGCGAGGCGAGCTCGTGTCCGCCATCCGCACGGCGCTCTCCCCGCGCCACGTCCCGGACGCCGTCCTGGCGGTGCCGTCGGTGCCCAGGACGCTGTCGGGCAAGAAGCTGGAGGTCCCGATCAAGCGGCTCCTCCAGGGGGAGCCGGCGGAGCGGGTGGTCGATCCCGGTGCACTCGCGGACCCGCGTGCGCTCGAGCCGTTCCTCGCGCTCGCGGCTTCCGGGCAGCTCGACGACGGTGTCCCACCGTAGGCCTGGCCGCCCGCCTGTCGGGTGTGGTGGGTCGCGGGGACCTCGTAGGCTCGCGTGGTCGCTCGCCCTCCATGCCCGACCGAAAGCGCCGCCCCGTGCCGCCCGACGTCCCCGCATCCGTCCAGCCCCGCATCGAGCCCCCGCGGGCGGAGCGTCGACCGCACCGGGTCGTGTGGGCTGACGGTTCGACCGTCGACGACCCCTGGTACTGGCTGCGAGATCGCGACGACCCGGCGACGATCGCCTACCTCGAGGCCGAGAACGCGCACACCGACACCGCGTTCGCCCCACTCGCCGACCTGCGGGAGCTGCTCTTCGACGAGATCCGCTCCCGGGTCCAGGAGACCGACGCCTCCGCACCGGTCCTGCGACCGGCCGGCCCGGGCCGCCCGGCAGGCTGGGTCTACTACCGGCGGACCCTGGAGGGACAGCAGTACGCGATCCACTGTCGTCGCCCGGTGCCGTCCGACGTGCGCGACGTGCTCGACCTCCCACCGGGGTTGCGGACGCCCGTCGACCCCGCGTCGCCGCCCGACGACGAGGTGGTCCTGCTCGACGAGAACCTCGAGGCAGCGCAGCACGACTTCTTCCAGCTCGGGGGTCTGAGCGTGAGCCCGGACGGCCGGCTCGCGGCCGAGGCGGTCGACCTCACGGGCGACGAGGTGTTCGAGGTACGGATCCGGGACCTCACGACCGGCGAGCTGCTCGCGGACCGGATCGCCAGGGCCGCCTACGGGTTGGCGTGGTCGAACGACAGCGCGACGTTCCTCTACACCGTTCCCGACGAGGCCTGGCGGCCGTGTCGCGTGCTGCGCCACCGGCTCGGAGCCCCGAGCGGGGACGACGAGCTCGTCTTCGAGGAGCCGGACGAGCGCTACTGGTTGTCGATCGGTCGGACGCGCTCCGAGGCCTTCCTGGCGATCCGCTCCGGGAGCAAGACCTCCACCGAGTGGCACCTGATCGACGCGGACGATCCCGAGGCGCGTCCCCGCCTGGTGGCGCCGCGTGCGACCGGCGTCGAGTACGACCTCGACCACCGCGGCGACACGCTGTACCTCGTGACCAACGCGGACGGTGCCGAGGACTTCAAGCTCTGCGTCGCGCCCGTCTCCGACCCCGACCGCCCGAGCTGGGTGGACCTCGTGCCCCACCGTCCGGGGACGCGGCTGGAGTCCGCCGACGTGTTCGCGCAGGCGCTGGTCCTCTCGGAGCGGACGGACGCGCGCACGCAGCTCCGGCTCTGCGACCCGGAGACCGGGGTGGGCAGCGTCCTGCCGATGCCCCACGACACCTACAGCGCCGCTCTGGCGCAGAACCCGGCCTTCGACGGGCGGGTCGTGCGCTTCACCTACACGTCGATGATCTCCCCGACCGAGGTGGTCGACCTCGAGGTCGCGACGGGGGAGCGGACGGTCGTCAAGCGTCAGCCGGTCCGCGACTACGACCAGGACGACTACGTGACCTGGCGCGAGTGGGCGACCTCGACGGACGGCACGCGCGTTCCCATCAGCCTCGTCCGACGCGCGAGCGTGCCCCTCGACGGCACCGCTCCCGGGCTGCTGTACGGCTACGGCAGCTACGAGCTCTCGCTCGACCCCGCCTTCTCCGCCGCCAGGCTGAGCCTGCTGGACCGGGGGATCGTGTTCGGCTTCGCGCACGTCCGCGGTGGTGGCGAGCTCGGGCGCCGCTGGTACGAGGACGGCAAGTTCCTCGCCAAGGCGAACACCTTCACGGACTTCGCCGCGTGCGCCGACCACCTCGTCGGCGCTGGCATCGTCGCGCGTGAGCGGCTGGCGATCCGCGGCGGCTCGGCCGGCGGGCTGCTGATCGGCGCGGTGCTCAACCTCCGCCCGGAGCTGTGTGCCGCCGCCGTCGCCGAGGTGCCGTTCGTCGACATCGTCACCACCATGTCGGACCCCACGATCCCGCTCACGGTGGTGGAGTACGAGGAGTGGGGCGACCCCTCGGATCCCGACGTGCTCGCCGCCATGCGCGCGTACTCGCCGTACGACAACGTCCGCCCCACCGCGTACCCGCCGCTGCTCGTGACGGCCGGGCTGCACGACCCACGCGTGCAGTACTGGGAGCCCGCGAAGTGGGTCGCCAAGCTGCGTGCCACCGCCACCGGTGGCCCGATCCTGTTGTGGACCGAGCTCGACGCCGGTCATGCCGGTCGCTCCGGACGCTACGACGCCTGGCGTGACGAGGCCAGGGTGCTGGCGTTCGTGCTCGACCGCGTCGGCGCGAACCCGGTCCGCCGCTGATGCGTGTCGTCGCCGGTGCCGCGCGGGGTCGACGGCTCGTCGCGCCCGCCGGGACGGACGTGCGCCCCACGAGCGACCGTGTGAAGGAGGCGCTGTTCTCCTCCCTCCAGACGCTGCTCCCCGGGGTCGCCGTCGCGGATCTCTACGCGGGCAGCGGGGCGTTGGGTCTCGAGGCGCTGTCCCGTGGCGCGGCGAGCGTCACCTTCGTCGAGCAGGATCGCCGCGCCCTCGACGCCATCAGACGCAACGTCGCCACGGTGGCGCTGCCGGGGACGCACATCGTGGCCGGGCCGTGCGAACGCGCCCTGCGAGACCCGCTGCCCGGTTCGCCGTTCCACCTCGCCGTCCTCGACCCGCCGTACCGGACCCCCGACGCGGTGCTGACGGAGGTGCTGACGCTCCTGGTCGCACAGCTGCGCCCCGGCGGGACCGTCGTCGTCGAGCGTGCGGCCCGCGACGGTGCGGTCGTGTGGCCGCCGACCATCCGGCCGACTGACCCGCGCCGCTACGGTGACACCGCGTTGCACCGAGCGGAGCTTGCATGAGCGTGTCCGTCGTCTGCCCCGGCAGCTTCGATCCCATCACCCTCGGACACCTGGACGTCATCGAGCGCGCGGCCGCGCGCTTCGACCAGGTCGTGGTCGCGGTGCTCGGCAACCCACGCAAGGAGGGGCTCTTCAGCGTCGACGAGCGCATCGCGCTGATCGCGTCCGAGACCGCGCACCTCGACAACGTCGAGGTGGACCGCTTCGAGGGACTGCTGGTCGACTTCTGCCGTCGCCGCGACATCGGCATCGTGTGCAAGGGCCTCCGGGCCGTCAGCGACTTCGAGTACGAGTTGCAGATGGCGCAGATGAACCAGCGCATCGGTGACGTCGAGACCGTGTTCCTGACGACCAGCCCCGAGCACAGCTACCTGTCGAGCTCTCTGGTCAAGGAGGTCGCCAGGCTCGGCGGCTCGGTGGACGGGACGGTGCCCCCGGCCGTCGCCCGTGCCCTTCGCGACCGGCTCGCATCGGGCTGACCGCCCGGGGTGGCGTCCATTGGGCCGCTCCCGGTCGCCCGGCATCGGGTGCCGCTGACGGTAGGCTCCGGCCGCTCGCGCATCGAGCGCGGGTTCGCCGCCGACGGTGGGCACCAGAGCCGCGTACCCCAGACGACAGAGCGGATCCTCACGATGTCCGACCCCCGCGCCGTGCCGCTTGACGTGGAGGCCAAGCTGCACCAGCTCGAACGGCTCGTCGGCGAGGCCAAGGCCGTGCCCCTGTCAGCGTCCGTGATGGTCAACAGGGCGGAGCTCGAGGGCCTGCTGGCCGACCTGCGCGATGCGATCCCCGACGAGCTGACGCAGGCGCGGTGGGTGATCAAGGAACGCGACGAGATCCTCGAGCGTGCCCAGGCGGACGCGGACCAGGTGCTCCTCGAGGGACGCGCGGAGCGCGACCGGCTGGTGTCCGAGCGGGAGGTCGTGCGGGCGGCGGACGTCGAGGCCGAGGCGCTGATGGGGCAGGCGCGGGAGCACGCCAGGCAGATCCGGCTGGAGGCCGAGGACTACGTCGACGCGAAGCTCGCGAACTTCGAGGTGGTGCTCAACAAGACCCTCACCGCGGTGGAGCGCGGCCGCGCCAAGCTCCGCGGCGCCAGCAGCGCCGACGAGCTCGCGGTCGACGACGACGAGCTCGGCACCGACGACGCCCGGTTCGGGGACCTGCCCGGGAGCGCCTGAGTCGCACCCGCACCAGCGGCACGGGTGGGTCCTGTGCTACCGTGTCCGGCGGTGTCGGACCGCCACGGGGCGGCTCGCCGCCACTCCCGAACCGTCGCGTCCCGAACCGTCGCGGTCGACGCACGCTCGTCGTGTGGCCCCCGGCCCGCATCCTCGGAACGACCCCGCACCCCTCGCGAGACACCTGCTGTGCGACGCAGCGGGCCAGGAGAACCGTCGTGCGCGTCCCAGTGAACGGCCTCGTCGGCCACCCGGGCGAGACCCGGGCGCTGACGCGTGCCGTCGCGGCCGAAGAGTTCGGCGCCGACCCGTGGGGGCCCTCGATCGCATCCATCGGCGGGCCCGTCGTGCTCGATCTGCATCTCGACTCGGTCGTCGAGGGCGTCCTCGTGCGCGGCACCCTGGGGTTCGACGTGGTGGTCACCTGCGGACGCTGCCTGCGGCCGCTGGAGGCCCACCGCGAGGTCGAGGTCGCGGAACTGTTCACCGACCCGGCACGCCGCGAGCCGGAGGACGAGGACGATCCGGGCTACGAGCTCGAGGACGACCTGACCTCGCTGGACCTCTCGACGCTCGCCCGGGATGCGCTGCTCGTTGATCTCCCGATCAAGCTGCTGTGCTCCGACGACTGCCTGGGGCTGTGCCCCACCTGCGGCGCCGATCGCAACGAAGGCGACTGTGGGCACGACGGTGACGCGCAGGTCGACCTGCGCTGGGCACGGCTCGCGGACCTCGACCTACCGGCGGACTGACGCCAGACCCGACCACCTCCGACCACCTCCGACCGACCAGACCGACCAGAAGGACCCGACGATGGCAGTCCCGAAGCGGAAGCTCTCCCGCGCCCGTACCCGTCACCGCAAGGCGCAGTGGCTCAGGATCAGCGCGCCGACGAACGCGACGTGCGCCCGCTGCAAGGCACCGACGCGCCCACACACGGTGTGCCCGACCTGCGGCTCGTACGCCGGCCGGACCGTGGTCGAGGTCGACTGACGGGCGGCCTGACGGACGCGGAGATCGACCCGGCGGCGATGCTCGCCGGGATCCTCGACGTGCACCTCGACGACCAACGGCTGCTCGACACCGCCCTCACACATCGGTCGTGGGCGTTCGAGCACGGCGGCGTCGAGCCGAACGAGCGGCTGGAGTTCCTGGGCGACGCGGTGCTCGGTCTGGTCGTCACCGACGAGATCTTCCACGCGCACCCCGCCGAGCAGGAGGGGCGGCTCGCCAAGGTCCGGTCGGCCGCGGTGAAGACGGAGTCGCTCGCGGCGGTGGCGCGCGAGCTCGGCCTCGGTCGCTTCGTCAAGCTCGGCCGGGGCGAGGCTGCCTCCGGAGGGGCCGACAAGGACTCGATCCTCGCGGACACGCTCGAGGCCGTGATCGGCGCCGTCCACGTCGACCAGGGCTTCGCGACGGCGTACGACCTGGTCGAGCGGCTGTTCTCGCCGGTGCTCGCCGAGCTCGCCGACCGCGGTGCGGCGCTCGACTACAAGACCAGCCTGCAGGAGCTCACGGCGGCGCGCTACGAGGTGCTGCCACGCTACACGGTGACCGACAGCGGCCCGGATCACGACAAGACGTTCGTGGCCTCCGTGTCGGTCGCGGGGGACCTCGTCGGGACGGGCGAGGGCCGCAACAAGAAGCAGGCAGAGCAGCGCGCCGCGCGCGAGGCGTATCGCCGCCTCATCGGGACCTCGAGCGGTGTCGGCTAGGTTCCCGGCCCGGCCCGGGGCACGACGGGCTGTCGCCCCGTTCGACGAACGGCACCGAGGTGGAGCTACCTGAGGTCGAGGTCCTGCGCAAGGACCTCGAGAGAGAGGTCGTCGGCAAGCGCGTCAAGGATGTGATCGTGACGTCCGCCGGCATCGTCAAGCCGTTCCACCGCAACCGACCGGAGCTCGCCAAGGCCCTCGAGGGCCGGAAGGTCGACGCTGCGCGCCGACGCGGGCGGATCATCTTCCTGGACCTCGACGACGCCAACACCTGGGTCATCGATCCCGGCGACAACGGCTCGCTGCACCGTCAGACCGCGTCGGAGGAGCCGGGACCCGGGACCCACCTCGCCGTCACGTTCACGATCGGTGGGGCGCTGCACGTCAGCGAGGGCGGGACCGAGCCGACGGTGCGCAGCGGTGTCGTCCCCACCGAGACGGCCTTCGACGCAGCCGGCATCCCGGCCGATGCCCTGGACCCGCTCGACGACAACCCCACCTGGATGGAGTTCGGCCGCTTCCTCGCGTCTGCCGACAAGCCGTTGAAGATGGTGCTCCTCGACCAGGGGCTCATCGTCGGTCTCGGCCCGGTGTACAGCGACGAGATCCTCTGGGAGGCCGGCCTGCGTCACGACCATCCCTCGGCGACGCTGTCGACCCAGGAGGTCCGGCGGCTCTACCGGGCGATGCAGGAAGTGATCGTCTCGGCGATGAAGGCCGCGGGCTCGAGCCTCGAGGACGTCGAGGCCGAGCAGATGATCGACGACGACGGCGAGGTGGCCGAGCACCTGAAGGTCTACGGCCGCGACGGGCTGCCCTGCCCCCGCTGCCGCCGTCCGATCGTCAAGACGCGACTGCGCAAGGGGATCTCCACCTACCACTGCGAGCAGTGCATGATCTGACGTGTGTGGGTCGCCCTGGACGCTCCCGCGAGCCGTCCGGTACTCTGGACGTGGTCGGTTCACTCTGGTCAGTCCACCCCGGACGTGTCACTCTGGACGTGGCCGACCCGGTCCTCCGGTTGGGTCCTCCGATTCGGTGCGCTCCTGCCGCGACACCACCTCGAGAGAGCATCACACGATGGCCAAGGCACTCCTGGGTACCCACGTCGACCCCACCACGCTCCGGCTCGTCGACGAGGTCCGGACGCTGCGTCGCCGCGTCGCCGAGCTCGAGGCGGCGCTCGAGGCCGCGGAGTCGGCTCGCGTCGATCGGGCCACGCGCGAGGGGTTCCCGCTCGAGGCCGACCGCGAGGCGCACGCGAGCGCCTGACCCGGCGGGCGACGTCCCCCGGCCTGGCACGACCCGCCGCTAGCATCCGCGGCCTTCCCCGTCCGTCGAGCCCCGACGCGCCTGCGCGGCGCGGCTGGAGGGAGCGTGTTCCTCAGGTCCCTGTCGATGCGGGGCTTCAAGTCCTTCGCGGACGCGACCGTGCTCGACGTCGAACCCGGGATCACGGTCATCGTCGGCCCCAACGGCTCCGGCAAGTCCAACGTCGTGGACGCGCTCTCCTGGGTGCTCGGCACGCATTCCGCGAGGAAGGTCCGGGGCGGGACCATGGCGGACGTCATCTTCGCCGGCTCGCCGACCCGCCACCGGGCCAACCACGCCCGTGTCGAGATCGCGATCGACAACAGTGACGGTCGGCTGTCCGGGGGCGGTCTCGGCACCGCGTCCAGCGCGGGCGCGTTCTCCGAGGTTCGCGTCGCCCGTCAGATCCATGCCGACGGCGAGACCTCGTACACGATCAACGGGGAGGAGGTCCGGGCGCTCGACGTCCAGGAGCTGCTCTCGGACACGGGGCTCGGTCGCGAGCTGCACACGATCGTCGGCCAGGGCCAGCTCGACGAGATCCTGAACGCCAAGCCCGAGGAACGGCGGCGCTACATCGAGGAGGCCGCCGGCATCCTCAAGCACCGACGACGACGTGAACGCGCCCTGCGCAAGCTCGAGCAGGTGGACACCCACGTCGACAAGCTCCGGACGGTGCTCCGGGAGCTCCGCCGGCAGCTCCGGCCGCTCGAGCGGCAGGCAGAGGCAGCCGATCGCTACCGGTCGCTCCAGGCCGAGCTGCGCGGGGTGCGCGTCCGGCTCGCCGCAGCGGAGCTCGACCGCCTCTCCGTGCTGGCCGAACGGGCCGATCGCTCGGACGACGACGCAGCAGCGGAGCAGGAGCGCGTCGAGCAGCGCTTGTCCGAGCACCGCGGGCACGTCGACTCCCTCGAGCAGCGCCTCGGGGTCCTGGTCCCGACCGCCGAGCGTGCGGCAGCGACGTACTACGCGCTGACCTCGCTCGGGGAGCGCGTGCGGGGGACCACGGACCTCGTGGAGGCCAGACGCCGCCATCTGGTCTCCTACGTCGAGGAGCCATTGGCTGGCCGCCCACCCGCCGAGCTGCGCGCCCAGGCGGATGCGGTCGAACGGGACGCGGTCGAGCGCCAGGCTGCCCTCGACGCGGCGCGGGCACGACTGGAGTCCGAGGCAACCGGACGTCGGGACGCGGAGCTGGCTCGGCGCTCGCACGAGCAGGGGCTGCAGCTGGAGCGGCGACGGCGGGCCGAGCAGCGCGAGCGCGTCGTGCGCTGGGAAGGCGAGGTCTCGGCGATCCGCGGTGCCATCGCGGGCGCCGAGGCCGAGGTGGGCCGTGTCACCGCCAACCTCACGAGCCTCGACGCACGGATCGCCGAGGTCACGCGGGACGTCGACGCCGTCGAGGTCGAGATCCAGACCCTGGACGCCGGCGAGGTCGAGCTCACCGCGACGCTCGAGACGGCCGAGGCCCTGGTCGACGAGCACGCGCTCGTGCTCGAGGGTCTCGATGCGCGCGCCCGCGAGCTCGACGCCGAACGCTCCTCGCAGGCCGCTCGCGCCGAGGCGCTGCGCGCGGCGCTCCTGGAAGGTGCCGGGGGAACCGGCGCCCTGCTCGCGGCAGGCCTCGACGGCGTCCTCGGTGCCGTCGCAGAGCACGTCCGGGTGCACGCCGGTCGCGACGACGCCGTGGCAGCGGCCTTGGGGCCGCTCGGCGAGGCCGTGGCCGTCAGCAGCCCCGACGACGCCCGGCGGGCCATCGCGTGGTTGCGCTCGCACGATGCGGGCGCCGCGGTCGTGCTCGTCGCACGGGCCGGAACCGTGCCACGCATCGCGCCCGACGACGCGTTGCTCGCCGAGCTGCACGGGCTGGGAGCCGAGGCGGTCGCTGCGAGCCTGTCGCCCACCGATGCCGGTGCCGAGACGACGGAGGTCGTCGGCGCGCTGCGCACCGTGCTCGCCACGACCTTCGTCGCCGCCGACTGGTCGCGTGCGGTCGAGCTGCACGGCCGGTACCCGCAGCTGACCTTCGTCACCTTCGAGGGCGACATCGCTGGACCGGGCGGCTACCGCGCCGGTGGCTCGGGTCAGCGCTCTGCGGTCGTGACGGCGTCGGCCGCCGACGCGGCCGATGCCCGCGCTGACGAGCTGCGCGCCGAGCTCGAGGGGCTGGCGCAGGAGCGCTCGGTCGCGGCCGACCGCCTTCGCGACGCGAGGGAGCGGCTCGGGTCCGCGACCGAGCGGATCAACGAGTCCGACGCACGCATCACCGGGGCGGCCGAGCGCCTCGCGCGGACGCACAAGGAGCTGCACACGCTGACGAACCAGCGCGAGCTCGTCGCCGCCCAGCTCGTCGAGCTCCAGGACGGACTCGCGCGCGATCGGTCGGCCCTGTCGGAGCTGCACGGCCGCGGCCCCGAGGCGACGGAGCAGCTCGACGAGGACGGGGCCACCGACCAGCGGGCCCTGGAGCTCGACGAGGCGCTCGAGACAGCACGCGAGCGGGAGCTCGATGCGCGGGTCGCCGTCGAGCGAGCCAGCGAACAGCTCCGCCACCTGCTCGCACAGACCGCGTCGCTCCGCGAGGAGGCGGATCAGGTCGAGCGCGCGCTCGCAGAAGCGGCTCGGCGCCGGGACGCCCGCCGCACGGGCATCCAGCGCTGCGGGGAGCTCCTGCTCGTCGCGCGCGCGGCCGCCGAGCTGCTGAGCCGATCCGTCGAGGAGGCCGGTGAGCGGCGCGACCAGGCGGGGACGCAGGTCGCTGCCCTGCGTGAGGAGCTCGGCGTCGCCCGCGCACAGGTCAGCGACGTTGGCGTCGTGCTCGACGAGCTGCGCGAGCAGCGGCACGCGGCGGAGCTGCGACAGCGGGACGTCCGGTCGCGCCTGGACCACCTGTGCGGCAGGATCCGTCAGGAGCTGTCACTCTCGCCCGAGGAGCTGCGTGCCGAGCACCCCGACACGTCGGGCTTCGGCATCGACGACCTGACGGAGCAGGAGGACGAGCTCGTCCGCAAGGTGGGGCTGCTCGGCCGGGTGAACCCCCTGGCGCTCGAGGAGTTCGCGGCACTCGAGCAGCGGCACGCGTTCCTGAGCGATCAGCTCGACGATCTCCGTCGCTCGCGGCGTGACCTCGAGCAGGTCGTCGCCGCTGTCGACGACCGCATCCGGGAGGTCTTCCGGACCGCGTTCGAGGACGTGGCCCGCGAGTTCGAGCTGACCTTCCAGACGGTGTTCCCAGGGGGTCACGGGCGGCTCGTGCTCACCGACGCCGACGACCTGCTGACGGCCGGTGTCGACGTCGAGGCGCGTCCGCCCGGCAAGAAGGTCACCCGGCTGTCGCTGCTGTCGGGTGGTGAGCGATCCCTGACGGTGCTCGCGTTCGTCTTCGCGATCTTCCGGGCCCGCCCGAGTCCCTTCTACGTCCTCGACGAGGTCGACGCCGCCCTGGACGACGTCAACCTCCAGCGGCTCCTGCGCGTGGTCCGGTCGTTCCGGGGCCACGCCCAGATCATCATGGTGACCCACCAGAAGCGATCCATGGAGATCGCCGACGTCCTGTACGGGATCACGATGGGACCAGACGCGGTGACCAAGGTCGTGGCGGAGCGTCTCCGCGCCGACGGCGACACGACCGCCCAGGGGACACTCGAGGCGCGCGCGAGCGACGCCCCGACGGCCGCGATGGACGCGACGGCCGCACAGCCGACGCCGGCCTGACGGCGGCCACGCGGGTAGGCGGTCCACGTCGGCCCCCGTTAGCGTGGGCCGCGTCCGGGGGACGACCCGAGCCGGGTGCAGTCCCGATGCCGTCCCACCTCGTCGTCGGAGCGCAGCGTGTTCGATGATCCCCTGTTCCTCGTGATCGCCGTCGTGACGGTGCTGGCGCTCGCCGGCCTGCTCGTCGGCGCGAGGCGTCGCCCCGACCGTGGCGAGCGCGGACGACCGCGTCCACCGTCGCCGGGGCCGGTCGCACCTCCTGGCGATGCCGAGACCGACCTCGAGGCGCCGGCGCGTCCGGACGTCGAGGCACCGCCGGCAGCACCACCCGCTCCCGAGGCGGCGCCGCCACCACCACCCGTCGAGGTGGTGCCGCTGCCGCTCGGGGAGCGGTTCCGGTCTCGGCTGGCGCGGACCCGCAACGTCCTGGGTGCGTCGGTCGCCGAACTGTTCGGCCGCGGCGTCGACGAACAGGCCTGGGAGGGTCTCGAGGAGGCCCTCATCTCGGCCGACGTGGGCGTCACCGCCAGCATGGAACTGGTCGAGGAACTGCGCCGACGGAGCCGTGAGGAGGGGGCGGTCACGGCCGAGGCGGTGCTGGGACTGCTCAAGCAGGAGCTACGGAGCGTGCTCGGCTCGGCCGACCGGACGCTCGCGCGCGCGACCGACGATGGACCGACGGTGTGGCTCGTCACGGGCGTGAACGGGACGGGCAAGACCACCTCGATCGGGAAGCTGGCCGCCATCGAGACGCGCGCCGGCCGGCGCGTCACGCTGGCCGCCGCCGACACCTACCGCGCGGCCGCCGCGGAGCAGCTCGGTGTCTGGGCGGAGCGCACGGGGGCGGAGCTGGTCCGCAAGGACGAGGGCGCCGACCCGGCCTCGGTCGCCTACGAGTCGTACGACGCGGCGGTCGCGCACGCGGCGGACGTACTGATCGTCGACACGGCGGGCCGCCTCCACAACAAGCGTCAGCTGATGGACGAGCTCGGCAAGGTCAAGCGCGTCCTCGAACGCCAGGCCGGTCCATTGGAGGAGACGCTGCTCGTGCTCGACGGGACGACCGGACAGAACGGCATCGCGCAGGCTCGCGCCTTCCTCGAGACCGTCGAGGTGACCGGGATCGTGCTCACGAAGCTCGACGGCTCGTCGAAGGGTGGCATCGTGGTCGCCGTGCAGCGGGAGCTCGGGCTCCCCGTGAAGTACGTCGGCCTCGGCGAGGAGGTGGACGACCTGGCGCCCTTCGATCCGGACCTGTTCGTCGACGGGCTGTTCGCCGACCTGCTGTGACCGGATGGCGCGCGGCGGCGCACGGCTACCCTCGTGCCCGCCACCCGACGTCGCACCCGGTGCGCACCGACGCACGCTGACGAAGGCCCGACGTTGTTCGACACCCTCGCCACCAAGCTCGAAGCCGCACTCGACCGCGTCAAGGGTCGTGGCGGCCGGCTCGACGAGCGCACCGTCGATGCGACGCTGAAGGAGATCCGCCTCGCGCTGCTCGAGGCGGACGTCAACTTCAAGGTCGTCAGGACCATGGTCGAGCGCCTGCGGGAACAGCTCGTCGGCGAGGACGTGGCGAAGGCACTCAACCCGTCCCAGACGGTCGTCAAGGCGGTCGACGCGGAGCTGACCCGCGCGCTCGGGGGGACGGCGGTCCCCCTGGAGCTCACCGGCCCCGCGCCGGCGGTCATCGTGCTGGCCGGTCTGCAGGGCTCGGGCAAGACGACGGCGGCGGGCAAGCTCGCCAAGCACCTCAAGGCCAGGGGCCGCAACCCCATGCTGGTCGCCTGCGACCTGCAACGACCTGCCGCGGTCGAACAGCTCAAGGTCAACGCACAGCGCGTCGGCGTGCACGTCTACGCGCCAGCCACGTCGGGCGATCCCGTGCCGGTGGCCCGCGACGGCATCGGCAAGGCGCGCGAGACCGGGTGTGACACGGTCATCGTCGACACCGCCGGCCGGCTGCACGTCGATGACGAGCTGCTCGCCCAGGCATCCGCGATCAAGGAGGCCGTCGGGCTCCACGGTGGGGTGGTTCGCACGCTCTTCGTGATCGACGCGATGATCGGTCAGGAGGCCGTCAACGTCGCGAAGGCGTTCCAGGACAAGGTCGGCTTCGACGGCGTCGTCCTCTCGAAGCTCGACGGTGACGCGCGCGGCGGAGCCGCCCTCTCGGTCCGCGAGGTCACCGGCGCACCGATCATGTTCGCCTCCGTGGGCGAGGCGATGGACGACTTCGAGCCCTTCCATCCCGACCGCATGTCGTCGCGGATCCTCGGGATGGGCGACGTGCTGTCGCTGATCGAGAAGGCGGAGCAGACCTACACCCAGGAGGAGGCCCGCGACGCCGAGGCGGCGCTGCTGTCGGGCGACTTCACCCTGGAGGACTTCCTCCAGCAGATGCAGATGCTCAAGCGCATGGGCCCCCTACAGGGGCTGCTCGGCATGATCCCGGGCATGGGCAAGCAGCTGAAGGACGTGGACGTCGATGACGGGCAGCTCGCCCGGGTGGAGGCGATCATCCGCTCCATGACCCCCCAGGAGCGCCGTCAGCCCAAGGTCCTCAACGGACGTCGACGCAAGCGGATCGCGGCCGGGTCGGGCACCACGGTCACCGAGGTCAACCGCCTGGTGAAGCAGTTCGAGCAGATCCAGAAGGTCATGCGCAGTGCGGCGAAGCTGTCGGGCGGAGCCGGCGGCAAGCCCCAGGGGGTCAAGGGCGCCAAGGCGCAGGCTGCCGCCGTCCGCCAGCTGCAGCAGCAACTCGGAGCCGGGGGACCGCAGGGGATGGGCGGGTTCGCGGGGCTCCAGCAGGCACCCAAGGGCAAGCGACGCTGAGGCGCTCGCCAACGACACGATCGGCCCGCTAGACTCCGGTGCACCGCGCACAGCTCGAGGCTCTCCTCCTGCCGTGCGTGCTCCCCCTGACCGACGACCCCTGCCCCGCCGCCCGCGCGCATCCACGCGCCGGTCCGTGAGGGTCCAGGTCGTCACGACCACCGGCGTGCGACGAGCACCCGGGACACGAGGTCCATCATGGCTGTCAAGCTCCGTCTCCGTCGGGAGGGCACCGTCAAGCGCCCTCACTACCGGATCGTCGCCGCCGACGCGCGCTCGCCGCGTGACGGCCGCTTCATCGAGATCCTGGGCGACTACCACCCGCTCGAGAACCCGTCCCGCATCAGCGTCGACGAGGACAGGGCGCTGCACTGGCTCCAGCACGGTGCGCAGCCCTCCGACGCCGTGAAGCAGCTGCTGCGCATCACCGGTGTCTGGGAACGCTTCAAGCCGGGCGACGCACCGCTGCGCGACCGCAGTGGCACGGACAGGCAGCGCCTGTCCAAGAAGGCCCGCGCGAAGGCTGCCGAGGCAGCGGCCTCGGACGGGGGCGAGGCGTGAGGTCGGAGGACGTCCTCGAGTTCGTCGCCAAGCAGCTGGTCGACAATCCGGACGACGTGCGCATCGAGATCGACGAGGACGATCGCGAGACGGTGCTCGAGCTCCACGTGCACGAGGACGACCTCGGCAAGGTGATCGGCAAGCGGGGCAGGACGGCCAAGGCCCTGCGGACCCTCGTGAAGGCAGCCGGCTCGCTCGACGACGAGAACGTCACCGTCGAGATCGTCGACTGAGCACGCGTCCCGTGGCCGACGGAGCGGACCGGTCCCTCGTGCTGATCGGCCGTGTCGTGAAGGCGCACGGCATCCGCGGCGAGGTGGTCGTCGTCCGACTCTCGGACGTCCCCGGCCGCTTCGACGAGGGCACCGTCGTCCGGCTGGCCGGCAGACCGCGCACCATCGTGGCCAGCCGCCCGCACCAGGGCCGACTGCTCGTGCGCTTCGACGGGGTCGGGGACCGGACCGCCGCCGAGTTGCTCCGCGGCGCGGACGTCCACGGCGAGCCGGTCCCGCTCGACGACGCGGAGACCTACTTCGCCCACGAGCTCGTCGGCCTGTCCGTGCTCGGCCCGCACGGTGAGCCGCTCGGCGAGGTGATCGCGCTGCTCGAGCTGCCCGCCGCCGCCGGCTACGACCTGCTGGAGGTCCGGCGCGCCGACGGTGGCACGTGGCTGCTGCCGGCGGTCGACGACTACGTCGAGGTGGAGGACGACGGCGCGGGCGCCACTGCCGTCCGGGTGACCGATCCACCGGCCGGGCTGCTCGACGGCGCCACGCTCGAGCCGCGAACGGAGCAGCCAGCGTCCGACCCCCCGGAGCGCCCGTGAGGATCGACGTCCTGACCATCTTCCCCGCGTGGTTCGAGGGGCCGCTGACGACGTCCCTGCTCGGCACGGCCGCCGCGTCCGGTGATCTCGACCTACGGGTGCACGACCTGCGCGACTGGTCCACGGACCGTCACCGCACGGTCGACGACGCTCCCTACGGCGGTGGAGCCGGCATGGTCATGCGAGCGGACGTGTGGTTGCGTGCCTGTGAAGCGGTGTGGAACGACCTCCCGCCCGAGGCGACGGCCGGCCGCGACGACCCGCCACGGGACGTGGCCTTCCACGCGGGTGGGTCCCGGCCCCGCACGGTGCTGCTGACACCCCGGGGGCGCCCGCTCAGCCAGCAGCTCGCCCGGGAGCTCGCACTCGAGCCTCGTCTCGTGCTGCTGTGCGGTCGGTACGAGGGCATCGACGAGCGGGTCCACGAGCTCGCGGCCACCGACGAGGTGTCGATCGGCGACTACGTGCTCTTCGGTGGCGAGGTCGCCGCCGCGGTGGTCGTCGAAGCGGTCACCCGCCTGGTCCCCGGTGTGCTCGGCAACGCCGCGTCGCCGGCGGAGGAGTCCTTCTCGTCGGGACTGCTCGAGTATCCCCAGTACACGAGGCCGGCCGTGGTCCGCGGTGTCGGGGTCCCGCCGGTCCTGACCTCGGGAGACCACGGCGAGGTGGAGCGGTGGCGCAGGGCGCAGGCGCTGGCCGTCACGCGCGCGCGGCGGCCCGAGCTGTTGCGCGCATCCGACGAGCGCGACGCCGGTCCGTCCTGACCGCGTCGGCGCGCGCCGGTGGGGCGCAGGTTGACCGTGCGCGGCGCAGGGCCGTATCCTCGCCCGCTGCAACGCCTGCTCTCGCGCCGCATCGCGCGCATGCCCTCGGCCCGTGTCGTCGCCCCGGTGGCGCCTGCGACGCCACCGGGACATCGACGCCGCCGTCGGTGCGGAGGCGTACCCCACCGACAGCCGAGCCTGCACACCCGAAGGCACCCCGATGAACAAGGTCGACATCGTCGAATCGTCGCGTCTCCGCGACGACATCCCGCAGTTCTGGCCAGGCGACACCGTCAAGGTCAACGTTCGGGTCGTCGAGGGCACCCGCTCGCGGATCCAGGTGTTCGAAGGGGTCGTGATCGCCCGGAAGGGCGGCGGGCTCCGCGAGACCTTCACGGTCCGCAAGATCAGCTTCGGCGTCGGGGTGGAGCGCACGTTCCCCCTGCACAGCCCGACGATCGAGTCGATCGAGGTCGCGCGTCGAGGCAAGGTCCGGCGGGCGAAGCTCTACTACCTCCGCGATCGTGTCGGGAAGAAGGCGCGCATCAAGGAGAAGCGCGACTACTCCAACTAGGCCGGGTCCGCTCGGTGCTCGGATGAGCGTGCGCGAACGTCACGACGACGGTCACGACCACGATCGCGAGCACCTGCTGTTCGGTGGCGTCCCTGCCGTTCCCCCCGACGATCCTGCGCCATGGGAGCTCGACGTGGACGGCAGCGGTGACGGGCGGCCCGAGGACGACGCGCCCCGCACGCGAGGTGGGGGCGGCTCGTTCCTCCGCGAGCTCCCGGTCCTGCTGCTCGTCGCCTTCGTGCTCGCGTTCCTCTTGCGCACCTTCGTGGTCCAGGTGTTCTACATCCCCTCCGGTTCGATGGAGCCCACGCTGGCCGTCGACGACCGTATGGCGGTCGAGAAGCTGACCTTCCGCTTCCGCGAGCCCAGGCACGGCGAGATCGTCGTGTTCGAGGGGGACACGACCGGCCTGTTCGAGGACGACCGGGGACTCGGCCCACGCGTCGTCGAGGGCGTCGGACGGTTCCTCGGCGTCGTGCCCATGAGCGCCCGCGACTTCGTCAAGCGCGTGGTCGGCCTCCCGGGCGACGAGATCCTGATCGAGCAGGGCCAGGTGTTCGTCAACGGGGAGCCGCTGCACGAGCCGTACGTGGTCTTCGAGGACCCGAGCGACTACGGGCCGGTCACCGTGCCGGAGGACGCACTGTTCTTCCTGGGGGACAACCGACCGAACTCGTCGGACTCACGCCGGTCGCTCGGCTTCGTCGAACGGGACCAGGTCGTCGGCCGCGCCTTCGTCATCATCTGGCCCTTCGAGCACATGCGGTCCCTGACCGGCGTCGAGCACACCGTGCCCGAGCCAGCGGCGCCCGGGGCGAACGCGTCCTGAGCGACCGCTGTCGCCGATGCCCTCGTCGCGGCCGAACAGCGCCGGTTGGAGCAGCGCGGCGATCGGCGCCCAGCTCCGACGATGGAGCAGGCACGGGCCGTGGACCGCGAGCGCCGCGAGGTGGTCGGGGGTCGGGTAGCCCTTGTTGGCCGCGAACGCGTAGGCCGCGTGGTCGGCGTCGTGGCGGACCATGAGCCCGTCCCGGGCCACCTTCGCGACGATCGAGGCCGCCGCGATCGAGGCGCAGCGTGCGTCGCCCTTCACGAGCGTCTCGTTGCGCGTCCCGTACCCGGCGAGGAAGTCCCAGTTGCCATCGAGGAGGACGACGTCCGGCCGTCTCGGGAGCGCGTCGAGGGCACGACGGGCCGCGCGCCGAAGCGCCTCGCTCAGGCCGACACCGTCCACCTCGTCGTTGTCGGCATGGCCCAGACCGATGCCGTCGGCGACGGCGTGCAGGCGCCGGGAGAGGCGTTCGCGCTCCGGCGGTGGCAGCAGCTTCGAGTCCCGCAGACCTCGGACACGGCGTTCGGGCGGGAGGATCACGGCGCCCACGGTGACCGGCCCCGCCCAGGCGCCGCGGCCGACCTCGTCGACACCGGCGACGATCAGTCCCTCGTCCCAGTGCGGGCGTTCGAACCGGATGCCGGGAACGGGACCGCGGCGGCGCGCACGCTGACCACTCATGCTCGGCACCGTACCGGCATCGCTACGCTCGGCGGCGCTGCACACCCCTCGGAGCGCCTGCCTCGTGAACCCTGACGACCTCGATGCGTACGAGACCGATCTGGAGCTCGCGCTGTACCGCGAGTACCGCGACGTCGTGCGCCTGTACCGCTTCGTGGTCGAGACGGAGCGGCGCTTCTACCTCTGCAACGCGGTCGAGGTGACCCCGCACGAGGGCAGCGACCTGTGGTTCGAGCTGCACCTCACCGATGCCTGGGTCTGGGACATGTACCGCCCTGCCCGCTTCCTCAAGGACGTGCGGGTCCTGACCTTCCGGGACGTCAACGTCGAGGAGCTGGTCCACGACGACGACCTGCCCCGCTTCCTCGAGGACTGAGTGGGCTTCAACGCCACGCGTCGCTACCGGGACGACAAGCGCAACGACGTCGCGCTGCTGGTCGTGGCGCTCGTCGTGATCGGTGCCGGCGTGCTGTGGGGCTTCGGGATCCTCTGATCGATCGCGGGTCGTGCCCGCAGGTTGTCCACAGCGCCGGGGTCCCCGGGCGAGGTGGGGGCCGGTCCACTTCGTAGTGTCGGGCCATGGCGACCAACCCCAACACGATGCCCCCGGGCGCGCACCGGTTCCCGCTGACGCCGCACCACGTCGCGGCCCTGACCGGTGCCGCACCGGACGACCGGCCCGCTGCCAGCGCGGCCGCCCGGCTCGGTCGAGCCGGCGAGGCCCTGGCGGTCCACCACCTCGAGGCCGACCACGGTTTCGTGGTCGTCGCGAGGAACTGGCGCCTGTCGGCCGGTGAGCTCCGCGGGGAGCTCGACGTCGTCGCCCTCGATCACGAGGGCCGACGTGTCGTGGTCTGCGAGGTGAAGGCCAGACGCGACGCGGGCCGGTTCGGCGGTGCGGTCACCGCCGTCTCCGAGCGGAAGCGGGCGCGCATCCGGGTGCTCGCGGCGGCGTTCCTCCGCGAGGCGGCACTGCCGTACCGGATCGTCCGGCTGGACCTGGTGGCGATCGACGTCGGCCGGAACCCGTCCCTGTCGCACCTCGAGGGCGTGTTGTGAGCGCCCCCCGGAGTGTCGTCGCAACCGTGCGCGGCATGGCGCTGGTCGGCCTCGATCCGGTCGAGGTCACCGTCGAGGCGGGGCTCGGGCCCGGGCTGCCGGTGTTGCGCCTGATCGGCCTGCCCGACGCTGCCGTCCGCGAGGCGGGGGACCGGGTCCGCGCGGCGCTCCAGCGATGCGGGTTCGGCTGGCCGCAGGAGCGGCTGGTGGTGAACCTCGCCCCGGCCGACCTGCCCAAGGCGGGGGCGTCGTTCGACCTCCCGCTCGCCATCGCGGTCATGGTCGTCAGCGGGGACCTGCCCCCGTCCTGCCTGGATGGGACGGTGGCGTGCGGCGAGGTCGGCCTGGACGGCGAGCTGCGGCCGGTCGCCGGCATCCTGCCGATCGCACGGGGTGCGCGCTCGGCGGGTGCCGACCGGCTGCTCGTCCCGGACGCCGCCGCGCCGGAGGCTGCCGCGGTGCAGGGTCTGCGCATCGTCCCGGCGCGCGACCTGCGCGAGGTCGCCGCGCTCCTGCGTGGGCGAGCGGACCCGAGGCCGGTGGCAGCACCGCGGTTCACCGGCCCCACGTCCGTCGCGGACCTCGCGGACGTCAGGGGCCAGCCCGTCGCCCGTCGCGTGCTGGAGATCGCCGCCGCCGGTGGGCACCACCTGCTGCTGAGCGGTCCGCCGGGTTGCGGCAAGACCATGCTGGCCCGGCGTCTGCACGGCCTTCTCCCACCGCTCACGCTGGACGAGGCGCTGGAGGTCGCCTCCCTCCAGGGGCTCGCGGGCGAGCGGGCGACCGGTGCACCGCTCTCGCTCGTGCCCCCGCTCCGCGAGCCGCACCACAGCGTGTCGACCGCCGGGCTCGTCGGTGGCGGCTCGGGCATCCCTCGGCCCGGTGAGCTCGCCCTCGCGCACCGGGGCATGCTCCTTCTCGACGAGCTCCTCGAGACGCCTCGGCACGTGCTCGACGCCCTCAGGCAACCGCTGGAGCGGGGCGAGGTCGTGATCACGCGGGCACGGGCCCGTGTGACCTACCCGGCACGTGCGCTCGTCGTCGCCGCGACCAACCCCTGCCCGTGCGGCGACCTCGGGCATCCGACGCGGCCCTGCCGGTGCCGTCCGGACCGGGTGGAGCGCTACCGCTCCCGCCTCTCGGGTCCGCTGCTCGATCGCTTCGACCTCCAGCTCGAGCTGCGCCCGGTCGCAGCGGAGGAGCTGCTGCGCGCCGCCGTCGGTGAGCCGACGGCGATCGTGGCCGGCAGGGTCGCGGCTGCTCGGGCGCACAGCGGCGCCCGTCTGGGATCCGGCGTCCTCCAACGCGACGCTCCGGTCGACGTGGTGCGCTCCACGTGTCGGCCAGCGGCGCTTCGGTTGGCGGTCGAGGCGCTCGCGGGGCGTGGAGCGTCTGCTCGCGCGCTCGACCGAACCCTGCGCGTCGCCGGCACGATCGCGGATCTCGACGCACGTGAGCGGATCGAGGTCCCAGACGTCGAGGAGGCACTCGCCTACCGGCTGCGGGATCCGGCGCCGTGAGCACTCGCCCAGCGGCCTTCCGGGCCCTTCTGGCGGCTTGCGGTCACGTCTCGGCGGACGGATCCGACCCGGCGGTCCTCGCGCGCGTGCTCGCCTGGTGCATCCGCCCGCGCCGGGGGCCCGACGCGCTCCGCCGGGCCTGTCGGGACCGCGGTGCTCGGGTGCCGGCGCCGGGTCTGGTGGTCGAGGGGATCGACCCCGTACTGACGGCGGACGACGCACGTGCCGCACTGCCCGTCGCCGAGCGATGGCGCATGCTGGGTGTCCGCTGCGCCGTCGTCGGGGATCCCGCGTATCCGGACCGCCTCGCCGACGGCTGGCCGTTGACGGACGGCCCGACGTTGCTCGCCTGGAGGGGCGCGGTGCCCGACGACGGCGCGGCGGTCGCGCTCGTCGGTGCACGCCATGCAACGCACTACGGGACCTCCGTGACCAGCTGGTTGGCGCAGGCGGCAGCCGCTGCCGGCGTCCGCGTGGTCTCGGGCGGCGCCGTCGGCATCGACGCGGCCGCTCACCGTGCGGCGCTGGGCGAGGCGGGTGGCACGACCGTGGTGCTGGGCTGTGGCCACGGCGTCCCCTATCCGCGGGCGCACGCGCGGTCGGGTGGGCTCTTCGACGACGTGCTCGACTCGGGCGGCAGCGTCGTCTCGGAGCTCCTGCCCGACGAACCGCCTCGAGCCGGGCCCGTCCGTGCCAGGAACCGCATCGTCGCCGCGCTGGTCGACGTCGTCGTCGTGGTGGAGGGTCGCGCCCGTTCGGGCGCGCTGCTGACGGCAGGTGCCGCGGCCGAGCGCGGCCGAGCAGTCCTGGCAGTGCCCGGCGACGTGCGTGCCCCCGGATCCGCTGCCCCGCACCGGCTGCTCCTGGAAGGTGTCGGGCCGTGCACCGGGCCGCAGGACCTGCTCGGGGCGGTGCGCCTCGACGATGGCTCGACCAGGCAGGGCGCGGGTGCGGTGGAACCGCCCGGCGCCGGCGGCGCCGGTGCCGCGCCGAGCTGCCTGCCCGACCCCGTCCGCCGGGTCCTCGGGGCGGAATGGCCGCGACCGATCCGTGTCGAGGACCTCGCCGCGCGGGCGGCGGTGGGCGTGCCGGCCCTGCTCGCGTCGCTCACCCGAGCAGAGTTGACCGGCGAGATCGCCCAGGACCTCGCTGGTGTCCGGCTGCGCGCCGCGCCGCGGCGCTGAGGCGTCGGCGCGCTCCCGCACACAGGCCACGTGGCTTGACACGAGACGACGCTGGCACCACGCTCATCGCATGAAGCCAGGGGACAGCAGCGCGCGGACGGTGCACGAGCCCGACCCTTCCGAGGGGCCGGATGCCTGGGACGGGGCGCTCCGCCTCCTCGTCGAGCACGTCGCGGGCGAGCGTGGCAGGAGCGCGAACACCGTCGCTGCCTACCGGCGCGATGCCGAGGACGTGGCATCGGTGTGCCGCGCGTGGGGGATGACGGATCCCGCCGAGGTGCGGCTCGCGACCCTCCGGCGGTACCTGGCGAGCCTCGGTGAGCGCGGCTACGCCCGGAGCACGCTGGCCCGTCGGTCCTCGACGATCCGGATCTGGTTCGCCCTGCTGGCCGCCCGCGGCCACGTTCCGGTGGATCCCGCGGTGCTCCTCGGCACGCCCAAGCAGGGTCGGCACCTGCCGCGGGTGCTGCGCGTGGACGAGGTGGAGCGGCTGCTCGCACGCGCCGATGGCGCGGACCCCGCCGAGCAGCGGGATCTCGCCCTGCTCGAGCTGCTCTACGCGACCGGCGCGCGCGTGTCCGAGGCGTGTGGACTCGCTGTCGGCGACGTCGACCTCGCGCAGGGGCTCGTCCGGCTGCACGGCAAGGGTGGTGTCACCCGCATCGTGCCGGCGGGCGAGCCCGCCCTCGTGGCGATCGAGCGCTACCTGACCGATGGCCGCGCGGCGCTGCTGGGCACCTCTGGACACGTGCACGGGGCGGGGTCCAGGCTGCTTCTCGGGGTCCGTGGTGGGCCCCTCGGCCCGCGCGAGGCGCGGGAGATCGTCGGCCGACGTGCGCGGGCCGCGGGGCTCGGCCACGTCACCCCGCACACCCTGCGCCACAGCTTCGCAACCCACCTGCTCGAGGGTGGCGCCGACCTCCGCCAGGTCCAGGAGCTGCTGGGACACGCCACGCTCGCGACGACGCAGCGGTACACGCACCTCTCGCGCGGTCGGTTGCGTGAGGTCCATATGGCCGCGCACCCCCGTGCACGCGCGCGTTCGCGAGCGCACGCCGCGCCCGGAGGCGGTGTCGACCGTGGGTAGAGTGCGGTCAGCGCCGTTGTCCCTTGGGACGACCGGTTGCCGGATGTGCAGGATCGATGCGTGGACGTGGGCCTGATGGGGACGGAGGCGGTGGTGGATCGTGAGGTCCACGCGCTCTGGGAGCGCTATCGCGTCTCCCGTGACCCGGACGTGCGTGAGCAGCTGATCCTCAACTACGCGCCGCTCGTGAAGTACGTCGCCGGCCGCGTGGCCGTGGGGATGCCCGCCAACGTCGAGCACGCGGACCTGGTGTCCTACGGCATCTTCGGGCTCATGGATGCCATCGAGAAGTTCGATCTGGACAAGGGCTTCAAGTTCGAGACGTACGCCATCACGCGCATACGTGGCGCGATCATCGACGAGCTCCGCAGCGTCGACTGGGTGCCCCGTTCCGTGCGGGCGCGCGCCCGGAAGCTCGAGGCCGCGATGCAGCGCCTCGAATCCGACCTCCGACGCAGCCCCACCGAGGAGGAGCTGTCCAGCTACCTGGGGTGGACGCTGGAGGAGCTCCAGGACACGCTCGCGCGTGTGTCGATGACCTCGGTCGCCGCGCTGGACGAGGTGCTCGACGTCGGTGACGGTGATCGCATCTCGCTCGTCGACACCCTGCAGGACCTCTCAGCGGTCCTGCCGGAGGAGTCGTACGACGATCAGGAGACCAAGGACCTGCTGCGCCACACACTCACCCGCCTCACGGACCGGGAGCAGACGGTGCTCGGTCTGTACTACTTCGAGGGCATGACGCTGGCGCAGGTCGGGGACGTGCTCGGCGTGACCGAGTCGCGCGTCTGCCAGATCCACACCAAGGCGGTCATGAGCCTCCGCGCGAAGCTGGGGGACAAGCTCCGCACCTGACGGGTCTTCCACAGGCGGGCGGCCGACGCCGCCCCCTCCCGCAGTTGCCTCTGTAGCGTGGCGCCCGCTCCGGGGGCGGAGAAGCGGCAGGACGTGGGTGGCCCACGGCGCAACCGCCGACGGTCCGCAGTCGTGGCCGTCGCACCCCTCGTGCTCCTGGCCGTCTCCCTGACGCCCGTCACCGTCGCGTCGGCGGTCGAGCCGCCGCATACGGCCGTGAGCTCGTACGTGCTGCCGGTGGAGGCGTCGGTCCGTCGCGGCTTCGAGCCTCCGCTCGACCGGTACGGGTCCGGCCACCGCGGCGTCGATCTCGATGCCGCGGCCGGGACGCTCGTGCGTGCGGCGGCGGCCGGCGTCGTGAGCCACGCCGGTCCCGTCGCGGACATCACCTGGGTCAGCGTCTCCCATCCCGACGGCGTCGTCACGAGCTACGGGCCGATGGCCGCGGTCCGCGTGCGCGTGGGCCAGCGGGTGGCGGGCGGGGGGGTGCTCGGCACGACGGCCGCCGGCGGCCATGGCGAGGGCGGTGCCGACCGCGGGCTGCACTGGAGTGCGCGGCGCGACGGGCAGTACCTCGACCCGCTCACGCTCCTCCACGGCACGGCGTTGCGACCGTCGCTCGTCGGGGCCGGTTCGTGGCGTGGCGTCGACCACGTCGTGCAACCGTACGAGCCGTGGTCCGGAGCGCGGGCCGGTGGCATGCTCGTCGGTCACTCACCGGTCGCGTCTGCGGCCGGTTACGCGGTGCCGCCGAGCCCGAACCATCTCGTGCTGCTCCAGGGTCTGGCGTCCACTGGCTCGGGCACGGTCCTCGACCCCGTCCATCTGGGCTACGAGTTGCGCAGCGTCACCGCGTTCTCGTACGCCGGCAGGTGGGACGGCTCGGACGCGGCCGACGACCCGTCCCGCGATCAGCTGCCATACGGTCCCGAGCACACCTGGGCCGGGGTCCCCGACGCCGCCGCACGACTCGAGGAGCAGCTCCGCGCCTTCGCGCGGCGCGAACCCGGCCGAGCGGTCGACCTCCTGGGGCATTCCCTGGGAGGCGTCGTCGCCCTGTACTACCTCACCGAGTTGCACGACCCGTACGACGTCGGGCTGCCGCAGATCGGCAGCGTCGTCACGGTCGGCGCCCCGCTGCGGGGCTCCGACCTCGCGTCCGTCTCCGAGAACGTCCGACGGCACGGCTGGCTCGGCCCGCTGCTCGACGTCGCGCAGCGCGGCCTCGCATCGGGTGACGGTCCTCTCGCCGGGACTGCCGGCCAGCTACCGATCGGTGCGGGGGCGATCGCACAGCTCGCCACCGGTTCGGCGCTGCTCGACCAGCTCGCGCTCGGCTGGGACGACGCCCTTCGCGAGGGCCATGCGGGATCGCTCGCCACCGGGACGCGGGTGCTGACCGTCGCGGGGGCGCGCGACCTGGTGGTCACCGCCGATCGGGCGCGCCTGCCGGACCTGGTCGGCGACCCCTTCGAGCGCCTCGACCGCCCCGGGTCGTCCGAACGCGTGGCGAGGGCCGCCGAGGCTCGCAGCACCGACGTCCGTCGTCGCGACGCCGACGACGTGTCCCAGCACCGTGTGCTCCCGGGCGACCACAGGGGCGTGCTCGAGACCGAGGCGCTGCGTGAGGCCGTGTGGACGTTCCTCGCCGGCGGCGACGTCGTCGACAGCCCGGGCACCGTCACGACGATCGTCGGGCGCGAGCTCGGGCAGCTCGCCGGGGACGGCGCCGCCGTGCTGCGTATCGCCGACACGATGCGGGCGCCGGTCAAGGCGTTGCGGTCGGGGTCGTGGAAGGGCCTGCCCTCAGGTTTGCTCGGCGTGTGTGTCAGCCCTGATGGGGATAGCGCCAGTCTGACGGCGCCGCGAACGTGTCCTTGATCGACCGTGCGCTGACCCATCGGACCAGGTTGAGCGCAGAACCCGCCTTGTCGTTGGTGCCGGAGGCACGCGCGCCTCCGAAGGGCTGCTGTCCCACGACCGAGCCCGTGGGGCGGTCGTCGAGGTAGAGGTTGCCTGCCGCGTCCCGGAGGCGGTCGACGGCCTGGCGCTGGGCCCGCCTGTCGGTCGAGAAGATCGCGCCCGTGAGCGCGTAGGGGCTGGTCGTGTCGACGAGCTCCAGGGTCTCCTCCCAGCGGTCGTCGTCGTAGACGTGGACGGTGAGGATCGGGCCGAACAGCTCCCGGACCATCGTGTCGGACCGCGGATCGTCGGTCACCAGCACCGTCGGCTCGACGAACCAGCCATCGGTGTCGTCCGTGTGGCCCCCAGCGAGGACCTCGAGACCGTCCGCACGTGCTCGCTCGATCGCCTCCCGGTGCCGTCGGAACGCCGCGCCGTCGATGACGGCTCCCAGGAAGCAGCGCGGGTTGGCCACGTCACCCATCTCCCTCGCCATGTCGCGCGTGAGGTCCGCGAGGCGGTCCCGGATCGCCGGCCAGCGCGAACGGGGGAGGTAGGCCCGGCTCGCCGCGGAGCACTTCTGCCCCTGATACTCGAACGCGCCACGGCCGAGTGCGACCACCAACCGGTCGGTGTCTGCCGACGGGTGCGCGATGACGAAGTCCTTGCCGCCCGACTCCCCGACGATCCGGGGGAACGCGGCGTAGGTGTCGATGCGTTCGCCCACGGTCCTGAACAGGCCGCGCAGCACCCGTTCGGAGCCGGTGAAGTGGATGCCGGCGAGCCGACGGTCGCTGGTCGCGACGTCCGCCACCAGTGCACCGTCCCCGTGCAGCAGGTTGATGACCCCGTCGGGAAGCCCAGCGGCCCGCAGGAGGCGCATCGTGTGGTGCGCTGCGAGCGCCTGCTTCTCGGACGGCTTCCAAACGACGGTGTTTCCGAGCAGCGCCGGCGCCGTCGGCAGGTTGCCGGCGATCGCCGTGAAGTTGAACGGGGTCATGGCCAGCACGAACCCCTCGAGCGGTCGCAGATCGAGGCGGTTCCACTGCCCGCGAGGACTGATGGGCTGCTGTTCGTGCAGCTGCGCCGCGAAGTGGACGTTGAACCGGAGGAAGTCGATCAGCTCGCACGCCGCGTCGATCTCGGCCTGGAGCACGGACTTGGACTGGCCGAGGATCGTCGCCGCGTTCAACGTGGCCCGCCAGGGGCCCGCCAGGAGGTCTGCTGCCCGCAGGAACACCGCCGCCCGGTCCTCGAAGGGCCACCGCGACCACTCCTCGCGTGTCGCGCAGGCCACGTCGATCGCTCGACGGACGTCCTGTTCGCGAGCCGCGTGCACGACGGCGAGCTCCAGGTCGTGGCGATGGGGTGCACGCTGGACGAAGGTCTCCCCCGTCGAGACGTCCTCGTCGCCGATGCGGAGCATGGACTCGATGCGCTCGCGTTGCATCGCATCGACCCGAGCAGCCAGCCGCGCGGTCTCGGGTTCGCCGGGCGCGTAGTCGGTGACCGGCTCGTTGATGGGCTGGGGGACGGACATGGCTGGGCCTCTCGTCGAGGTCGGGGACCGCCTCAGCGGCCCAACGCGCGGAGCAGGAACACCAGGTTCGCGGGGCGCTCCGCCAGGCGGCGGACGAAGTACGGGTACCAGGCGTCGCCGAACGGGACGTAGACGCAGAGCCGCTCGCCGGCGTCCACGAGCCGCTGCTGGAGCTCCTCGCGCACGCCGTAGAGCATCTGGAACTCGTACTCGCCCGGTCGGCGACCGAGCCGTCGCGCCTCGGCGCGGACGTGCGCGATCAGGCGGTGATCGTGGGTCGCGAACCGGGGCAACGTGCCCCGCTCGAGCAGCGCCGTCGCGCAGCTCGCGTACGCGCGATCCACCTCGGCGCGCCGTTGCAGCGCCACGCCGTCGGGTTCCGCATACGCGCCCTTGCACAGGCGGAGGCTGGCACCGAGGGAGCTGAGACGCGCGAGGTCGGCAGGGGTCCGGTGCAGGTGGGCTTGTACGGCACAGCCCACGTGCACGTGGCCCTCGGCGTGGAGCTTCTCGACCAGCGTCATCGTCGGCTCGGTGGTGGTGTGGTCCTCCATGTCGAGCGTGAGATGGACGCCCAGCGCCCCCGAGACGACCGCCAGCGGCCGCAGGAGGTCCAACGCCAGCTCGAGCGCCACACCGCCACCGAGCTGGCTCGGCTTGACCGAGATGCCCGCCGGCAACGCCTCGCGGTCCACGGCGGCGAGCACGGCTGCGTACCCGTCACGGGCGGCCGTGGCGTCCCCGGGTGAGCGCACGTGCTCACCGACCAGGTCCAGCGTGAGCAGCCGTCCCCGGCCGGCCAGCTGCCGCGCCGCGGCGATGCCGTCCTCCAGCCGGTCGCCGGCCACGAACCGCAGCGCGACACGGCGGGCGAGGGGGTTGCCCGCCGCCCAGCGACGCAGTCGTTCGCTGTCCGCAGCCCGCAGCAGCGTCCTCGACACCATCGCGCTCGTCCTTCCGTCACGCGACTGGACCGCCGGGTGGGAGGCACGGTAGCCTCGCGCGGTGCGGGTCCGCCTGGCGGTGGACCCGTCGTCACGTTCCTACGCACACACATCCCACACGCTCGTCGACGGGCGGCCCCGGTGCCTCGCATGTGCGAGGTGGGCCGACTCCCATGGTTCCTGCCGGAGCATCCGGCGGACCCGAGGACCCGGTGGACGCGAGCGGAGGCCCAACCGAAACCCAAGGAGCACCACCATGGCCGTCGTCACCATGCGCCAGTTGTTGGAGGCCGGTGTCCACTTCGGACATCAGACCCGCCGCTGGAACCCCAAGATGCGCCGCTTCATCTACGGCGAGCGAGGCGGCATCTACGTCATCGATCTCCGGCAGACCGTCGGGTACATCGAGCGCGCCTACTCGTTCACGCGCGACCTCGTCGCCAAGGGCGGCACCGTCCTGTTCGTCGGCACGAAGAAGCAGGCCCGCGAGACGATCGAGTGGCAGGCGACGCGCGTCGGCATGCCCTATGTCACCGAGCGTTGGATGGGCGGCATGCTCACCAACTTCCAGACGATCAAGGGCCGCATCGCGCGTCTCAAGGAGCTGGAGGCCATGGAGTCCTCCGGAACCTTCGAGTTGCTCCCCAAGAAGGAGGTGCTGCAGCTCCAGCGCGAGCACGAGAAGCTGCAGACCACCCTCGGCGGCATCCGCGAGATGGGCAAGCTGCCCGACGCGGTCTGGGTCGTCGACACGGTGATCGAGGAGATCGCCGTCAAGGAGGCCAACCGGCTGAAGATCCCGGTCATCGGCATCCTCGACACCAATTGCGACCCCGATCTCGTCCAGTACCCGATCCCCGGCAACGACGACGCGATCCGCAGCTCCGCGCTCCTGACCCGCGTCATCGCCGACGCGTGTGCCGACGGCCTCATGCTGCGGGCGTCCCGCTCGCCCGACGAGGAGTTGCGCGTGCAGGCCCTGCAGGCCACCCAGTCCGCGGCCAGCCCGACCGGTGCCTCCGAGCCGAAGGCGGAGTGGGAGATCGAGCTGGAGCGCCAGCAAGCCGCCGCGCAAGCCACCCGCGCGACCGGCGAGGGTGCGTCCGAGGAGACGAGCGCACCGCCGCCTCCGCCGGCCGTCGAGGCGCCTGGCGACGATGCTCCCGCCGAGGGGTCGACCGCCGAGGGGTCGCCCGCCGAGGGGTCGACCGCCGAGGGGTCGACCGCCGAAGGGTCGCCCGCCGAGGCGACCGAGACGCAGGACTGACGCGACCACAACGGCACGTGGGTCGCACGAGCGATCCCGTGCCGCGTCCGACACCGAGCAGACCGTCCAGGAGGACGAACGTGGCGATCTCCGCCGCAGACGTGAAGCAGCTCCGTGAGCTGACCAATGCCCCGATGATGGCGTGCAAGCGCGCGCTCGAGGATGCCGACGGCGACCTGCAGAAGGCCGCCGAGCTGGTGCGCGAGCGGACGGGCGCCAAGATGGACGCACGTGCCGCAGATCGGACGGCGAGCGAGGGCTTGATCGTCACCTATGCGCACACACCGACGCCGGGTATGCCGGCCCGGGTGGGCGTGATGCTCCAGTTGTCGTGCGAGACCGATTTCGTGGCCAAGGCCGACGCGGTGCAGACGCTCGCACGCAACCTGGCCCTGCACATCGCCGCCGCGAAGCCGCTGGTCACCACCGAGGCGCAGGTGGACCCCGAGCTCCTCGAGAAGGAGCGGGAGTTCGCACGCAAGGAGGCCCTCGAGCAGGGCAAGCCGGCCGAGATCGTGGACCGCATCGTCGAGGGCAAGGTCAAGAAGGTCTTCGAGGAGTGGGTGCTGCTGAACCAGCCGCTGGTGATGGATCCCGACAAGACGGTCGCGCAGGCCATCAGCGAGGTGCAGGCCATCGTCGGCGAGAAGCTCGAGGTGGCCCGCTTCGCCCGCTTCGAGGTCGGCGCCTGAAACGGGGCCTTCGCGCGAGACGTTCGACAGGTGGGGCCCGCCGGTTCGGCGGGCCCCACCTGTCGTCGGACGGGCCGTCGGGTGGGCGCCGCTAGGCTCACGGGACCTTCAGACCCGGTCGACAGGCGGACCCTGTGGCACATCGAGCACCGTTCCGTCGCGTCCTGCTCAAGCTGTCGGGCGAGGCGTTCGCGGATCCCGCGGTGCAGGGGGGGATCGATCCCACGATCGTCCGCCAGATGGCGCGCGAGCTCGCGGACCTCAAGGCCAGTGACGGCGCCGAGGTCGGGATCGTCGTCGGCGGCGGCAACATCTTCCGTGGGACCTCGCCGGAGGCCGCGGGGATGGAGCGCTCGAGCGCCGACCACATGGGCATGCTGGCGACCGTGATCAACGCGCTCGCGCTCCAGGACGCACTCGAGAAGGAGGGCGTCGAGACGCGGGTCCAGACGGCCGTCGCCATGCAGGCCTTCGCCGAGCCCTACATCCGGCGGCGCGCGCTGCGACATCTCGAGAAGGGCCGGGTCGTCGTGTTCGCGGCCGGACTCGGTGCCCCCTACTTCACGACCGACACCACCGCGGCGCAGCGCGCCCTCGAGATCGACGCCGATGCGATCCTGAAGGGGACGGGTGTGGACGGCGTGTACGACAGCGACCCGAAGCTCAACCCGTCCGCGGTCCGCTACGACGAGATCGACTTCCTCTCGGTGCTCAACCAGGGCCTGCGCGTCATGGACGCGACCGCGATCTCCCTCTGCATGGACAACGACCTACCGATCGTCGTGTTCGAGCTGTTGCGCGAAGGCAACATCGGACGTGTGGTTCGTGGTGAGCACGTCGGGACGCTCGTCCGTGCACCCCGGCCCACCTAGCGAACCGCCCGCTCTCACCAAGGAGCCAGCCATGAGTCTCGACGACGTCCTGCTCGACGCGGAGCACCGGATGGGCCAGGCGGTGGAGAAGGTCGCCGAGGACTTCGCCGGCATCCGGACCGGTCGGGCCAACGCCCAGCTGCTCAACCGCATCACCGTGGACTACTACGGCGCTCCCACGCCGCTGCAGCAGCTGGCCAACTTCGCCGTGCCGGAGCCGCGCATCCTGCTGGTCCATCCCTTCGACCGGGGCTCCGTCGGCCAGATCGAGAAGGCGATCCGCGACTCGGACCTCGGGCTCAACCCGGCGAGCGACGGCGCCATGATCCGCTGTGTCTTCCCGGAACTGACCGAGGAACGACGTCGGGAGTACATCAAGCTCGCGAAGGGCGCCGCGGAGGACGGCAAGGTCGCGATCCGCAACGTCCGGCGCAGCGCCCGCGACGCGATGCAGAAGCTCGAGGACGACGGCGAGGTCGGCAAGGACGAGCACGAGCGCTATACGCGGCAGCTGGAGCAGGTGACGGCCGCGCACGCCGCTCGCATCGACACCGCGCTCGAGCAGAAGGAACGGGAGCTCATCGAGGTCTGAGCGCGGGCGCGTGGGGCGCGTGGTGAGCGACGAGGCGGCGGCCGAGGAGTCGGCCGGGTCGCGCGGTCGCAGGGTCGTCGGCGGCCGGGACCTGCCGGCGGCGATCGGCGTGGGCATCGCCCTCGCGACCGTCTTCCTCGGTTCGCTGTTCTGGCGACCCGAAGCCTTCGTCGCCGTGCTCGTCGTGGTGGCATGGCTGGCCGTCGTCGAGACCGCCCGGGTGCTGCGTCGCATCGGTGTCCGCCTGCTCGTCGGGCCGTTGCTCCTCGGCACAACCTGCACCATCGTGCTGGCTGCATGGCAGGGGGCGATCGGACAGGCGATCGGCGTCGCCGTGTTGTTCGGCTCGGCGGTGCTGCGGCTGCTCGTCATGCGGGAGCGGCCGTCGGTGCTCGGTGCGCTCGGTGCGACGACGTTCTTCGGCCTGTGGGTGGGCTTGCTCGCCTCCTACGCGTCGTTGCTCGTCACACGCGCGGACGGGGCGGTGGCGGTGCTCGCCGTCATCGGTGGCGCCATCATGAGCGACATCGGTGGCTACGTGGTCGGCGTCGCCCTCGGCCGGCGCCGGATCGCGCCGAGGATCAGCCCGAACAAGACCTGGGAGGGGCTGCTCGGCGGACTGTTCCTCGCCGGGATCGCCGGCGCGCTCGTCCTGCCGTGGCTCGGCAGCACCTTCTCGACCCTCGGCGGCGCCTCCTTCGCGATCGTGTGCGGGCTCGCGGGCTTCGTCGGCGATCTGGTCGAGTCGATGGTCAAGCGCGACCTCGGCATCAAGGACCTCGGCGGGATCCTGCCCGGCCACGGTGGCATGCTCGATCGGGTGGACGGCATCCTCTTCGCCCTGCCCGTCGGGGCGGCGGTGCTCGCCCTGGCGACCTGACGGCTCCCACCTGCGTCGGGCCGCCCGCTGCGGGCTGTCGTACCCTTCCCCTCGACGCTCCGCGCACCGCCGTGCGCACCAGCTGCCATCGGATCCGCCCGTGCCCGAGAGCTCGACGCCCGTCGACCCGTACGCGCTGTCGCGTGCGGGGCTCACCGAGCTGTTCGACGAGCTCGGGGAGCCCGCCTACCGGGCGGCGCAGGTGCAGGCGTGGCTGGTCCGTGGCGTCGACGACCCGCTGGAGATGACCGACCTGCCGAGCACACTGCGTCGGCGGCTGGTCCCGCTGTTCGGCGGCCACCGCCCGGAGCTGGTCGCCCACTCGGTCGCCGACGCGGGACACACCCACAAGCTGCTGTTGCGCTTCCCGGACGGCGAGGCGATCGAGACCGTGCTCATGCTCTACCCGCGGCGGGCCACCGTGTGCATCTCCACCCAGGCCGGCTGTGCGATGGGCTGCCCGTTCTGCGCCACCGGCCAGGCCGGTTTCCGGCGCCAGCTCTCGACCGGCGAGATCGTCCGGCAGGTCGTGGTCGCCGATGCGGCGCTGCGCGGGGGCGCCATCGCGGGGAGCGACGTACCGGCTGGCGCGCCAGGTCACGTCACCAACGTCGTGTACATGGGCATGGGGGAGCCGCTGGCGAACCTGGGACCGACCCTGGACTCGGTGCGCTGGCTGCACGACCCGCAGGGGTTCGGACTCTCCGCGCGGTCCATCACGGTGTCCACCGTCGGCCTCGTGCCCGGGATCGAGGCGCTCGGACGGCTGGGGCTGCCGGTGACGCTCGCGGTGTCGCTGCACGCCGCGACCGACGACCTGCGCGACGACCTCGTCCCCATCAACCGCACGCATCCGCTGGGCGAGCTCGAACGCAGCATGGCGGCGTATCGTCGGACCACGGGTCGACGTGTCAGCATCGAGTGGTGCCTGATCGGAGACGTGAACGACGACGACCGACAGGCGGACCGCCTGGCGGCCATCGCGCGCCGCCTCCGCGCCCATGTGAACGTGATCCCCATGAACCCCACGCCCGGCGTCCAGTGGAAGGAGCCGACCGCGTCGCGCGTCCGCGGGTTCGTGGAACGCGTGCACAAGCACGGTGTCGAGATCACCCTGCGTGACACGCGTGGACGCGACGCCGACGCGGCATGCGGGCAGCTCCTCGCCTCGTACACGGTGGGTGGCGGCGCGCGGCTCCCCGCCTCGATCGGTGCGGCGACGCGTGTCGAGGCCGGCCGCGCCGCGGCCGGAGGACGGCCGTGACCCCCCGGTCCGTCACCGTCCTCGGCAGCACGGGCTCGATCGGGACGCAGGCCCTCGAGGTCGCCCGCGCCCATCCGGAGCGTTTCCGGGTGGTCGGTCTGGCGGCCGGACGCGACCATGGAGCCGTGTCGTCGCAGGCCACCGCGTTCGGCGTCGGGACCGTCGCGCTGGCCGACCGGCAGGCGGCGGCCGCTCTCCGGTCCGAACGACCGGACCTCGAGGTGCTGGACGGTGCGGACGGCGTCGCGGCACTCGCGGGGGCGGGAGCCGACCTCGTCGTGAACGGGATCACGGGCGCGATCGGGCTCGCGCCGACGCTCGCGGCCCTTCGGGCAGGCAGCCCCGTGGCCCTCGCCAACAAGGAGAGCCTCATCGTCGGCGGCGACCTGGTCGTCGCCGCGGCCGAGGCGGCGGGCGGCCGGTCGTCGCACCTGCTGCCCGTCGACTCGGAGCATTCGGCGTTGGCGCAGTGCCTGCGGAGCGGTGCGCGATCCGAGGTGCTCCGCCTGGTGCTCACCGCGAGTGGCGGGCCGTTCCGCGGTGCGAGCAGCGCCGAGCTGCGGGAGGTGCGCGCACCCGACGCGTTGGCACATCCGACGTGGCGCATGGGCCCGGTCATCACGGTGAACTCCGCGACGCTGGTCAACAAGGGTCTCGAGCTGATCGAGGCCCAGCTGCTGTTCGACGTCCCGTGGCAGGCGCTGGACGTCGTCGTCCATCCCCAGTCCGTCGTGCACTCGATGGTCGAGTTCGTCGACGGATCCACGATCGCGCAGCTCTCACCGCCGGACATGCGGCTGCCGATCCAGCTGGCGATGGCGTGGCCGGAGCGCCTGGACAACGCGTTCGTGCGCTGCGACTGGTCCTCGGCGAGCTCGCTCACGTTCGAGCCCGTGGACACCGCCACGTTCCCTGCGATCGAGCTCGCGCGGGAGGCCGGCCGCCTCGGGGGGTCGTACCCGGCGGTGCTGAACGCCGCGAACGAGGTCGCCGTCGCCGCGTTCCTCGACGACCGTGTCGGCTTCCTCGACATCACGCGGGTGATCGCGACGACCGTCGAGGCATGGTCCGCGACGCGGCCCGGGAACCCGCGCGACCTCGACGACGTCCTCCATGCGGACCGGTGGGCGCGTGACGTCGCGCGTGGCGCCGTCGGAGAGGAGCTCGTTCGATGAGCGGTGCCATCGTGATCGTGTTGTTCGTCGCGAGCCTGGTCGTGGCCATCCTGCTGCACGAGCTCGGGCACCTCGTCACCGCCAAGCGCTTCGGTATGCGGGCCGACCGCTACTTCGTCGGTTTCGGACCGACCCTGTGGTCCACGAGGCGGGGCGAGACCGAGTACGGGGTCAAGGCGTTCCCGCTCGGTGGCTTCGTCTCCATACGCGGCATGTCACCGCTCGACGAACGCATCCGGCCACTGGTCGACGAGGTGTTCGACCAGCGGCGCCTCACCGAGGACCGCCGGCGGGCCGCCGGGACCGGGGGTGGCGACGCGCTCGCCCAGCCGAACCTGCCGGAGACGACGTGGTCTCGATTCGGGCGGGAGTTGCTGGTCCGCGGGACGCCGTCCGAGCTCGCGGCGCGCATCGTGCGGCGCACGCGCGATCAGCTGCCCGCGGCGGCGACCGCGGCGGATGCTCGCACCGCACTGGCGGCGGTGCTCGTGACCGAGGTCGGCGAGAGTGAGCGCGTCGGGGACCTCGCGCACCGGCTGCTGCGGGGGGACGAGGGCCGGTTCTTCCACGACCGGCCTGCCTGGCAACGAGCGGTCGTGCTGGTGACCGGTCCTCTCACCCACCTCGTCGTCGCGTTCGCCGTCCTCGTGGGCGCCTACCTGTTCATCGCGCAGCCGACGGGGCAGCTGCTCCCGGAGATCGGGGGCCTGGTCGAGGGATCTGCTGCGGAGGACGCCGGACTCGAGCCGGGCGATCGGCTGCTGGCCGTCGAGGGGATGGCCTCTGCCGACTACCAGGAGCTGCGCTCCGCGATCCGCGCGCGGCCCGACGTGCCGACCACGCTTCGGATCGAGCGCGACGCCGAGGTGCTCGAGCTCACGCTGGTCCCGACCCGTGAGCTCGACGCGACGACCGGTGAGCCCTACGGCCTCGCCGGGTTCGTCCCGACCCTGGAGTTCGCGCCGCTCGGTCCGATGGCGGCGCTCGAACGCGCCCTGGTCGGGGACGTCGAGGTGGCGCCCTTCGGCGGCGTGTGGCCGATGCTGACGGGCTCCCTGCGCGGGCTCGCAGGCATCTTCAGCCCCGAGGGCCTCGGCAACCTGGTCTCGCAGGCCGCGGGACAGCAGGATCGTGACCCGAACGGCGCCATCTCGCTCGTCGGGGCGGCATCGGTGGCCGGGCAGGCCGCGGGCGAGGGCAGCGCGGGCGTGATGCTCTTCCTGATGCTCCTCGCGTCGATCAACGTGTTCTTCTTCATCTTCAACCTCGTCCCCCTGCCACCTTTCGACGGCGGACACCTCGCGGTGCTCGCGATCGAGCGCAGCGTCAACGTGGCGCGAGCCATACGGGGGCGGGCCCAGGACTACACCGTCGACCCGAGGGCTGTGGTGGCCGTCGCCGTCCCGGTCATCGCCGTGCTCGGCATCGTCCTGCTCGCGACCCTCTGGTTGGACATCACGGACCCGATCCGCATCGGCTGACGAGCGCGGGACCACGCGTGCGTCCGTTCCGGCAGGTCGCCGGCTGGACGGTGCCCTCGGACCGGGTCGTCACGATGCGGACGGGTAGCCTGGCGACGCGGACGTCCACGGAGCCCACGTGACCACCTCCCTTCCCGTGCTGCCGTCGGCACCCGCAGCGCCTGCGGACCGGCCCGGCCCGACCCGTCGTGTCTCGCGCCGGATCCGGCTCGGCCCGCTCGAGGTCGGTGGCGGTGCACCCATCACGGTGCAGACGATGACGGTGACCCCGACCCACGAGGCCGATCTCACGCTGCAGGCCATCGCCGCGGCCCAGGCCGCCGGCGCCGACATCGTGCGGGTGGCCGTTCCCCGACGGGAGGACGCCGAGGCCCTCGCCACCATCGCCTCGCACGCGCGCATCCCCGTGATCGCCGACATCCACTTCCAGTGGAAGTACGCCGTGATGGCCATCGAGGCGGGCTGCGCCGGTGTCCGCATCAACCCCGGGAACATCAAGAAGCACGACAAGGTCGCACTGCTCGGTCGTCTCGCGGACGAGGCGGGTGTGGCGATCAGGATCGGCGTCAACGGCGGCAGCCTCGAGGACGCGGTGCTCGAGGAGTTCGGTGGCCCGACACCCGAGGCGATGGTGGCGTCCGCCCTTCGTGAGGCGCAGCTGCTCGAGGACGTGGGCTTCGGTGACACCAAGATCAGCGTGAAGCACTCCGACCCGTGGGTGATGATCCAGACCTACCGGCTCCTCGCCGAGCGCTCCGACTATCCGCTGCACCTCGGGGTCACCGAGGCCGGGCCGTTGAAGACCGGCTCGGTCAAGTCGGCGGTGGGGATCGGGGCGCTCCTGGCCGAGGGCATCGGCGACACGATCCGCGTGTCGCTGTCAGCCGATCCGGTCGAGGAGGTCAAGGCGGGGATCACCATCCTGGAGTCCCTCCACCTGCGACAGCGTGGTCTGGACGTGGTGTCGTGCCCCTCCTGCGGTCGCGCACAGGTGGACGTGTGGACCCTCGCCGAGGACGTCCAGAAGGGGCTCGAGGGCATCGACGCGCCGCTGCGCGTCGCGGTGATGGGCTGCGTGGTGAACGGGCCCGGCGAGGCGCGCGAGGCCGACCTGGGGGTCGCCGCCGGCAACGGCAAGGGCGACATCATCCAGAAGGGCGTGAAGATCGCGACCGTGCGCGAGGAGGACATCGTGGAGGCGCTCGTCCACTACGCGACGGAGATGGCCGAAGAGATCCGCGCCGAGCGCGGGGAGGGTCGGCCGGTGGTCGCCTGACGAACGCCGCGGCGGGCGGGCCGCGGGTCGTCGTCGTGAGCGTTCCGCGCACGGCTGGGGCCTCTGGCAGGGCTCCTCGTGCCGTGCTACCGTTGGAAGACGCGGCGGGCCGGTGGCCCGCTGCGCGGCGTTCGGTGACCTGTGAGCGAGGCGCACCGCCTCGCCGGCTCCAGACGGACGTCCGACGCGGCGGCCGGCCCACATGGGCCGGCCGTTCTCGTGGAACGGCCGGTCGAGGGCCGGGGACGGACGCGCGAGCGGATGGGTGCGCCCTCCGGACGAGGACGTGCCGCTCGAGGCGGCGTACAGCGAGGAGGAGGTGAGCGGATGGCCGACGACCAGCAGCTGGCTGCGCGTGTGCGCGCCCTCGCGGCCCCGCTCGCCGAGGCTGCCGGGCTCGAGGTGCTCGACGTCGTCGTTCGCGCCAGGGGCTCGCGCCACCTCGTGCGCGTGACCGCGGACAGCAGTTCGCTCGACCCCGAGGAGGGCCTCGGCATCGACGCGGCCGCGTCGCTGTCGCGCCGACTCGGGGCCGCGCTCGACGAGCACGACCCGTTCCCGGGCGCCTACGACCTCGAGGTGAGCTCGCCTGGCGCCGACCGACCGCTGCGCACCGCCCGTGACTTCGCCCGCAACATCGGTCGCGAGGTCCGTCTGCACCACGTCGACGGCCACGAGCCGCGCGAACGCCGCGGCAACCTCGTCGCCGTGACCGAAGCGTCCCTCGCCCTGGCGATCGACGGCGCCGACGTCGACGTCCTGCTGGAGGACGTCGATCACGGCACGGTCGTGCTGCCATGGTGAGCGCATACGAGAAGGCCGCCGGATGAAGATCGACATCGACGCGCTCCGACAGATCGAGCGCGAGAAGAACATCGACTTCCTGACCGTCGTCGAGGCGTTCGAGACCGCGATGGCGTCCGCCTACAAGCGGTCGGCACGGTCCACCGCCGACGAGGCACGCGTCGTCGTGGACCGCACCTCGGGTGAGGTGACCCTGTACGCGCAGGCGCTGGACGACGAGGGCAACGTCGTCTCGGAGTGGCAGGAGGAGCCGAAGGACTTCGGCCGCATCGTCGCCCAGACCGCGAAGCAGGTGCTGCTCCAGCGGCTGCGCGAGGCCGAGCGCGAGGCGACCTACGGCGAGTTCGTCGGCCGCGAGGGCGACATCGTCTCCGGTCAGGTCAGCCAGCAGGGCAACGTGACCCTGCTCGAGCTCGGCCGGACGGAGGCGCTGCTGCCCTACTCCGAGCAGATCCCCAACGAACGCCTCGAGCACGGAGCCCACACCCGTGCGGTCGTGATCGAGGTGCGCAAGCAGCTCCGTGGCGCACAGATCGTCGCCTCCCGAACCCACCCCGCCCTGGTGGTCGGCCTCTTCGCGCTGGAGGTACCGGAGATCGAGGAGGGGATCGTCGAGATCCGCGGCATCGCGCGCGAGGCCGGACACCGCACCAAGGTGGCCGTGATGTCCAACGACGCCGACGTCGATCCCGTCGGCGCCTGCGTCGGGCCCGGCGGCCAGCGTGCCCGTTCCGTGCAGAAGGAGTTGCACTCCGAGGAGCTCGAACGCATCGACATCGTCCGGTGGGCAGACGAACCGGAGGAACTGGTCGCCAACGCGCTGTCGCCCGCCAAGGTCTCCAACGTCTACCTGTACCCGGACGACGGCACGGCGTTGGTCGTCGTGCCCGACTACCAGCTGTCGCTCGCGATCGGCCGCGAGGGTCAGAACGCGCGGCTCGCGGCACGGCTGACCGGTTGGCGGATCGACATCAAGTCCGAGACACAGTTCGCCGAGGAGCAGCGCGCCTTCCAGGAGGCGTTCGACGCGGGTTTGATCGACGAGTACGGCAACCCGCTGTCCGACGCTGGCGCGGCCGCGATCGAGGCGGCCTACGAGAACGCCGAGGTGGCGCGGCAATCGGTGCTGGAGGACGACGACGACGACCTCGCCGTCGCCGCCCCGGACCCGGCGCCCACCGACATGCCGGCGACGGAGGTGGCGCCGCCGGTGCCGCCGACGCCGCTGGAGGACCCGGCACGCTGACGTGCCGGTCCGCACGGAGGAGGAAGTACCCTTGCGGCGCACGGGTCGTCCACCGATCCGTACCTGCGTCGGCTGCCGGACGGCTCGGCCGCAGGGCGAGTTGGTGCGGATCGCCGCGACCCCGAGCGGGGTCCAGGTCGATCCGGCGCTGCGGCTGCCCGGGCGTGGCGCGTACGTGTGCCCCCAGACCGCCTGCGTCGACGCCGTTCGTCGCCGCGACGGCATGCGGCTGCGACGGGCCCTCCGTACCGACACACCAGCAGGGATCGATGCCGCGCTCGACGCCGTACCGACGGCGCCGCGCCGGGATCGAGACGACGAGATGAGCACCATCCTGGCGACCCCTCAGGGCGCCGTGAGGAGCGAGCACGCGTGAGCAACAAGGTCCGCGTCTACGAGCTGGCGAAGGAGACCGGCCTCCACAACAAGGAGGTCCTGCGTCGCCTGACCGAGCTCGGTGTCGATGCCAAGAGCCACTCGTCGTCCGTGTCGGACGCCGATGCTTCCCGGTTCCGCGATTCCCTCGGCAAGACCGAGGCGGAGCGTCGTGCCGAGGAGCAGGCGAAGCGCCAGCGGGAGCAGGCGGAGCTCGAGCGGTACCGCTCGATGCAGGCCGCTGCGCCGCCCGAGGCGAAGAAGGCCGCGAAGGTGCTGCCGCCCCACCTGCGCCAGCAGGAGGCGGGAGCCACCCGGCCGGAGCAGCCGACCTCGGCCCCGCCCGTGCAGGCACGTCCGTCGGTGTCGGACGACCCCGTGGCCGGTGAGGACGACGCGCCTGCCGCGGCCGCACCGCCACCGGACGGCACCGGTGCCACGCCTCCGGCGACCGACGCCAGCTCGAAGCGCATGCCTGGCGCGCCGCCACCGCGGCTCAAGCCAGGCGAGGCGCCGCTGCGCCCGCCATCGAGCCGGGCCGCACAGTCCCCGCCGGCGGCCACGGGCGACGGGACGATGCCCGCGCGCCGTTCCGACAGCGTGTTGCCACAGGAGGGCTCGGGGAAGCGCTCGATCCCGCCACCGTTGCGCAAGGCCCCCGTCCGTCCCCAGATGCCGCAGCCGGGCGCTCCCGGCGCGGCCAGGGGAGCGCCGCCCACCCGCGGCGCACCCGGTGGTCCCCGTCCGACGCCCGGTGGGGCTCCCGCCGGCGCGCGTGGCGCGCCTGCCGGCCGTGGCGCGCCCAGCTCGCCGTACCGGCAGCCCGTCGGTGGTCGCGGGCCCGGTGGCGGCCCTGCTGGTCCCGGTGGCCGGGGTGCAGGTGCGCCGGGCAGTGGGACGGGAGGACCGTCCAGCGGCAAGACGAAGCGCAAGAAGAAGCGGGAGCGCCAGTCACCGCAGGAGCAGGAGCTCTCCCGCGGTCCGATGCGCAGGGACGTGCCGATCGAGGAACAGATCGAGGTCGGTCGCATCGAGGTGCTGTCGGGCGTCACCGTCGGCGAGCTCGCCGACAAGCTCGGCGTGCCCGGCGCGGCACTCGTCAAGAAGCTGTTCGAGATGGGCGAGATGGCGACGGTCCAGCAGACGCTGCCCGACGACACCGTGGAGATCCTCGGGGCCGACCTCGGCGTCGAGATCTACTTCATGTCCGAGGAGGAGCTCGAGTTCGGCATCGAGGCCCCTGAGGCCTCCGACGTGCTGCAGCCGCGTCCGCCCGTCATCACGGTGATGGGCCACGTCGACCACGGCAAGACGTTGCTGCTCGACGCCATCCGTCAGACCGACGTCGTCTCCGGCGAGGCGGGGGGCATCACCCAGCACATCGGCGCCTACCAGATCACGAAGGACGACCGCAGGATCACCTTCATCGACACCCCTGGTCACGAGGCGTTCACAGCGATGCGTGCCCGCGGTGCCCAGATCACCGACGTGGCCATCCTGGTGGTCGCCGCGAACGACGGTGTCATGCCCCAGACCGTCGAGGCGATCAACCACGCCAAGGTCGCCGGGGTCCCGGTCGTCGTCGCGATCAACAAGATGGACGTCGAAGGCGCGGACCCGGTCCGGGTCAAGACCCAGCTGACCGAGTACGGCCTCGTCGCCGAGGACTTCGGCGGCGACGTGCCGATGGTCCAGGTCTCGGCGATGACCAAGCAGGGCCTCGACGACCTGCTCGAGGTCGTGTTGCTGCAGGCCGATCTGCTCGAGCTGCAGGCCAACCCCGACAAGGCGGCCCGCGGCCGCGTCGTCGAGGCGCACCTCGACCGTGGTCGAGGGCCGGTGGCGACCGTGCTCGTGCAGGGAGGCACCCTCCGGCGCGGCGACATCCTGGTGGCCGGCACGGCGGACGGCAAGATCCGCGCGATGTTCGACGAGAACGGTCAGCAGGTCGACGAGGCCGAGCCCGCTCGCCCCGTCCAGGTGATCGGCTTGAACGAGGTACCAGAGGCGGGGGACGAGTTCCGGGTCGTGGACGCGGAACGCTTCGCCCGCGACGTCGCCGAACGCCGTGCCGCTCGGGAGCGCCGCAAGGAGCTCGCGGAGCGTCGTCCGACGACCCTCGAGGAGTTCACCTCGGCTGTCCAGGCGGGGACCAAGGCCACGCTGAACGTGATCATCAAGGCCGACGTCTCCGGGTCGGCCGAGGCGCTCGAGGACGCGCTGCTCAAGCTGCAGCTCGACGAGGTGCAGGTCAGGGTCATCACGAAGGGCGTGGGCGCCATCACCCAGGGCGACGTCCGCCTCGCCGAGGCGTCGGACGCCATCATCGTGGCCTTCAACGTCCGTCCGGGCGCCAACGCGCGGGAGGAGATCGACCGGTCGGGTGTCGACGTGCGCACCTACCGGATCATCTACGAGGCGATCGAGGACATCGAGCGCGCGGTGCGGGGGCTGTTGGCTCCGGAGTTCCGCGAGCAGATCATCGGCGAGGCCGAGGTCCGCGAGATCTTCAAGGTCCCGCGTGCCGGGTTCGTGTTCGGCTGCATGGTCACCAGGGGCGAGATCCAGCGGGACGCCGGCGTGCGCGTGATCCGCGACGGGGTCGTCATCGCCGAGGACAAGATGACCTCGCTCCGACGGTTCAAGGACGACGTGCGCGAGGTCCGTGAGGGCTTCGAGTGCGGCATCGGCCTCGAGCGCTTCCAGGACGTCAAGGAAGGCGACGTCTTCGAGGCGTACGTGACGGTCGAGGTCGAGCGCGAGTAGACCGAACAGGAGCCGAGGTGAGCGCGCACGCGGACGGCCGGGTCCACTACGGCGTCGCGCACGTGGAGCTGCACCTCCCGGCGATCGACAACCTGAAGGGCAAGCGCGCGCTGTTGCAGCGGGCGCGAGCCGCGCTCGTCTCGGAGCTCGGGGTGTCGGTCGCCGAGGTGGGTGCGCAGGACCGGTGGCAGCGTGCCGTCCTCGGGGTCGCCGTGGCGGCCTCGAGCGCGACCGGGGTCGACCGTGTCCTGGACCGCATCGCCGCGGTCATCGAGCGTGACCCGCGGATCGAGGTCCTGCGCGTCGGCGAGGTGGCCGACACACTCGATGCCGACGGCGGCACACCCGGCGGGGCCGGCCGCTGACGACCCGTACGAGCCGCACCAAGGAGGGCCACGGTGGCACGCAAGGGCAACCCCAGGGTGGACAAGCAGGCTCGGTCGGCGCTGGCCGACCTGATCGAGAGCGAGGCGGCGGATCCACGCCTCGCGTTCGTGACGATCACGGAGGTCGAGGTGACGCCGGACCACGAGGTCGCGACGGTGTACTACTCGACGCTCGATCCGACCGTCGTGACCCGCGACCCTCGGCGCACGGGCGGCGACCGGATCCCCACCGCCACCGAGGTCGCCGACGGTCTCGAGGCGGCCGCGCCTCGACTGCGTGGCCAGCTCGCGCGACGACTGAAGCTGCGCAGTGCACCGGATCTGCGCTTCCGTCCCGACCCCGTCCGCGGACAGGTGACGCGCATCGACGAGCTGCTGCGCGGTATCGACACCGACGTCGAGGTCCCGCCCGGTACGGGCGGCATCGAGGACCTCGACGACGACCCGGTGGATCGATGAACCGCGCGTCCGTCCCGGCTCGCAGCGGGAGCTGACGGTGGCACGTCGCAGGGACGAGCGGGACGTGGCTGGCGTGCTCCTGGTCGACAAGCCCACGGGTCCCACCTCGCACGACGTCGTGCAGCGGATCAGGCGCGCCGTCGGCCAGGGGCGCGTCGGCCACACGGGGACGCTCGACCCGGCGGCGACCGGCGTCCTCGTCGTCTGCCTCGGCCGGGCGGCGAAGCTGGTGCGCTTCCTCCAGGCGGGACGCAAGACCTACGCGGCCACGATGGTGCTCGGTGTGACGACCGACACCCAGGACGCGGACGGCAGCGTCCTGCGCGAGGTGGACGCGAGCCATGTCACCGAGCGCGCCTTGTGCGAGGTGCTCGTCCGACACCAGGGCGAGATCGAGCAGCTCCCACCGATGGTCTCCGCGGTGAAGGTGCGGGGCGTCCGGCTCCACGAGCACGCTCGGCGGGGCGAGGACGTCGAGCGCTCGACGCGACAGGTCACCGTGCACGACCTGGTGTTGGACGGCTTCGAGGGAGGCACGCACCCACGGGCCTCCTTCCTCGTCACGTGCTCGGCGGGGACCTACGTGCGCACCCTCGCGCACGACGTCGGGGAGTCGCTCGGGGTCGGCGGCTCCCTCGTCTCCCTCCGCAGGCTCGCGAACGGACCGTTCACGGTGGACGAGGCCAGCACCCCGGAGCAGGTCGACGCCGCCGCAGCGGGCGGTGCGCTGTCGGAGCTGCTGCTCGATCCGGCGGCCGCGGTCGCTCGCTGCCTGCCGGTCGTTCAGCTCGACGACCCGTCGGAGGCCCTGCGTGCGGCTCGCAGCGGACGCCTGCCGGTGCAGGGCGCCCCGGGCCGGTACGCGGTGTTCCATGCCGGGCGCCTGCTGGGGATCTTCGAGGACGCCGACGACGGGACGGCGCGTTCGCAGCTCGTCTGGACGCGACCGGAGGAGCTGGGATCGTGAGCAACATGGCGGCCATCGGTCTCGAGGAGGTCGCGCCGGCGCCGTCGGTCGTGACGATCGGGAACTTCGACGGCGTCCACCGCGGCCATCGCGTGCTGCTCAGGCGTGCGGTCGACGGTGCGACGCAGGACGACCTCCGGTCGGTCGCCATCACGTTCGAGCCGCACCCGGCCGCCGTGCTCAGGCCGGGGACGCAGCCACAACGGCTCCAGCCGCTCGACGAGCGCATCGAGGGGCTGCGGGCGACGGGCGTCGACCTCGTGGTCGTGCTGCCCTTCACCGAGCAGCTCGCCGCTCTCCCGGCCGAGGCGTTCGTTCGCTCCGTGCTCGTCGACGGCCTCGGCGCGTCCCGCGTGGTGGTCGGGACGAACTTCCGGTTCGGCCATCGCGCGACCGGCGACGTCGTCACGCTGGTGACGGTCGGCGAGGAGGCTGGGTTCACGACCGAGGCGGTCACCCTTCTGGAGCTGGAGGGAGTCGCGATCTCATCCACGTCGATACGCGCCCACCTCCAGGAGGGCGACGTGGTGTGGGCGGCCGCAGCGCTCGGGCGCCCGCACCGTCTGACGGGGACCGTGGTCCGTGGCGACGGGAGGGGTCGCACGATCGGCGTCCCCACCGCGAACCTCGAGGTTCCGCAGGACCTGGTCGTCCCGGGCAACGGGGTGTACGCGGGGCACCTGCACGTCGGCACGGAGCGCCTCCCCGCGGTCACCAACGTCGGTGTCCGTCCGACCTTCGCGGGCCAGGGCGCGCGCAGGAGCGTCGAGGTGCACGTGCTCGACGCCGACCGAGATCTGTACGGGGCCCACGTGACCGTCACCTTCGTCGAGCGGATCCGCGACGAGCAGCGCTTCGACGGGGTGGACCAGCTGGTCGCCCGCATCCGCACGGACATCGAGACGGCCCGTGCGCGCCTGGCCGATCCGCCGGCGGCGCGCGACCCTGCCACCTGAACCGGGCGCGTGGGCGCGATCGCTCAAGTGGCGGGTGCCTCCGGCCGACAGGCCATAAGGAGACCGGCCTCGAAACGTCCCCCTGTGGCCGGCATCCCACGAGCACGTCGACGCGGTCGGCGATGTCGGCCGCGGAGGTGGAGGGTGGCGAGCCTGCTCGTCGTCGAGGACGACGACGCGACGCTGCGCATGTTGCTGCTCGCGCTGCGCGTCGACGGTCACGACGTCGAGGGCCTCACCGACGGCTCCACCGCCCTCGCGCGGCTTAGCTCCGCCGCGGTCGACCTGGTCCTGCTCGACGTCATGCTCCCCGACGTCGACGGCATCGAGGTGCTCACGCGGCTGCGTCGCAGCCCCGGGTGGGAACGTGCCAAGGTGGTGATCCTCACGGCGCTGGGCGGCGATCGCGACATCTGGCGGGGGTGGTCGGCCGGCGCGGACTACTACCTCACCAAGCCGTTCGACCTCGAGCAGCTACGTCAGGTCACCGGTCGACTCCTCGACGGCGAGGTACCCGCGGGGCCGGAGGTCGCTGCGGACGTGCGGTAGGCGGCGCTTGCCGTGCGTGAGGACGTGTGCCACACTGGCCGCGGCCGACCCGACTGGGTCGGTGTCACCGTGCCCGTTCGGGTGTCGGGATCCTGGCGTCACCACGCCGGCAGCAGGCTTGCGCGTCTCGTGTCGCGCGATGCCCGGGATCCCCGCGGTGACGGCAGCGGCGCCGCCGTGGCCGTCCCACCCGGCGATGCAGGGCCCTCGCACGAACCGGAGTACCACGTGGCTGTCACCCTGCCCGACGACAAGCAGGCCATCATCGAACGCTTCGCCCGTACCGAGGGCGACACCGGCTCCCCCGAGGTGCAGGTCGCGCTGCTGACGCAGCGCATCAGCCACCTCACGGAGCATCTGAAGGAGCACCACCACGACCACCATTCGCGCCGTGGTCTGCGCATGATGGTCGGCCAGCGCCGACGGCTGCTGAACTATCTGATGGACAACGACATCGACCGCTACCGCGCGCTCATCTCGGAGCTCGAGCTGCGCCGCTGAGCGGTCCGTCGGGCCGGGGTCGTCGACCTCGGCCCGATCGCGTCCGGGGTGGCTGATCCACCGCCGGGCCTGACGAGGACGGCAGAGCGAGCGGCCGGTTGGGTCGCCGCTCCGCCCGGGCACGACGCACGCACCGATCCCTCCGTCGGTCGTCAGTGGAGACGCCTCGAACGCGCCGTTCGAGCCGCCCTCACTGATGCACCGGCCCCAGGATCGTCGCGTGTGACGCCACCGCGAGACGCGCCGTGGCGAGACGATCAAGGAGGCCCATCGTGGGCAAGCTCGGCATCCACGAGCACACCGTCGACATCGACGGCAAGACCATCACCTTCGAGGCCGGCACGTTGGCCGCGCAGGCAGGCGGCGCGGTCGTCGTGAGCCTGGGGGACACCAAGGTGCTCTCGACCACGACCGCGTCGAAGGAGGCGAAGGACTTCCTGCCGTTCTTCCCGCTGACCATCGAGGTCGAGGAACGGATGTACGCCAACGGGCGCATCCCGGGCTCGTTCTTCAAGCGCGAGGGCCGTCCCTCCGAGAACGCCATCCTCGTGTGCCGGCTGACGGACCGCCCGCTGCGTCCCACGTTCGCGGAGGGGCTTCGCAACGAGGTCCAGGTCGTCAACACCGTCATCCAGACCACCCAGTTCGACCCCTACGACGTCGTCGCCATGAACGGCGCGTCCGTCTCGACGATGCTGTCGGGTCTGCCGTTCTCCGGGCCGGTCGCCGCGGTCCGCTACGCGATGCTGCGCGACGGCTCCTGGGTCGCCTTCCCGTCGTTCGAGGAGCTCGACGAGGAGGCCGTGTTCAACATGGTCATCTCCGGCCGGGTCGAGGACGACGGCGAGGTCGCGATCCTGATGATCGAGGCCGAGGCGACCCCCGACTCCTGGATCAAGGTCGACATGGGGGCACCGGCTCCGACCGAGCAGGTCGTCGGCCAGGCGATCGAGGACGTCAAGCCGATCATCAAGCAGCTGTGCGAGGCGCAGCAGGCGTTCGTCGACGAGGTCGGCGTCCGCGACGCCGGTGAGTACCCGCTGTTCGTCGACTACACCGACGAGGTCTTCGACGCGGTGTCGGCGGCTGCGCGCGACCGCGTCGAGTCGATCTACCGCCAGTCCGACCTCGGCAAGGAGGCGCGGGACGAGGCACTCGCCGAGCTCAAGCGTGAGATCGTCGCCCAGGTCGCGGCCACGCGTGTCGGCGACCTCGACGAGGACGCGATCCGCAAGCAGGCGGGCGAGGCGTTCCGGTCGACCGAGAAGAAGGTCGTGCGTGGCCTGATCGTCGACGAGGGCTTCCGCGTCGACGGTCGCGGCGTCGCGGACCTCCGTCCGCTGTCCGCCCAGGTGCAGGTGCTGCCGAAGACCCACGGCTCGGCGCTGTTCCAGCGTGGCGACACGCAGGTGCTCTCCGTGCTCGCGCTCGGGACGACCCGTGAGGGCCAGCGGCTCGACACGCTCGACCCCCAGGCCGAGAAGCTGTTCCTGCACCACTACAACATGCCGCCCTACTCCACCGGCGAAGCCGGCCGGGTCGGCTCGCCCAAGCGCCGCGAGATCGGCCACGGTGCACTGGCGGAGCGCGCCATCGTCCCGGTCCTGCCGGAGCTCGACGAGTGGCCCTACGCCATGCGCGTGGTGTCCGACGTCCTCAGCTCGAACGGCTCGACCTCGATGGGCTCGGTCTGTGCCACCTCGATGGCGTTGATGGACGGCGGTGTGCCCGTGCGGGCCCAGGTGGCCGGCATCGCGATGGGCCTCGTGTACGAGAACGGCCGGTACACGACCCTCACCGACATCCAGGGGGTCGAGGACTTCTACGGCGACATGGACTTCAAGGTCGCCGGTCCCGAGGGGTTCATCACCGCGCTCCAGTTGGACACGAAGCTGGCCGGGATCCCGGCCCAGGTGCTGCAGGACGCGCTGCTCCAGGCGCGTGAGGCCCGGCTGCAGATCCTCGAGGTGATGAACGCAGCGATCGCCGAGCCCCGTCCGGAGGTCGCCGAAGGTGCCCCGCGGGTCGAGATCGTCCACATCCCGCAGGACAAGATCGGTGCCGTCATCGGACCGCGTGGCGCGATCATCAAGGAGCTGGTGGAGGTCACCGGCGCCCAGATCGACGTCGACGAGGAGGGTGGCCGCGGCGTCGTCAAGATCTACGCCAACTCCCGGGCCGTCGCGCAGGACGCGCTCGACCGGATCAACGCGATCGCGAACCCGCAGCTGCCGGAGAAGGGCGAGCGCTACCACGCCACGGTGGTGAAGACCGTCGACTTCGGGGCGTTCGTGTCGCTCACGCCGGGCACGGACGGCCTGCTGCACATCTCGGAGCTCTCGAAGATGGCGGGCAAGCGCCTCGAGCACGCCGAGGACGCGGTCCAGGCCGGTGACCAGGTGCTGGTCGAGGTGCTGGACGTGCTCGACGGCGGCCGCAAGTTCAAGCTCGCCTACGTGGGCGAGCGCGGTGGCGACGACACCCCCGCCGCCGCGCCCGCGGCGGAGGGCCAGCCGGAGCCGGTCGGCGACGCCCCGCAGGGCGGCGAGCGCCGCGAGCGTGGCGGACGCGGTCGTGGCGAGCGCCGCGAGCGTGGCGAGGCGCGCGGCGGATCGGACGGCGGCGAGGACCGTCCGGAGCGCTCGGACGACGACCGTGGTGGTCGCCGGGAGGGTGGTCGCTCGCGCGATCGCGGCGAGCGCGAGGGCGGCCGCGGCCGTGACCGCGGCGGTCGTGGCGACCGCGAGCGCGGTGGCGAGCGTCCCGCCGGTGGCGACACCGAGGACCGGGCCGCCGACCGCGGTGACGCCGCGCAGCAGGACGAGCCTCGCGCCGAGCGCCCGGGCTCGGACCGTCCGCGTACCCGGACGCGCAGCCGGTCCCGGGAACGGGACTGACCGATCGGACCCGTCAGGGCGGCCCTCGCGGCCGCCCTGACGACACGAGGGCCACGTGGATCACCAACTCACGACGCTGCCGAGCGGTGTGACCGTCGTCACCGAGACGATCGGCCACGTGCGCTCGGTCGCGCTCGGCATCTGGATCGCCGTCGGCTCCCGCGACGAGTCGTCAACGCAGGCGGGTGCCTCGCACTTCCTCGAGCACCTGCTGTTCAAGGGCACGTCCCGGCGGAGTGCGCGCGACATCGCGGAAGCGCTGGACGCGGTGGGCGGCGAGATGAACGCGTTCACCTCCAAGGAGCTCACCTGCTTCTACGCGCGGGTGCTGGACCGGGACCTCCCGCTCGCGTTCGACGTCCTCGCCGACATGGTCGTGGACGCGAGGAACGCACCCGAGGACGTGGACGCCGAGCGGTCCGTGGTGCTCTCCGAGATCGACATCCACTTCGACAGCCCGGAGGACCTCGCGCACGGTGACGTCGGCGAACTCGTGCTCGGCGCGCATCCCCTCGCGCTCGAGACGCTGGGAACCGCCGCCTCGATCGCGGGGATGGACCGGGACACGATCCACGACTACTACCTGGCCCACTACCGCCCCCGGAACATCGTGGTCGCCGCTGCCGGGAACGTCGAGCACGACGCCGTCGTGGCGCTGGCCGACGCACAGCTCGGGGACCTGGGACGTCCGGGCGGGACACGGCTGCCGCGGACCGCGCCCGCCCGGCCGACGGCACCCGCGCTCAACGTGCGCCATCGCCCGACCGAGCAGGCGCACGTGGTGTTCGGCGTCCCCGGCGTCCCGCAGGACGACGAGCGGCGCTGGCCGCTGCGCGTGCTGTCCACGTTGCTCGGCGGTGGCATGTCCTCGCGGCTCTTCCAGGAGATCCGCGAGGTCCGGGGCCTTGCGTACACCACCTACACCCATGCCTCCTCCTACACGGACGGAGGGTTGTTCTGCGCGTACGCCGGGACCTCTCCCGGGAAGGTCGACGAGGTGCTCACCGTCCTGCGGGACGAGCTGGACCGTGTCGCGGGCGACGTGACGGCTGCCGAGGTCGAGCGCGCCAAGGGATCCCTGGCGGGCGGGATGGTGCTCGGCCTCGAGGACGCCGGTTCGCGCATGTCCCGGCTCGGTCGACAGGTCACGACGGGTGCCCGGATCGTGACGGTGGACGAGGCGTTGCGGCGCATCGCCGAGGTGGAGCTCGAGGACGTGCGGCGGATGGCCGACGAGCTCCTGGGCCAGCCCCGCGGGCTCGCCGTGGTGGGGCCCTTCGCCCCGGAGGAACGGGAGCGGTTCCAGGACGTCCTGGCCTGACCTGCCGCCGGTCGACCTTCCGCCACCTCGGGTGGGGGGCGCGGTACCCCCAGTAGGCTCGCTGGCGCGTCGTGGAGGAGCTGGTCGTGGAGATCCGGGTCGGGGTCATCGGTGCGGCCGGTCGCATGGGCACCGAGGTCTGCCGGGCGGTCGACGCAGCAGACGGCCTGTCGCTCGTGGCCGCCGTCGATCCGGGCGCCCTCGGGCAGACGCTGCGCACGTGCACCGGCGTGTCGGGCGCAGCCGGCGACATCGAGGTGGCGGGGGAGCTGGACGCGCTGGTCGAGGCGGGCGCGGACGTGGCGGTCGAGTTCTCGGGCCCGTCGACCGTCGGGGACAACCTGTGCTGGCTGCTGGAGCACGGTGTCCACGCCGTGGTCGGAGCGACCGGGATCGCCGCGGACGACCTCGATCGGGCGCGCCGGCTTGCGGCGGACGGTCCCGCGAACGCGCTCGTCGCGCCGAACTTCGCGATCGGTGCCGTGCTGCTGCTGCGGTTCGCCGCCGAGGCGGCGCGCCACCTGCCCCACGTCGAGGTGATCGAGCTGCACCACGACGCGAAGCTCGACGCCCCGTCCGGCACCGCGCTGCGCACGGCGGAGCTGATCGCGCAGGCGCGGACGTCGACCCCGGTCAGCCCCGGCGGCGACGACGGTCACCCCGGTGCGCGTGGCACCGACCACCTCGGTGTCCGGGTGCACAGCGTCCGGCTGCCCGGGCTCGTCGCGCACCAGGAGGTGCTGTTCGGCGGGCAGGGGCAGACGTTGACGCTGCGGCACGACTCGATCGACCGCACCTCGTTCATGCCGGGCGTGCTGCTGGCGTGTCGCGAGGTCGCGGCGCTCGACGGGCTGGTGGTCGGGCTCGAGCACGTGCTCGACGGCGCCGCGGGCTGAGCGTCGGGGTCGCTGCTCCTCCGGCCGCAGGGCGCTACCGTCACCCTCCGGCCGAGGGTCGGCCGGCCACCGGCGCACGTGGGTGGGTGCGCCACGCCCCGCGTCGTGAGGGGACGACGGCGACGAGCCGTCGCTCCCGGCACGCCGCACGAGGGCAGGGAGGGATCGCACGTGAGCGGATCGCAACCAGCGCAGGCGACGGACGCGGCGGGGGGCGAGCACCTCGACGACCCGGAGGTCGCCCGCTACACGGAGGCGATGCGTCGCTTCTCCGGCGACCTCAGGATGACCCAGCAGGTCTTCGCCTCGATGGAGCAGCGGGGCGTCCCGATCGGTGCCGTCCACTGGCAGCTGCTGCTGGCGGCACACCTGGACACGCGTGATCTCCCCGGCGCCCGGCAGCTCCTGACCCGCATGCGCGACGCCGACGTCGAGGTACCCGTCGGGACCCGGTGGGCACTCGTCGTCGCGACGGCGCGGGTCGGTCGCAGCGACCAGGCGTTGGCGCTGCTCGACGAGCTCCACTCGGACGGCCTCGAACCGGACGAGCGTCACGCCGCGAGCGTGCTCGGCATCTACCTCGCGGCCGGCCGCACACCTGCGGCACGCGCCGTCCTCCGCCAGATGGCACAGCGAGGGCAGGCGGCGAGCGACGGCGACTACGCCCGGCTCCTGCGTGACTGCCTCGACCGCCGCGCGATCAAGGACACCCGCACGGTCGTCGACCTCATGCTCCAGGTCGGTCGGGCCCCGGAGCCCCGACTGGCCTCGGAGCTCGTGTCGATGATCGCGCGAGCCGGTCAGACGGAGCGGGCACTGAGCCTGCTCGAGCGCTTGCGCTCCGCGGGTGTGGACCTCCCGGGCGAGGTCCACACCGAACTGCTCCTCGCCCACGCCAGGGCCGGCGACGTCGACGCGGCACGGACGGCCCTCGAGGCGATGCGTGCCGGCGGGTCGGAGCCGACGTCCTTCCACCGCAACACCCTGTTGCGCGCGCGGCTCGCGAGCAACGACGTGGACGGTGCGTGGGCGGATGCGCTCGCGATGGCTGACGACGGTCGCATCCCGTCCGGCGAGAACCTCGAGGGCCTGCTCGACGTGTCGCTCGCCGCGGGCCGCCTGGCGGCCGCCAGCGGGGTGCTCGACTGGATGGGCATCCTCGGCGTGCCGGTGCCGCCGCAGAAGGCGGCGGACGTGCTCACCCGGCACCTCCAGGCGGGCGAGCTCGACCTGACGCTGCGGCTGTTCTCGGAGCTGACCGCTCGCGGCGTGCCCGCGGACCGCCGGGTCGCACGCGACCTCGTGGAGCGCCTCGTACGCGCCAAGCGGCTGGACGAGGCGCGTGCGCTGCTCGACCGGTTCCGCGCCTCCGGCACGCTGACCCACGGCCGCCACTACGGGTCGTTGCTCAACGCCCTGGTCGCGGCGAAGCGCGCCGACGACGCGATCGCGCTGTTGCGCCACATGCTGGGCTCGAAGGTGACACCGACCAGTGCGGACGCGTCCAAGCTGGTCGGCGGGCTGGTGAAGGCGGGCAAGCTCCAGGAGGCGGGCGAGCTGCTCGCGGCCCTCCAGGACGGCGGTGTGACCGTCGACGAGCCCACCTACCGCGAGCTGCTGTGGGCGCACGCGAAGCGGGGTGAGGCGGAGCCCGCCCGCGCCGTCTTCGCTCGGATGGTCGCGGCTGGGATCACGCCCGACGAGCGCCACGAGAAGGCGCTCGGATGGGCGTCGGGTGAGACCAAGCGGCGGTTGCCGGACGGCTCCGAAGCGCCCGACGACGAGCACGTCACCGTCGAGGTGACGCCTCCGGACGCGCCGAGCCCGGCTCCCGACCGCGCTGCGGAGGCCACCCCGCCAGAGGCAGCCGACGTGCCTCCTGGTGCCTCGAGCGAGCCGCCACCGGCCCGGCCCGACACCGAGCCGACGCCCGAGCCGTCGCCCGAGCCGTCGCCCGAGCCGTCGACCGCGGTGACGGGCGACCAACCCGTACCGCCGACCCCCGACACCCCGGATGCCCCGAGCGCACCGGACGGCCCGCACACGCCCGACGCGTAGGGAACCCGCGCGGAGCCCGACGTCGGTGGCTAGGCGGGCTCCGCCACGTCGAACTGGGTGCGGGCCAGGCGTGCGTACAGCCCGCCCGTCGCGATCAGCTCCGGATGCGTCCCACGCTCGACGATCCGGCCCTCGTCGAGGACGACGATCAGGTCGGCGTCCCGGACGGTCGACAGCCGGTGCGCGATCACGAGCGAGGTCCGCCCGCTGAGCGTCTCGGCCAGGGCAGCCTGGACCAGCCGCTCGGACGCCGTGTCGAGGTGGGCGGTGGCCTCGTCGAGGATCACGATCGCGGGGTCCTTGAGCAGCACCCGCGCGATGGAGAGCCGCTGCTTCTCGCCGCCCGACAGGCGGTATCCGCGCTCGCCGACGATCGTGTCGTAGCCGTCGGGCAGCCGTTCGATCACGTGATGGATGCGTGCCGCCGTCGCGGCCCGGACCAGGTCCTCGTCGGTGGCGTCGGGACGCGCGTAACGCAGGTTCATGGCGATCGAGTCGTGGAACAGGTGCGGGTCCTGGCTGACGATGCCGACCGCGGCGGTGAGCGATGTCTGGGTGAGGCCACGGACGTCGTGCCCGTCCACGAGCAGCCGGCCCTGCGTCACGTCGTAGAGGCGCGGGACGAGCGACGAGAGCGTCGACTTGCCGGCGCCGGACGGGCCGACCAGGGCCACCATCGTCCCCGGCGTGACGTCGAGGTGGATGTCGCGGAGGATCCAGTCGGAGGCGTCGTCGCCGTGCTCCGAGCGGGGCCCCTCCAGCGACTCGAGCGAGGATCCGGCCGTCGCCGGGTAGCGGAACCAGACGTGGTCGAAGGTCACGTGGCCGCGTGGATCGGGCAGGTCGACGGCGTCGTCGGCGTCCTGGATCGGGACCGGCAGGTCCAGCACCTCGAAGACGCGCTCGAAGCTGACCAGCGCGGTCATCAGGTCGACGCGCGCGTTCGAGAGTTGTGCCAGCGGTCCGTACAGCTGTGTCACGTAGAGGCCGAGGGCGACCACGGTGCCGATCTGGATCGCCGGGTTGTCGATCACGAGCAGGCCCCCGACCAGGTACACGAGCCCGGTCGCGAGGGCACCGATCAGCCCCAGCGAGGTGAACAGCATGCGCCCGGCCATCGCCTGGCGGATGCCGATGCGGGCGACGCGGTCGGCCCGGTCGTGGAAGACGTCGACCTCGGTGTCGATGCGGCCGAAGAGCTTCACGAGCAACGCGCCCGCCACGTGGAAGCGCTCGGTCATGACGGTGTTCATCTCGGCGTTGAGGCCCATCGCCTCGCGGGAGAGCACCTGCAGGCGACGGCCGACGATGCGTGCCGGGACCACGAAGACGGGCAGCAGGGCGACCGCGATCAGGGTGACGCGCCACTCCAGTGCCAGCATGACGGTGAGGGTGACGGTCACGCCGATGAGGTTGTCGACGATGCCGCCGAGCGTCCCGGTGAGAGCACGTTGGGCGCCGATCACGTCGTTGTTCAGCCGCGTGATCAGTGCCCCGGTCTGGGTCCGGGTGAAGAAGGCGATCGGCATCGACTGGACGTGCCGGTACAGCATGGTGCGCAGGTCGAGGATCAGCTCCTCACCGATCGACGACGACAGCCACCGTTCGACCAGCGAGATGGCCGCGACCACCAGCGCGACGGCGAGCATGCCCGCGAAGAGCCACGTCAGCAGCCGGGTGTCGCCCGCGGGGATGGCCTCGTCGATCACGGTCCGGATCAGCAGCGGTGGCAGCGCCGACACGCCCGCCACGGCGACGATCAACAGGAGGAAGAGGGCGAGCCGTCCCCGGTAGGGGCGGGTCAGGCCCCACGCGCGACGCACCACGGCGCGATCCAGCCGCCGGCCCTTGAGCGCCTGGCTGTCGCCGAGTGGTCGCAGCGGCATGCCTCCGTGTCCGCGCACCCGCGCATCCTCTCGTTCGGGGTGATCCCCGCCGTCCGGTGATCCTCGGTGATGCCCGTGACCGGTGCTCGCCGTCCGACCCGGTGCTCGCCGTCCGGCAGGGGTCGCACAGCGTCGCGCAGTCCGGCAGCGGTCGCACCTCCTCCTGCCAACGTGTGCGCCGGCACCCCGTCTTCCCCACCTGCGTCCGGGTGGCGCAGGTGTCGGTCCTCAGCATGGACCCCGGGTGCGACGTGGGCGCCTGGCTAGGCTCGCCGCGTCGCCCGGCCCGCCGTCTTCAACGCCCGAGGCTCCACGTTGTCAGAACGACCACGATCCGCGCTGTCCGCCGACGAGCGGGAGCTGCTCGCGCGGTTCGTCACCGACCCGGACGGCGACGTCTTCGCACTGACCGGGCTCCCGGAGGTGGTCAAGGGCGCCCTGTTCGCACGTTACTCGCGCTACGGCGGCTCGCTGAAACGTCTCTTCCTCGACGAGTTCGCGGCCGACCTCGCGACGGACGACCCGGCGGCGCGGGCGGCTCGGCTGTACGAGCGGGTGTTCAGCGAGTACGGCGACGACTCGGTGGCGCAGCTCGGCGGCGCGCACGTGGCGATCGAGGACGTGTCGAACCTGCTCACGAAGCGGATCGAGTGGGGCCGCCTGGCCGCCTACCTCGAGCAGTCGACGCGCTACATCGCCTACGACACCAGACCCGACGGCCGCTACCGCTACCACCGCGACGCCGACGTCGCCGCCGGTCCGCACGCGGCGGCGTACGAGCAGCACCTCGACGCGATCTTCGACGCCTACCGCGAGCTGGTCCCCGTCGTGCTCGCCTGGGTCAGGCAGCGGTGGCCGCGGGACGAGGCCACGTCGACGTTCGTGTACGGCAACGCCACCAAGGCCAAGGCGCTGGACCTGCTCCGGGGCCTGCTGCCCGCGGCGACGACCTCCAACGTCGGCATGTTCGCCTCCGGGCAGTCCTACGAGCAGCTGCTCCTGCGGCTGCGTGCAGACGAGCTCGCGGAGTCGCGCGTGATCGCCGACCGGCTCCTCACCGAGCTTCGGAGCGTCATCCCGTCCTTCCTCACCCGCGTCGACCGGCCGGACCGCGGCGGCGCCTGGTCCGCCTACCTCGCTGCTCGCCGTGACGAGACGCGCGCGTTGGCGCGCGAGCTGGTCCCGGTCGAGGGTGTGCGACCGGCCGACCTCGTCACCCTGACCGATTGGTCGCCGCAGGACCCGGTCGACGCCGAGGTGGCGCTCGTCACGGCGGCGCTCTATCCGCACGTCGCGATCGGTGAGGCGCAGCTGGAGGAGCAGGTGCGGGCGTGGTCCGCGTCCCGGCGCGCCGAGGTCCTGCGGGCCTACGTGGGGGAGCGCGAGAACCGGCGACACCGCCCCGGGCGGGCGTTCGAGCGCGTCTGGTACCGCTTCGACGTCCTTGGCGACTACGGGGGCTTCCGGGACCTCCAGCGGCACCGGATGCTGACCGTCGAGTGGCAGGACCTCACCACCGCCCACGGCTACGAGACGCCACCCGAGCTCGAGGAGGCAGGTGTCGCCGACCGGTGGCACGACGCGCTCGCTCGCTCCGACGAGCTCTACCGGATCCTGCACCCGGACCATCCCGTACAGGCGCAGTACGCGGTCTGCTTCGCCTACCGGGTGCGCTACGCGATGCAGTTCAACGCGCGGGCAGCGATGCAGATGCTCGAGCTGCGGTCGACACCCCAGGGGCATCCGCAGTACCGGCAGGTCGTGCAGGAGATGCATCGACAGATCGCCGAGGTCGCCGGTCACCGGGCGGTCGCGGACGCCATGGTGCACGTGGACCACGGTCACGGCGAGCTGGAGCGTCTGGAGTCGGAGCGCGCCGCGGAGCGCCGTCGGCGGGCGCGGGCGGACGGATCCGCGGTGGGGGAGCACGACGTGGGGGAGGGGTCGACATGAACGAACGCATCCGGGCCGTGCTGCTGGGGGTCGGCCTCGGGGTCGCGACCCTGCTGCTCGTCGACCTCGCCCGCATCCTCGGCGACGCGATCGAGGCGGACGGCGGCGACACCAGCGCGTGGTGGGCGGTGGCCTGCTACCTCGCCGTCGGACTGGTGGTCGCGACCGGTGTCGCCTCCGGTCGGCGGGAGCGCATCGTGCCCGCGATCGCCGCGGTGGTCGTGGCGCTCATCGCCCTGCCGGCCGTGCCGACCGGCGCCGCGACGTGGATCCCGGAGCTGCCGCTGGTGCCCGCCACGGCCGCCGCGCAGGCGGTGGCCTTCGCCGCCGTCGGCGCGTTCGTCTACGGCGCCGCCCGCGGCTGACGGCCGACCGATCGCGCGGCTGATCCCGGTGGACGGACCGGGCACGTTCGACCTCCTGGTCGCCGAGGGTCTGGTCACACCGGCAGCGTCCAGCGCTCGACGGCGACCGAAGACCCGGATCGCTTCACGCTGGACGGGTGTGGGACGTCGCGGAGCACGTCGCCTCGATCTCCTCGTCCGCCGAGCAGGGGAGCTGGCACAGCAGTACGCGCTGCGCGGCGACGACGCCATCCACCTCGCCGCAGCCGAACGCGTCGGTGGCGAGGCGACCATCGTGGTCGCAGGCGACGGCGACCTGTGTGCCGCAGCTGGAGCACTCGGCCTGGCGGTCGCCGACACCTCCAGAGACGCTGGTCGCCCTGGTTCTCGACGTCGATGACGACGTCTGCGAGGTGGACGTCACCCCCGACCTGCGTCGCCCCCGACGTGGCCGGTGGGATCCTCGAGGCCCGCTTCAGTCGACGGTGACGTCGGTGCGGGTGCGCACGGCCGGTGCGAGTGGGACGCCGTCGCCGCGGAGGAACTCCACGGTCACGCGATGCTGGCCGGGAGGGAGATCGACCGTGAACGAGACCCGGGTGCAGGGCGCCACGACCGTGCACTCCTGCTCGTACGCGGGCGACACCGCGCGTTGCTCGGTCACGGTGCCGTCGTCCGAGAGCTGCGACAGCAGCACGCTCAGGGTGCCCGCGACCTCCGGGTCCCCGCTCGCCGCGTCGGGCGTCGAGCCGGGCGGTCCGAGCGAGCCACCCGCCACCTCGACGACCACCTCGACGGCCGGCCCGGGCAGCGAGGATCCGTCCGCCGGCTCGACGATCGTGAGCTCGACGTCGTCGGCGAGCGGCAGCAGATCGGCCGGAGGATGGAGGGCCGCCGTGAGGGGTGCGTACAACGAGATCGCGGAGACGAGCGCCAGCGCCAGCGCGCCCATCGCCAACGGGCCCGGGAAGCGCAGCTCCAGCGGTGTGAGGGCGGCGAGGAGCAGTGTCAGCAGCGACACCACCGCCAGCGGGAGCCCCCAGCCGATCGCATCCGAGAGCACCTCGTGTCCGAACACCGCCAGCGACGAGGCGATGGCCGCGGCAGCCAGCGGCAGGAGCAGGTCGTCCGGCGAGGCGATGCCGAGCAGCCCCAGGCCGGCGGCGACCACGACGCCTGCCAGGACGACGCCGGCGACGACGACCATCGCCTGCCAGGTCGATCCAGGACCCGCGTGTGCCAGCGGCGCCGGCCAGAGCAGGACCCACACGATGGTCACGGGAGCGTGCGTACGTCGTCGGGTGTGACGATGTCGATCCGCGACGCGGGTACGCGGTGCTCCGTGAGCCAGCGGGTCACCGGCTGGTGGTCCGGATGCGTCCGGTAGGCGTCCAGTGCCGCCTGGTCCTCGAGGCCGACGACGAGGCCGACGACGGTCGGATCCTCGACGTCGCGCGCCACGCGGAGCCAGCCGACGACGTCGAGCTCCGCCACGTCCGACAGCAACGCGACCAGCTCGTCGCGTCGCGCCTCGTCGTGCGCCGACAGGTCGAACCGGACGATGTGCCAGAGCATGCGGTGATCCGTTGTTCGATGTGGCCGGCTGCCGGCCCGGGAGCGAGCGTTAGGATAGGTCCTCGCCCACACGTCCCCCCGTCCCGTGCAGAGGTCACCGACGATGCTCCCGTCCCCACCCCCGTCCATCGGCAGGGTCGCAACGGCGATGGCGACGCCCTTCGACGCCGATCGGCGGCTGGATCTCGGCGGCGCGCGCCGCCTGGCCGAGCATCTGGTCGACACGGGGACCACGACGCTGGTGGTCCACGGCACGACCGGTGAGTCCCCGACGTTGTCCGGCGATGAGCCCTGGCAGCTGCTGGCGGCGGTCCGGGAGGCGGCGGACGGTCGCGCGACGGTCGTCATGGGCACGGGCAGCAACGACACGGCGCACGCGATCTCGTCGACCAGGCGAGCCGCCGACGAGGGCGCCGACGCCGTGCTCGTCGTGACGCCGTACTACAACCGCCCCGACCAGCGGGGGCTGCTCGCGCACTTCACGGCAGTGGCGAATGCCGCGGACGTGCCGGTGCTGCTGTACGACATCCCCGCCCGTACGGGCTGCGAGATCGCGGTCGAGACGCTGACGGAGCTGGCACAGATCGAGACGATCGTGGGCGTCAAGGACGCCACGGGCGACCTCGGCAAGGCCGCCGACGTGCTCCTCGCCACCCGAGCGGCGCCCGGGGGCTTCTGCGTCTGGTCCGGCGCGGACGAGGTGAACCTCCCGCTGCTGTCGCTCGGTGCGGTCGGGGTCGTGTCCGTGAGCGCACACCTCGTCGGGCCGGAGATCGCACGCATGATCGAGGTGTTCCCCACCGATCCGGCCCGGGCGGCGGAGCTGCATCTCGCCTGCCTGCCGGTGCACCGGGCCCTGTTCGCCGCCCCCTCGCCGGCTCCCCTGAAGGGCGCCCTCGACAGCCTGGGTCTGCCGGGCGGACCGGTCCGACCGCCGCTGGCCGACGCCAGCGCGGAGGTCGTCGACGCCGTGCTCGATGCCGTTCGCCCACTGATGGAGACACGATGAACCGTCGCGACGATGGCGGGCAGCACCCGCCGGTCCAGGTCACGTTCCTCGGCGGGCTGGGCGAGATCGGTCGCAACATGGCGACGATCGAGGTGGATGGTCGCCTGGCGATCGTCGACGTCGGCGTCCTGTTCCCCGACGCCGAGCACCTCGGTGTGGACCTGATCCTCCCCGACTGGGGATGGATGCTCGAGCGGATCGACGACCTCGACGCCGTGTTCCTCACCCACGGCCACCTCGACCACATCGGCGCGCTGCCGTACCTGCTGCGTGACGTCGACCGCGCCGCTGCCCGTCTACGGCACGCAGCTGACCCTGGCGTTCGTCGAGGCGATCCTCGAGGAGTGGCCCGAGGTCGTGGCTCCCGAGCTGCGCGGTGCTCGAGCCGGGAGACGTGGTCGAGGAGGGCCCTTCGTCGTCGAGGCGGTCCAGGTCAGCCACTCGATCCCGGACGGCGTCGCGTACGCGTTCCGCACGCCTCACGGCATGATCGTCCACACGGGGGACTTCAAGCTCGACCAGAGCCCGATCGACGGCCGTCCCGACCGATCTCGCCCACTTCGCCCGGCTCGGCGACGAGGGTGTCGACCTGCTGCTCGCGGACTCGACCGGTGCGGACATCCCGGGCCACGTCCCACCCGAACGCACCGTCGGGCCGCAACGTCCGCGAGCACATCCAGGAGGCGACCGGGCTGGTCGTCGTCGCGTCGTTCGCCTCGCACGTCCACCGCATCCAGCAGGTGCTGGACGCCGCGGCCGCGGTCGGTCGTCGGCCGGTCTTCGTCGGCCGGTCGATGGTGCGCAACATGGGCATCGCCGAGGAGCTCGACTACCTCGACTTCGACCCCGACTTGGTCGTCGAGCTCGAACGAGGTCGACCGCTACGACCGCACCGAACTGATCGTCGATCTCGACCGGGTCGCAGGGCGAGCCGTTCAGCGCGCTGTCGTTGATGGGGGCGGGCGACCACAAGCACGCTCGACGTCGGCGAGGGCGACCTGGTGATCCTCGCCAGCAGCCTGATCCCGGGCAACGAGCAGGCGGTCTACCGCTCGATCAACAACCTCTCGCGGCGCGGCTGCAAGGTCGTGCACAAGGGTCTCGCGCCGGTCCACGTCTCCGGCCACGCCAGCCGCGAGGAACTGGTGCTGTTCCACAACGTGGTCGAACCCGAGTACTTCGTGCCCGTCCACGGCGAGCACCGCCACCTGCGCGCCCACGGCGAGATCGCCGAGACTGACCGGCTGCCTGCCCGAGCACGTGCTGATGTGCGAGGACGGGGACACGCGTCGTGCTCGAGGACGGCGTGGTGACACGCGGGCGAGCCGGTCCCGACCAGCCACGTCTACATCGACGGCCTGCTCGACGACGTCGGACCGGCGCTGCTGCGCGACCGTCGACGCATCGGCGAGGACGGGATCTGCGTCGTGCGTCGTGACGGTCGACAGCCACGCGGGCGGTCGCGGCGGCGACGCCATCGTCACCCAGAAGGGCGTGGTGTTCGACGAGCAGCGAGGAGGACATCCTGGAGGCGGCCCGCAAGGCGGTCGACGCGCGAACTCGACGGGTTGACCGGCGCAGCTTCGAGGACCCGCCGTGGTGCAGCGGCACGTCGTCCAGGCGCTCGGGCGCTTCTGGCGCGCGGAGACGGGCAGGCGCCCGTTCATCCTGCCGATCGTCCAGGAGGTCTGATCCGTCTTGGGCCGAACGGGCGTGACGCACATGTAGTTCCGAGGCTGTCATCTGGCGTTACCCTTCCGGGGACCTCGGCTCGCGTCACGACCGAAAGCGCCTCCGTGCCCACCAAGACCTCCTCGAGGACGAGCCGCCGCTCGAGTGGCGGTCGCAAGACCGGCGCACGAGGCTCCGGTGCGGGTGGCTCCGCGAAGGCGCGGTCCGGTGCACGTTCGGCCGGCTCGAGATCGAAGGCTGCACAGGATCGCCCGCGCGGTGGGGTCGGCGGCGCGATCCGCACCCACCTCGGCAACCAGCGCAGCGACGTGGGGGGCATCGCCCTGCTCGTGCTCGGGGTCCTCGCGGGCCTCGGAACCTACGCCGAGGCGGCCGGTCCGGTCGGCTACTTCCTCCAGGCGGTCGGCCTCGGCCTGCTCGGCCTCGTGGGGTTCCTCGTGCCGGTGCTGCTCGCCTGGTTCGGGCTGCTGATCGTCGTCGGCCGCCCCAGCCCGGAGATCGGACGCATCGCGATCGGTTGCGGGTTGCTCGCCATCGCCGTGCTCGGTGGGCTGCACCTGCTCGCGGGAGCCCCCGATCCCTCCGAGGGCTTCCGCGGCCTGTGGGGTGCGGGTGGCCTGCTCGGCTGGGCGATCGCCAGCCCCCTGGCGTGGGCGCTCTCGCTGTGGGGAGCGGTGGCGGTCCTGGTCGGCAGCCTCCTGCTCGGGACCCTGGTCGTCACCAAGACGCCCTTCAGTGCGGTCGTGGCTGCCGTGCGTGCGTCGTTCGCCGCGAAGGAGGGCGACGCGACCGCGTCCACCCCCGCCGCGCGAGACGCCACTGCGAACTCGCGCGGCCCGACCGGCGACGACGCCCCCTCCGCGGAGGCAACCGCGCGGATCCGGGCGACCCTCGCGGGGACCACGGCCTCGCAGCCGGCGCTCGACGAGCGGCTCGAGGCCGGTCACGCGAACACGGAGCCGGCCGCGGGAGTCGAAGCGGGTCGCGTCCCGGATCCGCCGATCGAGCGTGCGCGTGTCCCGCGCAAGGCGCGCAAGGCGCGCAAGGTCGCCCCGGTCGAATCGTGGGACGACTACCAGCTGCCGCCACTCGACCTGCTGGCCAGCGGCAAGGCGGTGGGCAAGGAGTCGACGCGCACGATCGAGGCCCAGACGGCCGCCCTGCAGGAGACCTTCCACCAGTTCGGGATCGACGCGACCGTGGCCCGGTGGTCGCGAGGCCCGACGGTCACGCGCTTCGAGATCGAGCTCGGCCCCGGCGTCCAGGTGAAGAAGGTCGCCAGCATGGGCGACGACATCGCCTATGCCCTGGCGGCCCCCGACGTGCGCATCGTCGCGCCCATCCCGGGGAAGTCCGCCATCGGGGTGGAGGTCCCCAACCGGCATCGGGACCTCATCACCCTGGGCGACATCCTGCGCTCGGACGAAGCGGCACGCGACCCGCACCCGATGACCGTCGCGCTCGGCGTCGACATCGCCGGCAACCCGGCGCTGGTGAACCTGACCACGATGCCGCACCTGCTCGTCTCGGGGGCCACCGGATCCGGGAAGTCGGTGACCCTCAACGGGATGATCCAGTCGATCGTGATGCGGGCGCGCCCGGACCAGGTGCGGATGATCCTCGTCGACCCGAAGCGGGTCGAGCTCAACGCCTACCAGGGCGCCCCGCACCTGCTCTCGCCGGTGGTCACCGACCCCAGGCGAGCGGCGGACGCCGTCCAGTGGTGCGTCAAGGAGATGGAGCAGCGCTACGAGTTGCTCGCCCAGCTCGGCTACCGGAACATCGACGGCTACAACGACGCCATCGCCGCCGGTGACGTCGCGACCAGACCCGGGCCCATGGGGGACGACGGCCTGCCGACCGAGCTCACCGCCGAGCCGCTTCCCTACATCCTGCTCGTGATCGACGAGCTCGCGGACCTCATGCTCGTCGCCCCGCGCGACGTCGAGGACGCCATCTGCCGCATCGCCCAGATGGCGCGTGCCGTCGGCATCCACATGATCATCGCGACCCAGCGGCCCTCGGTGGACGTCATCACGGGCCTGATCAAGGCCAACATCCCGTCCAGGCTGGCGCTCGCCGTCGCATCGCAGACCGACTCCCGCACCATCATCGACATGAACGGCGCCGAGAAGCTCGTCGGCAAGGGCGACATGCTGTTCCTGCCGGCGAGCCAGGGCAAGCCGTCCCGACTCCAGGGCTGCTGGGTCACGGAGCGCGAGATCACCTCCGCCGTGGAGTACTGCCGGGCACAACGCGAGGCCCGCTTCGAGGAGGTCGTCCGCGAGGGGGTCGCCGCGGAGCAGGCGGACGGTGCGCGTGCGGTCGACGACGACAGCGACGAGGCGCTGCTCCGTCGGGCGGCGGAGCAGGTGGTCGTCAGCGGGCTCGGGTCCACGTCGATGCTGCAACGCAAGCTGCGCATCGGGTTCGCGCGGGCCGGGCGCCTGATGGACGAGCTCGAGGAGTTGGGTGTCGTGGGACCCAACGAGGGTTCGAAGGCGCGCGAGGTGCTGTGGAGCCCGGAAGAGCTGGACGACGCCCGCGGGCGTGGCGTGCTCTGAGCGCCGTGCGGCGCCGGCCGGGCCGGACGGATCAGCGCCAGCGGAACTCGCCGTCGGCCTGCGGACGGCGGCCCTTCAGCTGGCGGTTCGCGGTGACCATGCCACCCAGGGCGATCGCACCGAGCGCGCCGAACAGCACCAGCCCGAACTGGTCCCGCGGGGTCTCGGCGACGGCGCGACGACCGGAGCCGTCGTCGCCGCCCGTCTCCTCGGCCGCGCCGGCTGCGCCGGCACCGAAGGTGAGCAGCGCGACGACCAGAACGACCGTCACGAGGGTCGCGACGGCGCGTCGGGCGTGCGCCCGGGACGATGAGAACGGCAGCGTGGTCTCCATGGCGCGGCAGCGTAGCCGCACCGCCCTGCCGCTCCCATTCCCGTCGCGGCGAGGAACCGTGGAGCCGCCGGCCGGGCAGCCGCCTGGACGGACGCGGTACGCGGCGCTTCGCACGTCGGCGCGCGGCCAACGCGCAGCGAGCCTGCTGGGGGCACGCGCAGAGGGCCCAAGGAGTCGGCCACGCGTGCATGCACCGGTGCTGAGGCTTACGCTCAGCGAGCACGTGTGCGCCGTGCGCTTCCGTCGTGGATGCCACGCACGAGCAGGCGGTAGCAGGCTGTTCGACGGGGTCACCCCGCGATGAGGACGCCGTGAGTACCGGTATCGGGACCGCGCTCCGGGAAGCGCGCGAGGAGCAGGGCCGCTCCATCGAGGACGTCGCCCTGCTCCTGCGTGCGCGCGTCACGCAGCTGCGTGCCCTCGAGGACGAGCAGTTCTCCACCTTCGGCGGGGACGTCTACGCCAAGGGCTTCCTGAAGAACTACGCGATCGAGCTCGGCCTCGACCCCTCGCCCCTGCTCGACACCTACCGGCGCGAGGTCGGGCGGGACGACGCCCACGACTCGGTGCTCGTCGGCGCGGCGATCGCGCCACCGAGGACACGGGGCGCGCCACCGGCCTGGATCGCGTGGGTGCTGGCCGCCGTGGTCGTCGTCGCCGGTCTGGGGTTCCTGGGGCTGCAGGGCAGCGGCCGGGCGCCCGATCCCTCCACCCCCGAGGACGAGGTCGCCGGGCCCCCGCCCGCTCCTGCCGACGAGCCCGTCGACGGCGACGAACCGAACGAGCCGGGCCCGGAACCGGAGCCCGAGCCCGAGCCGGAGCCGGAACCCGACGGTGTCGATCTGCTGCTCGCGCTCGAGGAGGCGTCCTGGATGCAGGTGATCGTGGACGGTGCGCTCGTGCTCGAGCAGACGGTGCCCGCCGGCGAGACACGGCAGTTCCAGGGCGAGCAGGAGATCCACGTCCGGTTCGGCAACGCCGGTGGCGTGCGGGCCCAGGTGAACGGCGAGGACATGGGCAGCCCCGGTGGCCGCGGAGAGGTGGTCAACGTGCTGTTCACCCAGGACGGCGCGGAGAACCTCTGAACCGTCGGCCGGCTACCGTCGTGTCCATGCCGACGCGTCCTCCCGACCGGGCCCGTCGCCCGCCGCACCCCGACGAGCTGACGCTGGAGCGACCCGTGCCGACTGACCCCCTCGCGGTCGCGATCGCCGACGCGCCGCCCCGGTCGTCCAAGACACCGCGGGTCGCCATCATCACGCTCGGCTGCGGCCGCAACGAGGTGGACAGCGACCAGTTGGCGGGCCTGCTGGCCGCCGGTGGACAGACCGTCGTCGACGACCCACAGCGCGCGGACGTCGTCGTGGTCAACACCTGCACCTTCATCGAGCCCGCGAAACAGGAGTCGATCGACACCGTCCTCGCGGCCTGCCAGCTGAAGGACGACGGTGACGCCCGCGCCGTGCTCGTCGTGGGGTGCATGGCGCAGAGGTACCCACAGGAGCTGGCGGACGCCATCCCGGAGGCCGACGCGATCGTGGGGTTCGACGGCTACGCGCAGCTTCCGGGGCTCATCGACGCGGCCCTCCGTGGTCCGCTGCCCGACAGGGTCGTCGGGGTCGGCGCACCCGATCCCGGTGCGCGTCCCGCCGGCCGTTCGCTCCCGCTCCTGCCGGTCACCGCGAGGGCGGCACCAGCCGCCGCGGCGTCGGACGCGGACCTCGTCCTCGGGTTGCGCATCGACGAGTTGCCGCCCGAGGCGCCGCGCGTGGACGGGCGACGCGGCACGGACCAGGACGCGCTCGATCGGGTGCCCGCCACCGGCCCACGCTTCCCGGTCCGGGCACACGACGGGCGTCCGTGGGCGTACCTCAAGATCGCGTCGGGGTGCGACCGGCTCTGCACCTTCTGCGCGATCCCGTCCTTCCGCGGCAGGTTCCGCTCGCGTCCGCTCGACGAGCTGCTCGCCGAGGCGGCGTGGCTGGCGGCCAACGGTGCCCGCGAGCTCGTGCTGGTCAGCGAGAACACCACCTCGTGGGGCAAGGACCTGTCGGGCGGACGCGCAGGCCAGCCCACGCTGCTGCGCGAGCTGGCAGCGGTCGACGGCATCGAGCGGCTGCGTCTCATGTACCTGCAACCGGCGGAGCTGACCGGTGCGCTGCTCGACGCCATCGCTGGCGAGCCGACCGTCGCGAGCTACTTCGATCTCTCGCTCCAGCACGTCAGCGGCCCGGTCCTCGCGCGCATGGCCAGGTCCGGTGACCCCGAACGCTTCGGACGGCTGATCGACCGGATCCGCACCGCCGACCCGGGGGCCGTGCTCCGCTCCAACTTCATCGTCGGCTTCCCCGGCGAGACCGAGCAGGACGTCCAGGCGCTGGAACGCTTCCTCGAGGAGCAGCGGCTCGACTGGGTCGGACTGTTCCCCTTCTCGCGCGAGGACGGCACGCCGTCGGACACACTGCCGGACCAGGTTCCGGCGACGGCGACCGCCGAGCGGCTGGCCCGTCTCACCGAGCTCCAGGAGCGCGTGGCCGACGACGCCGCACGGGCGTTCGTCGGCCGCCACCTCGACGTGCTCGTCGACGGGACGGACGACGACGAGGTGGAGGGCCTGCGCACGGTCGGGCGCTCCTACCGCGAGGCGCCCGACACCGACGGCGACGTCACGCTGCTCGGTCCCGGCGGGACGGCGGCCGAGATCCCGGCCGGACGCATGGTGCGGGCGCGCGTGCTCGAGTCCGTCGGGGTCGACCTCCGTGCGCAGGTGGTGTCCTCGGGAGGGGAGCGCAGGGGTGGGTGACGCCGAGCCCTCCGGGCCTCGTGCACAGGGCACGGGCGAGCCCGTGCCCGGACCGGGCCCGGGAGGCGCGGACGAGCTCCCCCCGGGCGCCGCCACCACGCCCGAGGCGATCGACCTCGATGCGCTGCCGCCCGAGCCGCACTGGCTGAACCTGCCCAACCTGCTGACGTTCCTGCGGGCGCTGCTCGTGCCCGTCATCCTGTGGCTGCTCGTCGCGAGCGACGAGGGGGAGGCCGCCCGGTGGTGGGCGTTCGCGATCTTCGTGTTCGCCGCGCTGACCGACTCGGTCGACGGCTGGGTGGCCCGACGGTTCAACGGCGTCACCACGTGGGGTCAGCTGGCGGACCCCATCGCGGACAAGGTGCTGATCATCGGGTCGCTCGCCTCGCTGGCGTTCGTCGGTGAGCTGCCCTGGTGGGCGGTGAACGTCATCGTCGCCCGTGAGCTCGCGGTGACCGGTCTGCGGATCCGGCTGATCCGGCGGCTCGGCCTGGTCATGCCCGCCTCCGTGTGGGGGAAGGCGAAGACGGTGTCGCAGGTGCTCGCGGTCGGTGCCTTCCTGCTGCCGGGGTTGCACGGACAGGTCGCGCAGCGACTGTTGGACGTCGCCGTCGTGCTGACCATCTGGTCGGGCATCGAGTACGCGTTCCGTGCCGGACGGCTGGCGCGAGGCACCCGGGTGGAGGGCGGCCGATGACGGCCGGACGGCGGTCCGTGCGGGCCGCGGTGCTGTCGGTCGGCAGCGAGCTGCTGCTCGGCGACCTGACCGACACCAACGCGACCTGGATCTCCGCCCGCCTCCGAGAGCAGGGTGTCGAGGTGGTGCACCACCTCGCGGCGCGCGACGAGCTCGGCGAGCTGGTCGAGGCGGTGCGCTGGCTGGCCGACCGCGTCGAGCTGATCGTCGTCGGCGGCGGGCTCGGTCCGACGGCGGACGACCTCACCCGCGAGGCGATGGCGGCGGCCGCCGGGGTCGCCCTCCTCCACCACGACGACCTCGAGCAGGCGATCGTCGAGCGGTTCCACTCGATGGGTCGACCGATGGCGCCGCGCAACGCCCGCCAGGCCCGCATCCCCGACGGGGCGACGCCCTACCCGCCGGTGGGGACCGCGCCGGGCTTCGGCCTGACCCTCGTGACGCCTCGCGCCACGCGCGTGATCGCGCTGCCGGGTGTGCCCTGGGAGCTGCACGAGCTCTGGGACCGCCACGTCCGCGACGAGGTACGCGCGCTCGGGGGCGACCGGGTGACGCTCACCCGGGTCGTCCACGTGGCGGGGCGCGGGGAGTCGGACGTCGCCTCCGTCGTCGAACCGGCCGTCGACGGGTTCCCCGGTGCGACGCTCGCGTTCCTCGCGAGGAAGCACGAGGTCCAGGTCCGGCTGACGGTCACCGGCGACGACCGTGCCGCGGCCATGGCCAGCTCCCAGCCGGTCGTCGACGTGGTCGTCGAGGCGCTCGGTGCGGCGGTCGTCGGCGTCGACGACGAACAGCTCGAGGACGTGCTCGTCAGGCTGCTCGGGGAGCGCGGCCAGACCGTCGCGACCGCCGAGTCGGCGACCGCCGGGGACGTCGCCGCGCGGCTCGGCCGGGTTCCCGGCGCATCACGGGTGTTGCGGGGCGGCGCGGTCGTGTACGCGGACGAGGCGAAGTCGCTCCTCCTCGACGTCCCTCGGGAGCTGGTGGTGACGCACGGGGCGGTCAGCCGCGAGGTCACCTCGGCGCTCGCCGCCGCCGTCCGGACGCGCGCGGCCGCGGACTGGGGGCTCGCCGTCACCGGTGTGGCGGGCCCCGCGTCGGTCGACGCACTGCCCGTCGGGACGTGCTGCTGGGCGCTGGCGGGACCCGACGGCGGTGTGGAGGTCCACGAGCGCGTGCTGCCGGGGGATCGCCCGCAGGTCGTCGCCCGGCTCGGCACCGTGGCGCTCGACCTCCTGCGCCGTCGGCTGCTCGCCGGGTCGTGAACGTCTTCGTCGCCGTGCCGGTGCCCGACGCGGTGCGTGACCACCTCGGGTCCGTCGTCGCGCCGCTGCGCGAGCTGGCGCCGGAGCTGCGTTGGACGCAGCCGCGTGGCTGGCACGTGACGCTCGCGTTCCTGGGGGTCGGACTCGACGATCGGCTCGACGAGGTCGGAGCGGCGGTGGAGGGCGCGGTCGGGCGGGCGGTGCCGCGGCCGCGGCTGGAGGTCACCGGCGCCGGGCGTTTCGGCGACCGGGTCCTGTGGGCGGCCGTCGGCGACGACCCGGCCGGGTCGCTGGCCGCGCTCGGCTCGGTGCTGCGCACCGGCATCGCGCGTGCGGGGCTGCCCGTCACGGAACGCGAGCTGGTCGGCCACCTGACGCTCGCGCGCGGCGGGAGGGCCTCCCCCGTCACGTCCGCGCTCGGATCCGCGCTGGCGGCGTCGATCGCCGGCCGCGGCGGCGGTCCCGCATGGGACGTCGAGGTGGTGCAGGTGTGGACCTCGCCCGGTCTCCCCGGCGGTCGCGGCTACACGAGCGTGGCGTCGTTCCCGCTGGCGGGCTGATCCGCGGCCACCTCGGTGTCCTCGGGGTTGGTCGAGGGGTCGGCGTCGGTGACGTCGGTGGGGACGGGGGCCTGCGCCGCGTCGGGTGCGCCGGCCCCGTTGGCGTCGCCGTCGCGGCGTGGGCGGGGGACCGGCGGCGGGAGCGGCAGCTGCATGGCGCGCAGCTCGGCCAGGACGTCCCAGACGCGATCGAACGCGCGCATGGCCTGTTGGGCGTCGTAGAGGGCGCCGTGGGCCTGGTTGCGGTCGTGTGGGAGCCCGAGCGCCTCGCAGGTCTTGGCGAGGCTGCGGGGGGTCTCCGGCAGGGGAGCGATCAGCGGCAGGGCGAGGGTCTCGACGTCGAGCAGATGGTGGTCCCAGGTCGGGGTGAGGTGCAGCTTGCGGCACATCAGCTCGAGGTGGCGCGCGTCGAAGTCCGGCACGGCGCCGACCAGGACGGCGCCCTGGGCGTCCTCGAGGAGCTGGCGCAGCCAGACCTCGGCAGGGGTCTTCTCCCGGGGCGCGATCCGTTCCTGGTAGTGGGTGAGCTCGAGTGCGTCGGGATCGGCGCCGTCGGTGGTGTGGGTGGGGAAGTACTGGCGCTCGAGCTCCCGGCCGTCCTCGAACCGGACGATCCAGGCCACCTCCGTGAGCTCGTGGCGCGCGTGGTCGAGGCCGGTGGCCTCGGTGTCGATGAAGACGAACCGTGTCCCGGTCGCGCGTGGAGCGTGCACCGACGGCTCGTCCGCGATCGCCGCCACCGGGAGCCCGGGTTCGGTCGACGCGCCCGAGGCTTGGTCCGGGGCAGTGGTCACGCTGGGTCCTGACGGAGGCGGTACGGCGCGACCCACGCTACCCGGCGGCCGTGACGGAGGCAGGGACGGCGCGCCCGACATCGACCCGCCGCGGTGGGGAGAGGTCACCGCGGCGGCTCGCGGCGCCACCGTGGGCACGGATCGAGGACGTCGCCCGACCGCGGGGTGTCCGAGCGATGGCGGTCCGTCGACGCGTGGGGCACGTCGGCGCGGGGGACCCGTGTCCGGGGGTGGGGTGCTCGACGACGAACGTCTGTTCGGCTAACGTCGTGTCCACAGCCGGTGACGGCGCCTCGCCCGGCTCGTCACACCCACGACGTACGGTGCGGCCACCTCACGCCAACGGAGGCACACGTGGACAAGGACAAGGCCCTCGACCTGGCCCTGGCCAACATCGAGAAGCAGTTCGGCAAGGGCTCGCTGATGCGGCTCGGCGACGAGGCGGCGGTCAAGGTGGCGGCGATCCCCACGGGCGCCATCTCGCTGGACGTCGCGCTCGGCATCGGTGGACTGCCCCGTGGCCGCGTGGTGGAGATCTTCGGGCCCGAGAGCAGCGGGAAGACCACCGTGGCGTTGCACGCGATCGCGGAGGCGCAGCAAGCCGGCGGCATCGCGGCGTTCATCGACGCGGAGCATGCGCTCGACCCCGTCTACGCGAAGGCGCTCGGGGTCGACATCAACGAGATGCTGGTCTCCCAGCCGGACAACGGGGAGCAGGCGCTCGAGATCGCGGACATGTTGGTCCGGTCCGGCGCGGTGGACATCATCGTCATCGACTCGGTCGCGGCGTTGACCCCTCGAGCGGAGATCGAGGGCGAGATGGGCGACAGCCATGTCGGGTTGCAGGCGCGTCTGATGTCCCAGGCGCTGCGCAAGCTCTCGGGCTCCCTCAAGCGCTCCAACACCACGGCGGTGTTCATCAACCAGTTGCGCGAGAAGATCGGGGTCATGTTCGGAAGCCCGGAGACGACCCCGGGCGGACGGGCGCTGAAGTTCTACTCCTCGGTCCGCCTCGACGTCCGGCGCATCGAGACGCTCAAGGACGGCACCGACGCCGTCGGCAACCGTGTACGCGTCAAGGTGGTGAAGAACAAGGTCGCGCCGCCGTTCCGGCAAGCCGAGTTCGACATCATCTACGGCGAGGGCATCTCCAAGGAGGGATCGCTCATCGACGTCGGGGTCGAGGAGGGCATCGTCCGCAAGGCCGGTGCTTGGTACACCTACGACGGGGAGCAACTCGGCCAGGGCAAGGAGAACGCGCGGAACTTCCTTCGCGAGCACGGCGACATCGCGCTGGAGATCGAGAAGAAGGTCAAGGAGAAGCTCGGCATCGACCCGTTGGCGGCGGAGGACGTCGGGGGAGTCGACGACGTCGACGACGAGGACTGAGTCGTGCCCAAGGACGCCGAAGCCTGGCTTGCCGCCCGCGGGATCACCCGCGAGCCGCTCGTTCTCGAGCAACTGCCCCCATCCGGTCCCGAACCCGTCGCGGGCGAGGGCGTGACAGCGCCGGCAACGCCGGTCGTGCCGGACCCGTCCATCGTGACCGCGCGTGACGCAGGACGGCTCGCGCTCCAGTCGGCGATGGATGCGGCGACCACCGACGGCGACACCGCCGCCGCTCCTCGTGTCACCCCGAACCTCGCCGACGACGTCGCGGCCGCCGTCGGCTTCATCCGCCGCTCGACCTCCGGCACGCCGCAGAGCGAGGGGCGACTGCGCGACAAGCTGTCCGATCGTGGTGTCCCCGCGGCGGTCATCGACTCGGCGCTGGAGCGAGCCCGGGACGAGCGGTTGGTGGACGACCCGGCGCTGGCGGCTGCACTGGTGGCGAGCTGGCGCTCGAAGGGTCATGCCGTGGCCAGGATCCGCCGGAGCCTCCAGGACCGGTGCTTCGACGCCGCCACCATCACGACGGCGCTCGGGGTCACCGCAGGGGAGGATCCGGAAGCGGCCGCCTTCGCGATCGCGCGGGACCGCGCCGACCGTCTCACGGGTGTGCCGGCGGACGCCGCGCATCGGCGCGTCGTCGGCTTCCTGCTCAGGCGCGGCTACCCCGACGGCCTCGCACGCAAGGTCGCGCGCGAGGCGGTCTTCACCACGCGCGAGCAGGAGCACATCGCCGGCCGGTGATGCGCCCGCCCGCGGTGCACGCCACGCGTCGCACGGGCCGCACGACCGCCACCGGCCCGTCGCCGAACGCCACCGCTAGCCTGAAGCGGTGCGCGCACTCGATGTTCGCGCCGGGTCGGTAGGGAGCGAAGCCGTGGACCTCCTGCAGAGTTGGCTGATCGTCGGGATCCCCGGCCTCGTGGCTGCAGGAGCCCTGTTCGTCGGCCGCTCCCAGTTCCGTGCGCTGTTCGGCTATGCGCTGCTGTTCGCCCTCGTGCTGGTGTTCGCGCTCACTCCCGGGGGGGCGATCTCGGCAGCGGCTGTCGGCGTGCTCGTCGTCGGCCTGGTCGGTGCAGGCAGAGGCACCGGCGACGACCGCCGAGCCGAGGAGCACCACCGCACCCGCCGCCGGTTCACGACCGCCGCCGACAGCGACTGACTGCTGGCCGGCCGTTCCGAGGTCCGACCCGGACGGTGGCTCAGGACGGCTGCGTGTCGAACCCGAGATGGTCGAGTGGGCCGTGTCCGCCGCCGAGCCGCCACGACGCGGCTCCGGCCATCGCCGTGGTGACGTAGCGCTTCGCACCGTCGAGGGCCCGCAGCACTGGCTGTCCGAGGGCGAGCCCGGCGGTCGCCGCGGCGGCGAACGTGCAGCCCGTGCCGTGGTCGTTGCGCGTCTCGATCCGTGACGCGGACAGCTCGTGTCGTTCGCCGGCGATCACGACGAGGTCGACGACCCGGGAGCCGCCGAGGTGGCCTCCCGTGACGACGACCACCTCGGTGCCGAGCTCGGCCAGCTCGTGCGCGGCTGCCCAGGCGTCTTCGACGGTGTGCAGCTCGCGTCCGACCAGGGCACCGGCTTCGAGCAGGTTGGGCGTGGCGATCACCGCATGAGGCAGCAGCCCGCTTCGGTAGACGGCGATGGCGTCCGCATCGAGCAGCCGGTGGCCGGTCGCGGACACCAGCACGGGGTCGACCACCAGCCGTGGGAGCTCCCCCGCAGCAGCGCGTGCACCGACGAGCTCGACCAGTTCGGCGGTCGCGAGCATCCCGGTCTTGACCGCTGCGACCGACAGGTCGCCCAGGACCGCGTCGAGCTGTGCCGTGACGTTGGTCGCCGGGACCACGTGGACGTCGGCGACGCCGACGGTGTTCTGCGCCGTGACGGCCGTGACGACGCTGGCTCCGAACACACCCATCCGACCGAACGCGCGCAGGTCGGCCTGGAGGCCGGCACCGCCACCGGAGTCGGACCCGGCGATGGTCATCGCGACGGCGGGTGTGGTCATGGCAACTCCTGTCGGATCGTTGCGGATCCCGAGGGGGCAGCTGCGTCGGCGGCCCCGTTCCAGGCCGCGAGCAGCTGACGGACGGCGTCGGTCGGGTCCGACGCCCCCATGACGCCGCCCATGACCGCGATGCCGGCGGCGCCGGCGCTGCGCCAGGTCGCCACGCTGGCTGCGTCGATGCCGCCGAGCGCCAACAGTGGGACGCCGTCGGCGGCCGAGATCAGCGCGCGCAGCCCATCCGATCCCAACACCGGCCCGTGACCGGGCTTGGACGCGCTGGTCGCGACCGGCGATGCGAACGCGTACCCCACGCCTTCGTCGAGGGCGGCCGCGACCTCGGCACGATCGTGGCACGAGCGACCGAGCAACCCGACCGGTTCGTGACACGGGGGATCGGCCGCCGCGAGATGGAGGCCGTCGGCACCGAGCTGGCGCGCCAGCGCGGCATCCGACGCGACCAGCAGCTGCGCACCGGAGGCCGCCGTCAGCAGCCGCAGCCGCTCGCCCAGGCTGCGGCGCTCGTCACCGTCGAGATCCTTGTCGCGCAGCAGCACCGCTGGCGCGCCGGCGGCCAGCGCGGCCGCGACCGTGGCCTCCACCGAACGCCGCCGCCGTCGGGCAGCGTGCCGGTCGGTGATCACGACCATGGAGGCCACCGACGGCCTCACGGCGTCGTGGCCGGCTCGTCGACGGCGACCAGGTCGGGCCGTCCCTCGTCGCTGGTCGATGCCTCGGCGTAGTGCCGGCGGGGGATGCGCCCGGCGCGGCGGGCGTGCCAGCCGGCGACGACGGCGTGGCGCATCGCCGTGGCCATCGCCTCCGGATCGCGGGCCCGGGTCACCGCCGAGGCCAGGAGCACGCCGTCGCAGCCCAGCTCCATGGCCAGGGTCGCGTCCGATGCCGTGCCGATGCCGGCGTCGAGGATCATCGGGACATCGACCTGCTCACGGATGATGGCGAGGTTGTAGGGGTTGCGGATGCCCATGCCGGATCCGATCGGCGAGCCCAGCGGCATCACGGCGGCACAGCCGAGGTCCGCCAGGCGCGTGGCGACGATCGGGTCGTCGCTGGTGTACGGCCAGACGACGAACCCGTCGTCGATCAGCGTCTCGGCGGCGTCGAGCAGCTCGACCGGGTCGGGGAGCAGGGTTCGCTCGTCGCCGACGACCTCGAGCTTGACCCAGTCCGTTCCGAACGCCTCGCGCCCGAGCCTGGCGACCTGCACCGCCTCACGGGCCGTGTGGCAGCCGGCGGTGTTGGGCAACACGTGGACGCCGGTGCGCTCGATGACGCCGAGCAGCGACCCGGGACCGGTGCCGGTCACCCGCCGGAGCGCCACGGTGACCACGTCCGTGCCGGACGCGGCGATGGCACGTTCGAGCACCTCGAGGCTGCGTGCACCCCCGGTACCGAGCACGAGCCGTGACCGCAGGGTCCTGCCGCCGATCGTGAGGGCGTCGTCCATCCGTCCTACCTCCTGTACCTGTGCGTGATCAGCCACCCTGGACGGCACCGACGATCTCGACACGAGCCCCGTCCGGCGGGCTGGAGCTGTCCCATGCCGCCCGCGGCACGACCTCCCCGTCGACGGCGACGGCCACCCCGCGACGGTCTGTGACGCGGCGATCGACCAGCTCGCCGAGCGTGATCCCCGCTGGCAGGACGAGCTGGTGACCGTTCACCTCGATCGTCACGTCGTCCCCCCGTGCAGGCCGATCCGGCCGGGTGCCGCAACCGCCAGCAGCGGGTCCGGATCTCTTCCGGAGAGCAGCGCCGTGACGGCCTCTGCCGTGATCGGCGCGAGCAGGACGCCGTTGCGGTGATGCCCGGTCGCCAGGACGAGTCCCTCGAGACGGCCGCGGCCTATGACGGGCCTGTTGTCCGAGGTGGTGGGGCGTAGCCCGGCGATGGTCTCGACGAGCTCGAGCTCGTCGATCCCCGGCACGATCGTGGCCGCATCGTCGAGCAGCTGCCGCACGCCGCCGGCGGTGACGGTGACGTCGAAGCCGCGTTCCTCCTGCGTCGCGCCGACCACGAGGCGCCCGTCGTCGCGTGGGACGAGGTAGACGCTGCGATGCCGTACCAACCCCCGGACGGTGGTGCCCAGCACCGGTCGGCCGCCCGGGGCGCGCAGATGCAGCAGCTGGCCCTTCAGCGGACGCACCCGCGGATCGGAGCCGCCGGCGAGCCCGTCGATCGTCCCCGACCACGACCCGGCGGCGAGCACGACCTGGCCGGCTCGAAGCACCTGGCCGTCGCGGGTCGTCACACCCGCGACGCGCCCGCCGATGTGGTCGACGCGTGCCACGGCGACCGGCCGGACGTCGACCCCGGCCACCTCGCCGGCGCGCAGCAGGGCGGCGACAACTGCGCGCGGTTCGACGCGATGGTCCTCGGCCGCGAACAGACCGGCACGTACGCGCGGGCTGAGCATGGGTTCGCGGGCGCGCGCCTCGCGGCTGCGCACCGCCTCGACCTCGAGGCCGAGGCCCTCCTGGAACCGCTGCAGGTCGCCGAGCGCGACGGCGTCGTCGCCGTCGAACGCGACCAGCAGCGTGCCGGTCGGCCGGTAGCCGACGTCGATGCCGGTCGCGTCCTGCAGACCGGCCGCGAGGTCCGCCCACCGTCGCGCCCCGGCGATGTTGAGCGCGAGCTGGGCCTCTTCGCCGTAGGCCACCTCCGTGACCGGGGCGAGCATGCCGGCCGCCACGTGGGAGGCACCGTGGCCCGGCGTCGGGTCCAACACCGTCACGTGCCTCCCGGTCTCGGCAACTCGCCAGGCGCACGCGAGCCCGACCAGTCCACCGCCGACGACGAGGACGTCCGTCATGACGCCGGGACCGCCCGGTCGAGCAGCGCCACGAGCTCCCGCGTCGCCACCGCCGGCCGAGACGCGCCGATGACGGCCTCGACGACCGCGACCCCGTGTGCACCGGTCGCCATCACCTCGGTGACGCGCGGAGCGGTGATGCCCGAGATCGCGATGACGGGAGCGTCGACCGCAGCGACGACGCGTGCGAGCCCGCGTGGGCCGAGCGGATCGGGCAGCCCGTGCTTGGTGCGCGTCGCGTAGATCGGCCCGACACCGAGGTAGTCCGCGCCCTCCTCGACGAGCCGTCGGGCGGTGGCCGGGTCGCGGGCCGTCCCGCCGAGCAGCAACCGGTCGGGGGCGAGCGCACGGGCGATGGCGATGGGCAGGTCGGTCTGTCCGAGGTGGACGCCATCCGCGCCGGTCGCGAGCGCGAGGTCGAGCCGGTCGTTGACGATGCACAGCGCACCGGCGGCATGGCATCGGCCCGCGATCGCCCGGATCGTGTCGAGGTGGTCGCGATCCGTGGCGTGCTTGACCCTGACCTGGATCGCGGGTGCACCTGCCTCCAGCACCTCGTCGAGCGTGCGCAGGTCGTCGGCACGTTGCTGCGCAGACGTGAGCACGTGCAAGCGGGGGAGTGAGGTCGGGATCACGAGCCAGGTCCCGGTGGTCGCGCGCCGGCGGCCACGCGACGGCGGACCATCGCGTCCAGGTCGTCGAGGTCGATCCGCCGCCGAGCCAGCAGTGACACCACCGCTGTCGTGAGGCCGCTGGCGACGAGCGCCCCGGCGAAGGGAGCGAGCGTCGGCACCGCGTCCGGGAAGGTGACCGCGTCGACGGCGCCGGACAACGTGCCCGCGACGGCGTACCCGGCACCGACCGCGCCGGCCGCGCCGGCGAGCACCCCCGCCCAGACGCCAGTGGTGGTCGCGCGGCGCCAGAGTCCCGACAGGGCGGGGAGCAGCAGGACGGCTGCCAGGAGGTCCGCGATCAGGAACAGCTGCAGGACCGAGGTGGCGATCAGGCCGACAGCAGCTGCTGGCAGCACGATCACGATGGTGAGCAGACGTGCCTGACGAAGCCCGATGGTCGGCCGCTCGGATACCAGGAGCGCGGCGAGACCGTTCTCCAGGGTGTCCACCGACGAGGTGACCAGCGCGATCCCCAGCAGCAGGACGACCGCGACGATCGCCGTCGGAAGTGCGGCGGTCAGCGCGAAGATCGACAGGGCCGGGACCTCTGCCGCGCCGGTGGCGGCGGCCAGCACCCCGAGGCCACCGGCGATCAGCATCAGGGGGATCGTGATGGCTGCGCCGAGCAGCGCACCCTGGCGCAACGCCCGGTCGTCTCGAGCCGACCACACGCGCTGCCAGTAGCCGTGGTGGAAGAGGTTCGCTGCGGTGACGGCCAGGATCAAGGTCGCGGCGCTCTCCAGCCCGATCGCGTCGACGTCCAACAGGCCGCTGGCCCTGACGGCGGCCAGGGGAGCATCGATGCTCCTGAGTGCCGCAGCACCCGCGACGGTCAGCAGCACGATCACGAGCAGGCCCTGCCATCGGTCGGTCCGCAGCGACGCCCGCAGACCGCCATGGGCCGTGTACCCGAGCGTCGCAGCGACGACGGCCACGATCGTCACCTGGCGAGGGATGCCGGCGACGAGTTCCGTGAGGCTCCCGATCGCCACCAGCTCGGCTGCGACGAACACGCCCATGTAGAGCAGGGACACGGCCGTCACGAGCACACTCGCTGCTGGTCCGAACCGCACCCGGACGAACTCGGTCAACGCCTGTCCGGACGGCACGATCCTCCGCAGTCGTGGGCCGACGAGCGCGAACACCAGGAACGGCCCCGCCGCAGCGATCGCATACCCGATCACCGGACCGATGCCGAGGATGGCGCCGAGCTCCGGAGGCGCGAACAGGATCCACGCGCCGAGCCCCGAGGCCAGGAAGGACAGGCCGAGGACGCCCGGGCCCTGGCTGCCACGCGCGACGGTGAAATCGTCGATGCCCACGGTGGCGCGACCCCGCTCACCGCCCACCCCGATGGCGACGAACAGCGCCAGGACGACCACGAGGACCAGGACACCCACGGTTGTGCTCAGCACGACGCGCTCCCTCCGCCGGCATGACCCGGATCAGGTTCCGAGGTACTGCGCCCGCCTGGCGCGTTCTCAGCCCCCGGTTCTGGGGACTCCCTCGGCGTCTCTGGTCACGACTGTATGCGGACGCTTCGCGCGAAGGGGAACCCGACGCTTCGGCCGCCTCCCCCGGGGCCGGGGCCCACGGCCTGTCCGAACGGCCGAAGGTGTCGAGCCCGGGGCGTTAGCCTCGCCCGGACCATGCCGGTTCTCGCTGCCACACACGTCGATCCGTTCCTGGCCGTCGTGGAGCTCGGGATCGGTCGGGCGCTCGCCGAGTCATGGCTGGCCGGAGCGATACTCGGACTGGGTGCCCTCGTCGCGGTCACCAGCTTCGGCTTCATCGTGCGGATGATCCGCGAGCTGCGCCGGGCAGCCGACCGGTGAACGAGGTCCTGGCCTCCGAGACCATCGCGACCGTCGTGTTGCTGCTGCACTTCCTCGCCGCGGTCACGGCGACCGGGGCGGTACTCGCCACCGACGCGGTCAACGCGTTCACCCATCTGCGGCCGGCCGTCGCGACGACCGTCGCTCGTCTCCAGTCGATGCTCTCCCTGCTCGTCTGGAGCGGGCTCCTCGTGTTGTCGGTCACGGGAGTGCTGCTCTTCCTCGACGCGCCGGAATTGGTGCACGACGGCTGGTTCCAGCTCAAGATGGTCCTGGTCACCGTCGTCTTCCTCAACGGTGTGCTCCTGAACGCCTGGGTCGCCCCCCGCTTCGCGAAGCTCGCCGGGGAGTGGGACGAGGAGACGCTGCGCGTCCGTCGGTTCCGGATCCTCGCCGGCATCATCGCCGCGATCTCGCTGATCGGCTGGTACGCGACGCTCATCGTGGCATGGTTCGACTGAGGCGGCCCGAGGTGTCCGGACCGCTCCAGCGGCGGTCGATGGATCGCGACGGCATCGGACGGCTCAGGGAGGGGACGCCCTGAGATCCGACGCCGCAGGTACCGTCCCGCCATGGCGAAGACCTATTCGGTGCGCACCTTCGGGTGCCAGATGAACGAACACGACTCCGGGCGTGCCGCCGGCATGCTCGAGACCCTCGGCTACCGACGCGCCGAGGCCGACGCCGACGCGGACCTCGTGCTGATCAACACCTGCGCCGTGCGCGAGAACGCCGACAACCGGCTGTACGGCACGCTCGGACACCTCAAGCGCGTGAAGGACGAGAAGCGCGCCGCCGGCGAGGATCTCACGATCGTCGTCGGCGGCTGCCTCGCGCAGAAGGACGGTGCAGGTGTCGCCGCGCGTGCCCCCTGGGTCGACGTCGTGTACGGCACCCACAACCTCCCGGCGCTCCCCCGGTTGCTCGCCGAGGCCGACTCCGCCGCGATCCCCGTCGTGGAGCTGCTCGAACAGCTCGAGACGTTCCCGTCGGCCTTGCCTGCGAAGCGCGAGGTCCGCCACCACGCCTGGGTGTCGATCTCGGTCGGTTGCGACAACTCGTGCACCTTCTGCATCGTGCCGAGCCTGCGCGGCCGCGAACGCTCCCGTCCCATGGCAGAGATCGTCGACGAGGTCACCGCCCTGGTGGACGACGAGGTGCTCGAGGTCACCCTGCTCGGCCAGAACGTCAACTCCTACGGCCGGGACCTCGCGGGCGCCAGCCTGTTCGCCGACCTGCTCCGCGAGCTCGGGACGATCCACGGGCTCGAGCGCATCCGCTTCACCTCGCCCCACCCGCGCGACTTCACCGACGCCGTGCTGTACGCGATGGCGGAGACGCCATCGGTCATGCCGCACCTGCACCTGCCGTTGCAGTCGGGTTCCGACCGGTTGCTGCGTCAGATGCGCCGCTCCTACCGGCAGCGTCGCTACCTGACCCTGGTGGAGCGGACGCGCGCCCTGCTGCCGGACGCCGCCCTCACCACCGACATCATCGTCGGCTTCCCCTCCGAGACCGAGGAAGACTTCCAGGCGACGCTGGACGTCGTCGAGCAGGTCCGGTTCGACCAGGCCTTCACCTTCCAGTACTCGCCACGACCCGGCACGCCGGCCGCCGCGATGGTCGGCGACTTCGTGCCGCCGGATGTGGTGGCCGACCGCTACGGCCGTCTGGAGGGGCTCGTCCGGCAGCACTCGCGGGATGCGCACGAGCGGCTGGTCGGCACCGACCAGCAGCTGCTGGTCGAAGGGCCGTCGAAGACCGACCCGGCGCGCTGGTCGGGACGCACGCGCGGCAACCATCTCGTGCACTTCCCGGCCGCAGAACGCTCGACCGGCAGCCCACCCGCGTACGCGCCGGGGGATCTCGTCGACGTGCGGATCGGGCAGGCGACGACCAACTACGCGCTCGGCGGGATGCCCCTGCGCGTCCGCCACACGGCCGCCGGTCGCACAGCCGCTCGAGCGCTCGCCGAGGGCCGGTCCCACCTGTTGGCCTCGGACGCTCGGCCCACCCCGGGCATCGGAGCACCAGGAGACGCGCTGCGGCCCGACGCGCGACCGTCCCTGCCCCTCCTCGGTGCCGACACCCGCTCGGCATGACGCTCCTGGCCACCGTCGTCCTCCCGGCAGCACCGCTCGTCCTCACCTCCGCGTCCCCGGCGCAGCCTGCTGCGACGGCGGCCCCGCTCGCCGCGTTGCGTGCGGACGTCGCAGTGGCTGCCGCGACCCTCGACGGGGCGGCCGGCGCCGTGCTCCTGGTCGGTGGCGAGCGCCTCGGCGTGCAGCTGGCGTCGTCGGCGACGCTTGCGTCCTACGGGCTGCCCGACGTCCACCGAACCGTCGCCGTGGACGCGGTGCTCGCGCGGGGGGTCGCGGACGCCCTCGGGGTCGCGGCACCCGACGCGGCCGATCGGTACGACGGTGATCCGGCGGTCCTGGCCCTCCACCTCGGCGCTGCTGCGCCCACGGCCGCGCTGCTCGTCGTGAGCGTGCCGGTCGACACGGCGCCTCAGCTGACCGCCTGGGGCCGCGCGCTCGCACGGTGCCTGGCGGCGTTCCCGACGGCCACAGCACTGGTGGCGGCGGGGGACCTCGCCGCCACGAGGGAGATCACGAGCCCTGGGCACCTCCAGGACGGCGCGGTGGCGTGGGACGACGCCGCGTGCGCGGCAGTCGCCGCCTGCGACCGCGACGCGTTCGCGGCACTGGGCCCGGCAGAGGCTCGCCGCGTGCAGGCCAGGGGCTGGGCACCGCTGGCGGCGATGCTCGCCGTCCTCGACACCGTCGACCGGCCCCTCGGGACCGTGCGGTTCCATGCGCCGCGCGGCGTCGGGCAGCTCGTGGCGTGGTGACGCGACCGTGAACGTCCTGGCCGTCGTCGGGCCGACCGCGTCCGGCAAGTCCGCCGTCGCGACGGCGGCGGCGCTGGCGAGGACGGCGGCCGGTGCACGGACGGAGATCGTCGCCGTCGATGCGTTCACCGTCTACCGCGGCATGGACATCGGCACGGCCAAGCCGAACGCCGAGGAGCGTGCCGAGGTGCCCCACCACCTGCTCGACGTCCTCGAGCCGTGGGAGGAGCTGACGGTCGCAGCCTTCCAGCGTCTCGCCCGCTCCGCCATCGAGCAGGTGCGCTCCCGCGGGGCGACGCCGCTGCTGGTGGGCGGCTCGGGGCTCTACTTCCGTGCGGTCGTCGACGACCTGCGCTTCCCGCCGACGGACCCTGAGGTCAGGGCACGGCTCGAACGACGGTGGGGCACGGAGCCAGACGCGGCGCACCGGGAGCTCGCGCGGCTCGACCCGGCCGCGGCGGCGCGCATCGACCCGGCGAACGTCCGGCGCACCATCCGTGCGCTCGAGGTGATCGAGCTGACCGGTGAGCGCTTCTCGGGCTTCCGCGCCGCCTGGGATCGCTTCGAGAGCCGCTGGCCACTCGCCGTCGTCCGCATCGAGCAGGACACCGAGGTGCTGCGGGAACGCATCGCGACGCGGGCCGACACGATGGTCGCGTCCGGACTGCTCGACGAGGCGTCGTCGCTGCGCGCGCTGTCCCGGCCGCTGTCACGCACGGCCGCGCGCGCGATCGGCTACGAGGAAGCCTTCGCGGTGCTCGACGGTGCGCTCCCGGCGTCCGAGCTGTCGCGCGCCATCGCGGCGCGGACCTGGAGGTACGCGCGACGTCAGCGCAGCTGGTTCGACGCCGACCCGCGCTGTCTGCCGCTGTCCCCGGACGACGCCCGCCGCTGGCTGATCGAGCGTTGACGGCGTGGCCGCGTACCCTCGGGCAGATGCGATACACGCGCGCCCACGGCACCGGGAACGACTTCGTCGTGCTCGCCGACCTCGAGGACGATCTCGAGCTGTCGGCCGATCTCGCGCGGGCGCTCGCCGATCGACGGACCGGCGTGGGTGGTGACGGGGTCATCCGCATCGGCCCGCCACCTCCGGATGTGCGCGCCGACGCGTTCATGGACCACCGCAACGCGGACGGATCGGTCGCCGAGATGTGTGGCAACGGGGTTCGGGTGGTCGCCAAGCATCTCGTGGACCACGGCCTGGTCGACGCAGCCGACGGCGTGGTCCGTGTCGCCACCCGTGCCGGTGTGAAGCCGATCCGGGTGCTGTCCGCAACGGCCGCCGGTGTCGAGTCGGTCGCGGTGGACATGGGACCCCCGAGCTTCGACCCGACGACGGTGCCCTTCGAGACGGACGACGCGGACGCGGTCACCCACCAGCTCGACGTGGGCGCGGCCCCTGCGACCCGCGTGCAGCTGAGCGTCGTCTCGATGGGCAACCCGCACGCGGTCGTGCGCTGCGAGGACGTCGATGCGGCGCCTGTGGAGGATCTCGGCCCGGCCATCGAGGGCCATCCGCGGTTCCCGGCGAAGGTCAACGTCGGGTTCGCGCAGGTCCTCGATCGGCACAGCATCAAGCTGCGCGTCTGGGAACGAGGCGTGGGTGAGACCATGGCCTGCGGCACGGGCGCCTGTGCGGCCGTCTGCGCGCTGCAGCGTCAGGGGCTCCTCGACGGCGAGGTGGAGGTGCACCTGCCGGGCGGTGTCCTGACGATCACCCACCGACCGGGGGGCACGGTCACCATGGCGGGCCCCGCCGTCGAGATCGCACACGGCGTCGTCGACGACGCATGGCTCACCGCGGCTCGCCGCGGCATCACCGGAGGCTGACCCACCCTGTCCAGCGACCGACCGACGAACCGATCCATCCCCAACCACGCATCGTCGGGTGACGACGACGCCGACCTGGCCTACGACCTGGCGGATCCGGCCGTGCGCGACGCGGCCGCGGAACCGGCCGACGCGTCCAGCATGGACGCGGCGCTCACCCGTGCCGAGCAGCGTCGGCAGCGCCGCGAGGTCATCGGGGAGGGGGCGCCCCGTGAGGGCGTCGACATCATCCGCCGGGTCGAGGCCGCCGTCATCGTCGGCGTGCAGCTTCCCGGGACGGCCACCGCCGACGTCGAGGCATCCCTCGACGAGCTCGAGGCGCTCTTGGACACCGCTGGTGCGCAGGTGGTGGAGCGCGTCGTCCAACGCCGTGATGCCCCCGATCCCGCCACCTTCATCGGTCGAGGCAAGGTGGCCGAGCTGCAGACCCTCGTGGCCGCGTTGGGCGCAGACGCGGTGGTGTTCGACGAGGACCTCGCACCCGCGCAGCAGCGGGCGCTGGAGGAGGGGGTCGGGCAGAAGGTGCTCGACCGCACCATCGTGATCCTCGACATCTTCGCGCAGCACGCCTCGTCGCGCGAAGGCAAGGCGCAGGTCGAGCTCGCTCAGCTCACCTACCTCCTTCCACGACTGCGTGGCTGGGGGACCGCGTTGTCCAGGCAGGCCGGTGGACGCACCGCAGGCGGTGCAGGCATCGGCGGCCGGGGACCGGGTGAGACCCAGCTGGAGGTCGACCGCCGGCGCATCATGCGGCGGATCACCAAGCTGCGCCGCGACCTGCGTGACTACGCCCGCATCCGCGACACGAAGGCCGCAGAACGGGATCGCAACCGGGTCCAGACCGTGGCCCTGGTCGGCTACACGAACGCGGGCAAGTCGTCCCTGCTGAACCGCTTGACCGGCGCACGGGTGCTGGTGGAGGACAAGCTCTTCGCGACGCTCGATCCGACGGTGCGGCGTCTGCCGCTCGACGACGGCCGCGACATCGTGCTCACCGACACCGTCGGCTTCGTGCGCAAGCTGCCGCACGGGCTGGTCGAGGCCTTCACGTCGACCCTCGAGGGCTCGATGCGGGCCGATCTGCTGCTGCACGTCGTCGATGCGTCGCACCCGGAGGCGCTCGCGCAGATCGTCGCGGTGCACGAGGTGCTCGCCGAGATCGGCGACGAGCCCCCACCCGAGCAGCTCGTGCTCAACAAGATCGATCGCGCCGCGCCCGACGAGCTCGAGGCACTGGTCCGCCGCGTCAAGGTCCAGTTCGACGCCGACCCCGTGCTCGTGTCCGCGGTCACGGGCGACGGCGAGCAGGCACTGATCGAGCGCATCACGCTGCGGCTCCCCGGCCGTCGCGTCAGGGTCCTGGCGCACATCCCCTATGGACGCCAGGACCTCGTCGCGCTCGCACACCGCCGGGGCAGCGTCCTCTCGGAGGAGCACGCCGAGACCGGGACCAGCCTGGTCGCCGACGTCGACCACGATGCCGCGCTCGAACTGCGTGCCTTCTGCGACCCCGATCCGTTCTCCCGCACTCCGGAGACGTGGGAGAAGGACGCGTAGCCCGACCGGCCAGAGACGGTGATCGCGCTGGGATCCGGCCGGTGGAGACCTGCCGCGATCGTCAGCGGACGCTGCGCAGGATCGTGACCACCTTCCCCATGATCCCGGCGTCCTGCGGCGGCGCGACCGGGATGGGCTCGTAGGCCTCGTTGGCGGGATCGAGGAAGACCGCCCCCGACCGCGTGCGACGGAAGAACTTCACGGTCGCCTCGCCGTCGATCAGTGCGGCGCACATCTCGCCCTGCTCGACCTGGGCCTGCTCCCGGACGACGACGAGGTCACCGTCGAGCACGCCCGCGTCGACCATCGAGTCGCCACGGACGCGCAGCATGAACAGCTGACCGTCGCCGACGAGCTCCTTGGGCAGCGGGTAGACGGCGTCGACCCGCTCCTCGGCGAGGATCGGACCGCCCGCGGCGATCTCGCCGAGCAGCGGCACGTTGCGGGTCGACACCGGCCGGATCTCGAGTGCCGTGTCCGGATCCCGGCCGAGCTCCAGCGCGCGCGGCTTGGTGGGGTCGCGTCGCAGGTAGCCCTTCACGGACAACGTCTCGAGCTGCGCGTGCACGGACGACGGGGAGCGCAGGCCGACGGCGTCGCCGATCTCCCGCACCGAGGGTGGATAGCCGTGCGCGTCGACGTGTTCGTGGATCATCTCGAGGATCGATCGCTGCCGTGCCGTCAGCGTCGGATCCTCCGCCGAGTTGCCCATCGTCGTCTCCTCGTCCTTCGACGGATCCTTCGGGTCCCGCGGGGTCAGCGAGATCCGGCAGCCGGTTGCGGACCGCGGCGGGTGCCACGCTCGTTCGAACCTGCGTTCGAGCGCTGACCGTACCAGCCCTCGCCCCGCGACGCGAACATCCGTTCGCGCTCGCTGTTGACGGACGAACGTTCGTTCGCTTCACTGGGACGAACGAACGTTCGCTGTCACACCCCGTCCGTACCGTCCCTGGCAGCGACGACAGGACCAGCGATGCAGGCGGCAACGATGCAGAGGGCCCCCGAGCAGACGGCTCCCGTGACGAGCGATGCCGCACGGCGTCCGCAACTGCGGCTGGTGCACGGCGGTGCCCAGGCGCCGGCCGGTCGTGGCCGCTACTGGCGCCGCCGCCTCGTCGCGGTCGTGCTCCTGGTGCTCCTGGTGACCGCGGCGCTCGTCGCGATCGGTCAGATCGGTGCGGATGCGGAGCTCGCTGACCGGGTGGCGGGCCATGTCGTCGTCGAGCCGGGGGAGACCCTCTGGGACGTGGCCGTCGCGAGCGCCCCCGATGGCTTCGACACCCGTCGCCAGCTGGAGGCGATCCGGGAGCTCAATCACCTGCACGGCAGTCATGTCGACGCCTGGTCGGTGGTGCTGCTGCCCGCGCACTGAGCGCGATGGCTCCACGACACGGGGGTCCTCGCACCTCGCGGCGGGCCACTGCTCCGCTCCACGCGGTGGTCAGTGGTCCTTGGGCGGCAGGGACTTGCGCAGGCTCGAGAGCTCCTGCTCGAAATCCTCCGTCCCCTGGAAGTCCTTGTACACCGATGCGAACCGGACGTAGGCGACCTCGTCGAGCTCACGGAGCTGGCCGAGCACGAGCAACCCGACCTGCTCGGACGACACCTCCTTCGCGCCGAGCTCACGGACGGCGCGTTCGACGGCGGTCGCGCGTTCCTCGAGCTCGCGTGGCTCCACGCGGCCCTTCGCGGCCCGCGACATCCCGTCGAGCACCTTCTCGCGCGAGAACGGCATCACCGCTCCGGAGCGCTTGCGTACGGCCAACTCCGGGAGCTCGACCCGCTCGAAGGTGGTGAACCGGGCGCCACAGGCGTTGCAGGCGCGTCGTCGCCGGATCGCCGCTCCGTCGGAGGCGGGCCGCGAGTCGACGACCCGATCGTCGTCACCACCGCAGACGGGACAGCGCATCGCGCTCGCACCTCCATGGGGCGGACCGCCCGGCCCACCACGCCGACGTGGAAGCCGTCGGGGCCGGGACGCTACGGGGCGATCGTGGGTGAGGCGAGCATCCGGCACGTGCGCGCCGGTCAGCGGGGGTCGGGATCGGGGCGTCGGAGCTGTGCACGGACGTGGTCGGCGGTCTCCAGCACCGAGATCGTCGTCGCATGCGGGACCGCGTCACTCTCGAGGCGCCGTTGCGCGAGGCAGCGGTGCACCTCGCGGACCTCCGCCCGGTAGCCGTGTGCGAGGGTGTCGAGCTCCGCCACCTCCGTCTCGTGCCCCTGCCGGCGGAACGACAGGGTCGTCGCGTGGTGGAAGGGGCCGTGCAGACGCAGGCTGCCCTCGCTGCCCGCGACCGTCGCCTCGACCCCCGAATCGACGGCGAACGAACACGCCAGCGCCGACACGCCGGCGGGATGGCGCAGCGCCACCGCGAGCTGCTCGTCGACACCCGTTGCCGCCAGCTCGCCGACCGCGGCCACCTCGACGGGGGGCCCGAGTACCGCGATCGCGAGCGCCAGCGGGTACACGCCAACGTCCAGCAGCGCGCCGCCGCCGTGCTCGGCCGAGTACCACCGGCGATCCGGGTCGGCGGGCGCGGGGAAGCCGAAGTCCGCCTGCACCAGGCGAGGCACGCCGATGTGGCCGCCGCGCACCCGCCGCTGTAGCTCGAGGTAGCCGGGCTGGAGCAGCATCCACATCGCCTCCATGACGAAGACGCCCGCCTGGGTGGCGGCGGCGATGACGGAACGTGCGGTGCTGGCATCCAGCGCGAAGGGCTTCTCGACCAGCACCGGCGTCCCGGCCTCGATGCAGGCGAGGGCATCGAGGTGGTGGCGCTCGTTGGTGGTGGCGACGTAGACGACCTCGACGTCGGGGTCCACGGCGACGTCATGGTGACGGCCGTACGCGCGGGCAGCGCCGTTCGCCGCCGCGAACGCCTCCGCTCTCTGCATCGAGCCCGAGCCCACGGCCGCTACCGTCCCGCCCTCGTCGTGGATCGCCTTGGCGAGGGCCGCGGCGATCCTGCCCGTCCCCATGATCCCCCAACGCCTGCTCACGCTGCCTCCCGCTCCTGATGCCCGTCCTGTGGCCCGCCGCTAGCGTGGCCGCCATGACCTCGATGCTCCCCCTCGGGCCGCCCGACCTCCAGATCGCCCTCGGCACCGACGCCAGTGTCTCATCGGACGGTTGGCTCGTCCGTGAGCTGCTCCTGCCCTCCTGGCTCGACGGGCCGCCGGGGATCCTCCAGGGCGGCCTCGCGGCGGGGCTGCTGGTGGGGATCGCGCGGTCTGCCGACCGCTTCGGCGCGCCCCTCACCGCCCTCGATGCCCGGCTGCACGCGCCGACCCCGCTCGGGCGGACGCTCCAGGCCGACGTTCGGGCCGGCGACGCCGCCGCCACCTACGACGTGCGGACCCGAGACGGCGACCGGGTGCTGGTCTCGGGCACGGTCGAGCTGGCCGGGCACGATCCGGCCCCTCGGGCCTACGACCTGCTGGAGCTGGCGCGCGTGCCGCTGCCTGCACCGCAGCCGCAGGACGCCTACCCGACCTGCTGGGTGTGCGGGCCGGAGCCTCGGCACGGCACCGGACTGCGCCTGCATCCGGCCTACCGGGGCGGCGACGTGGTCACACCCTTCGTGGCGGACGACGTCCTCGGCGACGATCGTGGTGTGATCGACCCACTCGTCGTCTCCGCGGTGCTCGACTGTCCCACAGCATGGGCGTCGATGGCCGCCGTGCACGATCGTGGCGACCAGGGCGCGCTGCTGGCCGGCTACCACCTCCGCTTCTTCCGGGATGCACCCGTCATGGAGCCGCTCCGGACCGTCGCGCGCATGGACGACGTCGATGGCCGCAAGGTCCGCGCGAGGAGCGCCCTGGTGGACGAGGACGGGGTCACCTACGCCGTCGCGGCCGCGCTACAGGTGTCGGTGCCGACCATCCCGTCACGCTGACCGATCCGGCCGCGGGCGGTCTCCGACCCGTTGCACGAACACCCGCCGGCCGTGGCCTCCGCGCTCGTCGGACCACTGGTCGACGATCTCCAGCCGCCCGTCCTCCCGCCGCTGCAGTCGCGCTCGCCCGCGGCCGAGCACCTCGAGCGTGGGCTCGGCGTCGTCGCGCAGGTGGACGAAGCGGTAGCGCAGCAGGTCACCGCTGAGGATGCCGGCGAGCTCACCGTCCACGATGTCGCGGCCGTTGTAGGTCGCGATCGCCCGCCGACCGTCCTGGAGGAACTTCACGAGCAGCCCCGTCAGCACGGGCCCCTCGATCGTCTCCTCGATCTCGAAACTGAGTCCGTGCAGGTCGTAGCCGTGGCTGTCGGTGCGGTGGCGTCCGGCCTCCCAGTCGGTCCGCGTGAGGGCGTAGCCCCACTCCGACGCGCGGCGACCGTCGGCCTGCTCGTACGAGTCGCGGTAGCGGGCCTCCATGCGGAACCCGGCGGCGTTGAAGACGCGCTGCATCGGCACGTTGTGCTCGTGCGCTCTGCCCGTGAGGCGGTGGAGGTGCGTCTCGGCGGAGAAGTGGTGCTCGGCCAGCTGCCGCAGCACCTCGCGTCCGACTCCGCGACCCCGTGCAGCGGGACCGATGCGCAGGGCGATCGCCCCGTCACCGCTCTCGAGCTCGGTCACCACCGCGAAACCGCCCGGTTGGCCGTCGACCATGACGGCCCAGCCGAACCGGTCGTCGGACGCCCAGGCGCCTTCCTCGAGCGCCGCCGCGAGCTTGCCCTCGTCCCAGCCGAAGGCGGGTGCGAGCGCCGTGGCGGACGCGCGGTCCGTCGCGACCACCCACTCGGCGTCGTTGGTGACGAGGACCCGCAGGTGGACCTCGGGCCGCGCGCGCGTGCTCACCACGATGGTCGCCTTCCCTCGCCTCGCAAGGTCGGTCCGGCCTGGCGGCCTCGAGCGGGTTCCTGGACGACCAGCGTGCCAGACGGCGGCGCCCGGCGCCTCTTCTCGGGCCGGTCGGACGCGTCGGCGGTGTGCGCGGGGGTCGCCCTGCCGTCCTACTGTTGCGGCGGTTGGTGGGTTCGACGAGGTGAGGGAGCGGCACGTGACGGTGGTGGTCGGCCGAACCGCGACACAGATCGCGGCGCTGGTGCGCGACGGCGAGGTGTCGGCCGTCGAGGTGGCACGTGCCCACCTGGACCATCTCGCCGAGGTGGAGCCGCGACTCGGTGCCTTCGCGGCCGTGCGCCGGGATGCTGCGCTGGCCGATGCGGAGACCGTGGACGGGCGCGCGGACCGCGCCGAGCTGCCGTTGGCCGGCGTGCCGGTCGCGATCAGCGACGTCGTCGCCATCGAGGGCGAGCCGGTCGGCCACGGGTCCGCCGCGACGTCCCGGGATCCGGCAGCGTCCGACGACGCGGTGGTGGCGCGCCTGCGCGCCGCCGGCGCGATCGTGCTCGGGCGTGCGCGATGCTCGGAGTTGTCGTTGTGGGGCACGAGCGACGACCCGTCGGGCATCGCCGTCAGCCCCTGGGACCCGACCCGTAGCGCGGGCGGCTCGTCCGGAGGCTCGGGCGCCGCGGTCGGTGCGGGCGTCGCTCCGATCGCGCTGGCGTCGGACGAGTTCGGCAGCGTGCGCATCCCGGCGGCCTGCTGCGGAGCCGTCGGCCTGAAGCCGGGCGCGCCCCACCTGCCCTCCGAGGTCGACGGCCAGCAACGGTGGTTCGGCATGGGGCGGCTCGGTCCCCTCGCGACCAGCGTCGAGGACGTGGCGCTGGCCTTGCGGGTGCTCGCGGACGACGCGTCGCTCGGGGAGCCCGCCACGTCCGAGGCACCCTTGTCGGTCGCGGTCTCCTGGCGCGTGCCCGCGCCCGGCGTGGTCGTGGCCGGCGCGTGGCGGGAGGCAGCGATCGAGACGGGCCGGCTGCTGCGTCACCTCGGGCACCGGGTGGAGCGGGTCGACCCCCCGTACGAGCGCTCCACGATCCAATCGGCGATCGCCCGCTGGACACAGGGAGCCGCCCGGGACGCGCAGCTGCTCGGGCTCGAGGCCGACGACCTGCAACCGCGGACCCGGGCCCACGTCGCGGCGGGGGAGCGGTTCGCGAAGGTCACACCGGTGCGGGCGGAGGACGCGGACCGTTGGCGGGAACGCGCCGCGCCGTTCCTCGACGAGTACGACGTGCTCGTCACGCCGGCGTTCGCGCGTGTCCAGCCGGCGGCGGTGAGCTGGCACGAGCGGCCGTGGGCGGCGAACATCGCCGCGAACCTGTCGGCCTACCCCTACCTCGCGGTCTGGAACCTCGCTGACGTCCCTGCCCTCACGCTGCCGATGTGGCACGACGCAGGCCGTCCGCTGTCGGTCCAGCTCGTGGCGGGTGAAGGCAAGGAACGGCTCCTCCTGGCGGTGGCCGCCCAGCTGTCGTCGCTGGTGCCCTGGACGCGGCACGCACCCGGCTGGGGCGTGCCCTCCCACGAGCACTAGGCACCCGGGCGAGGCGATCGTTCGGCATCCGGGGTCGGGTCGTCACCGGGCATCGGCTCGGCGTCGGTGGGCTCCGCCGCGCCGTTGGGACTGGGGCCGTCGCCGGCGTCGTCCCGCACGTCGATGCGCTCCCGGCGTCTGGGCCGTCGCTTCCGGGGGCCGGGGGAGACCTCCGCGCGTCGACGTCGTGCCGCTCGCAGCTGCGTCTCCGGACCGAACTCGGCGGTGACCGTCGCCGGGTCGACCCCGGGGCCGCCGAGCGGCCGCGGTCCGGTGACGAGCCCCAGCTTGTGCGCCTCGTGTCGCAACCGCAGCTCGTTGCCGATCGCGGCGGCGACCGCCGCGACGGGTACTGCCAGGAAGGCACCGACGATCCCGATCAGGACCGCGCCCGCCGTCAGCACGCCGAGGATCACGACCGGATGGAGCGCGACGGCGCGCCGCATGATCGTCGGCTGGAGCACGTTGGATTCCACCTGCTGGACCACCAGCACGATGGCACCGACGATCAGCGCGGTCGTCAGACCGTCGCTCGCCAGCGCGACGAGGCCGGCGAGCAGCCCCGTGACGGTCGCGCCGATCACGGGCACGAAGCCGCCGAAGAAGACGAGCACGGACAGCGGCAGCCAGAGGTCCACGCCGAGGATCACGAGCCCGAGGCCGATGCCGACGGCGTCGATCAGGGCGACGGCTGCTGTGCCGCGGACGAAGCCGGCCAGTGCGACCCAGCCGCGCGCACCCGCGGCGCGCACGGTGTCGCGGTGATGCGAGGGGACCCGTGCGATGAACCACGCGACGATCTGTTCGCCGTCCTTGACGAAGAAGAACAGCAGCACGACCGCGAGCACGAGCGCGGTGATCCCTTCGACGACCGCGAGCGCGATCGAGCCGACCGATGACGCGATCGTCCCTGCCTGCCCCTCCATGGCGTCCATCACCTGGCGGAACAGCTGCTCCGCCTGGGCGCGGTCGTAGCCGATCGGCCCGGTCTCCAGCCACGTGAGGATGCTGTCGAGGCCCTGCGCGACGGTCGGTCCGAGGTCCTGCAACTGCGAGACGAAGGTGGGCATGATCAGCGCGAGCAGCCCGATGAACGAGCCGAGCCCACCGATCACCACCAGCGTTGCCGCAGCCAGCCTCGGGAAGCCGCGCTGCTCGAGCTTGCGGGCCGGTGGGACACACAGGGTCGCGAGGATCGTCGCCAGGATGATCGGCAAGCTGACCAGGTACAGACGTGTGAGCGCGTAGAGGACGAACGCGCTGCCGAGCAGCAGGACCAGGCCCCGCCAGATGTACTGCGCGGCGGTGTCCAGCCAGGACGGCACCCGGGGGGCGGCCCTGGCCGCCGCGGCCGGCGGCTCCGGCGTCGCGGGCTCGGGTCCTGGTACCGGCGGCCCAGCGCCTCCGTCTTCGGCCATGCTCGCTCCGCGTCGTCGTGCCCGCCGTGGATGCTAGGCGAGTGCCGCCGCTCCTCTCCCGCGCGGTTCGGGGGGCACGGTCGCGCGGCGCGCGTCCACCCTGGCAGCCCGAGCGCGCGTGCGGTGCGCGCCGGCACGGCGGATGTCGGTGGGCAAGGTTGTGGACAAGCCGGGGTTGCCTTGGGGAGAAGCTGCGGACGAGCGGGGGACGGCCGTGTGTATCCACAACATCTTGTGTCTCTGCTCGTCCTCGTGTACCAGCGCTTGTGAACGAGGCAGCCCTCGTGTTGCGATCGGTGCTTGCGTAGCGTCGACCGGAGAGGTTCAGTGCGGGTCGGCTTCCACGCGTGTAGTTCCAGCGCCGGGAGTGCCATCCCCGACGAAGTCGCTGCCCGGATCGCAGCGGCAGACCCGCGGCAGGACCGCGAAGGAGCGACGCAAGATGACCGACACCACCCGAGCTGACGACCCCACCGTCGTCGCGGATCTGACGGCGACGACCGACCGGTCCGTCCCGGTCCCGTCGTCCGCGCCGTTGCGGGTCGCCGCCGGCCCCTCGGGGAACGGTCTCACGCTCGACCGCTACTTCACGCGCCAGGGCGTCCACCCCTACGACGAGCTGACCTGGGAGCTGCGCGACGCGGTCCTCACGAACTGGCGTGACGGGACGGTGTCCTTCGAGCAGCGCGGGGTCGAGTTCCCCTCGTCGTGGTCGATGATGGCGACCCAGATCGTCAGTCAGAAGTACTTCCGGGGCACACTCGGCACCCCGGAGCGCGAGCACTCGGTCCGCCAGATGATCGACCGCGTCGTCGACACCATCACCGCCTGGGGCGTCGACGGGGGCTACTTCGCCGACGACGCCTCGGCCGAGGTGTTCAACGCCGAGCTCAAGCACCTGCTGGTCAACCAGAAGGCGGCGTTCAACTCGCCGGTCTGGTTCAACGTCGGCGTCGAACCGACACCGCAGTGCTCCGCCTGCTTCATCCTCGCCGTCGAGGACACCATGTCCTCGATCCTCAACTGGTACGTCGAGGAGGGCACGATCTTCAAGGGCGGCTCGGGTGCCGGGATCAACCTCTCCTCGATCCGCTCCTCGAAGGAGATCCTCAAGGGCGGCGGCGAGGCGTCGGGCCCGGTGTCGTTCATGCGTGGCGCCGACGCCTCCGCGGGCACGATCAAGTCCGGCGGCAAGACCCGGCGCGCGGCCAAGATGGTGATCCTCAACGTCGACCACCCGGACATCGAGGAGTTCATCTGGACCAAGGCGCGGGAGGAGAAGAAGATCCGCGTCCTGCGTGAGGCCGGGTTCGACATGGACCTGGACGGTGAGGACTACGCGTCGATCCAGTACCAGAACGCCAACAACTCGGTGCGTGTGACCGACGAGTTCATGCAGGCCTACGTCGACGGCACGACCTACCCGGTCCGCGCGGTCACGACGGGCGAGGTGCTCGAGGAGAAGGACGCGCGCGACGTGATGCGCCAGATCTCCGAGGCTGCCTGGGAGTGCGCCGACCCGGGCCTGCAGTACGACACCACGATCAACGACTGGCACACCTCGCCCGAGTCGGGCCGCATCAACGGCTCCAACCCGTGCTCCGAGTACATGCACCTGGACAACTCGGCGTGCAACCTCGCGAGCCTGAACCTCAAGCGCTTCTACGACTACGACGCGGGCCGCTTCGACGTCGAGGCGTACCGTCGTGCGATCGAGATCGTGTTCACCGCTCAGGAGATCGTCGTCGGCTACTCGAGCTACCCGACGGAGGCGATCGGCCGCAACGCGCTCGACTTCCGTGAGCTCGGGCTCGGCTACGCGAACCTGGGTGGACTGCTCATGTCCATCGGCCTGCCCTACGACTCCGACGAGGGCCGCGCCTGGGCGGGTGCGCTGACGGCGCTCATGACCGGCCACGCCTACCGCACCTCTGCTGAGCTGGCACGCGTGAAGGGCCCACACGCCGGCTACGCGAAGAACGCCCAGCCGATGCTTCGGGTGATCGGCAAGCACCGCGCGGCGGTCGAGGACATCGACCCGCGCCCGGTGCAGACGGACCTGCTGGACGCCGCACGCACGTCGTGGGACGAGGCGCTGACGCTCGGCGAGGAGCACGGCTACCGCAACGCCCAGGCCACGGTGCTGGCACCGACCGGCACGATCGGCCTGATGATGGATTGCGACACGACCGGGGTCGAGCCCGACCTCGGTCTGGTCAAGATGAAGAAGATGGTCGGTGGCGCGTCCATCGAGATCGTGAACCAGACGGTCCCGCAGGCGCTGGGGCACCTCGGCTACGAGCAGGAGCAGATCGAGGCGATCGTCGCCTACATCGCGGAGAACAAGACGATCCACGGGGCACCCGCTCTCAAGCGCGAGCATCTCAAGGTGTTCCAGTGCGCCATGGGTGAGGACGCGATCCACTACATGGGCCACGTCGGGATGATGGCGGCGGCTCAGCCGTTCATCTCCGGTGCGATCTCCAAGACGGTGAACCTGCCGGAGACGGCTGCTGTCGAGGACGTCGAGCAGCTGCACGTCGACGCATGGCGCATGGGCATCAAGGCCATCGCGATCTACCGCGACAACTGCAAGGTCGCGCAGCCGCTCAGCGTCGCGAAGAAGGCCGCCACCGCGGCCGACGTCGCGGAGCTGGCGCCGGTCCCGATGCGCCGTAAGCCGCCCAAGACGCGCCCGTCGCAGACGATCAGCTTCGCGGTCGGCGATGCCAAGGGATACATCACGGCGGGCGAGTACCCCGGCGACGGCCTGGCAGAGATCTTCCTCAAGCTCGGCAAGCAGGGATCCACGCTGTCGGGCCTGCTCGACGCCTTCGCGATCGCGGTGTCGATCGGCCTCCAGTACGGGGTGCCGCTGGAGAGCTACGTCTCGAAGTTCATGAACATGCGCTTCGAGCCGGCCGGGATGACCGACGACCAGGAGCTGCGCTTCGCGACCTCGCTGGTGGACTACGTGGCGCGCAAGCTCGCGATCGAGTACCTGCCCTACGACAAGCGGGCGGAGCTCGGGATCTACACCCTCGAGGAGCGCACGCGCCTGCTCGACGAGGGCTACGGCGACGTCGAGGTGGAGCCGCTGGCGCCCGTCCCGGCACCCACCCCGGCACCGGCGCCCGCGCCGGCTGCGAAGGCGACCCCGGCCTCCATCCCGATCGACCACGATGCACCGCTGTGCTTCGAGTGCGGGATCAAGATGAAGCGCGCCGGTGCCTGCCACGTCTGCGAGTCCTGCGGCACCACCAGCGGCTGCAGCTGATGTAGAGCGTCCTAATCGGTCAGTCGGGATCTGGTCACCAGATGTCAGTGCCGACGCCAAGGGGATGTCAGTACCGCTCACGCGGCCTGGCGTCCCCTGGCGCGCTGAAAGGTCGCCCGTACGGCCCCGCTTCTCCCCGCGAGGATGGGTCGGTGAAACGCCTCGTGCTGGCCACAGCCATGCCCATGCAGATGCACGTTCACGAAGCGTGGGAGCTGCTGAACGTGCTGCGGATGCCCGACATCTGGACCGTGGAGGCGTTCGGTCGCTACTGGGACGAGCTCGGTGCCGACCGGCTTCACGACGAACGCTCATGGAGCCATCTGCAGCAGCTGCTGACCGCCACCGTGCAACGGTGGGGGATAGACGACTCAGCCGTCGGAACGCTCCGGGGTGACGTTCAACCGACCCTCGACTTCGCGTCGTTCCTCGACGTCGACGACGTGAATGTCATCGAGGACAGCGAGGACACCCACTTCGACGTGAACCGGACCGATGAGATCGGAGGGCTCGATGACGAACTCGACGAGCTCCACGGGTTTCTCACCGACATCGCCCAGGTGCTCGAGGGTGACGGCAAGGACACCAAGTACCGCGAACTCGAAGACTTGCTTCGCCACACCATCCTCACCGGCCAGCACCGAATCTGCATCATCTTCACGCAGCACACCGACACGATGCGGTGGCTCCGTCAGCACCTCGCCAACATGCTTGATGCTGAGGCTGTCGCCACCTATTCGGGCGAGGGCAGACAGCTCCCCGACACCCAAGGCAGATGGCAGCCCCCGACCAAGCGAGAGGTCACCGCGTTCGGCGACGCCGCCGCCAACCCCGACAACCCGCTTCGCATCCTGCTCGGCACCGACTCGATGTCCCAGGGTCAGAACCTCCAGACCTGCGACCTGCTGACCAACTACGACCTGCCGCGGAACTTCCTGCGGCTCGAACAGCGCATCGGCCGCATCGACCGGATCGGCGGACCCGAGATCGCCCACGTCCACAACCTGCTGATCGTCAGCACCGTCGAAGAACGCGTGTACCGCGGCGTCGTTGACAGCCACAGCCTGTTCGGCGTTCTCATCGGCCCGACCGGCCAGGTCACCGGCGACCCCGGCGTCGTACTCGGCGGCACCGAAGCCGCCATCACCAACTGCGTTCTCGAGGGCGGCAACGTCGACGATGTCCTCGCCGAACTCCGCGAAGCAGCTGGACACGCACGGGCGCGGGCCCTCACGTCCGGCACCTTCGACCACTCAGCGCTCGACGACCACTATCTCGACGACGGTCCCTGGACCTTCGACCGCGAAGGCCTCCTTGACCGCATCGCCGCCGCGCTCGCACCCCGCCTCCCCAACCCCTCATCGGACGGCTACTGGACCATCGTGACCAACCACCACGGCAGTCACCGAGCGGTCCTTCAGTCTGACGTTGCCCTCGCCAACCCCGACCTGTCCCTACTTGTCTGTTGCAACCCACCCTTCGACGCTCTATGCCAGGGATCCGACTCGCCATCGGTACGGCATGCCCCGGTGAACAACACCGGAGGTACTGCATGAACGGACCAGTCCCGTTGCCGCCCCCGTCGCCCGCCTCTCTCCTAGCTGGTCGCGAACTACCTGCCGGGTGGCGTGTGCTTGATCGGGCACCGATGGCACCCTCGACAGGGGGGAACTTCTCATGCAGCTACCGGGTCGAGCATGCGGAGCACGGGAGTGCCTATTTAAAGGCGCTGGACTTCTCGGAGGCCATGAAGGAGCCGGACCCGACCGTCACACTGGAAGGGATGTTGCACGCGTACAACTTCGAGCGAGGACTCCTCCAGGAATGCACCGACGCGGGCATGACGCGAGTTGTACGACTTCTGCATCACGGTTCGGTACCACCAGGCGAGTTCGGTGGCCTCGTTCCGGTGCCGTACCTCATCTTCGAGCCAGCGGAGGCTGATGTCCGGAGGTACCTAGTCGTTGCGGGCCAGTTGGACCTAGCGTTCGCGCTCCGTACTTTGCACAACATCGCGGTAGGGCTGAGGCAGATGCATGCCAGAGGCGTCGCGCACCAAGACCTGAAACCATCCAACGTGCTCGTCTTCCCGGCCGGCAAGGGGTCGAAGATCGGGGACGTAGGCTCAGCGAGCAGAAGGGACGTGGCCTCGCCTCGTGACGACCTCGACTGGGCAGGCGATGGAACCTATGCACCGCCCGAGATGCTGTACGGAGAACCTCCCTCCGGATGGCAACTGCGACGCCAAGCCTGCGACCTCTATCACTTGGGCGGGATGGCTACGTTCTTCATGACACAGTTCCCGATGACGGCGCACGTCCTCAACAACCTGGAACCGTCGCTCCAACCACACGTATGGGGCGGCAGCTACAGTCAGGTGCTCCCGCACCTACAGCAGTCGTTCTCGCGTGCACTCGTAGTCCTACACGACAACACGCCCATACTGATCGCCGACGAGTTCACCGAGCTGGTGCGTCAGCAATGCCAACCGGACCCCACCGACAGGGGCCACCCTGCGGCTCGTCAAGGCGTGGGTTCGCAGTTTGCGGTAGACCGATACATCTCGATCTACGACAGGATGGCTCGGACCGTCGAGGTCAACATCCGACGTGAACTCACGGCATGAGAATCCCCCTTGAGGCCCACCGCCGCGTTGTCCCGCGATGGCGCGACCCAGCCACGACATCGCTACTTGGCGAACTGTCCAACCCGGCACCACCGGACCGAATGCTGCCCGGCAGCCAGGCTCTGGACGACATCGAGGCAGCTTGGCGTTCGGCACGGTCCGGCCGTCCAGCAACTGTTCCCCTCGAGTTCCTTGCGGCCGAGTTCATCGGCTCGGCCATCGTTGCGGGAAAGGCAGAGCGCGCGCGCGACGCTGTAACCGAGTTGCGTGACAGTTCCGCGCTTCCCACCCTCACGCGCATCTTGGACAGTGTCTACGACAAGGACATACCTCCAGAGCAGACGAGCTTGGCGATCGTGTCCGACAGCACGATGGCTGCGCTCCGGCGTGGCGTCTCAGATATCCGTCACCGTCTCAACGGGCATCCTCGAGACCCAATCGGCTGGTCAGAACTCGCACGCCTCCACACCATTCTCGGGGCAAGCGACAAGGCCGAGGAGGAGATGCGCGTGGCACTCCAGATGGGGCGCGACAACCGCTACCTGCTGCGGTCGGCGGCACGGTTCCTTGTTCACGTCGGTGATCCCGAGAGGGCACATGACCTACTCGCCGCATCGGATCGAACACCGAGTGACCCATGGCTCTTGGCCTCCGAGATCGCACTGGCATCCACCGCACAACGACGGTCCGGGAACCTTCGTCGAGCGAAGGCACTGCTGGCGAGTGGCGACTTCGGCCCATTCGAGCTGTCAGAGCTGGCGGCTGCCGTGGGCACTGAGGAACTCTCGAGTGGTGGGGGACGACGGGCACGCCAGCTACTCCGACGCGCGCTCGACCACCCCCACGAGAACGCGCTCGCCCAGGTGGAGTGGGCGAACCAGCACGGTGCAGCTATCGGTGACCACCCGGTTGTCGAGGACGTCGCGTACCCGTTCGAGGCGCTCGCGCTCGAAGCCTACGTGCAGGGTGAATGGGAGGTGGCGGCCAGACACGCCGCCTCGTGGCAGTCCGACCAGCCATTCTCATCCCAGCCTGCTGTGCTCGGCTCCTACCTATCGACCACGCTTCTCCACGACTTCGAGCGGGCCGAGGAGTTCTGTGTGCGAGCCATGGGCGCGAACCCAGGTGATGTGACACTTAGCAACAACTACGCCGTGGCCCTAGCCAGCCTCGGACGAGCCGACGAAGCCAGCAGAGTCCTCAAACCAGTGTCGGTGGCACCCTGTACGCCCGACGGTGTCATGGTTACGGCGACCCGAGGGTTGATCGCCTATCGCTCCGGCAACTACTCGGCGGGCAGGAGTCTCTACGCAGCAGCTATCGATGTTGCAGTCGGACTCAAGAATTCGCGCCTTGCTGCCGTCGCCAACGTGTTCGCATGCCGAGAGGAGCTGCGAGTCGGCGGGCCGGACGCCGAAAGACTTCTCCGCTCAGCGCAGGGGCACGCACGCGGTCTTGCTGACCGTGACATCGCGACGATGCTGGCACAGCTGGGGCAGTCAGTCCATACCCAGATGGCTGACCGCGCGCCGTTGTAGTAGGCGCTCGTTGGCCCGTTGGAGCCGCCAGCTGGAGCACGCAAGATGCAGAACGGAAACGTGAAGATCAAGTCGATTCGCCGCGCGAGGGTTCCGCAGCTGCGCCAACTACGCCGCCCGGATCCGTCTCCAAGCCGGACCGCCACGTGGTCTCCCGCCCACCACGAGGATCAGGCCCTACAGCTTCACCACCGCAGCACGACCTACCTCGGTGGGGAAGGCCCCGTTTCCCACCGACATCGCATGATGCTCTACACCTGATGTTCGTCGAATGCCTCAGGCGGTCTGGAGGTCCCTGCGGCGGAAGGCGAGCATGCCGAGCGCCGCGGTCGCAGCGGCGACGAGCGTGAGGACGATCGCCGGCACGGGTGCGAAGGGCTCCAGGGGCATCGGCGCGGGGTGCTCGAACGGGGACAGGTCGAACAGCGCCGAAGGGAGGTCGAGCAGCGGGCCGAACGTGCCGACGACCAGCGCGTAGACGACCAGCGCCCAGCCGACCGGGACGGCGCGCGGCACGACGCCGTAGAGCAACGCCGTCACACCCAGCACGACCCACACCGACGGGATGTGGTTCAGGTGTGCGACCAGGAGCTCGCCGATGTACGAGGTGTCACCGGTGGCGAGCGCCGCGCCCATCCCGGTCGCGAGCCCCGCAGCGGCCAGGAGGACGACCACGCCACCGGCTGCGGTCGCGAAGTTGACGCCCATCCAGGTGGACCGGCTCATCGGCGTGGCGAGCACGGGCTCCGCACGTCCTGATGCTTCCTCGTTGCGGAGGCCCTGCACGGCCATGACCGCGTACGCGCCGGCGAGCAGCGCCGTGAACATGGCGATGTAGGCGAGGTAGCCGCCGAGCATGTCCTGCGCGCCGAACAGCTCTCGGAAGGCATCCGGCATGTCGTCGAAGGCTCCGAGCAGTGCGTCGGCGTACGCGCCGTAGGCCAAGCCGGTCACGACCAACGCCGAGCCCCAGCCGAGCATGCCGGCGCGGTTGAGACGGAGGGCGAGCCCGATGGGCGTGCCGAGCCTCGGCGCCGCCCTCGAGCGTCCGGGGCGGACCGCGAACCAGCTCGCCCCGAGGTCTCGACGAGCCGACAGCGCATAGCCGACCGTCGTGGCGGCGACGGTCAGTGTCAGTGGCAACAGCAGCGGCCACCACCGGTCGAGGACGAACGGCGCGGTCTGCTGGGCCCAGGCCAGGGGCGAGAACCACGACAGGGGCGAACCTCCCGCCTCCGCCATGTCTCCGCCGGCGCGCACGACGAAGGCCGCGCCCAGCACCGCTCCGGCCATGCCGGCAGCCGCCCGCGAGTACTCGCTGAGCTGGACGGTGACGGCCGCGACCCCGGCGAACGCGAGCCCCGTGGCCGCGATGCCTGCGGCGAACAGCAGCGAGCCCGGGGCGCCGAACCCACCGACGCCGACCATCGCGCCGAACACGACCAGCGCGGCGACGAGGTTGGTGACGAGCGCGACCAGGAGCGCGGCGAGCAGCGGGGCGTGCGGGCCGACCACGTTGGCGCGCACGAGCTCGGCTCTGCCGGACTGCTCCTCGACACGGGTGTGTCGCACGACGAGCAGGATGTTCATCAGGGCGGCCATGACGAGGAAGTACAGGCCGTAGCCGTTGGCGACGAACCGCTCGAAGGTCGGCTCGTCGAAGCCGTAGCCCGGACCCACGAGCAGGCGGCCCACCGGATCGGCGAACAGCTGCGTGGCGCCTCGTAGCTCCTCGTTCGTCGCCGCGATGTTCGGCAGGGCCGAGGAGAGGTACACGACGAACAATCCGAGGCCGCCGGTCCAAGCCGGCAGCTTCACGCGATCACGCCGGAGCATGAAGCGCAGCAATGCGGCCGTTCCCGTGCTGGCGCCGTCGCGACGATCCGCCGTCGGGGGCGACGACGCGTGTGCCGTCCCGGTCGTCATCGTCCGACCTGGCTGCCGCGCTCGGTCCGGCCATCGAGCTCGTCGCCGTAGTGGCGCATCAGCAACTGTTCGAGCGTTGGCGGGTGCGCGACGAGCGAGCGGACGCCCAGCGGCGCGAGTGTCCGAACGAGCTCGTCGATCCGTTCCCCGTCGACCTCGAAGCTGACCGATCCGTCCTGCGTCTCGAAGCCGTGCACCCCCGGGAGCCGTGCGAGCGCGTCGGCTGGGTGGTCGAGCTCGGCCACGACCGTCGTGCGGGTGAGATGGCGGAGCTCTGCGAGGGTCCCGGATTCGACGATCCGGCCGTGCCGGACGATCGAGATCCGGTCCGCGAGCACCTCCACCTGGGCGAGGATGTGGCTGGAGAGCAGCACGGTACGGCCGGCGTCCTTGACCTCGCGGATGCACTCCTGGAAGACGGCCTCCATCAGCGGGTCGAGCCCGGCGGTCGGCTCGTCGAGCAGGAGCAGATCGACCTCGGAGGCGAGGGCCGAGATCAGCGCGACCTTCTGCCGGTTGCCCTTGGAGTAGGTCCGACCCTTCTTCGTCGGGTCGAGATCGAAGCGTTCGACCAGCTCGTCGCGGCGGCGCTGGTCGAACCTCCCCCGCAGCCGGGCGAACAGGTCGATCGCCTCACCGCCCGTGAGGTTGGGCCACAGCTCGACGTCGCCGGGCACGTAGGCCAACCGACGATGCAGCTCCACCGCGTCACGCCACGGGTCCCGGCCCAGCAACTGGACCCGGCCCGCGTCGGCGCGGAGCAGACCGAGCAGGATCCGGAGCGTCGTGGACTTCCCCGCACCGTTGGGGCCGAGGAAGCCGTGCACCTCTCCGGTCCGCACCGTGAGATCCAGCCCGTCCAGCGCCACGGTCGAGCCGAAGCGCTTGACCAGTCCGGAGATGGTGATGGCCTCGCCCATGTGCGCTGCTCCTCTCGGCACGTCATCGGCGGGCCCTCGCCCCACCGCGAGGTGGCGGGCGTGATGGTCGCCGCTACTCGTCGAGCGCGCGGGGGTCGTCGGGGACGTCCACCGCGTGCTCCCGCAAGGCCTCCATCGGGACGATCTCGAGCACCCGGTGATTGGTCGCGGCGAGCACCACGGGAGCCGCGACGCCGTCGCGGTGCGCTCGGAGCCAGTTGGGAGCCGTGACGCACCATCTGTCACCTGGCGACAGCCCGGGGAAGTCGAGCTGGGGCCGCGCGGTGGTCAGGTCGTTGCCGATGACCTGCTGATGTGCGAGGAACTCGGCCGTCATGACCGCGCAGATCGTGTGGCTGCCCTGGTCGCCGGGCCCGGTCCGGCAGGAGCCGTCCCGGAACCATCCGGTCACCGGGTCGACGCTGCAGCCCTCGAGGGTCCCGCCGAGCACGTTGCGCTCATCCATGATCCAAGCGTAACCCCGGCGCTCAGCGGACCGAGCGCACGCGATCCGCGACGGGCACGTCGCGGACGGCGCCCCGATCGGCGGAGGTCACCATCGCCGCGTAGGCACGGAGTGCGTCCGACACCACGCGCTGGCGGTCGTGCGGCCGGTAGCCGACGCCGGCCTCCAGTCGTGTCCGGCGGAGGGCGAGCTCCGCCGTCGAGACGTCCAGGGTGACGGAGCGCTCCGGGATGTCGATGTTGATGCGATCGCCGTCCTCCACGAGGGCGATCGTCCCTCCCGCGGCGGCCTCGGGCGAGGCGTGCCCGACGGCGAGTCCCGACGATCCGCCGGAGAACCGCCCGTCGGTGAGCAGCGCGCACGTGCTGTCGAGCCCCCGGCCCTTGAGGAAGGCTGTCGGATACAGCATCTCCTGCATCCCGGGCCCGCCGCGGGGACCCTCGTAGCGGACGACGAGGACGGCGCCGGGACGGACCCGGCCGTTGAGGATCGCCTCGACGGCCTGCTCCTGCGACTCGACGACGACCGCCGGTCCCTGGAAGCGCAGCATGGATCCGTCGACGCCGGCGGTCTTGACGATGCAGCCGTCGACCGCGAGGTTCCCGCGGAGGACCGCGAGGCCACCGTCGGCCGTGTAGGCGTGCTCGGCGTCTCGGATGCAGCCGGTCGCCGCGTCCAGGTCGAGCTCGTGCCACCGCTCGGATTGCGAGCATGCGGACGCGCTCGGCCGACCACTCGGCGCGGCGTGGAACAGCTCGATCGCGTCGGGCGTCGGGCTCGCCCCGCGGACGTCCCACGCGGAGAGCCAGTCCTCGAGACCGTCGGCGTGGACCGCATGGACGTCCCTGTGGAGCAGTCCGGCCCGATCCAGCTCACCCAGGAGCGCCGGGACGCCCCCGGCCCGATGCACGTCCTCGACCAGGTGGGCCCCGTTGGGTGCAACCTTGCACAGGCACGGCACACGACGCGAGAGGGTGTCGATGTCCCCGAGCGTGAGCTCGACCTCGGCCTCGTGCGCCGCCGCGAGCAGGTGCAGCACGGTGTTGGTCGAGCCGCCCATCGCGATGTCGAGGCACAGGGCGTTCTCGAAGGCCGCACGGGAGGCGACGGCGCGGGGCAGGACGCGAGCGTCGTCCTCGCCGTAATAGCGCCGACACAACTCGACGATGGTGGGTCCCACGCCCTTGTAGAGCGCACGTCGCGCCGTGTGCGTGGCGAGGGTCGTGCCGTTGCCGGGCAGGGCCAGACCGAGCGCCTCGGTGAGGCAGTTCATCGAGTTGGCGGTGAACATGCCCGAGCACGACCCGCAGGTGGGGCATGCGGCAGCTTCGAGGCGAGCCAGATCGTCGTCCGAGACGTCCTCGTCCGCGGCGCCGGACATCACGCTGATCAGGTTCACGCCGGTCCGGACCGAGCCGTCCACCATCGTGGCGCGACCGCCTTCCATCGGGCCTCCCGAGACGAAGACCGTCGGCACGTTCAGTCGCAGGGCAGCCATGAGCATGCCGGGCGTGATCTTGTCGCAGTTGGAGATGCACACGAGCGCATCGGCGCAGTGGGCATTGACCACGTACTCGATCGAGTCGGCGATCAGGTCGCGGGACGGCAGCGAATAGAGCATGCCCCCATGGCCCATCGCGATCCCGTCGTCGATGGCGATCGTGTTGAACTCCCGAGGGATGCCGCCAGCTGCCGCGATGCCTTCGGAGACGATCCGACCGACGGGCTGGAGGTGGGTGTGCCCGGGCACGAACTCGGCGAAGCTGTTCGCCACAGCGACGATCGGCTTGCCGAGATCGGCCGGATCGACACCGGCTGCGCGTAGCAGCGCACGCGCCCCGGCCATGTTGCGGCCGTGCGTGACGGTTCGAGAGCGGAGGTCCATGGACACATCGACGCACGTCTGGGCGGGTTGGGGAAGACGCAGCTGCTACTAGTAGTGGCGCTGCTACGTTCGGTGACGATGGGTACCGGCGACGAAGCCCGACGTGAGCTCGGCGGGTTCCTGCGGAAACGGCGCGAGCAGTTGCTGCGCGCCGACTTCGCACTGCCGCCCGTGGGTCGCAGCCGCACCAGTGGGCTACGGCGCGAGGAGATCGCCTACCACGCCGGAGTGAGCGTCACGTGGTACACGTGGCTCGAACAGGGTCGGGGCATCAATCCGTCACGCCACGTCCTCGACGCGGTCGCCCGGACGCTGCGGCTGACGGCCGAGGAGCACGAGTACGTGCTCGCGCTCGCCGGCTACGCGCCGGAGCGCATCGAGTCGCAGACCGACGTCGTCGCGGCCCCACCACCGCATGTCCGCCGACTCCTGGACTCGCTCGACGACGCCCCGGCGTTCGCGGTCGCACCCGACTGGAGCATCGTCGCGTGGAACGGTGCCTACGAGGCGCTCTACCCCAACGTCGCGACGGTCGCGTCGGAGGACCGCAACCTCCTCGCGTTCGTCTTCACCGATCCCGACGTCCGGCGCATGCTGCCCGACTGGGAGACCACGAGCCGACACTTCCTCGCCGAGTACCGCGCCGAGGCCGGTCAGCTGCTCGGTGGCCACGCGCGCACGACCAGCGTGGAGCGGCTCATGGCGAACAGTGCGGAGTTCGCGAACGCCTGGAACGAGCATCGTGTCGAGCGGTTCGCGTCGCGGGAGCGCGTGTTCGACCACCCGCGGGCCGGGCGACTGGTGTTCGAGCATCACCGGCTCACGCCGACGGACGTGCCCGACCTGCACGTCGTCATCTACCTGCCGCAGGACGCCGACACCCGGGCGAAGCTGCGGTCCCTGCGCCGGCGTCGACCGTCCTGAGCGAGCCTGCCTGCCGTGCTCAACGGTTCGCGAGTGCCGCCTTGGCGGCTGCGAGGCGCTCGGCGTCGCTGCGCCCCTCGGGAGATCCGCCCGTGACGTCGTCCGCCCAGTGCAGGAGCCGCTCGAGGTGCGGCCCCGCGCCCTGCACGCTGCGCTCGACCGTGCCCCGGTAGACGGCGCCGCTCGTGCCGTCGATGGACAACGGTTCGCCGGCCGGCAGCTCGACCCCGGCGACGGCGACCGTGCCGCCGAGCTCGTCGACGACGACGTCCGCGGCCCCGACGACCGCCGGCTTTCCCAGGGACCGTGCGACGACGGCGGCGTGGCTCGCCAGCCCACCGGCCGACGTGAGGATGCCGTCCGCTGCGGCGATCCCGTGCAGGTCGACCGGCGAGGTCGTCGGTCGCACCAGCAGCACCGCTCCGTGTGCCGCGAGGCGGACCGCGTCCGCCGCGGTCGTCGCGACGCGCCCCGTCGCGATGCCCGGTGAGGCTCCCAGGCCGGTCGTGATCGGTTGTCGCGACTGAGCCACCGGATCGGCCGCCGACGAGCTCGATCCTTCGACCTGCCGGGGCTGGACACGGCGGAGTGCCTCGGCCGTTGTGATCGCCTGCTCGTCGACCAACTCGACCGCGATGCGGATCGCTGCCTTGTCCGTACGACCGCCACGCCGGAGCTGGAGCAGCCACAGGACCCCCGACTCGACGGTGAACTCGACCATGCACATGTCGCGTTCGCGTCGTTCGAGCGCAGCCAGGACGGCGAGGAGCTCGATCCACACCGTGGGAAGGCGCTCGGACAGCTCGGCGAGTCGACCCGTCGGCACGTCTCCGGACACGACGTCCTCACCTTGTGCCGTGAACAGCACGTCCCCGTACGGCTGCGCTTCCCCGGTGGTGGGGTCGCGGCTGAACGCGACCCCGGTCGCGCTGCGATCGTCCCGATTGCCGAACACCATGGTCTGCACGGTCACTGCCGTGCCGAGATCGTCCGGTATGCCGTGGAGTCGGCGGTAGGCCCCGGCCCGTGGCGTCAGCCACGAGCCGAGCACGGCCGTCACCGCGAGCTCGAGCTGCTCGACCGGGTCGGCGGGGACGCTTCGACCCGAGGCGACGACCAGCGCTTCGAAGCCTCGGACGACGGCGGCGAGCCGTTCGTGCTCGTCGGCCATCGTGGAGCTGCACCTGGCCTCCAACCGGGTGAACGGTCGACCGTCGAGGCCGAGCACCGTCGTCGCGAAGCTGCGGAGGAAGCGCCGTCGCGTGTCGAGCCAGAACCGGTCGTCGTCCCCGTCGCCGCCGAGGACGTCGGGCGCACCGACGTCGATCACGGTGCTCATCATCCCCGGCATCGAGACGGCAGCACCCGATCGCACCGACACCAACAGCGGTGCACTGCGGTCGCCGAGCCGTCGACCCGTCGCCTGCTGCAGCTGCGAGACCGCCTCTCGGATCGCACCTCGCGTCTCGTCGCGCAGGAGCCGGTCGCGGAGGAACGAGCGTCCGACGGCCGTCGTCACCACGAAGCCGGGCGGTACCGGCAGTCCGAGCGCGGCCATCGAGCCGAGCCCTGCGCCCTTGGCTCCCAGCCGTTCGGCCCCCAGCCCCGGGGCGGCTGGGTCGCCGATACCGACGACCTCTAGGCTCACGCGATGCTCCTGACCTCGCCCACGCCGTCCGTCGCCAGGCAACCGACGTGATCGAACCACACCGGTCCGATCCCGACCTCCTGGTGCTGCACACGCTGCGGTGCATCGGCTTCGCGTCGGTGGCGCGGCTCGAGAGCACGCTCGTCGGACTCGTCCCGGTCGACGTCGAGGGCCGGTTGCTTTCGCTGGCCTCGCAGGGGCTCGTCACGCACACCTCCGGCGCCTTCGGGGGTTGGGGCGTGACGGACGAGGGTCGTGTCGCCGATGCCGAGTGGATCGCACGCGAGCTCGGGGTCGCCGGGGCGCAGGACGGCATCGAGGGCGCCTACCGTGCCTTCCTTCCCCTGAACCGCCGGACGCTCGACATATGCGGGGACTGGCAGCTGCGACGCCACGGGTCGGGCACGGTCCTCAACGACCACTCGGACGACCTCTACGATCGACGGGTGCTCGCTCGGCTGCGCGAGGTGGACGCGCATGCCCAGGTGGTCTGCGACCGGCTCGCGGCCCGCCTGCATCGGTTCTCCACCTACGGACCTCGCCTGGCGACCGCCGTGCAGCGATCGAGCCAGGGCGAGCTGGACCAGGTGACCGACAGCCTCGACTCCTACCACAGCGTGTGGTTCCAGCTCCACGAGGACCTCCTCGTGACCCTCGCGCTCGCCCGCGAGTCGTGAGCGCCCGGCGCGGAGGCTCGACCTAGGATCGACTCCATGCGCGTCTCTGCCCGGCAGCTCAACCGCGCCACCCTCGACCGGCAGCTGCTGCTCCGACGGCACCGATCGTCCGTCGTGGACGCGGTGCGTCGTGTCGTCGCGGTGCAGGCGCAGGAGCCGGCCTCTCCCTACGTCGCGCTGTGGAACCGGGTGGCCGACTTCGATCCGGTCGACCTCGACGTCGCGTTCGCCGAGCACACGCTGCGGAAGGCGACGCTGATGCGGATCACGCTCCACGTCGTGGAGGCGGGCGACCATCCGGTGTTCCAGCAGGCGATGCTCGGCACGCTGCGTGCGTCACGCCTGAACGACCGCCGCTTCGCCGCCTGCGGACTGTCGATCGCCGAGGCGGACGCCCTGGTCGAGCATCTCGTCGGGTTCGCGTCCGAGAGGCGGACCAAGCAGGACGTCGAGGCGCTGTTCGCCGAGCGCCTCGGTGCACCGCCGCACCCCGGCATCTGGTGGGCGTTGCGAACGTTCGCCCCGCTGGTGCACGCCCCCACGGGGGGCCCGTGGTCGTTCGGGGCGCGACCCTCCTTCCTGGCCGCGTCGAGGGACCCGGCCTGCTCGGACCCCGAGGCCTCGCTCCAGCGGCTGATCTGGCGCTACCTGGAAGGATTCGGTCCCGCGTCGGCCGAGGACGTCGCACAGTTCGCCATGCAGAAGCGGTCCGTGGTGCGTCAGGCGCTGGCGGGGATCGACGGGCTCGTCGCGCTCGAGGGGCCCGACGGCAAGACCTTGTACGACGTGCCCGACGCGTCGCTGCCACCCGAGGAGACGGCGGCGCCGCCCAGGCTGCTGGCGATGTGGGACAGCATCCTGCTGGCCTACGCCGATCGCAGCCGCATCCTTCCGGCGGAGTTCAGAGGACTGGTGATCCGCCGCAACGGCGACGTGCTCCCGACGTTGCTCGTCGACGGCTACGTGGCCGGCGTCTGGCGGCGCGTCGACGACGGCATCGAGGCGCTCGCCTTCCATCCGCTGTCGGACCTCGCCTGGGACGGGCTCGCCGACGAGGCCGGCGGCCTGCTGGCGTTGCTCGCCGCACGGGAGCCGACCTCCTACGCCCGCTACACGCACTGGTGGTCCGGGTTGTGCGGCGCCGAGGTCCATCTCCTCCCCGGCTGACGGCGCGCCACCTCCACGTCCCCGGAGCAGACGGACCCGGGCGCTGGTCTCCTGCGGTCCTACGCTCTGCGGACCAACGAGTCACGGCATCAGGAGGCAGCACATGGCGGACGACGCGAACCGACTGCAACCCTTCCGAGGCGAGGTCGGGAAGGTGCTCGCGGTCGTCGCCCATCCCGACGACCTCGAGTACGGAGCGGCGGCAGCGGTCGCCCGCTGGACCGCTGCCGGGAGCGAGGTCGTCTACCTGCTCGCCACCCGGGGGGAGGCGGGCATCGACGGATTGCCGCCGGAGGAATGCGGGCCCCTACGTGCGGAGGAACAGCGTCGCAGCGCCGCGATCGTCGGCGTCGACGTCGTCGAGTTCCTCGACCACCAGGACGGGATCATCGTCCATGGCCTGGACCTGCGCCGCGACCTCGCGGCCGCCATCCGGCGACACCGCCCCGACACGATCCTGGGGTTCAACCACCGCGAGAACTGGGGCAGCCCGGGCTCGCTGAACTCGCCGGACCACCGCGCCGTCGGCGCGGCGCTCCTCGACGCGATCGGGGACGCTGGGAACCGATGGATCTTCCCTGGCGTGGGTGGGGAGCCGCATCAGGTCGCGCGAGCGTTCATCGCCGGTTCCCCGTTGGCCACGCACGCGATCGACGTGACCGGCTCGGTCGACCTGGCCGTCGCATCGCTCAAGGAGCACCGCGCCTACCTCGAGGGGCTCGGCGAGCATCCCATGGCCGATGCCGAGTTCGTGCGGTTCTTCCTGTCGGAGACCGGTGCCCGGATCGACGTCGACGCCGCGGTGGCAGTCGAGCTCTTCGAGTTCTGACGCCGTTTCAGGCGCCCCAGGGGCCGACGCCGCTCACCGATCCGACCGCGATGCGTGTCACGAAGCCGGCGGGTGGGTCGGCCATGGGAGGGAAGCGCACGTCAGGTCCGAGGTACCGGTGCGCGAGGTGCTGGAGCAACTCGGCTGCGCCACCCTCGGTCACCGATGCCGAGCCTCCGACCACGAGGTACGGGCGAAGGCCGTGCTCGTCGACCCCCGAGGCCTCGAACGACACGACGACCCTCGGTTCGCGCCGAAGGTTCGCGAGCTTGCGTTGGTCGGAGAGCGTGGCGAAGACGAGCTCGTCGCCGTCGACGTCGAACCAGGCCAACGTCACGTGCGGTGAACCATCGGCGTCGATCGTGACGAGATGGCCGTAGGCCCCGGAGGTGACCAGGGCACGAGCAGCGTCGTTGAGCACGGTGGTCCGCCTCGCCGGTTCCCGCGAGCGTACGACCGGGGTACCTCGGCGTCTCGATCGTCCAGCGTGCTCAACCTTCCGCGAAGGCCTCGACCAGTGTCCGACAGAACGCGGGCAGGTCGCCGGGGTTCCGACTGGTGATCAGGTTGCCGTCGCGAACGACCTCCTCGTCCACCCAGTCGCCCCCGGCGTTGCGGATGTCGGTTCGCAGGCTCGGGTAGGACGTGAGCGTCCGCCCTTCCACCACGCCTGCCTCCACCAGGACCCACGGACCGTGGCAGATGGCCGCTGCCGGTCGTCCGACGTCCACCAGCGAGCGCACGAACTGGACCGCTGCTGCCGACGAGCGCAGCTTGTCCGCGCCGACCGTCCCGCCGGGCACGATCACCCCGTCGAAGCCGGACGTGTCGATGTCGTCGAACGTCGAGTCGACGGCGAAGGTGTCCCCGGGCTCGAGGTCTCCGTGCACCGCCTGTGCGTCGCCGGCCTCGATCCCCACGACCACGACGGCGCCCCCCGCATGGAGGATCGCCGCGCGCGGCTCCTCGAACTCCGACTGCTCCGTGCCCTGCGGGGCGATGAGCAGCGCGATGGTTCGTCCGTCCAGTTCGCCTGGCATGACCACTCCTCGTCGACCGTCCGTGTCCGGTGTCGCAACAGCGTGCGGAGCGGCGGGACGGTGCAACCCACCGTGTCTGGCGCTGTTCGGCGGTGGACCTGGTCTCGCTAAGCTGCCGATGGCGGCGCGAACCAGCGGCGGTCGCGGCTGGGGGTCCCGGCCGCAGGCCCGGGAGGTCGGGCCGTCCGGCCCTGCCTCCCGACCGGGGCGGCTCTAGGGTCGTGCCTGTCCCCGGATGGAGGAACCCACCAGATGGATACCCGCGCGTTCGCCTCGATCGCCTCGATCGCCCTCGGCGTGCTGCTGATCGTCGGCGGCGTGGTGACCTGGGCGGTCGTGAGCAGCATGCTCGCGGAGCAGCGCATCACGACCCCCGACGACGCCTGCCTGCCCGGTCGCACCGTTCGGGGGCCCCTGACCGCCTACTGCCAGGCGCAGGTCATCCAGGAGCACACGCTCGAGACGACCGAGGGGCTGACCTACGCGGAGCTCGATCGCGAGGACCCACGGCGCGAGGTGGCCATGAACTCGTCGTTCCTGCAGGCCTCGCTGTTCACGTCGGTCGTGGCCTTCGGTGTCGCGGGCATGGCATTGGGGCTCGGCGTACTGTTCGTCCTGATCGGACTCGGCATCCGGGACGTCAAGCAGCGCGTCACGCCGCCCATGCGGACCTGAGCGACCGACGTTGCTGCACACGTGGCGATGCGGCCGGTGACGGCCGCATCGTCGTGTCGTCGCCGACCGCGGCAGCTCCGCGACGCGGGTGCGCGAGGAGGAGGGCTCCATGGACGCCACACCGCACGTGCCGCCGACCGATGACGACGAGGTCCGGGCGCGCGAGCTGGTTGCGTCCCTGACGCTCGAGGAGAAGGCGTCGCTGACCTCGGGACGGGACTTCTGGACGACGCAGCCGATCGAGCGAGCTGGCGTTCCGGGCGTGACCCTGACCGACGGGCCACACGGGGTCCGGCTCGAGGCGGGTGACCCGGGGGTGCTGGGACTCCACGGCGCGGTGCCGGCGACCTGCTTCCCGACCGCGTCCGCGCTCGCGGCCACCTGGGACGCCTCCCTGCTGCGGACCGTCGGCGAGGCCATCGGGCTGGAGTGTCTCGAGCTGGGGGTCGGCGTGCTGCTCGGGCCCGGCGTCAACGTCAAGCGTTCGCCGCTGTGCGGCCGCAACTTCGAGTACCTCTCCGAAGACCCCTTCCTGGGCGGCTCGCTGGCGGCGGCCTTCATCCAGGGCGTGCAGTCCCGAGGGGTCGGAACGGCGCTCAAGCACTTCGCCGGCAACGACCAGGAACAGCAGCGCATGACGATCGACGCCGTCTACGACGAGCGGACGCTGCGCGAGCTGGAGCTCGCCGCGTTCGAGATCGCCGTGACGACGGGCGAGCCGTGGACGGTCATGGGGTCCTACAACCGGTTGAACGGCACCTACGCGTGCCAGGACCCATGGCTTCTGACCGACGTCCTCCGGACCGAGTGGGGGTTCCGCGGCGTCGTCATGACGGACTGGGGCGCCATGGACGAGCGGGTGGCGGCGCTCGCGGCCGGCTGCGATCTCGAGATGCCGGGCGGCACCACGGATTCCGACCGCCACGTCGTGGAGGGCGTGCGCGCGGGGATGCTGGAAGAAGGTGTCCTGGACGCCGCCGCGACCCGGCTCGTCGCACTGGCACTGCGCGCCGAACGGCATCGTCGGACGACGACCTTCAGCCGCGACGAGCACCACCACCTCGCGCGGCGGGTCGCCGGCGAGGCCGCCGTGCTCCTGCGCAACGAAGGCGCGCTCCCGATCGCCGGTGACGGGTCGGTCGCCCTGATCGGCCCCTTCGCCGTCGACCCGCGGTTCCAGGGCACGGGCAGCTCACGGATCAACCCGACGCGGGTCGAGACGCTCCTGGTGGAGCTCCGGGCGCTCCTGGGCCCCGAGCGGGTGACCCACGCGATGGGGGTCGATCGCCCGGACCTGCCGAACGACGGCCTCGTCGCCGCTGCCGTCGCGACCGCCATCGCCGCCGACGTGGCCGTCGTCTGTGTCGGTCTCCCCGACGGCTACGAGAACGAGGGCAACGACCGGTCGCACCTCCGGCTGCCCCGCAGCCACGACGCGCTGGTGGCTGCGATCGCCGCGGTGCACCCGCGCGTGGTGGTCGTGCTGTCCAACGGGGCGCCGGTCGAGATGCCGTGGCTCGAGGACGTGGACGCGGTCGTCGAGGGCTACCTCGGCGGACAGGCAGGCGGCGGGGGTCTCGCGGACGTCCTCACCGGCGCGGTCGACCCGTCGGGGCGGTTGGCGGAGACCTTCCCGCGGCACATCGACGACGTGCCGGCGCACCGCAACTTCCCGGGCGGCCCGACGACGGTCGAGCACCGGGAGGGCCTCTACGTGGGCTACCGCTTCCACGACACCGTGGCGGACGACGTGCTGTTCTGCTTCGGCCACGGGCTGTCCTACACCACCTTCGAGCTCGGGACGCCGGCCGTCGACCGGACCGAGGTCTCGGTCGAGGACCTCGAGCGTGACGGCGTCGCCGTCGACGTCGAGGTGGCCAACACGGGCGATCGCGCTGGCGCGACCGTGGTCCAGCTCTACGTGCGCGACGTCGAAGCGGCCGTGTACCGGCCGGACCGGGAGCTCAAGGGCTTCTCCAAGGTGCGGCTGGAGGCGGGCGGCTCGACGTCGGTGCGCCTGCACCTGCCGGCCCGTGCGTTCTCGTACTGGCACCCGGACCGGGCTGACTGGACCATCGAGCCGGGAGCGTTCGAGCTCCATGTCGGCTTCTCCTCGCGCGACCTGCGTGGCTCCGCGAGCGTCCGCGTCGTCGGTGACCCGCTGGAGACGCGCGAGGAGCCGGTCGTGTACCGGCGTCCCGCCCGCTACCTCGATGTCGACGGGGCCTCGTACGCCGCGCTCCTCGGTCGCCCGGTGCCACCGAACCCGCCGATCGGACGCCCCTTCGACCGCAACACGCCGATCGGGGCGACCGCCGGGACGGCCTTCGGTCGGATCCTGGTGCCCCTGGTCGAGCGCCGCCTTCGTGCGCAGTTCGGCGACGACCCGGCCAACGATGCGCTGGTGACGTCGATGGTCGAGGACGCCCCGCTGCGGACGTTGTTGATGGGAGGGGTGACCGAGGAGCAGCTCGACGGGATCGTCGACCTGGTGAACGGCCGGTGGGGGAGCGGCGCGAACCGCATCGTCCAGGTGCTCAGGAGCAGCCTGGACCGGTCCTAACCGGATCCGTCCGACGCCTCGGCCGACGCCCGTGCGTCGTCGATCGCGGCGGTGGTGAGCTTGGGCGAGACCAGCATCAGCAGCAGCAGGTGTGCGGCCGCCGCGGCGACGAAGGGGGCGCGCAGGCCGGTCTCCCGCACGGTGGCGTCCTCGACGATCCGCACGAGCCCTCCACCGAGCAGCGTGCCGATGGGCATGGCGCCCCACCCGAAGAAGCGGTAGACGCTGTTCACCCGCCCCAGCAGGCCATCGGGGATCAGCACCTGTCGCAGCGAGACCGTCACCACGTTCCACATCATCGCCGTGAAGCCGAAGGCGGCGAACGCGATCGCGACGACGACCGCGTCGGAGCTGAGCGCCGTGACGATGTTCCCGACGATCGGTACCGCGACCGTGGCGGCGAGCGAGCGTCCCGGTCCGAGCCGCTTCGTCACGTTCGGCGCGAGGAGGCTGCCGAGCAGCGCGCCGACGCTGCCGCTGGCGAGCAGCAGCCCGAACCCGACGCCACCGAGCTCGAGGACCTCCTGGGCGAACAGGACGTAGGTCGCCATGACGGCGGCGCCCATGCCGTTCATCGCGCCGAGCGCCAGTGCCAGCCTGCGTAGCAGATGGTGTCGCCAGAGCCAGCGCATGCCCTCGGAGATCTGCGCGCGCATCCGCTGGGGAGGTGCCGCGGCGCGTGTGACCGGGTGGAAGCTCCCCGGGATCAGTGCCACCGTCGCCGCGGACAGCCCGGCGGTCACCGCGTCGATGGCGAAGGGCAGCGACAGGGCGACGCCCACGAGGAAGCCGGCGATGGGGACGGCGACGAACTCGTTGACCACCATCTGCGCGCCCATGAGATTGCCGTTCGCGCGTTCGAGGCGCTCGCGGGGGACGAGGGACGGCAGGATCGTCTGGGAGGTGTTGTCGAACACCACCTCGCACATGCCGAGCGCGAAGGCGGCGAGGTACAGCCCGGGGATCGTCATCACCTCGAGCACCACGGCGACCGCCGTCAGCGACGCGACCACGGCCCGCAGCCCGTTCGCGACGACCATCAGACGCCGACGATCGAAGCGGTCGGTCAACGCCCCGGCCTGCAGGCTGAACACGAGCCAGGGCAGACGCGTCGCGAACGCGACGCCCGCGATGGCGAGGGCATCCCGGGTCAGCAGCGACGCGAGCCAGGGGAAGGCGAGCGCCACGAGGCCGTCGCCGAGGTTGGAGCTCGCGACCGCGCTCCAGAGCCGCCAGTACCGGCCGTCGAGGCCTCCGGTCCGCCGGCCGATCCACGAGCCGTCGGCGCGACCCTCTCTCTCCGACTGTGCCACGTGCAGCCCCCGCGGTGCTGGATCGCATGGAGGCACAGGCTCGCACGACTGGTTGAGAGATGTCAACTGGTTGTGCGCTGCCTGGAGGTAGCCTGCACGCCATGGAACTCCCCGAACGGCGGGCCCCCACGGCGGCCGAGGCGAAGGCGCTGGGCCATCCCACGCGCCTGCGCATCCTGTTCGCGTGCCGCGCGAGCGCCATGACGAACAAGGAGCTCGCCCAGGCGCTCGGCACCACGCCGGGAACGATCCACTACCACCTCCGTCCGCTCGTCGCCGAGGGCTTCCTGCGTGCGGAGGAGCCGCGTGCCGGTGCGCGGGGCTCGCGCGAGCAGCCCTACAGCGCGACCGGCAAGTCGTGGGAGCTGAGCGGTTCCCCGGCGGACACCCACGCCCTGCGGCAGGTCGTCGCCGACGAGTTGCTGCACGTCGACGACGCCGATTCCGTGACCTTCGCGCGCGTCGGCGCGACGTTGCCGGATGCGGACCTCCGGGAGCTGGTGGACCGGCTGCAGGACCTGGCCGAGGAGTTCAAGCGACGGGGGAGCAGGCCGCCCGGTGGGGCCGGCGCTCCGGCGACGGCGTCGTACTCGTTGATCGTGGGGGTGCAGCGTCAGTCCGGCTGAGGGATGTCCACCGCGGGGAGCTCGAACCAGAAGGCGGTCCTTCCCACCTCCGACGTGAACCCCACCTCGCCGCCGTGCTGCTGGACGATCTCCCTGCTGATGGCCAGACCCAGTCCCGTGCCACCGTAGGTCCGCACGTCGGTGCTCTCCGCCTGGGAGAAGGCGGTGAACACCCGCGGCCTGAAGTGCTCGGGCACGCCCGGGCCGGTGTCCACGACCGTGGTTCGGACACGCTGGCCGTGCTCCTCGAGCACGACCTCGACGGTGCTGCCCGCCGGCGCGAACTTGACGGCGTTCGAGAGGTAGTTGGTGAGGACCTGCGCGATGCGGTTGCCGTCGATGCGAACGAACAGCGGACGCTTCGGCGCCGAGAACCGGAACGTGACGTCCTTGGCCAGGGCCAGGGGGGACGCCTCCTCGATGGTCCGCTCCAGGACGCCACGGAGCGCCTGCACCGCACTCCCCCCACCGACAGGCGCAGCCAGCAGCCGCTCGAGATCGAGGAGATCGTCCACGAGGCGCCGGAGCCGAAGGGCGTTGCGGGCCGCGAGGTCGAGCAGTTGCGTGACCCCGGGGCCCACCTCACCAGCCACGCCCGCGCGGACGGTCTCGATGGCTCCACCGATCGCAGTGAGCGGCGTCCGTAGCTCGTGGCTGAGCGTGGAGATGAAGGCGTCCTTGGCCTGCTCGGCCTGCATGCTGTCCGTCAGGTCGCTCGTCGCGCCGCTGATACGGAGGGGAGCACCTCGCTCGTCGTAGTCGATCGACACCCGCACCAGCATCGGGAACTCGTAGCCGTCCGCATGCAGCGCCCGGCCGGTCCACGAGACGGTTGGCTCCTGACGTTCGAAGGCCTCGTTCAGGAGCCGCACCACGCGTTCGACGTCCTCGGGGGCGGTCACACGGATCCACAGGTCCTCGTCCTCGGGGTGGGTCCCCGGTTCCAGGCCGTGCAGCCGCCACCAACGCTCGGAATGGAACGACGTGCCGGTCCGCAGATCCTGGCTCCACCAGCCGTCGTTGGTCGCGGTCAGCACGCGCTGCAGCGTGGCTTCGCTCTCGCGCAGCGCGGCCGCGAGCCGTTCGCGGTCGGTGACGTCCTGCATCGTGCCGTACCAGCCGGTGAGGCTGCCGTCGGCGTCGCGGTCCGCCTCCGCGCGGACGTGGACGACGCGCGACTCGCCGTCCGGACGGTGAACCCGGTGGACGACGTCCACCTCGCCCGTCTCGAGCCCGCGTCGTCGAGCCTGACGGACGAGCTCGGCATCATCCGGGTGCACGACGCCGTCCATCGCGTCGTCGCCGGCCACGACCACCCGCGGATCGAGACCGAGCAGCTCGTAGACGTCATTCGACCAGTGAGCGTGGCTGCCATCGGCATCGGCCAACCAGTGCCCCACGCCCGCCACCTGCTGGGCGCGACGGAGCGTGCGGACGGAGCGGAGCAACCGGAAGGTCACGGCGGTGCGGAGGACGACCACGAGGATGCCGGCCGCCGCGAAGCCGACCACGAGGGGTGCGACGGGTCGGGTCGTCCCCACGACCAGCAGGCCGAGGCAGATGACACCGAGCACTCCCGGCGCGGCCAGGGCGGGCAGGTCGTCCGATCGTGCCCCGGTCCCGTCGGCGCGACGCGCCCAGGGTGCCCAAGCGATCGCGACCGTGCCGACGAGCGACAGCCCCGAGAGCCAGCTGCCGGGACGGAAGGTCCCGGTGGTGAGCTGGTAGAGGAAGGCGGCGTCGACGGCCGCCGAGACCACCACGCCTGCGCCGAGCCACCAGAGCGCGCGCGGTGGTCGCCAGCCGCTGGCCGCTGCCAGGCTCCCGACCGTGGTGATGAGCGCGAGGTCGAGGAGCGGGTAGGCGACGTTGGTGGCCAGGGCCGCACGACTCACCCCCGGTGCGGCCGCCGCCACCAGGGGCCCCCAGACCAGCATGGTCACCAGCGCCGCCACGGTGAGCGCGGCGAGCACCGTGTCCAGCGCGATCGTCCCGGCGCGGGTCGCGACGCTGGCTCGCGCCAGGATCAGCAGGCCTGCGAGCAGGAGCAGGCTGGCGACCAGCCACCCGGCATCGGCGACGGAGGGGTAGGGCTGTGGGTCCTGCATGCGGACGATCACGGCGTGGCTCGCGAAGCCCCACGCGCGGGCGCCCAGCGCGAGCGCGATGAGCGTCCAGGGGAGCCGGCAGCGCCGGTCACGCAGCGGTCGCAGTGCCGCCAGGACGGCAGCGCCCGTGTACGCGGCTCCCTTCAGCCACCCGTCGAGGCGAGCGTCGAACCCGGGCTCGGCCCGCACACCGGGGACGACGGAGACGGTGAAGCCGACCGAGAGCACGACCACGATGACCAGCAGTCCGCGGGCGGCGGTGGGCAGAGACCCCGTGCGCCCCGGATCCGCGGCCCCTCGCCCCATCGCCCATCCCGTTCGGCGGTGTCGGACCTTACCCACCCCCCCGCGCCGAAGCGGAGGCTCCTTCTGCATATCGACAGTTGTCTATGCGTTGGTCGCACGTCGGCCCTGGCGATATCGACGCACATCGATACGAGAGCTACCATGCCACCTATCGACAGACATCGATGGCTCACCCCGAGGGGTTCGAGCCGAGGACCGGAGGAACACCATGGGTCGTGTCCAGCTCGCAGTGGACGTCACGGATCTGCCGGCATCGATCGCCTTCTACCGGGACCTGTTCGGGACGGAGCCCACCAAGGTCCGCGACGGCTACGCCAACTTCGCGATCGCGGATCCGCCACTCAAGCTCGTGCTCATCGAGGGCGCGGTGGGGGGCACGATCAACCACCTGGGCATCGAGGTGGAGGACACGGCGCAGGTCGCGTCCGCCACGACCCGGCTGGCAGCGGCGGGGCTCCCGACCGACGTGCGGTCGAGCGAGACCTGCTGCTACGCGACGCAGGACAAGGTGTGGGTCACCGGCCCCGATCGGGAGCGCTGGGAGATCTACACCGTGTTGGACGACGCGGACCGTCTCGCGCTCGAGGACTCGAGTTGCTGCGCCTGACGGCTCCCCGACCGGCACGATGACGAGCGAGGCAAGAACCGCGACGAGGTGACGACGATGTTGCATCCCACGACCGTCTACAGCATGGCCACGTACACGTCCGCCGAGGTGCTGCGCGAGGCCGACCAGCGCCGGACGGCGCGCCGGCTGTCGACGCCCCGAAGGGCACGTGCGGCCCGCCCCGTGCGCACCGCCGTGCGGGTCGCATGGGACGGGACCAGCGATCGCTCGTCCAGCGTCGGTGCGCCGGCCTGCTGCGCAGCATGAGCGCCCGGGCTTCGCTGGACGATCGACGCACCTCGTCGACCGCGGATGCGCTGGCGCCGCTCGGGGTGCTGGCCGACCCTCAGCGACGGAAGATCCTGCTCCGTCTCACCGACGCCGCGTTGTGCACCTGCACCGATCTGGCTGCGGAGCTCGACATCCGGCAACCCACGGTGTCCCATCATCTCAAGGTGCTGCGGGACGCGGGGCTGGTCCGGGGCGAACGGTGTGGCCGGTTCGTGAACTACACGGCCGTGCCGGAGCGGCTGACGGAGCTGGCGGACGTCCTGGCCTCGATGGCGTCGCGAGCGAGGGCGGTCGGCTGCTGACGTCGGATCAGAAGACCGAGAGGTCGAGGCGCAACGACAGCTGGTGCAGCGCCACGCGCCCCGCGACGGAGTTGCCGACCTCGTCGAGCGGCGGCGACCAGGCGCACAGCCCCATCCGTTGCGGCACGACGGCCATGATGCCGCCCGCGACGCCGCTCTTGCAGGGCAGCCCGACCGAGAACGCGAACTCGCCTGCGGCGTCGTACGTCCCGCAGGTGAGCATGATGGCGGCGACACGGTGCGCGTGGGATCGCGACAGCACCCGCTCGCCGGTCTCGGGCTCGATCCCGTCGTTCGCCAGGAACCGCACCGCACGGGCGAGCTGTCGGGTGCTCATCGCGATCGCGCACGCGTGCACGTAGTCGTCCAGGACCGCGTCGACGTCGTGGCGCAGGTTGTCGAAGGCGGCCATCAGGCTCGCCATCGCGCGGTTGCGATGACCGGTCCCCTTCTCCGACGCGAGGACATCGTCGTCGACACCCACCTCCTCGCGCGCGAGGAACGACAGCAGCGCCAGGGTCTCGGAGGTGGGATCCTCGCAGTGGTCGAGCAGCAGGTCGTCGATGACCAGCGCCCCGGCGTTGATCATGGGGTTGCGCGGGATGCCCCGTTCGTGTTCGAGCTGCACGAGCGAGTTGAACGGGTCGCCCGAGGGCTCGCGGCCCACGCGCGACCACAGCTCGGCCTCGACGCCTTCGTGCCGGTCCGCCTCACGCATGGCCAACACCAGCGAGAAGACCTTCGAGATGCTCTGGATCGGGAACAGCTCGTCCGCGTCGCCGACGGCGTGCTCCGTGCCGTCGAGCTCGACGGCGGCGAGCGCGAACGCATCCGGATCGGCGCCTCCGAGTGCCGGGATGTAGTCGGCGACGGAGCCTTCTGCCGCCGCGGGGCGCGCCTCGTCGGCGACCTCCCGCAGCGCGGTGGCCAGGTCCTGCCGTCCGTCGGGCCGGTCGGTCATGCCTCGGCCGGGACGTAGACCTCGACCGCCAAGGGCGGCAGGGTGAGGACCAGGGAATGGGATCGACCGTGCGACGGATGCGGTGTCGCGTCGACCCCGCCGAGATTCCCCACGCCCGAGCCGCCGTAGTCCGCGGCGTCCGAGTTGAACACCTCCCGCCAGTGGCCGCCGTGCGGCACACCGATCCGGTAGTTGTCGCGGACCACGGGTGTGAGGTTCATGGTGACGAGCGCTTCCCGTCCGTCACGGGCGCGGCGGACGAACGAGATCACCGATGCCTGCCAGTCGGTGCAGTCGACCCATTCGAAGCCGAACGGCTCGCAATCGCCTTCGTGCAGCGCCGGCTCGTCCCGGTAGAGGCGCGCGATGTCACCGACGCACCGCTGGAGGCCGGCGTGCCTGCCGTCGGTCTCCAGCAGATGCCAGTCCAGGGAGCGTTCGTGTCCCCACTCCCGCCACTGCCCCAGCTCGCCACCCATGAACAGCAGCTTCTTCCCCGGTGTGACGAACTGGTACGCCAGCAGCGCCCGGAGGTTGGCGAAGCGCTGCCACTCGTCCCCGGGCATCTTGCCCAGCAGCGAGCCCTTCCCGTGCACGACCTCGTCGTGGGACAGCGGGAGGCAGTAGTTCTCGGCGTAGCCGTAGACCGCGCGGAACGTGAGCTGGTCGTGGTGGTACTTGCGGTGGATCGGCTCGAGCTGGAAGACCTCCAGCGTGTCGTGCATCCAGCCCATGTCCCACTTGAACCCGAAGCCCAGGCCGCCCACGTAGGTGGGCCGCGACACCATCGGCCAGGCCGTGGACTCCTCGGCGAAGGTCTGCACGTCCGGGTGGTGGCGGAACACCTCGGTGTTGAAGCGACGAAGGAACTCGATCGCCGCGACGTTCTCGTTGCCTCCCCACTCGTTGGGAACCCACTCGCCCTCCTCCCTCGAGTAGTCGAGGTAGAGCATGGAGGCGACGGCATCCACCCGGAGGCCGTCGACGTGGTACTCGCCGAGCCAGTAGAGGGCGGACGAGAGCAGGAAGCTCTGGACCTCCTTGCGGCCGTAGTTGAAGATGTAGCTGGACCAGTCCGGATGGAACCCCTGCCGCGGGTCGGCATGCTCGTAGAGGTGCGTCCCGTCGAAATCCCCCAGGGCGAAGGCGTCGGTCGGGAAGTGCGAGGGGACCCAGTCGAGGATCACCCCGATGTCGGCCTGGTGCAGCCGGTCGATCAGGTACTTGAGGTCCTGGGGGGTGCCGTAACGGCTGGTCGGGGCGAAGTAGCCGGTGGACTGATAGCCCCAGGAACCGTAGAACGGGTGCTCCATGATCGGAAGGAACTCGACGTGGGTGAAGCCGAGCTGCGTGATGTGCTCGACCAGCGGGTCCGCGAGCTCGCGGTACCCGAGGGACCGGTCCGTGTCGCCGTCCTCCGCGCGTCGCCAGGAGCCGAGGTGCAGCTCGTAGACGGAGACCGGTCTGTCGAGCTGCTGGCGCGCGCCGCGACCGGCCATCCAGTCGTCGTCCGACCAGTCGTAGCTCGAGTCCCACACCTTCGACGCGGTGCGGGGTGGGGTCTCGGCATGGACCGCGTACGGGTCCGACTTCTCGAGCACGGCATCGGAGCCGTGGGGCAGGATGCGGTACTTGTACGCCGCACCGAGTCCGACGTCCGGGACGAACGCCTCCCAGATGCCCGACACGCCCCGTGCGTGCATGCGGGCGCCGGGTGCTGCCGCGTCCCAGTCGTTGAAGTCACCGATGACGGCGACCTCCCGGGCGTTGGGTGCCCACACCGCGAACGCGACCCCATCCACGCCGTCCCGCGTCCGAGGGTGTGAGCCGAGCTTCTCCCACATGCGCAGGTGCGTGCCCTCGTTGAACAGGTGCAGGTCGTCGTCGGTGAGCAACGAGGCCGGCGCCGCCGTCGGCGTCGCCTGATCGGCCGGTGCACCTTTCGGGCTGCGTGGCATCGTCATCCCTCTTCCGCGTCGAGGACGCTGGTGATGCCGGCGAGCGGGATCGAGAGCCACTCGGGCCGGTTGTTCATCTCGTAGCCGAGCTCGTAGACGGCCTTCTCGACGAGGAACGCGTCGAGCAGGACACGGGTGTGGCGAGCATCGGTCGGCAGGAAGCTGGCGCCGCTCGCGGCATCGAGGTAGCCCTCGAGGAAGACGGCGCTCGCCCACGCCAACCACCAGTCGAGCCAGGCCGCCAGGCACTGGTGGTTCGGGTGGTCCGGCGTGACGAGCCCGCGTTCCACCTGGTCCTCGAGCGTGGTGGCGGTCGCGTATTGGAGGGAGCGCAGCAGCCCGGCGACGTCGCGCAGCGGCGAGCGCTTGAGGCGGCGCTCGCCCAGCGGTCGGGACGGTTCGCCCTCGAAGTCGATGATCGCCACGTCGCGGCCGGTGAACAGCACCTGTCCGAGGTGGTAGTCACCGTGGATACGGATCCTCGTCGCGTCGATCGGCTCGTGGGTGATCGCGCGCATCGCGACGAGCAGGTCGTCCTCGCGCTCCGCGAGCGCGACGATCTGGTCCCTGATGTCGCCCTCGGGCATCCGTCGTGCCTCCCGGCGTGCCGCCCGCAGGCCGATGCGGACGGCGTTGCGCACGGATTGGTAGAGGCTGCGCTGGTAGAGCGTCGTCATGGGCTCCGGCGTGAAGGACGGGTCGCCCCGGTCCGTCGCCAGCGCCAGGTGCATCTCGGCGGTGCGACGGCCGAGCAGCTGCAACGAGCCGAGGAACGGACCGGCGGCTGCGTGCACCGCCTCGGGCACGCCGCCGTCGGCGAGGTCGAGCGGCGCGTGGTTCGCCTCGGGCGCCGGCTTGTCGTCCGGATGCTCGGAGACGACCCGCTCGGCGAACCGTCCGAGCTCGTCGAGGGTTGCGACCCAGGCGTCCCCCTCGTTCGGCACGAACCGTTGCGCCATCGCGACGGTCGAGACCTCGCGCCCTCCGCGCCGGTGGAGGTCGAGCGTGCCGAGCAGGTCCGGGACGTGCTCGACCTCGCGGAGGTGCTCGCCGATCTCGACGTCGGGGCTGATCCCCGCGTCGAGCCGCCGGAGCACCTTCACCAGCAACTGGTCGCCATAGAGGATCGAGGTGTTCGACTGCTCCCCTCGGAGCGGATGGGGCTCGAGCTGCTGCGCCCTGGCGGGAGAGCCGAAGCCGGCACGGCGGGCGCCGACGAGCCCGCTCGAGCCGCCGGAGGAACGGCGCTGCCTGGCGATCTGGTCGAGCAGCACCCGACACGCGTCCGGGTCGGTCAGGGCATCGAGCAGGACACCGGACGGTGCGCGTGCGCCGTGTCCCTTGACGGTGACGAGCACGGACCGCGGCGACACCGCGGAGATGCGCCCGGCCTCCTCACCCTCGGCGAAGGTGATCGGCAGCACGTACTCCTCCGGTTCACCGTCGACGTACTCCACCTGCACGAGCAGGACATGGAAGGCGGGTCGGTCCTTGGCGCCGACGGGGATCACGTCCGTGATCGTCACGGATCGGATCTCGCGCGCCTTGCCACCGAACCACCGCTGCTGCCGCAGCGCGTCGGGGAGCGCTGCCGCCAATCGCTCGCGTCCCGGCCCGCGGAGCAATGCCGTCCACTGCCCTCCCACGGCGACGGTGGGTGGCTCGAGGTCGCCTGGCAGCGGCGAGTCGTCGGCGAACTGCGGCATCTTCGACAGGGCGAGACGGGAGTGTTCGGTCTCGACAGCGAACCAGAGGTACTGGTAGGGCCCGAGGGTGAGCACGTACGGATGCTCGGTGATCTGCGGGAAGGTGGTGCGGCCGAACATCTCGACGAGGTGCTTGCCCAGGTAGCGCGTGAGGTCGAGCTCGCACGCCTGTGCGTGGCGCGAGAGGTTGGCGACGATCAGCACGTCGTCGGGGTCGTCCTCGCCCGGCGGCGTCCAGGACCGCACGTACGCCAGCACCTTCGCGTTGTCGGGCGTGAGCAGCTCGAGCTGCCCTCGGCCGAAGACGGGATGTCGCTTGCGCAGCGCGATGATGCGCTTCATCCACCACAGCAGGCTGCGCGGGTTGTCGTGCTGCGCCTCCACGTTCACGGATTCGTAGTGGTACTCCGGGTCGATGATGACGGGGAGGTAGAGCCGTTGGGGGTTGGTGCGCGAGAAGCCGGCGTTGCGGTCCGGCGACCACTGCATGGGGGTGCGGACGCCGTCGCGATCGCCCAGGTAGACGTTGTCGCCCATGCCGATCTCGTCGCCGTAATAGAGGATCGGTGTCCCCGGCAGGCTGAAGAGCAACGAGTTCATCAGCTCGATGAGGCGGCGATCGTTGCCCAGCAGCGGTGCCAGCCGCCGCCGGATCCCCAGGTTGACCCGCATCGCGCGCTCTCGGGCGTAGGCGCGGTACATGTAGTCGCGTTCCTCGTCGGTGACCATCTCCAGGGTCAACTCGTCGTGGTTGCGCAGGAAGATCCCCCACTGGGCGTTGTCCGGGATCGCGGGGGTCTGCTGGAGGATGTCGACGATCGGGAAGCGGTCCTCCATCGCGACCCCCATGTACAACCTGGGCATCAGCGGGAAGTGGAAGCTCATGTGGCATTCGTCGCCGTCACCGAAGTAGGCCGCCGCGTCCTCCGGCCATTGGTTGGCCTCTGCGAGGAACATCCGTCCCGGGTGACGGTCGAGGTGCGTGCGCAGCTCCTTCAGGAACGCGTGGGTCTCCGGCAGGTTCTCGCCGTTGGTCCCGTCGCGGACGAAGAGGTAGGGGATCGCGTCGAGGCGCATGCCGTCGACACCGAGCTCCGCCCAGAAATCCAGCGCGTCCTTGACGGCCCGGCGGACGTCGGGGCTGTCGAAGTTGAGGTCCGGCTGATGGTGGAAGAAGCGATGCCAGTAGTACTGCTCCGCCTGGCCGTGCCAGGTCCAGTTCGAGGCCTCGTAGTCCTCGAAGATGATCCGCACGTCCTGCCACCGCTCGGGGGTGTCGCTCCAGACGTAGAAGTCTCGCTCGGGGCTGCCCTTGGGTGCCCGCAGCGCGCGCTGGAACCAGGCATGCTGATCCGAGGTGTGGTTGATCACCAGCTCGGTGATGACCTTGAGTCCACGCGCATGCGCCTCGCGGACGAACCGCCGGAACTGGCGCATCGTGCCGTAGTCACGGTTGATCGCCGTGTAGTCGGCGATGTCGTAGCCGTCGTCGCGTCCGGGGGAGGGGTAGAACGGCAGCAGCCACAGGGCCGTGACGCCGAGGTCCTGGAGGTAGTCGAGCTTCTCAGTCAGCCCGTTGAAGTCACCGATCCCGTCCCCGTCCGCGTCGTGGAAGGCGCGCACGTGCAACTCGTAGATCACCGCGTCCTTGAACCAGAGCGGATCGTCGTCCTGTTGCTGCGCCACGCTGCAGCTCCTGACGTCTGGGGCGGTCGTCCGCCCGCGGTCAACCGAACTGGTCGAAGTCGACCTCCGAGGTGGTCGTGGTCCGGACGTGGAAGATGTGCGCCGGCGTCACCGACGGGTCGAGTTGGACGAAGTTGCGGCGACCCCTCCAGAGGTAGGTGCCGCCGGCGAAGAGGTCCCGGACCTGGAACTCGGCCTCGGCGTCCAGGCCGAGCGCGTCCATGTCGAGCCACGTGAACCCGCCCTGCTCCCACGCCGGATCCAGGTTGACCACGACGAGGATGACGTCCTCACCCGAGCGGTCGGTCTTCGAGTACACCAGGAGTTGGTCGTTGTCGACACCGTGGAACCGCAGCGTCCTGTCCTGCTGGAGGGCGGGATGCTCGCTGCGGATGGCGTTGACGAGCGCGATCACCTCGCGCAGCGAGCGTGGATCGTCGACGTCCCAGCGTTTGATCTCGTACTTCTCGTTGTCGAGGTACTCCTCGGCGCCCGGTCGGGGCCGTGACCACAGCAGCTCGAAGGCCGGCCCGTACATGCCGTAGTTCGCCGTCAACGTCGCCGCGAGCACGAGCCGCTGGACGTACGTCGCCCGACTCCCCGCCTGTAGCTGGTCGGTCAGGATGTCCGGCGTGTTGGGCCAGGAGTTCGGCCTGAAGAAGTCGGCTACCTCGGTGTGGAAGAGCTCCTCGTAGTAGCGCTCGATCTCCCATCGGTGCCTGCGCCAGGTGAAGTAGGTGTAGGACTGCGTGAACCCCCGCATCGCGAGCTCGTACATCCGCTTGGGTCGGGTGAATGCCTCGGAGAGGAAGATCAGGTCAGGGTGCTCCCGCGTGAGCGAGTCCAGGCACCAACCCCAGAACGGCATCGACTTCGTGTGCGGGTTGTCGACCCGGAAGATCCGGATGCCCTCGCCGATCCAGTGGTCGAAGACGCCCTTGAGTGCGTTCCACAGCCCCTCGACGTCCTCGGTCTCGAAATCCAGGGGGTAGATGTCCTGGTACTTCTTCGGCGGGTTCTCGGCGTACTGGATCGTGCCGTCAGGACGCGCCCTGAACCACTCCGGATGCTCGCGCACCCACGGATGGTCGGGCGCGCACTGGAAGGCGATGTCGAGCGCGAGCTCCATGCCGCGCTCCGTGCAGGCGTCCCGCAGCGCTCGGAGGTCGTCGATCGTGCCGAGCTCCGGGTGGACGGCCTCGTGGCCGCCTTCGTCGGATCCGATGGCCCACGGCGAGCCCGGATCGTCCGGTCCCGCATCGATCGCGTTGTTCCGGCCCTTGCGATGGATGCGACCGATCGGATGGATCGGAGGCAGGTACAGCACGTCGAAGCCCATGCCGGCGACGTGGTCGAGGCGGTCGATCACGTCGAGGAGCGTGCCGTGCGTTGCGGGTTCGGTCGACGTCGAGCGCGGGAACAGCTCGTACCACGTGGAGAAGGCCGCCCGCTCGCGGTCGACCCGCAACTCGAGGACGCGGTCGTAGGTGGTGCAGTACGACCGTGGGTCGTTGCCGGTCGCCAGGAGGGAGAGGTCGTCCGACAGCGCGATCTCCAGGCGGGTCGACAGCTCCAGCCGGTCGTCCTGCAACGCGCGCGCCGCACCTTGCAGGCGTCGCCGTGCGTCACCCGAGGCGTCGTCCGCCAGACGATCGAGGTGGCTCGCGCCGATGCGAAGGTCGATCTCGTCGACCGCGTCGGCCTCCGCACGCGCTCGGAGGTCGCGGAGCCAGGTGCCGACGTGGTCGACCCACGCGTCCACGGTATAGCGGTAGCGGCCCGGCTCGGGAGGGACGAACGTCGCGAGGTAGCGGTCGTTGCCGGTCGGCTGCATCCGGACCTCGTGCCACCCTCTGGAACCGTGCGACTTCCAGCGGACGACCGCGGCGACCTCGTCGTGCCCGTCGCAGACGAGGTCCGCCTCGACGTCCAGCGGCCTGCCCGCGGTGGCGACGGCCGGGTGCCGACCTGCGGCGACCTCCGGGATCACCCGTTGGATCGTCACGCGTTGCCTCGTCGCGCCCACGTCAGACCGTCTCCGTCGTCGTTGCTGGACGAACGTAGTAGGCCCACCCGGTGTGGGCGGTGGGTTGCGGCGTGGTCGTTCGAACGTCCCCGTCGGGTACAACCAGCCCATGGTCAGCTACCGCGAACAGGGCATCGTGCTCCGCACCTACAAGCTGGGCGAGACCGACCGCATCCTGCACCTGTTGACGCAGGGGCGAGGGAAGGTCCGTGCGGTGGCCAAGGGTGTGCGTCGGCCGGGGAGCCGCTTCGGTGGGCGTCTGGAGCCCTACAGCCACGTGGACCTCCAGCTGCACGAGGGCCGCAACCTCGATGTCGTCTCGCAGGCGGAGCTCATCGCGGCGCATGCGGCCGTGCGGGAGGACTACGCACGCTCGGCGGCGGCGGCGGTGATGGTCGAGCTGGTCGACGTGGTGGCACAGGAGGGGGAGCGGGACAACGCGCTCTTCCTCCAGCTGCGGGCCGGCCTCCAGGCCCTCGACGCCCGCCCTCCCGAGCCGACCGTCTTCGTCGACGCCTTCCTGCTCCGCGTCGCCTCGGTCGTCGGCTTCCACGTCTTCACGGACGCATGTGCCCGGTGTCGACGCGCCGGGCCCCACGCGTTCCTGAGTGTTCGCGCCGGTGGGACGCTCTGCCCCGACTGCGCCCCGACGGGGACGCGGGCGGTCGACCCCATGGTCGTCGAGATCGTGGCGCTGCTCACCAGCCCCGGCGCGTGGGCCGCACTGCCCGGTGTCGCGAGGGACCATGCCGGCGCATGGTCGACCGCGGCCTCCTACGCGCGGGCGTTCGTCGAACACCACATCGGTCGGACGTTGCGCAGCTATCCGCTCGTCCCGCGTGCCTGAGACGTCACCGGCGTTCAGAGCGGCAGGGTGTGGCGCACCCAGTCCGCGAGCAGGGGGTCGGTCACGACGATCGTGCCCTCGGCGTCCGTGCGGAGCTTGCCGTCGGCCAGCAGCCGCCGGCGCGCATGCTGGGCACCACCGGGCGACAGCTCCATGCGCTCGGCCGCCACGCCGAAGACGGCACCGCCGTTGGCGGTGATGCGCAGGACCTTGCGCTCGTCGCCGGCGAGCTCCGCGTACATGGCTGCCAACGTCGCGGCCTCGGCCTCGCGGAGCGACACGAGTGCGCGGCCGACGTGCGCGTCGGCCGACCCTCCCTCGGGTGTGTGACGCCAGACCTCGTCGGCCGCCCGCATCGTGCGCTGCGGATGTCCACCGGTGAGCGAGAGGATCCGGCCCGCCACGCCGCCGGGATCGCGCCCCGTCGCGGTGAAGCCGTCACCCACGATCAGGTGCACGGCCGCCGCATCCAGCGGCTCGATCGTGACGAGGTCCGCCTGGTTGAAGAACGGCTGGTCGTGGCGTGTGAAGATGTCGCGCATCGCGGACGGTGCGGAGCCGGCGAACAGCAGCGCGATGCGGTCGTAGTGGTGCTGCAACTCCGTGCGCAGGACCGCCGTGGCGCCGTCGACGGCGGTGATCGACTGGAACTCGTCGAACACGACCAGGAGCGGCGTGCGGTGGCCGACGCCGACGAGCGTGCGCACCAGCTCTGCGAAGAGCAGCCGAGGGTCGGGTCGGCGACGCGGCGACAGCTGGACCTGCGCCTGGACGCCGACCAGGTCGATGCCTGCCGCGACGGACAGCTCGTAGGCGCGGTCCCGAACCGACGGGACGGCCTCGCGCATGGCTCCTGCGAACCGCACGACGAGGTCGGCGTGGGTCTGCACACCGAACAGGTCGATCGAGATCGTCGCGACCTCGGTCAGGTCCTGGGCCAGCCGGCGCAGGACCGAGGTCTTGCCGAACCGCCGCGGCCCGAGGAGGGCGGTGACCCGATGCTCGGTCACCCGCTCCACCAGGTCCGCCAGCAGGCCGTCCCGCCCGTGCACCGCGTCCGGGGGCAGGGGCCCCTGGTACCGGAACGGCGACCCGTCCATCGACGCCTCCCGTGTGCTCGACGTGACCGAGCCTATCGCCCTCGGTTCCGTAGAGGGTCACCGGACAACACCACGGGGTCCACCGCGAGCACGCCGTGTGGCCCCTCCAGCAGCAACGGCTCGAGCGACAGCGGGCTCCCCCGGGCGCGGAGACGGACCTCGTGGGTCGCCATGTCCTCGGCCACGAGACCCTCGCTGGTACGCCACAGGGCCGTGTCTCCCACGATGCTCTCCACCGAACCGCCGGCCCGCTCCAGGGTCGCCAACCGTGCACCCGTCCGCAGGTCCAGCACCACCCCGGGATGTCCCGGGGCGACGAGCCCGATCCGTGACGGGACACCCGGCACGACACTCGTGAGACAGCAGGGGAGGGGCACGTCCTCCAGCTCCCACCGGAGCTCGCCCCCTGCGGCGTACGCGCGCACCGTGAGGTGGTCGCCCCCGCCCGGCCACCACAGCAGCAGCGTGACCTCCTGCCCCGCGGCGTCGCTGCGCGACGGCCCGCCTGCGGGCAGGGGGAGCACCTCCCCGTCGACCGGGTCGAGCAGGCCGGCGTTGCCGAGCAGTGGGAGCGGCCCGCCGTGGCGTCGGTCGCTCCGCTGTGGCCGCAGCTCGACGTCGGCGCGATGCTGCTCCCAGCGCGGCTCCTCGTGCGCCGCCGACCATCCGCGAACGGCCGTGCCGTCGGACACGACGAGTGCGACGTCGGTCGCGACGGCGAGCGTGCCGACGTCGCGTCGCTGCCACCTCGGTGTCCCGAGCCCGAGCTCGTAGGAGCTCAGTCGGCCGGCACCGGTCAGGACCAGGACGGCGGTGCCGTCGTCCCAGAGCAGCGGCGGGTCGGTCGCGTCCGTGGGGTCGTTGCTCAGCCGCACGTGCCATTCCCGCCGGCCGGACGTGACGTCGAACGCCGAGAGCTCCCGGCCGGTGACCACCAGCACCAGCGCACCGGCGGCGTGGAGCCGGACGGGCAACCGCTCGGCGAGGACGGGTCTGCGCCACCGACTGGTCCCGGCAGGCAGGTCGACGACCTCGAGCTCCGTGCCGCGGAGCATCGCGACGCCGTCCGCGACGGCGACGAGCGCAGCGGCCCGCTCTCGCGCGTCGAGGATCAGCGGCCCACACCCGCGCGGGTGGTCGCGCGCGGGCCGGCAGTCGACGGCCGTCGACGACCCGTCGGGGCCGGCGCCGAGGCGCACCGCCTGGTCGTCGCCGGTCCGCAGCTCCAGCGGTCCCCGGGCCACGAAGGTCGGCGTGGTGACCGCCACCGCCACGATGGCTGCCAGCGCCGTCCCGGCCACGACCCCGGACGCGACGCGGCGTCCCCCGGAGGCGGCGGGCGCCCGCCCTGCGGAGGTGGTGACCGGCGTGCCACACAGGCCGCAGAAGCGGACGGACCTCGAGCTCCAGGTGGCGCCGCAGCCTGCGCAGCGTCGTCGAGCCCCACTGCCCACGGCGTGCACCGTTCCGCCTGTCGGGAAGCCGACCGGCCGGTGCGATCGTAGGGTGCGGCGGGCGTCCTGGCGCCGCGTTGTAGCCTCGAGGTGCCGCCGACGAGGAGATGCTGGTGGCCATCCCGCCGGACCTCGTCGCGCGCATCGACCCGGACCGTCTGCCCGGGCACGTCGCCATCATCATGGACGGCAACGGGCGGTGGGCCAACCTGCGTGGCTCGTCGCGCAACGCCGGTCACGAGGCGGGCGAGGCTGCGCTCTTCGACACCGTCGAGGGCGCGCTGGAGCTGGGCATCGATGACCTGACCGTCTATGCGTTCTCGACCGAGAACTGGCGCCGACCACCGTCTGAGGTGCGTTTCCTGCTGGGGTTCAACGAGTCACTGCTCGTCCGTCGCGTCGGGGAGCTCGACGAGCGCGGCGTCAGGGTGCGCTTCGTCGGCCGCCGGCGGCGACCCGTCCCGACCCGCCTGATCCGGCTCATGGAGGACACGGAGTCGCGCACCGCGGACAACCGCCGGATGACGCTTCGGATCGCCTTCAACTACGGCGCCCGCGCCGAGCTCGTCGACGCCGCGGCCCGTGTCGCCGACGACGTCGCCGCCGGCCGGTTGCGCCATGTGACCGAGGCGGCCGTCGCCGCGCGTCTGTCCGATCCATCGATGCCCGACGTGGACCTGCTCGTGCGCACGTCCGGCGAGGAGCGGATCTCGAACTTCCTGCTGTGGCAGGCGGCCTATGCCGAGCTCGTGTTCGTCGACACCCTGTGGCCGGACTTCGACGGCGAGGCGCTGGCCCGGTGCATCCTCACCTACCAGCGCCGGGACCGACGGTTCGGGCGTGCGGTCGATCGCCCGGACGGCGAGGTGGCACCTGGCGACGTTGCCGGGGGGTAGCCGGCGCCGCAGGGGGAGCGGGGTCCCCTGACGCCGACGGGCGGTGACGACCCGTTCCCCTGGCTCTGTCACATCTGCCGGCCATCTTCGGCCGCACGACGTGACAGAGCCCGGGATGGGTGCGAGCCTCAGGGAACAGCTCGGTGTCAGAGGATCTGGGAGAGGAACAGCTGCGTGCGTTCCTCCTTGGGGTTCTCGAACAGCTCGTCCGGCTCGTCGACCTCGACGATCGCGCCGTCGGCCATGAACACGACCCGGTCCGCGACGGCACGTGCGAACGACATCTCGTGGGTGACGCACATCATCGTCATGCCGGATGCCGCGAGCTCCTCCATCGTGTCGAGGACCTCCTTGATCATCTCGGGGTCGAGGGCCGACGTCGGTTCGTCGAAGAGCATGACCTTCGGCTCCATCGCCAGTGCCCGGGCGATGGCGGCCCGTTGCTGTTGCCCCCCGGAGAGCTGACCCGGGTACTTGTGCGCCTGGTCGGGGATCTTCACCCGTTCCAGCAGTCGCATCGCCGCTTCGTCCGCCTCGTGCTTGGCCCTCCGGCGGACCTGCCGGGGCGCCAGGGTGATGTTCTCCAGGATGGTGAGATGCGGGAAGAGGTTGAACGACTGGAAGACCATCCCGGTCTCACGCCTGATCGCCTGAATGTCGCGCAGGTCGTCCGACAGCTCCGTCCCGTCCACGACGATGCGCCCACCGTCGTGGGCCTCGAGGCGGTTGATGCAGCGGATCAGGGTCGACTTCCCGGATCCGGATGGTCCGCAGATGACGACCGTCTCGTGGCCGCCGACCACCAGGTCGATCGATCGCAGGGCCTGGAAGTCGCCGAACCACTTCTCGACGCCCTCGAGAGAGATCACGGTCTCGCCGGTCCCGCCGGGGCGCAGGGCCTTGCTCGTCAGGGTGCTCTCGCTCACGTGGACGCTCCTGTCATCGGGTGCCCACGCCGAGCCGCGCTTCCAGCCGCTGGCTCTCGCGGGACATCCAGTAGCTGCCGACCCAATAGATGAGGGACACGAACACGAGTGTCTCAGCGATGTAGCCCTGCCCCAGGAACTGCTGCTGCTGGGTGACGTTCTGGGCGACGGCCAGCAGCTCGATCTGGCCGATGATGAGGACCAGGGTGGTGTCCTTGAAGAGGCTGATCGCCTGGCCGACGAGGGCGGGAATCACGTTGCGGAGCGCTTGGGGCAGCACGACGAGTCGCGTCTGGCGCCACGGTGACAAGCCGAGTGCCTGCGCCGCCTCCCTCTGGCCCCGCGGGACGGACTGCAGGCCGCCCCGAACGATCTCGGCGATGTAGGCGGCGGTGAACAGCACGAAGATGATCAGCGCCCGTGTGACCAGGTCGGGGGTCGGGAAGCCGGGCGGCAGGAAGAAGGGGAGGATCAGCCAGCCGACGAACAGCAGGGTGATGAGCGGTGAGCCGCGGAAGAACTCGATGAAGATCGTGCAGCCATAGCGGACGACGGGCAGCGACGATCGGCGTCCGAGCGCGAGTGCGACACCGATGGGGAAGGCGAGCAGCAGCGCACCGATCGTGTAGTACCCGGTCAGCAGCAGCCCGCCCCACGCGCCCCGCGCCACGCCACCGAACCCGGAGATGCCGTACAACGCGAGGAGCACCACCGCGACGACCGCGAGGTTGATCTTCCCGCGCAGCCGGGTGGGGATCCGTCGCCCGGTGCGGAACGCCACGGCCCCCACCACGACGACCCCGGCGAGGAGCACGATCGGCAGTGCGGTCCTGACGAACACCACCAGCACGAGCAGCAGGAACAGCGGTGGCCCCGCGCGTTGGAGCCGTTCACGCAGGCCGACCACAACCTGCCTGCCGGCCGCGTTCGCCGTCTCGCGCGTCGTCGCGGCGGCGATGCCGGCCAGCACGCCGATCGCGAGCACGATGAGCGTCATGGCCACCCACAGCCGCCACAGCTGGTCGCGCGGGAAGCCGCCGACCATGAAGTTGGTCAGGTTGACGACGACGATGTCCCAGCGTGCGCCGACCAGCAGGAAACGCAGGAGGGAGAAGCCCAGCCACGCGAGGAGCGGAGCGAGCAGCAGCGTGAGCAGCCCGTTCCACACGTTGGGGAACAGGTTCTCCCGGATCCAGCGCGCCGGCGTCACCCGGTGGACGGGCCGCGTCCCCGTCGGTGCCGGCGTCACGTCCGTGTGCGTCATCAGCGCTCCACCAGCTGGAGGCGTCGGTTGGCGATGTTGACCACCAGCGAGATCGCGAGTGACAGGCCGAGGTAGGCGAGCAGCACCAGGGCGAGGACCTGGGGCGCGGGTTGCCCGTTGCCGATGGCCTGGCGACCCACACGCAGGATCTCGGCGAACGCGATCACGACCCCGAGCGAGACGTTCTTCGAGAGGTTGAGGAACTCGTTGCCGGCGGCGGGGGTCGCGATGCGCAACGCCTGGGGGAGGACCACGAGTCGGAGTCGCTGCAGCGGCCGTAGGCCGAGTGCGTCCGCCGCCTCCACCTGCCCCTTCGGGACGGCCTGGATCGATCCGCGGACGATCTCTGCGATGAACGCCGACGTGTAGAGCACGAGGCTCAGCAGCAGCGCGAAGTACTCCGGGTAGAGCAGCTGCCCTCCGGTGACGCTCCGACCGTCGAGCTCGGGCACGGTGAGCGACAGGGGCGGCCGCAGGGCGAGGTAGCCGATGACGGCGACGAGCAGGAGCGTCCCCCCGCCGTACAACACGCGATGGTGTGGCACGCCCGTGGCGTCGTGCACCCGCTTCCGCCAGGCGGCGACGACGACGGCGAGGACGATCCCGAGAGCCAGCATGCCGCCGTACGGGCCGGCGCCCTCGCCCATGGCGATCCACGGGATCACCACCCCGCGGTTCGAGACGACGGCGATCCCCCCAGGCGTCGCGGCATCCGCGATCCCGGGCAGCGTGGTGAGCACCGCCAGGTAGAAGAAGATGATCAGGACCAGCGGTGGGACGTTGCGGAGCACCTCGACGTAGATGCTGGCCGTCCGACGGGCCAGCCAGTTGGTGGAGAGCCGCATGACCCCGAACAGCACGCCGAGCGTCGTGGCGAGCAGGATGCCGACGATCGCCACTCGAAGTGTGTTCAGGAAGCCGACCAGCAGCGCCTCCTGGATCGAGCCGGTGGCGCGGAAGTCGCTGCCGAGGATCGGGAAGCCCGCCGACTGCTCCAGGAAGCCGAAGTCGCGCCTGATCCCGAGCCGGCGGAGGTTGGTGACCAGGTTGCCGTAGAGCCAGGCCAACGTGCCGAGGACGGCCAGCACGAATCCCACCTGGAGCGCGCCCCGGATGATCCGGACATCACGCCAGGGGGGTGGGCGGCGCGGCGCGTCGCGGGACGAGCCGTCGACGACCTCCACCGGTCGCGTCATCGCACCTCTTCCGGCGGTGCGATGCGGTGGCCGAACCCGCCGGGCCCGGCCACCGCATCATCGACGTGCACGTGCGAGGGAGGTATCAGCGGTAGGGCGGCGGGTACAGCAGGCCGCCGTCGGTCCAGAGCGCGTTCTCGCCGCGCTCCAGACCGAGCCCGGTCGCCGGTCCGATGTGGCGGTCGAAGATCTCCGCGTAGTTGCCGACCTGCCCGACGACGTTCACGGCGAAGTCGGCGTCGAGGCCGAGGCCCGGGTCGAAGCCACCGATGCCCAGGAAGCGAGCCAACTCCGGCTCCGTCTCCGGGTCGGTGGAGCCGACGAGGCTCTCGACGTTGCCGCTGTCGACGCCGAACTCCTCCGCCTGGATCGTGGCGATGACCGCCCAGTTGACGATGTCGTACCAGGCCGTGTCGCCATCGCGAACGGCCGGGCCGAGCGGTTCCTTGGACAGGGTGTCGTCGAGGACGGTCAGCGCTTCGGGCCCGCCTTCGCCGTCCGGCCATGCAGATCGGACGGCCGCCAGCTGGGACTTGTCCGAGGTCCAGCCGTCACACCGGTCGGCGATGAACGCCTCACGGAGCGTGTCGTTGTCCTCGAAGGTCAAGGCCTCGTAAGACAGCCCGCGCGCGGCGAACTGCGACTCGAGGTTGAGCTCGGTGGTGGTGCCCGACAGGACGCACACGACCGTGCCGGCCATGTCGTCGACAGAGCCGATGCCGGAATCGGCTCGAACCATCATGCCCTGCCCGTCGTAGAACGTCGTGGCCGTGAACGTGGCGCCCTCGCCACCGTCACGGGTGGCTGTCCAGGTCGTGTTCCGGACGAGGACGTCGATCTCGCCCGACTGCAGGGCCGTGAAGCGCGCCTCGGCGGTCAACGGCACGAAGTCGACCGCGTCCGCGTCCCCCAGGGCGGCCGCCGCGATCACGCGGCAGAAGTCGATGTCGAAGCCTTCGAAGGCACCGTCGGCGGTGGTGGTCCCGAAGCCCGGGACGGCGTCGTTGACCCCACAGACCACGGATCCGCGACTACGCACCGCATCGAGCACGCTGTCGGCTGCCGGCGTCGCGGCACCGTTGTCGGTCTCGCCGCCGTCCTCGCCGTCGACGACGTCGCTCGGATCCTGCAACTCGTCGTCTCCCTCGCCGCAGGCACTCAGCACGAGCACCGCCGCGAGCAGCACCGGAACCGTTCTGCGTCTCTTCACCATGTCCTCCCTCTCTCGGCGTCCGCTCGGGTGCCGAACCGAAGGAGCTGCGACGCGTGACGCACCGCGTGTCCGGACCGGCGTCCTGGCCGACGGGTCGCGAACGACCCCGTCGCGGCGACCCTAGACACCCCGGCGGCGGATTGTCACTACCTCGGTCGTAGACCGCCCGGCACCCGAGCCGCGGGGGCCGGGCGGTCCACGGCGGAGGGGGCGGCTCGGGGCTCGCCGGAGGTCCCATCCGACTCGGGACCTCCGGCGACCAGCTGGTGGCTTCCGGCTCGTTCCGGCTCGCGACGCGGCCAGCAGACTCCCTTCCAACGGAGCGACGACCGAAGGCCGCTCCACAGGCACCGACGACGGACACCGACCACAGGAACTCGGAGGACACAGAAGATGGCAACCAGGACCGTAGAACGGCCCGGCGCCCTCGCGGCACCGGCGATCGAAACCCACACAGGCCGCGCTCGGGCCTTCGTCGTCATCGCGATCTCGGCGATGGTGGTCGGGCTCTTCGCGGTGCTCGGCGGCATCGGGGGAGCGATCTACACCTACCAGCAGGCTGCGGTGGAGAACATCACCACGCCGGACGACGCGGCGATCGCCGAGGCACCCGTCCGGGGACCGCTGACGATGTGGGCACAGTCCGACATCATCACCCAGCACCAGCTCGACCGGACCGGCGGCCTGCGCTACGCCGAGATGGAGCGGATGGTGCCGCAGGTCGACGAAGCGGGCGAACCCGTCCTCGACGAGGCCGGCGAGCCGGTCCTGGTGCCCAACGACGCACGCGCCAGCTGGCTCGACGCGACCGCCCTCACGACCGCGCTGGGCATGGGCATCCTGGCCTACGCGCTGAGCGCCTTCGCGATCGTGGTCGGTCTCCTGCTCGCCGCGATGGGCTACGTGGTCCTCACGCTCCGCAAGAGCTCCGCGGTCCTCGCCTGAACAGACGCACCCGGACCGATCCGGTCCCCTGATCGGTCGAGAGGGCCGGAGCCGAGAGGCTCCGGCCCTCTCCGCGTGCACGTGCGGTGTTCACCGGCCCTTGGGGTGCCACACCGTCTTCGTCTCGCAGAAGGCGAGGATCCTGCGGGGCCCGTATGGCGGCGGCCCGAAGTCGGGCTCGTCGACGGCGGCCGCGAGGACGCGCTTGACGTTCTCGGCCGCGAGCTGCTCCAGCTCCGTGACGTCGGTGCCGCTGGCGCCCGTCAGGTCGATGGCATCGACGTCGAGGTGTCCGGCCAGCACGGGAGCGAGCTCGTCGGTCAGACCGGTCAGGACGTTGACGACCCCACCGGGAACGTCGGAGGTGGCGAGCACCTCTCCCAGCGTGACGGCGGGGAGCGGCCGCCGCTGGCTCGCGACGGCGACGACGGCGTTGCCCGAGACCACCACGGGTGCCAGCACGGAGACGAGTCCGAGGAACGACGACCCTTGGGGTGCGAGCGCGGCGACCACACCGGACGGCTCGGGTGTGGAGAGGTTGAAGTAGGGGCCCGCCACCGGGTTCGCCGCGCCCCCGACCTGCGCGAACTTGTCCGCCCAGCCCGCGTACCAGACCCAGCGGTCGATCGCGGCGTCGACCTGGGCACCGGCGGCGCGGGCGCCCACGCCCTCCATCGCGCGGACCTCGTCGACGAACTGCGCGCGCCGTCCGTCCAGCACCTCGGCCACCCGGTACAGCACCTGCCCGCGGTTGTATGCCGTTGCGGCCGCCCAGGCGGGTTGCGCCGCCCGGGCGGCGACGACGGCATCCCGGACGTCCTTGCGTGACGCGCGGGCCGCGTTGGCGAGGAACGTGCCGCCGGCGTCCGTGACGACGTAGCTGCGTCCCGACTCCGATCGCGGGAAGGCGCCGCCGACGTAGAGCTTGTAGGTCTTGCGCACGTCCAGCCGCTCGGCCATCAGACGGTCTCCACCAGGTACGAGGCCAGCCCGTGCCGGCCTCCTTCGCGCCCGAAGCCCGATTCCTTGTAGCCGCCGAAGGGGCTCGTGGGATCGAAGCGGTTGAAGGTGTTCGCCCAGACGACCCCGGCGCGGAGTCGGTCGGCCATCCACAGGATCCGCGAGCCCTTCTCGGTCCAGATGCCGGCTGACAACCCGTACGGGGTGTTGTTGGCCTTCGCGACCGCCTCGTCCGGTGTCCGGAACGTCAGGACCGACAGCACCGGTCCGAAGATCTCCTCCTGGGCGATCCGTGACGACTGTCCGACGCCGGTGAACAGCGTGGGCGGGAACCAGTAGCCCGTGCTCGGCAGCTCGCAGGCCGGTGACCAGCGCTGGCCTCCCTCGGCATCGCCTGCGTCCACGAGCGCCGTGATGCGGGCCAGCTGCTCCGCGGAGTTGATGGCCCCGATGTCGGTGTTCTTGTCGAGCGGGTCCCCGAGCCGCAGCGTCCCCAGGCGTTCCTGCAACCGCTCGACGACCAGGTCGTGCACGTTCTCCTGCACCAGTAGGCGGGACCCGGCGCAGCACACGTGCCCCTGGTTGAAGAAGATCCCGTCGACGATGCCCTCGATGGCCTGGTCGATGGGCGCGTCGTCGAAGACGATGTTCGCGGCCTTGCCACCCAGCTCCAGCGTGACGCGCTTGCGCGAGCCCGCGACCTCGCGCTGGATCCGCTTGCCGACGGCCGTCGAGCCCGTGAACGCGATCTTGTCCACGTCGGGATGCGCGACGAGCGCCGCGCCGGTGGCCCCCGCGCCCGTCACGATGTTGACGACGCCCGGGGGCAGGTCGGCCTGCTGGCAGAGCTCGGCGAACAGCAACGCGGTGAGGGGCGTGGTCTCGGCAGGCTTCAGCACCACGGTGTTGCCCGTCGCGAGGGCGGGTGCGATCTTCCAGGACAGCATCAGCAGCGGGAAGTTCCACGGGATGACCTGCCCCGCCACCCCCAACGGTCGGGGGTCGGGCCCGAGGCCGGCCCAGTCGAGCTTGTCGGCCCACCCGGCGTGGTAGAAGAGGTGGGCAGCCGCCAGCGGGACGTCGACGTCCCGCGATTCGCGGATCGGCTTGCCGTTGTCGATCGATTCCAGCACCGCGAACTCGCGGGCACGTTCCTGGAGCAGTCGCGCGAGTCGGAACAGGTACTTCCCGCGCTCGGACGGCCGCATGCGGGACCACGCGGGGAACGCCTTGCGGGCTGCCCGGACGGCCCGGTCGACGTCCGCCTCGGTCCCGAGCGCGACGTCCGTGAGGTGCTCCTCCGTCGAAGGCGAGACGGTGGGGAAGCTCCCTCCCTCCGCCGGGTCGACGAACTCCCCGGCGACGAACAACCCGTAGCGGTCGGCGATCGTCGCGAGGCTGCGCGCCTCGGGCGCGGGCGCGTACTCCCAGACCGGGGTGACCAGGTCGGGCACCGTGTGTGCGTCGGTGGCCATGGGCACTCCTAGTCGATCGTGACGCGGTTGCTGCTCCAGTAGACGCCTGTCCGTTGCTTGGCGCGCTGGAGGAGCAGGTCGTTGAGCAGGCTCGATGCCCCGAAGCGGAAGCGGTCGGGGTGCAGCCACGCTGCGCCTGCCACCTCGTGCACGAGGACGAGGTAGCGGATCGCGTCCTTGGCCGTCCGGATCCCACCGGCGGACTTCACCCCGCGGCGGTCCCCGGTGAGCGCGGCGAAGTCGCGCACCGCCTCGAGCATGACCAACGTCACGGGCAGGGTCGAGGCAGGGGTCACCTTGCCGGTGGAGGTCTTGATGAAGTCGCCACCGGCCGCCAGCGCCAGCCAGGAGGCGCGACGGACGTTGTCGTAGGTGACCAACTCGCCGGTCTCGAGGATCACCTTCAGATGGGCGTCGCCGCACGCCTCCTTCACGGCCACGATCTCCTCGAGGACCTGTCCGTAGCGGCCCGCGAGGAACGCGCCCCGATCGATGACCATGTCGATCTCGTCCGCGCCGGCGGCCACCGCGTCGCCGGTGTCCCGGAGCTTGATGTCGAGGCTCGAGCGGCCCGACGGGAAGGCCGTCGCGACGGACGCGACGTGGATGTCGGTGCCGGCCACGCCGTCGACCGCGGTCTGGACGAGATCCGGGTAGATGCAGACCGCCGCGACCGCGGGGACGTCCGGGTCGGCGGGATCGGGACGCCGCGCCTTGGCGCAGAGCGAGCGCACCTTCCCCGGCGTGTCCGCGCCCTCGAGTGTGGTCAGGTCCACCATGCTGATCGCGAGGTCGAGCGCGAAGCGCTTGCTGTCCGCCTTGATCGACCGGGTCGCGAGCTGCGCGACGCGCTTCTCGGCGCCGACCTGGTCGACGCCGGGGAGTCCGTGCAGGAACCGGCGCAGGGAGGCGTCGGAGCGCGTGGCCTCGCGCAGGTCCGTCACGTCGGCGGGCAGCACGAGCGACATGGGATCCTCGGGAGGCGACGCGGTCGGGCGGAGCAGGTCCGAGCCTACTGCCGGCGGTCGGCGGGGGTGCCGGCATCCGTCCGCCGGACGAGGTGTGCGGACCTCGTGGACAGGTGCCCGCCATCTCCTAGCCTTGCCGGCGCCAGCAGTCCCGGGACCTCGGGCACCTGCCGGGCACCGATGCGGAGGTGGGCGTGCCAGACCCGGTGACCGCGGCAGGTGACGACCCCCCCGATCCGCGCCTGCCTCCTGCGTGGCGGACGACGGGCGAGGACGGCCTCGCCCTGCGACTCGACGGGGTGCTCATGCGCTTCGGCGAGGTCGTCGCGCTCGACCACCTCACGCTCCACGTCCCGCAGGGCCAGGTCGTGGGCCTGCTCGGCCACAACGGTGCGGGCAAGACCACGACGGTCCGGTTGCTCGCCGGCCTGCTCGCACCCGAGCGGGGGGTCGTCCAGGTCGGCGGGGTCGACCCCCTGGTCGGCGGCGGCGAGGTCCGGCAGCGGCTCGGGGTGCTCCCCGCCCGGCCGGTCGTCGACGACCGGCTCACCGCCGTCCAGAACCTCCGCTTCGCGGCGGACGTGTTCGGCGTCGATCGCGCCGGCCTCGACGAGCGCATCTCCGGGCTGCTCGGCCGGTTCGACCTGCTCGACCGCGCTGACGAGCGGGTGGGCGGCTACTCGACGGGGATGCGGCAACGCCTGTCGCTCGCGCGGGTCCTGCTCCCGGATCCGGACGTGCTGCTCCTCGACGAACCGACCGCGTCGCTGGACCCGGTCGCCGCCCGCAACGTGCGCCGCACGCTCGCCGGGTTGGCCCAGGACCGCGACCGCACCGTCGTGCTGTGCACGCACGACCTCGCGGAGGCGGAGGCGCTGTGCGACCGCGTCGTGGTCCTCGCCAACGGTCGGGTGGTCGCCCAGGGGAGCCCCGCGGAGCTCGCCGCCGCCCACGGGCGGAGTGGCGTGCTCGTCGAGGTGGCGTCCGACCAGACCGATCACGCGCGTGGGATCCTCGCCTCGCTGCACGGCACGGACGTCGAGGTGGAGGGCGCCGGTCGCATCCGAGCGGCGGGCATCCCGCGGACCGCCGTCCCCGAGCTGGTGCGGGCGCTCGTGCGTGCCGACCTGGCGGTGCACGAGGTCCGACGGCTGGATCCCACCCTCGAGGACGTCTACCTCGCGCTCCACGGCGAGGTGCCGGACGAGGAGGTGCGCGTGTGAGGTGGCGTCGGATCGCCGCGGTCATCCGTCGGGACCTGACCGTCGCGTTGGGGTCGAAGGCCGTGGTCCTACCGACCCTGCTGGTCCCGCTCGTGCTGCTCGTCGCGTTGCCGGCGGCCGTGGGGCTCGCGCCGCGGTTCGTCGACGCCTCGACGGCCGGCGACGTCGGCGCGCTCCTCGAGCTGCTGCCGGCCAGCGTGGTCGAGGGGCTTCCCGACGACGTCGGCCTCCAGACGGCGGTCCTCATGGTCACGTACCTGTTGAGCCCGCTCGTGCTGCTGGTGCCCGTGATGCTCGCCACGGTCGTCGCCGCCGACGGCATCGCGGGCGAGAAGGAGCGGCGCACGCTCGAGGGCGTGCTGCTCACCCCGCTGACCGACCGCGAGCTCGCGACGGCGAAGCTGTTGAGTGCACTGGTGCCGGCGGTGGTGGTCGGGTTCGGCGGCGGGATCCTGTACGCCGTCGTCGCGAACCTGACCGTCGGCCAGCAGGTCGGCTCGCTCGTCCTGCCGACCTCCGAATACCTCGTGATGGTGCTGTGGGCGGGCCCGTGCTTCGCCGCGGCGTCGCTCGGTGCCGTGTCGCTCGTGTCGGTCCGCGTGAACACCACCCAGGAGGCGTTCCAGCTCGGTGGGATCGTGGTGCTCCCGGTCATCGGCCTGCTCATCACGCAGGCGACCGGTGTGCTGCTGCTGTCGGTCTGGTTGTTGGTCGCAGCCGGTCTCGTGGCGCTCGCGATCGCCGCTGGGTTGTTGACGGCGGCGTCACGCGCGCTCGCCCGTCCACGGCTGGGGCCTCGCCTGGGGTGACCTGCCGTCGACCGCCGGCCCGCGTACCTTGTGCTTCTACGTACCCCGTGCTTCTATGTACCTCCTGAGCCGCGCCGAGCCGGAGGACGGTCGTGCACATCGACAAGGACCTGGTGGCTGCCTCGGCCACGCCGCTGGTGCTGGCGATCCTCGCCGAGGACGAGAGCTACGGGTACGCGATCCTGAAGCGCGTCCGGGAGGTCTCCGACGGCGAGCTGGAATGGACCGACGGGATGCTGTACCCGCTGCTCCATCGTCTGCATCGCCTGGGGTACGTCCTGCCGGAGTGGCGGACCGCGGCGGAGGGACGGCGGCGGAAGTACTACGCGATCACCGACGAGGGGCACGCCGCGCTCGCGGAGCACAAGCGGCAGTGGATGACCGTCGCGCGAGCCCTGGGCGACGCCTGGGGAGGCGGTGAGCTGCTGCCCGCGTTCGGGAGGGCATGACGGTGGACCAGCTGGAGGTCGAGATCGCCGAGTGGCGCGCGTTCGTCGGGCGGAGCCCGGTGGTCGACGAGCGTGACGTGGAGGAGTTGGAGGCGCACCTACGGGACCAGATCGCAGACCTGGGTGCGGCCGGCCTCGCCGCCGACGAGGCGTTCCTCATCGCCGTGAAGCGCATCGGACGGCTCGACGACGTGTCGCGTGAGTTCGCCCGCGAGCACAGCGGTCGCCTCTGGAAGCAGCTCGTGCTCGCCGGTGGCACCGACGAGAGGAACGCGTCGGGCGGTCTGCCCACGGCGCTGGCGTTCGCGGTCGCGGCCGCCGTCACCGTCCAGCTCGCACGTCTGGCGTCCGGGTTCCCCGGCGAGGGCGACTGGTGGCTCGTGCGCAATGCGAGCCTGCTCGTGCTGCCGTTCCTCGCCGGGTACTTCGGGTGGCGGCGAGGGATCACCGCCCGCCAGTGGGTCGTCACGGCTGCGCTGTTCCTCCTCGCGGGCCTGGTCATCAACCTGTACCCGTTCGGCGAGAACACCTCCACGGGCCTGCTCGCGGCGGCACACCTGCCCGTCGTGTCGTGGTTCGTCGTCGCCTACCCGTACGCAGGTGGCGCCGTCCGTTCGCACGAGCGGCGGATGGACGTCGTCCGCTTCACGGGCGAGTGGGCCATCTACTACGTGCTGATCGCCCTCGGCGGCGGCGTCTTGATGGGATTGGCCGCGGCCATCCTCGGGCCGGCGGGCGTCGACGCCGAGCAGGTCATCGAGGTGGTCGTCCCGCTCGGCGCGGCCGGCGCGGTCGTCGTGGCCGCCTGGCTCGTGGAGTCGAAGCAACGCGTGGTGGAGAACATGGCGCCGGTACTCACCATGGTGTTCACGCCGCTGTTCGCGGTGATGCTGCTCGTCGCCGTCGTCGTCTACGCCGTCACCGGGCTGGGCGGCGCGTTCGACCGCGAGCTCCTCGGCGTCTTCGACCTCCTGATGGTGGTCGTGCTCGGGCTGGTCCTGTACGGCATGTCCGCCCGTGAGCCCTCGCAGGGACCCGGGTGGATGGATCTGATCCAGCTGGTCGCCGTCGTCGCCGCGCTCGCGCTGGACCTGATGGTGCTGGGCATGATGGTCGCCCGGATCGGTGAGCTCGGGTTCACACCCAACAGGACGGTGGCGCTCGGACTCAACCTCCTGCTCCTCGTCAACCTCGCCGGGGCAGCCTGGCTGTCCGCCCGGTTCCTCGCCGGGCGCGGCACCTACCACCGGCTCGAGCGCTGGCAGACCACCTACCTGCCCGTCTTCGCCGTCTGGGCGGCTGGCGTCGTGATCGTCCTGCCGCCGCTGTTCGCCTTCACCTGATCCGGCGACCGAGCTCAACCGCCGCCCGGCTCCGTCGGGTCGACCGGTCGGTGTTGGGCGGTGAGCCGCCGGCCGACGACGTCGTCGATCGCTCGGTGCGCCGCCTCGGAACCCGTCACCGCCAGCAGGAACGGTTCTCGGTGGAGCGTGACGACGTGGACGTCGCTCGTGGCGCGCACCGTCGCGGTCCGCGGGACGTCGCGCAGGAGCGCGATCTCGCCGACCAGGTCGCCGGCCCCGAGCACGGCGATCGGGGTGCCGTCCCGCTCCACCACCAGGGTCCCGTCGACGATCACGTAGCAGCGGTCGCCCACGTCACCCTGCTCGATCAGCACCTCACCGTCCACGAGGCGCCTGTGCTCCTCGAGCGCGCTGGCGAGCTGCTCCAGCTGGGGTACGGGCAGTACGGAGCACAGGGGGACCGAACGCAGGAGTCGGACCGACTCACCGGTCGGTGGCCGCGTGTCGAGGCGGCGTAGCCATGCCCAGCACGCCACGCCCAGGGCTGGCAGCGCCAGCGCAGCCGCGAGGAAGGCACCGCGCGGCCCGGCCGCCAGGACGAGCACCGGAGCGATCGCGGCACCGAGCGCCGTGCCAGCCATCATCAACGCTTCCTGCACCCCCAGGATGCGCGCCAGCAAGCGAGGGGCGATGCAGCGCTGCAGCAACGTCCGCGACGCGACGTCGATGAGCGCGTTGCCGGCCCCCACGAGCGCGAAGAGCGCCATCGCGGCCAGCAGCCCCGGTGCCGCCGCGGCGCCGGCCAGGGAGGCGGCCACGACCAGCATCCCGGCGGCCATCGCCGGTCCGAGCCGGCGTCGACCGACGAGCGCCACCGAGGCGGCGGCGCCGACGAGGGCGCCGATGCCGAGCCCGGACGAGATCAGGCCGGGCCCGCCGGGTCCGGTGCCGAGGACGTCCAGCGCGAGCACGATGGTCAGGACGTCGAGGAGCCCCAACACCACGAACTGACCGGTCACGACGGCCGTCAGCGCGGCCGCCCCACGGTCGGCGAGCGCGGCCTCCAGGCCGGCGCGGGCACCTCGCCAGTAGGAGCCATCACCCTCGTGGTGCGCCACGTGGACCACGCGAACACCCGTCGCCAGCCACGCGCACAGGAGTCCGGCGAGCCCCATGACGACGAAGACCCAGCCAGCCGACGCGAGGATGAGCAGCCCCGAGGCAACGGCGGGACCGACGAAATCGGCGGTGCCCTCCACCGCCGTGGAGGCCGCGTTCCCGGCTGTCAGCTCCTCGGGGCTGTGGGCGAGCTCGGGGACCAGCGCGTGGTGCACCGGGCGGCTGAGCGTCATCGCGCTCGCCGCCAGGCCGGCCAGCACAGCCACCGACCAGAACGGTGCGTCGAGGAACAGTGCCACCGCGGTGGCCAGGTTGGTCGCTGCCTGGAGCAGGTAACCGAGCCGGAGCGCGGTCGGCCGTGGCATGCGCTCGGTGAGCGCCGATCCGAGGGGGGCGGCGATGGCCGCCGGCGCCATCTGCGCCACCGCGATCACGCCCGTTGCGGTGGCGCCACCATGGTCGAACGCCCACACGAGCAGCGCGACCCAGGTCGCCATCTCGGAGACCCGGAAGATCCCGAACGCGAGGAGCGCTCGACGCATGCCCTCGCGCCGCATGGCGGTGCGCAGTGTCGCGATCGACCCGAGGCGGTCGCGCGGTCGTTCGTTGCCGCCCGCGACGGACCCGCCCGGCTGCGTGCTGGCTGCCACCCCGGACGCCCCTCCCTCGACGACGGCGCCGCGGCCGTCGTCGGTCCGGACGCTACCCTCGACCCCGACCGGGGTCTCGTACCCCGGTCGACCTGTCAGACCGTCCCGCCCCCGACAGCCGGTCGTGGGGTCCGAAGCCACCAACGAGCCCGCCGTGAGCCAGCACACCGAAGCCCGGACCGACCGTGCCCGCACGGAGCCGACCGTCGAGGCGGATCTTCCGACCCTCGTCGATCTCTGCAAGCAGCGCGGCATCATCTTCCCGACCGCCGAGATCTACGGGGGCGTGCGCTCGACCTGGGACTACGGGCCGCTCGGGGTCGAGCTGAAGGAGAACGTCAAGCGGCAGTGGTGGCGCTCGATGGTGCAGCTCCGAGACGACGTCGTCGGGATGGAGCAGGCGCTGCTCGGGCCGACCGCCGTCTGGGAGGCGTCCGGACACCTGGCGAACTTCTCGGACCCGCTGGTGGAGTGCAGCAACTGTCACCAGCGATTCCGTGAGGACCATCTGCGGGAGCAGCAGCTCGGCTCGGAGACGGCTGCCGGGGAGTTGACCTGCCCCGCCTGCCGCAAGGCGACGCTCGGCGACGCCCGCAACTTCAACCTGATGTTCCGCACGAACATGGGCCCGATCGAGTCCGAGGGGTCGGTCGTCTGGCTGCGCCCGGAGACCGCGCAGGGGATGTTCGTGAACTTCGCCACGATCCAGCGCGCGACGCGCAAGCGACCCCCGTTCGGGATCGCCCAGATGGGCAAGTCGTTCCGCAACGAGATCACGCCCGGGAACTTCGTGTTCCGCACCCGCGAGTTCGAGCAGATGGAGATGGAGTTCTTCGTCGAGCCGGGCAGCGACGAGCAGTGGCACGAGTACTGGATAGACGAGCGCATCCGGTGGTACGTCGACCTCGGCATCCGCCGCGAGAACCTGCGCATCCGCGAGCACACCGCGGACGAGCTCTCCCACTACGCCAAGCGCACGGTGGACGTCGAGTACTACTTCCCGGACGAGTCGATGCGCTGGTCGGAGCTCGAGGGCCTGGCGAACCGGACGGACTTCGACCTCAAGGCGCACCAGGAGGCCAGTGGCCAGGACCTGTCCTTCTTCGACCAGACGACGGGGGAGCGCTACCACCCGTACGTGATCGAGCCGGCTGCGGGTGCCACCCGAGCGACCCTGGCCTTCCTGTACGACGCCTACCGGGTCGAGGAGGCACCGGATGCCAAGGGCGTGCTGCGATCGCGCACGGTGCTGAGGCTCGACGCTCGACTCGCGCCCTACAAGGTCGCGATCCTGCCGCTGTCGAAGAAGGAGACGCTCACCCCGACGGCCCGCGAGGTCTTCGACCTGCTCAAGGTCCGGTGGATGTGCGAGTACGACGAGACGCAGTCGATCGGGCGTCGCTACCGCCGTCAGGACGAGATCGGGACGCCGTACTGTGTGACGGTCGACTTCGACACCCTGGAGGACCGTGCCGTCACCGTACGGGAGCGGGACACGATGCAGCAGGACCGGGTCGCGATCGACCGGCTCGAGAGCTACCTGCTGGAACGGCTCCCGGGCTGCTGAGCGTCGGTGCCCGCTCGTTCAGTGGGCACGCCAGGGATCGTCGTCGACCGGACGCACGCCCGGTTCGCGGGCCCGCTCGACGGTCAGCACCCGCACGTCGGATTCCAGTCGATGCAGCTGCGCGAGCATCCCCCCGAGCACCCGGACCACCACCGACACGCCCATCAGGGTCGCGCCGACCGCGAAGGTGATCGTCCACAGGATCACCGCGAATGCGAGCTCGCCGTCGCGCAGCAGGATGGTCCCGGCGGCGACTCCCGCGAGCCCGGCGGCGTAGGCGAGGAACACGCACGCGCGTGCGGCGGTGCGCAGCTCCCGCGGCGAGGGGATGTGGTCCATGCGCCAAGCGTGCCCGACGGGGCACGCGTCCGCACGTCCGGGGCGTTGACGGCGGCGTTACCATCGCCGGTGCAGGAGGGGGACAGCGTGAGCGGTCGGTCGCCTGGCGACGGCGATGGCATGGGTGGGGGCCCCGACGCGCGCTGGGACGAGCTCGACCGTGCGCTCGTGAGGCTCGAGGACGTCCTCCACGAGCTCCCGCTCGACAGGGCCGTCCCGGACCTCCGGGTGGTGCTGCATCGGGCCGGCGTGGACCAGGAACTGCTGCGTCGGGACGATCGGGCGTTGAAGCTGCTGCGCGAAGCGCTCCTGGCGCGCCCGTTCGGGAGCCTCGAATCCGTCGTGAACGTGCGCACGGAGGTCGAGTTGCTCACGTTGGAGGTGGACGTGCTCGCCGACCGGCTCCGTGATCCGGGAACCTCGGACCTGGCGGTCGCGGCGGCCAACGCTCGGCTGGCGCAGGTTCGCGTGCGGCTCGAGCAGCTTCGTCGCGAGCTGTGAGGGGTAGGCTGCGCGCACGTCGAACGGCGGCGGAGACCGCCTCGGCGTCCCAGCATCCCCGGGGAGTGGAGCAACGGTGCGCGACGAGGGCTGACCGGAACCGATCGTCGACGCGGATGACGCGTCGACGGCGACCTGGAGCCCCGTCGTGCCATCCCTTCACCTGTCCGGTGTCTCGTACGCCCATTCGAGCGCCGTCCCCGTGCTCGTCGACTGCTCGCTCGACCTCGTGGCCGAACCGAGCCGCTGGATAGGCGTCGTCGGCGCCAACGGTGCGGGCAAGTCCACGCTCCTGCGGCTCATGGCCGGTCAGCTCCGGCCGACGCGTGGCACCGTCGACGCCAGGGCAGCGGTGGTCGTCCACGTGGCGCAGGACGTCGACGTCCCGTCAGCCGAGGTCGTTGCCCTCGCGGCAGCGTGGGACGGCGCGTCGCAGCGGCTGCGGCGGGAGCTCGACCTCGACCCGGACGAGTTGCACGCCCGCCCCGGCGGCTGGGCGGTCCTGTCGCCGGGTCGGCGCAAGCGGTGGCAGCTCGCCGCCGCGCTCGTGCAGGAGCCGGACCTGCTGCTCCTGGACGAGCCCACCAACCACCTCGACCGCTCCGCCAGGGAGCGACTCCTCGACACGCTCGAGCGCCGGCGCTGCCTGGGGCTGGTCGTCAGCCACGATCGGCGTGTCCTCGACCGGCTGACGGACGGGACCGTTCGGATCCTCGATGGGCGGGTGGAGCTGCACGCCGGGTCGTACACCGAGGCTCGGACCCGCTGGGAGCAGGCCGATCGGACCGCCAGGGAGTCGCACGAGCGCGCTCGGCGCGAGGAACGACGGCTCCGCGGCGCACTCGGTGACGTGCGCCGCGAGCGGCACGGCGCGGAGGCGGGGCCGCGTCGCGAACGCCGACTGGCCGGGGCGACCCAGCCGGACGCGCGCGAGAGCGGTCGCAAGCTGGCGCAACGCAAGGCGGAAGCGGCGTTGGCGCGCCGTGTCCGTCAGCTCGACACGCGCGTGGCACGGGCTGGCGAGGCGGTCGAGGCGATCGAGGTGCGGCGCCAGCGCGACGGTGTCGTCGGCTTCCGGGAAGGAGCGTCACGCAAGGGCGTGCTCGCGAGCGTGGTCGGCGACGTCCCGCACGCGGGGGGCGGGACGTTGCTGCGCGCGGTCGACGTGACCCTCCACCGTGGGGACAGGGTCCACGTGCGCGGAGCCAACGGCGCCGGCAAGACCACCCTCCTCGAGGCGTTGCTCAGGCAGCTCGTGGGGACGGGATCGGCCGTCGGGAGCCTGTCGCAGGAACCCGACGACGCCGCCGAGCAGCTGGCGCGGGTGCGGTGCGCCGACCCGGGCGTCCGCGGGCGGATCCTCGGTGTGGTGGCGCTGCTCGGGATCGATCCCGACCGGCTGCTGGTCAGCGACGACCCCTCGCCCGGGGAGGCTCGCAAGCTCGCGTTGGCCGAGCTGCTGTCCTCGGACCTCGACGTCGTCGTGCTGGACGAGCCCACCAACCACCTGGACCTACCGTCCATCGAACGCCTGGAGGCGGCGATGCGCTCGTACGGCGGCACGCTCGTGCTGGTCAGCCACGACGACCTGCTGGCGGACGCGACGACCACGAGCGCCTGGGAGGTCGCCGACGGCGGGGTGCGCCGGTGGCGGCTCGATCCGTGAGGGGGTCGTGGGACCCGGGCGCGGGGGGTCGCGCTGGCATGCCCGGTCAGACCGTGTCCCACGGCTGTCCGCACCACCGCCGGAAGGCGTCCTGCTGTACCGGCGCCGCGTCGTCGAGGCGCGCGAGGGCCCGTCGCGGCGTCGCGGGACCGAGGACGACGGGCAGGCGCAGGAGTCGCGGGCCGCGCGCGACCGTCAGCTCCACCTCGGCGTGCTCGGGGTAGCCGCGGAGCAGCGCGTCAAGCTGGCCTCGGCCGACGGTGAGGCCGTCGAGTCCGAGCAGGCGGTCCCCGCCGGTCACACCGGCCTTCCAGGCGGGACCGTCGCGCAGGACGGCGGCGAACGTCACGCCCGCGTCCGATTCGGTGACGCGCACGCCGAGAGACGGGGGAGCGGGCGCGTCGTCGACGCGCCACCGCAGGCCGACGGCGGCCACCACCTCGTCCAGCACCGGCGGGCCGGCGGTCCCGACGCGCTGGTCGGCGAGGGCCGCGAGCTCGTCGCCGCCCGCCTCGGCGATCGCGGCGAGCACGTCGTCCTCGGTGTATCCGGTGTCGGCGCCCGCGTGGCGGGCCCACAGCGACCGCAGGACGTCGTCGAGCCCGCCGCCGGTGGGATCGGCCGCCCGCAGGCGGAGATCCAGCTCCCATGCGACCAGCGAACCGTGCGTGTAGTAGTCCGTGGTGGCGTTGAGGACGTTCTCGTCGCGGACGTAGTGCTTCGTCCACGCCTCCCAGGAGGCCTGGCGCAGGGTCTGGAGGCGTGTGCCGGGCCCGTCCTCGACGCGCTGGACACCGTCGCGCAGCGAGTCGAGGAGCTGGCGTGCGCTCCACAGCCCGGCGCGGGTGGGGAGGAGCTCGTCGTAGTACGCGGTCCAGCCCTCCGCGACCCACAGCGACGGCGAGCGCGTCGGCTGGTCGAACCGAGGCCGCACGAGCGCGGCCGGCACGAGGCGCTTGACGTTCCACAGATGCAGGTACTCGTGGGCGAGAAGCGACTGGAAGCGCGCGACGAGCTGGTCGTCCTGGAAGGTCCGGACGGGCAGCTGCAGGACCGAGCCGTCGCGGTGCTCGAGCCCACCGCCACCCTCGTCCCAGCCGATCGCCAGGAAGGTATAGAGGTCGACCGGTGGCGCGCCGAGCATGTCGGCCGCTGCCCCGGCGATCGCGGTGATGTCGGACCCGATGCGTTGCAGGTCCGGTCTGCCGCCGTGCCCGGCCCACACGAAGCGGTGGGTGACGCCCGCGGCGACCACCTCGACGCTCGGGAGGTCGCCGACCTCGAAGGCGCTGTCGATGAGATGGTCGCGATCCTCCGCGACGTAGGTGTCGGCGCTGGCCGCGGCGGGCAGCATCGACCACACGCGGTGATCGGTCGGCACCGGCGGGAGGTGCACCTCGTGCGGGCGGTCCTCGCCCCCCTCCACGTAGGGGAACGTCGCGGCCGCGACGAGCAACGCGTGATGGTCGTCGACGTGGTTGGTCCTCACGCTCAGCGCGTTCGCGTACAGCTCGAGCGTGACGTCGACCTCCTCAGAGAGGCCGTCCGGGAGGCGCCAGGACGTGCCGTCCTCCTGGTGCAGCTCGACCGCCCCGCCGGAGCGGGTCGTCGCGGCGATCCGTTGCACGTGGTGCACGTAGTCGCGGACGACGTAGCTGCCGGGCGTCCAGACGCTCAGCACGATGCGGCCGGCCGCGGCCAGGTCGGCCGGGACGGTGAGCGTCACGCGCACCAGGTGCTGCATCCGGTCGCGGAGGTCGACCGAGTAGCGGATCGGAGTCGTCACGCGAGCGCCGCCTGTCGTGTGGGACCGCGTCCGGCGGCCACGTCCCGGTCCCGTCCGGGCCTGGGGAACGTCGGCGAGGCTAGCCAGGCGCCGCCGCTACCTTGCGGGCGACGGCGAGGTGGAGGACCGAGTGGCCGAACTCCCGATGGCGGACAGGCACGAGACGATCCTGCCGTTGGCGCCGGACGATGCGCGCGAGGCCCTGGCGCTCGCGCTCGCGACGGATCCCGACACCCGCAAGGGGGCGGTCAGCGCCGTCGTGGCGGACCACCCGACGTTCCTCGAGGGCTGGGCGACGCTGGCCGGGCTGGGTGACGAGCCGATCGAGCGCTACGCCTACGCGCGGGTCGGGTACCACCGTGGACTCGACGCGCTGCGCGGCAACGGCTGGGGCGGTCGGGGGTTCGTCCGCTGGTCGAACCCCACGAACCGGCCGTTCCTCCGCTGCCTCGATGCACTTCGACGAGCGGCGGCCGAGATCGGCGAGGGCCCGGAGCTCGAGCGCATCGACGCCTTCCTCCGAGAGCTCGACCCCGACATCGACAGCAGCGACCTCGGCGGTTGACGGGGTCGACGGAAGCGGCGCCGGTGAGCTGGCACCGGCCGGGAGCGCGGCGTGGCGGGACGGATCGTCAAGGAGGACATCGACGCCCTGCGCGAGCAGGCGGACATCCTGGCCGTCGTCGGTGACTACACCACCCTGAAGCGTGCGGGGCGCTCCTTCAAGGGGTTGTGCCCGTTCCACACCGAGAAGACCCCGTCGTTCACGGTGACACCGGCCGGCAACTTCTACAACTGCTTCGGCTGCGGCGTCTCCGGCGACCTCTACGACTTCCTCATGCGCATCGAGGGCGTGGACTTCCCCGAGGCGGTCGAGGCGCTGGCCCGTCGGTCGGGATTCACGCTGCGCTACGAACAGATGAGCGCCCGGGAGCAGCGGGCGGTGGGGGAGCGGACCCGGCTGGTCGCGGCGATGGCCGCCGCGCAGCGCTTCTACGAGCGCATGCTCCATTCCGACGACGGTGAGGTCGCGCGCGACTACCTCAAGGAGCGTGGCTTCGGGCGCGCCGACGCGGACACGTTCGGCCTGGGCTTCGCGCCGAACCGTTGGGAGGACCTCTCCCGCGCCCTCACGGCCGAAGGCGTCGCCCCGGGGGACCTCGTCACGGTCGGGCTCTCCACGCGCAACGAGCACGGTGGGCTGCGCGACCGTTTCCGCGGCCGGTTGATCTTCCCGATCCACGACCCGGGCGGGGACGTGATCGGCTTCGGTGGAAGGGTGCTCCCCGCGCTCGATTACGGCGGCTACGACCCGCCGAAGTACCTCAACTCCGCCGAGACGCCCCTCTACCGCAAGACGCGCGTGCTCTACGGCGTGCTCCAGGCACGTTCGGAGATCGTCCGGGCCGAGCAGGTGCTCGTCTGCGAGGGCTACACCGACGTCATGGCGCTCCACCAGGGTGGCTTCGCCAACGCGGTCGCCACCTGCGGCACCGCGGTTGGCATCGATCATCTCCGGACCATCGCCCGGTACGCGCCGCAGGTGGTCCTCGCCTTCGACGGGGACGCCGCGGGCATCAAGGCCGCCGAGCGTGCGTGGGAGGCGGCCCGGTCACTCGGCGAGGACGGGCAGGGCGTCCGGCTCGATCTCCGCGTGCTGGTGCTGCCGGAGGGTCGTGACCCCGCCGACCTGGTGCGCGACGTGGGCGCCGACGGGCTGCGCGACGCGGTGACGGCCGCCACACCGATCGTGCCGTTCCTCGTCCGCCAGCGGCTCGCCGACGCCGACCTCACGACCGAGGCCGGGCGCATCGCCGGTCTGCGCGCCGCGCTCGAGGTGCTCGCGCGCGAGCCGGACCTGGACCTGCGTCGTGAATGGGCCCGCACGGAGGTCGCGGACACGATCGGTGTGTCCTACGACCACGTGGTGCGCACGGCAGAGCGTGCGGGGGTGGCGCTGGATGCCCACCAGGGGGTCGCTGCGCGGCCCCGGGCGACCCACGGTCGGACCGACGCCGGGGCGAGCTCCGTCGTCCACCAGCGCGCCCGGATGGAGCGTGCGGCGCTGCGTGCGGCGCTCCAACATCCCGACCTGCTGCCCGACGAGTGGTACGAGCTCTCCGAGGACGACCTCACCCATCCGACCGCCAGACGCCTCTGGCAGGCGATCGCGTCCGCCGGTGGTGTCGGCGTGCCGTTGGACGTGGTGATCGACGCGGCCGCCGACGACGAGCTGCGTGGCCTGCTGCGGGCGCTCGCCCTCGAGGACGATCCGGAGCTCGATGCGCAGCTGGTCGTGGAGCCACCGTCGACCAGGGCACCGGACGTCGAGGTGGCCGGGTCGATCGTCGCTGCTCGCATCCGCCGCTTGGTGGCCGACCGGTTGCGCACGGAGGAATCCCGGCTGCGCGAGCGTCTCGCGAGCCTCAACCACGCGACCGACCGCGAGCAGCTCCTCGCGCTCCAGCGCCAGCTGGCAGAGCTCCAACGTCGACGCAGGTCGCTGACGTCGGTGGCGGACTGACCGGCCGACGCGTGCGTGCGGTGCGCGGGCCGTCGGTGCAGCCGACACGGAGGCCTCCCCCCAGCGGTCCCTGCCTACGCTCGTCGCGCGCTCCCGCGCGGCCACGGGGGCGGGACGGCAGACGGAGGAGGAGGTCGTGCCGGGGTCGGGTCAGCTGTCGGGGGCCTCGCGCGGCCACGGGGGCGGGACCCGGGAGGCGACACCCGCCGAGGTCGTCGACCTGGCTGCCCACGACAGGATGGCACGCGACGAGATCGTCCGGACGCTGGTGGCGCTGGGGCTCGAGCGCGGGTTCGTCACCACCGGGGAGTTGTCGGCGGCCGTCGACGAAGCGGGGCTCCGTCCGGTGATGGCGAGCCGTGTGGCGCGGACGCTGCGGACCGAGAGCATCGCGATCGTCGACGACCAGAGTGCGGGGCCGGGCGCAAGCGCTCGCCCGAGCGACAGCGGGGTCGTCGACGGACAGATCAGCGCCGACCCGGTGCGCCTGTACCTCAACGAGATCGGTCGCGTCGACCTGCTCACGCCAGAGGAGGAGGTCGACCTCGCCAAGCGTGTCGACGCGGGCACGGCCGCCGCGGGCGTGCTGGACTCGCCCGCGGAGCTCAGCCCGGCCCAGCGCGCCCGGCTCCGCCGCGTGGAGCGGCTCGGCAACGACGCCAAGCAGCAGCTCACCGAGGCCAACCTGCGGTTGGTGGTGTCGATCGCCAAGCGCTATCTCGGACGGGGGTTGCTGTTCCCGGACCTGATCCAGGAGGGCAACCTCGGGCTGATGCGTGCCGTGGAGAAGTTCGACTACACCCGCGGCTACAAGTTCTCCACGTACGCGACATGGTGGATCCGGCAGATGATCAGCCGCTCCATCGCGGACCAGTCCCGGACGATCCGCATCCCGGTCCACCTGGTCGAGACGATGAACAAGATCACGCGTGTGGAGCGGTCGCTCGTCCAGCGGCTCGGTCGCGAGCCGACGTTGGCAGAGATCGCGGAGGCCGTCCAGCTCCCCATCGAGCGGCTGGAGGAGTTCCGACGCATCGCGATCGACCCGGCGTCCCTGGACGCCCCGATCGGCGAGGACGGCGACGGATCGATGGGCGAGCTCATCGAGGACGCCAACGCCACCGCACCGGCGGAGGCTGCCTCGCAGCTGCTGCTGCGGCAGCACCTGCGGCTCGTCCTGGACGAGCTGAATCCGCGTGAACGGACGGTGATCGAGCGACGCTTCGGCCTCGTCGATTCCCAACCCCAGACGCTGGAGCAGGTGGGGTCGGATCTCGGCCTCACGCGCGAGCGCATCCGTCAGATCGAGGCGAAGGCACTCGCGAAGTTGCGCCACCCCGTGTACGCGGACGCGCTCGTCGGGTACCTGGACGGATGACCATGTCGGCGGTTCTCCGTCGAGGGAGGGATGTCGCACCCTCGACGTACCGTCAGATCATGGACGAGAACGCGTACACGCTGCTCGAGGGTCCGGCCGCGGAGCCGTACCAGCCCGCCCTGGGCCTGGAAGGGGCATCGAACGGATCGGACACGTCCGAGCCGGCCGGTGAGGGCTCCGCACGGCAGGCGTCGCCCGTCCGGGACGGGGCGTCCGCTGAGGAGCCGATCGGCTACCGGCTGACCGCCCGGGCACGCCGTGCGGTCGCTCCGGGCACGCTCCCACCGCTCGAGGTGGTCCCCGACGATCGATCCGAGCGCCCTGGCGACACGCGACCGGCCCGTGCGCGTGCGTTGCGGCGTGCGGGGACACCGATCGATCGGATCGCCTTCCAGCTCGACGCCGACGAGCTGGACGTGCGGGTCTGGGTCGCGGACATCGGACGCAGCGATCGGTCGGTCGCTCCGCGCCGGCCGAAGCCGCGCCAGCTCCGGGCGGCACCGCGCCCCGCGGGGTGGACGGGTCGGGACGACCCCGTCGACGAGACGGCCGTCGGGCTCACGCGCGCCCGCGCTGCCGAGGACGCGCGCCCGAGGCTCCGGGACGACGCGGCGTTCGCGGCCGGGGTCGGCTACCTCTCCGCCATGGCGACGGTCGACGCGCATGCCGTGTCGCTGACCTTGGAGCGCCCGGAGCAGGCCGCCTTCGTGATCGGCTGGCTGCGCCGGACCGCGATGGTGGCCCCGCGTGCCATACGGGTGGTGCTCCGCGTCCCGGCCGGGGCCGCGGCCGATCTGCTCCGTCACCGGTGGGCGACGGCGCTCGACCTGCCGGTCGAGCAGGTTGGGAGCGCCGTCTGGCGGGCGGCACCCGACACGACGGCGGTTGAGGCGATCGTGCGCGTGGCCGATCCGGCCGCGGCCGCGGCGATCGGCGGCTGGTGCGACGCCCTGTTGGAGCCCGCCCCGGAGGTCGAGGCGGCGTTCTGAGCAGCGGGCCACCAGTAGGCTGCGGCCATGCTGGCCGTGACCGCGAGGACCTCGACACCCGACGATCCACTGGCCGGCGTCCACGTCGGCGAGGTGCCGGACGTCGACGTGCCCGACGGCTGGGCGCAGGTGAACGTGCGGGCGGCGTCGTTGAACCACCACGATCTGTGGACCCTTCGCGGCGTGGGCATCGATCCCGATCGGTTCCCGATCGTCCTGGGGTGCGACGCAGCGGGAGTCACCGACGACGGGCGCGAGGTGGTCGTCCACGCCGTGATCGCCGATCCCGACGGTCTCGACGAGACGTTGTCGGCTGATCGGTCGATCCTGTCGGAGCATCATGACGGCACGTTCGCCGAGCGTGTGGCCGTCCCGCGGCGCAATCTCGTGGACAAGCCGGAGGAGCTGTCCTTCGAGGAGGCGGCGTGTCTTCCGACGGCCTGGTTGACCGCCTACCGGATGTTGTTCACACGCGCCGAGCTACGACCGGGGCAACGCATCCTGGTCCAGGGTGCCGGCGGCGGGGTGGCGACTGCAGCCATCGCGCTCGCGTCGGCAGCCGGGCTCCACGTGACGGTGGCCGGTCGCGATCCGGTCAAGCTCGAACATGCGCGGGAGCTCGGTGCGCACGTGACGGTCGGGACGGGCGAGCGGTTGCCGTCCCGGGTCGACGCGGTCATCGAGACGGTCGGTGAGGCCACCTGGTCGCACTCTCTGAAGGCGTTGGAGCCAGGTGGCGTCCTCGTGGTCGCCGGTGCCACGACCGGCCCGGATCCGTCGGCGGATCTCGCGCGGGTCTTCTTCCGACAGCTGCGGGTGGTCGGTTCGACCATGGGAACGCGCCAGGAACTCGTCGAGTTGTTGCGGATGCTGCAGGTCACCGGTGTCCGGCCCCGCATCGATCGCGTCTACGGCCTGGCGGATGCTCGCGAGGCGTTGGCTCGGCTGGAGCGGGGCGAGGTCACCGGCAAGCTGGTCCTCGTGCCGTGACCGCGGCGGACCGCCGAGGGGCGATCCGCCGCGATCGACGGTGGCGGGACGATGTCCCGTGACAGCGTGGCTCCGGGGGCCGGGCTCGAACCGGCGACATTTCGATTAACAGTCGAACGCTCTGCCAACTGAGCTACCCCGGAATAGCGGCACGCACGGGGGCGAGCGGCGGGCAGTGTAGCAACCGCCCATCCAGCGCCCGCCGCGCCGCGCCGCGCCTCGGTCCACCGCACGAGCGCCGACCATCGCACGAGCCTCGACCGTGGCGAGCGTACGACCCTCCACCCACGTGCTCCTCTAGGGTCCCGGCACAACGGTGCGAGGAGCGGTCGCGTGCGCAAGGACCTGGTGATCATCCCGGAGGACACCCCCGGTGTCCTCGCCGAGCTGGGGGAGCTGCTCGGCGACGCGGGCATCAACATCGAGGCGATCAGCGCCTTCACCGGCCGTGGCCGGGGCATCGTCCACGTCCTGGTCGACGACGCGGATGCGGCGCTCGAGGTGTTGCAGGACGCGGGCGTCGAGGTGCGCGCCGCACGGCGGGTGGTGGTGGTCGACCTCCCCGACGAGCCCGGACACCTGGGGGCCGCCTGCCGCACGCTCGCGGACGGGAAGATCAACATCGAGCAGGCCTACATCGCCGCGGGCAGCAAGCTCGTGATCGTCTGCGACGACGTGGACCGGGCAGCGGTCCTGCTCGGCGCCGACGGCTGACGCCGTCAGATCCGGAAGCAGCGGACCACCTCGCCGAGGCTCGCGCCGCAGCCTGTCTGGACCGCACGGAGCACCAGTGCGAAGGCGAAGAACGCGCCCCAGACGAGACCCAGGTACTCGTAGCGCTCACGCCGGAGGGCCGCGAGCCGTCCGCCCACCAGCGCGATCAGCGGGAACACCGAGCCGTAGAGGTAGTGCAGCCAGACGAGCGGTTCGCCCACCACGCGACGACCGAGGAACAGCAGGACCACGCCGAGCAGCGCTTGGGCGACGAGCAGGTTCTCGGTCCAGTGCTGGGCCGCCCACAGGCCCGCTGGCGCCTCGTCGCGTCGGAGCAGCCGTAGGGCCAGCCCCCAGACGACGATCACGACGAACAGCACGAGGATCAGCGAGCCCAGGATCCGGTGGAAGGTCGTCACCAGGCGTCCGGTCCTCGTCGCGCTCGGCTGCTGCCCCGAGCCTCGGCCGCGGGCAGGGTAGTCACGGCCGGGTGGCCCCCGACGGTGGCACCTCCGGGTCGTCCGGCGTCTCCCGGCGCGACGTGCTCCACGCGCCGGCGACCACCAGTGCCGTGCCCGCGAGCGCGAGTGGGTGCACGCGTTCGCCCAGGAGGCTCACCCCGAGCAGGATCGCGACGACCGGCACGAAGTAGATGGCGATGGAGCCACGGGGTCCGCCCACCCGGCCGACGAGCGTCGCCATGAGCACGAAGGCGAGGCCAGTGCCGAGCACGCCGAGGGGGAGCAGCGCGAGGATCGGTCCGACCGCGAAGGTGGAGCCGGGCAGCCCGACGAGGCCCGCGGGGACCACGATGATCAGCGCGGCGAGCTGTGCACGCAGCAGGACGGGCAGCGAGCCGTAGCGCTGCGAGAGCGGGACCGCCAGATTCGCCGAGAGCCCGTAGAGCACGATCGCGACGAACACGAGCCCCGCGCCGAGCGCCGTCTCTGCGCTGCCCGTGCCGGCGGTCGGACCCGTCGGGATCTCCGGGATCGAGATCGCGAGGATGCCGGCGAAGCCGATCAGGAGTCCGACGGCCTGCCGCCGTCCCGGCAGCCGCCGAAGGAGGATGGCCGCCCACGCGGCCGTGGTCAGCGGCATGCCGCCGTTGATCATCCCGGCCACCGAGGAATCGATCCACTGCTGCGCGGTGGGGAAGAGCAGCATCGGCAACGCGATCCAGATGACGCCGAGCAACGCGACGGTCGGCAGGTCTGCGCGGTCGATCCGCGTGCGACGCGCCCTCGGCACGAGGGACAGTGCGGATGCACCGAGCGCGACCCGGCCGAGTGCGATCACGCCGGGCTCGAGCGCGGAGAGCGCGACGTCGATCAGCACGAACGACGAGCCCCAGACCACCGCGATGCAGGCGAGCAGCGCCCAGTCCTGGGGGGCGAAGGCGTCGAGGTTCGTGCCGCTGCCGGTGGAGAGCAGCCGTCCGCGCGCAGCGCGAGGGGCGTCGTCGTGTCCCACACTGCCCTCCGTCGTCGCGCGGCGGAAGGCGCGTCCGTCCGCGTGCTGCCGGCTGGTGCCCCGTCCGGCTCGTCCGGGGTACCGGACATGACGTTCAGCCTACCGGACCCGGATGCCGTCCCTGTTGCCGCGCGAGGCACGCGATCAGACGCGCGACTGACGCGCGGCGGGACGTGCGGCCGCCGCTCCGGGTGGGCGTCGATCCCCGCTGCGCGTGCGCGCAGGCGCGGGGACCCGGCCGTGCGGACAGGTCAGGCGCCTGGCGTCGCCGAAGCGAGCGGCACCGTGTGCGCCGCACCCGGTCAACACGCACGCCGTCCGCGTCCGGTGCGTCCTGTTCCCCTCTCGCTCACGCCTCGTCCCCATGCCGCCGATCCACGGAGCGCCCGTGCTCGTCCTCCCTGCGTCACTCCGCCGCCTCCCCAGCCGGCTCGCCGGCGTGCTGACCGTCTGGGCACTGCTGGCGACGAGCGTCTTCACCCTCGCCGCGACGGCGGGGACCGAGGACGAGGCCGTGGTGCCGCAGGTCCGCGCGGTCGCGACCCCCGACCGGGTCCTTCCGATCGACCGTGTCGCGATCGAGGTGGATGAGGCGCCCGCGCTGGTCGATCTCGAGCAGGCGATGGCCGCGCGGGCGAGCCTGGTCGCGACGCCACCGCCACCACCGCCGCCACCACCCGCGGCTCCCGCCCCTGCGGCGTCTCCGGCGACGGCGAGCACCTCGGTCTGGGATCGGGTCGCGGGCTGCGAATCCGGCGGGGATTGGTCGATCAACACCGGCAACGGCTACTACGGCGGCCTCCAGTTCGCCCTGTCGTCGTGGCGGTGGGTCGGTGGCACCGGCTATCCGCACGAGGCGTCGAAGCAGACTCAGATCGCGATGGCCGAACGGCTCCTCTCGCGCCAGGGCTGGTCGGCATGGCCGGCGTGCAGTCGCAAGCTCGGCCTCCGGTAGCGCCTGACCGGACGGGTCGGTCGACCTCGAACGCGGGAGCGGCTACAAACCGCATCGGCCGTCGTGGTCCCCTGGGAGGTCGTGGTGCGCGTTCGCTCGTTGCTGTCGTTGTCGACCGGTGCGATGGTCGGGGCCGGCGCGATGTACCTGCTCGATCCGGAGCACGGGGTGGAGCGGCGGAAGCGTGCTCGACGTCGCGCGGTGCGAACGGCCCGCGCCGGGGCCGTCCACGCTGGGGTGGACGTCGCCCGGCGCGCGGAGGCGCTGGCGGTCGCGGCGGTCGCCGGGTACCGGCAGGCCCGGGTCGAACCCCCGGCCCCCGCCAACTGAAGCGGCCGCGGGGACCCGTGCGTCGGTTCCTCAGGTCGCGACCGTGGCACCGCCGCGTGCCCACGCGACGGTCGTCTCGAGCGCCTCGCGGTGGCCGGTGACCTCGATCGGCCCGAAGGCGGCGACGAAGCGGGACGGGTCGGTGACGTAGGGACGCGCGAACTGCGGGACGACCTCGCGCGCCTCCCGCATCTCACGGTCGATCCAACCGGCGAGCCACAGCATGCCCGGTGTCACGCGCCCGATCCGCAGCCGAATCCCGAGTACCTCCCCGAGCAGCAGATACAGCTGCTGCTGCGTGATCGCGTCCGCAGCGGGCAGGATCCAGATGTTGCCGTCGGCGGCCGGCTGTTCGACGAGCGTCGCGAAGCCCCGCGCCGCGTCGGGCAGGTGGTGGAAGGTGTGGGCCTGGTCGCCGCGGATGAACGCGCGAGCGGCTCTGCCGGCGAGCGCCGGCTGGACACCCAGCTGGAAGACCAGCGAGTTGCGACCGTTGGGTCCGTAGTAGTCGCTGAAGCGTCCGATCGCGACGGGCAACCGACCGCTCGTGTGGGCGGCCAGCAGTCGCCGCCCGAGCTCGGCCCGCAGCCGGCCCTTGCGCGTCGTGGCGCCCTCCGGGGTCGCCTCGCTGATCGGCGTCCCCGGCGAGCCGTAGGCGTACAGGTTGTCGGCCATCACGAACCGAGCGCCCGCGTCGGCGGCCGCGCGGACGGCCGCATCCACGAGCGGCCCGAGCTCGGTGCGCCAGCGGCTGTAGGGAACCTGTGCCGCCATCACCACCACCTCGGCGTCCCTGCACGCGGCGGCCGCTTGGGATCCGTTGCGCAGATCGGTCGCACGGACGCGCACGCCGCGCCTCCACGGTCGGTCGAGAGCCGTCCGGCTGGCTGCGGTCACGTCGTGGCCGCGCTGTGCCAACTCCTCGACGACGGCGGTGCCGATCCCGCCGCTCGCCCCGAGCACGGTCACGTTCATCCCTCGTCCTCTCTCGTCTTCGATGCGAACGTCGTTCGCGACTGATGGCAGTTTGCGCGAACAGTGTTCACGATGCAAGCGTTGTTCTCATCGGGGCGCTAGCGTGTGCGCGGGGCGTGACACCCGTCCCGGGACGGAGCGACGATGGCGCAGCGACCCATGACCCCGCTCGGGGCCGACACGACCGCTGCCGGTTCCGACCTGCCCACCGAGGGCGGGCGCCGGGCGCGGCTCCGACGGCAGACGTGGGCCGAGCTGCGCGCCGCCGCACTCGACGAGGTGCGCGACGTCGGAGCCGCGGGTCTGTCTCTTCGTTCCGTGGCGCGGCGGGTCGGCATGAGCCCTGCCGGTCTGTACCGCTACGTCGAGCACCGCGAGGGGCTCCTGACGGCGCTCATCGCCGACGGCTACCACGACCTCGCCGACCACCTCGCCCTCGCCCTGGGGGCGGCGCCCGGCGGCGCCGAAGGTCGCGAGCGCCCCGCCCCCGTGGTGCCCGAGGTGGCGGGGCCCTCGGCCGACGTGGCCTCCCGCCTGCAGGCGGTCGCGCTCGCTTACCGGGCCTGGGGCGTGGCCCACCCGAACGAGTTCGGGCTGCTCTTCGGCGACCCGATCCCCGGGTACGACGCCCCGGCCGGCGGCCCGACGGTCGAGGCCATGACCCGTGTGGGCCGTCAGCTCGCCACGCCGCTGCTGGAGGCGCATCGCGCCGGCCTGCTCCGCATCCACCCGGCCCTCGAGCAGGACGCCGTCGCCGGGCCGATGGGACCGATGCGCGAGCTGGCCGAGGACCTGCCGGGCAGCGTCGGTGCGCTGCTCCTGCTCGCCTGGGGGCGGTTGCACGGCCAGGTGAGCCTGGAGGTGTTCGGCCACCACCGCTGGCTGCTACCCGACGGGTGCGAGCCGCTGTACCGGGCGGAGCTCGCACGCATGCGCGACGAGCTGCTGCTGGCCCCGGGCGATGCGCCCGAGCAGGTCGGCGGCGGTCGGGCGCCGTGACGGTGACAGCAGGTGGTACGAGCTGGCGCGGGAGCTCGGGACGTCCTCTACCTTCGAGCCCATGACACCGCCTGCCGCGCGCGTCCCCGACGTGCACGTCGCGTGCGGCCCGGCCGGACGGGTCGCGGGCGCCCGTCGTTCCCTCGCGGCGCTCGGCGTGACCGTGCTGCTGCTGGCCGCGTGCGCGCCGACGGCCGACGAACCGGCGGACGACACGCCGGATCCCGGTCCGGCACCGGAGGCGCCCGCCCCGGCGGAGGACGACCCCCCGCCCGACGAGGGTTCGGACGATCAGCCTCCGCAAGAGCCGGCGATCGACCTCGACGTCGCCCTGACCCTGACCGACGTGGCGTCGATGTCGTCCCCGATCGCCGGGGCGGTCGGACCCGACGGGACCCTCTACCTCGCCGAACGCGCCGGGACCGTCCACCCGCTCACGGACCAGGGCGTCGGTGACCCGGTCCTGGACCTCACCTCGCGGACCACCACCGACGGCGAGCGTGGGCTGCTCGGGCTGGCCTTCGCTCCCGATGGCGACGAGCTGCACGTCTCGCTCACCGACGAGGACGGTGACACGCTCGTGCTGGCGTACCCCTTCGCGGGTGGCACCGTGGACGACGAGCCTCGGACGGTCTACGCCCTGGAGCAGCCGTACGCGAACCACAACGGGGGGCACATCGCGTTCGGTCCGGACGGGATGCTCTACCTCGGGCTCGGGGACGGCGGTGGTGGCGGCGATCCCCTCGACGCCGGCCAGGACCTCTCGACGCCGCTCGGCTCGCTGCTACGCCTCGACCCTCGGGGTGAGGCCTCCGCCCCGCCTGACAACCCGTTCGTCGATCGTGAGGGCGTGGCGCCGGAGATCTATGCCTACGGGCTGCGGAACCCCTGGAGGTTCTCCTTCGACGAGCAGGCCGGCCACCTGTGGATCGCCGACGTCGGTCAGGACTCGATGGAGGAGATCAACCGGCTCGACATCGACGAGGCCCCCGGTGCGAACCTGGGGTGGGCGCGGATGGAGGGCACCCTTGGGTTCAGCGGCGAGGAGCCCGACGACCACGTCCCGCCGGTCCACGAGTACCGGCGTGCGGAGGGTCGCTGCTCGATCACCGGTGGCGAGGTCTACCGGGGAGCTGCGATCCCGGCGTTGACGGGTGTGTACCTCTACACCGACCTGTGCGATTCGACCGTGCGGGGGTTGCTGGTCGACGCCGCCGGGCAGGTCGTGCGGGACGCGCCGCTGTCGGTCGCGGGGGAGCGGGTCGTGTCGTTCGCTCGCGACGCGGACGGCGAGCTGTACCTGCTCGACTTCGCAGGGGCGGTCCGGCGGATCGATCCTGCCTGAGCGGCAGCCCGGGCCGATGTCAGGTGCGGTCAGCTGACGACGAGCAGTCCGCTGGCGACGATGGCCAGCAGTGCGCCGCCCGTCTGCAACCGCGTGAGGCGTTCGTCGAGCCACAGACGCGCGACGAGCATCGCGACGACGGGGTAGAGCGAGGTCAACAGCGACACCAGGCTGAGCAGCCCGACGCGCGTCGCGAGCAGGAACAGCGAGTTCGCCGCGATGTCGGTGACCCCGGAGACTGCCACCAGCCCGGCCGCGGACCCAGGATGCGCCGGGCGGCGGGTCGCGACGAGCAGTATGGCGGCCGTGGTCACCCCGGCGACCCTGGTGCCGAGCAGCGGCCAGAGGCCTGATCCCTCCGGGGTGGCGCTCAGCACCACGAAGAAGAACCCGAAGGCGACCCCGGCGGCGACGGCCGCGACCGGCCCCCGGCTCCCGCTGGTCCTGATGGACGTGCCGGGCACGTAGGCGACCAGGACGACGGCCACGAGCCCGGCCGCGACGCCGGCTCGTTGCGTCGGTGCGAGGACGTCACCCTGTAGCAGCACACCCCACGCGACGGGCACCGCCGCTCCGAGCAGCGCCGCGATCGGCGAGATCACGCCGATCGGGCCGAGCGCCATGCAGCGCAGGTAGAGGATGAGCCCGAGGTTGCCGATCACACCCGCCGCGCCCCCGACCCAGAGCGCCCGCCAGCTGAGGTCGCCGGGCGCCAGGACCAGGATCGGCAGGAGCACGACGAGGCCGACCAGCTGCATGCCGAGGGTGACGGTCAGCGCCGACACGCGGCGAGCCGCCACCGCGCCCGCGACGTCGGAGATCCCGAACGAAAGCGCGGCGGACAGCGCGAGGACTGCCGCCATCGATCGACTCCACCCCTGGGGGAGCCGGTCGTGGCTCCGAGGCGCGGGAGGGTACGCGTCCGGGACGACCCCGGGCCCGCTCGAACCGGGTGACGGAACCGGTCGGGGGAGTGGGTCGTCCGCGACGTGTGACGAGGGGGCCCCGTGGCTTTCAGGGCCCCCTCGTCACACTGGAGCGGCCGAGCTGTCGGTCAGAGGTCGCTGGGATCCGGGTTCAGCGGCAGGCCGGCGGCTTCCTGGAGCTCCCACACGCAGTCGAGGGCAACGTGGTCGCGCCACTCGAAGTCCGGCGAGATCTCGCCGCCCTCGCGCGACAGCAGTTCGTACTGCAGGTCCCAGGCCTCGGCCGGGGTGCCCATGTCCATCGCCCAGTTGAACTCCTGCTGCTGGGTCGTCTCCCAGTTGCGGTCGATGGCCAGGCCGTCCTCGGAGACGTCGAAACCGTTGTCCTCCAGGAACTGCTTGACCTCGGGGATCTTGTCCGACCAGTCCTCCTCGTCGGTGTCCTGGATCCACTGACGGAACTCGAACAGCCCCTCGACCATCGCGCAGACGGCGTCACGGTTGTTCTCCCAGGTCTCGCGTTGCACCAGGATCATCTCGGTCGCGAGGTTCCGCTGCTCCTGGAAGAGCACGTTGAACCCGGCCTCCTCCATGAGTGGCAGGTGGCGCGGCTGGCACTGGGAGGCATCGACCTGGCCTGCGAGGAGCGCGTCCACCCATGCATCGGTGCTGCCGCCGATCGACACGAAGTTCACCTGGTCCGCGTCGATGCCGAGCTCCTGCTCCATGATGATTCGCCCGACGACGTTCCAGACGTTGCCGATCTCGCCACCCGTGTAGGTGGCGCCGATCAGGTCCTCGGGCTCCTCGATCTCCGCTTTGGCGCACAGGTACCAGTTGTCGAGGTCGTTGAAGTTCGCCACGAGCACACCATCGAAGAGGCCCTGGTCCAGCGCAGGCCACAGGACCGCGGGTTCGTCCATGACGGCCCACACCGCGTCGCTGATGAGCGCTGGTATCCCCTCGGTCGTGAAGAGGAGCTCCACCTCGTCGAACGTGTCGTCCCAGGTGCGCTCCTTGGCACCGATCATGCTCATGAGGATGGATGCACGTTCCGCTGCGTAGGACATCCGCAGGTCGGGGAGGCTCAGCCCCTCCGAGGCACCGTCGCCATCCGGACCGTCGTCGCCATCGCCGTCGCCGTCCGTTCCTGTGTCACCCGACGTGCCGTCGGAGGGGGCGGGATCGGTGTCCCCGTCTCCGTTCCCTCCGCAGCCGGCGAGCAGGAGCGCCGCGGTCAGCGACGCGGCCAGGTACCGCCCGAGCCTGGATCCTCGCTTCATCAGATCTCTCCCTCTCCCTTTCCATCTCCCAATGGTGGACCGCCTCGCGAGAACGGCCGTGGAGCGGGCATCGATCCGCGGGGCGACGGTGCCAGCGGACTCTACTGCGTTCCCCTGGTCGGCCATCCTCGTCCGCCACCCGAGGCCAGGTGGGCTTCTCGGGTGGCCGCGTCGTGCACCTGGACGCTGCCGTGGTTCGTCGGCCGACGGCGTTATGCTCTGTGCGCGCGATTCGTGAACAGCCGTCAACGCACGAACAGCAGCATCGCCGCCTAGTCATCCGCTCTAGTTCTTGCTCCCCAGCGAGGAGCAACCATGAGCGCCGTGGAGCACCGCGCATGCGGGCAGCGGCACGCCCCTGACCCCGTGCCCGAGGGGCACCCCTCCATCACTGACTCCGGCCCAGCGTGACGGGCTGGCGTGCGTCGCGTGCGGCCGTACCGAAGGCGCGATGCGGCCGGAGGCCGCGGTCGTGATACAGGTCAGAGCCGCAGAAGGTGGACGCCGGTGGTGGGGAACCGCTGCTCGCTGTCTGACGTCCGACCGTGCGAGGCTCGGTACCGTCGGCTGCGTCGGTGTCGTGGGCCTGAGGAGCCGGTCATGGTCATCGAACGCGTCCGCCGCACGCTGCTCACGCTCGCGGCGCTCGCGCTGCTGGCAGGGGCCTGTGGCCAGGATCCCCATCTCGGCGAGATCGACGACACCGGCGAGGAACCAGCAGCCGACCTCGGCGGGTTCGGCGCCCCGGCGGCGACGCCCGGCACCTTCAGCCTGCCTGACACCTACCCCATGGCCGGCACACTCACCACCGATGAGCGTGGCTGCTGGCGCCTGGAAGGCAGCGACGACGGCGCGTTGGTCGTCCTCCCCTCCGGATTCGAACTGGGCCCATCGGGCGACCAGTTGCGCGACCCCCACGGGGAGGTGCTGGTGAGCGGGACCCGGGTCGATGCCATCGGTGCGATGCTCCCGAGCGAGCCCCTTCCCGACGGACCCGACGGCCGGTGGAGCAGCTACCTCGAATTCTGCGCGCCGGACAGCCAGGCCATCGCGGTGCTCGAGCAGCTGCATCCTGTCGGGCTGCGTGACGACTCCCCGAATGACGCCGAACTCGTCGAGCAGCTCACCGGCGCGACGCTCGACACCCACTGGCCGTGCGGCTATGGGTTCGCGGTCTCCGATCCCGCGCAACGAGTCGGGCTGTTCGTGTACCCGACGACCCCCGAACCACCGGAGCCCGGCACGGTGACCCTGCCCGACGAGCGGTTCACGGCCACCGTCGTCGTCGGCGAGCATCTGTTCGTCAACCACTGCGACGACGTCATGGAATGGTTCGAGCCCGAGCAGATCCGCCTGGCCGAATGGGAGGTCGTCAGCGGACGGTTCGACTACCGACCAGACGGCGCCGGCGGGAGCTGTTCGGAGACACCCTCGGTCACGACCGTGTTCAGCGAGGTGAGCGTGGTTACCCCCAACGGGCCCGTCCCCCTCGGACCGCTCCAGCTCGTCAACGAGGCCTTCGGGTGCTTCGCCGGCTGAGCCTGGATTCACGGAAGCGATCGGTCGGGGTTCCCATCGGGTCGGGGATGCGTTGGTCCGCCCGCTCGAACTCAGTGTCACAGCCGATCACCGAGCCCCATGCGGGCGTGGGAGTCTCGCGCCCGCCCCTGCGCAGCCGACGACCCGTACCGGTCGAGCATCTGCCGGTCCTTCCAGCCCATCAACCGGACCAGGTCGCCCTCGCTGCCACCCTCGGCGAGCCACCGGTGAGCGAACGTGTGTCGAAATCGGTGCGGGTTGACGTGCGCGATCCCAGCCATCGCCGAGCGGCGCTTCATCGCCTGAGACACCCCCGACGCCGACATCCGCCCCTTGGCCGAGAGCCAGAACCAGTCCAGCGCCGCGTACCGGTGCCGACGCCGGGCTCGTTCGTAGCGGTCGAGAGCCTGCGCGGTCTTCGAGCCGAAGTACTTCACCGACGGCTGGCCCTTCGTGCTGGTGGTGAGCTGCTGCCGATCGAGGTCGATGTCGGTGAGCGTGAGGTTCGCGATCTCGGCCAGCCGCGATCCGGTGTCGATGAACAGGCGCACCAGCGCGGTGTCGCGTCGCTCCTCGAATCCGGCGCCGGAGCACGCCTCGAGCATGGCGCGCAGCTCTTCGTCGGACAGGATGGGCACGGGGGTGTCGGGGATCTTGGGCTTTCGGAGCCCGTCCATGGGGGAGACGTCGAGCTCGCCCTCTTCGACGGCCCAGCGGAAGAACTGTCGCAGGCTCGCGTATCGTTGAGCTGCGGTGGCGGCTGCTCGGTTGTCGACGAGCCAGGCGAGATGCTCGGCGACGTGAGCGCGCTCGATCTCGGCGAGACGGGTGGGGAACGCATGCTCGGTGAGGAAGATCGCGAACTGCTCGACCGCCAACGTGTAGGTCGTCACCGTCCGCGGGGCCTTGTTCGCGGCCCGCAGCGACACCGAGAACGAGCGGAGGTAGTCGAGGATCTCGTCCATGCCCAGTCCGTCCGCCCATGGTTAGTTGTTGTGCAAGCGCTGTGCTCCGTGTTAGCGTAGCGGACGTCAACTACAGATTGCAGGAACTAGGGGCAGTTCGAAGCCGAATTTCGCGGTTTCGCGACGGGCCGGTAGCTCAGTTGGTCAGAGCAGCGGACTCATAATCCGTCAGGTCGCGGGTTCGAGTCCCGCCCGGCCCACCGATCGCACGGCGTCTCGCCATCCGTGGAGACGCGGGGCTCGAGCCGCACTGGCTCCATCGGCATGCGACGATGGGCATCGCAACGTCGTGGACCAGGCGAGTCATGCCCATCCTCCCCACGGAGCGCGATCCGCGGTTCGTGACGGTCCGTCGCGGTGGGACCCTCAGCGACGAGGATCATCGGCTGCTCGCACGGTGGGCAGCGGAGTGCGCCGAGCACGTCCTCCCTCTCTTCGAGTCGACATCTCCAGACGACGGTCGGCCACGCCGGGCGATCGTGACGACGCACGGCTGGATCCGCGGCGAGGTGACGATGCGTGAGGCGCACAAGACGGCATTCGTCGCCAACGCCGCGGCACGGGACACGACCGGCGCGGCGAGGTTCGCTGCTCTCTCGGCGGGACAGGCCGTCGCCGTCGCGCACGTGGCCGCGCACGAGCTGGGCGCGGCGGCCTATGCGATCAGGGCCGCTGGTGCGTCGGTTCGGGAAACCGAGGCGATCAGGGCCGCCCGTGCCGAGCGGGAGTGGCAGCGCAACCGGCTGCCGGATGCGATCCGTGAGCTCGTCCTCGATGACCAGCGGAAACGGAACGCCATCTGCTGGAACGCGTTCTCCGACTGACCAGCTCGGACGGCCGGTGCGGATCGCCCTGTTCCGGAGCTGCTGTGCCGCACGCCGCACGTTCTGGGGCGTCCTGCCCGCAGGCGGTCATGGAACGCGGTGCCGTCTCGTCTGTAGTGGGTGAATGACGACGGACGGAGACGGCATGACGACCGCCAGGACGACCCCATGACCGCTGCCATCGCCACGTCCGGACTGGTGAAGACCTTTGGGACCACCCGCGCGCTGGATCGACTCGAACTCAGGGTGGAGACCGGCGAGGTGCACGGGTTCCTCGGGCCGAACGGTGCCGGCAAGTCCACCACCATCCGGGTGCTGCTCGGGCTGCTGCAGGCCGACTCCGGCCGCGCGACGGTGCTCGGCGGTGACCCCTGGCGCGATGCGGTCGCCCTGCACCGGCGGATGGCGTACGTGCCCGGGGACGTCGAGTTGTGGCCGAACCTCACCGGCGGCGAGGCGATCGACCTGCTCGGCCGCCTGCGCGGTGGGCTCGATCGGTCCCGCCGGGCGGAGTTGCTCGAGCGCTTCGACCTCGACCCGACCAAGAAGGGCCGCACCTACTCCAAGGGGAACCGTCAGAAGGTCGCGATCGTGGCGGCGCTCGCCTCGAACGCGGAGCTGCTCCTGCTCGACGAGCCGACCGCCGGCCTCGATCCGCTCATGGAGGTCGTGTTCCAGGCCGTGATCCACCAGATGAAGGCCGAGGGGCGCACCGTCCTGCTCTCCAGCCACATCCTGGCCCAGGTGGAGGAGCTCGCCGACAGGATCAGCATCATCCGGCACGGCGAGATCGTGCAGTCCGGCACCCTCATGGAGATGCGGCACCTGACGCGCACCACCATCGAAGCCGAGACCGCCCGGCCGGTCGTCGGCTTGGAGCGTCTGATCGGCATCCACGACCTCGAGGCCAGCAACGGCCGCGTGCGGTTCGCGGTCGACGGCGACCATCTCGACGGGGCGGTCCGGGCACTCAGCCAGTTCGAGATCCGCGGGCTGACCAGCCACCCACCGACGCTCGAGGAGCTCATGCTGCGCCATTACGGCGACGAGCTCGCCGCGGCCGGCAACGGCACGGGGGCGGCGGGATGACGGCGACCGCCATCCACGAGCGCACCATCCCGACCACCGTGGGCTCGCGTGGCGACGCGCTCGTCGGCACCGGCATGCTGACCCGGTTCGTCCTGCGCCGTGATCGGATCACGCTCCCCGCCTGGCTGCTGGGCAGCACCCTGCTGCTGTCGTTCTTCGTGGCGGTCGTGCTGCCCGGCCTCGCCGGGTCCGACGAGCAGCTGCTGGACCTCCGCCGGATCATGGAGGGGACCACCGGTGCGTTGTTGGGCCCCGGCTACGGACGCGATGACATCACCATCGAGGTGTACGTCACCAGCGTCTACGGGCTGTTCTTCTTCGTGCTGGCGGCGCTGATGAGCATGCAACTGGTCACCCGGCACACGCGGGCCGCCGAGCAGGACGGCCGGGCCGAGCTGCTCCGGGCAGGCGTGGTCGGGCGGCACGCCCAGCTCACCGCGGCGTTGGTCGTCGCGGTCTGTGCGAACGTCCTGCTGGCGCTGCTGCTCGCCGGGGTGATGATCGTCAACGGCTACGACGGCGGCCCGGGTCTGCTGTTCGGTGCCAGCGTCGGCGCGGTCGGGCTGGTCTTCGCCGGCATCGCGGCGCTCACGGTCCAGGTCACCGAGTACTCCAGGGCCGCCACCGGCATGGCGGGCGCGGTGCTCGGCATGGCGTGGGTGATCCGCGCCGTGGGCGACATGACGAGGGACTACGGCGGCCCGTTGTCGTGGTTCTCGCCGCTTGCCTGGTCGCACCAGACGCGCCCGTACGTGGAGGCCCGGTGGTGGCCGCTGCTGCTGTCGCTCTCGCTCGCGGCGGGTGCCGCGGCGACCGGATACGGGTTGTCGGCCCGCCGGGACGTCGGTGCGGGGCTGGTCGCGGTCCGCGCCGGGTCGCCGGTCGCGGCACCGTGGCTCAGGTCGCCGCTCGCGCTCGTCTTCCGGTTGCAGCGTGGCAGCCTGATCGCGTGGACCGTGGCGCTGGTGGCGTGTGGTCTGGTCCTGGGAGGGATCGGGGAGCAGGTCGCCGACCCGGATGACATGAGCGACAGCAGGCTCGAGATGTTCGGCGGTTCGCCGGACACGCTGTTCGACGGCTACCTCGGCATGATGACGCTGCTGATCGCCTTCGTCGCGGGCATCATGGTGATCCTCGCCGTACAGGCCATGCGGGCGGAGGAGACCTCGGGCCGGGCGGAGCCGGTGCTGGCGGCCGCGACCAGCCGCTTCGCCTGGGTCGGAAGCCACCTGGCGGTGGTGGCGGTCGGACTGGTCGGGCTGCTGCTGGTCGCGGGGTTGGCGACCGGGGTCGGAGCGGCCATCGCGTCGGGTGAGGGGTCCTACGTCGCAGAGGTGACCGCCGCGCACCTGGCCCACGCCCCGAGCCTGCTGGTCGTGCTCGGTGTCGCGACGCTGCTGTACGGCGTGGGACCGAAGGCGATCGGCGCGACCTGGGCGGTGCTCGGCTACGGCCTGTTCGTCGGGCTCTTCGGGGCGGTCATGGATCTGCCATCATGGATGCGCAACCTGTCGCCGATGGACCACGGGGGTCTGCCGCCCCTGGACAGCGTCTCCTGGCCGGCGCTGCTGATCCTGCTCGTTCTCGCGGCCGGGCTGATGGCGGCAGGGCTGGCGGGGTTCGGCCGCCGGGACCTCGAGACCAGGTGACCCTCGCTGACGGAGCGAACGACCCCATGTCCAACTCCGATCTGTACGACGAGCTGCGACCGCGAGCCTTCGCCATCGCCTACCAGATGCTCGGCAGCGTCAGCGAAGCCGAGGACGTGGTGCAGGAGGCGTTCCTGCGGATGCACCGGACGGCGCGAGGCGACGAACGGATCGACTCGCCTCGGGCCTACGTCGCCACGCTGGTCACCCGGCTCTCCATCGATCACCTTCGTTCCGCGCGAGTGCGCCGGGAGCAGTACGTCGGTGAGTGGTTGCCGGAGCCGCTGGCCCCCGAGTCGACACCGGCCGAGGTGGCCGAGACGTCCGATTCCCTGTCGCTGGCGTTCCTGGTGCTGCTGGAGAGCTTGACGCCCCAACAGCGGGCCGCGTTCCTGCTGCGCGAGGTGTTCGAGTACTCGTACGACGAGGTCGCCGAGGTCATCGGCACCAGCGTGGACAGCACGCGACACCTCGTCGCGCGGGCGCGCAGGCACGTGCAGGAGCGCCGCCCCCGCAACCTCTCCACCCGTCACCAGCGCGAGGAGCTGGCCCAGCGCTTCTTCGCGGCCGCCGGGCAGGGCGACCTGCTGGCGCTGGAGGAACTCCTGGCGCAGGACGTGGTGCTGCATGCCGATGGTGGCGGCAAGGTGGCGGCGCAGAAGCGCCCGATCAACGGACGCGAGCGGGTCGTACGGGCCCTGGCCTTCGGGATGTCCCTCTTCGCCGAGAGAGGCATGCGCGTCGAGATCACCGAGGTCAACGGGCAGCCGGGAGGCTTGGCGATCGATGCCGATGGCCGGCTGGTCGCGGTCATGGGGCTCGACATCGCCGACGGACGCATCCAAGCGATACACGCCATCGCCAACCCGGACAAGCTGCGGCACCTCGACCGCCACGCGCCCAGCTCGGGCAACGAGAACGCAGGACCCCCTTGACGGGCTACCGCCCGGGCGAGCATGGTCCCCACGGGACGGGGTGTCCCTGGATCGATCGTGGCGAGCTCCGGCGATCGCCGCACGGGAGGGGTGGGATGTGACGACGCGACCCAGCGCGGATCAACTGGCGGGAGTGGAGCTGTTCGCGGGCCTGTCCGCTGCGGACATCGAGGACGTTGCCGGGACGATGCAGCGCGTCTCCGTCCCGGTCGGCAACGTCCTCGTCGCCGAGGCGGACGACATGAACGCCAGGTTCTTCGTCCTGCTCCAGGGGACGGTGACGGTGCATCGTGCCGGACACCACGTCGCCGATCTCGGACCCGGCGAGGTGTTCGGCGAAGCCGTGAGTGTGGCAGGACAGGCGCGCAACGCCACCGTGATCGCGACGACCCCGGCGGAGCTCGGTGTCATGATGGGCTGGGACCTACGGGCGCTCACGGAACGGCACCCGGCCATCCGCACCCGGCTGGACACCATCACGTCGGAGCGCTCCGCGGGCAGCTGACCCGCACCGTCGGAGCGAGGGCCAGCGCCGCACGGTGCACGACGTCACCACGAGTCGTCGGCGTAGTGCCGTAGGAGCCGCAAGACGTCCTCGCGGAGCTCCTCTCGCTCGATGGTCACCTCCCCGGTGGTCACGTTCATCGTGCCGGCGCGGCCTCCCGGGGCGTGCACATAGACCCAGTGGGCGTCACCCCATCCGCTGAACTCCCGGATCTGGAGGTCGTCAGGCCGGGGCTCGGCCCGCCAGGCACGGCGGCCGCTCGACCCGTCGTCCGCAGACGTCGACCGCGAGCTCCTCGATCGCGTGTCGAATCGAACGTGACCGGCATCATCGGCCGCGTCCTCCGCTCCCGAACGTGCGCGGTCGGGCTGTCGTCCATCCGTCGTGCTGCGTCGCTGCCGGAGCCGCTGTCGGCGTTCGAACCGTGTGCGTTCCGCCGGGTCGGTCAGTACCGCGAAGGCTTGGTTGATCTCCTGCATGCGTTCGAGGGCGGCACGCTGGTCATCGGGCGGCGCATCGGTGAATCGGTCGGGGTGGAACTGCCGTGCGAGCGTCCGATACGCCGCGCGGATCTCATCGATGCCGGCTCCCGGCGCGAGGCCGAGGCTGTCGTACGGATCCGTCACCCGCGATCTCCCCGGCTCGGCGACCTCCCCCACGGTCCATCGACCCGCGCCGAGGGGCACTTGAGCCGCTACGGTCCTCGGGCCGCACGACGCGAGGTCCGACGGGAGCCGGGTGGAAGGCAGCGATCAGCGGCTCGTCCGTCGACGGGAGGCGTACGGGTCGGTCGCAGCGACGCTCTCGGACCTCGACGACGATGCGCTCCTGGCGCTGCTGCACGGGGCCGAAGGGGCGCGCGAGGGCATCGGCGGCTCGACGGTGATCGTCCGCGTCGCTGGCGAGCCCGTGTTCCTCAAGGTGGTCCCGTTGACCGATCTGGAGCGGCGGGCCGGCAACGTGCGGTCGACGGCGAACCTCTTCGGCCTGCCGGCCCACTGCCAGTACGGCGTGTGGTCGCCCGGCTTCGGCGCCTGGCGAGAGCTCGAAGCCCATCGACGGACGACGAGCTGGGTCCTCGACGGCAGCGCCAGCGGTTTCCCCCTGCTGTACCACTGGAGGGTCCTGCCCGCCCGGCCCTCGACCACGACCGGGGACGCGGCCGAGCGGGCGGTTGCGGCCGAGCGGTGGGCAGGTGTCGCCGCCGCCGGCAGGCGCATGGAGGCGATCGCCGTCGCATCCGCCAGCCTGGTGCTGTGCCTCGAGACGCTGCCGGCCGACCTCGAAGGCTGGCTACAGCGGCGTCTGGCCGGCACTCCGGACGAGGCCACGGCGGCGATCGAGATGGTGGACGCGACCTTGCTCCAGCCGATCCGGTCGATGAACCGCCAGGGGATGCTGCACTTCGACACGCACCTGCAGAACCTGCTCACCGACGGACGCGAGGTGTTCGTCACCGACTTCGGGCTGGCGACGGCGGCCGACTTCGCGCTCACGCCCGAGGAACGGACCTTCGTCGACGCCCACGCGCTCCACGACGTCGCGTACACGGTGACCCGCTTCGTCGATCACCTCGTCACGTCCCTGGCCGGGGTGGTCGATCCGTCGGCACGCGATGCTGCCCGGGAGGCCGCCGCCCGCAACGCCTACATCGCCGACGTGGCGGCGGGCATGCAGCCGAGTCGTCTCCCATCGGCTGCCGGAGCGGTCGTGCGCCGCTACGCACCGGTCGCCGAGGTGGTGAACGCCTTCTACTGGCGGCTGTTCACCGAGTCCCCGCAGGTCCCGTACCCGGCGGACGCGATCGAGCGGGCGGCGTCCTCCGCCGGGCTCGACGTCTGATCTCCAGCAGCGCGGCCAGCCCGGCGGCGGAGGCCGCGATGACCATGGCCGACGCCGGCGCGGCCGGAGGCCATCCGGTCGTCGGGTCGGCCACGATCCGCGGCATGACGTCCGAGGCATGCGCCTGCGGCCCGACCGGTAGCAGCTCCGGCGCCCGGGTCGTCGGCCCCACGTCGACGGTCCCGAGGACCACGATGTCGTACGCGCCGCCCACCCACAGGTGTTGGATGCCGCGCCGGACAGTGCCGTCGGCGTCGAGCACCGAGAGCCTGTCACCGTCGACCTGCGCGATCACGCCGAGGCCCGCCGCGGTGTTCCACGTGGATGCGGTGCCGAGATCGGTCTGCGGCGACAGATCCAGGCCGACGACGCGGTGCGCCACGCGGCCCGTGCCCGAACCGACGCCGCCCGAGGCCTCGTCGACCTGGAGCAGGCGGCCGTCGTCGATCCACGGTCGGTGCACCGGCTGCCACCATCCGGTCGTGCTGGCCGTCGCCTGCCCGGACCGGAGGTCGACGACGACGAGCCGCCCGTCCTCGTCGTAGCCGCTGACGAGTGCGTGGGTGCCAGCCGGTGACGCGCTCAGCTCGTAGCCCCGCAGGCCCTCGAGCTCGAGCAGCGTCGTCGTCGTGCCGTCGTCGACGTCGTGGAGGGCCAGGACGGTGCTGGCCTCCGTGGCGCCGTGTCGGAGGAGCAGCACGTCGGCATCGAGCAGCACCGCGTCCTCGGCTGCCGGGAGCTCGATCCGGTCGTGGCCGCCGAACACGTCCTGGTGGAGTCGGAGCAGCCTCGTCGCCCCCCAGGTGGCGGTCAGGACGTCGACGCGCCCGTCGGCGCACCTGGTGCCGAGCACCTGCGTCTCGTGGTCCGGCCCGCGCGCCAGAGAGGTGTCGGCCACCACCTCGAGGTCGTCGAGGTCGAGGAGGGCGACCGACGAGCCACCGTCGGGGCGGCCGTAGGACACGAACAGTGCATCGCCGCACTCCTCCATGCCGGACCAGAACCCGCCGAGCGACGTGGTGCCGAGGATGCGCAGCTCGCTGTCGAGGGTCAGCAGGTCGGCGCCGGGGAACCGCCCCGCGAGCACCACGGCGGGTGGACCGACGGCAGCGGGATCCGGCGTCGACGGAGCGAGGCCGGTGCTGGGGTCGAGGAGACCGCACTCGAGCGTCCGCCAGCCGCCGCCGTCCGGCACGAGGGTCAGCACGGCGGTCTCGCCGACGGAGACCCACGGACGACAGGAGGCACCGTCGTCGAGCGCGAGCGGCACCTGGTCCGGTGGCCGCGGTCCCTGCAGCACCTGGAGCACCTGCCCGACCCCGCTGGTGCCGCCCGCTGCGTCGACCCGGCGGATCCGGGCGACCGCGGCGTCTGGCTCGCGCTCTGCGATGTCCTCGAGCGAGGGCTCCGCGCAGCTGCACGCCCACGCCGGCTGGGTCGGGGCGAGCGTGACCGCGAGCGCGGCGAGCGCCAGCAGGCCGATCGTGCGCTCGAGCGGTCCCACGCGTCTCCCTCCGCCCATGGTCCCCGGTCAGACGCCTCGCGCGGTCGGCGGGTTCCCCTGACGGTGCGGGGACCGGCCCGCGCGGCCCCTCCGGGCTCAGGGTCGTTCCAGGGTGCGCTCCAGGGACATCCCCGATGGCAGGGCGGTCGTCGCGCCCTAGCGTCGTGACCCGAGCAGCATCGCACACGATGCCTGCGACCCGAGGAGTCCCGATCGTGATGCGCAGCCCCGAACCGATCCTGTCCGCGCGCGGGGTCACCAAGACCTACCGGACCGGTACGCACGAGGTACAGGCGTTGCGCGGGGCCGACCTCGACGTCGCCGCCGGGGAGCTCGTGATGATCATGGGCCCGTCCGGCAACGGCAAGACGACGCTGCTCAACTGCCTGTCGGGGCTGGACGACATCGACTCGGGAACCGTGCACGTCGACGGGCGGGACCTGTTCGCGATGCCGGACCGGGAACGGACCCGCCACCGCGCCGAGCGGATGGGCTTCGTCTTCCAGGCCTTCAACCTCATCCCCGTCCTGTCCGCGGTGGAGAACGTCGAGCTGCCGCTGCTCGTCACGGGGGTGGCGCCCAGGCAGGCGCGGGAGCGCGCCCGCGACATGCTCGTCCGCGTCGGGCTCGACGACCGGGGCACCCACCGTCCCGGTGAGCTCTCCGGAGGCGAGCAGCAGCGGGTCACGGTCGCCAGGGCGCTCGCCGCCGAGCCCGCGATCGTCTGGGCGGACGAGCCGACCGGCGCCCTCGACAGTCGCACGGCCGGGGAGATCATCGACCTCCTCCACGAGGTCCACGCGGCAGGCCAGACACTGGTCGTGGTCACCCACGACGAGGGTCTCGGCCGTTCCGGCGAGCGCCTCGTGCAGGTCCGTGACGGCCGCATCGTCCACGACGGGGACCCGCGGGACGAGCTGCGCGACCAGGACATGCCCGCGGAGGTCGCCCCGTGACCGCCGTCACGATCCTGGGCGCCGTCGTCGCGGCCATGCTGCTGCCCCTGCTGTACACGTTGCTGCGGCACCGGTCGCTCGGCACGATGGCCATGCGCAACCTGCGCCGACGCCGCGGCGAGGCCGTGCTCGTGATCGCGGGCTCGTTGCTCGGGACGGCGATCATCACGTCGTCGTTCGTCGTCGGCGACATCGTCGACGGGTCGATCACCGACGTCGCCCGGACCCAACTCGGACCCGTCGACGTGACGCTGTCGCCGTCCGACCCGTCGGACGCGGCGGCGGTCCTGGCGGCGGTCCGTTCGGCCTCGCTCGCCGAGGTGGACGGTGTCCTCCCCGCGACCCGCGTCACCGTGGCGCTGGAGGCGGGAGCGGGGGAGGACGGCCGGGCGCTTCCCTCGACGTCCCTGGTGGAGCTCGACCTCGAGGCAGCAGCGACCTTCGGTGGCACTCCGGCGATCACGGGGCTCGACGTCCTGCCCACGGACGCCGTCCGGAGCGGCGGCATCGTCGTCAACGACCGCACAGCCGACCGGCTCGGCGTCGACGCGGGCGACACGCTCCGTGTGCATGCCTACGGCCGTTCCACCGAGCTCGTGATCACGGCCGTGGCCGCGGAGGTCGGGCTCGCCGGCTTCGGCGGTGCGCTCGTCCCGCCGGGCACCCTCCAGCAACTGGTGGAGCAGGCCACGCTGGACGCGGCACCCCCGGAGACGTTGGTGCTGGTCTCGCTCGACGGCGGGGTCTTCGACACCCGCGAACGCAGCGACACGGCCGTCGACGGGCTCCGTGCGGCGGTCGAGGGTGTGCCCGGCGTGCAGGTGGACGCGGTCAAGGCGACGCTGTTGGACGACGCCGAGCGCGAGGGTGCGACGCTCGCCGAGCTGTTCACCACGATCGGCTCCTTCAGCGTCCTCGCCGGGATCCTGCTGCTGGTGAACCTGTTCGTCATGTTGGCGGAGGAGCGCAAGACGGAGCTCGGGATGCTGCGGGCGCTCGGCTTCACCAGACGCCGGTTGACGCGGACGTTCGCCCTCGAAGGGGCGATGTACGCGATCGTGGCGGCCGTGCTCGGAGCAGGCGTCGGCATCGGGGTCGGCTGGGTGGTGGCGCGTGTCGCCGGGGCGATCTTCGGGCTCTCCGACCAGGGCATCGACTTCCGGCTCGTCGTCGAGCCCGTCAGCCTGGCGACCGGCGCGCTCACGGGCCTCGCCATGTCGCTCGTCACGATCTGGTTCACGAGCCTGCGCATCGCTCGACTCAACGTGATCCGGGCGATCCGCGACCTGCCGGAGCCGACCCGCCTGAACGTGCGCGGCCGCACGCTCGTGCTCGGCGCCCTCGGTGCGGTCGCCGGCGTCGCCCTGTCGGCTACAGGCATCGCCGGCGAGACCCCGATGCCGTTGCTGCTCGGCGTACCCATCGCGTCCTTCTCGGCCACACCGTTGCTGCGGCAGCTGCTGTCGGAGCGGCCCGCGCGACTCCTGACGGCAGCCACCGTGGTCGTGTGGGGGATCGCCGCGTTCCCGCTGTTCCCAGAGATCCTCGGCCAGGCGGAGCTGCCCCTGTTCGTGGCGCAGGGCGTCGTCCTGACCGCCGGCGCCGTCGCGCTCGTCGCATCCCTCGACGTCGTCTGGGTCCGTGCGGTCGACCTGCTCTCGTCGCGTGGTCGAGGTCTGGCTGCTCGCCTGGGGATCGCCTATCCCTTGGCGCGCCGGTTCCGGACGTCGATGTTGCTCAGCATGTTCTCGCTGGTGATCTTCACGATGACGTTCATCGCTTCGATGACCTCGGTCTTCAGCCTGCAGGCGGACACCTTCACCGACGAGATCCGCGGGGGCTTCGACCTCGTCGTCGACTCGAACCGCGCGAATCCGGCCACCGTCGACGGCCTGCTCGCCAGCGACGAGGTGGTCGCGGTGGCGGGGTTGTCGCGCTCGTTCGCGCGGTTCGAGACGGCCTTCACCGACGAGCCCCGAGGCTGGGCCCTGACGGGGTTCGACCACCACTTGATCGCGGGTGGCGCCCCCCCGCTGCTCGCTCGCGACGGGGCGTACCGGACGGACGTCGCCGCGTACGAGGCGGTGCTGGCGGACCCGTCGCTCGCCATCGTCAGCGACAGCTTCCTGCAGAACGGCCCGCCGACCGCCGATCGGGTCAGGGTCGGCGACACGTTCGCCGTCCTGGATCCCTCGAGCGGTGCACCCGTCGAGCTGACCGTCGTCGGGATGACCGGAGCCGACTGGCTGTTCAACGGCGCGTTCGTGTCCCGCGAGCTGACAGGCCAGCTGCTGGGGTCGCAGGACGTGCCGTCGCGCCACTACCTCGCCGTCCAGGACGGTGTGGACGTCGACGCGTTCGCGGCGGACCTGGACCTCGCGCTCCTGGCGAACGGTGGCGAGGCCGCCTCCTTCGCCGGCCTGGTGTCGGAGGGGCTCCGGCAACAGAACGCGTTCCTGACACTCCTCCAGGCGTTCCTCGGGCTGGGGCTGCTCGTCGGCATAGCAGGGCTCGGTGTGGTGATGGTCCGGGCCGTGCGTGAACGACGCCAGGAGATCGGCATGCTGCGCGCCCTGGGCCTGCGGACCGGGCTCGTCCGAGCCGCGTTCCTCTCGGAGGCGGGGCTGATCGCGCTGCAGGGAACGGCGATCGGTGCGGCGCTCGGGCTCGTGACGGCCCGCCAGGTGCTGACGAGCTCCGATGTGTTCGGCTCGGCGGCGACCAGCTTCAGCGTGCCCTGGGTCGGGCTGACGGTCATCGTGGTGCTGCCCCTGGCGGCATCGCTCGCGGCCACCGCGTGGCCCGCCGCGCGTGCGGCTGCCATCCGGCCCGCCGTGGCACTGCGGATCGGCGACTGACGGGGGGACGGGCCCGGACGGCCATGCCGTCGGGGCTCCGTCCGGTCTAGCGTCCGCGAGCGACCGCGACGACGGCGCCGGCGACGGCGTGTTCGGAGGCAGGATGGCAGGCATCGCGAGGTTCGGCCTCGTCGCACTGGACTGCCCGGACCCGCAGGCGTTGGCCGCCTTCTACGGGGCCATCACCGGGTGGGAGGTCGAGCCGGGCGACAGCGACTGGGTGCAGCTGCGCAGCGACACGGGCGCGACGATCGCCTTCCAGGAGGCGCCGGACCACCAGCCGCCAGAGTGGCCGAGCGCCGACCGGCCGCAGCAGGCCCACATCGACTTCGACGTGCCCGACCTGGACGTGGGCGAGGAGCAGGTGCTCGCGCTCGGGGCGCGGAAGGCCGAGACCCAGCCGGGCGAGAGCTTCCGCGTCTACCTCGACCCTGCCGGCCACCCCTTCTGCCTGGTGCTCGACGAGGGCCCGGACGCCGGGTGACCCGCGGGAGCGGCCTACGCGCCGGTCGGCGGGCGCGACGCGAGCGCGACCCCGTCGTCGATCGGTAGGACGACGGTCCCGAACGCGGGATCCTCGACCAGGTCGTGCAGGAAGCGGGTGACGGCTGTCCGGTGCTCGTCCACGGGCAGCACGCCGCGCGCCACCAGCATCCCGCCGGGTCGCAGCAGGCGCCGGGCGCTCGCCAGGTAGGTCGGGTAGTTGGAGCGATCCGCCTGGAGCAGCACGAGGTCGTAGCTGGCATCGGCGAGGCGGCCCAGCACGGTGGCCGCGTCGCCGTGGATCGAACGGACCCGCGCGGTCGCGCCGACGGCAGTGAACGCCGCCATCGTGAGGTCGTGCAGTGACGCATCCGGCTCGAGGCTGGTCAGCACGCCGCCCGGTGCCATCCCCTCGAGCATCCACAGCCCGGACACGCCGCCGGCGGAGCCGATCTCCACGGCCTGGCGTGCGTCGCAGTTGGCCGTCGCCCAGCGCAGCAGCGCGCCCACCTCGGGGCTCGGCAGGTCGTAGCTGCTCGCGGCATCACGTGCCGCGCGCAGGGATGCGCCCTCGTCCGCCGCCATCTGCCGGACGACGGCCCGTGCCCGCTGCCGATCTCCCTGTCGCCCTCCGGCGGGCGCCTGGGGGGCACCCTCGTCGGACGCCGCGGCGGGTTCCGCTGGGGGGTCCTTCGGCCCGAACAGCTCGTCGATGCCCGGCAGGCTCGCTCGCTTCACCCGATCTCCGCCTCGCTCGCTGCCCCGTGGCAGCGTCGTGACACGCTACCGCCGACGCGGACCTCCCGGCTGGCATCGCGCCCATGCCGGCGACGAGAGGCGCCGCCGAGCGCGCGGTCGGGGTGCTGGTCTAGGTTGCGGCATCCGACGTCCGAGGGTGGAGCATGAACAGCGGTCAGGTGTTGGCGGAGGCGTACAGCCGCATCCCGGGCATCGCTCGCAAGGCGGTCGAGGGGCTCGACGCCGACTCGCTGCGGTGGCAGCCGGAGCCCGGCACGAATCCCATCGGCTGGCTCGTCTGGCACCTCGCCAGGGTGCAGGACGACCATGTCGCCGAGGTGGCGGGTGACGAGCAGGTGTGGGGGAGCGACGGCTGGCCGGCACGGTTCGGGCTCCAGACGGGGACGACCGAGACCGGCAACGGCCACACGATCGACCAGGTCACGGGGCTGCGTCCGGAGAGCGCCGAGGCGCTCCTCGGCTACCTCGATGCCGTCTCCGAGCGCACGCAACGGTTCCTCGCGACGCTCGACGACGACGCCCTCGACCGGGTGGTGGACGCCAGCTACGACCCTCCCGTGACGCTCGGGGTGCGCCTCGTGAGCGTCATCAGCGACGGCATCCAGCACGCGGGGCAGGCCCGCTACCTGCGCGGGATCCTCGACCGCTCGGCCTGACGGTGTCGCGGAGCGGGCGACCTCGATCGCCCGTCCGGGCGCGCGGACCGTCCGTTCGTCGGTGGGCGCTGCCGGTGCTGTCTCGCACACTGGGAGCCTGACCGATACAGCATCAACATCGAGGTACACGTGCAACAGACACGGGGGAGCACCGCGGCGCGCCTCGCCGCGCTGGCCTCGTTGGTCCTGGGGGCGTCCGCGACCTACGTGGTGCAGCCGGGGGACAGCCTCACGTCGATCGCGCACGCCCAGGGAACCGATGTCGCGGCGATCATCGACGCCAACCAGCTCGCCGATCCCGACGTGATCCTCGTCGGCGAGGTGTTGCAGCTGCCGTCCACCGCGACCTCGAGCACGGACGTCGAGCGGCTCCTCGAGGAGGTCGCGCGTGACCACGGGTGGAGCGCGAGCTTCGTCAAGGCGCTCGCGTGGCAGGAATCCGGGTGGCAGCAGGACGTCGTGTCCTCGGCCGGCGCCGTGGGCGTGATGCAGGTGATGCCCGGGACCGGACGCTTCGTCTCCCAGGAGCTGGTCGGTCGGGCGCTCGACCTGCGGCAGCCACGTGACAACGTCGTCGCGGGCGTCGCCTTCCTGCAGCACCTGTGGGAGCTCACGGATGGTGACGTCGAGCTGACGCTCGCCGGGTACTACCAGGGCCTCGCATCCGTGCGGCAGCACGGGATGTATCCGGGGACCGAGCGCTACATCGCCAACGTGCTCGCGCTGCGTGACCGGTTCCGCTGACAGCGGCGCGTCGTCGCGGGACGTCCACGTCGGGCCGGTCCGGGAACGCTCCCGTCAGTCCGGCGCCGCCCCCTGCTTGGCGCGCTTGGCGGCCCGCCCGCGCAGGGTCGCGGCGAGTTCGAGCTTGCGGAGCCGGACGTGCGAGGGCGTGACCTCGACCGCCTCGTCCTCGCGGATGAACTCCAGCGCCTGGTCGAGCGACAGCTGCCGGGGCGGCGCGAGGCGGACCAGCTCGTCACCCGTGGAGGAGCGCACGTTGGTGAGCTTCTTCTCCTTGGCGGGGTTGACGTCCATGTCCTCGGCGCGGGCGTTCTCGCCCACGATCATCCCCTCGTAGACCTCCACGCCCGGCCCGATGAACAGCTGTCCCCGCTCCTGGAGGTTGAGCAGCGCGAACTGGGTGGTGGCACCGATCCGGTCCGCGACCAACGACCCGTTCGGTCGCGTGCGCAGCTCCCCCTGCCACGGCTCGTAGCCGTCGAAGACGTGGTGGAGGATGCCGGTGCCCCTCGTCTCGGTGAGGAACTCGGTGCGGAAGCCGATCAACCCGCGCGCGGGCACGCGGAACTCCAGGCGGACCCACCCGGTCGCATGGTTCACCATCTGCTCCATCCGGCCCTTCCGGAGCCCGAGGAGCTGCGTGACCACGCCGACGTAGTCCTCGGGGACGTCGATCGACAGGTGCTCGAACGGCTCGTGGAGGACGCCGTCGACCTCGCGCGTGACGACCTGCGGCTTGCCCACCGTCAGCTCGAACCCCTCCCGCCGCAGGGTCTCGACCAGCACCGCCAGCTGGAGCTCGCCCCGTCCCTGCACCTCCCAGGTGTCCGGGCGGTCCGTCGGCAGCACCTTCAACGAGACGTTGCCGACCAGCTCCTGGCGGAGCCGGGCCTCGATCAGGCGTGCCGTGAGCTTCGAGCCGTCGCGGCCCGCGAGCGGCGAGGTGTTGACGCCGACGGTCATCCCGAGGCTCGGCTCGTCGACGGTCAGGACCGGCAGTGGGCGTGGGTCGTCCAGCGCCGCCAGCGTCTCGCCGATCGTGACCTCGTCGATGCCGGCCACGGCGATGATGTCCCCGGGGCCGGCCTGCTCCGCGGACACCCTGTCGAGCGCCTCCGTGAGGTACAGCTCGGCGATCTTGACCTGCTGCACCGTCCCGTCCGCCCGACACCACGCGACGCTCTGGCCGCGTCGGACCGTGCCGTGGTGGATGCGGCAGAGCGCGAGCCGACCGAGGTACGGCGAGGCGTCGAGGTTCGTCACGAGCGCCTGGAAGGGATGGTCCGGGTCGTGCGTCGGGGCGGGGACGTGGTCGATCAGCACGCGGAACAGCGGTTGGAGGTCGGTTCCGGGCACGGCCGGGTCGAGCGTGGCCGTCCCGTCCTTGGCGTTGGTGTAGAGGACGGGAAGGTCGATCTGGGCGTCGTCGGCACCGAGGTCGATCAGCAGGTCGTAGGTCTCGTCGACGACCTCGGCGACCCGGGCGTCCGGCCGGTCGATCTTGTTCACGACGATGAACACGGGCAGCTTGCCCTCGAGCGCCTTGCGGAGCACGAATCGGGTCTGCGGCAGGGGCCCCTCGGAGGCGTCCACCAGCAGGAGGGCGCCGTCCACCATGGCGAGCGCCCGCTCGACCTCGCCACCGAAATCGGCGTGTCCCGGGGTGTCCACGACGTTGACGGTGACGTCGCCCGCCGTGTCGGGTACGACGACCGCGGTGTTCTTCGCGAGGATCGTGATGCCACGCTCTCGTTCGAGGTCCCCGGAGTCCATCACCCGCTCCGCGACGTCCTGGTTGGCGCGGAACGCGCCCGACTGCCACAGCATCGCGTCGACAAGGGTCGTCTTGCCGTGGTCGACGTGGGCGATGATGGCCACGTTGCGCAGGTCGGAGCGGACTGCCACCGGGGTTCCGAGTCGTCGGAGGAGAGGTCGAGCCGGCGGAGGGTACCCGGCTCAGGTACCTGCCCCCCGGCTGACGTCGGGGAGCGACCGGCTGACCAGCACCCCCGCGGCTCCGAGCGCTGCGAGCAGCGCCAGCGCCACCTCGACCCCGAGCGACGCGGCGGCAGAGGTCAGCCCACCCGTGACGAGCAGGAGGAGCCCCATGGCGGTGTTCGACACAGCGACGTGATCGGTGCGTCGGTTGCCCTCGGCGAGGTCGATCACGTACGTCTTGCGCCCGATCCGGGTCCCGGTGTGCGCCAGGGCGAGCAGTAGGTACGTGGCGGGGTAGAGCCATCGGGATCCGGCGAGCGCGTCGCTGCGGAGCGCCAAGAGGAAGGCCACGACGACGACGACGGATGCCGCTGCGGCTGCGGTCATGGTCCAGCGGCTCGACCGGTCGGCCGCCCGTCCCCAGAAACGGCCCCCCAGCAGCGACGCGAGGCCACTCGAGAGCACGAAGGCGCCGAGGCCCTGCAGGCCCGCGCCGCCCCTTTCCGTCGCGAGTGCGACGACGAAGGGAGGCGACAACGCGGAGACGAGCAGCAGGCCACGGGCGAGCACGAAGCGCCGGAACGTCCGGTCGTCGCGCAGCAGCGTCAGGGCGGGACCCATCGTCGGGGTCCGATCCCGTTCGCCCTGCTCCGTCGGCGCCTCGACGATGGTCGAGTAGACGGCGGCCGCGACGAGCCACGCGCTCGCCGCCCCGGCCAGCAGCCACGCATACGTGGTCGCCGCCGTCTGCTCGCCCCCGAGCAGCCGCATCCCGAGGCCGACCGTCAGCGAGGCGACACCCGCGGCAACGGTGGCGATGCCGTGCACCCTTCCACGTGCTCCCTTGGGCACGGTCCGGCCGAGCACGTCCTTGGACGCGATCGAGGAGAGGGAGCGACCGAGGGCGAACGCCGCCAACGCGAGCAGCAGCGTCACGCCGGCCGCCGCCCCCTCCAGGGTGGCGGCGACACCCGCCATCGCGAGGACCGCCACGGCCTGGACGACCGCGCCGAGGACCCACACCCATCGGCGAACCGCCAGCCGTCGCACGATCGGTGCGAGCGCCGCCTGCGGCAGCATGGAGCCGGACTCGCGGATCGGCACCAGCAGGCCGACGACGCCGGCCGGGGCTCCCAGGGCGACCACGAGCCAGGTGAGCACCGTCTTGGCGTCCACCACCAGGTCGCCGACCTGCTGCAGCGTCAGGGCCGCGACCTGCCGCGTCGCGTTCGCCGGGACCTCGTCCTGGATCTCGTCGGGGAGGTCGCTCGCATCGAGGTCCTCGTCGAGGAAGCGCTCGCTGATCCGCCGTCGCGCGTCGCTCATCGCCCGCCCGGACGGTCGCCGGTCCCCGGTCGCCCCGGTCTCACTCAGACCTCCATGAGATGGGGTGGGAAGCCTCCGGTCGCGATCGGGCCCCACGCCTCGATCGTCAGCCGCAACAGGCACTTGCCCTGTCGCTCCATGGCGGCGCGGTACTCGTCCCAGTCGGGATGCTCGCCCGCGACGGCACGGAAGTAGTCGACCAGTGGCTCGAGCGCCTCCGGGAGGTCGAGCACCTCGGCGGACGCGTCGAGTTGGACCCAGGGGCCGTCCCAGTCGTCGGACAGCACGATGGCCGAGGCCCTCGCGTCGCGCCGGAGGTTGGTCGCCTTCGCTCGCGTCGGGTACGAGGCGATCACCAGCCGCCCCGACCCGTCCACGCCCGCGGTGACGGGCGACAGCTGGGGGCGTCCGTCGCGACGTCGTGTGAGCAGCACGACACGATGGCGGGGGCGCACGAACGCGAGGAGGGCCGCGCGGTCCACGCGGTCGGCGGTGGCGGTGCGGCTCATGCAACGGAGCGTATTCGCTGGCGATCGCGCCGGGGGCGCCTGCCCGCGACGTTGACCTGCCCGATGGCCGGTGCCTACCGTCTCGCCACGCGATGTGGTCTGTCGTTCCACGAGAAGGGCTTCCCCCGTGCCGAGCGGTAGACATCTCCTCCAGATCCCGGGCCCGTCCAACGTCCCCGACCGGATCCTGCACGCCCTGGCGAAACCGACCATCGACCACCGTGGGCCGGCGTTCGCCCGGCTCGGCCGGCGCGTCATCGAGGGGCTGCGTCCCGTGTTCCGGACCCAGGGTGACGTCGTCATCTATCCGTCGTCGGGGACGGGTGGCTGGGAGGCCGCGCTCGTCAACACGCTGTCGCCGGGCGACCGGGTCCTGGTGTGCGAGACGGGGCACTTCTCGACGCTGTGGGCCGAGCTCGCGGGACGGCTCGGGTTGGACGTGGAGGTCCTCGAGGGCGACCGACGCACCGGTGTCCGCGCGGACCACCTGGAAGCACGGCTCGCGGAGGACGGCGACGGCGCGATCGCCGCCGTCGCCGCGGTCCACAACGAGACCTCCACGGGGGTCACGAGCGACGTCGCGGCGATCCGGGCCGCCATGGACCGGGTCGGCCACGGCGCCCTGCTGCTCGTCGACGCGATCTCGTCCCTGGGCTCGATCGACTACCGCCACGACGAGTGGGGTGTCGACGTCACGGTGGCGGCGTCACAGAAGGGACTGATGCTGCCGCCGGGACTCGGGTTCAACGCGATCAGTGACAAGGCACGCGCCGCCAACACGACGGCACGGTTCCCGCGGGCATATTGGGATTGGGGCCCGATGCTGGCCAGCAACGTCGCCGGGTACTTCCCCTATACCCCCGCGACCAACCTGCTGTACGGGCTCGGCGAAGCGATCGACATGCTCCTCGAGGAGGGCCTCCCCGAGGTGTTCGCGCGACACGACCGGTTCGCCGCCGCCACCCACGCTGCCGTCGAGCACTGGGGACTCGAGTTCCTTGCGACCGAGCCGGCGGAGCGCTCGAGCGTCGTGACCGCGGTCCTGCTCCCGGACGGCCACGACGCAGGCCGATTCCTCACCCGCACGCTCGAACGGTTCGACCTCTCCCTCGGAGTCGGTCTGGCGGAGCTGAAGGGACGGGCGTTCCGCATCGGACACCTCGGGGACCTCAACGACCTGACCCTCGTCGCGACCCTCGCCGGGATCGAGGCGGGCCTCGGGCTCGTCGACGTTCCGATCCGCACGGGTGGCGTGGAGGCCGCGCTCCGCGTGCTGACCGCCGCCGAAGGCTGAGCCCACGCGCGACGTGTCACAGCGCGGCGATGCCCGGGGCGGGTTGCGGCTCGTCGCGGACCGGGCGAAGGGCCCTGCCCGTCGGCTCGCGGACGACATGGGCGGACGGCCCCCCGAGGGAGCGCTCGATCGCGTCGGCCACCAAGGGGCGTGCGAACAGGTAGCCCTGGGCGAAGTCGCACCCCATGTCCACCAACAGGTCGCGCTGGTCGGCGGTCTCGACGCCTTCGGCGACGACGTCCTTGTGCAGCGTGTGGCTGAGGTCGACGATCGCGCGCACGAGGTCCTGGGCCGCGGGATCGCCCGACATGGACTGGACGAAGCTCCGGTCGATCTTGACGATGTCGGTCGGCAGCCGGCGGAGGTACGACAGCGAGCTGTAGCCGGTGCCGAAGTCGTCGATCGCGAAGCGCACCCCCATCCTGCGGAGCTCGCGCATCACGTCGAGCGCGTGACCCGCATCCTCGAGCATCACCGACTCCGTGACCTCGAGGATCAACCGATCGGGCCGCACGTCGTGCGTCGTCAGCAGCTCGGCGGTGCGGTCGACCAGCTTCCGGTCGCGCAGCTCCTGTGCGGAGACGTTGACACCCATCCGCAGGACCGTTCCCGGGTGTGCCCGTGACCACGTGGCCAGGTCGCGCAGGGCTCGGTCCAACACCAGGTCGCCGAGGTCGCGGATCAGGCCGCCCCGTTCCGCGAGCGCCACGAACTCCTCGGCGGCGATGCGGCCCCGGTGCGGGTGGGTCCAGCGGGCGAGCGCTTCCACACCGACCGTGCGACGGTGCCCGTCCACGGGACGCAGCGCCACGATCGGCTGGTACACGAGCTGGATGTCGCCGGCGGCGATCGCGGTGCCGAGCTCGCCCGTCAGCTGCAGTCGCTCCCGTGCCTTCGTGGTCATCGCCAGTCGGTGCAGGGCCCAGCGATGCTTGCCCTCGGCCTTCGCCTCGTACAGCGCGACGTCGGCGTCCCGCAGCAACTCCTCCCCGGACCGCTGACCGTCGTCGACCGCGATGCCCACGCTCAGGCCCACACGCAGCTCGTGGCCGTCGATGAGGATGGGCTCCTCGGTGGCGGCCAGCAGCCGTCGGGCGGAGACGACGGCGTCACGACCGGCGTCGAGGTCCTCGCAGACGACAGCGAATTCGTCGCCACCGAGCCGCGCCACGGTGTCCGTCGCGCGGACCACCGCCGCGAAGCGGCGCCCGACCTCGTGCAGCAGGGCGTCCCCCGCCGGATGTCCGAGCGTGTCGTTGACGTCCTTGAAGTCGTCGAGATCGCACAGCAGCACCGCGACCGGCCGACCCGTGCGGCGCGCCCGTTGCAGGGCGTGCTCGAGCCGTTGGGTGAACAGGTCCCGGTTCGCGAGGCCCGTGAGGGTGTCGGTGAAGGCGAGCCGACGGAGCTCGGCCTCCAGCACCGCCCGCTCCGTGGTGTCGCGGATCGTCAGCACCACGCCCGCGACGTCCGGGTCGTCGCTGAGGTCGACCGCGACGAGATCGATGTGACGTTGGCGACCGTCACGGTCGCGGAGTCGAGCGCCGAGGCGGATCGGCTGACCGTCCGAGAGGGCGAGGCGCTCCAGCAGGGCACCGAGGGTCGCGTCCCGTTCGTCCTCGTGGAGCTCCTCCACCAGCTCGTCACGGGTCCGTCCCACGGGATCCGCACCGAGCAGCGCTGCCGCCGACCGACTGGCCCAGGTCACCCGGCCACGGGCGTCCAGCACGATCAGCACGTCGCTGGCATGACGGACCATGGCTTCGAACCGACGACGGTCACGATGGTGCTGCGCGGCGAGGTCGTCCCGGTGGCTCCGGCTCCGCTGGCGCCAACTGTTCGTCGCGGCCGCCACCGCCCCGCCCACCAGCACGACCTGCAGCGCCGCGAGCGGTCCGGCCCGGAGGAACGCGACGCCCGCCAACAGCAGCGTCAGCGCCACCAGCACGCCCAGATCGGCGGCGGATGGCGCCGCGGGCCGGCGCAAGCGGGTCATGGTCACACCCCGTCCATCGTCACCGGGAACGATCGGCCGCAGCACCCTCCCACGCCCCGCGCGCTGGACGCGCGGCTGGGACGGCGACGGGTGCCCGGAGCCGGCGCACGTGCTGGCGTCAGCGCAGGCAGCGGCCGGTCTCGTTCGGGCGTCGAGGCGCGGCCAGGATCGCGTCGAGCTCCGGCCGGTCGAGCGCGTACGCGGTGGTGCGCACGTCCGGGCTGATCGCGAAGACGATGCCGACGACGCTGCCGGCCGTGTCCACGACCGGTGAGCCGGAGTCACCCTGCTGCAACGTCGCGGACAGGAAGAGCACCTCCCGCTGGGTGGTGCTCGAGCCGTAGATGTCCCGACCGAGCGCGGTTCGGCGCTGCTCCACACGCACGGGTGCGACCCTCGGGGTGTTCTGGCCACCCGGGTACCCGATGACGACGCCGGGCGTCCCTGGCTCGGGTGTACCGAGGGGGAGGGGATCCTGGCCGAGGTCGGCGATCTCCAGGACGGCGAGGTCCCGGTCGGGGTCGAAGGCCACGACGACCGCATCCCGGGACGTGCCGTCGGGCCGGCGGACGACGACCCGCTCGGCTCCGGCGACGACGTGGGCGTTGGTGAGCGCGAGGTCGTGGTGCACGGTGACCGCGGATCCCTCGTAACGGCGGCCGCACCCGGCGGCCTCGACGTTCAGTGTGGACGCGGTCGCCCGATCGACGACCTCGGGCGGCAGGTCGATCTCCTCGGGCGGTGGTCCGGTGACGGGCGCCGGTTGCAGATCCGCGAAGACGTCGGGGAAGCGGCTCTGCGCGATCAGGGCGCGGACGGCGTGGGACGCGTCGGGGGCCGGAGGGGCCGTCGCCTCCAGCAGACGGGCGATGCTCGACGCGCGGACCTCCCGCGCGACGCCGCCCGGGACCTCGGCAGCTGCCGGGAGCAGGAACCACACCATCGCGAGGACGGCGACCGCACCCGCGAGCCCCCCCGCGACGCGATCCACGCGCGACAGGCGGGACGCCACCACGTGCGCCCGCAGCCTGGCGCCCACCGCCTGGAAGAGCATCGAGGTGAGTGCGACCGTCGCGGCGAGCACGAACACACCGACGAACAGGCGCAGGGCGGGTTCGCCGCCCTCCAGGAACCCCAGCGCGAGGGGCACGCTGCGTGTCGCGAGCAGGACACCGGCCGCCAGGCCACCCCAGGTGAACAGCCGCCCCGTGAAGCCGACCCGGAGACCACCCACCACCGCGATGATGAGCACTGCGAGCAGGAGGAGGTCGACGGCGTTCACGCCCGGGACGGTACGTCACTGCCGATGACCCGGGGACTAGTTGCCGTACGAACGTCGCCGATCCTCGCGCGCGAGGTAGTCGCTCAGCCGACTGTGCAGCTTCGCTGCCGTGAGCTCCGCCTGCGGGTGGTGGCCGTCCCGTCTGGCGATCCACAAGGGCCGCAGGTCGCCTTCCCAGGTGGCAGTCTCGTCCACGTCGAACCGCCAGCCAGGGAACTCGTCCTCCAACCATCGCACCGTGGCATGGCGTGTCGTGGCCCCGGTGGCCCCGTCGCCGGGCTCGCGAGGCTGCTCGGCGTCCGGAGCCGAGGTCTGCAGCGGCGTGGCGTCGTGCACGTTCTCCTCCAGGCGTGGTCGCTGTCGTCGTTGTCGCCGTGTCGCGGGTCGCCGTGTCCGGCCCTCTCCGGGTGTGTCCGTCGTTCGAGGGTGTCGAGCGCCGCGCGGTGGCGGGAGCGGGCGTCTGGCCGCTGGTCCACCGTCCCCGGCGAGCCGACCGTCCGCGGCAGGCCGCGTCAGGGTCAACGTCCGTGACCGACCCGAGCTTCCCGCCGGCCGGTGGACGGTCGGGGGGTGCGCGCAGAACGTCTACGATGGCCGGCTCTGCTGCCAGGAGACCGCGTGGTCGTTCGAGCTCAGTTGACGTTCGTGCCCGGGGCGCTGGTGCCCGCCGCCGGACGCCTGGTGTTGTGGTCGACCGACGGCCGGGTCGGTGCCGAGGAGCTCGGCGCCGAGGCACTGGCGCTCGGGCTGCCCGTCGGCGAGCCGACCGTGCTGCACACGATCGAGCCGACGGACGCGGGGGTCGTCGCACGTGACGCGCCGGGTCGCGCCCTGTCCGTGCTGCCCGCGGTGCGTCGCCTGGCCGCACTGCCGCCTGGCCCCGACCTCCCGCCGTGGACGCGTCCATCCCCGTCCGTGCTCGCCTGGAGCGTCGCCGCCAAGCTCGCGTTGGAGCTCGTGGCGGCCGGTCGGGTCCTGCCGACGTTCCAGCCGACGGAGACGCCCGGTGAGGGGCGAGCCTGGTGGCGGGTGGTCCGGCCGGGGGACGGTCGCCTGGAGCAGCTGGCGGCCGCCTTGCCCGTCGCGGCCCACGCCGTGCGCACCTCCACGGGGGGCCTGTGGTCGCCCGACGACCTGGTGGACGCCTTCCTCGACGCGGTCGCCGACGCGTGCGCCCGGGAAGGGCGGCGCCCGGAGCTCGATCCTCGCCGGCGGGGGCCGCGCCGACCCTGGCAGGACATGTGGGCGCACGCCCTCACCGCCAGCGATCCGACCGTCGGGCACCTGCGCGTCGGCGCGGAGGACCTGGCTGCGGACGTCGCGGACTGGGCCGCACCGCTCGCCGGTCCGGACCGCGACGCGCGCGTCCGGCTGTCACTCCGGCTCGACCCGCCTCCCCTCGGTGACGACGGCTCCGAGCGGCTCGTCGAACGGCTGCGCGCGGCCGAGCTGCCGTGGCGTCTGACGTTCCTCCTGCGTGTGACCGACGTGACCGAGGGGGAGCCGGAGACGGGCGGGGACGCGTCCACGGCCGACGAGACCACCGTCCCCGCGGCGCTGATCTGGCAGGAGGCAGGGCGCACGCTCCAGATCGGCGGGCGCCGCATCCCCGACCCGGAGATCGCGCTCGTCAGGGGGCTCGCGACGGCAGCGCGCCTGTACCCGCCGCTCGACCGCGCCCTGTCGGAGACGCGCCCGTCGGACATGGACCTCGAGCCCGCCGACGTCGCCGTGCTCCTCGAGGACGGCATCGACGCACTGACGGCGGGTGGCATCGACGTCGAGGTACCACCGGAGCTGCGGGACGCGGGTGCCCGCCGGTTGCGGCTCCGGGTCCGCATCGGGGCCACGTCGTCCGGCCCCCCGCGCGTCACCGGGGCCTCGCCGCTCGGTCTGCGGTCGCTGACCGACCTGCGCTACGAGGTGGCCCTGGGCGACGACACGATCTCGACCGAGGAGTTCGCGCGGATCGTCGCGCTGCAGCAGCCGCTCGTCCGGTGGCGCGGCAGCTGGGTGCACGTCGACCATGCCGAGGTCGACCGCATCGCCGCCCTGAACGGCACGACGGCGTCGCTGGAGCTGACCGAGGCGCTGGCGGCGGCGTTGTCCGGCCAGCACCTCGTGGACGACCTGGGCTGGGTCGATGCCGTCGGGGACGGCAGGATCGGTGCGCTCATCGACCGGCTGCGGGCCAGCACCGGACCGGGCGACGCCACGATCGTCGGCCTCGACGGCGAGCTGCGCCCCTACCAGGAGCGCGGTGTCGCCTGGCTCCAGCGCCTGGCGGAGCTCGGGATGGGAGGGGTGCTCGCCGACGAGATGGGCCTCGGCAAGACCATCCAGGCGATCGCGTTGCTGACCTCACGCCCGCAGGACCGTCCACACCTGGTGGTGTGTCCGACCTCGGTGGTCGGCAACTGGGAGCGGGAGCTGGCGCGGTTCGCGCCCGAGCTGCCGGTGGTCCGTCACCACGGTGCCGACCGGGCGGTCACGCGCCGCGCGTTCCATCCGGGCCAGGTCGCCGTGACGAGCTACGCGTTGCTGCGTCGGGACATCGGCATGCTCGAGGACGTGGACTGGGACGTGGTCGTCTTCGACGAGGCGCAGCAGATCAAGAACCCCTCGTCCAAGGGCGCCCGTGCCGCGCGCAGCCTGCAGCCGCAGGTGCGGGTCGCGATGACCGGCACGCCGGTCGAGAACCGTCTCTCGGAGCTGTGGTCGATCATCGACGTCACCAACCCGGGCCTGTTGGGTTCGCAGCGGGCCTTCAACGAGCGCTTCGCCGCGCCCGTGGAGCGGTGGCACGACGACGCGGCCGCCGCCCGACTCCGGCGTCTGATCGCACCCTTCGTCCTCCGTCGCCGCAAGGACGATCCCGAGGTCGCGGTCGACCTCCCACCGAAGCAGGAGGTCACGGTCGCCTGCTCGCTGACCCGCGAGCAGGCCAGCCTCTACCAGGCGGCGGTCGACGACGCGTTCCGCGGCGAGGGATTGGGGGCGAGCGCCTTCGAGCGCCGAGGCCGCATCCTCGCGTTGCTCACCGCCCTGAAGCAGATCTGCAACCACCCGGCCCACTACCTGCGGGACGGCTCGGCGCTCGCAGGCCGGTCGGGCAAGCTCGCCCGCGCGACCGAGATCCTCTCGGAGCTGACCGAGGCCGGGGACCGTGCCCTCGTCTTCACCCAGTTCCGCGAGATGGGGACCCTGCTCGGTCGGCACCTCGAGCAGACCCTCGGGCTGCCGGCCGTACCGTTCCTGCACGGCGGTGTGACGCTGCCCGCGCGCGACGAGATGGTCCGTCGATTCCAGGAGGACGACGACGCCACACCCGTGCTGCTCGTCTCCCTACGCGCGGGTGGGACGGGGCTCAACCTCACCCGGGCGAGCCACGTCGTCCACTTCGACCGCTGGTGGAACCCTGCGGTCGAGGACCAGGCGACGGACCGTGCCCACCGCATCGGCCAGCTGCGCGCCGTCACGGTGCACACGCTGGTGACGGCGGGCACGATCGAGGAGCGCATCGCCGAGCTGCTCGACCGCAAGCGGGGTCTCGCGGACGCGGTGGTCGGCACCGGCGAGACGTGGATCACCGAGCTCGACGACGACGAGCTGCGCGACCTCGTCGCGTTGTCGACCGACGACCTCGAGGACGAGGACGACGAGCCCTCGGCGATCGGCGGGACCGAGCGCCCGCGGCTCGTCGCGTTGCCGGGCGGTCGTCCGTGACCGGCGCGCCGGATGCCTGGGGAGACCGCTGGGCCGGCCTGCTCGACGCTCTCGGCGCGGCGGCTGCCCGCCGTGTGCAACGGGGGCAGGGACTGGTTCGACGGGGTGCGGTGCGGGACGTGCAGGTCTCGCCGGGACGGATCGACGGCCAGGTCGTCGAGGACCGCCACGAGCCGGCGCGCGTCCGCATCGTCTGGACGCCGCCACCCGACGCGGCGTGGGAGCAGGCCATGGCCACGCTGCGGGGCGAGCTCCGCTATACGGCCACGCTGCTCGAAGGTCGGTTGGACGCCGAGGTGGAGGCGGCCCTGGCTTCCGCCGGCATCCGGATGGTGCCGGTTCCCGGCGAGATCGAGTGGCGGTGCTCGGCCGAGGAGCGCGACCGTCCGTGCCGGCACGCCGCCGCGGTGTACCTGGCCGCGGGGTTGCAGCTGGACCGCGAGCCGGGTCATCGCCTGCGCCTGCGGGGCCGCGAGCTGGACCAGCTCGTCCGCGAGCTTCGCGACGAGGCCGCACCGGACCTGTCGTCGGTGCCGGGACTGGACGACGTCGGCGAGTTGACCAGGGCGCGGGGCGACCTCGACGGGGTGGCGTTGCACCCGTCGCCGGTCGACGACCCGGCGGGGCTGTTCCGGCATCTGGGGCCGCCACCCGGCGTCGACGACGACGCAGCCTTCGGCGCGATCATCGAACGGGCAGCGGCCACTGCCTGGCGGCTGGCCGCCGGGGACGGCACCGTCGCGGCGGAGGAGGAGCTGTTGCTCGCGCAGCTCCGAGCGCAGCGCATGGCGACGGCAGCCACCCTCGCCCTCGCGCTGGGCCGTTCCCCGGACGAGGTCAGGTCGGAGCTCGACCGGCTCTTCGAGCGGGGCGCGGTGCTGCGCACCGGCACGGGAGACGCGACGCGCTACCGCGCCGCGACCTGATCCGACCACGAGCGGCCGGGAGGCTGGATCGCCGTCAACGCTCATGTCGCGCCCCGGGTGTGCCGATGGAGGTCGCAGAGGTCGTGTGCGCCGGTGAGGCTTGGTCCCACCACCCGCATGCGGCACACTGGGCCACAGGAACCTCAGTGAATGTCGTCCGTGCACCAGAGCAACACGTGCGCGAGGCCGACGTCTCGGCGACGGACGACAGGACGGAGCCAACGGTGCTGGGACGCAGCGCGGCCTCGCCGCGCCCGGCCAGCGCGCGAGCCAGGGTCGTCGCGGCCTCGGTGGTCGCCTGCCTGCTCGCGTCCCCCGTCGCCGCCGGCTCGTGGGCCCAGGAGCGGTCCTCCGGCGACATCGCCTCAGAGCTCGATTCCTCACGGGGCGAGACCTCGACGCTGCGCGCCGAGCTCGACGACGTGCGCGCGGACATCACCGTCGCGCAGGAGGAGCTCGCGGCCATCGGCGCGCGCCTCGCCGACGCGCGAGGTCGGCTCCACGCGGCCGAGGGGCAGGTGTTGCTCGGCGAGGCGGCCCTCGAGGACGCGCTCCGCGCCCAGGCCCGCGCCGAAGCGGCCCACACGCGCGCCGAGGCGAGGCTCGCGGCCACCGAGGAACGCCTCGTGACCGAGGAGGCGATCCTCACCGACCAGATCGTCCAGACCTTCAAGTACGGGACCGTCGGGGCCACCAGCGGCGCGATGGCGCTCGAGATCCTCCGTCGAGCGCAGGATCCCAACGAGTTCGCCGTCGCGATGAAGCAGCTCCAGACCGTCGTCGACTCGCAGGACGCCACGGTCCAGTCCGTGTTCGAGTTGCGGCAGGCGCGTTCCTCGCAGGCCGACGAGGCGGCGCGGGCGCGCGGCAGGGCCGTGCAGTCCGCCGCGGATGCCGCGGACACGCTGCGGGTGCTGGAGGAGCTGCGGGCAGGCGCTGCCACCCTGGCCGAGGAGGTGGCTGCCGACGAGCGCGCCCAGGAGGCGCTCCTGACCAGCCTCCAGATCTCCGAGGAGGAGACGGCCGCCCTGCTGCAACGGGCCGCCGGCCGGCAGGCGACCCTCGAACGCGAGTACCAGCAGCAGCGCGCCCGTGAGGAGGCCGCGGCCCGCGCCGCCGCGCCGACGGGCGGCGGTGCCGGTGGCGGACCCGCGCTGGCAGGGATGGTCTGTCCGGTGGTGGGCGCCGTCGCTGGACGCGACTTCAGCAACGACTGGGGCTACCCGCGCTCCGGTGGCCGGTCGCACCAGGGCAACGACATCTTCGCCGCCAAGGGAGCTCCCGTGGTCGCGGTGCACGACGGCGTCGTGGTGCGGTGGAACCCGCCGTCCGCGCCCACCGCGCTCGGGGGCATCACCGTCACGTACCGGACCGCGGACGGCAGCGAGTGGTACAACGCCCACCTCGACAGCGTGGCCCCCGGTATCTCTCCCGGCGTCGCCGTCGCTCGTGGTCAGCAGATCGGCACGGTGGGCAACTCCGGCAACGCGCGAACCACGCCACCCCACCTGCACCTCGGTCGTCGCGTCGGCGGCTGGGTCAACCCCTGGCCGTCGGTCGCCCCGGTCTGCTGAGGGCCCACCCGCCGGACAGTTCGGCGAACAGGTGTGGTGTACGCCGCCGCCCGATGGGGCGGCGTGAGCGGCGGCCCATGCGGCCGCATCGGAATGGGATCCCCGGCTACGCCGCGGGCAGCAGAAGTGTCGATTCCAGGCCCGCGAGCTCTGCTGCCAGGACCGATTGGCGTCGGTCGAGCGTGACCAGCGGGAGGTCGTGGTCCCGGCATGTCAGGGCGATGAGCAGGTCGTGCACGTTGCCGCCGAGGTTCAGGGATCTGCCGGTGAGTAGGACCTCTGTGTAGGCCGATGCAGACGTGACCACGATGCGCCCCCTTTCACGCCACGGAGCCAGGGCCGCCTCGACTGTCCGTGCGTCGAGGTTCCATGGCGCACGCCGCAGAGCCGCCCAGGTTTCGGCGAGCACGATCCCAGGCACCTGACCGCGCGCAGCAGCAGCGACGTGGGGCCGGGCGAGTGCGTGGAACTCGTGGTTGGTGACCAGACCCGCCACCATGACGGAGGTGTCGATCACCGGTCGTCGCGCTGGTCGTGGATGGCCTGAATCGCGTCGAGGTTGCTCACCGTGCCGGTCTCAGTGAGTGTGACCATCGGAAGTCCATCCTCGCCGGAGGTCACGGTGGCCTGTCGGCGTCGCTCGAGCAGCACACCTTCGGGTGTCGCGACGAGTTCGAGGGCACCACCGTCAGGCAGACCGAGCCGTTCGCGCTCGGCTTGGGGGATCACGACGCGGCCTTGTGCATCCACCTTCACGGTCATGGTCATGCTCGAGCTCCTCTGCTACCACTGGAATGGTGCCACGGTTCCATCCAGATGGCAACCTCCACCCCCTGTTGAAGATGAGCGGGACCACGCACCAAACCGCGGATCGTCTCCTCGGAGTCGGTGAGACGTGGACGCGTCGAGGCACGCTTCGGCCATGTCGAAGACCGCGCCTGTCCGTGAGTTCCGCACCCACCTCGCCGACTTGCTCGACGAGGTGGCCGACAGTCGTGAGCACATCACCGTGACTCGACGTGGCCGGCCCGCAGCCGTCCTGGTCCCGGTCGACGAGTACGAGGCACTGGAGGAGACGGCCGAGATCCTCTCCGACGAGTCGACGCTCGAGGCGATCCGCCGGGGCCTCGACGACCTGGCCGCGGGCGAGGTCCTCTCGCTCGACGAGGTCCGTGCCGAGCACGCCGCCCGCGCCCGCTCGTGACGACCGCGCCGTGCGCGTGGTCGCCATCCGGCACGGCGGCAGCGCCTACGAGACTGACCCCCGGTAGGCCCCGGCGACCCGTGCGGAACGCCCGTTGGAGCTACTCGGCAAGACGCACCCCCTGGAGCTGCTGACCCGGCCACGTCCGCCAGTGATGCGAAGTCCTCGTCGTGGTGGAGAACCGTGAGGCCAGCCAGTTCGGCGGTCGCTGCGATCAGGAGATCGGGCACAGCCGGAGCCCGGTGGTGTCCACGGTCGGCGAGCAACTGCTGGACCGCGACGGCGCGGTCCTCGATGGCGGGCGTCCGTCACGTCGGTCATTCCCACGCCCCGCGCATGACCTCGGGGTCACCGAGGTCGGCGAAGGTCCAGGCGAACTGGCGGAGCGACTCAACGCTGACGGGCTCATCGGATGTCGAGGCGACACGCCGCATCTGCCGACGGAGGTACTCGGTCCGGGACAGACCGAGACGCTTGGCCTTGGCCTCGATGGCGGAGACGTCGTCGTCGGGAGTCACACGAGCGACCTCACCGGTGGCTGTTCCGCCTGAGCGCGAGGCCCACCGCGCCAGCAGTCACTGCGCTGGCAACGAGCGACCACTCGGCCAGCCGGAACGCTGGGACGGCGAGCCGACCGCAGGGAACCCGATGGCCGAACGTCGACAGACACTGCGGGGGGTTGCTGTGCAAGACCCCGGCGGGGAAGAGCAACAGCAGCATGATGACCCCGGCGAGCAACACGGCGGCGACCTTCGCCGCCGGAGTCCAGGTCCCTCGGATCGGCTGCATGAAGACGGCTCCTGTGCAGTCTCAGGCTACCGAAGCCTGCGTCGCCACATCGCGTGGATCAGGTCATCGACGCGCTTGGAGGCATCAGGGGCAAACGCCCGTTGCACGCGGTTGGTCGGGCGCTGATACCGGAGGCGCTCCGCTGGCCACGTAGGGTCGGTGGTGTCGTCGACGGGGAGCCGGCATGGGCGAGGTCGCTGGGCGCCGGGCAGCTGGGTGGGGTCTGGTGCTGCTGGCGGCCTACCTCGCTGCCGCGTTCTCACTCATGCTGGTGCCGGCCGTCCCCTGGGGAACGGCGGTCGTGTTCCTGTTCGTGGGTGCGTTGCTGCTGTGGACCGTCGTCGCGGGTCAGACGGTTCGTTCGCTGTTCCGTCTCAACGGGAGTCCGGTAGGGGTTCTGGTGCTGACCCCGATGGTGGCTGCCAGCTACAGCACCATGACCACGGGTGTGGCCCACCTGCTCGGGTTCCAGCAGCGCACCGCGTCGGTCGACTCGTTCGCCGACGTGGCGGTTGCAGCGTTGCTGGTCGCGCCGCTGGTGGGGGGGATCCTGAACGCGCTGCCCGAGGAGATCGCCTTCCGTGGCCTGTACCTGCACGCGTTCGTCAGCGTCGGCGGTGTCGCTGTTGGCGTGGCTGCGAGCGGCGTGCTGTTCGCGTTGGCTCACCTTCCCAACGCGGTGTTGGGGTGGGAGCTGTCGGGCCTCGCTCTCGGTCTCCGCCTCGGGCATCTGGCGCTGTTCGGAGCGTTGCTGGCCTGGGCGGTCGTACGCACCGGGACGTTGTGGATCGCGATCCTCTGGCATGTCGGCACCAACTACAGCGGCGTCCTGCTCGACACGCTCCTCGTGCCCGAGACCATGGACGTCACGCGCCTCCAGGTGTGGGGTCTCGTGTTCCTGGTCGGGGAGGCAGCAACCCTGTGGGCCGTGGTGCACTACGGCTGGGGATCCGAACGGCTGGGGACGCGAGCGAACACGCACCCGTGATCACTCGCTCCTCGCCGCGTTCGACTCCCGACAGGCATCACACCCGTCTGCCGGCCTGCCCCGCCGGGCGGCCGTCACGGGGTCCTGCGGCGCCGGAGCCAGTCCTCGAGCTGGACCCGCAGCGCACGCAGCTCGGCAGCCACCACCTCGGGATAGGGGCCGCGTCGACCCTCGTCGTCCTCGGCGACGTCGCGCTGCTCGTCGCGTCGCCTCCAGCGGCTCCAGATCGGGGGCACGAGGCTGGCCAGGGTCCGGTCCTCCTGCGCCATCGCGAGGAACGCACGCCCCGTCGGCGCGTCGGGCACGTCGTCCTCACCGGTCGGTAGCGGCAGGTCGACGCGCCACAGCCCGTCCGTCTCCAGCGCGCGTTGGGCACCGAGGTGGTCGAACAGCTCGAGCATCCCGTGGTTGCCGTCGAGGACGTAGTTGCGGAAGGTCTCGATGCCTTCTGCACGCGCCCGGCCAGCGAGCGCGCCCAGCAGCATCGTGCCCGCGCCCTGACCGTGGTAGGCGTCGGCGACGGTCACCGCCGCCTCCGCGACCTGCGGCTCGAACGGCTCGCGGATGTAGCGGGCGACACCCACCCCCGGCCGGTCCAGGTGCTCGAGGTCGAGCGCGACGATCGCCTCGTGGTCGTGGTGGTCGACCTCGGTCAGGTAGGTGAGCTGTTCGTCGCTCAGGCGCTCCAGGTTGCGGCGGAAGCGCAGGTAGCGGGACGCCGGCGACAGCTCCTGGACACCACGGGCCAGTCGCTCCCGGTCCGCCGCACGGATCTGGCGGAGCAGGACGCGCGTGCCGTCCCGTAGCTTCGTGCGCCGACTCCAGCCGTCCGGGAGGACGGCGGTGGGGTCCCGTGGATCGGCGACCTGGCGGTCGGGAGGTGGGTCCGGCTCGCTCATCGACCCGCCCCGCACCCGGACGTCGTACTGTCGGCTCCGGGTACCGGGACACGCCGTGCCGAGCGGGCGGGGAGCCGGTCGCCGGTGCTCGGCCGCCGGGCACCGCGGGAGGAGCCACCGATGCGCGCACGAGCCGCCATCGCGGGGAGCGTCGGCGCGCTGCTCGCGTTGGGTGTCGGCGAGCTCGTCTCCGTGCTGCTGCGTGGCGTCGCCTCTCCGGTCGACGCGGTCGGGCAGCTCGTGGTCCGGGTGCTGCCCCCCGGGATCGTCAACCTGGCCATCGCGACGCTCGGGACGGCGAACCGGCCGACCCTCGCCGTCGGCACCCTGCTCGTCGTCGCGTGCCTGGGCGCGCTCGCCGGCGCGCTGTGGATCGGCGCGGCGTGGCGAGGCCTCGCGGCGTTCGCCGTGTTCGGCGCTTTGGGGCTGCTCGCCCTCGCGGCACAGCCCGATGCCCCGCTCGTCCCCGCGGTCGTCACCATCGTCCTCGCGCTCCTCGCCGGGTGTACCGCGGTGTGGTGGGCCGTCTCGACACTGCGGGCGGCCCCGATGCAGAGCGAACCATCCGCGCTGCCGATCGGCACGCCGACTGATCCAGACGTCGACCGGCGCGCGTTCCTCCGGGTGGCGCTCGGGGGAGGGGCGCTGGCGCTGGGCGCCGGCGCGCTCGGTCGGGGGCCGTTGCGCGCCGGGTCCGTCACCGCGCAGGACCGCGGCGCGCTGCCTGCCGTCCGACGGCCGCTTCCGGCTGTCGCGCCGACCCAGGACCTCTCGCAGGCCCTGCCGCGGCTGACGCCCGTCCTGACGCCGAACGAGAGCTTCTTCCGGATCGACACGGCGATCGCCCTGCCCGTGGTGGACGTGGCGAGCTGGACCCTCACGATCAGTGGACTCGTCGAGGACGAGCTGACCCTCGGCCTCGACGACCTCCTCTCGGAAGAACTCGTGGAGGTCGACGCGACGATCGCCTGCGTGTCCAACGAGGTGGGCGGCAACCTGATCGGCACCGCCCGCTGGACCGGGGTGCTCCTCGCCGACCTGCTGGAGCGGGCCGGCGTCCGGCCTGACGCCGAGCAGGTCCTCGGCCGGTCCGTCGACGGCTTCACGGCCGGGTTCCCGCGGGCCGTGCTCGACGACGGCCGGCCCGCGCTGGTGGCGGTGGGCATGAACGGCGAGCCGCTCCCCCTGGAGCACGGCTACCCCGCACGTCTGGTCGTCCCCGGCCTGTACGGGTACGTCTCGGCGACGAAATGGCTGTCCGAGATCGAGCTGACACCGTGGGAGGGGGTCGACGGCTACTGGATCCCGCGCGGGTGGTCGAAGCTCGGGCCGGTCAAGACCTCCTCCCGGATCGATCGCCCACGCGGAGGCGCGGACCCCGGCATCGCGACACTCGCCGGCGTCGCGTGGGCGCCCACGCGCGGTATCCGGACGGTGGAGGTGTCCCTCGATGGCGGGGACTTCGAAGCCGCGACGCTCGTGCCCCCGCTCGCGATCACCACCTGGGTGCAGTGGTACCTCGACGTCGAGCTCACGCCGGGGAGCCACGTCGCGCGGGTCCGTGCGATCGACGGCGACGGAAGGGTCCAGTCCGAGGGCCCGAAGCGTCCGGCACCGGACGGTGCGGAGGGCTGGCACGAGCGGCCGCTGTTCGTCAACTGACGACTCGCCTGCTGGTGGACGCCCAGGAGGCGATGTGCCACGCTTCGGCTCCCCGTCCGTTCGCCCCGGAGTCCGCGTGCGTCGAGACCTGCGCGCCCTCGTCGTCCTGCCGGTGCTCGCGGCCGTCGCGTGCACGGGCACGTCCACGGCTGCAACCCCGATCGTGCTGCGGGTGGTCATGGCCGACGACTGGGCGACCGCCCCGATCGTCACCGACGTCGTCGCCGCCTTCGAGGAGGAGCACGACGGTGTGCGCGTGCAGTTGCAGGGGTCGCCGTTCTCGCAGATCCCGGACCTGATCGCGTCCGCCATCGAGCTCGGCCAACCCCACGACGTCGCGCACTGGCACGCCTTCGCGGCGGCCGCAGCGGGCCATGCCCAACCGTTGGACGACCTCTGGGAGGCCGCGGGGCTGACCCGCCGTGAGTACCTGCCGGGAGCCGTCGAGGACGTGCTCTGGCTCGACCGGGTCTACGGCGTCCCGCTCGACGTCAACGCGCTGGTGCTCCTGGTGAACGAGGACGTGTTCGAGGCCGCCGACGTGGCCCTCGCGGACCTCGGGACGCCCGAGTCGTTCGCCGAGGCGGCGCACGGCCTCGTGGACAGCGGCGCCGTGCAGCACGCGATCACCGTTTCGGGGAGCAGTTGGGCGACCTACGGCTGGATCGTCGCCAACGGCGGCTCGCTGGTCGAGATCGCAGCCGACGGCAGCGCGCGGTTCACCTTCGACGACCCCGCGGTGATCGAGTCGCTCGAGCTGCTCGCGGGCCTCGTCCGCGACGGCGCGGCACCCCCACCGTTCGCGCCCGATCTCGCGTTGGACTCCGTCGCCGCCTTCTCGCTCGGCGAGGTGGCGATGCACCCGTCCGGCTCGTGGGACCTGCCGTTGACCCGAAGGGCCCGCCAGCTGGACGTCGAGGTCGACGACGTGACCGTCCTCCCGTTGCCCCAGGCCGACCCCTCGGCCCCGCGCACGGTGCTGGGAGGCTCGAGTCTCTTCGTCCCAGTGGGTGCGGAGCATCGGGACCTCGCCTTCGAGCTGATGCTCCGGCTCACCGCCGACGACGTCGCGCGCGAGCTCGCGTTCGTGGAAGGGCGTCTGCCGGCTCGCCAGCGCGTGTACGAGGACCCGGGCTTCGCCGAGTCGTCCGGTCTCGCGGCCTTCGTCGAGGTGCTCCCCGATGCACGCGTCATGACGCTGATCGCGTACCCGGAGGTCGCCGCCGCCTTCCGAGATGCCCTCGAGTCCGTCTTCTCGCTGCGAGAATCCCCGGCTGGTGCGATGGAGCGGTTGCAGCAGCACGCGCAGCAGCTGCTCGAGGACGGGGCCTGACGTGTTGCGTCTCCGGTCGCGTGCGAAGGGCATCCGGCCACGTGCGAAGGGCATCCGGCCGCGTGCGAAGGGCATCCGGCCACGTGCGAAGGGCATCCGGCCACGGGTGCGGCGTCTGGGCAGACTCCTCGCGGCACCCGACCAGTCGCTGTTGCCGCGGATCCTCGCGGCGTTCGTGCTGGTGCTCGCATCGTCGAGCCTGGTCACCCTGCTCCTCGAGACACGCATCACACGCCAGCAGCTGGGCGACCAGGCCACGGCCATCTTCGACGGTCTCGGCGACGTGATGGAGGGGCGGCTCCAGGTCGAGGCGGCGAGGATCGGCCAGTCCATCGCCACCGTCGCACAGGCCGAGTTCGCGCACGTCGTCGGCAACGGCCCCCGCGGGGTGCCCGAGGAGGTCGGAGTCACGACGCTCGCGGCGCGCGAGGTCGACACCGTCGCCGCGAGGACGCTCTCCATCCTGCGGACCGCGGACCCGGCGTTGGAGCTCGCGGCCGTGGTGGACGGGTTGAGTGGCCGACTCTCTCCGATCGGGTTGGCGATGCGGGGGACCTACGACCGACCCACCGAGGAGGAGGCGCGCGCGCTCTCGTCCAGCGCCCGGCGCACGCAACGGGTGGTGCCCCTCCAGACCGGCGGCTACGCGGTCGCCTACGTGCAGGCCGTCCGACGCGGCGGACCCGATGTCCGGCTGCTCGTCCTGGGTTACCCGCTCGTGGACTCGACGGCGTTCCGCTACCGCGACGACGTCGGCGTGGACGACGTCGAGATCGTCGTGGACGGGCGCGTCGTGGCGTCGACGACGCACCACCTCGGCGCGGGCCCCAGCGGCGATCCGTCGCTCGGGCGCGTGACGCAACAGCTCCCGGACGGACGGCTCATCCGCTACGTGACGCTCGGCAGCGACCGGCCCTGGGACACGCCCGCTCACGTCGGCCTCGTCAGCGACGATCCGCTCGCCGCGCTGGACGGTGCCCTCGCGCAGACGCGGCTCCTGATGGTGGCGTTGCTGCTCGTCATCGGCGCCGGGCTGGCGTTCGCGCTCGCCCAGGTCATGACGCGGCCGCTCCACAGCCTGACCCGGACGGCAGCCGCGATCGCCGGTGGGGATCTCGAGCGTGGCTTCGACGTCGACCGCCGGGACGAGATCGGACGGCTGGCGGTCGCGCTGGAGCAGATGCGTCGTGGCCTGCGGTCGCAGCTGTTGGTGATCCGACGGCAGGCCGATGCGCTCCAGGAGGCGGCCCGGCGGATGGTCGGCGTCCAGGATCGTGAGCGGCAGCGCGTCGCGCAGGACCTGCACGACGGGATCCAGCAGCAGCTCGTCGTGCTGCACATGCAGATCGGCACCGCGCTGCAGCAGGTCGCCGACGATCCCGGCCGCAGCCAGGAGGTGACCGAGCAGCTCGCGGGGTCGATCGACTCGCTGCTCGACCAGCTGCGCTCGACCGGACACGACCTCTTCCCCGCCATCCTGCGCGACCTGGGTCTGGGTCCGGCGCTGTTCAGCCTCGCGAGCCGCTCGACGGTGCCGATCGAGGTGTCGCTCGAGCCGGATCCCTTCCCGCGCGTCGAGCCCGCCATCGAGGTGAACGCCTACTTCCTCGCCTCGGAGGCCGTGACCAACGCGATCAAGCACGCACTGGCCGACCGTCTCCGCGTCGCGGTGTCGGCCGACGACGCCGGGCTCCGGGTCACCGTCAGCGACGACGGCGTCGGCTTCGACGAATCGGGCCTCCAGCATCGAGGAGGGCTCGTGCACATGCGAGACCGTGTCAACGCCCTGGGCGGATCCCTCCGACTGCTGACCCGGCCGGGTGAGGGCACAACCGTCTCGGCCGTGTTCCCGCGGGACCGCGAGCCCCAGACCGACGCGCGCTCAGCCGCCGGACCGCTGGAGGTAGAAGAGGACGGCGGCCACGCGCCGGTTGAGGTCGATCTCCTCAGCGAGCCCGAGCTTGCGGAAGATGGCGTTGGAGTGCTTCTCGACGGAGCGCTCCGTGATCGACAACTCCCGGGCGATCGCGGCGTTCCCCCGTCCTGACGCCATCAGGCTGAGCACCTCGAGCTCCCGAGGCGTGAGTCCGGCCAGCTTGGACGCGTGTCGTCGCCGCTGTGCCTCGAGCAGCGCCTCGATGATCCGGGGATCGAGGATGGAGCCCCCGTCACGGACCTCCTCGATCGCCTGGACGAGCCGCTCCGCGTCGCCCAGGCGCTCCTTCAGCAGGTACGCGACGCCGTTGGACCCGTCCTTGAGCAGGTCGAGCGCGTACTCCGGATCGGCGTGCTGGGAGAGGACGACGATGCCCGTGCCGGGGTGCTCCCGACGTAGCCGTCGCGCCGCGTCGATCCCCTCCGTGGTGAACGTCGGGGGCATCCTGATGTCCAGCAGCACGACGTCCGGTGTCGTGGCGACCAGCTGCACCCACAGGTCGTCCGGCGAGCTCGCGCTGCCGAGCACCTCGATCCGTGGATGCGCCGCCAGCACCGCGCGAGCGCCCTCGCGCACGAGGTAGTCGTCCTCGACGATCAGCAGGGATGTCGATCGCTGCACCGGACGCCGGTCCTCTCGCCACCGCCTCGGCTCTCGGGGCGCCGACTGCCACAGTAGTAGGTCCGGCCCCCTGGTGGTGCTAGCACCACCTCACGAAGACTCTTGCCGGCAGGGTTCTCAGGCCGGTGGCCGCCTGGCAGGCTCCCGCCATGCCCGGGCACGGCCTCGCGGCCCGTGAGGGACGCTGGGGGAGCACGGGGTACGCAGGGGCAGTTGGGGACGGGGCCCTGGGTTCGGGAACGACCCGTGAGACACCGGGACGGGGGCCGGACCCCAGGGCCAGTGGGGCCACGGGGGCGACCGATGGTCGCGGAGCAGCGTGGCCCGACGGGGGGTGGCCACGCTGCCCCGCGGCCATCGGCAGCCGTCGACGGACGTGCGAAGCTCTCGCAGGGATCCGCCGGGGGACGGGTCTCGCCGTCCGGCCGGAGGTCAGTCGATCCATGAGCGAGCACGATCGCACCCGAACGATCGCCGGTGGGCCACCGAATCCCGGCCAGCGCCGGGCGCTGGCGACCGTGTCGACCCTGCTCGAGTCGCTCGAGGTCGGCGGCCTCGTGGTCGAGCTGCCCGATGGACGACGACGCTCCTTCGGCGAGCCGGGCGCGTCCTGCGCCACCGTCACGGTGCACGACTGGCGGTTCTTCCCGCGACTGCTCGACGGCGCGTCGGTGGGTCTGGGCACGACCTACATGGACGGTCTCTGGTCGTGCGCCGACCTGGTGGCGCTGGTCCACGTGCTCATCGCGAACCGGGATGCGCTCCGGACGCTTCGACCCGGGGCGCTGGTCGGCATCGCCTCCGACGTGGCGGTGCACGCCCTGCGCGGCAACCGGATCGGTCGCGCCAAACGGAACATCTCGGCGCACTACGACCTGTCGAACGAGCTCTACGAGCTGTTCCTCGATGACACGATGACCTACTCGTCGGCGTACTTCCCATCGCCGACGACGACGCTCGAGGACGCGCAACGCGAGAAGTACGCGCGCCTCGTGACGAAGGCGCGCCTCGCCCCCGAGCACCATGTGCTCGAGGTCGGCTGCGGCTGGGGCGGCTTCGCCGTCCACGCGGCTCGGACGGTCGGCTGCCGGGTCACCGCGATCACCCTGTCCGAGCGCCAGGCCGCCTATGCCGAGGAACGGGTCCACCGTGAGGGCCTCGACGAGCTCGTCGACGTCCGAGTGATCGACTACCGCGAGGTCGAGGGCCGCTACGACCGGATCGTGTCGATCGAGATGCTGGAGGCGGTCGGGCACCGGTACCTGTCGACCTACTTCGCTGCGCTCGACCGCCTGCTGGCTCCCGACGGCATCGCAGCGATCCAGGTCATCACGATCCCCGAGCAGCGTTACGACGCCTACCGCCGCCGGCCGGACTTCGTCCAGCGGGTGATCTTCCCCGGGGGCCACCTCCCCTCGCTCGAGGCCATGTGCGCCGCGATGGGCACGGCCAGCACGCTGTACGTCCACGAGGTGGAGAACATCGGCATGCACTACGCCGAGACGCTCCGGCGATGGCGCGCACGGTTCCTCGAACGGGAGTCGGCCGTCCGGTCGCTCGGGTTCGACGATCGCTTCGTGCGGATGTGGGAGTTCTACCTGGCCTACTGCGAGGCTGCGTTCGCCACCCGCTACATCGGCGATCTGCAACTGGTCCTGGCGCGCCCGCTGAACCGTAGCCTCGGGGCCGGGCCCTACGAACGCGGCTCGGAGGGGACATGACAGGCATGCTCGAGGACGCCGAGCGTCGTTTCGAGGCGGCCCGTGCCCACGCGAAGGTGTCGGACGAGACCTACGAGCGCCTCCGCCGCCCCCGATCCTCGCTCAAGGTGTCCATCCCGGTCCGCATGGACGACGGTCGACTGGAGACGTTCGCTGGCTACCGCGTCCGCTACGACGACACCCGAGGGCCAGCGAAGGGTGGCATCCGGTTCCACCCGTCGGTCACGGCGGCCGAGATCACCACGCTCGCGTTCCTGATGACCTTCAAGACCGCGCTCCTGGACCTGCCGTTCGGTGGCGGCAAGGGCGGGGTGAAGGTGGACCCGAAGCGCCTGTCGATCGCCGAGCTCGAAGGCCTGGCCCGCGGCTACATCGCGGCGGTGGCCGACGTGATCGGGCCGGACGTCGACGTCCCGGCGCCGGACGTCGCGACCGACGAGCTGGTGATGGGCTGGATGACGCACGAGTACGGCAAGATCAAGCGGGGCCACGTGCCCGCGGTCATCACCGGCAAGCCGCTGGCGCTCGGTGGCATCCCCGGGCGCTCGAGCGCGACCTCGGACGGCGCGTTCCACGTCATGCGGGAGCTGCGCCCCCGCGTGCTGCCGGGGATCGACGCCCCGACCGTCGCGATCCAGGGGTTCGGCAACGCGGGGGCCCAGCTCGCCGGCCGGCTCGCCCGGGCAGGGTGGCGCGTCGTGGCCGTCAGCGACTCGTCCGGTGGACTCGTCGACGAGGCCGGCCTCGACGTCGAGAGCCTCCGTGCCCACAAGCGGGCGACGGGCGCGCTCGCCGACGACCCTCCGTCCGGTGATCGCCTCGCGCCTGGGGAGCTGCTCTCGTTGGAGGTCGACGCGCTCGTGCCCGCTGCCCTGGAGGGGGCGATCGACGGGGACAACGCGGGCGCCGTGCGCGCCAAGGTCGTCTTCGAGGTGGCGAACGGGCCGGTCACCGCCACCGCGGACCGGTTGCTGGAGGCCGCGGGTGTCGAGGTGGTGCCCGACATCCTCACGAACGCCGGTGGTGTGACCGTGAGCTGGTTCGAGTGGGTGCAGAACCGCCAGGGCGACCGCTGGACGATCGAGACGGTCCGGAGGCGGTTGGAGGAGCGGATGCTGCGCGAGACGCGGACCATCGCGTCCCTGGCCGACGAGCGAGCGCTTCCCCTACGCGTCGCGGCGTACGTCCACGCACTGGAACGGCTGACCGTCGCGATCGACGCGACGGGGACCGAGTCGCTCTACGTGGACGGGGCACGCCGTCGCTGGGCCCAGAGCCAGACCACGTAGGTCCCGGCGGCAAGTGCGGCGAAGATGTGCCACTGGACCGCGTACGAGAGGTGGTTGCCCTCCTCGAGCAGCGGCGGTCCGACGGGCACGGGGAGCTCGTCGAACGCCACGGCCTCGGGCGCCCGATCCACGCGCAGCACCATCGGGAGCAGCCGACCGGCGACCTGCGCGTCCAGGCGCCCGACGTCGGCGTGGAAGACGCGTCGAAGGACGCCGTCCTCCGGATCGCGTGCGCCGAAGCCCGGCTGGTCGACGGAGCGGACGAGCACGCCGGAGACCTCGACCGGCCCCTCGGGAGGCGCGGCCGCGGCGACCGGCGGCTCGTCGTGGCTCGCCGGGACCCAACCGCGCAGGACCAGGATCGCGAGGTCGTCGGGGAGCGCGAGGGGCGTGAGCACGTGGAACCCGGTCTGCCCACGCAGCTGCTGGTTGCGCTGCAGCACCTCTTCATCGGGACGGAACGTTCCCTCGACCACGAACCGCCGGTACTCGAGGGAGGCCAGCGCGCCCGGGTCCTTCCCGGCCTCGAGCAGCTCGTCGAGGTCGAGCGTCGGTGCCGTCAGCTGGGCGGCGGCGCGGGCGTTGGACTCCCGGACCTGCGCCAGCCTGTCGAGCTGCCACTGGCCGAGGACGAGGCACGTCGCGACGACGGTCAGCACGACGGCATGACCGAACAGGGCTCGGGGACGCACGAGGGGATGGAGCATGGCCGGCGATCGTACAGCTCCGCGGCGGCGGGTTAGCCTCCGCGCGACGCCGACCATCGCGAGCCGACGGGGCTGTCGTGGGGATCCTGCACGCGCGCTACGGGGAGCATCCCGACTGCTGCGGCGACCTCCACCTCCCGGCGGAGCCCGCGGCGCACGCGGCGCACGGTCGCCCCGAGGACGGGTGGCCCGTCGTCGTCCTGCTGCACGGCGGCTTCTGGCGGGATCGCTACCGACGAGACCTCACGACGCCGATGGCCGACGACCTCGCGGCCCACGGCGTGGCGGCGTGGAACCTCGAGTACCGCAGGGTCGGCGGTGGCGGCGGGTGGCCGAGCACCCTGCACGACGTCGCCGCCGGGATCGACCACCTGGCGGTGCTCGCATCGACGGCTCCCGTCGATGCTGCCCGCGTCGCGGTGGTGGGCCACTCCGCCGGGGGCCAGCTCGCGTTGTGGGCCGCCGGCCGGGCGCAGCTGCCGGTCGGGGCGCCGGGAGCCGATCCCACGCTCCACCTCGCCGCCGTCGTGGGGCAGGCACCCGTCGCGTCGCTGCGTGCGGCAGCCGGCGCACGGCTCGGCGACGGTGCCGTGCAGGCGTTCCTGGGCGAGGGCGAACTGCTCGACGAGCGACTCCGGCAGGCCGATCCCATAGGCCTCGTCGGTCACGGTGTGCCGACCCTGCTCGTCCACGGCGACGCGGACGTCGACGTCCCGCTCGCACAGAGCGAGGCGTACGCCGCCGCGGCCGGTGCCGCGGGCGATCCGGTGGAGCTGCGTGTCGTCCCCGCCCGCCACATGGACCTGATCGACCCGGCGGCCGCCTCGTGGAGCCTCGCCCGTTCCTGGCTGCTGGAGCGCCTGGGCACGGACACGGACGGACGGGCATGTCCACCCGCGTGACTGTACGTCCGGACAGTGTTCCAAGGTTGAGGGTGCGTGCCGCGTCCCCGAGGCTGACGTCCGCCCGCCCCGCCCGCCCGGCGATCGGTCCTCGATCGGCGGCCCGCCAACCCGGCTGCCGGGGGTACACCGACCCACGAGAGGATCCACTGGATGTGTGGCTTCAGCGGTGAGCTCCGGCTCGACGGGACGTCGCCCGACGTCGACGCCGTCTCCCGGATGACCGCCCAGATGTCCGAGCGCGGTCCCGACGGCGAGGGCATGTGGGCGTCCGGCCCGATCGCGATGGGCCATCGTCGACTGTCGATCATCGACCTCTCCGCGTGCGGCAACCAGCCCATGCACGACCCGGAGCTCGGTGTCACCATCGCCTTCAACGGCTGCGTGTACAACTACCGGGAGCTCCGCGAGGAGTTGACGGAGGAGCGTGGCTACCGGTTCTTCTCGAGGTCGGACACCGAGGTGCTCCTGAAGGCGTACCACGCCTGGGGCGACGGCTTCGTCCGGCGGCTGCAAGGCATGTTCGCCTTCGCGATCCACGAGCGCGACACGGGACGGACGCTCCTCGGGCGCGATCGTTTCGGCATCAAGCCCCTCTACCTGGCGCAGGCGGGCAGCCGGCTCCGCTTCGCGTCGACGCTCCCGGCCCTGGTCGCCGCGGGCGACCTCGACACGTCGATCGACCCCGTGGCACTGCACCACTACCTCAGCTTCCACGCGGTGGTCCCCGCGCCGCACACGATCCTGCGGGGTGTGCGCAAGCTGCCGCCGGCGACCACACGGGCGATCGAGCGCGACGGCACGGTCACCGACACCGAGTTCTGGCGTCCCGACTTCACCCGGGACCCGGATCTGTCGACGCGCAGCGAGCGCGACTGGCAGGACGCGGTCCTCGAGGCGATGCGGTCCGCGGTCACGTGGCGGACGGTGGCGGACGTGCCCGTCGGCGTGCTGCTCTCCGGTGGGCTGGACTCGTCGCTGGTCGTGGGGCTGCTGGCGGAGGCGGGGCAGCGGGACATCAGCACGTTCTCGATCGGCTTCGAGGCCGCGGGTGGCGAGGAGGGCGACGAGTTCAAGTACTCCGACGTGATCGCGGAGCACTTCGCCACGGACCATCACCAGATCCGGATCGGCACCGAGCGGATGCTCCCGGCGCTGGCCGACGCCGTCGGGGCCATGTCCGAGCCGATGGTCAGCCACGACGCGGTCGCGTTCTTCCTGCTGAGCCAGGAGGTCGCGAAGCACGTCAAGGTCGTGCAGTCCGGGCAGGGTGCCGACGAGGTGTTCGCCGGCTACCACTGGTACCCGCCGATGCAGGCGCTGACCGACGAGCTCGGGCCCGACGCACCCCGCTCGGTGCTGGTGTCCCGCGCGGCCGATCGCTATCGGGCCGCGTTCTTCGACCGGCCGCACGCCGAGATGGCGAGGATGCTGCGGCCACAGCATCGGGTGGCGCAGGACGTCTCCCGTGCGTTCGTCGAGGAGCACTTCGCCCGTCCGGGCGCCCAGACGGCGACGGACATGGCACTGCGCCTCGATTCCCAGATCATGCTGGTCGACGACCCGGTGAAGCGGGTGGACAACATGACGATGGCGGCGGGCCTGGAGGCGCGCGTGCCGTTCCTCGACCACGAGGTGCTCGAGGTGGCCGCCCGCGTGCCGCCGGAGCTGAAGCTGGCACAGGAGGGCAAGGGCGTGCTCAAGGAGGCGGCACGGCGCGTGATCCCGAGCGAGGTGATCGACCGCCCGAAGGGCTACTTCCCCGTCCCGGCGCTCAAGTACCTGCAGGGGGCCACGCTGTCGCTGGTCTCCGAGGCGTTGCGCGCCCCGGAGGCACGCGAGCGTGACCTGTTCGAGCCCGACTACGTCGACGAGCTGCTGGCCGACCCGAACGCGGAGCTGACCCCGCTGCGCGGCAACAAGCTCTGGCAGCTCGGGCTCCTGGAACTGTGGCTGCAGTCACACGGGATCCGACCGTGAGCGGCGACGGGACCGAGCAGCTGGTCCCGGACGAGCGGCTCTCGACCCGACCCTGGGACGCGGCGCCCGAGCGCCTCGACGTGCGGTTGCGCACCGACGTGGCGCTCGAGTGCGGCTGGGGACGACTGATCTTCGGGCAGACCTTCACCGACCACGACCGGCTGGTCGCCGAGATCGGCCGCGAGGAACCGGGTCGACGCGACATCTGCCTCTACGTCCGAGAGCCCCACGTGCTGGTCAGCCGCGCGCCGCAGGAGCTCTTCATCGACCCGAGCCACACGTACCGTTTGCGGTTGGACGAGGAACTGCTGGAGTCGGCGCCGGCGGGAGGCGTTCGGGTCCGACGCCTCGACGGGGTGCAGGATGCGGACGCCGTCAACCGGATCTACACGGCGGCCGGCATGGTGACCGCGCCGACGGAGGTCCTCTCGGCGAACGCCACGACCGACACCTTCGTCTACCTGATCGCCGAGGACGAGGACACCGGCGCGGTGCTCGGGACGGTCACCGGCGTCGACCATGCCCATGCGTTCGACGACCCCGAACAGGGCGCGAGCCTGTGGTGCCTCGCCGTCGACCCACAGTGTCCCCGACCGGGCGTGGGCAACGCACTCGTCGGTGCGCTCGCGCGGGCCTTCGCCGAGCGGGGGCGCGCGTACCTCGACCTCTCGGTCGTGCACGACAACGCCCCGGCGATCTCGCTGTACGAGAAGCTGCGGTTCGAGCGCGTCCCCGTCTTCTGCGTCAAGCGCAAGAACCCCATCAACGAGCGGCTGTTCTCCGCATCACCCGCGCAGGGCCTGGACGACCTCAATCCCTACGCGCGGCTCATCGCCGACGAGGCGCTGCGACGGGGGATCTCGGTCCGGGTGGTCGATGCGCGGTCGGGCCTGCTGACCCTGACGCACGGCGGGCGCACCGTCGCGACGCGCGAGTCGCTCTCGGAGCTGACCAACGCGGTCGCACTGTCGCGCTGCGACGACAAGCGCCTCACCAGGCGGCTGCTGGCCGACGCCGGTCTGGCCGTGCCGCCTGGACGCGTCGCCTCGCACGACGGTGGCGACGTCGACTTCCTGGGCGAGGTCGGCGAGGTGGTGGTGAAGCCCGCGCGTGGCGAGCAGGGCCGCGGCATCACGGTCGGCGTGACCGACGAGGACGAGCTCCACGACGCCGTGGCGCTCGCGGAGCGGTACTGCCCCGACGTGCTGCTCGAGGCGTGCGTCGACGGCGACGACCTCCGCATCGTCGTGATCGACCACGAGGTGGTGGCCGCGGCGGTTCGGCAGCCGGCGACGATCGTCGGCACGGGGGCGCACACCATCGCCGAGTTGATCGCGTCGACCTCGCGACGCCGTGCAGCGGCCACGGGTGGCGAGGCGGGGATCCCCATGGACGAGGTCACGAACAAGACCGTGCGCGATGCGGGCCACACGCTCGACGACGTGCTGCCGACGGGCGTCGAGCTGGCCGTGCGCCGGACCGCCAACCTCCACACGGGAGGCACGATCCACGACGTCACCGCACAGCTCCACCCCGACCTCGCGGACGCGGCGGTCCGCGCCAGCGAGGTGTTGGACATACTCGTCGTCGGCCTGGATCTCATCGTCCCGGACGTCGCGGGGCCGGAGCACGTCATCATCGAGGCGAACGAGCGGCCGGGCCTCGCGAACCACGAGCCGCAGCCCACGGCCGAGCGCTTCGTCGATCTGTTGTTCCCCGCGACGCGTGCACTCCCGCGCGGTTGGGAGCCCGGCGGTGTGGGCGCCGACCACCTGCCGGACGCCTGACGGGCGACGGGTCCCTACCGCACGATGGCGTTCGCGAGCCCGATCGACGCGAGCAGCATCCCGAGCGCCAGGAAGCCGACGACCCGGGCGCGGCTCGTCGCCCGCTCGCGCTCGACGAACAGCAGCCGACCCGCCACGAGCCCGGCGAGGAAGCCGCCCAGGTGCCCACCGACCGAGATGCCGGGCAGGACGACGGTGATGACGAGGTTGAGCAGCACCAACGTGCCGATGCTGGTCCGCCACGGGTTGATGCCCCGCTGGCGCATCCCGACCATGGCGGCGCCCATGAGCGCGAAGACCGCGCCGGACGCACCGACCGTGACACCCAGCGGGTGCGTGGCGAGCACGTCGCCCAGGACGGGGACCCGCAGCAACGGTGTGGCGATCGTCGCCCAGGCCAGCACGACCACCCCGAGCGACCCACCCGCGACCCCGGCCGCGAACAGCGCGCCGAAGCGGCCGCCGCCGAGCACGGGCTCCAGCATGTGCCCGAGCTGCCACAACAGCAGACCGTTGAAGCCGACGTGGACGAGGTTGACGTGGAGCAGCGCGCTCGTCACGAGCAGCCACCACTCGCCCGTCCCGACCAGCGCCGGCACGAGCCCGAAGCCGTTCAGGAGTCCCGGCACCGCCATGCGCACGACGAACAGCGCCGCGATGACCCCGACGATCGCCCGCGTCGCCGGTGCCCGTCCCACGACGTCCACCAGGCGGCGGACGGGCGTGCCGCCCTCGGCGCACCGCGGACACTGGTAGCCCACGGGCGCCTCGATCAGGTCGTCGGCGCAGATCGGGCGCTCGCAGCGGGAGCAGCGCACCAGTGCCGGGCGACCCGGATGGAGGTAGCAGGCGGGCGCACCACGGGTCGCGCCTCCCGGGCCGTCGGGTGGCGGGGTCGGCGGGGGCACGGGAGGGGGCTGGTCGCCCACGCGAACGGCCTCGTCTCGTCGGAGGGGCCGCACGGTACCGACCCGTCCGCCGGGTGGATCGGCTCCGTACCCTGCGTCTCGGCGACCCTGCACCTCGGCGACAGGAGCGCGACATGGTCGACCCCACCCCGCCGTCTGCGCCGGCCGCGCCGGCGAGCACGACGCTCGGAGCGCTGCGCGCCGTCGGGGTGCGCGAGCGCAGCGTCACCGAGGAGGTCCGCGACAACCTGGTGGTACGGCTCCGCGCGGGGTCACCGATCACCACCGGGATCGTCGGCTACGACGACACCGTCCTCCCGGAGCTCGAGCGCGCCCTGCTCGCGGGCCAGGACCTGATCCTGCTCGGGGAGCGCGGGCAGGCGAAGACGCGGCTCGTGCGGCGGCTGGTCGAGCTGCTCGACCCGTGGGCGCCGGTCGTCCGTGGCTGCGAGATCAACTGCTCCCCGCTGCGTCCGACCTGCGCCCCCTGTCGCCGGCTCCATCAGGAGATGCAGGACGACCTACCGGTCGACTGGATCGGCCGCGACCGACGCTACGCGGAGAAGCTCGCGACGCCCGACACCTCGGTCGCCGACCTGATCGGCGACGTCGATCCGATGAAGGTGGCGGCAGGCCGCACGCTCGGCGACGAGGAGACGATCCACTGGGGCCTGCTCCCACGGCACCACCGGGGGATCGTGGCGATCAACGAGCTCCCCGACCTCCCGGAGCGCATCCAGGTCGCCCTGCTGAACGTGCTCGAGGAGCGTGACGTCCAGGTACGGGGCTACTCGCTGCGTCTCCCGCTCGACCTGTTGCTCGTCGCGACCGCCAACCCCGACGACTACACCAACCGGGGCCGCATCATCTCGCCGCTGAAGGACCGCTTCGGGGCGCAGGTCCGCACGCACTATCCGCGGACCGTCGACGACGAGATCGCGATCGTGCTGGCCGAGGCGAAACCGCCACCCGGCGACGTCGTCGTGCACGTCCCCCGCTACCTCGACGAGGTGCTCGCGGAGCTCGTCCGGCTGCTGCGGGAGTCGTCGGAGGTCAACCAGCGCTCCGGGGTCTCCGTGCGCTTCACGATCGGGGCCCACGAGACCATGGTGGCCGGCGCCGTCCGACGCGCGACACGCCTGGGCGCGGCGACGGCGGTCCCCAGGGTGGTCGACCTCCGTGCGGTCGTCCCGGCGGCGCTCGGCCGCGTGGAGTTCGACCTGCTCGAGGAGGGACGCGAGGCCGAGCTGCTCGAGCACGCACTGGCGCGAGCCGTCCTGTCGGTCTGGCGGCGCGCACTCGGGCGCACGGACCTGGCGTCGACCGTGGGCCGCTTCGAGGAGGACGACCTCGAGGTGGTCACGGGCGATCTCGTCGGGGGCGCCGAGGTGCTCGCGTGCTTCGGGGAGCGCATCGACGGCCTGGCCGCCTGGTTGCGCGCCCTCGGCGAGGACGAGCGCGCCGACGACCCCGAGGTCGCGGCGGCCGCCGTCGAGTTCGTGCTGGAGGGGCTCCACCTGGGGCGCCGTCTGAACCGCGACGACCTGGACGCCGCGACCGTCCGCTACGGAGCCTGACCGTGGCCGAGGTCCGCTACCGCAGCTGGGACGGCCGCCAGGACCCGCTGGGGGAGCGGCTCGACGTCGGCGAGCTGCTGGACCGCATCGGCGACGACCTGTTGATGGGTGCGGGCGGACGGTCTGCGGTCGACGAGCTACGGCGGCGGGGCCTGCCCGGCCAGGACGGGCTCGACGACCTCCGGCGTCGGCTCGCGGGTCGGCTGGACGAGGCCCGCGCCCGCCTCGACGCCGAGGATCCGTTGGCCGCGGTGCGCGAGGAGCTGGCCGAGGTCGTCGCGATCGAACGCGAGGCGCTGGCACAGCGGGGCGACGACGCCGCACGGCTGGACGAGCTCCACCTCGATGCCCTGCCCCCCGACCCCGCCGGCAGGCTCCGAGCGCTCGGTGCGTACGATTTCAGCTCGCCCGACGCCGCACAGCGCTTCGCGGACCTGTCGGACCGGCTGCGCAAGGACCTCCTCGACGCCCACCTGCGCGCGTTGACCGGTGCGCTCCGGGCCGTCGGGCCGCAGGACGTGGCGAACATCGCCGCGATGCTGGCCGACCTCAACCGGCTGCTCGAGGCCCGCGCCGCGAACGGCGGCCAGCCGCCGTCCGACGAGCCGTCGCGGTTCGCCGCGTTCGTGGAGCGCCATGGTCCGCTGCTGCCGGGGATCGTCGACCAGGACGGCACGCGTCGCCCACCCCGGGACCTCGACGAGCTGGTGGCCGAGCTCGCCCGGCGCTCCCAGGCCGCCCAGGCCTTCCTGGCGTCCCTGCCGCCGGAGCAGCGGCGGCAGTTGCAGGAGCTCGCGAACGCCGCCTTCGACGACCTGGACCTCGAGCTCCAGCTCGATGCGCTGAGCCGCAACCTCCCGCAGGCCTACCCGTCCGGTCCACCGATGGGTGGCGAGGGAACGGCGGACGGTCCGGGAGCACCCGACCTGCCGCAGGGAGACGGCCACGGACCGATCAGCCGGTCCGTCGATGCCTGGGAGCGGCTGACCGAGCTGGAGTCGCTCGAGGAGCAGCTGCGTGGCGGCTACGCCGGTGCGACGCTCGAGGACGTCGACCAGGAGGCCCTGCGCCGGCACCTCGGCGAGGACGCCGTTCGCGACGTGCGCGGGTTGCGGGACATCGAGGTGGCGCTCGAGCGCTCCGGTGCGATGCGCCGGCGGGACGGCGAGCTGGAGCTGACCCCGAAGGGCGCCCGGCTGCTCGGCGAGCGAGCCCTGGTACGCCTGCTCGCGAGGGTGCGCCGAGAGCCGGCCGCCGCGCACGCCGGTGCGGACCCGGAGCCGACCGGACAGACGCGTGGCTGGGCGTTCGGTGACACCGAGCCGATCGCGACGGGCGCGACGATCCGCAACGCCGTGCTGCGGCGGGCCGGGGATCCGCGACTCGCTGGCGGTGCCCTCGAGCTGCACCCGGACGACCTCGAGGTGCAGGAGCACGAGGTCCGACCGCGGACGGCGACCGCGCTGCTGCTCGACCTGTCGTTCTCGATGCCGCTCCAGGGCCACTTCGTCCCGGCCAAGCGCATGGCCCTGGCGCTGCATGCCCTCATCGACGGCAGGCACCGGCAGGACTCCCTGCACCTGATCGGCTTCAGCGACTACGCGCGCCGCCTCCGGCCCGCCGATCTCGCGTCGGCCGGCTTCGAGCGGGTCTACGGCACGAACATGCAGCACGCGTTCCTGCTCGCACGCCGGATCCTCGCGGACGACCCGCGGCCGGTGAAGCGGGCGATCATGGTGACCGACGGTGAACCGACCGCACACCTGGTGGACGGGCACAGCGAGTTCAACTGGCCACCGGTGCCGGAGACGCTCGAGGCGACCCTCCGCGAGGGCATGCGGCTGGCCCGGGCCGGGATCGAGCTCGACATCTTCCTGTTGGAGGACGCGCCAGGCCTGGTGGCCTTCGCCGAGCGGCTCGCGGCGATCACGGGGGGCGTGGTGACCCGCATGGACGCGGAGCAGGTGGGGCGCACGGTGGTGAACGACTACGGCGACGACCGGCATCGGCCGCGTCGACGCTGACCGCACCTCCGGACACCGCCACCGCCCAGGTGCGAGGTCTTCCAGGCCTCGTGGACCCGACTACGTTCGGGCACATGGACATCTCACCGCACCCGGCCCCGGCGCTCGAGATCGATCAGGCATGGATGGAGGAGCTGCTGCTCGAGCTCCTGCGCATCCCGTCACCCACCGGTCGGACCGACGTGATCATGCAGCACGTCGGCGAGCGCCTCCAGGAGATCGGCCTGCCGTTCGTGCTCACCAGGCGCGGCGCGATGGTCGGCACGCTCGACGGCAACGGCGGCGAGAGCGCGCTCGACCGCGCCGTCGTCGTGCACACCGACACGATCGGCTGCATGGTCCGCACGCTCAAGGCCAACGGACGGTTGGAGGTCGTGCCGATCGGGACCCACTCGTCCCGGTTCTCCGAGGGCACGCGCGTGACGATCTTCACCGACGACCAGGAGCGGACCTACACGGGCACGATCCTGCCGACGAAGGCCTCGGGGCACGCGTTCGGCAAGGAGATCGACACGCACCCCGTCAGCTGGGAGCACGTCGAGGTCCGCGTCGACGAGAAGGTCCACGACGCCGACGACCTGCGGCGCCTGGGGATCCAGGTCGGGGACTTCGTGGCCCAGACCGCCTTCCCGGTGATCACGCGCAGCGGGTTCGTGACCTCACGACACCTCGACGACAAGGCGGGCGTCGCCGCGGCGCTGGCCGCCTTCAAAGCGGTGATCGATGCCGGCTGCGAGCTCGACGTCGGAGCGCACCTGCTCATCACGATCGCCGAGGAGGTCGGCCACGGTGCATCGAGCGGTCTCGCCAACGACGTCGCGGAGATGATCAGCGTGGACTCGGCGGTCGTCGCGCCGGGCCAGCACTCGTCGGAGTTCGGGGTGACCGTCGCGATGCAGGACCTGCACGGTCCGTTCGACTACCACCTCGTCCGCCGTCTCTCCCATCTCGCGCAGGTCAACGACATCGAGTGCCACCGCGACATCTTCCGGTACTACCGGTCGGACGTGGCCTCGGCGCTGGAGGCGGGTGCCGAGACGCGTGCCGCACTCGTCGGGTTCGGTGTCGACGCCACCCACGGCCACGAGCGCACCCACCTCGACTCGATCGTCGCGACGGCGCGACTGTTGACCGCCTACCTCCAGACCCCGCTCACGTTCGCCGAATGGGACGCACGCCCGAAGGGTCCCCTCGAGGACTTCCCGTCCACCGCCGTGCAGCCGGTCCGGCGCGAGCCGGAGTTCGACCCCGAGTCCGATCACCTGGTCGAGAACGATCCCTTCCCGGAGGACACGGATCCCGGAGCCTGAACCGTGCGACTCGCGCTCATGATCGAAGGCCAGGAGGGCGTCACCTGGGACGAGTGGGTGGCGCTGGCCCGTGCCGCCGAGGTCGGTGGCTTCGACGCGCTGTTCCGCTCCGACCACTACGGCGGGCTGCTCGGTGACGAGGCTCGGGGCGCGACGGACGCATGGGCCGTCGTCAGCGCCCTGGCCGCCGTCACCTCGAGCATCAGGCTCGGGACGCTCGTCTCACCGGTGACCTTCCGCCATCCGAGCCTGCTCGCCCGGATGGTCGCGACGGCCGACACCATCTCCGGGGGCAGGGTCGAGCTCGGCATGGGGGCGGGGTGGAACGAGCGGGAGCACGCCGCGTACGGCTTCCCGTTCCCCGACCTCCCCACCCGCTACGAGTTGCTGGAGGAACAGGTCGAGATCGTCGTCCGCTCCTGGACCGAGGAGGCCGTCTCCTTCACGGGCCGGCACTACCAGCTGGACACGGCGCCTGCGCTTCCCAAGCCGGTCCAGACGCCCCCGACGCTCCTGCTCGGGGGTCAGGCGAACCCGCGCGGTGCCGCGTTGGCCGCACGGTTCGCGACCGAGTACAACGTGGTCGGCTCACACGTCGCGGAGCTCCCGGCCCGTCGCGCCCGCCTCGACCAGGCGTGCGAGGCCCTGGGCCGCGACCCGTCGTCGCTGCGGTGGTCGTTGATGGCCGGCGTCGTCGTCGGGGGTGACGACGCCGAGGTGGCACGTCGCGGCGCGGCGCTGATGGAGCGGCTGGGCGAGCCGGGGGACCCGGCCGTGTTCCTGTCCGCGCGTGCGGACCGCTGGATCGCCGGGACCGTCGAGCAGGCGCTCGACCGGTTGGGGACCCTGGCGTCGATGGGTCTGCACCGCGTCATGCTCCAGCACCTCGTCCACGACGACCTCGACATGGTGCAGCTCGTTGCCGAGGAGTTGCTGCCGGCCGTCGCGGACGTGTCCGGGTAGACGGGGGACCTGTGGCCCCTGCGTGCCCCCTGCTCGACACGTATCGTCGAGGGTGCGATCGAGCCGAGGGGCATCGAGCCAAGGAGCGCCGCATGGCCGAGTACTACTGGTGCCTGCGTCACGGCGACGTCGAGGAGGGTCCGACGACCTGCCGGGCGGACGACCGGATGGGCCCGTACGCGACGGCGGAAGCGGCTCGCGAGTGGCGGGACACCGTCTCCGCGCGCGACGCCGAGTGGCAGGCCGACGACGAGCGCTGGGTCGGTGCCGAGGAGGACGAGGAGGCCTGGGGCTGACCCGCGGCTGGCCGGTCGAGCCCGGACGGTCGAGCCTCGTAGGCGGTGTCGCACCCGTTCTCTACGGTCCTGGTGTCGCCATCCGGGAGGCACCACCGTGGAATCCGTCACCATCCTGTCGCTGCTCGTCACGTTCGTGGCGGTCGCCGTGGCCGCCGGCGCGATCGTGCTCGCACGCCGGGAGGTCGCCCGTCTCGAGAGTCGGCTGGAGGGCACGCCGTCCTCCGCGGACGAGCTGCGCGCCGCCGTCGACACCCTCGTCTCGGTCGCCGGGCGCGAGCTCGAGGGCCGCTCCCGTGAGATGGAGTCGCAGCTCGACGGTCGCAAGCAGCTGATCGACGCCGAGCTCGCTCGGGTCACGACCACGATCGGCGCGGTCGGCGACCTGGTGCAGCGGCTGGAATCGCAGCGGGCGTCACAGCTCGGGCAGGTGGGGGAGCAGCTGCAGGCGGTGGCACGCCAGCACGTCGAGCTCGGCCGGACCACGGGGGCGCTGCGCGAGGCGCTCGCGTCGTCGCAGGCGCGTGGGCAGTGGGGCGAGCGCATGGCGGTGGACGTGCTGCGTGCCGCGGGCTTCGTCGACGGTGTCAACTACCGGACCCAGGTCACCACACGGAGCGGGACGCGTCCGGACATCACGTTCCTCCTGCCCGGCGACCAGGTCGTGCACATGGACGTGAAGTTCCCGTTCGGCCGCTACCTGGACATGTTGGCGTCGACCTCCGACGTGGACCGCGAGGTCTGCCGCCGGGACTTCCTGAAGTCCGTGCGCGACCGGGTGAAGGAGATCGGCACGCGGGGCTACATCGATGCCCAGGACGGGACGCTCGACTGCGTGCTGCTGTTCATCCCCAACGAGCAGGTGTACGGCTTCGTCCACGAGCACGACCCCGAGCTGCTCGACGACGCGCTCGGACGCAAGGTCGTGCTGTGCAGTCCGTCGACGCTCTTCGCCGTGCTCGCGGTGATCCGCCGCTCGGTGGACGCGTTCGCGCTCGAGCGCACCTCGGACGAGATCCTCCAGCTGTTGGCGGGCTTCCACGACCAGTGGGGCCGCTTCACCGAGCAGCTCGACAAGCTGGGTCGGGGTCTGGACTCGACCCAGAAGGCCTACGACCAGCTCTCCGGTACCCGACGCAACCAGCTGGAGAAGCAGCTCACCCGGATCGAGGAGGTGCGCTCGCGCCAGGGTGTCGAAGCGGTGCTGGCCCGCGACGCGTCGGCGCGGTTGGTGGAGCTGCCGACCCTGGAGCGCGGCTCGACGGAGCTCGAGCGTCCCCTCCGGCGTGCACACGGGTGACGGCCCGGCGCGCACCCGTGCAGCGCCGTCGCCACGATCACGACGCGGGCGGCGACCCGGCGCTCCTCGCAGAGAAGGCCGCGCTGCGTGAAACCATCTGGGCCCTGCTCGACGAGCCGGGCATCCGCCGGTTCCCGGGGCCGCGCAACCGCATACCCAACGTCGTCGGCGCCGAGGCCGCGGCCGAACGGCTACGCGCCAGCGACGCCTGGCGCGACGCGCGCACCGTGAAGAGCAATCCCGACAGCCCTCAGTGGCCGGTCCGGCAGCGGGCGCTCGAGGACGGCAAGACGCTGTACATGGCGGTCCCGCGGCTGGCTCGAGCGGAGCCCTTCTTCCTCCTCGATCCTGCCCACCTCGCCGACGGTCCACGGCGCGCCAGCTCGATCGCGGGGGCGGACGCGTCCGCACGCCGGGTACCCGTCGCCGCGCTCGAACCGGTCGACCTCGTGATCACCGGGTGCGTGGCGGTCGGGGTGGACGGCGCCCGGCTGGGCAAGGGGGGCGGGTTCAGCGACCTCGAGTTCGCGATCGCTTCCGAGGCCGGACTCGTCGGCCCGTCGACCCGTGTGGTCACCACGGTCCACCCCCGCCAGGTGCTCGACGCCGGCGTGATCCCGGAGACGGCACACGACGTCCCCGTCGACCTGATCGTCACGCCCGACGAGGTGCTCGAGGTGACCGGACGCCGGCGCCCGCCGGCGACGATCCGGTGGGACGAGCTGACCGACGACAAGATCGCGGCGATCCCCGTCCTGGCCGCGCTTCGCGCCGCCCGTTGAGACCGCGCCGCCGTCAGGCGTTGCGCCGGGCGGCCGCGCGGCGTAGCAGCACCACCCCGACGACCACCGGCGCGACGAGCACGAGCAGGCCCACCGGGATGCCCACCATGGGAGCCATCGCGACGCCGGTGCAGGCCATGCTGGCGTCGGCGATCACGCCACCACCGGCGTCGGTCACCGCATCGACCGTGACGCAGGTCTGGGTCGCGAGCAGCGGTAGCACCAACGGGAGCAGCAGCCCCCCGGGCCAGACCGCGGTGGCGAGCACCTTCTCGCCGCCCGTCCAGGACGTCGAGGTCCACAGCAGGGTCCACCCGACGACCACGCCGACGATCAGACCGATCCAGCTGAACACGAAGAGCAGCATCAGCGGCAGCAGCAGCAGCGACAGGACCGTCGCCACGTCGCGCGCGCTGGACGGCCGCGGCCGGGCCGCCACCGCCGTCCCGGATGGTTGCGCCGGCGGGGACGACGGCGCCGCCGCGAGGACCGGGGCCATGGCGTCCGCGGCCATCCGTTCCGGCGGCCCCAGGCGATCGATGGCGTCGCGTACGGATGCCTCCGATGCGCCGGCCCCGGCCAGCTCGGCCAGGTGCCCGCGGACGTCCGTGCGCAGGTCCTCACGCACGTCCGGTGGCAGCGCGGCCGTCGCGGCGTCCAGCCGCGCCAGGTAGTCGCCGATCAGTTCGTCTCGACCCTCCACCTCGTCACCCCTCCGTCGACAGCAGGCCGTCCACGGCCTGCGAGAAGGACAGCCATCCGTCCCGGAAGGCGGACAGCGCCCGGTGGCCGTCCGGGGTCAGCTGGTAGTAGCGCCGCGGGGGCCCGCTGTCCGATTCACGCCAGTTCGTGTGCACGAGCCCCTCACGGCGGAGCCGTGACAGGAGCGGGTAGATCGTGCCCTCGCTGACGGCGAGCCCGGGCACGACCGACAGGGCGCGCACCAGCTCGAATCCGTAGCGCTCCTCGGCCGCGAGCGCGGCGAGGACGCAATGCGGCAGCACTCCGCGACGCAGCTGGGTGAGCGTCCGCTCCCCAACGCCGTCGACACTGCCGGGGCCAGGTTCCATGTCTCGCAAGGTAGCAGCTGGTGCGTCCACGGGTGGCCGAGCCGGCCGCTAGGTTGCCGATGCACCCGAGCAGGACGTGCCAGGTGATCGAGCTCCCCGAGGCCTTCAGCTACGACGACGTGCTGCTCACGCCCCAGGCGTCCGCGGTCCTGCCCCGTGACGTGGGCATCGGCACCATGCTCCATCCGCAGCTGCAACTGCAGCTGCCGTTGCTGTCGGCCGCGATGGACAAGGTCACCGAGTCCGCGATGGCCATCGCCCTGGCACGTCAGGGCGGGATCGGCGTGATCCACAAGAGCGCGACCATCGCCGCGCAGGCAGCCATGGTCGAGGGCGTGAAGCGGTCCGAGTCGGGCTTCATCGTGGATCCAGTCACCCTGCGACCGACCGATCCGGTCGACCGCGCCTTCGAGCTCATGGCGCACTACAGGGTCTCGGGCTTCCCGGTGGTCGACCCGGACGGCCGGCTCGTCGGCATCGTGACCAACCGCGACCTGCGCCTCGGCGCGGAACCCGGAGCACCGGTCGCCGCCTACATGACCTCCGAGGGCCTGGTCACGGCCGTTCCCGGGACCACGCTCGACCAGGCCCGCGACCTGATGCAGGAACACCGGGTCGAGAAGCTGCCGATCGTGGATCCCGACGATCGCCGCCTGACGGGGATGTTCACCTTCAAGGACATCGAGAAGGTCCGCACCTACCCCAACGCCGCGAAGGACGCGCGCGGACGGCTGCTGTGCGCCGCGGCCGTCGGCGTGGGGCCCGAGGGCGAGGAGCGGGCCGAGGCCCTGGTCGAGGCCGGTGTCGACCTGCTGGCGATCGATTCGGCCCATGGCCACTCCGCCGGCATCCTGGAGTTCGCCGCCAAGCTCAAGGACCGGCATCCCGACACGCCGCTGATGGTGGGCAACGTCGCGACCGCCGATGCCGTGCGCGCCTGCGCGGACCACGGGGCCGACGTGGTGAAGGTGGGGGTGGGGCCGGGGTCGATCTGCACCACACGCGTGGTGACCGGGGTGGGAGTCCCGCAGTTCACCGCGGTGCTGGAGTGCGCTGCCGCCGCGGTGGACGTCGGCGTGACCACGGTCGCGGACGGCGGCGTCCGCTACTCGGGCGACGTCGTGAAGGCGCTCGCCGCGGGTGCGGCGGCCGTCATGGTCGGCAACCTGCTCGCGGGCACGGACGAGTCGCCGGGCGAGCTCGTGCTGGTCGGCGGCCGCAGGTACAAGGAGTACCGGGGGATGGGGTCGATCGACGCGATGCGCGCCGGCTCAGCCGACCGCTATTTCCAGGCGGACAAGGCGGTCGGCAGTGCTGCCGAGGCGCGCCAGCCGTCCAAGCTGGTGCCGGAGGGTGTGTCGGGCCTGCTTCCGTACCGCGGCTCGGTCGGCGAAGTGACCGGACAGCTCGCGGGCGGGCTCCGGTCCGGCATGGGCTACCTCGGGGCGACCGACCTCGCGTCGCTCACCGCCCGTGCCCGGTTCGTTCGTCAGACGGCCGCGGGGGCGCGCGAGTCTCACGTGCACGACCTCGACGTCGTCCACGAGGCTCCCAACTATCAGGTGCCAGGGACGGCGTGACCCCACGTCAGCCCGCGCGCATCAGCTCCGCCAGGCTGTCGAGGGCGACCGCGACGCCGTGGGCGTCGACGTCGGGCACCACGAGGTGTGCCGCTGCCCGCACCTGCGCAGGAGCCTGGCCCATCGCGATCGCCGTCCCGACGACCGCCAGCATCGACAGGTCGTTGGTGGCGTCGCCGATCGCGGCCACCGCCGACATCGGGATGCCGAGGTGGTCCGCGGCGCGGTGCAGCGCGACACCCTTGTCGGTGCCGGGGCGGTTCACGTTGACGTAGGTCAGGTCCGGCGTCCGCGGTGAGCCGGCCGCGCCGACCTCGACGTCGAGCTCGTCGAGTTGGCGCGTGAGCCATGCACCGGCTGCGGGGGTGAACACGGCGAACGTGGCCTTGAGCACCGGACGGCCGGCGAGGTCCGCCGCCCGCTCCAGGACGCCGGAGGGCGGCGCGCCGAGCATCTCCCAGTGGGGTCGGGCGCGTTCGTCGAGCGCCGAGGCGAGATAGCCGCGTTCCGTGTAGATCTCGACGTACAGCCCGTCGTGGGCGCGGCCCAGCGCGAGCACGGCGTCGACCTGGCGTGGGTCCAGCGGCCAGGCGGCGATGGTGTCGACACCGTCCCAGACCTCGGCACCGTTGTGCATGACGTGCGGCCCGGTGGCGCCCAGTTGTTCGTGCAGGGCAGCGACGGCGTCACGCATCCGCCCCGTTGCGTAGCCGACGTGGATGCCCGCGTCCTGGGCCCGGGCGATCGCTGCCACGACCTCGGCCGTGGCGAGCTCCGAGGGCCCCACGAGCGTCCCGTCGACGTCGCACACCACGTAGCGGATGCGTGTGGGGGACCAGGCGTCGTGACGGCCGCCGGGCACGATGCCGTCCGGCAGACCAGTGGGACCCGTCACCCGAGGGCCTTCACCTGGCCGAAGCGGTCCTCGTAGTTCGCGAGGTTGGTGTTCAGCGCGCCGAGGACCCGTGCCACCATCGTGGGAGCGATGCGGACCCGTGACACGACCTCTGCGTTGACCTTGCCCGCCTCGCCCGTGGGCAACAGCTGGCAGAGGTCGAGCGTGAACTCGTGCGCCGAGTGGGACACGACGAGGAAGTTGGCGTACACCCCGTGCTTCACGTCGTCGGGGACGACGACCTGGACCTGGGTGTTCTGGGGCTGGGGATCGGGGGTCGGCTGGTCGCTCACGGCGGCAGGGCCTTCGTCGTCGGGGTCGGCCCGCCGCGTCGGCCGTGGCGATGGCCAGGCGGCGGGTCCTGGACCGTCCGAGGCTACCCGCCGTGGGTCTACGCTCGATCCGTCCACCCAGACGACGAAGGTCCACCGTGAGCCTCGGTCCGCTCGCCGCTGCCGTCGATGACGCGCTCGCCGGGGCACTCTCGTTGGTGCCGCGCCTGTGGGAGCGGGACCACACCGTCTGGGACGACGATCCGAGCGAGATCTCCGATCGGCTCGGGTGGCTCGAGGCACCGGCTCGGGCGGACGCGCAGCTCGAGGTCTACCAGCGGGTCGTCACGGGAGTGATCGACGACGGCGTCACGGACGTGCTGCTGGTCGGCATGGGCGGCTCGTCGCTCTACCCCCTGGTGCTGAGCACCGTGTACGGACCGGCGGCGGGGCACCCGCGACTGTGGGTGCTCGACTCGACGGACCCTGCGGCGGTGCTGGAGCTGGAGAACGAGCTGCCGTGGACGGCCACGTTGGTGGTGCCGGCGTCGAAGTCCGGCGGGACGATCGAGACGATGTGTCACCTCGACCGGTTCCTCGGGCGGCTGCGCGACGCGCACGGCCATGCGGCGGGACGGTTCGTGTTGCCGATCACCGACCCTGGCAGTGGCCTGGACGCACGCGGCCTGGACGAGGGCTTCCGTGACGCGGTGCACGGGCAGCCGGACGTCGGCGGGCGCTTCTCGGCGCTGACCGCGTTCGGACTGCTCCCTGCTGCGTTGCTCGGTGTCGACCTCCCCACCCACCTGCGTGCTGCCCGTGACCAGCTCGCCGCGGCGCAATCGCAGGACCCGGAGGTGAACGCCCCGGTCGCGCTGGGCGCCGCGATGGCGGTCGCCGCACGGCAGGGCCGTGACAAGCTGACGCTGCTCCTCCCGGACGAGGTGGCGGTCTTCGGGCTGTGGGTCGAGCAGCTGGTGGCCGAGTCCACGGGCAAGCACGGCGTGGGCATCGTCCCGGTCCTGGGCGAGCACCCGTCCGACGCCTCGTTCGGCGACGACCGACTGGTCGTCGCGATCGGCGAGCACGGCGCCGTCGCCGACCTGGTCGACCAGGGAGTCCCGGTGGTGTCGTTGCCGTGGTCCGGTCGCGACCAGCTGGCCGGCGAGGTGGTCCGGTTCCAGGTCGCGACGGCGGTGGCGGGCGCGCTGCTCGGGATCAACCCCTTCGACCAGCCGGACGTCCAGTCCGCCAAGACGGCCACCGCCCAGGTGCTGGAGACGGACCAGGACCTGCCACCGGTCGAGGATCCTGCCGTGGTGCTGGGACGCGCGAGCAGCGGCGACTACCTGGCCCTCCTCGCGTTCGTCGAGCCCGGCTCCGCGGACGAGGCCCGCGTGCACGCCGCGGCGGCTCGCCTCCGTGCGACGACCTCGCTCCCGGTGACGGTGGGGGTCGGTCCCCGCTACCTGCACTCGACCGGTCAGCTGCACAAGGGCGGGCCCGACGAGGGGGTGTTCCTGCTGACGGTCGGCGACGACCCGCAGGACGCCGCGATCCCCGGCCGCCCCTACGGCTTCTCGCGCCTCAAGCGGGCGCAGGCTGCGGGCGACCTCGCCGCCCTGCGAGCGGCAGGGCGGCGTGTCGCGCACGTGTCGCTCGATGCGCTCGACGCGCTCTGAACAGTCCGTTCACAGGTCGGTGAGCGACCCTTCGTGTTCGATGATCCGGGCTGCCACGTCCCGAAGCTTGACGTTCGCGTGCTGGGACATCGAGCGCAGCATCGCGAACGCCTCCTCGGCGGATATCCCGTGCGCCGACATCAGCAGGCCCTTCGCCTGTCCGATCAGGTCGCGGCTCTCGAGGGCGGCCTGGAGGTGTTCCGACAGCTCGTGCTGCGCGCGCAGCTGGTTGGCGTGGAGCACGTAGCCGGCGCCCATCGCCGTGATGATCTGGGCGGTCTCGATGTCCTCTTCGCGCCACGCGCCGGCGGCGCGGCGGTAGATGTTGAGCACACCGATGGTCTGTCCCGAGGCGAACATCGGGATCCCCAGCACGGCGTGGAAGCCGAGCGACAGCGCGCGGGAGCGGTACTCCGGCCAGTCGTCGGTGTCCGTGAGGTCGTCCACGGCGACGAGCTGCTCGGTGGCATACGCCTCGTAGCAGGCACCGCTCTGGATCCGTTCCTGCAGGACCTCGATCGTGACCACGTCGTCGGGGGTCGCAGCGGCGAATCCCAGACCGTCGCGCCCACCCAGCATGATGCCGGCACCGTCCGAGTTGGTGGTGGCGATCGCATGCTCGGTCAGGCGCTGGAGGAGGTCCGCGAGGTCGTAGGGATTCACGATCGTGCTCGTGAACTCCTGGACGGCGAGGAACAGGCGGGACGATGGCATACGAGCCGCCACTGGTCGGTCGGCAGACGTCCGGTGGTCTCATCGACAGCGTCCACTCGATGCGACAACCCTAGGGCACCCAGGTGCCCGCGAGAGGCAAGCCTGCGGGTCAGTCGCGCGCTTCCGGGCCCGGCGCCCGTCCTGGCCGCCGGCGTCGCGGCGCGGACGGGTCTTCCTCCCGACCTGGGCGATGGGCGGCCAGGAAGGTGGTGACGCCGGCGGTCGCGGTTGCGGCGATGGCAGCTGGGTCGGGGGCATGCCGTGGGTCACCGCTGAAGAGTGCGCGGTCGAGTGACGCTCCCACGACGAGGTAGGCGTACTGCTCGGCTGCTCGTTCCGGGTCGGGGGCACGAAGCCGCCCCCGGGCGGCGAGCTCGGCGAACGCGGCGGCGAGCATCTCCAGCACCTTGCCGGGGGCCCGCTCGAAATAGTCGTCGGCCAGGTCGGGGACCCGGTGCGCCTCACCGATGATGAGCCGCCGCAGCCGGATCACCGACGGGCCGGTGGCGATGACGGCGAGCCGTCGGGCGACCTCGACCAGGGTGGCGTCGAGATCGTCGGGAGCATCCAGCAGATCGGCGGCCTCGGCGACGAACGTGTCGGCCAGGGCCGTGGCGGTCAGGACGACCTCCCGGAAGAGGGCGTCCTTGTCGGGAACATGGTTGTAGACCGTCCGCTTCGACACACCTGCCCGCGCCGCGATGTCGTCCATCGTCGTCGCGACGTACCCCTGTTCCAGGAACAGCGCGGTGGCGGCCTCCAGGATCGCGCGACGGGAACGTGTCACGCGTGGGTCCGTCGGCTGGTGTGGTGCGTTCAATCGGCGTCCCTCTCCAACCGGGTCACTACTACACTCGCGAGTGCAGTATCTCTCGCGGTCGTGTGGTCGAGGAGGATGCTATGACCGGCGCTGTTCCGTCGAAGCGAGCGCCCGGGTTCGACGGCGCCGCGGCCGTCACCCGCTCGCTGCTGGGCTACGGGGTGATCGCGGGGCCGATCTACCTGGTCGTGGCCGTCGCGCAGGCCCTGTCGCGGGAGGGGTTCGATCTCGGGCGCCACAGCGTGAGCCTGCTGGCCAACGGCTCCGGTGGCTGGGTCCAGACCACCAACTTCGTCGTCGTGGGCCTCATGGTTCTCGCCGCGGCGACGGGCGTGGCCCGGGCGCTCCGTCCCGCGCGCTGGGGTGCGCTGTTGCTGGGCGTCTACGGGGTGAGCCTGCTGCTCGCTGCCGCGTTCCCGGCCGATCCGATGGATGGGTTCCCACCCGGCACTCCGGACGGAGCGGCGACCCTCACGACGTCGGGCGTCCTCCACCTGGCGGCCGGTGGCATCGGATTCCTGGCCCTGGGCGCAGCGTTCCTCGCTCTCGGCGCGTGGTTCGCGCGCCGCGATGACGATGGCGGCATCGCCGCGGGCAGCCGGATCGCGGCAGCGGTCCTGCTCGTCGCCTTCGTCGCGGGAGCCGCGACGGCCACCAGCCCTGTCGGCATCGCCCTCCTGTGGGTGGCGGTGACGGTCGGCTGGGTGTGGCTGGCGATCCTGTCGGTGGCGCTCTACCGAACCGTCCCCCACCCCGACGCCGACCGACGCACCTGAAGGCCGGCTTCCCACTGTCAAGGACACTTGACAGTGGGATCGGTGCTCCCTACCGTGTCAAGTGTCCTTGACTTCTGCCACGGAGGAGCGACCCGCGTGCACGCCCACGATCGACCCGGGGATCAGGACGCGATCAGGTCGCCCGCGAACCTCGCCCTCTGGACACTCGCCTGGCTGGTCACCCTCGCCCTGGCGAGATTCGGTCCCGTCCACCTCTGGGATCAACAGCGGATCGTCAGCTGGATCGCGCTTGCCGCCAACCTCGCGGTGGGCATCCGATGGATGGTCGCCCACGCCCGCTTCCTCCGCGGTGTGGACGAGCTGCAACGCAAGATCATGGTGGACGCGCTCGCCGTCGCACTCGGCGTGGGGCTGGTGGGAGGATTCGCCTCTGCGGCCGCGAACGAGGCCGAGCTCGTCGCCTTCGATGCGACCATCGCGTTCTTCTACCCGCTGATGGGCATCGTCTACGTGGTCGCCGTCGTCGTCGGGACCCTGAGGTACCGGTGAAGAATCATCTGAAGGCCCTTCGGACCGAGCGGAACTGGACCCAGGCGGACCTGGCTGCACGCGCGCGCGTCTCGAGACAGACGATCAACGCGATCGAGAAGGAGAAGTTCGACCCGAGCCTCCCACTCGCCTTCCGGCTGGCCAGGCTGTTCGACAGGAGGATCGAGGAGATCTTCCTCGACGAACCGTGACCGGGCTCGAAGCCGGTCAGATGCACGGTGCGTGCGTCGGTGGACCTAAGCACCAAGTTCTCAAACCCTCGACGGGAGGTAAACCTGCTGGTCAGGCGGGTGTTGCGGTGTCCGGCGGCTCGTAAGCGGCGCTCTCGGGACCTCAGATCGTCGATTCTCGGGGTCCGAACGTTCGTGAACTGCGGAATCCTCAAACCCTTCTGGGGCCCGAGCAGGTGGCCGACTTGGTGGACGGATGGTTTGCGCTACTTGGTCCGCAACTCCGTCCGCTGCCTGCGACGACCTCGTCGTCTGCGTGTCACGCTTGTTCGGGACGTCGTTGCCTGACCGCGTGGGCTATGGCGACAGCAGCTTGTTCGGCGTCCTCATGCTCCCAGATCCGAATGACGAGCCACCCGGCGGCTTGGAGCAGCTCGTCGGTTTCAGCGTCCCGTCGAACGTTCGCTGACAACTTCGCCTCCCACCATGCCTCGTTGCTCTTCGGACTCGTCCGGTGAGCTGGACAGCTGTGCCAGAAGCACCCGTCGATGAACACCGCTACGCGGCTCGGCCTGAACAAGATGTCTGCGCGACGTCTGAGCCCAGCGATGGGAGCCTGGTCGACTCGGTAGCGGAGACCTTGACGATGGAGCGCTCGCCGGACCGCGAGTTCGGGGGTCGTGTCCCGTCGTCGTTGGGCTGCCATGCGGCGACGGACGGTCTCGCTCGCAGGCGATGGCGGTGCGAGGGCTGAAGCGAGCGGTTGCGTGCCGCGGTCGCTGTTGATCAAGTCTCCATGCTCCTGGTCGGTCTGGCGGTGAACCAGGATGACCGCGGGATCGCCCCTGCGCCTAGTTCGACCGAGTTCGACCGAGTTCGACGATACGCGCTCGGCGCTGCCCTCATATGCGCTCCCGGCGCTGTCTAAGGGTCTAGACTCTTGAGATGGGCCACGCACTCGATCTCGTTGACGCGCGGGAGGCGGCGCGCATGCTCGGGTTGAAGCACTCCAACAGCGTGTCCACGTATCTCAAGCGGTATCCCGACTTCCCGGCCCCGGTGTACGGGCCCGGACCCGGCCGCGCTCGCCTGTGGCAGCGAGATGACATCGCTCGGTGGCACCAGCGCCGCCAGAATCGGACGAGCGCGTCGTGACTGTTCCTACTGTGGTCGATCTCTTCAGCGGATGCGGTGGCGGCTCACGAGGTTTTCAGGACGCCGGATACAAGGTCGTGGGCGCGGTCGAGATAGCGGAGGACCCTGCCGCCTCTTACCGCCTCGTGGTGGGAGTCTCTCCGACGGTCTCGGACATCCGGTCGGTGGCCGGGGTGAGTCTCGTCGCTGACCTGGCGGCGGACGAGGAGTTGACGCTCCTCTTCGGCTGTCCGCCATGTCAGAGCTTTACGATTCTCCGGCGGGGTAGCGCCGAGGTCGCTGCTGACGCGGCGAGGAACACGCTTCCGTCGCAGTACCTGCGGTTGGTTGACGAACTGAGCCCTCGTCACATCGCGTTCGAGAACGTACCGGGCCTCATCGATCACCGGTGGCGACCGGCCTTCGACCGCTTCCTAGCCGATCTAAAGTCGAAGGGATATGCGACCATTTGGTCTGTGGTGGATGCCGCAGACTACGGCGTCCCACAGCATCGCAAGCGACTTCTGGTGATGGGGAGTCGTGTCGGGACGCCACGGTTGCCGCCACCGACTCACGGACCCAACAGTCCAGGCGCGGTTCCCTACGTGACTGTTGGCGATGTGCTTTCGAATCTCCGTTCGCTTACGAGCGGCGAGGTCGATCCGGACGATCCGATGCATCGGGCCCGCCGTCATCGGGCGATTGCCATCGAACGCCTCAAGCATGTCCCCGAGGGAGGAGGGCGGCTTGATCTTCCTGACCGACTCCAGTTGGAGTGCCACCGCGGACACAGCGGCCACTACGACATCTATGGTCGGATGCGGCGCGATCAGCCTGCCCCCACGCTTACGTCCGGGTGTACCAACGTGACTCGCGGACGCTTCGGTCACCCGACTCAGGACAGGGCGATAACGACCAGGGAAGCAATGTTGCTCCAGTCATTCCCCGCCGATGCCGTGCTTGTCGGCGGAGTCGAGTCAGCCGCGCTGCAAGTCGGCAACGCGGTTCCGCCTCTGCTCGCGCGAAGAATCGGCGAGGTGGTACTTGAGGTCGAATCTGCAACCGACGCTATGAGGGTGGCGACGTCTGATGGCTAGGTTCCGAGCGAGCGCACGAACCGTCGACATGCTCGGTCAGCAGCAGATCGCTGGGGTGCCGACCGCGATCAGTGAGTTGTTCAAGAACGCTCATGACGCCTACGCGGGCAAGGTCGAAGTGGACTACTTCCGGTCCGACGGGCTGTTCGTCCTCCGTGACGACGGCATCGGAATGACGCTCAAGGACTTCGAGGAGCGCTGGCTGGTGCTTGGCACCGACAGCAAGGTACAGGGAGCAGTGCTGGGACCGCCCTACCGACCGCCGGGCGAACATCGACGGCCCACGCTCGGCGAGAAAGGAATCGGTCGGCTCGCCATCGGCGCGGTCGGCCCACAGGTCTTGTTGCTGTCCCGCGCCATCCGAGACGAGGGTCTCGACGACCTGATCGCTGCCTTCATCAACTGGTCGTTCTTCGCCTTGCCCGGCGTCCACCTCGACGACATCGAGATTCCGGTGAGAGCCCTGCCGGGGGGGACCGTGCCGGACCGCACGGTTGTCGCATCCATGGTCGGGGAGGCATTCGACGCATTCGCCGCGATCCAGCGCCGTGGCGTGAACGTTCCCGAATCCGTCTCGAACGAACTCGTCCAGTTCTCCACCGACGTCGACCCAGCCGAGCTTGCACAACTGCTGGAAGGCCCGTCGTTGCTCGGCGACGGCCACGGCACGCAGTTCTTCGTGCTCCCCACAACTTCCACTCTGGCGGCCGACATCGACGCTGGCCGCACGAGCGATGCTGCGCCGCCCCTGACCAAGTTCCTGATCGGGTTCACCAACACCATGACCCCCGACCATGCGAAGCCGCTGATCGAGGCGCGCTTCCGCGACTGGCGCAGCGACGAGGTGCCCGACGAACTGATCGCAGAGTCGGAGTTCTTCACACCTCAGGAGTTCAGCGACGCGGATCATCACATCGCCGGACGATTCGACGAGTACGGCCAATTCGAAGGCACCGTCGCCATCTACGGACAAACACCCGTCGCTCACCGAGTGGCGTGGCCCGAAGCCCGCGGCCAGACCTCCGCGTGCGGACCGTTCCGACTCCAACTCGCAGTCGTTCAAGGTCAGTCGAACGAGACCCGACTCGACCCCCAAGCGTGGGCGCAGCTAACCGCCAAGATGGCACGGATAGGTGGCCTCTACATCTACCGGGACGGGATCAGAGTTCTGCCCTACGGCAACAACGACTACGACTTCATCGACATCGAACGAAACCGAACCAAGAACGCAGCACGGTACTACTTCTCCTATCGGCGAATGTTCGGCGTCATCGAACTCGACAGTGCCAACAATAGCTCTCTCAAAGAGAAGGCTGGACGCGAGGGGTTCCGCGAGAATCCGGCATACCGCCAGTTTCGAAAAATCCTGATGAACTTCTTCGTGCAGACAGCGGCTGACTTCTTTCGTGAGGAAGGGACAGCATCGGATGCGTTCCACGAGACGAGAGACGAGTACCGCAAGGCCGACGCCGCTCGACAGCATCGCGAGAAGCTACGCAGCAACCGAAAGCGTGAGTTCCAGTCCAACCTGAGCGAACGAATCGTCTGGATCGCCGAGGGGCGTCCTGCCCGCGAAGCGGCAGAGGCGGTCGAGCATGCCCGCTCCGACCTCCAGTTCATCGAACAGTCCGCCTCGCCCGAGGATGCCGCGACAGCTTTCGTCGAGGCCGAGGTCCGAGCGAAACGATCGCTGGATCGAGTACGCGACTCGTACAGACTTCGAGCGCCGAGCCAGATAGGTCTCGGGCGGCAGACGCGGACCGATTGGGAGGGATACCGGGCAGCAGTCGTTCGGCTCGAAGACGAGGTGTTCGCCCCTGCCCAGCAGGCGATCGCCGAGATGCTATCGGCAGCGGCTTCCGCGATGAACGTTGCCGTCGACAGGCGGATTCGACTGGAACGAGGCGTGTCCGAGTCGTCGGCTACAGCGCGCGAGCGGGCGAGGGTCGAAGCAAACCACGTCACCAAGAGTCTCGGCCAGGTCACTTCGTCGACCAACGAACTGATCAACGAGGCGCTCCGAGAACTCGAACTGCTGACCGAGGAAGCGCTGTCGGAGTCGGCGTCGATCTCGGTGGTCGACCTCGACGAAGCAACGTTCGAACGCCGGCGACGAGATCTGGAACAGCGGGTGCTCGCAGCCTTGGACGCCCGCACCGAGCAGTTCCAACAACTTGCCCTCAGACTCGACGCCGTCACTACCGCCGCTGGCGAGGAAGGCTTGGCCGACGTCGAAGCGTTGGAGCAGGACGAGCTGATCGCGCTCCGCGAGCGCGCTGACAGCGATCTCGAACTGATGCAACTCGGGACGGCGATCTCTGTCATCAACCACGAGTTCCTCGGAAGCGTTCGTTCGTTGAGATCGAATCTCCGTCGGCTGAAGGCATGGTCGGACAAGAACGAAGGGCTCGCGAGGGTCTATCGGGACCTCAGGGCGAGCTTCGATCATCTCGACGGGTACCTGACCCTGTTCACGCCTCTTCAGCGCCGGCTCCACCGAACCAAGGTCACGATTCTCGGAACCGAGATCGAGAAGTTCGTCCGAGACCTGTTCGACGAGAGGCTCCAGAGGCACGACGTCGAACTTGTCGCCACCTCCCCGTTCCGGGATCATGGACTGGTCAGCTACCCATCGACGATCTATCCGGTCTTCGTCAATCTCGTCGACAACGCGATCTGGTGGGTCAAAGATCGCCCTCGTCGCCAAGTGATGCTGCAAGCCCAAGACGGAATCATGTCGGTGGTCGACTCTGGCCCGGGTGTCTCCGAGCGCGACGCCGAGGCCATTTTCGAACTCGGCTTCACCCGAAAACCCGCCGGTCGAGGAACCGGCCTCTACGTTGCCCGGCAGGTACTGAAGCGAGAAGGCTTCGACCTCAAGGTCAGGGACGACGATCGAGAGGGTCTTGGCGGCGCGGCCTTCGACATCGTGCCGATCGACGACAACCCAGGACGAGGCTGACCGGTGCCAACCCTGCACGATGTCTACCGAGCCGCCACGAGTCGGTTCGTCCAGTCCGTCGTAGTGGTCGACGACCGAGCGGCGCTGAATCCGGTCGATGACGGCCTTCCGCCGGATGACGCCGAGCTGATCGATCCACGAGTCCGTCATACTGAGAGCGAGGAAGCCGAACCGCCATCGGATTCGGATCTCGCGGACGAACGCCGCACCGAGGTCGAGGCGGCCCACGAGGGTGCCGCGCCAGTCAACGCACTCGATGCCGGAGCGCTGATCGACCGTTTCGCCGAACTCGGCATCGTGTGCGCCGCACTGAGGCCCGTTCCTGGAGACACCGAGGCCGAACAGCGGGTACTCAAGGCTGGCCAGCGTGCCGACATCGTCACACTCGACTGGCACCTGGGCGAAGGCGAGAGCGGCGCCCGAGCCCGCGATCTTCTTAAGATGCTCACCGAACCGGTCGGCCGCCGCCTCCGACTCGTCGCGATCTACACCGGCGACACCAGCGTGGAGGTCCTCCGTGAGGAGGTCGCCGCCCTTTCAGACGTGGAAACCGTCGACGACTTCACCTTCGCTCGACGGTCCGCCCGGATCGTCCTCTTGTTCAAAGCCGGCACTGAGGAGTACGGCGCTCCACCGAGTCAAGTCACTTCGGTGACAGACCTGCCCGATCGACTGATCTACGAGTTCACCAAGATGTCGGCCGGCCTCGTACCCGCTGCGGCGCTGTCCTCGCTCGGGGCGATCCGCGAAGCGACACCTGAGATCCTCGGCGTGCTCAATGCGGACCTGGACCCGGCATACATCGGCCACCGACTCGCGCAAACCCGACCCGACGACGTCAGCGATCACCTCACGGACCTTGTCGTCTCAGAGATTCGCTCGATCCTCGAAGACGACCACGACCCTGCGCCCGCCGCAGACGCCAACGCGGTCCAACTCTGGCTCGACCACCAACCCGACGATCAGGTGACAGTAGAACGAGATGCGCTGGCTGAACTCAACGTCAATGGCGCTGGTGACGGACCAACGCTGGACGTGATTCGGAACAAGTATCCGCTTCTGAGCAGTAAAGGAAAGAAGACGTATCCCACGCGGTTCTTCGTCGCCGACGAGGCAAAGGCAGATCTATACGACGCTCGACTGGCCGAGCGCATGTCCACACGGTACCGATACGAGAACGCTCGATCTGAGCGGCTTGAACTTGGGGTGGTGGTCAAGTCGTTGACCACGGGCGACTACTGGGTCTGCGTTCAGCCACTGTGCGACTCGGTTCGACTCAAGACCGCAACGTCGATGCCGATGTTGCCCCTGAAGGTCGGAGCGGAGAAATCTGATTTCACCATCCTCATCGAGGACAAGCCGACTCATCTCACAGTGTTGGTAAAACCCCCCTTGCTGCGAACCATCTCCTTTGAGCCGGATGAGGAAACACAATCAATAGTTGCTTCGACGACGGCAGACGATCGACGCGGGTTCACCGACACCGAGGGCGCGATCTGGGAGTTGGTTTGCCGGCTCAAGGCCGAGCATAGTCAACGTCTTGCATACCGAATAGGCGCCGCCTTCAGCCGTGTGGGGCTCAACGAATCAGAATGGCAAAGACGCCGTTCGCCCAAGGACGGGATGTAGGCAATCTACGTCGCCGGAATGCTCCTTCCGGGCGCATCTGTTCGGAGCGCTTCGAGCCTTCGCGGCGGCTACAGCGACCGTCCATTGGATCGATCCGTTCGTGCCAGCTCGGATTGTGGGACCAAGTCATCGACTTCAGCAAGTCGTCGTGCTCGGGGCAGCGCGGAGCGAGCACGGGCGGCATCGACCCGGTGGGCCGTGTGCTCCGGTGGTGGGCCGAGCGGGGTGTCGGCGGTGATGCGGTAGCGGTCGCGGTAGGCGGCGACCGTCTCGACGTGACGCATCCAGACTGCGCGGCGTCGGGCGTCGCGGGGCGGGTCGCCGAGGTGGCGGGTCCAGGGTTCGTGGTCGGCGAGTGCCGTTTCGGCCAGGGCTCGGGCGCGCTGTTCGATGAGGTGTTGGCGCTCGTCGAGTGCGTGGCGCATGTCCTCGGTCATTGGGCCGCTGGCGTGTGGGATGAGCCCGGCGATCAGCCGGGGGGCCTGTCGGCGGCGGGCGCTGCCGGTCCGGCGCTGGCCGGTGGCGTTGGCAACCCGGTAGTGCAGCACCGCGGCGATGTCGTCAGCGTCGTCGAAGCCTCGGGCGGCGACCAACCGCGGCACAAGCCGGTCGGGAACGTGGCCGTTGGCTTCGGCGCGGCGCAACTCGGCCGCCAGCGGCCCGAACGCGTCGGAGGCGACCGCCAGGTCCGACCTGTCGACGGTGAGGCCCGAGCGTTCGAGCAGCGCGACCCAACGGTCGTGCTGGGCAGCAGCGGCGATGGTCTCGTACTCGGCGGCGAGCTGGGCGATCCCGGCCCAGCGGTCGTGCTCGACCTCAATGGTCTCGTGGGCCGACGCCTCGGCGCCGACGTGGTGGAGCACCCCATACAGCACGGACCGGCCCGTGGGCTCGTCCTCGCCGGGCGGCTGGTGGTGGTCTTCGCTGTCGGGTTGGTCGGGGGCGACGTAGGCGGTGTTGGCGTGGCGGCCGCGGGTCATGGCGACGTAGAAGGTCTCGCGCCTCATCGACGACGCCACGACCGCGTGGGCGGTGTCGGTCGTGGAGCCTTGGGCGCGATGGGCGGTGACGGCGTAGGCCAGCTCGACGTGCTCGGCGACGTACGACGCCGGGAGCCGCACCAATGCCCGCCCGCGCTCACCAGCGCGACGCACGGTGACCGAGCCGTCGTCATGGGTCGCCGTGACGTGCCAGCGGTCGCCGTTGTTGACCCACCCCCGACCGGCGAGCAGCCGCCGGTCGTTGCGACGGGTGACGACCAGATCGCCCCTCGACGCCTCGGTGCCGTCGTGCAGCTGCACCCCGTCGCTCGCCGCGACGTGCCCGGCGATGATGCGGTCGAGCCGGGCTCGGGTGTTGAGCGCGGTGACGGTCTCGGTGGTCTCGGCGATCAGCACGCTGGAACGACCAGCGGCGAGGTCATCAAGCCAGGCGTTGTAGGCGGCATCGAGCATGGCGTCGGTGTCGCCGTCGTGGATGCGCCCGTGATCCTGGTAGGTGTCGATCACCGTGGTGTCGCCGGCGCGCAGACCGAGGGAAGCGCGGCGTTCCCATTCGTGGTGGAACCGGCGCGCGTCGACCAACTCCGGGGCGTCGTCGCGGTCGCGGACCAACAGCCCGAACGCGCCACCGGCATCGACGGCGGCGAGCTGAGCCCAATCGCCCACGAGCAGCACCTTCGCACCCACGTCGGCGGCGTGGCTGGTGATGCGGTCCAGGGTGAGCGTGCCCGCCAGGGAGGCTTCGTCGACGATCACCAACTGCCCCGCCCGCAAGCTCAATCCCTGGGTGGTGTGGTCGTGGAGCCACTTGGCGGTGTTCTCCGTGGCGATGCCAAGGTCATCAGCGAGGACCTGGGCGGCGGCAGCCGAGGGTGCCAGGCCGACCACCGACCCGGTGCCGTGCTCGGCCTCCCACGCCCGGCGTAGCGCGTTCATGGCGGTGGTCTTGCCCGCCCCGGCCGGGCCGACCAGCACGTCCACCGTGCGACCCGACACCGCCACGGCGGTCAACGCAGCGACCTGATCGTCAGCCAGCACCCGGCCATCGTCATCGGGACGCCGTGCGACCCGCTCGATCACCCTGAGCGCCACGGTCGGCCCGACGTCCGTCCGGGCGAGGTCGAGTAGGCGGTCCTCGGCTGCCAACAGGTCGGTGGAGGAGAACACCGTCGAGTGCTTGGGCCGAAACACGCTCGACCCGTCGGGGCGTTGGAACACCACCGGTGAGGCGGCCAGTTCCGGTGGCGTGAGCCGCAACGACGCCGCCTCGGCGGCATCGACGATCAACCCCAACACCGCCTCCCGGTCGATCGTGCTGGCGAACCGCAGGCCCATGGTCTGGCGGGACGCCTCGGCGTGCAGGTTCCACCGCCGCCAGGTCGAACGCTTCTCCCCGACCACCCCAACCACCGTGCGGCCGACCTCGGCAAGCGTGGTCAGTGGGAGGTCATCGGCCCGCAACACCGGCGGGCGTTCGACGTTGGCCAGCAGATCGGTGGCCCACGTCGCCGCCTCCTGACCGAGCACGACACTGGCGCGCGCTCTGATGCACCCTGGGTCTGGTGGAGGTTCCTAACCTTGGTTTCCAAGGAGGAGCTATGTCCACCATCGGAGCGTCAGGCAAGCCGCAGTCACGTCGCTACACCCCGAGGGAGAAGGAGCAGGCGGTCAGGATGGTGCACGCGCTGCGGGAGGAGTTGGGCACGTCGCAGGGCACGGTCAAGCGGGTCGCGGAGCAGCTGGGCTACGGGGTCGAGTCCGTGCGCGGGTGGGTCCAGCAGGCCGATGTCGATGCCGGGGTCGTTGCGGGTACGACGTCGGCGGATAAGGCGCGGATCTCGGAGCTTGAGCAGGAGGTCCGCGAGTTGCGTCGCGCGAACTCGATCTTGAAGTCGTCAGCGACTTTCTTCGCGGCGGAGCTCGACCGCCCATTGCGGTGATGGTGGACTACATCGACCGTCACAAGGATGTCTTCGGGATCGAGCCGATCTGTGAGGTGCTGCCGATCGCCCCGTCGACCTACTACGCCGCCAAAGTCCGACCCCCGTCCCTGAGGGCGCAGCGGGATGCGGTGCTGGAACCGGCGCTGCTGCAGCTGTGGAAGGACAACTTCCGGGTGTACGGGGCCCGGAAGCTGTGGAAGGCCGCCCGCCGTGCCGAGCATGACATCGGACGAGACCAGGTGGCCCGTCTGATGCGCCAGCTGCAGATCCGTGGGGTGAACCGGTCGAAGACGGTGCGCACCACCCGCCCTGACGAGGCCGCCACGCGGCATCCCGACCTGGTCGACCGGCAGTTCGTCGCCGAGGCGCCCAACGCGCTGTGGGTAACCGATCTGACCTACGTGCCGACCTGGTCCGGGGTCGCCTACGTCTGTTTCATCATCGATGCGTACTCGCGGATGATCGTCGGGTGGCGGTGCGCGGGCAACATGCGCACCCAGATGGTCCTCGACGCACTCGAGATGGCCCGCTTCTCACGCGGCACCCAGCTCGAGGGGCTCGTGTGCCACTCAGATGCCGGGTCGCAAGCAGGGTTCAAGCAGTCGTCGCAACACCCTGATCCGAGGGGTTGTGATGGGAAGGAACGCGGCATGGGTGCAGGAGCAGACGGGGCGGCCGCCGTTGTACTCGCCGGGTCGGCCCACGCAGTGGCGACGCGAGCACATGGTGGTGTACTGGAGGGCGATCGCTGAAGGGGTGACCAGCGAGGAGGCGGCTGCTCGGGCGGGGTTCGCGCAGGCGGCAGGATCGCGCATGTTCCGCGAAGGAGGCGGCATGCCGACGATCCGGTTCGACGAGCCCACAGGCCGCTACCTCTCGTTCGCCGAGCGCGAGGAAATCGCGCTCCTGCGCGCCCAAGGGCTATCGATCCGGGAGGTCGCCAGGCGACTCGGAGAGATCGCCCTCGACGATCTCCCGTGAGCTGCGCCGCAACGCCGCGACCAGGGGCGGCAGGCTCGAGTACCGCGCCACGGTCGCGCAGTGGCACCGTGACCGCAGCGCCCGTCGCCCCAAGCCGGCGAAGCTGACGACCAACGCCCAACTGCGTGACTACGTCCAGGACCGGCTCGGCGGGCACATCGCTCGCCCCGACGGCACACTGCTGGCGGGGCCCCAGGTTGCGTTCAAGCAGCGTCGTCACGGGCGCCGTCAGGACCGCCGTTGGGCCCGCTCCTGGAGCCCCGAGCAGATCGCGAACCGGTTGCCGATCGACTTCCCCGATGATCGAGGCGATGCGGATCTCCCACGAGGCGATCTACCAGGCGCTGTACATCCAGGGCCGTGGGGCGCTCAAGCGTGAACTGTCGGCATGTCTGCGCACCGGGCGGGCGCTGCGCATGCCCAGCCGCACGGACGCGCCGTCGCGGGAAGAAGTTCATCCCGCCCGAGCTGCTGATCCCGAGCGGCCGCCTGAAGTCGCCGACCGTGCCGTGCCGGGCCACTGGGAAGGCGATCTGATCATCGGCACGGGCTGGTCGGCGATCGGCACGCTGGTCGAGCGCACCACCCGGTTCACGATGCTGTCTGCACCTGCCGCCGATGCCCGGGCACCGCGAGGTCGTCCCGCAGCCGAAGAACGGCCTGCCGCTGGCCGGTCGCGGCGCCGAGGCGGTCCGTGACGCGATCATCGGCCAGCTCGACGGGCTGCCGCCGCTGCTGCGTCGGTCGCTGACCTGGGACCAAGGCTCGGAGCTCGCGCAGCACGCCGAGCTCAAGCTCGCGACCGACATCGACGTCTGGTTCTGCGATCCGCACTCGCCTTGGCAACGCGGCACGAACGAGAACACCAACGGGCTGCTGCGCCAGTACTTCCCTCGCGGCACCGACCTTGCCCGCCACTCCCGCGATGACCTCGACGCCGTCGCCCTCTCGCTCAACACCCGGCCCCGCAAGACCCTCGACTGGCAGACCCCCGCCGAAGCCCTCGACAAGCTTCTAACCTCAACGCACAAGCCGGTGTTGCGACGACCGATTGAATCCGCCCAATTCACGTCTTTGCGCTACGGGGAGCGGCTGGCCGAGATCGGCGCGGTCCCCTCGATCGGTTCGGTCGGCGACTCCTATGACAACGCTCTGGCCGAGGCCGTCAACGCGTTGTACAAGACCGAGCTGATCCGCCAGCAAGGACCCTGGAAGTCCGTCGATGACGTCGAGCTCGCCACCCTCTCCTGGGTCACCTGGTTCAACACCGTCAGGCTTCACGGCACCCTCGACGACATCCCCCCACCGAGTACGAGGCCGCCCACTACCGTCACGCAGCGGAGACCAACCAGCCGGTTGGAATCCAATGATCTGAGCCTCCACCGAACCCAGGGTGCATCACGCCGCATCGCCAACCAGGCGTTCTTCACGGGCATCGAGGTCTACGAGATCGACACCATCGAACCCCAACTCGGGGAACCCTTCGACGTGCTGTTCGACCCCGCCGTCCAAGCCGAAGCCCTCCACCGCCAGGCAACCCAGGCTGCCAGCGGCGAGGCCCCCGACCGTTCTTCACATGTCGAGGGTTTGAACAACGAACATTGGGTGGGCGGGGAGGGGCTCGAACCCCCGACCTCCTCGGTGTAAACGAGGCGCTCTGGCCAACTGAGCTACCCGCCCCAACTCGCGGAAGCCTAGGTCGGATCCCGTGCGTCCACGCACGCGCCGTCCACCCCTCCGTCTAGGGTCGAGACCGGGAGGACATGGGGGCACCGTGCGAGATGGGGCAGCAGGTCGACGCGCGCCCTTCGCCGAGATCTGGGCGGAGTACTCGCGTGCACCGACCTGGGCGAAGGTCCTGCTGTGGGTGGCCCTGCCCCCGGTCATGGGCGCGCTGGCGGTCCTGCGCCGACCGAACCCGGGCGCACCTCACGTCGTCGGTGCAGCGTCGGTGTTCCTGCTGGGCGGCCTCGTCTGGGTCGCGCTCATCACCCCAGGTGGAAGCGAACCGGCTGCCGTACCGGCCGATCTCGCCGCCGACGTCGAGCCGATCGACGACGCGGCGACGGCCGACGAGGACCAGGAGCTCCTCGAGCCCGAGCCCGAGCCGGAACCCGGACCAGAAGAACCCGAACCAGAAGAACCCGAACCCGAACCCGAACCAGCGCCCGACCCCGTCCCGCAACCCGAGCCGGAACCCGACCCCGAACCGGAACCGGAACCGGACACGACGACGACCGCAGCCGCGGTCACCGGATGGACGGTCGTCAACATCGTCGACGGCGACACCCTCGACGCGCGACGCGACGGGACCACCGAGCGGATCCGCGTCATCGGGATCGACACGCCCGAGCGCGGCGAGTGCGGCTTCAGGGATGCGGCGGATGCCCTCGAGGCCATGGTGCTCGGCAAGCAGGTCGAGCTCGTCGCCGGCGCTCGCGACGACCGGGACCGCTACGACCGCATCCTGCGGTACGTCGACGTCGACGGGACCGACTCCGGCCTCCGGCTCATCGAGCAGGGGCTCGCCATCGCCCGCTACGACTCCCGCGACGGGTACGGCCGGCATCCCCGCGAGGCCGCCTACGTCGCCGCCGACCGCGCCGCACCCTCGATCGCGTGCTCGGCGCCACCGCCCGCGCCACCGCCAGCGTCACCGGCCCCGGCCCCGGCCCCGGCAGCCCCGGGGCCCGGCTCGATGGCCGACGGGACGTTCCGCAACTGCACCGAGGCGCGTGCGGCCGGTGCCGCGCCCGTCCACCGCGGCGATGCGGGCTTCCACTCGCGCCTCGATCGCGACGGCGACGGCATCGGCTGCGAGTAGCCCTGGCACCGTCCGGCCGGGAGGCCAGCGGGTCCGGCGCGTACGCTCCCGCTGCACCGATCCCGAGGAGGTGGGCGTGCCGGACACGGTCGGGGCCTGGCTCGATGCGGTCCACGCCGCCTACCCGCCCGCCGAGGCTGCCAGCTGGGACACCGTCGGGCTCCAGGTGGGCGATCCCGCATGGGACGTCGAGGTGGTGCTCGTCACCCTCGACGTCACCTCCGCGGTGGTGGCCGAGGCGGCCAGCGGCCCGCCCACGCTCGTCCTGGCCCACCACCCGCTGCTGTTCCGGCCGCTCGCGCGGGTCACGCCCGGGACCCCTGCGGGCGCCATCGCGCTCGCAGCGGCGCGGGCGGGGGTCGCGGTGGCGGCGGCGCACACCAACCTCGACGTCGCACGAGACGGGGCGGGCACCTCCGACCCGGTCGCGCGCGTGCTGGGCCTCGAGGACACGCGCCCGCTCACCACGGAGCTGCGGGACGGTGGCCGCGTCAAGCTCGTGACGTTCGTGCCGGAGGGATCGCTCGACGCCGTGCTGGATGCGGTCGCCGCGGCCGGCGCGGGGCGGATCGGCGACTACGAGCGGTGCGCGTTCCTCGTCTCCGGCACGGGCACGTTCCGGCCACTGCCGGGCGCCGAGCCCGCCTCCGGCCGCGTGGGCGAGGTGGCGACCGAGGCCGAGGTCCGCATCGAGGTCGAGCTCCCGCGCGGGCGGGTCGGGTCGGTCGTCGGTGCCCTGCTGGCGGCGCACCCCTACGAGGAGGTGGCCTACGACCTGGTGCCGCTGCTCGACGGTGCCGAGGTCGGGTTCGGCGTCGTCGGCGAGTTGCCGGCGCCCCGCACGCTCGCCGAGGTGGCGTCGACGATCCGCACCGACCTGCCGGCGCCGCACCTGCGAAGCGCGGGTGACCCCGACCGGCTGGTGCGTCGCGTCGCCGTCGTCGGCGGCGCGGGGGAGGGCCTGCTCGACGCCGCCGTGTCGTCGGGAGCCGAGGTGTTCGTCACCGGTGACCTCCGACACCACGTGACGCTCGACGCGCTCGAACGCGGCCTCGCGATCGTCGACGCCGGACACCATGCGACCGAGGTCGCAGCGCTGCCCACCTGGATCGAGCGACTGCGGACGCTGGGCAGCGACCGGGGGCTACGGGCCGCGGTGGTAGCGTCCCGCACCCCGACGGTGCCCTGGAGGTGAGCGTGGCCGACGTTCCGCACGAGCAACTCGACCTCCTGCTCGAGCTCCAGGCCACCGACAGCAGCATCCGTCGGTTGCAGCACCAGCTCGACGACCTGCCGGAACAGCAGCAGCTCGACGGCATCACGGTGCGCGTCGCCGACCTCGGTCGCTCCCACGACGACACGGCCGTCGAACTCGACCGCGCGAACGCCGAGCAGCGTCAGCTCGAGCGCGAGACCGACGTGCTGAGCCAACGTCGCGATGCCGAGCGCAGCCGGCTGTACGACGGCACCGTCGTCAACGCGCGCGAGATGAAGGCGGTCGAGGCAGAGATCGAGACCACCGAGCGTCGGCTCGCCGAGCACGACGACCTCCTGCTCGAGGTGATGGAGCGGGTGGAGCGGCTCGAGGCGCAGGCGGCGGCGCTCGACACGGAGCGCGCGGGCCTGCAGGCGAAGGCCGACGAACTGTCGATCGCCCGTGACGATGCCGCCAAGGAGATCCTCGCCGAGCTGGCGCGGTTGCAGGTCGGCCGCGAGCGCCAGGCCGAGCAGCTGCCCGACGAGCTGTTGACCCGCTACGAGGACGCCGCCAGGCGAGGCGGGGGCACCGGGGTGGGGCTCCTGGAGCAGGACGCCTGCACCGCCTGTCGCATCACGCTCTCGCGCGTCGACGTCTCCGAGCTGTACGCGGGGCCGCCGCTGACCACCTGCCCGCAGTGCCGCCGGCTGCTGGTCGTGCCCGCCTGACACGGCCCGCCGTCAGTCGGTCGCCCCGTCGGCCGTGACGAGTTGGTCGAGCCCCGCGTCCTTGGCCTGTTGCTTCGCCCGGTCGGCCGCCCGCAGCACCGCCACCTCGTCGTGGCCGTCCTCCGGGTAGCGCGCGATGCCGTAGGCGGCATGCACCTCGAAGCGGCCGCCGTCGGGCAGCGACACCTGTGCGTCGCGGAGCCGGTCGATGACCTCCTGCACGACGGTCGGGGCGCGATCCCGGTCGTCGCCGACCAGTGCGACGGCCACCTCGTCACTCCCGAGCCGCGAGGCGCGGACGGTCGGTCCGGTCACCCGTCGCAGGACGTGCGCGAGCGCACGCATCGCCTCGGTTCCGGTGGGGTGCCCGTACCGGTCGTTCAGCGTGCGCATGCCCCTGATGTCGGCGAGCACGATCGTGAAGGGGAGGCCCTGCGCGCGGAGCCGGGCGAGATGGTCGTAGAAGGCCCGTACGTTCAGCAGGCCGGTGACGGGGTCCTCGCTGATCGCCCGTTCCATCGCGTTGCCCCGCTGACGCTCGACCTGCTGCCCCGCCATGCCGACGAGGGCGAGTCCGGGGAGGGCGACGGACCGTACGACGAGGCCCGGGAGCTCGCTCGTCGTCACGCCGAGCGCCAGGTCGATCACCAGGTGGCCCGCCGCGGCGATCGAGGCGAGGACCAGCGGTGAGCGGTCCCCGCCGGCCAGTCCCGCGAGCAGCGCGAGCGGCGCGGCCGCCCACGCGATCGTCGGATCACCGAGGACCCAGTGCAGGAGGAACGCGACCGCGAGCCCGGTGCCGAGGATCGCGAACCGCTTCGGTCGTGGCTCGAGCGCCTCGCTCGCGTGCACCAGCACCGACCGTGTCCGCCCGGAGAGCGTCGGTCGTCCCATCGGTCAGTCCTCCGTGCGTCCGAGCTCCACCAGGAGCCTGACGACCGCATCCGGATCGGCCAGCCGGTACTGGGCGAGCGACGACCGGTCGTCGTCACCCACGACGATGGCGGTGCCGCCCCGGGCCACCGCTTCCCGGAAGGTGTCCTCGTCGGTGACATCGTCACCGATCGCCAGTGGCAGGAGTCCCGGTGTGCGCCCCGCGATGTCCGCGAGTGCCGCGCCCTTGTGGATCGTCCGCGGCCGCAGCTCGAGCACGGCCTTGCCGGTCAGGGTGGTGAACCCCGGGTCGGTGTCCGCGTCGTGCGCGAAGCGGGCCTCGACCCTCGGCAGGAGCGCGGTGACGCTCTCGTGGGTCGCCAGCCGGTGGTGCACCGCCAACGAGGCCTCCTTGCGTTCGACCAGCCAGCCGGGCTCCTCGTCGACGAGTTGCCGGACGTCCTCCTCGACGGCGTCGAGGTGGTCGCGGACCACCTCCGGGTCGAGCAGCCGCTCGTCACTGCCGTCCGGGCTGTGCAGCTCGGCGCCGTGCCCTCCCACGTACCACAGGGGCAGCGACTCCAGCCGCTCGCGCAGCTCCAGGATCGGACGACCCGAGACGATCGCGATGGTGGTCAGCCGCGCGAGGGCGCCCAGCGCCTCGACCGCGCCCGTGGCGGCCGTCGCGACGTCCGGGCGGTCGACGATCGGCGACAGCGTCCCGTCGAAGTCGACGACGACGAGCCAACGGGCCGGTGCTCCCAGGCGTGCCGCGAGGGTCACCGGATCCTCCGCGGGCCCCGGCCGCTCGACGTCGGTGCGGTCCGAGCCGAGCGACGGTTGCCCGTCCGTGTGCTGTCTGGTGCGATCGGCGGTCATGTGCGTTCCCCCCCGCGGGCGATGTCGGCCAGCTCGTCGGCGACCCAGCGATGGACGTCGGCCTCGCGCACCCGTGCGGCCATGGTCGAGATCCGTTGCCGGCGGTCGGCGCGCGTGAGCTCCAGGGCGTCCTCGAAGCGTTCGCTCTGGCCCTGGACGTCGAAGGGGTTGGTCCGGACCGCGAGCCCGTGGAACTCGAGCGCCGCGCCGCAGAACTCGCTGAGCAGCAGCACGCCCGTCCCCTCGACCGCCTCCTGCACGGTCACGAACTCCTTCGCGACGAGGTTCATCCCGTCCTTGAGCGGCGTCACGCACATGGCGTCGGCGAGACGGTAGTACGCGGCCAGCTGCTCGCGCGTGACGCTGCGGTACAGGTAGTGGACGGGGACGTCGTGCCCCGGTTCGGTGAAGCGGCCGTTGATCCGCCCGACCTCCGTCTCGACCTGTGTGCGCAGGTCCTGGTACTCGACGACGTCGTCCCGGCTCGGCACGGCGATCTGGACGAAGGCGAACGTGCGGCGCAGGTCGGGGCGCCGCTCGAGCAGCAGCTCGATCGACTGGAGCCGGTGCCGGATGCCCTTGGTGTAGTCGAGCCGGTCGACACCGAGGTAGACGGTCCGGCCCGCGAACTGGTTCTGGAGCTCCTCCAGCTCGCGGGTGGTCTCGTCGGAGCGGCCGAGCGCGGTGAACTCCTCGGCGTCGATGGAGATCGGGTGCGCCACCGTGCGGACGTGGCGGCCGCCGGGCAGCACGAGGGTGTCGCCGAGCACCGTCATGCCGTCCATCACCCGCTCGACGCTGCGGAGGAAGTTGTCGCGGTAGCGGCCCGTGTGGAACCCGATGCTGTCGGCACCCAGCATCCCGGCGAGCAGCTGATCGCGCCACGGCAGGCGGGCGAAGAGCTCGGGAGGCGGGAACGGGATGTGGAGGAAGAAGCCGATCTGTGCGTCGCCGAGCAGGTTGCGCAGCAGTCCGGGTACGAGCAGCAGGTGGTAGTCGTGCACCCAGATGGTGGCGTCGTCGGCGCGCTGGGTGGCGACCTCGACCACGCGATCGGCGAAACGGTGGTTGACCTCCTCGTAGATCCGCCACCAGCCCCGGTCGATCTGCGGCTCGACGACGAGGTCGTGGAACAGCGGCCAGAGGGTGCGGTTCGCGAACCCGTGGTAGTGCCCCTCGACCTGCTCCTCCGACAGTTCGATCGGATGCAGGTCGCAGGCCAGGCCGTCGACCCGTCGTGGGACACCGTGCGGGTCGTCGTCCCAGCCGATCCAGTCGCCGCCGCTGGCGGCCACCACCGGGCGGAGCGCGGTCACCAGCCCGCCGGACGACGCGCGCCAGCCGTCGCGCTCCCGGGCCACCGGCAGCCGGTTCGCGGCGATCACCAGTGGACCCTCGGGCACGTCGTCTCCTCGTGGGGCTCGTGGTCGCATGACAGCGCGTCGTCGAGGGTAGTGAGGCGGCCGAACGGCTCCGTACGGACACCGGTCCCGCCAGGAGCGGCGCCACGACGCTGCTCGGCGCCGCGCCGCCGCGTACCCTGTCGCGGCTGGGAGGAGCCGGACAGGCGGCCGCGCCGCGCCTTTCGGGGCAGGTGAGGAAAGTCCGGACTCCACAGGGCAGGGTGCTGGGTAACGCCCAGGCGTGGTGACACGTGGCAAGCGCAACAGAAAGCAGACCGCCGCGGGCGTGCCCGCGGTAAGGGTGAAACGGTGAGGTAAGAGCTCACCAGCGCGGCGGGTGACCGTCGCGGCTAGGCATGCCCCACCCGGAGCAAGGCCGAACAGGGATCCGGCGGCCCGTCGAACGATCCCGGGTAGGCCGCACGAGGCGTCGGGTGACCGGCGTCCCAGAGAGATGGTCGCCGCCTCCGACCCGGGTGACCGGTCGGGGGAACAGGATCCGGCTTATCGGCCGGCTCCTCCCAGCGCACCGAGCGGCACACAGGCGCCGGGCGCTCCGGTCCGAGACGACATGTGAGGACGACGGTTGGTCGACGTCACCGCGGTGCGGGCCCGTCATGCGGACGGCCCTTTCCTCCGCGCCTGCCGGGGGTTGCCCCACGATCGGGTCCCGGTCTGGTTCATGCGGCAGGCCGGGCGTGCGCTCCCCGAGTACCGGGCGGTGCGTGAGCGTCACGGCTTCGAGGAGGTCGTCCGCACGCCGGAGCTGGCGGCGGAGGTCACGCTCCAGCCGGTCCGCCGCTACGGCGTCGACGCGGCGATCCTCTTCTCCGACATCGTGACGCCGGTCCAGGCCCTTGGCATGGGGATCACGATCGAGCCCGGGATCGGCCCCGTGGTCGAGCGGCCGGTCCGTCGCGTCGAGGACCTCGAGCGGCTGCGGCCGCTCGAGCCCGATGTCGACATCCCGTACGTGCTCGACACGGTGTCGATCCTGGTGCGGGAGCTCGACGTGCCGCTCATCGGGTTCGCCGGCGCGCCCTTCACCGTGGCCAGCTACCTCATCGAAGGCGGCCCGTCGCGGACCTACACGCACACGAAGGCGCTCATGTTCGGTGACGAGCTGGCCTGGCACCGGCTGCTCGACCGACTCGCGGACATCACCATCGCCAGCCTCCGGGCGCAGGTGGAGCGGGGCGCCGCGGCGGTGCAGCTGTTCGACTCGTGGGCCGGTTGCCTCGCACCGCAGGATTACGACCGCTTCGTCGCCCCCCACTCCGCGCGTGTGCTCGAGGCCGTCGGCGAGCTCGGGGTCCCACGCATCCACTTCGGGATCTCCACCGGTGAGCTGCTCTCGGCGTTCGCCGCCGCCGGGGCGGACGTGGTCGGTGTGGACTGGCGCACGCCCCTCGACGTCGCCCGCCAACGTGTCCCCGCCGGGGTGGCCCTCCAGGGCAACCTCGAGCCGGCCGTCTGCCTCGGGCCGTGGGAGACGACCAGGGAGCGGGTTCGCGACGTGCTCGCCCGGGCCGGCGGGCGGCCCGACCACGTCTTCAACCTGGGGCACGGGGTGCTGCCCGGCACGGACCCGGACGTGCTCGCGAGGATCGTCGAGCTGGTGCACGCCGAGGGCGAGGTGGCCGGTGACGGTTGAGCTCGCGGTCGTGCTGCTCGGGGAGCCGACGGTGGTCCGCCCCCTCGTCGGCCCGCTGTCGGACCGGCTCGGGCTCACGGTGTCGGCGACCACGCCGGAGGACCACCTCGAGGTGGCAGCGGGGACGGCCGGCGCGGGGCGGGGGGTGATCGGGCTGTCGGCGCGCCCGTGGCCGTCGTCGGCCGAGCTGCACGCCGCCGCTTCCGAGCAGGTGCCCGGGTACGCAGGGGTCGTCGGCTGGCACGGGCTGCCCGCGCTCCACGACCACCTCGCCGCGGCCGTGACCCCCGGTGCCGCAGCGGGCGCGCACGTGCTCGTCACCGCACCCGACCCTGGCCGCGAGGCGACGCCGGAGCAGGTGACGCCGGAGCAGGTGACGTTCCTCCGCGAGGTCGCCCAGGCGATCGCCGCCCGCGTGGCGCTGCCCTCCCGCTCCGTCGCCTGGCGCGGCACCACGCGGACCCCGACCGCGGTGCACGCGGTCGCCACCGTCGTCGAGGCGCACGGGCGCACGGACATCGTCGAGTGCCCGGTGGCGCCGGGGCTCGGCCACGACCCCGCCGTCCAGGCCGCGGCCGCCGCCGCCGGCGCGCGGCTGACCTGCGTCGACCTGGGGCGGGACGTGCTCGTCGGGCTGCTCGCCGAGGTGGTCGCGACCGTCGCCGCGAACGAGCGGTTCGCACCGGAGGCCGACGGGTGACGCGGCGACCGCGCGTCGTCGTCGTGGGGGGCGGGCTGTCCGGTCTCGCCACCGCCTGGTGGCTGCGTGCGTCTGCGGACGTGGTGGTCCTGGAGGCCGGCGATCGTTTCGGGGGCCAGATCCGCACGATCGACCACGCGGGGGTCGCCTTCGACGTCGGCGCCGACGCGTTCCTCGCCCGCCGCCCCGCCGCGGAGGAGCTGTGGCGGGCGCTCGGGCTCGGTGACGAGGACCTCGTCCCGGCGGCGACCAGCCGGGTCCTGCTCTGGACCCGAGGCCGGCTCCGTCCGCTGCCGACGACGGTCCTCGGCGCGCCCGCGGACGTCGGCTCACTCCTGAGGAGTGGCGCGCTCGGCCCGCTCGCGGCCGTCCGCGCCGCCGCGGAGCCGCTGCTCCCGCGCCGTCACGTGGCCGGGGATCGCAGCGTGGCCGACCTCGTGGGGGAGCGGTTCGGTCGCGCCGTCGTCGACGTGCTCGTCGAGCCGCTGCTCGGTGGGGTCTACGCGGGCGCGGCCGACCGGCTGAGCGCGCAGGCGGCGGCGCCGGCGATCTGGGACGCGGCGCAGGCGCACCGCTCCCTGCTGCGCGGGCTGGCTGCCCAGCGGGCCCGTTCGGTCGGTGACACCCGACCGGTGTTCCGGACCGTCCGGGGTGGACTCGGGCGCGTGGTCGACGCGTTGGTCGGCTCGCTCGGAGCCTCCGCGTTGCGCGGGTCGGCCGTCGACGGCATCCGTCGTCGCGACGGCGGTGGCTTCGACGTCGAGGTGCGCGGTGTCGGCGGGCGGCGCGGCACCGTCCACGCGGCGGACGAGCTGGTGGTGGCGTTGCCGGCCGCGCGAGCGGCGGCGCTGCTCGCTCCGCTCGACCCGGACCTCGGCCGTGAGCTGGGCGGGATCCGCACCGCGAGCGTCGGTGTCGTCGCCCTCGCCTATGCGCGGGCGGACGCCCGGCTGCCGGCGGCCAGCGGTGTGCTGGTGCCACGCACCGGAGGACGGCTGGTGAAGGCCGTGACGATCGGCACGCGCAAGTGGCCGCACCACGCGGCGGCCGACCGGCTGCTCGTGCGCGCGTCGGTGGGACGGGTCGACGACGACCGTGCGCTACGGCTGGACGACGACGAGCTCGCGGCACGCGTCGACGCCGAGGTCCGCGAGCTGCTCCGCCTGCCTCGTCCGGCGACCCACCGCACCGTGGTGCGCTGGCCCGACGCCCTGCCCCAGTACGACGTCGGCCACCTGGCACGGGTGGAGCGGATCCGCGCCGGTGTGCGCGCGCTGGGGGACGACCTGACGCTCGTGGGAGCGGCCTACGACGGCGTCGGGCTGTCGGCCCGCGCCGCCGAGGCCGCGTCGGTCGCCGCGTCGATCCGGGCGCGGCTTCAGGGTGCGAAGATCGTGACCTCGTAGCTGCCGTAGGCGTTGGTGTAGACGCGGGCACAGCTGGCGTCCGGGTCGACGTTCACGGTGATCTGTGCCGAGTCGGCCTGGCCTGAGGCGGCGATGGCGCTCCGGGCGACGCGCTCGGCCTCGGCAGCGTCCAGGCACCCCTGGTCGAACGTGTCGTGGATCTGCTGCGACGTCGCGACGATGTCGGCCTCGCCATGCCGCTCGAACAGCTCGTCGACGCGCACGCGGTGGTTCTCCCGGTCGTTTCCTGTTGTGACGCCGATGGGCCCACGAACCTTGCACCGAGGTCGCCACCTCACGCGTGCGGTGCGTCCATGCCCGGTCGGTCCGTGTGGTCAGTCCGTGACGGTCTGGGAGTCGAGCAGCTCCGGTCCGTCGTTGCGGACCGCGTTGACGAGCGTGCCGACGGGCGTCGCGCGCAGCGCCGGCGGGGCCAACGCCTGGACCGCGTCGACCAGATGCGGGGCGTCTTGCTCGTCCGCGGTCAACCAGTCGCGCCACAGCTGCGGGGGCAGCGCGACCGGCATCCGCTCGTGGATCCGCTCCATCGGCCCGCGAGCGGCGGTGGTCACGATGGCGACGCTCACGAGTCGGGATGCGTCCGGGTCGGCAGGGTCGCGCCAGGTCGACCAGAGGCCCGCGAACCCGAGCGGCGCGCCGTCCGGATCGGCCAGGTGGTAGGGCTGCTTGCGGTGGCCGTCGCCCCGGTCCTGCCATTCGTAGAAGCCGTCGGCCGGCACCAGGCACCGCCGGGTGCGGAAGCTCTCGGCGAACAGGCGAGAGGTCGCCACGGTCTCGACGCGGGCGTTGATCGGCCGTGGACCGCCACGTCCTCCCTTGGACCAGTAGGGGACGAAGCCCCAGCGCATGGCGCCCAACCGTCGTCCGGCGGCGTCCTCGACGATCGCGTAGACGTCCGTCGACGGCGCGACGTTGTAGCGGACCGGGAGCGGTTCGGTCCTGACGGCTCCGACCTGGAACCGGTCGGCGAGTTCGTCGGGCGACGACAGCAGCAGGAAGCGTCCACACATGCCGGCGACGGTAGTGCCCGGCTCGCTGCGACGCGGTGCGCGCACAACGGACACACGCGTGCGGTGTGGCCCGTCGGCCATGGCCGTGACCGCGTGCGGGGCCCGATCGGGCGCGTACGGTGCGGACGAACGCGCGACGGGAGGTGGACGGTGCAGGAGACGGTGGAGGGCCCCGGCACGTCGGTCGTCGACGACGCGGACCCGCGCGACATCGCACGGCGCATCGTGGAGGACGTCCTGGCGGCGCACGGCGCCGCGGCGGACCCGGAGCCCGCGACACGCGGCTCCGGTGTCTCGACGGCTCTGCCGACGACCGAGGCGGGAAGGATCGCCCGTCGCATCGTGGAGGAGGTCCTGGCGAAGGCTGCTCCGGTCCCACACCACACGGTGCCGATACCGAACCCGATCCCGGACCCGCTGCCCGACCCGGTCCCGGATCCCATGCCCGACCCGATGCCGGATCCGATGCCGGATCCGCTGCCGACCCCCGATCCGGAGCCGGTCCACCCGGACCCGGTTCCCGATCCGCTGCCGGACCCGGTCCCGGATCCGATGCCGGACCCCCTACCGGATCCGGAGCCGTTCCAGGCGTCGGAGCCGCCGCTGCCGGACCCGGATCCCGGCCTGCCCGATCCGGAGCCGGAGCCCGGCCCCGTCCCGGGACCGGTCGACGACACCCAGGGCGGGGGGCCGCCCCCCGTCCCCGGCGTCGCTCGCGACGGCGTCCGGGTCCTCGACGTCCACGCCACCGAGCAGGGCGGGACGGCCACCGGCACCGCCACCCGGACGAGGCTCCTCCCGCCGGAGGCCGCGACCGACGAGGTCGAGCTGGTCCCGCGCAGGACGGGGAGGTGGCTGCTGACGACCTTGCTCGCGGCGGTCGGGCTCGCGCTGCTGTTCCCGCTCACCGTCGCCGCGGTGCGGGAGCTGTTCCGCCTGTCCTGAGCGTGCTCGTGGACGCCGCGCTCAGCGGTCCCACACGTCCTCGAACCAGAGTGGCGAGCCCGGCACGGGGCCGGGCGGGGGGAAGCGGGCTGCGGCGTCCTCGTGCAGGTCGAGCTGGAAGACGACGCCGACGCCACTCGGGAAGGTGACGTCGAGGTCGGGGCGCCGGACGAACCCGCGGCGCAGGTAGAGATGGTGCGCCCGGTGCATCCACCCCATGGAGACGATCACGATCCGGGCGCGTCGTCGTGACCGGGCGAGGGCCACGCACCGTTCGACGAGCAACCCGCCGACGCCCAGCCCTTCCACGGTGGGGTCGACCGCGAGCACGCGGAACCCCGCGTCGCCCTCGGGCGCCGCCCGGCCCTCCCATTCCCGGTCCTGGGGCTCCACGTAGGTGACGGTGCCGACGACCCGGCCCTCGACCTCCGCCACGAACAGCCCGGAGCTGCCGTCCAGTCGCTCCAGCGGGTCGGCCAGGTACCGGCGGTAGTCACCCTGGATCGAGCCGTAGGCGTCGTACGCGGCCAGCGTGAGGGCGCCGACCTGGGCGGCCTCTCCGAGCCGCATGCGTCGGACCACGACGGGCCCCTCGAGCATGTCGCCTCCGTCCGCCTGCGCAGGGCGGCACGGAGCGTACGGGCATGGTGCTCCGGCGCCGAGTCTGGTACCACCACCCCATGGAACGACTCGACGACCACGCGATCGCCGCCCGCCTCGCCGGGCTCGGCGGTTGGGAGCACGACGACGGCGCCTTGCGGCGGACGTTCCGCTTCCCGTCGTTCCGTTCGGCGATCGAGTTCGTGGTGCAGGTGGCGGACCTCGCCGAGGAGGCGGACCACCACCCGGAGCTCACCAACGTCTACGACCGCGTCGACGTGGTGCTCACCACCCACGACAGCGGTGGCGTGACGGAACGTGACGTCGGTCTGGCGCGCCGGATCGACTCGCTGGTCTGACGTCCCGACGGCACGAGGCCGTGGAGTTCCACCACCTGTGGGTCGGGAACGACGACGCACCCGCCGTCGGCCCCGACGGCCTCCAGCCCCGCCAGGTCACCGGGACCGAGCTCGATCGCTCCCTCGCCCGGGTGGGTCCACAGCAGTTCCGCCGGATCGTCGACGTGGTCGAGGCCGAGCACGTGCGCCAGCTCGTGGACGAGCGTGGCACCCCAGGACGTGGACCGGTCCGCGAAGCCCGGCTCGAGGTGTCCCTGCTCGCGGTTGAGGACGACCTGCGCCGTGACGTAGGTGCGATCACCGTCGCGGCCGACCGCGAGCGGGATGGCGATGCCGCGATCCGTGCTGCGCAGCGGGATGTCTCCCTCGCCGGGCGCCGCCCACGCGACCAGCACCGGGGCCCAGTGGAGCTCGCCGGCGACGTCCGTGTGGGCCGGGCGGGTCGCCGACGGCCGCTCGTCGGTCGCCCCGGCCAGGACGAGCCGGAGCCCCGACGCCTCGGCGAGCAGGTCGAGTGCCACCTCGACGTCCCGGAGGGCGCCGGGCGGGGCATGCATGGGCGACACCGCCACCTGGATCGGGCGGCACGGGTCCCAGCGCACCGGCGAGCCGTCGGTGTTGCGCTCCCACACCGCGTAGACCCCGTCCGTCGGTGGCGGCGAACCGGGACCGCCGCGGGTCGCGGTGAGCGCGACCAGCGTGACCGCCCCCGCGACCAGCAGCCCGACGGCGGCGGCGACCGCCAGCACCGCTCGTCGCACGCGTCCGCCTCCGTGCGCCTCGGCCCGGTCGTGGGCCGCCGCGTCCGGCGTCACGCTACCGAGCCACGCGCGTCGGTAGCCTGCGGGCGCATGGACCTGGACCCCGCGTCACCGGATCAGTTGCTCGTCGTCACCGGTGGGTCCGCCGGGCTCGGGCGCGCCCTGCTCGAGGCCCGACCGTTCGCGGCGGTCACGGTCGAGGTGAGCCGTTCAGGCGCCCCCGACGTCGACCACCAGGTCGTCGCGGACCTGTCGGAGCCGTCCGGCTGGGCGACCGCCGGGGCGGCGATCGGCTCCCTGCTCGCGGGCCGCAGCTGGCGGCGCGCGGTCGTCATCCACTGCGCCGGCACGCTGGAGCCGGTGGGCTTCGCCGGCGAGGTGGACGACGCCGCCTACCGGGCGAACGTGCTGCTGAACGCCGCCGCGCCCCTGGTGCTCGGGCAGCTGGTGCTCGGCGCCTTGCGGTCGACCGCGACGCCGGGCGTGCTCGCCATGATCAGCTCGGGTGCCGCGCGGCGTCCTGTCCGGGGCTGGTCGGCGTACGCCGCCGCCAAGGCCGGTGTCGACCAGTGGGTCAGGACGGTCGGGGAGGAGCAGCTGGTGCGTGGCGGCGTCCGCGTGCTGTCCATCGCTCCGGGCGTCGTCGACACGGGCATGCAGGACCGCATCCGGACCACCGACGTCGCGGACTTCCCGGACGTCGAGCGCTTCCGGCGGCTGCACGCCGAAGGGGCGCTCGCCCGGCCGGCCGATGCCGCCCGCGCCTGCTGGGAGCTCATCGAGGACCCGGCGGTCCCGACCGGTGCGGTCGTCGCCGTCGGCTGACGGCCGGCGTGGCTCAGCCCGAGCCCGGCCCGCCGCCCTGGTCGCCCCCGGCACCCGGGTCCTCGGGCTCCTCGGGCTGTTCGGGCTCCTCCGGCTCCTGGGGTTCCTCGGGCTCCTCGGGTTCCTCGGGCTGCTCGGGCTCCTCGGGTTCCTCGGGCTCAGGCTCGCCGAGCACCTCGACGCACGGTCGTCCCTGGAAGTCCGTGACGTCGTCGAGCACCTGCGGTGTGCGACCGAACTCGTCCGGCCCCTCGGGGCGATCCGCGAAGGCGTAGCCCTCGGGGCACGGGTCGAGCTCCGGCTTGACCTCGACGCAGGGCAGCCCCTGGTCGTCGGTGAGGTCGGTGAGCACGTCGGGGAAGAAGCCGTCCTCGTCCGCGGCGCCGGGCGGCTCCGCGAACGCGTACCCGTCCGGGCACGCCTCCGGCTCCTCGTTGAGCGCCTCGAGGTCCAGCTCGCCCGGTGGCGTGAAGTCCACCACCTCGAGGCCGTCCACGGCCCTCGCCATGTACGACGACCAGACCGGGGCCGCCAAGCCGCCGCCGGTGGCGCTCTCGGCCTCGATCGGGCTGTTGTCCAGATTCCCGAGCCACACCGTCGTCGCGAGCTGGGGCACGTAGCCGACGAACCACACGTCGCGTGCGTCGTTGGTCGTGCCCGTCTTGCCCGCGACCGGTCGGTCGTCGAGGGCGGCCGCGCCGCCGCTGCCGCCGGTCACCACGCCACGCAGCACGTCGGTGACCAGGCGCGAGACCTCCGTGTCGACGTCCTGGCTCTGGCGCACCTCGGGCTCGTAGAGCACCTGGCCTTCGGGCCCCTCGACGCGCGTGATGAGGTGGGGGGTCGTGTGCACGCCCTCCGCCGCGTAGGTCGCGTAGGCGCTCGTGAGCTCCAGCGGGCTGAACACGTCCTGTCCGAGCGTCAACCCGGCGAGCGGACGCATCGTCTCGCCCGCCCCCCGTTCGGTCGGGAAGATCTCGTCGTCCTTCGAGCGCGGCAGCCCTGCGCGTCGTGCCGCGTCGATCACCGACTCCCGCCCGATCGCCTCCTGCATCTGCACGAACACGGTGTTGGTCGAGGACGCGGTGGCCTGGCGCACGGTCTGCTCGCCGAACGACGACCCACCGAAGTTGCGGATCGGCTGCTGCGCGTCGTCGATCTCGAGCTCGGGCGGCGCCGGGAAGCGCGAGTCGGGGGAGTAGCCCTGCTCGAAGAAGCCCTCGAGCGTGAACGTCTTGAACGTCGACCCCGGCTGGCGGACGGCCCGGATCGCGGTGTTGAACTGCTGCTCGAGGATGTCCGGCCCGCCGACCATCGCCAGCACCCCTCCGCCCGCCGGATCGACCGTGACGATCGCTCCGGTGTCCGTCGGTCCGTCGTTCACCGCTGCCGTGAGCGTCTCCTGCGCCGCCTGTTGCAGGCGCTGGTCGAGCTGCGTGTGGACGCGCAGGCCGCGGAAGAGCTCGCCCTGCGCGAACTCCGGCCGGGCCGCCAGCTCACGACGGACCGCGTCGAGGTAGTACGCGTTGGGGCCGCGGTCGAGCGTGCTGAGGTCGGTCACCTCGGGGAGTCCGGCCGCGACCAGGCGCTCGTGGTCCGACTCGGTGATGTAGCCCTCGCTGCGCATCCCGTCGAGCACGTAGCGGCGACGGGTCTCGGCCCGGTCCGGGTGCTCGAGGGGGTCGTAGGCCTCCGGCGCGGGCAGCAGCCCCGCGAGGGTGGCGGCCTGGTTCACGTCGAGCTCGCGCGCCGGCACCTCGAAGTAGGTGCGCGAGGCGGCCTCGATGCCGCTGGTGCCCCGGCCCCAGTACGCCGTGTTGAGGTAGAACGTGAGGATCTCGTCCTTGGAGTACTCGCGCTCCAGCTTGATGGCGAGCGCCGCCTCCTCGACCTTGCGGCGGTAGGTCTGCTCGGGTGTCAGTGCGGTGTACTTCAGGTACTGCTGCGTGATCGTCGAGCCGCCGCCCTGGATCGAGCCCGACCGCACGTTGGTGAACAGCGCCCGTGCGATCCCGGTGACCGAGATCCCGCGGTGCTCGTAGAAGGACCGGTCCTCGGCGGCGAGGACGGCCTGCGAGACGTGCGGTGGCAGGTCGGCGAGTGCGATGTCCTCGCGCGCGACCTCGCTGGCGATCCCACCGACCTCCTGCCCGTCGCGGTCGAAGACGACCGACGACACGGCCGCGATGTCCGAGGGGAGGGGCACGGTCGAGAAGACGACGTAGAAGAGCAGCAACCCGACCGCCGCCAGCATCACGACCGGCAGCACGAGCAGCACCAGCCACCAGCGTCGTCGCTTGGGCCGGGACGACGCGGACGAGGACCGCGCGCGTCCACGGGCGGCCGGCTGCGAGCGTGAGGAGGCCATCACACGTCCTGTCGGATGGGGTCCCGGCGCTCACGGGGTGCCTGGAGCGGCCGGCGATCCTTCGGCGGCCAGGAGCCGCCGACGAGTGCTGGGACGGTACCGGGCCGACCGTCAGAAGGCGTCGACCGGGAGGTCCATCAGCGACCCGTCCTCCTGCTCTGCGAGCGAGCGACGGAGTGACACCTCCGGCAGCACGGTGCGCGAGAACCAGCGCATCGACGCGACCTTCCCCTGGTAGAAGGCCCGGTCGGCCTCGTCGAGCGGGTCGTTCGGCGCGTCGCCGTCCATGGCCTCCTGCGCGACCTCCGCCTGGCGGAGCAGCAGCCAGGCGATCACCACCTCGGCGAGCGACTCGAGGAAGCTGGTCGCGTGCAGTCCAGCCTTGTGGATCTCGTGGGCGGCGTCGTCGCGCAGCGACGCCATGGCGTGACCGAGGAGCACGCCGAGATGGACGTGGACGTCCTCGAGCGCCGCGCCCAGCCGCTCCCGCTCCACGTCGAACGCATCGTGCTCGCCGCCCGCCTTCAGGGTCTCGCGGATCTCGTCGGCGAGCCAGGTCAGGGTGGCGCCCTGGTCGCGGACGATCTTGCGGAACAGCAGGTCCAGCGCCTGGATCGCGGTCGTGCCCTCGTAGAGGGTGTCGATCTTGGCGTCCCTGATGTACTGCTCGATCGGCAGATCCTGCGTGAACCCGGAGCCGCCGAACACCTGCAGCGACGACGCCAACAGCTCGTAGGCCTTCTCGGAGCAGTATCCCTTCACCAGCGGCAGCAGCAGGTCCTCGCGGGCGATCCAGCGGTCGTGGGCGTCGCCGTCGGCGGGGTCGTGCTCGCCACCCTCGTGGGCTGCCAGCACGGCCTGGTCCTGGACCGACCCCGCGAACAGCACGAGCGCCCGCATGCCCTCCGCATGGGCCTTCTGGTCCATCAGCAGCCGGCGGACGTCCGCGTGGGCGATGATCGGAACCTTGGGCGCTGTCTTGTCGGTGGCGCGTGACAGGTCGGTGCCCTGCACGCGCACCTTGGCGTACTCGAGCGCGTTCAGGTAGCCGGTCGACAGGGTCGCCATCGCCTTCGTGCCGACCATCATCCGGGCGTACTCGATCACGAGGAACATCTGGCGGATCCCGTCGTGGACGTTGCCCACCAGGAAGCCGACGCAGGGGGTCCCGTCGAGACCCAGCGTGAGCTCGCACGTGGCGGAGCCCCTGATGCCCATCTTGTGCTCGAGGTTGCTGACCCGAACGCCGTTGCGTTCGCCGATCGACCCGTCCTCGCCCACGTGACGTTTGGGGACCAGGAACAGGCTGAGCCCCTTCGTGCCGGACGCCGCGCCCTCCGGTCGCGCGAGCACGAGGTGCACCGTGTTCGGGTGCGTCTGGGCGTCCGCCGAGGTGATGAAGCGCTTCACACCCTCGAGGTGGTAGACGTCGCCGAGGTCGTCTTGCCCGGAGGGAGCCACGAAGGTGGCCTTGGTGACGCCCGCGCCGACGTCCGATCCGGCGTCCGGCTCGGTGAGGACCATCGTGGCGCCCCACCGGTCCTCGATCATCGGGCGCCCGAACCGGCGCTGCTGTCCCTCGGTGCCGATGCGGTCGACGATCGCGCCCATCAGCGCCCCGAGCGGCCACAGCGACGCCGTCGCGTGCCCGCCGGCGAGCAGCTCCGTCGCAGCCCAGCGCAGCGTCGGCGGCGCGCCGTAGCCGCCGAGGTGGACCGGCAGCGGCAGCAGGTGCCAACCGGCGTCGTAGAGGTCCGTGAGCGCCCGGTGCAGCTCGTCGGGGACGGTCACGTCGCCCTCGGGAGACAGTTCGAGCGGGATCCGGTCCGCCGCCACGAACGATCCGGCCCAGCTCGAGCCGCGCACGAACCGGTCGAGCTCCTCGAGCAGCATCCGCGCCTGCTCTCCGTCGACGGCGGCGAACGGGCCCGTGCCGAGGGTGCGATCCGCTCCGAGGACCTCGAAGAGCGTGAAGGTGATGTCTCGCAGGTTGCTGCGGTAGTGGCTCATGCTCCGCCTCCCACGACGCGCCGTTCTTGAGCATACGCTACATATTGGAGCGTGCACTCCAGTTTTCGGGACGCTCGTCCACGGCCCACTGCCGCGGTCGTCCCCGCACCACCGTTTCCGCTCCCGGGGAGGCTGGGCGCTACCGTCCCCCCACCGCACGACGTGCGGTAGGACGCGGAAGGGTGTGGGAGCACGTGGCTCGGTACCGGGTCGGGCTCGAGACGCGCGAGCGCATCCTCTCCGCGACCCGTCGGCTGCTCGCCGAGGTCGGGATCGAGGGGGTCACCCTCAAGGCGATCACCGATCTCGCGCGTGTCGGGACGGGGAGCTTCTACAACCTCTTCGGGTCGAAGGACGACGCGGTCTTCGAGGTCGTCCGTGAGGCGATCGAGGCCGTCGACCCGCATCCGTCCGGCATCGGCGTCGACACGGTCGGGGAGCTCGTCGAGGCGTTCGTCGACTTCATGACCGGATCGGCCGAGGTGGCGCGCATCTACCTCCAGCTCGCCGGACGTGGCCTCACCGATCCCCACGTCGCCGCCCGCCTGCTGCGGAGCCACCACCACCGTGTCGAGCGCTTCGCCGACGCGATCGCCCGCGCCGAGCCCGGGCTCGCGCCGGGAGAGGCCACGGCGCGAGCCGAGCTGCTGCTGGCCGCCCTCACCGGCCTCGGGATGATCGCGCTCGCCGACCCGAGCTTCGACATGCGGGCACACGCCCGGCGCCTGTGCTCGGGCGCGCCGGCCGGTGGGCGCCTGTGAACGGCTGGCTCGGGCTGGCGCTCGTCGCCGTCCTGATCGTCGCGAACGGCCTGTTCGTCGCTGCCGAGTTCTCGCTCGTCTCCCTGCGGCGGCCGGTGATCGAGGCCCGTGCGGCCACCGGTGACCGTCGTGCCCGCATGGTCGTCAGCGAGCTGAAGGAGCTGTCCTTCGCCCTGTCGTCGGCGCAGTTCGGCATCACGGTCACCTCGCTGGTCGTCGGGTTCCTGGCGGAGCGGGCGATCGGCGACACCCTCGTCCGCCCGGTGCTCGTGGCCGTGGGCCTGCCCGAGCAGGCGACCCTGACCGTGACGCTGACGGCCGCCTTCCTGCTGCCGACGATCAGCCAGATGGTCCTCGGCGAGCTGTATCCGAAGAACCTCGCCATCTCCCGCCCGCTCGCCGTCGCGCTCGCCGTCACGCCCTTCACCCGCGGGTTCGGGATCCTCTTCGGCCCGGTGATCCGGATCTTCGACAGCGCCGCACGCGGGATCACCGAACGGGTCTTCCGCGTGGAGGTCGCCCACGAGCTCGAGGGCGGGCACAGCCTCGACGAGCTGGCGCGGATCATCGCGGCATCGGGGCAGGAGGGCAGCCTCACCCGCGAGCAGGCGTTGCTGCTCGAACGTGCCGTCGCACTCGGTGACCGACGCGTCTCCGAGGTCATGGTCCCACGGCCCGACATCGTGTGGGTCGCGCGCGACGACCGACTCGACGCGGTCCGGGCCATCGCCCGCCGGACCGGCCACAGCCGCTTCCCGATCCGTGGCGAGGGCGAGGACGACGTGCTCGGGAGCGTGCACGTCAAGGACCTGCTCGACGTCCCCGCCGAACGGCACGCGACGACCTCGGTGCTGGACGTGTCCGTGCCGCTGCTGGCCGTGCCCGAATCCGAGGACCTCCGGCGTTTCCTCACCGACCTGCGGCGTGAGCACCGCACCTTCGCGGTCGTGATCGACGAGTACGGGGGCACCGCGGGCATCGCGACCCTCGAGGACGTGCTCGAGCAGCTCGTCGGCGACATCGAGGACGAGTTCGACCGCGCCGGCCACCGTGTCCGGCGGGTCGGCGCCGGACGCCACCTCGTGCACGGCAGCCTGCGGGTGGACCAGGTCGAGCGACTCTTCGGGGTGTCGCTGCCGGACGGCGAGTACGAGACCGTCGCGGGGTTCGTTCTCGACCGGCTCGGCCACATCCCCGAGCCGGGGGAGACGGTGACCCACGACGGCCTGGTGCTGTCGGTCACCCGTGTCGACGGTGTGCGGGTCGTCGAGCTCGCCGTGGAGCGTGCTCCGTTGCCCTCGGGCGCCGAGGGCGAGGACGCGGCGCCCGGAGCTGCGGGAGCGGCGCGATGATGCTGTTGGCCGTCGCCGCCGACCTCGACGCCGCGGTCAACCCGGTCGCCATCAGTGTCGGGCTGGTGCTGCTCGTGCTGAACGGGCTGTTCGTCGCGGCCGAGATCGCGCTGCTCGCCGCCCGACGGACCCGCATCGAGGAGGCCGCCGACGCTGGCGACCGGCGGGCCGTGCGGGCGCTGGGCCAGCTCCGAGAGCTGTCCCTGACGTTCTCCGGCGCGCAGCTGGGCATCACGATGTGCTCGCTCGGGCTCGGCGCCATCGCCGAGCCGGCGGTGGCCGTGCTGTTCGCCCGGTGGGCGCTGCTCGCGGGGGTCCCGTCCGGCATCGTCCCGGTGGTCGCCTTCGTCCTGGCGCTCTCCCTCGTCGTCTTCCTGCACATGGTGGTGGGGGAGATGGCGCCGAAGAACCTCTCGCTCGCCCGTGCCGAGGCGGTGGCATTGCGGTTGTCCCGGCCCTTCGGCTGGTTCGTCTCGCTGCTCCGGCCCTTCATCGTGTGGATGAACCGGCTCGCCAACCTGCTCGTCCGGCTGAGCCGGGTGGAGCCGGTCGACGAGCACAAGCTCGTGCACACGCCTCAGGAGCTGGCGCTCGCGCTGGCCGAGTCCCGCGCCCTCGGGACGATCACCGCCCAGGACGCACGGGTGATGGACGCCGCCCTGTCGCTGGCCTCGATCGATGCCGAGGCGGCGATGACGCCGCGGGTCGACCTCGCCGCGATCGCCGACGACGCCTCGCTCCCCGAGCTCCTCGAGCTCGCCCGGGCCACCGGGCACACCCGCATCCCCGTCTACCACGGGGACATCGACCACGTCGTCGGGCTCGTGCACGTCAAGGACGCGCTGATCCGCGACGACGCGGACCTGCGGCGACTGTCCGTGGCCGACGTGCTCCGACCGATCCCCGCGGTGCCGGAGTCGCGTGACCTCGAGCAGCTGCTGCGCGACATGCTCGACGACCGCAGCCACGCCGTGCTGGTCGTCGACGAGTTCGGTGGCACCGCCGGTTTGCTCACGCTCGAGGACGTCCTCGAGGAGCTCGTCGGGGAGATCGCCGACGAGTTCGACGCCGAGGCGCGCGACGTCCCGATCGAGGAGCGCCGCTGGGTCGTCAGCGGCCTCCTGCGCCGCGACGAGGTGGCTCGGCTCACGGGGCTCGAGCTCGCCGAGGGGCGGACCGAGACGCTGTCCGGCTGGATGGTCGAGCGCCTGGGCCGCCTGCCGTCCACGGGCGACCGGGTGACCACCGAGGACGGCTGGACGCTCACGGTGCTCTCGCTCGAAGGACGTCGCGCAGGCGAGGTGGAGGTGCTGCCGCCGCGCCCCCTTCGTGTCGGTGCCGACGACGCCGACCGGCACGGGTGAACGGTGGGCTTCACGAGGGCGGAGCTCGAGCGCTACCGCGGCGCCACCGTCCCCGACCTGGTCGGTGCGACACCGCCCGCGCTGGTCTTCGTCGGCATCAACCCGGGGCTGTGGACCGCGGCGACCCGGACCCACTTCGCCCATCCGGGCAACCGGTTCTACCCGGCGCTGTTCCGGGCGGGCATCACCGCGTACGAGCTGGACCGCGCCGCGGGCCTGTCGGACGACGACCGCCACCACCTGACCGAGCGTGGGATCGCCATCACCAACGTGGTCGCCCGGGCGACCGCGCGGGCGGCCGAGCTCGACGCGCACGAGCTGCGCGACGGTGCCGAGCTGCTGGTCGCCAGGCTCGAGGTCTGGCGACCGGCGGTCGTGGCGATCGCCGGCATCACCGCCTACCGCACCGCGTTCCGACGGCCCCGCGCCGTCCTGGGCGCGCAGCCCGAGCAGCTGGCGGGTGCACGCCTGTGGGTCGTGCCCAATCCCAGCGGGCTCAACGCCCACGAGACCACGGACACGCTGGCCGTCCACTACCGCACGGTCGCGATCGACGCCGGCATCGTGGACGGCGGGCGGCCGTCCCCCTCGACCTGAGGCTCCGGCTGCCCCACCAGGGTGCTCAGTCGACGATCGGCAGCCCGCCGGACCGCTTCGGGTCGGCCGCACCGAACACGTCGCCCGCGGCCGGCAGCGAGTCCACCGCGTGCTGGAGCGGGTGCAGGAACGGCAGTGCCGTCGGGTCGAGCGGCTCGGACGCCACGAAGGTGTCGAGGTTGCCCTCGTCGTCGTAGACGGCGGCCGTCAGGTTGGGTGCGTGCCGGCGGGCACCGAACACGACGACGACCGCGTCCCGTCCCCCGACGTCCGCCTCGGCGACGAACCCCCAGCACGGCACCCCGTCGCCGGTGATCCGCTCGAGCGCCACCTGCGCGAGGACGGCGTGGCGTGCCTCGTCCTGCTCGGGGAGGTCGGGCAGCGTCAGGAGCTGGGTGCGCTCGGCGCCCGGGAGCACGACGGTCGGCGGGATCGGTCGACCCCGGGACCGCAGGAGGTCGAGGGCCGCCTCCTGGCACACGAACCGCAGCTCCTCGAACTGCACGCCGTCCTCGCTCGTCGGTGGTGCCCGGTGGCCCTGATGGGGTGCGCGAAGGGTGTCCGGAGTGGTGCTCGGTCGGCTCACACGCCGGTCGTGGCACCCTCCGCGGCCGACCGCACGGTCAGCGCGTACTTGGCGAGGACACCGCGCGTGTAGCTCGACGCGAGTGGCTTCCAGTCCTCGCGGCGGCGTGCGATCTCGTCGTCGTCGACCAGCAGGTCCATGGTGCGCCGTGGGACGTCGATCCTGATCCGGTCACCCTCGCGCACGAACGCGATCGGCCCGCCCTCGGTGGCCTCGGGCGCGACGTGCCCGATGCAGAAGCCGTGGGTGGCGCCCGAGAAGCGGCCGTCGGTCAGCAGCGCGACCGTGGAGCCGAGCCCGGCGCCCTTGACGGCGGAGGTCACCGCCAGCATCTCGCGCATGCCCGGGCCGCCCTTGGGGCCCTCGTAGCGGATCACGATCACGTCGCCGTCCGCGATGCGGCCCGTCAGCACCGCCTCCATCGCGCCGGCCTCGCCGTCGAACACCCGGGCCGGGCCCTCGAACTCGTGTTGCTCCGGGGGGATCCCCGCGACCTTCACCACCGCACCGTCGGGAGCCAGGGAGCCGCGGAGGATCGCCAGGCCGCCGTCGGCGTGGATCGGTGCGGACAGCGGGTGGACCACCTCGCCGTCCGGCGCCGGCACGTCCATCGACTCGAGCTCCTCGCCGATCGACCGGCCGGTGACCGTCAGGCAGTCACCGTGCAGGAGGCCGGCGTCGAGCAGCTCCTTCAGCACCACCGGGACACCGCCGATGCGGTCGATGTCGTTCATGACGTAGCGCCCACCCGGCTTGGTGTCCGCGATGTGGGGCACGCGCCGCCCGATCCGGTCGAAGTCGTCGAGCGTGAGCTCCACCTCGGCCTCGCGGGCGATCGCGAGCAGGTGCAGCACGGCGTTCGTCGACCCGCCGACCGCCATGACCACCGAGATGGCGTTCTCGAGCGCCTCCCGGGTGACGATCCGTCGGGCGGAGATGCCCTGTTCGAGGAGGCGGACGACCGCCGCACCGGAACGCCGGGCGAACTCGTCGCGGCGGGGGTCGGGCGCGGCCGGCGACGACGAGCCGGGCAGCGCGAGCCCCAGCGCCTCGATCGCCGATGCCATCGTGTTGGCCGTGAACATCCCGCCACAGGAGCCCTCGCTCGGGCACGCGGCGCGCTCGATCGCGCCGAGCTCGTCGTCGTCGATCACACCTCGGCCCCTGGCGCCGACCGCCTCGAAGACGTCCTGGATCGTGATGTCGCGGCCGGCGTGGTGCCCGGGCAGGATCGACCCGCCGTAGAGGAACACGCTGGGGACGTCGATCCGGACGGCGGCCATCACCATCGCCGGCAGCGACTTGTCGCAGCCGGCGAAGGTCACCATGCCGTCGAGCCGCTCCGCGTGCATCACCGTCTCGACGGAGTCGGCGATCACCTCACGCGACACGAGCGATGCGCGCATCCCCTCGTGCCCCATGGAGATGCCGTCGGACACGGCGATCGTCGTGAACTCGATCGGGAACCCGCCGGCCTCGCGCACGCCCTCCTTCGCCTGCTTGGCCAACCGGTCCAACGGCAGGTTGCAGGGCGTGACCTCGTTCCAGGACGAGGCGATCGCGACCTGGGGCTTGCCCCAGTCGTCGTCCGTCATCCCGATGGCCCGCAGCATCGCGCGAGCGGGCGCGCGCTCGTAGCCCTCGGTGACGTCCCGGCTGCGGTGCTTGGGGTCGGCCATGGTGCGTTCCTCGCAGGTCGCGTGCTCCCCGTCCGTCCCTACGGTACGGCAGGGGCCGCCGTCCGCGGGCAACCGCGTGGCGGCCACGCCAGTAGCGTGCGACCGCCACGAGCCCCACCACCGGGCGTGCACGACAGGACGCGATCGATGGACCTGACGCCGATCGAGGCCCGGCTGCGGGCCGGCGAGGCCGTCGAGGCGGCGGAGCTGCTGGCGGCGGCGCCCGTCCGGGACCGCTTCGGCTCCGACACCGTCGGGCTGGTCTGGGACACGTTCGCCCTCGCCCGTGTCACCGCCCACCTCGATGTCGACCCACGCCACCACCAGCCCTTCGGGCTCGTGCACGGCGGGGTGTGGTGCACCGTCGTCGAGTCGATGGCCTCCTTCGGCGCGTCGCTGCGCGCCCGCCTCGACGGGCAGCTCGTCGTCGGCGTCTCCAACACGACCGACTTCCTGCGGTCGTTGCGCGAGGGTCGCGTCGATGCGGTCGCCGAGCCGATCCACGTCGGCCGCTCCCAGCAGCTCTGGCAGGTCGTGCTCACGCGCGCGGTCGACGGCGAGCAGGTCGCCCGCGGCCAGGTCCGGCTCCAGCACGTGCCGCCGCAGCACGTGCCGCAGCAGCACGTGCCCGACGCGCCTGCCGGCGGCGCGGCCGCGGGATGAGGCTCGACGCCATCACCTACGGGTTGCCGCTTCGGGAGGTCGCCGCCGACGTGGCCCGTGTCCGCGACCTCGGCTACGACGGTTGGTTCACCAGCGAGACCACGAACGAGCCGCTGCTCGCCTGCGCCGTCGCCGGCACGGTGGAGAGCCGCCTGCAGGTCGGGACCGCGATCGCGGTTGCCTTCCCCCGCAGCCCCATGCACGTCGCCTACGCGGCGCACGACCTCCAGGCGCAGACCGGTGGGCGCTTCGTCCTGGGCCTCGGGACCCAGGTGAAACCGCACATCGAGAAGCGCTTCGGCACGCCGTGGTCGCGGCCGGCCGCACGGATGCGGGAGTACGTCCTCGCGCTTCGCGCCATCTGGACCGCGTGGGAGACCGGCGAGCGCCTGGCGTTCCGCGGCGAGTTCACCCGCCACACGCTGATGACCCCGTTCTTCACCCCGGTGCCGCACGGCCACGGCGATCCCGCCGTCTGGCTCGCGGCCGTCGGCCCGCGCATGACGCAGGTCGCCGGCGAGGTCGCGGACGGCATCCTCTGCCACACCTTCACGACCGACCGCTACCTGCGCGAGGTCACCCTGCCGCGCCTGGCCGAGGGCGCCGCCGCTGCGGGACGTGCCGTCGACGACGTCGAGGTGGTGCTGCCGGTCCTGGTGGTGACCGGCCGGACCGCGGAGGAGCGCGCCGCGTCCGCGGCGACGGTGCGGGCGCAGCTGGCCTTCTACGGCTCCACACCGGCCTACCGGCCGGTCCTCGACCTCCACGGCTGGGGCGAGCTCCACGAGGAGCTCCACCGGCACTCCACCGCCGACGGGTGGGAACGCATGCCCCGGCTGCTCGACGACGCCGTCGTCGAGGCGTTCGCGGTGGTGGCGGAGCCGGAGGAGGTCGGCGTCGCGATCGTGAGCGGTTCGGCGACGCCGTCGACCGGGTGAGCCTGTCGACCTCCCACGCCTTCGACCCGGCCACGTGGGGACGTGTGCGGGACGACCTGCGTGGTGGCTGACGCGGGTGGCCTGCAAGCGCGTAGCCTGACGCGCCCGTGCCCCGCCCGGTCCCGCCGCACCTGGACCTCGGCGGGGCGCGGGACGCGTCGGGACGCATCGGAGCGGACGGGGAGCACGTGCTGCAGCTGGATCGCCTGACCCGCAGGTTCGGGGACGTCACCGCCCTGGACGGGTTGACGTTCGCGATCGAGCGTGGGGAGCTGTGCGGCTTCCTCGGCCCGAACGGGGCGGGCAAGACCACCGCGATGCGGTGCGCCGTCGGCGTGTCCACCCCCGACGCGGGCCGCGTCCTGTGGGACGGCCGCGAGGTCGATCTCGACGTGCGACGACGGACCGGCTACATGCCCGAGGAGCGCGGCCTCTACCCGAGGATGCGCATCCTCGAGCAGCTGGTGTACCTCGCCCGGCTCCACGGCCTCGGTGCCGACGCGGCGGACCGCAGCGCGCGTGCCTGGATCGACCGGCTGGGGCTCGGCGACCGCGCCGACGATCCCGTCGAGGCGCTCTCGCTCGGCAACCAGCAGCGCGTGCAGCTGGCCGCGGCCCTCGTGCACGATCCGGAGCTGCTCGTCCTCGACGAGCCGTTCTCCGGCCTCGACCCGCTGGCGGTCGAGGTGATGAGCGACGTGCTGCGCGAACGCTCCGACGCCGGTGTCGCCGTCATCTTCTCCAGTCACCAGCTGGACCTCGTCGAGGGCCTCTGCAGGACGGTCGCGATCGTCGCGGCCGGGCGGCTGGTGCTGCGCGGCGACGTCCGCGAGCTGAAGCGGCGCGGGGAGCGCCGCCTGCGGCTGGAGGTCGACGGGCCCGACGACTGGGTCGCGAGGCTGCCGGACGGCGCGACCCCGCAGGGCGAGCGCAACGGCACGATCGCGATCACCCTCTCGCCGGACGCCGACCCGGGGGCGGTGCTGGACGTGGCCCGAACGGCCGGTCGGCTGCTGGCGGTCCACCTCGACGAACCGCGCCTGTCCGAGCTCTTCCGCGATGCCGTCGGCGGCGCCCCGCCTCCCGTGCCGCCTCCCGGATCCCTGCCTCCCGGATCTCCGTCTCCCGGATCTCCGTCTCCCGGATCTCCGCCCCCGGAGCCCACACCGGGCGGGGAGGCGCGCGCATGACGCCGATGCGGACGATCCTGCTGATCGCCGAGCGCGAGGTGCGCCAGCGACTGCGCTCGAAGCTCTTCGTGGTCTCCACCCTCCTGATCGCCGCCATCGTGACCGCGCTGGCCTTCGTGCCGGCCCTCACCGGGGCGTTCGCCGGGGACGACGACGACGCGCCCGCGGAGCCCGGCGACCCGGTGGTCATCGCGGTGGTCGGGGACCTGTCGTCGGCGGCGCGCGAGGCCCTCGAGGTCACGCTCGGCCCCGTTGACCTGCGCCCGGTGGACGACGAGGCCGCCGCGGAGTCGACGCTGCTGGACGACGAGGCCGCCCTGGCGGTGGTCGACGGTGACCGTGTGCTCGCACCCCCGGGCGGCGGCTTCTTCAACCTCTCCGGTGGCCGAGCGGCGCGGGCGGCGGCCACGCTCGGCACGGTGGCCGCGCTCGAGGCGGCGGACGCCGCCGGTGCGGTGGCGGACGTGCTCGCGGCCGCTCCCCTCGAGGTCACGACCGTGGGCGAGCAGGACCCGGCGGACACCGCGGCCCGCATGGTGGTCGCCAACCTCGGGGTCGTGTTCCTGTTCGGCGTGCTCATCATGTACGCCTCGATGATCATCAACGGCGTGATCGAGGAGAAGGGCAGCCGGGTCGTCGAGCTGCTGGTCGCGGTGGTGCCGGTCCCGCAGCTGATGACCGGCAAGCTGCTCGGGCTGGGGATCGTCGGGCTGGGGCAGACCCTCACCATCTTCGCGCCGCCGACGATCGTGCTGCTCGTGACCGCCCGCGAGCACGTGCCGCCGGGGGTCGGCGCGCTCAGCGGACTGATCGCGATCTGGTTCGTCCTCGGGTACGCGCTCTACGCGGTCATGGCCGCCGGCCTCGGCTCGCTCGTCTCCCGCCCCGAGGAGGCCCAGGCCGTGCTCACCCCGGCGAACCTGCTGATGATCTCCGGGTACTTCCTCGGCTTCGCGGCCATCCAGGCGCCGGACGCGCTCTACGCGCGCGTCGCTGCCATGGTGCCGTTCAGCGCCCCCTACGCCATGCTGGTCCGGCAGGCGATCGGGTCGCCGTCGCTCGTCGAGGTGGTGGCGTCGATGGCGCTGCTGGTGCTGACGACCATCGGCTTCACGTTCCTCGCGGCCCGGATCTACCGCGGAGGCATCCTGCGCACCGGCGCACGCGTCAAGCTCGGCGAGGCCTGGCGGGGCGCCACCCGCTGAGTCCACCTCCCGCGCGCGACCTCTCGGCGTCGGGTCGACGCTGGGGACGCCAGCGCGTCTTGGGGACGTCAGCGCGTCGTGGGGACGTCAGCGCGTCTTGGGGACGTCAGCGCGTCGTGGGGACGCCAGCGCGTCGTGGGGACGCCAGCTGCCCACCGATGACGTGCTGCCGTCACCGGACGAGGGCCACGCGGTCAGCGGCCGGGGAAGTCCGGTGTGCGTCGTTGGCGTGCCGCGGCGAGCCCCTCGAGCAGGTCCTCGGTTCCGTAGTTGACCGCCTGGGCCTCCGCCTCCCGTGCCAGTGCCGCCGGAAGGTCCGAGTGCTCTCCGGCGGCGAGGGTGGTCTTGAGCTGGCGCACGACGACCGGCGACGAGCGGGCGATGCGCCCGGCGAGCTCCACCGCGCGGGGCAGGACCTCACCGGCGGGGAGCGCCTCGAGTGCGAGACCTTCCTCGGCGGCCTCGTCGCCCGAGACCAGCTGCCCGGTGTACAGCCACGCCGCGGCGCGTTGGGTGCCGAGCGCACGGGGGAGGAGCCAGCTCCCGCCCATGCCGGGGTGCAGGCCGAGCGTCGCGAAATTCAGCCCGACCTTCGCGTCCTGCGCCACCAACCGCAGGTCGCACGCGAGCGCGACGCACAACCCCGCGCCGACGGCGTGTCCGTTGATCGCCGCGATGACGGGCACCGGCAGCGCCGCGATCGCGAGGAAGCGGGCGTAGAACGCCTGCATGAAATCCGTCGCGTCGAAGCCCTCCTCGCGGGTCCGGCGCGCGAGCTCCTCGAGCATCCCCAGGTCGCCACCCGCCGAGAACGCCGGAGGGGTGCCGGTCAGGACGACCGCACGCAGGTCGGCGTCCTCCCGGAGCTCTCCGCAGCGCTCCGCGAGCGCGTCGCCCATCGACTCGGTCATCGCGTTGCGACGGTCCGGGTCGTCGAGCGTCAGCACGGCGACGCCGTCGTCGTTGCGGTCGAGGAGGATGGACACGGCGGCTCCGGCGTCGGCGGCACTCCTGGCGCTGCGCGTGCGGCCCGGGACCCTGCAGCGCGAGCGCGAGGCCGCCAGCGAGGCGAGCGTAGAGGCGCCCGCGGCGGTGTGGACGCCGGGCTTGACAGCGTGCGTAGACGAACATACGTTCGATACATGACCCGCCTTCCGCTCCGCCATCGACCGCCCGCCCGGCGGCCGGTCGTGATGTGCGGGGGGACGCGAACGCTGGCGCAGGATGCGCCGATGGCGGTGATGCCCCTGGACCGGGGGCCCGCGGACCGGGAACGCATGCAGGGCGTCCATGCGCCGACGCAGGCCCGCGAGCACCACGGCCGGTACCAGGCCGACCCCGGCGTCGGTCACCCCGTCGGCGCGGCGCGCCGATCGCCGACGGGGCAGGCGTCCACGCCGGCAGGGCAGACGTCGACGGCCCCGTCGGGACGCGCCGATCGCACTGCCCTCTGGGCCGTCGACGATCCGGCCGCCCGTGCGGCCGACGCCCTGCTGGAGCCGGACGGCCGCATCCCCGTGCTCCTCCCGCCGGAGGACGTCGGCCCCCATGACGTGTCGGCCCCGGCGAACGTTGGCGGGGCGTCCGGCTGGCTCGAGGCGATGAGCGGTCGGGCGCCCGGCTGGCTCGAGTCGATCAGCGGTCCGGATCTCCGCGGTGTCGTCCTCGGCGACCCCACGCTCGAGGCCCCGGAGGCCGCCCTCGCGCGCCACGGGCTCCGGGTCGCCGCCGACGGGACCGAAACCCAGCTGGCGGATCCGGCCGACGAGGTTCCCCCGTTCGGCCTCCCGGTCCTGGCCGAGGTGCCCCTGCTCGCCACGCTCCTGCGCGACCTCCGGCGGATCGACCGTCTCATCGCGTCGTCGCTCGACACGATCGCCGCGCTCGAGGAGGCGGGTGTCGCCGAGTCCGTCACCGGAGTCGGTCTCGATACGTGGCTGTCCCTCGTCGGTCGGCGAACGACTGCGGACGTCCGCATGCTGCGGACGACGGTCGGTGTCTTCCGGCGGGTGCCGTCGCTGCGCTCGGCGTTCGCAGCGGGGCAGGTGTCATGGGCGCAGGTGCGCTCCGTGGTGTTGGCGGTGCAGCGGCTGCCGCGCGGCCTCGACGACCGCGTCGACGATGCGGTGGCCGAGGGCATCCGCGGCGCCGCGGGCGCCGAGCCCGACGCGGTCACGCGCGTCATCCGCTGGATGCTCGCGTCGCTCGAGGACGCGGCCGTGACCTCCTACGAGCGCGCTGCCGAGGCGGCCGAGTACCTCGCCATGCAGCCGCGGCTCGACGGCACCGGTGGTCGCTTCTGGGGTGAGGCGGGGCCGGTGGCGTGGGCACTCCTCGACGCCGCGCTCAACGGTCCTTCCGGTGCGCTCGACGGTTCGGGCGCGGCCCTCGACGGTCCCGACGGTGCGCTCGACGGTTCGGGCGCGGCCCTCGACGGTCCCGACGGGGCGCTCGGCCTTGGGCCGAGGACGTCGTTGTCGCAGGTTGCGCCGGTGCCGCGGTCACGGGTCGCTGCGGAAGGCGCGGCGCGGCTCCGACGCCTGGTGCGCCTGCTCGACGGCACGCTGGCGGGTGGCGGCACCGTCGTCGAGGTCGACGCGTCGACATGGGCCACGACAGCGTCGACGCCGGAGCCGACGACCGGGAGAGCGATCCGGAGACGCGCATCGCGGCCACAGCTGCTGCTCCGCGCCGACCTGCGCACGCTGCTCGACCGCGACCAGGTTCCCGCGGCGCTGCTGACGACCGTGCTCGGCGGGCAGGTGCGCGTCACCGCGGCCACCGCACGGCGGCTTCTCGACGAACGGGGGGCGGACCTGCGGACGGTGGTGCTGGACGACTCGGGCGCCGTCGTCGGTGTCGGGCGTCGTCGGCGTCTCGCACCAGGCTGGCTCCGCGATGCCCTGCTCGCCGTGCACGACACCTGCGCCGCCCCAGGTTGTGTCGTCGCGGCACGCGCCTGCGACGTCGACCACGCGACCCCCTGGTGGCCGACCGTGCCAGTTCGGCCGCTCGGCCGCACCGATGTCGACCAGCTCGCCCCCCTCTGTGGCGCGCACAACCGTCGCAAGGAACGGGATGGCTGGCGCTGCGAGCAGACCGCGGACGGCAGCCGTCGCTGGAGCCATCACCGCAGCGGCTTGGGGACGACCACGCTGCCCGCGACCTGGCGACCGCCACCCTGACACCGGCCCCGGGCCCCGGCCCCGGGCCCCGGCCCCGGGCCCCGGCCCCGGGCCCCGGGCCCCGGCCCCGGGCCCCGGCCCCGGCCCCGGCCCCGGCCCCGGGCCCCGGCCGGCAGGTCGGTTCGGGATGTCTTGGGAGGTCTTCGGCGCGCCGTCGGATGGACAGTCGCGAGCGAGGCGCTAGTCTTGCGCCCTGAGCAACGGCGCTCCGGACCCCAAGACGAGGTCCGAGGAGCGCCGTTCGTGCGTTCCGACGCCACCTCGTCGTCGACCCTCCCTCTCGGCCCCGTGCCGATGGTGCGGTCACCTGCCTGATCACCTCCGACGAGGAGCAGCCTCCGTGCCTGCGCACCCCATGCCTGCCGCCGCCTCGGCGCCCGTCCCCTCGGTGCCTGCCGCCGCTTCGGCCGCCGCCATGTCGTCCCGCTTCGACCCGCGCGGCGAGCGCGACGCCTGCGGGATCGGGTTCGTCGCGACCGCTGACGGCATCCAGCGTCGAAGCACCGTCCGGATGGCCCTCGACGGCCTGTGTGGCGTGAAGCACCGTGGTGCGATCGCCGCGGACGCGCTCACGGGTGACGGAGCGGGCGTCCTCACCCAGGTGCCCCGGGCGCTGGTGGCCGAATGGGCTCGCCAGCTCGGGGCGGGGGAGGTGGACGAGGAGGCCGTCGGCCTGGCCTTCTTCTTCCTCGAGCCCGGCGAACACGCCGACGCCGTACAGGCGCGCGGCGTGGCGCAGGAGGCCGTCGCCGATGCCTGTGTCCAGGAGGGGGTCACGCTCGTCGGCTGGCGGGAGGTGCCGACAGACGACGACGCGATCGGGCCGATCGCCCGCAACGCGAAGCCGGCGTTGTGGCAGGCCGTCCTCCTGCGGCCCGACGACGCGGGGGACACCGAGGCGGAGCGTGCCGCGTACCGCGTCCGGCGTCGCGCTCGCCGGGCGTGCGACGAGGCCGGAGTCCGCTACTACGCGGCCAGCTGCTCCTTCCTCACCGTCACCTACAAGGCGATGGCCGACGCGGACCAGCTCGACGCCTTCTACCTGGACCTGCAGGACGAGCGCTACGCATCCGGGCTCGCGATCTTCCACTCCCGGTTCTCCACCAACACCAGCCCCTCGTGGGAGCGGGCGCAGCCGTTCCGGATGCTGTGTCACAACGGCGAGATCAACACGATCGCCGGCAACCAGAACGGCATGCGCGCCCGACAGGGCCAGTTCGTGGCCGGCGCCCAGTCCGTGGACGGGGTCGACTGGGCGACGGCCGCGATGCTCGACCCGGTGATCGAGGACGAGCAGTCGGACTCCGCCAAGCTCGACGCGGCGCTCGAGCTCCTCGTCCGGGGTGGGCGCGACATCCGCCACGCGCAGGCCATGCTGGTGCCACAGGTGTGGGAGGGCGCCCGCGACCTCGAGCCGGAGATCCGCGACTTCTACCGCTACCAGTCCTGCCTCGTCGAGCCCTGGGACGGTCCCGCCGGTCTGATCTTCACCGACGGTCGCCGCGTCGGCGCCGCCCTCGACCGCAACGGCCTCCGACCGCTGCGGTACCACGTCTGTGAGGACGGCACGGTCGTCGCGTCCTCCGAGGTGGGTGCGGTGCGCAGCTCGCTGCCGACCGACGACCCGGACCATCACGGCATGGTGCGCCGCGAGCGGCTCGGCCCCGGCCAGATGCTGATGGTCGACCCGACGGAGGGCGGTCTCCAGGAGGACCGCGAGATCAAGCTCCGCCTGGGCGCGAGCGCGCCCTACGGCGAGTGGCTTGCCGCCAACCTCGTCAGGATGGGGGCGGGTCGCCCCGTGCAGGGCGTCCCGCACGACCTCAGGCAGCGGCAGCTCGCCTACGGCTTCACCAAGGAGGAGATCATCTCGATCCTGCGTCCGATGGCGACGCAGGGCAAGGAGACGACGTCCTCGATGGGGGACGACACGCCCATCGAGGCGTTGTCGGCAGGTGCGTCGTCCCGTCTCGCACTTCCTCAAGCAACGCTTCGCGCAGGTGACCAACCCGCCGATCGACCACTACCGCGAATCCGAGGTCATGAGCCTGCGGACGCTGCTCGGTCCCCGCCGGTCGTTGCTCACCGAGGTGCCGGAGGCCGCGCGGCTGCTCGAGCTCGGGTCCTTCTTCCTCACCCCCGACGGCCTCCAGCGCATCGTCCTGTCCGCCGAGCTGCCGTTCGGCGTCCAGGCGGTCGACGCGACGTTCCCCGTCGCGGGCGGCCCCGTTGGCCTCACCGCCGCGTTGGAACGGCTCGGCGAGGAGGCGGTGGCGCACGTCCGCGGCGGTGCCGGCATCGTGGTGGTCTCCGACGTCGGCGTGGACGAGGACCGGGCGCGTGTCCCGATCCTGCTCGCCGTCGGCGCCGTCCACCAGCGTCTGCTCCGGGAAGGGATGCGTACGAGCACGTCGCTCGTCGCGGAGACCGACGAGTGCCGCGAGACGCACGACGCAGCGACGCTCCTCGGCTTCGGCGCCGACGCGATCGTGCCGCGACTGGTGCTCCAGACGCTCGCCGACCTCGCCGACGAGGGCCGCATCGGCGGCGACAGCCCACCGGCCTCCGAGGCGCAGGAGCGCTACCGCACGGCGCTCGAGGACGGCGTCCTCAAGATCATGTCGAAGATGGGCATCTCGGTACTCGACAGCTACCGCAGTGCCCAGATCTTCGAGGCGCTGGGGCTCGGCGGCGACGTGATCGACCTGTGCTTCACGGGCACGGTGTCGACCCTCGGGGGCGTCACCCTCGAGGACCTCGCCGCCGAGGTGCTCGAGCAGCACGCCGTGGCGTTCCCGACCGCCGATCCGGGGCTCGACGTCGACGGCCGGGAGGCGGCCGAGCTTCCCGACCTGCCCAGCCCCGGCATCATCAAGTGGCGCAAGGGTGGCGAGTACCACGACATGAACAAGCCCGTCATCGATGCGTTGCACGACGCCCTGGGGCTCGGGAAGAACGCGAAGACCGAGCCGATCCGCCTCGATGGCGTCGGGGTGGCGCCCGTCGACGGCCGTACGGCGCTGCTGTTGCGGACGGCGGCGGAGCAGGGCCGCACGGATCTGTACGAGACGTTCAGCGCGACCGTTCGCGCGCGGCCACCGGCCTACCCCCGCGACTTCCTCACACCGGTGGCCGCGGGCGAGCCGGTGCCGCTCGACGAGGTGGAGCCCGTCGAGGCGATCACGCGGCGTTTCTCCACGGGCGCGATGTCCCACGGTGCGCTCTCCGCCGAGGCGCACGAGACGCTCGCGGCGGGCCTGAACCTGATCGGTGGGCGTGCGAACTCGGGGGAGGGCGGCGAGGACCCGGCGAGGTTCCGCACGCGGGGGTCCGCGCGGGACCTCGACTGTCGGATCAAGCAGGTGGCGTCGGGACGCTTCGGGGTCACCCCCTCCTACCTCGCCAACGCGGCCATGCTCCAGATCAAGATGGCGCAGGGGTCCAAGCCCGGCGAGGGCGGCCAGATCCCGGGCCACAAGGTCACCGACGAGATCGCCCGTCTGCGGCACACCACGCCCGGAGTCACGCTGATCAGCCCACCACCCCACCACGACATCTACTCGATCGAGGACCTGGCCCAGCTGATCTTCGACCTGAAGCAGGTCAACCCCTTCGCCGAGGTGGACGTGAAGCTGGTCGCGGAGGCCGGCATCGGCACGATCGCGGCCGGTGTCGTCAAGGCACTCGCCGATTCGATCCACATCTCCGGCAACGACGGCGGGACCGGCGCGTCACCGTTGTCGTCGATCCAGCACGCGGGCATGCCGTGGGAGCTCGGCCTCGCGGAGGTGCAGCAGACGCTCCGCCGCAACGGCCTGCGCAAGCGGGTGAAGCTGCGGGTGGACGGCGGCTTCAAGACGGGCCACGACGTGCTCCTCGCGGCGCTGCTCGGCGCCGACGAGTATTCGTTCGGGACAGCGGCGCTGTTCGCCGAGGGCTGCATCATGGCGCGTGCCTGCCACCGGGACACCTGCCCGGTGGGGATCGCGACGCAGCGGTCCGATCTGCGCGAGAAGTTCGCGGGCTCCCCGGAATCGGTCGCGGCCTACCTCACCATGGTCGCGCAGGAGGTCCGGGGGTTGCTCGCCTCCCTCGGGCTGCGGTCGATCGACGAGGCGGTCGGACGCGTGGAGCTGCTGCGCTCCAAGGACGGCCTCGAGGGCAAGGCCGCCCGCATCGACGTCGCGCCGTTGCTCGTCGATCCCGGCGTCGGGTCGCGCTGCTTCGTCGAGCGGGAGGCGATCCAGGACCCGCGCAGCGCGTTCGGGGATCGGGTCTTCGAGGACGCGTTCGAGACGATCTACGAAGGTGGCATCACCGAGTTCACCTACGAGATCACCAACGCGGACCGCACCGTCGGTGCACGGATCGGTGGGGCGGTCGGGCTCGAGTTCGGCGACGAGGAGCCCCCGGGCCTCGCCCGTCTGCGGTTCTCCGGGGCGGCCGGTCAGTCCTTCGGCGCGTTCGTCAGCCGCGGCGTCGAGCTGGTGCTGGTCGGCGAGGCGAACGACTACGTCGGCAAGGGGCTGGGTGGCGGCCGGCTGGTGATCCGCCCACCGCAGGACGACGCCGGGGACCCGGTGCTGGTGGGCAACACGGTGCTGTACGGCGCGACCGCCGGCGAACTCTTCGTCGCGGGCCGGGCGGGGGAGCGGTTCGCGGTCCGCAACTCCGGTGCGACGGCGGTGGTCGAGGGGACCGGCGACCATGCGTGCGAGTACATGACGGGTGGCACCGTGGTGATCCTCGGACCGACCGGTCACAACCTCGGGGCGGGTATGAGCGGTGGCGAGTGCTTCGTGCTCGACCCCGTCGGGGACGTCCTCTCGCGGGTGAACCGGCAGCTCGTGGAAGCACGACGGCCCGACGGGCCGCAGCTGGCGCGGGTCCGCACGCTGGTCGAGGAGCACGCCACGGTCACCGGTTCGGTCCGGGCGGCCAAGCTGCTCGCGGACTGGGAGCAGGCGTCGGACGACGTCTGGTGCATCTCCCCGAAGACCGACATGGACCGGGTGGCGAGCAGCGCCGGTGCCGCGGTGAAGGCGGACTGACCGTGAGCGGGCCCGTGTGGGGGCCCGCACACGGTCGGACTCAGACGCGCTGGGGGATCACGACGACCGGCTCGTCCGACAGCCGCACAGCGGCGCGGACCAGGAGCATCGCGGTGACCCGACGGATGCGTCCCGGAGGTCGCGGGCGCATGGCGTGCCGGCGACGGGCAGCCTGTTGGGAGCGCGCCGCCACACGGGTCTGTGCGAGCAGGAACAGGTGATCGGGGTGCAAGGACATGGTGGTGCTCCTTCGAGAGGTGCCGGCACGGATGCGGCCGGTGGGTCCGGCGACACGAGAAGAGCCGGCGGGGTCCGCCGGCTCTGTGGGGTGGTGCGTCGCGGGGAGCTAGGAAGCCCCACCGATCGCGAGAGCAGCGGCGTCGGCGGCAACGCCACCGACGAACGCGGTGGCAGCCGCGGTGCGCGGGATCGTCAGCATGGGTGCCACCTCCTCTCGAAGACCCCGGAGTGGGGATCGCAGGGCGATCCGGGTCGCTCCGGTGTCGATCACGGCCCGTCGTGGGCCGACGCGCGACCGTAGACCGGTCGTGGAGGGGCGACAAGCAACGTGGGGGCGGGAGCATCGATCCGCGCGTTGCGCGCGCTCGTCCGGTTCCGCCGCTGCGTGCCCGACTCGCTCGTGCTCGCCACGCACCGGGTGTGCCGCCCCGCGCCCGAGTCGCGCGACCCCTCCGGCCCGGCTGTCCCGTCGATCGACGCATCGCTAGCCTCCGGCGGGCCCGGTGGGCCGTCGGGACGATCCGGGAGCGAGCGAGCGCACATGGGGTTCCACGTCCGGTCGCGCGCGACCGCGGTGCTGCTGGCGGTCGCACTGGCGCTGCCGTTGGTGCTCGTGCCGGGCGATGCGACGGCGCAGTCGCTCGAGGAGATCCAGCGACGTCTCGCGTCCGTGCGCGCGGAACGGGTCGCGATCGAGCAGCGCCTCGAGCAGGCGACGGCGGCCTTCGACGAGCTCGAGACGCGGATCGGCGAGCTCGAGCAGGAACGTGACGGGCTGGAGCGTGAGCTCAGCGGGCTGCGCCGCGAGCTGGCCGACGTCGACGCGTTGGTCACCTTCCGGGTCCGTGAGACCTTCAAGCACGGCTCGCAGCTCGACCCGATCGCGGTCTTCCTGAGCAGCGACGATCCGAGCGCCGCGTTGTCGCGCGCCCAGACGATCCGGCGGTTCGTCGCCGCCGACCAGGCGCGAGGCCAGGACCTCCAGGCCATGCGCTCGCGGACGGAGGCGGCCGAGACGCGGCTCGCCGAGCACACGGCGGAGCTCGAGGTGGCACGCGACGAGCAGGCCCGGCTCGGCGACGAGCTGCAGACCGATTTCGAGCGGCTCCAGACCCTCGAGGCAGGGCTCACGCGCCAGGAACGCGAGGAGCGCGACCGCCTCGAGCGCATCCGCATCGAGCGGGAACGACGGGACCGGGAGCGTCGTGAGCGCGAGGCCGCGGCCGTCGCCGCGCGGGCGCGGTCGGCGGCGTCACGACCGGGCGGGGGTGGCGGGTCCGCGGCGGCGTCGACGGGTGGGTCCGCCGGTGGTGCGAGCGGTGGGACGGCATGTCCGCTCGACCGGCCTCGCAGCTTCACCAACTCGTGGGGTGCGCCGCGCTCCGGTGGACGGGGCCATCGGGGCACCGACATCATGGGGCCGCACGGCACTCCCGTCCGCGCCATCACGAGCGGCGTGTGGGTGCACCAACGACAGGGCGCCAGCGCGGGCATCTGGGGCATCCTCCGCGGCGACAACGGCAACCACTACTGGTACATGCACCTGTCGTCGCACACGGTGTCGAGCGGAGCCAGGGTGTCGGCCGGCCAACAGGTCGGCCGGAACGGGGCCACGGGGAACGCGCCGCCGAACGCGCCGCACGTGCACTTCGAGCTGCACCCGGGCGGCGGCTCGGCCGTGAACCCGTACTCCCTGCTCCGCCAGGTCTGTGGCTGAGGGCCCCGAGGGTGGGCCGGGAGTTCCTCTCCGCGCGCCCAGCGCGATACCGTCGACGTCCCACGGCCAGGACGTGAGCGCAAGGGAGCGGGATGACCACTTCGCCAGTCGACCAGGTGGACGGCGATCGCACCGGAGCAGCGACCCCCGACCGGACCAAGGTCAGCCTGTCGAGCGCGGTGATCCGCTTCGCCGGTGACTCCGGCGACGGCATGCAGCTCACGGGCGACCGATTCACCACCCAGACCGCGCTCGCGGGCAACGACCTGGCCACGCTGCCGGACTTCCCCGCCGAGATCCGCGCGCCCGCCGGCACCCTGGCCGGCGTCAGCTCCTTCCAGCTGCACTTCTCCGACCAGGAGATCCACACCCCGGGGGACGCTCCCGACGTGCTGGTCGCGATGAACCCCGCCGCGTTGATGAAGCACCTCGACTCGCTCAAGGCGGGCGGGACCGTCATCGTCAACATCGATTCCTTCAGCGACCGCAACCTCACCAAGGCCGGGTACGGGAGCGACCCGCTGCGCGACGGCACCCTCACGGACTACCAGGTCCACGAGGTGAAGCTCACCGACCTGACGCTGCGTGCACTGGCGGGGCACGTCGAGCGTGGGGAGCTCAACAAGAAGGAGGCCGAGCGCTGCAAGAACATGCTGGCGCTCGGGCTCGTCTCGTGGATGTTCCATCGACCGATCGACGAGACCGAGTCCTGGCTGCGCTCGAAGTTCGCGAGCAAGCCCGAGATCGCCGACGCCAACGTCCTGGCGCTGCGGGCCGGGTGGAACTACGGCGACACGACCGAGGCCTTCGTCTACACCTACGAGGTCAAGGCGGCCAAGCTGCCGCCCGGTCGGTACCGCAACATCACCGGCAACCAGGCGGTCGCCTACGGGCTCATCGCAGCGGCCAACCGCGCCGGCCTCCAGCTCTTCTACGGGTCGTACCCCATCACCCCCGCGTCGGACATCCTGCACGAGCTCGCCAAGCTCAAGCACTTCGACGTCGCGACCTTCCAGGCCGAGGACGAGATCGCCGCGATCGGCTCGATCATCGGGGCCGCGTTCGGTGGTGCGCTGGGGGTGACCGCCTCCTCGGGCCCGGGCATCGCCCTGAAGGCCGAGGCGATGGGCCTCGCCATGATGACCGAGCTCCCACTGATCGTCATCGACGTGATGCGTGGTGGACCGTCGACGGGCCTGCCGACCAAGACCGAGCAGTCGGACCTGCTCCAGGTCCTCTACGGACGCAACGGCGAGGCACCGATCCCGGTCGTCGCCGCGTCGTCGCCCGCAGACTGCTTCGACACCGCGATCGAGGCCGCACGGATCGCGTTGACCTACCGCACGCCGGTGGTGCTCCTCTCCGACGGCTACCTCGCCAACTCCGCCGAGCCATGGCGGCTCCCCGACGTGAGCACGCTGCCGGACCTCAGCGGGTGCTTCTCGTTCGCGACAGAGCCCAACAGCCCGGAAGGCTTCCTGCCGTACCTGCGTGACCCCGAGACGCTCGCGCGTCCCTGGGCGGTGCCGGGCACGCCGGGCCTCGAGCACCGCATCGGCGGCATCGAGAAGGAGGTGGACACCGGGCACATCAGCTACGAGCCCGCCAACCACCATGCCATGACCGAGCTGCGCCACGAACGCCTCGCCCGCATCGCCGCGGCGCTGCCACCACTCACCGTCGAGGACCCGTCCGGTGAGGCCGACGTGCTCGTCGTCGGGTGGGGCTCGACGGAGGGGCCGATCCGCGCGGCCTGTCACGAGCTCCGGCAGCGAGGCAAGCAGGTCGCACGGGTCCACCTGCGCCACGTCGCGCCGCTGCCCGACGACCTGCCCGACATCCTCCGGAGCTACCGAACCGTCGTGTGCCCGGAGAACAACATGGGACAGCTCGCCATGCTCCTGCGTGCCAGGACCCTGGTGGACATCAAGCCCTACAACCGCGTGACCGGCCAGCCGTTCGCCTCGAGCGAGCTCGCGGCAGCCATCGAGGCGTTCGCGACAGCGTCGCAGGAGGTCCCAGCGTGACCGAGAACGCGAAGCTCACCAAGAAGGACTTCACCTCCGACAGGGAGGTGCGCTGGTGCCCGGGATGCGGTGACTACGCGATCCTGGCCAGCGTCCAGTCCATGCTGGCGGACGCAGGGGCCCGGCCGGAATCCACGGTGTTCGTCTCCGGGATCGGCTGCTCGTCGCGGTTCCCGTACTACATGAACACCTACGGGTTCCACACGATCCACGGCCGTGCGCCCGCGGTCGCGACCGGCCTCGCGATCACACGTCCGGACCTCGACATCTGGGTGGTGACCGGTGACGGTGACGGGCTCTCGATCGGCGGCAACCACCTGGTGCATGCGTTGCGTCGCAACGTCAACATCAAGATCCTGCTGTTCAACAACGAGATCTACGGGCTGACCAAGGGGCAGTACTCGCCGACCTCGCCGCTCGGCGCGGTGCACAAGTCCACGCCGATGGGCTCGACCGACCGGCCCGTCAACCCCGTCAGCCTCGCGCTGGGCGCCGAGGCCACGTTCGTGGCGCGGACCATCGACACGGACCGGGGCCACCTGACGGAGGTTCTCAACGCCGCCTACCAGCACGACGGTGCCGCCTTCGTCGAGATCTACCAGAACTGCGTGGTGTTCAACGACGACGCCTTCCTGGCGATCACGGGCCGCGAGGAGAAGACGCACAACCAGATCCGTCTCCGCCAGGGCGAACCGATCGTGTTCGGACCCGAGGGCGAGAACGCCGTCGTCGCCCGCGGCGACGGCTCCATGAAGATCGTGCCGACCGACGAGGCCGGCGACCGCGTCGTGATCCACGACGCGCACTCCACGGAGCCGACCACCGCGTTCGCGCTGTCCCGGCTGGCGCTCAACCCGACGGGCCCGACGCCGATCGGCGTCTTCCGCGACGTCAAGCACCCGGTGTACGACGAGCTGGTCCGCGAACAGATCGCCGCCGCCCGCCAGTCCAAGGGCGAGGGCGACCTGGTGGCACTGCTCGAGGGCGGCAACGTGTGGGACGTCGTCAGCTGAGCTCCCCGCCCGTCTCGGCCTGCCGGCGGCGCGGGTCCGGCGGTGCCAGCAGCAGGGCCGACACGTAGACGAGTTGTGCCCCGAGCGCACCCAGCCCGGCGAGTATCAAGCCGACGTCGGCCGGCATCGGGATCGCGGTGGGGACGATCGCTCCCGCCACCCACGCGATCGAGAACAGCGTCTCCGACCTGGTGAACGCCGCGCCGCGGCGGTCGGCGGCAACGGTCGACTGGAGCAGCCCGTCGAACGCCAGCTTCGCGACACCCCAGGCGAACCCGGCCGCCCCGGCGAGGGCTGCCGCCGCGATCAGCCCCAGCCACTGCGCCGCGGTGAACGCACCCGCCGCGGTCAGCGCCAGCGCGCCGACCACCATGGGCTCCTCGCGGACACGGCGTTCGAGCAGGGGCACGACCCGTGACGCCAGGGCGAAGCCTCCGCCTGCGGCGACCAGCAGCGCACCGAAATCGACGATCCCGACCTCGCGTGACTGCAGCTCGAACGCCAGCAGCAGCAGCAGGAAGCCGTTGCCCGCCCGCACGCCGGCGGTGGCGAGCTGGGCGAGACGGACCGAGCGTGGCAGCCGCAGCCGCCAATCCTTCGCCGCGACCCCGGGCCTGGTCGCGTCGCTCTCCGGGCTCGGGAGCCGTCGGCCGACGTGACCTGCGGCCAGTCCCGCCAGCGCCGCCGCCACCAGGGGCCCCTCCGGACCGAACAGCACGAGCAGCAGCGCGCCGAGCGCCGCCGCGACGCCGCCGGCGAGCACGCCGATCCAGGCCAGCCGGGCGTTCGCCGCGACGAGCTGCCGTGGCTGGTCCAGCGCGAGAGGCAGCAGGGCGTTGCGCGTGATCCCGTGCACCCGCGAGAGCACCAGCAGTGCGAACGCCGCCGGGAACAGCCACAGGCTGTCCAGCCGCCCGAGCAGCACGACGGCCACGACGGACCGGCCGATCGCCGCGACCAGCAAGGCCGGCCGGGTGAAGGCGGCGGTGCGGTCGAGCGTCCTGCCGAGCACCGGGCCGATCACGGCGAACGGTGCCACCGTGAGCAGCAGGTAGAGGGCGACGTTGCCCCGGGCCTCGGCGGACGGCACGCTGAAGAAGAGGGTCCCGGCGAGCGCGAACGCGACGAGCGTGTCGACCGAGGTGCTGTAGACCTGCGTGATGGCGAGGTTGCGGAAGCCCCGACCGCCGGTCTCGAACATCGAGCGGACGCTGCCGGACAGGCCGCTGGAGAGACGGCGTGCGGTGCCCTTGGGGCGGGCGTCGCTCGCGGTGCCGTCAGGGTTCGGTCGATGGACCATCCTCGGACGCTACCCGAGCCCGTTCCCGCGTCGATCCTCGTCCGCTGCCGCCCGTGGGTCCCTCGGCCGCCGGGCACGCAGCAGGATCGAGCCGGGGACCAGCTCGAGCTTGGCGGACGAGCACTCGTCCAGCCAGCCACGCTCGATCCATCGCGGATCGTCGATCGGCGCGGGCTCGAGGAGCCGCTCCACCCGCAACCCGCCTTCCGTGACGGTGGTGAACCACACCGAGGGCGAGCGGAACCAGGAGCGCAAGGGGACGTCCTCGTCGGCGAGCCCGTCCCAGACCCAGTCGCGCTGGCTGGTGAAGTAGGACGTGTGCCAGCCGTAGGGAGGCCCCTCGTCCGTGGAGAGATCCGCCGGGTGCAACACGCTGCACGCGAACACCCCTCCGGGGCGCAGGACCCGTGCCACCTCGGCGACACAGCGGTCGAGGTGCTCGACGTAGTCGAGGGCCTGGACCGCCACCACGACGTCGACGGTGGCGTCCCCGACCGCGCCGAGCGACGTCGCGTCCGTGCGCACCAGCCGTGCCTGCAGGCCGGCCGACTCCAACCGTGCGGCGGCGTGTCGTAGCTGCGCGGCCGACGGGTCGATGCCGGTCAGCGTGGCGGCACCCAGCGCCGCCAGCGCCACCAGGTCCTGACCGCCCCCGCAGCCCAGCACCAGGACGTCGGCTCCCGGCAGGACGTCACTGACCAGCCGCAGGTCGCGCTCCGCCGGGCAGCGAAGACCCCAGGCGAGCTCGTCGTCCGGCCAGCCCACCTCCCGCTGGTACGCGTCGGCGAGGACGTCCCAGCCGCCCGCGATGTCCGGGGGACCCTCCGTCATCGTGCGCACCGCCCGCTCGACCGAGGGCGAGCGTAGGTCGACGCACGGGCGAGCCGCTCGACGCCGACCGCTCGTCGTAGGCTGGGACGCAGGTGGCAGGCGGACGGACGACGATGCGACAGCCCGACGATGCCGAGACGGCGGTTCGCCCGCACGACCCGTCCGCACGTGCGCTGCTGGTGGACTACGGCGGGGTGCTGACCGGTCCGGTGGATCGCTCGTTCGCCGACCACGAGCGGACGCTCGGCCTGCCCCCGGGCCGCGCCTACCAGCTGCTGCTGGCCGCGTCCGACGTCGTCGACGGCGGACCGATCGCCTCGCTCGAGCGGGGGGAGCTGACCACCGAGGACTTCGACGAGTTGCTGCTCGCGCTCCTTCTCCGTGGCGGGCACCAGATCGCGACGCAGGGGTCGCTCCTCGCCGGCCTGTTCGCGGGGCTGGCACCCGCGGGGGGTGTGTGGGAGCTGGTGGCGGCCGCCCGTGCCGCCGGGGTGCGCACGGCCCTGCTCTCGAACTCGTGGGGCACGGACCTCTACCCGCGGCACTTGCTCGACGAGCACTTCGACGTCACGGTGATCTCCGGCGAGGTCGGCCTGCGCAAGCCGGACCCTGCGATCTACCACCTCGCGGCCGAGCGGCTCGGCGTGCAGCCGGCGCGTTGCGCCTTCGTCGACGACCTCCCCGCCAACGTCGAGGTGGCACGGCGGCTCGGCATGTTCGGGGTCGTGCACACGGGCGACGACACGGCGACCGTGGCCGCGTTGTCGGACCACCTCGGGTTGTCTCTCTAGCGTTGGCGCGCTGCGCCGTGCCAGCCCCGGTCCAGGCGGCGGACCTCCTCCGTCCGGTGCCGTGCGCCCCACCCGAGCGCGGCGACCGCCAGCAGCAGACCTCCGGCGAGGCCGTAGGCGGCGGCGACGGAGACGTTGTCGGCCACCGCGGCGAACATCAGCGTGCCGATGCCCTCTGCGACCGCGAGCGCGGCGACCATGGTCCCGGTGACCTGGGCCATGCGCGTCGCGGGTGCGCGTCTGAGGAACGTGGCCTGCGGGCCGACGACCCAACCGGTCCCGGCGCCCACCAGCAGGTTCACGACCACGAACGCGGCGGCGGTCGGCGCGACGAGCGCCACGCTCAACGCGATCCCGAGCCCCGTGAAGTGGGTCAGCTGCACCGCTGGTCGATGCACCTGCGCCAGCCGTCCCATGAAGGCCATCGCGAGCGCCTGGCCGGCCGGGGCCACCGCGAGCAGCAGCGGTCGGAGCGCATCGGCGGGCCCCGCGATGGCGGGGGCGAGCGTCTCCGGCAGCGACGCGACGGTGCCGGTGACCACCACCAGGGCGCCGAACAGCCGCAGCACCGGGTCCGCGAGGATGTCGCGGAGGCCGGCGGTGAGCCCTGGCCGGCCCGGACGTGCGGCCGGTCGCGGGAGCCGAAGCCGGGCCAGCACCGCGGCGCCCACGAGGAAGCTGGCGGCGTCCAGCACGAGTGCTGCCTCGACGCCCAGCAGCACGTACAGGGCGCCACCGGAGAGGTAGCCGACGACCTGCGCCACCTGGTCGGTCGAGGCCAGCAGCGCGACCAGTGGTGCACGGTGGCGGTCCTCGATGCCCTCGGCCATCGCCCCGGCTCGGACGGCGATCGTGCCGATCCGCACGATCGCCAGCAGGGCGGCGGTCACGAACACGATCGCGACGCCGTCGAGCAACAGCGGCAGGCAGACGACGGCCGCACCGGCGAGCTGCAGGCCCGCGAGCGATCGTCCACGGTGGAAGCGGTCGAGCCAGGGGCCGGCGACCAGGCCGGTGACGAGCGACGGCAGGACACCCACCGCCAGCACGACGGCCGCGCCGAGCGCGCGGCCGGTCTGGTCGGCGGCGAGGAACAGCAGCGCGCCCAGGCCGATGTAGTCGCCGATGGAGGACACCGAGCTCGCGAGCCACAGGCGGCGGACCATGCGCGACGCCAGGGCAGCGCGGTACCCGGTGCTCCCTGCCGGCAACCCCACCCCTCCCGCCGTCGCGTCGCGGTCCCGCACCCCTACGAGCCCGGTCGGAGACTAGGGGCGGGCCGGCCTGGGACGACTCGCCTCCCGCCGGGCGCACGGTCTCCGCACGTTCGTGCCGGCTCGCAGTTGCAGTAGGGTCACCCTCATGGCTACCTCAGACGCATCAGAAGAGCGACTCGCGCTGTACATCGACCACGAGAACGTGGCGATCGGTGCGCGCGACATCGGCTACCGCTTCGACCTCCAGCCGCTGCTGGAGGCGCTCGCCGAGCGCGGGCGCCTGATCCTGCGCCGCGCGTACGCGGACTGGAACCTGTTCAAGGACGACCGCCGCGGGGTGGTCGACGCGAACGTCGAGCTGATCGAGATCCCGCAGCGGACGGACTCGGTCCGCAAGAACGCGGCGGACATCCAGATGGCGGTCGACGCGATGGAGCTCGCCCTCACGCGCGACTTCGTGTCGACGTTCGTGATCGTGTCCGGTGACTCGGACTTCACGCCGCTCGTCAGCAAGCTCCGGGAGCTGAACAAGCGGGTGATCGGCGTCGGCGTCAAGGGCTCGACCTCCGCCAAGCTCCCGTCCGCGTGCGACGAGTTCATCTTCTACGACCGGCTCGACGGCATCCCGCGCCGCGAGAAGCAGGAGCCGAGCCAGGGCCGGGCGAAGAAGTCGTCCCACGGGGTGAAGAAGGCCACGAAGGCGTCCACGACCAAGCAGGCCGCCACTGGTGACGAGACTGCGGCGGTCGAGGTGTCGTCGCCGGCATCGAGCCAGAAGCAGGACCTGCGCAAGCTCGAGCGCCTCATCACGCGCACGTTGTCGGGGATCCAGTCGTCCACGGCCGGGGCGGTCCTGGCGTCCAACCTCAAGCGCACGCTGTTGCGCAAGGACCCGACGTTCAACGAGGCCGACTTCGGCTTCCGTGGCTTCCGCGAGCTGCTGCGGCACCTGGCCGACAACAAGGTGATCGTCCTCGCCGACGGGTCCGCTCCGGGTGATCCGGAGGTCGATTTCCCGAACGCCCCTCGCGACGAGGACGCGGCGTTCAAGCTGCTGCGCGAGACGGTCCGCGAGCTCATGGTCGAGCTCGGCGGCGACCCGCCGCTGTCCGGGCTGAAGGACCAGCTGCGCAAGCGCGAGCCGGACTTCTCGGAGAAGGACCTGGGCTACTCCGGCTTCCTCCAGTTCTGCAAGGCGGCCGTCACCAAGGACGTCGTGGAGATGGACTGGGAAGAAGCCGACCAGGAGTACTACCTCTACGTCGAGGACGACGCGCCGGCAAGCTGACGACGACGGCTCGGCGAGAGGCCGATCAGGCCGCTGTCGTGGGTCGTCGTCAGAGCGCGCGGACCGGATCCGGCTGCCGCTCGCGTCGGGCGAGGCTCCGGATCGTCGGCAGGCCCCCGACCCGTCGGGCGGCGAGCGTGGCAAGCACCCGCGCGACGGATTCGACGGCTGCATCGGGGACGTCGGCGGCATCGTCACGCCCGACGCTGACGGCCAGGTCGTCGAGGTGGAGCACGAGCTCGACCAGCCGCGTCTCCAGGTACGCCTCGATCGGCAGCACCGTGCCCGCGAGCACCGCGATCGGACGCTGCAGGTCTTCGTCGGCGAGCCGAGCCGTCAGTGTGCGCCGTGCGGCCGCGAGCCGCTCGACGAGCGCTGCCTGGCCCTCTGCGGCCTCGTCGTCCCCCCGCTGCCGGACGGTCCGGTGGAGGTCGCTGCCGATCGGGTCGTGGGCGCCGAGCACCGCCACGAGGTAGCCGGCCGCATCCGTCGGCGGCGCGTCCGCCACCGGTTCGTCGAGGTAGCGCTCGAGCGTGAGGACGGCCCGGGCGAGGTGCCCCGCGAGACCGGCGACGGTGTAGCCCTCGAGCGCGCTCGGCCGCTCCCAGGCCTGGGCCACCTCGTCGCTCGCGAGCAGCGTCTCCGCGAGCTCCGCGACCTCGAGTACCTGCTGCACGGTCATCGTGTCCTCCCGACCTGCCGGGCTCCGAGAGCGTCCGAGATCCACCCGGCCAGGACAGCGCCGTCCGTGGGATCGCCGAGCGTGGCGGTGGCTGCGTCGATCGCTGCTGCGGGGATCCGATCGGCACGAGCCTGCAGCAGTGCGAGCGCGTAGGGGGCGGCGAACTCCGGATGGCCCTGGAACCCGACCGACGACCCAACGCCGAACGCCGCCACGCGGGCGTGCGGGCTGGTCGCCAGGAGACGGCCGTCGGGCGGCAGCTCGACCACCTGGTCCTGGTGGCTGACGAGCAGGTCGTAGCCGTCCCGTGGAGGGGCCATCCACGGGCGCCCCTCGGTGACCGTGGCCCGATGCACGCCGACACCCCAGCCACCGGCCGCCCGCTCGACCCGCCCGCCGAGGGCCCGTGCGATCAACTGATGGCCGAAGCAGATGCCGACGAGCGGGACGCCCGCCGCGTGCGCAGCCCGGACGAGACCGGAGAGTCTCTCGATCCACGGCAGCGGATCGCCGACCGAGTGACGGGACCCGCCGATCAGCAGCCCGTCGAACGCGTCGAGCGCGGGGAGCGGCGCTCCACCGATCACGTCGACGCGGTGGATCTCGACCGCTGGTGCGTGGGCAGCGAACAGCCGGTCGAACATGTCCGCGTAGTCGCCCGCGACCTCGCGCAGGGCGGGATCGACGTGGTCGCACTCGAGCAGCGCCACGCGCAGGCGGCGCTGCCGTGAGGTGGGTGCGCTACGAGCCGGCACCTGGTTCCGCGACCTCGTCGATCAGCCCGTAGGCGCGCGCCTCCGCCGCCGTCATCCAGAAGTCACGGTCCGTGTCGGTCGCGATCTGCTCGACGGTCTTGTCGGTTCGGCCGGCCATGATCTCGTTGATGCGCTCGCGCATCCACACGATGTTCTTGGCCTGGATCTCGATGTCCTTCGCGGTGCCGCGCGCCCCGCCCAGCGGCTGGTGGATCATGATGCGCGCGTTCTCGGTTGCCGAGCGGGTGCCGGTCCCGGTGCACAGCAGGAAGGCGGCGGCCGAGGCGGCGAGCCCGACGCAGCGCGTGTTCACCTTGCTACGCAGGAGTTGGATCGAGTCGTACAGGGCGAACATGCCGGTGATGATGCCGCCCGGCGAGTTGATGTAGAGGGTGATGTCGTCGTCGTTCTCGGCATCGAGCGCCAGCAGCTGCGCCACGAGCTGGTCACCGTTCTCGTCCTGCAGCGGGCCCTTGAGGAAGAGGATGCGCTGCTCGAAGAGGGTGTCGAAGGCCCGTCGGGTGCCGCCGAGGAACTTCTCGAACTCGTCCGCCACGCTGCAGCCTCTCTGCCGATCGCCGGCCGCGACGCGCACGCGACGCGGGCTCGGGGATGGTAGCGACGGCGTCCTCGGCGGCCGCCCGCCTTGAGCCGCTGGCGCTGAGGCCTGCCCTGTCCCGGGTCCGTCGCGTGGCGGACGGTCGATCGGCCCCCGGCAGGCGTCCGGATCGAGGCTTGACCGTGCGCGGGTCGCGCAGCACACTCCGGCGGACATCGCACTCCACTGTGCGGTGACGCGGCCGAGCGAAAGGTCCGAGGTGGAGGACGACGACGACAAGCGCGGCCGGCGCTCGAGCGGCTCGAGGACCCTGTCACGGGGTCTCTCCCTGCTCAACGCATTGGGGGAGCACAGCGACGGTGCGACCGTGTCGGGTCTGGCCGAGACCACCGGGCTCGATCGAGCGGTGCTGTACCGGCTGCTCGACACCCTTACGGCCGAAGGGTTCGTGACCAGGGACACCGAGACGCGCAAGTACCGGCTGGGTCTGTCGATGCTCGAGCTCGGGGTGCGTGCCGCGCAGGGCCTCGAGGTCCGTCGGCTCGCCGGGCCGCCCCTGCGGTCGCTGTCGGAGGACACCAACGAGACGTCCTGCCTCGCCGTGCGGGACCGTGACGACCTCGTCGTCGTCGAGGTGATCGAGCCGGGTGACCGGTTCGTCCAGGTGAACTACCGGGTCGGCTTCCGGCACCCGCTGGGCGTTGCCGCCCACGGCAAGGCCCTGCTGGCCTTCCTCCCCGAGGGTGCCCGCAACCCGGACCTGCAGCCGGTGCGCCAACGCGGCGTCGCCTACACCAGGGACGAGCTCGAGGCCGGGGCGTCCGGGGTCGCGGCTCCCGTGTTCGACCACACCGGCCGGGCCGTCGCCGCCGTCGGGATCGTGGCGCCCACCGCCCGGCTCCCCGAACCGGAGGCCATCGCCCTGCGTGTGCTGCGGTCCGCTCGCGAGATCTCCGAGCGGCTGGGCTGGCGTCCGCGCCGCGCGACCTGAGCCGCGCGGAGCCAGGCGGACGCATGGGTCACCCCCGGGACGAGCTGGCATTGGCGACCGTGGAGCTGCTCGGCGCCCTCGCCTACGGCCAGTTGCGCTCGTTCGAGGCCGCGGCCCGGGTGATCGGGCTGGCCCCCGATGCGCGGACCGCCGATGCGATCGCGCGGGCGGCCGCGGCCGAGTTCGATCGCTACGAACGGCTCCGCGACCACCTCGGCACTCGAACGGAGCTCGCGACCGCGGTCATGGACCGGCAGAAGCCGTCCTTCGACCGGTACTTCGACCGGGCACCGTTGGACGACTGGCTGGGTGCGTGCGTCTTCTTCGCGCTCGGTGTGCCGATGGCGACCGACTTCGTCGCCGACATCGCGCCTGCGCTGGACGAGGACACCGCTCGCGTCCTGGTCGAGGCCATGGACAAGCGCGACCTCGAGCTGCTCGCCTCGGCGGCGCTGACCGGGCAACTCGTCGACGACACGGCACGTGCGCGGGCCCGGCACCTGACCGCCGACCTGCTGGGACGTGCACTGACCACCTACCAGGGCGTCGCCGGCGACACGGACGCGCTCCGTGTCCTGCTGGCCGCGGATGCCGCGGGCTCGTCGGGCGAGCAGCGCGTGAAGCGGCTCGCGATGGCGGTGCTCGGTGCACACCGTCGACGGGCCGTCGCGCTCGGGCTGGACGATGTCGACGAGCTCAGCTGACCCGCGTCACCCCACGGTGTCCGGGCGGTGGTCGCCGGTGCGCTCCTCCAGGGTGCGTTGCACGGTGAGCGAGTTCGTCACGAGCTCGCCGAAGCCCTCCGGATCCGCCAGCAGCCACGAGTGGCCGGCCTCCTCGATGATGTCCCCTGGGGCGCCCGCCGCCTCGCACAGGGCGAGGAAGGTCGCCTCCGGGACCACGTTGTCCTCCGAGCCCCACAGGATCGAGACCGGCAGCCCGCGGGCCGCGAGGGTCGCGAGCTCCTCGCGCAGATCCGCGTTGCGGGCCAGCTCACCTGCGCGGCGCACCGCCCGTGGGTTGCTCAGCGCGTTGCCGACCAGGTCCCGCACGACGACGGGGAGGACCCGGCGGTAATCGCGCCGGCTGAACTCGCCCGGCAACCTGAGACCCCAGTGCCACAACGGCCGGTCGGCGAGCGTCCGGTCGCCATGGCGGCTCTCCTTCCACACCGAGCCGCCGATCGAGTTGACCAGCACCAGGGCGCGGACACGTTCCGGATGGTGCCAGGCGGTCGCCGTCGCGACGGCCCCCCCGAACGAGTGGCCGACGAGCGCGGCGGGCTCGTGGACGTCGATGATGTCGAGCAGGTCGATCACCCACGCCGCCAGCTTCTCGAACGTGTACTCGCCCTCCAACGCCTCGCTCCTGCCGAACCCGGGGAGCGCGGGTGCGATCACGCGTGCGCCGGTACGGGCGATCAGGGGCAGGGCACTCGCGTACGAGCGCGCCGAGAGCCCCCAGCCGTGGAAGAAGACCACCGGTGGGCCGTCCCCGGCGTCGCCGTAGAACGCCGTGCGGCCGTCGAGCGAGGTCCGGTGCCACCGGAGGCGGACGTCACCGTCGATCGACACGGCGTCCGCCACTGTCCACCGCCACGCGCGCCACGGGCGCCTCCGCTCACGCCGCCGCCGGCAGCCGCCGGGACGGGCCGGAGTCTACCGGCGGGGGATCGCCGGCCCCGGCGACCGGGTGACGGCCGCCCAGGTCGCGTCACCCGCCGGGCCGTCCGTCCCGTGCCGCCTCCGAGCGTTCGCGCGCGACCTCGGAGCGGTAGCCCGCCAGGAGCTTCGCGACGATCGGTCCGGGTGCACCCCCGCCGATGGTGACGCCGTCGACGGCCACGACGGGCACCACCTCGCGGGTGGTCGCGGTGACCAGCACCTCGTCGGCGTCGAGCAGCTCGGGCAACGGCACCGAGCGTTCGTCCACCCGGAGGCCGAGCCGTCGCGCGACGTCGAGCACCGTGTCGCGGGTGATGCCTGCGAGCAGGCCGTCCGAGACCGGTGGGGTCACCAACACGTCTCCGTGGACGATGCCGACGTTGCCGGCAGCCGCCTCGAGCACGTGGCCGTCGTCGTGCACGAGGATGGCCTCGTCGGCGCCGGCGGAACGGGCCTGCTCACGCGCGGTCAGCGCGGTGAGGTAGGACACCGACTTGACCTGCGGCAGCTCGCGAGCGAGCCGGACCGTGATGGCCGCGATGCCCTGCTCGTGCACACGTGGGTCGACCCGGAGCCGGTGCGAGGTGACCACGACCGTCGGCCCCGTGCCGGCGGCCCCGGGGAAGGGACTCGACGGGTCGAGGGTGCCGGGGGAGGTCGTGAGCCGGAGGACGCTGTCACGACCGCCGAACGCCGCGAGGTTGGCGCGCACGGTGGCGGACACGGCCTCGCGCAGCAGGTCCCGGTCGAGGCGGTACCCGAGCGTCGCGGCGCCCGTCACGGCGCGACGGAGGTGTGCGTCGCTTCGGAAGGGGTGCCCGCCGTAGGCGCGGATCGTCTCGAAGACGCCCTCACCGCTGCGGAAGGCACGGTCGAACACCGACACGGTCGCGTCCCCCGACCGGACGAGCCGGTCGCCGACCCACACCCATGGCGGGGGCTCGAGATCGCTCACGCCGCACCGCCGCCCGCGGCGAGGGGCTCGGGGTGCGGCTCGCCGATGCCGGACGGGGACGCGCCGACGGCTCGGAGGAACGCGGCAGCCTTGTCCAGGCTCTCCGCGTGCTCGTCGCCGGGGTCGGAGTCGGCGACGATGCCCCCGCCGGCGCCGTAGTCCGCGTGGCCGTCGTCGAGCGTGGCCGTCCTGATCGCGACCGACAGTGTCGCGGCCCCCGGTGCCAGGAAGCCGATGGCGCCGCAGTACCAGCCGCGCCGGACGGGTTCGAGCCGGTCGATCAGGCGCATCGCCGCGACCTTGGGGGCGCCCGTGATCGAGCCGCACGGGAACACCGCCCGCAGGAGCTCGCCGTAGCCGGTGCCCGGCCGCAGCCGCCCCTGGACGGTCGACACGAGATGCCAGACGGTCGGATGGGCCTCCAGCCGGACCAGCTCCGGCACGCGGATCGATCCGGGTACGCACACACGCCCGAGGTCGTTGCGCTCGAGGTCGACGACCATGACGTTCTCCGCGCGGTCCTTGGCCGAGGTGACGAGGTCGTCCGCCAGCGCGGCGTCGAGTCCCGCGTCGGACGCCCGCGGCCGGGTCCCCTTCACCGGTCGGGTGCGGACCAGCGCACCGTCGACGTCGAGGAAGGTCTCGGGTGACACCGACGCGACCCCCAGCTCGGGCAGCACCGCGCCGTACGCGGCCGCGCTGTGCCCGCGCATCGCCCGGTACAAGGCCCAGACGTCGGCACTCCATCGGGCCGTGAGCCGCTGGGTCAGGTTCACCTGGAACACGTCACCCCGGCCGATGGCACGCAGGATCTCACGAACCGCGTCGAGGTGGCGCTCGCGAGGGAGGCTGCTGGTGACGGGCTGCCGTCGCTGGGGTCCGGCGCCGGGGTCTGCCGGTTCGGCCGATGCCAGGCGCCGGACGACCTCGTCAACGGTCCGGCGCCGCGCCCCGTGGCTGAGCAGGAGCGCCTCCGAGCGGTCCGGGGCGACGGCCAACACGAGCCCGGCGACACGCAGCGACAGGTCCGGCGAGCGGCGGTCCCTCGGCGGACCGTCGCGGAGGGTCTCGACGCGCCGCGCGAGGTCGTAGGCGAGGGCGCCGACGAGACCGCCCGTGAACGGCGGCAGCGCGGCGTCGCGCGGGGCCCCAGGACCGACGCCGAGGGCACCGCCGAGCTCGTCGATGGCGCGGAACGGGTCCGTCCCGAAGGTGACGGACTCGGCACCGGGGGACAGCAGGACGGTCGTGTGTCCGTCGTCGACGAGCCGTGGTCCTCCGTGCGGGACGACGTACGACCACCCCGCGCCCACTGGTGTGGGGGCCGATGCGGACTCCAACAGGTCGGCCGGCTGGAGGAGCGACGCGGCGCGGTCCAGGTCGATGCGCCCGTCGGCCAGCCGCGGGAGCGTCGTCACGGGTCGGACGGCGAGCCGGGTCAGGTCGGGCAGGGCGCGACCCATCCCGCTCACCCGCTCACGTGCTCGCCGGCACGCCGTACTTGCGGCGGAACGCCGTGTCGTCGAGCTGGTCGAGATCCGACTCGAGCTCCCGCTGGAAGGCGTCGGCCTGCGTCTCGTCGGAGAACGTCTGTGCCCACACGAGGGCTCCGGACTCCGCGATCTGCAGCTGGACGTCGACCATCTGTGCGCCGTCGTAGCCGCCTCGGCGGCGCGTCAGCACACGGAAGTCGCGTCGAGGGGAACGCTCGGCCACGGTGTGTGCTCGCAGGGTCGGCAGGACGCGGACGGTACCCGCGAGGTCCGACACCGGACAACGTCGCACCGGCGGACGCTCGACCGGCGCGGGTCTCGATAGGCTCGCCGGCCAGACGAACGCGGGTGCGATGAAGGTCTACACGAAGTCCGGCGACGACGGCACGACCGGGCTGTTGTTCGGCGGGCGGGTCGACAAGGACGACCTGCGAACGACCGCCTACGGGACGGTCGACGAGGCGTGCAGCGCACTCGGTCTCGCCCGCGCCGAGCTGGACGGCCACCTGCACGACCTGGTGCTCGAGGTGCAGCGGGAGCTGTTCGTCATCGGCGCGCAACTGGCCACCTCCGTCGGGCACTGGGACCGGTTGGTGGTCGGCGTCAGCCGGGTGGACACGGCGATGGTCGATGCGTTGGACGGGCGGATAGACGCCTGTGTCGCCCGGCACCCGATCCCGAAGCACTTCGTCGTGCCGGGGGGCACGCGGGCGGCGGCGGCCCTGGACCTCGCCCGGGCCGTGTGCCGCCGTGCGGAGCGTCACGTCGTCGCCATGCGACGCGCGGAGCTGCTCCCCGACGACGCGCCGCTTCGCTACCTCAACCGTTGTGCCGACTACCTCTTCGTGCTCGCCCGCGAGGCCGAGGGCGAACACCTGCCGTCGCGCGCCGGCCGTGGAGTCGATCACCCCTCGTAGGCATGCTCCGGCGCTGGGTACTCGCCGTCCGCGACCTCGTGCTGGAAGGCCTTCACCGCGGTCACGATCTCCGAGCGAAGGTCTGCGTACTGCTTGACGAAGCGCGGTAGGCGTCCGGTCGTCAGGCCCAGAAGGTCGTGCCAGACGAGCACCTGGCCGTCGGTGTCCGGGCCGGCGCCGATGCCGATCGTCGGCACGTCGACCGCCGCCGTGACCCGTGCCCCGACGCTGGTCGGGATGCACTCGAGCACGATGGCGAAGGCGCCGGCCTCGGCCAGTGCGACCGCGTCGGCGACGAGCTGCTCTGCGGCATCCGTCTCCCGCGCCTGGACCCGGAAGCCACCCAGCTGGTGCACGGACTGCGGTGTCAGGCCGAGGTGTCCCATGACGGGGATCCCGGCGCGCACAAGCCGTGCCGTCACCTCGACCATGGGTCCGCCACCCTCGAGCTTGACCGCGGCAGCGCCGCCCTCCTTGAGCATCCGCGTCGCCGAGGCCAGCGCCTGTGCCGGCCCCTGCTGGTAGGTCCCGAACGGCAGGTCTCCGACGACGAGCGCGTCACGGGTGCCGCGGGCGACGGCCCGCGTGTGGTGCAGCATCTCGTCGAGGGTGACCGGGACGGTGGAGTCGTAGCCGAGCACGACCATGCCGAGGCTGTCCCCGACGAGCAGCACGGGGACGCCGATCTCGTCGAGCAGGGCGGCAGCGGCCGCGTCGTAGGCGGTGACCATCGCGAAGCGCTCGCCGGCGCGCTTCATCGCCGACAGCGTGTGGATCGTCACCGGTCCGGACCGTCGCGAGTCGGCGGTGGACGGGACGGCGGCGTGCGACGGGGTTGCGGGCACGTGAACGGACACCTGGGACCCTCCCTGCCAGCCCGTGGCGCCCCCGTCTGTCGAGGGCCGGGTCCAGCGGTCGTCGTCGGTGGTTGCCGTGGCAGTGTGCCCTACCGGGCGCGTGCGCGCGGGTCAGCCGCGCCACCCGCTGGTGATGGGGACCCGCCGGTCCCTGCCGAACGCGCGCTCGGTGATCTTCGGCCCGGGAGCGGCTTGGCGCCGCTTGTACTCGGCGCGATCGATCAACTGGACGACGCGGCGGACCTCCCGCTCGTCGTGGCCGCGCTGCACGATCGCGCCGATACCCAGGTCGAGCTCGACATAGGCGCGGACGATGTCGTCCAGCACGACGTAGTCGGGGAGCGAGTCCTGGTCGAGCTGACCCGGTCGCAGCTCGGCCGAGGGCGGCTTCTCGATCGTGCTCTCCGGGATCACGTCCGCGACGGAGTTCCGCCACCGCGCCAGTTCGTACACGAGCAGCTTCCCCACGTCCTTGAGCGGGGCGAAGCCGCCCGCCATGTCCCCGTACAGCGTCGCGTACCCGACCGCGTACTCGGACTTGTTCCCCGTGGTGAGCACGATGCTGTCGTGCTCGTTCGACAGCGCCATCAGCACCAGCCCGCGGAGCCGGGACTGGAGATTCTCGTAGGCGACCCCCGGGGTCCGGTGGTCGTCGCGGTCGAACCCGCTCACCACCAGGTCCCCGAGTGCGACGCTGGCACCCCGCAACGGCTCGGCGATCGGCACCTCGAGGTAGCGGCAGCCGAGAGACGCCGCGAGGGCCCGCGCATCCACGAGGGAGTGCGACGAGGAGTACGGGGACGGCAACGCCACGCCCGTGACGTGCTCCGGGCCGAGCGCGTCGACGGCGATGGCCGCCGTCACGGCCGAGTCGATGCCGCCCGACAGCCCGAGGAGCGCATCGTCGAAGCCGTTGCGGTGGCAGTAGTCACGGGTCGCCCGCACGAGTGCGGCCCAGACCTCGGCCGTCGGTTCGAGCCGAGGCAGGACGTCTCGGGACGGTGACGGTGAAGGGCCGTCGGGGGGCCCCCCCGGGACCTCGAGATCGACGAGCACCAGATCCTCGACGAACTGTCCACCCCTTGCGATCACAGTGCCGGACGGGTCGGCCACCATCGAGTCGCCGTCGAAGACCACCTCGTCCTGCCCTCCGACCACGTTGCAGTACAGGACGTGCACCCCGCCACGCCGCGCATGGTGGCGGACCCAGCGCTCCCGCTCGGTCCGCTTGCCGTGGTGGTAGGGCGAGGCGTTGAGGTTGGCGACGACGCGTGCACCCGCGGCCACCGCGGACTGCAGCGGGCCGTCCTCGGTCCACAGGTCCTCGCAGATCGTGACGCCCACGGGGACGCCGTCGACGTCGACCACGCACGGCTGGTCCCGCGAGGTGAAGTAGCGCGCCTCGTCGAAGACGCCGTAGTTGGGCAGTCGTAGCTTGTCGTAGGTGGCGGCCACCACACCATCGCGGAGCACCGCGGCGGAGTTGGTGAGGTCCCGCGTCGCGAGCGAGACGTCCCAGTGGGCCTCGTCGGTCGCGTCACCGTCACCGGCGCCCACGAAGCCGACGATGGCGGTCGTGCCGGCGGGGCCAGCGGCCGTGAGCCGGCGCAGCGCATCGAGGTTGGCGTCGACGAACTCACGCTTGAGCAGCAGGTCCTCGGGTGGGTACCCGGTGATCGTGAGCTCCGTGAACACGACCAGGTGTGCACCGGCAGCCGCCGCGTCGCGCCATGCACGCAGCACCCGATCGACGTTGCCGTCGATGTCGCCGACGCGTGCGTCGACCTGGCCCAGGGCGACCCGTAGCGGCATCCGATGTCCTCCTCGACGTCGCCCCGCGAGACGAAACAAGGCCGAAACGAAGCATCAACGCGGGGGAAATCCCCCATCCGTAGCGTCCGCGAACGTACCGGTCAGATCCGGACCGGCGTGGCGCGCCGCAGGGCGCACCCGGCGAACCGGACAGCACCCGGACGACCCGAACGGTTCGGGCCGTCCGACCACGGGTAAGCGACTGCGAGCTGGAGGATTCCGTGAAGCGACTGCTGAAGTTGGGGGTGGTCACGTCCGTTCTGTTGCTGGTGATCGGCGCGCCGGCGTACGCCCAGACCGACCTGAGCCCGGAGGACCTCCGGGTGGCCGTCATCGTGCTCTACCTCATGCTGGCCACCGTGCTCGTCTTCCTGATGCACGCGGGCTTCGCCATGCTGGAGGCCGGCCTCACCCGCCAGAAGAACGTGGCGAACATCATCGGCAAGAACCTCGTCACGATCGCGCTGGGCATACTCGTCTACTACGCGATCGGCTGGGGTCTGATGTACGGGGAGCTGGTCGGGGGCCTGTTCGGCTCCGACGGCTTCTTCCTGAGCACCGCGCCCTACGACGTCACCGAGACCGGGTACACGCTCGAGATCGACTTCGCGTTCCAGGCGATGTTCGCGGCCACCTCGGCGACCATCGTGTCCGGGGCCGTCGCCGAGCGCATGAAGTTCGGGGCCTACATCGTCGTCGCGGTCGTCATGACCGCGATCATCTACCCCGTCGTCGGTGCCTGGACCTGGGGCGGTGGCTGGGTCGCCGAGCAGGGCTTCTCCGACTTCGCCGGCTCGACCATCGTGCACATGACTGGTGGGCTCACCGCCCTGGTCGGCGCGGCGATCCTCGGACCCCGCATCGGCAAGTTCGACCCGACCACCGGCAAGGCACGTGCCATCCCGGGCCACTCGATGCCGTTCGTGGCGCTCGGGACCCTGCTGCTGTTCTTCGGGTGGTTCGGGTTCAACGGCGGCTCGGTCCTCGAGCTCGACGGGCCGCTGATCGGCTCGGTCATCGTGACCACCGCGCTCGCCGGTGCGGCAGGCGGTGCGGCAGCCTGTGCGTACACACGCCTTCGCAACGGCAAGTGGGACGTCGCGATGATGGCGAACGGGCTGCTGGCGGGCCTCGTCGGCATCACGGCAGGGGCCGACGCGGTCTCCAACGAGATGGCGGTCGTCGTCGGACTGCTCGCTGGCGTGCTGGTCGCGGTCTCGGTGTCGGCGATCGACGCACTGAAGATCGACGACCCCGTCGGTGCGATCTCCGTCCACGGCACGTGCGGGATCCTCGGCACGCTGTGGGTCGGTCTGGCCGCGACGGACGGCGGGCTGTTCTTCGGCGGTGGCGCGGACCTGCTGTTCTCGCAGGTGGTCGGCATCGTGGGCATCGCGGCCTGGGTGGCCGTGAGCGCGGGCATCCTGTTCGGCACGCTCAAGGCCCTGGGCCAGCTGCGCGTGCCGGAGGAGGAGGAGATCGCCGGCCTGGACGTGTACGAGCACGGCGTGGCCGGCTACCCCGAGCTCACCCGGACCTGACACCGGCGGCCAGTCGACGCCGCTCACTACGCTGCCGGGGTGCCGGAGGTCCATGACCTCGGCGCCCCGGCAGCGCATCCGCCCGGCCGGGGTGTGGCGGCGGTGGCAGGAGCCGAGAGTGGACAAGCAGCAGGAATACGTGCTCCGAACGGTCGAGGAGCGCGACGTCCGGTTCATCCGGTTGTGGTTCACCGACGTGCTCGGGTACCTCAAGAGCGTCGCCATCACCGCCGCGGAGCTCGAGAACGCCTTCGACGAGGGCATCGGCTTCGACGGGTCGGCGATCGACGGCTTCGCCCGGGTGCAGGAGGCCGACATGCTGGCCGTCCCCGACGCGTCGACCTTCCAGGTGCTGCCCTGGCGTCCCGAATCGCAGGGTGTGGCGCGGATGTTCTGCGACATCATCACCCCCGACGGGCAACCGTTCGCCGCGGACCCCCGGTACGTGCTCAAGCGGACGCTGCAGCGCGCGGCGGACATGGGCTTCACGTTCTACATCCACCCGGAGATGGAGTTCTTCCTCTTCAAGGACTCCAAGACCCCTGAGCCGCTCGACAACGGCTCGTACTTCGACATGACCCCGCTCGACGTCCAGCAGGACTTCCGCCGGCAGGCGATCAACACCCTCGAACGGATGGGCATCAGCGTCGAGTTCTCGCACCACGAGGTCGCACCCTCCCAGCACGAGATCGACCTGCGCTACGCGGACGCGTTGACGATGGCGGACAACGTCATGACCTTCCGCCTCGTCGTGAAGGAGACCGCGCTCCAGCGGGGCGTGTACGCGACCTTCATGCCCAAGCCCCTGGAGGGGGAGTGGGGCAACGCCATGCACCTGCACCTGTCGCTGTTCGAGGGCGACACGAACGCGTTCCACGACGCGACCCACCCCTACCACCTGTCGAAGACGGCGCAGGCGTTCACGGCGGGGCTGCTGCGCCACGCCCGTGAGATCAGCGCGGTCACGAACCAATGGGTGAACTCCTACAAGCGGCTCACCGCGCAGCTCCACGGCCCGTTGCCCTCCGGCGAGGCGCCGGTGTTCGTGTCGTGGGGGCACTCCAACCGCAGCGCGCTGATCCGGGTGCCGATGTACAAGCCACGCAAGGGCGCGTCCACGCGCATCGAGTACCGCGCACCGGACCCCGCCTGCAACCCCTACCTCGCGTTCGCCCTGATCCTCGCGGCGGGCCTGAAGGGCATCGAGGAGGGCTACGAGCTGCCACCGGAGAACGAGGACAACGCGTTCGAGCTCACCGACGCCGAACGGGCCGCCGAGGGCATCGAGGCGCTGCCCGCGAGCCTCGGGGAGGCGCTGGCCGTCATGGAGTCCTCCGAGCTCGTCGCCGAGACGTTGGGCGAGCACCTCTTCGCGCACTTCCTCGTCAACAAGCGTCGCGAGTGGCAGGAGTACCGCGCACACGTGACGCAGTTCGAGCTCGATCGCTACCTGCCGTTGTTGTAGGGCGCGACGTGGCCGCGCGCGCGCGAACGCTCCGAGGCCGCCTGGCGTCGGCCGGGGTCGACGTGTCGGCGGCCCTGCCCGCCCTGGTGCGGGCGGGCCTCGTCCGCAGCGGTGACGGCGGGCTGCTGCCGCCGGGAGCCGAGGTCCCGGTGCACGCCGTCGTGGACGACGACGTCCTGCTCGTGCTCTCGGAGGCCGCGGCACCCGACGACGCACTGGAGTGCCTGGTCGCCGTCGCGGAGCAGTCCCCGGCGCTGTTCGCCGCGGCACGGGACGACGGCGACTGGCTGCGACGCATCGGAGCCGTCGCAGGGGTGTCGCGGCCCCTCGGCGAGTTGCTGGCGCGCTTCCCCGACGCGGTGGAGGCGTTGCGCACGCTCGACGGCGTCGATGTCGCCTCGACCGCGTCGGCCGTCGAGGCCGCTGTGCGCGCGGGCGACGACCCGGCCGCGCAGGCGGCGGGCATCGCCGCGATCCGGCGCCGCGCCACGGCCGACATCGCGGCTCGGGATCTCACTGGCGTCACCGACCTCCCGGCGGTCGCGGCGGAGCTCGCGGGCCTCGCCGAGGCGGTGCTGACGGGGACGCTCGAGGCGGTGCACGGTCGGCTCGGCGGGGCGGACCGGGCCGCACGCATCGCCGTCATCGGCATGGGCAAGCTCGGTGGTCGCGAGCTCAACTACGTCTCGGACGTGGACGTCGTGTTCGTGCACGCGGCCACCGACGGGCACGACGACGCGGAGGCGGGCCGCGAGGCGCGTCAGGTGCTGTCGCACCTGCTGGAGCTGCTCAACAGCTCGACGACCATGGGTCGCGCCTACGAGGTCGACCCGACCTTGCGTCCCGAGGGCCGAAGCGGGCCGCTCTCGCGGACGGTCGCGTCCTACGCGGCCTACTGGGAGCGTTGGGCGAAGACGTGGGAGTTCCAGGCGCTGTTGAAGGCACGCCCCGTCGCCGGTGATCACGAGCTCGGCGCGTCGTTGCTGGCCGCCGCGGAACCGTTCCTGTGGCCCGAGCGGCTCGATCCCGACGTCGTCGCGGAGATCCGTGCGATGAAGGCCCGGATCGAGGCGAAGCCCGAGGTGGTGCGACACCGTGAACGCCAGCTCAAGCTGGGCCCCGGCGGGATCCGTGACATCGAGTTCGCCGTGCAGCTCCTGCAACTCGTGCACGGGCGGGGCGATCCGTCCCTGCGTGAGACGGGGACGCTTCCTGCCCTGGACGCGCTGGTGCGCAACGGCTATGTGGACGAGGACGACGCGGCTTCGTTCGCCGAGGCGTACCGGCGGCTGCGCACGGTCGAGCACCGCCTGCAACTCGCCAACGAACGGCGAACACACACGATCCCCGAGGACCCCGAGCGGCAGGAGTGGCTCGCCCGCTCGTTGGGCTACCGGGCCGAGGGGGACACCGCGGCCCGGGCGCCGATGCTCCGTGACCTCAAACGGGTGCAGACCCAGGTCAGCGAGCTGCACGCCAAGCTCTTCTACCGGCCCCTGCTGGAGACCTACGCCACCGTTCCGATCGCCGCCACCGGCGTCAGCATGCCCGTCGAGGTGTCGGGGATGACCGACGACGCAGCGGTCGAGCGGCTCGAGGCGTTGGGGTTCCGGAACGGCGGCGCTGCACTCCGGGACGTGCGGGCGGTCACCACAGGCCTGTCCCGTCGGGCCATCACGGCTCGGGCCGTGCTCCCGGCCGTGCTCCAGGTGTTGCAGGACGCGCCGGATCCCGACACCGGGTTGTCGACCTTCCGCGAGCTCGTCGAGGCGCAGGGAGAGTCCGCCGAGCTGCTCGGGTACCTGCGGGACCACCCGGCGGCAGCGGACCTCGTCGGACGGGTGCTCGGCACGAGTCGGGTGGCCGGCGAGCTGCTGCTCCGGCTGCCGCAGGGGGTCGACTGGCTCCGAGACGACCGCCTGCGCGACGAGCCGCGGACGCGCGACGAGCTGGTCCGCATGGCGGTCGCCAGGCTGCACTGGCAGGACACCACGGACGCGCTCCGGCGTTTCAAGCGCCTCGAGCTGCTCCGGATCGTCCTGCGCGACATCGCGGGTGAGGCGACCGTGCGAGGGGTGGGGGAGGAGCTCACTGCGCTCGGCGAGGCGTGCCTCACGGGTGCGCTGCGCGCCGAGCTCAGGCGGCAGGCGCAGCGACGCGGCCTGGCATCGCCCGACGAGCTGCCGGTCGGCATCGCGATCGTGGGCATGGGCAAGCTCGGGGGGCAGGAGCTGCACTACGTCTCGGACCTCGACGTGCTCTTCGTCCACGAGGCGGTGGCCGGCACCTCGGAGCGGGAGGCCACGGCCCTCGCACTCGAGGTGGCAGGCAACGTGCTCCGCAGCCTGTCCGACATCACCGCGGAGGGCACCGCCTTCGAGGTCGACGCGGACCTCCGACCGGAAGGCAAGAACGGCCCGCTCTCGCGCTCCTTCTCGTCGTACCGGGCCTACTGGGACCGGTGGGCGGAGCCCTGGGAGCACCAGGCGCTGCTGCGCGCCCGCCACGTCGCGGGGGACCGTGACCTGGGCACGCGGCTCGTCCAGGCCGCGGAGCCCTACGCCTACCCCGCCGACGGCGACGGCGCGCTCCGGATGCGTCGCATGAAGGCGCGGCTCGAGAAGGAGCGGATCCCGCGACGGGTCGACCCCGAACGGCATCTGAAGCTCGGACCCGGCGGGCTGTCCGACGTCGAGTGGACGGTACAGCTGCTCCAGCGACGGCATGGCGCCCGCCACGCAGCGGCACGGCATCCCGGCACGATGGCGGCGTTGGACGTGCTCCAGGACGACGGACTGATCGACCACCGGGACGCGGTGTGGCTGCGGGACGGCTACCGGTTCCTCTCGCAGCTGCGCAACCGGCTGTACCTGTTGCGCCATCGGGACGTCGACGTACTGCCCGTGTCCCAGGCCCAGCTCGAGACGCTCGCCCGGTCGCTCGGATACGGGCGCGGTGCCTGGCAGGAGCTCGACGGGGAGCGCCGTCGTCATGCTCGGCACGTCCGATCGGTCTGCGAGCGGGTGTTCTACGGGACCGACCCGTGAGTCGGCGTCGCGCCCTCCCGTAGGCCGTACGCTGGCGCTCGGTGGCGGACGCGGCATCCGAGAGCAGCGGGCGAGGGTGACGATCGTGTGGCGTGAGGGAGAGGTGCGCGGCGGCGAGACGCGGTTCTTCGTCCGTGCACCGCACGCCGGGAAGCGCGATCCGTTCGCAGCACCTGCCGACGAGGACGACCGGCTGGCCCTCCTCCTGCACGGCTGGCCGCAGGACGGCACGTGCTGGCGGTCGGTCGCTCCCGCGCTCGCCGACGCCGGGTATCGCGTCGTGTGCCCTGACCTGAAGGGCTTCGGGCGCTCGGACGCGCCCCGCCGCGGATACGACCCCGCCACGCTGGCGGACGAGATCAGCCAGCTGATCCGGGCGCTCGGTGGTCGCAAGGCGCTGCTGGTCGGGCACGACTGGGGTGGAGCCGTGGCATTGGCGACGGCGTTCCGCCACCCCGGCCGGGTCCGTGCGCTCGTCAGCGTGTCGTCGCCGTTCCGGCAGATCGACCTCACCGCCGCGTGGCACATCCCACTGTTGAACGTCCCGCTCCTGCCGGAGCTCGCCTTCCGCTTCGCCGCGCGGCCACTGACGCGGGGCGCGCTCCGCTACGCCTCGGAGGTGGACGGGGTCTTCGGCGACGCCGAGGTCGCCCGCTACGCCGGCGCGGTCGCGAGCGCGCCACGTGGCTGGCTCTCGTACTACCGGACGCTCTCACGCAGGGCGGTCGTCGACGGTGCGGTCCGCACCATCCGACGACGCGTACCGCTGCTCCCTTCCCCGGCGGGACCACACCGTCTGCGCGTGCCGGCGACGGTCGTGTGGGGGGCGCGCGATCGCATCACCCCTCCGCACCTCGCCCCCGGGGTGGCCGAGGACCTGGATGCGGCGCTCGTGCTCGTGCCCGGTGCCGGTCATTTCGTCCCCGAGGAGGCGCCCGAGCCGCTGGTGCGCGCGGTGCTCGACCTCGCGGGCCCCGCCGACGGCCGGGACGGCGAGGTGCGCGGCCAGAGGCGGTCCTCGTGAGCCGCCACCCCGACGGCGTCGTGTTCGACTGTGACGGCACCATCGCCGACACCGAGTCGCTCGCCGACCTGGCCTGGACAGAGGCGCTCGCCGACCGGGGCTACGAGGTCACCCGCGAGGACCTCGCGGCGGTGATCGGGCACCCGTTCGGGCAGAACTGGGAGTACTTCTCCGCCCGCGCCTCGCTCGGCGAGCACGACGCCTTCCGCTCGCGGTTGCGAGAGCGGTTCACCGAGCTGTTGGACGGCCAGCTGCGTTTCCACACGGACGTCGTCGGGGTGATCCGCGAGCTCGGCGCCGCCGGCGTGCCGCTCGCGGTCGCCTCGTCGTCCTCTCACGCACACGTCCGCCGTGTGCTGGAGCGTGGAGGGATCCAGACGTTCGTCCGAGCGGTCGTCGGTGCGGACGACGTCACGGAGCACAAGCCGTCACCGCGCCCCTACCTCGTGGCGGCGCGCCACCTCGGTGTCCCCCCGGACCGGTGCAGCGCCGTCGAGGACACGCCCGTCGGGGTTGCGTCCGCCACTGCGGCTGGACTGTTCACCGTCGCCGTCGTGCGCGACCACGGGGATCCGGTCGCACTCGCGGCCGCGGACCGCGTCGTCTCGGAGCTCCGCACGTCCGACCTGGTCCCCGGGACGCAGGGTCGCGCTGCCGACCGGCAGCGGGCGGTCGGTGGGGGAGGAGCGTGGGCCGGTGGGTGAGGCGTTGCTGACGTCCGACGCCGCCCACGGGGCCGTCGACCTGGGTCTGTTGCTGCTACGGGTCGTCGTGGGGGTCGTGTTCTCGTTGCACGGGTTCCAGAAGCTGTTCGGCTGGTTCGGTGGCGGTGGCGTGGACGCCACGACCCGCTGGTTCGCGTCGCTCGGCTTCACCGGGGGTCGCCCGGCCACGGTGTTCGCGGCCCTGTCGGAGATCGGTGGCGGGCTGGGGCTGGCCAGCGGGTTCCTGACCCCGTTGGCCGCCGCGGCGGTGATCGGCACGATGACGGCGGCGGCGTTCGTGAACCACCACAGCAAGGGGTTCTGGTCGGCGAAGAACGGGTGGGAGCTGAACCTGTACCTCATCGCCGTCGCGAGCGGTCTGGCCATCACCGGCCCCGGGGCCTGGTCGCTCGACGCGCTCCTCGAGCCGCCCGTGCGCTCCGGTGCGATCACGGGCACCGTGGCGATCGCGGTCGGGATCGCCGCTGGTTGGCTGCGCTGGGCCACCCGCCGCCCGACGGCGCCCTCCTCGGATGGGTGACGACGCGCTCCGCCGCTCGCGAGGCGGTCGGGTGCAGCTGCGCGGACGTTCGTTGCCCTCGCGGGTCGCGCAGCTGTGGGGCGGGCTCGTGCTCTTCGGGCTCAGCCTCGCGATGATCGTCGAGGCGGGTCTCGGCCTGGCGCCGTGGGACGTCCTGCACGAGGGGCTCGCGCGCGTGACACCGCTGAGCATCGGGACGTGGGTCGTGCTCGTGTCGCTCGTCGTGCTGCTGCTGTGGGTGCCGCTCCGGCAGCGGCCGGGCTTCGGGACGATCAGCAACGCGCTGCTGGTCGGGATCGCGCTCGATCTGTGGCTCGTCGTCCTGCCGAGCTTCACGACCCTCCCGGCGCGCGTGGCGGCGCTGGTGGGCGGCGTCGCGCTGAACGCCGTGGCGACCGCTGCCTACATCGGGGCACGCATGGGGCCCGGGCCACGCGACGGCCTGATGACGGGGCTCGGTGCGCGCGGCTTCTCGATCCGCGTCGCGCGTACCGCGATCGAGGGCGGCGTGTTGCTCCTGGGATTCCTGCTCGGCGGCACCGTCGGCGTCGGGACGATCGTGTACGCCGTCGGCATCGGACCCCTCGTCCACCCGTTGCTGCCGCTGTTCGAGCACCGCGAGCGGCGTCCACACGCGTGACCTGGTCAGCCGTACAACCGCCGGAACGGCCGTGTCGAAGCGCGACCTCCGATGTCAGACTTCGGTGGTCGCGAGCTCGTCACCGGCGAGCGGCACGCGACCCGACAGGGAGGCTTTCCATGCTGGCACTCGGACTGGTCCTGCTCCTGCTCGACCTGCTTTTGCTCGGTACGGGCATCCTGGCCACGATCGGGTGGATCCTGATCGTGGTGGGGCTGATCCTGCTGGTGCTGGGCTCCCTCGACCGCTCGATCGGCCCCCGCCGCTACTACTACTGACCCCGCGCGGTCGAAGACGGTGATCGTGCGAGAACCTGGAGATACGGCCAGGTTCTCGCACGACGGACCCTCAGCGGGCCGAGGCGCTGCGAGAACCTGGAAGCATCTCCAGGTTCTCGCGTCCGCCCGTCAGATGTCGTAGTAGAGCTGGAACTCGAGGGGGTGCGGGCGCAGGCCGACCTGTGCGACCTCCTCGTTCATCTTGTACTCGATGTACTTCTCGAGCAGGTCCTCGGTGAACACGCCACCCTCGAGCAGGAACTCGTGGTCGGCCTCGAGGCCGGCGAGCGCCTCCTCGAGGCTCCGGGGGACGCTCGGCAGGTTGCCGAGCTCCTCGGGCGGCAGGTCGTAGATGTCCTTGTCGACCGGGTCCGGCGGCTCGATCTTGTTGCGGATCCCGTCCAGGCCCGCCATCAGCATGGCGGAGAAGGCGAGGTAGGGGTTACAGGACGGGTCGGGGACCCGGAACTCGATCCGCTTGGCCTTGGGCGAGTCGCCGGAGATCGGGATCCGCACCGCGGCCGAGCGGTTGCGGGCCGAGTACACGAGGTTCACGGGTGCCTCGTAGCCAGGGACCAGGCGACGGAAGCTGTTGGTCGTCGGGTTCGAGAACGCGAGCACCGCGGGAGCGTGTGCGAGCAGTCCACCGATGTAGTGGCGTGCCATCTCCGACAGCTGGCCGTAGCCGGACTCGTCGTAGAACAGCGGCTCGCCGTCCTTCCACAACGACATGTGCGTGTGCATGCCGGAGCCGTTGTCGCCGAAGATCGGCTTCGGCATGAACGTGACCGTCTTCCCCGCGTTCCACGCGGTGTTCTTGATGACGTACTTGAACGTCATCAGCTTGTCCGCGATCGTGCCGATCTCGTCGAAGCGGATGTCGATCTCCGCCTGGCCGGGGGCACCGACCTCGTGGTGCTGGACCTCGACGGGGATCCCGAACGCCTCGAGCTGCGCCGACATCTCTGAGCGAAGGTCCTGGTAGTGGTCCATCGGCGGCGTCGGGAAGTAGCCCTGCTTGGTGCGGGGCTTGTAGCCGAGGTTGCCCTGCCCGTCGTCGGTCCCCGACGTCCACGGACCCTCGACCGAGTCGATCGAGAAGAACGACTCGTGCGGCTGGACCTGGAAGTTGATCGAGTCGAAGATGAAGAACTCCGCCTCAGGGCCCATGAAGACCGTGTCGGCGATGCCGGTGGAGCGCAGGTAGGCCTCCGCCTTCCGGACGATGTTGCGCGGGTCGCGGGAGTAGGCCTCGCCGGTGATCGCGTCGTGCACGTGGCAGTAGACCATCAGGGTCTTGCGCTCGCGGAAGCGGTCCTCCTGCACCGTCGAGATGTCGGGGAGCAGGAGCATGTCCGACTCCTGGATCCCCTGGAACCCTCGGACCGAGCTCCCGTCGAAGTACAGCCCGTCGTCGAACACGCCCGCGGTCACGTGCGATGCCGGGATGGAGAAGTGCTGGACCAGACCCGGAAGGTCGACGAACCGAAGGTCCAGGAACTCGTAGCCCTCGGACTCGATCAGGGACAGCACGTCCTGCGTTGACTGTGGTGAGCTTCCCAACTTCTCGCTCCTCGTGTGGTGTATGTGGCAGGTGGACGAGGCGCCCGCAGCCGACGCGGCCCGGCGTCCGCCGGGTCACCGAGGTGCCTCGCCGCAGCGTCGGGCCGCGGTTGGGACTCGGCGGGGCGCCCCGCCCGTCTCGTGCGACCTGCCGGCCCCACGGGACATCTCCTGCGGCGCGGACGCTACGAGCACGCTGTGCCGCCGGCATGTCCCGTCCGTTACGGGCGTGTTACACGGCCGACCCTGGCACCCCCCCGGACGGACCGAGCAGGGTCCCGTTAGCCTGCCACGGACGCGACGCCGCACACGACGGTTGGGAACCCGGTGGACGACTCGACCCTACTCGCTGTCACGGGGGAGGACGGCCTGCCCACCTTCGAGGACGCGGCCGATGGCTTGACCGACCTGCTGGCGCCCTACGTGCCCGACCGGCTCGAGTTCCTGGTCTCCAACCTCGTCTCCCCGGGCCTCACCATCCTGCTGATCCTCGTGCTGGCCGTCGTCCTGTCGAGCCTGGCGAAGCGAGGCATCCGACGGCTCGTCGGTCGGATGCGCTCCGCCGAACGTCCCGACCGTCGGTGGCGCGGGCGCATCGGGCTCGACGATGCGATCGAGACCGACCTGCGCAGGGCGCAGCGGGCGGATGCCCTCGGTGCGGTCGCTCGCAGCGCGGCGGTGGTCGTGATCTGGTCGATGGCGCTCATCATGGCGCTGGGTCAGATCGGTCTCCAGCTCGGCCCTCTGATCGCCGGGGCCGGGATCATCGGCGTGGCCGTCGGGTTCGGAGCCCAGGATCTCGTGAAGGACTTCCTCTCCGGCGTGTTCATGCTCGTCGAGGACCAGTACGGCGTCGGAGACATCATCGACGCGGGCGAGGCGTCCGGTGTCGTCGAGGGCATCACGCTCCGCTCGACCCGCATCCGTGACGTGAACGGCACCCTCTGGCACGTGCCGAACGGCGAGATCCGACGTGTCGGGAACATGAGCCAGGGCTGGGCGCGGGCCCTGCTGGACGTCAGCGTCGCCTACGGCACGGATGTCGACCTCGCCACGCAGGTGATCGACCGGGTGGCGGTCACGATGGCGCACGAGGACGGCTTCGCGGAGCTGTTCCTCGAGGATCCGGAGGTGTGGGGCGTCGAGCGGTTGGGAGCCGACGGCATCGACATCCGACTGGTCATCAAGGTCGTCCCCGGCAAGCAATGGGCCATCGCCCGCGAGCTCCGTCGCAGGGTGAAGGTGGCGCTCGACGACGCAGGCGTCGAGATCCCCTTCCCACAGCGGACCGTCTGGCTGCGCACGGAGCGGCCGGTCGCAGTGGGAGACGAGGGCACACCGACGTTCGAGCCGGCCGGTCGTGTACGAGCCACGACTCCCGCGACGACCGGCCCCGGCGGCCAGGACGCCACGCGGGTGCGCGGCGAGTACGACGACGTGCAGGAGGAGGTCGTGCGTTCCGACGACGAGCTGCGCTGACCGCAGCCGACGCCTGGTGATCAGGCGCCGGGTTGCCCGGGCGAGGGCGCCCACGCCTTGGCGTCGATCGCCTGCTGGCCGGCGTGATAGCTGGAGCGGACCATCGGCCCGGCCTCGATGTGCGCGAACCCCAGCTCCACCTCGCCGTAGGTGCGGAACGCGGCGAACGTCTCCGGCGTGACGTACCGGTCCAGGTGCAGGTGCTGCGACGAGGGCTGGAGGTACTGCCCGATCGTGAGGGTGTCCACCCCGGCGGCACGCAGGTCCCGCATGCAGGCGTAGACCTCCGCGTCCGTCTCGCCCATGCCGAGGATCAGGTTGGACTTCACGGCCGTGGTCGCCGGGAACCGGGCGCGTGCGAGTGCCAGGAACGCGAGGCCACGGTCGTAGTCGAAGGCGGGCCTGATGACGGGGAACAGCCGGCGGGTCGTCTCGAGGTTGAAGGCGAACACGTCGGGCTCGGCCGCGACGACCTGCTCGAGCGCCAGTGCACCCCGGGTGGGCTCCTGGCCGTAGCCGAAGTCGCTCGGCAGTACCTCGACGCCGACCTCGGGTGTTCGCGAGCGGATCTGACGGATCGTCTCGGCGACCAGCCAGGCGCCACCGTCGTCGAGGTCGTCACGCGCCACCATGGTCACGACCGCGAAGCGCAGGCCGAGGTGCTCGACGGCCTCGGCGACCCGGCGCGGCTCGTCCACGTCGTAGCCCTTGGGCTTGCCCGTCTTGATCTGGCAGAAGCCGCAGCGGCGGGTGCAGTCCTCGCCTCCGATGAGGAAGGTCGCCTCGCGCATCTCCCAGCACTCGTAGATGTTCGGGCAGGCCGCCTGGGCGCAGACCGTGTTGAGCTCGAGCCCCTCCATCAACCGTGTCACGTCGGTGAAGTTGCTGCCGTAGGAGGCCTTCACCTTGAGCCAGTCGGGCTTGCGGCCGGCAGGCAACGAGGTGTCCACCGTGCGACGGACGACCCCGGCGCGCTGGACGCGCTCCTTGCCGAGGACGGCGAGCGTGCGGGCCCCCTCCGGGATCACGGGCTCGGTCACGAGGCAGCCTTGTGGACGTCGAGGAGGTGCAGGTCGGACAGGGGTTCGAGGGTAGCCCCGAGCACGTCGGCGGCTGCACGCTCGACGGCGTCGACGACGGCTGGCATGGCGACCTCCACACCCAGGCTGGCGAGCGAGCAGACCCCGCGGTCGACGATCCCGCACGGGACGATGCCGTCGAAGTGGGCGAGATCGGGTGCGACGTTGAGTGCGAAGCCGTGCGATGTCACCCCGCCCGTCGCGACCCGCACCCCGATCGCCGCGATCTTCGCCCCACCGACCCAGACCCCGGTGAAGCCGGGTGAGCGGCCAGCCGCCACGTCGAAGGTCGCGAGCGCCCGGATCAGCAGCTCCTCCAGCGCCCGGACGTAGTCGACGACACCACGGATCGACGCGAGCCGCACGATCGGGTAGCCCACCAGCTGCCCCGGGCCGTGATAGGTGACGTCGCCCCCGCGATCGACCTCGACGAGCTCGATCCCGTGACGGGCGCGCTCGGCCGCGTCGAAGAGCACGTGTGACCGGTCGGTCCGCTTGCCGAGCGTGTACACGGGCGGGTGCTCGAGCAGGAGGAGCACGTCCCGACCGAGACCGTCCTGGCGTCGCGCCACGAGGCGCCGCTGCACCTCCCAGGCATCGAGGTAGGGCACGAGGCCGAGGTCCACCACGGCCAGGGGCAGGTCCGCCTCCGCACGCAGCGAGGCCGCCGACGGGCGCTGGCTCCCCGGCGCCATCAGACCCCCAGTTCGGGACCGAAGTCGTGGGTCTGCAGCACGTAGCGCAGGTCCTGGAGGAAGCGCGCGGCGTCCGCTCCGTCGAGCATGCGGTGGTCGTAGGACATGCAGAGGTAGGTCATCCACCTGATCGCGATCGAGTCTCCGTAGTCGTCCGACACCACGACGGGGCGCTTCTCGATCGCGGCTGCCGCCAGGATCGCGACCTCCGGCGGGTTGAGGATCGGGGTGTCGAACAACGTGCCGACGGAGCCCGTGTTGGTCACCGTGAAGGTCCCCCCCGAGATCTCGTCGGGTGTGAGCTTGCGGTTGCGGGCTCGGGTCGCGAGGTCCGCGATGCGCCCGGCGATCCCCGGGACCGTCAGGTCCTGGGCATCCTTGATGTTGGGCACGAGCAGTCCGCGTTCCGTGTCCACCGCGATGCCGAGGTTGATGGCGCGGTGGAAGGTCGCCGTGCCGGCCTCCATGTCCATGGAAGAGTTCACCACCGGGTGGCGCGGGAGGACCATGCACACCGCCCGGGCGATGATCGGCAGCGGTGAGAGACCCGCGCCGTGCGCGGCGCGGAACGCATCCTTCTTCGCCGTCCGGAGGTTCATGACGTTGGTCATGTCGACCTCGACGGCGGCGGTCAGCTGCGCCGTGGTCTGCAGCGACTCCATCATCGCCCGGGCGATGGCCTTGCGGACCCGCGACAACTCCTGGGTGACGGTGCGCTGGCCGCCGAAGTCGATCTGCGTCGGCGAGGCCGGTGGCCGTGCCGGGTCGTCGGGAGCCGACGGAGCCGGCGACGACGGGCGGGTACCAGCCGGTGCGTCCGGGGCCGAGCCGCCGGCGGCGACGGCGCGCTCCGCGTCGGCACGGGTGATGCGACCTCCCGGTCCGCTGCCCCGCACGTCGTCGGCTGGGAGCCCGGCCTCGCGCAGCAGGCGGCGGACGAGCGGCGAGGTCAGCACGCGACGGCCTGCGTCCGGGCCGGTGTCGTCCGATCCCGCGTCCGCGGTGGAGGCGCTGTCGCGGCCGTCGTCGTCGGCGTCCTTCGCGGCCTCGGCGTCCTCGTCGGTGTCTGCCTCGGTCTCGTCGGCTGCGCCGTCGGTCGTTCCGGTGCCTGCGTCGGTGTCCTTGGTGGGGGTGTCGGAGGCGTCTCCGATGACGGCGATGACCTGGCCGACCTCGATGGTGTCGTCGACGTCGGCGCGGAGCTCGGTGACGGTGCCTGCGATGGGGGAGGGGATCTCGGTGTCGACCTTGTCGGTGGAGATCTCGACGATGGGTTGGTCGACGGTGACCTCGTCGCCGACCTCGACGAGCCAGGCGGTGATGACGCCTTCGGTGACGGATTCTCCCAGCTGGGGCAGCTCGACCTCGGCCACTTCGGTGCGCTCCTGCTCGGTACGGGGTGGGGGCTCGTCGTGTCGGTGGGCGGTCAGCCGTGCAGGGCGCGACCGGCCAACGCGAGGTGGGCCTCGCCGATGGCCTCGCTGAACGACGGGTGCGCGTGGATCAGGTGGGCGACCTCGGTGGGCAACGCCTCCCAGTTGTAGATCAGTTGTGCCTCCGCGATCAGGTCGGTGGCCCGTGGACCGACGATGTGGACACCGAGGACACGACCGGCACCGCCCTCGGCGTCGTCGTCCTTCTCCGCGACGAGCTTGACCATGCCGGTCGCCTTCACCATCGCCGCGCGCCCCAACGCCTGGAACGGGTAGCGCTCGACGACGACGTCGAAGCCGGACTCCTTCGCTGCCGCCTCGGTGTAGCCGACGGACGCGACCTCGGGGTGCGAGTAGGTGACCTTCGGGACGCCGCGGTAGTCGATGGGCGCCACGTCGAGCCCGGCGAGCTGGTCGGCCACGAGGAAGCCCTCGGCGAACGAGGCGTGCGCCAGACCCAGGGTGGGGATCACGTCGCCGACCGCCCAGATGCCCTCGACGTCCGTGCGGCAGTACTCGTCCACCACCACGAAGCCACGATCGGTCGCCACGCCAGCCGCATCGAGCCCGGCTCCCTCGGTGACGGGCGCGCGGCCGACGGCGACGAGCAGCACGTCGGCGGTGACCTCCTCGGTGCCCTTGCCGGTGTCGATCGTGCAGGTGACACCGTCGTCGGAGACGCTGACGTCGGTCATCTTGACGCCGGTCATGGTGCCGATGTCGCGCTTGCGGAACGCGCGCGCGATCTCCTTGGACGCGTCGGCGTCCTCGAGCGGCAGCAGACGGTCCTCGAGCTCGACGACGGTGACGTCGACGCCGAACGCCGACCACGCGGTCGCGAACTCCATGCCGACGGCGCCCGAGCCGAGGACCAGCGCGGAGCCCGGCAGCTCCTGGAGGTGCAGGGCGTGGTCCGAGGAGAGCACCCGCTCGCCGTCGAACGGTGCGAACGGCAGCTCGCGTGGCGTCGAGCCCGTCGCGACCACGATCGCCGGCGCCGAGAGGGTGCGCGTGCCGTCGTCGGTCTCGACCTCGACCGTGTTCGGGCCGGTCAAGCGGCCGGTGCCGAGGATCGTCTCGATGCCGCGACTCTTCAGCGCGCCCTGGAGGCCCTTCCACATCTTGTCGACGACGGCGTCCTTGTGGGCGTTGAGTGCCGCCACCTCGATGCCGTGGTAGTCGAGGGCGACGCCGAAGTCGGCGGCGTCCTGGGCCGCTTCGGCGACCTCGGCCGTCTGCAGCACCGCCTTCGTGGGGATGCAGCCCCAGTGCAGGCAGGTGCCGCCCACCTTGTCGCGCTCGATCAGGGCCACCTCGAGGCCGAGCTGCGCCGCACGCAGGGCCGTCGAGTACCCGCCGGTGCCTGCCCCGAGGACGATGACGTCGACGTCGTGCCCCTCGCCCTTCTGCACGCGGCCGCCGCGCGGTGCATCGGCGGGAGCCGGGGGCGGGCCGGTCGGCGCGTCCGCGGTGGAGGCGCTGTCGCGGCCGTCGTCGTCGTCGTCCTTCGCGGCCTCGGCGTCCTCGTCGGTGTCTGCCTCGGTCTCGTCGGCTGCGTCGTCGGTCGTTCCGGTGTCTGCGTCGGTGTCCTTGGTGGGGGTGTCGGAGGCGTCTCCGATGACGGCGATGACCTGGCCGACCTCGATGGTGTCGTCGACGTCGGCGCGGAGCTCGGTGACGGTGCCTGCGATGGGGGAGGGGATCTCGGTGTCGACCTTGTCGGTGGAGATCTCGACGATGGGTTGGTCGACGGTGACCTCGTCGCCGACCTCGACGAGCCAGGCGGTGATGACGCCTTCGGTGACGGATTCTCCCAGCTGGGGCAGCTCGACCTCGGCCACGGTGGCAGGCTCCTCGTCGGTGCAGGGTGTCGGTGCAGGGTGCGGGGCGCGGTGCAGGTGCGGGTCGCGGGGTCGGCGGGAGGCGTCGACCGCGTAGACCGCGACGCTAGCGGACCCTCGGCAGGGTCGCGTGCCCCGACAGGGGGCTGACGGCTACCGTTCCCGACCGTGTCGCGCGGTCCACGGCCGGATGGTCGCGGCACCGTGCCCACCTCCACGGCGGTGCTCCCTGAGGGCCCGGCACGGCCGCCGCCTCGACCCGCGGAGCAGCTCGTGACCGACCGATCGCGACCGACCGCACTGACCGACGCGCACCGCCGCGCCGGCGCCAAGCTGGGCGGGTTCGCCGGCTGGGAGATGCCCCTGCGGTTCGCGGGGACGCTGGCGGAGCACGCCGCGGTCCGCGAGCACGTCGGGGTGTTCGACGTCTCGCACCTGGGCACCGTCTGGATCGAGGGGGACGACGCGCAGGCCGTCGTCGCGGCGACGTTAACGAACGACCCGGCCGTCCTCGGGGACGGCGCGTCGCAGTACACGCTGTGCTGCACGGACGACGGCGGCATCGTCGACGACCTGATCGCGTACCGGCTCGACGCGGCGAGGTGGCTGGTCGTGCCCAACGCCGCGAACACGGCGGCGGTCGTCGACGCCCTGGTCGCGGCCGCGAGCGACCGGGACGCCGCCGTGCACGACCAGAGCGGCGAGCGGGCCATCCTGGCCGTCCAGGGTCCAGCCGCCTTGCCGCTGGTCGACCGGATCCTTCGGGACCAGGGCGCCGCGACGGCAGCGAGCGACGTCGCCCACCTCGGTGTCGTCGACGTCGAGGTGGCCGGCGGGCGCGTGCTCGTGTGCAGGACGGGCTACACGGGCGAGCCGGGCTGTGAACTGGTGCTGCCGAACGTGCTCGCCGACCGATGGTGGACGGCGCTCGTCGACGCGGGCGCCGTCGCGTGCGGGCTGGCGGCCCGCGACACGTTGCGGCTGGAGATGGGCTACCCGCTCCACGGCAACGAGTTGTCCGAGGACCACGATCCGTTCGAGGCGCGACTGGCGTGGGCCGTGAAGCTGGACCGGGGAGCGTTCCGCGGCTCGGAGGCGCTCGCCCGGCGGAAGGCGGCGGGTCCGGTGCGCAGGCTCTGGGGGCTGCGGGTCGACGGCAGGCGCCCGGTTCGTGCGGGCATGTCGGTCCACTCGGCCGGCTCGGTGGTCGGGACGCTGACCTCGGGGACCCTCTCCCCGACGCTCGGGGTCCCCATCGCGTTGTGCTACCTCGACGTCGCACTCTCGCCCGGCGACCGCGTCGACGTCGACCTCCGTGGGACCTCCGTCGGGGCGGAGGTCGTCCGCCCGCCGTTCGTCGACCGCGACCCGCGCGGCACACCGTCTGCCCCGGCCCGGGCCCACCCATGAAGGTCGTGGTCGCACCGGACAGCTTCGGCGGCACCCTGACCGCGCCGGAGGTGGCCGCCGCGATCGCGGAGGGGTGGCGCGAGGTCCGGCCGCGGGACGAGCTCGTGCTCGTGCCGATGTCCGACGGCGGCGAGGGACTGCTCGACGTGCTGGCGACCGCAGACGACACCTGGGTGTCGACCGAGGTCTCGGGGCCGCTCGGCCATCCGGTCGAGGCAGCGCTGCTCCTGCGCCCGGACCACACCGCCGTGGTCGAGGCCGCTCGCGCGTGCGGGCTCGCGCTCGTCCCCGAGGGCCGTCGGTCGCCGTTGCGGGCGACGTCCTACGGGGTCGGACAGCTCCTCGACGCCGCGGTGGACGTCGGGGCGCGCACCGTGCTGCTGGGGTTGGGTGGCAGCGCGACCGTCGACGGGGGTGCGGGGGCCCTCACGGCGCTCGGGTACCGGATCAGGACAGACGACGGCTCCGGCCTCAAGGTGGGCGGCGACGACCTGCACCGTGTCGATCGCATCGAACGGGGGTGGTCCGTGGACCCGTCCCGACTCGTCCTCCAGCTGCTGGCCGACGTGAGCACCACCCTCGGGGACGCGGCCCGTGTCTTCGGGCCGCAGAAGGGGGCGTCGGCCGACGACGTCGTCGTCCTCGAGCGGGGGCTGCGGACCTGGGCCGACGTGGTGGGGCGCGACCTCCCGGCGCGCCCGGACCTCGAGCGGGAGGCCGGGTCGGGGGCGGCCGGTGGGCTGGGATTCGGGCTCGCTGCCGCCTTCGGCGGCCCGCTGGTGTCTGGCGCCGAGCGGGTCGGGGAGCTCGTCGGTCTGCCGACCGAGCTGGACGACGCCGAGGTGGTGGTCACCGGCGAGGGGCGGCTCGACGCGACGACGGTCGCTGGCAAGGTCGTGTCGCACGTCGCGGCGCTGGCCCGCGCACGCGGCGTCCGAGCGCTGGCGGTGGCGGGACAGGCGCTCGAGGTCCCCGCCGCGCTGGATGCCGTCGAGCTCTCCGGGCCGGACGGCCCGGGGCCGGATCCGGCGGCTGACGTCCGGACGGCGGCCGCGCGGCTGGCCCGGCGGATCTGAGCGTCCGGCTCGGTACACTCCGACGGGCACCCGCCATCACACGGCCGGTGCGACCCGGGGATGCGCCGCACCGTCATCCCGACGAGACCAAGCGAGGAGCGTGCCCGTGAGCGCCGACACGAGCGTCGACCAGACGACGACCACCGTCGTGAGCTTGACCGAGACCGCAGCGGAGAAGGTCCGGGGCTTCCTCGTCGACCAGCCGGACGTCGACGACGTCGCGCTGCGCGTCGCGGTGCAGGCCGGCGGTTGCGCGGGCTTCCGCTACGCGCTGTTCTTCGACGACCGCCAGCTCGAGGGTGACCTCGAGGAGAGCTTCCACGGGATCACCGTGCGCATCGACAAGATGTCGACGCCCTACCTCCAGGGTGCGGTCATCGACTGGAAGGAGTCGCTCGAGGCCTCCGGGTTCTCGATCGACAACCCCAACTCGTCGGGGTCCTGCGCCTGCGGCGACAGCGCGACCTTCTGAGCCGTTCGGTGCGCCGCACCGAACCGGTGGGCGTGAACGCCGTCCCCGCGTGACGTGGACGACGACGGCACGGGCTGGAACGAGCTCCTGCTGTCGCTCTGGAGTGGCGCGACCCGGGATGCCGTGGTCACCCGCATCGAAGGGGCGCTGCGAGGCAGGCGAGGTTGGCTCGTCCGTGTCTTCGCCGATCCCGACGGCGTCCGCCCGGAGCTGACCGAGACCGTCCACGCCGTGGTGCTCGCGGGGATCCGCGACGAGACCGGTGCCGATCTCGACGCACTCGGCAGCCAGGCGGCCTGGGACTGCTACGAGCAGGTCTGGGCCGCGCTCGGCGACCGCTGGGCCGACGGAGGCTCGCTCGCCTCCGTGCCGCTCACGAAGGAGCCGTCGGTCGACGCCTTCGTCCGGACGCTGCCCACCGAGGCTGCGGTGTGCGCCGGTGCGGACGTCCTCGACGGCCGGGTGGACCCGTTGTGGCTCCGAGGCAGGCTGCGCGTGGACGTCGACGGCCTGCGCGCGTACCTGGCCCTGGACGGTGGGCTCGCCCCGGAGGCGGTCCACACGACGATCATGCGCATCCTGCGGGAGGCGAGTTGAGCCGGACGCGGGGCCCCGGACTCACCGACGCCGCTCGACGAGGAAGCGCCAGGTGCCGTCCTCGTCGCCCGCTTCGACCAGCTGGTGCCGTTGGAGCCGGCACCAGACCGGGACGTCGACCTTCGCCGCCGGATCCGTGGCGAGCAGGAGCACACGGGCGCCGACCGTGACCTCGGTGACGGCGGAGGCGAGTTCGATCACGGGCATCGGGCAGGCGAGCCCACGTGCGTCGACGACGCGTTCGTGCGAGCCGCGCTCCGGCATCCGGCGCTCCTGGCGGGGGGCGGCCACGGTAGCCAGTCAGCGTGCCTGGACCTCGACCGCGTCCGTGCGCAGCGTCACCGCCCCGCGGTCGACGTCGTAGCTGATCTCGGCGCCGCGGAGCTCCGGGGCCTCGTGGACCGCCACCATCACCGCGGCGATCGCTGCGTTGACGCCACTGGCGGTCACCGTGACGGTCGCACGCACGTGGGGTCGAGGGTCGCCGGCCGGCCACCAGGCCATGAGGTGGTCGGTGTCGCCGGCGGAGCGCAGGACGCGATCGAGGTGGTCGGGGGTGACGGCGCGGTCGTCCGGCAGCCGTGCCGTGACCACGATCCGGACCGGATGCTGGTCGTCGGGCACGGTCCGCGGTGCGGGGCTGCCCGCCGCCTCGACCGCGTCGACCAGCCCGGTCTCGCGGCTGGGGCCGGTGTCGATGGCAACCAGGAGCGTGGCGTCCGGGGCCGCCCAGGCGAGGTGGGTGGTGGCGGCCCGCAGGCCGGACACGGTGGGGGCCACCGTCGCGATCACGAGGTGGTCCGGGCGGGCGAACGCAGCGACGGCCTGGTGGGTGCGCCGCGGGTCGTGGTGGACCCGGTCGCCGAGGGCCATGACCTGTGGAGGCAGTGCCGGCTCGCGCGCCCCGGTGCGCAGCACGGTGGCCGGCTCGTCGTAGGCCTGGCTGAACCGGTGCGCGAGATCGGCCGCCAGCTCGAGGCCGCTCTCGCCGCCGGGCAACAGGTGGTCGTCGGACACGGGGAGCAGCACCCGCTGCGCCTGGTCGGTCCCCAGCCGGACGATCGCGAGCGGGGTGGAGGAGCGCCCGACGATCTGGTCGATCAAGGTGCCGAACACGTCGGTCGTCGAGCTGCTGCCGCGCCAGCCCATGAGGACCAACGTCGCGCCCAGCTCGTCGAGCGCACGCAGCACGCCGTCCGCGGCGCGCTGCGCGGTGACCACCCTCCCGCGGGCGGTCACGCCGAGGTCGCGCGCGATCTCCTCGGCGAGGGACAGGCCGGACCAGGCGTGCGCCTGCTCGTCGGCCGGTGCATCGGGATGGAGCACGGTGATGACCTCGACCGTGCCCCCGTCGGACCTGGCGATGTGCGCGGCGCAGGCCAGCAACGGTCGGACCGAGGTCGGGTTGGCGACCGGCACCACGATCCTGGTCCCAAGCCCCGGTCGCACCATGGTTGCTCCTCGTTGCGGGTCCGTCAGCGTAGGAGCCGGGCCGGGCTCGCGCCAGGGATGGTCGGCCGCGCACGCGCGCTCGCCGTCGTCGCGTGTGCGTCGGGCGGCTTCGCGCCGCACCCGTCCCGCGGGCGTCGCGCGGTACCGTGCGACCCGCGTGGTCGGCAGCCGTGCCGGTGGTCGCGCGAGGAGGCGAGATGCGGGTCCTTGTGGTGTCGGAGGACGACAAGGAACGTCAACGCGCCTCGAGCGCGCTGCTGCTGCACCCGGGCACCGAGGTGGTCGAGGTGTCGACCGCCGCCGAGGTGCGCGAGCTCCTGCTGGACGGCTCCAGCTCGTTCGACGTGCTCGTGGTGGACGGCGACCTGCGGCCGCGCGGCGGCTTCGCCACCCTCTACGACCTCCGGGCGCGTGCGGAGCTCGAGGATCGTCCCGCGGTGCCGGCACTGGTGCTGACCGCCCGGGAGCAGGACCGCTGGCTCGCGAGCTGGGCGGGCGCAAACGAGGTGCTGCGCAAGCCGGTCGACCCCTTCGAGCTGGCCCGCCGCGTCGCGGGGCTCGAGGGCGCGGACCCGGCCCCCTACGGCGACGCGGGTGCCGCAGCCGCGCAGGTCGCGGTCGCCACCCGCGAGCATCGCTCCCAGCGCGTCGGCACGGCCTGAGCGAGGCCCTCAGGCCTCGTCGAGCCCGAGCCGCCGGCAGACCTCCGCCACCTGGGAGGGTGCGATCCCGAGGTGGTCCGCGATGCGGCTCCTGGTCGCGTAGACCGCCGTCCGTGACACGCCGAGCGCCGTCGCGATCTGACGAGGCGGCGTCCCCCGCGCCAGCGACCGTGCGATCTGGTGCTGGTTGTCGGTGAGTCGGGCGACGAGCGAGCGGTCCGGCGTTCGCACGTGGTCGGCGGTCGGTATGTGCTCGAGCCGGGACAGGTGCACCGCCGGGGCCTGGCCCGGACGGCCGGCGTCGTGCGCCGCGAGACGGCGCAGGGAGCCGACCAGCTCGTCGCGTCGGGTCGCGCGCAGGGCACCGTCCTGCGGCGCGAGGGCCTCACGCACGACCTCCAGCAGCGGGTCGTGGCGGAACGGCTTGGTCACGGTCCTCACCGCCCCGGTGATGACCCCCCGCAGGCGATCGCGCTCGCTGCTCAACGCGGTGACCAGCACGACCGGGACCTGGGCGAGCGACGGGTCCTCCTGCAACCGTCGCAGGACCTCCCAGCCGTCGAGCCTGGGCATCATCACGTCGAGCAGCACGAGGTCGACGCGGTGCTCGGCCAGGGCGGCGAGCGCCTCGTCCCCGTCCGCGGCGGTACGGACCTGGTAGCCGGCGGCCGTGAGGCTGTGCCGGAGCAGCAGCCGGATGTCCGGCTCGTCGTCGACCACCAGGACGTGCGCCAGCGCCTGCATCGACACCACAGTGTCCGCGTCGTGCGTCGCCTGCTCCACGTCCCCTCCTGCTGCCCCCGCGCCCCATTGCTGAGAGCAACGTAGCAACCGTGCGCCGACCCCCCTGGCAGGTCCCGCAGGCCCGGGCAGGCAGGCGTCCACGAGCTGCCGCTACGGTCCGCGCCGGACCGGGAGGTCAGGGGTGACACAGTCGACGTTCGGTTGGCCCGAGGTGCTGACCCGACTCGTCCACGGCGAGGACCTCGACGAGGGCGAGGCCGCGGACGTCATGACCGTCCTGATGCGCGGGGAGGCGGAGCCGTCGCAGATCGCGGCGTTGCTCGTGGGGTTGCGCGCCAAGGGCGAGTCGGCCGCCGAGATCGCCGGCTTCGTCCGTGCGATGCTGGCGGCGGCCGAGCCGCTCGCGGTGGGGGACGCGACCCGCGACCGGCTCGTGGACATCGTCGGCACGGGCGGGGACGGCGCCGGCACGTTCAACATCTCGACGGTCGCTTCCGTCGTCGTCGCGGCAGCGGGGGTCCCCGTGGCCAAGCACGGCAACCGCGCCGCGTCGTCGCGGTGCGGGAGCGCCGACCTGCTGGAGGGATGGGGCATCGACCTCGGTCTTCCCCCCGCTGCCGTCGCCGCCTGCCTCGACGAGCTGGGGATCACGTTCCTGTACGCCCGCTCGTTCCACCCCGGCATGCGGATCGTCGCTCCGGTCCGCCAGGAGCTCGGCATCAGGACCGTGTTCAACCTGCTCGGGCCGCTGTCCAACCCGGCCGGTGCGCCCCACCAGGCCGTCGGGGTGGCGGACGCGAGGCTGGCACCGGTCATGGCGGCCGCGCTGGCCCGGCTCGGGAAGCGGCATGCGCTCGTGTTCCGTGGCGAGGACGGCCTCGACGAGCTGACCACCACCGGGCCGAGCGCGCTGTGGGAGGTCCGCGACGGCGACGTCACGCAGCGCACCCTGGACCCTCGCGACCTCGGCTTCCCGCTCGCGCGACCCGACGAGCTGCGAGGTGACGACGTCGCGGCGAACGTGCGGATCGCCGACGAGATCCTGGAGGGAGCCGAGGGTCCCAGGACCGACGTCGTCGTCCTCAACGCGGCCGCTGGCCTCTACGTCGCCGACGAGGTCGCCTCGCTCGACGACGGGGTCGCGCGGGCCCGGGCGGTCCTCGCCGACGGGGCCGCGGCGGCACTGAAGCGCCGCTGGGTCGCCTGGTCCAGTGCGCACGGAGCCGTGGGCCATGGGTGAGCAGCACCGACTCGACCCCGTCGCGCGGCCCTACGACCCGGCAGGCCTCGCGCGCAAGCCGGACGTCGGCTTCTCCGGCTACGACGCGCTCGACCTGCGGGTCGGCCGGGTCGTCGACGTCGCCCCGTTCCCGGCGGCGAGGCAGCCCGCCTGGCAGCTGCGGGTGGACTTCGGGCCCGTCGTCGGGATCCTCCAGACGAGCGCGAAGGTGACCAACTACGCGGCGGAGCAGCTGCTCGGACGCACGGTCGTCGGCGCCGTCAACCTCGGGGTGAAGCGCATCGCCGGCTTCCGGAGCGAGTTCCTGATCCTCGGTGGCCTCGAGCCCGACGGCACCGTCCGGCTGCTGGGCGTCGACGGTGACCTCGCCCCCGGCTCGACCGTCGCCTGATGGATCCGTTCGATCCGACCGAACCCGTCGCCGCGCCCTACGCCGGGTTCGAGCTGCAGGTGCTCGTCGACCGAGCCGTGTACGCGACGGGCGAGCCGGTCCGCATCACGGTCGCCGCGACCAACGGCTCCGACCGCTTCGTGGAGCACCACTACCCGGGGTGGCAGCGCTACGAGCTGACCGTTCGCGACGCCGCCCACCGGGTCGTCGCCGACGACGTCGTCGAGCGTCGCGCGGCCACCCCCGCGGTGGACCGCTGGCTACCCGGGCAGCGGGCGATCTGGCCGACGTACTGGTCGCAGGCCAGCGGGCCGATGGTCGAGGGCCGGGTCGTTGCCCGGCCAGGACCGCGTCCGGAGCCGGGCCGCTACCGGGTACGGCTGCGGTGGCTGGGCCGCGAGCCCGGCTGGCGCGAGCGTCCCGACGAGGTGACCAGTCCGTGGTTCGAGCTGGTCTGAGCGGCCTCACCCGACCGCCCGGACCTTCTCGCGGTCCAGCGCGAGCTGGTCCCGTCGCTGGTGCCGCGCCACCGCCAGGGCCTCGGTGACGGCCGACGCAACGGCGGCGCCCCCGGCGACCGGGGAGGCGAGCGTCCCGTCCACCCACAGCACGCGCACGCCCGGCCGGGCGAGCCAGGAGAGCAGGACGCCCTGCTCCTCGGCGGTCTCGGCGCCGTCGGTCACGGCGGCGTCCAGCGGCGGGAGCGCGACGTCGGGCCGCGGCTGGTCCGCATCCTCGCCCGGCACCCCGGCCAGCCGCCGGGCGACGTCGAGCGCGAGCCGGTCGGGACATCCCGCGCGCTCGCGGGCGGTCGCCGCCAGCCGCCCGTCGCGCAGCACCACGATCTCCGTCGCATCACCGTTCGATCGGCTCGCGTACAACGCCCGCGCCCCGTCGAGCATCCCGCGGTCGCGCGCGCCGGCGACCGCACGCGCCGTGCGGTGCAACGCGGTGCGCAGCTCGGCCGCACGCTCGTAGCGGCCCGTCCGCGCCGCCGCGTCCATGCGGGTCCGGAGCACCTCGAGCACCGCCGTGGGATCGTCGAACGCGGCGGCGAGCGTCCCCACCACCTCGGCGTAGCCGTCCCGGTCCTGGGAGCCGTCGCAGGGCGCACCACAGCGGCCCAGGTCCTTCAGCACGCACGGCGGGTGGTCCTGCGCGAGTCGCAGCCGTCCGGTGCACTGGCGGACCGGCACCGCGAGCTGGAGCGCCTCGCACAACGCGCCCGCGGCCCGGCGGGACGGGAGGGGGCCGAGCGTGCGCAGGTGCGTGGGCCCGGGCCGTTGCACGACGGACAGCCGGGGGAACGGCTCCCGCGTCAACGCGACCCACGCCGCGGCGTCGGGTCGCGTGGAGCGGCGGTTGTAGCGCGGTCGGAGCGCGTGCAGCTGCCGGAGCTCCGCCACCTCGGCCTCCAGCAGGGTGGGGGCCGGCTGCCAGGTGACGGATGCCGTCTCGCGCAGCATGTCGGCCATTCGTCGCCGGGGGTCCCTGCCGAAGTACGTGAGCAGCCGGGCGCGCAGGTCGGTCGCCTTGCCCACGTACAGCACGGCTCCGCGGTCGTCCAGGAACCGGTACGTGCCGGGGGACGACGGCGCGTCGGCGACCAGGCCACGGCGCCGGTAGGCCCGGTCGGACGACGAGCGCGTCAACGCCTGGAGGTCGGGCAGCGTGGTGGCCCCCAGGCTGCCCGCACGCTCGAAGAGCGCGTGCAGCACGTCGATCGTCGCCCGGGCGTCGTGCAGGGCCCGGTGGTCCGGGCGGTGTGGTGCCCGCAGATGCTGCGCCAGGGTCGCGAGCCGGTGGTTGCGGACCTCGTTCCCCAGCAGGCGCCGGGACAGACGGGCGGTGTCGATCACCGGCGGCTCGAGCGGCCCGAGCCCGTGCGCCTCGGCGGCGACCCGGAGGAACGACAGGTCGAAGCGCGCGTTGTGGGCGACGAACACGCAGCCGTCGAGGAAGCGCAGCACCGCCGGGAGGACCGCGCCGATCGGTGGCGCCCCACGGACCATCGCGTCGGTGATGCCGGTGATGGCCGTGATGGCGGGGGGGATGGGCCGGCCCGGGTGGACGAACGTGCGCAGCTCCCCGAGGAGCTCGCCGCCGCGGACCTTGACCGCGCCGATCTCGGTGATGCGGTCGCGGCGGGGGGAGAGCCCCGTGGTCTCGAGGTCGAGCGCGACGAAGGTCGCGTCGATCAGCGGCTGACCGGCGTCGCACAGGGTCGGCTGGACCGCGCGAGCGGACGCTTCCGCGCGGGCCCACGCCGCCGCGCGTGCCGGCACCGCCGCCGCCTGCCCACCGCCCGCCACGCCGCCTCGTTCGTCGTCCCGAACGTGCGTTCTAGCACCGGGGTGCGACGTCGTGTGGGAGGTGGCCGGTCACCGAAGGGCGGGGGCCGTCGACGACCGCCCGGTGGGTCCCGTGCGCGTCAGGCGGCCCGACGGCGGCGGAGCAGTCGCTTGCGCTCCTGCTCGTCGGCGCCGCCCCAGATGCCGTGCGTCTCGCCGGTCCGCAGGGCCAGCTCGAGGCACGGCTGGCGGACCGGGCACCGGCCGCACAACTCGAGCGCGGCCCGCCGGTCGAGGTCGTCGTGGCTGAAGAAGATGTCCGGGTCGACGCCCGCGCAGGCTGCCCCCTCGATCCAGTCCGGCAGGGACGCGAGGGGGAAGGACGCGGCGAGGGTGTCGGGCGACATGGGCGGCTCCGGGGCGGGCGGGGGGGCGTCGGCGCGGGCTCCGACGCGCAGAGGTGAGCCTCCCCCGTGGGGGGGTCCGCCCACCACGGCCGTGCGGACGGGGCGCTCGACGGGCGACGGGTGACCGTCCGTCCGGTCGTCGTGGCCGTTTCAGGCGCGCTGGCACCCCGGGCAGTGGGTGGTGCCGCGCTGGGCGACCACCGTGCGGCGCAACGGCGTCCCGCAGCGCCGACAGGGCCGGGTCGCCTGGCCGTAGGCTGCCAGCTCCGTGGCGTAGCGGCCGCTCGCGCCGTTCACCATCCGGTAGTCGCGGAAGGTCGTGCCCTCGCGCTCGACCGCCGCGCGCAGTACCTCGACGATCGCCTCCCGGAGCCGCGCGGCGCGGACCGTGCCGACGCGCCGGGACGCGGGATGGATCCGTGCGTGCCACAGCGCCTCGTCCGCGTAGATGTTGCCGACGCCGGCGACGACCCGCTGGTCGAGCAGCAGCGCCTTCACGGGTGCGCGGCTGCGTGCCAGCGCCGCCGCGAAGCCAACGGCGGTGAACGCCTCCGACAACGGCTCGGGGCCGAGCCGGGCGAGGGTCGGTATCGACGGTGCGTACGCGCCGGCCGGCACGACCGACACCCGACCGAAGCGGCGGGGGTCGCGGAAGAGCAGCGCGCGCCCGTCGTCCAGCACGTAGCGGACGCGGACGTGGTCGGGTCCCGGGTCGCCGGGCCGGTCGACGAACCGCAGCGATCCGGTCATCCCCAGGTGCACCACCACCTCGCGGGGCGGATCCACGGGCGAGGACAGGCCCCAGAGGAGGTACTTGCCCCGCCGCTCGACGCGGTCGACCACGCCGCCGACGGCCGCCTCGACGTCGCCGATCCGGGCGCTCGGGTAGGGATCGCGCCAGGCGTCCACGATCCGTCGGCCGAGCAACGCCGGTGCGAGCTGGCGCCGGACGGATTCGACCTCGGGGAGCTCTGGCACGACGCCGAGGCTATCCGGCGGCCATTACGCTCGGCGGCGACGAGGAGCGACAGCATGGCGCCAGGCGACCGTGACCGTCGTGCCGACGGACGGCCCGAGCAGGCCCGCCCGCGTGACCGCACGGGGCGTCCCCTGCCGTACGGGACCACGGACGTGCTGCTGCTGGAGGACCACGCCCCCGCCGACGCCGCGGAGGCGCTGGTGCTGGGCGTCGACCTGTGGCGGCAGGAACGCTACTTCGAGGCGCACGAGTGCCTCGAGGTCGTCTGGCACGACGCCGACCCGGCCGACGCCGACCTCTGGCAGGGAGTGATCCAGTTGGCCGTCGCCTGCGTGCACGTGCAGCGTGACAACGCCGTCGGGGCGCTGCGGATGCTCGACCGCGCAGCGAGGCGCCTGGCCACCTACCCGGAGGTCCACCTCGGCGTCGACGTCCGTGGGGCCCTCGCATCGTGCGACGGGCTCCGTGCGGAGGTGGTCGCCGGGGGGGCCGTTACGCTTCCGCCCTTCCCGGGCGCACACCCACGACCGCGACCCACACCGAACCGGAGACCTTCGTGACCGACCCACACGTCGCCGCGTCGACCGCGGCGCCATCCGACGCCGGCGGCGCCCCCGACGTCCCGGGATCGGACACGTCCGACCTCCGTCTCGGGCTCGAGCCCGGGCACCGGTTCCGCTGCCACGGCTGCGGCAACGTGACCCGGTTCGACGTCGTCGCGACGACGCGTACCCGACGCTTCCACCACTTCGACCTCGGTGGCGAGGGCCGCATCGAGGACGAGGAGATCCTGTCGCAGGAGCTGGCGTCCGTGACGTGCCGCTGGTGCGGCCGCGACGACGGCGTCCGTGTCGAGGTGGCACCGGGCACCGGCGCGTGAACCCGGCGGGGAGGCAACGGTCGGCGCCGCCGACACCTCCCTCGGCCGACGAGCTCCGGCGCCTGGACGCCGACGCCTGGGGTGAGCTCGTCGCGGCGATCCGTGCGGTCGCTCGGGCACGGCTCGCGTCCGACGCACCGGCCGCGGGTGACGTGGACAGCGTGCTGCGAGAGCTCGTCGAGCGACCCGTCTCGCGGGTGGCGGGAGGCGCCGGCCGGCGGCGACTGATGGCGTCGATCGTGGATGGGCGGGTCCCCTGGGACGCCGTCGTCACGCAGCTCGCCCAGGCACCCGCGCGGTCCCCGGCGCTGCGGGACCTGGTGACCCGGCGGCGATCGGCGCCAACCGCCGTGGATGGACCCCCTGCGGCAGCCGGCGCGTCCGGCGCGCCCGGGGCGTCCGGGGCGGACGACGCGTTGCAGCGGGCACGGACCAAGCTGCGCGCCGTCCGCGAGCAGCGCGAGGAGTGGCGGCGGCGTGCCGAGGGGGCAGAGGCCCGGGCCGCGCGCGCCGAGGCCGAGCTCGAGGCACTCCGAGCCGAGGTGGAGGACAGCATCCGCGACCGCGAGCGACTCCGCGGCGAGCTCGCGGCCGCAGCGGACGAGCGTGGACGGGCGGTCGCCCGTGAAGGGCGCCGCCACGAGGCCGTCGTCGCGCGCCTGCGCGAGGAGCTGCGCACGGCCCGGCGCGTCGTCGAGGACGAGCGGCGAGCCGCGCGCCGGCTCGAGGAGCAGCATGCCCAGGAGCGGGCAGCGGCCCGCGGGCGGCACGCCGAGGAGGAGCGTCGCACCCGGCAGGCGTCGGCTCGGAGCACGCTCGCGCCGGGGCGTCCGAGCCTGCTGCCCGACGGTGTGGGGCCGGGAACCACCGAGGCCGCACGTCTGCTGCTGCACGCCGGGCGACTGGTGCTGGTGGACGGCTACAACGTGACGCTGCAGCATCGGGGCGAGCTCGACCTGGAACGCCAACGTGCCTGGCTCGTCGGCTATGCGAGCACCCTCGTGGCGCAGCGGGGGATCGAGCCCGTGGTGGTGTTCGACGGCGAGCGGGCAGGGGGAGGTCGGCTCGGTCCGGCGCGTGGGGTCCAGGTGCGCTTCACCGCGCCGGGCGTCACCGCGGACGACGAGCTCGTGCTCGACGTCGAGGCCACCGACCGACCCGTCGTCGTCGTCACCGACGACCGCGAGCTCGCCGCCAGGGTCAGGGCGAGCGGTGCGGACGTCGTCCCGACCAGGGCCTTCCTCGGCGTCGCCACATGAGTCGCCGCCCATGAAGGTCCTGTGGATCACCAACGACCTGCCACCGAGGGCAGGCGGGATCGAGCAGTTCGTCGGCAGCCTGCTCGCACGCGTGCATCCCGATCGGACCGTGGTGCTCGGACCGTCCGGCGGCCCCGACGCGGCCGAGCACGACCGGCTCCAGCCCTACCGCACCGTCCGCGCCCCGGGCTCGGTGCTCCCCACCCGGCGGGTGCTCCGCCTGGCGACCGAGGTCGCGGCACGCCACCGTCCGGACGTGATCGTGCTCGGCGCGTCGTGGCCGCTCGGGGAGCTGGTGCCCGGGCTCCGGCGCGCCACTGGCGGCGTGCCGGTCGTGGCGTTGTCCCACGGGCTCGAGGCCGGGCTGGTCCAGGCCGGGGGCGGCGCCCTGGTGCGGCGGGCGACGCGCGAGCTGGCGGCGCTGACGACGATCAGCGACTGGACGGAGGCGCGGCTGTCGGGCCACGTGCGGGCCGACCGGCTCGTGCGCCTCGCCCCCGGGGTGGACGTCGATCGCTTCCGCCCCGACGTCGACGGCACGGCGCTCCGCGCGTCGTGGGGCGTGCCGGAGGGCGTGTCGCTCGTCGGCTGCATCTCGCGGCTGGTCCCGCGCAAGGGCCAGGACGTCCTCCTCCGGGCGTGGCCGCGGGTGCTGCGGGAGACGCCGGATGCCTGGCTCGTCCTCGTCGGTGAGGGACCCCTGGCCGACCGGTTGCGACGGTCCAGGCGCCGGCTGGGTGCCGCGGGCCGCCGCGTGACGATCGCGGGCCGTGTGTCGTGGGACGAGCTGCCGGCCGCCCACGCCGCACTCGACGTGTTCGCGATGCCGTGCCGCACGAGGCTCGCCGGGACCGACGTCGAGGGGCTCGGCATCGTCTACCTCGAGGCGCAGTCGACGGGCGTCCCCGTCGTCGCGGGGCGCTCCGGCGGCGCCCCGGAGACGGTCGTCGACGGAGTCACCGGCACCGTCGTCGACGGCCGCGACGCCGATGGGGTCGCCGCCGCGCTGACCGCCTGGTTGCACGACCCGCCCGCCCGGCGTGCCGCGGGCGAGCATGGCAGGGCCTGGGCCCTGGAGCGCTGGTCCTGGACCGCCGTCGCGGCGCGCCTCGTGGCGCTGCTGGACGAGGTCTGCGGTGCGCCTCGGCCGGATCGCTGACCCGTGTGGTCGGCCGACGACGGTCAGCCCGTCGGGAGCATCCGGAAGGTGACCACAACCGGGCGATGGTCGGACGCGGTCGTCTCCGGGACGCGCAGGTGGACGGCCTGCAGGTCCGGGGAGGCGAGGATGTGGTCGATCGCCACCACCGGTGCGTCCGACGGGTACGTGAAGGCGCCGGGTGGGAGGACGCCCTCGAGGAACGGCGCGAAGCTCGCCAGCTCCGCGGAGTCGGGCGGAGCGTTCAGGTCGCCCGCGAGGATGGTCGGCAGCTGCCGCTCGCGGAGCCGTGCGACCGTGCCGGCGACCGCTCGTGCCTGGGGGAGGCGGGTGTCGCCCTGGTCGTCGACGTGGCTCAGGTGCGTGCCGATGATCGCGAGTGGCTGACCGGTGGCCGCCGCGGGGTCGAGGCCGTCCTCGTCCTGGTCGTCGTCCCGGCCCTGGTCGATGTCGAGCACGGCGGCGAAGTAGCTGCGGGGCATCGGGTCGTTGCCGCGCGGAAGTCGTTCGGAGGCGAACTCCACGATCGGGAACCGGCTGAGCAGCGCGTTGCCGAAGACCTCGTCCGCCGCCGGGGCGAACCGGACGTGGGGGAAGCCGAGCTCCTGCGCGATCAGGTCGAGCACGTCGTGACCGCCGGCGACGTACCAGCCGCGGTCGACCTCGTTGAGCACGACGACGTCCGGTGCCTCCGCACGGAGCGCCTCGGCCTGGCGTGACCAGGCGAAGCGGCCGCGGACGTCGTGGCCGAGCCGGACGTTGTAGAGCGCGACCCGCACCTCCTCGGCGGTGGTGGCGCGGACCGCCGTCGGCTGCGGCTCGGTGTCCGCTGCGAACCCGACCGCGACGACGGCGAGGACCGCCACGGCCGCAGCGCGGAACAGGGGCAGGGGCCGACGGGTTCGCGGAGGCCTGACCATCGTGACCCCGAGCGCGCCCACGAGGCCGACGATCGAGCCGAACCCGGCCGTTGCGACGAGCAACCAGCGGTTGCCGAACGGCAGCGCGACGTCGTACGACGAGTAGTAGACGCCGACGATCACCCCGAACAGGGCGATCCCACCCGCCACCGCCAGCCCGCGCCGGCGAGCGGTGCTCTCGACGAGGCCGGGCGGGTCCGTCGCGACCAACGCCCCGAGTCCGGCGCACAGCAGCCCCATGCTGCCGATCGTCACCCACCCCCGGGGCTGGAGCGCGCCCGCGGTCCCGAGCAGGACCGCGAGCCCGCCCGCGCCGGTGCTCACCGCGCTGCCCAGCCGCAGGGTCGCCGCCGCGGCGCCGACCGAGACGAGCTGGAGGACGACGAGGGTCGCCGCCACCTGCCAGCTCGGCCAACCCGTCGCCAGCGAGATTCGGCCGGGAACGGCGGTCAGGATCCCGGTGAGCACGAACAGCGGGCCGAGCAGCAACCAGCGCGAGGCGCGCGCGGAGGACGTCGCGCCACCGAGCGACCGGAGTGCGTCGGCGGTCCTCGGCAACCCCCACGCCAGCAGGACGACGAGCACGGACCCGACGGCGACACGGACGAGCGTCGACCCGTCGCTGGGGGCGACCGTCCGAAGGGCAGCGTGCAGCGCGCTGGCCGCGACCGTGCCGAGCAGGACCGCGAGTCGTGCAGCGGCGCCGCCGGGCACGCCGGCCGCGACGGCGACGAGCGCCGTGCCGGCCGCGGCCAGGCCGATCGCCGCGAGCGTCGCACCGATCGCGCCGCCCGGCGCCAGGACGAGGGCACCCCGGGCCACCACCAGGACGGCGATCGCGCCCTGCCACAGTCGATGTGGCGGCACGGTCGGGAGCGAGGCGGCTGACGCGAGGGGGACGAGCAGTGGCAGCAGGCCCAGCGGCGCGAGCAGGAGCGCAGAGGTGGTGCCCGCGTCGCCGATGAGGAGGAGCACCGCGGGGAACCAGGCGCGCGCGAGCTCGTGGAAGACCAGCGTCGCCAGCAGCGCACCCGGGACGACGGGCAGCGCCGGCGTGCGCATCGTTCGGGTCGCCACCGGCGCCTCCGACATCCACCTCGACGTGGGGCCGTCGACCAGCACCCGGGAGGGCCCGAGCCTAGTGCGGAGGCATCGTCCGATGCCGTGTGCCTACGCTTCGCCCCATGTCGCATCCCGAAGGGCTGTTCGCCGACGACGCCGGCTTCGTGCGTGCCCCTGCGCAGCTCGTCTACCGCCGGTTGGCCCACATCGGCGCGTGGCCGTCGTGGTGGCAGGGCACGCGCGTCCGTCCCCTCGCGCCGACGGGCAGCCACGAGACCTGGGCGTTGGAGCTGCGGGGTCAGCTCGGCCGGCGGGTGCGCCTGCGCGCCGTCGCCTCGGCGTGGCGAGAGGAGACGGGCTTCGTGCTCTCGCTCACCGGCGACCTCGACGGTTCGTGGGAGCTGTGGCTCGAGCCCTCGGCAGGTGGGACCGTCGTGCACCACGTCGTCGTCGCGACCTCGCTCGTGCCACGTCCCGATCGGGTGCTGTCGGACCTCCGGCGTGCCATCCGGCGGGGACTGTGGGACCTCAAGGACCTGGTGCAGATCGAGGCACGGACCTCCGCGGGGCTCGAGCCGTGACCGGCGGGCCGGACGACGTGGCCGCGGGCGACACGGCGCCCGAGGCGAGCATGCGGTGCCCGGCATGTGGAGCCCGCAACGTGCCGACGGCGGACTGGTGCAGCCAGTGCTTCGCGAACCTCGGCGACGACATCCCGATCGGGGCATCGCTCGACGGGCCGCCGGCCAGGACGCCAGGCGTGCCGCCGGCCGGGACGCGTGTCACGTCGGAGGACGACGGGCGGGACGTCAGGGAGGCCGACGGCAGGGTGGAGTGGCGCTGCGGCGTGTGCCAGGGATGGAACGCCCTGGAGCTCGCGTCGTGCCACACCTGTGCGACGCCGCGCCGAGGGTTCGGACCGGAGTCGCGGCTGCAACCCGGGCACGTCCGCACGGCACGGCGGGTCGCCTGGGCGGTGGCATCCGTCGCCGTCGCACTGCTCCTCGTCGCCGGTGCGCTGGCCCTGTTCGCACGCTGAGGGCCGCGCCCGTCCTCCGCTAGCCTCTCGAGGTTGTTGCCGACCTCGCCGATCCCGGAGCGATTGCCACCTGACGCGCGTGGTGCTGTTCACGGGCAAGGGCGGCGTGGGGAAGACCTCCGTCGCCGCTGCGACCGCCGCATGTCTCGCGGCGGAGGGGCGGCGCGTCCTGGTCACCTCGACCGATCCCGCGCACTCGTTGAGTGACGTGCTCGGCCAGCCGCTGGGTGATCGTCCGAGCGTCGTCGCGGACGAGGGCAGCGGTCGACTCCTCGCCCAGCAGCTCGATCCCCGCGTCCGGCTCGAGCGGCACTGGCGACAGCTGCGCTCGTATCTCGTCGGCGCCCTCGCGCGAGGGGGGCTCGGCGAGCTCGAGGCGGAGGAGCTGCTCCTGCTGCCCGGTACGGACGAGCTGCTGGGCCTGCTGGAGCTTCGGGACCAGGCGGCATCCGGCGCGTTCGACGTGATCTGCGTCGACTGCGCACCGACGGCGGAGACGCTCACGTTGCTCGCCCTGCCGGACACGATCCGGTGGTACGCGGACCAGCTCCTGGGTCGGGGCAACGGGCTGCTGCGCGCGCTCGGCCCACTGCTCCGGGGGGCCGTCCCCGACGCCGCCGTTCCCGACGCACCGGCCCTGGACGAGCTCGATCGGCTCGGTGTCGCGCTCGGGGACGTGCACGAGCTGCTGCTGGACACCTCCCGGACCTCCATACGCCTGGTGGCCAACGCGGAGCGCCTGGTCGTCGCGGAGACCGAGCGGCTCGCCACCTCGCTGTCGATCCTCGGGTACGCGATCGATGCCGTCGTCGTCAACCGCCTGCTGCCCGAGGCGGTCACCGATCCGCTGCTGCTCGCGTGGAAGGAGCGTCAGGACCTGGTGATGGCCGGCCTGCGTGACGGCTTCGCGCCCGTGCCGGTGTTGACCGCACCGCTCGAGCCCGACGAGCCGGTCGGCGCGCAGGCCCTGCGGTCGCTCGGCGCGCGCCTGTACGAAGGGTGCGACCCCGCGGAGGTCCTGCACCGCGGGCGCACGGTCAGTGTGGAGCAGGACGGCGACGCGATGGTGCTCCGCCTGCTCGTGCCGTTCGCCTCGCGCGACGACGTCGCCCTGCGGCGGCGCGGCCCGAGGCTGACCGTCGAGGCCGGTCGGGTCCGTCGGCACGTGGACCTGCCCGCGGCGCTCCAGCGGCGGACGATCGGTGGGGCGCGCGTACAGGACGGCGAGCTCTCGATCCGGTTCGTCGACGCGCCCGTCGTCACGGGGGCGACATGACCGTCCCGACGGCCCCGGCTTCCGGCAGCCCGCCCCCCGCCGCGCCCTGGTGGGCATCGGGCGCCGGCCCGGACGGCGAGCGGCCGACGTCGCTCGATCGGGACGAGGACCCGATCGAGCGCTTCCGTGCGGCACGCGGTGCGGGTGGGCCGAGGACGGACGCCGTGCAGCCGGAGGTCGCCGACCACCTGGCCGAGGCGTTCCGGCACTTGGCGGCCGCGGCACGGCTCGTGGTCGACCACCTCGCCGAACGTCCCGATCCCCGCGCCGCTCGAGGCACCGCCGGCACGGCGGAGCCACGGGGCGAACCGGAGCCGCCCGAGCCGTACCCGGACGAACCTGCCGACCGCGGCCTCGAGCGGATCGAGCTGGATCGATGACGGCCCCGCCCGACCCGCCCCCGACCGGTCCGACGTGGCAGGACGCGCCGTCGGACGCGCCCGTCGCCATCGGCCTCGACGTCGGAGGGACGAAGCTCGTCGCGGCGACGGTGCGGGGTGACGGCAGCCTGGTGGAGCGACGTCGCCTGGAGACGCCCGCGGGTGACGAGCGGAAGCTCGTCGACACCCTCGAGTCGGTGATCCGCGAACTCGGTCCCGGGCTGCCGGTGGGGATCGGGATCGCCGGGCTGGTCACCCCGCACGGGACCGTCCAGTACGGCCCCAACATCGCGATCCGCGACCTGCCGCTCGCGGACGTCCTCGGCGAGCGTCTCGGCACGCCGGTGACCGTCCTCAACGACGGGTCGGCCGCCGTGCTCGGCGAGCAACGGGCAGGCGCGGGTCGCGGACGCGACGACGTCGTGCTCCTGACGCTCGGCACGGGGGTCGGCGGGGGCGTGGTCGTCGGTGGGCGGCTCGTCCTCGGCCACGGCGGGTTCGCGGGGGAGCTCGGACACGTGATCGTGAGCGAGGGCGGGAGATCCTGTCCGTGCGGCAACCGCGGCTGCATCGAGGCCTACGCGTCGGGGACCGCGATCGCGCTCCTGGCACGGGAACGGCTGGTCGACCGGTCGATCTCCTCCAGTCTGCGGTCCCGCACGGAGCTGCGTGGGCGCGACGTGACGGAGGCCGCGACGGAGGGTGACGCCTTCGCCGCCGCGTTGCTGACGGAGGTGGGCGGCTGGCTCGGCGTGGCGATCGCGAGCATCGTGAACGCGCTGGACCCGGAGCTCGTCCTGCTGGGCGGAGGCGCCGCCGCGCCGATCGCCAGGTGGACGGTGCCGGCCGCGGAGGCCGCGCTCGCGGGACACGTCATCGGTTCGCCGTCGCGGGTGCCGCCTCCGATCGAGTTGACCTCGCTCGGTGACGACGCGGGTGTCGTCGGCGCCGGGCTGCACGCCGCCGACGGCGCGGCGGGGCGACGTCGGTCGTCACCCGCCACCGTGGCGGCCGAGCCGGGGAGGGACTGAGCCGTGCGGATCATGGTCTACAACGTGAGCGGGGGGATCGATCCCGCCGCGGCGGGCGCGGTGATCGCCGGGGTGGAGCCGCAGGTGGTCTGCCTGCTGGAGGCACCGAGCGGCGGTCGCCTCCGTTCCCTGGCCCGCACGGCGGGGCTGGAGGTCGCCGAGCGGTCCGGACGGCGGGGATCGGGCAGCGCCGTGCTGGTGCACCACGACGTCCGGGTGCGCGCCACCACGCGCGTGCCGTTGACCACCCCGCGGGACGTCCCCTCGCGTGAGGCCACCCACGCGATCCTCGGCGTCGGTGGTCTGGGGCTGTCGGTCACCGCGGTGCAGTTCGGGCTCCGGCCCGACGTCCGGCGCACCAACCAGGACGAGCTGTTGACCTTCCTGCGGTCCATCGACCTCCCCACGGTGCTCTGCTGCGACTGCAACGAGTCGGTGCGGGCGCCGGTGGCCTCCACCTTCGCGGACCTGTACCAGGACGCCCACGCGGTGGCGGGCAACGGCAGCGGATCCACGTACCCGACCTCGGATCCGAGCACGCGCCAGGACTTCCTGTTCGTGGATCCGGAGCTGCGCGTCACGCGCTGCTACATCCCGGTGGACGACCGCATCGCGATCGCCAGCCACCATCGGCCGGTCGTCGCCGAGCTGGAGGCGACCGACGCCGTCGGCGACGTCGACGATCCGCCACCGCACCTGGAGGACGAGTGAGCGAGGATCCGCTGCGCGACTACCCGCTGCAGCACGCGAGGACCCGCCGGTTCACGCTCGGGGTGCCCCGCGCGTTCACGAGCGCCATCGGCCCGGACGGCCCCTTCGTGCTGTTCCTCCGCAGTCGGAGCGGGACGGACCCGACCACGCATCTGTGGCGCCTCGACCTCGTGGGCGGCGTGACCACCCTGCTGGTGGACGCCACACGACCGGGGGACGAGGACCTGCCAGCGGAGGAGCGGGCGCGCCGCGAGCGAGCACGGGAGCAGGCCGGGGGCATCGTCGCCTACGCGACCGACCGGCAGGTGCGCGTCGCCGCGTTCACGCTCGGAGGCCAGCTCCACACGCTCGACGTCGTGTCCGGTCGGGTGGCCGTGCACCCGACCGCCGGTCCCGCGTTCGACGCGCGGCCCTCGCCCGACGGCCGTCGCGTCGCCTACCACGCCGACGGGGGACTGCACGTGGTCGACCTCCTCGACGGGCCCGGTGCGCCCGGCATCGATCGGCCGCTGGCGGTGGAGGAGGGCGTGTCCTTCGGGCGCGCCGAGTTCATCGCCGCCGAGGAGATGCAGCGGACCCGGGGCTTCTGGTGGTCTGGCGACGGCAGCCGGCTGGCGGTCGCCCGGGTCGACGAGCGGCGCGTGCCGACCTGGACCATCGCCGATCCGTCGGCCCCCTGGACGCCTCCCGCTCCGCACCGGTACCCGGCTGCGGGCACCGACAACGCCGACGTGTCGCTGTGGATCGTGGACGCCGCCGAACCCGCCGACCGCAGACGCGTCCCGTTCGACCACGACGCGTTCCCCTACCTCGCGTCCGTCGGGTGGGGGAGCGACCCGCTGACCGTGCTGTTCCAGTCGCGTGACCAGCGCCGTGCCACGATCCACGTCGTCGACCCGGACACGGCCACGAGCCGCCACCTGCGCACGCTCGAGGACGAGGCATGGGTCGAGCTCGTCCCGGGGTCCCCGGGCTGGGCGGGCGACACGCTGGTCACCGTCGAGGACCGGCACGACCGCGGCCACGGCGGCACCCGCAGCCTGTGCTTCGATGGGACGCCCGTGACGCCCGTCGGGCTCCAGGTGCGCGAGGTCGTCGCCGCGTCGGCGCAGCTGGTGGTCTTCCTCGCCTCGGGCGACGACCCGACCCAGGTCCACGTGCACCGCATCGCGCCCACCGACCCCTCCGCCGCCGTCTGGAGCACGACCAGCGAGGAGCCCGGGGTCCACCGCGAGGCCGGCGGCCACGACCCGCGTGCTCCCTGGGTCCGGGTGTCCGCGACGCTCGCCCGCACCGCCCCCCGGATCACCGTCCACGGCTCCTCGGGCGAGGGCACCGGCAGCGACCTGACGCACCACCTCGAGGTGGTCGCGTCCGAGCCCGGCGTACAGCCCCGACCGCAGCTGCTCGAGCTCGGGGTGCGTCGCCTCCGGGGTGCGCTGTTCCTGCCCGCCGACGACGACGGCTCGGCGGCGCTCCCGGTGCTGCTCGATCCGTACGGCGGGCCGCACGCGCAGCGTGTCCTGCAGGCGGGCGCCGCCCACCTGACCTCCCAGTGGCTCGCCGACCAGGGCATGGCCGTGCTGGTGGTGGACGGGCGGGGGACCCCCGGCCGTGGACCGTCCTGGGAACGGGCGATCCACGGCGACCTCGCGACCCCCGTGCTCGACGACCAGGTCGACGCGCTGCACGCCGCCGCACGCCACGAACCGAGGCTGGACCTGCGCCGCGTCGCGATCCGGGGCTGGTCGTTCGGCGGGACGCTGGCGGCGCTGGCGGTCCTCCGCCGTCCGGACGTCTTCCACGCGGCGATCGTGGGGGCGCCCGTGACCGACTGGCGCCTGTACGACACCCACTACACGGAGCGCTACCTCGGGCTCCCCGACGCCGAGCCGCAGGCGTACCGCCGTTCGAGCGTCGTCGACGCCGACGGGAGGCTGGTCGACGCCGTGCCGCCGCCCGGTGCCGCGCCGGAGCTGTTGCTCATCCACGGGCTCGCGGACGACAACGTCGTCGCGGCGCACGCCCTGCGGCTCTCGAGCGCGCTGCTGACCGCGGGACGGGCGCACCGCTTCCTCCCGCTGCCCGGCGTCACGCACATGACACCGCAGGAGGACGTCGCGGCCTCGCTCCTGCGCATGCAGCTGGCGTTCCTGCAGGAGGTGTTCGGGCTCTCGAGCCGCTGAGCCGTCCGCGCGTCGACCGGGCCGCGGGTGCGGCCCGTCAGTCCCCGTGTCGGCGCGGGTCGTCCCCGCGCTCCTGCGCGCGCTTGCCGAGCACGTACACGAGCGCGCCGATCGAGAGGATGGCGAGCACCGGGTTGCGGAGCCCGATCGCGCCCAGCGCGAGCAGCGCGACCAGCACGAGGATCAGCGGCCGCCCGGCGCCGAGCATCCGCTCGCTCGCGAGCGTGCCCGTCGGTCTCGGGTCCCCGTCGGCACCCTTGACGGGCCTGATCTTGCGGCCGCGAGGGCCCGCGGGGGGTCGCGCCGCCCGGGCGATCGTGTCCATGTTGGTGACCAGCTGGCGGTGCGCCTCGTCGGACTCGTCGTCCGGCACGACGACGAGGATCCCGTCTCGGGTGCGCTTCGCGGACGGGTGCAGGCCGGCCTGCTGCAGGACCTCCAGCAGGACCGTCGCCTGCTCGGCAGGCCAGGTTCCCAGTTCCTCCGCCACCGCTCTCCACCTCGCCTGCTGCTCGTGCCGCGCCGTCGTGCCGGTCTGCTCGTGCTGTGCCGGCGTACCGCCTGTGTCGGGCGACGCCGTGGGCGGCACCGTGGGCCGGCTCGACGCCTCGCATCGCCCACCGTAGGCTACCGGGGGCCGTCGACCTTCCACCGCGACGAGGTGGCCACCCGCCGAGCAGGAGACGCGCGTGCCAGGCATGGCGGATGCTCCTCTGCTGTATCGGGGCCTGCGGCGCGTGCTGCCCCCGGGCGTGAACCGCTACCTGCGACTGCACGTCGAGGGGCTGCACAACATCCCGGACCGTGCCCCGGCGATCCTCGCGTGCAACCACCTGTCGTTCCTCGATTCCGTGGTCCTGCCGATCAACGTGCCGCGTCCCGTGTACTTCCTCGGCAAGTCGGACTACTGGGATTCCTGGCGGACCCGGTGGCTGGTCCAGGGCACCGGCGTCGTCCCCGTCCACCGTGGGGGCGGCGAGGCGGGGATGGACAGCCTGCGAACCGGCGTCGGCATCCTCCGCCGCGGCGACCTGCTGGGCATCTACCCGGAGGGCACGCGCAGCCCCGATGGCCGGCTCTACCGGGGCAAGACGGGGCCGGTGCGGATGGCTCTCGAGGCGGACGTGCCCATCATCCCGTGCGCGGTGATCGGCAGCGACCGTGCGCTGCCGACGGGCCGCAACGTGCCCAGGCGGGTGCCCGTGACCGTCCGCTACGGCGAGCCGCTCGACCTCTCGCGGCACCGCGACCGCCGCACCGATCCGTTCGTGCTCCGCTCGGCCACGGACGAGTTGCTGTACGAGATCATGCTGCTGTCCGGGCAGGAGTACGTCGACGAGTACGCGGCGAGGGTGAAGTCCGGCGCCGTGGACGTCTCGCCCGAGCTCACCGCCCCGTCCGGTGGTCAGGACGACGTCGCCGCCTCCCCGCCGGACGCGACGGTCGAGCAGACGGTCGAGCAGCAGGATCCCGGCGACGCCGGCACGGGCCGAGCCGCCTCCTGAGGCACGGTCCGGGTGTTCGGAGCCTGCCGTGAACGGGGTGCGACGCCCGAACGAGGTGCCGGTCCTTCAGGCCTGGGGGTCGGGAGCGTGGGCGTCCAACTCCAGCGACGCCGAGTTGATGCAGAAGCGCTGGCCCGTCGGCTGCTCGGGCGCGTCGTCGAAGACGTGGCCGAGGTGGCCGCCGCAGGTCGAGCACACCACCTCGATGCGTCGCATGCCCAGCGAGTCGTCCTCGCGCAGCTCGACGGCATCCTGGTCGGTCGCTTCGTAGAAGCTCGGCCAGCCGCAGTGCGCGTCGAACTTGGTGGCGGAGGCGAACAGCGGGGTCCCGCAGCCCGCGCAGCGGTAGGTGCCCTCGGCACGCTCGTCCCAGTACGCGCCGGTGAACGGTCGCTCCGTGCCTGCCTGGCGGAGGACGTGATAGCGCTCCGGCGTGAGCCGTTCGCGCCACTCCTGGTCGGTCAGCGTCAGCCGTTCACCCATCCGGCACCCTCCTCTGCTGGTGCCAGGGTACGGCGACGCGGGCGAGCGTCGAGCACGACGCGGACGACCTCCATCGGGCTGCCCTCGGCGGGACGGTCGTCGGTCATCGGGGCACCCCACCGCGTCAGGCGGCCCTGCTGGACGTAGGGATGGACGGTCGTCAGGACGCGGCAGGGCCCGTGAGCCGCGTCGGCGAGGCTCACGACGAGCGCGGGTCGTGGCGGGCCGGCCCGGCCGTCGTCGTCGATCCATCGCGCGCTGCCGGGCAGGGACACGGCGACCCGGTCGATCGCGGCGGGCAGGACCCCGGCGAGGGCCTCGAGCAGCGCGTCGGTCAGCTCGTCGCGTTCGAAGGGGCGCAACGGGACGTGGCCCGTCAGCCGCTCGCCCCGGAACGCGATCAGCCGTGGCCGAGGGTCGACGCCGGCGGCCAGGTCGTCGGCCGCGGCCGCCAGCAGCCATCCGCGGGCGGCGTGGCCCCAGCTCGGTGGGACGTCCGGGTCCATGAGGCCTCCTGCGCGTCGGCGGCCGTCGGGCCGGGCCTCACGTCCGAGGCGCGCCCATCCTGGCCACCACCCGCCGTCGCGCGCACGACGGATCGAGCGCGCCTGGGGACAGGCGGGCCCTCCGCCACGGGACGGGCGAGGTTCACTCCACGACGTGTGCCCAGCCGCGCGAGCGGTCGACCGCCGCGTGCCACCCCGTCAGGAGCCGGGTGCGGACCTCGGGCTCCATCGAGGGGACGAAGCGCCGGTCCAGCTCCCACAGGCCCGAGAGCTGCGCGGTCGACGTCCAGACCCCCGCACCGAGGCCCGCGAGGAACGCCGCCCCGAGCACCGTGGTCTCCGCGACGCGGGGTCGGAGGACCTCGACCCCCAGCACGTCCGCCTGGAAGCGGCACAGCAGGTCGTTGGACGCCGCGCCGCCGTCGACCCGCAGCTCCTGGAGCTGCTGCTTCGACTCGCGCTCCATCAGCCGCGCGACGTCGACCGTCTGGTACGCCATCGCCTCGATCGCCGCGCGGGCGAGGTGGCGGCGGTCCGTTCCGCCCGTCAGGCCGACGATCGTGCCGCGCGCGTACTGGTCCCAGTGGGGGGCGCCCAGGCCGGCGAAGGCCGGCACGAGGTAGACCCCGTCGTTGCCGTCCGCGACCTGCGCGGCCAGTTCCTCTGATGCGGCCGCGGTCGGCAGGATCCCCAGCTGGTCGCGCAGCCACTGGATGCTCGCACCCGTGACGAAGATGGCGCCCTCGAGCACGTAGGTCGTCCGGCCCGCGATGCGCCATCCGACGGAGGTCAGCAGCCCGTTCGCGGAGTCGACCGCCTCCTCGCCGGTGTTGAGGAGCAGGAACGAGCCGGTGCCGTAGGTGTTCTTGGACATCCCGGGCTCCCAGGCCCCCTGCCCGAACAACGCCGCCTGCTGGTCGCCGGCGACGCCCGTGATCGGCGCGCGGATGCCGAGGAACGCCGCGGGATCGGTGGTGCCGAGCTCGCCGGCGCTGTCGAGGACCTCCGGGAGGATCGACGCCGGCACGTCGAGGAGCTCGAGCATCCGCTCGCTCCACGCACCCGCCCGGAGGTCGTACAGCATCGTCCGTGACGCGTTGGATGGTTCTGTGACGTGGGACGCGCCCGAGGTCAGGCGCGTCACCAGCCAGGAGTCGATCGTGCCGAACGCGAGCTCGCCCCGCGCCGCGCGCGCCCGTGCACCCGCCACCTCGTCGAGCAACCACGCGATCTTCGTGCCGGAGAAGTAGGCGTCCACCACCAGGCCCGTCGTCCTGCGGATGGCGACGCCGTGCCCGGCAGCCTTCAGGCGGTCGCAGGCGGTCGACGTCCGGCGGTCCTGCCAGACGATCGCGCGGGCGATCGGTCGCAGCGATGCCCGGTCCCACACGACGGTCGTCTCGCGCTGGTTGGTGATGCCGACGCAGGTGACCTGGTCGGGCGGGGTCGAGGACGCGGCGAGCGCCTCGCCGCACGCGGCGAGCGTCGCGGCCCAGATCTCCTCCGCGTCGTGCTCGACCCAACCAGGACGTGGGAAGTGCTGCGCGAACCGGCGGTAGCCGTTGCCGAGGATCGTGCCCCGCTCGTCCACCACGAACCCGCGTACCCCGGTCGTTCCCTCGTCGATCGCGAGGATGCGCGCCACGCCGGTCCTCCTGTCCCGTCAGGACCGACACGCTAGGCCGGTCCAGAGGCCCGGTACGGCGGGTCGTCCGCACCGCCCCGGGCCTACCATCGCCGCCGGCCTGCCTGGCGCACGGTCGAGCCCGATCATCCCGCCCCGATGCCGAGGATCACGCATGCCCGCCGGCCCCGACCTGCCGACCGACCTGCCGACCGACCTGCCGATCGACCTGCCGATCGACCTGCCGATCGACCTCCGCTCGGACACGGTGACGAAGCCCACCCCGGGCATGTTGCGGGCGATGGTCGTCGCCGACGTCGGCGACGACGTCTACGGCGAGGACCCGTCGGTCCGGGCGTTGGAGGAGGAGGTCGCCGGTCACTTCGGCCGTGACGCGGCCGTCTTCGTTCCCTCCGGCATCATGGCGACGCAGGTGCTGTTGCGCACCCTCACGAGCCCTGGCACCGAGGTGGTCCTCGAGTCGGACGCGCACGTGGTGGCCTTCGAGGACGGGGCGGCGGCGGTGCTCTCGCAGGTGCAGTTCAGGACCGTCGACGGCACACGGGGCCGACTCGACGCCGACACGGTCCGCGCTGCGCTGCGACCGCCCGGCTTCCCCTACACACGGCTCGGCGCCATCAGCGTCGAGGAGACGACCAACCGCGGGGGTGGAGCGGTCCACGGTGCCGTCGCCCTGCGGGCGCTTCGTGGCCTCGCCGACGAGCGGCAGGTCCCGCTGCACGGCGACGGCGCTCGGTTGTGGAACGCGCTGGTCGCCACGGGCGAGGATCCGGTCGAGGTCGGCGGCCTGTTCACGGCGTTCAGCGTGTGCCTGTCGAAGGGCCTCGGCGCTCCCGTCGGCTCGCTCGCGATCGGCGACGCCGAGGTGGTGGCGGAAGCGCGGATCTGGAGGCGCCGGCTGGGCGGCGCCATGCGGCAGGCGGGGGTGCTCGCGGCCGCGGGGCGACACGCCGTCGCGCACCACGTCCAGCGGCTCGCGGAGGACCACGACAACGCCCGTGTCATCGCGACGATCCTGGCGGATGCCGTACCCGGATCGGTCGACCTCGAGACCGTGGAGACCAACATGGTCTACGTCCGGACGGGCCTGCGCGAGGCGACCCTGGTCGCGACCGCGCTCGGCGCCACGGGCATCCGGGTGGGGGTGATGGGCCCCCACCTGCTGCGCCTGGTCACCCACCTCGATGTCGACGCCGACCGCTGCCGGACGGCCGCCCGGGCGATCGCACGCGAGCTCGCGGCCCGCGACTGATCGCTGCGCCCGTCGCTGGACGTCGCCGCGGTCGCTGGCGGCACCGCTCGCCGTCGAGCGGTGCACCGCCTCGGTCGTCGTCGCCGTCAGCCGGATCCGGGTGTCGTCCACAGCCGTGATGCCACCACTCGAATCCGAACAGACGTTCGTGTACCGTGCGCAGGCGCAGGGGCGCGGGACGTGCATCGGTACGGCACCGGACAGCACGGACACGGCACGGGACACGGAACGGGACTCGGATGGGCCACGATCGGACGGGCGCGATGGACGCCGCGGGTCATGCCCGTTCCGTCGTCATGTCTCCGCCGGCGACGGTCCCGTGGCCGGGTGGGTCCGTGGTCGCCTCGCTCGGCGCTGCCGTCGAGCAGGCGCAGTCCTTCGACGTGGACGGCGCGGACGAGCCAGGCGTCGAGCGCTTGCTGGGCGGCGTGACCGATGCGGTCCGCCGGCTGCAGGCGCTGCAAGCACGGCTGGCCGGGGTGCTCCAGCAGCGCCGACGGCCGCTCGGCTCCCTCCCCGAGGTCGGTGACCGGGTCGAGCGGCAGACCGCCCGCTACCTCGCCGACGAGCTGCACCTCGCTCCGGGGGAGGCCACTCGTGCGGCGCGCACGGGTCGGCGGCTCGGCGACAGCCCGTTGTTGGGCGCGATGTTCGACGCCGGGGATCTCTCCGCGGAGCATGCCGCCGCGGTCGCTGCCGCGCTCGCGGACGTCCCGGTCGACTGCCGCAGCGACCTCGAGCGTGCGCTGGTGGCGTTCGCCCGCTCCGCGACGCCGCAGCAGGTGGCGAAGGAAGGGCGGCGGCGGCTGGCGCTGCTCGACGAGGATCGTGCCGACCTGCGCGAACGGGGACTGCATGCGCGTCGCCGTGCGAGCTGGTGGTCGACAGGTGACGGGGGGCTGCGCGTGGCCGCGACCGTCTACGGGGTCGACGCCGAGGCGGTGCGCGTCGCGCTCGACGCCGCCACACCCGGGCCGGGGGAGGGGGAGGACCGCTCACCCGAGCAGCGGCGCGCGGACGGTTTGGTCACGGTGGCGAACCTGGCACTCCAGGCCGGGCAGCTGCCCGAGCAACACGGCATCCGTCCGCACGTGCAGGTCACCGTGGCGCTCGCCGATCTGCGTGCGTGGACCGGTGTCGCGACACTCGGTTCGGGTGAACCGATGCCGCTGTCCCAGCTCGCCGGTGTGCTTCGAGACTGCACCGTCTCGCGCACCGTGCTGAGCCTCACGAGCGCGCCACTGGAAGGGTCCGTCGCGTCACGCACCGTGCCGGCGGCGCTGTGGCGAGCGCTGGTGGCGCGCGACGGCGGGTGCACCTGGGCGGGCTGCGACGCGCCGGCGTCGTGGTGCCAGGTCGCCCACGGCGAGGTGCCCTTCGCCGCAGACGGCCTGCTCTCACCCGACAACGCCGCATTGCTCTGCCGGCACCATCACCGGCGCTTCGACCGGGGTGGCTGGGCGATCCGCATCACGGGCGACACCGTCACCTACCGGCACGACCCCGACCGACCGTCCGCGATCGAGCTGGCACGCCGTCATGTCCGTGGACCGACCCGGCCACCAGGAGTGCGACGTGCCACCGCTGCCCGCTCGCCGTGAGTGCTCTCAGGCGGTCGCGGACCGCCCCCAGGCACCACTGTGCCGCTCGTGGTGCTGGGTCGCGATCTGGCGGCCACAGGCTTCCGCGAACCGGACGACGGTCTCGCGGAGGGCGAGGACGTCGTCCTTGATCAGGGCCTGCGGGCCGTCGCAGAGTGCGAGCTCCGGCCGCGGGTGCACGTCGACGATGATGCCGTCCGCACCGGCCGCGATGCCCGCCTTGATCAGCGGCAGCACCAGCTCGCGCTTCCCACCGGAGTGCGACGGGTCGATGAGGACCGGCAGGTGGGTCAGGGACTGCGCAACCGGCACCGCCGACACGTCGAGGGTGTTGCGTGTCATCGGTTCGAAGGTGCGGATGCCCCGCTCGCAGAGCACGACCTGCAGGTTTCCCGTGTGGGCGATGTACTCGGCCGCCATGATCCACTCGTCGATCGTGGCGGTGAGCCCGCGCTTGAGCAGCACGGGCTTGCCCGCCATGCCGACCTCCTTGAGCAGCTGGAAGTTCTGCATGTTGCGGGCACCGACCTGCAGCATGTCGGCCTTGGCCGCCACGGTGTCGACGTCGGCCGGGGTGACGACCTCCGTGACGAAGGGCAGGTCGAGGTCACGGGAGACGTCGTGGAGGATGTCCAGGCCCGCCTCGCCCAACCCCTGGAAGGCGTAGGGCGACGTGCGCGGCTTGTAGGCCCCACCGCGCAGGATCGTCGCCCCCGCGTCCTTCGCCATCGCGCACGCCTGGGCGGTCTGCTCCTCGGTCTCGACCGCACACGGGCCGGCGATCAGCGTGACCGTGTCTCGGCCGATCGGCGAATCGCCGACCCAGACCGTCGAGGGGCGCGGATGAGCGTCGTTCGACACGAGCTTGTAGGGCTTGCTGACCCGGATCACGTCCTCGACGCCCGGGAAGGCGTGGAGGGGGAGCTCCGCGAACTGCGTGATGTCGCCGACCAGCCCGACGATCGTCTGGTTCTTGCCGCGGGAGACGAAGGCTTCGCCCCCGACCTCGGAGATCGCCTTGACGACCTTGTCCACATCGCTGTCCGTCGCGCTGGAGCGCATGACCACGACCATCGTGGTGTCCTCTCTCGTCACGGCCCGGCCCTCCGAGGTGCTCTTCGTCGGCACGATCTCCGACGTCCGCCGGAACAGGTGAGCCCCGGAGGTTCGACCCCGGGGCTTCGAGCGCTGTGCGGTGGTTGGTGGTTACCTCTCGCGGCGCTCGGCCCCGGGCTCGGGGAACAGCGCATACCAGGGACCGAAGGCACGCAGGCCTTCGGTCTCGGACCGGTCGACGGCCGCCACCGTGACGGTGAGGCACGCGCTGTGTGAACGCAACATGCAGCGGAGCCTAGCACCGGCATCGTGCCGGCCGCGCACAGTCGCTCGCGGCCCGTCAGTAGGCTGCGCGGCGGCCGGACGGCAGGCGTGCCGGCGCGACGGACGAGGCAGCGTGACCGACCGCATGACCGAACGGCTGTGTCCCGGCTGCGGCGAGCGCAACGACGGCGATCGCGAGCTGTGCGTGCGTTGCGGTGCAGACCTCGACTCCGGGATCCGGCAGCCGTCGCTCGACGATCGCACGGAGCCGGTCCCGGTCGGAGCACCCGCACCCACACCCACGCGCCTCGGCTCGCACGTCCTGGTCGCCGTGTTCGCGGTACTCGCCGTCGTGGGCGCGATCGTGGGTGGCCTGTGGGCCGCTGGCCTCGGACCGTTCGCACCGGCGGCCGCCTCGTTGCCTCCCGTGCCGTTCCCGGCGGATCGGTACCCCGGCGAGGCATCCTTCCTCGCGCTCTCGGACGTGGCCGCCGCGGCGGTCCGCGAGCCGGCGCACGGCCGGACGTTCTCGCCCCGGCACCTGGTCGACGCCGATCCCACGACCGCCTGGCACGGCGACGGCGGGCAGCTGCTCGAGGGGATGGTCGAGACGGTCGACCTCTACCTCGCGACGGCCGCGTGGGTCACCGGCGTGGTCGTCGCCAACGGTGACCACCAGGATGCCGAGACCTACGCGGCGGCCGGACGGGTGCAGCGGGCGCGGCTGCTGTTCGACGGTGGGGTGGAGCACGCGGCGGTACTCCTCGACCTCGGGCGCGAGCCGCAGCTCGTGGAGCTCCCCGTTCCGGTGCTGACGACCAGTGTCAGGCTGGAGCTCGTCGAGGTCATCCCCGGGACCGAGGGCACCGACCCGGCGCTCAGCCGCCTGGACGTGCTCGGCTGGGACGCGGACGACGGCGACCGGCGTGTCGCGTCGGAGCGCGCCGAGCTGCGGCCCGCGGCGGGGACGATCTCGTTGCCGTTCGCCCCGAGCGGCTGACCCGCGGCCGCACGACGCAGGGCTGCTGCCGTCGCAACGAGCCGCCTGACGAGCGGCTGACGCCGGTCGCACGACGCAGGGCTGCTGCCGAGGCAACGAGCGCCTGACGCCGGTCGGCGCGGGCCGCGGTCCCGGCGTCTCGTCCGGCCTCAGCGCTCGTAGGCGTACAGCAGGACCGTCGCGCCCCGCCGCCGGGTCGCACCCGGCGCGGGATCCTGGTCGTAGACGCGGTCGGGGTTGAGGAACGCGCCGAACCCGCCGCGACGTGTCACCTCGACCTCGAATCCCAGCCCCTCGAGCTCGTCGACCGCGTCCTCGACCCGCGTGCCGCGGACGTTGGGCACCTCGATCGGGGCCGGGCCGTCGGACAGCGCGACGCGGACCGTGTCGCCCCGGTACAGGATCTCGCCGTCGGTCGGGTCCTGCGACAGGACGACACCAGCGGGTACGTCGTCGTCGAACCGCCGGTCGACGACCTCCAGGCGCAGACCGAGCGCGCCCAGCGCCTCGCGGGCGGACCCCTCGGTCTCGCCGGCCAGCGACGGGACCCCGATCGGGGCCGGGCCGCGGCTCACCACCAGCGTCACGGTGCTCGTCTCGTCGACCACCGCGCCCGGCCCGGGGTTCGTCTCGAGCACGAGGCCGGCGGCGAGCTCCTCGTCGTGCCGATGCTCGACGGCGACCCGCAGCCCGTCCTCCTCCAGCAGCTCGGCCGCGACCTCCTCGGGCTCGCCGGCGACGCCGGCGACCTCCACCTGGCGAGGACCCGCCGAGACCACGAGCGAGATGGTGGTGCCGGCGCGGGCGGTGCCTTCGAGCGACTGGTCGAGGACGTGGCCCTCCGGGACCTGCAGGTCGTTCGGGCGGTCGACGTCGACGTCGACGAGGAACCCGTCCGCCTCCAGCCGCGCCGCCGCGTCGTCGAGCGGCGCGCCGACCACCGCCGGGATGCCGGTCACGGGGGCCAGCACCCGGTCCCACAGCAGGTAGCCACCGGCGGCGGAGCCGCCCAGGAGCGCCAGCAGCACCGCCAGCACGAGCCAGACCCGCCGACCCCTGCGGGTCGGTGCGACGTCGTCGGTGTCGCGGTCCTCCGGTTCGACCAGCGCGGTGGTCGAACCGTCGCGGCGGTGCCCCTCGTCCTGCCCGCCGTCCGAGGCGACCACCTGCGTCGACGGCGAGCGGGCGGGCGGTCCGTCGAGGGCGCCCCGGCCCAGGTGGTCGAGCTGGATCGGGACGGCATCCTCGGGGACCGCCTCGGCGAGGGCCGCCCCGAACGCGGAGGCGTCCGGGTAGCGATCGTCGCGGCTCATCGCCGTGGCCCGAGCGACCACCGCGTCGAGGGCCGCGGACACCGAGGGGTCCAGGAGCGAGGGTGCGGGGACGGCGGCCGTCGTGTGGGCCATGGCCGTCAGGAACGGGGAATCCGCCTCGTGGGGTGGTCGGCCGGTGAGGCACTCGTACAGCACCACCCCCAACGCGTACACGTCGGCGCGCGGGTCGAGCGGCAGACCCCGTACCGCCTCCGGTGCGAGATAGTGCGGCGACCCGACGAGCACGTCGGTGCCGAACGTCGAGGTGGCGCTCGCCGCGGCCCGCGCGAGCCCGAAGTCGGTGACCCGTACGGTGCCGTCCCGACCGAGCAGGAGGTTCTCCGGCTTGACGTCGCGGTGGACGAGTCCGGCCGCGTGCGCCGCGCCGAGTCCTCGCGCCGCCGCCTCGAGGACGTAGCGGACCTCCGGCGCGGTCAGGGACCGCCGGTAGCGGAGCGTCTCGCGGAGGGTCGTGCCGTCCACCAGCTGGAGGACCAGGAAGGGCCCCGCGGCCGTCTCGCCCCAGTCGTGGACCGCGACGACGTTCGGGTGCGACAGCGCCGCCGCGGCGCGGGCCTCCCGCCGGAAGCGGTCGAGGAACGCCGGGTCCTCCGCCAGGTGGGCGTGGAGCAGCTTGACGGCGACCGCCCGGTCGAGGACCTCGTCGTGTGCTCGGTGGACGGTCGCCATGCCGCCCCGTCCGACCTCCCCGCGCAGCGCGTAGCGACCGCCCACCAGGGTGGGGCGGGGCGCGTGCAGGGTCGGGTCTGGCACGGGAGTCGGCCTGGTCGTGGGTCTGGCGCGGCGCTGCGGTTCGCGTGCACGCGCGGAGCGTCGACGAGGGTACGCAAGCGTGGCCGCGCCATCGGGGAGCCGCCGCATCCGCGGGCGGATCGGCGGTCCGGCCTCTCGCGCGGATCAGCGCTCCAGGCGACTCACGCGGACGTCCAGCCGGTCGAGGCGGTCGCGCAGGGTGCCGGTCAACGTCTGGAGGAGCTCGACGTCCCCGCGTGCCGCCTCGACCTCGCCCTGCACGGAGCTCAGGGTCGTGCGGAGATCCGTGAGCGACTCCTGCAGTTCCGCGTCACGCGTCGCCACGTCGGCGGCGGCGGCCTCGAGGTCGGCCTCGAGGACGGTCAGCGCGTCGACCAGCCGGGCGAGCTCCTCGTCGGTGGCGTCGAGGCGCTCCCGGCTCGTGTCGCGGTCGATCGCCGCCGACGTGTCGGTCAGCAGGCCCTCGAGCTCGTCGACACGGTCCTCGAGTGCCTGGTGGCGGCGTTCGCCGGCCGTCAGCTCCTCGCGCAACGCCGCGAGCTCGTCGGCGTCCCCGGTGGCACAGCCCGCGGCGACCAGTACGAGCAGCGCCGCGAGCAGGACCGAGCGGATCGCCGACGGCGGACGACGCGTGGCAGGAGAGCGCGGGGGAGGGCACACGGCTCGGAGCCTACGCTCGCGCGTGCGCGAGGCGAGTACCTCCCCCCGGTCGCTAGCGTCGCCCGTCCGACCGACCCGTGGGAGGACGATGACCTTCGACGAGCAGCTCGAGGTGCTGGGGTTCCGCGTCCAGGGCACGAGCCGGCGCGGCGGTCGCATGTGGGCGCTGCCGTTCAACCGCTACCTGACCTTCGTGCTGCACGACTACGACGACGCGGTGGTGCTGACCTGGGCGCTCGCCTTCGGCGACTACCTGGAGGAGCGCGGGTGGCGCACCAGCGTCGCCGACGCGTCGACGATGGAGGTCTACCCCTCGAACGACGTCCGGCTGCCGCTCGACATCGAGGCCGTCGGCGGCGAGATCACGCGGGTGCTCCACACCCTCCGACTCGACCTCGGTGCGCGAGCGCTCTGAGCGTGCTCCGTGTGTGGGACCCGGCGTGGTGTGCTCCACGTGGGATCAGCGTCGGCGCCTGCGCACCTGCGGGGGCAGCAGGCCCACGTCGCCGCCCGCGAGCCTGTCGCCGCGTTCACCGGCCCTGAGCAGCCCGCGGAGCGCTGCGCCGCCGACGATGACCACCTCGGCGAGGAACGCGACGGCGAGGCCGTAGCCGAGGTACTCGGCGAGCCTGCGGGGGCTGAAGCCCGCACCGAGCGCACCGGTCACGGCCCAACCGGCGAGCACGAGGACGGCGAGGCAGAGCAGCACCGTCCGCATGCGCCGTGCGGCGCGGGGCAGGTCGACGACCGGATCGTCTGGAAGGGGCGTCACCGGTCGGCGCTCGGCGCGGCGACCGGCGGCCCGATCGACGGCAGTCCCTCGAGCAGCGCCACCAGCTCGTCGCGGTCCACCACGTTGTCCCACCGGGCGAGCACGTCGCCGTCCGCGCCGACCAGGAAGACCCACGGCTCGAAGCTGCCGGCCTCGGAGGCGATCCAGCTCGCCGCGGCGTCGTTGAGCGTCTGGGACTCGAAGTCCTCCCAGACCTCGAGGTGGACGAAGTCGGCACGGTCCCCATGGCTCGACGCCAACTGCGACAGCTCCTCGACGAGCGGGCCGCAGAACCGGCTGACGCAGTAGACCGGCGTGGAGACCATGACCACCACGGGCCGGCCGGCGTCGATCGCGTCCGCGATGACGGTGTCGTGCAGGTGCGGGTCGGGGATCTCGGCGCCCTCGTCCTGGGCACGCGAGTCGAGGGAGACCGGGCGGACCGTGCCCGCCTCCACGTCCGCGATGGTGGGGTTCTCGGTGCGCGGCGCAGGGGACCCGGCCGCGGGCACCAGCGACTCCGGCAGCACCGACACGACCGCGTTGCCCTCGCCGATCCGCCCGTCGGCGAGCTCCGCGAGCACCCGTATCCCCCAATAGCCCGGTTCGTCGAGGTCGACGCGCCCGGCGTAGACGCCGTTGGTGAGCGGGTCCTCGAGCAGCGTGGGCCGCTCGCTCGAGCCCTGTGGCTCCATGCCGAGCACGGGCAGGTAGGTGGCCGTCACCTGCTGGGAGAGCGTGCCCTGCCCGCCCGGCTGGTCCCCGAGGTGGGCGAGCTGGAAGGTGACCTCCCCGAACCCCAGCAGCTGGGCGTCGCTGGTGAAGACGCCGGCGAGCAGGCGCTGGTCCTCGCCGACGGCGACGTCGTAGCTGGCGATCGCGACCGACAGCTCGAGGTCGGGCTCGGCGTCGCCGGCGACGACGTCCTCGACGGTGGTCGCGCCACCGCAGGCCTGCACGAGCACCGCCAGCACGATCACCGTCAGGACGTGCAGGAGGTGGCGGACGCGGCGGGTGTGGTGGGCCCGGCGGACGCTGCGGGCGTGGGGGGTGCTGTGAGGTGGCAGATGGGGCACGGGCGTGTCCTCACGGGATCTCGTGGCCGGGCGGCAGGGTACGCCAGCCGGTCGCCGCCACCGACGCCGCGTGCTCGTCCACGGCGCGTGTGGCAGCCTGGTGCCATGCGTCCGCTGCTCGCACTGGTCCTGCTGCTCGCCTCGGCCTGCACCTTGGGCGGCGAGGAGCTCGACGCCGCGCCCGACGAGCTCCCGGAACCCGTGCGGATCGGCGCGTCGTCGGACCCGGAGAGCGCCCTGCTGGCATCCGTGCTGTCGGAGCTGGTGAGGATCGGAGGGCTGCCGGTCGAGGTCGTGACGTTCTCCCAGGCACGCGACGCGCGCAGGGCCATCGAGCTCGGCGACGTGGACGTCCTGCCCGGCTACACGGGGGAGACGTGGCTGGAGACGCTCGGGCGCGGCGACCCACCGGGGGACCCGGAGGAGTCGTTCCGGGAGGTGCGCGTGCACGACCAGGACGCCGGTCTGGTGTGGGTCCGGCCGACCTTCGGCGACGGCCCCCAGGAAGCGCCGGCGAACGCGACGTTCGCGTTCGTCGTCGCGGGCCCACCGGCGGTGGACGCGGACCTGCGGACGATGTCGCAGCTGGCCGCCCGGCTGTCCGAGCGTCCGGAGGCGCTGGTGTGCGTCGACGAGGAGTTCGGGAACCGTCCGGACGGGCTGCGCGCGGTGCTGACCGCCTACAGCGTGCGCAGCGACCGACCGTTCCTGGCCGCGGACCCGCAGCAGGCGGTACGGGGGGTGGTCGCCGGTGACTGCCTCGCGGGTCTCACGACGGCGACGGACGGTGCAGCGTGGGCGGCCGGGCTCCGGCCGTTGGTGGACGACCTGCGGGTCTTCCCGGCCTTCGTGCCGGTCCCCGTCGCTCGGGAGGCGGCCCTGCAGCGGTGGCCGGAGTTGCGTCCCGCGCTCGGGCCGATGGCGACGGAGCTGACGACCGAGCTGCTCGGCCAGGCCAACGCGCGTGTGCGGGCGGGCGAGACCCTGGAGGCGGTGGCGCGCGCGATGGCGGAGGAGCTGTCGACGCGCGCGGGTCGGCCGGTGGAGGAGCGCACGGCCTGACCACCCGTGGAGGCGCGCACCGATCTCGGAGGCGTGCACCTCGGAGGCGCGCTGGCCTCGGAGGCGCGCGCACGGTGGCGCGCCGTCCCGGCGGTCGCGCGCGCACCGTGCGTCGTGGGTTCCGGACTCGCTGGTGTCGCAGCCGTCCCGTAGGTTCGACGAACACATGTTCGACACTGCATCACCCGAGGTGGGGTCATGACGAAGCGGTATCGGGAGCGTCTGGAGGACGTCGAGGTGGCGGTCGGGCAGGTGGCCGTCGCCGCCCCTCCCGCTGCCCCGGTCACGTTCCGGTGGCGCGGGGCCCGCTACCGGGTCACCTCGGTGCTGGGGCACTGGTACGAGGACGAGGGGTGGTGGCGGCGGACCGACGGCATGCCGCAGCGGATCGTGCGCACCGACCTGTGGCGGGTCGAGGCCGGGCCGTGCACGGCGCGGGACGGCGCGGGGGACGTGAGGACGGACGGGACACGGGACGGTGCGGCGGCGCGGGACGGTGCGGGAGGTGGGGTCTACGAGCTCGTGCAGCGGGGCGACGAATGGCGTCTCGACCGGATCTGGGACTGACGTGCGGGTGACGGGCGGTTCGACCCAGGGGTCGGGAGGCGGGACGCGATGACGGGGGTCGGGCCGTTCGCGCACCTCGCCGTCCGTTCCTGCTACTCGATGCGCGACGGTGCCATCCGTCCCCGCGAACTGGTCGCCGCCACCGCGGCTGCCGGGGGGACCCACGTCGCGCTCACGGACCGCGACGGGCTCTACGGCGCCGTGCGCTTCGCGCAGGCCGCGGCGGCGGAGGGCGTCACCCCCGTGTTCGGCACGGACCTCGCCTTGGCGCCCGACCCGACGCGGGCCGGCTGGGAGCTGACCCGGGCCGGCCGTGCCCGACTACCGGTCGGCGTCGGTCCACCGGCCCGCCGTGCCCGCCGGCACCGTGCGTCGTCGGACCCGGCGTCGGGCCCTGGGGCGTCGGGCCCTGGGGCGTCGGTCTCGGCGTCGGGCCAGACGCCGACGGACGCCGCCGACCCTCGTGCCGCCCGGCCCGGCCGGGGCGCCGCGTGGTTGGAGGACGACGCGCCCCGGGTCACCTTCCTGGCGACGTCGGACGCGGGCTACGGCGACCTGTGCGCGACGATCACGGCGGCGCATGCCGGGGTTCGCGGCGACCCGCACCTCGATCGCGACGCGCTCGGACTCGCCGCCGCGCACGACGGGGTCGTCGCCATGCTCGGGGCCGACTCGCCGGTGGGTCGGCTGGTGGCCCGCGGGCAGCTCGACGCGGCGGCGACCGAGCTCCGCGGCTGGCTCGAGGTCTTCGGCCGAGCGCACGTTGCGCTGGGCGTCCGCGACCATCGGGTCGCTCCCGGTGGGCGCCGCACCGCCGGGGGCCTCGCGGGCCATGACCCCGACGAACCGGGCGACGACGTCCGGATCCGCCGCACGCTCGAGCTCGCGGCGGCGCTGGACGTCCGGGCGGTCGCGGTCAACGACGTGCGCTACCTGCGGCCGGAGGACGTCGCGGTCGCGGACGTGCTGCGCTGCGTGCGCCAGCAGGTCCCGCTCGGTCGGCGCCACCTCGGCCGCACGACCGCCGAGGCGTGGCTCACGACCCCCACCGAGCAGCACGCGCGGTTCCGGGAGCGCCCGGAGCTGCTGACCACCGCGTACGAGCTGGCCACCACCTGCGAGGTGGACCTGGGCATCGGTGGCCTGCACGTCCCGCGGCTGTCCGGCCTGTCGCCCGATGCGGCCGCGGGCGAGCTCCACCGGCGGAGCTGGCAGGGGGTGGCCGCCCGGTACCCACGCCTCACCCCCCAGCTACGGGAGCGGTTGGAGCGCGAGCTCGCGATGGTCGACCGGCTGGAGCTGCACGACCTGTTCCTCGCCGTCGCGACGATCGTCGAGGACATCCGCGAGCTCGGGGTGCTGGTGGCGTGCCGGGGGTCGGCCGCCGGCAGCCTCGTCTGCTACGCGCTGCGGATCAGCGACGTCGACCCGGTCGCCAACGACCTGGCCTTCGAGCGGTTCATGAACCCGTACCGCGACGAGCTCCCCGACATCGACCTGGACGTCGAGTCCCACCGGCGCGAGGACGTCTACGACCTGGTGATGGCCCGCTTCGGCGAGCAACGCACCGCCTGTGTCGCGATGCTCGAGACCTTCCAGGCACGCAGCGCGATCCGGGAGGTCGGCAAGGTGCTCGGGCTGCCGGACGAGGAGCTCGCCGCACTCGCGACCGGCTTCACGCACGTCCGAGCACGCGACGTGCGGCTCGCCGCCGAACGGCTGCCCGAGCTCGAGCACAGCCGGCTCGACACCGGACAGCTGCGGCTGCTCTTCGACGTGGTCGAGCGGATCGACGGCTTCCCCCGCCACCTCGCCATGCATCCGTGCGGCATCCTGCTGGCCGACACCACCCTCACCGCGCGCACCCCGCTGGAACGCTCCGCCCACGGGTACTCGATGAGCCAGTTCGACAAGGACGACGTGGCGGCGCTCGGCCTGCTCAAGCTGGACGTGCTGGGTGTGCGGATGCTGTCCGCGATGCGGCACTGCCTGGAGCTGGTCAACGGCGGTGACGACGTCCCGCCGACGCGTGAGCCGGACCGGTCCCTGCCGGGTCGGGACGGGGACGGCCGGCTCTCCCTCGACGCGATCGTCCACGACGATCCGGAGACCTACGAGCTGATCCGCTCGACCCACTCGGTCGGGATCTTCCAGATCGAGTCGCCCGGGCAGCGTGAGCTGCTCGGCAGGTTGCAACCCGACCGGTTCGGGGACCTGGTGACCGAGATCTCGCTGTTCCGTCCGGGACCGGTGAAGGCGGACATGGTCACCCCCTTCGTCGCCAGGCGCCACGGGCAGGAGCCCACGGTCTACGCCCACCCGGCACTCGAGCCGGTCCTGCGCGAGACCCACGGGGTGATCGTCTACCACGAGCAGGTCATGGGGGTGCTCGCCGCGCTGACCGGCTGCGACCTGGCCTATGCGGACCTCCTGCGCCGGCAGCTCGGCGACGACCGCAAGCTGCCGGCGATCCGGGGCTGGGTGCTCGCCCGTGCGGGTGACCGCGGGATCGGTCAGCAGGACGCCGAGCGGGTGTGGGGGCAGCTCGCCTCCTTCGCCTCGTTCGGGTTCTGCAAGGCCCACGCCGCCGCGTTCGCCGTGCCCACCGAGCGGTCGGCGTTCCTCAAGGCCCACGTCTTCCCGGAGTTCGCGGCCGGGCTCCTCACCCACGATCCCGGCATGTACCCGCGCCGGATGATCCTCGACGAATGCCGCCTCTTCGGGGTGGCCGTCCTGCCCGCGGACGTCAACCGCTCGCGGGGCGACTACACGGTCGAGGTGGTCGACCAGGGGCTCGCGGACCACCTCCTCGGGCTCACCCCGGCGGTGCGGGCCGAACGGGCCGGCGACCACGCAGCGGCGACGGCCGCCCTGCCGCCGGGCTGGCGTTGGCCGGTCGGGGAGGAGCGGCCGCTGCCGCCCACCGGTCGCGATGCGGGCGATGCCGGCGGCGGCTACCGCTACGGCGTCCGGATGGGGCTCCGTGACGTGCGTGGTTGCACGGACGCGGAGCTGGCCTCGCTGGTCGAGCACCGGCCCTTCACCTCGCTCGAGGACCTGCGTGCCCGCAGCGAGCTGTCCCGACCGACCGCGCTGGCGTTGGTGGACGCCGGCGCGCTCGACCAGCTCGCCGGGGTGGGACGGCGAGGTGGCCCGTCGTCGCGTCGTGCGTTGATCCTCGGGGTCGAGGAGTTGTGGCGGGACCGCGGGACGCGGCGACGCACACCCGCGGGCCGCATCGCTGGACGTCCGGCCGAGCAATCCACGCTCGACCTCCATGCCGATCACGAGCTCGCGCTGCCCGAGGACAGCGCCGCGGCCCGGGTGCGTGCGGAGCTCGCCTCGACCGGCCTCGACGTCTCCCGACACGTGGTGAGCTTCTACGAGCCGCTGTTCGGGGTGCTCGGGGTGACCCGTGCCTGCGACCTGCCGACCGTCGCGGACCAGCGGCGGGTACGGATCGCGGGCGTGAAGGTCGCGATCCAGTCACCGGCGCAACGATCCGGGCAGCGGGTGCTGTTCCTCTCGCTCGACGACCGGACCGGCACGACCCAGACCACCTACTTCGAGCGCACCCTGGACGACTGCGCCTGGACGGTGCTCCACGCCTGGTTGCTGGTCACGGAGGGACGGGTGACACGGCGAGGACGGCGTGGAGCGATCGTGACCGGCCTGCGTGCCTGGGACCTCTCCCGGCTCTGGCGCGCCTGGCAGGAAGGGTGGTTGGACGAGGCGCTCGAGGAACGGGGGACCCCCGCTCCCCACGAGCGGCTCGGGGGGAGTCGACCGGTGGGGTTGCAGGCGTCGCAGTTCGGGCGCGGGAGCAGGTGATCCACGACCTACCGTGCCGGGGAGAGACGGGCCGGGCGAGACGGGACAGGACCACGATGACGCAGCACCCACGGCCCGGCGTGGCCGACGGCGTGGGTGGCGGCCTCGCGCTCGTCGTCGATGACCTGGCCTGTCCGCTCGACGGCCGCCCCCTCCGGCTCGTGACCGGCCGTGTGACGTGCGCCGCCGACCACAGCTTCGACGTGGCGCGGCAGGGCTACGTCCACCTGCTCCCCGGTCCTGCGCCGGCGGCCGCGGACACCGCCTCGATGGTCGCCGCCCGCGCGGCGCTCCAGGACGCCGGCCACCACCGGCCGCTCAGCGAGGCGCTGGCCTCGACGGTCGCCGACGCCGTCGCCGGGTCGGCCGGCGAGGCGGCTGCGAGCCTGGCGCGGCCGGCCGGTGCAGGGGAGGAGGCAGGCGGTGTGGCGGGCGTCGGCGAGCCGCGGCCTGCCGGTGGCCTGGTCGTCGACGTCGGGGCGGGACCGGGGGCCCATCTCGCCGCGGTGCTCGACGCGCTCCCGGGCACCCGGGGCCTGGCGGTGGACCTGTCGCGGTACGCCGCACGGCGCGCGGCCCGCCGGCATCCCCGGGCCGCGGCCGTCGTCGCCGACGTGTGGCGCGGCCTGCCGATCCGGACCGGCGCTGCCCAGGTGGTGCTGGACGTGTTCGCGCCGCGGCACCCGGAGGAGCTCGCCCGCGTGACGCGCCCGGACGGGCTGCTCGTCGTGGTGACGCCGGGCGCGCAGCACCTCGCGCCCCTGGTGGACGAGCTCGGCCTCCTGCGTCCCGCCGCCGGCAAGACCGACCACCTCGACGTCGCACTCCAGGACGGGTTCGTGTTGCGCGACCGGTGGGATCTTCGCTGGGAGCGAGCCCTCGATCCGGCCGCCGTCCAGGCGCTCGTCGCCAGCGGCCCGAGCGCCCACCACGTCCCGCCGGCGCGCGTCGACCGTTGGCTGGCGAGCGCGCCGCTGCCCGTCCACGTCGTGTTCGCCGCGACCTGCAGCCTCTATGGCCGGCGGGAAGGCTGATGGCCACCGCGCCACGGGCGTCCCATCCGGAGCCGATCCTCCACGTCGACATGGACGCGTTCTTCGCCTCGGTGGAGCAGCGGGACGACCCGTCCCTGCGCGGGAGGCCCGTCGTCGTCGGTGCCGCCGGCGGCCGAGGGGTCGTGGCCGCGGCGTCGTACGAGGCGCGGCGGTTCGGGATCCACAGCGCCCTGCCGATGGTCCGGGCACGACGGCTCTGTCCCGACCTGGTGATCGTCCCGCACCGCTCCGACGCCTACCGGGAGGCGTCCGCGCAGGTCATGGGGATCCTGCGGTCCTTCAGCCCGCTCGTGGAGCCGCTCTCGGTCGACGAGGCGTTCGTGGACGTCGCCGGCGCGGTGCGGCTGTTCGGTGACCCGCCCCGCATCGGCGCATCGATCCGTGTGCGGGTGCGGGAGGAGGTCGACCTGCCGTGCTCGGTCGGCATCGGTCCGACCAAGTCCGTCGCCAAGCTGCTGTCGGGCAAGGCGAAGCCCGACGGGCTCCTGCACTGGCGCCGCGAGGACGTCACCGGCAACCTGCGTCCCCTCCCCGTCGCCGACCTGTGGGGCGCCGGTCCACGGACCGTCGAGCGTCTGGAGGCGTTCGGGTTCCGCACCGTCGGCCAGATCGCCGACGCCGATCTGCGCACCCTCCAGCGGGTCGTCGGCGAGGCGTCGGGACGTCAGCTCCAGGCCCTCGCGCGCGGCGAGGACCCACGGAGGGTGACCCCACACGAACCGGCGCGCTCGGTGTCGGCCGAACGCACCTTCGACGAGGACGTCGACGATCCGGTCGTGCTCGATCGCCAGCTGCTCGGCCTCGCGGAGAAGGTCGGGCGGCGGCTGCGTCGCGCCGGCCTGGCCGGGCGCACCATCACCCTGAAGGTGCGCTTCGCCTCCTTCGAGACGGTGACGCGCTCCTCGACGCTGGCCGCGCCCACCGACCGGACGCACGACCTCGTCACCATGGCCCGAGAGCTGCTCACGGGGATCCGGCTGGAGCGGGTGCGGATCCGGCTCCTGGGCCTCGGTGTGTCGAACCTCGGGGAGGACGCCACCGCGCACCAGCTGTCGCTCGAGGCCGAGCGTGCGGTCGTGCTCCCGTGGAGCGATCGTCGGTGGGAGGACGTCGAGCGGGTGGCCGACCTCGCCGCCGAGCGTTTCGGCTCGGTCGGGGTGTCCTATGCGGCGCTGCTCGACGGCGACGAGCTCGACGAGGCCGACGAGCTCGGACGTCGCCCGCTCCAGGCGGACGACGACGCGGTCACGCCGACGCCGGGCGTCGAGCCGCCGCGTGTCGGGTCGCCGGGCGTCGGGCCGCCGGGCGTCGGGCCGCCGCGTGTCGGGCCGCCGCGTGTCGGGTCGCCGGGCGTCGAGCCGCCGGGCGTCGAGCCGCCGGGTGATCAGACCAGCGGCAGGAACGCCACCCGAGACGAGGATCGCCGGCGCCGGTCGAGGTAGCGGGCGAGCTCCTGGTAGACGTCGTCGCCCACCATCAGCCGGAGCTCGGTCTCCATGGAGCGGTAGACCGGTGACGCGCCGACGAACGCCACGTCGTCGTCCAGGCACCACCAGTCGAAGTCCGCACCGCCCTCACCCCAGTGCCCGCGCTCGTAGGCGGCGATGGTGTGCACCTCGAGCGTCTCGCCGTCGTTGGCGACCAGTTCCTCGATCGTGCGATGCAACGGCACCTGCCAGCAGACGGTCGGCTTGTAGGCGCTGTGGTGCAGCCCGTCCCGGAGCGCCAGGTGGTGGAGCGCGCAGCCGAGGTCGCCGTCGAAGCCGGTCCGGTTGGCGAAGATGCAGCCGCCCTCCACCACCGAGGTGTGCGTCTCGCCCTCTGCGTCGTGCTCGAGCACACCGGCGGTCGTCGCGCGGGCGTGGAACTGCATCGTGCTGGGGTCGAGACGCTCGTCGACGAGCCGCTGCAGTTCGGACGCGTCGTCGTCCTCGTTCAGGTAGGCGCCGTGCGTGCAGCAGCCGATCGCCTGATCCTGGGCCTGCGGGTGGATGCCCTGACACCCCGCCCCGTAGATGCAGGTGTAGGACGACAGCAGGAACGACACGTCGAAGGTGAAGCGGAGGCGCACGTCGTGCGGGTCCCTGATGCTGACCCACTCGCGTTCGAGCACCTCGTCCTCCGCTCCTGCATCGTGGACCTGCATCGTGGTACGGCGTCGTGGTCCTGCGTCGTGGTGAGGCGCAGCCGTCCTGCGCCATCGGACCGCATGGTCGGCACCGGCGCTGGCGGCCGGGTCGCGGCCGTGCCGGCCCGCCTCGGTGGTCCGACGATGCTCGCCTCGGTGGTCAGACGATGCTAGTGGCGGCCGGTGCGGTGACCGCTGTCGCCTGCGTGGTGCGCGCCCGTCCGACGGTCCACTCGCACCCGCCCCCGCCGCTCTGTACGCTCACGCTCGCAACGACGATCGTGGGAGCCACATGCCCCTCTCTGAGCACGAGGAGCGCATCCTCGCGGAGATCGAGCGGCACCTGGCCGCGGACGATCCGCGCTTCGTGGCACGCGCACGTCGCCGCCGTCGGTCGTTGCCACGCCATGCCCGTCTCCGGCTCGCACTCGCCCTCGGCGTGCTGGGTGTGCTGTTCGTCGGGTTGCTCGGCTTCCTCGGAGGCAGCCTGGGGTTCGCCTCCGCGGTGTTCGGGATGGCGCTGGTCTTCGTCGCCATCCTGCTCGGCGTCACAGCCGCGGCGGAGCGCCCCGATCGGGCGCGAACGCACGTCCCGCCCGACGAGCGGCACTGACCCCGACGACCTGCGCCGGCGTCGGCGGGCGCGGCCGAGATCGACGAGTCGTGCCGAGGCTGACGAGTCGCGCCGGCGTCGGCGTGCTCGGGCCGATGCGGCGGATCAGACCGGTGGGCCGGTGAGCCGCTCCACCCGTTCCTTCACCACGACCGCGCCCCGGCGCAGCGACGACGCCGCGGTCGTCGCGGGGACCCGGACCGGCGAGAGCGCCCGATCGCGTGAGGTCACCGAGGCCTTCAGCTCGACGAGCAGGGCAGCCAGGTCGCGCTCGACGGCTGCCGCCTCGCCAGCGGTGACGCTGCCACCGAACGCCGCGGCCTCCACGATGCGTCGTGTCTCGCCGTCGACCTCGTAGGTCCGGCCCTCGGTGTGCCAACGGTCGAGCAGCTCGCGGAGGGTCTCGTGCCGGTGTCGGCCGATCCCGTGGGCCGCCGTGACGGCCAGCAGCCGGCGTTGGGCGGCCAGGATCCGTTCTCGTGGGGTCCCGTGGGCGAGGCGCCGGGCACGTCGTCGACGGACCACGGCCACGACGATCGAGCCCCCGAGCACGAGGCGCAGCAGCTCGCTCCAGATGCTGCGGAGCACGAGCCCGCCGCCGTCGTCAGCCGCCCCGTCGTCGCGCCCGTCGGTCGTGTCGGATCCGTCGGGCGCTCGCTCGTCCTGCTCGCCGTCCGGGAGGTCCGGCGCGTCCTGCACCGGGTCGTCGGTGAGCCCCTGCTCGGCGAGCTCGCGGAGCTCGCGTGCACGCCGCTCCCGCAGGTTCTCGATGGGCGCGAGGTCGTCGGCCGTTGGCACGATCTGGGTGCTGTCGTCGCGTGGCGTCGGCTCGAACGTGAGCCACCCGTGCCCGGGGAAGAGCACCTCGACCCAGGCGTGTGCATCCGCCGTCGAGACGGTGAACTCCGTCAGCTCCCGGCCCTCGGCGGGCGAGGCCGGGTTGGAGACACGACCCGGCAGGAAGCCGACCGCGACGCGGGCGGGGATGCCCGTCTCGCGCAGCATCACCGCCATCGCGGTCGCGAAGTACTCGCAATAGCCGACCCGGTCCTCGAGCACGAAGTCCGTGAGCGCCCGGTCGCCACGCAGCGCCGGCACGTCGAGGTCGTAGGTGAAGCCGCCGGCACTGGAGGTGAACCACTCCTGCAGCGCCAGCGCCTGCTCGACCGCGGTCGTGGCGCCCGCGGCGTCGTAGACCTCCTCCGCCAGCGCACCGAGCTCGGTGTAGGAGCGAGGGAGCTGCGTGTACCGCGCGAGCGTGTCCGGGTCCCAGGCGGCGTCGGTCAGGTCGTCGAAGCTCGGGGTCGGTCGTGCGGCCTGGACCCGGTAGCCCATGCCTTCCCGCAGCCCGACGGTGGGGCCGCTGCCGAGTCCGTCCTCGACGGTCTCCCACGTGGCGAGGAAGCCGCCGTCGGTCGACCACACCATCTCGGAGCGTTGCGGGCCTAGCAACTCGATCGGTTGGTAGGGGACCGGTACGTAGATGTTCTCGAGTGCGAGCACCTCGACGTCCACGTAGACCAGCTCGGAGTGCTCGGCGGGCTCCTCCGGCGGCAGCACGTCGGTCGCCGTGTAGAGATTGGCCGGGTCGGGACGGTAGGCGCCCTCGCCGGGTGGGCCGAGCCGCCAGCTCGCGCCGTCGAAGGTGTCGAGCCCGGCGAGTCGCAGGTAGGTGCGCTGGGAGGCCTGGACGCGCAGCACGTCGCGCTCCTCCGGGAGCCGGAGGCGCGTCGATATGTCCACGATCGGCTGGTAGCCGCGCGGCGTCGCACTCGACCCGAGCGTCACCCAGGCAGGCGCGTCGTAGCCGGGAAGGAGCCCCGGGACGGTGGCGGCGACGGCGATCGCGACCGCCGCGAGGACGACCCCCAGCGCCGGCGCGCCGTCGGAGTCGTCGGCGAGTTCGTGGCCGGGCCGCACGACGAGGAGCACGACGGCCGCCACTGCGAGGAACGGCACGCCCGTCAGCCAGGAGCGCGACGCCGAGAGCGGGATGGCGAGCGGCGCGGCCCACAGCACGGCGAGCGACACGAGCCCAGCGCCCGGGCGGCGGACGCGGACGACCGCCTCGGTCGCCGTGAAGCCGACGACCCAGAACCCGCCGACCACCAGTAGGAGCAGCGCGACGGTCGGCTCGGCGGGCGCCGGTGTGACCGCCACCTCCCGGAGACCCTGCGCGAGGAGCGAGCCGAGCTCGCCCAGGTGCGACGGTGTCGGCAGGACCGGTCCGGACGTCACGCCGAGCAGCCAGGGCAGGGTCGCGACCATCCCCAGCAGCGACGCGATCGTGCCGAGCAGCAGGCCCCGGCGGACGACGCGGACGAGCACCGCGACGGCGATGGCCAGCAGGCCCGCGCTCAACGCCGGGGCGCGCCACGCGACCGTCGCGAACACCCGGTCGTAGCCCGGGACCGTCGCGGCGAGCCCCAGCCCGACGAGTGCCGCGGCGACGAGGTCCCGGGCGTTCACGCGCCCACCCCCGCGGGTGTGCCCCGCCTCTGGGTGAGCAGCTCGCGCCAGCGGTCGTCGATGCGATCCCCCCTGCGCAGGAGCGTGGCGCGGAAGCCCGCGACGCGCAGCGCCGCGACCGCGTCCTCGGCGGCGGCGTCCGGGCCACGCCGGCCGTGGCTGTGGGCGTCGACGACCAGCGCCACTCGGGTCGTGAAGCCCCGGCCGGCACGGACGAGCGCTCGGAGCTCGCTTCCCGTCGGTGTGGTGAGCACGGCGACCAACGTGCCGTCGCCGGCCAGCCCCTGCGCCAGCTGCTGCAGCGTGGCGGGCAGGTCGCTCGGCCCGGGCTCCACGTCCGCCAGCCGGGTCAGGAGTCGCTCCCAGGGTTCGGGCCGCGCCGCGGTCCGCAGCGGTGCGTCGAGGAGGACGACCGCGCGGCCGCGGCTCGCGAGGTGGTGGGCGGCGCTCGCCGCGGCGGCGACGGCACTCTCGATGGAGGCGGCCGGCCCGGCGCCCACGTGTCGCTCGGCGCGGACGTCGAGCAGCACGACGGCACGCGGAGCGGTCGCGGTCTCGGCGCGACGGACCATCAGCTTGCCGCGCCGCGCCGTCGACGCCCAGTGCACCGAGCGCAGGTCGTCGCCGTGCACGTACTCCCGCACGTCCGCGAGATCCTCGCCATCGGGGGTGAGCCGCCGCCGGCCCAACCGGCCGCTGCTGGTGGCGCCGCCCAGGGGCAGACCGTGGGGGACGCGGACGACCGGCGGGTAGACGGTCAGCGTCGACGTGGAGGGCAGCGTGATCGTCCGGCTGAAGCAGCCGAAGGGATCGCCGGTCCTCGCCTCGAGCGGCCCTATCGTCGCGGTCCCGCGCTGGGCGCCGCGCAGCCGGTAGGTGGCGCTCACGCGGCCCTCCGGGGGCAGCGCACCGACCCGCAGGTGCGCGTGGCCCCCGAAGCCGCTGGGGACGGCGTCCACCAGGTGCGCCGGGCTCGAGGGCACGGGCGCGACGTTGCTGATCGTCAGCTGGACGGTTGCCTGCTGGTCGAACCAGACCGTCCCGGGCGTCACGGTCCGGTCCACGGTCAACCGGCTGCCCGCCGTCCACACGAGCAGAGCCGCGCCGCCGAGCACCAGCAGGATCGTCAGGGCGGCGACCTGGAGCTCCGGTACACCGAGCAGCCTGGCGACGAGGAAGCAGACGACCGCTGCGACGAGCAGACCCCAGCCGCGGCGCGTCATCGGTTCATCCCGTCGGCGCGGGGAGCCCGTCGAGCACGTCGTCCACCACGTGCCGCGGGTCGTGACCCGCGAGCTCGGCCTCGGGGCGAAGGATCAGCCGGTGGGGGAGCGCGTGGCGCGCGAGCGCCTTGACGTCGTCCGGCGTGACGTGGTCCCGGCCCTCCACGGCGGCGTGGGCCCGGCCGGCCCGCAGGAGCGCCAACGCGGCGCGTGGGGAAGCGCCGAGCTCGATGTCGGGATGCGCGCGCGTCGCCCTGCAGAGCGCCACGATGTAGCGGGCGACCGGCTCGGAGACGTGGACGTCGCGGATCGCCACGATGGCGGCCGCCACCTCGGCGGAGTCGGCCACGGGTCGCAGCTCCGCGAGACGATCGCCACCCCCGTGCGTGCGCAGGATCGCGAGCTCGTCGTCCTGGTGGGGGTAGCCGATCGCCACCCGGAGCAGGAAGCGGTCGCGCTGCGCCTCGGGGAGCGGGTAGGTGCCCTCGAGCTCGATCGGGTTCTGCGTCGCGATCACCATGAAGGGCCGGGCCAGCTCGTGCGTCACCCCGTCGATCGTCACCGTCCGCTCCTCCATCGACTCGAGGAGTGCGGACTGCGTCTTCGGCCCGGCACGGTTGATCTCGTCGCCGAGCACGATGTTGGCGAACACCGGCCCGGGCCGGAACTCGAAGCGGCCGGTGTCGGGGGAGTAGACGGTGACACCCGTGATGTCGGACGGGAGGAGGTCCGGTGTGAACTGCACCCGGGACACCGTGCAGTCGACCGACCGGGCGAGGGCACGTGCCAGGAGGGTCTTGCCGACACCCGGGACGTCCTCGACGAGCAGGTGCCCCTCGGCCAGCAGCGTCACGATCGCGAGGCGGACGACCTCGGGCTTGCCCTCGATCACCTGACGGACGTTGCGGTCGATCGCGTGGAGGGTCTCGGAGATGGCGGTGAGGTCCAGGCGGGCACCGGCAGGGGCGAGCCCGTCGGTCGTCGTCACGCTCGAGCTCCTCCCCGCAGCGCTCCGCGGTGGAGCGACCCCGGATGGTACCGATGGCGTCCGCGGCTGCGGGAGCCCGATCCGGAGCGTGGGCCACGCGGCCGTGGACTAGCGTGCCGACGACGGTAGGTGGTCGGACGGCAGGGAGGCGCGGTGGCGCAGGAGCCTCGTCGCCCCTCGACCGCTCGCACCCGTCGAGGCGCCGCGACCCGCGCGCGACTGCTCGAGGCCGCCCGCGAGGTCTTCGCCGACCGCGGCTACGCCGCGTCTCGCGTCGAGGACGTCGTCGCCGTCGCGGGCGTCAGCCACGGGACCTTCTACACCTACTTCCACAACCGTGCCGACGTGCTGGACGCCCTGATCGACGCCGCCGCCACCGAACTGCTCGGGGTCGTGTCGGAGCCCTGGGACGGTCCGGGGGGATCCGAGACCATCGCGACCGTGATCGGACGGTTCGTGCAGGTGTACGCCCAGCACTCGGACGTCGTGCGTGCCTGGCGTGAGGCCGCGGTGCACGACGCGACCTTCCACGAACGGCTCACCGACGTGCGCGCGGGCTTCGTCCGCCGCGTCGCCGAGGGTCTCCGTCCCGTGCTCGCGCCGACCGTCCACGACGCGCAGGTCGCCGCGACCGCCCTCGTCGCCATGGTCGAGGGCTTCGCGACGAACGGCCCCGTCGCCGGTGACGACCTCGAGCGCCTGTCGGCGATCCGCACGCTGACCTCCCTGTGGCTCGGGGGTGTGCTCCGCCTGTCGGAGGACGCCGCGCCCGTCTGAGGCGACCCTCCACTTCGCACCACCCTCTCGAACGGCTCGTGTCCACCGTTGCGCGCGTGTGTGGGCGCGCCGGTCGTTGACCGAGACGACCTGGTGGCGTAGGGTGGCGCGAAGTGGAGGAAGCTCCCACCTGGTGGGAACCACACGGCAAGGACGGGGTCGACGGTGTTCCTCGGAGAGCACCAGCACACGCTGGATGCGAAGGGTCGGGTGATCCTCCCGGCACGCTTCCGCGAGCGTCTCTCCAGCGGGCTCGTGTTCGCTCCCTCCCAGGACCGCTGCATCGACGTCTACCCCCTGACCGCCTTCGAGCGACGGGTGGAGGAGCTGCGTGCCGTGCCCCGCGAGGACCAGCGGGCGCGGGCGTACCTGCGCGTCTTCCTCGCCGGCGCACACGAGGAGAAGCCGGACGCGCAGGGACGCGTCACCGTGCCTCCGCGGCTGCGGACCTACGCCGGGCTCGACAAGGACCTCACGGTCAACGGCGCGGACGAGAAGGTCGAGATCTGGGACCGCGACACCTGGGACGCCTACCGCGGCGCCGCCGAGGAGGCGTTCGCCACGCTCGACGGGAGCTTCGGATCGTGACGAGCGCAGCCGAGCAGGATCCGCGGGACGCCGAGGTCGACCGGTCGGCGCAGCCGACGCGGCTGCACACCGTCGCCGGGCTGCTGCAGGCGATCGAGGGCCTCCCCGTGCACCTGCGAGCGCAGGCGCACGAGCGGGTGGCCGCCGCCCTCGAGCAGGGCTCCGCGGCGGCCGCGCGCGCCGCACTCGGGCTCCTCGCCCTCGACCTGGCGCCGATCGTGGCGGCGGCCGACCTGGCGCCGACCGTGGCGCCGGTCGACCCCGCCCCCATCGTGGCGCCGGGGCCCCACGTGGTCGTGCTGCCAGAGCTGGTGCCGACCGCGGCGACGGCGTGATGCTCGCGATGTCGACCGCGCCTCCTCACCTCCCCGTCCTCCGGGATCGGATCGTCGAGCTCTTCCGGGACGCCCCGGACGGCGTCCTCGTCGATGCCACCCTCGGCGCCGGTGGCCATGCCGCCGCGCTGCTCGAGGACCGTCTGCGGCTGCGAGGTGGAGCGCGGCTGGTGGGCATCGATCGCGATCCCGCCGCGCTGGAGCTCGCCGGCGAGCGACTTCGGCAGCTCGGTGACGATCCCCGCGTGGACGTCACGCTGGTCCGGACGCGGTTCGACGCACTCGGCTCCGTGCTCGACGAGCTCGGGATCGGTGACGTCGCCGGTGTCCTGCTCGACCTCGGGCTCTCGTCGATGCACGTCGACCGGCCGGAGCGCGGATTCAGCTACCGCCACGAGGGTCCGCTGGACATGCGCATGGATCCGGCGCTCGACGTGACCGCCGCGGACCTCGTCAACGACCTGCCCATCGGCGAGCTGGCACGGCTCCTGCGACGGTACGCCGACGAACGGTTCGCCGACCGGATCGCGAGGGCCGTCGTCGCGGCACGTCCCGTGCGGACGACCGTGCAACTGGCAGAGGTGGTGCGCAGCGCCATCCCACAGGCGGCGCGCAGGACGGGCGGGCATCCCGCGACGCGCACCTTCCAGGCGTTGCGGATCGCGGTCAACGACGAGCTCGAGGCGCTGGCCGCGGTCCTCCCGGACGTCGTCGGCCGACTCCTGCCCGGCGGCGTCTGCGCCGTCCTCAGCTACCACAGCCTCGAGGACAGGATCGTGAAGCAGGCGTTCGCCGACGCGGCCCGAGGGTGTGTCTGCCCGCCGGACCTCCCGGTGTGCGCCTGCGGCCGCTCCCCGTCCGTCACCCACCTGATCCGCCGACCGGAACGTCCGCACGCGGACGAGGTCGCCGGAAACCCGCGCGCCTCGTCGGCGCGCCTGCGTGCGGTCCGCCGCATGCCGGAGGTCGCACCATGAGCGCCGTGCTCGCCCCGCTCCGACGTCGCAGGAGCGTCGCCCCCGGCCCGGATGCCCGCCACCTCCAGGTGGTCGAGGCGCCCCGGGTCCGGCACACGCTCGCGTACGCGCTGGCGATGATCGTCCTGACGGCATCGATCGTCTTCGGCGCCGTCGCACTCAACGCGCTGGCCGCGGGACAGGCCGTCGACGCGCGACAGCTGGACACGCACGTCGCTGAGGCGGAACGCCTGTACGCCCAGCTCGTCGCCGACGTCGCGGCCCTCGAGGACCCGGCCAGGATCCACGACGCCGCGGTCGACCTCGGGCTGGTGCCCTCCCGGCCCATGCGGTTCGTCGCGCTCGAGCGCAACCTGCCGGCGGACGGCGCCGTGACGGAGCCGACGCCGGGTCGCGCGACGGATCCGCTCAAGCCGCTGCTCTCGGCGCAGCGCTGATGACCGGCGCCTCCCGACGACCGCACCGGACCGCCACGGCCCTGCGCCGGCGCTCGCTCGCCGCCGATCGGCGCGGGGGGGACCGTGGCGCGGCCCGGACGGGCGTGCGGCGGATGCGCTGGGTCCTGGTGGTCTACGCGCTGCTCGTGCTGGTCACGTTCGGCAAGCTCGTCGAGATCCAGGTGCTGAACGCCCCCGAGTACGCCGATCGTGGGGTGCGACAGCGTGCGCGCACGGTCGACCTGGCCGCCACCCGCGGACGCATCTACGACCGGGACGGTCAGGTGCTGGCCACCTCGGTGCAGGGCGCGACCGTGTACGGGGACCCCCGGGTGTTCCGTCCGGGTGTGACGCCCGACGGGTTGACCGTCCCGCCCGCAGCCGACCCGGACGCGGTCGCGGCCACCCTGGCCCCCCTGCTGGATCGGGACCCAGCCGTGCTCGCGGAGACGCTGCGCCGTGAGGCGCACTTCGTCTACCTGGCACGTCAGCTCGATCACGAGGTCGGCGAGGCGGTCGGGGCGCTCGGCCTGCCCGGGATCGGCGTCCTGGTCGAGCCCCGCCGCGTCTATCCGGGCGGCGGCCTCGCCGGCCAGATCGTCGGCTTCACCGGGATCGACAGCGAGGGCCTCCAGGGACTCGAGGCGCAACACGACGGCATCCTGCGCGGCCAGCCCGGCATGCTCGTGCTCGAACGCGCACCGGGCGGGCTGGACATCGCCTCGGGCATGCGCGAGCTGGTCCCCCCCGAAGCGGGCACCGACCTCGTCCTGACGCTCGACCGCGACATCCAGCACGCCGCCGAGCGCGCGGCGCTCGACGCCATGGAGCGCTACGACGCCGTCGGCGCGAGCGTGGTCGTCCTGGAGGTCGGGACCGGCGACATCCTCGGGATGGCGAGCGTCCCCTCCTTCGACCCGAGCGACCGCTCCAACGTCGATCCCGCCAACCTGCGCAACCGTGCGGTCACCGACGTCTTCGAGCCGGGCTCGACGCAGAAGGCGTTGACGATCGCCGCCGCCATCGAGGAGGGGCTGGTCGACGAGCACACGGTGCTGCGCGTCCCCGACCGCATACAGGTGGGAGGGAGCCGTTTCAGCGACTCGTCGGCGCACGGGACCGAGGAGTGGTCGGTGGCCGAGATCATGGAGCGTTCCAGCAACGTCGGCACGATCCAGGTCGCCCAGCAGCTCGGGCCCGAACGTCTCGACGCCTACCTCCGTGCGTTCGGGTACGGCAGCCGGACGGGGCTCGGCTTCCCCGGTGAGTCGCCCGGGCTCCTCATGCCGCACACGTCGTGGTGGGGCACCTCGCTGCCCACCATCGCGATCGGACAGGGCGTCGCCGTCTCCCTGCTCCAGCTCGGGACGTCCTACGCGACGATCGCGAACGGAGGGCTCGCCACGACGCCCAGGATCGTCCGGGGGACGGTGGGGGAGGACGGACGCCTGACACCCGCCGCCGCCGCCACCGAGCGACAGGTCGTGTCCGGGGCGACGGCCCGACAGGTGCAGCGCATGCTGGAGCAGGTGATCGTCGGCGACGACGGCACCGGCTCCCTGGCCGCCGTCCCCGGGTACCGGGTGGCCGGGAAGACCGGCACGGCGCGCAAGCCGTCGGTCGACCAGCGTGGCTACTCCGGCGAGTACGTCGCGACCTTCGTCGGCCTGGCACCCGTCGAGGACCCACGCATCGTCGTCGCGGTGATGGTGGACGAGCCCACCCCCTACTACGGAGGCATCGTCGCCGCCCCGGTCTTCTCCGAGGTGATGCAGGCCGCACTCATCGCGCGCCAGGTCCCGCCGGACCACGGCGGCGAGAGCCTCCCGGAGGCGTTCTCGGACGCCCGTGCAGCGTCCCTCGCCGCTCGCGCCGCGGCGCGAGCGGGGGGCGACGACGACGACCCGGGCGGTGCGGGGTAGCGCGCCCCCGACCCTGCGACCCCTGGCCGTCAGGGGCGCTCCGGGTACGCGGCCCGGGGAGCCGGCGGCGTTAGGCTCGCGCGCGAACCGGCGCTCACGACGCACCCACCACCTGCGCCGCAGGCCGACGAACCGCCCGACGACCCGAGGAGCATCGTGAGTGCCCTGTTGTCGTCCGTGGCCGCGAGGCTGCCGGAGGCGGAATGGCAGGGTGCCGACGTGCACCTGACGGACGTCACCCACGACAGCCGGGCCGTCCGTGACGGGTCGTTGTTCTGTGCCATCCCGGGCGCGCGGGTGGACGGCCACGAGCACGTCCCGCAGGCGCTCGCGCGCGGGGCCACCGCCGCCCTCGTCGAGCGCTGGCTCGACGTCCCGCTCCCGCAGGTGCGCGTCGGCAGCGTCCGGGAGGCAGCCGGCCCCGCCGCGGCCGTCGTGCACGGCGACCCCAGCCACGAGCTCGTCGTCGTCGGCATCACGGGGACCAACGGCAAGACGACCACCAGCTACCTGCTCGAGGGTGCGTTCGGCGCCGCCGGGTGGGGGACCGGTGTGATCGGCACGGTCGAGACGCGGATCCACGGCGACCCGGAGCCCGGCGTGCGCACGACACCGGAGGGCACCGACCTCCAGCGGCTGCTCCGAACCATGCGGACGCGCGGCGTGGACGCGGTGGCCATGGAGGTCTCCTCCCACGGGCTCGACCTCCACCGGGTCGACGGCACCCGGTTCGAGGTGGCGGTCTTCACGAACCTGTCGCAGGACCACCTCGACTGGCACGGGACGATGGACGACTACCTCGCCGCGAAGGCGCGCCTGTTCGGACCGGAGCTGGCGCGCCGGGCCGTCGTCGTGCTCGAGGACGACTGGTCGCGCCGCCTCCTGGAACGGGTGCGGATCCCGTACGTCACGGTCGGTCGGGACCGGGATGCGGACGTGCGGCTGCTCGACGAGGTCACGACCGTCGACGGGGGGAGCGCGTCGTTGTCGCGTGACGGCCGCCGCATCGACATCAGCACGCGCCTGCCGGGCGGCTTCAACCTCGTCAACGCCGCGGCCGCGGTGGTCGCGGCCCTCGAGGCCGGCGTGCCGGAGGACGCGGCCGTCGCCGGCGTGGCGGCCAGTGACGGCGCGCCGGGGCGCCTGGAGCGGGTCGTGGCCGGACAGGACTTCACGGTGCTCGTCGACTACGCGCACACGCCGGCGGCGGTGGCCGCCGTGATCGCGACCCTCCGAGCGTCGACGACCGGGCGGGTGCTGGTCGTCCTCGGGTGTGGTGGCGACAGGGATCGCGAGAAGCGCGCCCCCATGGCTGCCGCGGCGGCGAGGGCCGACGTGGCGGTGCTCACCTCGGACAACCCTCGTTCCGAGGACCCGATCGCCATCCTCGAACAGATGGCGGCCGGGGCGGAGGCTGCGGTGGCGCTCGGCGCACCGGCGAGCATCGTGGTCGAGCCGGATCGGAGACGCGCGATCGAGACGGCGATCGAGCGGGCGCGACCGGGCGACGTGGTGTTGCTCGCGGGCAAGGGGCACGAGACCACGCAGGAGCTCCGGGACGGCACGATTCCGTTCGACGATCGACAGGTCGCCCGCACGCTCCTGGCCGGCCCGGGTGCGGCCGGATGACGCCCTGGACCCTGGAGCAGATCGCGATGGCCACCGGCGGCTCGGTGGTCGGTCCCCCCACGGTCACCGTCCGCGCCGTCGGGACCGACACGCGTGCACTCTCCGAGCGCGACACCCTGTTCGTGGCGCTGCGCGGTGTGCATGACGATGGCCATGCGTTCCTGGCCGACGCGGCCGCCTCCGGCGCCGCGGCAGCGCTCGTGGAGCGGGAGCTGCCGGCCGGGCTCCCCCTGGTCGTCGTCGCAGACACCTGGCGCGCGCTGCGCGACCTTGCGGCGAGCGAGCGGCAGCGCGTCGCCCCACGTGCGGTCGCGGTGACGGGATCCGTCGGCAAGACCACCGTGAAGGACCTCACGGCAGCCGCGGTCGGTGCCGCGCTCCGGGTCCACGCCGCCGCAGGCTCCTTCAACAACGAGCTGGGCGTGCCGCTCACGCTCCTCGGCATGCAGGAGGACACCGAGGTGGTGGTGGCCGAGATCGGGGCGCGACACGTCGGCGACATCGCGCAGCTCGCGCCTCTCGTGGCCCCCGACGTCGCCGTCGTCACGGCGGTCGCCCCCGTCCACCTCGAGGTGTTCGGGACGATCGACACGGTCGCTGCGGCCAAGGGCGAGCTCGTTCGCTCGCTCGGTGCCGACGGGCTGGCCGTGCTCAACGTCGCGGATACTCGCGTGGCGGCGATGGCCGCCTTCGCGCCCTCCGTGCTCCGGGTGGCGTCGGACGACCCCGCCGCGGACGTGGCGGCCGAGGACGTCGAGCTGGACGACCTCGGGCGAGCGCGGGCCGTCGCGGTCACGCCCTGGGGCCGCGCGCCGTTCGCGCTGCCGGTCGCCGGCCGCCACCACGTCACCAACGCGTTGCTCGCGATCGCCACGGCGTGCCACCTCGGCGTCCCGCTCGAGGCGGCGGCCGCTGCGCTGCGCGGCTCGACGGTGAGCCGCTGGCGGGCGAGTGTCGAGCGGGTCGGCCCGTACGTGCTGGTCGACGACGCCTACAACGCGAGCCCGACGTCCGTGGCCGCCGCCCTGGAGACGCTGCTCGCGATCAGGACGACGGGGGTGCGCTGGGCGGTGCTCGGCGAGATGGCCGAGCTCGGTCCGGACGCCGCGTCGGAGCACCGGCGCATCGGCGCGCTCGCCGCCCGGCTCGGGGTCGACCGGCTGGTCGTGGTCGGTCCGGCCGCGGGCCCGATCGCCGAGGGGGCGCGTGCCGCCGGCGGGTCCATCGCCGTCGAGCACGTCGGTGACGCGCCGGCCGCCGTGGACCAGCTCCGCGCGGAGCTGGCGGCCGGCGACGCCGTGCTCGTCAAGGCCTCGCGCGTGGCGGCACTCGAGCACGTCAGCGACGTCCTGCGGACGGTGGAGGTGCGCGGTTGATCGCGCTGTTGTTCGCAGGAGCCGTCGCCATGCTCGTCGCGCTCGGCGGCACGCCGATGGTGGTCAGCTACTTCCGTCGACGAGGGTTCGGTCAGCCGATCCGCGAGGAGGGCCCACAGGCGCACCACGCGAAGGCGGGCACCCCGACCATGGGGGGCACGGCCATCGTCCTCGCGGCCGTGATCGGCTACGTGGTCGCGCACCTGGGCTCGGCCCGCTTCACGGCTGCCGGCATGGTGGTGCTGGGGACCTTCGCCGGCATGGCCGCGGTGGGTTTCGCCGACGACCTCATCAAGCTCCGTGCGGGTCGCAACCTCGGCCTCAACAAGACGACCAAGTTCACCGGCCAGGCCCTCATCGCGGCCCTGTTCGCCTGGATCGGGCCGACCTACGCGGGCCTGCCACGGACCATCTCGGTCGTCGGCGACCTGTGGATCGAGGTCGGGCCGCTGGTGTTCTTCCTCTGGATGTTCGTGCTGCTCACCGGCGCCTCGAACGCGGTCAACCTCACGGACGGGCTCGACGGCCTGGCCGCGGGTTCGGCCGTGCTCGTGTTCGGTGCCTACACACTCATCACGTTCTGGCAGTTCCGCAACCCGATCGACTACCCGCTGCTGTCCGGCGAGTACCTGGACATCGCGATCATCAGCGCGGCCGTCCTGGCGGCCTGTGCGGGCTTCCTGTGGCACAACGCCCCACCGGCGCGCATCTTCATGGGTGACACCGGCTCCCTGGCGCTCGGGGGGCTGCTCGCGGCCATGTCCGTGGCGACGGGCACCCAGCTGCTGCTCGTCCTGCTCGGAGGCCTGTACGTCGTCGAGACGCTGTCGGTGATCGTGCAGGTCGCCGTCTTCCGCACCACCGGGAAGCGCGTCCTGCGCATGGCGCCGATCCACCATCATTTCGAGCTGCTGGGCTGGCAGGAGACCACCATCATCGTCCGGTTCTGGATCGTCGCCGGCATGGGGGTCGCCGTCGGGCTCGGCATCTTCTACGCCGAGTGGATCGGCCGGGTCGGACCGCTCCAGTGACGCGGCGACGACGGGAGGGTCGGCGATGACAGCCAACGACACCACGCACCGCACGCCGCACGCGGCGCGGCGTGAGCCGGTGCTGCGACGGCTACGGGCCCGCTGGGCGCCCGGACCGTGGAGCTCCGACGCGACCGGCATCACGGTGGTCCTGCTGCTGCTCGTCGTGATCGGGCTCGTCATGAGCTTCTCCGCGGCGTTCGTCGACGACGCCGAGGCCGGTCAGGTGTTCGGGACCTTCCGGCGGCAGGCGGTCTGGGCCGGGATCGGGCTCACCGCGTTCGCGGCGACCGTCTCCCTGGACCACCGCATCTGGCGCCGGCTGTCCTGGCCGCTGTTGGCCGTCTCGGTGGCGGGGCTCGTGCTGCTGCTGGTGCCCGGTGTCGGCGAGACGCGCTTCGGTTCGACGCGCTGGCTGAGCGTCGGTCCGCTGTCGATCCAGCCGTCGGAGCTCACGAAGCTGGCGCTGCTGCTGTGGCTGGCCGACGTCCTCGAACGCAAGCGCCCGGCCGACGGCTCGCTCCAGACCACGGAGCACCTGCTCGTGCCCGCCGGGCCACTCTTCGTGCTGTGTGCCGCGCTCGTGCTGGCGCAGCCGGATCTCGGCACGGCGATCCTCTTCGGACTGATCGTCGGTTCGGTCCTGTGGGTCGAGGGGCTCCGCGGTCGGATCGTCGCCGCCGTGGCGGGAACGGGCCTGCTCGTGGTCGCCGCGCTCGCGGTGATCGCGCCCTACCGGCTGGCCCGGATCCGGGGCTGGCTCTGGCCCGAGCGCTTCCCGCTCGACGAGGGTTTCCAGCTGCTGCAGTCCTGGTACGCGCTCGGCTCGGGTGGCTGGTTCGGCGTGGGCCTCGGGTCGTCGCGGGCGAAGTGGAACTTCCTGCCGAACCCGGAGACCGACTTCATCTTCGCCATCATCGGCGAGGAACTGGGTCTGGTCGGGGCGAGCGTCGTGCTCGGTCTCTTCGCGGCGCTGCTGTTCCTCGGTCTTCGGGTGGCCTACGCGGCCGGCGACGGCTTCGGTCGGACGGTCGCCTTCACGGTCACCGTGTGGGTCGCGGGCCAGGCGCTGATCAACGTGGGGACGGTGACCGGGCTGCTGCCGATCACCGGCGTGACCCTGCCGCTGGTGTCCGTCGGCGGGTCGTCGCTCGTGTCCACCCTGGTCGCGCTCGGCATCCTCGTGGCGATCGCGCGACGGCCGACCGAGGTGCCCAGGCCGGCCCGACGAGGAGGGGCGAGGTGACACGGTCCATCCTGGTCGGTGGCGGCGGCACGGCCGGCCACGTCTTCCCGGCGATCGCCGTCGCGAACGAGCTGCGCGAGATGGCTCCCGACCTCGAGCCGGTCTTCGTCGGCGTCGCCGACCGCCTCGAGGCCCGGCTCGTGCCGGAGGCGGGCTTCCGCCTGCACACGATCGACGCCGTGGCGATCCCGCGGCGGCCCTCGCCACGGTTGCTGCGCGTCCCCGGCGCGCTGCGGGCGGGGGTCCGTCGGTGTGCGGAGCTGATCCGCGAGGAGCGCGCCGTCGCGGCCGTGACCTTCGGCGGGTACGTGTCGTTCCCCCTCGACCGTGCGGCCTGGCGCGAGGACGTCCCGCTGGTGGTCCACGAGCAGAACTCGATCCCGGGGCTGACCAATCGTGTCGCCGCTCGATGGGCGGACCGCATCGCCGTCACCTTCCCCGGCTCGGCGGACCGGTTCCGGCACCCGGAGCGCGCGGTGGTGACGGGCAACCCGGTGCGCGCGGACGTCCTCGGGCTCGACCGCGAGCGTCGCCGTCCGGAGGCGCGACGGCGGTTCGACCTCGACCCCGACCTGCCCACGGTGCTGGTGTTCGGTGGCAGCCAGGGCGCGCGGACCCTCAACCAGGCCGTCATCGAGGCGCACGACCGGTGGGACGGACTCCGACTCCAGGTCCTGCACGCCACCGGGACCGGCGGCTACGCCGCGGCCGCGTCGGGCTGGGAGCGTGCGCGTGCCGCGGCCGAGGGACCACCCGCCAGGCTCGTCGACTTCATCGACGACATGGCGGACGCCTACGCCGCCGCCGACGTGGTGGTGTGCCGTGCCGGTGCGACCTCCATCGCGGAGCTGACCGCGCTCGGTCTGCCCGCGGTGCTCGTGCCCTATCCCCACGCCACGGCCGATCACCAGACCCACAACGCCCACGCGGTCGAGCGGGCCGGCGGCGCCTGCGTGATCGACGACGACGACCTCGACGGTGCGACGCTCGTCTCCGCCGTCCGCTCGCTGCTCGGCGACGACGCCGCCTTCGCGCGGATGTCACGCGCCTCACGAGCGTTCGGGCAGGCGCGACGCGGCCACCGCCGTGGCGCGCACCGTGCTCGGCCTCGTCCGACCGGAGGCGACAGCATGAGCGGATCGGTCCTCGATGCGGTGCCCACGCTCGACGCGGGCACCCGCGTCCACCTCGTGGGTGTGGGCGGTGCGGGCATGTCCGGCATCGCGCGCATCCTGTTGCTCCGTGGCGTGCCCGTCTCCGGCTCGGACCTGCGCGAGAGTCGTTCGCTCGAGGAGCTGCGTGTCCTGGGCGCCGACCTCCACGTCGGGCACGCGGCCGTCCACGTCCATGGCGCGGGCGTGGTCGTGACATCCAGCGCCGTGCCTCGGGACAACGTCGAGGTGGCGGCCGCCCGCACGCTCGGGCTCCCGGTCGTGCCACGGGCCGGGATGCTCGCGGCGTTGATGGAGCGCGAGCGCGCCGTCCTCGTCGCCGGGACCCACGGCAAGACGACGACGACCTCGATGACGGTGGTCGCGCTCCAGGCGGCCGGGGGGGACCCGAGCTTCGCGATCGGCGGGTCGCTCAACGAGAGCGGGACCAACGCGCACGCCGGAGGTGACGGCGTGTTCGTCGCCGAGGCGGACGAGTCCGATCGCTCGTTCCTGGCCTACCGGCCGGACGTGGCCGTGATCACCAACGTCGAGCACGACCACCCCGAGGAGTTCGCCGACGAGCGCGCGGTGGATGAGGCCTTCGCCGAGTTCGTGGCCAGGCGCACGGCCGACGCGCCCGCGATCGTGTGTGTCGACGACGCGGGCGGGGCGCGGTTGGCGGAGCGGGTCGCCGTCGACGTGGTGCGCTACGGGGCCGATCCGCGCGCCGACGTCCGCTTGCTGCGGGACGGTGCGCAGGCGCTCGTCCGCTTCGCCGGGGAGGGGAGGTGCCGCTCCGCCTCTCCGTGCCCGGGCACCACAACCTGCTGAACGCGACAGCCGCTCTGGCGGTGTGCCGCGCGCTCGGTGCCGACATCGAGCTCGCGGCGGCCGGGCTCGAACGGTTCACGGGTGCCGCGCGCCGGTTCCAGACCGTCGGCGAGGTGGACGGCATCGTGGTCGTCGACGACTACGCGCACCACCCGACCGAGCTGCGCGCGACCCTGGCCGCCGCGCGCGGCACCGGCGCGGGCCGACTGGTCGCGGTCGTGCAGCCACACCGGTTCTCCCGCACCCAGGTGTTCGGCGAGGAGCTCGGGCGTGCGGCCGCGGCCGCCGACCTGGTGGTCGTCACGGACGTGTACGGCGCCGGCGAGTCACCCGTCCCGGGCGTGTCCGGTCAGCTCGTCGCCGCGGCGGCCGCGGGTGCGGGTGCCAACGTGGTGTACGCCCCGCACCTCCAGGACGTCGTCGAGGTGCTGCTCGAGCGCGTGCGCCCCGGCGACCTGGTGCTCACGACCGGCGCCGGCGACGTCACGCACGTCGGGCCGAGCCTGCTCGACCGGCTCCGGGGCGGCCGATGAACGACGACCCGCTCGTCGTCGAGCTCGGGGTGCACTGTTCCGGCGAGCTGCGTCCCGACGCTCCCCTCGCCGAGTGGACGACGCTCCGCGTCGGCGGTCCCGCTCGTGTGCTGGTCACCGCGGAGGACGACGACGACCTCGCCGCCATCGGCCGAGCGTGTCTCGACCATGCCGTGCCCTGGGTCGTCGTCGGACGAGGTTCGAACCTGCTCGTGGCCGATGCCGGCTGGCCCGGGGTCGCCGTGCAGCTCGGCAGGGGGTTCCGCGGCGTCGAGATCGACGGCGGCACCGTCCACGCCGGCGCCGCCGAGCCGTTGCCGACCCTGGCGATCCTCGTCGCCGACGCCGGTCTGGCGGGGTTCGCCTGGGCGTGCTCCGTGCCCGGATCGTTGGGTGGAGCGGTGCGCATGAACGCCGGTGCGCACGGCGGCGAGCTCGCCGACCACCTGGTGTCGGTGGAGCTGGTGCGGCTCCGCTCCGGCGCGCGCGAGACCTGGCCAACCGAGGCGCTCGGGCTCGGCTACCGGCACAGCGAGCTGCCCGACGACGCGGTGGTCGTGGCCGCGACCTTGCACCTCGCCTCCGGTGATCCGAGGGCGATCCGGGAGGAGATCGGATCGATCCGGACCTGGCGCCGCGCGCACCAGCCGCTGAACCGGCCCAACTGCGGGTCGGTGTTCACCAACCCGCCCGGCCGGTCCGCGGGTCGACTGATCGAGGAGGCCGGCCTCAAGGGGTTCTCGATCGGCGGTGCACAGGTCTCCGAGCTGCATGCGAACTTCGTGGTGACCCGACCCGGCGCACGTGCACGTGACGTGCACCAGCTGATCGAGCACGTCGGCCGGGTGGTGGGGGAACGAACGGGCGTGGTGCTCCGACCGGAGGTCACCTTGCTCGGTGACCACGGGTCGGCGGATCGGGGTCGGGCGTGAGCGTCATAGACGAGCGGATCGCCGACCGCAGGCGAGCGGTTCGGGAGGAGGATCGCCGGCGCAGGTTGCGTCGCACGGTCGCGATCGTCGGTGTGCTGCTGCTCCTGGGTGTGGTCGCAGCCGTGGAGCGCAGCAGCCTGGTCGGCCTCGAGGAGATCCGGGTCACCGGCGTCGAGCGACTCGACCCCGAGGACGTGCTGGTCGCCGCCGACCTCGAGCTCGGGACCTCCACCTTGCGACTGGGGTTGCGTGCGGCCGAGGCGCGCGTCGAGGAGCTGCCGTTGGTCAGGCATGCGCACGCGCGTCGACTCGATCCGCTCACCGTGCAGTTCGAGATCGTCGAGCGCGTCCCCGTGCTCGTCGCGACCGGCGACGGCGAGGAGCGTGCCGTCGACCGGGACGGGGTGCTGCTGTTCGACGGTGGTGTCCCGACGCTGCCCCGCATCTCGCTCCATGGTCCTCCTCCCGCGGTCGGGGAGGAGGTGTCGGCCGATCCGGCGCTCGCGAACGCCTTCGCCGGGTGGCACGGTCTCTCGGGGGTCCTGCGGTCGGAGCTCGTGCACCTGCTGGCGGAGGGCCCCGAAGCGTTGACCCTCGAGCTCGGGGACGGCACGTCGGTGCGGATCGGCCGGGCGGAGCGCATGGACGAGAAGGTCCGGGCGATCGGTGCGGTCCGCGGCGACCTCGCCGGGACCCCGGTGCGCGCGATCGACGTGCGTGCGCCCTCGGCACCGGTGGTCGATCCCTGACGTCCCTGCGCACGGGCGTCGGTGCCTGCTTGACCCTCCGCGGCGCCGCTGGCTACGGTCACCCCGCAGTCGAGGTTGACATAAGTCTCACCCTCTCGTAGAGGTTGAGACGTGCAGGTCGACGCAGGTCGAGACGCAGGTGAGACCAGATCCGCACCACCAGACGTGCAGGAGGGTTCCGTGGCTGCAGCACCATCCAACTACCTGGCCGTGATCAAGGTCGTGGGGATCGGCGGAGGCGGCGTGAACGCCGTGAACCGCATGATCGACGCCGGGCTACGGGGGGTGGAGTTCATCGCGATCAACACCGATGCCCAGGCCCTGCTCATGTCGGACGCCGACGTCAAGCTCGACATCGGGCGCGAGCTCACCCGGGGACTCGGCGCCGGGGCGGACCCGGGGATCGGCCGCCAGGCCGCCGACGACCACCGCGACGAGATCCTCGAGGTCCTCAAGGGTGCCGACATGGTGTTCGTCACCGCAGGCGAGGGCGGTGGGACCGGGACGGGTGCGGCGCCACTCGTCGCCCAGGTGGCCAAGGAGATGGGCGCGCTGACGATCGGTGTCGTCACGCGCCCGTTCACGTTCGAGGGTCGCAAGCGCTCGATCCAGGCGGAGGACGGGATCGTCCTGCTCAAGGACGAGGTCGACACGCTGATCGTGATCCCCAACGATCGCCTCTTGCAGATCTCCGACGGCCAGACCTCGGTGGTCCAGGCGTTCCGCCTCGCGGACGACGTGCTCCTGCAGGGTGTCCAGGGCATCACGGACCTGATCATGACGCCGGGCCTCATCAACCTCGACTTCGCGGACGTGCGCACGGTGATGAAGGACGCCGGCAGCGCACTGATGGGGATCGGGACCGCACGTGGCGAGTCGCGGGCGCTCGAGGCCGCGAAGCAGGCGATCGCCTCCCCGCTCCTCGAGGCCTCGATCGACGGTGCCCGCGGTGTCCTGCTCCTGCTCGCCGGCGGGAGCGACCTCGGCCTGTTCGAGGTCAACGAGGCGGCGGACGTCATCACCCAGGCGGCGCATCACGACGCCAACATCATCTTCGGCGCCGTGATCGACGACTCCCTCGGCGACGAGGTCAAGGTGACCGTCATCGCGGCAGGCTTCGACAAGTTCGAACCGGACGCTGTCGCGTCGACCGGCGATGCGGCCGAGGTGTCCGGGCGGGAGCCCGTCGGGTCGCTCGACGACGAGCCGGACGAGGTCTTCACCCCACAGGTGGTCGGACGATCTGACACCCGTCCGACGGTGGTGTTCGACGCGGACGACGACGGTGCCTCGGACGACGAGCTCGACGTCCCGTCGTTCCTGCGCTAGAGGTCGATGGAACGGCGCTCGCCTCCCACCGATCGCGCGGTCGTCCTCGAGCACGTGCCGCTCGGTGACCACGTCGACGGCTGGTTCACGGGCCGCCGGCGTTCGACGGTCGAACGCGGCGACGCCCGACCCGCCATCGGTGCCGCAGGGAACCTCTCGCATCGTCGACCCCATCGCCCCGACGACCTGTCGGCGACCAGGCGGGCGGTGGCGAGGGCGACCGGCACCGACCATCGCGCCTGGCACCACATGGGCCAGGTCCACGGTGCCGACGTCGCGGTGGTCGACGCGAGGACGCCGGCGGGGGCGCAGCTCGACCACGTGGACGGGGTGGTGACCGCCGAGGTGGACCGGCCCCTGGTCGTGCTCGTCGCGGACTGCGTGCCGGTGCTGCTCGCCGGACCGGGGACGGTCGGCGTCGCGCACGCCGGTCGGCGTGGGCTCGTGGCCGGGGTGCTCGCCGCGACCGTGGCCGCGGTGCGTGCGCTCGGGGACGCCGCCGCCGAGCTGCGTGCGGTCATCGGCCCCGCGATCGGTGGGTGCTGCTACGAGGTGCCTGCAGAGCTCCGTGCGCAGGTGCGCGCCGTGGTCCCGGCGGCCGCCGCGACGACGACCTGGGGGACCCCCGCCCTCGACCTCCCGACCGCGGTGGCGGCGCAGCTCCGCTCGTTGGGGGTGGAGCGGGTGCAGCGGACCGGTGGCTGCACGCGGTGCGACCCGCAGCAGCGTTGGTTCAGCCACCGGGCGGATGCCGCCACCGGCCGGCAGCTCGGCCTGGTCGTCAGGCGAGGGGAGCGGTCGTGAGCGACGACCACACGGAGGTGCCCGCCGACGTCACGGCGCGCGTCGCGACCGTGCGCGCGCGCATCGAGGCGGCGGCACTGGCCGCCGGTCGCGATCCCGCCCGGGTCACCCTCGTCGCGGTCAGCAAGACGCACCCGCCGGCGGCTGCCCGCGCCGTGCTCGCCGCGGGGGTCGGGGACCTGGGCGAGAACCGGGTCCAGGAGCTGCTCGCCAAGCGGCCGCACGTCGCCGGCGCGGCCTGGCACCTCGTCGGACAGCTCCAGCGCAACAAGGTGCGGCAGGTCGTCGGGCTCGGGGTGCTGGTCCACTCGCTCGACCGACGGTCCCTCGCCGACGCCATCTCCGCCAGGGCGAGGGACGCGGACGTGACCCAGCGGGTGCTCGTACAGGTGAACGTCGGCGCCGATCCGGCCAAGTCCGGGTGCAGCCTCGACGATGCGGCCGACCTCGTCGCCTACGCTGCGGGTCGACCTCACCTCCGCGTGGAGGGACTCATGACCATCCCGCCGCTGGCCCCCGTGGGCCAGGACCCCGCCGCGAGCGCGCGCGTGCACTTCGCGTCGCTCCGTCGGGTCCGCGACGAGGTCGTCGGGGACCATCCGGACGTCCGGCACCTGTCGATGGGCATGTCCGCCGATCTCGAGGCGGCCGTCGCGGAGGGCGCCACGATGGTGCGGATCGGGGCCGCGCTGTTCGGGGACCGGGCCTCCGGTCCCTGGCGTCCGGGCGGAGCGGCCGGCACCGAGCCGGCCGTGGCGGGTGGGTCCTGACAGTTGTCCGACCGGATCGTGGACGGGAGATGAGCGGGATGTGGAACCGCACGCTGGTCTACCTCGGGCTCCGTGAGGAGCCCGACGAGAGCTACGACGAACTGCCCGAACGCTTCGTGCCGGAGGACGATCCGCACGCCGAGCACGCACCGCCGCGGCCGCGGGACCGTGTCGAGCGGAGCCCCGCACGGGGATCGGAGCCGCGCTCCGCGGCGCGCACCGCGGTCCTCGACGACGCCGACGGCCGGCGCGAGCACAACGTCCGACCGCTGCGCACGGCCGACGTCCACGTGCGTCCGGTCGAGCCGACGCCGCTCGCGCGGGTGGCCGTGATCGACGTCCAGGTCTTCGACGACGTCGAGGCCGTGGCCGCCCGCTATCGGACGTCCCAGCCGGTCCTCTTCGACTGCGGCAGGGCGGACCGGGCGACCGGCCGGCGCGTGGTCGACTTCGTCTCCGGGGTCACCTTCGCCCTCCGCGGGCGACTGACCAAGGTCGGCACCGCGGCCTTCCTGCTCGTCCCCGACGGGCTCGAGCTCTCCAACGAGGAACGGCGTCGGTTGGGGGACCTCGGCTACCGCATCCCGTCCCTGCCGACCAGGAGCGCGGAGTGATCGGCCCGCCCGCGTGATCTCGTTCCTGCTCGAGCTCTACTGGTGGGTCCTGCTGCTCCACGTGATCTTCTCGTGGGTGCCGCGGCCGCCCGATCCGATCATCCCCATCGTGCTCGGCGTGCGCCGGCTCGTCGAGCCGATCGTCGCGCCCCTGCGGCGGGTGATCCCGCCCCTGCGGCTCGGCGGGATCGCGCTCGACCTGTCGATCATCGTGCTGTTCATCGGCGTTCGGATCCTGATCGGGGTGTTCCGCAACGCCGGTCTGTGACACCCTCGAGGCCATCAGCGCGAGAAGGGCGACGCGATGCCACTGACCCCGGACGACATCGTCAACCACGAGTTCAAGCAGGCGCTGCGGGGCTACGCGATCGCCGAGGTCGACGAGCTCCTCGACCGGCTGGCCGACCAGCTCGAGGCGACCGAGCAGGAGCTCGCACAGGCCCGGGAGCGTCTCGAGGTCCTCGAGGGACAGCTCGCCTCGGTCGCGGAGCGGGAGGCCACCGTCTCGCGCGCACTCCTCGCCGCGCAGGAGACGGCGGAGCGCGCCGTCAGGGAGGCGCGTGCGCAGGCTGCGGAGCTGCTCGACGAGGCCGAGCGATCCGCGGCGTCCGTGCGGGCGGAAGCCTCGGAGCAGGCCGAACGATCCTTGGCAGAGGCGGAGGAGCACGGTCGGCGCCGGGAAGCGGCCGCCACGGCGGTCGTCGCGGCCGAGCTCGACCGTGGTCGCGCGATCCAGCAGCTCGACGAGGACCATCGACGTGCACTGGAGCAGCACCTGCGTCGGGTCCTGGACGCGCTCGGTGCGCTCCCACCCGGCGACCTCACGGAACTGCACCACCGACACGGCCTGGCGGAGGGGGACCACGCCTCGGACCCGACGACGGACGCTGCCGAGGCGTCGCAGGCGCCGGCCGGGCGGTCCGACGACGTGGCTGACGGGCACCCCGCCGACGGGCACGTCGAGGTGGACGGTGCGCCCGAGCCCGACACCGACGACGAGCCCGCTACCGATGCGCCGGAGCTCGAACCGTCGTTCGCGGGGTCGGCGGCGGGCGGCGGCCTGACCGTCCGCGTCCACGACGAGGACGATCCCGCCTGGGAAGGGGACGCCGAGCATCCCCGGGGCTGACGCCTGTCAGCGGGGGGGTCGGTGCCCGTCGGCATCCTCGCGGATCGCCTGCCGCGCCCCGAGGCGTGCCGCGCGCTCGAGCGGGTGGTCCCGGTAGCCGTGGCGAGCGCTGCCCCACGCGTACAGCGGGACGAGCAGCGGCCCCAGACGCTCGGCCTGGCGGACGTGCACGGCCTCGTGCGCCAGCAGCGTGGCCGACAGCGTCGGACGGTGCGACAGCACGACGAGCCCGATCGTGTTCGCGTCCGCCCCCACCGCCCGGAGCAGGACGGCCGATGGGCCGCGCATGTCTGCCGCGACGAAGCACCCGTGCACCGGATCCCAGCGAGGCCGCCGCCCGCTGCTCGCTGCGACCAGCAGACCGACGGCCGTCAAGGGGCCGGACCAGGCCCACGCCGCCGCACGCCCCGCTGCCGTGCGGGGGCGGGGGGGCACCCAGGTCGACAGCCGTGCCGCGACCGGGCCCGTCGGTCCCGAGGTCGGGAGGTCGGCGGCGGCCGTGGCGCGTGCGCGACGACCGCTGCGAGCGGCCCGTGCCTCGGAGCGCTGCCGCAGGGCGCCGATCACGCCGAGCGCCGCGAGGAGGGCGACCGACAGCTCGAGCGTCCGCTGGACGGGCCCTGGCGCGGGCATCAGGCGCGCAGCTCGACGTGTGCGCTGCCCAGGTCGGCCAGCTCCACGCGCGTGCCGTCGGCGAGCGCACCCCGACGCAGCTCGGTCGCCAGCACCTCGCGGGCGACCACCTCGTAGAGGCCGGCTGCCTCGAGCTCCGCGTCGAGCTCGGGCGGCTGCACGGCCAGCCTGAGCTCGATGCGGTCGTCGAGCGCGAGACCGGCGACCTTGCGCTGCTCGTTGACGGCACGGATCAGCTCCCGAGCCGCCCCCTCCACCTGCAGCGCCCTGGTGAGCGAGGTGTCCAGCGCGAAGGACGCACCACCGTCGCTCGCGACCGCCCAGCCGGTTCGCGGGGACTCGACCACCTCCACCATGTCGCGCGTGATGGTCACTCGCTCCTCGCCGAGCGGCAGGGTGGCCTCTCCCTCGGCCGCGAGCCGCAGCGCGAAGGAACCCGCCTGCGCCGGGTCGAGGGCCACCAGGGCGCCGGCGACGCGTGGCGCATCGGCCTGGAATGCGGGTCCGAGGGCGCGGAAATTGGGTTTGAGCGCGCGGTCGACGAGCTCGCCGGTGCCGTCCGAGAGCTCGATGCGTTTGACGTTGAGCTCCTCGGCGACGTCGGGCAGGAGCTCGCGCAGGTCCGCTCGAGCGGCCTCGGGAACGCTGACCAGCGCGCGTGCCAGCGGTTGCCGGATGCGCACGGCGCTGTCGTTGCGGGCCTGCCGGCCGAGCTCGACCACCTGTCGGGCGCTCGTCATGGCCGCGCGCAGCCGCTCGTCGCGCCAGACGTCCTCTGCCACGGGGAAGTCGGTGAGATGGACCGAGACGGGGGCGCCCTCGAGCCCGGGGGTGACGACGAGGTCCTGCCAGAGCCGCTCGGCGAGGAACGGCGTGAACGGGGCGAGCAGGCGAGCCAGCGTCGCGAGGCACGTGTGGAGGGTGTGGTACGCCGCCGCCTTGTCCGCGGGGTCCTCGCTCGCCGCCCGCCAGAAGCGGCGGCGGCTGCGCCGCACGTACCAGTTGGAGAGGTCGTCGACGAACCGTTCGAGCGCCCGGGTGGCCGTCGACACGTCGTAGCGGTCGAGCGAGGCGTCGACCACGTCCACGAGCGCGGCCAGCTCCGCGAGCACCCAGCGATCGGCCGCCGGGCGGCGGCCGGGTTCGGGTGCGGGGACGGTCGGATCGAAGCCGTCGATCGACGCGTACGTCACGAAGAAGACGTGGGTGTTCCACAGCGTGAGCAGGAACCGGCGGACGATGTCCTCGAGCAGCCCGTGACTGACCCGACGGTTCACCCACGGGTTGCCCTCGGCGAACATCAGCCAGCGCAGGGCATCGGCGCCGTGGCGGTCGATCAGCTCCCAGGGATCGAGCACGTTGCCCAGGGACTTCGACATCTTGCGCCCGTCCTCGTCCACGATGTGGCCGAGGACCGCACACGTCCGGTACGAGCTGTCGCCGAACAGCAGCGTGGACTCCGCGAGGAGGCTGTAGAACCAGCCACGTGTCTGGTCGATCGCCTCACAGATGTAGTCCGCCGGGTAGTGCCGGGCGAACTCCTCCTGCCGCTGGTGCGGGTAGCCCCACTGCGCGAACGGCATGCCTCCGGAGTCGAACCAGGCGTCGGCCACCTCCGGCACCCGGCGTGCGGTCCCACCGCAGGAGGGACACGGGAAGGTGACCTCGTCGACGTACGGCCGGTGCGGATCGAGGGCCGTCAGATCCCTGCCGGCCAGAGCGGACAGCTCCGCGCGCGAGCCCACCACCTCGACGTGGTCGCAGTCGGCGCAGGCCCAGAACGGCAGCGGTGTGCCCCAGTAGCGGTCCCGGGACAGCGCCCAGTCGACGTTGTTCTCGAGCCAGCGCCCGAACCGGCCGTCCCGGATGTGCTCCGGGTGCCAGTCGATGCCGGCGCTGTTCGACAACAGCTCGTCGCGCTTCGCCGTCGTGCGGATGTACCACGACGGCTTCGCCCAGTAGATCAGCGGTCGCTTGCAACGCCAGCAGAACGGGTAGGTGTGGCGGTACGTGCGGGCGCGCAGCAGCAGGCCCCGCTCCTGGAGGTCCCGGGTGATGCCCGGATCGGCGTCCTTCACGAAGGACCCGCGCCAGGGGCCGCTCGTGAAGCTGCCCGTCGCGTCCACCGGGTTGACGATCGGGAGGTCCTCGCGACGCCCCACCGCCATGTCGTCCGCCCCGAAGGCCGGTGCCAGGTGGACGATGCCCGAGCCCTCCGCGGTCGTCACGAAGTCTGCCGACGTGACGTAGCGATGGTCGACGTCGCCGACGTCGACGAGGGTGTAGGGCGCCTCGTAGTGGAGGCCGAGCAGGGCGTCCGCGGTGAGCCGCTCGACGATCTCGTAGCGACCGTCGCCGATCACGTCGTCGAGCAGGTCGGTCGCGAGCACCAGCAGCTCGCCCTCGGCCTGGTCGAAGGCGTCGGTGCGCACGAGCGCGTACTCGATGTCGGAGCCGACGGCGCACGCCGTGTTCGACGGCAGGGTCCACGGGGTGGTCGTCCACACGACGAGCGAGGCCCCGCGCTCGGCGAGCGGACCGTCGCGCAGAGGGAAGCGCACGTAGACGCTCGGGTCCTCGACGTGCTGGTAGCCCTGGGCGACCTCGGCGTCCGACAGGCCGGTGCCGCAGCGACCGCAGTAGGGGGTGACCCGGAAGTCCTGGAAGATCAGCCCGCGATCCCACAGCTCCTTGAGCGCCCACCAGAGGCTGTCGACGTAGGTGGCGTCCATGGTGCGGTACGCGTCGTCGGTGTCGATCCAGAAGGCGATGCGCTCGGTGAGCTCCTCGAACGCGCCGACGTACCGCTGCACGGAGGCCCGGCAGCGCGCGTTGAACTCCTCGATGCCGTACGCCTCGATGTCGGCCTTGGAGTCGAGCCCGAGCTCACGCTCGACCTCGAGCTCGACGGGCAGCCCGTGGCAGTCCCAGCCGGCCCTGCGCCGGACGGAGAGCCCCTTCATCGTGCGATAGCGCGGGAAGAGGTCCTTGAAGACGCGTGCCTCGACGTGGTGGGTCCCGGGGCGCCCGTTGGCGGTCGGCGGCCCCTCGTAGAAGGTCCAGACGGGGGCATCGGCACGCTGCTGCACGCTGGCGGCGAAGACGTCGTGCTCGCGCCACAGCTCGAGGACCTGTCGCTCCATGGCGGGCAGGTCCGGCCTCGACGCGACGGCCGGCCAGCCCGCGCCGGAAGAGGCGCGTGCAGCGGCGGGGGTCGAGCGGGTGGTGTCGGGCATGAGGCTGTCTCGTGTGGGCGTCCGGTGGGCGGGGGTGTGCCGGTCCTCGCGGGACGACCACCTGGGGGACGACCACCGACCGGCGACCGAGGTGGTGAGACGCGCCGGCGCCCGCCACCGGCTCCCACCATCCCGGCTCGCTCGTTGGCGGACGAGGCCCGTGCACCGTGTCCTCGTCATCGCGTTCGGCCGAGTGTACGTGCGTCGCCGTGACCGCCGCCGCAGGCGGACCGGGGGCGCCCCGGGTCGTCTGCTACCTTCCGCCCCCCATGGCACGCACCAAGGCTCTGACCAAGACCCAGCTCCGCGCGATCCGCGAGGGGCTCCTCGCCGAGCGCGAGGCACTCGTGGAACAGGTGCGCGAGCTCGATGCCGAGGCCGACGTCAAGAACTGGCGCGAGGGCGGGTTCGACGACGACCCGGCCGACGCCGGATCCGCGTCGTTCGAGCGCGAGACCGCCCAGTCGCTGTCCAACCACGCCCGTGGACTGCTCGAGCAGATCGACGACGCGATGCGTCGCATCGACGCCGGGACCTACGGCGTCTGCGAGCGCTGCGGCGAGCGGATCGAGCCGGAGCGTCTCGAGGCGATCCCGTACGCGCGGCTGTGCATGGACTGCAAGCGTCGCGACGAGACCGGTCGCTGACGGGTGACCGAGGACCGCAGCACCCCGACCTCCGGGGCTGCGGACGGCCCCCACAGCGACCCTGTGCCGTCCCGCAGCGCGATCCCTCTGCGTGTGGGCATCGGGGTGGCGTTCGTGCTGGTCGTCCTGGACCAGCTCACGAAGTCCTACGTCGAGCAGGTCCTGACGCCGGGACGCTTCGTCCCGTGGCTCGGGCCGCGCATCGGCTGGCAGCTCGTCTACAACCCCGGTGCCGCGTTCGGCCTCCCGGTGCCCTGGTGGGTGTTCCCGATCGTGACGGTGATCGTCGTGGTCGTCGTGCTGCGTGCACTCCCGCACACGCCGTCCGTCCTCCAGGCGCTCGCGTACGGCATGCTGCTCGCCGGTGCGATCGGCAACGTGCTCGACCGCTTCCTGCGTGACGGCGCGACGGACGGTCCGCGCGTCGGGGGCGGGTACGTGGTGGACTTCGTGGCGTGGGGCGGCTTCCCCCGCTTCAACGTCGCCGACAGCGCCATCACCGTCGGCTTCGTGCTGCTGCTGCTCGCGCTCTGGCGCGAGGAGCGGGGGATCGACCGCGAGCCGCCCCCCGCGCCATCCCACGATCCGGAGGACCGATGACGAGCGACGGCGCGGTGCTGCTGGAGGTGCCGCCCACGCACGACGGCGACCGGCTCGACGTCCTGCTCGCGGCGAGCCTCCGGGTGTCGCGGACCCAGGCGGCGGCGAGGATCGACCGCGGCGAGGTGGAGGTCGACGGACGTCCGGCGACCCGGCGACTGCGCGTGCGGGCCGGGCAGCGCGTGTCGGTCGCCGCACCGCCGGCCGAACCGACCGTGCCCCCGCCACCGTTGCCCCCGGTCCGCTACGAGGACGACCACCTCCTGGTGCTGGCCAAGCCCGCCGGCCTGGTCGTCCACCCCGGCGCCGGGCGCGCGAGCGGCACCCTGGTCGACGCGCTCCGGGCGTCCGACGTCCCGCTCGCCGCGGCCGGTGGGCCGCAGCGCCCGGGGATCGTGCACCGGCTGGACCGGGACACCTCGGGGTTGCTGCTGGTGGCCAAGTCGGACGTGGTGCACGGGCAGCTCGTCGACGCGCTGTCGCGCAGGCTGGTCGAACGGCGCTACCTCGCGCTCGTCGCAGGCGTGCCGACCGCCCGCCGTGGCCGCATCGAGGCGCCGCTCGGTCGCGACCCGTCGCGCCGCGCGCGCTTCGCCGTCGTCGAGGGAGGAAAGGACGCGGTGACGCGCTATGCGACCTGGGCGTCCGGCCGCACGCCGTCGGAGGGAGCGGTCGCGCCGGGGGGGTCGGCCGTGTCGCTCCTGGCGTGCGAGCTCGAGACGGGTCGCACCCACCAGATCCGGGTGCACCTGTCGGCGCTCGGCCATCCGATCGTCGGCGACGACACCTACGGCGCCGCCGCGGGACTCGCGCGGGCGGCGGGTCTGTCGCGGCCGTTCCTGCACGCCGCTGCGCTGCGGTGCGTCCATCCGGTGACGGGTGCGACGCTCGACCTGCGCGAGCCACTCCCGGACGAGCTCCTCGACGCGCTCGCGCGCTGCGGGATCGCACCGCCGGACCTCGACCGGCTCTGAGCGCCCGGTACTCGCACGCGCGTGCTTCCTGGCCGCGCGCCGCCCGCGCCTCCCGTGCGGCCGCCCGCGCTGCTGCTAGCGTGCGCGAACCACAGGCGTGTGGTTCTTCCCCGGCACACGCAGGTGGGCATCCGCCGGCGTCCGCGTTCCCGCGTCGCCGTCGGCGTGCGGCAGGATCTGACGGGTACTGACGGTCGGCGAGGTCGGGGAGCACGGCGTGGGCGAGGCAGGCGGCGCGAACGACGGCGACCGGTTCGTCCACCTGCACGTGCACACCGAGTACTCGATGCTCGACGGGGCCTCGCGTGTCGACGACCTCCTCGACCACGTCGTCGCGGACGGACAACCGGCGGTCGCGATCACCGACCACGGCGTCCTGTTCGGACTCGTCGACTTCTACCGCGCCAGCCAGGCGCGCGGGGTCAAGCCGATCCTCGGGTCCGAGCTCTACCAGGCGATCGGTTCACGCAGGGAGCAGCAGCTGGGCGGCTCCGACGGTCGCCAGCGCTACTACCACCTGACCACGCTCGCCGCGGACGACGTCGGCTACCGCAACCTCGTCACCCTCTCGACCCGCGCCTACCTCGAAGGCAGCTGGTACAAGCCGCGCGTCGACAAGGAGCTGCTCGCCGAGCACGGCGAGGGCCTCGTCGTGCTGTCGGGGTGCCTCGGCTCCGAGGTGAACCAGTACCTGCTGAAGGACGACGTCGACGGCGCGCGTCGCAGCCTCGGCGACATGAAGGACATCTTCTCCGCCGAGCGGTTCTTCGTCGAGCTGCAGGACCACGGCATCCCGGAGCAGCGCAGGACGTGGCCGCAGCTCGAGCGCCTCGCGGCCGAGCTCGGGCTCCGCACGGTCATCACCAACGACTCGCACTACACCCTCGCGGAGGATGCCCAGGCACACGACGTGCTGCTGTGCATCCAGACCGGGTCGAAGCTCTCCGATCCGGACCGGTTCTCGTTCCAGGGCGACAGCTACCACGTCGCGTCGTCACGCGAGATGCGGGAACGGTTCCGCGACTTCCCCGACGCGCTCGACGCGACGCTCGACATCGCCGAGATGTGCGACGCGCGGATCGAGTTCGGCCTCGACCTGCTCCCCACCTTCCCCTGCCCGGAAGGGCTCTCCGAGGCCGCCTACCTGCGCGAGAAGGTCTGGGACGGCGCGCGCGCCCGGTACGGCGACCCGGTCCCCGACGAGGTCGCTCGCCGTGTCGAGTACGAGCTGACGGTGATCGAGCAGATGGGCTTCCCCGCCTACTTCCTCATCGTCGCGGACCTGATCGAGCATGCCCGGTCGCAGGGGATCCGCGTGGGGCCGGGGCGTGGCTCGGCCGGCGGCTCGGTCGTCGCCTACTGCACGGACATCACACGTGTGGACCCGATCAAGCACGGGCTCATCTTCGAGCGGTTCCTGAACCCGTCGCGGCTCCAGATGCCCGACATCGACATCGACTTCGACGACCGCCGACGTGGCGAGATGATCCGCTACGCCGCCTCGCGCTACGGCGAGGACCACGTCGCGCAGATCGTCACGTTCGGGACGATCAAGGCGCGCTCGGCGATCAGGGACGCCGCACGCGTGCTCGACGAGCCGTTCAAGGTCGGCGACGACCTCGCCAAGATGATGCCCCCGCCGGTCCAGGGCAAGGAGGCACCGCTCGCGGAGGCCTACGAGAAGTCCACCGAGCTGCGGGCCGCCCGCGAGGACCCGACCTACCGGACGGTGCTCGAGACCGCCGAGCGGCTCGAGGGCCTGAAGCGCCAGCACGGCATCCACGCAGCGGCCGTCGTGATCGGGGCCAGGCCGCTCCACGAGACCGTCCCGCTGCTCAAGACCGACAACGGCGAGATCGTCACGCAGTACGAGATGGGCGCGGCCGAGGCGATCGGCCTGCTCAAGATGGACTTCCTCGGGCTGCGCAACCTCACGGTCCTCTCCGACGCCGAGCGTCACATCGCGGCCAACCGTGGCGTCGAGGTGGATCTCGACGATCCGGTGTTCCTCGGAGAGATGGACGACCCGAAGACCTACGAGATGCTCGCGACGGGCAACACCCTCGGGGTGTTCCAGCTGGACTCCAGCGGCATGCAGTCGCTCGTGCGCAGGCTCCGTCCGACCCGCTTCGAGGACATCTCCGCGCTCCTGGCCCTGTACCGGCCGGGCCCGCTGGGCATGGACATGCACATCGCCTACGCCCAACGCAAGAACGGGCTCGAGCCGGTCGCGTTCGACCACCCCGACCTCGAGCCCATCCTCGGCGAGACCTACGGGGTGATCGTCTACCAGGAATCGGTGATGCGCATCGCCACCGACCTGTGCGGGTTCTCCATGGCGGAGGCCGACGCCCTGCGCAAGGCGGTCGGCAAGAAGCAGCGCGACCTGATGGAGGCGCAGAAGGACACGTTCGTCAGCGGAGGTGTCGCGGCAGGCTACGAGCGCGGGTTCATCGCCAACCTGTGGCAGCTGATAGAGAAGTTCGCCGAGTACGGCTTCAACAAGTCGCACACCGTCGCCTACGGGGTGGTCAGCTACCAGACGGCCTGGCTGAAGGCGCACTACCCGGTCGAGTACATGGCCGCGCTGCTGACCAGCGTCAAGAACCACAAGGACAACAAGCCGCTCTACCTCAACGAGTGCCGGCGGATGGGCATCGCGGTCCTCCCGCCGGACGTCAACGGCTCCGGGGTCGACTTCACCCCTCGGGGTGACGACATCCGCTTCGGACTGTCCGCGGTGCGCGGCGTCGGCGAGGCGATCGTCGAGCAGATCGTGCGCGCCCGGGTCGAGCGCGGTCGGTTCACCGACTTCCCCGACTTCTGCACGAAGGTCGATCCGGGCGTCCTGAACAAGCGGACGCTCGAGAACCTGATCCTCGCCGGCGCCTTCGTGTCGCTCGGGCATTCCAGGCGCGGGCTGCTGGAGACCTACGAGCCGATCGTCGACGCGGCGATCGCCCGCAAGCGGGCGGAGGCGGCGGGGCAGTACTCGCTCTTCGACGGCGGCGAGGACCAGCTCGGGGCCGGGCTCGGGATGGAGGTGGCGCCCGAGATCGCCGAGCACGAGTACGGCAAGGCCGAGGTGCTGCGCTTCGAGCGCGAGATGCTCGGCCTGTACGTCTCCGATCACCCGTTGCTCGGTACCGAGCGCATCCTCGAGGACCTCACCGACAGCTCGTGCGCGGCGCTGCGCGAGAAGGCGGACGGCGTGCCGGTCGTCGTCGGGGGCGTGCTGACGGCGCTGACCAAGAAGTTCACCCGCAAGGGGGACACCTACCTGGTGGCCACGCTCGAGGACCTCTCGGGCCAGGTCGAGGTCGTCTTCTGGCCGGGCACCTACCGTGCCGCCCACGAGGCGCTGGTCGAGGACGCGGTGCTCGTGGTCACCGGCAGGCTGGAGGTCCGCGACGAGGCGGTGAAGCTCACGGCCAACCGGGTCGTCGTGCCCGACCTCTCCGAGGCGCTCGGCGCACCCGTGGTCGTCACCTTCGACGCCTCGCAGTGCACCGCGACCGCCGTGCGCCGGCTCAAGGAGGTGCTCGGCCACCATCCGGGCGCCGTGCCGGTGCACCTGCGCGTCCGCGAGCCGCGAGGTGGCGAGCGCACCTTCAAGCTGGGAGACCACCTGCGTGTGGAGCGCCGCCCGGGACTGCTCGGCGAGATCAAGGCCAGCTTCGGGCCTGACGCCGTCGAGGACGCCGGGGGTCGCAGCTTCGAAGGTCGGCCGGAGGACGAGCGCTGGCGCCGGGCGGGTTGACCACCCGCACTGGACGGGCCGCCTCCCGCGTGCCATCGTCGGTGCGGACGTGGAGGTAGCCGCATGGAGACACCGGTCAGCACGATCCTCGACCACAAGGGCCGGCAGGTCACGACGATCTCGCCCGCTCGCAGCCTGGCGGAGGCCGCCGCGCTGATGACGACCGACGGGATCGGCTCGCTCGTCGTGTCGACCGACGGCCGCGGCATCGAGGGCGTGCTCTCCGAGCGCGACATCGTGCGACGGTTGGCCGTCGACGGGCCCGGCGCCCTCGACCACCGGGTCGGCGGCGTCATGTCGACGCCGGTCACGACCTGTACGCCGTCGACCACGGTCGGCGAGCTCATGGCCGTCATGACCGAACGCAGGATCCGCCACGTGCCGGTCGTCGTCGACGGGGCACTGGCTGGGATCGTGTCGATCGGCGACGTCGTCAAGGAGCGGATCGCCGCGCTCGAGATCACCTCCGAGCAGCTCCAGGCGTACGTCAGTGGGTCGTACTGAGCGAGCACTTGGGAGCGCTCCTCACGCCCGACTAGCGTCGGGACCAGTGCGGACGACCCTCCGCCTGGTGAGGAGCCACGGTGCGCCTGAGCATCCCCGCCTCCGGGGTCCCGGAGGACGGTCGTCTCGCGGCAACGCCGGAAAGCGTCGAGAAGCTGGGCAGGGCGGGCATCGAGGTCCTCGTCGAGGTGGGTGCCGGGGCACGCGCCGGGTACGGCGACGACGCGTTCGTCGCGGCAGGGGCGCGACTGGGTGACCGGCGGAGCGTCCTGCAGGACGCCGACGTCGTCGCCGTCGTCGGTCCCCCCTCCCTCGAGGACGTGGGCGTGCTCGCCGCGTCCACCGTCGTCGTCGGGCTGCTCGAGGCGCACCGGGCGCTCGACGTGGTCGGTGCGCTCGCCTCGGCGGGGATCACCTCGTTGGCCCTGGAGCTGTTGCCGCGCATCAGTCGTGCCCAACCGATGGACGCGCTGTCCTCCCAGGCCGGGGTCGCCGGGTACCGCGCCGTCCTGCTCGCCGCCGGCATGGTCGACAAGATGTTCCCGCTGTCGATGACCGCGGCCGGCACGGTCCGGCCGGCGAACGTCATCGTGCTCGGTGCCGGGGTCGCGGGCCTGCAGGCGATCGCGACCGCGAAGCGTTTGGGCGCGACGGTCAAGGCCAACGACGTCCGCGCCGCGGCGGCTGCCGAGGTGGCCTCACTCGGCGCCGACTTCATCCACATCCCCGGGGTCACCGATCAGGACGAGGCGAGCGGTTACGCCAGGGCGCTCGGCGCCGACCTGGCGGCCGCCCAGCACGAGGCGCTCTCGCCCCACCTGGCGACCGCGGACGTCGTGCTGTGCACCGCGGCGATCCCCGGCCGGCGCGCGCCGGTCCTCGTCACCTCGGCGATGGTGGAGCTGTTGCCGGCCGGTGCGGTCCTGCTCGACCTGCCCGCGGACGACGGTGGGAACTGCGAGGCCACCGACCCCGACCGCGTCGTCGAGCGGAGCGGTGTGCGCATCGTGCCGGCACCGCAACTGGCGCGCACCATGCCACGGGAGGCGAGTGCCCTCTACGCACGCAACGTCGCAGCCTTCGTCGGCCTGCTCGCCACCGACGACGGCCGACCCGTCGTCGACGACACCGACGAGGTGGTCGCCGGCACCATCCTGACGCGTGGAGGGCTGGTCGAGCACGAGCCGACCGCGGCGCTCCTCGCGGACCGGTCGGCAGCGGAGGGTCGCGGATGAACGGCAGCCTGCTCCTCGGCGTCTACGTCTTCGTGCTGGCGGCCTTCCTCGGCTACGAGCTGTTGACCAAGGTCCCCCCGATGCTGCACACCCCGCTCATGTCGGGTGCCAACGCGATGTCGGGCGTCACGATCGTGGGTGCGCTGGCGCTCGCCGCGACGACCACGGGAGCGTTCTCGACGGCCTTCGCCACGGCGGCCCTGGCGCTGGCGACCGTCAACGTCGTCGGCGGCTTCCTCGTCACCGATCGGATGCTGGCCAGTTTCGGGCCGAGGAAGCGGGACCGACCGTGACCACGGACGCCGCGATCCAGCTCGCCTACCTCGTGTCGGTCGCGTTGTTCGTGGTCGGCCTGAAGCGCCTCGCCGGCGTGCGCACGGCGCGGCGTGGGAACCAGCTGCTCGCGGTCGGCATGCTGCTCGCGGTGATCATCACGCTCGTCGAGCAGGAACAGCTCGACGTGGTCTGGCTCGCCGTGGGGTTGGGGGTCGGCACCGCGGTCGGACTGGTCACCGTGGCACGGGCGACGGCGACGTCGATGCCGCAGGTCGTCGCCCGCTTCAACGGGTTCGGCGGGGCCGCGTCGGCGCTGGTCTCGTTGGCGCTGTTCTGGCAGGAGATCGTCGAGCCCGGCACGGCACCCGCGGTCGACGAGCTCGGGTGGATGGCGGGCACGACCCTCGCCCTCTCGGTGCTGATCGGCGGGGCGACCTTCTCGGGCTCGGTGATCGCCGAGGCGAAGCTCTGGGGCCGGTTGGCGGGACTCGGCCGGCTGCCGGTCCGCAGCCTGCTCGTCGCCCTGTCGGGCGCGGGCGCGCTCGTCGCGGCAGCCGTGAGCCTCACGACCGCGGACGTCGGCACGGCGGTGTGGGCGATGATCGCGCTCACCGTCGTCAGCCTGGCGGCCGGCGTCGTGACGGTCGGGCCGGTCGGCGGTGCCGACATGCCGGTGATGATCTCGCTGCTGAACTCGCTGTCGGGTCTGGCGGCCGCCGCGACCGGATTCGCGCTCGGCAACACGCTGTTGATCATGGCAGGCACGATCGTGGGGGCGGCCGGCCTGATGCTCACCCAGATCATGTGCGCCGCGATGAACCGGACGCTGCTGAACGTGCTCGCCGGCGGGTTCGGGCTCGACGCACCGACGGGCGACGCGTCCGAGTACACCTCCATCGTGAGCTCGGACGCCGAGGAAGCGGCGATGGTGCTGGACGTGGCGCGCACGGTGGTGATCGTCCCCGGCTACGGCCTCGCCGCCGCTCGTGGTCAGCACGCTGCTGCGGAGCTGGCCGACGCGTTGGTGGCGCGGGGGGTCGACGTGCGCTTCGCGATCCATCCGATCGCCGGGCGGATGCCGGGCCACATGAACGTCGTGCTGGCCGAGGCGGACGTGCCCTACGAGCGGCTGGTGGAGATGGACCGCATCAACCGTGACCTCGCGACGACCGATGTCGTCATCGTGGTGGGCGCGAACGACGTGATCAACCCTGCGGCCCGGACGGCCTCCGGCAGCCCCATCTCCGGGATGCCGATCCTGGAGGTCGACCAGGCGGATCGGATCTTCGTGATCAAGCGGTCCCTGTCACCCGGGTACTCGGGGATCAAGAACGAGCTGTTCGAGGCGGACAACTGCGTGATGCTGTTCGGCGACGCCAAGCAGGTGCTCGACGACATGGTGGCGGAGCTCCAGGCGAACGCACCCGTGTGACGCAGGCTCAGTGCGGCTCCGTCGCCACCGGCTCGTCGGTCGCGAGGAACTCCAGACGGTTGCCGAACACGTCGCTCGAGTAGAAGCGCCGGATCCCGGGCAGCGAGCCGTCCCAGACCACCGGGTAGCCGGCCGCCTCCAGCCGGTCCGCGAGCTCGGCGACGTCATCGACCTCGATACCGGGATGGGCCTTGCCCGCCGGCGCGAACGGGTCCTCGACCCCGAGGTGGAGCTCGAGCCCGCCCGGCGACGCGAACCAGATGCCCCCACGCGTCGTGAGCAGCTCCGGCTTCCGTCGTTCGGAGAGCCCGAGCACGTCGACGTAGAACGTCCGGGCGAGGTCCTCCGCACCGCGCGGCATCGCCAGCTGGACGTGGTGCAGACGTGCCGACATCGAGCGGGTCTCCGTGGCTCGGCGAGCGGGTGTACGGGCCTCCACCGTAGGACGGTCGGGCGCAGCGCGACGGCGATGCGGCGAGGTCGGGCCCGGAGGTGGCCGCGTCGACCTCGCTCGGGCCGCTGCTATCGTTGGATGCCAGAGGACGCACATCCAGGGAGGCCATGTCGATGTCGATCGCCGACGCACCGTCCGGCCTGACTGGCTCGGATGCGCTGCCCGCAGCGTCGTGGATGTTCCTGCTGGCTGCGATCATCACGCTGATCAGCTTCGAGCAAGGTCAGGTCACCGGCGGTGCTCCGCTGCTGCACGAGCTGTTCCACGACGCCCGCCATCTGCTCGGGTTCCCGTGCCACTGATGCTCGCCGACAGCCTACGTCGCGGCCTCGCCGCAGGGCTGGTGGCAGGTCTGCTCGCCGGCGTCTTCGCCCTGCTCGTGGGCGAGGTCTCCGTGCGCGAGGCGATCCGTCTCGAGGAGCTGGCCGCCACCGAGGCCGAGCCGGCCATTGCCGACGCCGGCGAGCGCGACGTCGAGGTCTCACGCACCGCCCAGCAGGCACTGCTGCCCGTCGGGACGGCTGCCGTCGGCGCCGCGTTCGGTGGCCTCTTCGGCCTTGCCTTCGCCTTCTTCCGTCCACGGATGGCCGCCGCGTCGTCGTGGAGCGCCTCGTGGAGGCTCGGTGCAGCCGCCTGGGTGGTCGTCGCGGGCATGCCGATGCTGACCGCACCACCCAACCCCCCTGCTGTCGGCGATCCCGACACGATCGGCTCGCGCTCCGGCTGGTACCTGGTGACCATCGCCGTGACGCTGGTGGTCGCCGTCGTGTCGTGGTGGCTGTCCGAGAGGCTCCGTGAGGCCGGTCGGCTCGACGCGCCGACGCGGCAGGTCGTCGTCGGCGTCGCGGCGATCGGCGCGCTCGCCGTCGTCCTGCTGTCGATCCCCGTTCCCGACGACCCGATCGAGGTCCCCGCCCGGCTGTTGTGGGAGTTCCGCCTGTCGTCGATCGGCACGCAACTGCTGCTCTGGGCCGGCATCGCCGGCGTCAACGGTTGGTTGTGGCACCGTTCGACGGGCGCCCGCGCACCTGGTCTCGACGCATCGGTCACGTGATCCCACCGGCGAGCCGCCTGCTGTTGGTCCGCCACGCTCCGACGGCCGCGACGCGCAGCGCGGCGTTCTCCGACGACGAGGAGCTCGATGCGTCCGGGACGGCCGCCGCCGCGACGCTCGCGGGGCTGCGCGCCGATCGGGTCGTGCTGGCACCCGCACGGTGCTGTCGGCAGACGGCCGCAGCCGCGGGATGGGCATCCGACACCGTCGATCCGCGCTGGGCCGAGCTGGACTTCGGCGACTGGGCTGGACGGACCATCGACGACGTCGCGACACAGGCGCCAGGTGCCCTGGCGGCGTGGCAGGCCGACCCCCTCGTCGTCGCACCACCCGGCGGCGAGACGCTGGCGCAACTGACGGCCCGGGTCCTCCCAGCCCTGGCCGAGCTGCACGGCCTGCCCGGTCGGACGGTCGTGGTGTCCCACTCGGGCCCGATCACGCTGGCGGTGCTGCACGCCGTCGGAGCGGGTCCGGACCGCTTCTGGCACGTCGACGTCTCACCGACCTCCGTCACCGAGCTGGTCGCTCGGCGCGACGGCGGTTGGACGCTGCGGCGCCTCTCCGACGACCACCTGGTCCACGCCCGGCCGCCCGCGAGCGTCACGCAGACGCCTGCGTGAGCGGACCGCCTCACGGGCGTGCCGCGACGATGTGCCGCACGCACCGCACACTCCGGGCATCGCTACGCTCCGCGCCCGCACGTGTTGGAAAGGTCACCTCGATGTCCCGGCTGTCCGTGCTCGACCTGCGAGGCGACCGGTCCGATCCCCGCGACCGGCTCCCGCGTCCGCGGGAGCAGATGGCCGCGGCCGCCCCGGTGGTGGCCGAGATCCTCGCGGCCGTGCGCGAACGCGGCGACGCCGCGCTGCGCGAGCTGACCGCACGCTTCGACGGGGTGGAACTCGACGACCTGCTGGTGCCCGCAGACGTCCGGCGGCGGGCGCTCGCGGACCTCGATCCCGGGCTCCGCGCGTCGCTCGAGCGCGCGATCGACCAGGTCCGCTGGTTCCACGAGCGTGCCATGCCACGCGGGTGGGAGGACGTTCGTGACGGCGCCCGCATGGGCCAGTGGTACCGCCCGGTCCAGCGGGTGGGCGTCTACGTCCCCGGCGGCCTCGGCGCCTATCCGTCGACGGTCGTCATGACCGTCGTGCCGGCGCAGGTGGCCGGCGTCGAGCAGATCGTGCTGTGCACGCCTCCGACCGGCGAGGGCGGGACTCCCGACGCCACGATCCTCGCGGCGGCCGAGCTGCTCGGGGTCCGGCAGGTCTTCCAGGTCGGCGGTGCCCAGGCGATCGCCGCCCTGGCGTACGGCACCGCGTCGATCCCGCACTGCGACAAGGTCGTCGGGCCCGGCAACGCGTACGTGGCGCTCGCGAAGCAGCAGGTCCAGGCCGAGGGGGTCTGCGGCATCGACTCGTTCGCGGGGCCGACGGAGATCGCCATCGTCGCCGACGCGTCCGCGGACCCGCGGATCGTCGCAGCCGACCTCGTCGCACAGGCGGAGCACGACGAGTTGGCGGGTGTGCTGCTGATCACGGCCGATCCGCGGCTCGTCGCACCGGTGGAGGCGGCCCTCGAGGACGAGGTGGCGGCGACCCGTCACCGCGACCGGGTGGAGGCCGCGCTGGCGGGCCAGGGCACCGTCGTCCTCGTCGACGACCTCGACCACGCCGTCCAGGTCGCCGAGGCGTACGCGGCCGAGCACCTCGAGGTGCAGACGCTCGACGCGCGCGGGGTCGCCGAGCGGATCCGCTACGCCGGGACGACCTTCATCGGTGGGGACACGCCCGTCTCGCTGGGGGACTACGCCGCCGGCCCGAACCACACGCTGCCCGTCCAGGGCACCGCCCGGTTCGCCGGTGGACTCACCACCGCCTCGTACCTCGTCGCGGTGAACTTCGTGGAGTACGACCGACCGGCGCTGGAGGAGCTCGCGGGGACGGTGCGGACCCTCGCCCGCGCCGAGAACCTGCCTGCCCACTGGCGGGCCGTCGAGATTCGCCTGGAGGGTGGGTCGTGACCGCCGATCGTGTGCCGATCCGCGACGACCTGGCGAGCGTCACGCCCTACGGCGCGCCGCAGCTCGACGTCCCGGTCCGGCTGAACACCAACGAGACCGCCGAGCCGCCACCCGACCGGTTCCTGCGCACGCTGGCGGAGCGCTTGCCCGAACTGACGCTCAACCGGTACCCCGACCGGCCCCACGACCGGCTCCGTGCGGCACTCGGTGCACGCGTCGGCCTCGACGCGACGCGTGTCTGGGCCGCCAACGGCTCGAACGAGATCCTCCAGCAGCTGCTCCAGGCGTACGGGGGGCCGGGACGGCTGGCCCTGAGCGTCCGGCCGACGTACTCGATGTACCCGGAGCTGTGCCGCACGACGCTCACCCGTCTGGTCCAGGTCGATCTCGACGAACGGTTCCACCTCGACACCGCCACGGCGTCCGCCGCCGTCGCCGAGCACGACCCGGACCTCGTGTTGCTCCCGAGTCCCAACAACCCGGTCGGCACCACGGTCGGGCACGACGCGATCCGCGCGTTGCACGACACGTCGCGGGCGCTCGTCGTGGTCGACGAGGCGTACGTCGAGTTCGGCGGTCCGGAGGCCTCGGTGCTGCCGCTCCTCGACGAGCTTCCCCGGCTGGTGGTGGTTCGCACGTTCTCCAAGGCGTTCCGCCTGGCCGGCCTGCGACTCGGCTACCTCCTCGGCTCGTCGTGGGTCGTCGACGACGTCCAGGCCGTGCGCCTCCCGTACCACCTCGACGCCCTCAAGCAGCTCGCCGGGCTGATCGCGATCGAGCAGGAGGACGCCTTCCTCGAGCACCGGGGTCGCGTCGCCACGGAGCGGGAGCGGGTCGCGGCGGCGCTCGATGCCCGCGGCGACGTCGAGGTGTTCGACTCCGCCGCCAACTTCCTCCTCGTGCGCAGCGCCGCACGCGACCTGTTCGGGGAGCTGCTCGCCCGCGGCGTCCTCGTGCGAGACTTCTCCTCCTCGCCCCGGCTGGAGGGCTGTGTCCGTGTGACCATCGGGACGGCCGACGAGAACGACGCCTTCCTCGCCGCGTTGGACGACGTGCTGACGAGCGGGCGCACCGACGACAGGAGCGCGCTGTGAGCCGCACCGGGACCGTGAGCCGCGACACCAAGGAGACCCGCATCTCGGTGCGGGTCGACCTCGACGGGCGGGGCGAGTGCGCCGTCGCGACCGGCCTGCCGTTCTTCGACCACATGCTCGACCAGCTGGGCCGTCACGGTCGCCTGGACCTGGCGGTCGAGGCCGAGGGCGACCTCGAGATCGACGCGCACCACACCGTCGAGGACGTCGGGATCGCGCTGGGCCAGTCACTCGCCGAGGCCTGGGGAGAGCGGTCCGGGGTCGAACGGTTCGGCGACGCGACCGTGCCGATCGACGAGGCCCTGACGCGGGTCGCGATCGACCTCTCCGGCCGGCCCTACCTGGTCTGGGACTGCGACGTCCCGATCGAGGTCATCGGGACGAGCTTCGAGACGAGCCTCGTCAAGCACTTCTTCGAGGCCGTCGTCGCGAACGCCCGCATCACCCTGCACGTGCACAACCTGTCCGGCGACAACACCCACCACATCTTCGAGTCGGTGTTCAAGTCGTTCGCGGTGGCGCTCCGACGGTCGGTCGCGGTGACCGGCACCGGCACGCCGTCGACGAAGGGCGTGTTGCAGTGACGGTCCGCCCGACCGCGGCGATCCTCGACTACGACGCCGGCAACGTCCGCTCCGCCGCGCGCGGCTTCCAGGCGGCGGGCGCGGATCCTCGCATCACCTCGGACGCCGAGGTGGCACGTGCGAGTGACGTCCTGGTGATCCCGGGTGTCGGCCACTTCGGTTCGTGCCTGGCCGCGTTGCGGCGCTCCGGTCTCGAGACGGTGGTCCGTGCGGCGATCGAGGCGCAACGCCCCGTGTTCGGGATCTGCGTGGGGATGCAGCTCCTCTACGCGGGTTCGGACGAGGCCGCGGAGCCGGGACTGGGCCTGCTCCCGGGCTGGGTGGAGCGGTTCCCCGCGAACGCGGTGGTCCCGCACATGGGATGGGACGTGGTGGAGCCCGCACCCGGCGCCCGGGACGATCCCTTGTTGCGGGGTGTCGCGGGCGAGCGCGCCTACTTCGTGCACGGCTACTACGCCGTCCCGACCGATGCCAGCCACGTCGTCGGGCGCTGCTCGTACGGGGGCGTCGACTTCCCGTGCATCGTGCGGGAGGGCAGCGTCGTCGGGACCCAGTTCCACCCGGAGAAGTCCGGTGCGGTCGGGGCGCTCCTGCTCGCGAACTGGATCTCGTCGCTCTGACGACCCGGAGCGCTCCCGTCCTCTGCCCGCCTGGGGAGACGAACCGCAGTGACGCGGCTCAGAGGCCGTGCAGGAGCGCCGTGCCGTCGGCGTCGAACACGTGCACGTTCGCGGGTGAGACGGCGAGGCGCAGGAGCGCGCCCGTTCGCGGTGGCGGCCCCGGCACGTGCGCGAGCAGCCGTCGCCCGCTGCCGGCGTCGAGTGCCACCTCGACGTGTGGACCCAGGGTCACGGCATGCACCACGACGGCCTGGACCACGTGGCGGTCGCCCTCGACGGCGGGTCGCAGGTCGGTGGGGCGGACCCCGACCACGACCTCCCGACCGGGGGACGCACGCACCACCGGCGCGACGGTACGCAGACGCAGTGGGCCGGCCTCGACGTGCGCATGCGACGGGGCGGACCGCACCACACCGGGCAGCAGGTTCATCGGTGGCGCACCGACGAAGCCGGCGACGAAGGTCGTCGCCGGCCTCGCGAACAGCTCGGTGGGGGTGCCGACCTGGACGAGCCGTCCGGCGCGGAGCACGGCGATCCGCTGGCCGAGCACCATCGCGGTGCGCTGGTCGTTGGTGGCGACCAGCATCGTGACGCCGTAGCCCTCCTGCAGCTCCAGGAGCGCTCGGAGCAGCTCGGTCCGCCGCGGGGGGTCGATGCGCGCGAACGGCTCGTCGAGCAGCAGCACGCGGACGCGTCGGACGAGCGAGCGGGCCAGCGCGACCTCGTGTCGCTCGCCGCCCGACAGCGTCGACGGTCCGCGGTGGAGCAGCGCACGGAGCGAGAACGCGCGCACCTCGGCGTCCACGCGTTCGCGGACCTCGGCCTCGGGGAGGCGACGCGCCCGCAGGGGGAAGCCGAGGTTGCGACGGACGTCGAGGTGGGGGAGCAGCGTGGCCGCCTGGTCGACCAGACCGACGTCCCGATCGCGGGTGGGCACGTCGCGCACGTCCTGGCCGTCCATGCGCAGGACCCCCGCGGCCACCCGCTCGAGCCCGGCGACCGTCCGCAGCAGGGTCGTCTTGCCCGACCCGGACGGGCCGAGCACGACCAGGCGCTCACGGTCGGCGACGGTCAGGTCGACACCGTCGAGCAACGTCGCGCCGTCGCGCTCGACCCGAACCGCCGTGAAGGTGAGTGCTGCCACCACGCGACCGTAGGCAGGCGGCGAGCGGGCCGCCCGGACGTGCCGCCTACCCTGCGCACCTGGACATGCCCAGCGCCCACCGCGCCTGGTCGCGCCCAGCGCCCACCGCACCCGGACGCGCCCAGCGCCCACCACCCCTGGACGCGCCCAGCGCCCACCGTGCCTGGTCGCGCCCACCCGCCGCGCCCGTGAGGAGCCCGCCCCGTGCTGACGCTGTATCCCGCCGTCGACATCAAGGACGGCCGCGCCGTGCGGCTGACGCAGGGCCGCGCGGACGCCGAGACCGTCTACGACGACGACCCGGTCGCCGCCGCGCAACGCTTCGCCGATGCCGGGTCGCCGTGGCTGCACGTCGTCGACCTCGACGCCGCCTTCACCGGCGAGCCACGCAACCGGCACCTCATCGCCGCGATCGTCGAGGCGACCGGCTGTCGCGTCCAGGCGTCCGGCGGCGTGCGGACGCTGGAGGACGTCCGGGCGTCGCTCGACTACGGCGCCGAGCGCGTCGTCATCGGCACGATGGCGCTCACGGACCCGGGCTTCGTGGCCAAGGTCCTCGACGAGGTCGGCCCCCGGATCGCGGTCGGTCTCGACGCGAGGGGGACGACCCTGCAGGCCCGGGGCTGGACCGAGGAGGCCGGCGACCTCTTCGACGCCGTCGAGACCTTCACCAGCATGGGGGTGCCGCGCTTCGTCTACACCGACGTCGCCAAGGACGGGATGTTGCAGGGCCCCAACGTCGACATGCTGCGCCGCGTCGCGGACGCCACCACCGCGCAGGTCACGGCGTCCGGCGGGGTGAGCGACCTCGACGACCTGCGGGTCCTCGCAGCCTGCCACGAGCGGGTCGACGCCGCCATCGTGGGCAAGGCGCTCTACAGCGGCGCGTTCACGATGGAGGAGGCCCTGGCAGCCGTGGGGGCCGTGGCGGGGGAGCGGTGAGCGGGCTCGCGGTCCGGGTCGTGCCCTGCCTCGACGTGACGGAGGGGCGCGTGGTCAAGGGCGTCCGCTTCGTCGAGCTGCGTGACGCGGGCGACCCGGTCGAGCTGGCCCGCCTGTACGACCGCGAGGGTGCCGACGAATTGGTGTTCCTCGACATCACGGCGTCCAGCGACGACCGGGCGATCATGCGGGACGTCGTCGAGCGCGTCGCCGACGAGGTGTCGATCCCCTTCGCCGTCGGTGGCGGCATGCGAACGGCGGAGGACGCGCGCCTGATGCTGCACGCCGGCGCCGACAAGATCGCCTTCAACACCGCCGCCGTGCAGCGTCCCGAGCTGTTGACCGAGGCTGCGGTCACCGTCGGCTCCCAGTCGGTGGTCGCCGCCGTCGACGCCCGTCGGCGCGTCCGCCACGACGCGTCGCAGGGCTGGGAGGTGGTCGTCCACGGCGGCCGGACACCCACCGGCATCGACGCCGTCGACTGGTGCGCGCGGGCGCAGGAGCTGGGTGCCGGCGAGATCCTGCTGACCTCGATGGACCGCGACGGCACGAAGGCGGGCTTCGACCTCGAGCTGCTGCGCGCCGCCACCTCGGCGGTGTCCATACCGGTGATCGCCTCGGGCGGGGCGGGGACCGCGGACCACCTGGCCGACGGTGCGCTGCTCGGGGGCGCGTCAGCGGTGCTGGCGGCGTCCGTCTTCCACTTCGGCGAGCTGCGGATCGGTGAGGTGAAGGACCGGATGGCGCAGCGGGGCGTGACCGTCCGTCACGTGCCCGCCTGATCGCCGCCGCGCACGAACGCGGCCGGCACCGACACCACCAGATCCTCCTGGCCGCTGGTCGGGAGCTGGTCCGTCGCGCACGAGGGGCAACGGACCAGCGGGAGGGCGAACCGCAGGGTCAGGACCGGGCGGTCGCCGGCCGCGGGCACCGTGACCGCCCGTTCGCTCCGTCGAGGTGGCATCGTCAGGCTCTCGCCGCACGAGCCGCAGACGGGGCCGCGGAACAGCCGCCGGCGAGCCCGCACCACGGACGCGTCGACCGCGTCCATCGCGGCCGCGATCGCCTCGTCGTCGACGCCGGTGTGCCCGGCCTCGCAGCGCAACACGGGCCTGCGCTCGAGCAGGACGGTGACGGAGCCGACCGTGGTCTCGGCAGGCCCGGTCAGCACGGTGCTGGCCGCGGCACCGCAGAGCGGACAGCGGGGTCCCTCGCTGGTGGGGGTCACAGCCCGAAGCGGCCGAGCAGCTCGCTCTCGAGCTCCCGCTCGCAGACAGCCTCGTCGCCCGTCCGCTGCAGGCAGTCGGCGTAGCGGGCGGCGGAGCCACCGAACGCGACCAGCACGCCCACCGCGATGAGGATCGCCACGACGCCCGCGACGATGCCCGTGATGGCCATCCCGCGACCACTGCGCCCGGAGCGCTTGGCCCGGCTCATGGCGACGAACCCGAGCACGATCGCCACGATCCCGGTCAGGACCCCGGCACCGCAGGCGATGAGCAGCGGAAGCGAGGCGAGGCCCAGGATCATCGCCGCGAGCGCCATGCCCTCCCGCCCGCCCCCGGCCGCGGTCCCCGTCCCCGCCTGCCAGGCCGCCTGGCCGCCTGGCTGCTGCCACGCCTGCTGCGCCCCGGGCTGTTGCCATCCCTGTGCGCCGCCCTGCTGCGCCGGGTCCTGCCATCCCTGTGCGCCGCCCGGCTGCGCCGGGTCCTGCCAGCCTCGTTGGGCGCTGGGTTGCTCCCAGGCGTCCGTGCCCTGCTGCGCGGGGGCCTCCCAGGACGGGTTCGACGTGCCGGCGGCAGGGCTCCCGGCCGCTGCCTCCGCGGGCCCGTCCGCCCAGCCTCCGGCCGACGTGCCGTCCGACGGGCTCGCCGCCGGGTCACCGGCTCCGGTGACGCCGGCCTCGCTCGGGCCGTCGGCAGCGTCGGGGGTGGTCACCGCCGGGTCGTCGGTGCTGCTCGACGCGCTGTCCCGTGCCGGTGCGTCGAGGGGATCGATGGCCGCGACACCGGCGTCGGCGACGTGCTCGGTCCAGCGCTCGCCGTCCCACCACCGGTGGTCGTGCCGCCCGGTCGGGTCCGGGTGCCAGGCTGCTGGTGTGGTCACGTCGCGGCCTCCGTGATCTGTCGCGCGTCGTCGGGGTGCACCGTAGACCAGCGCTAGGCTCCCCGCCCCCATGGCATCGACCCCCGCTCCTCCCGCCGACGGCGCGCCGACGCCGCGGTTGAGCGATGCCCAGCGCGCCCTGCTCCGCTTCGACGACTCGGGCCTGCTGACCGTGGTCGTGCAGCAGCACGACACGGGTGAGGTCCTGATGGTCGCCTGGATGGACGAGCCGGCGCTGCTCCGGACGCTCGAGCTCGGCGAGACGGTGTTCTTCAGTCGGTCGCGTGGCGTCCAGTGGCACAAGGGCGAGACGTCGGGCAACACGCAACGCCTCGTCGAACTGCGGGTGGACTGCGACGGTGACGTCCTGCTCGCGCTCGTCGACCAGCAGGGCGCCGGCGTCGCCTGTCACACGGGGGAGCGCTCCTGCTTCCACCGCCACCTGCCGGGAGCCTCGGACCGATGATCAAGCCCACGAGGGACGAGTTCGTCACGCTGGGTGTCGGGCACGGGGTCGTGCCGGTGTGGCGGGAGGTCCTCGCCGACCTCGAGACCCCGCTCTCGGTGTACGCGAAGCTCGCCGGGTCGGGACCGAGCTTCCTGCTGGAGTCGGCCGAGCACGGGGAACGGTGGGGCCGCTACTCGTTCATCGGCACCGATCCGTTCCTGATCCTGCGTGGCCGGGACGGCGAGGTGACCTGGGAGGGCACGCCACCGGCGAGCGTCGAGGGTGCCGCCGGCCCGCTCGACGCATTGGCCCGCGCGGTCGAGGCGTACCACGCCCCACAGCTGCTCGACCTGCCGCTGCACGGCGGCGCCGTCGGCATGATCGGCTACGACGCCGTCCGTGAGGTCGAGCACATCCCCTCGACCGGGCGCGACGACCTCGGCCTCCCCGACGTGGTGCTGCTCTTCCCGCGGCACGTCGTCGCGATGGACCACCTGCGTCAGGTGCTGACGGTGGTGACCAACGTGGTCACCGACACCGACGACCCGGCCGAGCTCGGTCGGCGCTACGACGCGGCGGTCACCGCCACCGACGACGTGGTGGCCCGGCTGGCGTCCGCCGCTCCACCGTTGGCGCCGGTCGCACCGCCCGAACGGGGCGAGCCGGCGGACGCCACCTCGAACCTCGCGCCCGGCGCCTACGAGCGCATGGTCGAGGCGGTCCAGGAGCACATCGTCGCGGGCGACACGTTCCAGACGGTCGTGAGCCAACGGTTCGCCGTCGAGACCGACGTCAGCGCGTTCGACCTGTACCGCGTGCTGCGTGTGATCAACCCCTCGCCGTACCTGTACCTGCTCGACCTGCAGGAGGCCCAGATCGTCGGCTCCTCGCCCGAGGCCCTCGTCCAGGTGCAGGGCCGCCACGTCGAGACGTGGCCGATCGCGGGTACCCGACCTCGTGGCACGACCCCGGTCGAGGACCGCGAGCACGAGCGGGCGCTGATCGCCGACGCCAAGGAGCGGGCGGAGCACGTGATGCTCGTCGACCTGGCGCGCAACGACCTCGGTCGGGTCTGCGCCACGGGCTCGGTCACGGTCGGCGAGATGATGCACGTCGAGCGCTACAGCCACGTGATGCACCTGGTCAGCTCGGTCACCGGGACCCTGCGCGACGACCTCGGGCCGGTCGACGTGCTGCGCGCGGTGTTCCCCGCCGGCACGGTGTCGGGCGCCCCCAAGGTCCGGGCGATGGAGATCATCGACGACCTCGAGCCCACCCGGCGCGGCCCGTACGCCGGCGCGGTCGGGTACGTGGACTTCGCCGGGAACTCCGACACCTGCATCACGATCCGCACCGTCGTGCTGCACGAGGGCACCGCCTACGTCCAGGCCGGCGCCGGGATCGTCGCGGACTCGAAGCCGGCCTCGGAGGAGGCCGAGACGCGCGCGAAGGCCGGCGCCGTGCTCGCGGCGCTGCGTGCCGCCGAAGGCCTCGCCCGCTGATCGACGCCCCACCGACGCCCTACCATCGCGTGGCTGCGAGACCAGGAGCCGTCCTGAACAGCTACCTCGACGACCTGCTCGCCGGCGCTCGCCGGCGCGTGGGGGAGGCGCAGGCCCGTGAGCCGTTGGCCTCCCTGCGCGAGCGTGCCGCAGGGGCACCGGTCGCACCGAGCTTCCGCGACGGGCTCCTCGGTGCCGGGGTGGCCGTGATCGCGGAGATCAAGCGGGCGTCGCCGTCCAAGGGCGATTTGGCGCCCGACCTCGACGCGCCGACCCAGGCACGTGCCTACGTCGACGGGGGCGCCGCCGCCGTCTCCGTCCTCACGGAGCCCGACCGCTTCAAGGGCAGCATCGGTGACCTGGCCGACGTGGCGGCGCTCGGCATCCCGGCGCTCCGCAAGGACTTCCTCGTCGACCCCTACCAGGTCTGGGAGGCCAGGGCGGCGGGTGCCGCGGCCGTGCTGCTGATCGTCGCGGCGCTGGACGAGGCGACCCTCGCCGCCCTGCACGACGAGGCCCTCGCCGCCGGGATGGACGTCCTGGTCGAGGTCCACGACGCCGCCGAGGTGACCGTGGCACGCCGCATCGGCGCCTCCGTGGTGGGGATCAACGCCCGGGACCTGCGCACGTTCACCATGGACCCGGATGCCTTCGGCCGGTTGCGCGACGGGCTCGGAGACGAGGTGGCCGCGGTCGCGGAATCCGGGATCGACGGACCCGACGACGTGCGCCGCGTCGCAGCCCAGGGTGCGGACGCGGTGCTCGTCGGCGAGGCGTTGGTCCGCGCCGAGGACCCGCAGGCCGCGGTGGCGCGTCTGGTCACGGCCGGGCTCGACCGGTCCGCCGCGCCCGAGCGTCCCGTCGCCGACGACCGTCCCGCCGATCCGGAGGCACCCGCGTGAGCGCGCCGCACGGCACCACCTCGACGTCACCGTCAGAGCCGGCGCGAGCCGGCTACTTCGGCCCGTTCGGCGGGCAGTACGTGCCGGAGGCGTTGTCCGCGGCCCTGGCCGAGCTCGTCGACGCCTGGGAGGCGGCACAGACGGACCCGACGTTCACGGACCGGCTGCGGACGCTGCTGACGACCTACGGGGGCCGGCCGACGCCGCTGTACCACGCGACACGGCTGTCCGAGGAGGCCGGCCTCGACGTGTGGCTCAAGCGCGAGGACCTGGCGCACACCGGCTCGCACAAGATCAACAACGTCGTCGGCCAGGCGCTCCTCGCCGCCCGGATGGGCAAGCCCCGCGTGATCGCCGAGACGGGCGCCGGCCAGCACGGGGTCGCGACGGCCACCGCAGCGGCGCTGCTCGGCCTCGAGTGCACGGTCTACATGGGGGCCGAGGACTGTCGCCGTCAGCGGTTGAACGTCGTGCGCATGCAGTTGCTCGGCGCCCAGGTCGTGCCCGTCACCAGCGGCACCCAGACCCTCAAGGACGCGATCAACGAGGCCATGCGCGACTGGGTCGGCAACGTCGAACGGACGCACTACCTGATCGGCTCGGCGATGGGTCCCCACCCGTTCCCGACGATCGTCCGCGAGCTCCAGGCCGTGATCTCCGACGAGACGACGCGTCAGTTCCCGGAGCAGGCGGGTGGCCTGCCCGACGCGGTGCTCGCCTGCGTCGGCGGCGGTTCGAACGCCATCGGGTCGTTCGCGCGGTGGATCGACGTCGAGGGTGTCCGCCTGATCGGCGTCGAGGCGGCGGGGGAGGGTGTCGGCTCCGGACGCTCCGCCGCGACGATCTCCGAGGGCCGCGAGGCGGTACTGCACGGCTCCCGATCGATCGTCCTCGTCGACGACGACGGCCAGGTCAGGCCCGCCCACTCGGTCTCGGCGGGTCTCGACTACCCAGGGGTCGGGCCGGAGCACGCGTGGCTGGCCACCTCGGGCCGTGCCACGTACGTCGCGGCGACCGACGCCGACGCCCTGCACGGCTTCCGACGGACCTGCGAGCTCGAGGGGATCATCCCGGCCCTCGAACCGTCGCACGCCGTCGGCTGGTTGCTCCGCAACGGCCGCGACGAGCTCGGCGCCGGCGCACGGGTGCTCGTCACCATGTCCGGGCGTGGCGACAAGGACGTCGACGAGGTCGTCGAGGTGGCCGGCTGGGACGTCGGTGTCGACCGGGCGTTCCAGGACGCCGACGGGGCTGCCGCGCCCGGAGCCCGGCCGTGACCGCGTCCCCGCGCGGCGTCGCCGACACTGCGGCGGCTGGTCCGGCCGCTGCCGATGCACCGGTCGACGGCGGATCCCGCATCGCCGAGGCGTTCGCCCGGGCGGCCGCCGAGGACCGGGCGGCGCTGATCGTCTACCTCACCGCCTGCTACCCGGACGAGCGGACCTCCCGGGCGTGCTTCGAGGCGGCGGTCGGGGCCGGCGCCGACATCCTCGAGATCGGGGTGCCGTTCTCCGACCCGATGATGGACGGCCCGATCATCCAGGCCGCCAACCAACACGTCCTGGATGCCGGCACCACCGTCGCACAGCAGCTCGACCTCGTCCGGTCCCTCGCGCACCTGCCGGTGCCCAAGCTCGTGATGACCTACGTGACGATCGCGGACACCCGTGGCTACGGCCGCTTCGCCGACGAGCTCGCGGATGCCGGCGTCGCGGGGGTGATCCTGCCGGACCTGCCCGTCCCGGAGGCGGGTCCATGGCTGGTCGAGGCCCGCCGTCGGGGCCTTGCCACCGTGTTCCTCGCCTCGTCGGTCTCGACCGACGCCCGCCTGGACGCGATCGCCGCGACGTCGACCGGCTGGGTCTACGCGACCGGACTGCTCGGGGTGACGGGAGTGAAGTCGGTCGCCGTCGAGGTCACAGAGCAGCTCGTCGCCCGTGTCAAGGCGCGGACCGACACGCCGGTCGCCGTCGGCATCGGGGTCAAGGACCGCACGTCGGCCTCCGAGGTGGCACGCACGGCCGACGGGGTCATCGTCGGGTCGTCCGTCGTGCGCGCCGTCGGTGACGGGGACGCGGACGGCGCACCGGCGCGGGTCGCGGCGCTCGTCCGCGAGCTGCGCGCCGGCGTCGCCGACCGCTGAGCAGTCGGCGGACCGAGGTGGAGCGGCCTCGCACGGCACCATCGGTACAGTGCACCCGCCCGAGGCGCCCCGGCGCCTCCCTCGCCCCCGTGCTGGAATTGGCATACAGGGACGGCTCAAAACCGTCTTCCCGTGAGGGATTGTGGGTTCGAGTCCCACCGGGGGTACACGTTGCGCGGCCTCGACCTGCGGCCTCGACCAGGGCCGGCGTCCGGCGGCGGGCGGGCGTCCTTTGGTCGGTCGCTTCTGCCGGCGCTACGGTTCGCGGTCCGCGCCAGGCCCGTGCAGGCGCATCCGACAGCCAGGACGGGGCGGACACGGCGTTCTCGTGGCAGGCCGACAGGCAGGCGAGCAGGACCCACCAGCGGCTCGCCGACGCGCGCGACGCGCTGCGGCGCGTGCGGGCGAACGAGCGGGTGCTCGCCGAGCAGGTGTCCTACCTCGCGCAGGTGGCCGACGACGCCGAAACGCGTAGCCTCGTCGCGCAGACGCCACTCGCCGAGCGGGAGTGGCGCGAGGCACGCACGGATCTGGCACGACATGCCGCGCTGCTCGACGACGCGCGCCAGGAGGAGCGGAGCCTGCTCGCGGAGCAGGACCGGCTGCTTGACCACCTGGTCGCGCTCGAGGCCGCGACGCGGCGGAGGGACGACGAGTGACCGAGACGACCGACACCGGAACGTCCGACGAGGCGCGTCCCACGCGTGTCCTGATCGCCGAGGACGAGGCCCTCATCCGGCTCGACCTCAAGGAGATGCTCCAGGAGGAGGGTTTCGAGGTCGTCGCCGAGGTGGCGGACGGCGCGTCGGCCGTCCGCTTGACCCGCGAGCTCACCCCCGACCTCGTCATCCTCGACGTCAAGATGCCCGTCATGGACGGCATCCAGGCGGCCGAGGAGATCGCCAAGGAACGTCTCGCCGCCATCCTGATCCTCACGGCGTTCAGCCAGCGCGACCTGGTCGAGAAGGCCCGACGAGCAGGCGCGATGGCCTACCTGGTGAAGCCGTTCCAGAAGCACGACCTGCTCCCGGCCGTCGAGATCGCGGCGGGCCGCTTCCGTGAGATGTCCGGCCTCGAACGCGAGGTCGACGATCTCCAGGGCCGCCTCGAGGCGCGCAAGCTCGTCGAGCGCGCGAAGGGGCTGCTCCAGGAGCACGAGGGGTTGTCGGAGGCGGACGCGTTCCGACTCGTGCAGCGCCAGGCGATGGAGCGTCGGTTGACGATGCGACAGGTCGCTGAACAGATCATCGAGCGCTACGAGGGCTGAGTCCTCGGTCCGACGCGCGCCCACGCGAGCGCGTCGCGCGCAGTGGTGTCCAGCATGACCGTACGGCGGCCCGGTCTTCCTATCCTGCGCGCCAGGCGAAGCTACGACCGCCGTCGTACGATGGTGGTGGCTCCCGAGCCTCCGGACGCCACGACCCCCGACCGACGCCGGAGAGCCGTCCCCGACCGTCGTCGAAAGGACCACCATGCGGCGCATGACCCGCACGATCAGCACGATCGCCCTGCTCGCCCTCTTCGTGGCCGCCTGCGGCGACGACGACGGCGGCGAGGCCGCGGAGGGCGAGCTCGACCTCGTCACCGCCGGCACCCTCACCGTCTGCTCGGAGGTGCCCTACGAGCCGTTCGAGTTCGAGGACCCGGACAGCCCGGTCGGCTACAGCGGCTTCGACATCGACCTCGTCGTCGCCGTCGCCGAGACCGCCGGCCTCGAGGTCGAGATCGTCAACACCGGCTTCGAGGGGCTGACCTCGGGTGCGACGATGGCCGCCGGGACCTGCGACATGGCGGCGTCCGCGATGACGATCACCGACGAACGCGCGGAGAGCATCGACTTCTCCGACCCGTACTACGCCTCGATCCAGTCGCTGCTCGTCCCGGACGGCTCCGAGATCGCGAGCATCGACGACCTCGTCGCGGGCCTCACCGTCGGTGTCCAGTCCGGTACCACCGGCGAGGAGTACGCCCAGGACAACGTGCCGGGTGCCGAGCTGCGCTCCTTCGAGGGAGGCGGCGACCTGTTCACCGCGCTCGAGGCGGGCCAGATCGACGCCATCCTGCAGGACGAGCCGGTCAACGACGCCTACGCGCGCGAACACGGCGGCGTGGAGGTCATCGAGACCTTCGACACCGACGAGAACTACGGGTTCGCCTTCGAGCAGGACCGGCCCGACGACCTCGTGCAGGTGGTCAACGACGGACTCGCCGAGGTTCGCGACTCCGGCCGCTACGACGAACTGTTCGACCAGTACTTCGCGGTCGTCGACTGACCGACGAGTGGATGCGTGGTGGGGGGCCCGGTGGCCCCCCACCACCCGTTCCGGGGGCCCGGGGTCGTCGAGCCGGGCCGGCCGTGGCCTAGTGTCCGCAGCACCGAGGGTGGCGAGCCGGAAGGTTGGGAGCGCGGCAGGTGACCAAACGGCGCAAGCAGCAGCTGTTCCGTGCGGGGATGTACGCGGTGTTCCTCGGCGCCGTCGTGGTCTTCGCCTGGTTCGCCAACTGGGACCGGATCGCACGCAACTTCTTCAACATGGACATCGCGCGGTCGATGTTCCCACAGGTGCTGACCGTCGCGGCCCGCAACACCGTGCTCTATACCTTCCTGGCCTTCAGCTTCGGGCTGCTGTTCGGCCTGCTGCTGGCGCTCATGCGGCTGTCGTCGATCGGCCCGTACCGCGTCTTCGCCAGGGTCTACATCGAGATCTTCCGTGGCCTGCCTGCGCTGCTGACCATCTTCCTGATCGGGTTCGGGATCCCCATCGCGTTCCGAGTTCGGTGGAGCATCCTCTGGTACATCACGCTGGGGCTGGGTCTGGTCGCGGCCGCCTACATGGCGGAGACCATCAGAGCCGGCATCCAGGGGGTCCCACGCGGACAGATGGAGGCGGCCCGCTCCCTGGGCATGACGCACACGCGCGCGATGGTGTCGATCGTGATCCCGCAGGGCTTCCGGATCATCATCCCGCCCCTGACCAACGAGCTGGTGCTGCTGATCAAGGACACCTCGCTGTTGTTCGTCCTCGGCACGACGCCTGCGACGGTGGAGCTGCTCAAGTACGGCCGCGACGGCCTCCAGAGCTTCGCGAACGCGACGCCGTTGATCGTGGTGGGTGCGGTCTACCTGCTGATCACCATCCCGCTCACCCAGCTCGTCGGGCTCCTGGAGCGCCGCAACGCCCGCAGCAGGTGACCCGCGTCCGGCTGGGCAGCGATGCTCGGCGACCGGTGTGGGGAGCGGACGCGAGGCGGCGGTGCTGGCGGGAGAGTGACTGCACCGCCGCCTCGTCGTCCGTTGGGACCGGCCGTCGGCCGGTCGCCGGTCGATCGGGTCGACGCAGGCTCCGGGGTGGCGGCCCCGGCCCCTGCGACGTGCGATCCCGTCGGTCACTGGCGGGTGACGTCCGGGACGATACGGACCTGCTGTTCCGGCGAGGTTTCGGCCAGGTCAGCTCCGTGTGACCGGATGCGTCCTACCGCGAGGGGGTAGGGTCCGGACCGACCCCCGCGCGCGAGGGGCCGGTCCGCCGGGAGCGGACCGTCGGGGACGCCAGGAGGCGCGGGTGGCCGCGGAGACCGCACCAGCAGCGTCGGGGATGCCCGCGATCGACGTCCGGGGGCTGCGCAAGTCGTTCGGCGAGCTCGAGGTGCTGACCGGGATCGACTTCAAGGTCGACCACGGCGAGGTCGTCTGTGTGATCGGCCCGTCGGGGTCGGGCAAGTCGACCCTGCTGCGGTGCATCAACCGGCTCGAGGAGTCCACCGCCGGCACCATCCTCATCGAGGGCGAGGACATCACCGACCCGGACGCGGACGTCGATGCGCTGCGCAGCCGCATCGGCATGGTCTTCCAGTCGTTCAACCTCTTCCCGCACCTGTCGGTGCTCCGCAACCTGACGATCGCGCAGCAGCGCGTGCAGGGTCGTCGCGGGCCGGAGGCCCGGCGGGTCGCCGAGCGCAACCTCGCGAAGGTCGGCCTGATCGACAAGGTCCACGCCTTCCCGTCCCACCTGTCGGGCGGGCAGCAGCAGCGGGTGGCGATCGCCCGGGCGCTGTCGATGGAGCCCGACATGATGCTCTTCGACGAGCCGACGTCGTCGTTGGACCCCGAGCTCGTCGGCGAGGTGCTCGGCGTGATGCGCGACCTCGCCGACGAGGGGATGACCATGATGGTGGTGACGCACGAGATGACGTTCGCGCGTGACGTCGCCGACCGTGTCGTCTTCATGGACGGCGGTGTCGTCGTCGAGGAGGGCTCGCCGCAGCGGGTGCTCGACGATCCGCAGCAGGAGCGGACCCGACGGTTCCTCAAACTGGTCCGCTGAGGCGACCGGCGGGCCGACCGCCGATCAGAAGAGGGCGCGCGCGAGCCGAGGACGCGCCCGGGCGACCAGGGGGTCCCCATCTCCCAGGATCCCGAACAGGGCGACGAGCTGCTCCCGCGCCTGCTCCCGTGCGTCGTCGGCCGCGAGGATGGCGGCGAGCAGGCGTTCGATCGCCTCCTCGTGCTGGCCGTCCGCGGCGAGTGCCCGGCCGAGCGCCAGCAGCGCCGCCCCGTCCGCCGTGCCGGCGTCCGCCGCGCGCCGCAGGGCCTCGACGTCGCTGCCCGCGGCCTCCTGCAGATCGGCACGCGCTGCGACCGCCTCCGCCGCGGGGTCCGGCCTGTGGGCGGTGAGGAGCTGCAGGGCGGCAGCGGGGTCGCGCTCGACGAGCAGGTCCGCGAGCGCCACCGCGGCTGCGCGGTGGCCCGGGTCCGCGGCGAGCGCCTCGCGGAGGAGCGGCTCGGCGTCCGCCGGTGCCCGTCCGGCAGCCTCGGCGACGAGCCGGTCGGCCGGAGACGGCACCAGCTGGTCGAGGAACGCCTCGATGCTCGCCGGGGGCACCGCGCCGGTGAACGACGCGACGACCTGGCCGTCCCGGATGCCCACCACCTGCGGGATGCCCTGGACGCGGTAGCGCTGCGCCAGCGCCTGGTTGCTGTCGACGTCCACCTTGGCGAGCACCACCTCGCCGCTCCGCTGGGCGACGGCGCGCTCGAGCATCGGGCCGAGCGTCCGACAGGGGCCGCACCAGCTCGCCCAGAAGTCGACGACCACGGGTACCTCGTGCGAGCGCGTCAGGACGGCCGCGTCGAAGCCTGCCTCGTTGACGTCGAACGCGAGGTCGGTGACGGTCACGTGGGCCTCCTGTGGGCGTCCGGGGTGTCTGCACCGGCTGCGGAAGACGACAGGATAGGGCGGGCGCGGCACCGTTAGGCTGCCGGCGCCCCGACCGCCGAGGACCGCCCGTGCCCCCCGACGATGCCACCGAGCGACGCGCGACGATCCTGCTCCTCGACGGGCACTCCCTGGCGTACCGCGCGTTCTATGCCCTGCCGGACACCCTCCGGACCCAGAACGGCGTGCTGACCAATGCCGTCTACGGGTTCACGTCCATGCTGATCAAGCTGCTGGCCGACCGGCGCCCGGATGCGATCGCCGTCGCCTTCGACAAGGGCCGCGACGTTGCACGCACCGAGGCCTACCCGGAGTACAAGGCGAATCGTGCGGCGCCGCCCGACGAGTTCCGGCCGCAGATCGACATGATCAAGCAGGTCCTGGCGGCGTTGGACGTGCCCGTGCTCGAGGTACCGGGGGTGGAGGCGGACGACGTCCTGGCCACCCTGGCGACGCGGGCGGTGGACGAGGGCTTCCATGCCTACGTCGTGACCGGCGACCGTGACGCGATGCAGTTGGTCGACGAACACCTGACCGTGCTCTACACCCTGCGGGGCATCTCCGAGGTCGCCGAGATGACCCCAGCCGCCGTCGAGGACCGCTACGGCGTGCCCCCCGCGAGCTACGTCGAGCTCGCAGCGCTACGCGGCGACAACTCGGACAACCTCCCCGGCGTGCCCGGGGTGGGGGACAAGACCGCCGCCAAGCTCATCACCCGGTTCGGGGACATCGACGGCATCTACGAGCACCTCGACGAGGTGCCCGGTGCCAAGGTCCCCGCGATGCTGGCCGAGCACCGCGTCCAGGTCGAGGCGAACCGCAGGATCATGCGGCTGCGTCGCGACGTCGACGTGCCGCCCGACCCCCGCGAGCTCCGGCGAGGCGAGGTCGACGCGGCCGAGGTCCGCGAGCTGTTCGGGACCTTCGAGTTCCGCGCCCTCTACGACCGGTTCGTCGAGGAGGTGCTCGGCGAGCAGGAGCAGGCGGCCGCCGCTGCCTTCGACCGTCGGCCCGTGCGCCTGGAGGCGGGTGAGCTCCGGCCATGGCTCCAGGACGCCACCGGCACGATCGCGGTCCTGGCGGTGACTCTCGACGGCCCTCCGCACGTCCGCTGGCACGCGGTCGGTCTGGCCGCGGCGGGCCGCGATCCGGCGGCGGCGACGCTCGACGCGCTCGGGCCGGACGACCACGAGGCGCTCGCCGAGCTGCTGGCCGACCCGGCCCGGCCGATCGTCACGCACGACCGCAAGCGGCTCGACCACGCCGCCACCTCGCGAGGGTGGTCCGTCGAAGGGGTCGTGCTCGACACGGAGCTCGCCGCCTACCTGCTCAGCCCGGAGCAGCGCACCTTCGAGCTCGAGCGGCTCGCCGTGCAACACCTCCAGCGGACCATCACGCCCGAGGAGGAGGAGGCGACCGGCGGCGACCAGCTCTCGCTCGACGTGGCCGAGGAGGAGCCGGTCGAGGCGCGGGCGATGGCCGCGGAGGCGACCCGGGAGCTCGCCGACCACCTCGGCGCCATGCTCGACGAGCGCGAGCAGCGTGTGTTGCACGACACCGTCGAGCTGCCGCTCGCGCCGGTCCTCGCCCGCATGGAGCGCGCCGGAGTGGCGATCGACCTGCACGTGCTCGACGAGCTGCGCGAGCGTCTCGCCGGCCGGGCCGTCCAGCTGGAGCGCGAGGTCCACGACCACGCCGGCCGCGCCTTCAACGTGGGGTCGGGCCAGCAGCTCCAGCAGGTGCTCTTCGAGGAGCTCCAGCTGCCCAAGACCCGTCGGATCAAGACCGGCTACTCGACCGACGCCCAGGCGTTGGCCAACCTGCGGGGGACCCACCCCGTCGTCGACGCCGTGCTGGAGTGGCGCGAGGTGAGCAAGCTGCTGACCACCTACGTCGACGCGCTCCCTCGGCTCGTGGATCCGGACACCGGACGCATCCACACGACCCTCTCGCAGACGATCGCGGCGACCGGCCGTCTGTCGTCGTCCAACCCGAACCTCCAGAACATCCCGGTGCGCCGCGAGGAGGGCCGGGAGATCCGGCGCGCGTTCGTGCCGGGCTCGGGGTTCGACCGGCTGCTGGTCGCCGACTACTCCCAGATCGAGCTGCGCATCCTGGCGCACCTCTCCGAGGACGACGGGTTGCTGGAGGCGTTCGCCTCGCACGAGGACATCCACGCCACCACGGCGGCCAAGGTGTTCGACCTGCCATTGGAGGCCGTCGACGGTGCCTTGCGGGACCGTGCCAAGGCCGTGAACTACGGCCTCGCGTACGGCCTGACACCGTACGGGCTCGGTCAGCAGCTGGGCATCCCACCGTCGGAGGCCCAGACGATCGTCGACGCGTACTTCGCGCGCTTCCCGAAGGTGCGCTCCTTCCTGGAGGCCGCGGTCGCCGCGGCGACCAGGGACGGCTACACGACCACGCTGTTCGGGCGTCGCCGGTACCTGCCGGATCTGCGCTCGGACAACCGCAACCGTCAGCAGATGGCGGAGCGGATGGCGCTCAACGCCCCCATCCAGGGCACCGCCGCCGACGTGATCAAGCTCGCGATGATCGAGCTCGATGCCGCCCTCGCGCGCGAGGGGCTGGCCGCACAGCTCCTGCTCCAGGTCCACGACGAGGTGATCCTCGAGGTGGCGGACGCGGACGCCGACGCGGTCCGGGAGCTGGTGGTCGACCGGCTCGGCGGGGTCGCGACGCTGGCCGTGCCGCTGGACGTCGACACGGCCTTCGGCGTGACCTGGTTCGACGCCCAGAAGCACTGACGTCACGGCTCTGTCAGGACGCGGCCGGTCGACGTCGCGAGCTCGGTGCCGAGCGCGCGGCTCGCCCGCACCGGACTCAGCCGCCGACCTCGAGGTCGTCGGGCAGCTGGTGTCGACGGTCGAGCGGCAGGGTGGCGGCGCCGCGGGTCGCGAGGACCTGGACGACGCCGAGGTCGTTGTGCTCGAAGCCCACGACCGAGCCGGCCAGATAGGCGCGCCAGGCCCGGACCCGGGTCTCGCCGACGAGCGCCCGCGCCTCGTCGGAGGCGTCCTCCAGGTTCGCCACCCAGTGTTGCAGCGTGCGCGCGTAGTGGGGCCGCAGCTGCTCGAGGTCCCGGATCTCGAAGCCACCCTGCTCCAGCAGCCGGACGACGTGGTGCGCCGGCACGAGTGCCCCGTCCGGGAACACGTAGCGTCCGACGAAGTTGTCCGGGTCGGCGCCGAGATCGCGGACCTGCGTACGGCGACCGGTGGTGATGCCGTGGTTCAGCAACCGGCCCCCGTCGGCGAGCAGCCCGTGGAGGTGACCGACGTAGCGCGGCAGTTGGTCGGCGCCGACGTGCTCGACCATGCCGACCGAGGCGATCGCCTCGAAGGTGCCGGTCACCTCTCGATAGTCGCGCAGCTCGATCCGGACGCGGTCGTCGAGCCCGGCCGCCGCGACCCGTTCCCGCGCCAGCTCGGCCTGCGGCTCGGAGAGGGTGACGCCGAGGGCCCGTACCCCGTGGTGGCGCGCCGCGTGGATCACCAGTGCGCCCCAGCCGCAGCCGATGTCGAGGAAGCGCTCACCGGGCCGGAGCAGCAGCTTGCGGCAGATCAGCTCGAGCTTGCGCCGCTGTGCACGGTCGAGCGCCGCCCGATCCGCGACGGGGGCATGCCGGTCGCGCTCGTCGAAGTAGGCACACGAGTAGACGAGCTCACGGCCGAGCACCAGCCGGTAGAAGTCGTTGCCGACGTCGTAGTGGTGGCGCACCGCCTGGGCATCGCGCCGGGGGTCGTGGCGTCGGCCAGCCAGCCGCACACGCCCGGCATCGAGCTGCACGGGCGGGGGAGGGAGCCGGAGGGCCACCGCCGCGGCCTGGAGACGCAACCGGAGCGGGAGACCCGACCGGAACGCGGAGAGGTCCCGTAGCGCCGCGACCATCGAGCCTTCGACGTCGACGCCGCCGGCGAGGTAGGTCTCGCCCGCCTGGAGGTCGGTGGGCGGATGCAGCAGGGCGCGGAGCGACCAGGGATGCGCGAGCACCAGCCGGTACCCACGCGACTCCGAGCCGAGCTCGCGGCCGGTCCACAGGCGCAACGGCAGGTCGTGACCCGCCGCGGCGAGCCGCTGCCGGAGACGGACGATCGCCTGCTCGGCACGGTCGGTCGGTAGCTGCACGGATGCGCCCACGGACGAGACGGTGCTCCTCGTCACGCCCTTCGTCAAGAGGCGGCCAGGGGCGACCTTGATTCAGCCCGCGTCGACGGTGACGGTGCGGGGACCGGCCTCCGCGTCCCAGTCGAGCCCGCGCGCGGCGACGTCCACCACGCGCAGCACGTACTGCCCCGGCGGGCCCGTCATGCGCACCCGGAGCCGCCCGAACAGATCCGTGTGCCCCTGCACCGTGCTGGTCCGCTCCGGTCCCTCGACCGTGACGTCGACGGCGAGGTCCGAGCAGCGCTTGTCGTCCCGGTCCTTGACCTCCAGCAGGAAGGTCACCCGTCGCAGCTCGTCCTGTACCACCTCGACGTCCGGCTCGAGCCTGGTGAGGCGGATCGGTTCGGTGTACAGGCCGCGTTTGGGGAGGTCGTCGGGATGTGGCTCGAGGACGACGCGTGGACGGGCGGCCTTGCGGCGCAGGGGCACGGTGCCCTCCGGGCGACGGTGGGGAGCGAACGCTACCGGCCCCGCCCCGGCGTCGACGTCTCGTACCCGGGCGTCCCGGACCGACGTCGCACCCGCCCCGTAGGGTGCACGTCGCATCGCAGGACGCCGCGGATCGGGAGGGGATCGTGCACGAGACGGCGGAGGACCTCGAACGGTTGCAGGCCACGCTCGATGCGTCGTACGCGACGGCGGGAGGGCACCTCGCCTCCATCCACACGGAGTCTGCGCGGCTCGACGCGCCGGCGCTCGTCGACGCCTACGCGGGGATGCGGGTGCTGGTGTTGGCGACGGTGTCGTCGGACGGTCGCCCGTTCACCGGGCCGGTGGACTCGTTCCTGTACCGGGGCCGGTTGCACTTCGGGACGTCGGCGCAGGCGCTGCGGGCGCGGCACATCGCCAGGACCCCGGACGTGTCCGCCACCCACGTCGAGGGGGAGGGGCTGGTGGTGACCGTCCACGGGACGGCGGTTCCCCTCGACCTGCGTGGCCGCGACGCGGGGTTCGCGGCGGTCACACGCGAGTGGTACGGCAGCGGCTGGGACGAATGGGACGACGATCCGGCGGCGTGGGCGATCGAGCCGCGCAGGCTGTTCGCCGCGGACATGCGGGTCCACACCGCGGAGGCGTGACGTCGCTCAGGCCGCGCCGCAACCGCCGATCGAGGCGCAGCCCGCGAGGTGGTCGTCGACCACACCCATCGACTGGAGCCAGGCGTACACGGTCGTTGGACCGACGAACCGGAAACCGGCACGCTTGAGCTCGGCGGACAGCGCGGTCGAGGCCGTCGTGACCGACGGGATGTCCGCGATCCTCCGTGGCCGCGGGCGGGTCGCGTCCGCGTGCGCCCACGCCAACTCGGCGAGCGTGCGGCCGGACGCACGCAGGTCCAGGTACGCGCGGGCGTTCGCGATCGTCGCCTCGATCTTGCCCCGGTGCCGGACGATCCCCGCGTCGGCGAGGCACCGTGCCACCTCGGCGTCGCCGAACCGTGCCACGACATCCGGGTCGAAGCCGTGGAAGGCGGCGCGGAACGCCGGTCGCTTGCGCAGGATCGTCAGCCACGACAGACCCGCCTGGAAGCCCTCGAGGCACAGCTTCTCGAACAACCGACCCTCGTCGTGGACCGGAACCCCCCACTCGTCGTCGTGGTAGGCGACGTACAACGGGTCGACCCCGCACCACCAGCAGCGCCGACGGCCGTCGGCGTGCAGCAGCAGCCCGTCCGTCCCCGGCCCGTCCGTGCGCAGCCCGTCCGTCCCCGGCCCGTCCGCCCCCGGCCCGACAGCGGCGCTCTGGTACACGTGGCGGCCATCTTCGGCCGTACGGGGTGACAGACCTCGAGGTGGTCGGTCGTCGTTCGTGGTGTCGGTCACCGGATGCCTCGTGGGGCTCGTGGACGTGCCTCGTGGACGTGGACGGCCGCGTGCGCGCCGGCGGCGAGCCGCCGCCCGGGCGCACCCTACGTTGACAGGCGGCGCCCCTGCTGCGACCCTCTGCGACGCATCCGGTGCTCACCGGCGCGTTCGCATGCACGCCATCCGTTCGCACCGTGCACCCTGCACGCCCATCCCCGACCACGCGCCGGCGCCGCCGGAGCGCGTGCCCGACGAGAAGAGACCCGACCCGATGTCCGACTCCCCGACGCCCGAGCCCACGCAGGACCCCACCGCCGGCGCAGACGCCGCGCCCGCCCCCGCCGCCAGTGAACCGTTCGTGGCCCTCCAGGAGCCCGGCGGCACGCTGACCTCCAGCGGGGACTCGATCGTCGAGAACGACCTCACCGACGACGAGTTCGAGGCCGCGCTCGAGGGCACCGTCCTCGCGATGGAGGAGGGCAAGATCATCGAAGGGGTGGTCGTCAAGGTCGACCCCGACGAGGTCCTGCTCGACATCGGCTGGAAGTCCGAGGGTGTGATCCCCTCCCGCGAGCTGTCGATCAAGCTCGACGTCGACCCCAACACGGTCGTCGCCGTCGGTGACGTGGTCGAAGCGCTCGTGATGAAGAAGGAGGACGAGGAAGGCCGCCTCGTCCTGTCGAAGAAGCGTGCCCAGTACGAGCGCGCGTGGGGCACGATCGAGCGGATCTACACCGAGGACCGCACCGTCCAGGGCACCGTGATCGAGGTCGTCAAGGGTGGGCTGATCCTCGACATCGGCCTCCGCGGCTTCCTGCCCGCGTCGCTGGTCGAGATGCGCCGCGTCCGGGACCTGCAGCCGTACGTCGGCGAGCAGCTCGAGTGCAAGATCATCGAGCTCGACAAGAACCGCAACAACGTGGTCCTGTCGCGACGGAAGTTCCTCGAGGAGACCCAGAGCGAGTTCCGCAACGAGTTCCTCACCTCGCTGCAGAAGGGCGAGGTCCGCGCCGGTGTCGTCTCCAGCATCGTCAACTTCGGTGCGTTCGTGGACCTCGGTGGCGTCGACGGGCTCGTCCACGTCTCCGAGCTGTCCTGGAAGCACATCGACCACCCGTCCGAGGTCGTCGAGGTCGGCGACGAGGTCGAGGTCGAGGTGCTCGACGTCGACCTGGACCGCGAGCGGGTCTCGCTGTCGCTCAAGGCGACGCAGGAGGACCCGTGGCAGCGCTTCGCACGTGAGCACGCGGTCGGCGAGGTCGTCGACGGCGAGGTGACCAAGCTCGTCCCGTTCGGCGCCTTCGTGAAGGTCGCCGACGGCATCGAGGGCCTGGTCCACATCTCGGAGCTGGCCGAGCGCCACGTCGAGGTGCCCGAGGCGGTCGTCAACGTCGGCGACAAGATCGAGGTCAAGGTCATCGACATCGACACCGTCCGGCGTCGGATCAGCCTGTCGCTCAAGCAGGCACAGGTGGGCGACGCGCCGGTGGAGCAGGAGCCCTACGACCAGGCACCGGCGGTCGAGACGGCGTACTCCTCGGGCGACGACGGTCCGACGGGCGGCACGCTGGCGGCAGCCTTCGCCCAGGCAGGGTTCGGCCGGGACGCCGCCTCGCTCAGCCCCGAGGAGATGGCGCTGGCCGAGGCCGAGCTCCCGGAGAGCGTGACCGAGGCAGAGGCCGAGGACGCGGCGCCGGAGAGCGCGTCGGCGGACGAAGCGCCCGAGACCGCGCCGACCGACGAGGCCGCGGCCGAGCCGGACGTCGAGGTGGCAGACGAGGCGCAGTCCTCCGATGCTCCCGCATCCGATGCTGCGGCCTCCGAGGCCGAGGCGCAGGACGCTCCTGCGGCCGAGCCGTCGGAGGAGTCGGCGGAGGCTGACGCACCCGGCGATGATGCGAGCGACGCGGACGAGGCCGAGGCCTCGGACGGCGACGCGGCGGTCGACGAGGACCGCTGAGGCGACCCTCCGGCGTCCCGGGCTCACCCGGGGCGCCGGCGCCAGCCCCCCGACCCCGAGGAGGCGCAGCGTGTACCTCGTGGGGCTCACCGGAGGCATCGGCAGCGGCAAGTCCACGGTGGCGCAGCGGCTCGCCGCACTCGGCTGTGTGGTGATCGACGCGGATCAGGTCGCACGGGAGGTCGTCGAGCCGGGCATGCCCGTGCTGGACGCGCTCGTGGGACGCTTCGGACGCGGCATCCTCGGGGCCGACGGCGCCCTCGACCGCTCGGCGCTGGCGGCGCTGGCGTTCGGCGACGAGACGTCCCGCGCCGACCTCGACCGTCTCACGCACCCCGAGATCGCCGGTCGCATCGCGGCGGACGTGGCGCGGCTCGCGGTGGAGCGCCCCGACGCGATCGTCGTGGTCGACCATCCACTGCTGCTCGAGACCGGTCAGGCCGGGCGTTTCGACGCGGTCGTGGTCGTGCTGGCCGACGAGTCGACCCGGGTCGCGCGCCTCGTGCGGGGCCGGGGGATGACCGAGGACCAGGCGCGGGCGCGGATGCGCGCGCAGGTCGACGACCGCGCCCGTCGCGCTGCTGCCACGTTCGTGCTCGACAACGACGGCACGCGGGAGCAGCTCCTCGCGGCGGTCGACGAGCTCCATGCCCGGATCGCCGCGCGCGCCGCGGCGGTCGGCCCGACGGGCAGGGCGGGTGACACGGGATGACCCCGGTCGGATGACCGACTGGTCGCGCGTCTGACCCGTCGGGCCTTGACACCAACGGACGATCGGATAGCGTCGCTCCACGAAGGTTGAGACGCCAGCCACCGGGTGGGTACCGCCGTGGTTGGCGTTCTTTCGTTCCCGGTGGGAGAGGGAACGATGTCCGTGCTGCGACGCCCCCATGTCGGTGTGATCACGCATGGTGGGGCGGGGTCCTGGACCCGGCTCCATGCGGTGCTGCGGTACCTGCGTGCACGCGTCACCGTCTGTAGCAACCAGCCCCCAGCGCCGGCCCTCACGGGTGTGACCGAGTTGCGCCTGCCCTTGCCGGACCCGGGCCTGGCCCCGCTGGTGACCGCGGAGGTCGGCTGGGCGCTCGGGGCGGCGGGCGCGGCGCGCCTCACGGACTGGATCGACCGACAGCGGCCGGACCTGCTGCTCGTCGACGGTGTCCCGGACGCGGCGCTGCTCGGTCGGCTCGCCGGCGTCCCCGTGGTCCCAGTCCGCCGCTTCCTGCCGCAGGACACCGACGGCCACGCGGGTCTTCGTCATGGCGCCGCTGCGTGGCTCGCCCCCTACCCGGCGATGCTCGAGCCGCCGGAGACGCCGACCCAGATCACCCTCCGCACGGTCCACACCGGCTTCCTCTCGCGGTTCGAGGGACGCCGCGTCTCCCGGGCCGCCTCGCGCCGGCAGCTCGGCATCCCGCGGCAGGCACGACACGCGACGATCCTGCTCGGGGAGCGCGGGCTCGGCGTCACACGGGCCACGGTGCTCGCAACGGCGGCCGCGTGCCGCAGCTGGACGTTCAGCGTCGTCGGGCGTTGCGAGCGGGGCGGCGACGGCCAGCCGCCCATGCCCGCGAGCGACGACGTCGAGGTGGTCGGTTGGACCGACGACCCCTTCCCGTACCTCTGCGCGGCCGACGTGGTCGTCTGCGATGCGAGCCTCGGCTCGGTCGCGGACGTCGCAGTGACGGGCGTGCCCTTCGGTGTGGTGATCAGCCGCGAGGAGGGCGCGGACTCGCGCCGCCTGGGCGATGCGCTGGACGAGGCGGGGCTGGCCACGGCGCTGGACCACTGGCCCGAGCCGGCCGCCTGGCCCGCCCTGCTGGGCGAGTTGCTCGACCGCGACACGCGCGTCCTGCGCCGGCTCGTCGACGGACGCGCCGCCCGGATCGCCGCGGACTGGATCGACGCCTGGGCCGTCACTCCACCGCTCGACCCGGCGAGCGTGGCGGCGACCCAGCTGGCTGGCGTCGCGCCCGTCACCTCCGCCGCGCCCGAGCAGCAGGACGTGATCGAACTCCAAGCCCCAGCGCTCCTGCCGACCCTTCGCCCGCCGGAGCCGACGCCGGCCCGGGCGCAGGCGGTGGTCGAGCTCTGACCCTCCTGGGAGCGGTCGGCGTGCCGGGGGGCATGTCGCACGCGGCAGGTACCGTTGTCGACATGGCCGACCGCTCCCAGCTCCACCGAAACATCCGCGACGACGTGCCGTTCCGGGTCGTCAGCGATTTCGAACCCGCGGGCGACCAGCCCGCCGCGATCGAGCGGATCGTCCGCGCGTTCGGCGACGGGGAACGCGCCGTGACGCTGCTCGGTGCCACGGGCACGGGCAAGACCTTCACCGCCGCCAAGGTGCTCGAGCAGCTGCAACGCCCGTGCCTGGTCATGGCGCCCAACAAGACGTTGGCGGCCCAGCTCGCCAACGAGTTCCGGGAGTTCCTGCCCGACAACGCCGTCGAGTACTTCGTCTCGTACTACGACTACTACCAGCCCGAGGCGTACATCCCCTCGAGCGACACCTACATCGAGAAGGACTCGTCGATCAACGACGAGATCGATCGGCTGCGCCACCGGGCCACGATGGCGTTGCTCTCCCGCCGGGACGTGGTGGTCGTCGCCTCCGTCTCCTGCATCTACGGCCTCGGGTCGCCGTTCGAGTACGAGGACCACGTCCTCGCGCTGCGGACCGGCGACGAGATCGGTCGCGACGCCGCCCTGCGGAAGCTGGTCGACCTCCAGTACTCGCGCAACGACCTCACCCTGGTCCGGGGGACCTTCCGGGTCCGTGGGGACACCTTGGAGGTCTTCCCCGCGGACGACGAGAAGGCGCTCCGGGTGGGGTTCTTCGGCGACGAGATCGACCGGATCACGCGTGTCGATCCCGTCACCGGGGAGGTGAGCAGGCCGATCTCCTCCGCCGCGATCTTCCCCGCCTCCCACTACGTCTCGTCCCGGGAGGCCCTCGAGCGCGCCGTCGTCTCGATCGAGGAAGAGCTGGCGGAGCGGCTGTCGTCACTGGAGGGCGAGGGGAAGCTGCTGGAGGCGCAGCGGCTGCGCATGCGGACGAACTACGACCTCGAGATGATCCGCGAGGTCGGGTTCTGCAACGGCATCGAGAACTACTCACGTCACTTCGACGGTCGCGCGCCCGGCGAGGCGCCCTACACGCTGCTCGACTACTTCCCCGACGACTTCGTCGTCTTCGCCGACGAGTCGCACGTGACGATCCCACAGGTCGGGGGGATGTACGAGGGCGACCGCTCCCGCAAGGACACGCTCGTCGAGCACGGGTTCCGCCTGCCGTCCGCGCGTGACAACCGGCCGCTCACCTTCGACGAGTTCCTGTCGCGGATCGGCCAGCGGCTGTTCATCTCCGCGACGCCCGGCGCCTACGAGCGACGCGAGTCCGACACCATCGCGGAGCAGATCATCCGGCCGACCGGCCTGGTCGATCCCGAGGTCGTCGTGCGACCCACCAAGGGCCAGATCGACGATCTCATGGAACAGATCCGGCTGCGGACGGCCGCCGGCCAACGTGTGCTCGTGACGACGTTGACCAAGAAGATGTCCGAGGACCTGACCGACTACCTGCTCGAGAACGGGGTGCGGGTCCGCTACCTGCACTCCGACATCGACACGGTCGAGCGCGTCGCCATCCTCCGCAACCTACGGCTCGGCGAGTTCGACGTCCTCGTCGGCATCAACCTCCTGCGGGAGGGGCTCGACCTGCCGGAGGTCTCGCTCGTCGCGATCCTCGACGCGGACAAGGAGGGCTTCCTGCGGTCGTCGACCTCGCTGATCCAGACGATCGGCCGCGCGGCCCGCAACGTGGACGGGCAGGTCGTCATGTACGCCGACAACTCCACCGACGCGATGCGGATCGCGCTCGACGAGACCGACCGGCGGCGCGACAAGCAGCTCGCCTACAACGCCGAGCACGGCATCGACCCTCAGACCGTGCGCAAGCGGGTGGGCGACATCATCGCCGCGGTGCGTGCGGAGGAGCTCGGCGAGGCGTACCGCCCCGACGAGTCGGTCGGGCGTGCCGGCACGGGCGCGGTCGATGCGACAGAGCTCCCGCGCGAGGACCTGGCGGCGCTGATCCGGCGCCTGGAGGAGGAGATGCAGGAGGCCGCCGGGCAGCTGCGCTTCGAATACGCCGCGCGCCTCCGCGACGAGCTGGCGGACCTCAAGCGCGAGCTCGCATCGATGACGGCCGCCAACGTCTGACGATCTCGGGACCACGTCCCCTGGAGCGTCGCGCGCCTCGGCTCTAGGCTGCGGGCGCTCACCCGGCAGCGCGCGTCGCGCGTCGGGTCGTGGAAGGGGCTGCGCGATGGATCCGGTGCTCGTCTGCGAGGGGTTGCGCCGCACGTTCGGCGAGCTCGTGGCGGTCGCGGACGTGGGGTTCTCGATCGAGCGCGGCGAGACCTACGGCCTGCTCGGACCGAACGGTGCGGGCAAGACCACCTCCATCTCGATGATCGCCGGCCTGTTGCGCCCCGACGCGGGGCGGATCTCGGTGGACGGCCGGGCGATGACACCGACCGCCATCGGCACCAAGGCGCTGATCGGTCTCGTGCCCCAGGACGTCGCGATCTACCCGGACCTCACCGCCAGGGAGAACCTCACCTTCTTCGGACGGCTGCACGGCATCGACCGGGCAGCCCTGGGCCGGCGCACCGACCAGGTCCTCGAGGTGATCGGCCTGTCGGACCGGGCCGACGACCGCGCGCAGGACTTCTCCGGAGGGATGAAGCGGCGGCTCAACATCGGCATCGGGCTGCTCCACGAGCCGCAGTTGCTGATCCTCGACGAGCCCACCGTCGGGGTCGACCCGCAGTCCAGGAACGCCATCCTCGGCTCGGTCGAGGAGCTCGCGACGGCGGGCATGGCCGTCCTCTACACGACCCACTACATGGAGGAGGCGGAGCGGCTCTGCGACCGCATCGCGATCGTCGACAAGGGTCGTATCGTCGCCGAGGGCACCCGGCGCGAGCTGATCGCGAACGTCGGTGGGCGTGACCTGGTGCGCATGGAGATCTCCGGCGACGTCTCCGCGGCGGCGGCGGCCTGCCGGCCGGTGGACGGCGTCGAATCGGCAGACGTCGAGCCCGACGGCACGGCGGTCGTGTGTCTGCTCACCGCGGCGGCCAGCAGGTTGCCGACCCTGCTGACCGCCGTCGCCGCGACCGGGGCGACCGTCACCGGCGTCGAGGTGCGCGAGCCGGACCTCGAGGACGTCTTCCTGCACCTGACGGGTCGAGCGCTCCGCGACTGACGGCCCGGACGATCACCCGTCCCAAGGAGGCACCGTGCTCCGACCGGCGCTCGTGCTGATGCGAAAGGACCTGCGCCTGCGGGTCCGTGACCGCAGCGTGTTGCTGTTCGCCGTCGTCGTCCCGTTGGGGTTGACGCTGCTGTTCTCGGTGATCCTTCCCGAGACCGAGGAGCTGCACCTGACGGCCGCGGTCGTCGATCTCGACGAGGGTGCCGTCGCAGCGGCCTTCTCGACCGAGCTCGTCCCCCGACTCGTCGAGGACGGGGTGCTCACACTCGCCCAGGCCGCGGACGAGGACGAGGCACGCCGGTTGGTCACCGACGGTGCGATCGACGCCGCCTGGCTGCTGCCGGCCGGCATGACCGAGGCAGTGGACGCGGGGGAGGACGTCCGCATCGAGGTGCTGGTCGCCGACGGCCGCCCCCTCCGCGCCGAGCTGGCACGGGCCATCGCGACGCGGTACGCCGCCGGGATCGAGCAGGTCACCCTCGCGGTCGCGACGGCGTTGGTCGACAGCCCGGAGCTCGCGGGAACAGCGGACCTCGACGCGGTGATCGCGGACGCGAGCGGCCGTCCCTCGGTCTTCGCCGTGGACGCCTCCACCGTCGGCTCGGGTGCCGGACTCGACTTCACGAGCTACCTCGCCGCAGGGATGGCCGCTTTCTTCGTGTTCTTCACGGTCCAGTTCGGGGTGATCGGCCTCCTGGAGGAGCGGCAGCAGGGCACGATCTCCCGGCTGCTCGCGGCCCCGATCCGTCCGGCGGCGATCCAGCTCGGCAAGACCCTCGGCGCGTTCCTCCTCGGTCTCGCCTCGATGATCGTGCTGGCCGTGGCGTCCACGCTGCTCCTCGGGGCATCGTGGGGTCATCCGTTCGGTGTCGGGATCCTCCTGGTGTCGCTCGTGGCGGCGGCGATCGGGCTGATGGCGCTGGTCGGCAGCTTCGCGAAGACCGCGGAGCAGGCCGGCAACCTCCAGTCGATCGTCGCGGTGGTGCTGGGCATGCTCGGCGGGGTCTTCTTCCCGCTCCCCGGTGACGCGCTGCTGCTCCGGCTCGTGACGTCCGTCTCGCCACACGGATGGTTCCTCCGTGGACTGGGCGAGCTCGTGAGCACCGGCCGATGGACCGCCGTCCTGCCGGCGGCCGGCGCCATCCTCGCGTTCGGTGTCGTCGCCGCGATCCCGGCGGCCATCCTGCAACGGAGGGCGCAGACATGGTGAGAGCGTGGGCGATCGCCCGGATCGAGCTGCTGCGGCTCTTCCGCGACCGGTCGAACATCTTCTTCGTGTTCGTCTTCCCGCTGCTGCTCGTCGCCCTGATAGGGGCGCAGTTCGGTGGGACATCCGAGCAGCGCATCGGGTTCGTGGCCCCGGACGGTGACGCCGAGGCCGCGGCGCTGGCTGCCGCCCTCGACGCGACGTCGGGTGTGGTGACCGTGCCCGTGGTCGACGCGGCGGAGCTCGAGGACGAGGTGGCCCGTGGCTCCCTCGTCGCGGGTGTGGTCGTCCCGGAGGGCTTCGCGGACTCGGTCGCCGCCGCCCAGCACGTCTCGCTGCGCTTCGTCGGGCGGCCCGACACCACGTCGCTGTCGCTGCGGTCGATCGTCGAAGGCGTCGTCGCCGAACGCGCCGCGCCCGGCACCGCGGCCGCCTCGGCGGCTGCCGTCACGGGGGGCGACCCGGCCGCGCTGCTCGGGGTCGCCCGGGCCGTTGCGGGCGACGCCGGGGACATCGAGGTGGTGACCACCACGCTCGGCGAGGATGCACTGGCCCGGGAGTTCGCAGGAGCGGGTCAGTTCGACATCGGCGCCTCGAGCCAGTTGTTCCTCTTCACCTTCCTGACCTCGATGACCGGAGGTATCGCCCTGATCCAGACGCGGCAGTGGGGTGTCGCGCACCGGATCCTCTCGACGCCCACGGCCGTCCGCTGGTTCGTCGTCGGTCAGGCCGGCGGCCGCTGGCTCGTCGCCCTCACCCAGGCCGGCTACATCGTGCTCGCGACGCTGCTGTTCTTCCGCGTCGACTGGGGAGATCCGCTGGCGAGCGGTGCGGTGATCGTGCTGTTCAGCATCGTCGCGGCCGCGGCGGGTCTGGTGGTCGGAGCCACGTTGCGCAACGAGAGCCAGGCCTCCGGCGTCGGGGTCGGCCTGGGGCTCGGGTTGGCGGCACTCGGGGGCTCGATGGTCCCGATCGAGCTCTTCCCGCCCACGATCCGCACGATCGCGCACGTCACCCCGCACGCGTGGGCGAACGAGGCGATGGCGGAGATCGTCCGACGGGATGCCGGCATCACCGGCGTGCTCCCGCAGCTCGGCGCGCTCGCCGCCTTCGCGGTGGTGCTCCTCGCACTGGGTGTCTGGTCCCTCCAGCGCAACCTCACGGGCGCCGCTACCGGTTCCACGGGCGGCGCCTGACTAGCCTCTCGTCCAGACGACGAAACCACGAGGCCCGATGTGACCGAGTTCCTCCAGACCGTGCACATGTACCTCGGGTACCTGGTCGCCGTGATCGTCCTCGTGGCCGGTCTGCTCGGCTCGAGACGGGCGAAGGACGCGCGGGAGTTCCTGGCGGGGCCCTATGCCGGTCCCATGGTGCTCCTCGACATCCAGGTGACGCTGGGGCTGGTCCTCTACGCCGTCGGCGGCTACTGGGACGCTCGTCCGGAGCTCGCCTACATCCACCCCTTGTTCGCCGTCGCCGCGCTGGCCGTGGGGCACGCGGCCCTCGGCCGTGCACGCCGGCACCAGATGGCCGTCGACGCCCACCGCGCCGCTGGACGCGGGCTCCTCTTCGCACTCCTGCTGGTGGTGATCGCGATCGGGATCGCCAGCGCGCCGCCGTTCCTGTAGGGCTCCGTGCGGCACGCCTGGCGGGGTCGACGCACCCCGACCGCGCGTTGGCTGCGCATGCCCGCCGCCGCGTGAACCGCCAGCCTGCCTCGATGCGTCAGGCTGGTGTTCCCCATCGAGCGGAGGCGCGTGGAAGCGGACGACGAGCTGCTGCGTGCCGTCGCTGCCGGTGACCGGAGCGCGCTCCGGGTGCTGTTCGAGCGGCACGCACCCTGGTTGACGCTTCGGCTCGGCCGGCGCTGTGCCGACAGCGGGCTCGTCGACGAGACCGTCGCCGACACCTTCCTGGCGGTGTGGCGAAGCGCTGGCAACTACCGCGGGGACGGCGAGGTGGGCGCATGGCTGTGGTCCATCGCGAGGCGGCGGCTGGTGTCGCGGCTGCGTGCCCGCGTCCCCGTCCCGACGTTGCTGCTGGACGCCCGCGCCAGGGCGACCCGCTCCGCCGAGGACCAGGTCCTGGTGGGGATCGAGCACGGTGACCTCGGGCTGGCCCTCCAGCGGCTGTCACCGGAGCTTCGGGCCGTCCTCCAGGCGACCGTGCTCGACGGCCTCACGACCCGCGAGGCCGCCCGCTTGCTCGGTATCCCGACGGGCACGGTGAAGACCAGGGCGATGCGGGCGCGAGCCGTCCTGCGTGAGGAGCTGACGTGAGCGGAGAACCGACGTCCGCCTGGCACGCCGACGTGCAGCTGCTGGGACGCTACGTGGCCGGCACGCTGCCGGACGCTGCCGCCTGGTCTGTGGAGAGCCACCTCACCGCGTGCGCCGCGTGCCGTTCGCGGCTACAGACGGAGCGACAGCTGGTCGACGGCGCGCGGCTGGAGGAGATCTGGGAGCACGTGGCGGACCGCGTCCGCCGTCGGGAACGGTCCGGCCTGGAGCGCGTCCTCGTCCGATCCGGTCTCGCGGAGCACGACGCGCGCCTCCTGGTCGCGACGCCGTCGTTGACCGCATCGTGGCTGCTCGGGATCGTGCTCGTCCTCTCCGCGAGCGTGGCTGTCGCCTGGTCGACCCCGCTCGGTTCGGCGACGTCCCTGTTCGTCTTCCTCCTGCTCGCTCCGCTGGTGCCGCTCGCCGGCGTCGCCGTGGCGTTCGGCCCAGGGGTCGACCCGACCTACGAGTTGGGCATCGTGGCGCCGTTGTCGTCGGCGCGATTGCTGTTGTTGCGCGCCGTCGCCGTCGTGGCGACGTCGATCGTGCTCGCAGCGTTGGCGTCGCTGGCGCTGCCCTCGGTCGGATGGGCGAGCGTCGCGTGGCTCGTTCCGTCGCTCTCGCTCACCACGGCCGCACTGGCCGCATCGATCCGCTGGCGGCTGCGAACCGCGGCTGGAGCGGTCGCCCTGTGCTGGGTGGTGGTGGCGGGCGGCGTCGAGCGCTACGGCGAGACCTCACTCGCCGCCTTCGGTTCGTTGGGCCAGGGGATGGCCACGATCGTGCTGGTCACGTCGGCGACCGTGCTGGCGGCTGGGCACGGTCGGATCGATCCGGCGGCGCGTCCGTGAAGCAGCCGCGTCGGCGCAGCACGCTCGGCCAGCGGGACACGGTCATGCTCACACGCGCCACGCTGCGGTGCATGCCCTGGGGGCAGATGTTCGCCGGGGGAGCGCTCGGGCTCGTGCTCGTCGTGCTGAGCCCCGGCGGTGGCGACCTGTCGATGAGCATGCTCGTCGACAGGATCCGGCTGGCGTCGCTCCTCCTGGCGCTCGGCGTCTCGGGCGCGCTGGACGACGCGACCCGGCCATACCTGGATGGCGTGCCCGTCCCGTTGCACCTGAGACACGGTCTGCGGATTTGCGTCGCGGGCGCCGTGACGGCTGCCTGGTGGGTGCTGATCCTGGTCACGGCCGGCTTCCGCTCCGGTGCGGAGGCGTCCGCGGGGGACGCGGGCACCGCACTCCCGCTCGTCGCGGTGACCGTCGTCGCCGTCGCGCTCGTCACTGCGACGCTCGCGGTCGCTGCGGCCGCCTCGCGGCGACGCCCTGGGGCAGGCCTCGTCGCAGGAGCGAGCACGACGCTGGTCGGTACGACCATCCTCGCCCTGTGGGCCCCGTTGCGAGCTGCGATGTGGCCCGGCTACCCGCTCGCGACGGGCACCGCCGACGTCGCCTGGGTCGCGGCGCAGCAGCGGTGGGCACTCGTCGCCGTCGTCGCTGTCATCGGGCTTCGATGGTCGATCCGCGATCCCTGGTCGCCGACGGCGCTGCGCGCGGCCTGGCACCTCGTCTCCGGTCGCAGGGCGCGCCACCGGCCGCCGCGTGGCGAGCCCTTGGCATCGAGCGCCGCCGACCGCACGACCGAGAGGACAGCGACGTGACCAGCCCGGTGACCTGCCACCTCGATGGTGTCACGAAGCACTACGGACGCGTCCGCGCCGTGGACGGGATCAGCGCGCGGATCGGCGCGGGCATCACCGGCCTGCTCGGTCCGAACGGCGCCGGCAAGACCACGCTGTTGGGGCTCGTCGCCACGCTCCAGGCACCCGACGCCGGCAGGATGGAGCTGCTCGGACTCGACCCGGGTGACGCGCAGCAGCGTGTGGCGCTGCGGCGTCGGCTGGGCTATCTGCCCCAGGAGCCGGGCTTCCACCGGCGGTTCAGCGTCTTCGACTTCGTCGACTACGTCGCCATCCTGAAGGAGCTGACCGACCGACGCGCACGCCATGCCGAGGTGGAGCGGGTCATCGACGTCGTCGGCCTGTCGGATCGAGCGGACAGCCGTATCAGGGACCTCTCCGGCGGCATGAGACGACGGGTCGCCCTCGCGCAGGCGCTGGTCGGTGATCCGCGGCTGCTCCTGCTCGACGAGCCGACCGCAGGGCTCGACCCGGAGCAGCGGTTGCGCTTCCGTGACCTGGTGTCCCGGCTGGGGGAGGACCGCACGGTGGTGGTGTCCACCCACCAGACCGAGGACGTCGCAGCACTGTGTCAACAGGTGCTGGTCATGCACGACGGCCGGATCCGCTTCTCCGGAACACCCGCGGAGCTGACAGCCACCGCTGCCGGGCGCGTCTGGCTCGCCGACGAGCGCGACGCTGCCGCTGACGTCGCGTGGCGCACCGCCGAGGGAGCGTTCCGTCACATCGGCGCCGCGCCCGTCGGAGCGGAGGCGGTCCCACCCACGATCGAGGACGCCTACCTGCTCCTGGCCGGGGACGAGGCGCTGGCGACGGATCGTGGCGCCGAGCTGCCGGCATGAGCACGGCGATCGGTACCCGCCCGCACCGCCCGGAGCTGCCGTCGCGAGAGGTCCGCGGCGCCCCGTGGAGCGTGGTGCTCGCCATCGCGCGGGTCGAGGGTGTGCGGATGCTGCGTCATCCGGCGACGGTGGTGGGGACGGTGCTGGCGACCGCGCTGGCGACCACCGAGCTGTGGCCCCATCCACCCGTGCTGCACCGCGACGTCCCGTTGCTGGCCACCTGCGCGTTGCTGCTCGCCGCGGGGGTGCTGCTCGCCGCGAGCCTCGCGGGGTCGAGGATCGTCCGAGACGACGTGGACCCACTCGTGACGGTCGCTGCGTCGAGCACGGCGACGAGGACCTGTGGTGTGCTGCTCGGGCTGCTCTGGCCGGCGGCCGGCGCCGCCCTCTGGTGTTCGGCGGGCACGGGCGTGCTGGCGATGGCGGGTGGGGTCGGTCGGCCAGCCGTCGCGGACGTGCTCGCCCCGGCCGGGACCGTGCTCGTCGCAGGCGCCGTCGGGGTGTTCGTCGGACGGTGGTTTCCGTGGGCCTTCGCGGGGATCGTCGCCCTGCCGCTGATGGCGTCGGGGCTGGTGATCGGCAGCGGACAGACGTTCGTGCGCCGTCCGGCGTTGCACCGCTTGATGCCGTGGTCGGACTGGTCGCCCGGTGGGGCGGGCTGGATCGAGATGTGGCCGCGAGCGCCCGGTCACCATCTGGCATACGTGGTGCTCCTGGCGGCGACGATCGCCGGCTTCGCGCTGCTGCGTGACCGTCGGCACCTCGGGGTCATCGCGTTCGTGGTCGGCTGCGCTGCCGGCGCCGGGTTGCTCGCGGGGCAGCTGCTGGCCGTCTGGGACGAACCGGAACGTGTTGCGGCGCTGGTCCGTGACGTCCAGGATCCGGCGAGCCGCCTACGGTGTCAGGCGCAGGACGGCGTCGAGGTGTGCGTGCCCGACGGCTACGGCGCGTGGGATCCCGACATCCGCGAGCAGGTGCTCGCCGCGTGGGCGACGCTCCCGGCACACGTGCCACCCGGACCGGTGCGCGTCGAGTTGCAGGGCCAGATGCCGGCCGCGTTGCTGGCGTCCCTGCCATCCCACGTCGTCGAGGACCTCCCGCCCGACCTCCGGGAGCTCGCCGCGCGACCGTTCATGTCGGACATGGCCCCGGTCCCGCAGGCGGGTGTCGTCGGCCTGTCCCATCGCCGAGCTGGCGGCTCCGCCGGTGCCGCACAGCGGCTCGACCTCGCGCTGGGTGTCCTCGGGCAGGAGACCGCGGTTCCTCTCCATCACCGGTACGAGGACGCACAGGGCACAGGCGACGGTCTGCCAGGGTTCCACGAGGGTTGTGCTCCGGACCTCACGGCCGCCGAGGTGCTGACCTTCGCGCTCGCCGCATTGGCCGATCCCGCCGCGCGCGATGCACTCGCTCGCGACCTCGATGCTCGCCCCTACGGCTGGGTCGGACCCGATGGCCCGGTGCTGTTCGGAGCGGTCGCGTTCGACGACTCGTTCGAGCTCGCTGGCGGGGCGACGACCTCCTCGGCACTCACGGGGATGACGCATCTCCTCGGGGTCACCGGTCCCTGGAGCCGGGGGGCCGCGACCTTGGGTCTGCGGGTCGCCGACGGCGTCGACGACGTTCGGGAGCTGCATGTGGACTGGGACCGATGGGTCGATCCCGCAACGACGGCTGACGACCTCGTGGACGCTCTCGGTGTCGATCCGCTGCCCTCACCGGCGCAGCTCGCAGTCGCCGCAGGCATCGGGGACGAGTACCTGCAGCTGGATCCGCGCTGCACCTGAGCGCGGAGATCGGCCTGCCCCTGTGCGACGGCTCGACGTAGAGTGATCGTCGGACCGCAGTCGAGGTGGCGGGGGAGGAGCGCCGGACATGGAGTGGACGCTCGAGGTGGTCGTGGTGCCCGTGTCCGACGTGGATCGGGCGAAGGCCTTCTACGCGGAGCAGGTCGGCTTCGTGCTGGACCACGACACCCGGATCGGTGAGGGACAGCGCGTGGTACAGCTGACGCCTCCGGGCTCCGGCTGCTCGATCGTGATCGGCGAGGGCGTCGTGCCCGACATGCCGCCCGGGTCGATCAAGGGCCTGCAGCTGGTCGTCCCCGACGTCCGGGCGGCGCGCGACGAGCTCGCGTCGCGCGGGGTCCAGGTCTCGGACGTCCAGGTCCTGGGCGAGAACCCGGGCCGAGGCGGCCCGCTCGACAACGTCGGGTTCGCCTACTTCAGCGACCCCGACGGCAACGCGTGGGCGGTGCAGCAGATCTCCTACCCACGCTGAGCGCCGTCCGGGCATCGCACCGTCGGCTGCGCATCAACGGCGGCTACGCATCGCAGGTCTGACCGTGACAGGGCCTCCGTCGGGTGCCGTGCCCGACGCCAAGCCGTCGTAGGTGGCGGACCCGACTGGATGGACCGCCAGCCGGCCCTCGGCGTCTGCGTGGATGCCCCAACCGAAGCGCTTCCCCAGGTCGCTGGCGCGCAGGCACGCGCGGGGCTTGGCGTAGAACTCGGCGCGCGCCTCGTCCCGTGCGTCCTCTGCGATGCCCTGCCGGTCGGCCCACACGAGGAAGATCACGTCGCCCGAGGTGTAGTGGTAGGGACGGCCCGCGATGAGCTCGTAGGTGGCCGACGCGACCGTCGGGGCGTCCCCACGGCGTGCCGGCACGACCCCGTCGTCCGCCGTCGAATCCGGCGCGACCGTGATGAACGTGTCCACGTAGTCGACGCTCTCCATGCGTCGACCCTACTGGTGCCCCCGCTGGTGTGGAAGGGCCTGCGTGACATCCGGACGTCGGTCGGTCTGGTGCTGCGATCGAACGTCGGCCAGTTCGAAGGACGGGTTGTCGATCAGGGACGCTGCCGTCATCCCCGCAGGACCTGCCTGTGCAGTCGCTCGGTCTCGGGGGACGGGTCCACGCCGAGCTCGTCACGGAGGAGCCGGCGGCACGCGTCGTAGGCCCGGGCCGCCTCGGCGGCGTCCCCGGCCGCCTGGTGAGCGGCGATGAGGGCACGGTGGCTCGCCTCGCGGAACGGCTCGAGAGCGACGAGCTCGGCCGCCGTCGCGACCGCCAGGCCGTGGTCGTCACGCTCGCGCCACACCTCGGTGAGCACGGCCAGCGCCCGGACGTGCACACGCCTCAGGCGCCCCTGGGCCTCGGCGACCCAGGGGGCGTCTTCCCCGGGCAGCAGGGGCCGCCGGGCGATGGACGCGGCCACGGTGGCGTGTGACCACGCCGCCTCGGAGGTCCCTGCACGCCATGCACCCTCGGCGCGATCGACGGCGTTCGCGGCGGCCTCGACGTCCACCCACGCGCCGGGGGCGCGGAGCTGGTAGCACCCAGCGTCGAACACGATGGCGGGGGAGGGCGTGGCCTCTGCTCCTGCCCCGGCCACCGCGGACCGGAGCTTGCTGATGACGGCTCGCAGCGAGATGTCGACGCTCGTGGGCACGTCGACACCCCAGATGGCGTCTGCGAGCTCGCCGGTGGGGACGGGCCGGTGGCGGGCCAGGGCCAGCCGCACGAGAGCGAGTCGTCCGTGGCGTCCGGGCAGCTCGGCCTGGTCGACCAGCGCCGACCCCTCGATCGACACCCGCCCCGTGAGGTAGAACCGAGTCACGGCGATCCCAACGTCCCGCCAACCGGCGGCCAACGGCTCGCCCGTAGTGTCCCATCCGGGAGGTGGCCATGTCCGGCAAGACGATCCAGTGTCCCTGCGGCTACACGCTGCACGGCCGCTCCAACGAAGAGGTCGTCCGAGCGGCGCAGGAGCACGCGCGCGAGGTTCATGCCATGGAGCTCACGCGGGAGCAGGCCTTGTCGATGGCTCGTCCGGACTGAACGCCACTCCCGTGGACACGACAGTGGAGGAGGTGTGCCATGACACGGGAGCTGCGATGCGGGGACGTGGTCGAAGGCTGCGACGGCGTCGTGAGGGGCACGGACGATGCGGACGTGATGCTGCAGGCGTCGGCCCATGCGGCCGAGGCCCATGGGATGACCCAGGTCGACGAGGGCACGGCCGCAGCGTTGCAGGCAGCCATCCACGACACCTGACTGCCGATGCGCCATACCTGGTGGCCAGCGTGGCGTAACGATCCCGGGACGCTCCAGGAGCTTGGGGTGCGGTCGCCGAGATGCGCCGGGTGAGCTGCTGGGGCTCGGACGTACACGGCCGTTCGGTACGGAGTCGGTGACCCGGCGATCGCCTACGCCTCGTGAGGTGGCGCCAGCCCGAAATGCCGATCATGATCGCCTTGGCAGCCCGGCGGCCACGGCACGGTCGCGTCCACGGCCCAGTTGGGAAGGCCGGCTGACGCCAACCGGTCTTGGACCCCCGCCGGGCCGGCGACGAGCATCGACTGCTCTTCGCGCCACTCGTGCAGTCGTAGCAGCCACCCGTCCGTCCACAGGTGGGAGCTCGACAGCTGGGTCAGCGCGACGTCCGCGTCCCGTGGACCCGTGCCCGTCGCCAGCCAATAGCGAGAGACGGCAGGATCCTCGGACACGGATCGCGCGTCGACAGCCAGGTCGCCGAGCACGCGTTGCAGCCGTCGACCTCTCCGAGGTTGATCCGGCTGTAGCCCCAGTCGATCATGTCGGACGAACCACTCGACCTCGTCGTTCCGCTCCGCGATGAGGAACCAGAAGCGCTGTTCCTCATGGAGGACGAGTCGGACTATCGAGGTGGTCTGTGCGTCGGATGGGCCCTCGGTGAACGGGGCAGGCGCATCGAGCACGTCGCACAGACGAAGCGACCTCCAGATCGCCCGGAGCGGCTGCGGCCAGGTCACGTGGGTCCCGGGGGGCTCCATCAGAGGGAGGCGGACCACCTCTGGATACACGTCGAGTGGCACGTGGTCTCCGACCGTGCTTGCACCCGGACGAGGAAGCCACGGTGGCAGTAGGGACCTGTCGTCAACGAGCTGCATCTGCGAGTCGCACCGTTCTCGTTCGACCGAGGGAGGAGGAACGTACAGACGCAACGGAGCAGGAGAACTCCTGTTCTCAGCCGGTGTCCACGCGCAGATGTGGCGTGTTGCACACGGCGACGAGCAGACCGTCGGCGCAGAGGAACCGTGCGACCGTCTGGCCCCAAAGGCTCGGTGCGTGGCTCGTGCAGCAGCTGGCATCCGTCTGCCAGGAGCTCTGCCGCCGCCGTGACGTCCGCCACCCTCGAACTCGATACTGGCTTGGCGGCGGGAGAGACCCGCAGGCCAGATCGGGTTCCCGAAGCACGCGTCAGCAGCCGCTGACAGCGGCCAGAGGCCCAGGTGTTTGACACCGTCGAGCCGCTCCGTGAACGCGTACCCCTCCTCGCTGCCCTCGGAGTCGATGCCCAGCGCCTCACCGTAGAAGGTACGGGCGCGGTCGAGATCCTCGACGATCGACGAGGTGCGGGAGACCCTCCGTTGCCGCGCGATGGTCCGGACAGCGTCACCTTGGTCGAGGAGGGCCGGCGGGACATCGACGTCGCGTGAGCGCGAAGCTGCTCGAGATCGACGCATCGGTCGTGGTCGAGGTCTTGCGCCGATCGCATGGCCATGGAAACAGGCATGTACATGCCGTGATCTTGTGGCCGGCGGTCGGGGTCGCGTGGCCTCTTGGGAGGAGGATCTAGGTGCAAGGTTGGGGCCAGGGCCTCATGCGGACCGGACGGTCTTCTGTCTGACTTGGCTCGGTCGGTGAGCGCCGGCCCATCTCAGGAGGATGACATGAGGAATGCGAGATACGCGGTGATCGCTGCCATGGTCGGGGCGGTCCTGCTCAGTGCGATAGCGGTGACCGATTGGATCGTTGGGGGCGTATCGGAGACCGGGTGGCCTGCCGTCGCGATGGCGGCGGCCCACGCCGTTGGCTACCTGTTGCTGCTTCCGGCGGTGGTGGCGCTCCGCCAGCACTATGCACCCGTGCTCGGCCGGGTGGGGCGAGCGGCGCTCTGGGTGCTCGCGGGCAGTCTCGTGGCGATGACGTTGGGGTTCTTCGGACTCGGGCTGGTTGGCGACAACGACCTCGTCGGGCTGCTGGCGGGAATCGGCTTCCTCGGGTTGTTCCTGAGCGCCTTGGTGATCGGTGTCGGGCTGTGGCGAGCGCGTGCGTCGAGCAGACTCTCGGCAACCCTGCTCATGGCACCTGTGCCCCTGCTGGGGATGCTGGCAACGTTGAACGCGCTTGGGGTGGTCGAGTCGCATCCAGCCCTGATGGAGGCTTCGGTCTACTTCGGGATCGCGGTCCTGGTCCAGGAGCGGCTGACGACCGCCGAGGTGGAGACCTCCCGGCGGCCGGCAGTCGTCTGACCCGCAGCGTGTCGGCGCCCCGCTGAGGATGCCGGTGGGGCCTGGCGCCGTAGGCTGCGGCTGGGCGCTCGTGGTGGGAGGCGTCACGGTGGGGAGAGGTGCGCAGGGAACGGCCCTGGTGGCCTGTCTGGTCGCTTGCGTGCTCCTCGTGTCCTCCATCGGGTTGGCCCTCGTGGCTGGCCAGCCGACGTCGACCCCGATGGGGTTCTCGGGGCGAGCGGCGCAGATCGTGGGAGCGGTGGGTCTCCTCGGCGCCCCTGTCCTCGGTGCGGTCCTGTCGACGTCCGTTCGCGGGGTCCGCTACGCGCGCTGGTGGTGTCTGTTGGGGGTGGGGTTCGCGATCAGTTGGTTCACGGAGGCCTACCTGTTCTACGTCGTGTCCGTCGGCCGTCCGTTCGCGACCGCGCCAGTCGCAACGATCGGTGACATCGGCTGGGTCTCCGCCGTGCTGGCGATCCCGTTCCTGCTGCTCCACTTTCCCAACGGTACGGCCCCTTCCCGACACTGGCGGCCGCTCGAGCTGACCCTGTACGCAGCAGCCGCAGCGAGCATCGTGGGGCTGTTGTTGTCACCGGGTGAGGCGTCCATCGCACCCGTCGTGCGAGCCGTGATGACCTCGGCCGTGCCAGGCGTGGGCCAGCTCCTGTTGATGGGCGGCGTCGGGATGCTGCTGCTCGGCACGATGCCGGCCGTCGCGTCCCTTCTCGTCCGCTACCGCAACGCCTCTGATCACGAGCGTTCGCAGATCAAGTGGGTGCTGTATGCAGCCACGCTCCTCGGGGTGTCGCTGCTGGTGCTGACCTGGTGGGACGCGCCGGGCTTGTGGGACGCGGTCCTCGAGATGCTGCCGCTGGTCGGCCTCTACGTGGCGGTGGGGATCGCCGTGCTCCGCCACCGCATCGTGGACGTCGACCTGCTCATCAGCCGATCGCTTGTCTACGGGGTCCTGTCCGCAGGGCTGCTCGTCGGCTACATCGGCATCGTCTGGCTGCTGTCGTGGCTGTTCGACACCTGGGGTGGACTCCCCATCACGGTGGTCGGGGCCGCGGTGGTGTGTGTCGCATTCCAGCCGTTGCGTGAACGTCTGCAGCGCTCGGTCAACCGCCTGGTCTACGGCGAGCGTGACGATCCCTTCGCGGTCATCTCCCGCCTCGCCCGAACGCTCGAAGGGGCTGTACCGACCGAGCAGGTACTGCCGACCGTGGTGGCAACCACGGCCCGAGCGCTTCGTCTCCCGCACGCCTCGATCTGGGTGACCGACCACGACCGATTGCTGTTGGCAGCCTCGTACGGCCCGAGCCCCCATCTCGAAGCGATCGTGCGGACATCCGCAGTGCAACGCATGCTGGATGGCGGCGAACCGACCGCGCTCCACGCGCTCGATGAGGGTGGGGCGCTTGCAGACGATCTGAGGCCGGCCGGCGTGACCTTGCTCTACCCGCTGCAACACCGGGGTGCGCCGATCGGGATGCTCTGCCTGGCCCCACGCCATCCCGGCGAGGGCTGGTCTCGACAGGACCTGACGACCCTTGCCGATCTCGCCCGCCAGACCGGCGCGTCGGTCCACGCGACCAGGCTCGCTGATGAGCTCCAACACAGCCTCGCGGAGCTCCAGGTGTCCCGTCAGCAGCTGGTCGCGACACAGGAGCACGAACGCCGCCGGATCCAACGGGACCTCCACGACGGGCTCGGTCCCATCCTGGCGGCGATCCGCCTCCACCTGGAAGCCTGCCTACAAGCAGCTGGTGAGGTGCCCGAGCACGTGCGCGACGCACTCGACCGAGTGGACGAGCTGGTTGGACAGGCGAGCGCGGACGTGCGCGCGCTCGTCGCAGGCCTCCACCCTCCGCAGCTCACGCAGCTCGGTCTCGCCTCGGCGTTGCAGGCCCACGTGGAGCAGTTCGGACATGACGTCGGCATCACCACCCGGGTAGAGATCGATCAACAGCTGACCGCCTCACCGGCCGTCGAGGTCAGCGTGTTCCGCGTGGTCCAGGAAGCGCTGACCAACGTGGCCAACCATTCCGGTGCGACCAGCGTCGTCGTGACCCTGTCCGAAGAAGGCGAGGCCCTCCGGCTCAGCGTGCGCGACAACGGGCGCGGCCTGCCGGCCGTCATGAACGCCGCCGGAACGGGTCTGGCCAGCATGCGTGAACGCGCGGCACTGCTCGGTGGCAGTCTCAGCGTCCGTGACGTCGACGAAGGTGCCGAGCTCGCACTCGTGATCCCCACCGAGGCGTCGTGATGACCACGCCGGAACCGATCAGCCTCCTCGTTGTCGACGACCACCCGCTGGTCCGTGAAGGCGTCGCCAGCCTCATGGCACGTGTCGGGGACATCGACATCGTCGCCGATGCGAGCACCGGCGAGGACGCGATATCGCTGGTCGACATCCTGCAGCCCGACGTGATACTGATGGACCTCGACATGCCCGGCATTGGCGGCATCGAAGCCATCAGAACGATCTCGCTCCGACACCCAGAGATCGGCATCATCGTCCTGACGATGCTCGACGATGACGACTCGGTGTTCGCGGCCGTCAAAGCCGGGGCGCGCGGCTACATCCTCAAGGACGCCGAACGTGGCTCGCTACTCCGCGCCATCCGCTCCGTCGCGCAGGGAGAAGCGTTGCTCGGCGGCGTCATCGCCACACGTGTCCTCGCCCACCTCACCACCCCACCCAGCGCCCCCACGCCAGACCCCGACATCCAGCAACTCACCCCGCGAGAAGTCGAGATCCTCACCCTCATCGCCAGGGGCTGCCGCAACGCCGAACTGGCAGAACGACTGTTCATCAGCCAGCGCACCGTGGGCAACCACATCTCCAACATCTTCCGCAAGCTCCACATCAACGACCGATCGCAAGCCATCATCCGTGCGCGCGACGCCGGACTGCACTGATCACCCGCACCAGCCGCCTGGTCCGGCCGCGCCGAACCGTGACGGGGTGGCGACCGATGGAGCAGGTCGATGAAGCCACAGATCAAGATCCTGACCCTCGGCGTGGACGACCTCGAGAGAGCGATGGGCTTCTACCGAGACGGCCTGGGGCTGGTCACCGAAGGGATCACCGGAACCGAATCCGAGGACGGTGCCGTGGTGTTCTTCGACATCAACGGGGACATGATCCTGGCGCTGTACCCGAGGGCGGCCCTCGCCAAGGACGCGAACGTGCCGGTCGGGCCGGCGAGCGCCACCGAGTTGTCCATCGGGCACCTCGTGTCCTCGAAGGCCGAGGTCGATGCGGTCATGCAACAGGCCCATGCCGCCGGAGCACGAGTGACCGATCCGGCACACGACCGATTCTGGGGCGGCTACTCCGGCTACTTCCAGGACCCCGACGGCCACCTCTGGGAGGTCGCCTGGAACCCCGGATGGGACACCGGGACCTGAGCTCCTGGCCGATCACACGCACGCCTCTGGCATCTCGTTCGTGGCGGACCGGAGCATCGCATCCGGGTGTACGCGTCCCGATCACTGTCCCCGCGAGAACGTCGCGCGCGGACAGGAGCTTTCGCTCGAGCTACGGCCTCGCGCCGCCCGCGAGCTCCGGATCAGGGGACGAACACCAGGTGGGCGGGCTCTCCCAGCTCGAAGAACACCCGGTCGGGGATCTCGTCGCCACCGGCCGCGGTCGCGGCGGCGCGGGCGGCATCGAGATCGACGAGCAGTGCTGCCCCGGCACCGGATCGGTCACGGGCGATGCTGGACAGCAGCAGCGCCGGGCTGCCGTCGGCCAGCTGCCCGACGGTCACGGCGCCCACGAAGACGTCGAGGTCGCGGCCATACGGTGTCGGCACGCGCAGCAGCTCGTCGCCGGCGCGTAGGACGAGATCCTGCGGACCGCCGCCCTCCGGCCTGTCGCTCGCCTTGGTCTCCAGGTGCCATAGCTCGTCGCCGACCAATGCCGGGGTGTGCGGCACGTCGTCGAACGGCATCGTGCTGGAGGTCAGCACCTCGACCGGGGCCGCGTCGCCGTCGTACAGCAGCCACCGGACGCTGTCGCCGACCCCGAGCGTGACCAGCAGGCGGTCGCCGACGGCGGTGGCCGATCCGAACTGCTCCTCCGGCATCGCCGCTGTCACGGGCTGCATCGGCCACGGGACCAGTTCGTCACCGCGGACGACCTGCAGCTCGTCGTTGCCGGTGAGGTCGATGCGCGACACGAGTACGTCGCCGGCGTCGGTCGTGCCATGCACGTTCCATGGTGTGCCGGCCTGCCCGTCGCCGACGGCGAGGACCGTCGATCCGTCGGGCCCCGAGCGCACGAGGTCGCCGAGCGCGTTGGCCAGCACGGCATGCCCTTCGCCGTCCAGCACGACCGAGCCGGCGAGGTCATCGCGGGCACGGGGTTCGGTGGAGAACGCGGTGGTGGTGCCGTCGGGAGCGGTGAGGGTCACTTCGACGCCCGCGCCGGAGCCCTGGGTGAGACGCGCGATGGTGTTGGCCAGCTCGGGTGCCGCGAAGCTGTGCTCGTCGCCCGGCGGAGCATCGCCGGAGATCGGCTCCGGATCGGAGGGGACCTGGTCGACGAACGGTACGTCGGGTGTGTCGGGGAGCAGCATGTTGACGCCGACGGCGGCGATGCCGAGCAGCGCCAGCGCGCTGAGGCCGGTGGCCAGCGTGCGCATGCGGGCCCGGCGGCGACCGGCGGCATGCACCTGAGCGATGTCGAGGCCGCGTGTCGGATGGTGACCGGCGTCGCGCAGCAGGGTCTCGATGTCCTCACGCATCGGCGGTCTCCTTCGGGTCGTCGAGCAGGACGCGCAGACGGGTCACGGCGCGGGCGGTGCGGGACTTGACGGCCGACGCGCTCAGCCGGAGCTCGGCGGCGGTCTCCTCGACCGACAGACCGAGGTGGTGGCGCAGCACGAGTACCTCCCGGTCGGCGGGCTTCAGCCGCTGGAGCGCGTCCCGGACGTGTTGCTGGGTCGCGACGTCGGTCGGCTCGACACGGTCGTCGACGGCACCGTGGCGTGCCGAGGCCCGCCGCTCGGCCTGCAGCCGACGCCAGCGTGAGGTCGCGAGGTTGCGGGCGACGACGCGCACCCACGCCGCGGGGGCATCGAGCTCTCGCACCGTCGACCAGCGGGAACTGGCGCGCACCAGCGCCTCCTGGGCCAACTCCTCGGCGACGTGGACATCGCCGACGAAGAGGTCCAGCATCCGGACCAGGCGCGGGAACTGCTCGTGGCAGAACCGCACCAGATCGGGATCGGGAGGGGGTGGGTGTGAGGGCACGTGGGGCCTCGCTGGAGGTCAGGACGCGGCCGACGGCGCGTCGGACTCACTGAGGAACACGCACCACCCAGCGCACCGGTCGCAGTGTCCCACCGCGCCGTGCGTACGCCGCGCGGGCCGATTCGCACCATGGGAGTGCGGCGGCGGGCGGAAGGACCCCCCACGGGGACGCGCGAGCGAGATCAGGGCCCGAACCGTGGCTTGTCTACCAGCCGCGTTCGCGCCACTCGGCGAGGTGGGGGCGTTCGGTGCCGAGGGTGGTGTCGTCGCCGTGGCCGGGGTGGACCCAGGTCTCGTCGGCCAGGCGGCCGAAGACCTGCTCCTCCAGGCCGTCCATGATCCGTCGGTGGTTCTCCGGATCGCCGAAGGTGTTGCCGGGACCGCCGGGGAACAGGGTGTCGCCGGAGCACAGGTGCGGCCGGGTTCCTCCCTCGACGAGGTAGAGCAGGGAGCCGTCCGTGTGACCGGGGAGGTGGAGCACCTCCACCTCGAGGTCTCCGACGGCGATCCTCTCGCCGCCGGTCAAGGCTCGGTCGACGGGGCGGGGAAACAGGCTGGCGTCGGCGGCGTGGCCCCAGACCTCGATGCCGAGGTCGTCGCGCACGCCGTCCCAGGCGCGCACGTGGTCCCAGTGGCCGTGCGTCTGCACGGCGGCGACGACGTCGAAGCCGTCGACTGCCTCCGCGATCCGATCCGCGCGCGCCGCGACGTCGACCAACAGCGCCGCTCGGGTACGCGTGCACGCCAGCAGGTAGACGTTGTTGTCGAAGCTCTCCACCGACAGCTTCCGCAGCAGCAGCGGGCCGTCCGTGCGGTCCAACCAGTCCCCGTCGGGCTCGACGTGACCCTCAACTGTCACCACGGACCTCCTCCGGTGTGAGCTCGTTGCCGCTGCGCTGGCCGCGCTCGTAGGCCGTGGCGTTCGCCAGCGTCGTCTCGGCGATGTTCGACAGGGCTTCCTCGGTGAAGAAGGCCTGGTGCGCCGTGATGAAGACGTTCGGGAAGGTCAGCAGCCGTGCGAAGACGTCGTCGGTGATGACCTGGTCGGAGAGGTCCTCGAAGAAGAGGTCTCCCTCCTCCTCGTAGACGTCGAGCGCCAGGTTGCCGATCGTGCCGTCCTTCAGTGCCTCGATCACCGCGCGGGTGTCGATCAGCGCACCCCGTGACGTGTTCACGATCATCACCCCGCGCTTGACCTTCGCGAGTGCCGCCGCATCGATGATGTGGTGCGTCTCCGGTGTCAACGGGCAGTGCAGGGTGATGACGTCGCACTCGGCGAACAGCGTGTCGAGGTCGACGTAGCGGACCCCGTAGTCGCGGACCTCGTCGTTGGGGTAGGGGTCGTAGGCACGCAGCGAGCAGCCGAAGCCCCGCAACGTCCTGGCGACGATCTGACCGATCCTGCCCGTGCCGATGATGCCCACCCGCTTGCTGCGCAGGTCGAAGCCCAGCAGGCCGTCGAGGGAGAAGTTGCCCTCGCGGACGCGGTTGTAGGCCCGGTGGAGGCGCCGCTCGACCGCCAGCATCAGCGCGACGGTGTGCTCGGCGACGGAGTACGGGGAGTAGGCCGGGACCCGGGCGACCGTCATGCCGGCGGCGCTGGCGGCCTCGAGGTCGACGTGGTTGAACCCGGCAGAGCGCAGGGTCAGCAGTCGAACGCCGGCGGCGCCGAGGCGGGCGAGCACCTCGGCGTCGAGCGTGTCGTTCACGAAGGGGCAGACGGCGTCGTGGCCCTCGGCGAGCGCGGCGGTCGTCGCGTCCAGGCGCGGCTCGAGGAACGTGAGCTCGTGGCCGTGGCGTCCGTTGGCCTCGGTGAGGAACCGTCGGTCGTAGGAGCGGGACGAGAAGACGGCGATGCGCACCTGGGGGGCCCGTCGGTCGGCGCTACTGGTGCGGAGGAGCGTAGAGAGCGATGGCCGGTAGCGGGGTCGTGCGCGACCACGGTACAGCGAACGCATGTTCGACACTCGGCGCCGGAAGCGGTAGCGTCGCCCTCGGTACCCTCGCGCGGCCGGGACGGCTCAGCGGCCGCTCGACCGCACAGACGCACCGTTCCGCCGCACCCCACGAGGAACCCCGTGGCCAGCAGCCGTGCCGCGCACCGCGACGTGATCACCGTTCGCGGCGCCAGGGAGCACAACCTCAAGGACGTCGACCTCGAGCTGCCGCGCGACGCCCTGATCGTCTTCACCGGGCTGTCGGGGTCCGGCAAGTCGAGCCTCGCGTTCGACACCATCTATGCCGAGGGGCAGCGTCGGTACGTGGAGTCCCTCTCCGCGTACGCCCGCCAGTTCCTCGGTCAGATGGACAAGCCCGACGTCGACTTCATCGACGGCCTGTCGCCCGCGATCTCGATCGACCAGAAGTCGACCTCCCGCAACCCGCGGTCGACCGTGGGCACCATCACGGAGATCTACGACTACCTGCGCCTCCTGTACGCCCGGATCGGCCAGCCACACTGCCCGAACTGCGGGCGTGCCATCGCCCGCCAGACGGCCGAGCAGATCGTCGACCAGGTCCACGAGCTGCCCTCGGGCACGCGCTTCCAGGTGCTCGCGCCGATCGTCCGTGGGAGGAAGGGCGAGCACGCGGCGCTCTTCCAGCAGCTGTCGGCCGACGGCTACGCACGGGTCAGGATCGACGGCGAGGTGCTGGACCTCGATGCGGTGCCCCGGTTGGAGAAGAACCGGAAGCACTCGATCGACGTGGTGGTCGACCGGCTGGTCCAGAAGGAGGACATCCGTCGGCGCCTGGCGGACTCGATCGAGACGGCCCTCCAGCTCGCCGAGGGTGTCGCGACCATCGAGGTCCTGCCGTCCCGGGAGGCGATCGAGGAGGCGGTCGCCGCGGGAACACCCGCCCCCGCCGCCGAGGAGCTGACCTTCTCCGAGCACCTCGCGTGCACCCACTGCGGCCTGAGCTTCGACCAGCTCGCGCCCCGGAACTTCTCGTTCAACTCCCCGTACGGGGCCTGCGAGGCGTGTTCCGGCCTCGGGACGCAGCTCACCGTGGATCCGGAGCTCGTCCTCGGCGATCCGGAGCTGTCCGTGGACGACGGGGTCGTGCTGCCGTGGGGGACGGGCGTCCAGGCCGGCTACTACCAGCAGCTGCTGCGTGCGGTCGTGCGCCACTTCGAGGTCGACACCGCAACACCCTGGCGGGACCTCGGCGACGACGTCCGGGAGGCGATCCTCCACGGGCTGCCGGAGCGGGTGCACGTCTCGTACACGAACCGCTACGGGCGACGCCGGTCGTACCGCGCGCAGGTCGAGGGCGTGCTGCCGTCGTTGCTCCGACGGCACGCCGAGACCGAATCCGACCACGTGCGGCAGCAGGTCGAGCAGTACATGCGCGAGGTGCCATGTCCCGCCTGCGTGGGCAAGCGGCTCAAGCCCATCGTGCTCGGAGTCACCGTCGGTGGCACCAACATCGCGGAGCTGACCGGGCGGTCCGTCGCCGAGGCGGACGCCTTCGTGGCGGGGCTCGAGCTCTCGGAGCGCGACGCCCTGATCGGCTCGCGGGTGCTGAAGGAGATCCGCGCCCGACTGAACTTCCTGCTCGACGTCGGCCTGGACTACCTCACGCTCGACCGGGCAGCCGCGACGCTCTCCGGCGGTGAGGCGCAGCGGATCCGGCTCGCCACCCAGATCGGGGCCGGGCTCGTCGGGGTGCTGTACGTGCTCGACGAGCCCTCCATCGGGCTGCACCAGCGGGACAACGAACGGTTGATCGAGACGCTGCTCCGGCTGCGCGACCTGGGCAACACCCTGATCGTGGTCGAGCACGACGAGGCCACCATCGAGGCCGCGGACCACGTCGTGGACATCGGACCCGGGGCGGGGGAGCACGGCGGCGAGATCGTCCACTCCGGGTCCGTCGAGCAGCTGAAGCGCCTGACACGGCGCTCCCTGACCGGCGCGTACCTCTCCGGCGAACGACGGATCCCCGTGCCGGCCGAGCGTCGTGCGGGCAACGGCGCCGCCATCGAGGTGTTGGACGCGACGGCGAACAACCTGCGCGGGCTCGACGTCCGGTTCCCGCTCGGCACGTTCACGTGCGTCACCGGCGTGTCGGGCTCCGGCAAGTCCACCCTCGTGAACGACATCCTCTCGCGCGTGCTGATGCGGCACGTGTACGGCTCACGCGAGCTGCCGGCGAAGCACCGCACCGTGACGGGGCTCGACGCCGTGGACAAGGCGGTCGTGGTCGACCAGTCGCCGATCGGGCGGACGCCACGCTCGAACCCCGCCACCTATACCGGCGTGTTCGACCACATCCGCAAGTTGTTCGCGTCCACCCAGGAAGCCAAGGTCCGCGGGTACCAGCCGGGCCGCTTCTCCTTCAACGTCAAGGGTGGACGCTGCGAGGCCTGCCGTGGCGACGGCACCCTGCGCATCGAGATGCACTTCCTGCCGGACGTGTACGTGCCCTGCGAGGTCTGCAAGGGACGGCGCTACGACCGCGAGACCCTGGAGGTCCACTACAAGGGCCGCACGATCGCCGAGGTCCTCGACATGTCCGTCGAGGAGGCGCTCGCGTTCTTCGGCAACATCCCCGGGATCGCCGGACACCTCCAGACGCTCTTCGACGTCGGCCTCGGCTACGTCCGCCTCGGCCAGCCTGCGACCACGCTGTCCGGCGGCGAGGCGCAGCGGGTCAAGCTCGCCAGCGAGCTGCGCAAGCGGGCGACCGGCCAGACCGTGTACATCCTCGACGAGCCGACGACCGGGCTGCACTTCGAGGACGTCCGCCGGCTGCTGGAGGTGCTGCACCGGCTCGTCGACAAGGGCAACACGGTCATCGTGATCGAGCACAACCTCGACGTGATCAAGACCGCCGACCACGTCCTCGACCTGGGTCCGGAAGGCGGCACGGGTGGCGGTCGCGTCGTCGCCCTCGGGACACCCGAGGAGGTCGCGGCCGCCGCCGGGAGCTATACGGGGAAGTTCCTGCGCGAACTGGTGTGAGCCCGTCAGTCCGGGCGCGCCTCGGGTCCCCGTTGGATGCGCAGCGCCCGCGTCGCGTCCCGGTCGTCGGTCGGCGGCACGATCGGTCCCGTGTCGTCGGCGGGCGAGGCCTCCGCAGGGCCGCCTGCGCCCACCGTCCCGTCGACCTCGTCGCTCGGGCGCGGACCCGGCGTGCGGGCCGGCGGCCGGTCCAACGGCCCGACGTCCGGCGGCACGAGCCCCCGGTGCTGGCGGTGCGATCGTTCGTCGGTGCCCGTCACGTCGCGTTGCAGGAGCGGGTAGCCCATGTGCTGCCCGCCGATCTCGACGAACCGGCTGGGCATCCGGATGTGCGCCTGGTCGAACGCGAACTTGAGCCGCTCCCGGAGCTGGCGCATCACGTCCCAGTTGCGCAGCGGCTTGGTGGGTATCACCACACGGATCTCGACGCCCTCCGGGCCGAACGCCTGCACACCCCAGATCTCCGGGCTCCCGATGATGTCCTCGCCCCACACCGCGTCCTCGACGAGGTCCGTCGCCACCTTGTTGATCAGGGCCTTGACGGTCGGGATGTCCGCGTCCAGGGCCACGGGCACGTCCAGCGTCGCACGGGCCCATTCCTGTGAACGGTTGCCGACCCGCTGGATGTAGCCGTTGAGGACGTGGTGGACGGTCCCGTCGATGTCGCGGAACGCCGTCGACCGCAACCCGACCCGCTCCACCTGCCCGACCTTGCCTTCGACCTCGATCCAGTCGCCGACGCCGTACTGGTCCTCGATCAGCATGGCGATGCCGGCGAGCACGTCACGGACGAGCTGCTGCGCACCGAACCCGAGGACGATGCCGACCAGGCCGGCCCCGGCGAGGATCGGCTGGAGCGGCACGCCCAGCTCGGCGATGACGAGGAAGGCGGCGATCGTCCAGACCGCCACGCCGACCACGCCGCGCAGCACGCCGGAGATCGCATGCAGGCGCTGCAGCCGCCGCGTCCGGAAGCGCGCGGCCTCCGGGATCGCACCGCGAGCGACCGCCCGATCGAGGCGCTGCTGGATGCGGCCCTCCATGCGCCGCGTGAACCGCGTGATCGCCCGGCCCGCGAGCTTGCTCACGACCACCGCGACGACGAGGACGACGACGATGGTCACCAGCGAGGACAGCCACAGCGACGCGCGTGCCAGCAGCTCGCTGCCCGTCGCGTCCAGCAGCTCCGTGCACACCCAGTCGGTGGTGTCCCCGACGGCGCAGACCGTGTCGGCCGCGGCTTGCGCCACGATGCTCGTCGGCCCCGTCCCGGTCCCCGTCGGCATCGATCCTCCTGTGGTCGTCGGTTCCGAGCCTAGGACGAGCGACCCGACCGGTCTCAGTACCCTGCAGGTCCCGTGAGGAACCCCGCGCTCGACTTCCGACCCGAACCCGGCGCGATCCCCGACGCGCCGGGGTGCTACCAGTTCCGCGATGCCGACGGACGCGTCGTCTACGTCGGCAAGGCCCGCTCGCTGCGCGCCCGGCTCGCCAACTACTTCCAGGCCTGGGGAGGCGTCGCGCCACGGACGCGGGCGATGCTGGAGGCGGCACGCTCGGTCGACTGGATCGTGGTCGGCACCGAGGTCGAGGCGCTGCACCTCGAGTACACGCTGATCCAGCGGCACCGTCCCCGCTACAACGTCCGCTACCGCGACGACAAGTCGTACCCGTACCTGGTGCTCACCACATCGGAGGACGTCCCGCGCGCGCGTGTCTCCCGGACCGCGAGCCGCAAGGGAGACCTGCGCTTCGGCCCCTACGCGCACGCCTACGCGATCCGCGAGACGCTCGACCTGTTGTTGCGCGTCTTCCCGGTCCGGACCTGCTCCCAGGGCGTCTTCGACCGGGCCGCACGCACCGACACCCCGTGCCTGCTGTTCCACATCGAGCGGTGCACCGCCCCCTGCACCGGCGAGATCGGCCGCGACGAGCATCGCGCCCTGGTCGAGCGGCTCGCGGCGTTCCTCGACGGCCAGACGGGCGAGGTGATCCGTGGCCTGGAGCGCGAGATGCAGGAGGCCGCGGACGGCCTGAACTTCGAGGTGGCGGCGCGGATCCGCGACCGGTTGGCCGCCGCTCGGCGCGCGATGGAGCGCCAGCAGGTCGTCTCGGACACCCCTGAGGACCTGGACGCGGTCGCGATCCACGAGGACGAGCTCGAGGCGAGCATCCAGGCGTTCTTCGTCCGGCGCGGCCGGCTCGTCGGGCGCAAGGGGTGGACCGTCGACAAGGTGGAGCCGCTGTCCACCGCCGAGCTGCTCACCTCGTTCCTGCTCCGGCTGTACGCGGAGCGTGACGACGACATCCCGCCGCAGGTGCTCGTTCCCGAGCTGCCCGACGACGAGGAGGCGCTCGGAACGCTGTTGGCCGAGCAGCGACGCCGTACCCGCGCAGGTCAGCGCGGCCGGCCGATCGAGCGGGTGCGGTTCACCGTCCCACGGCGCGGCGCGAAGGTCGAGTTCCTCTCCACGGTGCAGGACAACGCGCGGCAGGCGTTCGAGCGGACCCGGCTCCAACGGGCCAGCGACTTCGACAGCAGGACCCGTGCCCTGAAGGAGCTCCAGGAGGCCCTGCGACTCGACGCGGCACCGTTGCGCATCGAGTGCTTCGACATCTCCCACCTCGGCGGCACCGGTGTCGTCGGCTCGATGGTCGTGTTCGAGGACGGGCTGCCACGGCGTAGCGAGTACCGCCGCTTCAAGCTGTCGGTCGACACCAACGACGACTTCGCCGCCATGCGTGAGGTGCTTCGCCGCCGCTTCTCGCGCATGAGCGAGCGACCGGCCGTCGACGACGACGACGTCACGACCAGCCGCCGCCGTTTCGCCTACCCGCCGAACCTCGTGGTGATCGACGGCGGCGTCGGCCAGCTCAACGCGGCCCTGGACGGCGTGCGCGACCTGCCGATCGACGACGTCGCGTTCGTCGGCCTGGCGAAGCGCTACGAGGAGCTGTGGCGTCCGGGCAGCAGGCAGCCGGTGGTGCTGCCGCGGGGCAGCGAGGCCCTCTACCTGGTGCAGCGCGTGCGCGACGAGGCGCACCGGTTCGCCATCACCTACCAGCGGACCCGGCGCAGGTCGGCCGTCACCACCTCGGCGCTGGACGAGATCCCGGGGATCGGCCCGACCCGGCGGGCGGCCCTGCTCGAGCGGTTCGGGTCGGTCGCGGCGTTGCGGAAGGCGTCGATCGAGGATCTGACGGGCGTCGCGGGTGTCTCCCATAGGCTCGCGGCGACGATCAGCGAGCACCTCGCCGGCGGACAGGAGCAGCAGGCGTGACCGACAGCGGCGTCATCGTCGAGGGCCGCCGGCCCAGGATCCTGATCATCACCGGGATGTCGGGAGCCGGGCGGTCGACCGCGTCGAACGTGCTGGAGGACCTCGGCTGGTTCGTGATCGACAACCTCCCCCCGAGCCTCATCGAGCGCGTCTCGGAGCTCGCGTTCGCCCCCGGGTCGAGCGTGCACAAGCTGGCCGTGGTCGCGGACGTCCGGGGTCGGGAGTTCTTCGCGCCACTCGTCGACACGATCCAGGAGCTCCGCAGGAGCGAGGCCGACGTCCGGGTGCTCTACCTCGAGGCGGACGACGACGCACTGGTGCGCCGCTACGAGGAGACGCGCAGGCGTCACCCGGCCGCGGAGGACAGCGGCGTCCTCGAGGGCATCCGCTCCGAGCGGGGCGTCCTGCGCGAGCTGCGTGGGCTCGCCGACCTGATCATCGACACGACCGACCTCAACGTGCACGAGCTGCGCGAACGGGTGCTCGGCGTCCTGGACGATCCCGGGACCGCACCCCTGCGCGTCGACGTGGTGTCGTTCGGGTTCAAGCGGGGGACGCCACGCGACGCCGACCTCCTGTTCGACGTCCGCTTCCTCCCGAACCCGCACTGGGTCGAGGAGCTCCGGCCGTTCAGCGGACGCGATGCGCCCGTCCGCGACTACGTCTTCGGGCAGCCGGCCACCGGTCCGTTCGTCGAGGCGCTCCAGCAGCTGCTCGACGTCGTCGTCCCGGGCTACGTGGCGGAGGGCAAGCGCTACCTCACGATCGCCATCGGCTGCACGGGCGGCAAGCACCGGTCGGTCGCGCTCGGCGACCTGATCGGCGACTACGTCCGCGACACCTTCGACCTCCCGGTCCGTGTCACCCATCGCGACCTGGGGGAGGAGTGACCCATGCCGGCTGACCGGGGCGCGACACCGCGAGGTCCCGGCGACGGCACGCGGGCGGTCGCGATCGGCGGCGGGCACGGTCTCGCCCGCACGTTGGCAGCGCTCCCAGAGGTCGTCGACCACGTCACCGCGGTCGTCACCGTTGCGGACGACGGGGGCTCGTCAGGACGGCTGCGCCGCGACCTCGGCGTGCTGCCGCCGGGCGACCTCCGCATGGCGCTCAGCGCCCTGGCCGCCGACCGTCGCCTGGCGGAGCTGCTCTCGTACCGCTTCTCCCGCGGCGAGCTGGCCGGTCACAGCCTCGGCAACCTCGTGCTCATCGCCCTGGAGGACCTCTGCGGTCACGACCTGCTGCTCGCGCTCGATCGCACCTGCGAGCTGCTCGGGGTGCCCGGCCGGGTGCTGCCCTGCACCCTGGAACCCGTCACGCTGCGCGCCGAGACGGCCAGCGGCGAGGTCGTGGGCCAGGCCGCCGTCGCGGCGACGCCCCGGTTGGAGCGCGTGTCCCTGGACCCCGCCGCGCCGTCGGCGACACCCGACGCCGTCGCGGCCATCGAGCGCGCGGATCTGGTGGTGCTCGGCCCGGGCTCGCTGTACACCTCGTTGCTCGCGACGCTCCTGATCCCCGCGATCGGCCACGCCGTCGCGTCGAGCGCCGCCCCGGTGGTGCTGATCGCCAACCTCCGCGAGCAACCGGGGGAGACCGAGGGGATGGACCTCGCCGACCACCTGTCGGCGATCCGTGCCCACGTCCCCCACGTCCGGGTCGACGTCCTGCTCGCCCACGACGGCCCGCCACCGGCCGGGATCGGCCGCGCGCTCCTCGCCGACGCCGAGGTGGCACGGGGCACGGTGGGCCGGCTGCTCACCGCCGACCTCCTCGACGGTGGCGACGGTCACGACCCCCGGGCGCTCGCGCGCTCCCTGACGTCGGTGCTTCGGGGGTGAGCGGGCCGTCGGCCGGCTTCACGGACGAGGTGCGCCAGGAACTGGCCCGCCTGCCCGTCGGGCCGCCGGCACAGGCACGCGCGGAGCTGTCCGCGCTCGTGCGGTTCGCCGGGACCCTCGCCGTCGTCGGGGGGACGCCCTCGACGCTGCGCATCGAGCTCGAGACGACGTCCGGCGCGGTCGCGCGGCGGGCGTTCGCCATCGTGCAGCATCGCTACGGACTGCGACCGGAGCTGCGTGTGCTGGCCGCCGGTGGGGTTCGTCGGCGCAGCACCTACGTCGTGCGGATCGGAACGGGTGCGCAGCGCGTCGGCGAGGACCTGGGCGTCGTCGACGGGCAGGGGAGGCCGACGGACGGACTGCTCCCGGACCTCACCGGCGCCGTGGCGATCGCCTATCTGCGTGGCGCGCTCCTGGCCGCGGGGTCGCTGTCGGCACCCGGCCGTTCACCGCATCTGGAGATCGGCGCACGGTCGACGGCGACGGGGACGGCGCTCGCTGGGCTCGTGCGCCGTGTGACCGGCGGTACCGCGTCGGTCGTCGAAGGGTCGTCGGCACGTGTCGTCGTGAAGTCGGGGGAGCGGATCGCCGACCTGCTCGCTGCGCTCGGGGCGACACAGGCGTTCCTGGAGTTCGACGACCGTCGGCTGCGACGGCAGCTGCGCAACGACGCCAACCGACTGGCCAACGCCGACCGTGCCAATCTCCGGCGGACCATCGACGCCGCCGCGACCCAGGTCGCCGCCGTCGAGCGGGCCATCGGCGCCCTCGGCTGGGACGCGCTCGACGACGAGTTGCGTGCGGTCGCGCTGGCCCGGCTCGCCAACCCGGAGGCCTCCCTCACCGAGCTCGGGGGACTGCTCGACCCGCCGGTCGGAAAGTCGGCGGTGCACCGCCGACTGCGCCGTCTGGAGGCCCTGTCGACGGAGGCCGAGCGGCCCTGACCGGTCCGGGGACCGCTGCTAACGTCGGTCCCGACCACCTCAGAGCCAGGAGTCCGTCGCCCATGTCCGTCCGTGTCGCAATCAACGGCTTCGGCCGCATCGGCCGCAACCTGCTGCGGTCCGCCATCGCGCACGACGTCGACCTCGAGTTCGTCGCCGTCAACGACCTCACCGACACGGCCGCGCTGGCCCTGCTGTTGCGGTACGACTCCGTGCACGGCCGCTTCGGCGGGACGGTGTCCACCGACGGTGACGACCTGGTCGTGAACGGCCAGACGATCCGCGTGCTGTCCGAGCGCGACCCTGCCGCACTCCCGTGGGACGAGCTCGGCGTCGACGTCGTCGTCGAGTCCACCGGCTTCTTCACCGACCGGGACGCGGCCGCGAAGCACCTGACGGCGGGCGCGAAGAAGGTCATCATCTCGGCGCCGGCCAAGGGTGAGGACAAGACGATCGTCATCGGGGCGAACGAGCACGAGTACGACCCAGAGCAGCATCACGTGATCTCGATGGCGTCGTGCACCACGAACTCCGTGGTGCCGATGGCGAAGACCCTCCACGAGGCCTTCGGCATCGAGCAGGGGCTCATGACCACGGTGCACGCCTACACGGGTGACCAGGGCCTGCACGACGCCCCGCACAAGGACCCACGTCGTGCCCGCGCGGGTGCCGTCTCGATCATCCCCACGACGACGGGGGCCGCCAAGGCGGCAGCCCTCGCGCTGCCGGCGCTCGAGGGGCGGCTGGACGGGCTCGCGTTGCGGGTCCCGATCCCCGACGGCTCGGTCACCGACCTCTCGCTGGTGCTCGGCCGCGAGGTGACCCGCGACGAGGTCAACGCCGCGATGAAGGCGGCTGCCGACGGTCCGCTGAAGGGCATCATGGAGTACTGCGAGGACCCGATCGTCTCGATCGACATCGTGGGCAACCCGCACTCGTGCATCTTCGACTCGCTCGCCACGATGGCGACCGGGCGGCTGGTGAAGGTCCTCGGTTGGTACGACAACGAGTGGGGCTACTCCACCCGCCTCGCGGACTTCGCCAAGCTGGTCGGCGACCAGCTGTGAGAAGCCCCCTCTTGGAGGGCGTTCCGACACTCGACGACCTGGATGCCTCGGGTCGGCGGGTGTTCGTGCGCGCGGACCTCAACGTCCCCCTCCGGGACGGGGCGATCACCGACGACCTCCGCGTTCGATCCTCCGTGCCGACCATCGAGCGACTGCTCGACCAGGGAGCGGCCGTGGTGGTCGCGTCCCACCTGGGCCGGCCGGACGGCGTTCCCGACCCCACGTCGTCGATGGCGCCGGTCCGCGCGCGTCTGTCCGAGCTGCTGGGAGCCGAGGTGCTCCTGGCGACCGACGTGGTCGGGCCCGACGCCCGTGCGCGGTCCGAGGCGCTCGTGCCCGGACACGTGCTGCTCCTGGAGAACCTCCGGTGGGAGGCTGGCGAGACCGCGGGTGACCCGGCCCTCGCCGAGGCACTCGCGTCCCTCGCCGACGTGTACGTCGACGACGCCTTCGGCGCGGCCCACCGTGCGCATGCCTCGATCTCCGGGATCCCCGCGATCCTGCCGGGCTACGCGGGCCTGCTGCTGGAGCGGGAGCTGGAGGTCCTCGGTGGCCTGTCGGCGGACCCGCCGCGGCCGTATCTCGCCGTCCTGGGTGGCGCCAAGGTCAGCGACAAGCTCACCGTGCTGGAGAACCTCCTCCAGCGCGTCGACCGCCTGGCGGTCGGTGGTGCGATGGCCTTCACGTTCCTCGTCGCCGAGGGTCTGGACACCGGTGCGTCGCGCGTGGAGCGCGACCAGGTCGACACCGTGCGCCGGCTGGTCGCCGACGCGAGGACGCGCGGCGTGGAGGTGCTGCTGCCGACGGACGTGGTGGTGGCACCCGCCTTCGAGGAGGCGGCCCCGGCGACGACCGTGCCGGTGCGCGAGATCCCGGCCGATCAGCTCGGTCTCGACATCGGCCCCGACACCGCACGCACCTACGCGGACGCGATCGACAGCGCCGGGAGCATCTTCTGGAACGGCCCCATGGGTGTCTTCGAGTGGACGTCGTTCGCCTCCGGCACCCGCACCGTCGCCGAGGCCATGGCCGCGGCGACGGGCATGACCGTCGTCGGCGGGGGCGATTCCGCCGCGGCGATCCGTGCCTTCGGGCTGGACGACCGGGTCGACCACGTGTCCACCGGCGGTGGTGCGTCGCTGGAGCTGCTGGAGGGCACGGACCTGCCGGGCGTCGCGGCCCTGCGTCGCGCCTGACGGCAGCGCCCCACCGCGGCACGTGGCGCGGTCCGCGCGCCGTGCTTGCCGGTCCGGGGACACCTCGTTAGCGTCCCCCGGCTCGGTTGACGGCGGTTCGCCGGGCTCCCTCGATCGGTCGAGCCCGCGACGCCTCGGCCGGTGTCCGCACACGGAGCAGCCGTGCCCGACCACGACACCCTTCCGCACGCCAGCGCGCCGCTCGGCCCTGGCGAGGTCGTCCGTGCCGGCGGACGGCTCATCTGGTCGTTCATCCGTGAGGCGCCGGTCGCCTACGCGCTGGCGGCCGGCGGCGCCGTCGCCTTCACGGCGGGCATCGTCGCGAGCGCCGTGGTCATCGGCTGGGTGACCGACGAGCTCGTGATCCCGGTGCTCGCCGAAGGGGCGTCGATCGGCGGCCGGCTCCGTACGGCCGTGTTGCTCCTGCTGGGCGTCGCCGTCTGGAAGGCGCTGGGGATCGTCGTGCGGCGCACGGCTGCCGGCTACCTGGCCTTCACCTCGCAGCGGCGGATGCGGTCACGACTGATCGACCACCAGCTGCGGTTGTCGCTGCGGTGGTACCGCAAGCGCGGCGTCGGAGACCTGCTCTCGGTGTCCGACGTGGATTCGCGCCAGGCGACCTTCGTGCTGCACCCGTTGCCGTTCGCCACCGGCGTGGCGGCACTGATCCTCGGTGCCGGCGGTCTCGTCCTGGCGACCGACGTGGTCCTCGGGCTGCTCGCCGCGCTCGTGATGGTGCTCGTGGTCGTGATCGACCTGCGCGGCTCGTGGCGCACGTTCGCCGCCATGGAGGAGGCGCAGCGGCGCAAGGGCAAGGTCGCGGAGGTCGCCCACGAGAGCTTCGACGGCGCGCTCACGGTCAAGGCACTCGGCCGCGAGGACCTCGAGGTGGCGCGGTTCGGGGACGCGGCCGCGTCCCTCCGGGACCAGTTGGTGACGGTCGGTCGGGTGTGGACCGGCTACCGAGCGCTCACCGAATCGATTCCCGCCATCGGCACGGTCGTCCTCCTGGTGGTCGGCACGGCCCGCATCGCCGCCGGTGGGTTGACGGCCGGTGAGCTGGTTCGGGTCGCGTACCTGTTGTCCCTGTTGGCGGTGCCGATCCGCCTCATCGGCTACCTCATGTGGGACGCGGCCAACAGCGTCGCCGGCTGGCGGCGCGTGCAGAGCGTGCTCGAGGCGGACGACGTCGTTCCCCATGGGGCGCGGGACGCGGCACACGACGACCGGCCCGCCGCGGTGTCGGCGCGCGGTGTGTCGTTCAGCTACGGCGACGGCGAACCGGTCCTCGAGGATCTCGACCTCGAGATCCCCGCGGGGCGCACGGTGGCGATCGTCGGGCCCACCGGGTCGGGGAAGTCGACCCTCGCGCTGCTGTTGGCGAGGCTCTGGGACCCGGACGCCGGGAGCGTGCGGCTGGACGACCGCGACCTCAGGGAGCTCGCCCCCGGCGCCGTCGCGAGCGAGGTCGGCTACGTCTCGCAGGACACCTTCCTGTTCGACGACACGGTCGCCGGCAACGTGCGGCTCCACCTCGGCATCCCCGACGACCAGGTCGTCCGGGCCCTCGAGCTCGCCAACGCGGCCGGCTTCGTGCGCGCGCTGCCGGAGGGGCTCGAGACGAAGCTCGGCGAGCGGGGGGCGACCCTGTCCGGCGGGCAGAAGCAGCGCATCGCCCTCGCGCGGGCGCTCGTCCGCCAGCCTCGGCTGCTCGTGCTCGACGACGCGACGTCGGCCGTCGACCCGACAGTCGAGGCGGCCATCCTGCGGGGCCTGCGACGAGCGGAGCTCCCGGCGACCGTGGTCGTCGTCGCGTACCGGCGGTCGAGCATCCTGCTCGCCGACGAGGTCGTCTTCGTCGAGGACGGCCGCGTCGTGGCGCACGGCAGCCACGACCAGCTGCTCGCCGAGGTGCCCGGATACACGCGTCTGCTCGAGGCCTATGACGTCGATGCGTCCCCGGGCGCCGAATCACGGCCGTCGGGCGGTGGCGACCGTGGCGGCGCGCCGGAGCATCGCTCGTGAGCGCGCCGACCCCGCGTCCCGTCTCCGAGGTCTCGTTGCCCGGGGTCCTGGCTCGTGCCGCCAGGGCCGCCCCGTCGCTGCGACGCGGTCTGGCCGTCACGCTCTCGCTCGCGCTCGCCGGCACGGCCGGGCAGGTCGTGGTCCCCATCGCGGTCCAGCAGCTCCTCGATCGACAGCTCGTGGCGCCCGGCCCGATAGACCTGGGGCCGGTGGTGGTCGGGGGAGCGGTGGCCGTGAGCGCCCTCGTGCTCGCCATGGTGGCGACCCGCGTCGCGATGTTCCGGCTCCTGCGCTCCGCTGCGACCGGGCTGGCGGAGCTGCGCGTCGCGGCGTTCCGGCGGGTGCACCAGCTGTCGACGTTGCACGTCCAGGCGGAGCGTCGTGGCGTGCTGGTCGCGCGGGTGACCTCGGACATCGAGGCGATCGTCCAGTTCATGGAGTGGGGCGGGATCGGCATCGTGGTCGCCGCTGCGCAGCTGCTGCTGGTCGTCGTCGTCATGGTCGTCTACGACCCGGTCCTCGCGGGGCTGGTGGTCGGTGCCGCGACCCTGTACGCACTGCTGCTGCTCGGGTTCCAGCGGATCCTCAGGCGGGCGTACGCCGTGGTACGCGTCCGTGTGGGCGAGTCGCTCGCCGCGATGGGTGAGGCGATCAGCGGGCTGCCGACGATCCGTGCGCACGGTGCGGAGGAAGCGACCCGGGCCAAGGTCGGCCACGCGCTCGACGCACAGTTCCGCAGCGAGTTCCGTACCGGGGCACTCGGCGCCGCGATGTTCTCCACCGCCGAGCTGTTCGCGGCGTCGGTCACCGCTGGCGTGGTCGTGGGCGGCGTCGCGCTCGGTGGCCTCACGGCCGGTCAGCTGGTCGCGTTCCTGTTCCTGGTGGCGCTCTTCATCGAGCCGGTGCAGCTCCTGGTGGAGGTGCTCAACGAGGCGCAGACGGCTGCGGCGGGCATCCGCCGCGTGCTCGAGGTCGTCGAGTCGCCGGTGGACGTGGCCGATCCCGGCCCGGCTGGTCAGACGCTGCCCACCGACGGACCGCTCTCCGTCTCGTTCCGAGGCGTGCGCTTCCGGTACCCGACGGGGGCGGACGTCCTGGCCGACCTGGACGTCGACATCCCGGCCGGCCGCCGGGTCGCCGTGGTGGGAGAGACCGGATCCGGCAAGTCGACCTTCGTGAAGCTGCTCACCCGCCTGCTCGACCCGGTGGAGGGCACGATCCAGCTCTCCGGCGTTCCCCTTCGGCAGGTGCCCTTCGAGCAGCTGCGTCGAGCCGTGGTGTTCGTGCCGCAGGACGGCTTCCTCTGGGACGCCAGCGTCGTGGACAACATCCGCTACGGCGCACCCCAGGCCGCCGAGGAGGACGTCGAGCGGGCGATCGACGAGCTCGGCCTGGGCGCCTTCGTGGCCTCGTTGCCAGCCGGGCTCGCGACGATGGTCGGTGAGCGCGGCGGCCGGCTCTCCGCCGGTGAGCGGCAGCTCGTGGCGATCGCACGCGCCTGGATCGCATCGCCGTCGCTGCTGGTGCTCGACGAGGCGACGTCCGCCGTCGACCCGGCGCTGGAGGTGTCGCTGCGCAGGGCGATCGAGCGGCTGACGGCCGGCCGGACGAGCGTGACGGTCGCGCACCGGCTCTCCACCGCCGAGGCGGCGGACGAGGTCCTGGTCTTCCAGGACGGGCGCCTCGTCGAACGTGGTCCCCACGCCGCTCTGGTCGCCCGAGGGGGCGTGTACCAGCGTCTCCACGCCGATTGGGCGGCCAGCACCGGCCGCTGAGTCGCGCGGCATCACGCGCCTCGGCGGCGGTGCTCGCGCGAGCGGGCAGTCACTAGGCTGCCGTCCCCGCGCCCCGAGCCGGTAGGAGCACCGTGAGCGACCGCACACCGATCATCGCGGGCAACTGGAAGATGCACCGCGACCACCTCGAGGCGATCCAACTCGTCCAGAAGCTCGCCTATCACCTGGACCCGGAGGACTACGAAGGTCAGGAGGTCGTGGTCTGTCCGCCGTTCACCTCGTTGCGACCGATCCAGAACCTGTTGCAGTCCGAGCGGCTGCCCATCGCGCTCGGTGCGCAGAACTGCCATCAGGACGACGAGGGGGCGTACACCGGCGAGGTGTCGGTCCCGATGCTCGCGCGGCTCGAGGTGCGCTACGTGCTCGCCGGGCATTCGGAGCGCCGAGCGTTGTTCGGCGAGACCGACGAGGTGGTGAACGCCAAGGTGCACGCGATCCTGCGCCACGGCCTGCGACCGATCCTGTGCGTGGGCGAGACGCTCGCGGAGCGCGAGGCGGGCGACGCCGAAGCGGTCGTGTCCGAGCAGTTGCGCGGCAGCCTCGCGGGCATCGCGGTGAGCGACCCGGCGGCACTCGTGATCGCCTACGAGCCGGTGTGGGCGATCGGCACGGGTCGCACGGCGACGCCTGACGACGCGCAACAGATGTGCGCACACGTGCGGTCCCGGCTCGCCGAGCTCTACGACCCCTCGGTCGCGGACGCGATCCGCGTCCAGTACGGCGGCAGCGTCAAGCCGGGCAACATCCGTGCACTGCTGCGGGAGCCCGACATCGACGGCGTCCTCGTCGGGGGCGCGAGCCTCTCGTCGGACGACTTCGCGCTGATCGTCGCCCATCGCCGCTGACGCCGGGCCGGGCGCGCCCACACCTGCGCGACCCCTCGGTCGACCCCGATCGACGCCCTTCCGAGCCCGGGACGGCCGTCGCGTGAGCGGCTGAAGCATCGGTGCGCTTCCCGCGCGCGGTGGCTGCGGATGCCGACGCCACTCCGACCGTGGTAGTAGTTTAGGACGGTCGGATGCACGGTCCCGCGCGTGTGTCCCCGACCCCGTGGCGACCGCCTGGGTCGGGGTGTGACACGGGGGAGATCCGACACCACCGCTCGATGGAAGGAGCCACGGTGGCGAGGGACAAGCGATATGGCTGGCGGCTCGTAGCCGCCGCGAGCGCGCTCGCGCTGGTCGCGACCGCGTGTGGAGGCGGAGACGACCCCGGAGACGACCCCGTCGACGAGCAGCCCGGGACCGACGACCCGGAGCCGGGCGACGATCAGGCCGACGGCGACGACTACTGCGCCGACGGCTCGACCGACACCAACCTGGTCTGGGTCCACGAGCAGGAGCCGCCGGACCTGCACTTCAACGACCCGGCGAACAACCTCTCCGTCACCTCCTGGATCGTCCAGAGCATGCTCGAAGGGCTGTACGGCATCAGCTCGACCATCGAGTACGTGCCCGAGCTGCTGGCCGAGCCCGCGGAGCTAGAGGAGCTCGACGGCGGCGGTGTCCGCGTGTCCTACCAGCTGCGTGACGACATCCAGTGGTCCGACGGGACCCCGATCACGTCGGCGGACGTGCGCAACACCTTCGACATCATCATGGAGGGCTACGACCGCGAGGAAGGCACGGGCGGCACGTACCTCATGAGCTCGCGCGAGGGCTACCGACTGGTCGACGCCGACACCTGGGAGGAGACCAGCGACACCGAGTTCAGCTTCGAGATGGACTCCTTCTTCGCCGGCTATCCCGGCATGCTGGACTTCATCATGCCTGCCCACGTGATCAGCGACGCAGCCGCTGCCAACGCGGCCTGGGGTGACTTCACCGTCGACGGCGAGCCCGTCCCGACCTCTGGACCCATGGTCATGGGAGCCTGGAGCAGGGGCGTCTCGGTCGAGCTCGAGCGCAACGACAACTACCACGGTGGACACCCGGACAACGACGACATCGTGAACAAGGGCGTCGCTTGCGTGCCGGGCATCACGGTCAACTTCGTGGCCGACACCGACGCGCAGATCAACGCCATGCGTGCCGGCGAAGCCGACATCCTGATGGCGCAGCCTCAGACGCAGTTCGCGGACCAGATCTCCGAGGACGACCGCTTCACGGCGGCCTCGACGGTCGGTCCCGTCTTCGAGCAGCTGTCCCTGAACCTGGTCAACGAGCACCTGTCCGACCCACTCGTCCGCGAGGCTCTCGCGTACGCGGTCGACAAGTCCGACATCATGGCCCGCCTCTACACGCCGCTGTACGGCGACGCGCTCGATCCCAACGGCCTCGGCAACAGCTACTGGCTGACCGGCGAGTTCTACGTCAACCACCAGGCGGAGTACGACGGACCGCAGATCGACCAGGCACAGGCCAAGCTCGAGGAGGCCGGCTACACCGAGAACGCCAGCGGCTTCTACGAGCACCCGGAGCGGGGTCAGCTCGACCTCCGCATCTCGACGACCGGCGGCAACGCGCTGCGTGAGCTCCAGCAGCAGATCATCGCCGAGCAGGTCGCCGAGGCCGGCTTCAACATCACCATCAACAACCTGCCCGGGACCGACTTCTTCGACAACATGGTGTTCTCGAACGAGTCGATCGCCTGCACCCTGGCGGGCGGCGAGGACGGTGCCGAGGTGGAGGGCATCACCGACGAGCCCGTGACCTCCGAGTGCTTCGGGTGGGACATCGCGATGTTCGCCTGGGTCGGCGGTCCGTGGCCGGGCAGCCAGAGCGTCGCCTACCGCACCGGGTCGGGCAACAACCCGCACCGGTACTCCAACGAGGACTGGGACGCCCTCTCGGCGCAGTGCGACGTCACGATCGACGATCAGGAGCGGGGCGAGTGCTACAACGAGCTCGACCGCTACGTGACGACGCTCGAGATCGACGCCGAGGACGGGTTGATGATCATCCCGCTGACCTCGAAGCCGTCCTACTACGCCTACTCGAACGAACGGCTGGAGCGGGCGGCGCTCGCGCCGGACGCCAACTACGCGGGTCCGATCGTCTACGCGGTGGACTTCCTGCCGCGCAGCTGACCTGTCCGTGACACGCAGCATCGGGAGGGGGCCTTCGGGCCCCCTCCCGGCGTACGGCGCGCCCCGGCCCGGACCTGGGACGGCCCTCTAGGCTGCGCTTGCCGCGCTGGCGCGGATGGCGCACGGCGTCGAGCGCCTCGTGAGGTACGGACCGGTCCGCAGGTACGGTGCGCCGGTCAGGGCCCTGCGGTGCGGCGAGGGAGGCTGCAACGTGTTCGCGTTCACCGTGCGTCGTGTTCTCGCGACCGTCCCGCTGCTGCTCGTCGCCACCTTCGCGATCTACTGGATGGTGTCGCAGGTCAACAACCCGCTCGCCGCGCTCGCCCTCTGCCAGAACTGCGACCAGCAGGCGTACGACAGGATCATCTCCCTCTACAACCTGGACCAACCGATCCCGCTGCGGTACTGGAACTGGATCACCTCGGCACTGACCGGTGACATGGGCAACTCGCCTGCGATGGGCCAGGAGGTGTTCCCGTTGCTCATCGAGCGGGCCACGAACACGGCCCGACTGGCGATCCCGGCCTTCCTGATCGTCGCCACGCTGGCGGTCGCGCTCGGGGTCGTCTCCGCGGTCAAGCAGTACTCGAAGCTCGACTACGTCCTCACCGGCTTCTCCTTCTTCGGCATCTCGATGCCCACGTTCGTGTTCGGCCTGCTGCTGCAGGTCTTCTTCGTGGTCTGGTGGCGCGACTGGTTCGATGTCCGACCGTTCGTCACCCAGGGGATGCGCACGGGATCGCTCGGTGACGTGATCGCGAGTCACACCCTGCCGATCATGACCCTGGTGCTGGTCGTCACCGCCGCCGAGAGCCGGTTCCAACGAGCCGCGATGCTCGAGGTGATCAACTCGGACTACATGCGCACGGCACGGGCGAAGGGCCTCCCGCGATCACGGGTCATCTTCAAGCACGGCCTCCGCAACGCCATGATCCCGCTGGTGACGATCTGGGCGATCGACTTCGCGATCCTGCTCGGAGGCTCGATCGTCACGGAGACCATCTTCGCCTGGCCTGGCCTCGGCCCGCTCCTGCTGACGGCGATCGACCGGCAGGACCTCAACCTGATGATGGGGATCGTCATCTTCATCGCCTCCCTCGTCATCGTCTTCAACCTCATCGCCGACCTCATCTACGGCCTGCTCGACCCGAGGATCCGCTATGACTGAGATCCGCCACGACGGCGCCTCGCACGACGAGCCGGGAGGCGGTCGCGGCCTCTTGCCGCCCGTCGACGAAGGCCAGGTCACGACGGTCGAGTTGGGCGAGCGCGAGGGCCTGGCGATCGTCAGCCGCGGCTTCGCCCGACAGACCTTCGACCGGTTCCGGCGTCACCGCATCGCAATGTTCGCGGTGAGCCTGCTGCTGCTGTGCATCGTCGCCTTCTGGATCGGGCCGCTGCTGTCCCCGCACTCGTCGCGTGCCCTGGGCGCCGTCGACATGCAGAACGCCAGACCGTCGCTGTCGCACCTCTTCGGCAACGACCAGCTCGGCCGGGACCTGCTGGTCCGCGTGTTCGAGGGCGGCCAGTTCTCGATCCGGATCGCGTTGATCGTCTCGGTCCTCACCACGATCATCGGCACCGTGATCGGGGCGCTGAGCGGGTACTTCGGCGGGTGGGTCGACGCGGTCCTCAACCAGCTGACCAACCTGGTGCTGATCGTCCCCGCGCTCGTGATCCTGCTGGTGCTCGCCAAGAACTACGGCGCCTCCCCGAACGGCATCGCCGTCATCCTGGCGCTGCTGCTGTGGCCGGTCATCGCCCGCATCGTGCGGGGGCTCTTCCTCCAGGCCAAAGAGCAGGAGTTCGTCCTCGCCGCCCGTGCCGCCGGTGCACGGGCGCCGCGGATCATGTTCCGCCACATCATCCCCAACACGTTCGGTCCGATCGTGGTGAACGCGACACTGCTCATCTCGACCGCGATCATCCTCGAGTCGACCCTGTCGTTCCTCGGGCTGGGGGTCCAGCCCCCGACGCCGACGCTCGGCAATCTCGTCGCGGAGTCGAAGGGCTCCATCGAGTCGCACCCGCACCGGTTGCTCTTCCCGGCAGGCTTCATCGTGCTGATCTCCCTCTGCATCAACTTCATCGGCGACGGGCTGCGCGACGCGCTCGATCCGACCAGCCGGAAGGGTTGAGCGACGTGACCGCACCGCTGCTCTCGGTCAAGGACCTGTCCGTCGCATTCGCGACCGACGACGGGCTCGTGCAGGCCGTCAACGCGATCAGCTTCGACCTGCACCCGGGCGAGACACTGGCCGTCGTCGGCGAATCCGGTTCGGGGAAGTCGGTGTCGGCGATGGCCATCATGCGGCTGCTGCCGAGCTACGCCCGCGTGTCCGGGACGATCTCCTTCGACGGCCAGGATCTGCTCGCGCTCGGCGACAAACAGATGCGCAAGCTCCAGGGCAACGACATCGCGATGGTCTTCCAGGACCCGATGACCGCGTTGAACCCGGTGTTCACGGTCGGGATGCAGCTCGTCGAGGCGATCCGGATCCATCATCCCAAGGTGTCGAGGAAGGCTGCGAGGCAGCGGGCGGTCGATCTCCTCACGCTTGTGGGCATCTCGGAGCCCCGTCAGCGGATCGAGAACTACCCGCACGAGTTCTCCGGCGGCATGCGCCAGCGCGCCATGATCGCCATGGGCATCGCGAACGAACCGAAGCTGCTGATCGCCGACGAACCCACCACGGCGCTCGACGTCACGATCCAGGCCCAGGTGATCGAGGTCATGGCCCAGGCGCAGGAGATCACCGGTGCGGCGATGATGCTCATCACCCACGACCTCGGTCTCGTCGCCGGCGTCGCGGAGCGCGTCCAGGTCATGTACGGCGGTCGCCTGTTCGAGGCGGCGGACACCGACACGATCTTCTACCACTCGCGCAACCCGTACACGCGTGGGCTCATGACCTCGATCCCGACGGCCGCGTCCCGGACCGAGGCTCGGCTGGTGCCGATCCCCGGCTCGCCACCCTCGGCCATCTCCTTCCCGCGCGGCTGCGTGTTCCGGCCCCGTTGTCCCCATGCGACGGATCGTTGTCGCGACGAGGAGCCCGCCCTGCGCGCGCTCGATCCTGCGGGGCTGCACCTGTCGCGTTGCCACTACGCCGAGGACCTGCCCGACACCCTCGAGGACGCGCCGGCGAGGAGTAGCGCCTGATGGCTTCGATCGACGCGATCACCTCGGCGCCGGGGGTCGACGACCAGCACGAGGGACCGGTGCTGGAGATCGTCGACCTCGTCAAGCACTTCCCGATCCGGTCGGGCCTCCTGCGACGTGAGATCGGCCAGGTCCATGCCGTCGACGGCGTGTCCCTGTCGGTCAACGCGATGGAGACCCTCGGCATCGTGGGCGAGTCCGGCTGCGGCAAGACGACCCTCGGCCGGAGCCTGCTCCGCCTGGTGGAGCCGACGGTCGGCGACGTGCGGTTCAAGGGCGAGTCGGTCACCGATGCGAGCAAGCCACGGCTCCGCGAGCTCCGCCGCCACCTCCAGATGGTCTTCCAGGACCCGTTCGCATCGCTCAACCCGCGCATGCCGGTGCGTGACACCATCGGCGAGCCGATGCTCGTCCACGGGGTGGACAAGCGCAGTGCCAGGAAGCGTGTCGGCGAGCTGCTGGAAGCGGTCGGCCTCTCGCCCGAGCACGGCAACCGCTACCCGCACGAGTTCTCGGGCGGCCAACGCCAACGGATCGGGATCGCCCGGGCCCTCGCGCTGCAGCCGGACGTCGTCGTGCTCGACGAGCCGGTGTCCGCGCTCGACGTGTCGGTCCAGGCGCAGGTGATCAACCTGCTCGAGGACCTCCAGGACGAGTTCGAGCTCACCTACCTCTTCATCGCACACGACCTCTCCGTGGTCCGCCACATCTCGGACCGGGTGGCGGTCATGTACCTGGGCCACGTGGTCGAGCTCGCGGATGCGGACGTGCTGTACGACGCCCCGGCGCACCCCTACTCGCATGCACTGCTGTCCGCGGTCCCCGTCGCCGACCCGCGGGCCGAACGCGAGCGCGAGCGGATCATCCTGGAGGGCGACCTGCCGTCCCCGTCGGCACCCCCACCGGGTTGCCGCTTCCACACGCGCTGTCCGATAGCGCAGGAACGGTGCAGGATCGAGGTGCCGCCGCTCGCCGAGGTGCAGCCGGGACACTGGGCCGCCTGCCACTACGCCCTCGGGCCTGGTGAGACGCTCGTCGAACGCGTCAAGGAGCTCGGGCGCGAGGTCCAACTCGCCGGCGAGCACGACCACGTCGAGCTGCCGACCCTGCCCGACGAGACCGGCTGACGGTCAGCCGCGACGCCGGTAGAGCGTCGTCGGAGGGGTGTCGTCCGCCGGACGTCGGGCGCGCAGCGTGGTCGCGACCCCGAGCTCGGCGACCAACTCCCGGAGGCGGTCGTGCTCGACGGCACCCTCGACCCGGTCGGTCAACAGGTAGCGGCGACGGCCCGGCCCCCTCGCGACGAGTCCGCCCCGGACGAGCGTGCCACCGCGCCGCTCGGTGAGGTTCCGGCGGAGGCGCGCGCTCGCGCCCGAGGGCGTCCGTTCGATCGCGACGACCGATCCCCAGGGGAGCCGGTGCGCCCGGAGCGGGCACATCCTGGTGACGCCGGTCGCGTCGAAGCGCGTGCGACGTGGGTAGTCGACCAGCACGCCCACCCCGAGCAGGATGCCGAGTGCGACGAGTGACAGCGGCAGCACGGCCGGGCGCCCCGCGGTGGCCTGGGCGCCCACGCCGAGCACCAGCAGGAGCAGCGGGGTCACGGTCGCGGCGAGCAGGCCCCGGACGGAGCTGTGCACGGTCAGAGGGGGGTCCGAGCCGGCGTGCTGTCGGTCCATCCGTCGATCGTAGCCAGCCGTACGGGCGCACCCACCGGTGCGGCTGGGGGAGAGCTCCGTCCGACCGGCGAGGTGGCCGGCTACGCTCTCGGCCACGTGGCCACCCGAGATGGCGGCGTAGGGAGCAGGACGACCGTGGGACGCCGAAACGATCCGATCGAGGCACTGCTGGGACCCCTGGAGCAGGACGTCATGGACGTCGTCTGGCGGCTCGCGGACGCCACGGTGCGCGACGTGCACGGCGAGCTCGCGAGCCAGCGCACGATCGCCTACACCACCGTGATGACGACGATGAGCAGGCTGGCGAGCAAGGGCCTGCTGATGCGGGACACCGGCAACCTGGCGCACCGGTACCGGCCGGCCGTGAGCCGTGACCGCTACGCGCGCTCGGCGGTCGAGGACGTGCTCGCCTGGCTGCTCGACCGGTATCCGGAGCCCGCGGCCGCGTACCTCGCGGACGTGGTGGAGGACGTCGACAACGTGACGCTCGACCAGCTCCGCGCCGCGGTCGACCGGCGACGCGCCAAGGAACGCTGACTCCGGTGGACGCGGGCCTCCTGCTGTCGCTGCCGCTCGAATCGATCGCGATCCGGGCCGTGCTCGCGACGCTGGCCGCCGTGCTCCTCGTCCGCTGCTGCCTGCGCGTCGGTCTCCGCTCCGGCTGGGCACGGGTGGCGACCGCGCTCGCCCCCGGGGCCGCGCTCGTCGTCGTGGTCGTCGCCACCGGCAGTGCCGTCCAACCTCCGGTCCTGATGCTGCCCTCGGAGGGTGCGGGCGCGCTGCCCATCCCCGTCCGTGACGGGTTCCTGTACTTCGCGCCGTTGGCGGTCCCGATCCTCGTCGGCGTGTGGGCCCTGGTGGTCGCCTGGCGGCTCAGCCGCCGCACGACCGGGATGATCCGCGCCCGCCGCGAGGCACTCCTCGCGGTGGCCAACGGCCGGGCCGACGTCTCGGTCACCGCCGTCGCGCGGCGGTTGGCGGACAGGCTGGGTGTCGCACGGCCGCTCGTCGCGCTGGTGCCGACCTGTCCCGGTGGCGCCTTCGTCGTCGGCCGCAGCCGGCCGGTCATCGTGCTGGGGGAGGATCTCCGGGCGACGCTCGACGACGAGGAGCTCGAGGGCGTCCTCGCACACGAGCTCGCACACGTCCGCCGCCGCGACAACCTCGTGGCGGCGGCGCTCGGCATGGTCCGCGACACCACCTTCTTCGTTCCCGGCGGCGGCTGGGCCGTCAGGCAGCTGCATCGCGAACGCGAGCTCGCCGCCGACCAGTCGGCGGCAGCGGCGACCGGGCGACCCGCCGCGCTCGCCAGCGGGCTGCTGAAGGTGATGGAGACGGTGCCGGAGCACGCCCGGGCATGCGCCCCGTTCGCACCGACCGGCGGGCTCGTCGGCCGGGTGAACGTGCTGCTCGACGACACCCCTCCGCCGGGTCGCGCGCGACGCTCCGTCGAGGTCCTGGCGGTGGTCGTCGTGGTGGCGATCGCAGCGGGGAGCGCGCTCGCCATCCCCGCGGCGCTCGCGGGCGAGTCACGCGAACGCGACCAACTGGCGTTGGTCTGGTCCGCGACCCCGCCCGTCTCGCTCGCGGAGACGGCGACGCAGGCCGAGGCACGGGTCTTCAGCGCGTACCGGCGCGCCCACCTCGACGTCGCGACCCCGACCCTGCGCTCGGCGGGGACCTTCGTGGAGGACAGCCAGGAGAACCGGCGGGCGGCCCTGCACGCCTGCGCGGCCGAGGATCGGGCGTGTCCGGTGCCGGCGCGGACGCCGGGGCTCGGGATCCGACCGCCGACCATCACGGTCGACGAGTCCCTGAACCGCCGATGGGACGCCGTGCCCGTCGCCGGCGGCGCAGCCGGCGACGGCTTCCGTCTCTACTGGTTGGCGCAGCGCCCGGAGTGAGCCAGCCCACGCTGGTACGCTGCGCAGCCGTCGACCACCGTTCGAACGCAGGAGCCCTGTCGTGCTCATCGGCACCCTCATCGCGCTGCACCTGCTCCTGGCCCTCGTCCTGATCCTGTTCGTCCTGCTCCACCGCGGGCAGGGCGGTGGGTTGTCGGACATGTTCGGTGGTGGAGCCGGTGGTGGCCTGCAGGGCTCCGCCGTGGTGGAGCGCAACCTGGACCGCTTCACCGTCATCGCCGCGATCGCCTTCGCCACCACGAACTGCCTGCTGGTCATCCTCATCTAGACATGGGGCCAGCGCGGAGGGCGGCCGTCTCCGCGCTCCTGCTCGCGGTCCTGGCGTCGTGCACCCCCGGGGGTCCCGACGACGTGCCCGACGAGCAACCGTCGGACGTCACGGACCCGGATGACGACCCCCAGGACCCGGACGCCTCCCGGCGCGGTGGAACGCTTCGGATCGGGCTGTCGGCCGACCCCATCTCGATCGATCCCCGTTTCGTCGTCGACGACTCCGGTGAGCTGGTCGTCGACGCGCTGTTCGACCCGCTCGTGCGGCTGGACCGCAACCTGCGCGTGGTGCCGGCGGCGGCGGCCCGCTGGGACGTCGTCGACGATCGTGTGTTCACCTTCCACCTCCGCGATGCCACCTTCCACGACGGCACCCCGGTGCGCGCGGAGGACTTCGTCCGCACCTTCGACCGCATCGTGGACGGGACCGCCGATCCGCCGACGTTCCTCGAGCACCTGCTGGAGCCCGTCGCCGGCTGGGCGGCGTCACGGGATTCCGGTGTCCCACTGGCGGGGCTCCAGGCGGCGGACGCGCGCACGCTGGTGATCGAGCTCCAGGAGCCGCGTCCCGGGTTCCTGCTGACCCTCACCGACCCGAGCCTCGTGCCGGTGCCCGCGCTGGCGGACGCCGACCCGGAGGGCTACGGCCTCCAACCGATCGGCAACGGTCCGTTCGAGATGGCCTCCGCACGCGAGCCGGGCGCGTTCCTGCGCCTCACCCGTGCGGGCGACCACCCCGAACCGCCGTTGCTCGACGAGGTGCTGTTCACCATCTACGCCGACGACCCCACCCGTGACCGACGCTGGCAGGACCTCCGGGACGGCGTGCTGCATGTCGCCGAGGTGGCACCCGCCCACTTCGCGGAGGCGGAGCAACGGTTCGGACGTGCGGCGGACGGCTACACCGGCCCTGGACTGCTGCGCGGCGTGCTCGCGGTCACCTACCTGTACGGGTTCGACACCACGAGCCCCCCCTTCGACGACGCGAGGGTCCGGCGGGCGCTGTCGCTGGCGATCGACCGTGAGGCGCTGGCGGACGAGGTGCTGCAAGGACTCCGGACGCCGGCGACGTCCATCGTGCCGCCACCGATCCTCGGTTCGCGGCCCGGCGCGTGCCTGGCCTGCCGGCACGACCCCGAGCGGGCGCGGGCACTGCTCGACGAGGTCCGTGCCGGATGGGAGGAGGCAGCCGCACAGGCGGCCATCGCAGCCGCCGAACAGGTCGACGAGGACGTGCCCGAGGACGTCCCGGCCGAGGAGGAGGGAAGCGACGATCCTGGGCAGGAGCCGAGCGACGACGTCGTGGGGGAGGGCGACGACGCTCCTCCCACCGAGCCGCAGGTGCTGGAGCGGATCACGTTGACCTACAACCGTGGTCCGACGCACGCCGCGATCGCCGAGCGGATCGCCGACGACATCGAGGCGGCGCTGGGCCTCGAGGTCGACGTCCGCGCCCAGGACCTCCAGCCGTTCGTCCGAGCGGTCCGGGCGGGCGAGGTCTCGGTCTTCCGTCTGGGGTGGGAGGCCAACGTGCCGGACCCGGGGGCGTTCCTCGTTCCCCTGTTCCACTCGTCGAACGTGGGCACCGACAACCTGACGCGGTTCGCCGATCCGGAGCTCGACCTGCTGCTCGGTCAGGCGCTGACGGCGAACGACCCTGCGGAGGCACGACGGTTGTGGGCCACCGCCGAGCGCCTGCTGCTGGACGCCCTCCCGGCGCTGCCCCTGCTCTGGTACCAGCACGCCGCCGTCGTGGCGACCGACGTCCAGGATCTGCACTGGTCGCCGCTCGGGCGGCTGGACCTGTCCGCGGCGTGGCTCACCGGCGCGACCGGCTGATCGTACGCCGGTCGTGTGGCGGGGCGCGCTCCCGCCGTTGGCGGGTGGTGGTGCCCCTCGCTACGATCCCCGGCCGCCGGGCTTCTCGCCCGGCATCCACGCGCGAGTGGCGGAACAGGCAGACGCGCACGGTTGAGGGCCGTGTGTCCGAGAGGACATGGGGGTTCAAGTCCCCCCTCGCGCACGTGGGACGCGTCCGCTGGGCATCGCGGCTGGCCGGGGCGGTCACGACGACCTCGCCTACGACCACCGTCGTCCGGCGCGCGGGACGGGACGTTCCCAGGAGACGCTGTTGCGACGCATCGACCCGGCCTCGCTGCGCGACGACTACGACGCGTGGGTCGTCCGGATCGGCGAGATGCACGCGGGCACGGCGCCACGCGTCAACCCGTCCGCCGTACTCCACCGTCCAGACACCCCGATGTCACAGTGGCGCGTCGGCCTCCTCACGACGGCCGGCGCGCACGTCGACGGGCAGGACCCGTTCGACGTCACGGATCCGCATGGTGACGCGTCCTGGCGGGTGATCCCCGACGACGTCGACCTGCGATCGCTCCGCTTCTCGCACAGCCACTACGACACCTCCCGCGCAGAGCAGGACCCGAACGTCGTCCTCCCGATCGAGCCCCTCCGCACGCTGGCCGCCGAGGGCACGGTCGGCTCCGCCTCGCCGGTCCATGTCGGCCTGATGGGCTGGAATCCGGATCCGACGGACGTCGCCGGGGTGACCGCTCCGGCGGTGGTCGACCTCTTCGCCCGCGCGCACGTGGACGTCGTCGTCATGAGTCCCGGCTGACCGATGTGCCACCAGTCGGTCGGACTGGTTCAGGGTGCCCTGGAGTCGGCAGGCATCGCGGCGGTGAGTCTCACGCTCCGCCCGGAGATCACCGCGTGCATGAACGTCTCCCGAGCCGCCCACGTACGGTTCCCGCTGGGCAACCCGTTCGGTGAGGTGGGTCGGGCGGACCATCAGCGTCGGATCCTCCTCGACCTGCTCACACTGGTCGAGGAGGCGGACGTCGCCCCCTACCTCGTCGAGTTGCCGTATCGATGGCGGCGGATGGATCGGGCATGAGATGCCCTGTGTCAAGCCGCCTTGGCGAGGTGGGTCTGGGCGCCTCCGTGGTGGGAGGGGTCGTAGGCGACGCCGTCCTGCCAGCAGCGCCAGATCACGCGGAGCCAGGCACGGGCCAAGATGCGCACGGCGTGCTGGTGGGACTTGTTGGCGGCTCGGTGCTTGTTGTAGATCGCGGCGGCCCAGGGCGAGGCGTGGCGGGAGTCTCCGGCGAAGTCCATGACGGCGTCGCGCAGTTTCTTGTTGCAGGCCCATCGGAAGGTCACCACGTGATGTCGGCCCGACTGTCTGGTCGAGGGGCAGGCGCCGGCCAGCGAGGCCAGCGACGCGTCGGTGGGGAACCGGCCGCGCGCATCGCCGATCTCGGCCAGCAGCTTGGCGGCGCGGATCATCCCGGAGCGGGGCAGCGACCGGAAGATGTGTGCGTCGGGGTGTACGGCGAGCTGTTCGGCGATGTCGGCCTCGAGCACCCGGATCTGCTCGACGATGGCCTGCAGCGCGGCGACGTAGGCCAGGGTGGTCCGGCCGGCGGCGTTGCCGGCGTTGCCGGTGTGGCCGGCCGGCGCGTTCTCGAGCCGTTCGAGCAGCACGTCGGTGTTGGTCCGGCCGCAGTAGCCGTTGGCGGCCAGCCACGAGCCCAGTCGCTTGACCGACAGCCACGCGGCCCGCTCGGCGGTGGGGAACCGGGCCAGGAACGTCAGGCTGATCGGCGAGTCCAGGTCGGCGAAGAGCCCCACCGCGCCCGGGAACACGGTTCGCAGGTGGGCGCGCAGCTGGTTGCACAGTGCCACCCGGGTCTCCACGAGATCGGTACGGGCGCGCACGGCAGCACGCAACGCCAGGGTCTGCGGGGTGTCAGGTTCGAGCGAGACGAGCAGGCCGGGATCGGTGCGCAGCGTGTCGGCGAGCACGAACGCGTCGAACCGGTCGTCTTTGTTGCCCGCCGACCCGTACCGGGACCGCAGGTTCTTGATCTGCCGTGGCGTGATGACCACCACCTCGATCCCGGCGGCGAGCACGGCGTCGACCACCGGGCCGTCGGGCCGTTCGATCGCGACCCGGGCGACCGAGTGGCGTTCGAGCTGGCCGACCAGCTTGCGGATCCCGGCGGCGTCCATCGTGGTGTTGGACCGGTCCACGACACAGCCGGCCATGTCGACGATGCACAGCTCGTTGGTGTCGGTGGCCCAGTCGATCCCGCCCGTGGGCGCGACCGAGATGTCCATGCCATCCTTCATGAGTGTCTCCTCGCTGCTGCAACAGTGGGGATGCACCCGGTGGTGCCGGGACGTGCACGTCGGTCGCTCACTGATCGGCGCTCTGCGGCGCTCAGCCCTGTAGCCGCTTGGCACGTCCTGGGCCACCGGACCCTGCAGTTCTCATGCTGGCCCTCGAAGGGCAAGCACCGAGGGCAGTGGTCCGGTGGGCACCAGGGGCGCATCAGCAGTCAAGCCGCTGACACCCGGAAGGTTGCCCAGTGAGCGCCTACGAACGCGTGAAGGTGTCCGTCGACGAGCTCGACGCACGCTTCTACGCCCTTCTCGACGCCTGCGACGGCTACTCGGATCTGCTCGAGCAACTCTCGGTCGAGCAACGGGCCGCGGAGGAACCCAACGCCGAGCTGTTGCGGCGCTACGGGCACCAGAGCCAACAGGTCGACCAGCTTCGAGACGCGCTCGAGGGAGCGCCCCTGGATCTGCTGCTCCGGATCGTCGACCGCATCCTGATGATCCGCGAGACCGAGGAGGGACGCTTCCTGTAGCCCTCGGATGTCCTCCCAGCACCACGTTCGTCCCGGACCGTCCCTGAGCCGAGCCTCACTGCGGTGACCAGACGAGCTCGAATCGTTCGCACACGATGTCGCGCCCGCCGTGCCACTCGATCCCGAGCACCGCGCACCGGCTGCCGAAGAACCGGCCGTGCTCGGTCCGCCACGACGCGAGCGTCCGATCTCCCTCCCCTTCCTCGAACGCGAATGCCGCGTCGACGGCGTCGAACGGAAGGACCTCGACCGAGGTGGTCCGGATCACGCAGATCGGCAGGTCGCCTCCGTCGAGCACGACCAGCAGGTCCCCGACCTCCGGCAGCGCCTCACCGGCCGCGAGGTAGTCCTCGCGCATCCCCGCCGTCGCTCGCTTGCGCCCGGCCGCGACCAGCCGAGCCAGCTCGTCGGCCTGCGGCACGGAATCACCGAAGGCCGACGCAGCGGCCGGCGCCGCAAGCCCAGTTGCGGTCTCGAACGCCGACGCGAACGCGTCACGCGACCTGGGGATCGTCATGCACCACCTCGCTCGTCGGCCCCCGTGCGAGGGGCACGGAAACGTACGCGACGAGCACGTGGTCCCACCCGATGCGCAAGGTGGTTCGCGGACGGTTCTCCCGTCACCACGCCCGTGCTGGCGCGTAGGGTGCGACGACGTCGGCCGAGGGGTGAGCGGGAGGACCGTGGGGCAGCAGGTGGGCGGCGGGACCGGCCCGCTGACGACCCTGGTGACGGGGGTCGTGATCGGTGCGCTGGCAGCGCTCCTGGCGGTCTCCTTCGGCGGCCTGATCTTCACCGGGCCGCTGAGCGCCGCGGCCGGACCGGGCATCGGCGTCGCCTTGTTCGGCGGCCTCGTGCTGCTGGTGGTCATCGGGCTCCGCTCGTCACTGCCTGGTGTGATCGCCACGGCCCAGGATGCGACCGCGGCGGTGCTCGTGGTCGTGGTCGCCGGCATCGCCAGCACCCTCGGTACGGATCATCCGGGGTTCGTGGCCACCTCGCTCGCCACCGTCGCACTGACCACCGGGTTGACCGGGCTGTCGCTCTGGCTGCTGGGAACCTTCCGCCTCGGCCGGTTGGTGCGCTACGTGCCCTATCCGGTGATCGGCGGGTTCCTCGCCGGAACCGGTTGGCTGCTGCTGGACGGCGGGCTCGGCCTGCTCGCAGGCGACCGGACGTTCCGGCTCGTCGACCCGGGGACCTGGACCGACACCGAGCTCCTGTGGCACCTCGCACCCGGGTGCGTCGTCGCGGTCGTGCTGCTCGTGGCCGTCCGACGCGGCAAGGGAGCGGTGGCCATCCCGGTGGTGTGCGTCGCGACGGTCGTGGTCTTCTACGCCGTCGTCCTGCTCGGACCGGGCACCGAGCGCGCCGTGGCCGCCGGTTGGTTGCTGGGCCCATTCCCTGGCGGCTCGCTGTGGCCACCTCCCGTCGAGGTGGTGCGCGGCGTGGTACCGAGCGCGATCCTGCAGCAGCTGCCGGGCATCCTCACCGTGGTGCTGCTGAGCGCCGTGGCCCTGCTCCTGAACGCGACCGGGATCGAACGTGACGCCGACGACGACGTCGATCTCGACCAGGAGCTGCGGGCAGCGGGCGCGGCGAACGCCCTGGCGGCCATCGGCGGTGGCATCCCGGGCTTCCACGCACTGTCGGTGACGAGCCTCGCGCAGCGCGGACAGGTGCTCGGGCGGCCGACGCTGGCCGTCGCCGCGGTCGTCGTCGGCCTCGCCCTGATCTTCAGCGGCGACCTCGTCGGCTGGCTGCCCAGACCTCTCGTCGGTGGCCTGCTCGCCTTCCTGGGGCTGGCCTTCCTGTGGGAGTGGGTCGTCGACGGCTTCCACCGCCTGCGGCGCGTCGACCATGCCATCGTGTTGCTGATCCTGCTCGTGATCGCGACGGTCGGCTTCCTGGAAGGCGTCTCGGTCGGAGTGGCGGCAACGGCCGTCGTGTTCCTCGTGGCCTACAGCCGCACCGACGTCGTGCGACACGCGCTGACGGGCCGTACCTACCCGAGCCAGGTCGACCGCTCCTCCGTCCAGCTCCAGGCCCTCGCCACCGAGCAGGACTCGATCCGGATCCTCGTGCTCCAGGGCTACCTCTTCTTCGGCACGGCGGCGCGCCTCCTCGATCGGCTCAAGGCAGAGCTCGCCGAGCACGACGACACACGCTTCCTGGTGCTCGACCTTCGGCAGGTGAGCGGACTCGACTCGTCCGCGCTCGAGAGCATCCAGCGTGCACGACAGCTGGCTGCGCGGAGCGGAGCCACGCTGGTGCTGACCTCCGTGTCGGCCGACCTGCGGGAGCGCATCGGTCCGGCCGCCGGCCCGCCCGAACCGGGACAGGGCGCCGAGGTGGCCGGGGGCGCACCGGTGTTCCCCGACCTCGACACCGCCGTGGGCTGGTGCGAGGACAGGATCCTCGCCGGGCAGGCCGCAAGCGGCCAACCGGTCTCGCTGGCGGCGTGGTTGGCAGCGGGGCTCGGCGACGACGAGCTGGCACACCGGCTCCTGGCCGCCCTGGTACTCGAGCAGGTCGAGGAAGGGACGGTCATCCTGCGACAGGGTGAGCGGTCGCGGGACCTGTACTTCCTGGGGGAGGGGGTGGTCACCATCTGGCTGTCGGACGCGACGGGCCACCGCAGGCGTCTGCGGACCATGCACGCGGGCACGGTGCTCGGCGAGGTGGCGCTCTACCTCGACGCGCCGCGCGCCGCGGTGGCCGTGGCCGACACCGCCTGCTCGCTGGCGCGCCTCACCCCCGCGGCACTCGCCACTCTCGAGCGCGACGACCCCGCGGTCGCGGTCGCGCTGCATCGGCTGCTCGCGACCAACCTGGCCGCGCGGCTGTCGAGCACCCTGGCGACGATCGAGGCGCTCGGCTCCTGACGTCGGCGGTCCAGGGCTCCGTGGCCGGTCGAGCAGGGTGCAGGGCGACGGCCGGCGCGGGGACCACCCGCTACCGTTGGCGCATGGCCGCGCCGACCCATCTCCCGACCCGTGCTCCAGCTCCCGTGACGGAGCCGGAGACACGCAACGACCCGTCCACCGGCGGCGGGGATCACGACCGGTTCGCGCACTACGTGGCGAAACGCGACCTGGAACGGTCGAGGCGAACGGGCGAGGCGATCACCGCGCTCTGTGGCAAGCGCTGGAAGCCGGACGGTGACCCGTCCCGCTACCCGATGTGCCCGACGTGCGCCGAGATCGCAGCCGAGCGCATCGCAGGCTCGCTCGGCGACTGACATCGTCGCCAGGCGAACGGATCGGCGGAGGCCCCCCACCGTGAGCAGACCACCGATCGCCGCCGTCGTCTTCGACCTCGACGGGGTGCTCACCGACACGGCCGAGTACCACTACCTCGGATGGCAGCGGCTCGCCGACGAGCACGCGCTGACCTTCGACCGCGAGGCGAACGAGGCGCTGCGAGGTGTCTCGCGGCGCGACTCGCTCGTCCGCCTCCTCGCCGGCCGACGCGTGGACCCCGCCACCTTCGACGCCATGATGGACGCGAAGAACGGCTACTACCTCGGGTTCCTCGAGGAGATGACCCCCGCGGACGTGCTCCCCGGTGCGCTGGAGCTGCTCGACCGGTGCGAGGAGCACGACCTTCGTCTGGCGGTCGGTTCGTCGTCGAAGAACGCGCCGCTCGTCCTGGAACGGTTGGGGCTCGTCGGTCGCTTCGAGGTGGTCGCCGACGGCAACACCGTCGAGCGGGCGAAGCCGGCACCGGACCTGTTCCTCGCCGCGGCCGCGCAGCTCGGCGTCGACCCGGCGGCCTGCATCGTCGTCGAGGACGCGGCGTCCGGCGTCGACGCGGCGCTCGCGGCCGGGATGGTCGCGGTCGGCATCGGCCCCGCGGAGCGGGTGGGTCACGCCCACCACCGGTTCGACTCGACCGCCGACGTCGACCTCGACGCGGTCCTCGCGGCGCTCCCACCACCGGCAGCGTGACCAGGCCGGCGGGCGAGGAGACACGAACCGGGACGGCCGGCCGTACCGCCCCGCACACGCGAACTGCTTTACATGAATCGCGCTTCTCTCTATCGTTCCGCGGCCTGGCCGAGACCCGGCACCCAGCAGTCGCCCAGCTGCCCGCACGCCGTCGACCCGTCGACGGCTCGCTCCCGAGGTCGCGTACGCGATGTCACCGCTCGAACTCGCGCAGCTGAACCTGACGTCCCCCATCGTGCTCGCCTTCGCGCTGGGTGTGGCAGCTGCCCTCCTCCGATCCGACATCCGCTTGCCGGAAGCAGCGTCGTCCTTCATCTCGGCGTACCTGCTGCTCGCGATCGGTCTGAAGGGAGGCGTCGAGCTCCGAGGCGCCGATCCCGGCGAGCTGGTGGGCCCGTTGGCGATGACGCTGCTCGTCGGCTGTGTCACCCCGGCGATCGCGTTCGCCGTCCTCCGCCGTTTCGGTCGTTTCTCGGTGCCGGACGCCGCGGGCGTCGCGGCGCACTACGGCTCGGTCTCGATCGTGACGTTCACCGCTGCCGTCGCGTTCGCGACGGCGGCCGGCCGCACGGTGGAGGGCTACCTGCCGACGCTCGTGGCTGCGCTGGAGGTTCCAGGGATCATCGTGGCGCTGGCGATCGCGCAGCTCGCGTTCGGTCGGGCCCGGCTCGGTGAAGCCCTGCGGGAGGTGCTGCTCGGCAAGAGCATCATGCTGCTGCTCGGCGGCATCGTCATCGGCGCCATCGCGGGGGAGACGGGCACGGCGCCGGTCGCGCCCCTCTTCATCGACGCGTTCAACGGCCTGCTGTTCCTGTTCCTCCTCGACCTCGGCATGGTGGCCGGGCAGCGCCTCGCGGACGTGCGAAAGGCGGGACGGTTCCTCGTCGCGTTCGCGCTGCTCGCACCGATCGTGTTCGGGTCGGCGGGCGTGGCACTGGCACTGCTGTCGGGACTGTCGCCTGGCGGGGCGGCCGTCTTCGGGGCGATGGCGGGAAGCGCGTCGTACGTCGCGGCGCCCGCTGCGGTCCAGGTCTCCCTGCCCGCAGCCAACCCCGCCTACTCGCTGACGGCCTCGCTCGGGCTGACGTTCCCGTTCAACCTGGTGTTCGGCATCCCGCTGTACGCCCAGGTGGCGAGCTGGCTCAGCTGACGACGGAACCACGACGCGGCCGCGGTCGCAGGCGCGGGAAGGAGGACCGGTGGCCGAGTCACGAGCTCGCCCCCCGTGGACGTTGTTGACCAACCACGCGCTGGTCCTCGTCTGCCTTGCCGCCGACGCCGACGTCCGCCTGCGGGACGTCGCTGCACGCGTCGGCATCACCGAGCGCGCGACACAGGCGATCGTCAACGACCTCGTCGAGGACGGGTACGTGACCCGCACACGAGCGGGACGTCGCAACCGGTACGCGGTCGACCTCGGCCGACCGCTCCGTCATCCCCTCGAGCAGCACCACACCGTGGGTGAGCTGCTCGACGCCGTGCAGGTGCCGGTGGGAGGGACCCGTCGCTGAGTCGCGCGATCCGGGCCCGGCAGGGCAAGTAGCCTGCGCGACCGGAACGAGGCCGCAAGACCAGGGGGACCACGACCGTGGTGCAACTCGAAGAACGTGAGCGGGCAACCGCACCGACGACGTTGCTGCGCACGACCGTGGTGCTGGCGTGGCTCGTCGTCGTCGGGGTGCTGGCGCAGGCGTTGCTCGCGGGGCGCGCGCTGTTCGTCGACCCCGGCCTGTTCTCCCTCCACGGCGGGATCGGGCACGGCGTCCTGGCGATCGCCGTCGGCACCGCGATCGGCGCCTGGGTCGGCAGGGTGGGCCGTGCGACGGCCGGTCTCGCGACACTGACGGTCCTGCTGCTGGCCGCGCAGACCGGCCTGGGCTACACCGGTCACAGGAGTGGCGTGGCGCTCGCGTCCGCGCTCCACGTCCCGCTCGGGACCGCGATCATCGGCCTGGCCGCGTCGGTCGCGGTGGTGCTCAGCCTGTCGCTACGCGTGCAGCGCTGACGTGTGAGCGCACTCGCGGTGGCCGTTCGACCGCTCTACGTGTGACACTGCCCGCCACTCGCGTCGATGGAGGGGCAGGATGGCGGAGTCGAGCACGCACGCGCCGGGATCCATCGCGGCGGCGCTCGGGGGCGCGCTGATCACGGCCGCCGGTGCCGACGTCGGTGCCATGCGCGAGCGCGTCCGGCGGGCACGCCTCCGGACCCTCGCCATCGTGCTGGGGGTGCCGACCGCCTGGCTGTGGTTCCGCATCCTCGACGGCCGGCCCGTGAACCTCCTGCAGGCACCGCCGATGCCGCGGGATCCCGCCCTGTGGGTGATCCCCGTGGTGTTCGTGCTGGCGATCGTGATCCTCGTCTCGATGCCGTTGCTCAGCGGGCGCTCGCCACACGTGACCTACCGGCCGGAGCAGATCGACGTCGGACTCGCCGACGTGAAGGGGATCGACGGGATCGTCGAGGAGGTGATCCGTACCCTCAACACCTTCCTCGGCTACGCGCGCTTCCGCGACCAGCTCGGCGGCACACCGCGACGTGGCCTGTTGTTCGAGGGGCCCCCGGGCACGGGCAAGACCCACCTGGCCAAGGCGTTGGCCCGCGAGGCCGGCGTGCCGTTCCTCTTCGTCTCCGCGACGAGCTTCCAGTCGATGTGGTACGGCGCAACGGCGCGCAAGATCCGCGCCTACTTCCGCGCCTTGCGCAAGGCAGCGCGCAAGGAGGGGGGTGCGATCGGCTTCATCGAGGAGATCGACGCGATCGCGGTGGCACGCGGGGGCATGGACGCGAGCCCGCTCCCCGACACCCTGCGCGCGCACCCGCACGAGGCGCACCTGCTCGAGCTCGGGACCGGGCTCCGGGTCGAGCGGGCCATGAGCGAGGGGACGGGCGGTGTGGTGAACGAGCTGCTCGTCCAGATGCAGTCCTTCGACCAGGCCCCTGCCCGTCAACGCGTGGCGAACGCCGTGGTCGACTGGGTCAACGGCTACCTGCCGCTGCACCGGCAGCTGAAGCGGCGACCCTCCACGTACAACAACGTGTTGCTGATCGCCGCGACGAACCGCGCGGACCGGCTCGATCCCGCGCTGTTGCGTCCGGGACGGTTCGACCGACGGCTGGCGTTCGAGCCGCCGGCCAAGGCCGCCCGGCGCGAGCTGGTCGACCACTTCCTCGGGCGCAAGGCGCACGAGGCCGAGCTCGAGGGCGACGCCCTGCGCGACGCCCTGGCCGGGCAGACGTTCGGCTACACGCCGGTGATGATCGAGCACCTCCTCGACGAGGCGCTGCTCAACGCGTTGCGCGAGGGTCGGGAGGCCATGTCCTGGGCCGACATCCAGGCTGCCCGGCTCACCGAAGAGGTCGGCATCAAGAACCCCGTGGCGTACACGCCGCACGAACGCCAGGTCGTCGCGACCCACGAGGCGGGCCACGCGACCGTGGCGTTCCTCACGGAGCTTCGCACCCTCGAGGTGCTGTCGATCGTGAAGCGATCCGGCTCGCTCGGCCTGCTCGCGCACGGGGATCTCGACGAGGTCTACACCCGGTCGCGCTCCGAGCTCCAGGCGCTGATCGACATCGCCATGGGCGGCATGGTCGCGGAGGAGCTGTGGTTCGGCGAGAGCGGCACCGGGCCCTCCGGTGACCTGTTGTCCGCGACGCGGGTGGCTGCCGAGATCGTCGGGGCGGCGGGCATGGCCGGCAGCCTCGTGTCGCTCGCGGCGGTCCAGAACGGACCGTTCTCGGACACCAACCTCGTCGGTCGGGTGCTGTCCGATCCGCACGCGCGCCCCGAGGTCGACCGCATCCTGACGGTCGCGAAGGCGCGCGTGCGGGCGCTGCTGGAAGCCAACCGGCACATCGTCGAGGCGCTCCGGGACGCGCTCCTCGAGCGGGACGAGCTGCTGGGCGACGAGATCACCGAGGTCGCCCGCTCCGCCGGTCCGGCCCGGCGTGAGGGGCTTCGGGTCGAACGGCGCGGCGAGGACCGTCGACGTCGGGATTGGCTCGCGGACAGCGAGGTCTCCGCCGGCTACGCCGCGATGGAGCGTCCTGCCGGCGCCTGATGCTCAGCCGCGCCGCACCGTGACGAAGTCGATGAGCTCCTCGACCGCCCCGATCAGGGTTCGGTCGAGGTCCCGCCACGAGCGCACGCCTGCCTGGATGCGCCGCCAGAGGTCGTGCTCGTCCGTCGCACCGACGCGGGCGGCGACGCCGGCCTTCCACGGTTCACCGCGAGGCACGTCGGGCCACGCCGACAGTCCGACGGCGCCCGGGCGAACCGCCGCCCACACGTCCACGAACGGGTGTCCCCGGACCAGCACGTCCGGGTGCTCGACGGAGGCCGCGATCCGCTGCTCCTTCGAGCCGTCGACGAGGTGGTCGAGCAACACGCCGAGCCGGCGCGTCGGTCCCGGTGAGAAGCGGCGGACCACGTCCGCGAGGTCGTCCGCACCGTGCAGCGGCTCGACGACGATGCCCTCGACCCGGAGGTCGTCGCCCCAGACCGTCTCGAGCAGCGAGGCATCGTGCACCCCCTCGACGAGGATGCGACTCGCCTGCGCCACGCGGGCGGGAGCGGCGACCGCGAGGGAGCCGCTCGGGGTCGTCGCGGGTGCACCGGACGTGGGGCGCGTCGCTGGCTCTGGTGCGACGAGCGAGACCGGACGATCCTCGACGAGGAACGCTCCCGGAGCGAGAGCGAACCGGCGGCGCCGGCCGCGCCGATCCTGCAACGTCACGGTCCGGTCGTCGCAGACGACGACGGCACCCACGAACGTCGGCGTGCGGACCTCGACCACCAGACCCACGCTGGCGGTGACCGTCGGGACCGGTCGACGTGGTGGGTGTCGTGGGAGGCTGGTCACGCCTGCTTCGCGTCGAGCGCACGTGCGTCGAGGGTGCGCACGAGGGTGTCGCGCTGCTCGAGCAGGATGCGCCTGAGCGGGCGAGGGAGGTCCCGCCGGGCGAGGAACGCGTCCACCCGCTCCAACAGCTCAGGGCCCGTCGACGCGTGGGGGAACGCGCCGGCCGAGAACTCGGTGGCCCACTCCAGCGACCGCTGCTCCCACACCTCGTCGAGCACCTCGAAGTACCGCGACGCGAAGGGGGCGAGCACCTCGGACTGGTCGAGCTGCGCGAAACCGGCAAGGATCTGGCGGGTCATGGTGTGCGACAGCGCACGGTCCTCCAGCAGCGTGCGCCATGCCCACTCCTTGGATGCCGCCGTGGGTCGCGCGGCGCGTGCCGTCGCCGCGTGTCGTTGCCCGAGGTCCGTGTCGTCGCGACGCAGCTCGGCCGCGATGTCCTCGTCGTCGGCGACACCTGCCTGGGACAGGGCGGTCAGCAGCTGCCAGCGAAGGTCGGTGTCGATGCTGAGGCCGGTGAGTTGCGCCGAGCCGTCCAGGAGCGCACGGACGCGTGCGAGCTCGTCCCCGTCCCCCGAGGCCACGCTCGCCCAGTGCCGGGCCCAGGCCAGCTGGTGTCCACTGCCTGGTGCGGCCGCCTCCAACGCCGTTCGCGCATGGTGGGCGAGGGCGCCGGCCCGTCGACCGCGCGCGTCCGGGTCGCCGTAGCGGTACACCGCGCCGACCGCCCGCGCCAGCAGCCGTTGCAGCACCCCGACCTGGTCCTCCGCGGCGACGTTCCGCTGCACGAGGTCGAGGAAGGCTCCGGCCGGGAGGGTCGCGTCCCTGACCATGTCCCACGCGGAGGACCACACCAGCGCGCGGGGGAGCGGGGTCGTGAACGAGGAGAGTGCACGGGTGACGACGGCCATGGTGGCGTCGTCGAGGGTCGTCTTCGCGTAGGTGAGGTCGTCGTCGTTGACGAGGACGACGTCCGCGGCCGGTCGTCCGACGAGCGCGGGGACCGGCGTGCTGGCAGCGACGACGTCGAGCTCGACACGGTCCGTCCGGAGCAGTCCCTCGGCGGACTCCTGGTAGAGGCCGATCGCGACGCGATGGCGGCGCAGGGCGGGGGCGCTCCCGTCGACGTCCGGCAGGCACGCCCAGCTGGCGGGAGCCGAGGTCTGCTCAACCGCGAAATCGGCGTACGTCCCGTCCTCGGCGATCTCGAAGCGCGGTCCGAGGGTCGTGATGCCGGTGGTGCGCAGCCACTCGTCGCTCCAGGCGGCGAGGTCCCTGCCGCTCGCCCGCTCGAGGGCGGCGAGGAAGTCCGGCAGCTCGGTGTTGCCCCACGCGTGGCGTTCGAAGTAGTCGCGACAGCCGGCGAGGAACGCGTCCTGCCCGACCCAGGCCGCGAGCTGTCGCAGGACCGCCGCCCCCTTGGCATAGGTGATGCCGTCGAAGTTCTGGTGCACCGATTCCGTGTCCGGCATCTCGTCGGCGATGGGGTGGGTCGAGGGCAACTGGTCCTGGAACTTCGCCCACGTCTTCTCGGCGTCCAGGAACGTGACCCACGCACAGTCCCAGCGTGTCGCGGTGGCCTGGACGAGCACGGAGGTGAACGTGGCGAACGACTCGTTCAGCCACAGGTCGTCCCACCAGCGCATCGTGACGAGGTCGCCGAACCACATGTGCGCCATCTCGTGGATCAGCGTCTCCGCGCGACGCTCGCGTTGGGCGTCGGTGACCTTCGAGCGGAAGACGTAGGTCTCGGAGAAGGTCACGCAGCCCGGGTTCTCCATCGCTCCGAAGTTGAACTCGGGCACGAAGAGCTGGTCGTACTTGCCGAACGGGTAGGTCTGGCCGAACATCGACTCGAGGGCTCGGAAGCTCTGCTTGGTCAGCTCGAACAACTCGTCGGCATCGAGGTAGCGGGCGAGCGAACGCCGGACGTAGATGCCGAGCGGCGTGCTCCGACCGTCCTCGCGCGTGTACTCGTCGTGCACGCTCTGGTACGGGCCTGCCACGATCGCCGCGATGTAGGGGCTGATCGGGGGGGTCGGCGCGAACGCCCACACACCGGGGGCGTCCGCGACGGGACGCTCGACGGCCTCGGCGTTCGAGACGACGACGAAGCCTTCCGGCGCGTCGACCGAGAAGGTGAGGACGGTCTTGAGGTCCGGCTGGTCGAAGCACGCGAACACCTTGTGCGCCTCGAACGGCTCGAACTGGGTGTGGAGGTAGACGCGCCCGTCGGTCGGGTCGACGAAGCGGTGGAGCCCCAGGCCCTCACGGCGGTAGGCCATCGTGCCCTCGACGACCACCACGTGGTCGCCGATCTCCATCGCAGGCAGCACGTAGCGCGTGGCCGAGCCCGCGGAGGGATCCAGCACCACCCCGTCCACCTGGACCAGAGAGAGCTCCACCGCGCTGACGTCGACGAAGGTCTCCGTCGGCGAGACGACACGGAACCGGAGCTCGGTCCGCGAGCCGAACACCTCGTGGCCGCGTCGGAGGTCGAGATGGACGGTGGCCTGCACGTCCGCGATCGCCGCGGCGCGGGCACGGGCATCGTCGCGCGTCAGGTTCTCCCGCGCGGTCAGGACGGCTTCGATCGATCCGGTGGTCATCACGCCTCGCAGCGGCCCCGTCGGGGGTGGGCACGAGCGGCCCAGGGTAGGCCCCCGACGCCGGCACGCGGCGCGCGGCCGCGTCCGTGTGCCAGGGGTGCACGCTCCGGTCCACGCCGACATCCCCGTCGACAGAAGGCCTCCTTGCGGGGGCGGGCGATGACTACGCTCGGTCGGACATCCAGCTCGGGAGCACGCCATGCAGGAGTACACGAGTCCCGGTGAGGTGCCCGTCGCACCGGACGAGAACCTGACGGCCGCGCTGTGGCGCCTCGCGGAGGACCATCCGAACCGGCCGGCCGTCGCCGTGCGGGTCGGCAACAGCTTCGTCGAATGGAGCACGCGTCAGTTCGTCGACGAGGTTCGGGCGGTCGCCAAGGGCCTGTTGGGCGCAGGCGTCGAGCCGGGCCAGCGTGTGGCCCTGATGGCGTCGACACGCCTGGAGTGGACCATCGTCGACCTGGCCGTGTCCGCCGCGGGCGGTGTCACGGTCCCGATCTACGAGACCTCGTCCGCCGAGCAGGTCGAATGGATCGTGCAGGACTCCGGTGCGGTGGCGATCGTGATCGAGACGCCCGAGCTGCGGGCGGTCTACGACGAGGTGGCCGAACGGCTCCCGGCCTGCGGCGAGGTCTTCGTCCTCGACGACGGAGGGCTCGACGCGCTGAAGGCGCGCGGGACGCAGGTCTCGGATCGCCAGCTGGACGAACGGGCCGCTGCGGTCGACGGGTCCGACGTCGCGACGATCGTGTACACCTCGGGGACCACGGGCCGGCCCAAGGGATGCGTGCTGACCCACCACAACTTCGTGTGGGAGGCCGAGCAGGTCGCGGAGGCGGCCAAGGAGTTCTTCCGGCCGGAGAAGCGGACGCTGCTCTTCCTGCCGCTCGCCCACATCTTCGCGCGGGTCATCCAGACCGCGTGCGTCCGACAGGGCGTGCTGCTCGGCTACTCGACGGGCATCCCGCAGCTCGTCGAGGAGCTGCAACTGTTCAAGCCCGACTTCCTGCTCGCCGTCCCGCGGGTGTTCGAGAAGGTCTACAACGGTGCCCGGCAGAAGGCGATCGACGGCGGCAAGGGCGCGATCTTCGACCGGGCGGCGGCGACGGCCGAGTCGTACTCACGTGCTGCCGAGGCCGGCTCGGTGCCGCTCGGGACCAAGCTCGCCCACGCGCTGTTCGACCGGCTCGTGTACGGCAAGCTTCGTCACGCCATGGGCGGCAACGTCCGCTACGCCGTGTCCGGCGGGGCGGCACTGGGGGAGCGGCTCGGCCACTTCTTCAACGGGATCGGCATCATGGTCCTCGAGGGCTACGGCCTCACCGAGACCACGGCGGGTGCCTGCCTCAACCGGCCGTCGGCGATGCGGATCGGGTCCGTGGGCCAGCCGGTCCCCGGGGCGTCGGTCAGGATCGCCGACGACGGCGAGATCCTGCTCAAGGGCGACCACATCTTCCAGGGCTACTACAACCAACCCGACGCCACCGCCGAGGTGCTCGATCGCGACGGCTGGTGCCACACCGGTGACCTGGGGCAGCTCGACGGCGAAGGCTTCGTGCGCATCACGGGCCGCAAGAAGGAGATCCTCGTCACGGCCGGCGGGAAGAACGTCGCCCCCGCGGTGCTCGAGGATCGGATGCGATCGCACGCGCTGATCAGTCAGACGATGGTCGTCGGGGATGGGCAACCGTTCATCGCCGCGGTCATCACCCTCGACCCCGATGCCCTCCCGGCCTGGGCGGAATCGAACGGCAAGGGCCCACGGGACGCCGCCGGGCTGGCCGACGACCCCGACCTCAGAGCCGAGATCCAGGGCGCCATAGACGAGGCGAACCGGGCCGTCTCCAAGGCGGAGTCGATCCGGACGTTCCGCATCCTGCCGGAGGACTTCGTGGTCGGCGTGGAGCTGAGCCAGAAGATGTCGGTCAAGCGGCACGTCGTGGCCGAGAAGTACTCGGCGGTGATCGACGACATCTACCGCGACGTCGGCCGCTGACGACCGCAGCCTGCGCCTTGCCCAGCCGGCGCCGTCGTGCTCAGCCGGCGACGCGTCCCGCCCACCACGCGGCGTCGAGCTCGCCCAGCGGGGTCGCAGGCCGTGCCTCGGCACGGACGTACTCGTCGCGGATCGCACGCCAGTCGGCGCGGGCGTCGAGTTGCGCCAACACCGAGTTGAGGCCCCACTGGATGCGGTTGAGCAGCAGGTAGTCGGGCGGCAGGTTCAGCTGGCGCAGGACCTCGTTGTACGGGCTGCGCGGATCGGTCGTCGAGCGCAGCACCTCGGCGGCGAAGCCCTTCGTGAACGTGAACGGCTGCTCGTCGGACACGGGTCGGGTGTACAGCCGGAACCACTCGAACACGACGGTCGGGTCGACCCGGGCGGATCGCGGCAGGAACCCGGCGTCGCGCAGGGCACCGATGGCGGTCTCGCGGTCGCCGGAGGAAACCGCCTCCTCGATCAGTCGCATGGACGCGTACCGCTCACGCGTGAACATCTTCACGGAGCCGTAGTCGAGGAAGGCGACCCGTCGGCCTCCGTCGGTGGCCGTGCCGACGGGCTCCACGAGGTAGTTGCCGGGATGCGGGTCGCCGTTGAAGAGGCGGAACCGCCCGATCGAGCCGAAGGCGTAGCGGAAGATGATCTCGGCGACGCGCTGGCGCTCCTCGGGGCCGGCGGCGTCGGCGAACGCCGAGAACCGCTGCCCGTGGACGCGCTGCGAGACCAACACGCGTCGTCGGCACAGGTCCCCGACGATGTCGGGGATCCGGATGAAGGGATGCTCGCGATAGCGGTCGGCGAAGGCACGCTGGTAGGTGGCCTCGCGCTCGTAGTCGAGTTCGTCGTCGATGCGCTCACGGAGCTCGTCCAGCAGCGGCTCGATCTCCTGGTTGGGGGAGAGGAAGCGGGCGAGCGGGGCGAAGGCCTCGGCGTTGCGCAGGTCCGCCCGCACTGCTTCGGCGACCCCTGGGTACTGGACCTTCACGACGACCTCGCGACCGTCCTCGAGCGTCGCCGCGTGGACCTGGCCGATGGAGGCGGCAGCCAGGGGCACCGGGTCGAACGTGGTGAACACGTCTCCGACGGGTTCGCCGTACTCGTCCTCGACGACCGCCAGGATCGCCTCGGTGTCGAACGGCGGCGCCGCGTCGCGCAGCTGCGCGAGTGCCTGGTGGTACGCCGCACGCGTCTCGTCGGGGAGGTCGAGGTCCACGAAGCTCAGCAGCTGGCCGAGCTTCATCGCTGCACCCTTCATGTCACCGAGCACCTCGGCGAGATGATCGGCGAGCTCGCGATGCAGCCGCTCGTCGTCGGGTGCCCCACCCGCCATGCGTCGCGCACGATCCGCGGCGAGGGAGCTCGCTCCCCGCATGCCGGTGCGAGCGAGGCGTGCGCCACGCTCGATCCGACCCCCGAGACGCCTGCGTGCCACCCCGCCTACTCGGCCATCTCCGCCAGCGGGTTGCCTTCCAGCCTGGCCTGCTCGAGCCGCTTGCCGAGCTCCGTGCGGCGGTCCTCGCTCAGGCAGTCGCAACCGACCTCGTGGCGTGCGTAGTGCCTGACGTCCAGGCGGTGGGTCGGGCAGGCCGCGACCTCGAGCCGGGTGATCGGTTCCGTGCGTGTCATGGAAGGGTGCCTTCCTCGGCTGTCAGACGTTGAACCGGAAGTGGATGACGTCGCCGTCGGCGACCACGTACTCCTTGCCCTCGATCCGCAACCTGCCGGCGTCACGCGCCGCAGCCTCGGATCCGAGCCGGACGTAGTCGTCGTAGGCGATCACCTCGGCCTTGATGAAGCCGCGTTCGAAGTCGGTGTGGATCTCACGCGCGGCCCGCGGCGCCGTCGCCCCGCTGGGGACGGTCCAGGCCCGCGCCTCCTTCGGTCCGGCGGTGAAGAAGGTGAGGAGCCCGAGCAGGTCGTACGCGCGCTCGATCAAACGCTCGAGCCCGGAGCGGTCGAGCCCGAGCGAGGCGAGGAACTCCGCGCGCTCCGGCTCCTCCAGCTCCGCGAGCTCGGACTCGACCTGCGCGGAGATCACGACCACCTCGGCGCCTTCCTCCGCCGCGATCTTGCGGACCAGTTCGACGTGGTCGTTGCCGTCGGGGAGGTCGGACTCTGCCACGTTCGCGGCGTAGAGGACGGGCTTGGCCGTGAGGAGCGACAGCTCGCGTCGGAGCTCGGTCGACAGCTCCCCGGGGAAGCCACGTGCCACGCGCCCCTCGCCCAGGTGGTCACGGAGGGCCAGGAGCTCGTCGCGCTCCCTGACCAGGTCCTTGTCGCCCGTCCGAGCCGAGCGCATCGCCCGATCGAGCCGCTTCTCGACCGACTCGAGATCCTTGAGCGCGAGCTCCGTCGTGATCACCTCGATGTCCCGGACCGGATCGACGGAGCCGTCGACGTGCACGACGTCGTCGTCCTCGAAGCAGCGGACGACGTGGCACACCGCGTCGACCTCGCGGATGTGCGCCAGGAACTGGTTGCCCAGGCCCTCGCCCTTGCTCGCACCGGCGACCAGGCCGGCGATGTCCACGAAGCCGATCGTGGTCGGTACGACCTTCGCCGATCGGGCGAGGTCGGCCAGCCGGACGAGCCGCTCGTCGGGCACGCCGACCATGCCGACGTTGGGATCGATGGTGCAGAACGGGAAGTTGGCCGCTTCCGCCCCCGCCTGGGAGACGGCGTTGAAGAGCGTCGACTTCCCGACGTTGGGGAGGCCGACGAGACCGACCTGCAGAGGCACGTCCACTCCGTCAGACGAGAGCACCGCGGGGCGGCCTCGGGGAGAGGCGCCGCCGGGTGCTGGCTGGTGCCCAGTGGGGGCTGTGGCGGTGTGGCCGTCGACGCGTCCTGGGAGGCCGTTCGGGCGGTCCGCCGGGCGGTCCGCCGCACACCGACCCGCAGGCTACCCCCGGTCAGGCCGAGAGGTCGTCGAGCAGCGGTTCGAGCCGGCGGTGGGCGAGCTTGCGGAGACCCCTCAGCTCGATCTGGCGGATCCGCTCGCGGGTGACACCCAGCAGCCGGCCGATGTCGTCGAGCGTCCGCGCCTCGCCGTCGAGCAGCCCGTAGCGAAGCTCCAGGACCGACCGTTCGCGCTCGTCGAGCCGCTGGAGCGCTGCCCGGAGGCTGCGCTTCGCGTCGGCGACGGCTGCGGACCCGGCCGGGTCGTCGGCGCCCGGGTCCGCGAGGAGCGCGGACAGCGGACTCCCGGACTCCCCGCCGACGGGTGCGTCGAGCGAGGTGACGTCCGCGGCCGCCGCTCGGATGTCGCGCAGGCGCTGCGGCCGGACCCCGAGGGCTTCGGCGAGCTCCTCCTCGCTCGGCTCGACACCGAAGCGCTGCCACAGGTCCAACTCGATCCAGCGGAGCTTCACCACCAGCTCGTGGGCGTGGACCGGCAGCCGCACGGGTCGGCCGCGATCGGCGAGGCCGCGCGTGATGGTCTGACGGATCCACCAGGCCGCGTAGGTCGAGAACCGGAAGCCGCGGGTGTGGTCGAACCGGTCGACGGCCTTCAACAGGCCGAGGTTGCCCTCCTGCACCAGGTCGGGCAGGTCGAGCCCCCGCCCCTGGTAGCGCCCTGCCATGGACAGCACCAGACGCAGGTTCGCGCGCACCAGCAGGTCGGTGGCGGCCTCGCCGCCCCGCACGATCAGCTCCAGACGGGTGCGCTCGGGAGGTGCGGCGGGGCCGTGCAGCAGGCGGCTCGTGGCCACGCGACCGGCCGCGGCGCGCTTCGCGAGGTCGACCTCCGACTCAGCCGACAGCAACGCCACCTCGCCGACGCGAGCGAGGTACGGGCTCATCGTTGTCGTGGCCGACACGTCCCCTCCTGCGCGCGGACCCCTCGCTCCCGCGTGTCGGTGACATCGGCGCGAACGGGCCGGCACTTGAACCCGGCTCGGCGTTCCGGACGACTAGGTTCTCGGCGCCCGCAGCGGTGTGCCCGTCCGCACGCCCGGCCCGGATCGGAGCGACCCTCGTGGACCTACGCCTCACCGACGAGCAACGGCACTGGCAGCAGCTCGCGAAGGTCTTCGCGGACGAGGAGCTGCGTCCCGCGGCGCTGGAGGCCGATCGCAGACAGGATCCTGCCGACTGCTACATGCCCGACCTCGTGCGCCGCGCGTCGGAACTCGGCTTGCGCACCCTCACGATCCCGGTGGAGCACGGCGGCGCGGGCGCCGACGTGCTCACCGAGGTGCTCGTCCTCGAGGAACTGTGCGCGGGCGACGTCGGCTTCGGGATGACCATCCAGCACGCCTGGCGCGAGGGCAGGTGGCTGGCCACGGAGCTCACCGACGAGCAGCGGGACCGGTTCCTGCCCGGCTTCCTGAAGGACCCGGGCTACCTCACCTCGACGGCCCAGACCGAGGAGCACTTCGGGAGCGACTCAAAGGGCTCGAGCGCCGATCCGGCCGACGGCATCCGCACCACCGCCGTGCGCGACGGGGACGGATGGGTGATCGACGGACGCAAACGCTGGATCAGCAACGCGAACGTGTCCCGCCTCGCCTTCGTCATGGCGCGGACCGACACGACGGTCCCGTGGCGAGAAGGGGTGTCGCTCTTCCTCGTCCCGACCGACACGCCCGGCTACCGGATCGGGCGGATCGAGGACAAGCTCGGCATCCGGACCAACCAGAACGCCGAGATCGTGTTCGAGAACTGCCGTGTCCCCGCGGAGAACCTCGTCGGCGAGCTGCACCGCGGGGTCGGGCACCGCTCCCGGATGGGTGCGGGCTCGGGCGTCAAGGAAGGCGTCAAGGCGCTGGGCATCGCACGGGCCGCCTACGAGATGGCCATGCGGTGGGCACACGAGCGCGTCCAGGGCGGTGGCCCGTTGATCGAGCACCAGGCCGTCGCCGTGTCGTTCGCCGAGATGGCGATGAAGATCGAGATGGCCCGGTCGTTGGCCTGGCGGGCCGCGACCTACGTCGACCAGGGCGCGCCGGACGCGTCGACGTTCGAGGCGCTGTCGATGCGCGCGTCCAAGGAGGTCGCGGTCCAGGTCAGTGTCGAGGCGCTCGAGCTCCACGGTGCCTACGGCATCCAACGTGAGCGGGGGATCGAGAAGTGCGCCCGCGACGCACTCTCGATGCTGCACACCGGCGAGGGTGGCCACATCCAGAAGGCGAGGCTGGGCGCACGCCTCGCGGCCGGCACCCGAGTGCACACCTCCGCGGTGGACGTCGGACTCGCCGGTTGATCGGCGTCCGTGGCACGTCCTCGCGACGACAACGGTGAGGGGCCCCGCTACAGGGCCCCTCACCGTTCGATCCGTCGCGTGTGCCTCAGTGCATCAGATGTCGCTGGGGTCGGGGACCAGCGGGAGACCGGCTGCCTCCTGCTTCTCCCACACGCAGTCGTACGCGACGTGCTCGCGCCAGTCGAAGTCCGCCGAGATCTCGCCGCCTTCGCCGCCTTCGCGTGAGAGCACGTCGTACTGGAGGTCCATCGCCTCCGCCGGGGTGCCCAGGGTCATCGTCCAGCTGAAGCCGGTGAGCTGCTGGGTCGTCTCCCAGTACCGCTCGATGTCCAAGCCGGCTTCCGAGGTGTCGTAGCCGGCGTCCTCGAGGAGCCGCGTGAGCTCGGGCATCCTGTCGGACCAGTCGTCCTCCTCGCTGTCGAGCATCCACTGCCGGAAGTCGAACATCCCGCCGACCGCCGCGCACACCGCGTCCTGGTGGTTCTCCCAGGTGTCACGCATGACGAGGAACATCTCGGTCGCGATGTTCACCTGCTCCTGGTAGAGAAGGTTGCCTCCGGCCTCCTCCATGAGCGGCATGTGGCGCGGCTGACACATGGCCGCGTCGACCTGGCCGGCCAGCAGCGCTTCCACCCACGCGTCGCTGCCACCGCCGACGGAGACGAACTCGACCTCGGCCGGGTCGATGCCGAGCTCCTCCTGCATGATCTTGGCACCGACGACGTTCCACGCGTTGCCGACCTCGCCACCCGTGAACTGGCCGCCGATCAGATCCTCGGGCGTCTGGATGTCCGGGGCAGCACACAGGTACCAGTTGTCGACGTCCTGGACGTTCGCGACGAGCACGCCGTCGACCAGCCCCGATTCGAGCGCCGGCCACAGGGCCGCAGGCTCGTCCATGGCGATCCACACCGAGTCGCTCACGAGCCCTGCGACCCCCTCGATCGTCTGGGTGAGCTCCACCGAATCGAAGACCTTGTCCCACTCCACCTTGGAGCCGTACAGCTGCATGAGCATGCCGACGCGCTCCGTCGGGAAGGACATCCGCAGCTCCGTGAGGCTCAGCTCACCTGCCGCGGCGTCGTCTCCCTCCGGATCTCCCTCGTCATCCCCGTCGTCGCCGTTCTCGGCTCCGTCGGTGGGTGCTTCGGGCTCGGGGTCCTGCTCTCCGTTCCCCCCGCAGCCGGCCAGCAACAGTGCCGCGCCGAGGACCGCGGCCAGATACCGCGACAACGTGGCTCCTCGCTTCATCGAGATCCCTCCCTCTCCCTGATGCATGAATGGATCGCTCCCTCCCTGGGGAACGCGCCAACGAACCCGCTCCAGTCCGCGAGGCGATGCTGCTGCTCGCCCCCCTGCCGGCCTCCCGTCGGCGTCGGACGCTGCGGATGCTACGTACATTTCCAAACGATTGCGACAGTCCATCCAAACGATTGGGACCGTCCCGCAGTCGTCGTGTCCGAGCGCGCGGTCGGCGCGGTCAGGCGGCGGACACCGCGATGCCGGTGTCCGCGACGGCGAACCTCGTGCCGAGCCCTCGCGACCCCTCCTCGAGATCGCGCACGACCTCGTCCCACAGGGGGTCCGAGGGCTCGATCAGGCGGGGCGCGTCGAGCACGCCGCAGCGCACGGGCCGGAGCACCAGGTCGTGGACACCCTCGGTGTCGATCGTCGCGGTGACCAGCACGGAACGTGCCGACGCCTCGGTGAAGTGAGGCTCCCACTTGTCGAACAGCAGGTTGCCGGTGCAGTGCAGGATCGGCCGACCGCGGTAGTGCTCCACGCCACAGATGACGTGCTGGTGCCCGCCGAGCACGGCGTGCGCACCCGCGTCGATGGCGTGGCGCGCGATCTCGCGCTGGTAGTCGTGGACGTCGCGAACCATGCTGGTGCCCCAGTGCACGTACACCAGCACGACGTCGGCGCGCTCCGCGGCCGCGGCGACGTCTGCGTCGAGCCGGGCGAGCGCGGCGGGGTCGGTCCAGGTGACGATCTTCGGCGCCAGCCCCGGGGACTCGGCGAGGCTCCGCTGCTGCGAGTACGCGGTGTGCGCCTCGATCGGGTTCACCCCGCAACGGTCGTCGGTCGCGCCGTACCCGGTGGGCAGCTGGCTCGAGTAGCCGAGCAGGGCCACCCGCAGGCCGTCGTGCTCCAGCAGCAGCGGCTCGCGGGCCTCGGCGAGGTTCGCTCCCGCGCCGAAGCGCCCGATGCCGCGCGCGTCGAGCACCTCCAGCGTCTCGTCGTAGCAGGGCTCGCCGTAGTCCATGAGATGGTTGTTCGCCAGGCTCACCGCCGTGATGCCGGCCTCCTGGAGGCCGTCCGCGCACCGTGGGTGCCCGCGGTGGAAGTAGGCCCGGCCGCGGGCGAGCTGCCCCCGGGTCGACAGCGGGCTCTCGAGGTTGACGAACGACAGGTCCGCCTCGCGGAACAGCTCGGCGACCTCGCCGAGCAACCCCGTGCCCTCGTCGCGTTCACACGCGACGTCCCCTCCCACAACGATGCTCGCACGACCTGCCATCGACGCTCTCCTCCCGGCTCCGAACCGACGTTGCTCCCGAGCGGGGAGGCTAACCGGCGGTCGGCCGCGCCCCGCCATCGGCGATCTGTCGGCAGAAGACGGTGGGTTCGTTCAGCCGCAGGATCCGCGAAGGGCAACGGATGCGGAAGTCCAGAAGCGCCCTCCAGCGCAGCTCTGACGGCTGCGAGATCCAGAGCGGCGCCGATGCCCGCTTGGGTCGCGCGTTCGAACCAGATGCTGGGCGGCTGTTACTGAGAAGAGGTCCGAGCCCGACGGCACGTTCATGGGATCGCTGACTCTTGTCGGAGATGAGCGGTGACGTGCCCAAGCGCTGGGCGCGCGCTCTCCGTTCCGAGGGTCGGGTTGCGCGCACGAACTGCCGACGTAGATGACGAGGCCCTGAAGTGACTGGATCGCGTTGCGATCCACTTGGGCTTCATCCGACAAGGGCAAACCCGTCGTGAGGCGGGGACGCAAAGCCACGGGGCCATCCCTGCAGTTCGGGGCGGGTCAGCCGGGCTACCGACTCCCAGGATCCGAGGCATCGATGCATTTCACCTTCGTCTCTACACGTCTGCTCACCGTAGGCGGTGCGCTGCTTGCCGCGGTGGCTCTCGCAGCCGCGACGCTGGTCGGTCCAGCGGCATTCGCCAACACGAGCGATGTGACTGTCAGCGCGGACGTCACCGACACGATCTCCTTGACGGCGAACGACGCCATCATCGGATTGAGTGGGGCACCGGGCGAGACAGCGACGGCCAACTCCAGCTTGACCGTCGAGACCAACAACTTCAGTGGCTACAACGTCACCGCCACTCCGGGTGCGGCCACGCTGGACGGAACGACCGAGGGCAACACCGACACGATCAACATCGACGCCCTGCAGGTCAACGCCGTGGCACTCGCCCACGACGGCGAGACCGCGACCGTGAGTGAGATCTACACCCAGAGCGAGCAGTCCGTCGAGAACGGCGACAACGTCAACGTCGAGTACGCGTTGGCTGTCCCGTTCGTCGCTGCTGACACCTACTCCGTCGGCGTCACGTTCACTGCTACCGCGAACGACTGATGCAGTGCTACAAGAGTCCGGATGCGGCGTGGCGGCGACTGCCGGCAACGCTCGCATTCGGACTCCTGTGGCTGCTGATCACGGCTGGAGCGGCCGCAGCCCAAGGCGAGCCAGCCGAGGTCGGCCCAGCGGTATCGCTTCGCGTGACCCCAGCGACCCTCGAGATCTCCGAGGGCGGTGCCGGCCACCTCCGCATCGAGAACACCGGAACCCGTCCGGTGCACGTCTCGATCGATCTGGCCGAGTTCACCGTCACCGAAGACGGCACCACCCGCTTCGCAGGCCCTCACGAGGCGTCGGCCAGCAACTGGGTCCGCCTCACCGAAGGCAGCTTCGAACTGGACGCCGGCGAACGGCATGAACTCGCCATCGCCGTGGACGTGCCAGACGACGCCGAGCCCGGTGAACGCTACGTCAGCGTCCTGCTGTCGGTGCCCCCACCCGACACCGCAGATGGCAACGTCGCAGTCACGCACCGCATCGCAGCCCGACTCTACATCCAAGTCCCGAGCGAGCGGATCGAACGTGTCGAGGTCGGCGAACTGACCGGACCCCGTCTCGTAGACGGTCCCGCCGAACTCGAACTGACCGTGCACAACCGGGGCAATGTTCATCGCCAGTTCGCACGGAACACGCAGCTCATCGCGACAGCCAACGGCGCAGAGATCCCCTTCCCAGCGTTCAGCGTGCTAGGCGACTCCACCCGCATCGTCCAGACAGCCTGGAACGACCCACCCACGTTCTGTTGGTGCAACATCACCGTCGAGATCGACGACGGCCAAGGCAACATCGCCAGCGTGAGCACGGTGGTGATCGTCTTCCCCTGGCGCCTCACGATCATCCTGCTTGCGCTGGTCGCCGGGCTGGCGATGTTCCGACGCGGTCGCCAGCGGGCGCGTCTCGCTCGGGTGTCGCCGAGTGGGCCATCGACCTTGGACGACGGGCCAGCGCCTGCGCCGACGACTCGACGTTCGCAGGACGCAGATGGAGCATCACAACCGGAACCCGGTCCCGAGCACCCCCACCCGAGGCTCTTCACCGCGAAGGGAGCCGCAAGGCGACGTTGAGCCTTGCGACCCTCCCTGCGTCTGGACCCGTGACGGAACGCGGGGGTCGAGCGACAGGGAGCGTCCGAGGTGCTCGCGTAGGCTCTGGCACCATGCGCCTCGTCATCGCCCTGTGCAGCGCCCGGTACGACGGGCGGCTCGCGTCCACGCTGCGTCCCGCGCGCCGGCTCGTCATGGTGAAGGCGGACGGCTGCGTGGCGATCCATGCGGACGTCGGCGCCTACAAGCCGGTCAACTGGATGAACGCCCCCAACACCGTGGTCGACCACGGTGACCGGTGGGAGGTCACCAACCCCAAGGGCGAGACCCTCACGATCCACCTGCACGAGGTGTTCGAGGACGTCTCGTACGAGCTCGACACGGAACGCGGCCTGACGCTCGACGGCGTCGAGAAGGAGCTCCAGGCGCTCCTCGCCGATCATCCCGAGCACCTCGAGCAGGGGCTGCGCTGCGTCCAGCGCGAGTTCCGGACCGATCTCGGACCCGTCGACCTGCTGTGTCGTGACGCGGACGGGAACGCGGTCGCCGTCGAGATCAAGCGGGTGGGCGAGATCGACGGTGTGGAGCAGCTGACGCGCTACCTCGACCGGATGGAACGCGACCCGCAGCTCACGCCCGTCCGTGGTCTCTTCGCCGCGACGACGGTCAAGCCACAGGCGCGTGTGCTGGCCGAGTCGCGCGGCATCGGCTGGGTCGAGGTCGACCTCGGTGCGCTGCGCGGCGAGGAGGAGCTCCACCCGCGGCTCTTCTGAGCCAGCGTCAGGACGGGACGTGGCCCGTCGATCCGCCGACGTCCGGCAGCCACCGCGCCGCCGCGCTCACGGCGGCCCGAAGCGACCGGTCCCCGCGAACGAGCGCCACCTCGGGGTCGAACCAGGCGACCGTGGGGGACTCGCCGGCGCCCGGTCGCAGTGCCGCACCGGCCGGCGCGAGGAGCAGGTAGCGCAGGTCGAGGTGGACGTGGCCCCGGGGTCCCTCGTGGACGTCGACGTGGACCAGGGTCACGCCCGTGACGGGGTGCCCGGCCCGGACGCCGGTCTCCTCGCGCGTCTCGCGGATCGCCGCGTCCCACGGCGACTCACCGGGCTCCACGTGCCCGCCCGGCTGCAACCAGCGACCCAGCCGCTTGTGCAGGTGCAGGGCGACCCGGTCGTCCGCGCCCCACACGATCGCGGAGCCGGTGACGTGGGTGGGGTCGGCGTGCTCGTCGAGCGGGGCCGGGAGCCAGTCGACCAGGCGGAGGATCCGACCGAGCGCCCGGGCCTCGCCGGGGTCGCCGGGCACGTGGGTGCGCAGCTGCTCCCGGAGCGCGAGCGTCACGCGGACGGGCTCAGGCCGATCTCGTCGACCAGCTCGGCGGGTTCCCGGCGGATGCCGACGACGAACGGGCCGAACTCGGCGTAGCGCACCGACGCCTCGTCGTAGCGCATCGTGTAGACGATCTCCTTGACGTCCGCGACGTCGTGGGCGAGGAGGGTGACGCCGTACTCCCAGTCGTCCAGGCCGGTGGAGGCGGTGACCAGCTGGAGCACCCGGCCCGTGAAGGCGCGTCCGCTCCTGCCGTGCTCGCCCATGAGCCGCTTGCGCTCCTCGTAGCCGAGCGCGTACCAGTTGTCGTCGCCCTCCCGGCGGTGCGACATGGGGTAGAAGCAGACCAGCTCCCAGGCGGGCAGCCGGGGATGGACCTTGTCCTCGGTGTAGCGCTCCATCCGTTCCGCGAACTGCTCGACCCGGCGGTCGAGGTCCTCGCCGGTGACGCCCTTGCCGGCCATCTGCTCGCGGTACTGCTCCGGCGTGTCGGTGTACTCGCTGCCCTCGGTGAGCGACAGGTACGACCAGGTGAGCTCGAGCGCCGGCGCCGCCGCCGTGGAGACGACGGCGGTCTGCAGCGCACGGAGGGCGGCGAGGTCGTCGCAGAGCGCGAGCAGGAGCACGTCGCCCTTGTGCCCCAGCACGCTGAAGCAGTGCAGCTGCATCCGCTCCTGCCAGTCCTCGAGCACCGCGACGAGTGCCTTGCCCGCACCAGCGGGCAGGTCGACCGCTGCGGCCCGGTCGACGCGCAGCAGCAGGTGCAGCACGCCCAGGCCCGTTCCCGGGACGATCGGTGACGACACGGCCAACTCCTCGCTTCGTGACGGGTCAGTCCAGGATGCGCTTGCCGAGCACCGTCCCGTCCGTCGACACCTCGTACACCAGGGGGACGCCGGTACCGAGCTCGAGCGCCAGCACGCCCTCCTCGTCCAGCTCGTCGAGCCGCATGACGATCGACCGGTTCGAGTTGCCGTGGGCGACGACCAGCACGTCCTTGCCCTGGGCGAGGTCCCCCAGGATCGCGCGCTCGAAGAAGGGCAGCGTGCGGGCGGCGGTGTCGGCGAGCGCCTCGCCGTTGGGTGGCGGGGTCGCGTACGACCGGCGCCAGATGCGCACCTGCTCGTCGCCGTAGCGCGCAGCCGTTTCGGCCTTGTTCAGCCCCTGCAGGTCGCCGTAGTGCCGCTCGTTGAGCGCCTGGTCGCGGATGACCGGCACCTGGATCCCGGCGGTCTCCTGGATGATCCGCAGGGTGTCCTGCGCACGGACGAGGGCCGAGGTGTAGGCCACGGCGAAGGACATCCCGCGCAGGTGCTCGCCGGCCCGGCGGGCCTCGGCCTCGCCCTGGGGGGTGAGCGGCACGTCGACCCAGCCGGTGAAGCGGTTCTCGAGGTTCCAGAGCGACTGGCCGTGACGGACCAGGGCGAGCGTTGGCACGGTGCACTCCGGGGTCGTGGGAGCCGCGACGGGGCGGTGACCGGGCACCCAGCCTACGTCACCCCGACGACCCGCCGTCCGCGCCTCCGGGCGTCGCCGGGGCGTCCCCACCGGCCCGCAGCTCCACTCTGGGGCACCACCGGGTGCGGGGCGCTCGGGTAGGTTGCGACGACATCGCCGCCCTGCCGCCGCCGTCCCCAGGGAGCCAGCCGTGAGCCAGAACAGCTTCGACGCCAGGGCCGACCTCCGGGTCGGCGACCGGACCTACGAGATCTTCCGGCTGGATGCGATCGACGGTGCTGGCCGCCTCCCGTTCAGCTTGAAGGTGCTGCTGGAGAACCTGCTCCGCACCGAGGACGGCGTCGGCGCGGCGCCCGAGCACGTGCACGCGCTCGCGGGCTGGGACCCGACGGCGCTGCCCGCGACCGAGATCGCCTTCACCCCGGCGCGCGTCATCCTGCAGGACTTCACCGGGGTCCCGGCGGTGGTCGACCTCGCGGCCATGCGCGAGGCCATGGTGGCGCTCGGCGGTGACCCCGCGCGGATCAACCCGCTCGTGCCGGCGGAGCTCGTCATCGACCACTCGGTGGTCGCGGACGTCTTCGGCGTGTCGGATGCGCTGCAACGCAACATCGAGCTCGAGTTCGAGCGCAACCGCGAGCGCTACCAGTTCCTGCGCTGGGGCCAGGCCGCGTTCGACGGGCTCAAGGTCGTCCCGCCCGGGACGGGGATCGTCCACCAGGTCAACATCGAGTACCTCGCCAAGGTCGTCTTCCCGAACGGGCTGCCCGACGGGCGCGTGCAGGCGTATCCGGACACCGTCGTCGGCACGGACTCGCACACCACGATGGTCAACGGCCTCGGTGTGCTCGGCTGGGGCGTCGGCGGCATCGAGGCCGAGGCCGCGATGCTGGGCCAGGCCGTCTCGATGCTGATCCCGCGGGTCGTCGGCTTCAAGCTCGAGGGCGAGCTGCCGGAGGGGACGACGGCCACCGACCTCGTGCTGACGATCACCGAGCAGCTCCGGGCGCACGGCGTCGTCGGCAAGATCGTCGAGTTCCACGGTCCGGGCGTCGCGGCGGTGCCGCTGGCCAACCGCGCGACGATCGGCAACATGTCGCCCGAGTACGGCTCCACGGCGGCGATGTTCCCCATCGACGCTGAGACCCTGCGCTACCTCGCCTTCACGGGTCGCTCCCCGGAGCAGGTCGCCCTCGTCGAGGCCTATGCCAAGGAGCAGGGCCTGTGGCACGACCCCGAGGTGGAGGCCGACTACTCGGAGTCGCTGTCGCTCGACCTGTCGACCGTCGTGCCCTCGCTCGCGGGGCCGAAGCGGCCGCAGGACCGCATCACCCTGTCCGATGCGGCGCGATCGTTCCGCGTGGCCCTCAAGGACTACACGGACGAGGAGCCGCAGGGACTGGACGAGGAGCTGGACCAGACCTTCCCGGCCAGCGACCCGATCACCCTCGACCCGAACGGCGGCGCGGACGGCTCGCCCGCCCCGTCGAGCGGCTCCGACCGCACGCCGACCTGGCGTCCCTCGAAGCCGACGCCGGTCACCCTCGCCGACGGCAGCAGCTTCGAACTGGACCACGGGGACGTGGTGATCGCGGCGATCACCTCGTGCACGAACACCTCGAACCCCTCGGTGATGATGGCCGCGGCACTGGTCGCCAAGAAGGCCGTCGAGCGGGGCCTGGAGCGCAAGCCCTGGGTCAAGACCTCGCTCGCGCCGGGCTCCAAGGTGGTCATGGACTACTACGACCGCGCCGGGCTCACGCCGTACCTCGACAAGCTCGGGTTCAACCTCGTCGGCTACGGCTGCACCACCTGCATCGGCAACTCGGGGCCGCTGATCCCGGAGGTCAGCGCCGCCGTCCAGGGCTCGGACCTGGCGGTGGTGTCGGTGCTGTCGGGCAACCGCAACTTCGAAGGGCGCATCAACCCCGACGTCAAGATGAACTACCTCGCCTCGCCGCCGCTCGTGGTGGCGTACGCGCTCGCCGGGACCATGGACCTCGACATCACCACCGACCCGATCGCCACCGGCAGCGACGGGGAGCCGGTGTTCCTCGCCGACCTGTGGCCCTCGCCGCAGGAGATCGAGGACGTCGTCTCCGGCGCCCTGGCGACGGAGATGTTCACCCAGAAGTACGCGTCGGTGTTCGACGGCGACGAGGCGTGGCGCACGCTGCCGACCCCCGACGGCGACACCTTCGACTGGGACGACGCGTCGACCTACATCCGCAAGCCCACCTACTTCGAGGGGATGGGCGCCGAGCCGGAGCCCGTCTCCGACGTCGTCGGCGCGCGGGTGCTCGCGGTGCTCGGGGACTCGGTGACCACCGACCACATCTCACCCGCCGGGGCGATCAAGGTCGACGGTCCCGCCGGCCACTACCTGCGTGACCACGGGGTCGAGGTGCGGGAGTTCAACTCGTACGGTTCGCGTCGTGGGAACCACGAGGTCATGATCCGCGGGACGTTCGGCAACATCCGGTTGCGCAACCAGCTCGCACCGGGGACCGAGGGTGCGTTCACCCGCGACCTGACGGCCGACGGTGCGGTCACCTCGATCTACGAGGCGAGCCAGCACTACCAGGAGCAGGGCATCCCGCTCGTCGTGCTGGCCGGCGCCGAGTACGGCTCCGGCTCGTCCCGCGACTGGGCGGCCAAGGGCACGCAGCTGCTCGGCGTCCGCGCCGTGCTGGCGCGCTCCTTCGAGCGCATCCACCGGTCCAACCTCATCGGCATGGGTGTCCTGCCGCTCGAGCTCCCCGAGGGCGAGTCGGTGGACTCGCTCGGGCTCACGGGCGAGGAGGTGTTCGACCTGACGGGGGTGACGGCCCTCGACGAGGGCACCATCCCCTCGACGATCGCGGTCACCGCCACGGCCCCGGACGGATCGGTGCAGCGGTTCGACGCGCGGCTGCGCATAGACACGCCGGGCGAGGCGGGCTACTACAGGCACGGCGGCATCCTGCAGTACGTCCTCCGCTCCCTGCTGGAGGGCTGAGGGGACCACGGGGAGGCGGACGATGTTCGAACGAGCGCTACCGACGATGGTCACGGCCGAGGACGCCCTTCCGGGCCGGGAGCGACCCGTCGAGGTACCGGAGCGCCATGCCGTCCTCGGGACGCCGATGGTGCCCCCGTGGCCGGCCGGTCACGAGCTGGCCGTGGTCGGGATGGGCTGCTTCTGGGGTGCCGAGCGCATCCTGTGGCAGCTGCCCGGTGCGTACACGACCTTCGCTGGCTACGCGGGCGGCTTCACGCCCAACCCCACCTACGAGGAGACCTGCACGGGACGTACCGGTCACGCCGAGGTCGCGGCGATCGTGTTCGACCCCACGGTGCTTCCCTTCGAGGACGTGCTGGCCGCGTTCTGGGAGAACCACGACCCCACCACCCCCAACCGACAGGGCAACGACGTCGGGACGCAGTACCGCTCGATCGTGCTGACCACCTCCGACCAGCAGCGTGCGGTCGCCGAGGACTCGCGCGCGCGCTACGCGGCGAAGCTGCTGCGGTCGGGCTACGGCGACGTGTCCACCACCATCCACCCGCTCGACGCGCTGTACCACGCCGAGGCCTACCACCAGCAGTACCTCGACAAGAACCCGGACGGCTACTGCAACCACGGCTTCTGCCAGGTCGCCTACTGACGGCTCGGCACGCCCTTCGCGCGGTGGCACAGCAGTGGTTGCTGACGCCACGCAGGGTGGCCGCTAGCGTCCAGCCCGACCGACGTCGCGCCCTCGTGCGGCGGTCCCCTCGCCCGACACGCGCCGTCGCTCGCCCGGTCCGCGCGCACGCTCCAGGTCAGCCGCCATGATCCCTCGTGCCCTCCGACTCCCGCCCGAGCACCTGTACCCGTCGACCGAATGGGGCCTGACCGAGACCGGCTTCTCCCGGGACTGGCTGGGCAACGCCGAGACGGTCTTCAGCGTCGGCAACGGGTTCCTCGGGATCCGCGGCACCTCGGAGGAGGGTCGGCCGGCGATCGAGCCCGGGACCTTCTGCAACGGCTTCCACGAGACGTGGCCGATCGTGCACGCCGAGGAGGCGTACGGCTTCGCGCGCACCGGCCAGACCATCGTCAACGTGCCCGACGCCACGCTCGTCAAGCTCTACGTCGACGACGAGCCGCTGTACCTGCCGACGGCGAGGCTCACCGAGTACGAGCGTTCCCTCGACTTCCGCGAGGGCGTGCTGCGACGCGACCTGACGTGGTCGACGCCGGGCGGCAAGCAGGTGCACGTCCGCTCCACGCGCCTGGTCTCGCTGCGTCACCGCCACCTCGGCGCCATCACCTTCGAGGTGACCGTCGACCACGACGCACCCGTCGTGATCTCGTCCCAGCTGCTGAACCGGCAGGACGCGCGCGCACTCGACGAGCCCCGGCCGAACGGCAACGGGGACGGCGACCCCCGCAGGTCCCGGGGGTTCGGCCACAAGGTGCTGCTGGCCCGGGAGCACGTCGACCGCGACCTGCGGATCGTCACCGGCTACCGGACGGCCAAGTCCGGCATGACACTCGGGGTCGGCGTCGACCACCTGGTCGAGAGCGACAACGACTGGCGCTCGCAACGCTCCTGGACCGAGGACCTCGGCAAGGTCGTCTTCACGATCCGCGCGCAGGCCGGCGTCCCCTTCCGCGTGACGAAGTTCTTCACGTACCACACTTCCCGCGCCGTCCCGACCGCGGAGCTCGTCGACCGTGCGGGGCGGACCCTGGACCGCGCCGTCGAGGAGGGCTACGCCGCGCTGGAGGAGGCGCAGAGCGACGAGCTCGAGGCGTTCTGGGAGCGGGCGGACGTCGTCGTCGACGGGCCGCCGCGGGTCCAGCAGGCGATCCGCTGGAACATCTTCCAGCTCTGCCAGGCGTCCGCACGTGCCGAGACCACCGGCATCCCCGCGAAGGGACTGACGGGGCAGGCCTACGAGGGTCACTACTTCTGGGACACCGAGGTCTACGTCACCCCGTTCCTGACCTACACCGATCCGCGCATCACCCGCAACCTGCTCCGGTTCCGACACTCGATGCTCGACCTGGCACGCGAGCGAGCCGCCGAGCTCTCCGAGCGCGGGGCGCTGTTCCCGTGGCGGACGATCAACGGCGAGGAGGCCTCGTCGTACTACGCCGCCGGGACGGCCCAGTACCACATCGACGCCGACATCGCCTACGCCATCAAGCGCTACGTCGACGTCCGCGGGGACAGCCAGCTGCTCTGTGAGGTGGGCGGCGAGATCCTCGTCGAGACGGCACGCCTGTGGACGGGGCTCGGCTTCTTCGCGCCGGTCTCGGGGTCGTTCCACATCCACGGCGTCACGGGGCCCGACGAGTACACCACGGTGGTGAACGACAACGCGTTCACCAACCTCATGGCCCGCGCGAACCTGCGCTACGCGGCCGAGGTGGCCTTGTGGATGCGGGAGGAGGAGCCGGAGGCCTACCACCGCCTCCGGCACGCGACGGGTCTCGAGGACGACGAGATCGCGCGCTGGCAGCAGGCCGCCGACGCGATGTACGTCCCCTACGACGTCGACCGCGGCATCCACCCCCAGGACGAGAACTTCCTCGAGAAGGAGGTCTGGGACTTCGCCAACACGCCGGTCGACCACTACCCGCTGCTGCTGCACTACCACCCGCTGGTGATCTACCGCCACCAGGTGATCAAGCAGGCCGACGTGGTGCTCGCCATGGTGCTGCTCAGCGACGAGTTCTCGCTCGAGCAGAAGCGCCGGAACTTCGACTACTACGACCCGCTGACGACCGGCGACTCGTCGCTGTCCGCCTGCGTCCAGGCCATCCTCGCGGCCGAGATCGGGTACGAGGACAAGGCGCTCGAGTACTTCCAGTACGCCCTGCTCATGGACCTCGCGGACGTCGCCGGCAACGTCGTCGACGGCGTCCACATCGCCTCCACCGGCGGGGTCTGGATGGCGCTCACCTACGGCTTCGGCGGCATGCGCGACAACCACGGCGAGCTCTCGTTCGACCCGCGACTGCCCGCACCGTGGGACCGGCTCGCGTTCGGCCTGCGGTTCCAGGACCGCCAGATCCAGGTCGACCTCACCCACGAGCGGTTCCGCTTCGACCTCGTCGTCGGCGACCCGGTCACGATCCAGGTCCGCGGCGAGGACGTGACGCTCCAGGTCGGGGCCGCTGCCGAGATCGCGGTCGGGGACACCACGGCCGGCGCGCTCGTCGACCATCCCGCACCGCCGGTCGAGGAGTTGCCACCCACCGCCGACCGACCGTCGGAGCCCGTCGACACCGGGCGCTGACACCCGCGCGGCGAGGGTTCCCGTGCCGCCGTAGTCTGACACCGCCGCCCGCGCCGACGCCGCCGGTGACACCCACGCTCCCAGGAGGTCCGTCCGACGATGCACGTCCGGCTGCGCAACCCCGACCGCGAACTGACCCTCGACGGCCCGATGACGGTCGCCCAGCTGCTCGGCCACCTCGACGTCCTGCCGCACACGGTCCTCGTCCTCCACGACGGTGCGCTCGTGACCGCTGGCCACGACCTGCCGGTCGACGCCGAGGTGGAGGTCCGTCCGGTGATCTCCGGCGGCGCATCCGACGCACCGACGTGCGTCGTGTGCCGGGGACCGGCCGTGCTCGAGGAACCGCGCCACCGTGCGGCCTGGTGTGCGGAGCACCTCGTCGACCACGTCCGGGCGCAGGTGCGCAAGGCGATCGACCACGCCCCCGGCGCGGCGCCGCGCGAGCGGATGTTCAGCTACGGCGACCGCATCCTCGTGGCCGTCTCGGGCGGCAAGGACTCGCTCGCGCTGTGGGACATCCTGCTGGAGCTCGGCTACCGCGCCGACGGGCTGACGATCGGGCTCGGCATCGGCGGGTACTCGTCCCGGAGCACCGCGACCTGCGAGTCCTTCGCGCAGCAGCGCGGCGTCCGGCTGCACGTCGTGGACCTGGCGGAGACCTACGGCTACACCACCCCGTCCGGCGCCGCGGCCACGGACCGTTCGGCGTGCGGGGTCTGCGGGCTGTCGAAGCGATACGTGTGCAACCGCGTGGCGGTGGAGCACGGCTACGACGCGGTGGTCACCGGGCACAACCTCGACGACGAGGCCGCGACGCTGCTGGGCAACGTCCTGCGCTGGCAACGCGCCTTCCTCACGCGTCAACAGCCCGTCCTTCCCGCGACGGGCACGAACCAGGTCCGCAAGTGCAAGCCGCTCTATCGGCTGTCGGAGCGCGAGATGGCCGCCTATTGCGTGATCCGCGGCATCGACTACGTCGTCGAGGAGTGCCCCCTCGTGACCGGCAACACGGGCCAGGAGCTCAAACGCGCACTCGACCTGCTGGAGGCGTCCGCACCCGGCCTCAAGGCGCAGTTCCTGTTCGGGTTCCTGGAGGAGCACGCCGCACGCTTCGACGACGGCGGGGCCCCCGGGGACGAGGTCGGCGCGTGCACGGACTGCGGCATGCCGACCACCGCCGAGGTGTGCGCGTTCTGCCGGCAGCGCGACCGGATCGCAGCGAGCCTGCCGATGGTCGGGGCCGGGGCGCGGACGTGACAGACCAACAGCAGCTGCCCGCGCCCGTCCTGCCCGGGACCGACGCCCCGCTCGCAGCCGGCGAGCTGGTCGTGCTCACCGACCGCAAGCGACGCCGCTACCTCGTGACCCTGACCCCGGGGGACGAGTGGCACAGCCACAGCGGCGTGGTCGAGCACGACCGGCTGATCGGCGTGCCCGAGGGCAGTGCGCTGCGGACGAACCGCAACATGGAGATCGTCGTCCTGCGGCCCACCCGCGAGGACTTCGTGCTCAAGATGAAGCGTGGCGCCCAGGTCGTCTACCCGAAGGACCAGGCGATGATCGTCGCCGCCGCCGACGTGCGGCCGGGCGCCACCGTCCTCGAGGCCGGTGCCGGTTCCGGTGCACTCACGCTGGCGCTGCTCGCTGCCGTCGGGCCGACCGGGCGGGTCGTCTCCTTCGAGCGTCGCGACGACCATGCGGCCGTCGCGCGCCGCAACGTGCAGCGCTTCCTGGGGCAGGAGCCGGAGAACTGGGAGCTGGTCCTCGGCGACGTGACCGAGCTGATGGGCGGCCACCGCGGACATCGCGTCGTGCTCGACCTGCTGGAGCCGTGGACGGTCGTCCCCGCCGCCGTCGGCGCGCTCGCGCCCGGTGGCATCGTCCTCGCCTACATGCCGACGGTCCCGCAGGTCATGCGCTTCACGGACACGCTGCGCGACGACGGCCATTTCGCCGACATCCGCACCAGCGAGTCGCTCGTCCGTGGCTGGGACCTCGACGGGCTGGCCGTCCGGCCGGCGCACCGGATGGTCGCGCACACGGCGTTCCTGACCACCGCACGCAGGGTGCCGACGCGGGAGGAGGGCGGGCCGCCCCCGCCTCGGGGCAAGGCGTCGACCGGAGGTCGGATCGACTGGTCCGCGGCCATCGGCGACGACGGGGCCGGCGACCTGCCGGCTGATCGGGACGACGGTCCGGGCGACGAGCTCGAGGGGTCCGTGGACGCCTGACGCTGCTGTCGCCCGCGCTGCCTCGGCCAGGGCGGCCCCGGCTCAGGGTCGGCGGCGGCCCACCAGGGCGACGGTCCCCACGCCCAGCATGGCGGGCACGACCACCAGCAGGGTGGCGCCGACGGCGACCGCCGCGATGGCGGCTCCCGTGGCGCCGGCGAGCAGCGTCGCGACGAACTCGGCGGTGCGGGTCACGGTGCGGCTCCGGCGGGTCGGGTGCTCGTGGTGGATGTTGCTCGGCCCCCAGCCACCCGCATCGTCGGCGAGCGCCCCCGGCGCCTTGGCGCACCGACTATGCCCGACGTCGCCGCACAGGAGGGGTCACTGCCACTGTCCGTTCGCCGCCGGCCATCCGTACAGGGTCGGCCGGAGGATCGGCGCGAGCGCCGTCCGGGTCCCGTCGCGGGGCGAAGGGCGTGCCCTACACTCGGGGTTCGCGTACGAGCGGTCGGTCGCGAGGAGGCCAGGTGGCTGGTGCCCAGGAGGGTCCCCGGAGGGACGGCCCGGGCGAGCGGCGGTCGGTACCGCCCCGGGGCGAGGGGACGCGGCCGTCGGCCGGCCCGGACGAGGCGCTGCTGCCCGACGGGTCGCACGCGAGCGGTCGATCCCAGGGCGAGGGAGGTCGGCCCGAGGGCGAGCCGATCGACGCGGCCGGTCTGCTGGAGGGATCCGACGACCCCGACCAGCTCCGCGCGGAGCTGAAGTTCCTCCGCGAGGAGGTCGACCTGCTCCGGCGCCGGCTCGAGACGGCCCCGACCCGGGTCAAGATCCTCGAAGAGCGGCTGCTCGACGCCAAGAGCTCGCTGCAGTCGTCGCAGACCCAGAACGTCAAGCTGGCGGAGACACTGCGTGCCGCACGGGAGCAGCTCGCCGCCCTCAAGGACGAGGTGGAACGGCTCGCCGCACCGCCCCAGACCTACGGGACCTTCCTCACCGCGTCCGAGGACGGCGAGACCGTGACCGTCGTCGTGGCCGGACGCAAGCTGGAGGTCGTGGTCTCTCCCGACCTCGACCCCGACGAGCTCGTGCCGGGGCGCGAGGTCCGCCTCAACGACGCGATGAACGTGGTCGCGATCGGCGGCTTCGAGGACCGCGGCGAGCTGATGACCATCGCCGAGGTGCTCGGCGATGACCGGGTGCTGGTGCTGGGCCACACCGACGACGAGCGCGTGGTCTCGCTGTCGGCACCGTTGCGCGACCTGCGGCTGAAGGCGGGCGACTCCCTGTTGGTCGACACCCGCTCCAACACCGCCGTCGAGCGCGTCCCCAAGGCAGAGGTCGAGCAGCTGGTGCTCGAGGAGGTCCCGGACGTCACCTACGACCAGATCGGTGGCCTCCAGGACCAGGTCGAGGCGATCCGGGACGCGGTCGAGCTGCCCTACCTGCACGCCGACCTCTTCGAGGAGCACGAGCTGCGCCCGCCGAAGGGGATCCTGCTGTACGGCCCACCCGGCTGCGGCAAGACGATGATCGCCAAGGCGGTCGCGAACTCCCTCGCCCAGCGTGTGCGCGACCGGACCGGCCGCGAGGACGTGCACAGCTACTTCCTCAACGTCAAGGGACCGGAGCTGCTCAACAAGTACGTCGGCGAGACCGAGCGGCAGATCCGGCTGATCTTCCAGCGAGCGCGAGAGAAGTCGGCCGAGGGCTTCCCCGTGATCGTGTTCTTCGACGAGATGGAGTCGCTGTTCCGCACCCGCGGCTCGGGCGTGTCCTCCGACGTCGAGACCACGATCGTGCCGCAACTGCTGGCCGAGATCGACGGCGTCGAGTCGCTGAAGGACGTGGTCGTGATCGGCGCCTCCAACCGCGAGGACATGATCGACCCCGCGATCCTGCGGCCGGGCCGGCTCGACGTGAAGATCAAGGTCGAGCGTCCGATGGCGACGGCGGCGCGTGAGATCTTCGCGATCTACCTCCACGAGCGCCTGCCCCTGGCCGACGACGAGGTGGCACGCCACGGCGGCGACCGGTCCGCGACCGTCTCCGAGATGATCGATCGCACCGTCGAGAAGATGTACGACACCGACTCGGACAACGAGTTCCTCGAGGTCACCTACGCCAACGGCGAGAAGGAGGTCCTGTACTTCAAGGACTTCAACTCCGGGGCGATGATCGAGAACGTCGTCGCGCGGGCGAAGAAGCTCGCGATCAAGCGGCTGCTCGCCACCGGCGCGCGCGGGCTGACCACCGCGGACCTGCTCACGGCGATCCGTGAGGAGTTCCGCGAGAACGAGGATCTGCCCAACACGACCAACCCCGACGACTGGGCGCGCATCAGCGGCAAGAAGGGCGAGCGGATCGTCTACGTGCGCACGCTCATCAGCGGCGACGACAGCCCGGGGCGCGCGATCGAGAACCTCAACCCCGGCCAGTACCTCTAACGGCCCCGGGGCAAGGAGCGCGCGGTGGCGACCCGCAAGTTCGTCGGGGTGGAGACCGAGTACGGCATCGCCGTCGACGGTCCCACCGAGGTCAACCCGGTGCTCGCGTCGTCGCTCGTCGTCGGCGCCTACCGGGCCAGCGGCGAGCGCGACGTCCGCTGGGACCACACCGACGAGCATCCGTTGCGAGACGCCCGCGGGTACGAGATCCCCGATCCCGGCGACCCCCAGGTCGACGACGAGCTCGGGCTCGCGAACACCGTCCTGACCAACGGGGCACGGTTCTACGTCGACCACGCCCATCCGGAGTACGCGACGCCGGAGTGCTCGAACGCCCGCGACCTGGTGATCTGGGACAAGGCGGGCGAGCGCATCCTCGAGGACGCGGCCCGGCGCGCGGCGCTGACCCTCCCGCGCGGCAGCCGGGTGCTCGTGCACAAGAACAACACCGACGGCAAGGGTGCCGCGTACGGCACCCACGAGAACTACCTGGTGCCCCGCAGCGTGCCCTTCGGTCACCTGACGAGCCAGCTGCTGCCGTTCTTCGTCAGTCGGACGCTGTTCACGGGTGCCGGCCGGATCGGCACCGAGTTCGAACGGGACGTGCCCTTCCAGCTGTCCCAGCGTGCCGACTTCTTCGAGGTGGAGGTGGGGCTCGAGACCACCTTGAAGCGCCCACTGATGAACACGCGTGACGAGCCGCACGCCGACCCGGAGCGCTACCGCCGGCTGCACGTCATCAACGGTGACGCGAACCTGTGCGAGGTGGCCACCTTCCTGAAGGTGGGGACCATGCTGCTCGTGCTCGACGCGATCGAGGACGGGGCCCTGCCGCCCCTGCCGACGCTCGCCGATCCGGTCGACGCCTTCCAACAGGTCAGCCACGATGTCTCGTGCACCCTCCCGCTGCGGATGCAGGACGGCTCGCGCATGACCGCGCTCGAGATCCAGTGGCACTACCTCGAGACCTGCAAGCGCTACGTCAAGGAGCGCGCGGAGGAGACCAGGGACGAGATCGACCCCGTGACCGTGGACGTCCTCGAACGCTGGGAGGGCGTGCTCACCACCGTGGCCGACGACCCGCTGGAGCTGGCGGGACGGGTGGACTGGGCGACGAAGCTCCAGCTGCTCGAGGGCTACCGCTCACGGCACGACCTCGGGTGGGAGCACGACCGGCTCAAGATGGTCGACCTGCAGTACCACGACGTCCGCCGGGACAAGGGCCTCTACCAGCGACTGGTGGCGCGGGGACGTGTCGAGACGCTGGTGACGGAGGCCGAGGTCGCCGCCGCCGTCGACCGGCCGCCCGAGGACACCCGCGCGTGGTTCCGGGGCGAGTGCATCCGGCGGTTCCGCGGGCAGATCGTCGCCGCCGGCTGGGACGCGCTGATCTTCGACACCGGCCGTCGCGCGCTGCAGCGCGTCCCGATGATGGAGCCGGGACGAGGCACGCGCGAGGCGACCGAGGAGCTGCTCGACGGGGTGGCGGATGCCCAGGAGTTGCTGGACAGGCTCAGCAGCTGAGGCGTGTGGCGTGTCGCCGCTACGCTCGTGAGACGCAGCACCGAGCACGTCAGGAGCGACCCGTGAGCGAGGGCGGGCAGGTCCGCAGGTCCGGCTCGTCCCAGGACGCCGGCGAGCACACGACCGACGAGGTCGTCGAGGAGCACGGCTCCACCGAGACCAAGGAGCTGCTCGACGACGTCGACGAGCTGCTGGACGAGATCGACGACGTGCTCGAGGAGAACGCCGAGGAGTTCGTCCGCGGCTACGTCCAGAAGGGCGGCCAGTAGCCGTACCGCCTGGTCGCGGTCGTTCTGGGGCACCGCCGCGGCTACGCGGGTCGCTCGTCGGTGAGCTCGGACGGTGCCCACGAGGGCCAGCGGGTGTCGCCCAGCACCGTGGCGTACTGGTAGCGGGCCACCTCGACGAAATCCCGGCCGCTCTGGCCAGAGGAGTCGTACACGCGGGTCTCGTAGGCCGCGTCCACGGCATCGAGCACGTGGGTCCAGAGCCGCTCGTGTCGCTGCCTGATCTTGGCCTCGGGGACGTCGTGTCCTCCTTCGATGACACGTTGCGCCACCCTGCCACCGACAGGTCGACGGGCACGATCAGCACCCGTAGGCGGACCCGGTGGCCAGCGTCCAACGCGCGCCCGACCAGCTCGACCTCGGACGGGTGGGAGAAGACGGACTCGGTGATGAACGAGCGCCGGTCCGCGAGGAAGCGCTCCCTCACCGCAGCGGCCTCTGCGGCCGCCTCGTAGGCACGGGCCACCTCGTCGCCAGGCCAACGCAACGCGGCGATCCGGTCGGCGTTGATGAAGTCCAAGCCGGTCGCCGACAGCACCCTCTCGTGGAACGTGGTCTTGCCTGCGCCGTTGGGGGCGGCCAGCAGGTACAGGTCCGGCGAGGAGGTCACAGCTGCTCGACGGTCCCCTCCGGCAGGTGGCGGACGACCTTGCCGTCTCTGCCGAGGACGATGACTGGCTGACCGGCTGCGTGCTTGTCAGCCGCGACATCGCTCGCGGCCAGGCGCTCGTCCATCTCCTCGTCCCAGGCCGTGCGCACCAGCGCCTGCTCATCGGCGGGGAGACGGTCGTAGGCCCTCCCAGCGAGCAGTTCCTCCGCTGTGCGACGACGGTGACGAAGCTCGAGCAGCGCGATGGCCTCGACCTCGCTGCCGATCGTTGCCCAGTGGGACAGCTGCTCGGCCACAGTACGCCCCGTCAGGGACGCAGCGACCTTCGCGGCGGCGTACACGTCCTTGTCGACCCGGGTCGGGGTAGCAGCTGCCGAGCCCATCCTCACGACCTCCGTGTAGCAGCGTGCTACCGAGAATTCCGTCCCAGCACGCTCTTGGCCTTGCGGCCGACGTCGTCTACTCGCGGCGCGACGGCTGGCTTGGCCGGTGCAGCCCCGGAAGCGGTCTACCCTGGTGCCTCGGACCTCGGGCGGTCGGTGACCCGCATGCAGGTGCGGGTAGCGTCGCCATCGACGCGACGGTGGGTTCGCTGGCCGAGAACGACGGAAGAAGGTGCTGCGTGGGCGTGTCGGCAGGGGAAGACCCGGCCTCGGCCGGCCCTCGGGTCCCGAGCTCGCGCCGCGGGGTCGTCTCCGGCCGCGTCCGGAAGGGCGGCCCGTGGTGACGGAGCCGTTCGACGACCTGTCCACCCGTCTCCCGCAACCTTTCGACGCCCAGGGCAGCTCGTTCGCCGCGACCTTGCGCCGCGTCGCCCCGGAGGCCCTGCCGATGCACGGCGGTGGACCGCTCCCGATCGAACTGCAGGAGCAGCTCGTCCACGGCACGACGGTGCTGGCCGTGATCGCGCACGACGGCGTCGTCGTCGCGGGCGACCGCCGCGCGACGGCCGGGAACTGGATCTCGCGCGGCGACATGCGCAAGGTGTTCCCCGCGGACGACACCTCCGCGATCGCGATCTCCGGGGCCGCTGGGCCGGCGATGGAGCTCGCCAAGATCTTCGCGACCGAGCTCGAGCACTACGAGAAGGTCGAGGGCGAACCGTTGTCGCTCGAGGGCAAGTCGACCAAGCTCGCCGGGCTCGTGCGGGCGCACCTGCCGATGGCCATGCAGGGTCTGGTCGTCGTGCCGCTCTTCGCCGGCGTCGACCCGCGGACCGGTGAGCCGCGCATCTTCGAGTACGACCCGGTCGGTGGTCGCTACGTCGCGACGGACCAGGCCGCCACCGGCTCCGGGTCGCTCGCCGCGCGCTCGACCCTGAAGCGGCTCGCCGACCCGCTCGCGGACCTCGACACCGCCGCCCGCACCGCCGTCGAGGCGCTGTACGGAGCAGCCGAGGAGGACAGCGCGACCGGCGGCCCCGACCTGATCAGGCGCATCTACCCGATCGTCGCCGTGATCGACGCGGACGGCTACCGAGAGCTGCCGGACGAGGACGTCGCCGCGCTCGTCGAGGCGGTCGTCGCGGACCGACGCCGGTGACCGGCACATCTGGGGAGGGACCGCGATGGCCATGAACTTCTACGTCGCGCCCGAGCAGCTGATGAAGGACCGGGCGGAGTACGCCCGGAAGGGCATCGCGCGCGGGCGGGCACTGGTCGCGGTCGAGTTCGCCGACGGCGTCCTCTTCGCCGGCGAGAACCCGTCACGATCGCTGCACAAGACCTCGGAGATCTACGACCGGATCGGGTTCGCCGCGGTCGGGCGCTACAACGAGTTCGAGGCCCTCCGCGTCGCCGGGATCCGCCTGGCCGACGTCAAGGGCTACCAGTACGCACGGGAGGACGTCACCGCCAAGCCGCTGGCCAACGCCTACTCGCAGGCGCTCGGCGCGAGCTTCATGGGCGACTCCAAGCCCTTCGAGGTGGAGCTGCTCATCGCGCAGGTCGACGGGGTCGACGGCGAGGGCACCGGCCTGGAGCTGTACCACATCCTCTACGACGGCTCGATCGTGGACGAGCGCCGCTTCGTCGCCATCGGCGGCGAGACCGAGCCGCTCACCCGTGCCATCGCCGACCGATGGGAGGCGGACCTGTCGCGCGACGCTGCGGTCCGGGTCGCCGTCGGCGCGCTCGCCGAGGCGGCCGGACGCGAGCTGCCCGCCGGCGACCTCGAGGTCTCGGGCCTCGACGCCACGAGGTCCCGCCGACGGTTCTTCCGCCTGCGCGACGAGGCGCTGGGCGCCGTGCTCACCGGCGGCTGACGGACGGGGGGCACGTGCGACGCAGGATCTTCGGGATCGAGAACGAGTACGGCGTCACGTGCACGTTCGAGGGGCAGCGTCGCCTGAGCCCGGACGAGGTCGCCCGTTACCTGTTCCGCCGGGTCGTCTCGTGGGGCCGCTCCTCGAACGTCTTCCTCGAGAACGGTGCACGGCTCTACCTCGACGTCGGCTCGCACCCGGAGTACGCCACGCCCGAGTGCGACTCGCCCCGGCAGGTCGTGCTGCACGACAAGGCCGGCGAGCGCATCGTCGAGGACCTCGTGCTGGCGGCCGAGCAGCGGTTGGCCGAGGAGGGCATCGCCGGACGCATCAGCCTGTTCAAGAACAACACCGACTCGGCCGGCAACTCCTACGGCTGCCACGAGAACTACCTGGTGGCACGGGTGGGGGAGTTCCAGCGGCTCGCGGAGGCCCTGATCCCGTTCCTGGTGACCCGCCAGGTGTTCGCCGGCGCCGGCAAGGTCCTCCAGACACCCCGCGGGACGATCTTCTCGCTGTCGCAGCGGGCCGAGCACATCTGGGAGGGGGTGTCGTCGGCGACGACCCGGTCGCGGCCGATCATCAACACCCGCGACGAGCCGCACGCGGACGCCGAGCGGTTCCGTCGCCTGCACGTGATCGTCGGCGACTCGAACATGAGCGAGTACACGACGTGGTTGAAGGTGGCGACCTGTGACCTGGTGCTGCGGATGCTCGAGGAGCAGTCGGTCCTGCGCGACCTGTCGCTCGACAACCCGATCCGCGCGATCCGGGAGATCAGCCAGGACGTGACGGGGCGCCGCCGCATCCGGCTGGCGAGCGGTCGCGAGATGAGCGCGCTGGAGATCCAGCAGGCGTACCTCGAGCGGGTCGAACGGTTCGTCGCCGCGAGCCACGGCTCGGACGACGAGGCCAAGCGGGTCGTGGGGGAGTGGCGGCACGTCCTCGAGTCGTTGACCGAGGACCCCACGACGCTCGGTCGGCAGCTCGACTGGGTCGCCAAGCACCAGCTGATCGAGACCTACCGGACCAAGCACGACCTCGCGCTGTCGCATCCGCGCGTGGCGATGCTCGACCTCGCCTACCACGACGTGGTGCGCGAGCGCGGGCTGTACCACCTGCTCGTGCGTCAGGGACGCGTGCAACGGCTGTTGGAGGACGACGAGGTCACCCGCGCGATGACCAACCCGCCCGAGAGCACCCGCGCCGCGCTGCGTGGACGCTTCATCCGCGAGGCGAAGGCCAAGCGCCGCGACTACACCGTCGACTGGGTCCACCTCAAGCTCAACGACCAGGCCCAGCGCACCGTGCTCTGCAAGGACCCGTTCCGGTCCGAGGACGAGCGCGTCGACCGGCTCATCGCCTCGATGTGAAGGGAGGTCCGCGGTGACGGCGAAGGTCGAACGCCTCGTGAACCTCACGGTGGCGTTGCTCGAGACGCGCATGCCGCTGTCGCTCGCGGACATCAAGCGTCGCACGGGGTACTACACCCACGCCGACGACCAGTCGGCACGCCGGATGTTCGAGCGGGACAAGGACGACCTCCGGCAGCTGGGCGTGCCGATCGAGACCGTGCCGGTGCCCTTCGCCGACGAGCTCGGCTACCTGGTGCGCCGCCGCGACTACGAGCTGCCCGATCCCGGACTGACCTCCGAGGAGGTCGCCGCGCTCGCCCTGGCGATGCGCCTCACCGGCACGGACGGCACGCCGCTCGCGCTGGCCAAGCTCGCCGCCCGGGCCCCCGATCCCGCCGAGCCCCTGCCGGACGACGGCACGCGCGTGCTGGTCGCTGCCGACCCGGTCGACGCGGTCGCGGACGCGGTCGTGACGCACACGGTGCTGCGCTTCGGCTACCGGACCGCGGACGGCAGCGTCGGCGATCGGACGCTCGACCCGTACGCCGTGGTGCAGCGTCGAGGCGCCTGGTACCTGCTCGGCCGGGACCACGACCGCGACGCGATCCGGGCCTTCCGCCTCGACCGGATGACGACCCGTCCGCGCGCGGTCGGCGAGCCCGGCGCCTTCGTCCCTCCCGACGAGCTGGACGTGGCCAGTCACGTCTCCGGGCCGGAGCTCGAAGGCGTCGAGGTGGAGCTGGCGGTCGCCCCGGCGGCGCGCTGGCCGGTCGAGCTGCGCGGGGGCCGCGACACGGGACGCACGCACGCGGGTCGGGCCGTGTTCCAGGTGTCGGGCCTCCATCCGTGGCGCGACCGCTCGTGGCTGCTCGGGCTCGGCGACGACGTCGAGGTGCTGGCGCCCGTCGAGCTGCGCGCGGCCGTCGTGGACGCGCTCCAGCAGGTGCTCGCGCAGGCGCGGGCCCAGTGAGCGCCACCGCCGACGTCGCGCGCATGCTGACCCTCGTGCCCTGGCTGCTGGAGCGGCCGGGTGCCAGCATCACGGAGATCGCCGAGGCGTTCGGCACGTCGATCGCGACGATCCGCCAGGACCTCCACCACCTCGACTTCTGCGGCCTCCCGGGCCTCGGCGGCGGTGACCTGTTCGAGGTCGACACCGTCGGCGACCGGGTGATCGTGCGCATGGCGGACGAGCTTCGGCGGCCCATGCGTCCGACGCCACGCGAGGCGCTTCGCCTGGTCCTCACGGCGGACGCCGTCGCCGAGGCGCTGGGCGACGAGGTGCCGGCGTTGCGCTCGGCCGTGTCCAAGATCCGTGTCGCCCTCGGCATCCCCGAGGCGGCGGCCGACGTGCTCGATCCCGGGACCCCGGCCCCCCACGCGGACCTGCGCGGCGCGGTCCGCGACCGGCGGCGCGTACGGCTGACCTACCAGCGGCGGGACGGCAGCGAACCGACCGACCGGCTGGTCGATCCCTGGGCCCTCCAGCTCGTCGACGGGACCTGGTACCTCCAGGGGTACGACCGCGGCGCCGGCGCCGGGCGCACCTTCCGGCTCGACCGGATCGTCTCGCACGAGGTCACCGACGAGCCGGCCGAGGTGCCGGCACCCGATCGGCTCGACCCGCCCGCGTACGTGGCCGGCCCCGACGACGTGGCGGTCGTGCTGGAGGTCACCACGCGCGGCCGGTGGATCGCGGACGCGGTCGCGGTCGACGAGCTCCAGGAACGCCCCGACGGTGGCGCCAGGCTGCTGCTGCGCACCGACGCACCACGCTGGCTGGCGCGCCTCGTGCTGATGGCCGGTGGCGACGCCAGGGTCGTCTCGCCCGACCTGCTCGCGGACGAGGTGACCGCGGCGGCGAGGGCCGCCCACGCGCACTACGTCTGACGCCGGCGACCGATGCCGGCCCCGGTTCGCGGCTCGTGCGCGGAACGGGCGCGCGTCCGCCGGTCAGGGCTTCAGGTCGCGCACCTTCCGGCCGACGATGGGGGTAGGCAGTCCCGACAGCGATGCAACCACCTCCAGGAGGTGATGGGTGTGACCAGGATCCGCGCCAGCTGCCCCGAGTGTGGGGAGGTGGATCTGTTCCCGCAGGACGTGACCCTGCGGGTCGTCCGTGCAGCGGACGGGGTCGTCACGAGCGGGAGTTGCTACCGCTTCAACTGCCCGGATTGCACCGGCACCGTCACGAAGCCCGCGGACGACCGCATCGCCCAGCTCCTGACCACGGGCGGCGTGCCCATCGAGGAGCTGGCCGAGGACACCGCGGAGATCGACGACCGCCCGTCCCACCCGGAGTCACCTCCCGGCGGTCCACGGCTGACGCGCGACGACCTGCTCGACCTCCACGAGCTCCTCGAGGGCGAGACCTGGTTCACGCAGCTGCTGGCGGCGGGCCGCTGACCGGTTAGCCTCGGCCGCCCCCCGATGCCGAGGTAGCGGTGCACACAGCCCCACTGGTCGCGCTCGTGGTCGTCGCGCTCTCCACGGTGCTGTTCGTCGTCGCGGTGGCGACCGTGCTCGGGCAGCGCATCCGGCGCGCCTTCGACGAGGCCGGCCGCGCGCTCGAGCGGGGCGCCGACGCGGCGCAGCGGTTGACCGCCGTCACGGAGGTCACGGAACGCGAGCTCGACGCCCTGGGACACCGGATGGACGGACTGCGGGCCGCGCGTCGCGCAGGCCGCCCGCACCGGGACCAGCGCCGCATCCGGTAGGCTCGGTCGACCACGCACCTCCCCACAGACGAGGCGTGACCATGCGTGCCGGACTCCCGCAGCTGCTCGTGGTCCTGGCCATCGTGCTCCTGTTCTTCGGGGCGCGGCGCCTCCCGGACCTGGCGGGCTCGCTCGGTCGCTCGTTGAAGGAGTTCCGCAAGGCCGCCGACGACGAGGATCCCGACCGCCCGCCGAACGACCCGCCAGGCGAGCAGTCCACCGATCGGTCGGGCGAGCAGGGGGCGTAGGCGATCGCCCCCGACGGACCGTCCCCGGAGCCCCTCCGTGCGCCGGGGGAGATGACCTTCACCGAGCACCTGCGCGAGCTCCGCTCGCGCCTGTTCCGCGCCGTCCTGGCACTGGCCGCGGGCACCGCCGTCGGATGGGTGCTGTTCCCCTGGCTCCTCGACGTGCTGATCGCCCCGTACTGCAGCGCGATGAACGACGACCAGTGCAGGTTGATCGCACTGACCCCCTTGGAGCCGTTCAGCGTCCGCATCCGCACGTCGCTCGTCACCGGGCTCTACCTCGGTGGGCCGGTGATCTTCTACCAGCTGTGGCGGTTCATCACGCCGGGCCTCACGCGCAAGGAACGGCGCTACGCACTGCCCTTCGTGCTGCTGAGCCAGCTCATGTTCTCCATCGGCATCGCCTTCGCGTACCTCCTGATCCCGCTCGGCCTGAACGTCCTGCTGCGCCTCGGCGGGACGGGGATCGAGGCGATGCTGGCGGCCGACGCCTACCTCACGTTCTTCCTGCGCATGTCGCTGGCGTTCGGCATGGTCTTCGAGCTGCCGCTGATCCTCGTCGCGCTCGTGCTCGCGGGTGTGCTGACGGCCGCCGGGCTGCGCAAGGCGCGGCCCTACGCCATCGTCGGCTTCTTCACGCTGGCGGCGTTCATCACGCCCACGGTGGACGCGGGGACCCAGTTGCTCGTCGCCCTTCCCATGGTGCTGTTCTACGAGGTGGCCACCGCGGTCGCCTGGTACGTCGAACGCCGTCGCCGCCGACGGGAGGTGGGCGCGTGACCGTCACCGACCAGGACCCGGCCCACGACCCGGCCCGGGAGTCTGCCGACGACCAGGCCCGTCGCCCCGTGCCCCCGCCCCACCTCACGGGCGAGACGCACCGCCCGGGTCGTCGTGACGTGCTCGCGCTGCTCGTGCGCCGCCAGCGGTGGGGCCAGCTGCTCGCGGTCGCCGGCGCGGCGCTGCTGCTGGGCATGCTCGTCGGTCGACTCAGTGGCCCCGACCCGGAGCTCGCGGCCCGGCGTGCCCTCGAGCGCGACGTGCTCGAGCTGGTGCTGGAGGCCGACGCGGTCTGGACCGCTGGCTCGGAGGCGCGCGGCGCGGTGAGCGAGGCGTTCGTCGCCCTCCGTCGCCAGGGGGATCCCGCGCCCGCCCTCGCCGACGTCGACGCGTGGATCGAGGCCTACGACGTGGCTGCCGTCCGCATCGCGGGCATCGACCTCCCCGCGGCCGCGCGGCCGGTGCAACGGCAGTTCCTGGCCGCGCTGGCGCTGTCGCGGGACGCGGTCGAGGTCCTCGGCGTGGCGGCGACCGTGGACGACCCGACCGCTCGGCGCGACCTGACGACCGAGGTCGGTCGGCTCCGGCAGCGTTCGGAGCAGGCGTTCCAGAGCGCGCGGGCGTCCATGACCGACCTCGGTGGTGGGCGCGCGGACGTCGCACCGCTGCCGCGGGTCCTGACGTTCGACGAAGGGCGGGCATCGTGACGACGAAGACCGTCGACGAGCTCGTCGCGCTCCTCGGCTTCCCCCTCGACCCCTTCCAGCAGCACGCGATCGAGGCGTTGGACGCCGGGCGGTCCGTGCTCGTGGCCGCACCGACCGGTGCCGGGAAGACGGTCGTCGGCGAGTTCGCCTGCCACGACGCCGTGCGCAGCGGTGGCAAGGCCTTCTACACGACGCCGATCAAGGCGCTGTCCAACCAGAAGTACCGAGACCTCGTGCGTCGCTACGGCGACAAGGACGTCGGCCTGCTCACCGGCGACCGCTCGATCAACGGCGAGGCCCCGGTGGTGGTGATGACCACCGAGGTCCTGCGCAACATGATCTACGAGGCGTCGCCCACCCTCCGGGGGTTGCGCTACGTGGTCCTCGACGAGGTGCACTACCTCGCGGACCGCTCGCGTGGCGCCGTGTGGGAGGAGGTGATCGTCCAGCTGCCGGCCTCCGTCCAGCTCGTCGCGCTCTCCGCCACCGTCAGCAACGCCGAGGAGTTCGGTCGCTGGCTCGACCAGGTCCGCGGCAGCCATGCGGTGGACGGCAGCGGCGACGGGTGCGAGATCGTCATCGAGGAATCCCGCCCCGTCCCGCTCCGCCACCACTACTTCGTCAACGACCGCGTGTACGACACCTTCCGCGCCGGCAACAAGGGGGGCGCCGACCGTGCCCACCGGGAACGCGCCTCCCAGGCGCTCGGTGGGGTCCCCAACCCGGACGTCGTGATGCTCGAACGGCGGGCACGGCAGCGCAACCGGGTGAGCTCGCGCGGGCGTCGGCTCGCGCCCGACGTCCGGCTGCGGTGGCCGTCACGACCGCGTGTCGTCGAGGAGCTCGCGCGCCGGTCGTGGTTGCCGGTGATCCTCTTCGTGTTCTCGCGCAAGGGCTGTGAGGACGCCGTCGAGCAGCTGCTGCTCGCGGGGGTCTCGCTGACCAGCAACGACGAGCGTGCCGAGATCGCGGTGCTGGTGGACACGCTGCTCGGAGAGCTCCCACCGGACGACCTGCGGGTGCTCGGCTACGGCCGCTTCCGCGAGGGGCTCCTCGACGGCATCGCCGCCCACCACGCCGGGATGGTGCCGGCGTTCAAGGAGTGCGTCGAGGTCCTGTTCCAGCGGGGGCTGCTGAAGGTGGTCGTCGCCACCGAGACGCTCGCGCTCGGGATCAACATGCCTGCGCGCACGGTGGTGATCGAGCGACTGGAGAAGTGGAACGGCGAGTCCCACGTCCTGCTCACGCCGGGCGAGTACACCCAGCTCACCGGCCGGGCGGGTCGGCGCGGCATCGACCGCGTCGGCCATGCGGTGGTGCTCTACCAGCGGGACCTCGACTTCTCGGCGGTCGCCGGCCTCGTCGGGACGCGCACCTACCCGTTGAGGAGCTCGTTCGCACCCTCCTACAACATGGCGGTCAACCTCCTCCGACGGCACGACATCACACAGGCCGAGGCGCTGCTGGGCGCCTCGTTCGCCCAGTTCGAGGCCGACACGTCCGTCCAGCGCGCCTCCGCGCAGCTCGCGGAGCTCGAGGAGGGTCTGGCGGGCTACACGCGGCACCTCACCTGCGAGCTCGGCGACTGGCCGGCGTACTGGGCCGCGCGCCGGGAGGTGTCCCGCCTCGAGAAGGAGGAGGCGAAGGAGCGTCGCCGGCGCTCCGAGGAGGGCGTGCGTCGCGCGATCGCCTCGCTCGAGCCCGGGGACGTGCTCCACCTGCCCTGGGCCGGCCGGCGCGGGCTCGTCGCCGTCGTCGGCGTGCACCTCACCCGCAAGGGCACACCGCTGCTGCAGGTCGTCACCGACGAGCGACAGCTGTCGAAGGTCGGACCGCGTGAGCTCGACGGCCCGCCCGAGCCGGTCGAGCGCGTGCGCCTGCCGCGATCGGGCAACCCCCGGCAGGGGGACTACCGCAAGGAGGTGGCCAACTCCCTGCGTGGTCTCGACCCCCCGGCGGTCGCGTCCGACGGCGAGGCCGCGAACGAGGGCGACGGCGTCCCCGGTGACAGCGCCGGATCCGGTGGGCCGTCCGAGGCGGTCCTGGAGCTCCAGGCCCGCATCCGGGCCCACCCCTGCCACAGGTGCCCCGATCGCGCGGACCACGAGCGCTGGCAGTACCGGGCGGACGAGCTGTTCGACGAGGCCGACACGCTGCGCGCCAGGATCCGCCGGACCACCGGTTCGCTGGTGCGGCAGCTGCACCGCATCCTGACCGTCCTGCGCGACCTCGGCTACGTCGACGACCGGCCGCGTCCCACCGAGCAGGGGTCGGTGCTCGCGGGGATCTACTCCGAGGTGGACCTGCTCGTGGCGGAGTCGCTGCGCCGGGGCCTGCTCGACGACCTCGACGCGGCCGGCCTGGCCGGCATCGCGGCCCTCTTCCTGTACGAGCCACGCGGTGGCGAGCCGACGGAGCGGGTGGTCCTGCCGACCATCGAGCTCGAGGAGGCGACGGAGGCGATCCACGAGCTCGCGGTGGAGCTGCGGGACCGCGAGGAGCGCGCGGGATTGCGCTCCACGCTGCGGGAGCTCGATGCCGGCTTCGTGGCTCCGGCGTGGCGGTGGGCGAGTGGTGCCGACCTCGACGACGCGCTCGGCGGACTCGAGCTCACGGGCGGCGACTTCGTCCGCAACGTCAAGCAGATCGCCGACCTGCTGGGGCAGCTCCGCTCGGTCGGTGGCGCGGCGCTCGCCGCGGACGCGTCCGCCGCCGTCGACGCCCTCCGGCGTGGCATCGTGGAGGCCTGAGCCCCCGTCCCGACGAGGAAGACCTGTGGAACTGCCCTTCGGCATGCCGCTCGTGATCGCGAACCCTCGCGCCGGACGCGGCCGCTCCGACGTGCTCGATCGGCTGCTCAGCGCCCTGCGGACCGCCGGCGTCGAGCCGCGGGTGGCGGCGACGAGCTGCCGCGGTGATGCCGCCGAGGTGGCACGACGCGCCGTCGCCGACGGCGTCGGCTACCTCGTGGTGGTCGGTGGCGACGGCACGGTGCACGAGGTCGTCAACGGGATGTTCGCCGCGGCGGACGGGGGCGACGCCGACACCCGCCCGGTGGTCGCGGTCGTCGGCGCGGGGTCCGGCAGCGACCTCGTGCGCACCTTCGGGCTGGACCGGCCTCCCGAAGCACTCGTACGCCACCTGATCAGCGCGGACGTGCTGCCGATCGACGTCGGGCGGGCGCGGCTCCGAGGGGTGGGCGGCGCAGCCGTCGAGCGGCTGTTCGTCAACGTGGCGGAGGTCGGCTACGGCGGGCGCGTCGTCCAGCTCGCGAACCGCCTTCCGCGTCGCCTCGGTCGTGGTCGGTACGCCGCGGCCATCGTGGCCTCGGTGCCGAGCTTCCGGCGTGCACGGATGACCGTGGAGCACGACAACGGCGTGACCGAGGACGAGCTGTGCAACGTGCTGGTCGCCAACGGGCAGTTCTTCGGTGGCGGCATGCTGGTGGCCCCACGGGCGCTGCCGACCGACGGTCGCTTCAACCTCCAGGCGTGGGGCGGCACGCCGATCGACGTCCTGCGCGCCCAGCCCCAACTGCGGACCGGACGGCACCTGCAACGCAGCGACGTGCGCGAGTGGCAGTCGGCCACGGTACGGGTGCAGGCCGACCGTCCGCAGGTCGTCGAGGCCGACGGCGAGGTGCTCGGGACCACACCCGTCACCTTCGACCTGCTCCCGCAGGCGCTGCGCCTCAAGCTGTAGCCCGGAGGTGCCCCGCAGGCGTGCGGCGCCGGGCACGACGGTGCCTACCATCGCGGCGCAGGAGGGATGCACGTGGATCGAACGAGGCTCGCACGCACGCAGGAGGCCCTGCGCGGCGCGTCCATCGACGCGTTGCTGGTCGGGCCGTCCGCCGACCTGCGCTACCTGACCGGCTACCACGCGTTGCCGCTCGAGCGCCTGACGCTGCTGGTCGTGCCCGCGGACGGGGAGCCCCGCCTCGTGGTCCCCGCACTCGAGGCCCCTCGAGCGGCCGCCAGCGGCGCCGGCTCGCTCGCCGGCATCGTGACCTGGCAGGAGACCGACGACCCGATCGCGCTGGTCGCGCGGCTGGTGGGTGGCGGTGCCAGACGGCTGGCGCTCCAGGACCGGCTCTGGACCTCGTTCACCCTGGAGCTACAGGCTGCCCTGCCGGCCGCGAGCTGGCTCCCGGGGTCGGCCGTGCTCCGCGACCTGCGGATCATCAAGGCCGCCGACGAGCTCGACGCGCTCCGTCGGGTCGCCGCCGCGATCGACACGGTGCACGAACAGGTCGCGGCGCTGCTGCGGCCGGGGCGCACGGAGTCCGAGGTCGGTCGGGACATCACCGAGTTGATCCTCCAGGAGCACGACGAGGTGAACTTCGTCATCGTGGCCTCCGGTCCCAACGGCGCCTCGCCACATCACGAGACGGGGGAGCGGGTGCTGCGGGCGGGTGACCCGGTCGTCGTCGACATCGGCGGCACGCGCGCCGGGTACTGCTCGGACGTCACCCGCGACTACGTGCTCGGCACGCCCCCGGAGGGCTACCTCACGATGCACGCCGTGCTGGAGCGGGCCCAGGAGGCCGCCCGGGACGCGGTCCGGCCGGGCGTGCGCGCCGAGGCGGTCGACGCCGCCGCCCGTGCGGTGATCTCCGACGCCGGGTACGGCGAGCACTTCGTCCACCGGACCGGCCACGGGATCGGCATCGAGGAGCACGAGGAGCCCTGGATCGTCGCGGGGAACGAGCTCGAGCTGTCCGCCGGCATGGCGTTCTCGATCGAGCCGGGCATCTACCTACCGGATCGCTTCGGGGCGCGCATCGAGGACATCGTCGTCGTGACCGACGACGGCATCGAGGTGCTCAACCACCGGCCCCGCGACCCGATCGTGTGTGGCTGACGTGGCGGGCGACGAGCACGCGCGCGCGATCGACGTCCGACGGGCGCGCATCGAGCAGATCCGGCCCCTCGCCGCCGAGTACGCCGCCGAGCAGGAACGCTCGTTCGGGGTCCCCGGCAACCCGCCGTTGCCACAGGGCGGCATCTTCTGGCTCGCGGCGGAGCCCGCCGGTGGCCGCCCGCTCGGGTACGCGGCGGGAACCCTGCGCCCGAACGGCTGCACGATCGGTCCGGTCTTCACCCGGCCGGACGCGCGCCGTCGCGGGGTGGGGGAGGCGCTCCTGCGGGGGATCCAGACGTGGGCCGAGGACACCCGCGTGCCGGTGGTGGAGATCTCCGTCGCGGTCGAGAACGAGGTCGGTCGCGCCTTCCTCGAGTCGCTCGGCTACCAGCCGCGCCGGATCCTGATGTCGCTGACCCCGACGGGCGCGCGGCCTCGCCCCGTCCCGTGAACGACCTCGACGGCGACCGTCGCGCCCTCACGTCGCACGACCGGCTGCGCCTGCGCACGACATGGCGGCTGGTCGCCGGAGGCGGTGCCGCCGGGGTTCTCGGAGCCGCGGGGCTCGGACTGGCCGGCGGGTCGGGCGCTGCCGGGCTGGCCGTGCTCCTCCTGCTCACCGCCGTGGGCTGCGTGTTCGCCACGTTGCTGACGGCGATGCAGGCGGTCGTCGACGAGTACCGCGGCCGTCCGGTCGCACGGCGGCGGGCCGTGGTGGTCGTCGGGCTCGCACTCGCGACGCTGCTGCTCGTCTCGATGAGCATCGGGGCGGCCGGCGCCGGTGGGACGTGAGGGTGTCGCACTCCCCGCCTGTCGGCGACGTACAGTTGCTGACATCGCGATCGGAACGAGGCAGGAACGTGAAGGGACGGATGCTCCGGTGACGCGGTCGCACGTCACGCAGCCATCGGCCAGTGCCCTCCCCGCCGCCACCGCCGGCAGCGGTCGACCACGGGTGGCTCGAGGCACCCTGCTCACCGCCGACCGCATCGTCACCCTCGGCCATGCCAGGACGGACGCACGCGCGGTGCTGGTGCGGGGCAGCCGGGTCGTGTGGGTCGGCGACGACCCGGGCAACGCCCCACCGCACCACGCCCGGCTCGACCTCGAAGGCTGCGTGATCGGTCCGGCCTTCGTCGACGCCCACGTCCACCTCACCCCGACCGGCCTGGCCGCGAGCGGGTTGGAGCTCTCGGAGGTCGTCTCCGGCGACGAGTTGCTGCGTGCCGTGGCCGCCTACGCCGGTCAACACACCGGTCGCGTCATCTGGGGCCACGGCTTCGACCCGCACCGCTACCCCGATCCGCTGCCCGGCCCCGACGACCTGGCGCGTGTCGCCGGCGGCCGCGCCGTCTACCTCTCCCGTGTCGACGGCCACGCGGGGCTCGTCGACCGTCAGACGCTGTCGGCGGCGCCGCTCGCGCGTGCCGAGGGCATGGAGCTCGTCGACGGCAGGCCGACGGGGCTGCTCCGACGCGAGGCGAACCGCATCGTCCGCGGATGGTCGATCGGGGCGATGGAAGCCGCCGAGCTGCATCATGCCCGGCGTGAGGCGGTCGATCTCGCGGCCTCCCTGGGCATCGGCTCGGTGCACGAGATGGGTGGCCCCGACATCATGGGGCTCGACGACTTCGACGCGTGGGTCGAGGGGACCTGGCCGATCGAGGTGATCCCGTACTGGAGCGCGCTGGACGTCACCGTGCCCCTGGAGCGCGAGTTGCGCCACGCCGGCGGGGACCTCTTCCTCGACGGCTCGCTCGGGGCGCACACCGCCGCGCTGACGGAGCCGTACGCCGACCGCCCCACCACCCGGGGCAACCTCGAGCTCGACGACGACACGCTCACGGGCTGGTTCCTCGAGGTGGCACGGGCCGGCATGCAGTCCGGGGTCCACGCGATCGGGGATGCCGCACTCCGGCAGGTCGTCCGCTGCTGGCGGGAGGTCGAGCGCCGCCTCGACGAGGAGGGCATGCCCGACACGATCCGTCGAGGGCGGCACCGCATCGAGCACGCCGAGGTGATCCCCCCGGGGCTGCTCGACGACCTCGCGGACCTCGGGCTGCTCGTGTCCGTCCAGCCGCAGTTCGAGCGTCGGTGGGGCGGCCCCGACGGGCTGTACGCCCAGCGGCTCGGCGTCGAGCGGGCGGCGTGGACGAACCCGTTGCGCGCGCTCGCCGACCGCGGGGTCGGCATCGCCTTCGGCTCGGACGCCAACGTCACCCCGCTCGACCCGTGGGCGGCGGTCTACGCGGCCGAGCACCGAGGGTTCGCCGAGCACCAGGTCAGCCGCCTCGAGGCGGTGTCGATGTCGACCCTGGGTGGCCGCAGTGCCGCGCGGCAGGACCGTTTCGTCGGCGTCGTCCGCGCAGGGATGCGCGCGGACCTCGCCGCCTTCGAAGGCGATCCCTACGCCGCCGAGGACCCCCGGGGCGCACGCTGCGCGCTGACCATCGTCGGCGGTCGTGTCGCGTACGGCGAGGCCCCGCTACCCGACGCGCCCGGTCGCTGACGAGCCCGTGGGCGCTGCGGTGGCTCACGTGTCCACCGACGCGCGGCCCGCGCAAGCGCGGCCCCGTGCGCACCCCAACGGCTTGACTGCCGCACCGCCCGCTGGTTGGTTCTCAAGCGCGGCGGCGGTGCGACCTTCGATGGTGTGGGCGGCCGGACACGCAGGTCGGAAAGGTCAGACCCGCAGGTCCGATGGTCATCGGACGGACGAACCCGCCGCGGGGGAGCGCGCGCTCAGTAGACAACGTCAGCGCCAGCCGTACCGGTGCTGTCGGCCCCAACGGCGCAGCAGCTTCCCGAGACCCGCGGAGCCCCGGATGCACGTGATCCGGGGCTCCGCTGTCGTCTCGGGCGGGCTCCGGGCCCGGCGTCGATCCCCGACCCGCAGGACGCCACCGGCCCCGTCGACGTCCAGGTCGACGCGGCGGGGACGCGGACGAAGGTGACGACCGTGCCGTCGCCGTCGGTTGCACCCGCACCGACGCTCTGGTACGAACCCGCCCGCGATGCCGGTGTCGCGCCCGAGCGCACCTCTTCGATCGCGCCCGGCCGCGCTCCCCACGCGCCGACAGGAGCGTTGCACGTGCCGCGTACAGCCCGTCCCGACGACGACGACCTCCTCGATCCGGTGGAGGCCGCGGACGTCGCTGCCGACGAACCGGACGAGACCGACGGCTTCACGGAGGGCAGCTTCGACGCGGACGACGAGGACGACGACGCGCTCGCGGACGAGGCGGACGACGACGCGCTCGTGGACGACGAGCTCGGCGATCCGGCCCTCGAGGACGCGCTCGAGGGCGGTGCCCTGGACGACGACGCCGAGCTCGACGACCCGGTCCTCGAGGAGGCCGCGCTCGTCGCCGACGGCACGGACGAACCGGTCCCGCCGACCGCCGCGCTCGAGACGGGCACCGGGTTCGACGACGAGTCGATCGCCGTCGTGGGCGGCGACGAGGACCTGGACGACGACGAGGTCGACGGCATCCGGGACGGCGAGTTCGTCTGCCGTTCCTGCTTCCTGGCGAAGCGCGAGACCCAGCTCGCCGACCCGGAGCGGATGCTCTGCCGCGACTGCGCATGAGACCGGCTGCCCTCGCGGCGCCGGCCCTGTCGGTCGCCGCGGGGCTCTCGCTCCTGGCCAGCCATCCACCCGTCGGCGCGTGGCCGCTCACCTTCCTGGCTCCGGGCCTCCTGCTGGCCGCACTGTGGACCGCCGGTGACCGCGATCGCCCGCCGCGCTCCGGCACTGCGGCCCTGCTCGGCACGCTCGCGGGGGCCGTCGCGTTCTTCCCGCTGCTGTCGTGGCTGATCCTGCCCGCCGGTCTCGTCGGGTGGGGGCTGCTCGCAGGCATCCAGGCGCTCTGGGTCGGTCTCCTGGCGGTGCTCGTCGCGCCCTTCGTGCACCGCTGGTGGGCGCCGGCCGTCGTCGCCACCGTGTGGACCGGCATCGACGCCTGGCGTGCGCTCGTGCCGCTCAGCGGCTTCGAGTGGGGCGCCATCGCCTACGCCCACGTCGAGGGGTCCTGGCTGTTGCCCGTCGCCCGCCTCGTGGGTGGACGGGGCATCACCTGGCTCGTGGTGCTCGTCTCCGCAGCAGCCGCCGTCGTCATCCGCCGCGCCGTCGCAACGGTGCGCGAACGCGAGGGCGGTCCGGTCGACGTGCGCCTGGACCGCAGCACCAGAGGACCCGTCGCGCTGCTGGTCGGTGGCCTGCTCGTCTCGGCCCTCGCGACCGTCGAGCCACCGGCCGAACAGGGTTCGATCGACGTGCTGGTCGCGCAGGGCAACGACGTCCGGCACTGGGAGGACGGCGTCGTCGACCCGGATCCGCCCACCAGGATCACGACCGCGCTCCGCGACCTGACGGTCGACGCCGTGGCACGCGACGGCCGGCCCGACCTCACCATCTGGCCCGAGTCCAGCATCGACCGGGAGCCGACCCGCGGCCGCGGTCTGGAGCTCGCGGCGCTGGCGGACGAGGCGGCGGCCGCCGCCGGGACGCTGCTCACCGGCGCGAGCCTGGACGGGCCCGACCCGGCGACCCAGCGCGAGATCGCCGCACTGCTGCTGCAGGACGGCTTCACGGAGACCGACCGCTACGTCAAGCGCAGGCTCGTGCCCTTCGGGGAGTTCGTCCCGTTCCGGCCGCTGCTGGACTGGTATCCGGCGCTCGACCAGATCCCTCGGGACGCCGTCCCGGGGGCCGGGCCCCAGGCGCTCGAGATCGCGCCCGGGGTGCGTGCCGCGGTGATCATCTGCTTCGAGACGCTCTTCCCACAGATCGTGCGGTCCAACCTGCAGGCCGACGGCGAGCTCGCCCAGGTGCTCCTCACGCTCACCAACGACGCGTCCTTCGGCGACTCGGCCGAGCCGGCGCAACACCTCGCCCAGTCGCGGCTCCGCGCGGTCGAGACGGGCCGCTACGTGGTCCACGCCGCCCTGACCGGCGCCTCGGCGATCGTGGCCCCCGACGGCTCCGTCTCGCACGAGACCCCGGTGTTCGAGCTCGCGACCATCCGTGCCGAGGTCCCGCTGGTGGAGGGGGCGACCCCCTATCTGGTGATCGGCGAGGTGCTGCCGTGGACGGTCCGCGTCGCCACCGTCCTCGTCGCGTTGCTGCTGGCCGTGGGTGCCATCCGTACCCGGACGCGCGCAGGTCGCGCCGGGCGCTAGCCTGCCGCCCCGCACGGGCCGCGCGCCCGCTCGCCCCCGTCGTCCAGCGGCCTAGGATCCCACCCTTTCAAGGTGGTGACGCCGGTTCGAATCCGGTCGGGGGTACGGTCCGCGATCTCACAGGGCAGGACGACCACTGCTCGATGTGTCGCCTCACGGCCACCCGGGATACGCGGCATCCCCATAGTGCCCCTCATGTAGTGCCACCTCATGCGTCGCCGGCTGCCGGAGACGACTGCCCAACGGAGTCGAAGCCCCAGCCCTGCCCCACTCGTGTGGTCGGCAGAGGCGCGTCAGAACCCGCTGTGGCTGCTCGAGGTGGACGCCCTCGGCAAGGGCAGGCCTGCCACCACTCACCGGACATGGCTCGGGTGAACCCTTGCGCAAACGGTGCGATCCGTGTCTAGGGTCGATCCGAATCGGGGGGATATCCGAGGAGACACTATGAGGGGCGCTAGGCGCAGGACAGCCATCACCTCCGCTTTCGTGCTGATGGTGGCGTCCGCGCTGACGCCCGTCGCCGTCGCGCAGGAACACGGATTCACAGACGTGGCAGGCACTACCCATGAGGCAGGCATCCGTGCCATCATCGATGCCGGCATCACGACCGGCTTTCCGGACGGCACGTTCCGACCTGACCAGGGACTGACCCGCGCGCACCTCGCCACCTTCCTCGTCAGCGCGCTCGACCTGCCCCCCGGCGATCCCAGCGGCTTCTCCGATGTATCTGGGCACACGCACGCGGCGTCGATCCATGCGGTCGCGGCCAGCGGAATCACGAGCGGTTTCCCCGATGGGACCTTCCGACCGAACCAGCTCATCACGCGGGGACAAATGGCGACCTTCCTCACGGAAGGCTTCGATCTGCCCGCTGATACGGTCGTTCGATTCTCCGACGTTCGCGAGACCACACACCTGTCGGGTATTGGAGCAGTTGGAGGGGCAGGCATCGCCGGCGGCGCTGGGGACGGCACCTTTCGGCCGGCCAGCACGGTGACCCGGGGACAGGTCGCTACGTTCCTGGCTCGTGCTCTTGAGTTGCTGCCGCGGATCACTCCTCCGGCTGCCGTCCCTGAACCTCCGCCGCCGCCTCCGCCGCCGCCACCTCCGCCGTTCCCACTGGCACCGTCCGGGACCGTCTTCGGCAACGGCATCCGCACCAACGTCGCGCCTGGCACGTACAGGTCCGGTCCCGCAGAAGGCTGTTACTGGGCTCGCCTGTCCGGACTCGGAGGAACGCTCAGCGACATCATCGCGAACGAGATTTCGAACGACACGACGATCGTCACGATTCTCGCCAGTGACCGAGCCTTCGAATCACAGCGGTGTGCGACTTGGCGTGCCGTGCAGAACACATACCTGCAGACACCGGCAAGCTCGTTCGGAGATGGTTCGTATGTCGTGGGACGGCACATCCGACCTGGCACCTATCGAACCGGTGCGTCGAGCGGCTGTTACTACGCCAGGCTTTCCGGCTTCAGTGGTCGGCTGGGCGACATCATCGCCAACAACATCACGGACAGCAGCGCTGTGGTGACCATCGCACCAGGCGACGTGGGATTCACCTCAGTCCGATGCGGCACGTGGACCCGCGACTAGGCGCAGCGTTCAGCTTTCGCGAAGCAACGGGAGCGATGCGGGCCAATCGATGGCCAGGTCTCGACACAAGAGCGGGGAACCGGCCCGCGCGCGCTCTTGGGCCACGCTGGTGGACAGGCGGCTGGTGAAAGGGCGGACTGCGCTACAGGCGGGAACATCGGGCCTTGGGGACCCGTTGCGGCACCGGTCGGGGGTACGGACGACCGGTGCCCCGTCGGCCAACGGAAGCGGGCTGGGCCAGTCGAACGGTCGGGGTGCGGCCTCATCCGCTGGCCAGGCCCGCGGCATGGTGTTCCTCGCGATCACGTGATCGCACGGGTAGAGGAGGAACGGCATGTCGAACATGTGGGACTACGGGTCTGACGTCACGACCGGCGCGGAGCTCACGGGCTACGGCGTCGAGGCGACCGACGGCAGCATCGGACACGTCGACGAGGCCACCTACGAGGTCGGCAGCAGCTACATCGTCGTCGACACCGGGCCCTGGATCTTCGGCCAGAAGGTGCTCTTGCCCGCCGGGGTGATCACGTCGATCGACCACGACGACGAGGTCGTCCGTGTCAGCCGAACCAAGGACGAGATCAAGAGCGCACCCAGGCTCGACGAGCACCAGGGCCACCAGGACGACGCGGTCCGGCGGCCCATCGGCGACTACTACGGCACGCTCTGACCGCTCGACGTCCACCGGACAGCCGAGCACCCAAGCGTCGGGCCCCCGCGGCAGCAGCCTGCGGGGGCCCGACCACGACCGAAGCATCGACGGTGGCGGTCGCTCAGACGTCCATGCCGTAGCGCGTACGGCGCGACGGCCGCGAGATCACCTTCGAGGAGATCCGGGCGTCGATGAGCAGCGGGCCGTCGCCGTCCAGGAACTCCTTCACGAGACGCGGCAGCTCGTCGAGGTCCGTCAGCCGCTCGGCGGGGCAGCCGAGGGACCGGGCGACGTTCGAGATGTCCAACGGCGGCTGGAACGCGAGCGACGGGTCGTAGCCCCGGGACACGAGGTTGTGGTACTCGGCGCCGATCAGACCGTCGTTCATGACCACGAGCAGCGTCCGGGCGCCATACCGGGCCGCCGCCTCGACGGCCTGGATGTGCATCATCGAGCCGGCGTCGCCGTCGAACACGACGATCGGGCGGTCGCGCCGACCGATCGCCGCTCCGACGCCGACGGAGAGGCCGTACCCGATCGCGCCGAAGTACGTCGCGAACACGTTCGGATCGCGCAGCTTGGGCATCTCGATCACCGGGAACGCCCAGAAGTGGCCGGAGTTGCCGCTGGCGAAGCCGACGTCGTCGGGGAGCAGCTCCTCGAGCCGCGCGCACAGCTCGCGGGGGTCGAGCCGGTCGGGCTCCACCTCGACCTGCCACGGGTCGGGCACGTCGCGGAGCCGCTCGGCGACGTCGTCGGTGCGGAATCCGGAGCCGTCCGCGGTGTCCGGCAATGCCGCGAGCAGGGCCTCGGCGACCGCCAGCGCGTCGCCCTGGACGTAGCAGTCCGCGGGCTCACCACTGCCCATCGAACGGGGGGACCGCACGTCGACCTGGACGATCTCGGCATCCTGGAACAGGTAGCCGTCCACGAGCGTGAACCCGTTCAGGCTCGCGCCGAAGGCGAGCACGAGGTCCGCCTCGCCGTAGACCCGGGCCGCGCCGTCCGTCGCGTACAGGCCAGCGACACCGGCGTCGAACGGCTCCCCGTGGAACAGCCCGCGCGCCTCGAGGGCCGTGCCCATCACCGCTCCCAGACGGTCCCCGAGCCGAACGAGCGCGTCACGTGCGCCGGACACCAGTGCGCCGCGACCCGCCAGCACGACGGGTCGCTCGGCCGATCCGATCATGGCCACGACACGCTCGATCAGAGCGGGGTCGGGGTGCGGCCGCTGTGGTTCGTGCCAGGCCGGCCGCTGGCGGGACTCGTAGTCCCAGCCGATCTCGAGCCGCTGCGTCTCCTCGGAGACGTCGAGCACGACCGGGACGTGCTCCCGCAGCACCGTGTCGACCGCGTCGCGGGTGCGCTGCACCGCGGTGTCGGGGCTGTGGATCGGACGGAACCGGGCGCCGGTCAGCTCGGAGACCGCCTTGTGGTCGATCACCTGGCGGCCCTCGATCGCGTCCCGCGAGCCCGGACCGGTCAGCAGGATGAGCTTGGTGTCCGTGCGGGCCGCCGACGTGAGCGGCACGAACGCGTGGGCCAGCGCCGGCCCGCCGGTCACCGCGGCAACCCCGAACCGCCCGGTCGCCCGGCTGTAGCCGTCGGCCATCGCGACCGCGATCGCCTCGTGACGGCATTCGTAGACGGGGACGCCGAGCTCCTTCAGGTGCCACACGATGTGCACACTGCCGTCGCCCAGCATGGTGAACACGGCGTCGACGCCCTCGTCCACGAGCGTGCGCGCGATCGCTTCGTCAACCTTCACGGTTCTGTCCTCGTCGGTCGGCTGCGGGGAGACCCTTTGGTTCGGACAATCGTAGACGCGACGCGGCCCCGCCCGGTGATCGATCCGGAGGAGCTTCCGTCCAGGGCACCCGCCGATACCCTGCCTCCCCGTGCCCGGACGCGAGGAGCACCCGTTGGCAACCAAGGTCGAGGTCCAGATCCCCGTCGAGCGCCAGAAGGCGGCGCAGGCGGCGGGCAACTTCGAGCTGGCCGATCTTCCCGGTCGCCTCGCGACGCCGGACGCAGCGGTCCGCGTCGGCAAGACGCCCAAGCAGGACAAGCCGCTGCGCACCGTGCGGTCCCTCACGGGCATCACCAAGCTCACGCCCGGTCAGGTGATCGCCAACTACGGCAAGTCCGAGTCGCGCTGGGCGAGTGGCTTCCAGAAGCGCCGTGCGGGCGGTGCGGAGTTCCACGAGCTGTTGAGCTACGCGCGGCAGATCATCGGGCTCGACGAGCAGGGCGAGGTGCTGATCTGCCTGATGGGCCACGCCGGCCAGGGCCCCTGCATCCCGCTGTGGGTGCCCCGCGAGGAGGTCACGCTCACGGTGCAGCCCAACGACATCATCCTGCGCTTCGACGACCTCACCTTCGACTGGTGACCCACGACGCGGCGTCGGCCGTGCCCTCGGCCGTCGAGCTGCGCGACGTCGCACTCGGGCTCGCCGACCTCGCCGACCGTCTGTCGTTGCGCGCCTTCCGCGGCGCCCTGGACGTGCGCACCAAGCCCGACGGCTCGTGGGTCACGAGCGTCGACACCGAGGTGGAGCGGACACTTCGTGCCGCGATCCGTGACGCCTACCCCGACCACGCGGTCCTGGGGGAGGAGGACGGGCGTGACGGCCCCGACGACGCGCCCACGTGGATCATCGACCCGATCGACGGCACGACGAACTTCGTCAAGGGCAACCCGATCTTCGCGACGCTGATCGCGGTCCAGGTCGACGGCACCGAGCTCGCCGGCGTGGTGTCCGCTCCCGCACTCGGCACCCGCTGGGACGGGGTGCACGGGGGTCCGGCGCGCCAGGACGGACGCACGATCCGGGTCAGTGACGTTGACACGCTGGCCGACGCGGAGGTCGCCTTCGGTGGGCTCTCCTACTTCCACGACCGGGGCCTGGGGAGCGCCGTCGGGCGCCTCGTGCGCGGGACCGCCAGACAGCGCGGGTACGGCGACTTCTGGCAGCACTGCCTGGTGGCAGCGGGGAGCACCGAGGTGGCGCTCGAGGCCGACGTCAACCTCTGGGACCTCGCAGCGGTGAAGGTGGTGGTCGAGTCCGCGGGCGGACGTTTCACCGACCTGCGCGGGGTCGCGACCGCGGGCGGCGGCGACGCGCTCAGCTCCAACGGCCGGCTCCACGACGAGGTGCTGGGCCTGCTCGCCCCCGGCTGACCGCAGGGCCTCACCGGCCGCGTCACCACCCCTCTGTAGGCTTGCCCCATGAGCAGCGTCACCGAGTCCCAGACCGAGTCCCACGCCGGGCCCCAGCCCCTGGACCAGGCCGAGCCCCTGGGCCAGACCGAGCCCCAGGGCCAGCCCCAGGGCCAGACCGAGCCTCAGGGCCAGACCGAGCCTCAGGGCCAGACCGAGCCCCAGGGCCAGACCGAGCCCCAGGGCCAGCCCTCGGACCAGACCGAGCCGCCGGTACCGCCGGAGGACGCCGACGGGGCGCTGCGCCTGCTCGACGTCGACGGCGCGCCCCCGGGCACCTTCGGGGAGCTGGAGCCGGAGCACCCGCCGCTGCTGGACGCACAGGGCCGGGTCCGGTTGTCGTTCAGCCGTATCGACACCTACCAGACCTGCCCACGGCGGTTCCGCTATGCCTACGTCGACCGGCTGCCGGGCAAGCCCGCGCCGCAGCTGTCGTTCGGCACCTCGATCCACGGGGCGCTGGAGGCCTTCTACGGCCGCAAGCTGCCCGAGTGCCCCACCGAGGACGACCTGCTCGGCTTCCTGTACGAGTCGTGGGACGCGACCGGCTTCGCGGGCATGCCCCGCGACGAGCAGCTCGCGTACTACCGCCACGGTCAGGACGTCCTGCGCCGCTTCCACCGCCGGCAGGCACCGACCTACCGACTCCCCGCCTCCACCGAGGCCTGGTTCGAGCTGCCGATCGGCTACGAGGCCGTCGTCGTCGGACAGATCGACCGGGTCGACGTCGACGACGACGGCGCGTTCCACATCGTCGACTACAAGACCAACCGCAAGGTCCAGGACCGGCAACGCGTGGCCGGCTCGCTCCAGCTGGCGATCTACGCCCTGGCGTGCCGGCACCTCTTCGGCTCGCTGCCGGCCACGGTCGCCCTCGACTTCGTGGTCCCGGGCATCACCATCACCGTGCCCATCGACGAGATCGACCTCGACGGCGCCCGGCAGCGGATCCTCGACACCGCCGCCGCCGTGCGCGACGAGCGCTACGAGCTCACACCGGGGCGCCTGTGCGACTGGTGCGACTTGCGCGCCATCTGCCCGGCGTGGGAGGGCGACGCCGAGTCGCTGCTCGGTCCCGCCGAGGACGAGCTGCGGCGTCAGCGCCGGCAGCTCGTGCGCGACGTGCGGGCCCTGCGCGAGGCGGAGGCGGGGGTCGCGCGGATCCGCGAGGAGCTGGCGACCCAGGCGTGACGCCGCCCGCCGGGTGACGCCGCCTGTGCGCGACGCCGCCCGCCGGGTGACGCCGCCTGTGCGCGAAGCCGCCCGCGGGCACCTGGCTACGCTCGCTCACCGACCAGGACCCGATGAGGGCCCGACGAGGAGCGAGCCGTGGGCGAGCGGGTGAGCGAGCGCATCACGATCGACGCGCCGATCGACACGGTGTGGGAGGTCGTCACCGACGTGGCCGCCTACCCCGAGTGGGTCGAGGGCGTGCAGGAGACCGAGGTGCTCGACACCTACGACGACGGCACCCCGCACCAGGCCCGCTTCCGGGTCGACGCGCGGGTCGCCGAGGTCGGCTACACGATCGCCTACCGCTACGAGGACTACGACGTCAGCTGGTCGCTCGTCGAGGGCGAGACCATCTCGCAGCTCGACGGCAGCTACGAGCTGCGCGAGGAGGACGGCGGCGGCACCGGCGTGCGCTACGCGCTGGAGGTCGACGTCGACCTGCCCGTCCCGGGCTTCCTGAAGAAGCGGGCCGCCAAGACGATCCTCGAGCAGGGCCTCCAGGGCCTCAAGCGACGGGCCGAGGCGCGAGGCTGACGTGTCACGCGACGACCTCGAGGCCGCCTACTTCACGCTCCTCCGGGCGCGCGAGGAGCTGGCGTCGCTGCACGCCTACGACGAGGTGCTGCGCACCGAGGCGCAACGGCTGCGACGTGGCCAGGCCGAGGGGGCGGCGCTGCTCGCACAGGTCGACCCGCGGATGCTGCGACCGCTCCGGCACACCGAGCAACCACTCGCCGAGGCGATCGCCGCCAGGCTCGCCGTGATCGAGGACGAGCGGGCACGCCTGCCCGACCGTGTCTCGGCAGCCGAGGCCCACGTCGAGGCCTGCGAGCTCGAGCACGCGCTGCGGCGCGGCGAGGGCTGAAGCGATGTACCGGGACGACCCGCTCGACGACGAGGCGGAGCTGCGCGCGCTCGCCGGGGACGAGGCCGTCGATGCGCTGCTCGACGCGCCCGCGATCGGGACGACCCGCCCGCTCGACGCCGCACTCGACGTGCTGCGGGTCCTCCAGGGATGGGTCGAGGACGACGCGGCCGGGGGCTGGTTCGTCGTGCCGCAGCGCCGGCTGGACGGCCGGACGCCCGTCGAGGCCCTGTGCGCCGGCGAGCTGGAGGAGGTCGTCGACGCCGCCAGCGCCTGGGCCGCCGCGCACGGCTGAGACGTTCGGTTGCCGCGTGCTCGGCCCGCTCGGGTACGCTCGTTCGTCGCCTGACACCCTCCGCACGAAGGTACGTCTGCCCATGCCCACCGGACGCGTCAAGCTCTTCCACGCCGACCGCAGCTTCGGCTTCATCACCTCCGACGACGGCCCCGAGCTGTACGTCGCGGCCGAGCAGGTCACCGGCGGGGCTCTGCGTCCCGGTGACGAGGTCGAGTTCGAGGTGGCGGACACCGACTCGGGTCGCCGCGCGGCGACCGGCGTGACGGTCACCAAGGCGGCCCCGCCGGACAGCCCGGTCGGACGCACGATGGCGGCACCCCCCTCGTGGGACGAGCTCGAGGAGCGCGAGCGTCAGCGACGGATGGCGCGTCGTCGCCGTCGCTGACGGACGGGCTCGCCGAGCCCCGTGGTCGGAGGTCGAGGCGTGCGATCCTCGCTCGGAGCCCCCGGCACGGCGCCCACACGTGAGGCCGAGACCAAGGACCTCCAGGCCCTCGATCTCCCCTGGGACGTGATCGTCTGGGACGACCCCGTCAACCTGATGTCCTACGTGGTGTTCGTCTTCCGGCGGGTGTTCGGCTTCCCGGAGCCCGTGGCGCGCAAGCTCATGCTGGAGGTGCACACGATCGGCAGGGCGCTCGTTGCCTCCGAGCCGCGCGAGCAGGCCGAACGCTACGTCCAGCAGCTCCACGGCTACGGCCTGCACGCGACCATGCAGCGTTCCTCGTGATCCGGCGCTTCCGCCAGCACGGCGACGCGGTCCGCGCCCGGTTCGTGCCCTTCGAGGTGGACCTGTTCCGGTCCCTGCACGAGCAGCTCGACCTGGTGCTGCACGCCCCGGACCAGGCGGATCCGGTCGTCCGGCGCCTGTTCCCTCCACCGGTGCTCGGCGACCCGGAGGCCGAACGGGAGGTCCGGGCGATGCTCGGACCCGACCTGCTGGCCGCCCGCCGCGAGGGGTTGCAGGCGTTCGCGGCGATCCTCGACCGGCTGGTGGAGCATCGCGGGGTCCTGCGCGTCGACCTCGTGGACGACGAGCCGTACCTGGTGCTCGGCGTCGTCAACGACCTCCGGCTCGCCATCGGCGCCTCGCTCGACATCGAGGCGCTCGACCGCGGCTCCCTGACCGAGGACGACCCGGTCGTCTACCGTCTGGCGGTCATGGACCACCTGGCGGCCATCCAGGAGCAGCTGCTCGAGCTGCTGGACCCACCGTCGGTCTCCTACGCCAGGGACCTCGACGTCGACGAGCTCTGAAGGGCGCACCGGAGATGGACCTCGGCATCGGCGTCAGCGAGGACCTGCCCGTCGCTGTCCAACAACGGATCGCCGGCCACGTCGCGGGCGCCGGGTTCCGGTCGCTGTGGACCAACGAGGCGTCCGGTCGTGACGCGCTGCTGCTCTGCCAGGCCTGGGCGGCCGCCACCACCGACCTCGAGGTCGGTGTGGGCGTCGTGCCGATCTGGACACGCACGCCGGCGCAGCTCGCCATGGCCTGCGCCACCCTCCAGGAGGCCTCGGGCGGGCGCTTCCTGCTCGGCCTCGGCGTGAGCCACCCCGCGACGATGGGGCCGTGGCACGGCGCCGAGGTGCGCCGACCACTCACCGCGGCACGCGAGACCCTCGCGATCCTCGCGCAGCTCGAGGCGGGGGAGCGCAGCTCGGTCCGCGGTGAGGTGCGCAGCTCCGAGCGCTTCCGGCTGGCCGTCACGCCGGCGCCACCGCGGACCCGCCGCTACCTCGCCGCGATGGGGCCGCGCATGCTGACCCTCGCCGGGACCCACGCGGACGGGGTCCTGCTCAACTGGGCCGGCCCGGACGAGGTCGCCCGCGCGAGCACGCGCGTCCGTGACGGCGCGCGCCGGGCCGGACGTGACCCGGCGGACGTCGAGGTGGCCGCCTACGTGCGCGTCGCCGTCCATCCCGACCGTGCGCGCGCCGTCGCGGCGCTCGCCTCCCAGATCGGCCGCTACGCCGCACTTCCCGCCTACGCGAGCCACCTCGAGCGCCAGGGCGTGCCGGCGGCGCAGGTCGCCGAGGCGTCACGCAACGGTGCACGGGGCGACGACCTCGCCGAGCTGCTGGGCGACGGCGCCCTGTCCACGCTCGGCTGGGCGGGCGCCACCGGCGACGACGCCGGCGAGCTGCTGGACGGCTTCCGTGCCGCCGGCCTGGACCACCTGATCCTGCGGGTCGTGCGGGTCGACGACGCGCTCGAGGACGTCACCGGAGTGGTCCGCGCGTTCGACCGCTACGTGCCCGCCGGCCCCGCCTGACCCGGGGGTCGGCGGCCGAACAGGCCCCACGCCTCCGGGACACGCAGTCCGAGGCAGACCAGCACGTACGCCGCGCCACCGGCGAGCCCCGCCGTGAGCAACGTCGTCACGAAGCCGTCGCCGACCAGCGAGCGCATCGCCACCATGACGGCGGCGGCGACCGCGGCCGCGACCAGCAGCTGCCCCAACGTCCCACCGCCGAGCCGCGCCGGCAGCCCCCGGCGGGCGAGGGTGCGGCGCAGCAGCCAGTACTCGACCCACGAGCCGACGACCGCTCCGGCCGCGAGACCGACCGCACCGAGCCGCAGCTGGTTCGTGTCCACGTCCCGCAGCGCGGCGTCCACGGTGGACCAGGCGGGGAGCGCACCGCCGTCGGCGACACGGAAACCCATCGAGGCGTCGAGGTCGACCACCAGCTGGTCGAGGTTGAGCATCAGCGGCACCCCGACCGCGAGGGCGGCGAGCACCCGGATGACCGCGACGACGGCCGGGGTCCGGGGGTCGTCGGTGGCGTAGAGCACCGACTGGAGCAGACGGCTGGCGGTGCCGGGCAGCAGCGCCAGGCCGTACACGGCGACGACGAAGCCCACCTGGACGACCGTCGAGGCGTCGAACTCGCCACGTCCGAAGAGCACGCCGACGATGGGCGCGCCGAGGAGCACGTAGGCGACGGTCGCACCGACGACGAAGAAGGCGCTCCGAGCCAGGCCGTCGTCCAGCCGCTCCAGGACCTCGCCCCGCGCGTCGTGCCGGAGCCGGGACAGGGCGGGCAGTTCGGCGGCCGCGACGCTCATGCCGAACAGCGCGATCGGCAGCAGGTAGAGCGTCTGTGCATAGCCGAGCACGGCGACCGCGCCCACGGCCAGCAGCGACGCGACGACCAGGTCCAGCAGCGCCGCCAGCTGCACCACGCCGCGCCCGAGCACGATCGGCACGAACGCGGTGACCACCTGCCGCACCGGAGGCGAACGGCGGTCGAGCGACAGGCGGAACCCCGGCTGGACCAGCCGGCGGACGGCGGGTACCTGGACGGCGGTCTGCAACAGCCCGCCGAGCACGACCCCGACCCCGGCCGCGACCGGGGGCTGGAGCACCGCGGTCGCCCCGAGCGTCAACAGGCCGGTGAGGATGCCGACGTTCCACAGCACCGGGGCGACGTAGGAGAGGAAGAACCGGCGGTGGGAGTTCAGCACGCCCAGGCACCAGGCCGACAGGACGAGCACGCCGACGCCCGGGAAGGTGAGGCGCACCAGCTGGACGGTCAGCTCGAGCCGCTCGCCCGTGAAGCCGGGCGTCAGCGCGAGCGTGAGCGGTCGGGCGAACACCACACCGAGGAGCACCAACCCGCCCGTCAGCACGACGAGCAGCCCGAGCACGGCCCCGGCGAGCCGGCCGGCGTCCTCGTCGCGGCCGTCGGCGAGCAGGCGGCTGTAGGTCGGGATGAACGAGGCGGACAGGACGCCCTCGCCGAGCAGGTTCTGCAACAGGTTGGGGATCCGCAGTGCCGCCCGGAACGCGTCCGCGCCGACGTTGGCGCCGAGGAAGAAGGCCAGCGCCGCGTCGCGGACGAGGCCCGACAGTCGCGACAGCCCGATGCCGGCGGCGATCAGCGAGGACCCGCGCCGCATGTCGTCGGTCACGGCGCCCACCGGCTGGGACGGTCCCGCAGGGTGGTGACCCCCAACGTGTCGCACCAGGCGAGGAACCGCTCGCGCGGCACCCCCGCCCACGCCAGGTCGGCCAACTCCTCCCGCAACGGCACGTCGAGCACGAGCGTCGCGAGCTCCCGGTACAGCAGCGCGTCGTCGCGCCGCTCGGCGAGGGTGGCGGCGAGCCGGGCCGCCCCCCGCACGGTCACGTCCCAGTCGGCCGGGTCGGCCGGGATCGCCTCGAGGTGGCCGTACCGACCGAGCAGCACCGCCGAGCTGGTGGCCCCGAACCCCGGCAGCCCCGGGATGCCGTCGGCCGTGTCGCCGAGCAACGCCAGCAGGTCGGGGATCGAGGCCGGCGGCACCCCGAAGCGCTCGACGACGCCGGCCTGGTCGCGCACCGTGTCGCGCATGCGGTCGACCTGCACGATGCGCCGGCCGTCGACGACCTGGGCGAGGTCCTTGTCCGGGGTGAGGACGCGGACCTGCTCGACCTCGTCGGCGAAGCGGCGCGCGGCCGTCGCGAGGGCGTCGTCCGCCTCGTGCACGTCCATCGACCAGACCACGACGCCGAGCGCCGCGACGGCCACCTCGACGTCCTCGAACTGGTCCAGCAGCACCGGGTCGACGCCGCTGCCGTCCTTGTAGCCCGGGAAGCGCTCGTTGCGGAAGCTCTCGATCGGACGGTCGAACGCGACGGCGAGGTGCGTGACCGGCCCGTCGTCGCCCTCCTCGAGCAGACGCAGCAGCGACCCGACGACGCCGACGGTCGCCGACACGTCGCGGCCGGTCGGGTCGTGGCGCCTGGGTGCCTTCGAGAAGTGTGCGCGGAACAGCTCGAACGTCCCGTCGACGAGGTGGAGTCGCACCCGGGCCTCCCGATGTCGGGCCGCGGTCACCGTCGGCGCTCCGCAGCGCCCCGGACGCTAGTGCGTGCGCTGCTACCGTCCTGCGATGGACCGCCCGACCCAGCCACCGACCGGCCTCGACCGGCCGCTCGCCCGACGGCAGCACGCCGGCGGCAGCCGCGCCCGGCGGCCCCGGCCCGTGCCCCCGTCGGTGTGGCAGCTGCCCGACCCGTCCGAGTCGGACGAGGACGGCGTCGTCGGCGTCGGCGCGGACCTGGCCCCCGGCACGCTCGTCGACGCGTACCGGCGCGGCATCTTCCCCTGGCCCCACCCCGGCGCACCGCTGCCGTGGTTCTCGCCCGACCCCCGCGGGGTGCTGCCGCTCGACCGCGTGCACCGCAGTCGGACACTCCGCCGCACACTGCGCCTCTCCGGGTGGACGACCACGATCGACACCGATCCGGTGGCCGTGCTGGAGGGCTGCGCCACCGGGCGCGGGTCCGCCGGGACCTGGATCACGCCCCAGATGCACCGCGCGTACCTGCGGCTGTTCGACCTCGGCTGGGTGCACACGATCGAGGTGTGGGACGGCGATCGGTTGGTCGGCGGGCTCTACGGGGTCCAGGTGGGCGGTGTCTTCACGGGCGAGTCGATGTTCCATCGGGCGCCCGACGGGTCCAAGGTCGCGCTGCTGGACCTCGCCTCGCGCTTCGCCGAGGTCGGCGGCGTCCTGCTGGACGTCCAGGTGACGACCGACCACCTCGCCTCCATGGGCGCCCTCGAGGTACCGCGCGACGGGTTCCTCGAGCTGCTCCACGGCGTGCGCGACCGCGACGTCCGGCTGCCGCTGGAGCGTCGCCCGGTGGCACGCCTGGCGGTCTGACGGCATACTCGTCCGCGAGGCGGCCGAGTCCGGCCCTCCCTCTCGCGCCCAGAGAGGCTCCCACGTGACGGACACCACCGGCCCCGGCCTGCCCCCCTTCGAGCGGCGCCACCCCGACCAGGACTTCGAGGTGCGCGACCTCGGGCTCGCGGAGTGGGGGCGCAAGGAGATCGGCCTCGCCGAGCGCGAGATGCCGGGCCTGATGACCCTGCGCGAGCGGCACGCGGACGAGCAGCCGCTCGCCGGCGCGCGCATCGCCGGCTGCCTGCACATGACCGTCCAGACGGCCGTGCTGATCGAGACGCTCCAGGCGCTCGGGGCGTCGGTGCGGTGGTCGTCGTGCAACATCTTCTCGACCCAGGACGAGGCCGCCGCGGCCGTCGCGGCCGCCGGCACGCCCGTGTTCGCCTGGAAGGGCGAGACCGAGGACGAGTACCGCTGGTGCATCGAGCAGACGCTGACCTGGCCGGACGGGTCGGGCCCCAACCTGCTGCTCGACGACGGCGGCGACCTGACCGCGATCGTCCACGACGAGCACCCCAACCTGCTGCCCGACGTCCTCGGCGTGTCGGAGGAGACGACCACCGGGATCAAGCAGCTGCGGTCGTGGCAGCGGCAGGGGACGCTGCGGATGCCCGCCATCAACGTCAACGACTCGGTCACCAAGTCGAAGTTCGACAACATGTACGGCTGCCGTGAGTCGCTGATCGACGGGATCAAGCGCGGCACCGACGTCATGATCGCGGGCAAGGTGGCCGTGGTCGCCGGCTACGGCGACGTCGGCAAGGGGTGCGCGCAGGCGCTCCAGAACATGGGCGCGACCGTCTACGTGACCGAGATCGACCCCATCAACGCCCTGCAGGCCGCCATGGAGGGCTACCGGGTGGTCCGCATGGAGGAGGTCGTCGCCGACGCCGACATCGTGGTCACCGCGACGGGCAACATGGGCGTGGTCACCCACGACCTGATCCTGCAGATGAAGGACCACGCGATCCTGTGCAACATCGGGCACTTCGACACCGAGATCGAGACGCTCGCGCTGCGCCGGTACGAGTGGACGAACATCAAGCCCCAGGTCGACCTCGTCCACCTGCCCAACGGTCGGTCCGTGCTGCTGCTGGCCGAGGGGCGGCTCGTGAACCTGGGCAACGCCACCGGGCACAGCTCGTTCGTCATGTCGACGTCCTTCACCAACCAGGTGCTCGCACAGCTCGAGCTGTGGCAGCGGCACGAGGACTACAAGCACGAGGTCTACGTCCTCCCCAAGCACCTCGACGAGGAGGTCGCGCGGCTCCACCTCGAGCGGATCGGCGCCCACCTCACCACCCTCACCGACGCGCAGGCCGTCTACCTCGGTGTCCCGGTGGAGGGGCCGTACAAGGACGACGGGTACCGCTACTAGGAGCGGGACGGCGCCTGCCCCGCGCTGGGCTCGCGTCGTCTACCGTGCCTCGTGCGCGGCATGTCCTCTCGGTCGTCCCGATCGACCCTCACGTTCTGCGGGTCTCGTGCCGATACGACCGAGGAGGCAGGCGAGGAGGACGGCGTGAGGTCGAAGAGCGTTGCGACGGTGCTGGTCGGCGCCGTCGCGCTCGCCGTGGCGGCGCTCGGGATCACCGGCGCCATCGCCCAGTCGCAGGACGCACCGACGGGAGCGACACCCGACGCGCTGCTCGAGCGCCTCTACGCCCTGGAGCTCGACCTGCCGCCTGCGGTGCCCCCGACCGGGGTGACCCTGACGCCGGAGGAGACCTGGGGCACGCTGGCCGGCGACGCCGGGGGCGCGCACGCGGTGCTCGGCACCCTGGAGGCCGACCTGCGGTCGCTCGCGGTGGACGCCGACGCGGCCGCCACGGGCGACGACCCGGCGCTCGACGTCGCCCGCGCGGTCGCGTACGTCGCCCAGGGCTGGCTCGACGTGTGGACCGGGACCGGCCACCTCGCGGAGGCGGAGGCCCACGACCTGGCCTTCCCGACCGACGCGCGCGACGACGAGGGCGTGGCGACCGGCGCCGACGAGCCACGCGGCTGGATGGAGGTCGGGCTGGACCTGATCCTGCTCGGCCAGGCTCGGCATCTCGACGGCTACGTCGGCCTGCGGACGCTCGGCGAGGCGCCGCCGGAGGCCCAGGCGCGGTTCGACGCGCGTGCGGCCGCCGCCGAGGACTTCGACCGGGACCTGCGCCCGTACGTCGTGGCGATGCTGTCGTGGCCGACCACCTCGGTGCTCGTGCCGGTGGACCGCTTCGAGACGCCGGCTCCCGGGGTGAACCCGCGGGCCCGTGCGGTGACGATGGTGTGCCTCGACCGTGAGGCGGTGCAGGAGGCCGGCGGCGTGGTGACCCCCGAGGTCCTGGCGTCGCTCGGCGAGGAGGCCGTGGTCGACCGGCCCGACTGCGGCTCGCTCGTCGATCCCCAGGACTGATCCCGGGAGTAGGGTCGGGCACGTCCCCGACCGGCTGGTTGCGATGACGACGCAGGATCCCGTCGCCGCGAAGCCCGCATCGCCCGTGCCGCCAGTGCCGCCCGTGCCGATCGTGCTGGACTGCGATCCGGGCCACGACGACGCGATGGCGATCCTGCTCGCCGCGGCCGACCCGCGGGTGGAGCTGCTGGCGATCACCACGGTCGCCGGCAACCAGACCCTCCAGAAGACCACCCTCAACGCGCGGCGCGTCTGCACCGTCGCGGGCATCACCGACGTCCCCGTCGCGGCCGGCTGCGATCGGCCGCTGGTCGGCGAGCTGCGCACCGCGGGCGACATCCACGGCGAGAGCGGGCTCGACGGGCCCGCGTTCGGCGAGCCGACCGTCCCCGTGGACGAGCGCCACGCCGTGGACCTCCTCCACGAGGTGCTCGGTGACAGCGACCGGCCGGTGACGCTGGTCGGCGTCGGCCCTCTGACGAACCTCGCGACGCTCCTTCGTCGACACCCCGGCGACCGCGAGCGCATCGAGCGGATCGTGATCATGGGCGGCTCGACGGACCGGGGCAACACCACGCCCTACGCGGAGTTCAACGTCCTCGTCGACCCGGAGGCCGCGGACGAGGTCCTGCACAGCGGCGTCCCGACGACCTGGTTCGGGCTGAACGTCACACACCAGGCGACGGCCACCGACGAGGTGGTCGCGCGCATCGCTGCACTGGGCACGCCACTGGCCGACGTCTGCGTCGAGCTGCTCACCTTCTTCCGTGACACCTACCGGCAGCGGTTCGGGCTCGGCGACCCGCCCGTGCACGACCCGGTCGCGGTCGCGTCCGTCATCGACCCGGCCGTGGTCACCACCCGCACCACGGGCATGCGCATCGAGCTCGACGGCACCCATACCCGCGGTGCGACCGTCGCGGACCTCGCCGGCCGGATGGGGTGGCGACACAACGCCGAGGTCGGGATCGACCTCGACCACGCCCGCTTCTGGGACCTCCAGGTCGACGCGATCCGCGCGTTGGGGCGCTGACCCGCCGATGACGGTCGACGTCTGCGTCGTGGGGAGCATCAACCAGGACCTGCTGCTGCGGGTGGACCGCACCCCGCGTCCCGGCGAGACGGTGCTCGGCGGCGACGTCGTGTGGGCGCCGGGCGGCAAGGGCGCCAACCAGGCGGTGGCGTGCGCGCGCCTGGGCGTGACCACCGCGATGGTGGGCGCGGTCGGCGACGACGCGTCCGGGCTCGCCCTGCGGCAACGGCTGCGTGACGAGGACGTCGACGTGCGTCACGTCACCACCTCGACGTCGCCGACCGGACTGGCCGCCGTGCTGATCGACACCGCCGGCGAGAGCACCATCGTCGTGAGCCCCGGCGCCAACGGGTGCCTCACCCCCGAGGACGTCGAGGTGGCGGCGGACGCGGTGTCCGGTGCACGGATCGTGCTGTGCCAGCTCGAGGTCCCGCTCCCCGCGATCGAGCGCGCGCTCGCGCTGGCCACCGGCACCGTCGTGTGCAACCCGGCGCCCGGTCGACCCCTGCCGGCGAGCCTGCTGGAGCGGGTCGACGTGCTCGTGCCCAACCGCCACGAGCTCGCGATCCTGACGAACAGCGCGGCCAGCGCGGGCGGCGGCGCGAGTGGCAGGGGCGGCGCGGCCAGCGCGGGCGGCGCGACCAGCGCGGGCGGCGCGGGTGGCGGCGACGAGGTGGCGCGCCTCGCGCACCTCGCGGGGCTCGTCCGTGGGCCGTCCGCGGTGGTGGTGACGCTCGGGGCCGACGGTGCGCTGGTCGTCGCCGACGGCCGGGTCGAGCACCTCCCGGCGCTGGCGGTGACCCCCGTGGATGCCACCGGAGCGGGCGACAGCTTCTGTGGGGCGCTGTGTTGGGGCCTGGTCAACGGGCGGTCCGTGGCCGCGGCTGCGCGTGACGCGGTCGCGATCGCGTCCCTCGCGACCCGACGGATCGGCGCCATGGACGCACAACCTGTGTTGGTTGAGGCACAAAGCCTCCTGCGGTCCCTACGAGGCGTGTAGTACCGTACGGCCGCGGCATCTCCGCACGACCTCGGTGCTCCGGTCCGCGACCGGACGAACAAGGAACGGGACAACCCATGAGCAAGACCACGCGCCGAGCGGCAGCGCTCGGCATCGCAGCGGCGCTCGTGCTGTCCGCCTGTGGTGAGGCCGGCGACGACGGCACCACCGACGGCGAGGCGGCGGACTTCCGCGGCTGCCAGGTCACCGACACCGGTGGCATCGACGACCGGTCCTTCAACGCCACCGTCTGGGCGGGCTTCGAGCGGGCCGAGGACGAGCTCGGGATCGAGATCTCCAACCTCGAGTCGACCTCCGAGTCCGACTACGAGCCGCACATCAACACCTTCATCGAGCAGGACTGCGACCTGATCGTCACCGTCGGCTTCCTGCTCGGCGACGCCACCGAAGCCGCCGCACAGGCCAACACGGACGTCAACTTCGGCATCATCGACTACGCCTACGAGACCGAGTACGACAACCTGCTCGGCATGGTGTTCGCGACCGACGAGGCGGCCTTCCTGGCCGGCTACCTGGCGGCGGGCATGACCGAGACCGGCACCGTCGGCACGTGGGGCGGCGTCCAGATCCCGCCGGTGACCATCTTCATGGACGGCTACCTCGCGGGTGTCCGCTACTACAACCAGGAGAACGGCACCGACGTCGAGGTCCTCGGCTGGGACGGCGAGTCGGGCGTCTTCACCAACGACTTCGAGGCCCAGGACCTGGGTGCGAACGTCACCTCCGACCTGCTCCAGAACGGCGCGGACATCATCCTGCCCGTCGCCGGTCCGGCGGGCCTGGGCACCGCGACCGCCATCGACAACTTCGGCTCCGGGCTCATGATCTGGGTCGACACCGACGGCTACGAGTCGACCAGCTTCGGCTCGATCATCCTGACGTCGATCGAGAAGAAGATGGACAACGCGGTCTACGACGCGGTCCAGTCCGTGATCGACGGCACCTTCGCGGGTGGCACCTACCTCGGCACGCTCGACAACGACGGGGTCGGCCTCGCGCCGTTCCACGACTTCGACGACGAGGTCCCGCAGGAGCTCAAGGACCAGATCGACGAGCTCCGTGAGGCCATCATCGCCGGCGAGCTGTCGGTGCTGCCGGGCGACTACAGCTGACCCGACCACGATGACCGTGCGCGGTGGAGGGGCGTCCTCGAGGGCGCCCCTCCGCCCGTACGTCCACCGCAGCGGCTAGCGTCCGGTCGCCGGCGTCGGGAGAGACTCGTCGTGAAGCTCGAGTTGCGGTCGATCACGAAGCGGTTCCCCGGTGTCGTGGCCAACGACGCGGTGGACCTGCTGGTCGGCTCGGGCGAGGTGCACGGACTGCTCGGCGAGAACGGGGCCGGCAAGTCGACCCTGATGAACATCCTCTACGGCCTGTACACCGCCGACGAGGGCGAGATCCTGCTCGACGACCGTCCCGTGGAGCTGGCCGGGCCGGGCGACGCGATCGCGGCCGGCATCGGGATGGTGCACCAGCACTTCATGCTCGTGCCCGTGTTCACCGTGGCGGAGAACATCCTGCTCGGCGCGGAGCCGCTCGACCGCTTCCGGCGCTTCGACCGGCCACGCGCCCGGCGGCTCGTCAACGAGCTGAGCGAGCGCTACGACCTGCCCGTCGACCCCGACGCGAAGGTCGAGGACCTGCCCGTCGGCCTCCAGCAGCGCGTCGAGATCCTCAAGGCCCTCTACCGCGACGCCCGCCTGCTGATCCTCGACGAGCCGACCGCGGTGCTCACCCCGCAGGAGGCGGACGGCCTGTTCGCGTCGATGCGCGGCTTCGCCGCCCAGGGCCGCTCGGTCATCTTCATCTCCCACAAGCTGCGGGAGCACCGCGCGATCGCCGACAAGGTCTCGATCCTGCGCCGCGGCCGCAACGTCGGCACGGTCGACCCGCGCACCACCAGCGAGCAGGAGCTCGCCAACCTCATGGTGGGCCGGCCGGTCTCGCTCGTGATCGACCGGCCGCCGGCGACACCCGGCGAGGTCGTGCTGTCGGTCCAGGGGCTCACCGTCGAGGACGACGCCGGCACACCGGTGGTCCGCGGCGTCGACCTCGAGGTACGACGCGGCGAGGTCCTCGCCATCGCCGGCGTCGAGGGCAACGGTCAGACCCCGCTGGTGCGGGCGCTCACGGGCCTGCGCCCGATCGCCGGCGGCACCGTCACGGTCGGCGGACGGGACATCACGACGGGCACGCGCAAGCAGGTGTTGCGGGGCGGCGTCGGGCACATCCCCGAGGACCGCGGCCACGAGGGCCTGGTCGCGGACTTCACCGTGGCGGAGAACCTGGTGCTCAACCTCTGGGACGCACCACCCTTCGCCAAGGGCCGCTCGATCCGCTTCGACGCCGTCCGCGAGCACGCCGAACGCGTCGTCGCGGCCTACGACGTGCGCACGCCCGGCGTCGGCACCCCCGCGGGCACGCTCTCGGGGGGCAACCAGCAGAAGCTCGTCGTCGCGCGCGAGATCGACCGCGACATCGACCTGCTCGTCGCCGCGCAGCCGACCCGTGGCGTCGACGTCGGCTCGATCGAGTACATCCACGAGCAGCTCGTCGCCAAGCGCGATGCCGGGACGGCGGTGCTCATCGTCTCGTCGGAGCTCGACGAGGTGCTCGCGCTCGGCGATCGCATCGCCGTGATGTTCCGCGGCCGGCTCGTCGGCCCCTTCGACGCCCCCGTCGCCAAGGAGGCCGTCGGGTTGATGATGGCGGGCGTCGATCCGGCCGAGGCGCTGCAGCGGGGTGCGCGATGACCGAGCGCGAACCCGACGGGCCGGGACCCGACGGCCCGGGATCCGAGGGCGAGCAGCCGCTCGTCGACCAGGATGCCGCCAGGGCGCACGCGGCGATCGCGCAGGCCGAGGTCGCCGCCGCGGCCGAGCGCGAGGCCGAGGCAACGACGGTCGACCTCGCCGCCGGCTTCAAGGAGCGTCTGGTCGCCTCGGTGACCGGCGCGAGCCTGCGCGTGACGGTCCTCGCGCTCGCGCTCGCCTTCGTGCTGGGCGGCCTGCTGCTGGCGATCTCGGACGGTGGGGTGCGGGATGCCTTCGGCTACCTCTTCGACCGGCCGAGCGACACGTTCACCCGCGCCTGGGACGTCATCGCCTCGTCCTACCAGGCCCTGATCAGCGGCTCGCTCGGCAGCCCTCGCGCCATCACCGAGACGCTGGTCCTCGCCGGCCCGCTGATCCTCACCGGCCTCGCCGTGGCGATCCCGTTCCGTGCGGGGTTGTTCAACATCGGCGGCGAGGGCCAGGTCATCGCCGGGGGACTGGTCGGCGGCTACGTGGGCTTCAGCGTCTCCGGCCTGCCGATGGTGCTGCACCTGCCGCTGGCGCTCCTCGCCGGGCTCCTGGCCGGGGCGCTGGTCGGCTTCCTCCCGGGCATCCTCAAGGCCCGCACCGGGGCCCACGAGGTCATCTCGACGATCATGCTCAACAACATGTTCGTGGCGGTGACCTTCTGGGTGCTCACGACCACCGCGTTCCAGATCCCCGGGCGGGCGGACCCGATCTCGCAGAACATCCTGCCCTCCGCCCGCCTGCCCCGGCTCATCGAGGGCCTGCGTGGCGACGTCGGGATCTTCCTCGCCCTCGGCGTCGCGGTGCTCGCGTTCTGGTTGATGGAGCGCTCGACCCACGGCTTCGAGCTCAACGCCGTCGGACGCAACCCGGCCGCGGCGACCGCCGCCGGCATGGATCCCAGCCGGTCGACGGTGTTCGCGATGACCGTCGCCGGCGCGCTGGCCGGCCTCGGCGGCTGCCTCATCATCCTGGGGATCGACGGGCGCATCACGCCGGGCTTCTCCGCGGGGATCGGCTTCGACGGCATCACCGTCGCACTGCTCGGCCGTGGCGGCATCGGCGGCAGCGTCGCGGCCGGGTTGCTGCTCGGCGGCCTCAAGGCGGGCGGCCGGTCGATGCAGGGCGCCACCGGGACCTCGCTCGACCTCGTCGTCGTGATCCAGGCGCTGATCATCGTGTTCATCGCCGCGCCGAAGCTCGTGCAGGCGATCTTCCGGCTGCGCACCGTCGACACCGGGACCGCACAGATCTCCAAGGGGTGGGGCGCATGACCGCCGTCACCGTGGACCGGACCGAGGGCGTCTCGCGCAGGGAGCGTCGCTTCGCGCTGTTCTCGCTGCTGGTCGTCGCGATCATCCTGGGCGGGTTCGTGCAGGACCGCGCCGGCGCCGCCGCGACGTTCGTGCTCAACGACGCGCGGGGGGGCCTGTTCACCCTTCCGCACCTCGTCGTGTCCGTCGTGCCGGCCGTGCTGGTGATCGCCGCGGTGGTCCTCACGATCGGCGTGCTGCAGTTCACCCGCGGGTTCGGCGCACGGGCCGTGCCCGTCGTGGGGGTCGTCGCGGGGCTGTTCGTCGCCGCGCTGCTGATCTGGGCGGCCGCCGGGCAGACGGTGTCGTTGATCTCGCTGCTGCGCAGCGCGCTGTTCGCCGCGATCCCCATCACCCTGGGCGCGCTCGCGGGCGTGCTGTGCGAGCGCGCGGGGGTGATCAACATCGCGATCGAGGGCCAGCTGCTCGCCGGCGCCTTCGCCGCGGCGCTGCTCTCGTCGATCCTCGGCGGCGCCTGGTGGGGTCTGGTGGGGGGGATCCTCGCGGGGCTGCTGATCGCGCTGATGTTGGCGGGGTTGTCGATCCGCTTCCAGGCGGACCAGATCGTCACCGGTGTGGTCCTGATCGTGTTCGCGACCGGCATCACGTCGTTCTTCGCGACCCAGGTGCTCGCCCGCAACGCCCACCTCAACAGTCCCCACCGGTTCGGCTCCGCGCCGATCCCGCTGCTCTCGGACATCCCGATCGTCGGGCCGGTCCTGTTCAACCAGACCCTGCTCGGCTACGTCGCGGTGCTCGCCGTGGTGGTCCTGCAGTTCGCGGTGTTCCGGACGCGTTGGGGGCTCCGGCTGCGGTCGGTGGGGGAGCACCCCCGGGCGGCGGACACCGTCGGCATCCGGGTGCTCGGCACGCGCTACGCGGCCGTGCTGCTCGGCGGCGTACTGGCCGGGATCGGCGGCGCCTGGTTCACGCTGGACTCCGCGAGCCAGTTCTCGCGCGAGATGACCGGTGGACGCGGGTTCATCGCGCTGGCCGCCATGCTCGTCGGGCGCTACAGCCCGGTCGGCGCGTTCGGCGCGGCGTTGCTCTTCGGCTTCTCGGACGCGCTGGCGACCGTGCTCCAGCGGTTGCCCGTCCCGATCCCGTCGCAGCTGCTGCGTGCCACGCCGTTCTTCGTGACGATCCTGGTCGTCGCCGGGCTGATCGGACGGCTGCGGGTCCCGGCCGCCGACGGCAAGCCCTACGTCAAGCAGTAGCCGGCAGCGTCACGCAGTGGCCAGCAGCCGGGCGATCCGTTCGATGCCCTCGACGAGGTCGTCGTCGCCCAGCGCGTAGGACAGGCGGACGTAGCCGGGCGCGCCGAACGCCTCGCCCGGGACCACCGCCACCTTGGCCTCGTCCAGCAGCACCGCCGCGAGGTCCAGGGTGGTGTCCACGCGCCGCCCCGCCAGCGTCGCGCCGAGGACCCCCTCGAACGACGGGAAGACGTAGAACGCGCCGCCCGGCTCAACCACCTCGACGCCGGGGATCGCACGCAGGTGGTCGACCGCCAGCCGTCGGCGACGGTCGAACGCCTCCCGCATCCGGACGACGACCTCCTGGTCGCCGGTGAGCGCCGCCATGGCGGCCCGCTGCGCGACGTTCGCGACGTTGGAGGTCATCTGGCTCTGGAGGGCAGCCATGCCGCGCGTGACCTCGACCGGCGCGATCGCCCAGCCCACCCGCCAGCCGGTCATCGCGTAGGTCTTCGCGACACCGTTGACCAGCACCGTCCGGTCGCGCGCCTCCGGGGCGACCGCCGCCAGCGACGCGAACGTCGTGTCGCCGTACACCAGGTGCTGGTAGATCTCGTCGGAGACGACCCACAGGTCGTGCTCGGCGGCCCAGCGGCCGATCGCGGCGACCTCGTCGGGGTCGTAGACCGCGCCGGTGGGGTTCGACGGCGAGACGAACACCAGCAGCTTCGTGCGGTCCGTCCGGTGCGCCTCCAGCGCCTCCACGGACGCGCGGAAGCCCGTCTCCTTGGTCGTCGGCACCGCCACCGGGACGCCGCCGGCCAGCTTCACCTGCTCCGGGTAGCTCACCCAGTAGGGGGAGGGGATCAGCACCTCGTCGCCCGGGTCGACCAGCGTCTGGAAGACCTCGTAGAGGGCGTGCTTGCCCCCGTTGGCGACCAGCACCTGCGACGCCTCGACCTCGACGCCGCTGTCGCGCAGCGTCGCGTCGGCGATGATCTCGCGCAACGCCGGCAGGCCGCCCGCGGGGGTATACCGATGGGTCGCGGGGTCGGCCGCGGCCGCCTGTGCCGCCTCGACGACGTGGGCGGGGGTCGGGAAGTCGGGCTCGCCCGCCCCGAAGCCGATGACCGGTTCACCCGCGGCCTTGAGCGCCTTGGCCTTGGCGTCCACGGCCATGGTGGGCGACTCCTCCATCTCCTGGATGCGTCGAGCCAGCGCCATCGGTCGTCCCGCCTTCGTGCCTGCGCCCCGTCCGCGCGTGCCGCGGGCCGTCGGGCAGCGGGAGGATAGCGACGGCCCGACCCGCCGATCGGGCGGGTTGGCACCTCGGACCCGGGCACTGTTGACTGCGAGCGACCACCCAGGAGGCCCCACGTGTCCGACCTCGTCCTGCCGACGGAGCTGCTCCCACGCGACGGCCGCTTCGGCTGCGGGCCCAGCAAGGTGCGGCCGGAGGCGCTCGCGAACCTCGCGCGCGTCGGCGACGAGCTGCTCGGGACCTCGCACCGCCAGCCCCGTGTCAAGGACCAGGTCAGGCGGTTGCAGCTCGGCCTCGCGCAGCTGTTCGGGGCGCCCGAGGGCACCGAGGTGCTGCTGACGCTCGGTGGCGCCACCGCGTTCTGGGACGCGGCGGTGTTCGGGCTGATCCAGGAGCGTGCCCGCCACTACGTCTTCGGGGAGTTCAGCGGCAAGTTCGCGTCGTCGTCCGCGGCGGCCCCCTGGCTCGCCGACCCGGATCTCGTGCACGCGGATCCCGGCAGCCGGCCCGTCGCGACCCCCGCGCCGGGCTGCGACGTCCAGGCATACACCCACAACGAGACCTCCACCGGCGTGATGCAGCAGCCGGAGCGCCTGGACGACGCGCTGGTGCTGGTCGACGCCACGTCCGGTGCGGGCGGCCTGCCCGTGGACCTGGCACGGACCGACGTCTACTACTTCAGCCTCCAGAAGGGCTTCGCGTCCGAAGGTGGGCTCGTCGTCGCGTTCGTCAGCCCGTCCGCGATCGAGCGCATCGAACGCGTCGCCGACAGCGGTCGCTACATCCCCGCCTTCCTCCACCTCGGCACCGCGCTCGACAACTCGCGCAAGCACCAGACCTACAACACCCCGTCGGTGTCCAGCGTCTTCCTCGCCGCGGAGCAGGTCGACTGGATGCTCGAGACCTTCGGCGACCTCGACGGCGCCGTCGACGCGCAACGCGTCAAGTCGGCGCAGCTCTACGACTGGGCGGACGCGCGCCCGTGGGCCACGCCGTTCGTGCAGGACCCCGACGCGCGATCGCTCGTCGTGGGCACCGTCGACCTCGACGACTCGCTGGACGCGGACCAGATCAACGCGGTGCTGCGCGCCAACGGGATCCTGGACACCGACGCCTACCGCAAGCTCGGCCGCAACCAGCTGCGCGTCGGCATGTTCCCCGCCGTGGACGCAGACGACGTGGCGGCGTACACGGCCTGCGTCGACTGGATCGTGGAGCGCCTCGCCTGACCCGATCGCGGCGTGGATCGCCTCGCCTGACCGACCCGGTCGCGGCGTGGAGCACCTCGCCTGACCGACCCGGTCGCGACGTGGAGCACCCGTGCGCCTATCGGTCGTGCCGGTCGCGTCGGGCGACCGCGCGCCACGCCCGCCCTAGCGTGCGGGGGAGGCGATGCAGAGGAGGTTTCGTGCGCACGACCGACATCCGTACCGACGAGGTCCTCGAGACGCTCGGCGCGCACCTGCTCGTCGACGGCTTCCCCTTCGTGCTGGATCTCGATCGCAGCCACGGCTCCGTCCTCGTCGACGCGCGGACGGGCCACGAATACCTGGACCTGTTCTCGTTCTTCGCGTCGAACGCGCTCGGCATGAACCACCCGGACCTGACGACGCGCGAGGTCCAGGGCCACCTCGGGCGCGCCGCGACGCACAAGCCGTCGAACTCCGACGTCTACACCGCCGAGCAGGCCGCGTTCGTGCAGACCTTCCAGCGCGTGCTGGGCGATCCCCGGCTGCCCTACCTCTTCCTGATCGAAGGTGGCGGGCTGGCGGTCGAGAACGCGCTGAAGGTCGCGTTCGACTGGAAGTCGCGCCACAACGAGGCCGCAGGGCGCGACCCGGCGCTCGGCCAACAGGTCCTGCACCTGGAAGGCGCCTTCCACGGGCGGACCGGCTACACGATGTCGCTCACCAACACCGATCCCAACAAGGTGGCCCGCTTCCCGAAGTTCCGCTGGCCGCGGATCGAGACGCCGGCGTCGCGCTTCCCGCTCCAGGCGAACGCCGCGGCCAACACCGCCGCCGAGGACCGCTCGCTCGCCCAGGCACGGGACGCGTTCGCAGACGCCCCCCACGACATCGCGTGCGTGATCGCCGAGACGATCCAGGGCGAGGGCGGTGACCGCCACCTGTCCGCCCGCTACCTCGGCGAGCTGCAGGCGCTCGCGCACGACAACGACGCACTGTTCGTCCTCGACGAGGTCCAGACCGGCGTCGGGCTGACCGGCACCGCGTGGGCCTACCAGCAGCTGGACGTGCAGCCCGACGTCGTCGCGTTCGGCAAGAAGACCCACGTCTGCGGGATCATGGCCGGCGGGCGGCTCGACGAGGTCCTCGAGCACGTCTTCCGCTCGCCGTCGCGGATCAACTCGACGTTCGGTGGCGGCCTCGTCGACATGGTCCGCGCCACCCTGATGCTCGACGTGATCGAGCGTGACGGGCTGTTCGCCCGTGCCGCGGAGCTCGGTGCGCACCTCCAGGCGGGGCTGGAAGAGCTCGAGGCCCGCCATCCCGTCCTGTCCGACGCGCGCGGCCGTGGGCTGTTCTGCGCGATCGACCTGCCCGACGGCGCCACCCGTGACACGGTCACGACGCGCCTGTTCGACGAGGAGCGGGTGTTCCTGCTGGGCTGCGGCCCGACGAGCATCCGCTTCCGCCCGACCCTGACGGTCTCCGTGGACGAGCTCGATGCCGGGCTCGCTGCGCTCGACCGTGTCGTCTCGACCCTGTGAGGACCCCTGCCGTGACCGATCAGCCCATCCCGACCCTGCACTCGATCGTCGACGGCGAGCCCGTCGGCACCGGCGACACGATCGAGCTCGTCAACCCGGCCCACACCGACGAGGTCGTCTCCCGCGTGCGGCTCGGCGACGCCGACACCTTCGCGGAGGCCGCCGCGCGGGCCCGCGTGGCGCAACGTTCGTGGGCGAGCGTGCCGGCGCCCGTCCGTGGGGTCGCGATCCACGACCTCGGCCGGATCGTCGGCGAGAACAAGGCGGCGCTGGCGCGGCTCGTGACCCGCGAGATCGGCAAGCCCTACGCCGAGGCCCTGGGGGAGGTCCAGGAGGTCATCGACACCTGCATCTTCTTCGCCTCCGAGGGCCGACGGCTCTACGGCATGACGGTCCCCTCCGAGATGCCCGACAAGCAGTTGTTCACCTTCCGCAACCCCGTCGGGACGATGGCGGTCATCACGGCCGGCAACTTCCCGATCGCGGTGCCGTCCTGGTACATCGTCCCGGCACTGCTCGCCGGCAACGCCGTGGTGTGGAAGCCGGCCGAGTACGCCCCCGCGGTCGCGGACGCGTTCGCCCGGTGCATCCGGGCGGCCGGCATCCCGGCGGGCGTGCTCCAGCTCGTGCTCACCGACGGCCCCACCACCTCCGAGGGCCTCGCGACGGCGCTCGCCGCCGGCCACCTCGACAAGGTCGGGTTCACCGGTTCGTCGCCGGTCGGCCGCGAGCTCGCGGCACTGTGCGGCCGGTACCTCGTCGCACCCACCCTGGAGCTCGGCGGCAAGAACCCGCTCGTCGTGATGCCCGACGCGGACCTCGACCTCGCCGTCGAGGGGACGTTGTTCTCCGGGTTCGGGACGGCCGGACAACGCTGCACGTCGCTCGGGGTCGCGATCGTGCACGCCTCGATCCACGACGAGTTCCTGTCCCGCTTCACCACCGCGGTCGAGCAGGCCGTCGTCGGCGACCCGTTCCAGGACGTGCTGTACGGCCCGATGATCTCCGAGCGGTTCGCCGGAACCTACGAGCGTTGGCTCGAGGAGATCCAGCCGCACCACACCGTGCTCGGCTCGTCCGCGACCGGCCGGATCACCTCGTCCTCGCCGCGTGCGGGGTTCCTCGGCGACCCGGACGCCGGCTTCTACGAACACCCCGTGATCGTCGACGGCGTCACGCTCGACGACGCCCTGTACCAGAACGAGACGTTCGGGCCGATCGCACCGATCGCCACCTTCGACAGCTTCGACGAGGCGTTGACGCTGGCCAACGCGCACGGCTACGGCCTGTCGTCGTCGATCTACACGACCGATCCGACCACCGCGTTCCGGTTCCGCGAGGGCGTCACCGCCGGCATGCTCAGCGTGAACAACTCGACGTCCGGCGCCGAGGCACACCTGCCGTTCGGTGGCAACGGCAAATCCGGGAACGGCGCCCGGCAGTCCGGTGTGTGGATGCTGGACCAGGTGACGCGCTGGCAGTCCATGAACTGGGACTTCTCCGGCAAGCTCCAGAAGGCCCAGATGGACGTCGCGGACATCACCGCGGACCTGACCTTCCGCGTCTGAGTGCGCGGGGCTGCACCCGAAGGACGCGCTAGTCCGCCCGGCCCTGGAGGAAACGCTCGATCTCGGCGGCGAGCTGGTCGCCGGAGGGCACCTGCTCCTCGGTGATGGCCGGGCCCTGGCGCACGTCGGCGAGGCGTTCCGCCTCGGCCTCGGCGTCGTAGAGGCGCTCGAGCTGTGCGACGTGGTCGCGGATCTCGTCGGAGCCCGCGGCCGCCACGTTCAGCCGCGTCCGCTGGTCGTCGATGTCGGTGTCGAAGCGCGACAGGTCGACCGGCGTGCCGAGCTGGGACGACAGCTGCTCCAGCAGCACCCGCGCTGCCTCCGGATACTCGCCCGCGACGTAGTGCGGGACGCGGGCCCACAACCCCAGCGTCTCGAGCCCGGCGTCGCGGAACAGCGCCTCGAGCGCGACCTGACAGGACGCGGGCACGACGACCTGCTCGTGCGGCCGGCCGATGCGGTCGAGCACCTCGCCGTCGGAGCCGGTGCAGATCAGCTGGACCGGTCGGGTGTGGGGGATCGGTCCCGGCACGCTGCCGAGGCCGACGTAGCGGGTCGCCCCCAGGCGCCAGGCGAGCTCGACCAGGTCGGCACCGATCGCACGCCACGCGAGATCCGGCTCCTCACCCGTGATCAGCACCAACGGCGGGCCCGACGGCGGCGAGAGCAGCTCGACGATCGTCTCCGGCCACTCGATGGCGCCGAGCACCCCGCGGTCGATCGAGAGCGACGGACGACGGTCCCGGTAGTCGTACAACGCGTCGGAGGGGAACACGCCCATGCGCTGCGGCGGGAAGTCCTCGCGCAGCGCATCGGCGGCGACGCTGCCACCCTGGCCGGCGTCGGTCCAGCCGTCGAACGCGACGACCAGCACAGGGTCGTCACCGATGCCGTCGAACGGCGCGTCGAGGTGCAGCAGCTCCATGTGCCTCACGGTACCCAAGGACGGAGCCGCCCCTCACGGGGCGGCTCCAGACCTACGTAGGCTCGGCTCAGGTCACAGATCGCTCGGCCGCACCGTGCCACGGTTGTTGCCCTTGGCACGTGCAACGGCCTTGTCGACCAGCGCGTGGACCTCGTCGTTGAGTGCGTCGACCAGGTCACCCGCCATACGGATGTCCTTGGAACGGATCGCATCACGCAGCTTGGACGCGACGACGAGGTTCTCCTTCGACGCCGACGCCGTGGCCTTCCGCGCGGTCCGCTTGCCAGCCGCCTTCTTCGCGGGTGCCTTCTTCGCCGCGGCCTTCTTGGCCGTGGCCTTCTTGGCCGTCGACTTCTTGGCCGCGGCCTTCTTGGCAGGAGCCTTCTTCGCCGCCTTCTTGGCTGGTGCCATGGTGCTTCGCGCCTCCGATCCGGGTGCGTACCACCAGACGGCGGTACTCGCGTGGGAACTGTAGAGGCATCTGGCGTGAGAACATAGGAACCGTGTGTTCCCGCCCCGTTCGACACCGAACCGACGACACCACCGGACGACCCCGTGCTGACACCTTCGACGGCCGCGTTCCTCGTGAGCGAGCCCGGGCTCGCCGCGGTCGAGGCGACCGTGCGGTCCTTCGACGGTGCCGGCACGCCGACCGTCGCGATGCACGAACGGGTCCGTCGCGACCTCGGCGACCCGCAGCTCGCCGCCGCCGTGATCGCCGCGGCACAGGCGCGGCTGCGTGCACGCGATCGCTGGCCCGACGCCGACCGGCTGCTGTTCACGCGCGCGGCGCTCGAGCAGGCGAGCGACCCGGTGGTGTCGGCCTGGCGCGCCCGTCGCTATGCCGACGCACCGGAGGTGTGGGACCTGTGCGCCGGCGTCGGCGGCGACACGCTCGCGCTCGCCGAGGTGGTGCCGCGCGTCACCGCCGTCGACGTCGACCCGGGCCGGCTCACGTTGCTCGCCCACAACGCCCGCGTGCGCCGCCTGTCGGTCACCACGCGGACGGGCGACGCGCTGCGGGTCCGACCCTCCACCTCGGCGTGGCTGCATGCCGATCCTGCCCGTCGCATCGACGGTCGTCGCGTGCGCCGGCTGTCGGAGACGGTGCCGCCGGTCGACGCGTTGCTCGACGCGCACGCGGGCGCTCCCGGGTTCGGTGTGGTGGTCGCACCCGGGACATCGCTCGACGACCTGCCGCTTCGGCACGGCGGCGGCACCGAGGTGGAGTACGTCCAGGTGGGCTGGCAGCTGACCGAGGCGGTGCTCTGGCTCGGCGCCTGCCGGGTCCCCGGCCGCGTCGCGACCGCCAGCCTCCTGCCGGCCCACGGCGATCTCGGCGGGCGGGCGGTCCCGGGCGTCGCCGACGGGGCGCTGCCGGCCCCAGGCGATCTCGGCGGGCGGGCGGTCCCGGGCGTCGCCGACGGGGCGCTGCCGGCCCCAGGCGATCTCGGCGGGCGGGCGGTCCCGGGCGTCGCCGACGGGGCGCTGCCGGCCCCAGGCGATCTCGGCGGGCGGGCGGTCTCGCTGTACCGGGACGGTCCGCGTGCGGAGCGGCTGGTGGTCGGCGAGGTGGGGGCATACGTGGTGGAGGTCGCGCCCGCTGCGGTGCGTGCCCGGTTGCACGACACCATCGGGCGCGACGTCGGTGCGCGACGGATCGCCGACCGGCGGGCGCTGCTCACCACCGACGACCGGCCGCCTGTATCGCCGTGGTACCGCGCGCGGCCCGTCCTCGCGTGCCTGCCGGCGCGTCCCAAGGCGGTCCGTGCCTGGCTCCGGCGGCACGACCCGGCCGAGGTCGAGCTGGTGCTGCACGGCATGGACCTCGACGTGACCCGCTGGTGGCACGCGCTCGGTCGGCCACCTCGCGGTCCGGCCGGACTGCGGATCGAGCTCGTCCGTCGTGACGACGACGCGGTGGCACTGATCACCCGGACAGACTGGTGAGACGGACAGACTGGTGAGTCGGACAGGCTCCGGTTGCGTGCGTCGTGTACCGACCGACGTGTACGTTGCAGGCTCGCGCTACGACCGCCGGTAGTACTCGGCAGGAACCTGGAGGTACGCTGTGATCATGGACGACACGACGCACAGCTCGGGTTCGACGGTCCTCGCCGAGGTCCCGGAGCACCGTGCCTGCACCCGTTGCGACGGCGAGCAGCACCTGGTGGGCATCGAGCGTGGCTTCGGCAAGTACCGCTGCGACGTCTGCGAGCTGGTGGTCGGCTTCGACCTCGAGTCCGACCCCGCCGAGTTCCTGCTCGACCGGGGCCTGCCGGGTCGCTATTCCAAGGACCTGTTCGGCAGCCGGCTGACCTCGCCCGAGCTGCGTCTCTAGAGCCGACGGTCCTGAGCGAGCTCACCTGCGCCCGTTGTGGCGCCAGCTTCACACCCAGCCAGGCCGTGCTGGATCGCTTCCCTGGTTGGACGCCGCGGGAGTGCCCGTCGTGCTTCCGTGCCAAGAGCAAGGCGCCCGGCTCGCCCCCCGTGCCCGGGGGGCGGGCTGCGCCCGGGAAGCGGGCGGCCGGGAAGCGCGCGGCGCCCCGTGAGCAGCTGCTGACCGTCGCCGACGTGCTCGAGCGCTACCACGACGGCCCCGACGACGGCGTCTTCACCGACGGCTCCGCGATCCCCAACCCTGGTCCCGGCGGCTGGGGTGCGGTGTACGTCGTCGACGGCGAGATCGTCGGCGAGGCGCACGGTCACGAGCCCGCGACCACCAACAACCGGATGGAGTTGCGCGCGCTCCAGGCCGCGCTCGAGCTGGTGCCGCCCGGTACCCCTGCACGCGTCCACACCGACTCGAACCTGGCGGTGCGGACCATCACCGAGTGGGCCGCCGGATGGGAACGGCGCGGGTGGAAGCGCAAGACCGGGCCGGTCGAGAACCTCGACCTCGTCGTCCCGCTCTACGAGGCGTTCCGCGACCGCCCGGAGCTCGAGCTGGTCTGGATCAAGGCCCACGTCGGCAACCGCTGGAACGAGTACGCCGACGCGCTCGCGACCGCCTGGGCCCGCGAAGAGGTCTAGTCGCCGCCTCCTAGGCAGCGAATCCGATGGCGCGTGTGAGCGCAGTGACCGCCGCGCCGACGAGCACGACCACCAGGAACGGGGCCCGCAACCAGACCGCGACCGCCGCTGCCGCGACCCCGACGAGCCTCGCGTCGAGCACCAGTCCGGACGGTCCTCCACCGAGGGTCTGGGTCGCGACCAGTGCGGCGAGCAGCGCCGCGGGGAGCAGGTCGGTCAGGCGCGCGAGCACCGGCGGCAGCTCCCGTCCGCCGGCCAGTACCGGCCCGACCGCCTTGAGCACGAAGGTCCCCGCGGCGAGCACGAGCAGGGCCACCAGAACCGTCATCGTTCCTCCACCCGGTAGGCCACCAGCGCTCCGAGGGACGCCGCGACGATCGCGACCCCCGGCGGGGTGACCGGTGTCAGGGCCAACGCCAGCAGCACCCCGCTGGCGGCGGCGACCCGACCGGCCCGGCTGCGCAACCAGGGCGCCAGCAGCGCGAGGAACCCGGCCGGGAACGCGGCGTCGAGCCCGAGCAGCTGGGGATCGGCGAGCAGCTGCCCCCCGTAGGCGCCGAGCGCGGTCGCCCCGATCCACGAGACCACCACACTCCAGCCGAACAACCGGAACCGGCGCGCGACGTCCGGCCCGGGCACGGCGAGCGCCAGCGCGACCGGTTCGTCGACCACGAGGTAGGCGTCCACCAGCCGGCGGGGGAGTGGGGCAGGTGGCAGGTGCCGGGCGATCGCCATCCCGAACGCCAGGAAACGCACGTTGAGCAGCAGCCCGCTGATCGCACCCGCGAGCGGGTTGCCGCCCGCGGCGAGTACCCCGACGAACGCGAACTGCGAGCCACCCGCCAGGACCAGCAGGCTGGAGAGCACGGCGACGGCGGGGGAGAGGCCGGCCGCGACCGCCAGGAGGCCGTAGGACAACCCATAGGCGCCCACGGCGAACGCCACCGGCAGGGCCAGGCCCAGCACGGAGGGTTCGGAGGACGTTCGGTTCGGCGGACGCATCGTTCGGTAATCTGTACCAGCTGCACGGTTGGTTCGGCAAGCAGGGGAGTGGCATCGTGACCGTCGATCCCGAGGTCGGTGACCTCCGAGGGCGGATCGCGTCCACGATCCGGGAGCTGCGGTCCCGGTCGGGGCGCAGCCTCGCCGACGTCGCGGCGGGCGCCGGGATCGGCAAGTCGACGCTGCACGCCATCGAGGCCGGCGACGCCAATCCCGGTATCGAGACGTTGTGGGCCTTGGCGCGGGCGTTGGGCGTGCCGTTCGGTGAGCTGCTCGAGCCGCCGGCGCCACGCGTCCGTGTGGTACGCGCGGGCGATGCGCCGCAGGTCGCGAGCGAGCTGGCGACGCTCGAGGCGCAGCTGCTGTTGACGACGGGTCGCGCCGCCCGGGTCGAGGTGTTCACCCTGTCGTTGCGTCCGGGTCCGGTGCGCGACGCCGAGCCACATGCCGCGGGGACGGTCGAGCACGTGCTCGTCACCGCGGGATGCCTGCGGGTCGGGCCGGTCGACGCGCCGGTCGAGCTGGCACCGGGAGACCTGATCAGCTTCTCCGCCGACCGTGCGCACCGCTACGAGGCGCTCGCGGACGCGACGCGGGCGGTGCTGCTGGTCGAGTACGCGTGAGTCGGATCCTGGCCGCGGTCGTCGCCGCGATGGTGGTGACGAGCCTGCCGGTGTTCCTCACCGGCGCGTTGTCGCCGCTGCTCGCCGACGAGCTGTCGATCGACACGGCCCGCACGGGCTCGGCGGTCGCGGCGTTCTTCGTGGTGGGCGCGCTCGCCTCGTTGCCGGCCGGCCGGCTGGTCGACCGGGTCGGCGCGGGGTTCGGGCTCAGGACGGCGATCGCCGCCGCCGGGCTGCTCGGCCTGCTGGTCGCCACCACGAGCCGTTCGTTCGTGACCCTGCTCCTTCCGCTGGCCGCAGGCGGGATCGCCCTGGCGCTCGCCGACACCGGCAGCGCACGTGCCTTGGCGACGGCCGTGCCGCGCCACCGCCAGGGCATGGCCTTCGGCACCAAGGAGGCGAGCATCCCGACCGCCTCGCTGGTCGCCGGACTTGCGGTCCCGCTGCTCGGCACCACCCTCGGCTGGCGCGCCGCCTACGCCTCGGTCGCCGCGCTCGCGCTGCTGGGCGTCCTGGTCGTCCCACGCCGGCTCGACCGCCCCAGTACCACCGCGGCACGCGAACCAGCCGCCGACCGACCTCGTGCGCTCGATCGGCCCAGTACCACTGCTTCACCCGAACCAGCAGGCGACCCTCGCGAACTCGATCGCCCCAGCACCATTGCTTCACCCGAACCAGCAGGCGCGGGGACAGCAGGCGCCGGGTTGCTGATGCTGTCGGTGGCTGCGGGACTGGCCGGGGGAGCGGCGGCGGCGCTGGCGACGTTCCTGGTCCCCGGGCTCGTCGACGCGGGGCTGTCGGTCGCGGTCGCGGGTTTCGTCCTGTCGGCCGCGTCGGTGGTCGCGATCGGCACACGCTTGGCGGTGGGCCGGCTGGCGGACACCCGGCCCGGGTCGGAGCTGCGCGTCCTGCGTCGGCTGCTCGTCGGGGGAGCGCTCGGCCTGACGATCCTCGCGCTCGGCACCAGCGCAGCCGGGCCGGGTACCGCCGGGTTCGGCACCGATGGCCCGGGCGCCATGGCGACCGTGCTGCTGGTCGGTGGCGCGGTGGCGGCGCTCGGCTCGGGCTGGGGGTGGACGGGGCTGGTGTTCCTGGCCGCGGTGCGCTCGGACCCGGCTCGGCCGGCACGCGCCGCGGGAATCGTGCTGGTCGGGCTGGGGCTCGGCGGTTCGCTCGGTCCCGGTGTGCTCGGAGCGGTCGCCGGCTCGGCGGGCTACGTGGTGTCCTGGACCACCGGGGTGGTTGCGCTGACCCTCGCTGCCGCGCTGGTCACGCTGGGTCGAGCCACTCCTCGTGGACCTCGGCGACCACGGCGTGCTGCGCCTGGGGACCGAACAGCTCGCTCCCCGCGAACCTGATGCTGTACATCGGGGGATAGGGCCGGTGGTGGTCCCGCGGGTTGTCGATGACCCCGTGGACCGCCAGGATCTCGCCCGTCCGCCCGATGGTGTAGTCCGGCGTCCTCGGGTTCTCGGTCGGGCCGGTCGGCTCCGAGCGGACCGTCACCCGGTCGCCGACCCGGAACCGTCCGACGCCGCTGTCGCTGACGTCCTGCAACCCTTCCGCCGACGGCGGCGGACAGTCGGGCGCTGCCTGCGTCATCTCGCGGCCTCCAGTCCACCGACGATCTCGCTGACCTCCGCTGGTGTCTCGCCGGCACGGGCGGTGCCGACGAGGCTCTCGGACGTCACGAGCTCGACGAGGTCCTCCTCGGACATGCCCTCCGTTCCGGGGGGCCGTTGCGGGAGGACCATCCAGCGCACGTCCGACGTGGAGTCGTGGACGCGCACCTCGACCTGCTCGCCCAGCTCGAGCCCGAACGCCTCGCGCAGCATGCCCTTGGGGTCGCGGATGATGCGGTCCTTGTAGCCGTCGGTCCGGTACCACCACGGAGGGTTGCCCAGCAGGTCGTGCGGGTAGCACGAGCAGAGGGTGCAGACCACGACGTTGTGGACGTCGTCGGTGTTCTCGGCGATGCCCAGCAGTCCGAGCTTGCCCGGCGGGATGCCGAGCTCACGCACGACCTCGCGACCTTCCGTGAGCAGCCGTCGCTTGAAGTCCTCGTCGACCCATGCCCGAGCCACGATCCGGGCGCCGTTGCGGTAGCCGAGGCCACCCAGCTCGGCGCGCTTCTGCACGATCGCGTCCTCGGTCACGAGCCCGTTGCGGACCAACGCCCGTCGCATCGCCGAGACCACGAGCTCGTCGTCGGCCATGGCTGCCTCGACCGCCTCGATCCGTTCGAGCAACGGCTCGGGGAAGGACCGCGTCGTCAACCGGAAGAAGCTGTCGTAGTCGCCACGCTCCCGCCGGGTGTCGTCGATCGCGATCGGCTGGCCAGGCGGCAGGTTGAGGCTGGAGATGTCCAGCACGAGTGCGTCGAGGCGCTCCTGTAGCCGCTTGATCCGTGCATCCAGGTCCTCGAGCGGCGCCTCCGGCTCCACTGGCGGCAGCTCCGCATGCGCCCGCAGCAGATCCGGCAAGCTCACGATCCGCCGGCGGGCGTAGAACAGCACCCGCGACTCGAGCCGCTTCCTACGGAAATACTCGAGGTCCGCCACGATCGACGCCACATTCGCATCCGGATCCTGCAGGTGCATGTGCCCAGGCGGATGCTCGTGCCCAGCGTGCTCGTGGTCAGCATGCTCGTGATCGCCGCGTGGTCGTGATCCGCATGCTCTGCTCGTGGTTCGCGTGTTCACGCGCGTCATGCCCGTCGTGCTCGTGCTCGCTCGCCATCGGCAGGGACTCCAGAGATCGACACTTCGTCCGAGCATAGCCCCGAGCCCTCCAGGGCTTGTCTCTGGTCCCTCCAGGGCTGCTCCCAGACCCCTTCGGGCCCTCCCCGGGCTCTTCCCGTCGAACGCCCATAAGCTACATTACGTAAACTATCCCATCTCCGGCCCCCTCACCTTGCGCCCCTCTCCCGAACCATCTCAATCAGGTTCGAGCCTCGGCTGTACCGCGATCGGCTGCGGCGCCCCCGGCTCACGAGGACCCGACCGCCCGTCGCGCGACTGGCCAGCACGAAGGTTCACGGGCTCGCGAGGCCGCGCCCGATCGTCGGACGGCTCGGCGATCCCCAACGCCGCAGTCCCACGAGGTCGCGCACGATCGCCGGGCGGCTCGGCAGCCCGCGACCCCACAGCAGCACGAACCCGTCCCTGATCGCCGGGCGGCTCCGGAATGGGCAACGGGACCGGATCACGAGACCGCGCCTGGTCGTCGGGCGGCTCGAGGACGCGCCGCGGTGCCCGCGGGCCGTGCTGCGCGGGTTCGGCGCGCTGCGCTGTGCTGGCAGATCCGGATCGAGCAGATCGGTCGGCAGACTGGTCGGATCGCGTGGACGGGCCAGACGGGGCAGACCAGCCAGACGGGCCAGACCGGCCAGACGGGGCAGCCCGGGTCGAGTGGGCAGGCTGGTTCGGCATGCTGGGGTGGGCACGGGAGGCGAGTTCGGCGCGTTGCGCGAGCTCGCGCACCGAGGGACGGTCGGGATCGTGGTGGTAGCTCACCTGGCTGCCGTCGATCCGGATCTCCCAGCCGCCTCGATCGAACCGGCGGTGGTGGTGGCCGCACAGCAACGCCGCGTTGTCCGGGGACAGCCTGCCGTCGGCAGCGAACGGCACCTCGCCGTGCGCGACCTGGCACCACGCCGCCGGCGCGTCGCAGTTGTCCCAGGTGCAGCCGCGGTCGCGGTCGACCAACGCCCGCCACAGGGCCGCCGGCACCGTCCGGGAGCCGACCGAGCCGGCGATCGGTGCATCGCGCAACCCGAGGATCGTCCGCGAGACGGTGCAGTCCTGGAGCAGGCCGCCGAGCTCCTCCATCGTCACCGTCTCGCCGCCACCCAAGGTCGCCACGCCCGTCCAGGCACGGAGATCCGCCAGGGAGACGGTCACGTTGACGTGTGGACGGACACCGTGCTGCGCCGGGAGCTCACCGGCACCCAGTGACACCTTGCAGAGGTTCACCAGGCCATCCGCCCGGCGCTGATCGTGCGATCGGAGCTCGTGGTTCCCCGGCGGCGCGGTGGCGGCGTCGAGGGCGACGCGGACCGTCTCGGCATCGAGTCCGTAGAGCGTGGCGTCGACGCGCAGTCCCCCGTCCTCGACGGTGCGCCACATGGCGCGGCGACGCGTCCGTCGCGAGCGCTCCCTGCGGCCCGCGGTCTCCTGATCCGCGAGCGTGATGCGCCGACGTCCCTCCTGCGCGACCTGTCCCGGCGTCGCCGTCCGCGAGAGCGCGACCAGATCGGCCTCGACGCTGCTGCGCAGCTCCTCCGGGATGTCGGGCAGGGCGTCGGTGATGGCACCCACGTGCTGCGGCGAGAGCTCCCCCGCCTCGAAGCGGTCCTTCACCAGCGGGGCCTGCTCGAGATGGCGAGCGGTGCGCGACGTGCGCTTGGCCTCACTGGGCGGCACGTGCAGCTTGTCGGCGAGGAAACGGGCCGTCTGGCGCTCGGCCCGGTCCGGGCCCTCGCCCGCGGGGGCGTCGAGCACCCGGCGGCGATGGAGGCTGCCGACGAACAGTGTCTGCGTCGCCTGGAGACGGCGGATGACCCCCGTCACGTCCTCGAGCGCGCGCTCCAGCGCGGGAACACCGAGCTCGTCGGGATCCACGCCCTGCACCTGGGCGATCCCGGCATCGAGCATCGTCGCGCTCCAGGGAGCCGCCTCCCGCGCGAGGACCGGTCGAAGCCCGGCGTGGTCGAGCCCGGCGTGGTCGAGCCTGGCGTCGTCGTGCCCAGTGCGCTCGAGTCCGGCGGGGTCGTGCCTGACCGGTCGAAGCCCGACATGATCGTGCCCGGCGGGGTCGTGCCCAGCGTGGTCGTGCCCGGCGTCGGGGAGCCCGATGTCGTAGCGCGCAGACCCCTCGGATGCGTACCGATCCGACCGGTCGGCGCTGCTCTGGCCCTCCCCCGGCGAGTCGACGCGCCCACGGGCCACGCGCCCACGGGCCACGCGCCCACGGGCCACGCGCCCACGGACCGCGCGCCCACGGACGACCCGCCCACGGACCACACACCGCCGGACGACGCGCCCACGGACCGCGCGCCGACGGACGACGCGGCGGCGCAAGCCACCACCGGCGGTGCCGTCCCGGCCGTGCATCCCCATCGGCGCCACCTCCTCCCGCGGGTCCCCCGGCTCCAGGGTTCGAAGCGTAGGCGAACACATGTTCGGATGCAAGCGATCGTCGCGGACCCTGTGGAGGAACCAGACGCAGCGCAGCAGACGCGCATCGGCGCCGGTACCCGCACGCACACCCCGCCCACGCCCGCACCACCGCCAACCCCGCCGAACCACTCCCCTGCGGTCAGGGGCGTTCGACGGTGACGGAGATGTCGGTCCCGTGGGTGTTCACGGTGACGTCGCCGTGCTGGATGCGGACGTCGAGGGTGCCGCCCGCGAGTGGCAGTCCGTCGAGCTCGAACCGCTCGAAGGGCGCGGGCGTCAGCGGCCGCAGGCTGACGTGCTTGTTGGGGACGTCCGCCTCGATGCCGAGCAGCGCCCGCGTCAGCAGCAGCGCGCCCGCCGCCGCCCACGCTTGCGGTCGGCACGCGCTCGGGTACGGCACTGGCAGCGCGGAGAAGTCGTACGAGAAGCCCGAGAAGAGCTCGGGGAGGCGGTAGTTGAAGGCCGGTGCCGCCCGGACCAGACCGCGCAACAGCGTGGTGGCCTCCGTCGCGTGCCCGGATCGCGCCAGCCCCCACACCGCGATGGCGGTGTCGTGCGGCCAGACCGCGCCGCAGTGGTACGACAGGGGGTTGAACCCGCCCGAGGTCTCGGAGAGCGTGCGCAGGCCCCACCCGGACGCCATGGCGGCGCTGCCGAGCCGAGCCGCGATCCACGACCGCTCCTGGTCGTCGAGGAGGCCGGTGCTCAACAGGTGCCCCATGTTCGACGCCACGCTGTCGACGGGGCGTTTGTGCTCGTCGAGAGCGACGGCGGGATAGGGGCCACGCTCGTCCTCGACCCAGAAGGAGGCGCGGAACCGGTCCGCCAGCTCCTTCGCCCACGCGCGCCAGCGGTCGCCGCCTGGCCGGCCGAAGTGGTCGAGGAGCTTCGCGCCACGCACGGCCGCCTCGTAGGCGTAGCCCTGGACCTCGCTGAGCGCGAGCGGTGCCGTCGCGATCCTGCCGTCGGCGAACCGGATGCCGTCCTTCGAGTCCTTCCAGCCCTGGTTGGACAGGCTGCGCTCGCCGTGCTGGACGTACTCGACGAACCCGTCGCTGTCGGCGTCGCCGTAACGCGGCAGCCAGTCGAGGGCGGCCTCGATGTTGGGCATGAGGGACTCGATGTCGCTGTCCGCGAGCCCCCAGCTCCAGGCCTCGTGGGCGAGCACCACGAACAGCGGCGTCGAGTCGACGGAGCCGAAGTAGAAGGGTGGCAGGTCACCGCGCTCCGCGAGCGCGCCGCGCCGGACCTCGTGGAGGATCTTCCCGGGCTCCTCCTCCGTCTCGGCGTCGATGGCGGTGCCCTGCCGGCGCGCGAGCACGCGCAACGTCCCCCGCGCGAGCTCGATGTCGTACGGCAACGCCATCAACGCGGCCCAGATGGAGTCGCGCCCGAACAGGGTGAGGAACCAGGGGCTGCCGGCGGCGGCGTAGCGGTCCCCCGGCGACTCCGGGTCGTCGAGCTCGAGGGTGGCGAGGTCGGCGACCGACCGCCGCACGAGCCGACTGAAGCGGGTCTCGGAGCAGCGCACGGTCGGACCGACCAGCTGTGGACCCGTCACGCCGAGCGTGGGCGCGGTCACCGCCTCCCGCGTTCGTGGATGCGGTGCCACCTCGCCGTGGAGGTCCGAGGCGGTCACCTCGACGACGATGGTGGTGGTCGCGCCGGGCTCGACGTGGACCCGCGTGGCCAGCTCGCCACCCCGGGACGCTCCCCCGTCGCCGCCACCCCGGGACGCTCCCCCGTCGCCGCCACCCCGGGACGCTCCCCCGTCGCCGCCACCCCGGGACGCTCCCCCTCCATCGCCACCCCGGGACGCTCCCCCGTCGCCGCCACCCCGAGACGCTCCCACGGCGGCTGCGACGCCGCCGGCCATGGTGACCTTGACGTACTCGTCGCCGCCGGGGCGGTGGAAGCCGAGGGTGTCGCCCTGGGGCTCGGCGTCGATCTCCGCCCGCGAATGGCCGTGCTTGACGTCGAAGATGTAGGCGAAGTCGGAGGAGGCGCGCAGGCACACGTCGAGGTCGACCGCGTGCGCCCCCGCGTTGCGGACGTCGATCTCCTCGCGCATGCCGCCGTCCACGACGCGGCGGCGGCGGACGGACACCGTGGGGTCGATCTCCTTGTCGTCCGACGGCGGGAGGTAGGCGTGGAAGACGGCCCGGTGGCCGCCGACGGACGCGCCAGCGAGCTGCACGGGTCGGCGCCCGTCGACGAGCAGCTCGAACCGGCTGACGAACCGGGTGTCGCGCACGTAGAGGCCCTGGTCGGCGCCCGGATGGATGTCGCCGTTCGGGGCGGACACGACGAACGACTCGCCACGGACGCACACGATCTCACTGAGCGGTCCAAGATCAGACACGGGGCACCTGCTCCGGTGTAGTCAGCCGAGGAGTTGCTCGTACAGGGCGACGTACCGATCGACCATCCGTGCTGCGGAGAGGTGCTGCTCGACGTGCGCGCGGCAGGTGGCCGGGTCGATGGTGTCGACCTGCCGTGTCGCGTCGACGAACGCGGTGAGGTTGCCGGGCTCGATGAGGTAGCCGGTCCGGCCGTCGACGACGATCTCCGGGGCGGCGCCGCGCCGGTAGGCGACGACGGGCGTGCCGCACGCCATGGCCTCCGCCATGACCAGCCCGAACGGCTCGTCCCAGCGGATCGGGACCAGCACCGCGCGTGCGCGGCCGAGCAGGTCGACCTTCTCGTCGTGGCCGACGCCGATGCGGACGTCGACGTCGGCGCCGTGCAGCGCCGGGGCGATCATGGTCGTGTAGTACTCGATCTCCAGCGGTTCGCTGACCTTGATGGCCATCACCAGCGGGAGGCCGACCCGCTTGGCGACCTCGACGGCGACCTCCGGGCCCTTGTCGGCGGACGCCCGGCCGACGAACAGGAGCATGTCCTCCTTGTCGGCCCGGTAGGCGTAGCGCTCGAGCGCGATGCCGTTGTGCACGACGCCCGCGATGTTCACGCCTGCGGGCGTCCGCGACGCCTGGTCGTGGCTGATCGCGGCGAGTGCGACACGGTCGCTGATGGCGCGGTAGAGGTGTTCGTTGGCCTCGGTCCAGCAGCCGTGCAGCGTGTTGACGACCGGCGGGCGGTCGGCGATGCCGGCGGCGATGGCGGGGCCGATGGCGCCCGTGTGGTCGTGGATGATGTCGAAGCGCCCCGGGTCGTCGTAGCCGGCGACGGCGTGCACCGCCTCGTACCAGGGGTTGCCGATGTGCAGCGAGGGGGGCGTGTCCCAGACGGACTGGAGCCTGGCCTTGGTGACGCTGCCGCCGGCGGCGTGGAGCGTGACGTCGTGCCCTGCCTCGACGAGGCCGTCCGCGAGGGAGGCGACGATCCACTCGATGCCGCCGTAGCCGGAGGGCGGGACGGCGAACCAGGGAGGGGCGATCTGCAGGATCTTCGTCGGGGTTCCTGGCGCGGGGGGACCACGGTACTCCCCACGCCCACCCCCGGGATGGCGTCCGCTCGGACAGCCCCTCCCGGAGCGGCCGGCCGCGCCCCCCGCACGCGACCGGCGGTGCCCCGCTGCCCCTACTCCATCGGGTTTCGCCCGACGAAGAACTCGTGATCCGGGTCGTCCGGCACGTCGAAGCCGCTCGCGGCGAGCCCTGCGCGCAGCTGCCGCATCTGGCTGTCGTTGATGCGGGCCTGCGGCTGGCGGATCGGTCCCCCGTTGAAGCCGTTGAGCCAGTACTGGTACTTCCACACCATCCGGTGCACGAGCGAGGTGCCGGCGCTGGACTCCGATCCGAGCTTCGCGCTGGCCTGGCGGGCCGGGTGCAGGCGCCAGTAGATCTCCATCGCCTCGTCGAGCTTGCCGTCCTGGAGGAGGTCGAAGTAGCGGGGTACCTCGCCGCCCATGTACTCGTAGTTGGAGGTGCCCATGAACGGCATCCCGAACCCGGTGACCCAGGCGGGCGAGTTGCGCTCGAACGGGTCGGTCACGACGACCTGGTCGCGGAAGCGGTTGAAGACCTCGGCGATGCCACCGATGCCGGGCGAGCCGATCTCGTTCTTCACGGCGACGACGTTGGGGATCTCGTCGATCATGCGCCCGATGAGCCCGGGCGAGAAGCCGCTGGGGTGCAGGCGGCCGAAGTTCCAGTGGCCGATGCAGAACAGCATGATGCCGAGGCTGGTGGAGTCGGCGACGGCCTTCGTGAAGTCGAAGACCTCCTGCTCGGAGCGGGGGTAGAAGAGCAGCGGGTAGGACAGCAGCACGAGGTCGACGCCGGCGGATTCGGCGTACTGGACCATGTCGATGGTGTCCTGCAACGTCGAGAACGAGCCGAGCAGCATGGTCCGCAGCCCGATCGGCTTCGCCTCGTCGACGCTGACGTCGATGACCTGCCGCATCTCGTCGAGCGTGGTGCCGCCCTCGCTGACCAGCAGGGTCCCCCAGAATCCGTAGGACCGCTCGAGCTGGATGTCGTGGCGGATCGCGGCCTCGTTGACCTCGGTGAGGCGGTCGTTGAGCGTGGGGAGCATGCAGCCGCAGACGCCGCGCATGTGCTCCTTGGCCCAGTCGCGGGCCTCGGCCTTGGTGTAGTCAGCCATCTGGGGGTCCTTGGTCTACGGATCGGTGGTGCACCTGGCGGGCGGGCGGGTCGGGCGGTGGTGTCAGGCGCCCAGCGTCGCCCCGGCGGGACGGCGGACGGACAGGAAGCCGGGCCCGGAGCCGACGAGCCCCTTGGCGACCGCGTCGTCGGCGAGCGCCGCCTCGTAGCAGACGGCGGCGAGCGCGAGGTCCTGCACCGCGCTGCCGACGGACTTGAACACGACGCGCCCGTTGCCGCGGGATGCTGGTCCGGGTGGCGGCGCGGTCTCGAGCGAGGTCACGCGGGAGCGGACGGCTGGGTCGGCTTCGATGGCCGCCTTCACCTCGCCGGCTTCCTCGCAGCAGTGGATGGTGTCGACCAGGATGCTGTCGGCGGTGAGCATGGTGGCGGTGTCGACCTCGGCCGAGGTGGGGCGGGTGCTGCCGACCGCCAGCACGAGGGCCTGGGGGTGCAGCCAGGGCTCCTCGATCACGGCGTCCATGGACTTGGAGCTGGTGGCGAGCACGACGACGTCCACGCCGTCGACGGCCTCGCGGGCGCTGTCGACGGCGGTGACGGGGTAGCCGTTGACGCCGCCGAGCTCGGCGGCGAACCGCTCGCGGTTGGCGGGTGTGGGGCCGAAGACCTTGACGCCGGAGATGGTGCAGCGGGCGTCGATGGCGGCGAGCTGGGCGCGGCCCTGGTTGCCGGCGCCGACGATGCCGACGGTGACGGGCCGGTCCCCCACCATGGCGCCGGCGACGAGCCCGCTCATGCCGCCGGTGCGCAGGTCGGTGACCTGGCGCCCGTCGACCATGGCGACGAGCTCGCCGCTGTCGAGGTCGTAGAGGTGGAGGGCGTAACGCACCACGCCCGGCCCGGCGGCGCGGTTGAACACCTTGGCGAACGCGTACCCGAGCTCCTCGTCGTAGGCGCCCATGAGCCGCATCCAGCCGGCCGGGTACTCGAACGTCTCGCGGTCGGACGCCCTGGCCTTGCCGTCGCGCACGTGGGCGTAGACGGCGTCGAGCAGGTCGATCGAGGCGTCCACGGTGACGTACCGGGAGATCGCGTCGTCGTCGAGCAGCAGGATCCGATGGTCGGACACGCGGGTCCCTCCCTGGCCGAAGCCACCGAGCCGAAGTCCGCGAAGTGTATACACCTTGCACGACCGGCGTCCACGACCGCGGCTCCGCCCCCGCTCCCCTACCCCGCGGCCGTGGCCTGACGCGCCCGCGCGTGGTCGAGCAGGAGCGTGGCGGTGCGCTGGACGTGGGCTCGGAGTGCTGCCTCGGCGCCTTCGGGGTCCCGGGCGCGCAGGGCGGCGATGATGGCCCGGTGCTCCCCCACTGCCTTCTCGTGGCGGGCACCGAAGCTGTGGGCGGCGTTGAGGGCGCTGTGGATGCGGCGGCGGATGCTGTCGACGACCTCGGCGGTGGGGCTCGAGTCCCCGAGCAGCAGCTGGTGCAGCTCCCAGTCGCCGCGCAGCCAGTCCTCGCCGTCGGTGGTGGTGGCGAGCCGGTCGTTCAGCGCGTCGAGCGCGTCGAGCCGCTCGTCGGTCAGCTCCGGGCCGTGCAGCTGCACGCCGATGACCTCGAGCTCCTCGCGCAGGTGCAGCAGCTCGCCGAGCTGCTCGATGCTCAAGCCGCGGACGCGGGCGCGGAGGAACGGTTGCGAGTCGACGAGTCCTTCGGCGTGGAGCTGGCGGATCGCCTCGCGGACGGGGATGGTGCTGACGCCGAAGCGTTTGGCGAGCTCGACCTGCTTGAGCTCGGTCTGGGAGGGCAGCTCGCCGTTGATGATGGAGCGGCGCAGCTCCTCGTACACCTGGGTGGAGAGCGGCACGCGGTCACCGGTGCGCGAGCGTGCGCCGCGACCGTCGGTGGCCGTCATCGGCTCCTGCCTTCCCCTGCCCTCGGCCGAGCCTACCCCTGGCGCCGACGGCGGGATCGTGGCCGCACGCGGAACAGGTCCACGGCTGCCATGGCAACGACGTCGAGGTGGCACGTGTCGGCCACGGCGGTCCATGCCGGACGGCGGCGGACCTCACGGGGCGCGCCAGCTGCCCGACATCCGGCCCCCCGCGCGCCCCCCGTCGGGCTCAGCAGGTCACGGCCGTGTCTGCCGCGGCGGTCCTCGCCGTGCTGTAGAGGCACGCCGCGCTGGTGCCGTGCAGCCGGGGGCCGCCCATGCCGACCCGGTTGGTGTAGCCGTAAGAGTTGACGGACACGATCGGGCCGGCGCCGATAGTGCTGCCGCCGGGCTGGAGCCACGGTCCGCCCGACGCCCCGCCGGTGAGCCCGCAGCCGTCGAGCCACAGGCCGCCGTAGCTGTTGAGGGTGGGGGTGGCGAGCAGGTCGGCGCAGTAGCGCAGCTGCGGGTCGTTGGCGCCGGGGTAACCGATCCCGTAGGTGCCGGTCCCGAGCGCGGGCGCGGTGAACGACACGGGGATGCTGCCGACGGCGGTGTCGAGCACGGCACTGGTGCCCGTCCGGAAGCCGGGGGTGTGGCGGCCGGTGTCGGGGACGACGTAGAAGGCGTAGTCGACGGCGATGTTGTTCGGCCAGGAGGTGGTGGTCCAACTCCGGTCGACGATCGCGGCGGTCGGCGCCCAGCAGCCGTACGGATCGTTGGCGCAGTTGCGGTCGGACGACGAGCCGTTGGTGGCGTCCTGGTCGGGGATGAACAGCACGTTGGTCGCGAACTTCTTCGACACGTCGTCGTAGGCGCAGTGCGCGGCGGTGAGGATCAGCGACCTGCCGGCGACGCCGTCGTCGACGACGGTCCCCGAGCAGATGTAGTGGTTGAGGAACTTGCCGTTCGGGTGGTTCGCGAACGCGAAGTAGACGCGGCCGGTGGCGGACCTGACGGTGTCCTGCGCGGTCCAGCGCTGGTTGCCGACCACGGTGAACGGCTCCGGGTCGGGTGGGTCACCGGGGCCGGGGTCGTCGGGCTCGCCGGGATCCGGTTCGTCGGGCTCACCGGGGTCCGGTTCGTCCGGCTCGCCGGGATCGATCGTGACGGTGAAGGCGCTCCACGGCGTGGTGGTGGTCTGACCCTGTCCACGGCTGGTGTCGCGGGCGGCGACGCGCCACCGCCACGACCCGTCCGACAGGTTGCCGACGGTCGCGGTCCAGGTGGCGCCGCCCGACGACGTGGCGGCGAGGCTGGTGGTCGTCCCGCCGATCCGCTGCACCTCGAAGGTCACGGATCGCAGTCCGGCGGTGCTGGTGACGTTCGCGGCGAAGAGGTGGCTGGTGGTGGTGAGCTCCGCGCCGGCGGACGGGTCGGAGATCGTGACGACGGGCGGCGGTGGCAGGACGTTGCCGTTCCCGTTCCCGTTCCCGTTGTTGGCCGGGAGCGGCGCGATCGAGTGGCCGTACGGTTCGAGCGATCCGTTGGGCCGGCGGAGGTAGCCGAGCCCCCGCTGGTCCAGCACCAGGTCGCGCGGGACGGCTGCGGCCATCCGCTGCGGCGTCCAGTAGCCCACGACCTCACTGACCGGAGGCGGCCCACCGCGGCCTGCCGGGCCTCGTCCGTTCGAGCCGGCCTCCGGCGCGGCGACGGCCGCGGTCGCTCCGAGCAGCAGCGCGAAGAGCGCAGCCAGCGCCGCGCAGGTCTTCCTGATCGATCGCATCGGTGGCCCCTGGATCTCTCCCCCGTGCATTCCCCCCACGTGGTCTACCACCACACGAGGCGGTTCGCTCGCCCTTCTCACGCGGGGTCGAGGCACCCCCCCGGCGTCCGTGTTGCCGCCCCGACGTCAGTCCGTCGCGCCCGGCTCGTCCTCGGGAGCGGTGGGCCGTTCGATGCGGAGCCGGTCGAGCTGCTCCGCGACCGCCATGCCGGGCGCCATCTCCAGGGTGAGCGCGCACAGGGTGTCCAGGTCCTGCTCGGTCAGGCTCACGTCACGGCCGACGGCGACGATGCCGTACCGGCCGGGCCCGACCGCGATCGCCGCGGCCATGAACGACTCGGTGTGGGCGCCTCCGATGCCGGCGACGGCGGCGTGCACCTGGTCGACGGGGTCGATGAGCAACGCCCCACCGGTCGCGTGGACCTCGGCGAACAGGGGATGATCGGACGGGACCAACCACGTCGCTTCGTGCTTCGTGAGACCGTGGTGTGCCACGACCCGCCAGCCGCCCGGGGCCGCACGCCACAGCCCGACCGTGTCCGCGTCCAGCTGCGACCTGGTCTCGCGCACGATGGCGCGTCCGAGCCCGTCGAGGTCACTGAGGAGCGGGACCTCCTCGACCAACCGCTCGAGCTCCGAGGTGGCGGCGATGACCTGCGCGAGGCGCCCTTGCAGCTCACGCTCCGGCTCGGTCACCTCGCGCCCGCGCGCTGCGTGCCAGCGGACGTGGCGCACCGCAGGATGACCGTCGTGGGGCTCGGCGGCCACCGGCTGCGCTGCCGGGATGGTGGCGTCCATCGCCTCCGGCTCGGCAGCCTCCGGCAGCTCTTGCACGCCGACGCCGTCGGTCACGTCGATCACGAGCTCGAGGCATGCCCCGTCGTCAGGGGGACGCTCGTCGCTCACTTGTGATGCCGTGGCGTCCCCGGCCGGCACGGGCTGGTCTGGCAGCTCGGTCGATCCGGGCGGGTCGGGCAGCTCGTCCTCGGGAGAGCTCAAGGGCACGGGGGCTGGGCGCTCACCGGGTTCGGCAGGTGGGCCTCCCCCGCGCCTGCCGGCGAGCCGGCCGAACATCCTGGCGCTCAAGGGACGACGCGAGCCCGCGACGACACCCACCGTGACCACGTCGTCGTCCAGGTCGATCACCGTCGGAGCCGGCTGCTCGGGCGCACGGACGCTGTGGGAAGCGACCGCCGCGGTGGCGTCCACCGGCGCCGCTGCGTCCCAGACCTGGCGGGCGGTGAAGGACCGTGCGGCAGGGGCCGGAGCGCTGTCGGCCCGGGTCAGCAGCGCGTCGATCCGCCAGACCAGGTCGTCGAGCGTGTAGGGCCGCACCACGACGTCGACGCCGACGGGCAGTGGCACGTCAGGCTCGTCGTCGCCGATGATGACGGCCGCCGTCCCGACCGGCAGGGTCGCAGCGGCGGCCAGGCCAGCGACCGTCCCGCCGACGTCGAGCACGACCACGTCCGCGGAGAGCCCGGGGTGGGCAGCCGCCTCGCTGGTGACCTCCCAGTTCCGGGGCGTGAACGTGAGGCCGATGACCAACGATGCGTTGGTCGTGACGGCGAGGACGTGGGGATCTTCGACTCCCATCGGATCCCTCCCCTGGCTCTAGGAACGTACGCCTCTCCGGCGGCTGCCGGAAGCAGTACTTCTGCGGGCGTTCAGAAGCCACCCGCGAACGTGCGGTAGATGGTGATGGCCGCGGGACCGAGCAGCACCACGAACAACGCCGGGAAGATGCAGAAGAGCAGCGGGAAGATGATCTTGACCGGCAACTTCGCCGCCGTCTCCTCAGCGCGCTGCTGGCGCTTCATCCGCAGCTCGGCGGCCTGGACGTGCAGCACTCGGGCGACCGAGATGCCGAAGATCTCGGCCTGGACCATGGCCATCACGAACGCCTTGAGCTCCTCGACGGTGGTCCGGGTGGAGAGGTCCCGCAGCGCTTCGCCCCGGCCCTTGCCCAGTCGCATCTCCTGGACGACCCGGTAGAGCTCCTCGCCGAGCGGTCCGCCCATCTCGCGGCTCACCCGCTCGAGCGCCGCGTCGAAGCCGAGGCCGGCCTCGACGGTGATCGAGAGGAGGTCGAGGGCGTCGGGAAGCGCCAGCTGGATCGCCTCCTGCCGCCTGCCGGACCGTGCGCGCAGGAGCCATTCGGGGAGGTAGTACCCGATCAGGGCGGCGATCGGGATGGCGGCGATCGTCTGGAGCACGGCGAACTGGAGGACGGGCAGGAACACCGCCGCGGCCAGCGCCAGACCGGCACCGGTCACCCACTTGGCCGCCAACAGCCGCTGGCCGTCCCAGCCGGCCGGACTGCCGGCGTAGAGCAGCTCCTGGTCGAGCCGTTTGACGATCGCGGGGGGTGTGAAGCCCAGGACGCGGCTCCCGACCTGGTTCAGGGTGGGGAGCACGAGCCGGCGCATGACCGGTACCGAGAGTTGCTGGTCGCGCACGGAGCCGGCAGGAAGTTGGGAGGTCGTGACGGCGCGTAGCGACCGGTAGATGGCGCGGCGTTGCGCCATGCCAGCCAGCACGACGTACCCGAGCAGCACCACGGCGACGAAGGCGGCGAACAGGCCGACGCCGATCATCGTGGTGGGGGTCAGCGCGTCGATCACCTCACACCTCGATCTTGATCATGCGCCGGATCCACAGGGATCCGAGCCCCATGAGCACCACCGCTCCGACCATCAGAACGATCCCGATGGCGCTCGTGAACAACGGCTCAAGGTAGGCGGGGTTGCTGACCAGCATCCAGCCGAGCAGGACGAACGGCATCGCGATCAGGATGATCGCGGAAACGCGTCCTTCAGCGGACAGCACCTGGATCTGTCGGCGGATCTGCTCCCGTCCACGCAACGTCGCTGCGACGGTCTCCAGCAGCTCGGCCAGATTGCCGCCGACCTGACGTTGGATCGTCATCGCGACGACGACCCAGCGGAAGTCGTCGGTGTCCACCCGCTCGGCCATGGCACCCAGCGACTCGTCGAGCGGCAGTCCCAGCCTCGCTTCCGTGAGCGCTCGCTGGAACTCGCTCGACATCGGATCCTCGACCTCCTTGACGACCGTGTCGATCGCTTGGAGGACGCCGTAGCCGGCCTTCAGCGTGCCGGCCAGCAGCTGCAGCGTGTCGGGAAGCTGCTGCATGAACCTTGCTTGGCGTCGGTTGCGGGCGCTGTTGAGCAACGCGGCCGGCACGAGGATGCCGAGGATCGCCGCGACGACCCCGACGAGGGCCGAGCTGGTCAGGGCCCACGCCACGATGAAGCCGCCGAGGGCGGCCCCGATGCGCATCGCCGTGAATTCGGTGGCGCGGAGTGCCCAACCGGCTCGGTCGATGCTCAGCTGCAGCCGTTCGTCGTACCCGGCCGGCTTGGGCGCTCGCGACACGAGGTCGATGGCCGACCGACCGAGCGCCGACGCCGAGATGCCGGTGGTGGGTGCCGCCGATCGGTCGCCCCGCTGGAGGATCGTGACGCCGCGCTGCAGCGACCTGGTGACGGCCCGGTCGCCTCGCGGGTAGAAGAGCAGCAACAGAACCAGGGCAGCAGCGACGAAGGCGGCGGTCACCGCTGCCCAGAAGGCGCCCTCTGTCCCGAGCAGGCCCGCGTCGTAGGGCTCGACCATCCTCGGAGGGGGTGCACCGGTGAGGGTGGGATTGCGGTTGTTCGCGATGACGAAGGAGGTGGCGGCGACGCCGCCGGGGATGGTGACCGTGATCATGAGGTCGAGCTCGTCCTCGAGCACGTCCGAGCGGTAGGTCAGCTCGTACTGCGAGGCGACATCCGACGCGACCGTCTCGAAGGCGGCCGCGATCCCGGCCGCCTCGCCGACGGTGAAGAAGCTGCCGCCCGTTTGGGATGCCAGCGGTTGCAGGGTGCTCGGCTCGAAGAGCTCGGTCTCGAGCGCGATGACCGTGACGGGCACTCCCGCCTGCGCGGCAGTCTCGATCGCCTGGTCGAAGGTGGCGGTGGAGAGGTTGTCCTCCCCGTCGGCGAGCACGACGAGCGAGGTGACCCCTTCGACGGTCCGCAACTGGTCGACCCCGGCGATCACGGCGTCGTGCAGCGAGGTTCCGCCGGTCGCCTCCAACTCACCGATGAGCGAGACGAGGGCGTCCGCGTCGGTGGTCGGGGGGCTGAGCACCTCCGCGACCGTCTCGAAGGAGAGCAGTCCGACGGCGATGTCCTGAGAGGTCAGCGACCGGACGGTCTCGACGGCGGCGTCCTGGATCCGTTCGAGTGGCTCCCCTGCCATCGAGCTGCTGACGTCGATCGCCAGCACGATCGTGATGTCGGTGCCACCGCTCTCGACGAGTGCCTCGACGCCGAGCTCGCCCATGTCCTGCTGGTTCTCGTGCACCGCGAACGCGCCTGGCTCCAGCACGTCCGGTTTGGCGTCTCCGGTGACGTTCACCAACAGCGAGGTCCTGCCGTCCTCCTGGAACGTGCTGCCGCGGAGCACGACCGCGAGCCCGCTGCTCTGTTGTGCCGAGGCGGGCATGGCCACGCAGGCGAGCACGACCAGCGCTGTACAGAGCCGCAGGACCCCGTTCCTCGTGGCGCGGCGCGTCCTCACCGTCGCGCCCCACGTCGTGCGAACTCTTCCGGCTCGAACCAGCCGGCATCGACCGTGATGCCGAGGTCCTGGAGGTGGTCGGTCACCCGCGGCCGTAGCCCCGTCGGCTTGAGGTGGCCGAGTGCCCGCCCGGTGTCCGGGTCGTAGCCCATGGCCTCGTCGTACAGGTAGATGTCCTGCATCGTGACCGTGTCACCCTCCATGCCGGTGATCTCGGTGACGTGGGTGACGCGACGCGACCCGTCCTTCATCCTCGATTGGTGCACGATGAACTGGAGCGCGGAGGCCACCTGCTCGCGGACGGCGCGCATCGGCAGGTCGATGCCCGCCATGAGCACCATGGTCTCGACCCGTGCGAGCGCGTCGCGCGGCGAGTTGGAGTGCACCGTGGAGATGGAGCCGTCGTGCCCCGTGTTCATCGCCTGCAGCATGTCCAGGGCCTCGCCGCCTCGGACCTCGCCGACCACGATGCGGTCGGGGCGCATCCGCAGCGAGTTTCGCACCAGATCACGGATCGTGATCTCACCACGTCCTTCGATGTTCGGTGGCCTGTACTCGAGCCGGACGATGTGTGGCTGGCCGAGGCGGAGCTCCGCCGCGTCCTCGATCGTGACGATCCGCTCGCGTGCTGGGATGAAGCTCGAGAGGACGTTGAGCGTGGTCGTCTTCCCGGCCCCGGTACCGCCGGAGACCAGGATGTTGGTCCGCCCTTCGACGGCAGCTGCCAGGAAGTGGGCGACCCGAGGTGTCCACGTGCCGTAGGAGACCAGGTCGTCGGCGGTGAAAGCCTCCGCGGAGAACTTGCGGATCGTGAGCATGGGTCCGTCGAGCGACACGGGCGGGATGACGGCGTTGACACGCGAGCCGTCGGGAAGGCGTGCGTCGACGTAGGGCTGGGCCTCGTCGAGCCGACGGCCGACCTCGCCGACGATCTTCTCCATCACGCGTCGGAGGTGACCGTCGTCCAGGAACGTGACGTCCGACTCCTCGATCTTGCCGTTGCGTTCGACGAAGACCCGATCGGGGCCGTTCGCCATCACCTCCGTGACGCTCGGGTCGTGCAGGAGCGGCTCGAGGGGTCCGTACCCGAGGATGTCGTCGATGATGTCGGAGATCAGCTGCTTGCGGTCCGCAGCCGACATCGGCTCTGACTCGGTCGCGAGCACCTCACCGAGCTTGCTCCGCACTGCCTCTTCGAGCTGTGTCTGTGATGTCGCCGTGTCGTACAGCCGCGGCCCCAGAGCCCGAACGAGCGCCAGGTGGGTGCGGCGCCGCAGCTGGATCAGGCGATCTGGGACGCCGCTGTGCGCGTGCGTCGGGCGGGGCTGCTCGGCGAACGTGTCCGGCGCGGCTTCGCCAGCGTCCTCGAGCTCCTTGGCACTGATCCCCGAGAGCCGCTCGTAGAGTCCCATGTCTTCCCCCTGTGCCCGCGCTCAGCGGCGGCGGGTCCTGCCGGACCGGCCCGCGACGGCGTCTGGCACGATGTGTGCGGCGAGCTGCGAGATCGCCTGGACGACCGGCGATCGCGGGCGGCTGATGGCGAGCGGTGTGCCCTGGTTGATCGACAGGGGGACGTCCCGGCTCGATGGGATCTGGACGTCGATCACCACCCCCAGCGACTTCTCCACTTCCGTGGCCCGCAGCCCCACCTTGCTGTCCGCCCGGTTCAGCACGATGCGAAGCCGTTCACGCGGGTGGCCGAGCTTCGTGATCGTGTTCACCGCGAGCTTGAGGTTCTTGATGCTTGGTACGTCCATCGAGCCGACGAGGATGATCTCGTCCGACAGGTCCAGGGCGGCCAGCATCTGCTCGGTGAACAGTGGCGGACCGTCGATGATGGTCACGCCGAACATCGTGGGCAGAAGCCCCAGGATCGCGGTCACCGCGCGTGGCTCGACCTGCTCGGCGAGCGAAGGCTCCAGCGGAGCCGCCAGCAACGCGACGCCGGAGCGGTGGGGCGTCAGGTAGCCCTGGATGGCTTCCTGGTCGAGTCGGTCGACGTCCAGGGCAGCATCGTAGATCGAGAGCGCCGGCATCAGCTGGAACATGATGGCGAGATCGCCCGATTGCAGGTCGAGGTCGACGAGCGCCGTCTGCGCCTTCATTCGCTCGGACACGAGCACCGCGAGGTTCGATGCGATGAGCGACTTCCCGCAGCCACCCTTCGTCGAGAAGACCGAGATGACCTTGCCGCTGCGCTCGTGGTCGTCGGCCGAGTCTTGCTCGGAGGCGAGTCGCGCGTTGGCGCGTGCGATCGCCTCTTCCCACTCGGCTGCTGGTGCCTGCACGGTCAGCACGTCGTCGATCCCGGAACGCAGGGCCTCCCGGAGCAGCTGAGCGTCGAGGGTCTCCGTGACGAGCAGTGTGGCCACACCGTGGTGCTCGTGTTCGAGCTTCTCGGCGAAGCTCAGCACGCCACTGTCCGGCAGGCTCGGACCGAGCACGACGATCCTCGCCTGCCCACCCGCGCGATCCAGCTCGGCGGTCGCCGCGACCAGGTCGGGGACGACCTTGGTGGTGTGCTCGCCGAGTAGCCGGCTGATGCGCTCGGCCGGGTCGCTCGATGGTTCAACGATGACGATCAACGGGGTGCCCTCTCGCGCTCAGTCGAACAGGTCAGCGAGAGTACGGCCAGGGGTGGTCTGGGGCGTCGCTCCGTCCGGCAGGAGGGTGAAGTGCAGCGACGCGTTCTGGATCGCGAACACGAGCCGTTCGGCATCGACGGGTTCGAGTGCGACGGTGAGCAACACGGCATCCGAGGCCTCGCTGACGCCATCGTCGCCAGCCTCGGTCGTGACCCGCTGCCCGACTGCGAGCACCTCGACTCCCTGCAACAGGTACTGCGTGAGGACCTCACCGGGCTCCTCGGTCACCGTGCCGTCCGGCTCCTCGGTCGTGGCAACGGGTTCCTGGACGGTCGCGATGACCGACACGCGGTCGCCGGCGCGGATGAAGCCGGCGACACCTGGTGGGATGTCGACCTGCACGGAGAGCGCCTCGAAGCCGTCGGGGATCTCCATGTCGGTCGCGATCGCCGCCGGGTCCGCCCACCGAGCCAGCAGCAGCACCTCGTCCGCGAGGATCCGTTCCTGTGCCACCAGGCCAGCGATCTGGTCCAGCGATGACACCGCTCCCTCGGGAACCGCGGAGCGAGGGAGGTTACGGCGCGTGATGAAGCCGGCCTCGCTCGCTGCGGACGCGCTCACCCCTTCGGCGATCGCATCCTGCGCCACGAAGACCTCGACGAGCTCAGCATCCTCGAAGGCCCGTTGCTCGATCCCTTGCACGTAGGCGTAGAGCGCGTACGTGGCGATGGCCGCGAGCACCAGCGCGAGGACCACGGCGATGCTCTTCCCAGCGCCTGGCAGTCGTGCCACCCCTGTCCCCTCCCCTGCGAACGCGTTCGACGCGCCGCGCTACCACCACTCTCGTGCTGCGAGCACCCCCAGGGATCGACGACTCCGGCAGTTGACGGCCGTTGACCCTCGGGACTCAGGGAACGCCCGAGGATCGCCCCCTGTACGGACTCGCACCCTTCAGCCAACCCTACCGCTCCTCGTTGCCGGAGGAACGTAACCGTGGCGAGATCGCTGATGCACAGCTGAGGGAGCAGCGCTGAGATGCTGCTCCCTCAGGTGTTTCGATGCCTTGACGCGGCGTCAGCTCGCGGTGTTGAGCGCCGTCGTCGCACGGCCGAAGACGCCGCCGATGCCGCCCCGCAAGAGGCCGAGTGCGCCGATCAGCAACACGCCGATGAGCGCGACGAGGAGCGCGTACTCGACCATGCCGGCGCCCTCCTCCGCATAGCGGTCCCTGCTGTACAGGAACCGGTGGTCGAGATGGGTCTTCAGCATGTGCAGCATTGGTCGTCCCCTGGTTCTCGGTGCGTGGCGCGAGTGCCCCGCCGTCGTCCGTGCGCCAGTGCGCCGGACTGCAAGAGAACCGTACGACCGGCGAGGCTCTGTGGCGAGGGGCTGGGGACCCGTCTCTCCGGTGGACCGATCCTGACTCGACCGGGACTCCGGTCCTGCCTGCCGCGGCTGGACGTAGCGGCGAGGGCCGCGTCGCTAGGTTGCTGCTCGTGGCGGGGCAGCTCTTCGGAAGGGGATCGCGTCATGATCGAGAGCATCGCGGATCACCGCAGGACCCGCGTGCACACCGTGCAGGACATCCTGACGACGGTAGACCAACAGTTGCGTGCAGGCGAGCAGACGGGCGCGCGAGCGACGGCGACCGGCTTCGAGGTGCTCGACGACGTCCTCGGAGGCGGGCTCCGCGCCGGCGAGTTGCTGATGCTCGGAGGCCCTCCGGGCGTCGGCAAGACGATCACAGCACTCCAATGGGCCCGGAACGTCGCTGCCGATGGGGGTACCGCGATCTTCGCCTGCTACGAGCACGAGCCGATCACGCTGTTGCTGCGCCTGCTCGGGCTCGAGGTCGGGGCCTTGGGTGGCGACGAGAGCTTCGCGCGGCGGCTGTTCCAACTGCTGGCCTTGGGGGAGACCGGCCAGCAAGGCATCGAGGAGATCATGAGGGCGACGCCTGTGGGCCAGCGTGCGCTCGAACGCGTCCGTTCCTACGGCGACAAGCTGCTGCTCGTGCGAGCGTCCGGCAGCCACACGACCTTGCAGCAGCTCGGGGAGCTGGCCGGGGAGCGGACATCCGGCACCGGGGCGACCGTGCTCTTCGTCGACTACCTCCAGAAGATCCCGCTGCAGCCCGAACCACCGACCGAGGACGAGAAGATCACGCGCACCGTGGAGGGGCTGAAGGACCTCGCACTCGAGCACCACGTCCCGATCGTGGTGCTGTCCGCGGTGGACGTCGAGGGCATGCGAGCGAGCCGACTGCGGCTGTTCCACCTTCGCGGTTCGTCGGCGGTCGCGTTCGAGTCGGACGTCGTGCTGATGATGAACAGCAAGGACAGGGCGGTCTCCAAGGTCCACCTGTCCTACGACCCCGTCGGCGCTCGGACGTTCCGCGACTGGGTCGTGATGAGCGTGGAGAAGAACCGGGGCGGCCCGAACCTGATCGATCTGGAGTTCCGGAAGGATTTCTCCCACTTCCGGCTCGATCCCCAAGGCGGGATCGTGTCCGAGAAGTTGGTCGACGAACGGCAGGACGAGTCGGCCATCTGACCTGCCGAGCGTGCCGCCGCCGTACCCCCGGTCAGAGGTGCTCGAACAGCTCTCCGCTGCTGGAAGGGATCGCGTCGATCCCGCGCTGGAAGAGCCCTCCCGTCGACATCCTCAGGCCGGTCAACGCGGCGATGAGGAGGATGCCGATCAGGGCCACCAGCAGGGCGTACTCGACCATGCCGGCCCCGCCCTGCTTCGCCAGCCGCCGCTCGCGCTCCGTCGACCTCACGACATGCCCCTTCGCTACTTAGGGAACACCGCGGCACGCGATGCACTCCGAAGACCCGCATCTTCTCGCTCGCTTGGAGCTCGCGCATGGGGCTAGCGAAGCGGCGTGGCCGGGACCATCGTCCCGACCACGTTGTGTACCGGCCTGCCAGGTCGCTATCTGATCAGCCCGACCGTGTAGGCCCCCATGGCCGGACCGGGACCGGTCGGCGGCTGGTCGACGTCGACGAATTCGCCCAACCTCCCGCCGATGCACGTGTTCGAGGGGTTGCCGGGGCAGGTGAAGCCGGCCGGCCGCGTCCAGTCGGGTCCGCCGCTGAGCTTGAAACCGGTGAGCTCCAGAGCCGCGAAGCCGACGATCTCGTAGTAGGCGTTGGAGCCCACTCCCCAGGTATCGCTGTGGACCGGCACGAGCACCGTCGTGCCCAGCAAGCTCGCGAAGAAGGCTGCCGTGCAGCCCGTCGTCCCCTCCGGGGTCGGTCGCGAGTTCCCGGTCTTCCCGTCCGCATAAGGTGGATACACGCCAGCCTGACATGGCTGATCGGCACCGAGATCGATGTCGAGCCAGCCGACACCTCCTGGGAAGTCGAAGCCGGCCGGCCCGTCACAGCTCATCGCTGGATTGGACGGGGTCTCCTTGAAGCGGATGATGATCTCGTCGCCCGCGGCGAGTTGATCGAACTCACAGGTCGAGAAGGTGAGCGGGAACGTGCCTCCGCCTCCGAAGCTTCCGTAGGCCGCGGTCGCCTCACGGACGAAGTCGTCCTCCGAGAATCCGAGGATCCGCGCGAAGAGGAACCGCAACCCGTCCTGGCCGCCGGCATCTCTGCTCGACGCCCACACCGTCACCGAGTCGGGCTGGTAGTGGTCGAAGGCGACGACGACACCCGCCGCGCCATCGCTGGCGTTCGCGCCGGCGAACATCTGGGCGGTCGCCTCCGCGGCGGACTGGTCGCAGTTGCCCGTCACGCAATCCTGCGCGATCGCCAACGCGGCCGCGTCCGCCCCGTTCTGCAGCTGCCGCACCTCGTAGTGCATCAGCCCGACGTCGACGACGAGCGCGGCCATGCCGATGAGCGGAACGGCCAGTAGTGCCATCAGCACCGCGACCGCGCCATCGGCTTCACCGAGGCGCCGGAGCCTGGTCGTCAACCGCCGCATCTCATCACCCCCACCCCTTGCAGGTCGAACGACGGTGCGGCCCAGAAGGGCACGTTGATCGCGACGCTCCTGGTGGCCGTGACGGTCATGGTCGCACCTGGCGTGCAGGCAGCTGGTGCACGCGTCACCGAGTCGGGCGGGATGCCTGCGGCATTGACCGTCGCAGCTTCCGCCGCGCTCCAGTTGTTCTGCACAGCCATGACCCGGGCCCCCTCGCGGGCTGCACCGGTCAACGAGATCTGGGCGTTGTAGACACGTCCGAACTCGATGATCCCGACGACGAGCAGCAGCAGCACTGGGAGGATGAGCGCGAACTCGACGAGGGTCGCCGCCTTCTCGTCTGCGAGCCGCCGAAGCGTGGATCGGCTGGTCATCACGGCCTCGGGACCACGACGTTCGGCTGAGGTGCCGGAGCCGGGACAGGGACACCGTCGAAGATCACGTCTGTCACGGTGAAGGTGACGGACTCATGAGGGTTCCCGCCGGCGGCGAATCCACCCAAGTTGACCGGAGCACACGAGGATCCCTGGACGACACAGGAGAAGCTGCCACTCAGGGTGCCGCCACTCTGTGATCGCAGGGCCGACCAACTGACGAGGATCGTCTGCCCGTCAGCCGCGGCCATCCCGACCGTGATCGTGACACTCCAGTTGTTGCCCTGTTGGCTCTGCGTCGAGGAGCTCCAACTGGTCGACCCGAAATCCGGTCCAGCGGGCTCTTCGGGCTCCTCTGGCTCTTCGGGCTCTTCGGGTTCCTCCGGCTCCTCAGGCTCTTCCGGCTCCTCGGGTTCCTCCGGCTCTTCTTCCTCGGGTGGCGGAGGCGGCGGAGGCGGCGGTGGAGGAGGCGGGCCGGGCGGGGGCGTGGTGGGCAGGCCCGGGCCGTCGTACACCGGGCCGGAAGCGAGGGCGGCTGCCTGTCCGTCGAAGCTCGAGCTCTGAGCGCCCTGGAGCGCATCGATCGCACCGGTGAGCCCCAACGCGAGCAAACCCGTCAGCAGTGCATACTCGACCAGAGACGCGCCGGATTGGCCGCGCCAACGCTCGCCCCTGTGGGACGCGCCCGACTTCCGCATCCACGTTCCCCTCGCTGCGAGGGCCCCTGCCCTCGGCACAGAGCGACAGCGCATCAGCATGAAGCCCGCTGTCCGCTGCCGCACGTCGCCATCGAACAGTATGCCCCACTTGTTCCCAGCACGATACCTACCTGGGTCCGTCGCCGTCAGGACCCACGTCCCTCCGCTGCCACCTCGATGTCTCGCTCATCCCAACAGTTCATCGACCGTGCACTCGACGTCACCATTCCGACACAGCTGCTCGACCGCCGGTCGGAGCACAGGGTCGACATGGCGCTCCACGGACCAGAGAGTGACCCCGAGGACCTGGAACACCACCGACATCGCGACGGCGGCCCAGAACAGCATGCGCCTGATCCGGTCGGCACCGATGAACGCCTGATAGGCGAGCACCAGCAGCGGCGCGGCCAGGACGAGCATCTCCAACGGCAGCCGGTAGAGCGCGAAGAACCGACCCCCGGTGTAGTCGTTCAGCTGCAACTGCAGGAGCATGTAGGCGACACCCGCGAGCGCGGCCGAGCGCACGAAGCTCGGCGCCGCACGCCAGGCGGCGCGCAAGCCTGGGAGCAGCACGACCAGGAACGGTGCCTGGAAGACGAGCCCTCGCCTCGGATCGAACAGCGTCCCGAAGATCCGCTCAGGCAGGGGGAAGAGGGACGGCCGGGTCACCGCCCGGACCGCGTAATCGGAGTAACCGGAGGTGGGCAGCGGGTTGCGGAACTGGACCCAGCTGTAGGCCACCACTCCCAACAGCCCGAGAGCGCTCGGGATGCCGATCCGCACGAGATCCGACGGGCGGCGCAGGGTGATCGCTCGCCAGAGGCCGACGACCGCCGGGACGACCGCCGTCTGAGGCCGCGTGAAGATGCTCAGCCCGAAGGCTGCACCGGATGCCCAGGCACGCTCGGACGCCAACAGCAGCACGCCCGCGACGAGGAACAGGTGCGTCAGGGCGTGGGTCCACAGCGCGTTGGCCGAGATGGACCAGGTGCTCGTCGCGAACGCGAGCACGAGCGTGGCCACGAACGAAGCACGTCGATCGCACAGCTTGAGGAAGACCAGGAAGCTGACCAGCAACGCCAACAGCGCTGCCACGATCGCGGCGACCGCCGCAGGCCGATAGTCGAGCAGGTAGGGATGCGCGGGTTCGTCGACCCCTCCCCCGACGAGCTCCGCGGCGGCGTAGAACGGCGCTCCCCAGAACAGCACTCCTGGGAAGCGGTTGACGCGGATCGAACCGTCGTCGTCGACGACGGGCCAGGAGACTCCCTCCTCCGGCCACGCCTGCGGTAGCACCACGGTGCCCCGTGTGCCGAGGCTCCACGCTCCCATCGCAGCCGCTCGCGAGTCGTTGTTCTGCGCGACGGAGTAGCTCGCGGTGAGCGCATAGACGACGCCGAGGACGAGGAGCAGCAGCCAGGCATTCCATGGCTCGGTGAGCCGCCACGGCGACGGAACGCTCGGGCGCACTCGTTGGCTGCGCTCGGGCTGCTCCGTCATGTGGGACCTTCCGCACGGAGCTGGGAGCGTCATCGCGGCAACGCTAGCGACGACGACGCCGTGATCTGCGCACCGTGGACGGCCGTCGACGGCGGCCGCGTCGGATGTCTGTCCCTCGCGAGGACGTCGCCTAGGTTGCCCCCGTCGTGTCGATGGGTGAGGCCGATATGGAGCGACGTCCACGCTGGCTGGTGGCGCTGTTCATCGCGGTACAGGTGCTCATCCCGTTGCTGGGCAACCTCGCCCGTCTCAGCGGCGGCGGTCCGCAGCCCTTCTCCTGGCACATGTACATGGGGCTCTAGATGTTGTCGCAGCGGGCCTTCGCCGTCGTGCTCGGCGTGTCCAGCGTCTGCAAGGGCATCGAGGTGGCGTGGCAGCTCGGCCACGGACCACGTCTCGGTCTGCCACTGCTCGCGGCAGGCCTCCTCACCTTCTTGCGGCCGCGGTCGGGCGCCGCCGGCTCGGCCGCCGCGATCGCCTGGCTGTTCGCCAACGGCGTCATCAGCAACCACACGACGCTGCTCTTCTGGGCGGCGCTCACGGTCGCCTTCTTCGACGAGGACGCCCAGCAGCGTCTCGTGCTGCGCTGCCAGCTGTCGATCCTCTACGGGTTCGCGACCGTCGCGAAGCTCTGGCCGACCTGGTTGTCCGGAGAGGTGCTCGCGGTCAACACCTGGATCGGTCCGTACCTGAGTCGCCCGCTGCTGATGGCGCTCGCATGGGGAACGATCCTCGTCGAGAGCACGCTGGCGGTCGCCGTCTGGGGGAAGCGGTCGGTCTGGCTCTGGCTCGCCGTCGTGACACACGTGCTGATCCTGGCGCTCAGCATCCGCAGTCTGGCAACGAGCCTGGTCCAGCTCACCCTCTTCAACGGCTTGGCGGTGGCGATGTGGTTGCGAGTCAGGTCACCAGCCTCCATCCGCGATACCGCTTCGGCTCCTGCATCCTTCACCGGTGCGTGAGTCCGCTGGGCCGCGCACCCGAGCAGCGACGGGTTTCGGGGCCTACCGATCCCCTGTCTCCAACGGCTGGCAGTCCTCGGCGTGCGGCGTCGCTTCACAGGCGGAATCGACGCGATCTTGCCAATCGCTCATGCCGTGACGCCAGACGGTCCAGACCGTTGCCCCGAGCAGGTGGAGGGCAACGGAGATCACCGCGGCGCTGATGACGAGCACACGGAAGATGCGGTCGCGTGCGGCGACGGCCTGCCACGTGCGCAGGAGCAGCGGTGCGGCCAGCACCAACGACTCGATCGTGAGCCGCGTGCCGAAGTAGTGAGCCCCGCCGTGCCAGGTGTTCGATCGGAGCTGCACGGCGAGGTAGACGACGCCGGCGATGGCCGACGAGCGAACCCATTCGGGCGACTCGCGCCAACCATGACGGACGAACGGGAGCAGCACCAGCACGAGTGGCACGTAGAGCAGCAGGCCTCGGCGGGGATGGCCGAGGGTCATCCCGATTCCCTCGAGGAACGCCCAGGCGGATGACGTGACGACCGAGGCGACCTTCGCGTCTGAGTAGCCGGCGATCGGCAGCCAGGTCCCGAACAGCGCGCGGCTGTACAGCGAAAGCGCCAGGACGCCGACCGACGATGTCAGCCCGATCGCCAGGATGGGCGAGACGCGCCGGCGGCTCAAACCCCGCCATACGCCCCAGACGAGGGGCACCACCGCCGTCTGGGGGCGTGCCAGGATGCTGACTGCCGCTGCGGAGCCGGCGAGGACGTCGCGGCCCGCCGCAAGCGCGAGCATCCCGGCCGCCAGCGCCAGGGACGTGAGGCCGTGCGTCCAGAGGGCGTCCGCGCTCACCGACCAGGACGGTGTGCCGAACGCGAAGATGCCTGCGGCTACGAGCGCGAGCCTCGGCTCGGCCAGCCGCCGGAAGACCAGGAACAGCACCGTGACGGCGAGCGCAGCGACTGTGGCTGCGGCCACGCCGGCGGGCGCATAGTTGAGGAACATGGGGTGCTCGGGCTGCGGAGCCAGGCCGAACAGATCCGCCACGGCGTAGAACGGCGCACCGACGAGCACGGCGCCCGGGAAGCGGTCGGTGTAGACGCGCCCGTCAGCGCCGACCTGCGCCCAGTCGACCCACTCCTCCTGCCACTCTGCCGGCATCGCGAAGGTTCCACGGGTGCTGACGCTCCACGCGCTGACCGCCGTGGCCCGGTTGTCGTTGATCTGCACGCTCGTGTACGTCGCCGTGGCCAAGTAGCTCGCCCACACCACGAGGAACAGCATGACGGCGGCACGCACGTCGATCGACCACGCCGACGATCCAGTCGACCTTCCGTGATGACGGACGGTGGCGCCATCACTCATGTCCGCGCCCTCAATGCACGGGAGGAAGCCAGGCCGTGGACAATCGAGCCAGTTGACAGACTCATGGTGTGAAGCTCCCCATAAGCCCTAGGTCCAGAGCGCCCCCACCCTCACGGGTCACGAAGTAGTCATGGCTCGGCGAGACACGTGCGACAGAAGGCGAAGGGGTCAGCGAGGCGCTGGCCGGGTCCCACGTGCGAAACACGTACCCATGCGATTGCAGCAGGTCGACAGCATCCTCCCAGGCGTCTGGGCATCGACCCTGGAGACCCACGGCCTCGAGGATCCAGCAGGACGGTCCACCCTGTCGTATCCAACTCTGGGCACCAAGCACGACCGAGGCCTCCCAACCCTCTACATCCACTTTCACCACCGCTCCGGAACGTTCGCGAGCGCTCATGGACCCGACCAACTCATCGAGCGTGGTGACCTCGACCAGAGGGTCGCGCGGGTCAGGGTCTTCTAGTAGATGGCCGAGCGTTCCCAGCGCGGCGAACCCAGACCTCCCTCGGCGGCTTCCGAGAGCGAGTTCATGGATCTGCACCGGTGCGCCGGAGCCGGCCAGGTTCTCACGCAGCCATGGTTGCAGTGTGTGGTCCGGTTCACAGGCGATGACGGCCCCTGAGGCACCGACTGCTCTAGCGGCCACCGCCGAAACGCAGCCGATATTTGCGCCAACGTCGATGAAGGTCCTGCCTTCCATCCCAGCCGAATTGACAACGTCGAGCAGGCCGGGCGCGTACCACCCCTCACGCGAATAGGTGGCGGCGCAGATGATCGGATGCGCAGGTGGCCCTGACACCGGGACTCCGCCGATGCTCACCCGTGAGGGCGTTCGAGGCGCCAGGCGCTTGCGGAACTGATGGCGCGCCCAACGCAGCGCGGGGAGCAGCCGCGCGCCGCCGTTGGCAGGCGTGTGAAAAGCGAACTCGAGCCCGGGAGGCAATCGAATCATCGGTGCACCGGAGATGGCATTGCTTGCCCTGCCCTGCGGTGGAACCGGCCTGTCGCGGCCCCCAGCAGCATGTAGGAGGTCGATGCCGAGAGTGCCGCACCTACTGCGCCGAGCGCCGGCACGAGCAACACGGCGAGAACGGAAAGTAGTGCAAGACAACCGACCGTTGCCCTCGTATAGGCACGTGTCCAGCCATTCGCCAGGAACTCGGCAAACCTCACCTGAGCAACGTTCCACATGACTACACCGGGAAGGAGCAAGGCGAGCGGCCACACGGCAGCTCGAAATGGCGCACCCAGCAATAGGGGAAGCAGCCAGACGGCTCCGAGCAGCAACGGTACTGAGAGGAGGGAGGACGCAGCCAGAGTCATCCGTAGCGCGTGAGGCGATTGCGTCTGCTCGGCCCCGACGGCGGCACGCGCTGCTGCAGGGTAGGAGGCAAATGTGACTGCCTGCGGGATGAGGACTAAGACGTCGGCCGTCCGCACGGCAACCCCATACAGGCCTGCGGCCGTCGGTCCGGCCAGCAGAGCCACGAGCGGTAAGTCGAGGCGACGTGCCCCCTGCTGCGCGGACGCACCGGGCAGGATTCGGAGACCAAACTTGAGTTGTTCTCGCCAAATGGCTCGCTCGACTCTCACGCCCAAAAGGCGTTGCACCCTAAGTGCGGCAGCAGCGACGAGCGCGTAGGCAAACCAGCCGCTCAGCCAACCAACGAGCACTACCGTGCTGGATGGTGCCGCGAGAGCCGCGACCGAAACTCCGACTAATGACAGCAGCGACTGAATGAACCGCGCCACATTCGCAGCGCCGAGCAACTGGAGTGCACGGAGGGAAGCCGATAGATGATCACCGATGACCTGGAGCAGCGTAGCGACCGCGGCGATCTGGACTATCCGGGCGTAAGCTGGGCCAAGATCTATCATCGCAGTGCTGATCGCGACCACTGCGAGCGGAATCGACGCGAGCGCTGCGACGATCCAGACGCTGGAAGTGACCGCTTTCGCATGCTCGGGCCTCCGTGGAAGTTGCCAGATCACAGCGTGGGCTGAGCCGAGACCAAGCACCGCCTTGCCGAGCTGTGTCGACGCTATGGCCGTTAGCACATAGCCGGTTTGTTCGACGCCCAGAGCGCGACTGATGATGACCGTTTGCAAAAGGACCGACCCAGCTGCAAAGCCTTCCACTAAGAGGCGGATGCCGGACTGACCTGTCAGACGCGAGAGATTCATACGCCTGGCCTTCCCGCGTACTCGCGGTACTCCACTCCGAAGAGCCCGAAAAGGAAGCCCGCTCCCCGACACGCTCGGTCAAGTGCCCGCATCGCTATGCGGCGCGAGGGAAGCCAGGCCAAGACGGCGAGGGCAGACCCTGCTGACAACTCGATGATCGAGCCGATAAACAGAAGAGCGAAGGGTGGATCGCCGGGTGTTCCCTGGCGCCACCTCCGGACGCGGTTGTTTCCTAGCCGGAAGCTTCGACGCGTGACCCAGCCGAGAGTCGTTCGGCTCTCCGGAACATGCTCGTAAACCACCGCGTCCTCGACCCAGCGGATGCGCCCGCCAGCGGCCACGAGCCGGCGTGAAAAATCTGTGTCCTCGCCACCTACCTGATCGAACGCCGGGGAGAATCTGAGACCCATCCGCGTGATCGGCGCAAGCAAGAGCGCCAGATTGCCTGCGCCCACCTGCCTTAGGTCAGCGCCGGAGGTGGGCTCTTGGCGCCAGAACAGCGGGTGCGCCGCGACGAACGACGGAAACACCTCAACGAACTTCGGCCGCACTGGGCCAGCGGCCGCCCAGACTCCGCTACTGCTCAGCGGTTCGATGAGGCGGCTCAGCCACTGTTCGTCTGCCGGCTCCTCGTCATCGTCGAGGAATACGAGGACCTCGAACTTTCCTTCGAGCGCGAACGCGAGCGCAGCGTTTCTCGCCTTCACGACGCCCGCCTGTGGCTCATGCACCGAGGTGATCCCATCGATGCTCGCTATCGCTGGATCGGGCGTCGAGTTGTTGTCGACCACGAGCACGAGCGGGAAGCCAGGTCCTACCATGGCCTGAGACTTCACGCCGGCTACGGCGCGGACACACCCTTGGGGACGGCCGATCGTGGGAATCGCGACCAAGACCCGCGTGGGAGCGCCACCAAGATTGGTCTCAGTCATTGATACGCGCACTCTCACACGACTCTGATGGTCGACCTACTGGTCGCATCGGATGGAGGACACCTCGAGCAGCTGGGGACCCTCCGCTACCGGCTGCCCAACCGGGCGTTCGTCGTCGTGACCTATCGGTACGGCGGTCCGCTCACGGGCGATTCGGTAGCAACGGTACTCGCGCATCACCCTACGACGAAGAACCTGCCGAACGCGCTGCGGAACCTCCGTCTGGCCAAGCACGTGCTCGCATCACACCCCATCGATCGCGTGATCTCGACCGGTGCGGCGGTGGCGGTGCCGTTCATGATCCGCGCACGGCAGCTGGGCATCCCGTGCCACTACATCGAATCGGCGACGCGCGCCACAGGACCGTCGCTGTCCGGTCGGATGCTGCAGCTCGTGCCAGGTGTGCACCTCTACCGCCAGACCGGGTCGTGGGGAGCGCCGCGTTGGCAGCAGGGGCCATGCGTCTTCGACGGGTTCTCGGCTCTAGACAAGCCGACCTCGGCACTCGGCCGGCTGGTCGTCTCGACCGGAACACACCACTTCCCCTTCGATGCCATGGTCAAGGCCGTCGACCGCGCCGTGCCCGAGGAGGCAGAGGTGCTGTGGCAGCTCGGTTCGACCCCTCCCCCACCCGGGCTCCGGGGCCGGATGGTCGACCGGCTGCCCAAGGATGAGCTCGACCGAACCATCCAGCAGGCGGACGTGGTGATCGGGCACGCCGGAGTCGGACTCGCCTTGTCCGCACTGTCCGCCGGTAAGGTTCCTGTCCTCGTGCCTCGCCGCCGTGCACGGCGTGAGCACACCGACGACCACCAGGTGCAGCTGGCGAGGGAGCTGGATCGCCGAGGGCTGGCGGTCGTCGCCGAGGTCGGGGAGATCAGCCGTGAGCATCTCGAGCGGGCGGCCTCCCTCCGCGTCCACCAGGAGCCCCCTCCCCCGTTCACGCTCCGGGACTGACCTGCGCACGCCCAGCCGTCACCGGGCCGAGCTGGGTCGCCGGATCGCGGCACTCGACGTGGTGGTCATCGCCGCAGCGAGCGGCCTGGCGTACCTCGCGCGCGACCTGCTTGGGCGCACCACCGTCATCCGCGGGTTCGCGAGCGAGGTGCCCGTCGCGCTCGCGGTCATACCGCTGTGGCTGATCATCTTCGCCTTCGCGGGGGCGTACCGCCCTGAGTACCTCAACGCGGGCGGTGACGCGGTCCGACGGTTCCTGGCAGGCGTCGCCGGCGGGGTCCTGGCGCTCGGGTTCATCTCCTTCTTCTTCAACCTCCAGCTCTCCCGGCTGTTCGTCCTCTTCCTCGCCGCCGGCGTGCTCGTCGGCGGCGGTCTGGTCCGCCTCGGGCTGCGACGACGGCTACGCCGGCAGTACGCGCGCGGGGAGCTGCTCCAACGCACGCTCGTGGCGGGCACGGATCCCGCGGCCCGTCAGCTGGTCGCCGCGCTCGCCTCCGACCGTGACTCCTCGTACCGGGTCGTCGGCTACCTGAGCGAGACCGATGCGGATGCGGCGGCCGACGACGCGCTGCCGGTGGTGGGAAACCCGTCCGACGGGCTCGCGGCGTGCGAGCAGCACGGCGTCGGGACGGTCATCGTGTCGCCGGCGGGGCTGTCCTCGGAGTCACTCCGGGAGCTGCTGATCGGGCTCGAGGGCAGTCATGTCGACCTGATCGTGGCGCCGTCGCTGTTCGAGGTCGTCACCCGGCGTATGACGATCGAGACGGTCGGCGGGATCCCGCTGCTCCACGTCGACCGGATCCGCCTGGAGCGTGGCAACGCGGCGCTCAAGCGGGCGCTCGACCTGGTCGTCGCGAGCGGGCTGCTCCTGCTGACCCTGCCGCTGTGGATGGTGAGCGCCGTCGCCATCCGGCTGGACTCCCCCGGGCCGGTGCTGTTCCGCCAGCGGCGGCTGTCCAGGGACGGCGAGTCCTTCACGATCCTGAAGTTCCGGACGATGTCCGTCGACGCCGAGGCGAAGGTCGCAGAGCTCCAGCATCTCAACCAGGCCGACGGGCACTTCTTCAAGATCGTCGCCGACCCGCGTGTCACACGGACGGGCAGGTGGCTCCGACGGTGGTCCATCGACGAGCTGCCACAGCTGCTCAACGTGTTGCGTGGCGACATGTCGATGGTCGGGCCGCGGCCACCGCTGCCCGAGGAGGTGGCCGCCTACGACCCGTGGCAGCTCCGGCGGCTGCGGGTCCGCCCCGGGATCACGGGCGTGTGGCAGGTGTCGGGCCGGTCCGACGTCGCCTTCGACGAAGCGGTGCGCCTCGACCTGTTCTACATCGAGAACTGGTCCCTCGGGTACGACCTGTACCTGCTCGCTCGGACCGTGGGGGCGGTGCTCTCACGGCGAGGTGCCTGGTAACAGTCAGCCTGACTCCACCGTTCTCGGTGGAGATGCCCGTGACTGGTGCTGGGTAGACGGCGAGTCGGTGGTTGACCTCGGTCTTGGGAGTGTGCTGTCGGGCGGGCTGACGCGCCCGTCGGCGCGGGTTGGGCTGCCGAGCCGCTCACATGGGAGTGGGGAGTGGCGCGGAGTCGCCCGAGGGTGCCCATCAAACACGTCCTGCCTGGGCCAGCTGTGAGGCGACACGTCGTTTGAGGATGGTGGCGACACCCAACGTAAGGACAGGATGAGTGGGTGCACGAACCGGGTTCGGTCCTGGCAACGATCTCGGTATGTGCGGGAGGCGTGAGCTCGCGGCGGCGCTGTGCAGGTCGTTCTGCGGCCGGTTCCCTGCGGCCCTTCGGGCCAAGGACCAGGTCGGCGCGGTCTTCGATGGACCTGGCGCCCGCTGTCGGGCTGGCAGCCGCGCTCAGGTGGCGTTGGCTGCGAGTAGCGCGGCGAGGATGAGCATGAGCAGGCCGCCCGCCTGGCGGGTGCGTTGCTGCATGGCGGGTCGGGGCCGGCGACCGAGGCGAGCGCCGAGGTGCGCCAGCGCCGCTTGCCAGCTCAGGGACGCGACCGAGATGCCGACGAGGAAGGCCAGCCGCGTTGCTGGCGAGTCGAGGCGGTCGGACAGCGCCAGGGTGAGCGCCGCGAACGCGAGCACGGTCGCGGGGTTGATCGCGGTCAGTGCCACGAAGCCGACGAAGGTCCGCACTGGTCGGGCTGTGGCTGCCTGCGGCGCAGGGTCGGCGTGGGGCTCGCCGGTGGGGGCCACACGCCGCTGGAGCACGCCACGGAGTCCGATCGCGGCGATGACACCTGCCGCCAGGTAGGTCGAGGGCCGGGCGATGGGATCGATGACCCGGGTGGCCCAGGCCGTGGCGGTCAGGGCCAGCGAGCCGTACACCAGATCGGTGGTGGCGACGCCGGCTGCGGCCGCGAGACCCACGTTGCGCCCATGACGCATCCCGCGGTCGACGATGAGCAACCCGATGGGGCCCAGCGGGATCGCGACCGCGAACCCCGCTGCCAGACCGAGCCAGGCGGCAACGAGTATCGGTGAGGTGGTGAGCGTGTCCATCATGACGGCAGCATGCCCGGTCGGGCGCCGTGGCCGTCACGGAAGATGGGCGCTTTCTGGGCCGGCTACCGTGGATGTCATGGATATCGATGAGATCGACCGCAGGATCCTCGCTGTGCTGTCACGCGACGCCCGGATCACCTGGCTTGGGCTCGCTGACGAGGTCGGCCTCGGCCCCTCGGCCGCGACCGACCGCGTTCGTCGCCTCGAGCGGGCTGGCGTCATCGCCGCCTACCGCGTGGTGGTCCCACCCGCGCGGCTCGGTCGTCCACTCGAAGCGCGCCTCGCCGTCACCCTGAAGCCCGACACCAACCGGAGCCGTTTCATCGCTGCGCTCGAGGCTGAGCCGGCGGTGGTGGACGGCGTGCACCTGACCGGCCCCTACGACTACGAGCTCACGGTCCGCTGCGCCGACACCGCTGAACTCGACACGCTGCTCGTCCGGCTCAAAGAGCGGCACCAGGTGGAGCGCACCGACACCCGCATCGTGCTCGACAGCCCCATCCGCCGCGACCTCGATCCGCAACGCCGGTAGACGCCAGGTCCCAGGCGATCGCCGCCTCATGTCGTTGTCCCCCGTTCGGCATGGCGGTCCTTGCGGCGAAGGACCGCACTGTCCACTGCCCGCAGGGCCTCGCGAAACGCGCGTCTGTGATGGCTCTGTGCCATGCCGGAGGCAGCTCCCGACGCGTCACCAGCGAGAACTGCGACCAGCATCCAATCGGGAACAGACGGGAGAGGAAACGGCTTGCTTGCCGGCCATCGCGGGCCGACCACCCGGCCCCAGCTCGTCCTCACGATACGTGACGCGACGATCCTCAAAGAAGGTGGCGTCTCACAGCCAGCTCGAGAGCAGGCGCTGACAGGCGCAGCGTGAAGCGTCGTGCCTAGCGAGTGAGCCGGCCCGGGGTGGCAGACCGACGAAGCTCGCCACACTGTTCTGCACTACGCCTAGGCTCGCCGCCGAAGAAGCGAGCCTTGAGGCGGGTGTCATGGAAAGGCCCGACAATCCAGCGCGGCGACTGCACAAGCTATACACGTCGTTCGAGAAGCACGGGGGTCGTGGCACAACCAATAACCCCACAACGGCGAAGGATGCCTGGGCGGCTGCGCTCGACCTCAAGCCCAAGGAGGAACTACCCGAGCTCCTCGCGCAGTTCGGAGTGATTGTTGGGCTCCCGAAAGAGATTCGGGAGCGCGTGAAGCGATTACCGGAGGAAGAAGCGACCGAGCTCCTGGGCAGGCACATACCGAAGTTCGTGAGAGTGCTTGCCGATTACGGTATTCACGCAAGGGTTCGTGAGTACCGAAGCATCATCACGTCGCATGAGGTTGAGAGCCTGCTGCACATAGCTCAGGCCCTCGATCGGCAGGGTGCGCATGAAGCCACCGTTGACGCCGAGCGCGTCGAGAAGCTTCGCGCTGAGGTCGCCACCCTGCTCGCTGATGTTCTGGACGACGACAACTTGCCGCCGGAGCTACGCAGGTTCGTGCTTCGCCATCTGGAGCGCATTGAGCGCGCTCTACGCCGTTTGCAGGTCGAAGGCATCGACGGGCTCAGGGAGGCGCTCAATCTCCTAGCCGCCGAGGTCATCGTGGACAACACGCGACCCGAAGAGCAGCGAGGTGGGCTTTGGAACTTCGTTCGCTGGACCGGGGGCGTCGGCGCACGGCTTCTCAGCATCGTGGGCCAGGCGACGCAGATAGTCACGCTGGCCAGCGGAGCGCCCGAGCTCGTAGAGTGGATTGCAAACGCATTGACGACTGGTGGCGACGCCTGACCTCTCAGCTCACCCGCCGGCCGGCGCGGGATCGACCGGCCGTCCCTGCACGTCCGAGACGTTCAGGACGTCGAAGCGCGCGAAGAGGTCGAGGGCGAGGTCCTCGTGCTCGATCCGCAGCGTGAGGCTCGAGGTCACCCCGTCCCCGACCGTGGAGCGGCCTTCAAGGCTGAAGCGCGGACCCCAGGTGTCGGGTGCAGGCTCGGGCGCACCGAACAGCGGCAGTCGGACCTCGGCGCCCCCCAGCGCAGCGGAGACGTCGACCAGCTGCTCGTCGGAGAACTCCAGAAGCGTCCAGCCGCCGTCCTGGCGACTCCGGAGCGACGCGAGGATGGTGGAGACCGGGTGGAGCAGCAGCTGCAGCCGTCGGTCGCCGCCGTCTGCCCCGGCCGGGGCATGATGCGCGGCCGGCTCGAGCGTCACGGCGAGGACCCGGAAGCGGGTGTCGATCTCCGCCCCCCAGAACCTCGCCCCGTCGAGTCGTGGCTCGAGCACGGCAGGTTCGACCGCCGGCGGCTCTGCACCGCTGCTGGCGTGGTCCACCTGGTCCTCCCGTTGTCGTGCGGACGGACCGTACCGAGGTGAAGCGGGGCCTCGGCGGTGCCGACGGATCGCGACAGCACCTCGGCAGGCTCGCGGAGCGGATGATCGCCTCCACGCGAGTACACCAACACCGTGGTGTCCAGCAGGATCATCCTCGGCGGCCACGCACCTCATCGAGCTCCTGTCGGAGCTCGCCTGGCCCGGGTACCGGCATGTGCTCGGAGGCGAGTATCCGCTCGACCGCCTCCTGGACCTGGAGCGGCTCTGCGCCCAGCGAGTGGCCGACGGCTTCGCGCACGACCCTGGCCACACTCACCCTCCGACGCGCTGCCTCGGCTTCCAGACGACGGTATCGGTCACCTTCGACCGACACCTGCAACCGACGATCCGTGGAAGACATGCTCATACTGTAGGGAACGTCGGTGTGCTGGTCGAGAAGCCTCGCCACCCTCTCCCCTACTCTCCTTCGCGGTCGAGGGAAGGGCGCCTCCTGTGGGCGAGCAGCCGTCCGAGGTGATGATCCGGCTCGACGCGGTGTCCAAGGTCTTCCCGGGCGCGTCCGAGCCGGCGGTCGACAGCCTGACCGTCGACATCCCCCGCGGGCAACTGGTCGTGCTGGTCGGCCCCTCCGGCTGCGGCAAGACCACCACGCTCAAGATGATCAACCGGATCGTCGAGCCCACCAGCGGCACGATCACGATCGACGGGCACGCGCAGCACGAACGGCCGGCGCACGAGCTCCGGCGCGACATCGGCTACGTGATCCAGCAGATCGGGCTGTTCCCGCACAAGACGATCGGCGCGAACATCGCGACCGTGCCGAGGCTGCTCGGGTGGGACCGCCCACGGACCGCACGGCGGGTGGAAGAGCTGCTCGAGCTGATGGACCTCGATCGGGCGCTCGTCGACCGGTACCCGTCCGAGCTGTCCGGCGGTCAGCGGCAGCGGGCGGGAGTGGCACGGGCGCTCGCCGTCGACCCGCCGGTCATGCTGATGGACGAGCCGTACGGGGCCGTCGACCCGCTGGTGCGCGCGCGGTTGCAGGACCAGCTGCTGGAGCTCCAGCGGCAGTTGGGCAAGACCATCGTGTTCGTGACCCACGACATCGACGAGGCGGTCAAGCTGGGTGACCGCATCGCGATCCTGAACGTCGGCGGGAAGCTCGAGCAGTACGACACGCCGGCGCACATCCTGGCCCATCCGGCCAACGACTTCGTGCGGGCGTTCCTCGGCGAGGAACGCAACCTCAAGCGGCTGTCGCTGATCCCCGCGTCCGACGCACAGCTCGTGCCGGGGCCGGTCGTCGCGGCCGACACGACCGCCGAGCAGGCCAAGGAGGTCGCAGCACGCGAAGGCACCGACTGGGTCGGGGTGCTGGACGGCCACAGGCTGCGCGGATGGGTCTGGCTGTCGGAGCTCGACCCGAGCCGCCCGGTCGGGGGCAGCGAGATGCATCCGTTCCGGGTCATGATCGCGGCGAACGAGTCCTTGCGCACCGCGGTCGACGCCATCGTCACCACCCGCAACCAGGTGGCGGTCGTGTACGACGACGACCGCTATCTCGGCATGTTGTTCATCGAGGACGTCAGCCGTGAGCTGCTCCCGTGATGCTGGCGCAGCTGACCCGGCCGCTGTTCGAGCCGCGCTGGGTGTCGGAGAACCTGGGCGGGCTGTGGTCGGCGCTCGGGCAGCACGTCCAGCTCACGGCGACGGCCGTCGGGATCGGTCTTGTGGTGTCGCTGGTGCTGGCGGCCGTCGGGATGCGGTGGCGGTGGCTGCTCGGGCCGATCCACGGGTTCGGCGGGCTGCTCTACACGATCCCGTCGCTGGCGCTGTTCGCGTTCCTCCGGCCGATCGTGGGCATCTCCGACGCCATGGCGGTGACGGCGCTGGTGACCTACACATTGCTGATCCTGGTGCGCAACATCGTGAGCGCCTTGGACGGAGTGCCGGCCGACGTGAAGGAGGCGGCGGACGGGATGGGCTACCGGCCCGGACGACGGTTCCTGGAGATCGAGCTGCCGCTGGCGCTGCCGGTGATCGTCGCGGGGGTGCGGATCGCGACGGTGACGGTGATCGGGCTGGTCACGGTGACCGCGCTGATCGGACGCGGCGGGCTGGGGGCCTACATCCTGACCGGCATCCGGCTGACGGTGATCCACCCGACGATGGTGTTGACGGCGACGGCACTGTCGGTGGTGCTCGCGCTGACCGTCGACCTGGCGCTGCTGGGTGTCGAGCGGACCCTCACACCGTGGTCGAGGCGGAGGGCGAGCGCCTGATGGAGCTGCTGGTCGACACGCTCGGGTGGTTCCAGGGCGACGGACGCTGGAGCTGGACCTCGGGCAACGGCGTGCCGTTCCGGCTCGTCCAGCACCTGTGGCTGACGGCGCTGTCGGTCGGGCTGGCGGTGGCGATCGCGCTGCCCCCGGCGCTGTGGCTGGCGCACAAGCGGCGGGCCGAGGCGCTGGCGTCGGGGCTCGTGAACCTCGGACGGGCCATCCCATCGTTCGGGCTGATCGTGGTGTTCTTCGTCGTCGCGGCGCGAGTCGACTGGATCGGGACCCGGCACCCGCCGCTGGTGATCGCGCTGGTGGCGCTGGCGCTGCCCCCGATCTTCACCAACGCCTACACGGCGATCCGCGAGGTGGACGCACCGACCGTCGAGGCGGCGCGCGGGATGGGGTACCGCGAAGGGCAGCTGCTGTGGGACGTCGAGCTGCCGCTGGCGTCGCCGGTGATCCTGGCCGGCATCCGGATCGCGCTGCTGCAGGTCACCGCGACCGTCGCGATCGGCGCGATCGTGACCAACACGGGCGGTGTCGGCTACTTCATCGTCCGCGGCTTCGCCCAAGGACCGGCTGGCAGAGCCGAGGTGCTGGGGGGCGCGCTCTTGCTGGCGGCCGTGACGCTGGCAGCGGACATCGCGTTCACCAGGGGTGAGCGGCGGCTCCTGCCGCGAGGCGCGTCCGACGAGGCGCAGCTGGCGGACGTCGCGAACCGGGCGGGCGCCGCCGGCTAGCGGACGTCTTCGAACAGCGACGTCTGCCGCTCATCCGCGCCTGCCCACGGATCGAACAGATCCTTGGTAATGATAGGAAACCGCTCCGATCGCAACTGACCATAGAGAGCCTTGATGCGGTCTGTTCCCGTGTAATACGTTCCACGCTTCTTGCCATGAGATGCGAGCAGTCCGGCTTTGACAAGGCCACCTAGGTCGGCAGTCGCCGTCTGTACCGAGATCGGCTCGCCGACTTCTTGCTGAACGGCGGCTCGATACATCGCGTTTCGTACCCGGTACCCGAGAGCCGCATAGAACATCGCGGTCGTCGTTCGTACATTGAGGCGGAGCGATTCTGCGAGCCGCTCGAACTCGATGAACAACCTCTCGGACTCTTGGATCCTGCGCAAGACGCTTGCAGCCTGTACGTAGTGCGCTTCCAAGCAGAACCTGAGCCATGGACGTGCGTCGTAGTCAGGGTTCCAAGAACCTCGCCCCACGACTCCCAGCACGTCGTAGTAGCTTTGGGTGTTACGGCCGAGGTACTCCTCGATCGAGGAGAACTCCTTGTGAAGGATGCCTTCTCGCGCCAGGAGCAGGGTTTGCAGCCCACGGGCCATGCGTCCGTTACCGTCGCGGAAGGGGTGGATCATCACCAAGTTGAGATGGGCCATCGCCGCACGCACCATGGCGACGGCGTCCCCGTTCGATCGTAGATCCGCGATCAATTCGTCAATCAAGCCGGGGACTTCATCATGTTCTGGGGCTTCGTAGACGAGCTCCCCGGTCGCGTCGTTGCGGACCCAAATAGGACCTGGACGCCATAGGCCGGGACTGGCATCCAGTGAGTATTCGGTCATCATGAAATGCAGGCTTCGGAGCAGCGCAGGCGAATACTCGAAGTGGTGGTCGCGCGAAAGCTGCAGGATGTACGTCATTGCACGGCCATAGCACTGGTTTGCCTGCCAGTCCTCGATAGCCGAGTCAGTTGGCTCTAGCGCGCCGTCCACCACGGCGACGGCGTCTTCGTCCGAGACGTTGTACCCCTCGATGCTGTTCGAGCCCTGGATGGCTTTGGCTGCAAGCACGCGCCGTACGATCCCCTGCCAGCGGCGGGGCTCAGCCAGATGGATCCGAAGCCCTCGCCTGACCTCTTCGATCCTGGCGAGCGCAGCCTCCTCCGCGGGGCCGATCGTCGGCGTCGCGAAGATCGTCACGTCGCCTCCTGACAAGCACATGTCATTCATGTAATGCAACGCTGCCAGCTGTAATAATAACTATGCGAGGCAGTGTGTGCAACCATGAAACAGTACGCACTCGTCCCCGCGCTCCGACCGCGACAACCTCCGGCGAGGGGTCCGTTGGTCAGCCGGCCTGGAGCAGGCCGACACCGAGGGCGATGAGCCCGCCCGCCAGGGACAAGCCGCCGAGGTAGACGAGGACGAGCAGTCGGTTGGGGGACTCCCTGCCCTCGCCCATGCTGGAGAAGAAGAAGCCTCCCGACATGAGCAGCGCGGCCACCGGGATCCCGGTGCGCGCGACGATGCCGAGGTTGCCGTCGAGCCCGATCGCGTCGGCGTAGAGCAGCGCGACCAATGACAGGATCAACAGCACCCCGGCGTGGGCATGGCCGGCCCGGGCGAACCCGAGCTGGAACGGGGTCTGGGGTGCCCAGCCGCTGACCACGCGGACCAGGTACAGCCCGCCGGTCTCGACCGTGACCAGTGCGAACAGCAGGATCGCCGCGGTCGTTCGCGTCGCCTCAGTGATCTCCATTCCGCTCACCTCCGGGCGTGGGGGCCGGTAAAGACGGTTCGCCGACGGTCGCCACCGTATGCCGGACGGGGGCGGGAGTCGTGGACGGCGCGAGCGGCAAGTCACTCGCATCCCCCGCAGCGCCACGTGGTGCTGGTGTTCAAGACCGCCGCTGCTCGACGAATACGACTAGGGCACTGGCGTCGGATGCGAGCCCACGGTCGAACCCGGTGCTCGGCCGCGACGGGCACCCCTAAATGGTCTCCCGGTCGTCCGCGACCTGCTCATCGCCTAGCCGTCGAAGGCTCGATCGATAGGTATCCGGCCCATCCAGGCGGGACGAAGAATCGGACCGACGCCGTCCTCACACACTGCCGCAACTACACCATCCCCGCTCCAGACCTTCTTCGTTCGAGGCGTCGCGGCACATCTCATTCGTGGATCTCCGAACCGGCCGCGACTTCGCCTCCATGGCGGGACCCATGGCCTTGTCGCGATGAGCCTCTCTAAGCCTGAATCCACCGATGTGACCGGTTGCCCTTGACGTGAAAGTGCCTCCGTAGCGGTCAGAATGGCGGTTCCTACGCCAACCACACCGCCGCAACGGAGGCACCTTCAGGATGCCATCTTCTCACAGCCTGGACCGGGTCGATGTGAGCTTCGACCACGAGCATGCGGTCGCGGATGCGGGCCTGCTGTTGACCGGCAGTCTGGTCGGCCGGCTCGGTCTCGAGCAGCTCATCGACGACACGGTCAGCCTCGGTCATCGACCGGGACGCAAGCTGCTCACCTTGGCCCACACCCTGGTCGCGGGTGGGGACTGCATCGACGATGCGGCGATGCTCCAGGCGGGTGCGACCGGGCAGGTGCTGGGACACAAGGTGATGGCGCCCTCCACGCTCGGGACCTGGATGCGCACCGCGACGTTCGGGCACCTCCGCCAGATCGATCGGGTCACCGAACTGGCGATGACCCGGGCGTGGGCAGCAGGTGCCGGCCCGGGGGACGCGCCGATGTTCATCGACATCGACTCGACCATCTGCGAGGTCCACGGACACCACAAGGAAGGCGCCTCGTATGGCTACACCCGCCAGCTTGGGTTGCATCCGCTGCTCGCGGCGCGTGCGGACACCGGCGAGCTCCTGCATGCCCGGATGCGCAAGGGCTCGGCTAACACCGCCCGCGGCGCGGAGCGGTTCGTACGCGAGACCATCGGCCGGGTTCGCCGCGCCGGCGCGACCGGCCAGCTGATCTTCCGGCTCGACTCGGGGTTCTGGTCCAAGGCCGTGATGAAAGCCTGCACCGATCACGACGCCGAGTTCTCCATCACGATCCGCCAGATCCCCGCGATCGTGGCCCGTATCAGCGCAATCGACGAATCCGCATGGGTTGACATCGACTACACCGCCGGCGGGGTCGCTCAGGTCGCCGAGACCGATCTCGGTGGACATCGGCTGATCGTGCGCCGCACCAAGATCACCGACGACCCCAAAACGATGCGGCTGTTTCCGGACTGGCGCCACCACGCCTTCATCACCAACCGGACCGGCGACGCCGTCGTCCTGGACCGTGACCACCGTGCCCATGCCGTGGTCGAACTCGCCATCCGGGACCTCAAGCACGGCGCCGGGCTGAACCACTGCCCCTCCGGGGCGTTCGAAGCCAACGGCGTCTGGCTGCTCGCCGCCACCCTGGCCCACAACTTGCTGCGCTGGGTCGCCGCCCTCGGCGTTCAAGCACCCGGGCTGACCGTCGCCAAAACGCTCCGCCGTCGGCTGCTGTCCATCCCCGGACGGATCACCCGCTCCGCCCGCCGGCTCACCCTGCACCTCCCCGCCCGCTGGCCATGGCAAGGCGACTTCATCGCCGCGCTGACCCGCATCCGAACGCTGCCCGCAGCCGCCTGAACACCGGGCTCAACGACAAGCGAAACGCGACCCCGCGGCGCCCTCGAGGCGCGCGACCGCACGCCCGGATCCTCGATCACCTGCCGCATCAGCGGCCCAGCAGCCCTTCTCGGCGGCCGGCGGCGACGCGCCGAACCTCCGCGAACACCATCACGACTGACCAGGCCCTCCTCAGCTCGCCCCACCAAGAAGAACGGTGGATTCAGGCTAAGACGCCCCCGGCGTGCGCCAATACGTAGATGCGCTGGCGAGAAGCGGTGCCGCGTCAAGCGGCGGTGGCAGTCCGGCTGCCGCGACCACTACTGACAGGCCAGCAGACCAGTCTGCCGATCGTGCTTCTCGTCCGGTGCCCTCGTACCAGTCATCGAACTTGAATCGGCCACCCTGCAGACGCCCGGTGGGCTGCACCCATACAGCCGGCACTCCGTACGCCTCCGCCACCACGATTCCGTGAAGCGACGAGGACACGATCACGTCACATGACGCGATCTGGTCGACGACCCGCCGCCAGTCCCGGGTGCGCACGTCGATCGCCAGCACCGCCGGGTCGCGTGCGACTAGCGCGTCGTGGTCGCACATGTGTGGCACCAGGCCCACGTCATACCGTCGTCTGGCGTGTCGAGGCGTATAGATCAGTGGGAGGAGCATGCCGGGGTCGCCGTACACCTCCGGCACGTCACCCTTCACCACCATGCGAGTCTTTGGCCCACGAACAGCCAGCACCGTCGCCTCCGACGCATCCACCGCGCTGCCGAACAACGACCCGGACCCCCACACGACGTCTCCCGGTCGGACGTGTTCGATCACGCTCCCGCACCCGAGAACCTTGCCGGCGAACCGTCGGTGCACGATCTGCGGCCGGATGCCGAACAAGTCCGCGAGAAGTGGCCGGGTCAGCTGGTCACCGAAGTTCGCGACGTGGTCGATCCAGAAGCACGGCGTACGGCCAGGGACACGGGCGACGAGCCCGGAGGCTTCAAATCGGACCCGGTTCAGCGCCTTCCAGACGGTCGACACTGCAAATCCGTCTCGCACCTGCGCCTCCCCAGACCGCGTCGGCGGACCCTGCCACACCGGCCGCGGGACAGGAAACCCTCCACGCGAGCAGAGATCCCATGCTTGCCCGACCACCCGTCGGGGTTGCCGTCCGGGCCGGCGGCGAATGTGCGCGGATGAAGTGCCCGTATGGCTTCTGCGGTTCCTCGCTGCCGGCGTTGTCGCTCTCGCTGGCTTCAACATCCCGCGGGCGCTCAGCGGGTGGTGAGCTGACTCGAGTCGCAGGCCACACGGCCGATGTCGTGCTTCGGCGGTCACCCACTACCTTCGCTGCCTCGAACCACCTGCGACCTCCCCTTCCGAACGTCGAGAGGAACCCCATGCGCCGGCTGCGCCCCGGTCCCCCGCTCTCCCTGCTCGCCGTCCTCCTGCTGGTGCTCAGCGCCTGCGGCGGCGACGGTGCGGACCCCGCCGACCGCGACACCGACACCGCCGCCGACCCCGGGGTCGAGGAGCCGGACGCGGATGCGGACACCGACGTCGACGTGCCCGACGGCGGCCCGCCGATCGTGGTGTCGTCGTTCGACTTCCCGGAGTCGACGATCCTGGCGGAGGTCTACGGCCAGGCGCTCGAGGCGGCCGGCTACCCGGTCGAGCGCGAGCTGAACGTGGGCTCGCGTGAGCTGCTGTTCCCGGAGCTCGAGGAAGGCGGCGTGAGCCTGTTGGCCGAGTACCTCGGCTCGGCACTGGTGGTGGGCTTCGGCCAGGAGCCCCCGGCCGACGTGCACGGCGGGCTGGAGGAGCTCCGCGAGGCGTTCGCCGGCATCGGCATCAGCGTGCTGGAAGCGGCACCGGCCGAGAACAGCAACGTGTTCGTGACCACCTCGGCGTTCGCGGAGGCCAACGACCTCAGCACGGTCGCCGACCTGTCGGGCGTCGACAACGTCGTGCTGGCGGGTCCGCCCGAATGCGAGACCCGCGACACCTGTCTGGTCGGGCTCCAGGACGTCTACGGCCTGACCAACGTCCAGTTCGAGTCGATCGGCGAGGGCTCGGCCCGGCTGGTCGCGCTGCTCGAGGGCGACGCGGACCTGATCCTGCTGTTCTCCACCGACGCGGTGCTCGCCGACGACCAGCTGCGCGCCCTGGAGGACCCGGAGGCGATGATCCCACCGGAGAACATCGTGCCGGTCGTGTCGACCGAGGTGCTGGACTTCTACGGCGACGACCTGGCCGCGCTGCTGGACTCGATCAGCGCGTCGCTGACCACCGAGGTGCTCGTCGGCTTCAACGAGCGGGCCAACGAGGGCACCGCCCCCGACCAGATCGCGCGCGACTTCCTGACCGAGGTCGGCGTGCTGTAGCGCACCACCCGGCTGGACCGGGCGTCCGAAGCGGTGCAGGATGGACGTGTCCACACCGCGAGGACGCCCGGACATGCTCACCCGCACCCGCACCTGCGAGGCCTGCGGCGCCGACTGGGCGGACGGGCGGGCACGGTGGTGCGGTGCCTGCGGCGCGGCGCTGGCGCGGCCGGAACCGCCGCGGTCCGGTGCGGATCGGGGGCGTGGACGTCCCGCGCTGTGGGCGGGGATCGCCATCGTGGCGGTCGCCGCGGTGATGCTCCCCCTGCTCCACCTCGACGTCGCTGCACTGGGCTTCTCCGGCGCGTGGACCCCCGGGCAGGTGCGGTTGCCCGCCGGCGGACCAGCCGGGGTCATCGAGCGCGCGGCGGTGGACGACCGGACCGCGCCGCAGCCACGGCCACAGCGGCCGATCCGTTGCCCTCGGGAGGGCTGCATCGCCTGGGACCACGAGTTGCCGGCCGGCACCGCACCCCCGACGGTGCTGGTGGACGACGACCTGGTGGTCGCCCACGCGGGCGGGATGCTGTTCGGCTTCGACCTGGTGGGCGGCATGCCCAGGTGGCGGGTCACGGTCGGCACGCGCGACGCCGGCAGCTCGACGCACCTGGTGGTCGGCGAGCGGGTCCTGTCGCTCGTCGAGGTGGACGGGGGTCTCGTCGCCGTCGACCGCCACGACGGGCGCATCCGGTGGCGGGCCGGCCCCGTCGAGATGCGGGAGCTGCTGGGAGCGATCGAGGTCGACGGCACGCTGCTCGTCGTCGGGCGCGCCGACAGCAGGGGTGAGGGGTCGGGCGAGCGTGTCGCCGCCTTCGAGGTCGCCTTCGGGGCACCCCTGTGGCAGGCCGACGCCGAGCGGGTGCTGCTGGCGGCCAGCGGGCCGGTGCTCGTCGACGGCCGCGTCCTGTCCGCGCTGCACGCCGCGGACGGGTCGGTGCGGTGGTCCACCAGCGGCGCGGGCGCGTCGGCGGGCCGCAACGCCACGGCGCTGGGCGACCTGCTGGTGCTCGGGCCCGACACCGAGGAACGGCTGGACGGCGAGCCTCCGCTGCTGCGGGTGCTCGACGCCTCCGACGGCTCGACGCGCACCACCGTCGACGCCCGACGGGTCGCACCGATGACGGCACCGCGGGTCGACGGGCCGCTGCTCCAGCGCGACAGCGAGGGCGTGACCCTGCTCGAGGCGGACGGGCGGCACTGGACCGCGCCCACACCCGAGGGCGGGTGCTGCGCCGGGCAGGCCCTGCACGACGACACGGTGGTGGTGCAGCTCACCCGCGACCGGCTGCTGACGCTCGACCGCGCGACCGGCGAGCGGATCGAGGTCGGCTCCGTGCGGCACGTCGCCGCGTGGGGTGACCTCGGCGCGGTGCACGGGCTGGTGCGCTTCCGGGTGGTGGACAGCAGGGACCGGCTGGTCGGCTACTCGATCGCGGACGGCCGCGAGCTGATCGAGGTGCCGGCGGTGCCGTTGACCTCGATCGCCAGCGGACGCGACGACCTGCTGCTGCTCGCCCTGCCAGGGCGGCTGCTCGCGGTACGGATGCCGCCCGTCGCGGCGTGGCACGGCGGTCCGTCGGAGTAGGCTCGCGGGTCCGCGACAGGAGCGAGACCGCCCGTGGCCCAGCTGCCCGCCGTGCACGTCACCACCGACGCGATCGAGGACCTGGCCGTCGACGTGCTGGTCGTCCCCGTGTTCCGAGGCGGCATCGAAGGGCCCGGCACCGACGTGGCGCTGCGCGCCCTGGGGCTCGACGACGTGCCGCGCGACACGCGGTTCCGCGGCCGCCCCGGCGAGGTCTCCACGCTCGCCGCGCCCGGCACGCCGTGGGGCCGTGTCGTGCTCGTCGGACTCGGCCGGCTCGACCAGCTCTCCGACGAGATGGTGCGCCGCGCGGCGGGTGCCGCGGTGCGCTCCGTCGCGACCACCTCGACGTCGGTCGCGACCACCCTGCCGCTGGTGGCGGCCAACGTCAGCGCCATCCGCGCCGCGGCGGAGGGCGCGCTGCTCGGCGCGTACCGCTACGACGCCAGCCGTTCCGACCCGACCCCCGTGACGGTGGCGGACATCACGCTGGTCGTCGCGTCGTCGCTGGTCGAGGAGGCCCAGACGGCGCTGCGACGGGCGGCGATCCACGCGCGGGCCCAGTGCGTCGCCCGCGAGCTCGTGTCCACCCCGCCGAACGAGCTCGGCCCGGCGGAGCTCGCCGAACGCGCCCGGATGCTGCTCCCCGACGACGTCGAGGTGGAGGTGTGGGACCGGGCGCGACTCGAGCAGGAACGCTGCGGCGGGCTGCTGGCGGTCGGTCGAGGGTCCGACCGGCCCCCCGTGCTCGTGCGCCTGCACTACCGGCCGCGTGACCCCGTCGGCAGCGTGGCGCTGGTCGGCAAGGGCATCACGTTCGACTCGGGCGGCATCTCGCTCAAGCGGCCCTCCACGCTCATGGACGGGATGAAGAGCGACATGGCGGGCGCCGCGACGATCCTGGCGGTGTTCACGGCGCTGGGCGAGCTGGACGTGCCGGTCGAGGTGTACGGCGAGCTGTGCCTCGCGGAGAACATGATCGGCGGTGACGCGCAACGCCCCTCGGACGTCGTGACCATGCGCGACGGCACGACCGTCGAGGTGCTCGACACCGACGCGGAGGGGCGGCTGGTGCTGGCCGACGGGCTGGTGCTCGCGACCGAGGCGAACACCGACGCGATCGTCGACCTGGCGACGTTGACGGGGGCGGCGATCCGGGCGATCGGGCCGCGCGCGTCGGGGATCTTCTCCAACGACGACGACCTGCTGCGGCAGCTCTTGACCGCGGCGGACGACGCCGGGGAGCCGATGTGGCACCTGCCGCTGTGGGAGGACCTGCGCGACAACCTCGAGTCCGATGTCGCCGACCTCGAGAACCTCGGCCGCGGGGACCAGGCCGGCGCCACCATGGGCGGGCTATTCCTGCGCGAGTTCGTCGACGGGCAGCCGTGGGCCCACCTGGACATCGCCGGGCCGTCGTGGCAGGACGAGGACCGCTACCACCTGTCGCGCCACGGGACCGGGGTACCGACCCGCACGATCCTCCGGTGGTTCGAGCAGGCCACCCGCTGACGGGTGGGCGCGGTCTGGCCGGCTGTGCCGGGCCGCCGCGGGGACGCCGCGCCCAGGCGCGGTCTGGTGGCGGGCCCGGGGACGCAGCGGCCGCACCGGTGGCGCCCTGGCGTCCCCGAGACACGCTGGCGTACCCGGGCTGGGTGTGGTGGCGCGCGGCGGCGCCGCGGACGCGCTGAGGTCGGGCGGGCTCGGGGACGCAGCGGCCGCACCGGTGACGCGCTGGCGTCCCCGAGACGCGCTGGCGTCCCCGAGACGCGCTGGCGTCCCCGAGACGCGCTGGCGTCCCCGAGACGCGCTGGCGTACCCGGGCTGGGTACGGCGGTGCGCAGCGGCGCGGCGGGCGCGCTGAGGGGTGCTGGAGCTGGCTCCGCGCGGAGCTGCGGTCGCGCCGGCTGGCGGCGCTACAGGAGCGGCTGCTCGAGCCAGGCGATCGCGTCGGCCAGCGTCTCGATCGGCACGAGCGCCATGTTGCCCGGGTCGAAGTCGTCCAGCTTCGAGGCCTGGGACGCGGGGAACAGCAGCACGTCCGCGCCCGCCCGCTTCGCGGCACGCGCCTTGGCCTCGAGCCCGCCGATGCGGGTGACCACGCCGTCGCCGCGGATGCCGCCGGTCCCGGCGACGTGGCGGCCCTGCGCCAGGTCGCGCCCGGACGCGTCGACGTAGGTGAGCAGCGCGACCATCGTGCCGTGCGAGCTGCCGAGGTTGAGGTTGCGGAACCAGTCGACCGGCGCCAGCTCGGCGAGCCTCGCGAACGGGCCGGAGATGGAGGCCTCGAGGCTCTCCGGCGCCAGGTCCAGCACGCTGACCCGCTCGTAGGGCAGCCACGGACCGGGCGCCTCGAACTCGCGGCCGTCGGCGGTGCGGAAGCGCACCACGTCCGGGACTGCGACCAGGTCGCCGAGCGCGCCGGCCGTCGCGTGCGCCTGCTCGTACTGCTCGCGGTCCGAGAGCACGATGCCGTGCGCCTCGACGATGATCGCCACCTCCGGGTAGCCGGCCAGGGTCGGCTTGCGCGCCTCGACCAGCAGGCCGAGCGGCACGTCCACTCCCGCGTGGCGAAGGCCGACTGCGGCCGCGGCGGGCTCGTTCAGCGCCGGGCGCCCGCTCACCGGCGCGTCCCGCATGTCCACCGCGTCGCCCTCGCCCGGGAGCACCAGGTCGCGCAGCACCTCGGCGACCAACGGGGGCCGTCCGACGGTCAGCCAGGACCAGCTGCCGGGAGGGTCGACGACCTGGCCGTCGACGCGGAGGCGGCCATCCAGGCGCCATGACGAGCCGGGGGGCGAGTCCGAGACGACGTGCATCCACGGCACCGGGAGGAGCAGGAAGACGACCAACGCGATCACGGAACGCCGGCGCCAGCGCGGCCGGCGGCGCGGCGTGTCCGCCAGCGTGCCCGCTGGCGTCGGCACCTCGACGGGTGGTGCCGAGTGCGTGAGCGTGGTCGTCACGGGTGACCTCCCAGTCGCCGTGCCCTGCGCGTCCCTGCGTGCCCTGCGCGTGCCTTCGTGCGGTCCGGCGGTGGCGCTCCCCGCGCACCTGTACCGACGGCCACCGTACAGGATGGTGTCCGTTCGGACAGGTGGTCGGTGGACCACCATCCACTCTCCGCACATCGACCTCGGGGCGGGAACCTGGAGGGCCGGAGGACCCCCTGGCGCACGGGTCGCGCGACCGGCGGCGGCGCGGAGTCGAGCGCACGCGGGCGGTCACGTGAGGTGGCTGGCGCGGCGTGGGACGCGTGAACGGGCGAGCCGTCAGGGGCGGGCGAGCGGGCAGGCGCGGGCGATGCGCTCGCGTGCGGGACTCCCGGGCGAGCGGGCAGGCGCGGGCGATGCGCTCGCGAGCGGGCAGGCGCTGCGCTCGCGGGCGGTCAGGGGCGTGTCGCTCGCGGGCGGGAACGTCGCTCGATCGGGAGTGGGCGGGTCGCTCGGGGCCCCACTCGGGGGTCGGTCAGTCCTCGCACACCTCGACATCGAGCCAGCCGTCGTCGACGTCGGCCTCGAACTCGATCTCGCGCCCGTCGCTGCGGAAGGTGACCTCGACCTCGTCGTCGTCGTCGACGTCGTCCTCCTCGTAGCGCCACCCGTCGGCGACCCGCACCTCGACCAAGCGCAACGTCTCGCCGTCCCGCTCCATGACGAGCTCCCCGGCATCGCCGAGGTCATAGACCCCGTCGGAGGCCTCGTCGAGCGTCTGGCAACGCGATCCCGGCGTCTGGCTCGAGCCCTGCGGCTCGGCGCCGTTCGACGGGTCGTCGGTCGAGGGGCCCGTCGACGGGTCTGCCGAGGGATCCGTCGACGGGTCGTCCGTCGGCTGCTGCCCATCGAGGGACACGTCGCCGGCCGGCGAGGGGTCGTCGTCTCCGCACCCGGCGAGCAGCACCAACACCGATGCGCCGACGACCGCCAGCGACCGAAGACCAACACCACGACGCATCACGGCCTCCACTCCTCGAGGGAACGCGAGACTGCCCCCGCGCCGGTCGGCGCGACGGCCCCGACGCTGGCCCCCCAGGCAGTGGCCGAAAACGGTGCTGCGCCGCGCCCGCAGCCCGACCGCCAGCGGAGCTAAGCGGGCGAAAGGCGCCGCGAGGTCACGGTCCGGGCGTCGCCGGGCCGGCTCAGTCCGCGAAGGCCTCGGGGGGCGGGCAGGCGCAGACGAGGTGGCGGTCGCCGTGGGCGTTGTCGATGCGGCTCACCGGCGGCCAGTACTTGTCGCGCTTGGTGGCGGCCGACGGGTAGGCGGCCTCCTCGCGGGTATAGGCGTGGTCCCAGCCGTCCACCAGCAGGTCCACCGCGGGATGGGGCGCGTTGACCAGCGGGTTGTCGTCCACCGGCCACTCCCCCGCACCCACCCGCTCGATCTCCGCCCGGATCGCGAGCATCGCGTCGACGAACCGGTCGAGCTCGACCTTCGCCTCGGACTCCGTCGGCTCGATCATCAGCGTCCCCGCCACCGGGAACGACATCGTCGGCGCGTGGAAGCCGTGGTCGATCAGGCGCTTCGCGACGTCCTCGTTGGAGACGCCCGTCGACTCCTTGATGCCCCGCACGTCGACGATCGCCTCGTGGGCCACCAGCCCCGACGCCCCCGTGTACAGCACCGGGAAACCGTCACCGAGCCGCTTCGCGAGGTAGTTGGCACCCAGGATCGCGGTCTCGGTCGCCGCCCGCAGCCCGCTGCCACCCATGAGCGCCACGTACGCCCACGAGATCTGCAGGATCCCAGCCGAACCCCACGGCGCACCAGCGACCGGCGGGGTCCGCTCCTCGGCAGGCAGCGCACGCGACGCCTCGTGCCACGACTCGGCCACCAGCGGATGGGTCGGCAGGTACGCCGCGAGGTGCGAGCGGCACGCGACCGGCCCGACCCCCGGCCCGCCCCCACCGTGCGGGATGCAGAACGTCTTGTGCAGGTTCAGGTGGCTGACGTCCGCCCCGAACCAGCCCGGCCGCGCCACACCGACCAGCGCGTTGAGGTTCGCGCCGTCGAGGTACACCTGCCCGCCGTGCTCGTGCACCAGGTCGCAGATGTCGGTGATCGCGGTCTCGAACACCCCGTGCGTCGACGGGTAGGTGACCATCAACGCCGCCAGCGTCTCGCTGTGCTCGTTGACCAGCCGCTTCAGGTCGTCGACGTCCACGTTGCCGGCCTCGTCGCACGCCACCACCTTCACGCGCATGCCGGCCATCACCGCAGACGCCGCGTTGGTGCCGTGGGCCGACGACGGGATCAGGCACACGTCGCGGCGCTCGTGCCCCTGCGCCAGGTGGTACCCGCGGATCGCGAGCAGCCCCGCGAGCTCCCCCTGCGCCCCCGAGTTCGGCTGGAGGCTCACGGCGTCGTAGCCGGTGATCTCCGCGAGCCACCGCTCGAGGTCGCCGATCAGCGCCCGCGTCCCCGCGCTGCGCTCGACCGGCGCGAACGGGTGCAGGTTCGCGAACGACGGCCAGGTCACCGCTTCCATCTCCGCCGCCGCGTTGAGCTTCATCGTGCACGAGCCCAGCGGGATCATCGAGCGGTCGAGCGCGACGTCCTTGTCCTTGAGGTGGCGGAGCCAACGCAGCAGCTCGGTCTCCGACCGATACCGGTGGAAGCGCGGGTCCGAGAGGAACCCGGCCCCCCGCGCGAGCCCCCCCGGCACCCCCGGGCACCCGCCGGCCGCCTCGTCCGCGAGCGACCCGCCCGTCCGAACGCCTGCCCCTGCATCCCGTCCCCGCCCGCCGCCGGCCGCCTCGTCCGCTAGCCGCCGGACCACCTGCTCGTCAACGGCGCCGCCGGTCAACGCCGCGGCGACCGCGGCGACGTCCGACACCGAGGTGGTCTCGTCGAACGCGACCCGCAGCCGGTCCGGATCCGCCGGGTCCAGGCTGCCGTCGGGGCCGGGGACCCGGCCGAGGTCGTAGCCGGCCGTCGCCGCGGCCGCCAGCAGCTGCACGGCCCGGCCGGGGACCCGCAGCGTCACGGTGTCGACGAACGTTTCCCCCACCACCTCGATGCCCGCGTCCACCAGCATCCGTCGGAGCGCCGCGGTCAACGCGTGCGTCCGACGGGCGATGCGGGTCAGGCCGTCCGGGCCGTGGTGCACCGCGTACATCGCGGCGACGACCGCGAGCAGCACCTGGGAGGTGCAGATGTTGGACGTGGCCTTCTCGCGGCGGATGTGCTGTTCGCGGGTCTGCAACGCCAGCCGGTACGCCTCGCGGCCGTGCGCGTCGACGCTGACGCCCACCAGCCGGCCGGGGAGCTGCCGCGCGTACGCCTCGCGGGTGGCGAGGAAGCCGGCGTGCGGGCCGCCGAACAGCATCGGCACGCCGAAGCGCTGCGCCGAGCCGACCACCGCGTCTGCACCCTGCTCCCCCGGCGGGATCGCCAGCGTGCACGCGAACAGGTCGGTCGCGACAGCGACCAGCACGTCGTGGTCGTGGAAGGTCGCGATCAGCTCGCGGTCGTCGTGCAGCACGCCGTCGGTGTCGGGCGACTGGAGCAGGGCAGCGGTGACGTTGCCGAGGTCGACGTCGCCGGGCACGCGGCCGGGCGTGCGCAGGTCCGTGACGACGACGCGGAGCCCGAGCGGTTGCGCGCGCCCCGTGACGACCGCGATCGTCTGGGGATGGCAGCGATGGTCGACGAGCACCACCTCGCCGGCGTTGCCTTCGGCGGCGGCGTTGCCATCGGTGGCGTCCTTGCCGGCGTTGCCCTGGGGGGCGAGCTTCTTGCGGGAGACGCGCCGCAGGAGCTGGACGGCCTCGGATGCGGCGGTCGGCTCGTCGAGGAGTGAGGCGCCCGCGAGCTCGGTGCCGGTGAGGTCGGTGACCATCGTCTGGAACACCAGCAGCGCCTCGAGGCGGCCCTGGCTGATCTCCGGCTGGTAGGGCGTGTAGGCCGTGTACCAGCCCGGGTCCTCCAGCACGCTGCGGCGCACCACCGCCGGGGTGATCGTGCCGTGGTAGCCGAGGCCGATGTAGGCGGGGCGGGCATCGTTGCGGTCGGCGAGGGCGCGCAGGCGGGCGAGGACCTCCGTCTCCGGCGCCGGGGTCGGCAGGTCCAGCGGGCGGTCGTCGCGGATCGACGGCGGGACGGTCGCGTCCAGCAGGTCGGTGACGTCGTCGAAGCCGAGCGTGTCGAGCATCGCCCGCTGGTCGTCCGCGCTGGGGCCGAGGTGGCGGCGGTGGAAGGCTGCCCGGTCCTCGAGCGCGGCGAAGGCCGGGTGCTCCGCGTGATCGGCGTGCTCGGGGGCAGCAGGGTGGTCGCGGTGCTCGGCCACGGGCGGCCTCCACGGTCGGTTGGCAGGGATGGAACCAGCCCGGGCGGGTGGGAGCGAAACCTCGCGGTCGCAGCGCGGCGGCCGCGCTCTGCCACGGCGGCGGGTTCGGGGACGCAGCGGGCGGCGGCACCGGGACGGAACTGGGCGCACCGGGACGCAGCGGCGGCGGGGGACGCAGCAGCCGCACCGGCGGCGGGCTGGCGTCCCCGAGAGGCGCTGGCGTACCCGAGCTCCCGGTTGCGAGCTGCGGGAGGAGGGCCACGGCGGGGCTCGGGGGCGGGCGGCGCGGGCTCCGGGTCGGGCGGCGGTCGATAGCCTTGGTGCATGCGTATCGGAGCCCACGTCCCCGCCACGGACCCGCTCGAGGAAGCCGCCCAGCGCGGCGCCGACCTCGTGCAGGTCTTCCTCTCCGCGCCCCAGTCGTGGCGCAAGCCCGCCCCGCGCGCGGACGCGCAGGCGCTGCGGGACTCGGACGTCGACATCTACGTCCACTCGCCGTACCTGATCAACGTGGCGACGACGAACAACCGCGTCCGTCACCCCTCGCGCAAGTCGCTCCAGGACGTCTGCGACGCCGCGGCAGCGGTCGGGGCGGCCGGGGTGATCGTCCACGGTGGGCACCTGCCCGCCGACGACGACATCGAGGACGGGTTCGCGCACTGGCGCAAGACGCTCGAGTCGATCACCACCGAGGTGCCGGTGCTGATCGAGAACACCGCCGGCGGCGACAACGCGGTGGCCCGCCACGTCGACCGCATCCTGCGGCTGTTCGAGGTGCTGAACGGGGTCGAGGTGCCGCTCGGGTTCTGCCTCGATACCTGCCACCTCCACGCCGGTGGCGACGACCTCATCGAGGGGACCCAACGGCTGCTGGACGGGCTCGGCCGGATCGACCTCGTCCACCTCAACGACTCCCGTGACCCGGCCGGGTCGGGACGCGACCGCCACGCCAACCTCGGCGCGGGCCAGGTCGACGCGGAGGCGATGGTGTCGGTGGTCAAGGCCGCCGGCGCGCCCGTCGTCATCGAGACCCCCGGCGGCGTGGCCGAGCACGCTGCCGACATCGCCTGGATCCGCGACCGGCTCTGACCTCCCACTGGGATCTCGAGGCGGCGCTCGGGGCCACAGGCGGCTAGTCACTCTGGGTGGCGGATCCGAGTGACGTGCGGGACCCAGGTCCCGATGGAATCCCGCCTCCTGCCTCACGCGCGACCACGGTCCGTAGTGCGAAGTTGCTGCTGCCTGATTGCAGGGGCAAATGGTGCGGGGCATCGAAGCGCAGACCGAGCATGGTCGCCCAAGGACTGCGTGGAGCCAGTGGCGAACCCAGCGCGCCGGGACATCAACCATCCTGGACGAACTGGGGAGCGACACATGACCACCGCAACCACCACCAGCCGCCGCCGGCGGTTCATCACCTTCACCGCCGCCCTGCTGGTCCTGGGCGTCGTCTCCGTCGCAGCCGCAGCCTGGCTCGCCGACGGCGAGGGCACGGGCACCATCGGCGCGACCGAAGCGCAGGAGCTCACGCTGACGTTCGGTGAGGACGGCATCTACCCGAACGACGACTTCAACGTGGACGTCACGGTCGACAACGCGAACCCCTACAACGTCACCGTGTTGACGCTCAACCTGGGCGCAGACGGCATCACCTCCGACAGCTCCGGCTGCACGGACGCCGGCATCGACTGGAACAACCAAACCTTCACCGCGGACACGCATGTCGTCGGCGCTGCCGACTCGCTCGTGATCGCGATCGAGGATGCCGTCACCACGAACAACGACCTGGAGAACGAGTGCCAGGGTGCCGAGTTCACCATCCCGCTCGTGCTGACCGGCGCGAGCACCGCCGCGGCGCCGACGAGCTGATCACGCGGTAAGCGCGGGGCACCCAGCCTCGGCCGGCTGATGACGCACCCAGTGGGGAGCGGATGATGAAGCGAACGATGCGGAACTCGACCAGGCTCACGAGCCTCTTGGTCGCCGCGATCGCCATCTCCGCGGTGCTCGTCAGCCGGCCTTGGGCTGGCCCGGGACCGGAGCTCGAGGTCCTGGACGGCGTCACACTGGCCAGCAACCCTGGCCAGGGCAACCAAGGGAACCAAGGGAACCAAGGCCAGGGGAACCAAGGCAACCAGGGGAACCAAGGGAATCAGGGGAACCAGAACCCGGGGCAGGGGAATCCGGGGCCGGGGAACCCGCGCACCTTCGGGATCTCCGGGGACCTGACCGGCATCTACCCGACGTTCGATGGGCAGGTGACGGTCACGTTCCACAGCGAGCATCGCTTCGGGATCATCGTGAACGAGTTGGACATCGCGGTGGCACTGAGCGACACGTCGTCCGGATGCGCCCAGGCCTTCGCGGTGGCGGGGCTCGCGCTGGGCGACGTGATCAGCATCGACACCGCGCTGCCGGGCGGGGGTGTGCTGCTCGGCACCTACACCGGTGGGGCTCCGGTGACGAGCACGGTCCAGCTGGACGTGTCGGTGAGCAACGACCTGCCGAACGAGTGCCAGGGGGTGGATGTCCTCGACATCACCTTCTCCGGCACCGCGATCAGGGAGAACCAGGCATGAAGCGCCTCACGGTCCTCCCGCTGATCCTCGTCCTGAGCCTGATCGGCGTCTCCGGTGCCTTCGCGGCATGGCTCGCGTCCGGCTCCGGTACAGGCACGGTCGACGCCGGCACCCTCGGCGCCGGCAACGCACCATCCGCGACGATCACCTCGCGGGTGGCGACCCAGCCGTCCGCCAGCGTCGGCGTCTCGTGGACCGGGACCGACAACGCCCAGGCCTACGAGGTAGAGCGCTGGACCGACGGCAGCGACGTCGACACCGACACGCCGGCAGCCATCGGCGCCGCGTGCGACGTCCCCGTCGAGACCCTCAGCTGCACCGAGTCGGGTGTCGCCGAAGGCATCTGGCAGTACCGCGTGCGCCCGCTGTCAGGCGCATGGGTCGGCGACTGGAGCCCGCTTGGGGTTGCGGTTCCCGTCGTGCCCGCCTCGCCGAGCATCCACACGCTCACACCGAGCGCCAACGCGATCACCGTCGCGTGGACGGACAACTCCGACATCGCGGACCAGTTCCGCATCGAGCGCTCAGCCGACGGCGGCGGGACCTGGGCACAGATCTCCGGTAACGCCACGTCGCCCCACGTCGACGGCGGCCTCACCTGCGGCGACACCTACGACTACCGCGTCCTCGCCCACGACTCGACCTTGAACCTCACCAGTCCCCCCAGCGCCTCCGCCAGCGCCACGACGGGTCCATGCACCATGCACGTATCCCGACTCGAGATGACAGTCGTGCCTACCGGACAGGGCCAAGGACGAATCGCCACCGCGACAGTCACGGTGCGAGACTCGTCCGGAACTGCGGTCGACGGGGTGGTCGTCACAGGGGCCTACTCCACCAGCGCGGGAAACACTGACACCGCATCGAAGTCCTGTACTACCGGGGCGTCCATTCCTGGCACTTGTGTCATGGCATCCGTCGAGATCAGCAACCCGAATGGCAACATGACCTTCACGGTGACAGGTGCGACCGGAAGTCTGACCTACGACGCGAACTCGAGCGCCACATCCGTAACAGTGCCCAGCGGGCAGACGTTCGCTGTGGCGACCGCTCCGTAACCTCTCGACAGGTCAGACGCAGGCGTGGGGCCCCTTCGCCTTATAAGAAGGCGCCCCAACGAGAAATCAGCTGTCGGCGGCGGCCGGGAGGATCGGGGTGACGGTGGCGAGGCCTTCGCGGGGGGCGTCGACACGTTCGGTCGGGAACGCCGTGACCTCGCCGCGGACCTCCTGCACCACCGGGTCGAGAGCGATCGCGAAGACCGCCTGACCACGGCGCACCAGATCCAGCACCTGCTGATCGTCGTCCACCGCGTAGACCGTGGTCCCGTCGGCGATCAGCGTCGTCTCGGCCATGTTCTGCCCGCGTGAGCGGAGCTCGTCGACCGCCAGCCTGACCCTCTGCAGCGACACGCCCGTGTCGATCAGCCGCTTCACGACCTTGAGCCGCACCACGTCGTCGAACGAGTACAGCCGCTGGCTCCCCGAGCCCTCCGCCTTGCGCAGCGACGGCTGCACCAGCTCCGTGCGGTCCCAGTAGTCGAGCTGCCGGTACGTGATCCCGACGATCTTGCAGACCGCGGGGCCACGGAAGCCCTCCTGGTCCCCGCCGCCGACATCGAGCCTCAGCTGACCTCTGTCCTGCGCCACGGTCCGACCTTTCCGCTCGCCCCACCCGTCTTCGGATCACCGGCTCGGACCGGCTCCCAGGCATCGAGGTGGAGGAGCCTCCTGTTCGCCACCCCACTGGGAACGCGCCCCGAGTGGTGGTGAGAACGAGCGGCCGACCCTCCACCCACGCAACGACAACGGTGGAACTTCACCGTGAGGCTACGACCGCTCGCACCAGCCCGTCAACGGGCGGCGCGCGGCCGGGAACGACCCCGCCACCCAGAGATCACCCGCAATCGGCGGTCTGAGGGGCACGAGATGCACCGTGTTACCTCGACGTTGTGCATGAGCTAGCACTCTCGAGGACCGATTCCGCCCCGATCTGCATGATCCTGCACTCCCTCACCGCCATGCAAGAACGTGCGATGCGCGCAGGTGCGGCGCGCCGACGCGCGCATGGGAGACACCCCACGCACAGCCGGCCCCGGTCCCCAGCTCTGGCACACCCGCCGGCCGACTTCGGCCGGGGCACGTGCCACACCCCAGACGAGGCCGCCGCCCCGTCCCAACTCTGGCACACCAGCCGGCCAAGATCGGCCGGGACGCGTGCCAGACCTCGACGGCCGGTCGACCCATGGCGCTCTGTCATGCCAGCCGGTCACCCATGACCGCGACAGCTGACCAAGTAGGGGACCGACGGCGCGGCGGGGGCGGCACGCCGCGAGCGGAACGCGCCGCGGCGGAACGCGCGGCGGGCGGCACACCAGGGGCAGCGTGGTACGGCAGGAGGAGGCGGAGCTACTGCTCCTTGAAGTCCTCGGGGGTGACGTCGTCGAGGAAGGCGCGGAACTGTCGCACCGCTTCCTCGGCGTCGACCCCTTCCTCGCCGTCCTCGTCCACGCTCTCGATCTCGAGCCCCGCTTCCTCGAGCACCGACTCGGCGGCAAGGATGGGCACGTCCTCCAGACGGCTGGCCAGCGCGATCGCGTCCGACGGACGCGCCGACACGCTGGACGGCTGCTGGCCCTGGAGCAGTTTGAGCTCTGCGAAGAAGGTCCCGTCGCGGAGGTCGGTGACGTGGACGGCCACCAGCTCGACCCCGACGGACTCGAAGATGTCGACCACCAGGTCGTGGGTCAGGGGCCGCGGCGTCTCGACGCCCTGGAGCGCGAACGCGATGGCGGTCGCCTCGACCGCACCGATCCAGATCGGCAGGTACCGGGTCCCCTCACGCTCGCGCAGCAGCACGATCGGCTGGTTCGCTGGCAGCTCGACGCGCACGCCTACGAGCTCCATCTCGATCACCGCCGCGCTCCTGTCGCCGTCCCGTTCGAGGCTAGCGCGCGTCAGCCCAGCCGCCCGGCGGCGACCGCCGCCCGAAGGCCCGCGTACAGCCCGTCGGCGGCGGCGCGCCCGATCGCGGCGTCACCGCCCACCGTCGGCGGTCCACCGGCGCCGTCCACAGCGGCGACGGTGGTCCCGAGCACCTCGGCGTCCACCTCGATCGGCACCTCGACGGCACCTTCCGGCGGCCGTGCCGGGAGCGGGACGGCCAGCGACACCGACGCGTCCGTCGGGGCCGTGACGAGCACCGGATCGACCGTCAGCGTGACCGACCCGCCGCCGACGGCGAGCGCGAGCCGGGCGTCGAGGCTGGAGCGCACGGTCCGTTCGAAGCCCAGGTCCAGCAGCTCACCGACGAGCTCGAAGCGGGCCGGGTCCTCCCCCGCGCCGAGCACGACGGCGATCAGCTCGCGGTCGCCCCGGATCGCGCTGCCGACCAGGCTGTTGCCGGCAGCGGCCGTGAAGCCCGTCTTCACGCCGGTCGCGCCCGGATAGAGCCCGAGCAGCAGGTTGCGGCTGAACTCCGGACCCTCGGAGGGCAGCGTGACGACCTCGCGGCCGAGGATCGCGCGCAGCTCCGGGTGGCCGAGCGCGACCCTCGAGATGGTCGCCAGGTCCATCGCGGACAGCAGGTTGGCATCGTCCAGGCCGGACGGGCTGACGATCGTCGGCGGCTCGAGCCCCATGGCGACGGCGTCGGCGACCATCAGCTCCGTGAAGGCCTCCTGGGTGCCGGCGAGGTGGACGGCGAGCGTCGCGGCGGCGTCGTTCCCGGAGCGAGCGATGAGCGCCTCGACCAGGTCCTCGACGTTCCACACGTCCCCCGGTCGCAGGCCGACGCCGGAGCCTTCCAAGCCGAGGACCTCGTCGCCGACGGTCACGAGGTCGTCCAGCGCCGCCCGCTCGAGCACGGTCAGTGCGGTGAGGACCTTGACGACGGACGCGACCGGACGACGGACGTCGGCGTCGCGGGCGCCGAGGACCTGACCGGTCGCGCCCTCGACCAGGACGTACGCCGCGGCGTCGATGCCGAGCACGCTGGGCCACGACGCGGGGGCAGGCCCCAGCAACGGGGCGGGGGGCGGCGCGAGCTGCCCGGCCGGTGCCGGCGGCGCGACGGCGGGCTGGGCCATGGCCGGCGCGAGGGTCCCGGCCGAGAGCGCCAGCACCACCGCGACGACCGCCGCCCACACGGCGGCCGACCGGCGCGGGGGCAGGTCGGGCGCCCACACGGCGACCGACCGGCCGACGGGCAGGCTCGGGAGACGACCGGACGGACCGCGGCTCACGGGCGCAGGATCGAGCGCAGCTCCGCGGCGAGCAGCGCGCGGTGCAGCTCGCCACCCACCTCCGCGAGGTGCTCGGCCTTCTCCGCCGCGCGCGTGCGGCTGTCCGGGTTGCGCTGGCGCAGCAGCGGCGCGATCAGCGCCTCGGCCTGGGTCGCCTCGCGCTCGGCGAACTGCCGGTACATCCGCAGGTGCCTCGCCTCGAGCCCGCTCTGGAGCAGCTGCGCGGCGAGCTTGGCGACGCGCAGGTCGTCCCCGTCGTAGGTCGGCCCCTTCGCGAGCAGCCCGTGGTCGCGCAGCTCGTCCAGCGCCCGCTCACCCAGGCCCGACGCGTCCGCGAGCTCCGCCGCCGACAGCATCACGTCGCTCAACGACGCGTCCAGCAGCGGCCGCCGACGCCGACCACCCGACGCCGTGCGCGCGCCGTCCGTGGCAGCACGATGCGACACCGAGGTGGCAGCGTCCACCGCACCGTCGTCGGCGGCGGCGTCCCCGTCGACCGCGACCGGGTCGTCGTCCAGCTCGTCGCCGTCGACCGGCAGGCCGGCGTCGAGCCGGGCGAGCTCGTCCTTGATCACCCGTAGCGGCAGGTACCGGTCGCGCTGCGCCCGCAAGACGTAGCGGAGCCGGTCGACGTCGCCTTCGCTGAACTTGCGGTAGCCGGACTCGGTGCGGTCGGGGCTGATCAGCCCCTCGGATTCCAGGAAGCGGATCTTGGAGATGGTGATGTCGTCGAACTCACCCTTGAGGCGGTTGAGCACCTCACCGATCGTGTGCGTGGTCACGTCGCCAGCGCCCCTCCGGCGCCGGCCCCGACGAACAGCAGCTTGAACCTGCCGACCTGCAGCTCGTCGCCGGTGGCGAGGTGGCGCTCCTCGACCCGTTCGCCGTTCACGTACGTGCCGTTGAGGCTGCCGTTGTCGCCGACCGCGACACCCTCGTCGTCGATGCGGAGCAGTGCGTGCCGCCGTGAGACCGTGACGTCGTCGAGGAAGATGTCGGCGTCCGGATGGCGGCCGACCGTCGTCTCGTCGCGGTCGAGCAGGTAGCGGGAGCCGGCGTTGGGTCCGCGCACGACCACCAGCATGGCGGTCCCGGGCGCGAGGTGCGGCAGCTCCCCCACGTCGTGGTGCGGGTCGAGGTCACCGAGGTCGATGCTGGCCGTCGTCGAGTCCACGGGCGGCGCCGCCGGCTGCGGGTCCCGCACGTCCTGGGACGCACCGCAGGACGGGCAGAAGTTGGCGGTCTCCGGCACGGTGGTTCCGCACTCCCTGCACTCCACGGCTGCACCTCCGACCGGTTCGAGATGCGAGGGTAGACGACACCCCCCGAGGCTCGCAGTGGCCGTCGACCTCAGCCGGACGGTCAGACGGGTCGGCCGCCGGGGTCGCGCCCCGGTCGAGCCGGGGTCGAACCCGGGGGCGAGAGGATCGACCTCAGCTGGACGGTCAGGGCGCCGGGACGCCGGGGTGTGCTCAGCCGTACATCGCCGCGCGCTTGTCCAGGTCCCGCAGCCGGGAGGTCTGGGCGACGAGCAGCTTCATGACCATCGTCGGGTGCTCCTCGATGAGCTTCCGGAACGCGGTGGCGAACACCTGCACGCCCTCGACCGGACCGTCCGCCACGACGGTGGCCGAGCGCGGCTCGCCGTCGATCAGCGACATCTCGCCGATCACGGCGCCGGCTTCGACGGCCGCGATGCGGCGGCCACCTCGGAGCACCTTGGCCGTGCCGCTGGTGATCGCGATCATGTGCTGGCCCCAGTCCAGCTCCTTGACGATGACCTGGCCGTCGTCGTAGCGGACCGGCGAGCACTCGGCCGCGATGGCCTTGAGCTGGCGCTTCGTGAGGCCGCCGAACAGGGGCGTGCGCTCGAGGATCGACACGATGGCGGCGCGGCTCTGGCCTGGCATGGCAGCCCCTCGTCCCTTGGGCCCGCACCGGACCCGTCACGGATCGCAACCTCGATCCGCGGGCAGCATAGACCCGCCCCCACCCGCACCGTCGGCGCCCGGCGGCGCCTCTCCCAGGGTGCGATGGCGCCGGCACGGCTGCTGGGCCATGTCTGATGACCAAGGAGCAGCGATCAACGCAGGTGCGCGACTGCCGCCTTGCCAGCAGTTTCGAACGATGCTGCGTCGTGCGGTAGTCCGACCCGCATGTAGAAGCGCGCGAATGACTGTGCGAAGTGCTCCTTGTACGGAGAGGTCAGCCGCAGCCGCCTTCGATTGCCTGGCTGAGCGACGAACGCGTCGATCCGACCTCGGTCCACAACGTAGAGCTCTCGGAAGTCGACCACGGACCACGCCAAGCTGGGCTGCGCTTGACGTTCGTGGAGCAGGGTCAGCGGCGGGATGTCACCTCGGACAAGGTTGCGGCAGAACGCGCCGCTCTTGACAGCCGTGTTGCCCGCGCCGAACTGGGCGGCTGCGAAATCTGCCCATGCCAACACTCGGGCAAGCAGGATGTTCCGGATCTTCAGGTTCTCGAGATCGCAGGTCTGGGTCACCACGATCGCGTCGATGGTCTGGATCCGCGTGCGGACGGTCGGCTCGCCTTCGAGACTGAGATCCTCGACGTGGACCACCGGGAAGCGACGTAGCAGGTCGCCCTGCTCGTGCCCATCTCTCGTCGTTGCGGTCCACCAGTCAGACAACGGGCGTCTCCGTGGCGTAGCCCTCGACGTCGCACGCGGTGTCGTGGACATCGACCGCGACGCTTCCCTCTGCGGCCACGACCGCGACCACCGCGACTTCACTCTCGGGTTCGACCCACACGTAGGGAACCGGATCGGACAACCCGAACCCGTCACTCGTATCGAGGTCGGGACGCTCGCCACGGATCGCAGACACGGCCTCCTCGACATCGAACCGGCGGTGACCACCTGGCGTGGTGTCGAAGGGCAGGCGATGCTCGCGCGCGTACTTTCTCACGGTCGCGGGACCGACGCGCAGGGCGGCGGCGACCTGCTCTGTCGTTGCAGTCCTGGTCATCGCGACTCCGTCACGCTTCGGCGATCGTTACGCTTATTACGGTTCACGATACCGGTCGACGAGGTCGGCGCAAGTGGGCCTGTGCAAAGCGCGACAGGGCGAGGTCGCCCCAGATGGCAACTCGCCATCTGGCCGTGGGTTACCGCGTCAGTCGACCGCTCGTTCAGCCGGCGACACCGGTTCGAGGGCGTACGGGCACGCTCGTCAGCCCCCGAACGTGGTCTCGAAGCCGCTCCGGTGCGCCGACTCGTCGGTACCGATCAGCGCGCCAGCGGCGTCGTAAGCGCTGGCGCGCGCGAACGCCGACTGGGTGGGCCACCAGGCGATGAACATGCCATCCCCGACGGATGCGTCCAGCTGGGTGCCGTCCGCCAGCTCCACGCTGACACGTTCCACCGCACCGTCGAGGAAGCCGACCACGGTCGTGAGCCTCATCTCGCCGTAGACCCACTGGTGCTCCGCGTCCGCGTCGATCGTCCCAGCGTCGGCGGAGGGTGTGCCGTGAAGACCGGAGGAGAACGCCCAGCCACCGTCCTCCTCGACCAGGTTGCACACGAAGTACTGCGTGTGGTCCGCGAACACCGCTGCGGCCGCGTTCCCGCGCACGTCGATGCCAGCGATCACCGGGTCGGCGGCCATGAACGAGAACAGTTGCTCGCTCGGCTCGGCGTCCAAGGGTGGCGGGCATCGGAGCGCTGCGGCCGCGAGCAGCGACGCGGTCGGTTCGGAGGGTTCCGGACCCCACCCCGCGATGGCCGGTGCGCTCGCTCCGAGCGGCAGGAAGGTGAACGCCGCGGCCGCGACGGCGACGACGGCCGCCGTGGCCACCGCAGCCCTGATCCGGTGACGCACTGGGCGCGACCTCGCAGCCGACACGCCGGCCGCCGTCAGCTCGACTTCGTCGGAGCTCACCATGACGGCGCGTGCGAACGCCTGGGCGTCGTCGTCATGGAAGGCGGCCCGCAGGGTGTCGTCGTCGATCGGCGCCAGCCGGCGAACGAGACGATCGAGCTCGTGCTGCTCCGTGGTGCTCATATCGGCCGCTCCTGGGACTCGTGCCGTTGCCAACGGCGCTCGGCTGCGGGGACGTTCGTCGCCCTTCCCTGGGGATCGATGCCGCGGGCAGCCAGCGATGCCGCGAATCGTCGGCGAGCGCGGTGCAGCCGCACGCGGACCGCCGTACGCGAGCACCCGAGGATCTCGGCAACGGTCTCCCGATCGAGGCCCTCCCAGCCGATCAACGACAGCAGCTCGCGGTCGGCCTCGGCCAACGACTCGAACGCCGCGCGGGCATCCGCCAGATCGTCCTGGCACGGCGCGTCCGGGGCACTGGCGGGGTCCGGGAGCTGTTCGGCGAGCCTCGTCGCCAGCCGCCTGCGCCGAAGATCGCCCCGGCGTTGGTTGGCCAGCGTGCGTCTCGCGGTCGCGTAGAGCCACGGCAACGCGCCGTCGCCTTCGGGAACCTCCGAGATGCGCCGCCAGGCGACGAGGAACACGTCGGCGGTCACGTCGGCGGCGTCCGCGGCGTCACCGGTTCGGCGCAGCGCGTATCCCGTGATGCGGTGCCGATGGTCTCGGCACAGCTCGATGAATCGGTCCTCGTCGCTCAAACGCCCGTCCCCGGTGTGGAAGCCCGTCACGACGTATCTGTCCGGCCGAGGCGCAGCGTTTCAACCGCTCGCGGCGATGCACGGCGTGCCCTCAGCGGGGATGCGACGCAGCTCCCGTACCGGTCGAGCAACCAGGACTGCCAAGAACCGGCTGACGGACCTACCCGGCGGTGAGGGTCTCGTAGGCGGCGGCGTCGAGGAGGCCGTCGAGCTCGGCCCGGTCGGTGGGTCGGATCGTCACGAGCCACCCCTCGCCGTACGGGTCGCTGTTGACCAGCTCCGGGCGGTCGTCGAGCTCCTCGTTGCGGTCGACGATCTCGCCCGAGACGGGTGCGAAGAGGTCGGAGACCGACTTGGTCGACTCGACCTCGCCGAACGGCTGGTCGCGCACCACCTCGGCGCCCGCGCCCGGCACGTCCACGTACACCACGTCGCCGAGCTGGTCCTGCGCGAAGTGGGTGATGCCGATCCTGACGACGTCGCCGTCGTCGCGCACCCACTCGTGCTGGTCGGTATAGCGCAGGTCGGCTGGGGTTCGCTCGGACACCTCGGCTCCCTCTCGTCACCGGGCCAGCGACGACATTAGCCGTTCGCCGTCGGCCGCTCCGCCGCGGTCAGCACCCGCGCGTAGCCCGCCGCGGCCAGGTAGTACAGCACCGCGTTGATCACGAACGTGATCCAACCGAGCGCCTGTAGGACCGGCTGCGGGTCGTCGACGCCGTCGCCGACCACCGCCGCCAGGAGCAGGGTCGGGAACGCCCACATCAGCCCGAACGTGGCGGCCTTCCCGATGCGCGTCACCGGTGGCGGAGTGCCACCTCGGAGGAGCAGCACCGCACCGACGACCAGCACGGCGACGTCGCGGACCAGCAGCACGAGCAGCGCCCACAGCGGCAACAGCCCGGCGACGACGAACCCGATCCCCACCACGACGAACAGGATCCGGTCGCTGATCGGGTCGAGCAGCGCACCGACCCGCGTGAGCTGGTCGAGCCGGCGCGCCAGGTAGCCGTCGAGCCAGTCGGTGGTCGCGAACACCGCCAGCAGCACGAACGCCCGCAGCAGCCGTCCCGACACGAGGTCGAGGTAGATCACGGGCAGGACGACGATGCGGGCGACCGACAGCGCGTTCGGGATCGTCACGACACGGTCGGAGGCGACCTGCCCGTCCTTCTTGCCGACGTCGAAGAGCCGATCGAACGCGCTCACCGGCAGCCTCCCGCCCGGTCACGCGGAGCCGCGAGCCGCATGCCCCGGCGACGCCGACACCGCGGCGGCGGGCACCGCCGCGGTGTGTGGTCGGGCTGGCCGGACTCGAACCGGCGACCCCTCGCCCCCCAGACGAGTGCGCTACCTGACTGCGCCACAGCCCGTGTTCGCCGAGGACACCGAGGTGGCACTCCGGCAAGCGCGGGCACGCTACCCGCTGCCCGGGGAGGCGGCGAACCGGTGGTCGATCTAGCGCCCCGGCCGCACGGCGCGATCACGGCGTGTGTGCCGCATCGGGGGGCGGTCGTCGAGCAGCAACGGCACCCCGACGTAGTCGTAGCGCTCGCGGAGCACGCGCTCCAGGTACCGGCGGTAGCCGTCGGGGATCCGGCCGTTGGTGAACAGCACGATGCGCGGCGGGGCGGTCTCGGCCTGGGTGGCGTAGCGCAGCTTGAGCTGCTTGTTGCCGCGGCGCGGCAGCGGGTGGCGGGAGGTGGCCTCCTCCAGCACCCGGTTGAGCTCCCGGGTCGGGATCCGGCGGTGGTAGGCCTCCCACACGGTGCGCAGCTGCGGCACCAGACGACGCAGCCCGCGGCCGCTGGTCGCCGAGACGTTGACGCGCGGTGCCCAGGCGGCGAACGACAGCAGGCGGTCGAGCTCGCGCTCGAGCTGCTCGCGGCGGTCCTCGTCGACCAGGTCCCACTTGTTGCAGACCAGCACGACACCCCGACCGGCGTCCCGCAGCAACGCCGCGAGCCGCTGGTCCTGCTCCCCGATCGGCTCGGACGCGTCGATCACGAACAGGACCAGGTCCGCCTGCTCGATCGCGGCGCGGGTGCGGTCGACGGAGAACAGCTCGGTGTCCTCGCCACGCCGGTAGTGGCGCCGCATCCCGGCGGTGTCGACGAAGACCCACGGCTCCCCGACGACGCGGCCGTCGGGACCCGGCGGTCCGGGCAGCTCCACCATCGTGTCCACGGCGTCGCGGGTGGTGTGCGGGACGGCGTCCACGATCGACCGTTCCTCGCCGAGCAGCCGGTTGAACAGCGAGGACTTGCCGACGTTGGGCTTGCCGACGATCGCGACGTGCGGGACGCCGGTCTCGTCGGGGTCGATCTCCGGCCGGGGAGGGAACGTCGCCAGCACCTCGTCCAGGAGGTCGCCGATCCCCCGGCCGTGCCGTGCCGACACGGGGTGCGGGGTGCCGAGCCCGAGCGTGTACAGCTCGTGCACCGACGGCTCCTGCCTGTCGCTGTCGACCTTGTTGGCGACGAGCAGGACCGGGACCTTCGACCGCCGCAGCAGCCGCGCGTAGCGCTCGTCGTCCTCGAGCGCACCGACCGTGGTGTCGACGATGAACAGCACCAGGTCGGCCCCGGCGATGGCGGCCTCGGCCTGCTCGACGATGCGGGCCCCCATGCCCTCGGCTCCGTGCTCCCAGCCGCCGGTGTCGACGACGACGAAGCTGTTCCCGAGCCAGTCGGCGAGGTGCTCCGTGCGGTCGCGGGTCACGCCGGGTCGCTCCTCGACGATCGCGATCCGGGCGCCGAGGATCCGGTTGACCAGCGTCGACTTGCCGACGTTGGGTCGGCCGACGATCGCGACCCTCGGCAGCGTGCGTCGTGCGGTGAGCGGGTCGACGGCCCGGGCGGCGAGATCGGCGTGCTCGACCCCGGCGACGACCTCGTGGATCCGCTCGACGATCGAGTCGACGACCTCCTCGAGGGTCAGCCCCGTCGAGTCGAGCAGCCACGCGTCGTCGGCCTCCTGCATGGGGGCGACCGGACGGCTGCTGTCACGGCCGTCCCGCTCGGCCATCTGCGACGCGAGCAGCTCGAGGTCGTCACGGCCGAGCTGCGTGGCGCGGCGACGTGCCCGTTCCTCCGGGCTCGCCGTCAGGTAGACCTTCACGTCCGCGTCGGGGAACACCACGGTTCCGATGTCGCGGCCCTCCACGACCCCGCCGGCGTCGGACACGGCGGCGCGCTGTGGGGCGCGGACCGCCTCCCGGACCTGCGGGTGCGCGGCGACGGGCGAGACGGCGGTGGTGACCGCGTCGCCCCGGATCTCGTCCTCGACGTCCTCGCCGTCGAGGAACGTCCGGCCGTCCTGGAAACGGATGTCGACGCGGGCGGCCACCTCGGCGCACGCAGCACCGTCGTCGAGGTCGACGCCCGCGCGCAGGCACGCCAGCGCGGCGGCGCGGTAGATGGCGCCGGTGTCGACGTGCGGGAGCCCGACCGCGGCGGCCACCAGGCGCGCGACGGTCGACTTGCCGGAGCCTGCCGGCCCGTCGATCGCGACGACGAGTCCGCGCAGCGCGTCCGCCGTGGGATCCTCGCCTTCGTCGGCATCGACCTCGGCGTCGGCATCGACGTCGGCGTCGAGGAGCGGGTCCAGCTCGGGGGGTGGGACGTCGGGCACGGTTGCCTCGGGCACGGGTCGACGCGCGGTCGGACGCGCGGTCGACGGGCGGGTGCGGACGGTCGGGATGCGGCCGCGACGGGGCGCGCCTGGACCGGCGCGAGCCTACCCGTGCGGTCGATCAGCCTCGCAGCCGCGCGAGCACCTCGAAGTAGCTGGGGAAGGTCTTGGCGACGCAGTCCGGATCGGCGATCCGGATGCCCGGTGCGACCAGGCCGAGGAGCGCGAAGCTCATCGCCATGCGGTGGTCGTCGTAGGTCCGCACGACGGCCGGTCGGGGGCGGCCGGGGTGCACCACGAAGCCGTCCGGTTCCTCGTCCGCGTCGATGCCGCAGCGACGCAGCTCCGCGACGACGGCGGCGATCCGGTCGGTCTCCTTGGCGCGGATGAAGCCGATGCCGGTGATCCTGGTGGGTCCGTCGGCGAAGACGGCGACGGCCGCCAGTGTCTGGGCCGTGTCCGACATCTCGGCGAGGTCGACCTCGATGCCGTGGAGGGTGCCGGTGCCGCGCACCTGCGTCCCGCGGGCGTCGACGGTGACCTCGGCGCCCATGGCTGACAACACCTCGGCGAAGCGGGCGTCGCCCTGGAGGGCGGTGTCGTCCAGCCCCTCGACGCGCACCCGGCCGCCGGTGATCGCGGCGGCGGCGAGCAGGTAGCTCGCGGCGCTGGCGTCCGGCTCGACCGCGTAGGTGGTGGCCCGGTAGCCGCTCGGTGCGACCACGAACGTCGACGGATCCGGCCGCTCCACCTCGGCGCCGAACGCCCGCATTGTCGCGAGGGTCAGGTCCACGTACGGCCCGGAGACGAGCGGCGTCGTGACCTCGACCGTCAGCCCGTCCGCCGTCGCCGGGGCCGCGAGCAGCAGCCCCGACAGGAACTGGCTGGACACGTCGCCGGCGACCTGGACGGTGCCGCCGCGGAGGCCGCCGGCCCTGACGGCGACGGGGAGGTGGCCCGGTTCGCCGAGGTCGTCGACACCCGCCCCGAGGTCGCGGAGCGCCGCGAGCACGGGACCCATCGGACGCAGGCGGAACGGCGGCGCCGCGTCGAGCACGTAACGGCCGCTGCCGAGCGCCAGCAGCGGCGCGAGGAACCGGGCGGTGGTCCCCGACAGCCGGACGTCCACGGTCGCGGGCCCGGGCGGCACCGCGCCGTCGCAGCCGGTCACGGTGGCGGTCGGTCCGGACGCGTCGACGACGACCTCGATGCCGAGCGCCCGCAGGGAGCCGAGCATCGCATCGGTGTCGTCGGCGAGCAGCAGCCCCTCGATCGTGGAGGTCCCCGACGCCAGCGCCGCCGCGACCAGTGCCCGGTTGGTCAGCGACTTGGAGCCGGGCACCCGCAGGTCGACGTCCGGCGGGCGGCTGAGCGGCTCGATCGCCAGCGGTTCGGTCATGCGCCCGGGTCCAGCCGGGCGTCGGTTCCGGTGTCCGCGTCGGCGTGCACCTGGAGGGCCGTAGCGCCCGAATCCGGACGGGCGGCGGTTCCGGTGTCCGCGTCGGCATGCACGTGGAGGCCGGCGCCCGTGAGCGCCCCGAGCGCCTGGTCGACGTCGCCCTCCGCGACACGCACCAGCAGCGCGCCGCGGCGTCCGTCGGTCGCGTGGCGCATCGCGAGGTCCTCGACGTTCACGCCCGCGCCCCCGAGCGCCACCGTGGCCCGGGCGAGCTGGCCGGGACGGTCGTCCAGCGCGATCACCAGGTCGACGGGCCGGAAGCCCGGCGCGCCGGCCGACTTGGGCACCAGGCTCCGCCGCGACGCGCTCGCCCGGGCGAGCCACCCGTGCAGGCCGGCACGATCCCCGGTGTCGAGCGCCGTCCGAACCGCGGCGAGCCGCTCGACGAAGGCGTCGACGGCCTCGAGCACCGCACGACGGTTGCCGTCGAGGATGCCGAGCCACAGGTCGGGGTCGCTGGCAGCGATCCGGGTCGTGTCGCGGAAGCCGCCGCCGGCGATGGACAGCACCGCCGCCCCCGCCTGGTCCGCCGCGTCGGCGGCGACCGCGGCCAGGGTCGAGGCGACCACCTGGGGTAGGTGGCTCACGATCGCCACCAGCTCGTCGTGCTGCTCCGGCGGCAGCGCGACCACCCGTGCGCCGAGCCGCCGTAGGAAGCCCGAGAGCGTCTGGAGGGTCGCGTCGGCCGTCCCGGGCGTCGGCGTGAGCACCCAGGTGGCGCCTTGGAAGAGCGCCGGGTCGGCCGCCTCCGGTCCGCTCCGCTCGCTGCCAGCCATCGGATGACCGCCCACGAAGCGGCCCGCGTCCTGCCCCGTGGACCTCAACCTCGACTCGACGTCCAGGGTATAGCGGCCCTTGAGGCTTGCGACGTCGGTCAGCAGCGCCGTCGCCGGGGCGAGCGCCGCAGCCGCGGCGAGCACGTCGGCGACCACGCCGGCCGGGACGGCCGCGACCACCAGATCGGCGTCGCGCACCGCCGTCGCGAGATCGTCGGTCACCTCGTGGGCGAGCCCGAGCGCGGCCGCCCGGGTACGGACGTCGGCGTCGACGTCGGTGAGCAGCACCCGCGGCACGCCTGCCTCGCGCGCCGCAGCCGCGACCGATCCCCCGACCAGGCCGGCACCGACGATCGCGACCGTGCGCAGGTCGCCGCTCACCGCCGCGCCACCCCGGTCGGCCCCGCCCCCACCGGCGAGGGCGGCCGGCCAGAACCGTGCGCAGTCGGCGGGGTCGTTCCGGCGGAACCGTGCGCAGCCCGCGACGTCATTCGGGCAGATCCGTGCGCAGCTGGCGTGCGCCGTGGAGGTAGACGTGGCGCAACTCTGCGGGTGTGCGGCCCGTGTAGGCGTGGACCAGCACCCGCACGCAGCGCTCCATCGCACCGTCGATCGCGAGCTCGCGCGCGCACAGCAGCGGGACGTGGGTGATCCCCGCCTCCCGCGCCGCCTCCGCGGGGAAGGCGCTGCGCACGTCGTCGGTCGCGGTGAACACGATCGAGATCAGGTCGTCCTCGTGCAGGTCGTTGCGCTCGAACAGCTCGGCGATGAGCTCCTGCGTCCGCCCGAACAGGTGGTCCCGTTCGTCGAGGTCCAGCGTCGTGGCACCTCGCAGCGCCCGAACACGTGCGTCGCTCACCGTCCACCTCCCGTGCCACGTGTCGGCGCCGGTCGCGGACCACCCGCGACGGCGGCGTGCAACGTGCCGATCTCCTGTTGGGACAACCGGCGCCACTTGCCCTGACGCAGGTCGCCGAGCTCCACCCCGCCGTACGCGACCCGTGCGAGACGCTCGACCGTCAACCCGACGGCCGCGAGCATCCGCCGGACCTCGCGCTTGCGGCCCTCGGTCATCACCACCTCGAGCAACGCCTGGCTGCGCTCCTCGCCGAGGACCCGCACACGCCGCGCGTTGGCGACCCCGTCCTCGAGCTCCACGCCCCGCCGCAGCGCCTGCAGGACCGCCTTGCGCACCGGCGACGGGACCAGGGCGACGTACACCCGCTCGACCTCGTAGGACGGATGGGTCAGCGCCTGGGTCAACGCACCGTCGTTCGTCAGCAGCAGCAGCCCCTCGGTGTCCTGGTCGAGGCGACCGACCGGGAACAGCCGTTGTGGCACGTCGACGAGGTCGAGCACGGTCGTCCGGCCGTGAGGGTCGTCCGCGGTCGTCACGACGCCGCGCGGCTTGTTGAGCAGCACGTAGACGAGGTGGGGGTTCACGTTGACGCGCTCGCCGTCGAGCCGCACGTCGTCGGCCTGTGGGTCGACCTTGCGGCCGAGGCCGGCGACCTCGCCGTTGACGGTGACCCGCCCGGCGACGATCAGCTCCTCGCTCGCCCGCCGCGACGCGATGCCGGCGGCGGCGAGGACCTTCTGCAGGCGCTCCTCAGCCACCGTCCGGCTCCCCGTCGGCCCGCTCGCCCGGCTCGTCATCGACCTGCTCGCCCGGCTCGTCCAGTCCCTCGTCGGCCCGCTCGCCCGGCTCACCCGGCTCGTGCGGCCCCTCGCCCACCGGCTCGTCCGACGGCTCCTCGTCGGCGTGCTCCTCGGCACCGACCGCCGCGCGCAGCCGCACCATCGCGTTGCGGGCGGCGCGCTCCAGCTCCTCGGTGAGCTCGTCGATGTCCTCGCCACCCCGACCCCGCCCGATCGTGCCGGACGGCGGCGGCAGGTGCTCGTCGTGGTCGTCGGGATCGTCGGGGTCGTGGGCGCCCGCACCGGTGTTCGTCTCGGCTGCCGTACGACCACCGAGCGACGCCACGCCGAGGCCGGTCGCTGCCACCTCGGCGTCGCCGGCCTGATCGGCGAACCCTCCCCCGGCGGCCAGCCGGCGTCGCACCTCCTTGAAGCCGTCGAGCTCCGGCTCGTCGGGGGCCGGCGCCTCGGGCAGGAAGTCGGTGAGCGGCGGTAGGTCGTCGAGCGCGTCGATGCCGACCCGTTCGAGGAACAGGCGCGTCGTGCCGAACAGCGCGGGCTGGCCCGGGCCGTCGTCGCGCCCGACCTGCTCGACGTAGCCGCGCGCGACGAGGCTGCGCACGGCCGCGTCGGCGTTCACACCCCGGATGTCGCCGATCTCCTGGCGACCGATCGGCTGCTTGTAGGCGACGACCGCGAGCGTCTCGAGCGCCGCCTGTGTGAGCCGGCCGGTGCGCCCCGACAGCGCCCAGCGCTCGACGATCGGGTGGGCCGCCGGCGCCGTGTACATGCGCCAGCCGCCCGCGACGGCGCGGATCTGCATCCCCCGGCCGGAGCGCTCGTACTCGTCGGCGAGCTCGTGGAGGGCCGCCTCGACGGTCGCCGGCTCGGCCTCGACGAGCTCGGCCAGCGTGTCCAGCTCGAGGGGTTCGTCGGCCAGGAACAGCAGCGCCTCGAGCCCCCGACGGGACTCCGGGTCGAGCGGGTCGGTCGGTGGCACGGTGCTCCTCGTCCTGGCGCGTGGGTGACGGCGGTCGTCGCCGTGGGGTGCGACGCTACGCGGTCACCGGCTCGGCCCGCGAGGCGACGGCGTGGTCGGCCTCGGCGGTGGCATCCTCGGCGTGACCGGTGTCGTCGTCGGTCTCGTCCTCGATCAGGTCGAGGTCGAACCGCTCGACGAGCCGCCCCACCTCCAGCGTCCCGCGGTGGTCCGGCTGGGCCAGGTCCACCTGGCCGAGCTTGAACAGCTCGAGGACGGCGAGGAAGAGCACGACACGGTCGCCCCGTGCCCGGTCGCCCACCAGCGTCCGGAACGCGGCGCGCTCGCCGACGGACGGGAGCGCCGACAGGACCTGGACCGCCGCCTCCCGGATCGTGAGGTAGCTGCGCCGGATGTGGCTGAGGTCGACCGGCGCCTGCGGGGTGGGTGTCGTTGCAGCGGCGGCCAGGGCGGCGAGCCCGGCGGCGTCGACCGGCAGCGCCGTCTGGGGTACCAGCCGCAGGATCCACGGCTCGAGGGGCACCTCCCGTGCCACCGCGGTCGACTGCTGCGTGAGCCGGTGGTCGAGGATGCGTGCCACGTCCCGGAACGCCCGGTACTCGAGCAGCCGCGCGTACAGCAGGTCACGCGCCTGGCCGAGCAGGTCGTCGAGCTCCTCGCGCTCCTCGGCCGGCAGGAGGCGGGCGGCCTTCAACTCGATCAACGTCGCGGCGACGACCAGGAAGCGGGTCGCGGTCTCGAGGTCGAGCTCCTCGATGCTCTCACCCAGGTGCGCGACGAAGTCGGCGGTGATCTCGGCCAGGTCGATGTCGGTGACGTCGACCTGGCGCCGGGAGATCAGGTGCAGCAGCAGGTCGAACGGCCCCTCGAAGACGTCGAGCTTGACCTGGTAGCTCATGGCGTCCGACGGTCCTCGGCGTGGTGTTGGCGGCGTGGTGTGGCGGCGTGGATGCGCTCCCGCGGTGGGGCGGGAGCCCCCGCAGCCTACCGACCGGCCCTGCCGGACCCAGGGAGGCTACGGGTCGGCGGCGGCGCGCGGTAGTAGCCTCGTCGCACAGGGGACGGCCGGGGAGCGGGCTCGTGCGGGTGCGAACGAGGGCCGACCGGCCACTGCCGGCCCCCGCCCCGTCCTGGCTGATGCGGATCGGCGACAAGGTCGCGCTGGCCGCCGCCTCCGTCGGGTTGGTGCGCTGGGCGCGTGTGGTGGCGGTGGCGCTCGTCCCGCTGCTCGTCCCGGAAGGCCGCTTCGGCGCGCTGTGGGTGCCGTTCGTGTGGATCGCGATCTACGCGCTGCTCGCCGCGGTGGCGGGCAAGGACCTGCTCCCCCGCTACGGCGACCTGCTGGCCGCGGCCGGGCTCGTCCTGCTGCTCGGGCCGGACGTGCTGCCGTTCATGCCCTTCCTGCTGGTGGCCGTCGCGGGGCCGGCGGCGCGCATGGGCCTGCTGGCGGGTGTCGCCGCCGGAGGGACCCTCGCCTCGTTGCTCCTCCTGCGGCTGGTCGCGGGCGGTGAGCTCGCCCTGGTCGGACTCCCGGAGATCCTCCCGATCGCGGTGACGCTCCCCGTCGGTGGGGTCACCGTCGGCGCCGCGGCGCAGCTGCTCCGGGACCGGGACGTCCGTGACCGGCTGGTCCTCCAACGAGCCAACCGCGTGCTGTCGGCGCTTCGCGACCTGGCCGACGACCTGCCTGGCGGGCTGGACGTCCCGACCGTGTCGGCGGCGCTGCTCGACGAGGTCGAGGCGCTCCCCGGCGTCCGTGCGGTCATCGTCTACGCCGACGACGACGGCACCGTCCGCCCGTCGGCGTCCACAGGGCTCGGCCAGTCACCCCTGCCGACGCTGCGGATCGACGAGCTGCGGACCTGCATCGGCTTCGCCGGACGGCTGCTGACGCCCGCCACGCTGCCCGCACCACTGTCGTTCAGCCTCCGGGGTCACCTGCACTGGGTCGTGCAGCCGCTGGGTGAGGGGGACGACCCGGCCGGCGCCATCCTCGTCGGCGGTGCGGAGGCCCACGCGCTACGCCAGGCCATGCCCCACCTCCAGGCCAGCGCGGTCGACGGCGCGCTCGCCCTGCGCAACGCGCGCCTGTTCGACGTGACCCGCTCCCGCGCGGCCGACGCCGCCAGGCGCTGGGTCGCCGCCGACCTCCACGACGGCGTCGCGCAGTCGCTCGCGCACCTGCGCATGGAGCTCGAGCTGCGGGCCCGCGAGCAGCCGGACGACGAGGAGCTCCGGCGGCTGACCCAGGTCGCGGACTCCGCCCTGCACGACCTGCGCGTCACCATCGGTGGGTTGCGGACACCGGCCGGGACCGATCTCCAGGCCCGACTTCGACGCCACGTCGCGCAGGTCCAGGGGCGTCACGGTCCTCGGCTCCACCTCGACGTCGAGGACGGCCTGGACCTCACCGGCGACCAGGCCGACGGGTTGCTGCGCATCGCGCAGGAAGCGATCAGCAACGCCCTGCGGCATGCCGCGCCGACGGTCGTCGAGGTGTCGGTCGCGATGGTCGACGGGGAGGTCAGGCTGCGCGTCGCGGACGACGGCTCCGGCGGAGGCCAGCCCTCCGGGAACGCCGGTGGCGGTGTCGGCCTGCGCACGATGCGCGAGCGTGCGCAGCGGCTCGGCGGCAGCTTCGGCTTCGCCCCGGGAGGCGACGGGGGTAGCGTCGTGACGGTGGGGCTGCCGGCCGGGGGTCGGCGGGACGACAGAAGGGGGCGCGCGCGATGACTGTCCGCGTGGTGGTGGCCGACGATCACACGCTCGTCCGGCAGAGCGTCATCAAGGCGCTCAGCGCCGAGCCGGAGCTCGAGGTGGCCGGCGAGGCCGCCGACGGGCCCGGCGCGATCGCAGCGGTCAAGCAGACCGATCCCGACATCCTCGTCCTCGACATCGCCATGCCGGGCATGGACGGGCTGGCCGTGGCGGAAGAGCTGCGCCGCGACAAGCCGGAGCTCAGGATCGTCTTCCTGTCGATGCACGACGACGATGCGAGCCTCCAGCGGGCGGTGCAACTGGGTGCACATGCGTTCGTGTCCAAGGCGGCCTCCCTCGACGAGCTGCTCGAGGCCGTGCGGACCGTCCGTACGGGCGGCTCCTATCTCAGCCCGACGGTGGCGACACGGGTGATGGAGCTGGCGGCGGGCCGGTCCTCCTCGAGCCCGATCGGGCTCACGCCCCGGGAACGCGAGATCCTGCAGCTGTTGACGGCGGGACAGCGACCTGCGGACATCGCCGACGCGCTCTTCCTGTCGGTCAAGACGGTGAAGAACCACCTGACGTCGGTCTACCAGAAGCTCGGCGTCGAGACGGGTGCCCAGGCGGTCGCCGAGGCCTACCAGCGCGGCCTGGTCAAGCGCGCCTGACGACCCCGGCGTCGTCGAGCCCGACCCGCGCGTACAGCAGCGGCATCCCGGGGACGGCGGTACCGGCGTCGGCCAGCCGCACGACGGAGGGCAGCGCGGCGAGGACCCGGTCGAGGTCGTCCCGGCTGCGGGCGTGCACCCGAACCGCGGGCGTCGAGCCGTCGAGCTCGTCGCCGATCCGGACCAGGACCTCGAGGCCGACGGCGAGGTCGAGGGTGTCGCCCTGCCGCTGCCGGCCGGCCCCCATGCTCGCCGCCAGCTCACCCAGACGCTGGCAGGCGAAGGCCTCGACGACTCCGGCCGGCGGCACCCACGGCTCGACGACAGGCGCTCGCGGGAGCACCTCCCAGGGCCTCTCCGCCACCGCGGGGTCGCCGCCCTGGGCTTCGACGAAGCGCCGGAAGCACTCGAGGCCCGACCCGTCGTCGAGCAGCGTGGCCGCGCGTTCGCGGCCCGCGGCCTCGTCCAGACCCATGGCCAGCTCGAAGACGGCGCCGGTGAGGGCCACGGACAGCTCGCGCAGGGCACCACCCCGTTCCCCGCGCAGGGTCTCGATGGCGACCGCCACCTCGAGTGCGTTGCCGACGGCGTCACCGAGCGGCTGTGACATGTCGGTCACCAACGCTCCCGTGCGTCGACCACGGTCCTGCCCGATCTGGGTGCACAGCTCGGCGAGAGCGATCGCGTCGTCCACGTCCTTCATGAACGCGCCGTCGCCGGCCTTGACGTCGAGCAGGATCGTCTGTGCCCCACCGGCCAGCTTCTTGCTCATCACGCTCGACGCGATCAGGGCGGGCGAGGCGACGGTCGCGGTGACGTCGCGGAGGGCGTAGAGCCGCTTGTCGGCCGGCACGAGGTCCTGCGTCGCGGCCGCGACGGCCAGCCCGACCGCCTCGACCTGTGCGTGCATCTGGGCTGCCGCGAGGTCGACGCGCAGGCCCGGGATCGCCTCCAGCTTGTCCAGCGTCCCGCCCGTGTGGCCGAGGCCACGCCCCGACAGCTTCGCCACCTGACAGCCGGCAGCCGCGAGCAGCGGCGCGACCACCAGCGTGGTCGTGTCGCCGACCCCGCCCGTCGAGTGCTTGTCGACGGTCGGCCCTCGCAGGTCCGACAGGTCGACGGTGTCGCCCGATGCGACCAGGACGTCGGTCAGGGCGACGGTCTCGGCACGGCTGAAACCCTGGATGACCCCGGCCATGAGCAGTGCGGCGACCTGTGCGTCGTCGACGTCGCCCGCCAGGTAGGCGGTCATGAGGTCGCGCAGCTCGTCGCCGGTCAGCTCGCCGCCGTCACGCTTCCGCGCGATGAGGAGGGGGACCTCCAGGCCGTGACCACCACCCTGCCGCGGTGTCGCCATCGCCCGTCTCCCTGTCCCCCGACGTGGCCGGACGCTAGTGCACCGGTCGGCGGGCCCGGAGCTCCGCCGCCAACGCGCGGTACGCCGTCGCGCCGCGCGAGCGACCCGAGTAGCTGAGGATGGACTCGCCCGCGACGGGCGCCTCGGCGAAGCGGATCGTCTTGTTGATCGTCGTCTCGAAGACGGCCTCCCCGAACGCGTCACGGACGCGCTCGAGGACCTCGCGGGCGTGCAGCGTCCTGCCGTCGTACATGGTGGCGACGATGCCCTCGAGCTCGAGTGACGGGTTGAGCCTGCTCTGGACGCGTTCGAGCGTCTGCATGAGCAGCGACATCCCGCGCAGCGCGAAGTACTCGCATTCCAACGGGACGACGACCCCGTCGGCAGCGGTGAGGCCGTTGATCGTCAGCAGGCCGAGGCTCGGCGGGCAGTCGATCAGGATGCGGTCGTAGCTGTACCGGACGCGCTCGATGACGCGCTGCAGCGCCTGCTCGCGCGCCACCTCCTGGACCAGCAGCAGCTCGGCCGCGGCGAGGTCGATGTTCGCAGGCAGCAGGTGGAGGCCTTCGGCCTCGGACTCGACCATGGCCTCGTCGAGGGTCGCCCCGTCCTGCATGAGCAGGTTGTAGACCGTGACCTCCCGGGCGTGCGGCTCGATGCCGAGCCCCACACCGAGGGAGCCTTGGGGGTCCATGTCGACGAGCAGGATGCGTTCGCCCGCCTCGGCCAGGGCAGCACCGAGGTTGATCACGGTGGTGGTCTTGCCGACGCCACCCTTCTGGTTGGCGAAGGCGAGGACACGAGCGGCGCGACGCCGCTGGGGGCCTCGGCCGGCCCGGCCGCCGGTGCGCGTTCCCCTGCTCACGGCCGCAGCGGCGGCGCCGAGCGATCCTTCCGCCGTCGGACCCGCCACCACGCTTCTCCCTCTGAGATCACACCGTCGCGGGCCCCTGCGCGACGCGCGCTTCGGTGGCTCCGTCGTGCGCGTTCCACCGCTGCTGGCCGCCGCGGACACGCGGTCGCAGGACCCTACTCTCCCCGCTCAGAGCCCAGCAACAGCGCCGCGCTCGCCGAACGCGGAGTCGTGATTCGAACGCTGCGGCCCGAATCTTGCCCCCGGGCGTGGGTGCTGGTATGAATACTGGTATGAAATCCTACCCTTCCTCCCAGCACGTGTTCACTGATCTCGGTGACAAGGTGTTGGACGCGATCAGCCGGTCAGTGGACGGCGCAGCTGCCGATCTGCGCACATACCGGGCGCAACATCCCGACTGGGTCGCGCAGCACAGCGAGCGCGGACTCGCCTCGTGGATCCATGACCGGATCTGGCATCACTTCGTCCGTCTCGCGGAACACATCGACGACGTACACATCCGAGACAGGGAGCCGATCCGCGAGATATCGGTCGGCATCAGATACCGACTGAGGATGAAGCGGCACCACGAGGACGGGCAGGTCAGCGCCTATCCCACCCAAGGATCCATGGATTTCATGGAACAGGACGGGCAGGGCACGATCGAGGGCCTCGAGGAAGTGCGGCTCATCGCGGGGTACGAGTGGGATCGAGATTCGCGCGGCATGGATGCCGCCGTGCTGTCCTTGCGTGACGGAAAGGACAAGATCATCTGGCGTGAGTCTCTGCCTGAGGTCGCAGCTGTCCGGGAGGGTGCCACGGTGGGCCGCCCCACAGCGCCAGTTCCGTCTCGCCCCACGGTCGAGGCCCGGGACAGGAGGAAGGGCGAGAAGGGGGAGGACGTTCCTGGATGAACGGCTCCGGCGTCCTACTGGAGACCGCGCGGCGGGCACAAGGCCTCACGCAAGACCAGCTCGCGTCGGTGGCTGGTACCACGCAGGCTGCGATCTCTCGCTACGAACGCGGCTTGCGCGAGGCTGACGGTGAAGCGCTGTCGAGGCTCGCCGATGCCCTCGGACTCACGCCTGCGTTCTTGACGCAATCAGGACGGGTTCGGGGCGCTGTCGCCGTCGATGCGCACATGCGGAGACGGGCGTCCGCGAAGCCGTCGGATTGGCGCCGCATCGAAGCCCGATTGAACATGCACCGTCTCCACGCACGCCGCTTCTTCGAGGAGGTGGCCCTGCACGCCGAGCAGCGTGTGCCGACGTTCGACCCGTTCGACACCGAGGCGAGCGCCGCTGCCCGCTTCGTGCGGATGCAGTGGCGGCTGCCTTCGGGCCCGGTCCGCGACCTGACGGGCTGGGTGGAGGCCGCGGGGTGCCTGGTGCTGGAGGAGGACTTCGGAACCCCGCGCATAGACGGTGTCTCTCAATGGATCGATGCCCTGCCCGTCGTCCTGCTGAACTCCGAGGCACCGACGGATCGCAAGCGCTTGACACTGGCGCACGAGCTCGGGCACCTCTGCCTGCACTCCCAGGAGATCGGGGATGACGTCGAAGCCGAGGCCACGGCGTTCGCCTCCGAGTTCCTCATGCCGATGGAGATCATCCGACCGCAGCTGCGGAATCTGACGCTGGGCAGGCTTCACGATCTCAAGCGCGAATGGGGAGTCTCCATGCAGGCCATCATCGAGAGGGCGTCGCAGGCCGGCCTCCTGGAACCCAAGCAGCGGACGTACCTCTACAAGCGGATGAGTGCATTCGGCTGGCGGACGACAGAGCCCGTGAGCGACGAGCTCCCGGCGGAATCCCCCTCCCTCCCGGCCGAGATCAGCCACGACCTGACAGCTCAAGGACTGCTCCCTTCGGAGATCGCGACACTGCTCGGCTTGAAGGGGCCAGACATCCCACACCCCTTTCTTCCCCGCCGACAGACCCTCCGAGCTCTGTAGCCGGCCTCGCGCGATGCGCGGATCAGCGGGCGCGCGGGTGGGCGCGCTCGTAGACCTCGCGGAGCGCGGCGCGGCTCACGAGCGTGTAGATCTGGGTGGTCGTGACGCTCGCGTGGCCGAGCAGCTCCTGGACGGCACGCACGTCCGCTCCCCCGTCGACCAGATGCGTCGCGTACGAATGGCGCAGGGTGTGCGGTGACACGCGGTCGCCGAGCCCGACGCGGTCCGCGTGCCGCCGCACGATCTGCCAGGCACCCTGCCGCGACAGGCGACCGCCCCGCGCGTTCAGCAGCAAAGCGGGCGAACGAGGGCCGAGCTCCGGGCGTCCCCGGACCAGCCACGCCTGGATCGCCTCGTCCGCCAGCGCACCGAAGGGCACCAGCCGCTCGCGATCGCCCTTGCCCCGGACCAGGACCAGCTGCTCGACCCGGTCGACGTCGTCGACGTCCAACCCGGTCAACTCGCTGATCCGCACGCCGGCGCCGTACAGCAGCTCCAGCAGCGCACGGTCGCGCAGCGCGAGCGGCTCCGAACCGCCGGGCGACGCCAGCAGCCGGTCGATCTCGTCGACGGACAGCGCCTTGGGCAACGGACGACGCGTCGACGGCGTGGCCAGGTCTGCGGCGCTGTCGGTCGGGGTGAGCCCCTCCTGCGCCAGGAAACGGTGGAACCCCCGCACGGCCACCACGATCCGCGCGATCGACGCGGCCGCGTACGGTCGGCCCGTCGCGGAGGTCCGGCCACGGAGCCAGACGAGGAACCGCTGGAGCTCCGGGGTCCCGACCTGTCGCGGATCGTCGATCCCTGCCTCGGCCAGGTAGGTGGCGTACAGCGACAGGTCACGCCGGTAGGCGGCGACGGAGTTGTCCGCGAGCCCACGCTCGGCGCGGAGATGGTCGACGTACAGACCCGTCAACGGCGGGCCCGACCCTGCCCCGGATGCCACCGTCCACTCCTCGCTCCCCAACGATGGAGGCTAGTGGTCAGGACCACGAGCGAGCACCCGACCACGAGCCGCCGCGGATGACGGTCAGCCCAGCCGCCGGGCGGCCGTCAGCAGGATCCCCACGACCGACTTCGCGTCCGACAGCGAGCCGTCGGCCACCGCCTCGACGGCGGCGTCGAGCGGCAACGCGACCACCTCCATGTGTGCTTCCTCGGCGTCCGCGACGAAGCCGTCCGGGGGGCCACTCGGACGGAGCCCGGTCGCGAGGAAGACGTGGGTGCGCTCGTCGGACCAGCCCGCCGAGTTCCAGATGGTCGTCAGGTGCTCGAGCGTGGAGGCGTCGTGCTCGAGCTCCTCGCGCAGCTCGCGACGTGCGGCGTGCTCGAGCGTCGGATCGTCGGGGTCGATGGTGCCGGCGGGGATCTCCAGCAGGAAGCCGCCGACCGGCTGGCGGTACTGGCGGAGCAGCAGCAACTCACCGGCGTCGGTCAACGGGACGATCGCGACCGCGTCGGAGTGCTCGACGACCTCGCGCTCCACCGTGTCGCCGTCGGGGGTCGCGACCTCGTCGATCCGGACCGTCGACCAGCCCCGGTAGACCTCGCGGGTCGAGCGGGTGGCGAACCACTCGGCCGTCATGCGACGACGCCATCCGCCCCGTCGACGCCCGTCCGGCCCACGCTCGTCCGGCCCGCGCCCGTCCGGTCGGAGAGGGCGACCAGGTCGATGCGCGCCGCGTGCTCCAGCTCGCCGGCCGTCGGCTCGTCGAGCTCGACGGGCAACCTGCCGGTCGCCTCGCGCTGGTGCTGGCGGGCGGAGGACACGAACCCGTCGAACAGCGGGTGCGGGCGCGTCGGGCGGGAGCGCAGCTCCGGGTGCGCCTGCGTGGCGACGAACCACGGGTGGTCGGTGAGCTCGATGAACTCCACCAGCCGGTCGTTCGGCGACAGGCCCGAGAAGGTCATGCCCGCGTCCTCGAGCTGCTGGCGATAGCGGTTGTTGACCTCGTAGCGGTGTCGGTGCCGCTCGTAAACGACCGGCTCGTCGTCGTAGGCGGCGGCCGTCCGCGTGCCCGGCACGAGCTTCGCGGGGTACAGACCGAGCCGCATGGTCCCGCCCTTGTCGGTCACGTCGCGCTGGTCGGGGAGCAGGTCGATCACGGGATACCGGCAGGTCGGCTCGAACTCCGACGAGTGCGCACCGTCCAGTCCCGCGACGTGGCGGGCGAACTCGATGACGGCGGCCTGCAACCCCAGGCACAGCCCGAGGAACGGCACCGAATGCCGCCGTGCCCACCCGATCGCGGCGATCTTGCCCTCGACGCCTCGGACCCCGAACCCACCCGGGACCAGGACGCCGTCGACACCACCGAGCAACGAGGTCGCGCGCTGCTCCGCGTCGCCGTCACCGTCCGAGGCGTCGATCCCGAGGTCGTCGGACGCCACCCAACGCAGCACCACCTCGACGTCGTTGGCGATGCCGCCGTGACGGAGCGCCTCGACGACCGAGAGGTAGGCGTCGGGCAGCTCGACGTACTTGCCGACGATCGCGATCGTGACCTGCTCGCGGGCGGCCTGCACGCGCTCGGCGATGCGCTCCCACTCCGTGAGGTCGGGCTCGACGTCGGGGAGCCCGAGTCGTTCGACCGCCACCGCGTCGAGCCCCTCGTCGCGCATCGCCAGCGGCACCTGGTACAGCGACGGGCTGTCGACCGCCGAGATCACCGCGTCGAGGCCGACGTCGCACTGCATCGCGACCTTGCGTCGCAGGCCGTCGTCCAGCGGACGGTCGGAACGCAGCACGAGCACGTCCGGCTGGATACCGATCGAGCGCAGCTCCCGGACCGAGTGCTGCGCGGGCTTGGTCTTGAGCTCGCCGGACGCGGCGATGTAGGGGACCAGCGCGCAGTGGACGTAGAGGATGTTGTCCCGCCCGACGTCGTAGCGCAGCTGGCGGATCGCCTCCAGGAACGGCAGACCTTCGATGTCGCCGACCGTGCCACCGACCTCGGTGATGACGACGTCGACGTCCGGAGCCTCGGAACGGATCCGGTGCTTGATCTCGTCGGTGATGTGCGGGATGACCTGCACGGTCTTGCCGAGGTAGTCGCCGCGACGTTCCTTGGCGATCACGGTCTGCCAGATCTGGCCGGACGACACCGAGGAGCCGCGATTGAGGTTCTCGTCGATGAAGCGCTCGTAGTGACCGAGATCGAGGTCGGTCTCGCCGCCGTCGTCGGTGACGAACACCTCGCCGTGCTCGAAGGGGTTCATCGTGCCGGGGTCGACGTTGATGTACGGGTCGAGCTTCTGGATCGTGACCTTCAGCCCGCGGGCCTTCAGGAGCCGACCCAACGACGCGGCGGTGATGCCCTTGCCGAGCGCCGACGACACGCCGCCGGTGACGAAGACGTACTTGACCTGGCGAGCGCCGCCCGCGGTCGACTCGGTCGACGGGAGCCGGCCGCCCGCGGCATCCGATCGCTGCGATGCCTGCCCGGTCGGTCCCTGCCCTGCGCCGGCCGTCACGCGCGTCCGCCTCCGGTTCCCACGGACCGCCTGGTGCGGCCCGGCTGACCGTAGCCGGCCGACACGTGTCCGGCCAACGACGCGCGTGGGGTGTGTCAGCCTCCGGCGCCGCCCGCGCCCGTGCCCGCATCCGCGGCACCGTCGGTCCCCGGCTGCGGGTCGCCGGCGCGCGGCGCGTCGAAGGGCTGTACCTCGAGGTGGACGTGGGGCCAGCGGTCGGGCGCGGTGTCGACGTCGATGTGGCTGGAGAACGGGAAGCGGGTGGGTCCGGCCGCGACCACCGTGCTGCCGGCCTCGACGGTGTCCCCCAGTCGGACGAGCGCGTCACGCACGTGCACGAGGACGACCCGCAGGCTCGGGTCGTCGTCGGGTCGGATCTCCAGGCGGGTGTCGAGGTGCGTGCCGTACAACCAGTAGGTGCGCACGTCGCTGACGGTGCCGGTCACCGGCGCCAGGATCGGCTGGTCGTCGGCCAGCACGATGTCGACGGCCGAGGTCGCCGGCGCGCGCCGTCCCCGCGAGGTCATGATCAGGTACGGCACCCCGGCGACGTCGTCCGGGGGCGCCTCGACACGGGTGGCGTTGCGGTTGTCGAGCAGCACGCCGACCGGTTCGAGCGCCAACGGCACGGCGGTCGCGGCCTCGTGGTAGCCGACCACGATCGGCGCGGTGCCGGGCAGCCGCAGCAGCACCCCGCCGACCCGTGCCAGCGGCAGGGTCGCCGAGGTGGCGGCGTCGTCACCCTGGCCCGGCGCGCCGTCCGCGGCGTCGGGCGCGACCTCGGCCCGAGGGTCGTCGGACGGTGCCGCGATGCCGTCGTCCGCGCCCGGCCCGTCGCTCGTCGACAGGAGCACCGTGCCCTCGTCGTCCGGACCGAACAGCACCCGTGCCCCGGTGCTGGTGCTGGCGATCGCACCCACCAGGCCACCGACGAGCACGAGCACCAGCGCCGGCGTCCGCCAGCCGCGACGCCGCTGCATGAACGACGACGAACGCCCGTCACCCAGCACGGCGCGTCCGCGCGGTGTCGAGCAGCTCGCGGGCGTGCTCGAGCCCGGCCCGGGCGTCGGCGTCGCCACCCAGCATGCGGGCGAGCTCCGCAGCACGGTCGTCGTCGGCGACCCGGCGGGTCGTGGTGACGGTCCGGCCCCCGGCGACGCCCTTCTCGACCACGTGGTGCACGTCCGCGTAGGCCGCCAGCTGCGCCAGGTGGGTCACGCACAGCACCTGCCGACGAGGGCCGTCGATGCCGGCCGCCAGACGGGCCAGCTTCTCCCCCACCGCCATCGCGGTGGCGCCGCCGATGCCGGCGTCGACCTCGTCGAACACCAGGACCTGTGCGTCGTCGACGTCCGCGAGCGCGACCTCGATCGCGAGCGACACGCGGGAGCGCTCACCGCCCGAGGCCGCCTGGGCGATCGGGCGCTCCGGCTCCCCCGGGTTGGCGGCCAGCAGGAACGCGATGCGATCCGCACCGTCGGCCGTGGGTGCTCCCTCGTCCAGCGGCTCGACCGCGATGCGCAGCCTGGCGTGTGGCATCGCGAGCTCGGCGAGGTGGCCGTCGACGACCTCGGAGAGCCGCTCCGCCGCGCTGCGTCGTCCGCGGGTCACGTCGGCCGCAGCGGACGTGAGCGCCTCCCATGCCGCGTCCACCCGCTCGTCGAGCGCCCCCGCATCGGCCTCGTCGCGCTCCAGCGCCTCGAGCCGCGCGCGGGCCTCGTCGGCGTAGGCGAGGACGGCGGCGACGTCCGCGCCGTACTTGCGCTGGAGGCCGGCCACCAGCGCGATGCGCTCCTGGAGCGCCGCGAGCTCCCCCGGGTCGGCCTCGATCGCCTCGCCGTAGGCGCGGGCCTCGTGGCCGAGGTCGGTGGCCTCGGCGATCAGCGCCACGGTCCGCTCCACGAGGGCGGCGAGCGCCGGGTCGTCAACCCGCGGCCGTCGCAGGGCGTCCAGCGCGACACCGAGCGCCTCGCCGGCCCCGTCGGAGCCGAGGGAGGCGGCGGCCGTGGCGGCGGCGGCCTGGAGCTCCTCCGCCGAGGCCAGGACCTCGAGCCGCTGCTCCAGCGTCGCGTCCCGGTCGGGCCGCAGCTCCGCCGCGTCGACCTCGGCCACCTCGAAGCGCAGCCGGTCGAGCTCGCGTGCGCGCTCCCGGGCGTCGGAGACGAGCCGCTCACGTCGGTCCGCGAGCTCGCGCCAGGCGGCGAAGGCGGCGCGGTAGGTCGCGAGCGACCGGGCGTGCGGATCGCCCGCATAGCGGTCGAGCAGCCGGCGTTGCACGTCCGGGCGGGACAGCCGGACGTGCTCGTGCTGCGCGTGCACCTCGACGGAGCGCCCCAGCAGCTCGGTCAGCGCCGAGACCGGCGCCAGACGACCGGAGATCCGCGCCTTCGAACGCCCGTCGGCCGGCAGCTCGCGCGCGACGACGAGGACGTCGTCGCCGGCGGCGAGCCACTGGTCCGCCTCCGGGGGCGGCGGGCTGAAGACGGCCTCGACGAGCGCGCCCGCCGTCCCGGCCCGCACGAGCGACTGGTCGGCCCGTGCACCCAGCAGCAGCTGGAGGGCGGTCACGAGCATGGTCTTGCCCGCACCCGTCTCGCCCGTGACGACCGTCAACCCGGGCGAGAGCTCGAGCGCGACGTCCTCGATCACGCCCAGGTCGCGGATCTGCAGTTCGTCGAGCACCGCCGCCTCTCCCGAGCCTCGCGTGCCGCGCGTCCTCACGCCCGCGGAAGGCTACCGGCGCCGGATGCCGTGCCGGCGGCACCCGGCCCACGCTGTGGACGAACGCCGCGAGACCGTCCACCGGTCACCGCAGACCGAACTTGCGACGCACGAGGGCGGTGAAGTCCAGGTCGCTGATGCGCGCGAGCCGGACCGGGGTCGCACCCCCGCGCACCGTCAGTGCGCCGCCGGCCTCGACCTGCAGCGGGTCGCGTCCGTCGCACGACACCAGGCCGGCCGGCTGCCCGGCCAGCAGCTCGACACGGATCACCTCGTCGGGGGAGGCGACCAGGGTGCGGTCGAACAGGCTGTGCGGTGCGACCGGCACCACGAGGGTCGCCTCGATCCGTGGCGAGACGATCGGGCCGCCGGCCGACAGGGCGTAGGCGGTCGAGCCGGTGGAGGTCGCGAGGATCAGCGCGTCCGCCGGGACCTTCGCGAAGAGCGTGCCGTCGAGGTGGACGTCCATGAGCAGCAGCCGCTGCCGGGCCGTCTTCTCGACGGCGACCTCGTTCAACGCCCAGCCGCTGCCGAGGTGGCGACCGTCGGCGCCCTCGACGTCGACCGACAGCGTGGAGCGCTCGTCGATGGTCATGGAGCCGGAGACGACCGCGCGCAGCGCGTGGCCGAGGTCGTCCGCCTCGACCTCGGCGAGGAAGCCGAGGCGTCCCAGGTTCACGCCCAGCACCGGCACACCGGCATCGCGGCACAGGTGTGCGGCGCGCAGGAAGGTCCCGTCGCCGCCGAACGAGATGGCCAGGTCGAGACCGTCGGTGAACCCCTCGCCGAGGACGGCGACGGCCCCGGACCCGAGGGTGGAGCCGTCGAGGACGGGGTGGTCGTCGATCGGCTCCGCCAACACCACCTCGACACCCGCGTCGCCGAGCAGGCGCGAGGCGTCGGCCGCCGCGTCGATCGACGCGGCACGGCCGCCGTGCACCACCAGGCCGACCTTCACGCGCTGCCACCTCCGGGGTCGCCGGCGGCGTCGTCGCGACCACCGGCAGCCGTGCCCGCGCGGCCCGATCGCCGTCGTTCGCCTCCCTCGGCGAGCGCCACGGCGAGCAGCGCGGAGGTCCGCTCCTCACGCGCTGCCGGCGCATCGTCGCTGCGCTCCGGTCCTGCGACGAGGTGGACCAGGAACTCGACGTTGCCGGAGGGCCCGAGCAGCACCGACGCGGTGGCGCCGGCGAGGAGCCACCCTAGCGGCGTGGCCGCGTCCACCACCCGCCGGAGGCTGCGTTCCCACGCCGCTGCGTCGCGGACGACGCCGCGCTTGCCGACGTCGGCGCGGTCGGCCTCGAACTGCGGCTTGACGAGCAGGACCGCCTCGGCATCCGGCGTCGCGACCGACCGCAGGGCGGGCAGGACCGTCGCGAGCGAGATGAACGACAGGTCCGCGACGACGAGCGTCGGCGGCGGCCCGGGCACGTCGGCGGGGGTGAGCTCACGGGCGTTGGTCCGCTCGAGCACCACCACGCGGGGATCGGTGCGGAGCGTCTCGTGCACCTGGCCGTAGCCGACGTCGACCCCGATCACGCTCGCGGCGCCCCGCTGGAGCAGGCAGTCCGTGAACCCACCGGTGGAGAGCCCCGCGTCCAGGCACCGCCGTCCGGTCGGGTCGACCCCGAACGCGTCGAGCGCGTGGACGAGCTTCTCGCCACCGCGGGAGACGAACCGGCGTGGCGGCGCACGGACGTGCACGGCCTGGCCGCCGTGGACCTGGGAGGCCGCCCGCGAGGCGGGGGCACCGTCGACCGTGACGAGCCCGGCGGCGATGGCCTCCTGGGCCTCGGTGCGGCTCCCCACCAGACCGCGCCGCAGCAACTCGGCATCCAGCCGCCGTCGGACGGTCGCCAGGATCAGACCTCGTCGAGCGCGGCGAGCTCCGCGGACAGGACCGCGTTCGCCTCCTCGAAGAGGCCGACGCGCTCCTCGAGTGGCACGTCGGCGATGCCCTCGAGCCGGGCGCGGACGGCGTCGAGCGGGTCGAGCGCCGCCGGGCCCTCCGCCGCCGGGTCGTCGTGCGCCGGGTCGAGCACCCGGTCGAGCGCCGCCGGATCGTCGTGCGTCGGCTCCATGCTCAGCTCGCGCCCCCGGCGGTCCGCTTCGTCGCCTTCTTCGCGGTCGACTTCTTCGCCGTCGCCTTCTTCGCGGTGGCCTTCTTCGCCGTCGACTTCTTGGCGGTCGACTTCTTCGCGGTGGCCTTCTTCGCCGTCGACTTCTTCGCGGTCGCCTTCTTGGCCGTCGACTTCTTCGCGCCCGAGCGCGTGCCGCCGCCGGTCGCGCCGCGCGTCCGCTCGTCGTCGATCGTCACGAGCTCACGCTTGAGCTCCGCGACCTGCTTCTGCAGGCGCTCCACCTCGGACGAGGACGCGAGCCCCATCGCCTTCACGGCGCGCGCGGACTCCGACCGGATCATCGACGCCATGGCGTCGCGGTTGTGGCGTTGGCGGACGAGGAGGTCGTCGACCAGCTCCCCCACCTGGTCCCCCGCGGCCTCGCCGGACCGCACGAGCTGCTTGACGACCTGCTCCGCCTTGGCCCGTGTCAGGCTGGTCAGACCGGAGGCCGCATCGAGGTAGCGCTGCATGGACGGATTCACCTGACTGCCTCCTGGCGTCGCGTCGCGGCCGAGCCTACCCCGCCGACGGACGCGCGCCCCGGATGGCCCGGTACCGAAGGAGGAGCTCACCGGCGTGCTCGTGGACGTGGGTCAGCTCGAAGCCGAGCGGGTCCAGGGCGTGCCCGTCGACCATCCGCGGCCCGTCGCCCGCGACGACGACGGGCGTGACGGTGAGGAAGATCTCGTCGACCAGCCCCCGCTCGAGGAGCGTGCCGTTGAGGGTCGGGCCGCCTTCGCACAGCACGCGCCCGAGCCCCCGTTCGTGCAGGAGCTCGAGCAGCCGGCGGAGATCCACCCGGTGATCGCCGAGCCGCACCACCTCGGCGCCGCTGGCACGCAGCGTCGCCTCGCGCTCGGCCGGCGCGTCCGCATGGGTGACGACCAACGGCGGGTGCGCCGGGTCGGACAGCGCCCGGTGCTGGGGCGAGAGGTCGAGGGTGCCGGTCACAACGACCAGCTGCGGGCTCGCTCGCAGACCGCGGGCGCGACGGTCCTCCTGCCGGGCCGTCGAGCCCTTCGGCGGGCCGTAGTTCTCGACCCGGACCGTCCCGGCCCCGACGAGCAGCGCGTCGCAGGCGGCACGCAGTCGACCGAACGCGATCCCGTCGGCCTCGCCCCCGAGCCGTTCGGTGGTGCCGTAGACGGTGGCGGCACCGTCGATCGACGACACCATGTCCAACGCGACCCAGGCGCGTGGCGTGGCCCCCGGCGCGTCCACCGATTCGGACGCGAGCGTCAGCCCGGCGTAGAGCTCCTCGACGGGGCGCGCGTGGTCGGACTCGTCGGGCGGATGCAGCCTTCGCACCGATCACGCTCCTGGTCGTGCCGGACGGCGCGCTGGACCGTAGCCGGCGCGGATCGGTGCGGCTGGGGGACGGTCGGGCGGGTCGCACCGGGGCGGGTCGGTCGGGTCGCACCGGGGCGGACGGGCGGGTCGGCCGGGTGGCGGGGCCGCCTTGCTAGCGTCCCCGGGCGACAGGCGGGCCGGGGTCCGTGGTCGGCCGACGATCCGGAGCGACGTGGCAAGCATCGACGAGGTCGAGCAGGTGCTCGCTGAGCTGCTGACACGGTTGGAGACGATCGACGAGTCGAGCCGTGCGCTGCTGCCTTCGGCGCGCGTGATCGAGGCCCGCTGCCCCGATCTCGACCTCGTGCGGTTCGCCCGCTGGCAGCGCGGGACGATCACGCTGCTGGACGACGTGCCACCGCGACGGCCCGACATCCGCATCTCGGTGCGCTCCGACGACCTGCTGGCGATCGCGTCCGGCGAGCTGCCGTTCGCCCGTGCCTTCGCGGCCAACAAGATCCGCCTCGACGCGTCCATGACCGACCTGCTGCGGCTGCGGGCGGTGCTGTGATGGAGCGCCCGTCCGACGCCGAGGTGGTGGCGCCCGAGCTCCCCGTGCTCGGCTGGCGCGAGGTCGCCCACCTGCCCGCGTGGGACCTACGGCTGCGCGCCAAGCTCGACACGGGTGCCCGCACGAGCGCACTCCACGTGACCCGCCTCGAGGAACGCGGCTCCACCGTCGACCCGGTCGACGGCCGTGAGGTGCCGCTCGTCCGCTTCGACGTGGTGCTCGGCCGCAAGGACGCCCCCGAACACCACGAGGTGGAGGCGCCGGTCGTCGCCCACCTGGTGGTGAAGGACACGGGCGCCCGCGCGGAGCGCCGCCCGGTCGTGCGCACCCGCATCCGGTGCGGGCCGCTCGACCTCGAGACGGCCGTTACCCTGACCGACCGCAGCGGGATGATCTTCCGGATGCTGCTCGGGCGGACGGCCCTCCAGGGCCGGTGCCTGGTCGACCCGGAGCACGGCTACCGCTATGGCCGGCCGATACGTCTGGGACGGGTCGGGTGACCGTCGGTGGAGGGCCCATCTCGGTCGCGGGGGTGACGGTCGAGCCGGGTGAACGGCGGGACGTCGCCCCGTCGGCCTCCGAGTCGTACACCGGCGACCGGACGACCCTGCCGATGGCTGTGCTCAACGGCGTGCGGGACGGGCCGCGCGTGTTCGTCACGGCGGCCGTGCACGGGGACGAGCTGAACGGCATCGCCACGTGTCGGCTGTTGCTCGACGAGCTTCGCCCGGAGTCGCTCGCCGGTTGCGTGATCGTCGTGCCGATCGTCAACGTCCTGGGTGTTCAGATCGGCTCCCGGTATCTGCCGGACCGGCGCGATCTCAACCGCTCCTTCCCCGGCTCCCACGACGGCTCCATCGCAGCCCGCATCGCCCGCCTGCTGGTCGAGGAGGTGATCATCGGCAGCGACGTGGGTGTCGACCTGCACACGGCCGCCAACCACCGCTCCAACATCCCCCAGGTCCGGGTGGCGGCGAGCGACGAGGACGCGACCTCGCTCGGGGTGACGTTCGGGTCGCCGTTCGTGCTGACGGCACGCCAGCGACCCGGATCCCTGCGGGCGGTCGCGGCCGAGCTCGGGATCACCGTCCTGACCTACGAGGGCGGCCAGCCGCTCCGGTTCGACCCCGACGCGATCGACGTCGCCCGGCGGGGGGTGCTGCGCGTCCTCGCGCGGCTGGGCATGATCGACGAGGCGCCTGCTCCCGCGCACAGCGACCCGATGGTGATCGACAGCTCCCGCTGGCTGCGGGCCCAGCGGGGTGGCCTGCTGGAGCTGCACGTCGGGCCCGGCGACCACGTCATGCCCGGCCAGCCGCTGTGGACCACCGTCAGCCCGCTGGGCGCGGAACGGGCGAGCGTGGAGGCGGAGGTGGAGGGCTACGTGATCGGCGCAACGACGCTGCCACTGGCCCAGCCGGGCCAGGCCCTGCTGCACATGGCGCTGCCCGGGGAACGCGTCCCGTCGGAGGACGACCCGACCGACGAGGAGGACACCGACCCCGACGAGGACACCGAGGAGGAGCCGACGCCGGCCCCCAGCCGCCACTGACCTGGCGGTCGCCCGCGTCTGGGCGGGCGTCTGTTCGCCGGACACGCGGGCCGTCACGGGATCGGCGTGACGCTCGACGCGTCCACGGCGACGGCGCTGGCGGGTCCGCTCGGACCACGCCACCAGCGGCGCCGCAGCGCACCCTCGACGCGGACCCGGCTGCCCGACGCCAGCCGCTGCACCTCGTCGAGCCTGCGCCGTCCGAGCTGGCCACGTCCCGGGCGGTGGCCCGGTGGCGGAGCGGGGCCGAGCTGCACGGGCAGCGTGTCGACCCGTCCCCCGGCCGATCGCACGACGACCCGCAGGGTCAGGAGCTCGTCGCCCGACGGCAACCTCCGTCGTTCGGCCCCCGCACCTAGCGTCCCTTCGATCGTCACCGCGTTCAGGTCGTCGAGCGCCGGCTCGCCGATCGTCTCGTCGCCGTCCACCCGCTGATCCACCACGCGATCCACCACCGTCCCTGGCCACCGCCCGACCGTCGAGCGGCGCGGACAGGACGCTAGGTCCGGCTCCACCCGTTGCCGGTCGGAGGGCTCGGGACCCTGTGGACGAACGGTCTCAGCCGGCGTCGGCGATGCGTCGCTCGACGGCCTCGAGTTGCTCGGTGACCTCGAGGAACGACGGATCGACGGCGGCGATGGAGCGGAGGTGCTCGCGGGCCTCGAGCAGGTCCTCGGCCCGCAACGCCAGGTCGGCGGCCACCTGCCGGATCCGCAGGTCGTGTTCCTCGCTCGCGCCGGGCCGACGCGTGAGGTAGCGGCGCAGCAGCGCTCGGGCCGCGGGCAGGGCGCCGGCATCGGCGTTCGCCGACGCCCAGACGATGACCGCTTCGGCGCGTCGGTCCTCGGGGGCCTCGTCGTCGTCGACGAGCTCGGATGCGACGGACGCGATCTGCTCGAGGGGCCGGTCGAGGGCACGCAGGCAGTCGGCGATCAGGTGGTTCTGATCGCGTTGACCCGTGAGCCTTCGGTAGGTCTGGAGCTCGCTCAGCGCTGCCGCGTAGGAGCCGTCGAGGTAGAGCGCGACGCCGTACGCCTCCCGTAGGACCGCGAGCCGCGGCGCTTCGTGACGGGCCCAGGCCAGGGTCGGCACGGCGACGTCCGGCCGGTCCTCCTCGATCGCGGCACCGCCGATGCTGAGCGCGAGGGCGACGTCGCGGGAACGGCTACCACGTCCGAGCGTGCGCTCGATGTCGCGGAGCACCCCTCGCGCGAGCGACGGCTCCTCGTCGGTGGGCAGGTCCGGGCGCGGGGGCGGTGTGTCCGGGGCATCCCGTCGCGTCCGCGGCGGTGCCGCGTCGCGCCTCGCCCGGTCGCGCCCGATCGGCTCGTGCGCGCCCCGCGGCACCGACAGTCCCTCGGGGGTCCCTGCACGGCCCGACCCACGCCCGTCCGCTGCCGGACGGCGCGGGCGAGGACGACGGGGAGGCTGCTCCACGGTGCGGGCCTGTTCTGCCGCGGCCCACGGGGATGGACCGACGCTGCTGTGGCCCACGCCTGGGCCGACACGGACTTCGAGGTCAGGGCGAAGGGTAGGGAACGGATCGAGCCGCCGGATCCAGGCGTCGGGCACGGCGCCCTCGCGCGTGCGTCGACCTCGGGCTCTGGCACACGCGCCGGCCACCATCGGCCGGAGACGGTGACAGAGCCAGCGACACGCCCGCCAGCGCCCAGCTCTGGCACACGCGCCGGCCACCATCGGCCGCAGGCGGTGACAGAGCCGGGCAGACGTCGCGGCCAGGGCAGGAGGTCCGATCCTGCGGGATCGGGGGAAACGTGGTCAGAAACAGATCGAGGCCGCTCCCAGAAGGGAGCGGCCTCGATCGAAAAGGATCCCGCGGCGACCTACTCTCCCACCGGGTTGCCCCAGCAGTACCATCGGCGCTGGAGGGCTTAACTTCCGGGTTCGGAATGTGACCGGGTGTGTCCCCTCCGCTAGGACCACGGGAAATCGTGGAACCTGCTGACCTGATGTGGGTCCGCGCCACCGGTGGCGGCTGCAGGACCGTTGTCATGGTTCATCTGTCCCTGGGTGTGTCCGACGGTCGAGACGACCGTCGGACACGACGTTCCAGGAACTCCATAGCGAGCGCGAGCGCGAGTACGGCAAGTCCTCGGGCTATTAGTACCGGTCAGCTGCACGTGTTGCCACGCTTCCACTTCCGGCCTATCGACCCAGTCGTCTGGCTGGGGCCCTTACTCCCTCGAGGGGATGGGTGATCTCATCTCCAGGTGGGCTTCGCGCTTAGATGCCTTCAGCGCTTATCCCGACCGTACGTAGCAAACCGGCCGTGCCCTTGGCAGGACAACCGGCACACCAGAGGTACGTCCACCCCGGTCCTCTCGTACTAGGGGCAGCTCCTGTCAAATCACCAACGCGCGCAGCGGATAGGGACCGAACTGTCTCACGACGTTCTGAACCCAGCTCGCGTACCGCTTTAACGGGCGAACAGCCCGACCCTTGGGACCTGCTCCAGCCCCAGGATGCGATGAGCCGACATCGAGGTGCCAAACCCTGCCGTCGATATGGACTCTTGGGCAGGATCAGCCTGTTATCCCCGGGGTACCTTTTATCCGTTGAGCGACGGCGATTCCACACTCCACCGTCGGATCACTAAGCCCTGCTTTCGCACCTGCTCGAGATGTCTCTCTCGCAGTCAAGCTCCCTTGTGCCTTTACACTCAACGACCGATTGCCGACCGGTCTGAGGGAACCTTTGGGCGCCTCCGTTACCTTTTGGGAGGCAACCGCCCCAGTTAAACTGCCCGCCAGGCACTGTCCTAGATCCGGATCACGGATCGAAGTTAGGAACCCAGTACGTCAAGGGTGGTATTCCAAGGATGGCTCCACCAACACTGGCGTGTCAGCTTCAAAGCCTCCCACCTATCCTGCACGTGACGTACCAAGCACCAATACCAAGCTACAGTGAAGGTCCCGGGGTCTTTCCGTCCTGCTGCGCGTAGCGAGCATCTTTACTCGCAATGCAATTTCGCCGAGCCTCTGGTTGAGACAGCGCCCAAGTCGTTACGCCATTCGTGCAGGTCGGAACTTACCCGACAAGGAATTTCGCTACCTTAGGACCGTTATAGTTACGGCCGCCGTTTACTGGCGCTTGGCTTCGGAGCTTCGCTAGAAGCTAACCCCTCCGCTTAACGTTCCAGCACCGGGCAGGCGTCAGAGCGTATACATCCACTTACGTGTTCGCACGCTCCTGTGTTTTTGGTAAACAGTCGCTTGGGCCTGGTCACTGCGGCCACGATCAGCTCGGGACGCGAGGTCCGTCACCAATCATGGCGCTCCTTATCCCGAAGTTACGGAGCCAATTTGCCGAGTTCCTTAACCAGAGTTCTCTCGATCGCCTCGGTATTCTCTACCTGACCACCTGTGTCGGTTTGGGGTACGGGCGCCCACAACACTCCCTAGACGCTTTTCTTGGGAGCATGGCATCGGTGACTTCGTCAATGACTCGGCATCGTGTCTCAGGCTTCATGTGGTCCGGATTTCCCTGGCCCACGCCCTACGCACTTGCCCCGGGACAACCAACGCCCGGGATCACCTAGCCTCCTCCGTCACGCCATCGGTGACCTAATAGCCGCGGGGTCCGACATCCGTAGATGCCGTTAGCACACGACGTTCGGTATGAACGCGTTGAAGGCGGTACTGGAATATCAACCAGTTGTCCATCGACTACGTCTCTCGACCTCGCCTTAGGTCCCGACTTACCCTGGGCGGATGAACCTTCCCCAGGAACCCTTGGTCAATCGGCGGGGGAGTTCCTCCCTCCCCTTTCGCTACTCATGCCAACATTCTCACTCGACACGCATCCACCACTGGGTTACCCCGCAGCTTCGCTCGCGTGTCGACGCTCCCCTACCACCCGACCCGGCTTTCGCCTATGTGGATCGGATCCGCAGCTTCGGTACATGGCTTAGCCCCGTTACATTATCGGCGCAAGAACACTTGACCAGTGAGCTATTACGCACTCTTTCAAGGGTGGCTGCTTCTAAGCCAACCTCCTGGTTGTCTCTGCGTTCTCACATCCTTTGCCACTTAGCCATGACTTAGGGACCTTAGCTGGCGGTCTGGGTTGTTTCCCTCTCGAATACGGAGCTTATCCCCCGCATTCTCACTGCCGTGCTCTAGCTTGTCGGTATTCGGAGTTTGCCTGAGTTCGGTAAGCTTTTAGGCCCCCTAGCCCAAACAGTGCTCTACCCCCGACAAGGAACACACGACGCTGCACCTAGATGCATTTCGGGGAGAACCAGCTATCACCAAGTTTGATTGGCCTTTCACCCCTACCCACAGGTCATCCGAGCAGTTTTCAACCTACAACGGTTCGGGCCTCCACGAGGTCTTACCCTCGCTTCACCCTGCCCATGGGTAGATCACTTGGTTTCGGGTCTAGCGCCGCCGACTCGTCGCCCTATTAGGACTCGCTTTCGCTTCGGCTTCCCCTCGACGGGTTAACCTCGCCAGCGACGGCTAACTCGTTGGCTCATTCTTCAAAAGGCACGCTGTCACAGATCCGAAGACCTGCTCCAACGGTTTGTAAGCACACGGTTTCAGGTTCTCTTTCACTCCCCTCCCGGGGTTCTTTTCACCATTCCCTCACGGTACTTGTCCGCTATCGGTCACCGAGGAGTATTCAGCCTTACGAGGTGGTCCTCGCAGATTCAGACGGGATTTCACGGGCCCCGCCCTACTCGGGATGACGTTCGGGAGGCACAACATGCTTCACGTACCGGGCTGTTACCGTCTGTGGCCAGGCTTTCCATCCTGTTCCGCTACACGTGTGCTTTGTAACTCCCTGGAGGATCGGCAGATCCTCCTGAACGGTCCCACAACCCCGATGACGCAACGCCTGCCGGCTTGGCACGCCATCGGTTTAGGCTAGACCCCCGTTCGCTCACCACTACTAGGGGGATCGCGGTTGCTTTCTCTTCCTCCGGGTACTGAGATGTTTCAGTTCCCCGGGTTCCCTGTACCTGCCCTATGTATTCAGACAGGCCTGACTGGGCATGACCCCAGCCGGGTTTCCCCATTCGGAGATCCCTGGATCGTCGGATGGTTGAGCTCCTCCCCAAGGCTTATCGCAGTCTCCCACGTCCTTCATCGGCTCTCGGTGCCAAGGCATCCACCGTGTGCTCTTCTTCTACTTGCCGTAGAGATGCTCGCGCTCGCTATGGAGTTCTCAAGGAACGGCGTCGCGCGACCGGCCCGGCCTCGCTGCTCGCAAGCAGCCGGTTCCGGACAGATGATCGCGCACTGCCGAGGAAAGCTCTCGCTCCCTCAGAGCTGCACGGGGTGCCCATATCGATGCGGGATCCTACGGCTCGGTCACGTCTGATCCGGGAGAACCCGGATCCCAACGAGTTGGTACCGACCGCGCGAACGCGTTCGGCAAGACCCCCCGAGCGGAGGTCCAGCGGACCACCGAGATGAATAGCCAGTGGTTCACAGAGTCATCGACCTCCCTCGAACGCGTACGGCTCGAGCGGAGGCGTGATGTGACTCCAGAAAGGAGGTGATCCAGCCGCACCTTCCGGTACGGCTACCTTGTTACGACTTCGTCCCAATCGCCAGTCCCACCTTCGGCAGCTCCCTCCCTTGCGGGTTGGGCCACTGACTTCGGGTGTTACCGACTTTCATGACGTGACGGGCGGTGTGTACAAGGCCCGGGAACGTATTCACCGCAGCGTTGCTGATCTGCGATTACTAGCGACTCCGGCTTCACGAAGTCGAGTTGCAGACTTCGATCCGAACTGAGACCGGCTTTGTGGGATTCGCTCCCCCTCACGGGTTCGCAGCCCTCTGTACCGGCCATTGTAGCATGTGTGCAGCCCTGGACGTAAGGGGCATGATGACTTGACGTCATCCCCACCTTCCTCCGGTTTGACACCGGCAGTCTCCTATGAGTCCCCGACATTACTCGCTGGCAACATAGGATAGGGGTTGCGCTCGTTGCGGGACTTAACCCAACATCTCACGACACGAGCTGACGACAGCCATGCACCACCTGTACCACACGGACGAACCCACCCTATCTCTAGGGATGTAAGTGGTATGTCAAGCCCAGGTAAGGTTCTTCGCGTTGCTTCGAATTAAGCCACATGCTCCGCCGCTTGTGCGGGCCCCCGTCAATTCCTTTGAGTTTTAGCCTTGCGGCCGTAGTCCCCAGGCGGGGTGCTTAACGCGTTAGCTTCGACACGGAGATCGTGAACTGATCCCCACACCTAGCACCCATCGTTTACGGCGTGGACTACCAGGGTATCTAATCCTGTTCGCTACCCACGCTTTCGCATCTCAGCGTCAGGAGAGGCCCAGAGAGCCGCCTTCGCCGCTGGTGTTCCTCCCGATATCTGCGCATTCCACCGCTACACCGGGAATTCCACTCTCCTCTACCTTCCTCAAGCCCTGCAGTATCGGATGCAGTTCCGAAGTTGAGCCTCGGGATTTCACATCCGACTTAACACGGCCGCCTACATGCGCTTTACGCCCAATGATTCCGGACAACGCTTGCCCCCTACGTATTACCGCGGCTGCTGGCACGTAGTTGGCCGGGGCTTCTTCTGGAGGTACCGTCACTTTCGCTTCTTCCCTCCTGAAAGCGGTTTACGACCCGAAGGCCTTCTTCCCGCACGCGGCGTGGCTGCGTCAGGCTTTCGCCCATTGCGCAAGATTCTCCACTGCTGCCTCCCGTAGGAGTCTGGGCCGTGTCTCAGTCCCAGTGTGGCTGTTCGAGCTCTCACTCCAGCTACGCGTCGTCGCCTTGGTGGGCCGTTACCCCACCAACTAGCTGATACGCCGCGAGGCCCTCCTGTACCGCCTGAGCTTTCCCACCTCGATCATGCGGTCGTGGTGGAGCATCCGGTATTAACCACGGTTTCCCGTGGTTATCCCGGTGTACAGGGCAGGTTCCTCACGTGTTACTCACCCGTTCGCCGGTTTCAGCCTCCCGAAGGAGGTTTCGACCCTCGACTTGCATGTGTTAGACCCGCCGCCAGCGTTCGTCCTGAGCCAGGATCAAACTCTCCGTTGAGAGATCGAAAACCACGAAGGTTCAAGATCGTGAACAACGAAGGTCCGAAGGCCATGTCGTGCCGAAGCACCACGTGGCCCGTGATCCCTTCATCTATAAGGGTTCTACATGTTGAACTCGTAGACCGCCTCCACCGAGGTGGCGACGATCGACGGGGTTCGTGTCACGCCTCCCACCAAGATCGGTGAGGTGCGTGTCACTGGCTTTTGGCACCCTGTGCAGTTCTCAAGGAGCGGTCTCGTGGCTCGTCGGGTTCCGCCCGCAGGACGGGTCGGCTTCCGGGAGCGCACCGCGTGTTCCGCACAGCAGATCACCGTGCGGGGGCGTCGAACGCTACCACCAGGTGTTCGTGCTGTCCAACCCAGGGCCCGTGGGCGTGCTCCGGAAGGATCCGTGGAGGATCAGGTCGGAGCCGGACTCAGTTGAGAGCCGGGGGCGCGCTGAGCAGAGGGCGAAGGTACGTCACCCTGCGATGAGCTGTCAAGCTGGAGGGCGGTGCTGCGGCGCCGGTTCTGGCGCCTCCGCCCTGCCTGCTGTGCGCACCGTACCCGGTCCGGTGGCAGATGGGCAACCCGGGCCCGCGTCGCGCGAGCATCGCGCGGCCAGCTGGGGCACCGAAGGGCCCGTTGCGCCGCCTCGCCTCCGCGTCACCTCACCTCCAGGGCCCCGACGCAGCGTTAGCCTGCCGCCGTGCGCGCCCGCCCCCTTTCCCGCTCTCGGTCGTCGTTGCCGGCGGTCCTGCTGGCGGTGCTCCTGGTGGGCGCCACCGGGTGCAGCTCCGTCGTGACGCTCGGCGTCGACGAGCCGCTCGCCTTCGAACGCCAGCCGCGGACCTCGCGCATCGTCGCTCCCGACGGGGCCGTGCTGGCCACCCTGCACGGCGTCGAGGACCGTGACGAGGTGCCGCTCGACGACGTGGCGCACGAGCTGCTCGCGGCGATCGTCGCGATCGAGGACCGCCGGTTCTTCCTGCACCGCGGCATCGACCTCAGCGCCATCGGACGCGCTGCGCTGCGCAACGTCGAGGCCGGCGAGGTGGACCAGGGCGGCTCCACCATCACCCAACAGCTGGTCAAGACGACGATGACGGGCCCGGCCCGTACGGTCGAGCGGAAGGTGGAGGAGGCCCTGCTCGCCCTCAGGCTCGAGCGCACCCACGACAAGGAGCGCATCCTCGAGGCGTACGTCAACACGGTGTATTTCGGACGCGGCGCCTACGGGGTGGCCGCGGCCGCCCGCCGGTTCTTCGGAACCACCCCGGCGGAGCTGTCCCTCGAGCAGGCGGCGCTGCTGGCCGGCGTCATCGCGTCCCCCGGCAGGTTCGACCCGTGGGACGACCCGGATGCGGCTGCGCGCCGCCGTGGCCTCGTGCTCGACGCCATGGTCGCGACCGGCGCGATCGACGTCGGCGAGGCCACGACCGCTGCCGCACGACCGGTGGAGGTCGTGGGGCCCGACGAGCGGACCGATCCCGGGACCACCGGCGCCTGGGTCGCCGCGGAGGTGCGCAGACAGCTGCAACGCGATCCCGACGGCCGCTTCGCGGCGTCCCTCGGCGCCAGCGTGGAGGAACGCGTCGAGTTGCTGTTCGCCGGGGGGCTCCGGATCGTGACGACCGTCGACCTCGAGGCCCAGGCGGCCGCGGAGCAGGCCGTCGAGGCGCGGCTGCCGGTGGACGGCCCGGCGGCCGCGATCGTGGCGCTCGAACCGGTGACCGGGGCGATCCGGGTGCTGGTGGGGGGACGAGCCGAGGACGCCGCCGTCGGCTTCAACCTCGCCACCCAGGGGCGTCGCTCCCCCGGCTCGGCGTTCAAGCCGCTCGTGCTCGCCACCGCGCTCGAACACGGCATGACCCTCGACACCGTCTATCCGGGCGGCGCCTGCGCGGTGCTGGAGGGCATCCCGGTCTGGGAGGACGAGGGCGCCTGCAACTACGGCGACACCGACCCCGGCCCCCTGACCCTGCGCGAGGCGACCGTCCGCTCGACGAACACGGTCTACGCACGGGTCGCGGCGGCGCTGGGGCCGGAGGCGATGCTCGCGACCGCCCGTCAGCTCGGGCTGACCGGTCCGCTGCCCGCCGTCCATTCCCTCGCACTCGGCAGTGGATCGGTGGTGCCGCTCGAGCTCGCGACGGCGTACGCCGCGTTCGCGAACCTGGGATCGCAGCCCGAGCCCTACCTGATCGAGCGGATCGAGGACGCCGACGGTCGCGTCCTCTACCAGCACGAGCAGCTGCGCCTGCGGGTCCTCGACGAGCAGGTCGCGTGGACGGTCACCGACACGCTGACCGACGTCGTGACGCGCGGCACGGGCATCCGCGCGGCGATCGACCGGCCGCAGGCCGGCAAGACGGGGACCTCGCAGGACAACGCCGACGCCTGGTTCGTCGGCTACACGCCCGACCTCGTCGCGGCGGTGTGGGTGGGCTTCCCCGAGGGCAGCGTGCCGCTCCGCCCACCGAACGTCGACGAGGTGGTCGAGGGCGGCCGCTGGCCCGCCGAGCTGTGGGCGAGCGTCGTGCAGGTCGCCCTGCGCGACCACCCACCGCGGCCCTTCCCGCAGCCGGACGTCGCGCTCGTCGAGGTCGAGGTGGACGTGTCGCGCAACTGCCTCCCGAACCCCTACACGCCACCCGACCTGGTCGAGCCCCGCGAGTACGTCCGGGGGACCGAGCCGACCCACCGGTGCACCGAGCCCTCCGGCCCGACCCTCGAGGACGTCCCACAGCTGCTGGGACTGCCGCTGGAGGTCGCCACGCGGCTGCTGCGCGACCGTGGCTACGCCTGGGAGGTCCGTCCGGAGCACTCACGGGTGTTCCCGCCCGGGGTCGTCACCCGCCAGTTCCCACCCGCCGGGGGCGACCTGGCGGTCGGCGAGCTCGTCGTCGTCTGGTCGTCGGTCGCCTCGCGCACCCGCATCGAGCCTGCGGACGTCCTGGGCCTCCCCCTCGAGGAGGCGATCGCGACCCTCGAGGGGCAGGGCTTCGTCGTCGAGGTGGCGCACCGGTGCCCGTGCAGCGGCCCGCCGGGCACGGTGCACGAACAACGACCGGGCGGCGGCGTCCCGACCCTCCAGCACGACGTGGTCGGGCTCACCGCCGTCCCCGACGAGCCGCCCGACGCGGACGACCCGGGGGCGGGCGCCCCGTCGACCTCGCCTTGACGGGCCGCGAGCGTGCCCCGAGCTCGACCCGCGGTCAGTGCCCGGTCGCGCGGACGACCGGGGCCCGCGGCGAGCGGCGGTAGGGACTCACCTCCGGGACGTCGAGGTGGAAGCGCCACGGCCTGTCCGCCGCCAGCCGGACCCCCACGCGCGGACCGGCGTGCACGGGGCCGGACGGCGCAGGACCCGCCTCCAGCCGCAGCTCCCCGTCCGGGCACAGCAGGTCGACGCCGTCGTGCCGCGGGCGGTCGACGTCCAGGCCGAGGGTGAGCCGTCCGGGGCCACGGAGCAGGTCGCGATCCGCTCGGGCGGTCGGACGGTTGCGACGTACCACCTCGACGCCTCGGAGCACCTCTGCCGCGCGGACGAGGACGGCTGAGCCGACGCCGGGAGCGCCCACGCTGACGTTCAGGCACCAGTGGACGCCGTAGGAGCGGTAGACGTAGGCGGTGCCGGCGGGCGCGAACATGGCCGCGTTCGCTGCGGTACGCCCCCGCGCGCTGTGGCTGGCCGGATCGTCCGCGTCGTAGGCCTCGGTCTCGACGATCCGCGCGACGACGAGGCCGTCCGGCAGCCGTCGGACGAGCAGCGCGCCCAGGAGCGTCCGCGCGCACACCGGGGCGGACGCGAGCAGCGTGCCACGCGGGATCGCGGTCACGAGCGGATCGTCGCGACCCAGTCCAGGAACCGGTCGACGGGCCAGGTGTTGGCGACGTCGTCGGGCGTCGCGCCGGCACGCCGGCACTGGGCGGCACCGTCGTGCAGGCGCTGGAGCTCGCGCACCGCGTGGGCGTCACTCGAGACGACGAACACCACCCCGCGCCGCAGGCCCTCGCGGACGACGCTCGCCGAGGCGTCGAGCCGGTCGATGCTCGCGTTGATCTCGATCGCCGTGCCGGTCTGCGCCGCCGCGTCGAGCACGGCCTCGAGATCCAGCTCGACGCCGGGGCGCCGGCCGAGCTTGCGGCCGGTCAGGTGACCGATCGCGGTGACGCTCGGGTCGCGGATCGCGGCGACGACGCGGGCGGTCTGCTCGGCGACGCCGCGCCCGAAGTGGGAGTGCACCGAGGCGACCAGCCAGTCGAAGCCGGCCCGGAACGCTTCGTCGTAGTCGAGGGAGCCGTCCACGCCGATGTTGAGCTCCGCACCGTGCAGCAACCGGATGTCACCGCGACGCTCCTCGAGCGCGCGGAGCTGCGCGCGCTGCTCGAGCATCCCCTCGCGCGAGACGCCGTTGATCGCCAGGTCCTCGGCGTGGTCGGTGATCGCCAGGTACTCGAGCCCCTCGTCGACGGCCGCGGCCACCAGCGTCTCGAGGTCGTCGCGGCCGTCGCCGCTGCGGTCGGTGTGGTCGTGCAGGTCGCCTCGGAGGTCGCGGCGCAGCAGCGGCGCCTCGAGTCGGCCCTCGACCGCCGCCTCGAGCTCGCCGTCGTCCTCGCGACGCTCCGGGGTGATCCAGGGCAGCTCGAGCGCGGCATAGACGTCCTGCTCCGTGTGCCCCGCGACGACCCCGCCGTCCTCCTTGTCCGCCAGCGCGTACTCGTTGAGCGTCCAGCCCCGGGCCAACGCGCGCTGCCGGAGCCGGATGTTGTGCGCCTTGGAGCCGGTGAAGTACAGCAGCGCGGCGCCGAAGCTCTCCGGAGGCACGACCCGGAGGTCGACCTGCACCCCGTCGCGTGTCACGATCGACGACCGCGTCCCACCGCTGCCGAGCACGCGGTCGACGTCGCCCAGACCGACGAACGCCGCGGTGACGGGATCCGGGTCGTCGGTCGCGACCAGGACGTCGACGTCCCCGATGTCCTCGCGGAACCGGCGCACGCTGCCCGCGTACGCCGCGTCCTGCACACCGTCGATCCTGCGGAGCGCCTCGACGATGCGCGCCGCGAGCGGGAGCGCGGTCGCGATGGTGACGCGCCGGTCCTTGGAGGTCAGGCCGAGCCGGGTGACCGCCACCTCGAGGTTCTCGGCGGTGCGGCGGCCCATGCCCTTCAGGCCGGCGACGCGCCCGTCGTGCAACGCCTCCACCAGGCCGTCGACGTCCGTGACGCCGAGCGCGTCCTGGAGCAGCTGGACCGAACGCGGGCCGAGCCCCGGCACGCGCAGCAGCGCGAGCTTCGACGCGGGGTGCTTGGCGCGCAGCTCGTCGAGCTTGCCGATCGTGCCCGTGTCCACGTACTCGCGGATGCGCGCGGCGATGCTCTTGCCGATGCCCTTGACGGCGGCGAGCTCGGCCTCGGAGAGCTCGGCCACGTCGGTCGACAGGCCCTGCACCGCATGCTCGGCGTTCTGGTAGGCACGCACGCGGAACGCCTGGGGGCTGCCCTCGTCCAGCTCGGTGAGCGTCGCCAGCTCACCGAGCGCGCGTGCGACGTCGTCGTTGCTGCGCGCCAACCCGCGTCCTCCCTCTGCGCCGTCCGTTCGTGCAGGGAACCCGCTCGGACGCCGCGGCGCCCGCCAGGGCGAGCGCAGCCCGCGTCGACCGGTGTCAGCCCGCGTTGGCCGCGGCGACCGCCCGGGCACGCTCCAGCTGCGCCCGGACCGCGTCCGTCCCGGTCGCGTTGACGCCGTCCCGCCGGTCGATGGCCTGCTGGGCGTCGAAGCGCGCCGCCACCTCGGCGTCGAGGGCGGGGTGGATCGCCGCGAGCTCGGCGGGGTCGAGCCCGTCGAGGTCGACGCCGCGCGACTCGGCGAGGCGCACCACCTCGCCGACGAGCTCGTGCGCCTCGCGGAACGGCACCCCGCGCGTCACCAACTCCTCCGCGAGGTCGGTGGCCAGCGCGAAGCCCCCGACCGACGCCGCCGCCAGGCGCTCGCGGTCGAACGCGAGGCTCGTGACGGTGCCCGCGATGGCCGGCAGCACGAGCCGCAGCGTGCCGACCGCGTCGAACACCGGCTCCTTGTCCTCCTGGAGGTCACGGTCGTAGGAGAGCGGGAGCCCCTTGACGGTGGTGAGCAGCGCCACGAGGTCGCCGATCACGCGGCCCGCTTTGCCCCGCACGAGCTCGGCGACGTCCGGGTTGCGCTTCTGGGGCATGATCGAGCTGCCCGTGGAGAACGCGTCGCCGACGCTCGCGAAGCCGAACTCGGCGGTCGCCCACAGCACGACCTCCTCCCCCAGCCGCGACAGGTGCACCGCGAGGATCGCGCAGGCCGACAGCAGCTCCAGCGCGAAGTCCCGGGAGGCGACCGCGTCGATCGAGTTCGGCGCGACCCTGTCGAAGCCGAGGTGGTCGGCATAGGCCTGTGGATCGAGGCCGAGCGTCTGCCCGGCCAGCGCACCCGACCCGAGCGTGGACTCGTCCATGCGTGCACGGGCGTCGCGCAGACGGCCCGCGTCGCGCTCGAGCATCCAGACGTACGCCAGCAGGTGATGGCTGAGCAGGACGGGTTGGCCACGCTGGAGGTGGGTGAACCCGGGAGCGTGCCAGCCGAGGTGCGCGTCGGCCTGGTGCACGAACGCCTCCTGGAGGCGCCCGACGAGCACGACCAGCTCGTCGCAGGCGTCCCGGCACCACAGACGCAGGTCGGACGCGATCTGGTCGTTGCGGGAGCGTCCGGCGCGCAGCTTGCCGCCGAGGGTTCCGAGCTCGTCGACGAGCCACCGCTCGATCGCGCCGTGCACGTCCTCGTCCTCCGGCACGAAGGGGAAGGCGTCGTCGGCGAACAGCGCCCCGCAGCGCTCCAGGGCCTCGAGCAGCTCGACGAGCTCCTCGTCGGTCAGCACGCCGATCCGGACGAGCTCGTGTGCGTGCGCCCGCGAACCGGCCAGGTCCTGACGCCACAGGTGCCGGTCGAAGGACGTCGAGACCCCGAGCGCCCATGCCGCCTCGTCCGGTCCCGCGGTGAAACGGCCGCCCCACAACCGGCCGGCGCCCGTGGCGCGCGGGTCGTCGCTCACGCCGACGCGCCGTTCGAGCGGCCGGTCCTGGCCGCCCACGTCTTGAGCGGCAGCCCCCACAGCTTGACGAAGCCCTCGGCGAGCGTCTGGTCGAACTGGTCGCCCTCGTCGTAGGTGGCCATGTCGTAGGAGTACAGGCCGGCCTCGGCGCTCCGGCGTCCGACGACCGTCGCGCTGCCCTTGTAGAGCTGCACCCGCACCTCGCCGGACACGTAGCTCGCGGCCTCGTCCATGAACGCGTCGAGCGCGCGCTTCAGCGGCCCCCACCACAACCCGTTGTAGATCAGCTGGGCGTAGCGACCCTCCTCGGCGCGCTTGTGCTCCGCGAGCTCCTGCTCCAGGCACAGGTCCTCGAGGTCGCGGTGGGCGGTGAGCAGCGTGATCGCCCCCGGGCACTCGTAGATCTCGCGGCTCTTGATGCCGACGAGCCGGTCCTCGATCATGTCGATGCGGCCGATGCCGTGCGCGCCGGCACGCCGGTCGATCTCCGCGACGAGCGACGCCAGCGGCAGGGTGCGCCCGTCGAGGCTGGACCGGCAGACCGTCCGCGAAGCCGATCACGACCTCCTCGGGCGTGTCGGGCGCCGCCTGGACCCCGACGGTGCGCTCGTAGACGTCCTCCGGCGGCGCCTCCCACGGGTCCTCGAGGATGCCGCACTCCGCGGTCCGTCCCCAGGCGTTCTCGTCGATGGAGTAGGGCGAGGCCTTGGACTTCACCGGGATCGGGATGCCGCGCTCGTTGGCGTAGTCGATCGCCGCGTCGCGGGTCAGCCCCCACTCGCGGATCGGCGCGAGCGTCTGGAGGTCCGGTGCCAGGCACATCGTGCCGACCTCGAAGCGGACCTGGTCGTTGCCCTTGCCCGTGCAGCCGTGCGCGACACCGGCAGCGCCGGTCTCGCGGGCGACGCGCACCAGGTGCTTCACGATCAGGGGACGCGACAGCGCGGAGACCAGCGGGTACTTGCCCATGTACATCGCGTTGGCCTTGAGCGCCGGCGCGATGAAGTCGGCGGCGAACTCCTCGCGCGCGTCGACGACGACCGATTCGACCGCACCACAGTCGAGTCCCCGCTGGCGGATCTCGTCCAGGTCGTCGATGCCCTGGCCCACGTCGACCGCGCACGCCACCACCTCGACGTCCTTGTGCTCCTGGAGCCAACGGATGGCGACGGAGGTGTCGAGACCGCCGGAGTAGGCGAGGACGATCCTGGGCTTGCTCATGTGGGTGCTCCTGTTGCCGCTGGGGGGGTCAGGCCGGCGCGTGTGGCCAGCTCGTTCGCGAGATCGTGGCCGCGCACGCCCTCCTCGGCGACGACCAGCACGGTGTCGTCACCCGAGACGGTCGCGAGCACGCCGTGCAGCTCGGCGAGGTCGATCGCCGACGCGACGGGGTTCGCACACGCCGGTGGGGTTCGCAGGACCGCGAGGTTGCCGCTGGCGGAGACCGTGGTGACGAACCGGGCGAGGGTCTCGTCGAGCCGCTCGCGCGCCGACGACGGGCCGGGGTCGCTCACCAGCCGGTAGACCAACTCGCCGCCCGCACCGCGCACCTTCACCGCGCCGACCTCGCCGAGGTCGCGGCTGATGGTGGCCTCGTGCACGGCGACGCCCGCGTCCGCCAGCGCGGCGACGACCTCGGCCTGGTTGCGCAGGTCGCGGTCGGTGAGCAGCGTGCGGAGCAGCTGCTGTCGGCGTCGCTTGTCGGCCATGTTCGGCACCGTCCGGTCAGGGGGCGGGTGTTGCCGCGGTGGTGGTCAGGGGGCGAGCAGGGTGGCGAGCAGCGCCTTCTGGGCATGGAGACGGTTCTCGGCCTGGTCGAAGACCCGTGACGCGGGACCGTCGATCACCCCGGCCGTCACCTCCTCGCCCCGATGGGCCGGCAGGCAGTGCAGGAAGACGGCGTCGGCGGCGGCGTTGGCGAACAGCTCCTCGGTGACCTGGAAGGGCGCGAACAGCGCGGCGCGCTGCTGCGCCTCCGCCTCCTGGCCCATCGAGGCCCACACGTCCGTGTAGACGGCGTCGGCGCCCCGCACGGCCTCGACCGGGTCGGTGGTGACGAGCACCGTCGCGCCCGACGCCGCCGCGAGCTCCTCGGCCCGAGCGACGACGTGCGGATCCGGCGCGTAGCCGTCCGGATGGCCGACCCGGACGCCGAGCCCGACCTTCGCGCCGGCCAGCAGCAGCGAGTGGGCGACGTTGTTGCCGTCACCCACGTAGGCGAGCGAGCGTCCGGCGAAGCCGCCGTGCACCGCCCGGAACGTCTGGAGGTCGGCCAGCGCCTGGCAGGGGTGCTCGAGGTCGGTCAGGGCGTTGACGACCGGCACGCTGGCCGCGTCGGCGAGCTCCTCGAGCCGCGCCTGCGCGAACGTGCGGACGACGATGCCGTGCACGTAGCGCGAGAGGACGGCGCCCGTGTCGGCGACCGTCTCGCCACGACCGAGCTGGAGCTCCGCGGACGACAGCGGCAGCGGCGCCCCGCCGAGCTCGGACACGGCCACCTGGAAGGAGACGCGGGTCCGGGTGGACGGCTTCTCGAAGAGCATCGCGACCGTCCGGCCGGCGAGGTCGTCGCGGGGTCCGTCGGCGCGGGTCACCGCGAGCTCGTCGGCGAGGTCCAGCAGCGCGACGAGCTGCTCGCCGTCGACGTCGTCGACGGACAGGAAGTCGGGTGGGAAGTCGGACATGCCTGCTCCTGTCGGATCTACTCGGTGGCGGCGCCCGACCCGACGGCGGTCAGAGCCTCGGTCAGGGCGCTCAGCGCGAGGTCGACCTCCTCGCGGGTGACGGTCAGGGGCGGCGCCAGGCGCAGGACGTCGGGGCCGACGGCGTTGACCAGCAGGTACCGGTCGCGGCACGCCGCCTCGAGATCCGCCGCGACGGGGGCACCGAGCGTCAACCCCAGCAGCAGGCCACGTCCGCGCACGCCCGTCGCGAGCGGCGATGCGGCCACCAGCCCCTCGAGCCCCTCGACCAGACGCCGGGAGCGCGCGGCCGCGGTCTGCAGCAGCCCCTCGGTGCTGATCGTGTCGATCACCGCGTTGGCGGCCGCGCAGGTCACCGGGTTGCCGCCGAAGGTCGTCGCGTGGTCGCCCGGCTCGAACACCTTCGCCGCCTCGCCGCGCGCGATGCAGGCCCCGATCGGCAGCCCGTTCGCGAGCGCCTTGGCGACCGTGACCACGTCCGGCACGACGTCGGTGTCCTGGAAGGCGAACCAGGGCCCCGTCCGGCCGATGCCGGTCTGGACCTCGTCGACGAGCAGCAGCGCACCCCGTGCGGCGCAGGCGTCGCGGGCCGCGTGCAGCATCCGCGTGCTGAGCGGCCGGATGCCGCCCTCGCCCTGGACGATCTCCAGCAGCACCGCGCAGGTGTCGTCGGTCACCGCGGCAGTGAGCGCATCGGGGTCGTCGTGCGGGACGGTGTCGACGAACCCCGCCAGCGGTGCGAACGGGGTGTGCTTGGCCGGCTGCCCGGTCGCCTCCAGCGTCGCGAGGGTGCGCCCGTGGAAGGACCCCTCCAGGGTCACGACCCGCACCTTGTCCGGGTGTGACCGCTTGCCGTGCTTGCGCGCGAGCTTGATGGCGGCCTCGTTGGCGGTGGCGCCGCACTGCGCGAAGAAGACGGTCGCGTCGTCCCAGCCGGTGATGCGTGCCAGCCGCTCCGCGAGCTCCACGGCGGGCTGCGTCAGGTAGAGGTTGGAGGTGTGCACGAGGGTGGCTGCCTGGGCGGCGACGGCGGCGGTCACCGCCGGGTGCGCGTGCCCGAGGCTCGTCACCGCCAGCCCGCACAGGAAGTCGAGCCAGGCGTTGCCCTCGGCGTCGAACAGGGCGGTCCCCTGCCCGCGCACGAACGCCGCCTTCGGCGCGCCGTAGGACCGCATGATGTGGGCGTCGGCCCGTGCCTGGAGCTCGGTGAGCTGGCTCATCGCGCTGCCTCCTCCGTGGCCGGCAGCGACGACGTCACCATCGTGCCGACCCCCTCGTCGGTGAAGATCTCGATCAGCACGGCGTGCAACACGCGCCCGTCGAGGATGTGTGCCTGCGGCACGCCGCCGCGGAGCGCCTCGACGATCGAGCGCACCTTCGGCCGCATGCCCTGGTGCAGCTCGTCGTCCTGGAGCATGCGCTCCAGCCGGTCGACGCCGACCTCGCTGATCAGCGCCTGCTTGTCCGGGTCCCCGAAGTCGACGTACAGGCCGGGGACGTCGGTGAGGTAGACGAGCTTCGACGCGCCCAGCGCCGCGGCGATCGCGCCGGCGGCGAGGTCGGCGTTCACGTTGCGCTCGACGCCGTGCTCGTCGCGGCCGACGGTGGCGACCACCGGCAGGAACCCGTCCGCGAGCTGCTCGCGCAGGTAGGTCGTGTCGACGGCCGCGACCTCGCCGACGAGCCCGAGGTCCTCCCCCGCCGGTCCGACGGCCGGACGGACCTGCAGCAGGCCCGCGTCGGTGCCGGCGACGCCGACCCCCGGCGCGCCGGCGTCCTGGACGAGACGGACCACCTCGGGGTTGACCTGCCCGAGCAACGCCATGCGCACGACGTCCATCATCGGCCCGTCGGTGACCCGCAGCCCGCCGACGAAGGTCGACGTGATGCCCAGCTTGGTGGCGAGCTCGCTGATCTGCGGCCCACCACCGTGCACGATCACCGGCTTGAGCCCGACGAAGTGCAGCAGCGCGACGTCCGCGGCGAACGACCGCTTCAGGTCGTCGTCGATCATCGCGTTGCCGCCGTACTTGATGACGACGGTCTGGCCGTGGAAGCGGGTGATCCACGGCAGCGCCTCGCGGAGGACGGCGGCCTTCTCCTGTGCCAGCTCCACCCGCTCGGTCGAGACCTCGGACGGCGTCGTCACGCGCCTGCCCGCGACGGGGCGAAGTGTCGAGCCGCCCGCGGCCGTGGCGCCTGCAGCGCCCGCTGCGCGTCCGATCACGGTCACCTCGGGGTCGCTCGCGAGTGGGTCGTCGCCGTCCGGGCCGCTCATGTCGTGGATGCTCGCTTCCTGGGTCGTGTGGGTCGTGTGGGTCGTGGGTCGTGGGTCGTGGGTCGTGCGGGTCGGTCAGGTGGTGTAGTACGCGTTGTCGGCCACGTACTGCGGCGTCAGGTCCGCGGTGAGCATCGTCACCGCGTGGTCTCCCTGGCCGAGGTCGACGTCGACGGTGACCTCGGGCTTGGAGAGCGCGGCCGCCGCCTGGCCGCGGTCGAACGCGGTCGCGGTGCCGAACCGGCACACGGTGATGCCACCGCACCGCACCGACACCCGCTCCGGCTCGAACGGCACGCCCGCCGCGCCCATCGCGGCGAGCACGCGCCCCCAGTTCGGGTCGGCGCCGTGGATCGCCGCACGGAACAGCGTCGAACCGGTGATGGCCCGCGCGAGTCGGGCCGCGTCGTCGGCGCTCGCCGCGCCGCCGACCGTGACCGCCGCGACCTTGCTGGTCCCCTCGCCGTCGGCGACGATCGCGTGGGCGAGGTCGGCACAGGCCGCGTCGAGCGCGGTCTGGACGGCGGCGAGCCCCGGCGGTTGCTCCGCGGTCCCGGTGGCCAGCAACACCACCGTGTCGTTGGTCGAGCCGCACGCGTCGACGCTGATGCGGTTGAAGCTGCGCTCGACGGCGCCGCGCAGCAGCTGCCGCAGCACCGGGCCGGTCAACGGCGCGTCGGTCACCAGCACCGCCAGCATGGTCGCCATCGCCGGCTCGATCATCCCGGCACCCTTGGCGAAGCCGCCGAGGTGGCACGTACCGGCCTCGTCTCGCACCCGGTAGGCGACCTGCTTCGTGACGGTGTCCGTGGTCGTGATCGAGCGTGCGGCCCGCTCGGCCGCGGCAGCGTCTGTCCCGAGGTCCGCGACCGCCGCGGGCAGGGCGGCGACGAGCCGCTCGATCGGCAGCGTCACGCCGATGATGCCGGTCGACAGCGGCAGCACGTCGGTCGGTGCGCAGCCGAGCAGCGCCGCCAGCTCCTGCGAGGTCCGGCGCGCGTGCTCGAGGCCGCGCGGTCCCGTGCAGGCGTTCGCGTTCCCGGCGTTGACGACGACCGCCCGTGCCGAGCCGTCCGCGGCGTGCTCCTCCGTGACGACGCACGGCGCCGCCTTCACGAGGTTCGTGGTGGTCGTGACCGCCACCGCCACAGGTGACCCGCAGTCGACGACCGCGAGGTCGACCGTCCCGCTGTCCTTCAGGCCGGCAGCGACACCGGCGGCCCGCACGCCCGGGACCGCGCTCGTCCCGCCGGCGAGGGACTCGAGCACGTCACGCTGCGGTGGCCCCCACGGCAGGCTGGTCGGGCTCGCGCTCACGGCGCGCTCACGGGTAGAGGCCGATGGCGGTCAGGCCGGTCGTCTCGTCCAGGCCCAGCAGCAGGTTGGCGTTCTGGACGGCCTGGCCGGCGGCGCCCTTGCCGAGGTTGTCGATCGCGCTGGTGACCACCACCCGCCCCGTCCGCTCGTCGGTGAGCGCCGACAGCTGGCAGCCGTTCGACCCGGCCAGCGCCTTGGTGTGCGGGAAGGTCCCGGGCGCCAGCACGTGCACGAACGGCTCGTCGTCGTAGGCGGCGTGGAGCGCCTCCTGCACCGCGTCACCGTCGACGTCCGCCCGAAGCGACGCGTAGCAGGTCGCCAGCAGCCCCCGGCTCATGGGGATCAGGTGCGGCGTGAAGCTGATGGCGCCGAGCTCGCCCGGCAGCCAGCGCTCCACCTCGCCGGTATGGCGGTGGCTCGGCGCGCCGTAGGCCACCAGGTCACCGTGCACGTGGCTGAAGTGCAGCGTGTCCTTGGCGCCACGACCGGCGCCCGAGGTGCCGCTCTTGGCGTCCACGACGACGCTGCCCGGCTGGAGGAGCGGCGCGAGCGGCGCGAGGCCGAGCAGCGTCGCGGTCGGGTAGCAACCCGGGTTGGCGACCAGGCGCGCGCCGACGATCGCGTCCCGGTGCAGCTCGGGCAGGCCGTAGGCGACGTCGGCGGCGACGTCGGCGTCGCCGGCAGCGAGGTCGGCGCGCGGGTGCGACTCGCCGTACCAGGTGGAGAACCCGTCGACGCTCAGCCGGAACGCGGCGGAGAGGTCGACGACGCGCGTGCCCGCGTCGTACAGCGTCGCGCCGAGCTCGAGGGCCGCGGCGTGCGGGGTCGCGAGGAACACCACGTCCGCGGCGGCCAGCCGATCCGGCTCGATCGCGTCGAACACGCGGTCGCCGGCGAGGTTGGGGAACAGCCCGGCGACGGGCTCGCCGGCCTGGGCGTTCGCCGCCACCACCTCGACGTCGATCGTCGGGTGGGCGTCCAGGAGCCGGACCAGCTCGGCGCCTCCGTAGCCGGAGGCGCCGACGATGGCTGCGCGGTGTGCCACGGTCGGTGCTCCCGTCTTCGGCTCGTCATCGGTGGAGGCTCGCAGTCTGCATCATCCTGCAAGAACATGCAAACCTGGAGGGGTGCGGCCAGGCAGGGCGCCCGGGGGGGCGGGGCCGGGGCGGGTGGCGCGGCGGCGCGGGGCGCGGTCGCGGGGCCGGGACGGGCTCTGGTACACCAGCCGGCCACCTTCGGCCGGGACAGGTGCCAGAGCTGGGGGAACCCGGCGCGGCGCGCGCGGCGGCGCGGGGCCGGCGGGCTGCGGGCCGGGGCGGGCTCTGGCACACCAGCCGGCCACCTTCGGCCGGGACAGGTGCCAGAGCCGGGGGAACCCGGCGCGGCGCGGGCTGCGGGCTGCGGGCTGCGGGCTGCGGGCCGGGGCTGGCTCTGGCACACCAGCCGGCCACCTTCGGCCGGGACAGGTGACAGAGCCGGGGGAACCCGGCGCGGGCGTGCGCGGCAGGCGGCACGGCGCGGGCGGCGGCGGCGGGGCGGGGGCGCGGGCGGCGGAGGCCGCCAGGGGGTCAGTCTTCCGGGGGTCGGCGGAGGGACTTTCGGCGGGACCGCTGGCGCTTCTCCTCCAGCCGGCGTTCCTTCGACGCGCGCGTGGGACGCGTCGGGCGGCGGACCCGGGGTGGGGCCAGCGCCTCGCCGACGATCGCCCGGAAGCGGGCGAGCACTGCGGCTCGGTTGCGATGCTGGCTCCGGTGCTCGGAGCCCTGGAGGATCAGCACCCCGTCCTTGGTGAGGCGGCTGCCCAGACGCTCCAGGACCCGCGCGCGCTGGACCTCGTTCAGTGCCGAGCTGCCCGCGACGTCCCAGCGCAGCTCGACCTTGCTGTCGGTGGTGTTGACGCCCTGGCCGCCGGGGCCGCTCGAACGTGCGACCCGCAGCTCGAGCTCGGCCTCGGGCACCGAGACCCCGTAGGGCAGCCTGACGTCCATGTGCACCTCGGCGGACGCTCCGGGAGCGTCGATCATCGGCGCAGGGTCGCGCCGATCCTCTCCGCCGCCTGGGCGATCGCGTCGATCACCCGTTCCGCGTCGTCGTCCGTGAGCTGTCGGTCCGCAGCGTGGAGCCGCAGCCGGATCGCGACGCTGCGGCGCCCCTCGCCGACCTGCGGCCCGCGGTACTCGTCGAACCACCAGGCGGCGTCCAGCAGCTCCCCCGCCCCGTCCTGCACGGCCTCGAGCAGCTGTGCGTACGGCACGACGTCGTCCGCCAGCAGTGCCACGTCGACCGTCATCGCCGGGTGACGCACGAGCGGGGCGGCCGTGATCGGTGGGTGACCGCCCGGCGGCACCGCCAGGAGGAACGGCTCGAGCAGCAGCTCACCCACCACGACGGGCTCTGGCAGGTCGCGCCGTGCCGCCTCGTCCGGGTGCAGCTGTCCCACCACGCCCACCTCGTGGCCACGGAGCAGCAGGACCGCCGTCCGCCCCGGATGGAGGCCCTCGCGTTCCTCCTGCCGGCGAGCCAGCCGCCAGGCATCGCCGGGCGGCGAGAGCCTGCGCGCCACCTCGTCGACGACGGCCAGCAGGTCCTCGACCTCCCACCGGACGTCGGCATCGAGCCACCCGTCCCCCAGCTTCAGCCCCTGGGCGGCGAGCGCCAGCGTGCGTGGCTGGACGGGGAGCTCCTGGCCGTCGGGGGCTCGCCAGCGCCAATCCCCGTCGATCACGGCGTCCAGGAGGCCGGCGAGGGGATCGTCCGGGTGACGGAACAGGCGTCCGAGCTCGACGAGCGCCGTGCCCGCGCGACCCTGCCCGCTGTTGTGCCGCAGCGCCTGCAACAGCCCCTCCACCAGCGACGGCCGCATCGCCGACGCGTCCTTTGCGAGCGGGTTGGCGAGCTGCACCCGGCCCTCGGAGGGCGCCAGCGCGACGAAGGCGGCCGGCCCCACGAAGGGTCGTGTCACCGCCTCGTGGAATCCCGCCGCCAGGGCGATGTGTCGGCCCTCGCGCTCCAGCCGCTGCGCCGGGGTGAGTCCACCGGTGACGGGCAGCGTCGGGAGCTCGGTCGGGATCCGTTCGTAGCCGTGGAGACGTGCCACCTCCTCGGCGACGTCCGCCTCGCGCCGCAGGTCTCCTCGCCAGGACGGAGCGACCACCTTCAGGTCGTCGCCGTCGGCGGTCACCTGCACACCGGAGCGGCGGAGCACGGCCGCCTGCGCGTCACCGTCCAGGTCGAGGGCCGTCAGCCCGCGCACCCGCCCGGCGGACACCGTGAGTCGGGAGGAGGTCGCGAAGTCCGGCGTCACGGCGGCACGGACGACGTCGCTGCCGACCGCGGTCGCACCGCCGAGCTCGGCGAGGAGCCCCGCGGCCCGCGCCACCGCACGCTCGGCACCCGCCGGGTCGACGCGCCGCTCGAAGCGGTGGCTCGCCTCGCTGACCAGCCCCAGCCGGCGGGAGGTCGCCCGGATCGACGCGGGCGCCCACACCGCGCCCTCCAGCAGCACGGAGGTCGTCGCCGTGGTGACCTCGCTGTCGAGCCCACCCATCACCCCGGCCAGGCTGATCAGGCGGTCCGCGTCCTCGATGACGAGGTCACCGGCGACGAGGTCGCGCTGCTGACCGTCGAGCGTCGTCAACCGTTCGCCCGCCCGTGCCTCGCGGACCACCATCGAGGGGCCGTGCACCTGCGCCAGGTCGAAGGCGTGCAGGGGCTGGCCGAGCTCCAGCATCACGAAGTTGGTGACGTCGACGACCAGGTCGATCGAACGCACCCCGCACTGTGCGAGCCGTTGTGCGAGCCACAGCGGCGATGGCTGGTGGCGGACGTCGTCCACCCGCCACGTCACGAAGGTGGCGCACCGGTCGGTCGCGAGCGTCACGGGCAGGGTCGGGCCGGCGATCGCGTCCGGCACGACCGGGGCGTGCCAGGTGGTGTCGAGGATCGACGCGACGTCGCGCGCGGCCCCCAGGATGCTGAGGTGGTCGCCGCGGTCCGGTTGGACCGCGGTCTCGATGACGGGCTCGCCGATCGGGAACAGGTCGGCCAGCTCGGCGCCCAGCGGTGTGTCGGCCGGGAGCCGCAGGATGCCGCTGTGGTCGTCTCCCAGCTGCAGCTCGCGCGCGGAGGCCAGCATGCCGTTGGAGACCACCCCACGGATCGGACGGGCCTCGAGCACGAACGGTGCGGGCGAGCCGTCGGGCGAAGGGATGCTGCTGCCGGGTACGGCGTGCGCGACCACGTCGCCGACGTCGAAGTTGGACGCACCACAGACGAGCTCGACCTCGCCGGCACCGTCCGCCCCGGTGACCCGCACGACGCGCAGCTTGTCGGCGTCCGGATGCGGGGCGTGGTGCAGGACGCGTGCGGTCCGCACGCCCGCGGTCCCGGCACCCGGGGTGTGGATCGCCTCGACCTCCATGCCGTGCAGGCTCAGGACGTCGGCGAGCTCGTTCGCAGGCAGGTCGACGTCCACCATGGAGGTCAACCAGGACAGGGGGAGCTTCACGGTGTCGGGTCCTCGGTGCGTGCGGCGGGCAGTGCTCTGGGGGGCGGCGCGTGCGCGTCAGAATCGGGACAGGAACCGCGCATCCGACTCGAACAGCTCGCGGATGTCACGGACGCCGTGGCGCAGCATCGCGACCCGTTCGATGCCGATGCCGAAGGCGAACCCGGAGTAGCGCGTCGGGTCGATCCCGCAGGCGGTCAGCACGTCCGGGTCCACCATCCCCGACCCCAGGATCTCCAGCCACCCGTGGTTGCCCCCGGCGCCCTCGAAGGAGACGTCCACCTCGGCGGACGGCTCGGTGAAGGGGAAGAAGGAGGGGCGGAGGCGGATCTCCCGCTCCGGTCCGAACAGCCGGCGCGCGAACTCGAGCAGGGTCCCACGCAGGTGGGCCATCGTGATGCCCTCGGCCACGACCAGCCCCTCGACCTGGCTGAACACCGGTGAGTGCGTCGCGTCGACGGCGTCCGCACGGAAGGTGCGGCCCGGGCAGACCACGGCGATCGGCGGCGGCTGGGTCGTCATGACCCGCGCCTGGACCGGCGAGGTGTGGGTGCGCAGCACCACGTCGTCGTATCCGGCGACGTAGATCGTGTCCATCTCCTGGCGGGCGGGATGGTCCGGCTCGATGTTGAGCAGGTCGAAGTTGTAGGTGCCGGACTCGGCCTCCGGGCCCTCCGCCACGCGGTAGCCCATCCCCAGGAAGACGTCGAGGATCTCGTGCTCGACCTGGGTGAGCAGGTGCGGCCGACCCGGAGGGAGCCGGCGAGGCGGCAGCGTGAGGTCCACACGCTCGGCACGCAGCCGAGCCGCGAGCGCTTCGGCGCCGAGCTCGTCGCGGCGCGCGTCGAAGCGCTCCTGGAAGGCGGCGCGGAAGGCGTTGAGCTCCTGTCCACGCGCCTTGCGAGCGTCTGCGTCGAGGCCGCCGAGGGTCTTCTGCAGCGCCACGAGCTCGGACCGCCTGCCCGTGAAGCGGACCCGGACCTCGTCGAGCGCCTCGAGATCGTCCGCCGCCGCGATCGCCTCGAGGGCGTCGTGGCGCAGGGTGTCGAGGTCCATCGGTGCGGCTCTCTCTCGTGCGGTGCGGAGCCCGCAGGGTAGACCGCACCCCGCAGCCGCCGACGACCACGGGTGCCCTCGACGCCGTGTGTAGGTTCTCTCGACCTCGAGCCAAGGTGCCAGCGTGGCGGGATACGGACTGTGCGGGAAGATCGTCGCGACCGCGGGGAACGGCGACGACCTCGTGAGCTACCTGCTCGATGCCGCCGTGGCGCTCGAGGACGTCGACGAGTGCCATCTGTACGCCGTGAGCCGAGACCCCGCCGAACCGGAGGCCGTCTGGGTCGTGGAGTTCTGGGAGAGCGCCGACGCCCACCAGGCGTCACTCGACCTGCGTGCCGTCCAGGAGTTGATCTCGCGGGCGCGGCCGATCATCGCCGCCATGGGTGAACGCTTCGAACTCCAGCCGGTCGGCGGGAAGGGTCTCGCTCCCGATCCCGTCTGACCGCGATCCGCTGCGGCAGCAGCTGGTCCCCCGGCCCGCTCGCGTCAGCCCGCCTTCCCGCCCGCGCGGACGCGCCCGCTGACTCTGTCACGTGAGCCGGTCAGCACTGACCGCCCCGCATGACCAAGTCCCCGCCCCGCCGCCGACGGCAGGACGCGCGCCCGGTCTCAGGCGGTGGTGTCCTCGACGGGTAGGCGGACGCGGAACGTCGCGCCGGGCGGACCGTGCAGGAGCTCGACCGTGCCCCCGTGCGCGGTGACCAGCCCGCGGGCGATGAACAGCCCCAGTCCCGTGCCGGCGTGGCGCGTCTGGCGTCCACGGCCGAACTTGGTGAAGACCACACGCGCCAGGTCGCGGTCGATGCCCGGCCCGTCGTCGGCGATGGTCAGCTCGAGGTGACCGTCGTCGGCGGCCACCTCGACGTCGACGTCGGCGCCCGGCGCGTGCCGCAGCGCGTTGCCGACGAGGTTGGTCACGACCTGCTCCAGGCGAGCGGCGTCGGCGTGCAGCACCGGCAGGTCGGGGGCGATGGTCACACGGACGTCGCGCTCCCCCGGATGCTGCTCACGGAGCCGGCATGCGACGTCCGACACCAGCGCGCCGAGGTCGACGGGCCGGCGTCGGAGCGCCACCCGACCCGCGTCGATCCGCGACACCTCGAGCAGGTCCAGGAGGAGCTGGGTCACACGGTCGGCGTCGGCGTCGATCGTCTCCAGCATGGCGCGCTTCTGCTCGTCCGAGAAGCGGTCCCAGCGACCGAGCAGGGTCCGGGTGAAGCCCTTCACGCTGGTCAACGGTGACCTGATCTCGTGCGAGACCGTCGCGACGACGTCGCCGTGCAGCCGTTCGAGCGCCTCGCGCCGCCCGGTCGCGCGCAGCAGGAGCACCCACCGTCCGTCGCCGAAGCGACCCGTCACGCTGAGCGGCCGGCGGTGCGATCCGAGGGCGACGTACACGACCCGCTCCGGGATCCGGTCTCCGAGTCGAGGTGGCGGTGGCGGCAGGTGGCACGTCTCGCCGGCCACCCCGTGGAGCTCGACCAGATCCGCGAGCGCGCGACCGACCGCGTCGCCGGCCAGGCCGAGCAGGGCGTGCGCCCGCGCGTTGCACGCGAGCACCGTCCCGTCCGCGTCGGTGACGACGACCGCGTCCGGCAGGGACTCCCACTGCTGCTGGTCCACACCGCCTCCCGTCGCACCCGGGACGGTAGTCGCTGGCTCGGAGCGGCTCCCGGCCATCGGCTCCCTGTCGAGGTCCCGGCTCGGAGCGGCTCCCGGGCCCGCAGGGCACGATCGCGCAGCCCCCCGGCCGTCGCAGCCCAGGTCTGTGCGGCTCAGGTGAGCTGCTCGGCCACCGCGTAGAGCGCGACGGCCGCCGCCGCCGCGACGTTGAGCGACTCGGCCCGTCCACGCATCGGGACGGCGAGCAGCCCGTCGAGCGCCGAGGCCAGCTCCGGGGCGAGCCCGTGGGCCTCGCTGCCCAGCACGAGCGTGGCGGTCCGGGCGGGGGCCGGCAGCGCGAACACGCTGTGGCGGGCGGCACCGTCCAGCCCGTAGACCGCCTGACCGACCTCGCGGCAGGCCCGGACCGTCTCGAGCGGGTCGGCGCCGACGACGAGCGGGAGGTGGTAGGTCGACCCGGCGGCCGACCGGATCGCCTTCGGGCCGAAGACGTCGACGCTGCCGCTCGTGAGCACCACGCCGGCGGCACCGACGGCGTCGGCGGTCCGGACGATCGTGCCGGCGTTGCCGGGATCGGCGATCCCTGCGAGCACCACCAGCAGACCGCTGCCGACCACGTCCTCGAGCGGTTCCGTCCGGGTCCGTGCGACGGCCACGATGCCCTGCGGCGTCGCGGCGTCGGTGACCCGCTCGAGCACGTGCGGTGCCACCTCGACGACCTGCACGTCGTCACCGAGCCCGGGGGGCGACAGCGTGGGGTCGGTGAGGTAGACCTCGGTGACCACGCCCGCTGCCACGGCTTCCGCGACCGCGTGCGGGCCCTCGACCAGGTGCTCGCGGCGCTCGCGTCTGACGCGGGCGCGCTGCAACGCCACGAGCGCCTGTACCCGTGGGTTGCGGACGGAGGTCAGAGGTTCCACGGCGCGCACGCTAGCCAGGCGCCGCCCGGTGCCCCCGACACGACGGACGCCGCCCTGGGGCGGCGTCCGGTCGAGCGAGCGCGATGTCAGGCAGCAGCGTCCGCGTCGAGTGCGGCCTTCGCGGTCGCGACGAGCGCGCCGAAGGCGGCGGCATCGCGGACGGCGAGGTCGGCGAGGTTCTTGCGGTCCACCTCGACCGCGGCGAGCTTGAGCCCGTGCATGAGCCGGCTGTAGCTCAGTCCCTCCTGGCGCGCGGCGGCGTTGATCCGCGCGATCCAGAGCCGCCGGAAGTCACCCTTGCGGGCGCGCCGGTCGCGGTAGGCGTACCGATCGGCGTGGTTGACCGCCTCGTTCGCCACCTTGTACCGGCGGCTGCGGGCACCACGGAAGCCCTTCGCGCGGTCCAGGACGTTCTTGTGGCCCTTCTTGGCGTGGACGCCACCCTTGACGCGTGCCATCTCGAGTCCTCCTCAGGTCGTGTCGTGCGCCCTCGTCCTACTGGTTGAGGAGGCGCTTGATCCGCTTCGCGTCGCCGTCCTGGAGCACCGTGTCGCCGGCGAGACGGCGCGTACGGCGGGACGACTTCTTCTCCAGCAGGTGCTTGCGGTTCTTCTGGCGCCCCACGACCTTGCCGTTGGGGGTGACGCGGAACCGCTTCTTCGCGCCGCTGTGGGTCTTCTGCTTGGGCATCGTGGGGCCTCTCGGGGTGCATGCGGCGGTCGTCGCCGCGGGCGTGCGTCCTCGCCGTCTGGTCCGGTGGCGGACCAGCGGGAGGTGGTCTGGGGGTGTCAGGCGGTCGCCTCGTCGTCGGCCGGGGCCGGGTCCGCCTCGGTCGCGTCGGTCCCCGGTGCCTCGGTGACCTCGGTCGCGTCGGCTGCCGGAGCGTCGGTCCCCGGTGCCTCGGTGACCGGAGCGTCGGTGACCGGGGCCTCGGCGGCGGGAGCCTCCGCCGGCTCTGGCGCCGGCGTACTGGCTTGCGCCACCCGTGCTGCCTGCTCGTCCTGCGGCGTGGCCGGTGGAGCCTCAGCGGCCCCGTCCTGCGTGGCCTCGTCGCCGTCCGATGCGGCAGCCTTCGGCGGCTCCTGCTTCACCCGCGGCTTGATCGGCGCGAGCACCATCACCATGTTGCGTCCGTCGACCTTGGGCGAGGCCTCGACCGTGGCCAGCTCGCTCATGTCCTCTGCGAGCCGGTCGAGCAGCCGCAGCCCGAGCTCGGTGTGGGTCATCTCACGGCCGCGGAACATGATCGAGGCGCGAACCTTCGCGCCGTCGTTCAGGAACCGGCGGACGTGACCGGACTTCGTTCCGTAGTCGTTGTCCGAGATCTTCGGGCGCATCTTGATCTCCTTGACGGAGATCTGGCTCTGCCGCTTCCGCGCCTCCTTCTGCTTCTGCTCCTCCTCGTACTTGGCCTTGCCGTAGTCCATGATCCGGCAGACCGGAGGATCGGCCTGGGCGGCCACCTCGACGAGGTCGAGCTCGAGCTCACGGGCGCGGCGGAGGGCCTGCGCGAGGGGGACGATGCCGACCTGGGTGCCGTCGGCGTCCACCAAGCGGACCCGGGGAACCTTGATGTCCGCGTTCAGTCGGCGCTGCTGATCGTCGATGCTGCTGCCTCCTCGTCGTTCGGGCGTGCGGTGGTCTTCGGTGGTACCCGGCCGAGCCCGGCCGGAAACGCGAGGACGGCGACCCACTGGGTCGCCGTCGCATCGGGGCACCGAGCGCCTGCCGTCGTACGGCCGTCCCACGAACGAGGTCGGGGCCGGCGCACCACGGCGCGCTGTGCTCGGTGACCCGGAGCGGCGGTCCGTCCGGGTGGGTGCGGCCCGGGGGCGCGCACCGCTTCGTCTCGGTTGTCCACCCCGTCCGCGGCTCGCCGGTGTTGCTCGGCGATCCACTGGGCCGGGGCCACGCGTCGCGACCGCGAGCGGCCGGACCCGCCCAGGCTACACGGCGATGCACGGGACGTCGAGGTGGTGGCGACTCAGCGCCCGGGGACCCACAACCTCGATGCGGCGTCGGAGGGGGGCGCGGGAGCCTGCGGCGGCGTGGCCGGGGCACCCGCCGCACCCTCGCCGCCGGCGGCCGGCGACTCCTGCGGGAGGTCGCCCTGCTCGGCGTGCCCCTGTGCCGCGGCGGCGGCGACCTGCTGCTCGGCCTCGACCTGCGCGAGCCGCAGCTGCTGGAGCGCCTGGTCGATCTGACCCGTCAGCTCCTGCGAGAGGGTGCCGCGGACGCTCTCGCCGAGCGCCGCCATCGCGTCGAGCAGGACCCGCGCGTCCCGGCGACCGAGCTTGACCTGCGCCGCGTTGAGCAGCCCCGACACCAGCTCCGCGACGACCTGCTCGACCGGCGCCTCGCGGAGCTGACCGAGGTAGGCGCGGATCTCCTCCTCGCTGGGCTCCTGGCCGGCCGCACCCGCCGTCGGGTCCATCGGCACGTCGCTCACGGGCTCGCTCCTGGGTCGTCGGTGGCGCCGGAGGCTCGGAGGAGATCGGCGCGTCGGATGGGGGCCGAGGCTAGCGGCCGGCTCGCGTACCCTCCGGACGAGCGAGGTGTCCCGTCCGCCCCGGCCGACAGAGAGCACGTTGAAGACCTTCGAGGAGCTCTACGAGGAGCTCGCAGACAAGGCCCGTACCCGTCCCGCCGGATCGCACACGGTCGCGGCCCTGGACGCGGGCGTCCACACGATCGGCAAGAAGGTCGTCGAGGAGGCCGCCGAAGCCTGGATGGCGGCCGAGCACGAGTCGCCCGAGCGCGCCGCCGAGGAGATCTCCCAGCTGCTGTACCACGCGCAGGTCCTCATGCTGGCGACGGGTCTGACGCTCGAGGACGTCTACGCTCACCTCTGACCGACCGCCCGTCGGCCACCTCGGACCGTGATCGGCCGGGCGTCGCCGGGCGCCTCCCCCCGTGAGCTCCGTACCGAGGATCCCCGATGCTGCGCGTCGCCGTGCCCAACAAGGGCTCGCTGTCCGAGCCCGCGAGCGAGATGCTGCGCGAGGCTGGCTACCGCCAGCGCCGCGACGGCCGCGAGCTGGTGCTCGCCGATCCCGCCAACGACACCGAGTTCTTCTTCCTGCGGCCGCGCGACATCGCGACCTACGTCGGCTCCGGGCGGCTCGACGTCGGGATCACCGGCCGCGACCTGCTGCTCGACGGCACGAACGAGGCCGAGGAGCTGCTGCCGCTCGGCTTCGGCTCCTCGACCTTCCGCTACGCGGGTGTCCCCGGCACGGCGTCGAGCGTCGGTGACCTCGCCGGGCGGCGGATCGCCACCTCCTATCCGGGGCTGGTCCGCAACGACCTCGGGGCGCACGGCGTCGACGCCGAGGTGATCGCACTCGACGGGGCGGTCGAGACCGCCGTGCGGCTCGGCGTCGCCGACGCGATCGCCGACGTGGTGGAGACGGGCGCGACGCTGCGGGCCGCGGGGCTCGAGGTGTTCGGCGACCCGATCCTGCGCTCCGAGGCCGTGTTGATCCGTCGGCAGGGCACCGAGGAGGGCACCCAGGCCGAGCAGCTCGTGCGCCGCCTGAACGGGGTGATCATCGCCCGGCAGTACGTGATGATCGACTACGACGTGCGTGTCGAGCGCGTCGACGCGGCATGCGCGATCACGCCGGGGATCGAGTCGCCCACCGTCAGCCCGTTGCACGACAAGGGGTGGGTCGCCGTGCGGGCGCTCGTCGGACGCAAGGACACCAACGCGATCATGGACGAGCTGTGGGACCTCGGCGCCCGCGGCATCCTCGTCACCGACATCCTCGCCTGCCGCCTCTGACGCATCGACCGAGCGGGACCGGCCGGGCGGCCGACCGGGGCCTCCCCGGGCGCGCGGGTGTCAGGACGTGGGGGGCTCGAACGGCTCGCCTGGCAACGCCAGCACGGCGGCGTCGGGGTGCAGGCCCGCCAACAGGACGCCGACGAGACGCCCGGTCAGCTGCTGGTTCTCCGCTGGTGACAGGTGCGGCAGGGGCTGCATCGCGTGCATGAAGAGCGTCATGACCTCCTCCGGGGTGGTGTCCGCGCGGACCAGCCCGGCCTCCTGGGCAGCCAGGATCAGCCGCCGCTGCGCCTGCAGCATGCGTGCCCGCAGCGCGACGACATCCTGGTCGAAGGGCACCAGGCCGCTGTTCATGGCGACCAGCACGGGGGCGAGCCGTGACCGCGCCGACAGCACGAGCTCGCGCAGCTCGTGCTCCCACGTCGCACGGTCCATCCCCGACCCGACCTGCGTGAGGATCGAGTCCAGGCCCTCGATGATGGTCTCGGACTCCTCGAGCACGATGGCCTTCAGCAGGGCCGCACGGTCCTCGAAGCGCCGGTAGAAGGTGGCGATGGAGACCCCGGCGCGGGTCGCGATCTTGTCGAGCGCGACCTCGGCACCCTGCTCGACCAGCAGCTGACGGGCGGCGTCGACGACACGGAGCCGGTTGCGCCGGGCATCGGCCCGCATCGTCCGTGCGGCGGTCTCAGACATCCAGGACCTCGTCGCAGTGCTCGGCGCCGGGGAGCGCGACACCAGGCCGCTCGACGAGCGTCAACGAGCGGGTCGCACGCGTGACCGCCACGTAGAGCTGGTGCCACCCCACCTGCGACGCCGTCCCGATGCGGTCCGGCTCGACGACCACCACGTCGTCGAACTCGAGCCCCTTGGCGGTCCGCGGGTCCAGCACCCGCACACGCTCCCGCGGCTCGTCGGCGAGCCGATCGCGGAGGTCGGCACACCGGCTGTCGTCCGCGATCACCGCCACCATGCCGTCCTGGGCCGCGAGCAACGCCCGGACACGGTCCGTGGCCGCTGCGAGGGGGTCGCTCGCCCGGAGGAGCGTCGGCCGGGCCCCACCGGAGCGCACCGCGTCCGGCGCCGCGGCCGGGTCGAAGCCCGCCGCCTCCAGCACCGCACGGGCGAGCGCAGCCACCTCGGCGGGGGTGCGGTAGTTGACCCGCAGCCGCGTGATCTGGACGTTGCGCCGCCCGATCAGGCGGGCGACGTCCTCCCAGGTCGCGGGCTCGGCGACGCGGCTTCGCTGCGCCAGGTCGCCGACGACGGTCCACGAGGCGTACGGGCCCCGGCGGGCGACGGCACGCCATTGCATCGGTGTCAGGTCCTGCGCCTCGTCGACGACGACGTGGGCGAAGTCGCGATAGTCCTCTGCCTCGACGTCGACGTGCTCGACCGTCTGGTCGAGCTCCGCGGCCCCGAGCCGGATGCCGCCGTCGTCTCGCCGACGCTGCCGCGGTCGGCGGTCCGGGTGCGTCCCGAGCAGGGCCGCGAGCTCGTCGAGCAACGCGACGTCGTCGATCGTCCAACCGTCGTGGTCCTCCCAGGCGGTGTGGAGCGCGGCGAGCTGGTCGGCGTCGAGCAGGTCGAGCGCGACGGTCGCCAGGTCGACCTCCCGCGCCGCCGCCTTCCGGAGCACGTCGGCGGGCAGGAGCGCCGGCCAGTAGCAACGTCCGAGCATCACCATCGCGGCTGTCGCGTCGAGCGCCGCGTCGAAGCCGGAGTCCTCGCGCTGCTCCGGCGGTCGGCCGCCGGCGTCCCGATGGGCGCGGCGCCAGGCGCGCCACAGGTGTGACCGCAGCGCGTGCACGGCCCCCTCGGCGCGGTCGTGGTAGGCGGCCCCCGGCCGGTCCGTCGCGACCTTCGCGAGCTGTTGCGCGCGCAGCTCCGCGATCGTCGCGCCGGAGACGATCACCGTGGTGCCCTCGAAGCCGACCCGCACCTCCGGGGGGATCGGCGGGAGGCTCGCCGACAGCAGCCGCCGGCAGACCTCGACCATCCGCAGGTCGCCCTTGACCGCCGCGACCTCCAGCTCGTCCCAGCCCTCGGCCTCGGTCCCGCGCGGCGCGAGACCCGCGAGGGGCCGTTGCACCGCCCGGTCCTCGCCGAGCGCGGGCAGGACCCGGGAGGTGTACTCCGTGAACGCAGAGGTCGGGCCGACCACGAGCACACCCCGACCCTCGAACCGCTCGCGATCCCGGTACAGCAGGTAGGCGACGCGGTGCAGTGCCACGACGGTCTTGCCCGTCCCCGGGCCGCCCGTCACGACGAGCGTGCCCGTCGCGGGCGCGCGGATGATGCGGTCCTGGTCCGCCTGGATCGTGGCGACGATGTCGCGCATCCGGCCGGTGCGCGTCCGCGACAGCGCGGCCAGCAGGGCGCCCTGGCCCGTGACCGCGTCCAGCCCGAGCTCGGCGGCCGCCGCCGCGTCGAGGAGCTCGTCGTCGAGGTCGCGGACCTCGCGTCCGCGCGTCACCAGCATGCGCCGGCGTGCCACCCCCATCGGCGTCGCGGCCGTCGCCTGGTAGAACGCGGCAGCGGCCGGGGCCCGCCAATCGACCAGCAGCACGTCGCCGTCCGCGTCGATCACCGAGACCCGGCCGACGTGCAGCACCTCGCTGTCGTCGAGGTCGAGCCTGCCGAAGGTGAGCGACTCGACGTCCCCGAACGTGAAGCGGGCGGATCGGCTGGCATGGTGGTGCGCCGTCACGTCCCGCTCGAACTGGGCCTGGAAGGTCGAGCCGAACCGCTCCGAGGAGGTCTGGGCGAGCGCGGCGTCCGCCCGGGTGCGCAGCTCGTCGACGCGGTCGTGGACCCGTTCGAGGTGCCCTTGCTCCTCGGCGAGCGCGCGCTGCTTCGCGCCCGGCGCGGGCGCCGGCAACCCCGTGGGCTCGACCGCGGGCTCGACCGGCTCGACCGGCGGCTCGACGGGCTCGACCGGCGGCTCGACGGGCTCGACCGGGGGCCCGACGGGCTCGACCGGGGGCTCGACGGGCTCGACCGGGGGCCCGACGGGCTCGACGGGCTCGCCCGGGGGCCCGACGGGGGGCTGCTCCGGCTGGCCTGGCTGGCCTGGATCTGTCACGGGGTCGGTCTCGGTGGTCGGTTCGGATTCGGTCTGGGGATCGGTGACGCCGTCCACCGCGGGCCGGTCACAGGTCGCGCAGCACCTGGAGCGTCTCGATCGCGGTGAGCGCGGCCTCACCGCCCTTGTTGCCGTGTGCACCGCCGGCGCGGGCCTCCGCCTGCTCCCAGGTGTCGGTGGTGAGCACCCCGAAGCCGACGGGGACACCGTGCCGCAGCGCCACCTCCGACGCCCCGTCGGTGCAGGCACCGGCGACGAAGTCGAAGTGCGGCGTGTCGCCACGCACGACGCAGCCGAGCGCGACGAGCGCGTCCACCCGACCCGACGCCGCGAGCTTCGCGAGGACGATCGGGATCTCGAACGCGCCAGGCACCCACACGGTCGTGAGCGCGTCCTCGTCGGCGCCGTGGGCCAGCAGCTCCTCGCGGGCCCCGTCCACCAAGCGCTTGGTGATGGTGTCGTTGAACCGCGCGGCGACGAGTGCGATCCGCAGGCCCGACGCGTCGAGCGAGCCGCTGTGCTCGATCGTCCCGCTCATGCACGCTCCTCCCGGTGACCGCCGGCGGCGAGGGTCGCCGGGGCATCCTGCTCGTCGTCGGGCGGGGGCGCCATCGCGAACCCGCGCGCGCGCCGGACCGCCGGGATGGCGGCGGCCCGCTGCCGAGCGATGTCGCCGACGCCCGTCGACTCGGGCAGCTCGCCGGCAGCCGCAGGATCGTGCCCCATCCGGTCGGCCTTGGTCCGGAGGTAGTCGGCGTTCGCGTCGTTGGGAAGCACGTGGATGGGCACCCGCTCGGTGATCGACAGGCCGAACCCGCCGAGCGCCGCGCGCTTCTCCGGGTTGTTGGTGAGCAGCCGCAGGGTCGTGAGCCCGAGGTCTGCCAGGATCAGGGCACCGATGCCGTAGTCGCGCCCGTCCGCGGGCAGCCCCAGGGCGAGGTTGGCGTCCACGGTATCGGCGCCACCGTCCTGTAGCTCGTACGCCTGGAGCTTGTGCAGCAGGCCGATGCCGCGGCCCTCGTGGCCGCGCAGGTAGACGATCACCCCGCACCCCTCGTCGGCGATGCGTGACATCGCGAGGTCGAGCTGGGGACCGCAGTCGCACCGCAGCGAGCGGAACACGTCCCCGGTCAGGCACTCCGAGTGCATCCGCACCAGGACGTCCGGCCGCCCTTCGGGCTCACCGTGCAGCAGCGCCATCGACTCGGAGCCGTCGGCGGTGTTGCGGTACCCCACCATCGTCCAGGCGCCGTAGGGGGTGGGCAGCCTGGCCTGGGCCACGCGCTCGACGATCGACTCGCGCTCCCGTCGGTGGGCGACCAGGTCGGCGATCGTCACCAGCAGCAGGTCGTGCTCGGCACAGAAGCGCTCGAGGTCGGGCACCCGCGCCATGCTGCCGTCGTCGTTGACCACCTCGCAGATCACCGCCGCGGGACGCCGGCCGGCCAACCGCGCGAGGTCGACCGACGCCTCGGTGTGCCCGACCCGCCGCAGGACGCCGCCCGGGTGGTAGCGCAGCGGGAAGACGTGCCCCGGCCGGGTGACGTCCTCCGGGCGGCTGTCGGGGTCGGCCAGCACCCGGCACGTGCTGGCACGGTCGCCCGCGGATATGCCGGTGGAGGTGCCCTCGACGGCGTCGACGGAGACGGTGTACGCGGTGCCCTTGGGGTCCTCGTTGCGTGAGACCATCATGGGGATGCGCAGGCGGTCGAGGTCCTCACCGAGCATCGGCACGCAGACGACGCCGGAGCTGTGCTTGACGATGAACGCGAGCGACTCCTGCGTCGCGGCGTCCGCGGCCATGACGAGGTCGCCCTCGTTCTCGCGGTCCTCGTCGTCGACGACGACCACCATGCCGCCGTCGCGCAGCACGGCGATCGCATCCTCGATCCGGGCGAACGTCGTCATAGATCCTCCGCTCCCGGGGCCTGCCCCGGTGCCTGTCGGTGCCAGTCGACGGGAGCCGTGTAGGGGCTCGCGGCCCCACCGGCCAGCAACCGCTCGACGTACTTCGCGACCACGTCCACCTCGAGGTTGACGCGGTCGTCCACACGCAGCCCACCGAAGGTGGTGACCGACAGCGTGTGCGGGATCAGCCCGACCCGGACGACGTCGTCGCCGACGAGGTCCGCCACCGTCAGGCTGGCGCCCGCGATCGTGATCGATCCCTTCCGCACGACGTAGCGGGCGACCTCCGGCGGGACGTGGACGTCGAGCCAGACGGTGCCAGGCTGCTCCGCGCGGGCGACGACCTGGCCGACACCGTCGACGTGGCCCTGCACGAGGTGCCCTCCGAAGCGCTCCCCCGCACGCATCGCCCGTTCGAGGTTCACGGGCGCGCCCACCCGCAACGACCCCAGCGCCGTCGCGCGCAGGGTCTCGGCCATGAGGTCCGCGGTGAAGCCGTCACCGGGCAGCGTGGTGACGGTGAGACAGCAGCCGTCGACCGAGATCGAGTCACCCGGCGCCGCGTCGGCGACGACCTCCCGGGCGCCGACGTGCAGCCGCGCCGCCTCGCCGTCGACGTCGACCGCCAGGACCGTGCCGAGCTCCTCCACGATGCCGGTGAACATCAGCGCTCCTCACCCACGGGGACCAGGTGCCAGATGGCGTCGGGGCCCGCGCCTCCGGCCCGCTCCGTGCGCCATGGCCCGTCGAGTGCGCCGTCGAGCGCGCGCCGGGCGGGCCCGTCGCCGATGCCGAGCGCGACGTGCAGCACGAGCCGATCGACGAGCCGGTCGCGGACCAGCGCGCCGGCGAGCCGCGCGCCCGGCTCTGCGAGCACCGTGCTGATCCCCGCGTCGGCGACCGTCCGGAGCGCGTCCGCGACGTCGAGGTGGCCGTCGGCCCCGATGGCGGCGTGGACGACGCCTGCGCCTGCGGCGGCCAGCTCCCGGACGCGGTCCGGCGGCGCCCCGTCCCCGACGACCACGAGCGCGCCTCGCCCGACCACGGCCGCGTCCACGGGTGTCCGCGCGGCCGTGTCGAGCACCACGGGGCGCGGCTGTCGTGCCACCTCGACGTCGCCGCCGGTGGCTCGGGCGACGTCGCCGCCTGCGACCCGGGCGACGTCGCCCGCCGAGGCGGCCGGGGCACGGCGGCCGGCCGGGAGATCGCGCGCGTCCAGCCGCGGGTCGTCGGCCAGCACGGTCCCGACCCCGACGAGCACGGCGTCGACGCTCGCGCGCCAGCGGTGCACCGCTCGGCGGGCCGCCGGGCCGGTCAGCCAGCGGCGGTCGTCGGGCGCGTCGAGACTGCCGTCGGCGGTCTGGGCGAGCTTGAGGGTCACGTGCGGCCGCCCGTGGCCCACGACCGCGAGGAAGCCCTCGAGCTGGCGGGCGATCGCGGCGGCGAACAGGTGGGACGCCGGCAGCACGTCGACGTGCACGCCGCGTCCCCGGAGCCCGTGCGCGCCGCCGCCCGCGGTCGGGTTCGGCTCGGCGAGGCCGACGACGACCCGTGCGACACCGGCGTCGAGCAGCGCGTCGGTGCAGGGCGGCGTCCGGCCCTGGTGCGCACAGGGCTCGAGGGTCACGTACGCGGTGGCACCCGCCGTGAGCGGGCCGGCGTCCCGCAGGGCGCGGACCTCGGCGTGCGGGCCACCGGAGGGCGCCGTGACACCACGGCCGACCACCTCGTCGCCACGCACGAGCACGCACCCGATCGTGGGGTTGGGATGTGCGACGGGACCACCGCTCGCGGCCAGCGCGATCGCCTCGGCGAGGAACCGTCGGTCGGCGGGCCCGATGGCGTCGCCACCGCCGGTGCCCCCGGCCCCGATCCCGGCGGTCGAGACAGGCGGGCCGGCCGAAGCCACACGCGTCGTCGGTGCGCTCACGCCTGCCCTCGTCGGTCGTCGGCGTCCCCGCGGTCGGGCGGACGAGGGAGACACGGAGCGAGCGCGACCGACCGGCCGTGTCGGGGCGCGCCGCCGCTGGCGACGCGCGCCGTGTGTCGACGGCGCAGCCGGCCGCGCGAGGCGACCGCATCCCCTCCCATCCGGACTCTGACCGTCGGCCCCGGAGTTGCACCGGGTCAACCGGTCCGACGTGCCGGACCGGGTCGCGGGCTCTCACCGCCGGTAGGGACTTCCACCCATCCCTGGGGACGTGGCGGGCAGTCTACAGCCGTGTCCGCTCGACCCTCGTGGCGCTCGCCGGGGACCGTCCGCGGCCGGGCGCGCCCTCAGGGGAGCTCGACCTCGATCTCCAACCCGTCGTCGGGGTCGTCGGTCCGGCGGTCGAAGGCGAAGGTGGAGCCGGCGACGCCGCGGGACTTCGCGTAGCGCTTCATCTCCGTGGCCGTCGCCACCACCTCGCCCTGATGGGCGAAGTCGCGCAGGTCGGTGCTCGCGATGCCGATCGACAACGAGAGCATCCCGTACTGCTGGGGGACGCCACGTCGGTCCGGCACCTCGATCGTCCCCGCCGCGCGGTCGACCGGGTCGTAGAGCGTCGGCGAGAGCTCGTCGAAGCGCGCGCAGACGGTCCGCGCGGCGACGTCCGCCTCGCTCGGGTCGACGATCAGGACGAAGTCGTCCCCACCGACGTGACCGACGAAGGCTCGCGAGTCGTCGAGCTCGTCGCGGACCTTCACCAGCAGATCGCCGAGCAGCCGCAGCGCCTCGTCACCACGCAGGAAGCCGTAGTGGTCGTTGAACGGCTTGAACTGGTTGAGGTCGACGTACAGCAGCGCGTAGGGCTCGGCGGTGGCGATCCGCTCGGCCAGCTCCGCGAGGATGCTCTCGTTGCCGGGCAGGCCGGTCAGTGGGCTGCGCGAACGTTGCTGGTCCGAGCGGCGGAGCGTCGCGCGCAACCGGGCGAGGAGCTCGTCGGCGTCGAACGGCTTGGTGATGTAGTCGTCGGCGCCACGGTCGAGCCCCTGGATCGCGTCCTGCCGCTGGACGCGGGCCGTCAGCAGCACGACCGGCAGGTAGTCGGTGCGCGCGTCCTCGCGAAGCTGCCGGAGCGTCTCGAGCCCGTCCATCCGCGGCATCATCACGTCGAGCACCACGATGTCCGGCCGGCTCGTGCGGGCGAGCTCGAGCGCCTCGACGCCGTCGCGGGCCTGGACGACGTCGTAGCCGGCCAGCCCGAGCGTGATCTCGAGGTAGGCGCGGATGTCGTCGTCGTCGTCCGCGATGAGAACACGAGCAGTCAACGCCTGCCCCCTGCCGTGATCGTCGACGCCGCCCGCGCGCGGTCGAGCAGCGCGGTCGCCGCCGCGACCCGGTCCGCGCGGTCGAACACCGCCGAACCGGCGACGAACAGGTCGGCACCGGCGGCGGCTGCCTCCCCGATGGTGTCGAGCGTGACCCCGCCGTCGACCTGGATCGCGAAGTCCGCACCGTGCGCGTCGCGCCAGGCCGCGGCCTCGGACACCTTGTGGACGCACCCGTGGAGGAACGACTGACCACCGAAGCCGGGCTCGACGGTCATCACCAGCAGCAGGTCGACGTGTGGCAGCAGCTCCTCGACCATCGACAGCTCGAACGCCGGCTTGAGCGCGACGCCCACCTGGCCGCCCAGCTCGTGGATCCGATGGACCAGCGCCAGCGGGTCGTCCTCGACCTCAGGGTGGAAGGTCACCGATTCCGCGCCCAGCTCCACCAGCGGCGGCGCGTAGGTCGCCGGATCCGTGATCATGAGGTGGCAGTCGAGGAACAGGTCGGTCGCGGCCCGCAGCGAGCGGACCACCGGTGGACCGAGCGTCAGGTTCGGCACGTAGTGGCCGTCCATGACGTCGACGTGGACGACCGACACGGCGGGCGCGACGTCCTCGACCTCGTCCGCGAGACGGGCGAAGTCCGCCGAGAGGATCGACGGGGCGATCCGCAGCTCGTGCACCGGGCGTGCCCTCCTCGATCGGCGGCGCGCCAGCCTATCCGAGCGACTCGCCCCGACCGGCTGCGTCCGGAACGGACCCACCAGGCCGTCCGCGCGCCCGTGCGGCCGGCGCCTGCGGCACCGGAACGGACCCGTCAGCCCGTCCGCTGCCAGCTGGCGACGTACATGCCGTCGGTCCCCTCGACGTCGGGCAGCAGCTGACGCCGCTCCCCTGCCGCCAGGTCCGATCCGGCCGCATGCCCGTCGAACCAGCCCGCGACCCCGTCGGTCTCCGCCGCCGTCCAGGTGCAGACCGAGTAGGTCAGCCGCCCACCCGGCGCGACCCGCGCCGCCGCCGCGGCCAGCAGCCGGCGCTGCAGCGACGCCAAGGTGGCGGCGTCCTCCGGCGACCGACGCCACCGGACCTCGGGCCGTCGGCGCCCGGTCCCGAGCCCGGTGCAGGGCGCGTCGAGCAGCACGACGTCGTAGCGCGCCTCCGGCGGCAGCGGCGGGTCTGCCGCGTCGCCGACGACCACCTCGATGTCCACGCCCAGCCGCTCGGCGGCCTCCGCGACCGTCCTGGCGCGGTGCGGGTGCAGCTCCACGGCGGTCACCGCACCTGCCGGCCCGGCGAGCGACGCCAGGTAGGTCGACTTCCCGCCGGGGCCGGCGCACAGGTCGAGCACGGTCGCGCCCGCCGCCACGCCGGTGGCGGTCACGACCCACATCGACGCCTCGTCCTGGGGCACCGCGCGACCGTCCGCGACGGCGGCGAGGCGGCGGGGGTCCGCGCCGGGCACGCGCACCGCCGCCGGGTGCATGCCGGCCGAGGCGTCGAGCCCGGCGGCCGCCAGCTCCGCGACGAGGTCGGTGCGGTCGCCGACGGCGCGCAGGGTCAGCCCGGGCGGGTCGTTGTCGGCGGCCAGGATCGCGGCCACACGCGACGGCTCGTGGCGTGCACACAGGTCCTCGACCACCCACGGCGGATGGCCGGTGGTGAGCGCCAGCGACCCCACCGGGTCGCTGGCCTCGTCCGGCCAGGGCAGCGAGTCCGCGCGCCGGGACAGCGCCCTGAGCACACCGTTGACGAAGCCGGCCGCACCCGTCGCACGCGCCGCCGGCACCTGCTCACGGGCCAGCGACACCGAGGTGGCGACCGCCGCGCGGGGCGGCACCCCGGACCGCAGCAGCTGGACGGCACCCAGCGAGAGGACACGGCGGAGCGGCGGCTCCACCTGCTCCAGCGGGCGGGTCAGCACCAGCTCGAGGGCCCAGCGTGCCGTGCCCTCCCAGCGCAGCGTGTCGTAGGCCAGGTGGGACGCGAAGGCGCGGTCCCGCTCCTGCGCCAACGACGCGACGGCGCGGGGGACGGCGACGTTCGACCAGGCACCGTGATCCTCGACCTGCCGGATCGCCTCGAGGGCGACGCGGCGCGCGTCGAGCCCGTCCGCGGTCACCTGCCGTCCGTCGGGCTCACGAGCCGTCGGCCGGCGACGCGACGTCGCCGAGGCGTTCACCGACCTCCGGCCGGTAGCCGTTGGCGAAGGCGGCGCCGTCCATGCGCGCCTTGCCCTCCGGCTGGACCTGCTCGAGACGGATCGCGTCCTCGCCACACGCGACGACCACCCCGGCGCGATCGCGGTCGACGACCGTGCCGGGCGTCGCGGGACCGGCGGTCGGGACCGGCACGGCGCGGAACACCTTCAACCGCGAGCCCCGGAACGTGGTGTGGGCACCCGGCGCCGGATCGGCGCTGCGGGCGAGGCGGTCGATCGCGGCGGCGCTCGCGCCGAGGTCGAGGCGCACGTCCTCGGGGGTGATCTTGGGCGCGAGCGTCGCGCCCGTGGTCGGTTGGGGCTCGGGCACCGCACCGGCGTGCAGCGCCAGCAGCGAGCGCACCAGCACGGGTGCCCCGAGCAGCGCCAGCCGGTCGAGCAACGCACCGGCGGACTCCCCCGGCTCGATCGCGACCTCGACGCGCTCGAGGACCGGACCGGTGTCCATGCCCTCGTCCAGCACGAAGGTCGTCACGCCGGTGGTCGCGTCGCCCGCACGGATCGCGTGCTGGACGGGCGCGGCGCCACGCCACCGCGGCAGCAGCGAGAAGTGCAGGTTCACGTAGCCCCGCCCGCCGACGGCGAGCACGTCGGCCGGGAGCAGCGCGCCGTACGCGACGACCGCGCAGGCGTCGACGTCCAGCTCACGCAGCGCGTCGAGCACCTCGCGCGGCTTGCTCGGCTGCCAGACGGGCACGCCGGCGCGCTCGGCGGCGAGCTTCACCGGCGGGGGCGCGGGCGTGCCGCGCCGGCCACGCGGCCGGTCGGGGTTGGTGACGACGGCCGCCACGTCGATCTCGGGCGCCGCGAGCAGCGCCTCGAGCGAGGGGACGGCGACGTCAGGCGTGCCGAGGAAGACGATGCGCACCGTCAGCCGCCGTGCCGCCCGAGCAGCAGGTTGCCCGGACGCGCCGCGGGCTCGTCCAGTCCCAGCTCGAGACGGCGCTCGCGCATCACCTTCAGCGCTGCGGTGCGGTCGTGCTTGGCGAGGTGGTCGAGGAAGAGGATGCCGTTCAGGTGGTCCAGCTCGTGCAGCCAGACGCGGGCCAGGAAGCCCTCCAGCTGGACCGTGTGCTGGTCGCCGCCGAGGTCCTGGTGGGCAATCTCGACCCGCAGCGGGCGCTGCACGGGGTAGAACAGGCCGGGGAACGACAGGCAGCCCTCGTCGCCGTCCTGGAGGTCCTCCGAGGCGTCGAGCAGCACCGGGTTGACGACGGCACTGCCGACCGTGGCCTCGTCGTCGTCGGTGACCTCCCAGGTGAACAGGCGCTTGAGCACCCCCACCTGGTTGGCGGCGAGCCCCACGCCTTCGGCGGCGCGCATCGTCTCGAACATGTCGCGCGCCAGCGTGGCCAGCCGCCCGTCGAAGTCCTCCACCTCGTGGGCACGCTGACGCAGCACGGGATCACCGAAGATGCGGATCTCGAGCGTCGTCACGCGCGGCTCCTTCCGACGGTCCGCGTCGGGCGAGGGTAGGCCCTGCGCGGCGGCCCGTGGGCTCACAGGGCGTCGACGGGATCGGCGTCGAGCCGGGCGTCGACGCCCGCCTTGCTCCACGCCGCCCGCAGCGGCGCCAACGCGGCGAGGGTCGCCGGCCGATCGTCCGCCTTGACGAGGAAGGCGACCCGGTGGCCGTCCGGGACGGGGCCGAGCAGCTCGTCACCCGCGGGCAGGGCCGCACGCAGGTCGGCCGCCGCGCTCGCCGGGGGCTCGGCGAGCTCGAGACGGATGGCGTAGGCCACGGGTGGGAAGCGAAGCGGCGCACGCAGTGCCGCCTCGGCTCGCCAGAAGCCACCCGGGTCCCACGCCGCGAGCGCCGCGACCGCGTGGTGCTCCGGCTCGCGGCTCTGCGCGACGACCCGGGACCCTGCGGGATCGCGCCGGCCGTGCACCACCCAGCCGGCGACCGCGAACGCGAGCCGCAACGTGTCCTCGGCGGCGTCGAGGGTCGGCCTGCGGAGCGAGCCGTCCAGATCGGGCAGGACGACCGCACCGACCTCGCCTGGCGGCGCGTCGAGCACCGACCCCCGCGTCATGACGAGCACCGCCGGGGCGGGCGGGGCCTGCTGGTCGTAGCCCTCGAGCACGGCGACGGGCGCGTCCATGCTGCGCCGGAGCTCGCTGCCGAGCCGGGCGGCGCCCGCCGCCAGCGGGACGACCTCGGTGTCACCGCACACGCCGCAGCGGGGCACCCGCGGTTGGTGCCACCCGCATCCCTCGCACGCGACGCCCGTGCCGGCGGCACCGAGCGACGACGCGCACGTGGGGCAGGCGAGGCGGTCGCCGCAGCGGCGGCACACCAGCGCGCGGCCCTCGCCGCGGCGCGCCGCCAGCACGACCCCGTAGCGCCCGCTGCGCGTCGCGTCCCGCAAAGCGGCCAGGGACTCGCGCGTGAGCCGTGCGCTGGCCTGGCCGTCCCCGGTGGCGACGGTGATCCTGGGCCGCGCCCGCCGCTCGGCGTCGCGGACCGGGACGACCGGCGCGACACGACGGTCCTGGAGCAGCCGCCACATCGCCGCGGAGGGGACCGTGCCGATGGCGAGACCGACGCCGCCGGCGCGGCGCGCCCGCTCGAGCAGCACCTCCCGGGCATGGTGGCGGGGGCTGCGTCGCTCCTTGAGCGCCGGGTTGGCCTCGTCCAGCACGACCGCGAGCCCGAGGCGCTCGACCGGCACGAACGCGGCACCCCGCTCGCCGACGACGACCCTGGCGATGCCGCATCGCGCCTCGAGCCACGCCCGGTACTGCCGGCGCGGCGAGGGGCCACCGCGCAGGTCGACGGCGAGGTCGCCCGCTGCCCGGACCACGGCGTCGGCCACGGGTGACGACGGATCGGGCACCACGACGACGACGTCCCGGTCCCCGGCGAGGCACGCCTGCGTCAGCTCGGCCAGGCGGGCCCCCAGGTCCTCCCCCGGCAGCGGACGCCACAGGAAGGAGCCGGCCCCGTCGACCACGGCGGACAGCAGCCCCCGCCCCGCCTCGCCGTAGACGTCCCACGCGTCGGCGAGCGCGGGCGGCGGGTCCGACGAGGGCCGCGGGGCGGTGCCCGGCGGATACCAGCCGGCCTCGGCGCCGCGCCGCTCGACGGCGACCGTGCGGGAGGGCAGCGCATGGCGGATCACGTCGGCGAGCGGAGCGCCGAAGCGCGTGGCTGCCCACCGGAGCAGGTCGAGCTCCGGCTCGCGCACCCACACGTGGTCGCCGAGCGTGCGCGCGAGCGGCCGGAGCCGCGAGGGGTCGACCCCCGTGTCGGCGCTGCGCCCGACCACGAGCCCGCGCACGCGCCGCCCGGCGAACGAGACCTGGACCCGCTGGCCCGGCTCCACCTCGAGGTCGTCGGGCACGAGGTAGTCGAAGGGACGGTCGAGGTGGAAGGGGGCGACCTCGACGACGACCTGCGCGATGCGCAGGGGCGGGGCCGGATCCGGCGGGGCGTTCAGGCGCCCGCGGCGGCCCGCAGCTCGTCGGCGCGGTCCGTGCGCTCCCAGGTGAACCGGTCACCGTCGCGGCCGAAGTGCCCGTACGCCGCGGTCTCGCGGTAGCCGGGGCGACGCAGGTCGAGCGCATCGATGATCGCCGCCGGGCGCAGGTCGAAGAGCTCCCGGACGGCGGCCAGGATGCGGTCCGGGTCCACCGACTCCGTCCCGAAGGTCTCGAGGTTGAGGCTGACGGGCGAGGAGACCCCGATCGCGTAGGCGACCTGGAGCTCGGCGCGGCGCGCGAGACCGGCCGCGACGATCGTCTTGGCCACCCAGCGCGTCGCGTACGCGGCGGAGCGGTCGACCTTCGAGGGGTCCTTGCCGGAGAAGGCGCCGCCGCCGTGGCGGGCCATGCCTCCGTAGGTGTCGACGATGATCTTGCGACCCGTCAGGCCCGCGTCGGCGACCGGGCCGCCGACCTCGAAGCGCCCGGTCGGGTTCACGAAGATCTTCAGCTCGTCGGTGTCGATGTCGTCGGGGAGCAGCGGGCGGATCACCTGCTCCTCGACGTCGGGGCGCAGCAGCGTCGGGAGGTCGATCTCCGCCCGGTGCTGGGTGGAGAGCACGACCGCGGTGACCGCGACGGGACGGTCGCCCTCGTACGCGACGGTGATCTGGGTCTTGCCGTCCGGGCGCAGGTAGGGGATCTCGCCCGACTTGCGCGCCTCGGTCAGCCGCTCCGCCATCCGGTGCGCGAGGTGGATCGGCAACGGCATCAGCGACGGCGTCTCGTCGGTGGCGTAGCCGAACATCATGCCCTGGTCGCCCGCGCCCTGGACCGCGTGCGGATCCGAGTCGTCGCTGTCGTAGGCGTGGTCGACGCCCTGGGCGATGTCGGGCGACTGCTCGTCGATCGCGACCGACACCCCGCAGGTGTTGCCGTCGAAGCCGACGTCGTGCGAGTCGTAGCCGATCGACAGGATCGTGTCGCGCACGACACGCGGGATGTCGACGTAGGTGGCGGTGGAGATCTCGCCCGCGATGATGACCTGGCCGGTGGTGACCAGCGTCTCGCAGGCGACGCGACCCAACGGGTCGTCCACCAGGATGGCGTCCAGGATCGCGTCGGAGATCTGGTCCGCCACCTTGTCCGGGTGGCCCTCGGTCACGGATTCCGAGGTGAAGAGGCGACGGTTGGGCACGGGGGCTCCTGCGGGGACACGCCGGGGCGGAGTGGCGACCAAGCGTAGCGAGCGGCTGCGACCGATCTCAGGACGGGGCGGACAACCGTGCCCTGCCGCGATCCACGCGCGCTGGCATCGGCGCCCGGGCACCGGTCAGCGCGCCAGCCGCTCCACCACCGCGTCCAGGATGCGCTCGGCCACGACGGCCTTGGTGGTCAGCGGCACGTCCTGGCGGCTGCCGTCCGCGCCGAGGAGCACCACCTCGTTGGTGTCGACCTCGAAGCCGCGGTCCGACGCGCCGACGTCGTTGACCACGAGCAGGTCCGCGCCCTTGTCACGCAGCTTGCGGCGGCCGTACGCCTCGACGTCGTCGGTCTCGGCGGCGAAGCCGACGAGCAACGGCCCGCCGTCGACGCGCCGGCTCGCGCCCAGCTCGGCCAGGATGTCGGGGTTCGGCACCAGCGTGACGGAGGGCACGCCGTCGGCCTTCTTGAGCTTGGAGCCCGCTGCCGCGTCGGGCCGGAAGTCGGCCACCGCGGCGGCCTTCACGACCACGTCGGCCTCGGCCGCGAGCCGCAGCACGACCTCGCGCATCTCGAGGGCCGTCGTCACGTCCGTGCGGTCGACCCCCGGTGGGGTCGGCAGGTGCGAGGGCGCGGCGACGAGCGCGACGGCGGCGCCACGACGGGCCGCCGCGGCGGCGACCGCGAACCCCATGCGGCCGCTGGAGCGGTTCCCGAGGTAGCGGACGGGGTCGATCGGCTCGCGGGTCCCGCCGGCGGTGACCACCACCCGGACCCCGGCCAGGTCACGGACGCCCGGCGCGACCAGCCCCAGCACCGCGTCGAGGACCTCGTCCGGCTCGACGGCGCGCCCGGGGCCGCTGTCGTCGCCCATGAGCGGTCCGTCGGCCGGCCCGAGCACGTGCACACCGCGCCGCCGGAGCACCTCGAGGTTGTCCTGGGTCGCCGGGTGCTGCCACATCTCGGTGTGCATCGCGGGGGCGATCAGGACCGGGCAGGTGGCGGCCAGCAGCGACGTGGTGAGCAGGTCGTCGGCGAAGCCGTGCGCCAGCTTGGCGAGCGTGTGGGCGGTCGCCGGGTAGACGACCGCGACGTCGGCGGCGCGGCCGAGCGCCACGTGGGTCTGGCCGGGGATGTCCTCCCAGACCTCGATCCGTGCGGCGCGACCCGTGAGCCCCTCGAAGGTCGCGGTGCCGACGAACCGTGCGGCCCCGCGGGTGAGGACCGGATCGACCGTGGCGCCGGCGCGCACGAGGGCGCGTGCGAGCAACGGTGCCTTGTAGGCGGCGATGCCGCCGCTGACCCCCATGAGCACCCGGACCCCGTCGAGTGGGGCGGCCGGTGCGGCGCTCGGCCCGCCCGAGGTCACGACCCCACCGTCAGGCGGGTTCGTCGTCCCCGCCCTCGATGAAGGCGAGCGGGTCCTCGGAGCGCTGCTCGGTCGGCTCCGCGCCGACGATCTTGCCCTGGGCGATCTCCTCGAGGGCGATCGACAGCGGCTTGTTCGACGGCGTGCTGAGCAGGGGCGGCACGAAGGTGCCGAGGCCCTCGCCGAGCTGGGAGTAGTAGCCGTTGATCTCGCGCGCGCGCTTGGCGGCGAGGTGCACGAGGTGGAAACGCGAGTCCACCTTGTCCATCAGCTCGTCGATCGTTGCGATGTTCGTGCCTTCCCGGGTTCGGCCGGCCAGGGTAGCGGGTGCCGCCGTGTCGGGGCGACCGGCTGCGCTCCTCGGCGCGTCTGGCGGCCCAGGGGCAGCGTGCGCCCTTGGGCCGCCAGAGACCGGTCCTGCCCCGCGGCGACCGGGGCGTCGCCCGGTTCGGTCAGAGCGTGCTGGGGTCGGGCTTCAGCGGCAGTCCGGCCTCCTCCTGGAGCTCCCACACGCAGTCGAGCGCGACGTGGTCGCGCCATTCGAAGTCCGGCGAGACCTCTCCGCCCTCTCGTGCGAGCAGTTCGAGCTGCAGGTCCCATGCCTCAGCCGGGGCGCCCAGGTCCATCGCCCAGCTGAACTCGGTCTGCCAGGTCGTCTCCCACGTCCGTTCGATGCCCAACCCATCGTCGGACACGTCATAGCCGGCGTCCTCGACGTATCCGATCACCTCCGGCATCTTGTCCGACCAGTCCTCCAGTTCGGAGTCCTGGACCCACTGGCGGAAATCGAACATGCCCTTGATGGCGGCACAGACCGCGTCGCGGTTGTTCTCCCAGGTGTCCCGCCTGACCATCAGCAGCTCGGTCGCGAGGTTCTTGTGCTCCTGGAAGAGCACGTTGAACCCTGCTTCCTCGATCAACGGGATGTGACGCGGCTGGCACATGGACGCGTCGATCTGCCCTGCCAGCAGCGCCTCCACCCACGAGTCGCTCCCGCCACCGATGGAGATGAACTCCACCTGATCTGCGTCGATCCCGAGTTCCTCCTCCATGATCTTGCGTCCGACGATGTTCCAGGCGTTGCCGACCTCGCCACCGGTGAAGCTGCCACCCTCCAGATCCGAGGGCTCTTCGATCTCGTCGCTGGCGCACAGGAACCAGTTGTCGTTGTCGTTGATGTTCGCCACGATGACGCCGTCGACGACGCCCGTGTCCAGGGCCGGCCACAGCGCCGCCGCTCGCGATGGTGAGCCACACCGCGTCGCTCACGAGCGCTGCGACATCGGCCGTCCGGACGATCTCGAGCCGAATCGAACGTGTCGGTATCCGTGGGCCCTCGCGCCCATGAGGCCCTGATCATGGGGGCTCGCTCGGACGGGAACGACGGCCGCAGATCCGGGATGCTCAGCCCTGTTCCGCCGTCGTCCGATCCACCGCCGTTTCCGGCTTCGCCTCCGTCGTCACCGGTGCCACCCGGTTCCGTGCCCTGCTCGCCGTTCCCGCCGCAGCCTGCGAGTATCAGCGCCGCAGCCAGTGTCGCGACCACGTACCTCTTGAGACCGGTTCCTCTCCTCATCGTGCGCATCTCCCTCGGGTCGAACGTCTCGACCGCAGCGTGTGGATCGCGGGTCACGACAGCTGTGCTGCCGCCTCGTCCTCTCGCTCCCATGTGCACGCATCATCGGTCACGAAGACGGACTTCGGATCTCCATAGGGAGGCGACCACAGCTCGATGAAGACGTAGTCCTCGTCCGACTCGTTCGCACCCGAGTGCACCTCACCTGCCTCGACCATGAACACGTCGCCCGCCCGGATCTCGTGACGCTCACCCTGGGCGTCGATGTGCACCCCACGCCCCTGGAGCGCGAAGACGTATGGTTCGAGATCGGGTGATAGTGCCGGGAGGACGTATCGCCGGGATGCATCGTGATCAGGTCGGCGATGAAATACTCGTTCCCGAACATCTCCTTGTTGACCAGATCGACGCGATCGCGCGTGTCACGGGTCGAGCGGAACCGAGGCAGGTCGTCACTGCTCCAATGGATCGTCATCTCCCAAGCTCCCATCCTGGCCTCGCGACCGGCTCCCGGACGCACATTTGATACATAGTAGTATCGTGCACTACAGCCGTAGCCTCGGGGGTTCTACCACGAGCGATACGAGCCGTCAACCAACACCATTCGCACCAGGGGCCGCCTGACATGCCCGGCAACTACCTCCGACCCTCGGCCGGGGACGTCGAGCTGCTGAGATCCTCGGCGACAGGCCTCACGCGTCGCCGAGCACTCGAAGGCGCTCTCGCTCCAGCGATCCCCGACATACCGGCTCGTCAGGACCCTGGAACACCCCGGTTGTCACGCGTGACGCAAGGGCGCTACCGGATCGGCCTCGCCGTGTGGAACTCGGTGCTCGCGCGACGCAGGTTCGCCGAGGTGCGCCTGCCGATCAGGCGGATCGGGCACTGCGTCCGGCGGTCGGTGAGACGGGGCACCTCTCGGTGTACGACCACGGCGAGATCGTGTACATCGACCGCTGGAGGGCACGACCCATCGGCAGCACGTCCGGCTCGGAGGACGCTCCCGCATACTGCGTGGCGACGGCAAGACGCTGCTGGCCCACGAGCCCGAGCACGAGGTCGAGCGAGTCATCGCGACCGGGCTCGTCCAGCACACATCTCGGACCATCACCGACGAGGCGGAGCTACGCGCGGACCTCGCCGCCATCCGCGCCGGCGCGGTGGCGCTCAACGACGGCGAATGGCGACCGACGTCGGCGGGGTCGCGGTGGCCATCATCGGCGCGGATGGGATCGCCGTCGCGGCGCTCGGCCTGTCCGGACCGATCGAACGCATCATGGAACAGCGCGACGAGATGAGCGAGGCGCTCCGGCGAGCGACCGATCAGTTGCGGGGCTGACGCTCTCGCCTCGATGGCTGCGACGACTCGTCTCGGCTGGCTGCCAGCTACGGTGCAGGCGCCGCGTGCCCCGCCAGGAAGTCGCCCATGTCCTCGAGCGTCGCGCCCACCGCGCTGATCGCGGTGTTCGTGCTGCTCGCCGGAGGGCTGCTACTGGGCATGTACCTCTGGCACCGCAGGACGGGGCAGGACTGGCAGCGGCTGCTGGCCCGCGATCGCCTGCTGCCGACCGCCTCCCCCTGCGGGCTGACGCCACGGGACCTCGCCGGGGCCTTCGCGGCGACGCCCAAGGGCGACCGCCGCTCCGGCCTGCGCCACGGGGTCACCGGCCCCGTCGAGGTGGTGGTCGCCGGGACGACGCACACGGCCGAGTGCGCCTGCTTCCAGTGGTGGTGGGAGGAGCGGCGTACCAGCAGCGACCAGCACGGGACCCGCACGACCTACCAGCGGCGGCGGGCGACCGTCGCGCTGCTCCGCCTGCCCGTGCCGATGCCCCGGCCCGTGCGCATCGGCCCCGAGTCGGTGTTGGGCCGACTCGGCCTGACACGCGGCGACGTCCAGCTCGAGTCGTCGGAGTTCAACCGCCGCTTCCGGGTCGTCGGCGACGACCGCGCGCTGGTGGTGCAGCTACTGGACGCAGGCATGCAGCAGCGGCTGCTCGAGGAGTACACCGGTCGCAGCATCGACCTCACCCACGACCTGCTGGCGCTCGGCGGCACGCCGTCGCACCGCGACGCGAGCCTGTGGGGCGTGATCGGCGAGCTCCCCGCGGTACGGCAGGACGTGGCACGACTGGCGGGCTCGTTCCCCGCGCAGTTCTGGCGGGCCGTCGGCGCCGACCGCCTGGCCGAGCCAGCCGGACCAGCCGCACCGGCCGCACCGGCCGCACCGACCGCACCGACCGAGCCAACCGGACCAGCCGAACCAACCGGACCAGCCGCACCGGCCGCACCGGCCGAACCGACCGCACCGGCCGAACCGACCGAGCCGACCGGACCAGCCGGGCGGTCGGGGCCTGCCGGGCCGCACGCACCGGCCGAGCCGGAGAGGGGCTGAGCGTGGAGGTCGGCGTCGCCGTGCTCGTCGTCATGGTCCTCGTCGGGCTCGCCGGCGTGGTGTCCTACAACCGGTTCGTCACGCAGCGTGCCGCGATGGACGCGACGTGGGCCGGGATCGACACCGAGCTCCAGCGGCGCCACGACCTCGTCCCGAACCTGGTCGCCAGCGTCCAGGGCCACGCCGGGCACGAGCGGGACGTGCTGGAGCGCGTGACGCAGGCCCGCGCCGGCGCGATCGCCGCCGTGGCACCCGCGGTCCCCGTCGAGGCGCAGGCACGGGCGGAGGACCAGCTGACCGCCGGGCTGACGTCGCTGCTGGCGATCAGCGAGTCGTACCCGCAGCTGCGCTCCGACCGGGTGTTCCGCGACCTGCAACGGCAGCTGGTGGAGACCGAGGACCGGATCAGCGCCGCTCGACGCTTGTTCAACCTCGAGGTGGCGGCCTACCAGCGCAGGCGCGGTGCGGTGCCGTCGAACGTCGTCGCGAGCACGTTCGGGTTCGGCCCGCGGCGCTCGTTCGAGATCCAGGACCCCGCAGCACAGCACGCCCCGCACGTCCACCTCTGATCCAGGCACCCCGGCTCGTGCAGCGTCCGCGGCTCGAACAGTCGTCAGCAGCTCGTGGCGCCGGCCTGCCCGCGTGCGCGTGCCTGCTCGATCGCGTCGAGCACCTCGGCGACACACGCGTCGAGGTCGTCGTTGACGATCACGCGGTCGTAGCGCACCCAGTGTGGCATCTGCTCGCGAACGACCTCGAGCCGCCGCGTGATGGTGTCGTCGTCCTCGGTGGCGCGCGTCCGCAGCCGCCGCTCGAGCTCCTCCATCGTCGGGGGCACCAGCGCGATCGTGAGGGTGGTGTCGGGACGGGCGGCCTTGACGCTGAACCCACCCTGCAACTCGAGGTCGAGCACCACCACCCGGCCGTCCGCGACCGCCTGGTCGAGCGGCGCGACCGGGGTGCCGTAGAGGTTCCCGGCGTACTCCTCCCACTCGAGCAGCTCGCCCGCCGCGACCGCCTGCTCGAAGGTGGGTCGGTCGACGAAGCGGTAGTCGACGCCGTCGACCTCGTCCGGCCGGCGTGGGCGGGTGGTCAACGACACCGACAGCACGCTGTCGGGGAGTGCCCGCCGGACACGCGCATGGACGGTGCCCTTGCCGACCCCCGACGGCCCCGCGATCGCGACGATCAGACCGCAGGCGGTCACCCGTCACCCCGGAGCGTCTGGAGGAGCGCCTCGCGCTGGCGTGGACCGAGCCCGCGCACGCGCCGCGTCTGGGAGATGTCGAGCTGTTCCATCAGCCGCTTCGCCGTCGCCGGCCCGTACGACGGCAGCGCGCAGAGCACGTCCGCGACGCGCATCTTCGCGATCGCGGCGGAGCCCTCGGCCTGCCGCAGCACGTCGGGGAGACCGAGGGTGCCCGCCTTCAGCGCCTGCTTCAGCGCTGCCCGTTCCCGGCGCGCTTCGATGGCCTTGTCGGCCGCCGCCCGACGCTGTTCGGGCTCGAGGTTGGGCACTGACATGTCGACTCCGGATCGGGGTGCACACTACCCACTCACTAGGCTCGCCCCGGACCGAGGAGGGCGGCATGGCGACGGGTGAGCTGGTGCTCGGCGTCGACCTCGACGGGGTGTGCGGCGACTACGAGGGCGCCTTCCGCGACGCGGTCGCGCGGCAGCTCGACCGCGATCCGTCGGATCTCCCGGCCCAGACCGTCATGGACGCCTACTCCCAGTGGGGCCTGACCTTCGAGCAGTTCGAGGAGGCCCACCGTCGGGCGGTGCTCGAGGACCGCATCTTCCGCACCATGGAGCCGTTGCCGGGGGTGTCGGACGCGTTGTGGGAGCTGTCGGACCTCGGCGTCTGGATCAGGATCATCACCCATCGGCTCATCTTCAACTGGGCGCACGAGACCTCGGCCGCGGACACCGCCGCGTGGCTCGACGAGCACCGCATCCCCTACCGCGACCTGTGCTTCATCGGAGACAAGCCGAACGTCGGCGCCGACCTCTACGTCGACGACTCCCCCGTCAACATCGTGGCGCTCCGCGAAGCCGGCAAGCTCGCGATCGTGTTCGACCACCCCTACAACCGCGACCTGCCGGGGCCCCGCGCGTCGTCGTGGGCAGAGGTCGTCGAGCAGGTCCGCACGGTGCTGGACGCCCGGGACCGTCAGCTCCCCCTCCCCCTCCCGGAGGCGACCCGACCGTGACCGGCCCCGACGCCTCGACGCGCGCCTTCATCGACCTGCTGGTCGAGGCGGACGTGCTCACCTTCGGCGACTTCGTCGGCAAGTCGGGACGGCGCATGCCGTACTTCGTCAACGCCGGGCTGTTCCGCACCGGCGCCCACGTCCGGCGGCTGGGGCGGTGCTACGCCGACGCGGTGACCGAGACGTTCGGCGAGCACGTCGACGTGCTCTTCGGCCCCGCGTACAAGGGCATCACCCTGGCGGTCACCACCGCGATCGCGCTGGCCGAGGATCACGACCGCGACATCGCCTTCTGCTTCGACCGCAAGGAGGCCAAGGACCACGGCGAGGGTGGCGCGCTCGTCGGGCACCGGCTGCGCGACGGCGACCGTGTCGTGATCGTCGAGGACGTCACGACCGCCGGGACGTCGGTGCGCGCCACGATCCCGCTCCTGCGCGCGGCAGCGGACGTCGAGGTGGTGGGGCTCGTCGTCGGCGTCGACCGGCGCGAGATCGGCACGCGTGGGGACGTCTCGGCGCTCGACGAGCTGGCGGACGAGTTCGGCTTCCGGACGCGCTCCCTCGCCACGATCGACGACATCGTCGCCCATCTGACGGAACGTCGGCTGCTGGGAGCCGACGACCTCCGGCGGATCTCCGACTACCGCGCCGAGCACGGAGCACGAACGTGAACGACACGCACACCGGGCCCACCGATCCGGTGACGGCCGCGCTGACCTTCCGGGACCTGCCCGTCGGCGATCCGGCGTGGGAGAGCGCCTTCCCGGTGCTCGCCCAGCTGCGAGATCACCTCGACCGCCCGACCTTCGACGCGGTGCACACCGCCGGCGCCGCGCAGGGACTGGTGTTCACGGCGGCGTTCGCGACGGACGGTCGCTGCGTCGGGGTGGCGGGGTGGCGCGTCGTCCACACCACCCACGTCGTGCGCAAGCTCTACGTCGACGACCTCGTCACCGACACCACCGCCCGCTCGACCGGTGTCGGCACGGCCATGCTCCGACACCTCGAGGGGCGCGCGCGGGAGGCCGGCTGCGCCGTGCTCGACCTCGACTCAGGCCACCAGCGCACCGACGCGCACCGCTTCTACCTGCGCGAGGGGATGGTCGACGTCAGCCGCCACTTCGCGACGCAGCTGGGGCACTGAGCCCCTCGGCGATCGACCGGACCGCGGCGACGGGGTCGTCGGCGCGGGTGACGGGCCGACCGACCACCAGCAGATCCGCCCCGTCGTGCACGGCGGCCGCGGGGGTCGCGGCACGCGCGTGGTCGTCGTCGCCGGCGCCGGCGGGGCGGATGCCTGGCGTGACGAGCAGCACCTCGTCGCCGACCGCCGCGCGGACGCTCGCCAGGTCACGGGGCGCGCAGACCAGCCCCGGCGCGCCGGCGTCGACGGCCAGGCGCGCCAACCTCGGTACCTGGGCCACGGCGGGCTCGGCACCGATCGCGGCGAGGTCCTGGTCGGACATCGACGTCAGGACGGTCACCGCGAGGACCTGCCCGGTGGCGCCGAGCCCCTCGACCGCGGCCGCCACCATCGTCGGCCCGCCCGACGCGTGCACCGTCAGCAGGCCGACGTCCAGCCGCGCCAGACGGCGCGCCGCGCGCTCGACCGTGGTGGGGATGTCGTGGAGCTTGAGGTCCAGCATGATCGGCCCGTACGGGCGCACGGCCGCGATCGCCGCCGGGCCATGGGCGCTGTAGAGCTCGAGGCCGACCTTGAACCAGCCGACCTCGCCGACCAGCGACCCGGCGAGCTCCTCCGCCTCCTGGAGGGTCGCCACGTCCAACGCGACGATGATGCGTTCCCGAGCGTTCATGGCTGCTCCTCGCGGGTCGGTGGCCGGGTGGCGTGCCGGTCGGCGGGTGGGTGCGGGTCGGTGGTCTGGCGGCTCGGTCGATGGGCGGAGGGCTCAGCTCCAGGGGTGGGTCGCGCCGACCAACTCCCGGGCCGACCGGATGCCCCGGCTGGCGAGCCAGGTGCGCAGCTCGGCCGTCAGGCGGGGGTGGACGAAGGGGTCGACGAAGGCGGTGGTGCCGACCTGCACGGCGCTGGCGCCGGCCCGGAGGAACTGGACCACGTCGGTGACGGTCCGCACGCCGCCGCACCCGAGGATCGGGACGTCCGGCAACGCCCGGTGCACCTGGTGGACGTTGCGGACCGCGATGGGCCGGATCGCGGGACCGGACAGGCCGGCGTAGGTGTTGTGGACCTCCGGGCGTCCCGACTCCGGGTCGATCGCCATGCCGAGCACCGTGTTGATCAGGGTCAGGCCGTCCGCACCGGCGTCGACGACCGCGCGGGCAACCGCGACGACGTCGGTCACGTCGGACGTGAGCTTGGCGAGCACGGGCAGCTGCGTCTCGCGACGCACCCCGGCGATCAGCCCCGCACTGTCGTCCGGGGAGCAGGCGAACACCAGCCCCCGTTCCTCGACGTTGGGGCACGACAGGTTGACCTCGATCGCGGCGATGCCCTCGCCGGCCTCCTGCAACCTGCGTGCGACGGTCCGGTAGTCCTGCACGCTGCGGCCGGCGATCGAGGCGACGACGGTCGCGCCGCGCTCCCGCAGCCACGGCAGGTCGTCGGCGAGCCACGCGTCGATGCCCGGGTTCTGCAACCCGATCGCGTTCAGCATGCCCGAGGGCGTCTCCGCCATCCGCGGCGTCGGCAACCCCTCGCGGGGCTCGAGGGTGATGGACTTGACCACCACCGCCCCGATGTCCGCGACGTCGTGGAAGCGCTCGATCTCGCGGCCCGACGCGAAGCAGCCGGACGCCGTCGCGATCGGGGTGTCGAGGTGGAGCGCCCCGAGCGTCGCGGACAGGTCGACCTGGTCGGCGGGTATCGCGCGCGCGTCGGGGCGCACCAGCTCCGCGGGATCGACACGTCGCACGTCCGGGCTCACGCGTCACCCCACAGCTCGGCGTCGCTCAACCGGGCCGGCGCCTCCGGCTCCGGTTCGTCCTCGAGCGGGTCGGGCCCGACCACGAACCGCGTCCTGTCCCAGGCGATCCGGGCGCCGTTGAACACCGGCCCGTCGATGCAGGACCGCCGCATGTGCACGCCGTCGCCGATCCGCACGGGGAGCACGCAGGTGAAGCAGACGCCGATCCCGCAGGCCATCCGCTCCTCGACTGCGACCTGCACCGGCAGCTGGAGCTCGACGCACGCCTCGGACACGGCGCGCAGCATCGGGTTCGGCCCGCACGCGTAGACGACGCCGGCGCTCGTGGACGCCGCGACGTCGGCGAGGACGTCGGTCACCCGGCCGTGCGCCCCGTACGAGCCGTCGTCGGTGGTGAAGGCGACGGACGCGGACAGGCGCTTGGCCTCGATCGCCCCGAGGATCCGCTCGCCGCTGGCCGCACCGACGATCATGTCGACCCGCAGGCCCGCCCGGACCAACTGCTCGCCGAGGAAGAACAGCGGGGCGACGCCGTAGCCACCGCCGACCAGCAGGCAGTTGACCTTGCGCTGCGGGAGGGGGAAGGGCGTCCCGAGCGGCCCGACGACATCGATCACGTCGTGGACGTCCAGCCGCGTCAGCCACTCCGTCCCCGGGCCGTGCGCGTCGAAGACGACGTCGACCGTCCCGGCGGCGGGCCCCTGCCGCGAGACGCGCGCGATCGAGAACGGGCGTCGCAGCAGGCTGTGCTGCGAGCCGACGGCGATCTGGACGAACTGGCCCGGTCGCGCCCGCGCCGCGATCTGCTGTGCGGCGAACGACACCATCCAGTAGGCGCCGTCGCGCCGCCGGGCGAGGACCTCGCAGGTGGAGCGCACCGGCGTGTCGCCGTCCGCACGGCCCTGCGTCGTGCCGGCCCGCAACGCGCTCACGGTGTCGCCTCGCCGCCGCGCAGGGCCGCCTGGTAGGACTGCAGGGACCGGACGGACAACGGGCCCGTCCGCACCGCCTCGACGGCATGGATCACCGCCAGGATGCCCGCAAGCGTCGTGATGCACGGCACACCGTTGGTGACCGCGGCCTGTCGGATCTCGTAGCCGTCCCCGCGCGTACCTGAGCCGAACGGGGTGTTGAGCACGAGCCCGACCTGGCCGGTCTCCAACAGGTCGAGGATCTCGCGGCTGCCGGACGAGACCTTGCCGACGACGCGCGCGGGGATGCCCGACCGCTCCAGCACGTCGGCGGTGCCCTCGGTCGCGACGATGTCGAACCCGAGGTCGGTCAGGCGCTTCACCGGGAAGATGATGGCGCGCTTCTCGCGGTTCGAGACCGAGACGAACACCGACCCGGACGTCGGCAGCACCATCGAGCCGGTGCCCGCCTGCGACTTCGCGAACGCGGCCCCGAAGTCGGTGTCGATGCCCATGACCTCGCCGGTGGAGCGCATCTCCGGGCCGAGCACCGAGTCGACGCCCGGGAACCGGTCGAACGGCAGCACCGCCTCCTTCACCGCGATGTGACCGGGGCGTGGACCCTGGACGGCGTCCTCGGCCGGCAGCGCACCGGTGTCGCGGAGCTCGGCGAGCGTGCTGCCGGCCATGACGCGGGCCGCGATCTTGGCGAGCGGCACCCCGGTCGCCTTGGACGTGAACGGCACCGTTCTGGAGGCGCGCGGGTTGGCCTCGATCACGTAGAGCACGTCGTCCTTCAGCGCGAACTGGACGTTGAGCAGCCCGCGGACACCGACGCCCCGTGCGATGCCCTCGGTGATCTCGCGGATGCGCCGCTCCTGCCCGCGCCCGAGCGTGATCGGCGGCAGCGTGCAGGCCGAGTCGCCCGAGTGGACCCCGGCCTCCTCGATGTGCTCCAGGACCCCGCCGACGAACAGTTCCGTGCCGTCGTAGACGGCGTCGACGTCGATCTCGATCGCGCCTTCCAGGAAGCGGTCGACGAGGATCGCGGGCGGCCCTCCGCCGCCCGGACCCTGCCCGACGAGGTCGGGCGCGCGCAGTGCGCCGTCGAGGTAGGCCTGGAGGCCGTCGTCGTCGTAGACGATCTGCATCGCCCGGCCGCCCAGCACGTAGGAGGGGCGGACGAGCACGGGATAGCGGATGTCGGCGGCGACCTCGCGCGCCTCCTCGAAGGAGCGCGCGACCGAGCCGGGAGGCATCGCGACGTCGAGCGACGCCATCAGGGCGCCGAACCGGCCCCGGTCCTCGGCCGCGTCGATCGCGTCGGGCGAGGTGCCCCAGATGGGCACGCCCGCTGCCTGGAGTCGGTGCGCCAGCTTCAGGGGTGTCTGCCCGCCCAGCTGGACCAGCACACCGACCGGCTGCTCGCGCTCGCAGACCTCGAGGACGTCCTCGAAGGTGAGCGGCTCGAAGTACAGGCGGTCGGCGGTGTCGTAGTCGGTGGAGACGGTCTCCGGGTTGCAGTTGACCATGATGGTCTCGTAGCCGGCCTCCTGGAGCGCGAAGACGGCGTGGACGCAGCAGTAGTCGAACTCGACCCCCTGGCCGATGCGGTTGGGACCGGAGCCGAGCACGATCACCTTGTCCCGGTCGGACGGCAGGACCTCGTCCTCGTCCTCGTAGGTGGAGTAGTGGTACGGGGTGAACGCCTCGAACTCGGCGGCGCACGTGTCGACCGTCTTGAAGACCGGCCGCAGCCCCATGCGGTGACGCCGCGTGCGGACCGCCGACTCCGTCGTCTGGAGCAGCCGCGACAGGTGGACGTCGGAGAAGCCGTCCTGCTTCGCCGCCCGCAGGACCTCGTCGGGCAGCGCGTGCAGGTGCTCGTGGGCGCGCACCTCGCGCCGGCGCTCGACGAGCTGGAGCAGCTGGTCGACGAACCAGGGGTCGAAGCCGGTCAGCTCGCTGACGCGCTCGACCGACCAGCCACGCGTCAGCGCCTCGTCGACCGCGTCCAGCCGCCGGGCCGTCGGGCGGACCAGCATCCCCTCGAGCACGTCGTCCTCGACCTCGATCGGGTCGCCGGCACCGAACCCGACACGGCCGTCCTCGAGGCTGCGCAGCGCCTTGTTGAGCGACTCCTTGAAGGTCCGGCCGATCGCCATGACCTCGCCCACGGACTTCATGCGGGTCGTCAGCGTGTCGTCGGTGCCGAGGAACTTCTCGAACGCGAACCGGGGGACCTTGGTGACCACGTAGTCGATGGTCGGCTCGAACGCCGCCTTCGTCTCGCGCGTGATGTCGTTGGCGATCTCGTCGAGCGTGTAGCCGATGGCCAGCTTCGCGGCGATCTTCGCGATCGGGAAGCCGGTCGCCTTGGACGCCAGCGCGCTCGAACGCGACACGCGCGGGTTCATCTCGATCACGACCTGCCGGCCCGTCGCGGGGTCGACGGCGAACTGGACGTTGGAGCCGCCCGTCTCGACGCCGATGCGCCGCAACACCGCGAACGCGGCGTCGCGCATCCGCTGGTACTCCGGGTCGGACAGGGTCATCGCGGGCGCGACCGTGATGGAGTCGCCCGTGTGCACCCCCATCGCGTCGACGTTCTCGATCGAGCAGATGATCACGCAGTTGTCGTGCGCGTCCCGCATGACCTCGAGCTCGTACTCCTTCCAGCCGACCAGCGACTCCTCGACGAGGACCTCGTGGACCGGCGAGTCGGCCAGGCCCTGCCGGATCATGGTGCGCAGCTCCGGCTCGTCGTAGGCGATGCCCCCGCCCTTGCCGCCGAGCGTGAACGAGGGGCGCAGCACCACCGGATAGCCGTACTCGTCGGCCGCGGCGAAGGCGTCCTCCTCGGCCTTGACGTAGGTCGAGCGTGGCGACTCGAGCCCGATCTCGGTCATCGCGTCCTTGAAACGCTGGCGGTCCTCGGCGGTCTGGATCGCCTCGAGGTCCGCGCCCAGCACCTCGACCCCGAACTCCTCGAGCACGCCCGCCGCGGCCAGGTCCACGGCGAGGTTGAGCGCCGTCTGCCCCCCGAGGGTCGGCAGCAACGCGTCGGGGCGCTCGGCCTCGATCACGGCGCGGACCGCCGCGACCGTCAACGGCTCGATGTAGGTGGCGTCGGCCAGCGCCGGGTCGGTCATGATCGTGGCCGGGTTGGAGTTCACCAGCACGACCCGCAGGCCCTCCTCGCGGAGCACCTTGCAGGCCTGTGTGCCGGAGTAGTCGAACTCGCAGGCCTGCCCGATCACGATCGGGCCGGAGCCGAGCACGAGCACGCTCGACAGGTCGTCACGACGTGGCATCAGGCGTCCCCTCCGACCGGCCGGCCGGACCGGTGGCGTTCGATCAGCTCCGCGAACCGCGCGAAGAGGTAGCGGGCGTCCGACGGACCGGGGGCCGCCTCCGGGTGGTACTGGACGCTGAAGGCGGGGAGGTCGCGGGCGGTGAGCCCCTCGACGACGTCGTCGTTGAGGTTGACGTGGCTCACCTCGACGACGCCGTGGCGTGCCGTAGCGAAGGCGTGTTCGTCGACCTGCTCCCCCAGGCTCGAGCCGCGGACGGCGAAGCCGTGGTTGTGGGAGGTGATCTCGACCACGCCGTCGGCACGGCGCAGCACCGGCTGGTTCACGCCACGGTGACCGAACGTCAGCTTGTAGGTCGTGGCGCCGAACGCGTGGCCGAGCAGCTGCGAACCCAGACAGATGCCGAAGACGGGCACCTCGCCCAGCAGGGCGGCGGTCGTCGCGATGCCCTGCGCCACGGTCGCCGGGTCACCGGGACCGTTGGACAGGAACACGCCGTCGGGCTCGAGGGCCAGCACCTGGTCGGGTGTGGTGGCCGCCGGCAGCACGTGCACCTCGGCGCCCTGCTCTGCGAGGTACCGGCCGATCGAGCGCTTCATGCCGAAGTCGAGCGCGACCACGCGCATGCGGGCCGACGCCGCGGGCGCGCCGCCGGGGTCGCGTGGGCCGAGCACGTAGGGGCTGGACGTCGTGACCTCGGACGCGAGCTCGGCACCCGCCATCCCGGGGCTGTCGAGCACGCGGGCGCACAGGTCGTCGACGTCGAGCACCTCGGTCGACAGGCCCGCCCGCATCGCCCCCCGGTCCCGCAGGTGACGGGTCAGGCGGCGCGTGTCGATGCCCTCGATCCCCACCACCTCGGCGTCGAGAAGCGCCTGGCGGAGGTCCTGCTCGGCGCGCCACGACGACGGGCGGCGGGCCGCCTCCTTCACGACGAAGCCGGCCACCTGGATGCGGTCGGACTCCATGTCGTCGGCGTTGAGCCCGTAGTTGCCCACGTGGGGGGCGGTCATCGCCACGATCTGACGCCGGTACGAGGGGTCGGTCAGGACCTCCTGGTACCCGGCCATCCCCGTGTTGAAGACGGCCTCGCCCAGCACCGTGCCCGCGGTGCCGATCGAGCGGCCGCGGAAGAAGGTGCCGTCCTCGAGGACCAGCAGTGCGGGCCCGCCGGTCGGCGGGGCGATCGGCAACGACCGGACGGCACTCACGCGACCACCTCCTGGTTCATGCGATCACCTCGAGATCTCACGCAGCCACCTCGAGATCTCATGCAACCACCTCGAGGGGGCGCACTCGGCCGTCGAGCAGGGTGGGTCGGCCGCGCAGCAACGTGTGCACGATGCGGCCGGTGAGCTGCATGCCGTGGTAGGGGGTGTTGCGGGCGCGGCTGTGCAGCGCCGCGCCGTCCACCGTCCAGCGTTCCGTGGGGTCGAGCACCGCCAGGTTCGCGGGGGCACCCGGCACGATCGGTCCGCCGTGCCCCCCGACGTCGCGGACCCCTGCCGGCCCGGTCGTGAAGCGCGCGACCGCGGTGGACGGGTCGAGGACGCCAGGGACGATCAGGTGGGTGTTGACGATCGCGAAGGCGGTCTCGAGCCCGAGCATCCCGCAGGGCGCGTGCTCCCACTCCTGGTCCTTGAGCTCCGGTGCGTGCGGCGCGTGGTCGGTCGCGACCGCGTCGATCGTGCCGTCGGCCAGCGCGGCACGCAGCGCCTGGACGTCGTCGTCGGTCCTGATCGGCGGGTTGACCTTCAGCACCGGGTCGTAGGACACCACCAGGTCGTCGGTGAGGCACAGGTGGTGGGGGGTGACCTCGGCGGTCACGCGCACGCCCCTGGCCTTCGCCGCCCGGACCAGCTCGACCGCGCCGGCGGTCGTGACGTGCGGCACGTGCAGCCGAGCACCCACCCCGGCGGCGAGGATCAGGTCGCGGGCGATCATGACCTCCTCGGCCTCGCGGGGCCAGCCGGCGAGCCCGAGGACCGAGGACAGCGCGCCCTCGTTCATCTGGGCGTCGGTGGTGAGATCCGGGTCCTCGGAGTGGTTGCAGATCACCGCGTCGAAGGCGGTCGCGTACTGCAGGGCGCGCCGCATCACGAGGCTGTCCGCGACGGGCTTGCCGTCGTCGGAGAACAGGTCGACGCCGGCGGCGCCGCGGCGCAGCTCGCCGAACGCCGTGAGCTCCTCGCCGCGCATCCCCTTGGTGATGGACCCCACCGGGAACACGTCGACCAGCCCGACCTCGCGACCGCGGCGCCACACCATGTCGGCGATCGCAGGGCTGTCGCACACCGGGTCGGTGTTGGCCATCGCGCAGACCGCGGTGTACCCGCCGGCCGCCGCCGCGGCGGAGCCGGTCGCGATGTCCTCGGCGTCCTCGCCGCCCGGCTCGCGCAGGTGGGTGTGCAGGTCGACGAACCCCGGCGTCACCCACAGCCCGGCGCAGTCCCACACCTGGGCGTCCGACGGGACGTCGTCGAGGTCCGCGCCGACCTGCGCGATCACGCCGTCGAGCACGACCACGTCGAGCCGCGCGTCGGTCCCCGACGAGGGGTCGAGCACGCGCCCGCCCCGGAGCACCAGCGCCGTCACTGTCCCTCCTCCTGGCCCACCGCCGCCGCGGCCGGACCGGCCAGCAGCAGGTAGAGGACCGCCATCCGCACCGCGATGCCGTTGGTGACCTGCTCGGTGATGACCGCGCGGTCGGAGTCCGCGACGTCTCCGGTGATCTCGACGCCGCGGTTCATCGGCCCCGGATGCATCACCAGCGCGGCGTCCGGCAGCAGCGCCAGCCGCCGTGCGTCGACGCCCCAGAAACGCGCGTACTCCCGGGTCGTCGGGAAGAACGCGCGATGCATCCGTTCGCGTTGCACGCGGAGCAGGTAGAGCACGTCGGTCTCCGGCAGCACGTCGTCCAGGTCGCGTGCCACCTCGACACCCCACGCCTCGACGGCAGGCGGCAGCAGTGTCGGCGGCGCCACCAGGGTGACGCGGGCGCCGAGCAGCCGGAGCGCCTGGACCTCGCTGCGGGCGACGCGGGAGTGCAGCACGTCGCCGACGATGACGACGTGCCGGCCGTGCAGGTCCCCCAGGTGACGGCGCATCGTGAACACGTCCAGCAGCGCCTGGGTGGGGTGCTGGTGCCAGCCGTCGCCGGCGTTGAGGATCGGGACGTCGAGGTAGCCCGACAGCTGGAGCGGCGCCCCCGAGCTGTGCGAGCGGACGACCACGCAGTCGACCCCCATCGCGTCGAGGGTCAGGGCGGTGTCCTTGAACGACTCGCCCTTCGACACCGACGAGCCCTTCGCGGAGAAGGTGATGACCTCTGCCGACAGCCGCTTGGCCGCGAGGTCGAAGCTGATCCGCGTGCGGGTCGAGTCCTCGAGGAAGAGGTTGCAGACCACCTTGCCGCGCAACGTCGGGACGGAGTTCCGCTTGCGCTCGGCGATCGGCAGCATGCCCTCGGCCGTGTCCAGCACCAGGCGCACCTGGGCCGCGTCGAGGTCCTCGATCGACAGCAGGTCACGCAGCGGACGCGGCTCGTCGGCCGCGCCGGCGGCGCCGGACCCGCCGGCGGCGGGCGCGCGGGACACGGTGCCCACCGTCGGCGGCGCGGCGGCCTGTGCGTCCCGGGCGGGCGTGTGCGCCGGTGCGGACGTCGACGTGTGGGTGGAGCTCACGCGGGCACCTCCTCGGCGACGACGCCGTCCTCGCCGTCGACCTCGTGGACCAGCACACGGATGCGGTCGCCGTACGCCGTCGGCAGGTTCTTGCCCACGTGGTCGGCGCGGATCGGCAGCTCGCGGTGGCCGCGGTCGACCAGGACGACCAGACGGATGCGGGCCGGGCGGCCCAGCTCGCTGACGGCGTCGAGGGCGGCGCGGATCGTGCGGCCGGTATAGAGGACGTCGTCGACGAGCACGACCGTGCGGCCGTCCACCTCGACGGGCACGTCGGTGGCGCCGATCGGCATGGGGCCGCGGCGTGCGAGGTCGTCGCGGAAGAGGGTGACGTCGAGTGCCCCCCAGGGGACCTCGGTGCCCTCGATCGAGGCGATCAGCCCGGCCAGCCGCTCGGCCAGGGGGACGCCGCGGGTCTGGATGCCGAGGAGGACGAGGTCCTGGGCGCCGTGGTTGGCCTCGAGGAGCTCGTGCGCGAGCCGACGACAGACACGGGCAACGTCGTCCGCGGTGAGGATGCGGGCATGCGTCGGCAACCGTGCGTCTCCTTCCCGGCCTCACGGGACCGGTCGTTAAAGGACTCGCGTCGGGCGCACGGTAGCAGGCGGTGCCCCGCGTCCCCGAGCGCGGGATGCGGGTCCCGCGCGACCCGCGGCGCGACCACCCGCGCCCTCGTCGAGGTGCGCTGTGCGGACGGCGGGCCCCGGACCGCTCCCCCACCGCGGCCGACCGGCCGATACGAGGGGCATGGTGGCAACCAACGACGACGTCTCGGATCCGCACGTCGCACAACAGGAGCTGCGCGACTCGGAGCGCAGGTTCCGCCTCGCCATGGAGCACGCCCCCATCGGCATGGTGCTCACCGACCTCGACGGCAACTGGCTCCGCACCAACCACGCGATGCGGACCTTCCTCGGCCGCAGCTCGGCCGAGCTGGCCGGCAGGGTCGTCGATCGCGTCAGCCACCCGGACGACCTCGCGCGCAGCGAGGCGGAGATTGCGCGGCTGCTCGCCGGCGAGGCGAACAGCTATGCGCTGGAGAAGCGCTACCTGCATGCCGACGGCAGCCTCCGCTGGGGCCACGTCACGGCCACCCTGGCGCGCGACGACGAGGGCACCCCCCTGTACGTGATCGGCCAGGTGGTGGACATCACGGCCCGCAAGCAGGCCGAGGCGGCACTCCAGGGCACCATCGAGGAGCTCGAGCGCAGCAACACGCACCTGGAGGGCTACGCCTCGATCGTCTCGCACGACCTGCGGGCGCCGCTCGCCACGCTGATCGGGCTGCTCGACCTGGTCGTTCGCCACAGCCCCCTGCCGCCCGACAGTCCCGCTGCGGGGTGGCTCGTCCGCGCCCGCCGTCAGGCCGAGCAGCTGGCCGACACCGTCGACGCGCTGCGCCTGCTCGCGTCGGTGTCTCGCACCCCGTTCCACCGCGCCACCGTCGACGTGCGGGTGCTGGTCGCCGAGGTGCTCGAGTCGCTCGCGCCGGTGCTGCGCGAGGCCGGGGCCGAGGTGCACATCGGCGACCTCGCACCGGTCGATGCCGACCGGGCACAGCTACGGCTGCTGATCCAGAACCTCGTCGCGAACGCCGCCACCTTCCGCGACGGCACACGACCGCTGCACGTCTCGATCGAGGCGACGGCTACCGACGAGACCTGGACGCTGACCGTGCGCGACAACGGCGTCGGCTTCGAGCCGGCCGAACGGGAGCGGATCTTCCAGCTGTTCGCACGCAGCACCGAGGGCGAACGCTTCGAGGGCTCCGGCATCGGGCTCGCGACGTGCCGGCGCGTCGCGGAGCGTCACGGCGGCAGCATCACCGCCGTGGGCACGCCGGGCATCGGCGCGACCTTCCGGGTACAGCTCCCCCACCCATGGCGCGACGGGTGAGCTCGCCGGAAGTCAGGCGTCCGCACCCCCGGCGAGCTCCTTGCGGATCGACTCCAGCACGCCGTTGACGTAGCGCCCCGAGTCGTCGGTCGACAGCCCCTTCGCGAGGGTCACCGCCTCGTCGATCACCACGGCCGGCGGGGTCGGTTCGTGCAGCAGCTCGTAGGTGGCGAGCCGCAGGACCGTGCGGTCGACCACCGGCATGCGCGAGATCTGCCACCGACGGGCGAAACGGGCGATCAGGGTGTCGACGGCCTCGCGATGCTCCGCGACCCCGCACACCAGCGCACGCGTGAAGCCGTCGATCTCGGCACCTGCGTCGGTCGCGGGCTCGTCACGCTCGTCGAGCATGGCGCGCGCGTCCGGATCCGCGTCGAGCTTGGAGAGGGTCACGCCCGGCGCGACCCCCCGCAGGTCGGACTGGAACAGGATCTTCAGCGCCCGCTCCCGCGCGCGGTGGGGGTCGTGCGTGTCGTCGCGTCGTGCGGTGCCCGAGGGTTCGGCCGGGTCCCCCATCAGGCGCGCGAGATGTAGGCACCGGTGCGGGTGTCGACCTTGACCTTCTCGCCCTGCTCGATGAACAGCGGGACCTGGATCTCCTTGCCGGTCTGAAGCGTCGCCGGCTTGGTCGCGGACGTCGCCGTGTTGCCCGACACGCCCGGCTCCGTGTAGGTGATCTCGAGCACCTTGGACGCGGTCAGCTCGACGCCGACGATGCGCCCGTCGTAGACCTGGATCTGGAGCTCGTCACCCTCGATCAGGTACTCCGCGGCGTCGCCGATCGCCGGCGAAGGCGCGTGCCGCTGCTCGAACGTCTCGTTGTCCATCAGGACGTAGTCGTCGCCCTCGCGGTAGAGGAACTGCACCGTCGAGCGCTCGACGATCGCCTGCTCGACCTCCTCCCCCGCCCGGAAGGTCCGCTCGACGACCTTGCCGGTCTCGACCTGCTTGAGCTTGGTGCGCACGACGGCGCCACCCTTGCCCGGCTTGTGGTGGTTCCAGTCGACGATCTGCTGGAGCTTGCCGTCCAGCAGGAGGGTCATGCCGTTCTTGAGGTTGTTGGTCGAGACCACGTCGGGTTCCTCGGAGGTCGGGGGCGCGCTGCGGTGCGTCAGAGCACGCGCAGCTCGCGAGGGGTGTCGGTCAGGGCACGCGCCGAGCCGTCCGCTGTGACCACGAGCGTGTCCTCGATGCGGACCCCGCCGAGCCCGGGGAGGTAGACGCCCGGTTCGACGGTCAGCGCCGTACCGGCCGAGAGCGTAGCAGCTGACCCCTCGCCGACCGCCGGCGCCTCGTGGATCTCCAGGCCGACGCCGTGGCCGGTGCCGTGCAGGAAGGCCTCGCCGTACCCGGCCTCCTCGATCGGCTGGCGGGCCGCCAGGTCGACCTCGCCGGCGGTGCGCCCCGCCGCCACGGCGTCGCACCCGGCACGCTGGGCCAGGACGACCAGCTCGTGGATCGCGACGAGCTCGTCCGGCGGGCGCCCGATCGCGAACGTGCGCGTGTGGTCGGCGTGGTAGCCGTCGACCACCGCCCCGCAGTCGATCGTCAGCAGGTCCCCGTCGGCCAGCCCCCGGTCGGTGGGCGCGTGGTGCGGGATCGCCGAGTGCGGCCCGCCCGCGACGATCGACGGGAATGCGACGCCGTCGGCGCCGGTGTCGACGAACCGTCGCTCCAGGGCGACGGCCAACGAGCGCTCCGTGCGGTCGGGCGCGCCGACGCCCGGTCGCACGGACGGCGCGAGGACCTCCTCCACCAGCCAGGCCAGCGCCGCCTGGGTGAGCTCGCAGGCGAGCTCGAGCCGTGCCACCTCGGCGTCGTCCTTGACCTCGCGAAGGCGCGCGACGGCGCCGGTGGTGGGGACGAGGGCGACACCCGCCTCGGTCGCCCGGGCGCGGAGGGTCTCGGCCGCGCTCCAGCTGAGGTGGTCGGCCTCGACCGCCAGGCTGCCGTCCCCTGCCGCCAGCAGGGCGGCCGTCGCCGCGTCGCGTCCGATCAGGGTGGGGAGGTCCGGGACCTCGGTCGCCGCCCGCTCCTCGTAGCGGTGGTCGGTGATCAGCCGATCGTCGGCGGCGGTGGCCCCGAGCAGCAGCTGACCGTTGGAACCGGCGAAGCCGGTGAGGTAGCGCACCGAGACCGGCGCCGTGACCAGCGTGACGTCCGCCGCGTCCGCCAGCAGCCGACGGGCCCGGGCGCGGCGGCCCGCGTGGTCGTGCGGCGGCAGCGGGGGCAGCGGGAGGGACGCGCTCGGCGGGGACGCGGGTCTCCGCTGGGGCAGCGGCGCCCGGCGGGCGGGCACGTCATCGCTCCAGCAGGGCGAGTGCGGCCTGGATCGCCAGCGGGTAGCCGGTGACGCCGAAGCCGGCGATCGACCCGTCGCAGACGTCGGCGAGCACCGACACGGCACGGAACGGCTCGCGTGCGTGGACGTTGGAGAGGTGCAGCTCCACCTTGGGGACGGTCAGCATCTCCAGCGCGTCGCGGATCGCGTAGCTGTAGTGCGTCCATGCACCCGCGTTGACCACCACCGCATCGGTGCCGTCGGTGCGGGCGGCGTGGATGCGGGCGACGAGCTCGCCCTCGTGCTCGGTCTGGAGATGCACGAGGGTCGCGCCGGCGGCCTCCGCGGTCCCCGCGGCGACCGCCACCACCTGCTCGAGCGTGGCCGTGCCGTACTGCTCCGGATCGCGGCTGCCGAGCTGCGAGAGGTTCGGTCCGTGCAGCAGCAGGATCGTGGTCACCGGTGCACCTTCTCGTGTGGGACGCGCGGGGGCGTGTCCGGCACGCGCGTGCGCGCCGGCTCCGGCGCGCCGAGGCGACGCTAGACGAGCGCGTCGAGGACGGCGTCCACGTCCGCCCGGCCGGGTCGTCGCGGGGTGAGGACGCGAGAAGCTGACGGATGTTGTCAGGTTCTCGCGCTGCGGCCCGGGATGCGCCCACCGTCGTGCGAGAAGCTGACAGATACTGCCAGGTTCTCGCACTCCCGCCCGGGACGCGGCGCGTGGGTTCGCGGCGTGGATCGCCCGGCGTGGGTCCGCGGCGTGGATCGCCCGGCGTGGGTCCGCGCGCGTGGATCGCCCGGCGTGGGGACCCGCCGCGCCCCCGGCTTAGACGAGCGCGTCCAGGACGGCGTCGACGTCCGCACGGTCCGGGGTCGTCACGGCGGGCCGTCCGAGGTCGTCGAGCACGACGAACCGCACGCCGTCGGCCCCGGCCTTCTTGTCTCGGGCCAACAGGTCCCACACCGCGTCCCGGTCGAGCGAAGGCCCGCGCACCGGCAGGCCCACGCGCTCCAGCAGCGCCTCGCCGCGACGGGCGAGTGCCGGCGGCGTCCGCCCCAACCGCTCACCGAGGCGGAGCGCCACGACCGTGCCGATCGCGACCGCCTCGCCGTGCAGCACGCTCCCGTAGCCGGTGAGCGCCTCGACGGCGTGCCCGTAGGTGTGGCCGAGGTTCAGGTGCGCCCGCTCGCCTCCCTCGCGCTCGTCGGCCGCGACGACCGCCGCCTTCACCGCCACGGAGCGCTCGACGAGCTCGCGGAGCAGCGCCGGCGACGGTCGGAGCCCGTCGGCGCCGACCGGTGCCGCCTCCAGCAGCTCCAGCACGCGGGGGTCGCGGATCAACCCGTACTTCACCACCTCGCCGAGCCCCTCGACGAGCAGCCGCCGCGGCAGGGTGGCGAGCGTGCCGGTGTCGCACAGCACGGCGGTCGGCTGGTGGAACGCACCGACGAGGTTCTTGCCCTCGGCGAGGTTGATGCCCGTCTTCCCACCGATCGCGGCGTCGACCTGCGCGAGCAGCGTGGTCGGGACCTGGAGCACGGCGACACCGCGGTTGTAGGTGGCGGCGGCGAAGCCCGCCAGGTCACCCACGACCCCACCGCCGACGGCGACCACCACGTCGTCGCGCGACAGCGGTACCGCCGCGCACGCGTGCCAGAGCGTGCCGAGCACGCCCAGGTCCTTCGCCGGCTCGCCGTCCGGGACGACGTGGCGGGTGACCGCCAGCCCCGCGGCGCGCAGCGACGCCTCGACCGGCGCGACGTGCCCCGCGCCGACGACGGGCTCCTGGGTGACCAGCAGCGCCCGGGTGGCGCGCGCGGGAGGCCGGCCGAGCTCCGCGGCACGGGCGAGGAGCGACTCGCCGACGACCACCGGGTACGAGCGCGCCGGCAGTGCCACCTCGACGACCGTGTCGCCGTCCACGCCTGTCCCGTTCACCGCATCACCTGCTCGTGCTCGGAGGGCGTCAGCACGTCGCCCTGCGCCAGCGCCCAGTCGAGCACGTCCTGCGCGACCTCGTCGGCCGGCCGCGTCGCGTCGATCGTCACGTCCGCGACGTCGAGGTAGCGGTCGTGACGCTCGGCGTGGGTCGCCCGGACCTTGGCGTCGACGTCCCCGTGCAGCAGGGGCCGGTCGGTGTCGCCGCCGAGCCGTGCGGCGAGCACGTCCGGCGGCGCGTCGAGGTGGACCAGCACGCCGGTCAGCAGCAGCGACGCCACGTTGTCGTCGCGCAGGACCACCCCGCCCCCGAGCGCGACGACCAGGTCGTGGAACGTGGCCAGCTCCTCGACGACCCGGCGCTCGAGGTCGCGGAACCCGCGCTCACCGTGCTCGGCGAACAGCTCCGGGATCGACCGCCCCGTCCACCGGCGCAGCTCGTCGTCGGTGTCCGCCATCCGGCGGCCGAGCCGGTCGGCGACGATGGTCGCGACGGTGGTCTTCCCGGCGCCCATCATGCCGGTCAGGCACACGTTGCGGCTCATCACCGGCTGGCGACCTCCGCGAGGTAGGCGTCGAGGTTGCGGCGCACCTCGTCGACGGTGTCGCCGCCGGTCTTCTCCAGCAGCGCGTCGGCGAGCTCGTGGGCGACGACGGCCTCCAGCACGACACCCGCCCGCGGGACCGCGCACGCGTCGGACCGTTGGGTGATGGCAACGGCGGGCTCGTGGGTCGCGATGTCGACGGTGGCGAGCGGGCGCGGCAGGGACGAGATCGGCTTCATGGCCACGCGCAGGCGCAGCGTCTGGCCGGTGGACATACCGGCCTCGAAGCCGCCCGCCCGGTCGCTGCGCCGCTGGTAGCGCCCGTCGACGTGGTCGATCTCGTCGTGGGCGAGGCTGCCGGGACGGTCCGCGAGGTCGAAGCCGTCGCCGAAGCCGACGGCCTTCATCGCCTGCACGGACAGGCATGCGGCGGCGAGCCGCGCGTCGAGCTTGCGGTCCCAGTGGACGTGGCTGCCCAACCCCGGCGGCACGCCGTACGCCAGCACCTCGATCGTGCCACCCAGCGTGTCGTTGTCCGCATGCGCCCGGTCGATCCGCTCGATCATGCGCGCGGCGGTGTCGGCCTCGAAGCAGCGGACCTCGGAGCCGTCCACGGCGTCGGTGTCGTCCGGGCCGGGGCGGGGCGCGTCGTCCGGCGTGCGGATCCCCCCGATGTTGACCACGTGCGAGACGACGGCGATGCCGGCCTCGGCGAGCAGCAGCCTGGCGAGCGTGCCGACCACCACGCGTGCGGCGGTCTCGCGGGCGGAGGCACGCTCCAGGGCGTCGCGGACGTCGGTGTAGCCGTACTTGAGCGCCGCGGTGAGGTCGGCGTGGCCCGGACGCGGACGGGTCAGCGGCGTGCCGCGCCCGGTCGCCTCGATCGCCTCCAGGTCATCGCGCGGCTCGGGATCCATCGCGTCGACCCACTTGGGCCATTCGGAGTTGTGGATCACGACGCTCACCGGGGAGCCGAGCGTGCGGCCATGGCGGACGCCGCCGAGCACCTCCAGCCGGTCCGCCTCGAACGCCATGCGTGGCGAGCGACCGTGCCCCAGCCGACGGCGGGCGAGCTCCGCGCCGAGCAGCTCCGAGGACACGCGCAAGCCGGCCGGTAGCCCCTCCAGGGTGGCGACCAGCGCTGGACCGTGGGACTCCCCGGCGGTCAGGTACCGCAGTCGTGACACGACGCCCTCACCTCGCGATGCGCGCCGAGACTACCGGCGGGCAACGCGGGAGCTTCAGTCCGTGGCGAAGGAGGTCGTGCCGGGTGCTTCCTCGCGGATCCCGTCGATCCGGAAGTCCTCGGCGCCGGCGTCGCTGAAGCGATCGTCGTAGTGGAAGCTCCAGCCGCCCTTGCTGTCGAGCGTCCGGCACACGATCGAGCCGTAGATGTCGCCCTGCGCGTTCGGTCCGGAGCAGTTGGACGTTGGTGCCCAGATGCCTGCGGCGATCACCGTGTGGTTGTTGGCCAGGAACTCACCGCTCGCGAGGTAGATCTCGAGGTCGATGGCGCTGGGCCGGGGCGGGTTGTAGTTCACGCACGCCACTCCGCCACACCGCTGGTTTCCCTGGCCGCGGAGCTCCAGGTTGCCCGACGGGGCGATGAAGATCTTGGTCGGCTCGTCGTTCAGGTCGGGGTCGGGATTGGTGGCGAGCTGGTGGTCGCCCGCGGGGAAGACGACGTTGGAGAAGCAGTAGATGGTCCCTCGCACGAGCGGCGGGCTGCCCGTGTAGGCGGTCGGAGAGACACCGTGGCACTCGCCACCATCGGCATAGGCCTGCTCACCGATGTTGGGAAGGTCGGCCCGATCATCGGCGGTCTGCACGCCACCGAGCACGACGCCGCCATTGTTGTAGGCGCCCCCTCCGGCGGCGAGGTTGTAGCGCAGCACCCAGTCGACGGTCGCGTTGCCACGGAGGACGACGTCGTGGTTGGACCCCACCGAGCCGTTGCCCGTCCCGAAGCTGACCGCGTTGTACGAGTCCGCGAGGTTCCCACCGCGCAGCTCGAGACGCAGGTCCCCGAACGCGCCCCACGCGAAGAGCTCGGTCGGCGAGATGCCGGCCTCCAGCACCCTCGTCGAGTCGCCGGTGGTCCCCTCCGAGCGGATCTGCCACCGGACACGGCCGACGCGACGTGCCGTCCAGGTGTGGCTCGAGTACTCGTCGAGGGTCCCGGAGCCCGTGACCGTGGCGCCGATCGGGGGGGTCGATGGATCGTCGGGGTCGAGGAAGGCGAGCGTCGTGAAGGCATCCTGGATGCCTGCGTCCGCGACCTGGACCGCCTGGTTGAAGTCGCGGTCGTGGCGCGCCGTCCGCTGTCCGGTCGACACGTCGGCGAACACGACCGCCAGCAGGCCGCCGACGACGATGGCAACGAGCAGCACGAGCGGGATCGAGCCCTGCTGCCTCGAGTCGCGTCCCCTGTTCACGCTCCCACACCTCCGTAGCGCGTGTTCCGCACGTTGATACGCGTCTCCGCCTCGATCGACGAGTTGTTGTCCAACGCCCGCACCACGCGGATCCTGATCTGTTGTGCCGAGCCGTAGACGTTGTCGCACGTCTCCTTCGTCTCGCCACCCTCACCCGGCACGCAGCTGATGACCTCGTCTTCAGCGTCGAGGTAGGTGAACACCGGGTCGCCGCCGTTGTCGATCGACGTCACGAGCCGCCGTTGCGGGAGCTCGAGCGGCGTCGCCGTCCCCTCCGCGAAGGCAGCGAGGTCGAACGTCGTCACGTCCTGGACGAGGGTGTCGACGCCGTCGTCACCGGGCTCGACCGCGAAGCGGATCACCTGCACCGTGCCGTCCGTGACGATCTCGGCGCCGATCTCGTTGCCGTAGTCCGTCCCGGAGGTGAGGTAGAGGGGATCGGCCACACGCAGCTCGCGTCCGACCCGTTGGAGCGCCATCTCGATCTCGTGCAGCGCATGGGTCCGCTCGCTCGAGACACGCGCGGAGCGCATCGCGGTCACGATCGCCGGCATGACGACGGAGCCGACGACGCCGAAGAGGACCAGCACGACCAGCAGCTCGACGAGCGTGGATCCGGCATCGCGGGCAGGCGACCTCATGAGCACGAGGACGGGTTGTTGCGCTTGGTGACGGTGAGCGTCTGGCTGCTGACCGGACCCGCGCCCGTGCCGTCCGACCGCCGGTTGGCGGTGACCGAGAACGTCGTGCGGTAGCTGTCGTTGTTGCTGTTCAGCACGAAGCCGTGGCTCTGGTCCGTTCCGAACGTGCGTGTGAAGACGTGCCCGGCGGACGAGATGGTGGCCGGATCCCCGTTGGGGAACAGTGCCTCGGTCCGCGTCGCCTCGCCCGGCACGGTGTAGGTGACGGCGACGTCGTAGTCCGTCGGTGTCATCCCTGCCACCGTCACGGTGACCGTCAGGGAGGATGCGAAGATGTCGTCCTTGTTCGTGCACAGGCTCGTCCGGTCGAGCAGGACCGAGCCGACCGACACCGGTGTCGCCGGCGGCGGGTCGCCGTCCGGATCGGGATCGGGGTCGGGCTCCTCGATCCCCGGCTCGCCGTCGTCGTCGACGGGCGCGTACGGGCCGTCGACGAACTGCACGGACGTGGTGCCCTCGTACTCCTCGCCGGCGAGCATCCCGACCACGCGCATGGACCGAGGACCGTTCGGGAACGCGTAGGCACCGGCAGGCAGTGTCCCGTCGAAGGAGACGTAGCCGATCCCCTCGGGGATCGCCGGGCTCAAGGCGACGGACACGTCGCGCAGCCGCAGGCCTGACTGCTCCTCCATGTCGTCGTACGGCGGGTCGTCGACCGCGACGAAGTGCAACGTGGCGCTCGACACGGGGTGGCTGAAGCGCACGACGACGTTGAGGTCCTCGGTGAGCAGGCCGTCGCCCTCATCGAGTGTGGACGGCGACGGGCCGACCTGGAACTGGATCACCCTCGGACGGGTCGGGTCCCCGGCCTCGCCGGCGGTGGCGGCCCGTGTGGACTCGAAGCGCTCCTCGTAGCGCCGCTCGAGCACGTTCCAGCGCACCAACGTCGTGAACCGCTTCACCTGGGGATCGGTCGCCTCCCAGGAGACGAACCTGAACACCTCGAAGTCGCGCCCGTCGATCGTCATGACCTCACGCGCTCGCGGTACACGGGTCCGCCGGTTGCACTCCGGGACCCCTTCGCAACCGGCCGGGCTCGGGCCCTCGAGGACGACCAGCTCACGAGCGTCGGCGACGTCCTGGCCTGGCACGGCGATCCGTTGTTCCTCGACGAACACCCCGTCGGGGACGTCCGTCATGGCGGCGATGTCCTCCAGCTCCAGCTCGTAGGTCGCCGCGTCGATCCAGGGCGTGGCCTGGAGCTCTTCGTGGAGGCGGTTGTTGAGCGCGGTTGCGAGCACCCGGTGCTCGTTGTCCACGGCGGTACGGGAGAAGGTGATGAGCCCCGAGGCCGCAGCGGCGAGGATCACGGCCAGCACGAACACGCTGACCATCATCTCGAGCAGGGTGAACCCCTCGTCACCCCGCCGACCGTTCGCCCGGGAGCCCACGATCCCATCGTCCCCTGCGCCGCTCGAAGGAGCCGGAGCCGGCTCCCGTCGAGTCATCGGCTCCTGGAGCCGACGACTTGACGGTCACTTGAGGACGGTGTCACCCGTGCAGAGCCTGAACCCGTCGTCGCCGTACAGCGCGTGCACGCACTGCCCGTCGATGGTGCGCACCTGGAAGACGTCCGCGAACGTCGCTCCACGGACGACCTCGTAGATGGTGGTGTCGACCTGGATCACGGCGACGGGCTCGCCGTCGCGGCTCGTCACGTCGACCAGGGTGACGACGTGGCCGTCGCACACGACTTCGTTGCTCCCTCGACACGCGCTCGGATCCGGGGTCTCGCCGTTGCCATCGGGGCCAGGACGCGGGCCAGGGCCGCCTGGCGTGCCGGGATCCCCCGGCACCGCGGGCGGCGGGTCGCCGTCGACCGGCGGCTGGTCCCCAGGCTGGGTCCCGTCTCCCGGCGTGTCCGCGCCCGTGGCCTCCGGCACGACGGGCTGGAAGGGATCGCGTGAGAGGAACACCTCGTAGCTGACGACGGGCAGCAGGACCTCCTCGGCGCCAGGGTCGGGCGCCGACTCCGCCCCCGAACCGTCGTCGGTGTCGGTGGTGGTGGCCGCCAGGTCGGGGACGACCTCGGTCGGGGCGCCGCCGGCCAGCAGCCACCAGGCCGCCAGGAGCGCGGCGACGACCATCGCCACCGCTCCGACGACGAGCGGTCCCCTGCCGAGTCGTGCCGTTCCGACCCCGCTCACTGTGGCACCTCCTCGACCTCGTCGGCGGCGGCGTCCTCGTCGGCACCGGGTTCGGCCCCATCGGGGTCGGGCGGCGGCGGGGGAACCGGCTCGGTGAGGACGGCGAAGACGCGCCCGCTGAGGGTCACACCGAGGACCGGGTAGGTCTCCTTGGAGACCGCGATCGTGTTCCAGCGGAGTCCACGGGGCGTGATCGTGGGGTTCTCGACGCGCCTGAGGAAGTCGACGACCTGGAAGTAGCCTCCGGAGAGCTGCAGGCTGACGTCGATCGAGGTCAGACCCGCAGGTCCGTCCCCGACCTCGGTCGGCCGTCCCGCGGTCGAGACCGACCGGAGCACCAGCCCCGCCTCGTCCGCTGCCTGTTGCAGCTGCCTGAGCGCCGACGGCAGCGCCGCGTCCTGCGGGATGATCGCCTGCGCCGCGGCCATCTCGGCCTCGAGCTCCGGGGCGACCTCGCGGACGGTCTCCAGTCGGCGGATCTCCAGCTGGACGGTGGCCTGCTCGGCCTGCTGCGCCAGGATCTGCTCCTCGACCGCCGCCAGCGCCTCCCGCTGCGGCTGCAGGAGGAACAGGTACCAGAGCACCACGACCAGCAGAGCCACGGCGACCATGAGGATGACCTGGAGCCGGCTCATCGCAGCATCTCCACCGGAAGGCCGTCCGCGTAGCGGCCGGTGGACGCTTCGGAGCCGACCTGCCCGTCCAGCGAGAACGCCGCGATCCGGGCGTCGGGATCGTCGAGCGTCGACGAGTTGAGGTACAGCCCGCGGAAGGTGACGATCTTCTCGAGCTGGAGCAGCACCCGCTCGACGCCCGGTGCGTGCGACGTGAGCGTCCGACCGGTCAGGTTGAACGTCCCGACGTGGCTGGTCGCGGTGTCGGGCGCGCCCAGCTGGACGGCCAGCGTCTCCAGCTGGGTGTCCGACGGCATCACCGCCGCCAGGTCCTGTAGCACGCCTGCGAACGAGACCTCGCCGCTCATCGCCGCGCGGAGCGCCTCGTCGAGGGACGCGCGCCGTTCGTCCAGCGTCCGGAAGGCGACGAGCCGCCCCTCCTCGGCCCGCAGCTCGGTCGTCCTCGCCCGCTCCGCCACCAGGCGCTCCTCCGCGGAGCGCACCTGGGCGCCGCTCCAGAGCCAGATCCCGGCGAGCAGGAGCACGAGCGCGACCATCGCCCCTGACGCGACGAGCCGCCGCTGGTTGGCGCGCCCCTTCGCTCGCGTCGCCTGCGGGAGCAGGTTGACCCGGACGCTGCTCATTCCAGCCCTCCGAGCGCCAACCCGACCGCGGTCGCGAGGCTCGGCCCGACCTGGGCGAGCTCGTCAGGTCCGTAGACCGTGTCCTTGGCCTGCCACCGGTCGAAGGGGCTGCCGACGGCGACAGGCAGGCGCAGGGCACCTGCGAGCCGGTCCGGCAGACCCTGCAGCAGCGACGCACCGCCGGTGAGGACCACACCCGACAGACGCGACGCGCCGGTCTGGGCCTGGTAGTAGTCCAGCGAGCTGCGGATCTCGTCGACGAATGCGTCGGCCTGCTCGGTGACGATGCGCGTCGCGACGTCGTCCCCACGCCCGATCACGGTCTGGCGCTTCAGCGCCTCGGCGTCCTCGACCGAGAGCGACATCGCGGTGGTCAGAGCGTCGGTGATGCTGTCGCCCCCCATGACCAGGATCCGCACGAACGTCGGGACGCTGCGTTCGTGGACGACGATGTTGGTCACGCCGGCGCCGATGTCGATCAGCACCTCGTTGCCCTGCTCGAGCGGCGAGTCGTCCCCCATCGCCCGGAGCACGGCGAAGGGATTGAGGTCCACCCCGATCGGCTTGAGCCCGGCCGCGACCGCCGCGTCCACGTGTGCGCTCACCATGTCGCGGTGGCCGGCGACCAGCAGCAGGCGCTGCATGCGCTCACCCGCCTCGGTGGTGAACTCGTCGACCACGTGCACGTCGAGCTCGGCCTCCTCGACGGGGATCGGGATGTACTCCTGGACCTGGTAGCGCAGCGACTCGCGGAGCTCCTTCTCCTCCATCCAGGGCAGGTCGACCTGTCGGACGACCACCCGCTGGTTCGAGACGCCGAGCCAGACCTTCCGGGAGCCGATCTTGGCGCTGCTCAGCAACTCCTTGAGCGTCGCGGCGACCACACCCTGGTCGAGGATCTCGCCCTCGCGCACGGCGTCGCGCGGCAGCTCGACGCCACCGAAGTTCGTGACGACCGGCGCGCCACGCCCCCCCTTGACCTCGGCCACGGTGATGGTCCGTGTCCCGATGTCGATCCCCACCGCGCTGCTGGCCACGATCAGCCGTTCGCTTCGTCGGCGACGACGCTGCCGTCGGCGAGGAACTCGAGGAGGTCGTGCTGGCGGATCCGGTAGTTCTTCCCGACGCGCAGTGCTGGCAGCTCACCCGATCGGATCAGCCGGTAGACGGTCATGTTGGACACACGGAGGACGTCCGCGATCTCGCCCACGGTCAGCAGAGGCCCCGTCAGCGGCCCCGCGCCTCGCTCGTCGCTCATCAGGTTCTCCGGCTCGCCCGGTGGTCTCCACGTGAAGCAGGAACCCCGTGAGCCCCGTCAGCCTCGTTCTTCGCTGCACTCTACAAGGGCCCCAGGAGTAACACGCTGCATTCCCGTGCGTCACGTACAACTCTCGGCGCATGGACGACCGACCTTGAGGGACAACCGCACCGCGTGGGATGACTAGTTCGTCCACCGCATACGGCGAGCGGCCGGTCGGCCAACTGCCGACGTCGCGGTATCGCACACGAGGGCAAGGCAGGGTGTCCGGGGACGTCAGAGACCGAGGTAGGCGCGCACCCACGCCGTGAGCGGCTCGCCGGCGAGGATCGTGAGCATGGCTCCCAGGGCCAGGTACGGGCCGAACGGGATGCGCGACGCGAGTCTGGCCTTCCCGAGCGCGAGCAGCACCAGGGCGACGAGCACCGCCGCCAGGATCGTCCCGTAGGCGAACACCACCAGGTGCAGCCCGCCCAGCCAACCCACGAGCAGCCCGATCGACACGGCGTACTTCACGTCACCCATGCCGATGCCGTCCTGGCCGCGCACCAACCGGAAGACCTCCGACAACCCGAACATCGCCAGCGGCAGCAGCACCGCGGTGAGGAGCGCACGCCACAGGTCGTTCCACGCACCGTCGACCGCCGCCGCGACGACCAGCAGCGGGAGCAGGACCAGCGGCAGCCGGAGCGTCAACCGGTTGGGGATGATGCGATGGACGAGGTCGATAGCGGTGGCGACGACCGCCGACCAGGTGAAGACCAGCAGGGCCGGCAGCAGCGGGTCGACGCGCCACACCCACGCGACGCAACCGAACAGGACGCCCGTCACCACCTCGACGACGAGGTAGCGGGCAGAGATGGCGGCGCCGCAGTCGCGACAGCGGCCGCGCAGCGCGAGCCACGACACCACCGGGACGTTGTCGAGCGCGCGGATCGGTGTCCCGCAGCTCGGACACGCCGAGCGGCGCGGGTCGGTGACCGTCCCGCCCGCCGGCCAGCGGTGGATCGGCACGTTCGCGAACGAGCCGACCACGAGCCCCACCAGGACGGCCCCGATGATCAGCACGGTGTCCACGGTGCCCCTCCCACGACCGAGCGGCGGACCCTACCCCGACACGCTGCTGGGGCGGCCCGAAGGCCGCCCCAGCGGTGCTACGTGCGTCGCGCGGTCGTGCGGACGATCAGGAGCCGCCACCGGCGGGCGCCCGCAGGAGACCACCCGTGGCGCTGTTGTACTCGAACTCCTCATCCCCAAGCTGAGCGTGCTCGCCGATGATGGTGAAGGAGTTCCCGTCGCCTGCGACGTCATAGGTCATCGTGACGCCTTCACTCACGACGATCTCGTAGGTCGGGCTGTCACCCTCCGCCAGTTCCACGACTCCTGGGCCTGCCCACGTCAACTCAGTCGACGGATAGGCGCGCTCGGAGGTGTAGAAGGTCTCGACGACCATGGCGGCGTTGCGGACGTCGGTCTCGGTCGTGCCCCGCCACGCGCTCTGGCGCTGGTTGAGGAACACGGGGATGGCGATCGCGGCCAGGATGCCGATGATGATGACCACGACCAGGAGCTCGATGAGGGTGAAGCCCTCTTCGCGCTTGGCGTCTTCGATCTTGGTAGCGAGCATGTACCCGCTCCTTCCATGATGGCGATGAATGGACCTGTCTGCGACCGGCTGCCCGCAGTCCCCTTACAGGTCCCGCCGGCTGGCGAGTTCCCCCTGCGCGAGGTAGCCCCGACGACCGTCCCCGGATGAGCCGGGACGAGGTCCGTTGGCGTTGCTTCCGTCGCCTCTCGGCGGGGTCGCCCTTGTCACGCGCTTGCAGCCTGTCCCCCGCGCTATCGGCACCTGGTCGCGAGACCTTGAGCAACGCTTCCTCGGTGGAGCCGGCATGTGTCGTGGTCGCACGACCACGTGCGCGTGTCGCCAGCGACCGACAGACGCGGCCGGCTCAGTTGATGAGCTCGAAGACCTTGAACATCGGCATGTACAGCGCGATGACCATGCCGCCGACGATGCCGCCGATGACCGCGATCATCAACGGCTCCATCAGCGCCGTCAGCGACTCGGTCGTCGACTCGATCTCGGTGTCGTAGAAGTCCGAGACCTTGCCGAGCATCCCGTCGACGTTGCCCGTCTCCTCGCCGACGGCGATCATCTGCACCACCATCGGTGGGAACACGTCGTGCTCGCTGAGCGGCGCGTTGATCGACTCGCCCTCGCGGACGGAGTCCTGGACGTCGCGCACGGCGACGGCGATCGGTCCGTTGTTGACCGTCTCGGCGGTGATCTCCAGCGCCTGGAGGATCGGCACGCCGGCGGCCAGCAGCGTCGACAGGTTGCGGGCGAAGCGGGTCAGCGCGATCTTCTGGAACAGCGGGCCGAAGACCGGCGCCTTCAACTTGAGCACGTCGAGCCCGAAGCGTCCCTTCTCGGTCGCCCGGATGCGCTTGTAGGCCTGCCAGAGCAACGTCGGCACGACGATGTAGGTGAACACGCCCAACCACGACGTGACGAAGTCGGACGCCGTGACGAGCTGGCGGGTCAGCCAGGGCAGCTCGCCCCCCAGGTCGTCGAACATGCCGGCGAACACCGGCACGATGAAGATCAGCATCGCCGTGGACAGCAGCAGCGCCATGATGAGCACGATGACGGGGTAGGTCATCGCCGCCTTGATCTTGCTCCGGAGCTTGACGTCGGCCTCGAGCATCACCGCGACGCGCAGCAGCACCTGGTCGAGCATGCCGGCGGCCTCGCCGGCACGGACCATCGCGATGTACAGCTTCGGGAAGACCTTCTCGTGCACGGCCATGGCGTTCGACAGGGACTGGCCTGCCTCCACCTCGTTGCGGATCTCGTCGATCGTCTCCGCGAGCTTCTTGTTGTCGGTCTGGTCGTGCAGGATCGACAACGCCCGGATCAGGGACAGACCGCTGTTGATCATCGTCGCGAACTGCCGCGAGAAGATCGCGAGGTCCTTGAGCTTCACCCGGTCCGACAGGCCCGGGATCTTGATCTCCATCTGGAGGGAGACGTCCTTGACCTGGTCGATCCGGACCGGGGCGTAACCCATCGACTTGAGCTTGGACGCCACGGCGGCCTGGTTGTCGGCCTGGATCTGCCCGCTGACGAGCTTGCCGTGCCGGTCGCGGACCTCGTAGTCGAACGTCGAGAGTGTGGCGGTCGCCATGGTTGGTGTCTCCCTCAGGCCCGGCCGACGAGCCGGTTGAACTCGTTGACCTGGTTCGCCTTCTCGAGCGCGGCGTCGTAGGTGATCTTCCCGGCCTTCACCAGCAGGGCGAGCGACTGGTCCATCGCGACCATGCCGTCCTTCGCGCCCGCCTGGATGGCGGAGTAGATCTGGTGGGTCTTGCCCTCACGGATCAGGTTCCTGATGCCGGAGTTGGCGACCATGATCTCGACGGCCGCCGTCCTGCCCTTGCCGTCGGCGGTCTTCACCAGGGTCTGGCAGACGACGCCCTTCAGCGCGCCGGCGAGCATCACCCGGATCTGCTCCTGCTGGTGCGGTGGGAACACGTCGATGATGCGGTCGATCGACTGGGGTGCGTCCTGGGTGTGCAGCGTGCCGAAGACCAGGTGCCCGGTCTCGGCCGCGGTCAGCGCGATCTGGATCGTCTCGAGGTCGCGCATCTCGCCGACGAGGATGACGTCCGGGTCCTGCCGCAGGACGTGCTTCAGGGCCTGCGTGAAACCGTGCGTGTCGGTGCCGACCTCGCGCTGGTTCACCACGGACCGCTTGTGCGTGTGGAGGAACTCGATCGGGTCCTCGACGGTCATGATGTGCGCCGCGCGGTTGCGGTTCGCGAGGTCGACCAGCGACGCGAGCGTGGTGGACTTGCCGGACCCCGTCGGCCCGGTCACGAGCACGAAGCCACGGGGCAGGTAGGCGAAGTTGGCCACCTGCTCCGGGATCCCCAGGGTCTCCAGCGGCAGGATCTCGAAGGGGATCACCCGCATCACGGACCCGATGGAGTCCCGCTGCATGAAGATGTTCACCCGGAACCGGGCGACGTCGAGGATCGAGTAGCTCATGTCGAGCTCGAGCTCGTTCTCGAACGCCTCGCGCTGCTTCTGCGTCATGATCGCGTAGAGCATCTTCTGGAGCTCGTCGCTCTCCAACACGGGATACTCGTCCAGATGCGTGAGCTCGCCGTTGACGCGGATCGCGGGCGGGATGCCGGTCGTCAGGTGCAGGTCGGAGCCGCCGCGCTCCACCAGGGTCTTGAGCAGCTCGTCCAGGTCGATGGTCGCCCCGACCTCGGACATGAGGCGCGGCTCCTGGTGGCCGAGCTCCGGCTCCGGGCCGCGCGACGGGCGTCCCTGGCCGCTGCCGTTGGTCGGTGTCGCGGGGGCCGCGGCGGCCGCGTCGAGGCTCGCGCCGTCGCCGCCCGACGCACCGGTGGGCACGCTGGACGGGGCCGAGGCGTTCACCGCGTGCAGGGGGGCGCGGACCCGTTCGGGGGCGGGCTGTGCCTCGGCCTCCGCGGCGTGGACCTCGATCGCCTGGAGCAGCGCGCGTCGTGGTGCCAGCGCGAACGAGACCGGCAGCCCGATCTCCGTCTGGAGCCGTTGCGCGATCGCCTCCCGGGCGTTGGGGTCCGCGATGGCGACCACGACGTCGTTCCCGTCGCCGAAGCGCACCGGCAGGGCAGTCAACTCACGTGCGGTGGCGGCGGGCAGCAGTCCGACGCAGTGCGGGTCGACGGACGCGCCGTCGACCTCCGCGTACCCGATGCCGAGGCTGGTGGCGAAGGCGCGCACCAGGTCGCCCTCCGTTGCCAGGCGCAGCTCGAGCAGCGCGCCGGCGAGGTTGCCACCACGCTCCTGGAGGTGGTGCTCCGCCTGCTGTAGCTGGTCGGGTGTCACGACACCCTGCTGCACCAGCAGCTCGCCCAGTCCCGCCACGTCCGCGTCCTTCCCTGTCCGAAACGCCCCGGTCAGGGCGTCCGCCACCTCGACATCGCACTCAGACGATGACGCGGCCGATCTCCTCGATCGTCGTGCGACCCAGCAGCACCTTCGCCAGCCCGTCCTCGCGGAGCGAGCGCATGCCCTGCTCGATCGCCACCCGGTTGATCTCCTCGGTGGATGCACGGGCCACGGTCAACCGCTCGATCTCCTCGGTCATCGCCATGACCTCGTGGATCGCGAGCCGGCCGCGGTACCCGGTGTTGCTGCACGCCGAGCACCCCATCGCCTGCGGGATCTCCGGCCTGTCCTCCACGATGTCGTCGCCGAAGCCCGCCGCCTTGAGCATCTCCGGCTCCGGGCGTGCCATCTGGACGCACTTCGAGCACACGCGACGGGCGAGGCGCTGGGCGAGCACGCAGTCGACGGCCGAGCCGACCAGGAACGGCTCGACCCCCATCTCGGTGAGCCGGGTCACCGCGGACGGCGCGTCGTTGGTGTGCAGCGTGGAGAGGACGAGGTGGCCGGTGAGGGCGGCCTCGATGCCGATCTGGGCCGTCTCGCGGTCGCGCATCTCGCCGACGAGCACGATGTCGGGGTCCTGGCGCAGGATCGACCGCAGGGCACTCGCGAACGTCAGTCCGACCTTGGGGTTCACCTGCACCTGGCTGATCCCGGGCAGGCGGTACTCGACCGGGTCCTCCGTGGTGATGATGTTCACCGCGGGCTCGTTGACGACGTTCAGCGTCGCGTACAGCGTCGTCGACTTGCCGGAGCCGGTCGGGCCGGTCACCAGGATCATCCCGTAGGGCTTGCGGTAGGCCGTCGCGAAGCGGGCCAGGTTGTGGTCAAGGAAGCCGAGGTCGTCCAGGGACAGCATGACGGACGACTTGTCCAGGATCCGCATCACGACCTTCTCGCCGTACACCGTCGGCAGGGTCGAGAAGCGCAGGTCGATCTGCTTGCCGTTGATCGTCAGGCCGATGCGACCGTCCTGCGGGACGCGGCGCTCCGCGATGTCGACGTCCGCCATGATCTTCAAGCGGCTGATCACACCGGCCTGGATCGAGCGGGGGCTGCGCATCACCTCGTGCAGCACGCCGTCGATGCGGTAGCGGACGCGCAGGTCCCGCTCCCCCGGCTCGATGTGGATGTCCGACGCGCCGTCGGCGACGGCCTGCGTGATCAGCAGGTTGACGAACTTGACGATCGGTGCCTCTTCGGTGACCGCCTTCAGGTCGCCCAGGTCGGCGAGGTCGTCGTCGCCGCCCGCGAGGTCGTCCGCCATCGCTTCGATGTCGTCGGACATCGACGCGTACCTGCCGATGGCGGCCGCGATGTCGTCCTTCGTCGCGACGACGGCCTTGACGTCCATCTTCGTGATGGTGCGGACGTCGTCCATCGCAACGACGTTCGAGGGGTCGCTCATCGCGACGACCAGCCGGCCGTCCTCGAAGCCGATCGGCAGCAGGCTGTGGCGGCGCATGAGCGGCTCGCCCAGCAGCGTGGTGGCACGGCCGTCGACCTCGGTCTCGGCGAGGTCGACGAAGCCCATGCCGATCTGGGTCGCCAGCGCAGCGACCAGGTCCTTCTCGGTCACGATGCCGCGATCGACCAGGACACGCCCGAGCGAGCGGCCGGTCTCGCGCTGCTGGTCCTCCGCCTCGGCGAGCTGCTCCGGGGAGATCAAGCCACGTTCGACCAGGATGTGGCCGAGGTTCTTCATCCCGTCTCTCCGGTCCGCGCCTGGTCGGCCGGACCGGGAGCGCCCTGGAGGTGCTCCAGGACGGTGCGGAGGAAGATCAGCAGCGTGCGCTTCGCCTGTTCGCGGTCGCGCGCGTCGGTCACCACCACCGGCACGTGGTCCGGCAGCTCGAGCGCGGCGCGCACCTCGTCGACGATCGACGGGTCCCCACCGTCCGCCTTGTTGACGGCGACGATGTAGGGCACGTCGGCCAGCTCGGTGAAGTGCGCACGGATGCGTCGAGCCTCGCTGAGAGCGTCGGCACGCGAGGCGTCGACCATGAGCACGAACCCGAGCATGCCCTCGGCGACGATGTCCCACATGAACTCGAACCGGTCCTGGCCCGGGGTGCCGAACAGGTACAGCGCCAGGTCCGGCGCGACCGTGATGCGGCCGAAGTCCATCGCGACGGTCGTGTGCTCGCTGCCGCCGCGGGCGTCGGTCACCGGCCGCTCGGTGGAGAGCACCGTGATCTCGGAGATGGTGCGAACGAAGGTGGACTTGCCCGCGTCGAAGGGCCCGGTCACAACGATCTTCACCACCCGGGAGTTGCGACGGGCGGTCCTCGGGCGGGCGGGCGACGGCATCAGAGGTTCTCGACGCCCGCGATCAGCCGGCTGACCAGGTCCTCGTCGATCGCCGGGTCGGTGGAGAGGCGTTCCGGACGCACCTGCGTGCGCAACCCGCCGCTGGCGGGAGGCAGGGGCGCGGACGGCGCGGACGGCGTGGTCGGCACCGACGGCGCGGGCGGCCTGCCCGCGGCCTCCGACGGCACGGGCGGAGCCGACGCGGCCGGGGCGAGCACCACCTCGGGCGGGGCGGACGGCTCGGGCTCCGGCTCCGGAGCGGGCACAGGCGTGGGCGCAGAGCGCGCGCCGGGCGGCTGGGCGAAGCGCTGCTCCAGCGCGGTCAGCAGCTGGTGGCCGGCGAGGAGCGTGCCGATCCGGTCGCTGGTGCTCGGCTCGCCGATCTCGATCAGCCCCGCATCCAGCAGGCCCGCCAGGGTGCCACGCGTGGCGTAGGTGCCGTGGCCCGACAGCAGCGCGAGTTCGGCCACCGTGCGGCGGCCGTCGACCAGCGTCAGCAGATCCCAGCCGTCGACAGGCACCTGACCGACCCCGTCGTGCGCCCGCCGCAGGCTGACGACGGCGTCGTCCGCGCCCGTGTGCGCCTCGAGCTCGGAGTAGCCGGCATCACGCGCGTCGAGCTCGGCCAGCAGCTCGTCGACGGTGAGGTCGACCGCCGGCGGCACGGGCGTCTGCGGCTCGGAGCCGTCGGCGTCGGCCACGTCGAACCGGAAGGCCCCGCCCGACCAACGGTGCAGGTCGAAGACGGCGTCGACCGTCTGCGCGCGCAACGCGTCGGTGACCGGTTCGACCGGGGCGTCCTGACCGTCGACCAGCAGGCGCGCGAGCCCGAGGTCCGTCGGCAGGGTGGCGGTGTCGTCGAGCGAGCGTCGCAGCGCGCCGGCGTCGACGATGCCGCTGCTGAGCAGCCGACGGGCCAGTGGCAGGCGTGCAGTGTCCGCGGACGCGTCACGGACCCGACCCGCAGCCAGGTCGACCCGGCCGCGCGCGTCGCCGTCCCGCAGCTGGAGGCGGCCGGACTTCGAGGTGAAGGCCAGCAGCCGCAGCACGTCGGGGAGCGAGAAGTCGCTCAGATCACCCTCGAGCACGCCCCCTCCTACTGCTGCCAGGCGGTGGCCGGCGGCCCGTCGCCGTCGGTGGCTCGCTCGTCGACCCCTGCGTCGTCGGTGGCGCGCTCATCGAGCCCGGCGCCGCCCTGCACCAGGTCGAAGCCCTGTGTGAGCGGCAGTCGCAGCGCGTCGCCGACCCGGTCGGCCGCACGCCGCATCTCGAACAGCATGAATCCGATCTTGGCGGTGCGCCGCGCGACGGCGGCGAGCACCGCCTCGTCCTTCGCGCTCATGAGGAACACGAAGCCGTGCTCACCCTCGACGAAGACCTGGTTGAGCTGGCCGCGTCCGAGCCCGAGCGCCGCCTGCTCGCCCAGGGACAGCAGCGCGGCGCTCATGGCGCCGAGCCGGTCCTCCTCGAGCTCGTCCGGCAGCGCGCTGGCCATCGGCAGCCCGTCGAAGGAGACGACGGCAGCCGCCTCGACGTCGGGCGAGCTGTGGATGAAGTCGTCCAGCGCCGCTGCGAGTCGCGCGGCGCGGGAATCGTGCTGGCCGACCATCACGGACCTCCACCGTGGGGAGCCCGGGTGGGAGCGAGGTGACCGGGCGGTGGGCCCCACGTCCTCACGTCGACCTCGGACGTCGCCGACTTGAGCGGCAGGACCCTGCCCGACGACCGGTGGCACCGTTCCCCCGGCCCGGAGCCTCCAGGCTACGCCCCGGGGACGTGCCGTGGGTCCACCGACCGGTCGTGGCCGTCCTCCGCCGCGTCCAGCGCGGCGGCGACCTCGTCGCGGTGCCGGGCGACCAGCGCGCCGGTCGCCGCGGCGGACATCGTCGTCAGCGGCGCCTCGCGGCCGGTCCAGCGCCGGTAGCTGGCGGCCGCCTGACCGACCAGCATCCCCAGTCCGTTGTGCCCCTCGACCCCCGCCTCACGCGCGGCGCGCAGGAACGGGGTCTCCGGCGGCTCGTAGATCAGGTCGTAGGCGACCTGACCGGGCCGCAGCCGCAGGAACGGCGAGGGCAGGTCCTCCCCCGCCATGCCCAACGTGGTCGCGTTGACGACCACGCGGGCGGCGGCCACGGCGGCGTCGACCCGGGCCGGCTCGGCCAGCGGCACCGAGGTGGCGGTCGAGGCCCCCGCGTGCGTCGCCAGCTCCGCGAGGGAGGCGCAGGCCCCGGGCCGCCTGCCCACCACGGTGACCTCGGCGGCGAGCCGTCCGACGGCGACCGCGGCCGCCCGTGCCGCGCCCCCCGTCCCCAGCAGCACGACGGGCTCGCCGTCCGCGATCCCCACGTCCTCGCGCAGCGTGTCCTGGAGGCCCACGGCGTCGGTGTTGTCGCCGACCAGCCCGGCGTCGGTCCAGTGGAGCGTGTTGACGGCGCCGACCAGCCGCGCCTCGTCGGTCAGCTCGTCGCACGCCGCCAGGGCCGCGAGCTTGTGCGGCACGGTGACGTTCGCGCCGACGACACCGGCCAACGCCAGCGCCGCCAGCACCTCGTCGAGGCGGCCGTCGGGCACGGGCAGCACCACGTACACCAGGTCCAGGCCCTGCTCGGCGAAGGCGGCGTTGTGGATCGGTGGCGACAACGAGTACCGCGCGGGCCAGCCGAGGAGCACGACGAGCCGCGTGGAGCCCGTCGGCCAGGGCGCCCCCGCCGCCGGCCGCGTCACCCGTCCGCCCCGGTGTCCTCGGGCTCCAGGCAGCGGCCCGCCTCGCGGAACGCCGCCACGTTCGCCTCGTGCTCCGCCCCGGTGTCGGCGAACCGGTGCCTGCCGTCGCACGCCGGGTCGAGCACGTAGAAGCGGTAGGTGACGTCCGCCGGCGCGTACGCGGCGCGCAGCGACGCGGTGCCGACGCCGCTGATCGGCGTCGGCGGCAGCCCGTCCCTGCGGTAGGTGTTGTGGGGCAGGTCGACCTCGAGGTCCTCGAGCCGGACGATCTGGTCCACCTCCCCGCCGAGCGCGTACACCACCGTCGCGTCGATCTGGAGCCGCATGCCCTCGGCGAGCCGGTTCGCGATCACACCGGCGACCGTCGGCCGCTCGTCGTTCACACGGGTCTCGCGCTCGATCAGGCTCGCCATGACCAGCGTCTCGTAGGTGCCGATGCCCAGCGCCTCGGTGGCCGCGACGTCTTCCTGCGGGACGGCGGCGACCTCGAGCTCGAGCTGCTGGACCATCCGCTGCATGATCTGCAGCGGCGGCGCGACGTCCTCGATGTCGTAGGTCTGGGGCCACAGCAGCCCCTCGAAGGGCTCGCGTACGATCTCGTCGAGCTCCTGGACGTCGGGCCACCACGGTGGGAGTCGCAGCACCCCCGGGCCGTTCTCACCCGCCGCGAGGCGCGCGTCGAGCACGTCGCGGAACGCCTGCTCGTCGTGCGACGGGAACTGCGCCGCGAGCCGCTCGAGCGTCTGCGCGATGGTGAGGCCCTCGGGGACGGTGAAGCGGATCGTCGGCGGCGAGAGCGGGCCGGCCGCCAGCACCGCGATCACGTCGTCGATCTCCATGCCGGTCTCGAGCTCGAAGGTGCCGGGCTGGAGGCGCGCCGGCAGGTCCGCGTCCTCGGCGGTGGTCCGGAACCGGAACGAGCTGCGCACCACCCCGAGCTCCTGGAGCTCGTCGCCGACCGAGCGGACGGACTGGCCACGCTCGACGGTGTACTCGACCGGCACCCCCGCCTCCGGGCTCACGAAGAAGCTGGTGTCGAGCCACCACAGCGCCGCCGCGACCCCGGCGAGCCCCAGCAACCCGAAGGCCAGGAACCAGCGCGATCCCCGGCTCAACGTCACGCCCGTCCCTCCACGTCCGACCCCTCTCGCACCGCGACCGGCAGGACGCCGCCCCGCCCCGAGCGCTCAGCCGCCGGCGCGACGGGCGCGCTGGGTCTCCAGCACCGTCTGGAGCAGCACGCTCGCCGCGATCCTGTCGACGGTCTGCTTGCGCTGCGCACGGGAGACGTCCCCGGCGAGCAGCACACGCTCGGCCTCCACGGTCGTGAACCGCTCGTCCACCAACCGGACGGGCAACCCCGTGCGTCCACCGACCGCGTCGGCGATCGTACGCGCCCGCGCGGCCGCGGCGCCCTCCCTGCCGTCGAGCGTCCGTGGGTAGCCGACCACGAGGCCGGTGGCCTCGTGACGCGCGACGGCGTCGCACAGCGCGTCGATGGTCGGGCCGTCCTGGTTGCGTGGCACGTGCAGCGTCTCCGCCGGCGACGCGACGACCTGGCCCGGATCCGACACGGCGATGCCGATCCGGACCTCCCCGATGTCGATCGCCAGCAGCCGTCCGGTCAGCGGGAGCTCGTCAGCCGCGCCCATCACCGGCCAGCGATCGCTGCGCGAGCCTCGCGCGCCGCCACCTCGAGGGCCTCGCCGAGTCTGGCGCCCTGCTTGCCGCCGGCCTGCGCGAGGTCGCCCTTGCCGCCCGCCCCACCGCCCACGAGCTGCGCCGCGGGTTGCAGGATGGGACGGGCCTCGACGCCGGCCGCCGCGAGATCCGCCGTGATCGCACACAGCAGCTGGGCCTTGCCGTCGTCGGTCGCGGCGCCCAGGACGACCACCCCACGGGTCCCGAGGTGGCTGCGCGTCTCGGTCGCGAGCCGCCGGAGGTCGTCCGTCGCCAGCCCGTCCGCGCGGTGGACCACGACGGCGGCACCGTCCACACGTTCCACCTCGGCGGCCAATCTGGCGGCCTCCTGCGACAGGGACGCACCGCGGGCCTTCGCGAGCTCCTTCTCGGCCGCCTTGAGCCGTTCGAGCAGGGCCGCCACGCGGGCGACGGCCTGGTCGGTCGGCGCGTCGACGAGCCGGGCGACCTCCTCGGCGACCAGCCGCTCGCGCGTCAGGTAGATCAGCGCGTCCTCACCGGTGAGCGCCTCGATCCGGCGCGTGTTGGACCCGATCGACTCCTCGCGGACGATCGTGATCGTCCCGATCGTCGCGCCCGTCGGCACGTGCGTGCCGCCGCACAGCTCCTTGGAGAAGTCGCCGATCGTGACGACCCGGACCTCCTGGCCGTACCGGTCCCCGAAGTTGGCGACCGCCCCGGCGGCCCGTGCCTCGTCGAGCGCCATGACCTCGGTGCGCACGTGTGGGTCGCGCAGCACACGGTCGTTGACGACCCGGCCGATCAGGTCGAGCTGCTCGTCGCCGACCGACGCGAAGTGCGGGAAGTCGAACCGCAGCCTCCCGGGTGTGACGAGCGAGCCGGCCTGCTGGGCGTGGTCCCCCAGCACCTCCTTGATCGTCGCGTGGAGGACGTGCGTGGCGGAGTGGCTGCGGGCGGTCGCGATGCGGCGCGCACCGTCGACGCTGGCCTGGACGGGCTGCCCGGTGGCGACCTCGCCGGCGACGACCTTCGCGCGGTGGACGGTGAGACCCTCGATCGGCTCCTGGGTGTCGACCACCTCCAACCGCCCCGTCGCGGTCTCGAGCACCCCGTGGTCGCCGACCTGGCCCCCGCCTTCCGCGTAGAACGGGGTCCGCGGGAGCACGACCTCGACCTCGTCGCCCTCGGACGCGCCGGTCCGCAGCCCACCGGCCGTCACGATCGCGCCCAGCTGCGCCTCGGCGACCACCGTGGCGTAGCCGACGAACTCGGTGGGGCCGACCGCCGCCGCGGCCTCGCGGTAGACGTCGACCGGGACCCCGCCGCCGCCCTTCTTCGCCGCCGCGCGGGCACGGTCGCGCTGCTCGGACATCAGCGCGTCGAACCGATCGCGGTCCAGGGTCAACCCGGCATCCTCGGCGATCTCGACCGTGAGGTCGATCGGGAAGCCGAAGGTGTCGTGCAGCTCGAAGGCGACCTCGCCCGGGAAGGCGACCTGTGCTCCGGCGCGGACCTGCGCGAGCTCCTGCTCGAGCCGTTCCAGGCCTTGGCGCAGGCGCGCGCCGAAGTCGCGCTCCTCGGCCGCGGCGACGCGCGTCACGAGCTCGCGCTGGCGCTCGAGGTCCGGGTACGAGCGGGAGGTCGCCGCGATCACCGCCTCGATCATCGGGACGATCAGCTCCTGTCCCGCACCGACGTCCATGCCGAGGAGCTGCCCGTGGCGGACGGCGCGACGCAGCAGCCGCCGGAGCACGTACCCGCGTCCGTCCTTGGCGGGCAGCACGCCGTCCGCGATGAGGAACGCGGACGTGCGCGCGTGCTCCGCGATCACGCGGAGGCTCACGTCGGTGTCATCGCCCTCGCCGTAGGCGACGCCGGTCAGCTCGGTCGCACGGTCCAGCAACGGGACGAACAGGTCCGTGCCGAAGACGTTGTCGACGCCCTGCAACAGGATCGCCATGCGCTCGAGGCCCAACCCGGTGTCCACGCTCTGGCCGGGCAGGTCGCCGACCACCGTGCCGTCCTCGTCCTGCACGTACTGCATGAAGACCAGGTTGTAGTACTCGAGGTAGCGCTCCTCGTTGACGGTCGGCCCGCCCTCCGGACCCCACGCCGGACCTCGGTCGTAGTTCAGCTCCGAGCAGGGGCCGCAGGGGCCCGGACCGCCGGTGGACCAGAAGTTGTCGGACGCGTCGCGCCGGGTCGCGCCCTCCGGCACCCCGACCCGTTGGATCCGCTCCGCCGGGACCCCGGTCTCCTCGAGCCAGATGCGCTCGGACTCGTCGTCGTCCTCGAACACCGTCACCCAGATCCGCTCCGGGTCCAGCCCGAAGGGCCCGACCGAGAGCTCCCAGGCGTAGCGGATCGCCTCGCGCTTGAAGTAGTCGCCGAAGGAGAAGTTGCCCAGCATCTCGAACAACGACAGGTGCCGCGTCGTCCGGCCGACGTTCTCGATGTCGTTGGTGCGCACGCACTTCTGGAAGCTGGTCGCCCGAGGATGGGGGGCAACGGCGTCGCCGAGGAAGTAGGGCTTGAACGGGACCATCCCGGCGATGGTGAGCAGCAGCGTCGGGTCGTTGGGGATCAACGGTGCGGACGCATAGCGCCGGTGGTCGCGCTCCTCGAAGAAGCGCAGGAACGTCTCTCGGATCGTCAGGGAATCCACGGTGCGTCCTCGCGTTGCCTGCGGGCTCTCGTGTGGGCGTCGGTCACCTGCCGAGCGTGGCGCGGACGCCCGGGACCTCGAAGCGCCCGCGGAGCTCTGCCTCGCGCTCCGCGGCGGCGTCGCGACCCGCGGCCGCCGCCTCCCGCAGTCGGTTCGCGACGGTGCCGGCGGCCCGGCCGGCCTGCCCGGCGACGTTGGCCGGCGCCACCGCACGCTGCGCCGCGTCCAGGCGCCGGACGACGTAGGCGCCGATCAGCAGCCCGGCGCCCAGGCCGAGCGCGATCGAGAAGGCGCGTCTCACGTGCGTTGCTCCCTGTGTGGGGTGCGGGGTGGGGTGCAGGGGTGCGGCGGGTCGGGCGGGGGTGCGGCGGGTCGGGCGTGCGGCGGGTCGGGCGGGGGTGCGGCGGGTCGGGCGGGGGTGCGGCGGGTCGGGCGTGCGGCGGGTCGGGCGGGTGTGCGGCGGGTCGGGGTGCGGGTCGGACAGGGACGGGCGCGCTAGTCGCGCAGCGACCGGCCCATCCTGGCGGCGCCGGCCGCGAAGGCGGCTGCCTTGATCAGCGGGTTCGACACCGTGGCGTGGACCACGCCGACGAGCTGGTCGGTGGTCGCGGTGATCGACTGGACGCCCGCGACGATCGAGTCGACGCGCGCCAGCTCGACGTTGACGCCGGCCGCGGTCTCCGTCACCTGCTCGAGGGTGGGCAGGATCCTGTCGGTGGTCTCCCGCAGGTCCCGTGTCGCCTCCTCCAGCAGGGCGACCACCTTGGTCAGCGCCCAGCCGGCCATCACGACCAGGCCACCCCAGAACACCACCGCCACCACGATGGCCCAGTCCCTGATGGTCACGGCGTCCCCCGGTCGTCACGGCGGTGCATGGTCAACGGTCTGTGTCTCCTGGGCGCGTGCGCACGGCGTCGCGGGCCTGCTGGCGCAGTGTGTCGAGCCGATCGGCGACCGGTCCCTCGTGACCGTGCCGCGACGGCTCGTACAGCACGGCACCGGCGAGCTCGTCGGGCAGGTACCGCTGCGCCGCCGCGTACCCGGAGGCATGGTCGTGAGGGTAGTCGTAGCCGGCGCCGTGCCCGAGGTCGGCCGCACCACGGTAGTGCGCATCGCGCAGGTGGGGAGGGACGTCGAGGTTGCCGTGACGGCGCACCGCGTCGAGGCCGGCGGCGATCGCGCGCGTCACGCTGTTCGACTTGGGAGCGACCGCGAGCGCGATCGCCGCGTGCGTCAGTGCGAAGCGCGCCTCCGGGAGGCCGACCTTGTCCAGCGCGTCGAACGCGGCGACCGCCAACGGCAATGCCTGGCGGTCGGCCATGCCGACGTCCTCGGAGGCCAGGATCACCATCCGTCGTGCCAGGAACCGCGGGTCCTCGCCCGACTCGAGCATGCGGAGCAGCCAGTACACAGCGGCGTCCGGGTCCGACCCGCGCAGCGACTTGATGAAGGCGGACACCTGGTCGTAGTGCCCGTCGGCCGCCTTGTCGTAGCGGAAACGCTGCATGGCGGCGGCGACGTCGTCGACGCCCAGCCGAACCGTGGGCCCGCCGTCGGAGCCACCACCGCCTGCCACGTCGTCGGGCGCGCCATCGGGGCCCTGCGGGACGCTCGGTCCGTCCGAGCCACCGGTGGTGACGCCCGCCGCCGCGGCCGCCACCTCCAGGGCCGACAGCGCCGCTCGCGCGTCCCCGTCCCCGACGTGGACGAGGTGGTCGAGCGCCTCGTCGTCGAGGGTCACGCGGCCGGCGAGTCCGCGCTCGGGGTCTGCGCAGGCGCGGAGGACCAGCGCACGCACCTCGTCGGGCTCCAGCGGCTCCAGCCGGATCAGCTGGCAGCGGGACAGCAGGGGTGGGTTCAGCTCGAAGAACGGGTTCTCGGTCGTCGCGCCGATCAGCACGACCCATCCCGCCTCGACCCCCGGGAGGAGCGCGTCCTGCTGGCCCTTGTTGAACCGGTGGATCTCGTCGATGAACAGGACGGTCCGGCGAGCCCGGAGCTCGAGCCGGGTCCGGCCCTCCTCGATGACGCGCCGGACGTCCTTCACACCGGCCGTGACGGCCGACAGCTCCGTCCAGGCCGCCTCGACGTGCCCGGCGATGACGGCCGCCAGCGACGTCTTGCCGACACCGGGTGGCCCCCACAGGATCAGCGAGCGCACCTCGCCCCGCTCGAGCATGCGCCGCAGCGGCGTCCCGGGTCCGAGCGCGCCGAGCTGGCCGACGTACTCGTCCAGGTCCCGCGGGCGGAGGCGCGCCGCCAGCGGCATCGCCGCGGGCAGTGCGGCTGGTCGGCCGCGCGACCGGCCGTCGCGGGCGGCGCCAGGTGCGGTGGTGGCGCCACCCTGCGGACCCGCACCGTCGGCTGTCGAAGCCGCCACCTCATCGGCTGCCGAAGCCGCCACCTCGTCGCCTGTCGAAGCCGCCACCTCGTCGTCGTGGGGGCCGAACAGCCGGGGATCGTCCATGCGCGAACGGTACCCCCGTCCGGAAGGACGAGACCGGGCTCGGCGCCCCCCCCGTGCGCGACCCATCATGGGGGACGATCGTCACCGGCGCCGCACGGCGCGACCGAACCCGAGAGGACACCCATCATGCACGTCGACGAGATCCCCCAACGGCTCACCCGCTCCGTCGACCAGCTCCGCGACCGGACCGCCGGCATGGTGGCACCGGACGCAGGGTCGACGATCAAGGAGATCAGCGCGCTGTCGTCGCGGGTCGGCCGGGTCGGCCGCGACCTCGACCAGCGGATCGAGGTGCTGCACGACGACCTCGGGAGCCGGATCAGCGCGTTGCACGCCGAGCAGCGTGCGACCTCCTGGCCGCGCCGGTTGTTCTGGATGCTCGCCGGCATGGCGGCGGGCGCGGGCGCCTCGTACCTGGCCGACCCGGACCGCGGACGCAGCCGCCGGGCCCAGCTCGAGGACCAGATGCGTTCACGCGCACGGCACCTCGCCGACGACGCACGGAGGACCGCCACCGACGCCGCCAACCGGGCGAAGGGCCAGGTCGTGGAGGCGGTCAAGGACGCCATGCCCGACACCCCGGAAGAGGACCCGGCCCTGCTGCAGCAGCGCATCCGCAGCGAGGTGTTCGGCGGTCGTTCCGACGTCGCCGACGTGGTGCTGCGCGTCGACGCGCCGGGCGCGGTGTCGCTGAAGGGCACGGTGCCCTCGTCCGACACCGAGCAGGAACTGCTCGCGCAGGTGGCCGAGGTGGACGGCGTGATCGACGTCAGCTCGGAGCTGTCGGTCCGCCACTCCTGACGGTCCTACCCCTTGACGGGCGGGGGGAGCAGGCGCAGCCCGACGTCCTTCAACGCGGCCTCGTCGTACGGGGCCGGCGCGTCGGTCATGGGATCGGCGCCCGACTGGGTCTTCGGGAAGGCGATCACCTCGCGGATCGACTCCTCGCCGGTCAACAGCATGACGAGCCGGTCGATGCCGGGGGCGATGCCGCAGTGCGGCGGCACGCCGTACGAGAAGCCGCGGAGCAGGAAGCCGAACTTCTCGTCGGCCGACTCGTCGGAGATGCCGAGGAACCGGAACACCCGACGCTGGAGCTCCGCGTCGTGGATCCGGACGCTGCCGGAGGCGAGCTCCGTGCCGTTGAGCACGATGTCGTAGGCCCGTGCGGTCGCCTCGCCCGGACGCTGCTCGAAGTCGTCGAGGTACTCCGGAGCCGGCGCGGTGAACGGGTGATGGTTGGGGACCCAGCCCGCCGCGTTCGCCGCGGTCGGGTCGTCGGACTCGTCGGCGGGGTCGAACATCGGCGGCTCGACGATCCACACGAAGCGCCAGAGCCCGTCGGGGACGAGGCCGCGCTGCTTGGCCAGTTCCACCCGCAGCGCACCCAGCAGCTGGCGGGTGAACCGCGCCGGTCCGGCGCCGAAGAACACGGCGTCGCCCACGCCGGCGCCGGTCGTCTCGAGCACACCGGCGACCTCTGCCTCCGACATGAACTTGGTCAGCGGGCTGCGCAACGTCGGCGTCGACCCCTCGCCCGCTTCGACGACGCCCCAGGCCAGGCCCTTCGCGCCGCGCCGGGTCGCCCACTCGGTCCAGCCGTCGAACTCCCGCCGGGTCAGCGAGCCGCCGTCGGGCAGCGCAACGGCGGTCACCACACCACCTGCCGCGAGCACACCCTTGAAGACCCCGACGTCGGTGTGCGCGAAGACCTCGCCCAGGTCGGCGAGCTCCATCCCGAAGCGCAGGTCCGGCTTGTCGCTGCCGAAGCGGCGCATCGCGTCGTCGAAGGTGAGCCGGGGGAACGGGATCGGGAGCGCCTCGTCCAGGACCTCGGACCACACGGCCGCGAACAGCTCCTCCATGAGGGCGTAGACGTCCTCCTCGTCGCCGAACGACAGCTCGAGGTCGAGCTGCGTGAACTCCGGCTGGCGGTCGGCGCGCAGGTTCTCGTCGCGGAAGCAGCGGGCGATCTGGTAGTAGCGCTCGATCCCCGCCACCATGAGCAGCTGTTTGAACAGCTGCGGTGACTGCGGCAGCGCATAGCTGTTCCCGGGTTGCAGGCGCGAGGGCACCAGGAAGTCCCGTGCACCTTCCGGCGTCGGCCGGGTCAGCTGCGGGGTCTCGACGTCGACGAAGCCGTTGCGCTCCATCACGCGGCGGATCACCGAGGTCACCTGGGCGCGGGTGCGCAGGTTGTCGAGCATCCGCGGGCGGCGCAGGTCGACGTAGCGGTGCCTCAGCCGCAGCTCCTCGGACACCTCGATGTCGTCGGCGACCGGGAACGGGGGCGTGTCGGCCTCCGAGAGCACCTCGATCGACGACACCGCCACCTCGACGTCGCCCGTGGGGAGCCGCTCGTTGCGCATGCCCTCCGGGCGGACACGGACTTCGCCGGTGACCCGCACCACCCACTCGGAGCGCACCCGGTGCGCGGCCTGCAACGCGTCGTCCGCCTCCGGGTCGGCGACGACCTGCACGATGCCCGAGCGATCGCGCAGGTCCAGGAACGCCACGCCGCCGTGGTCACGCCGGGTGTCGACCCAGCCTGCCAGCGTGACCGTGGAACCGGCGGCGTCGGCGCGGAGCTCGCCGGCGGCATGCGTGCGGAGTGCACCGTGTGGGGTGATGCTCACGTGATCGTCTCGCTCGTCTCGTCGCTTCGGCCTGCACGCGTCTCGGCACGCGTCGGCGGCACCGGTCCAGGGATCAGCGGTCCAGGAGCTCTGCCAGGTGGCGGTCGAGGTCGGCCTCGGCGACGGTGATCTGGTCGCCGGTTGCCAGGTCCTTGAGGGTCACCGTACCCGCGGCACGTTCCTCGCCGCCCCGGATGGCCGCGACGCGGACGCCCCGCCGGTCGGCGTGCTTGAGCTGCTTGCCGAGCCGCCCGCCGCCCACGAACACGTCGGCGGACCGGCCACTCGCCCGGATCCGCCGCGCCAGCGCCATCGCGTCCGCCGCCGCGTCGTCGTCCAGCACGGTGACCAGCACGTCCGGTCCCTCGCGGCGAGCGTCCCCCGCCGCCACCTCGGCTCGTTCGAGCAGGAGCAGGATCCGCTCGATGCCCAGCGATCCCCCGGTCGCCGGCACGTCCTGCCCCTGGAACATGCCGATGAGCCCGTCGTAGCGGCCCCCCGCCGCGATCGTGGCGTCGAGGCCGTCGTGGACGACCTCGAACACCGGGCCGGTGTAGTACGACAACCCGCGTGCGAGCACCGGCGCGTAGTCGATCGTGCCGCCCGCGACCCCACCGACGAGCTCCAGCACCCGGTCGACCTCGGTGAGGCCGGCCGCACCGCGCTCCGTCCCCGCGAGCCGATCGCGGACCGCCCCGGCCAGGTCGTCGGCGCCGAGATCGGCCACCAGGGCAGCCACCGCCGGGGCCGGCACCGAGCGTTGCGTCAGCTCCGCCGCGACCCCGTCGACACCGACCTTGTCGAGCTTGTCGAGGGCGACCAGCGCCGTCGACTCGAGAGCGGCGGGGACCCCGTACGCCTCGATCAGCCCGGCCAGTGCCGACCGCGCGTTGAGCTGGACGCGGAAGCCCGTCAGCTCGAGGGCCGCCAACGCGTCCGTCACCGCGACGATCGTCGCAGCGTCGGCCAGCAGCGAGTCCGACCCGATCGTGTCCACGTCGCACTGGAAGAACTCGCGGAAGCGGCCCTTGCCCGGCCGGTCGGCCCGCCACACCGGTGCGATCTGGTAGCGCTTGAAGGGCATCGGCAGCTGGGAGCCGTAGCGGGCGGCCACCCGGGCGAGCGGCACCGTCAGGTCGTACCGGAGGGCGAGGTCGGCCTCACCGGACGCCGCCTGCTCGCCCCGGCGGAGGATCTTGAAGACGAGCTGGTCGCCCTCGTCGCCGTACTTGCCGGTGAGCACCTCCAGCCGCTCGAACGCCGGCGTGTCGAGCGGCTCGAAGCCGTGGCGCTGGAACACCTGGCGGATCGTCGAGAACGCGCGCTCGCGCCGCGCGACGTCCGCCGGCAGGAAGTCACGGGTGCCGGAGGCGGGGTTCGCGTCGATCGTCGCCACGGGTGCTGCCTTCGTCGGTCTGAGGAGGGTCGGACGGAGGGTCGGACGGTAGTGGACCGCTCGGGTCGTCCCCGGTTGGCGCAGCCTCCGCTGCCTGCCGCAGGTAGGGGTTGCCCGCACGTTCCCGACCGACGGTGGTATCCGGACCGTGCCCCGACAGGATCAGCGTGTCGTCCTCGAGCGGGAGGACGGTCCGGGCCAGGGACGCGAGCAGGTCGGGGGTGGACCCACCCGGCAGGTCGCTGCGGCCGACCGAGCCGGCGAACACCAGGTCCCCGGAGAACAGCACGTCGTCGCTGCACGCCTGCGCGTCGCCCACCGCCGACGCGACGGGGGCACCGGCCAGCTCCCGGGCGAGGTAGGTGACGTGGCCGGGTGTGTGACCGGGGTTGTGGACGACGTCGAAGCGGATCCCCGCGAGGACCAGCCGTGCCCCGTCACGGACCTCCTGGAGCCGGTCCGTGGGCGGCTCCCACCGCAGCCCGAACCCGTCGGCGAGCGCGTCGGGCGGAAGGCCCAGGCCGGCGGCGGGATCGTCCCACAGCCAGCGGTCGTCCGGATGGAGCAGCACCGGCACGTCCAGTGCCGCCGCCAGCTCCGGCACGGCCCACAGGTGGTCGAGGTGCCCGTGGCTGAGCAGGATCGCCTCGCACGACACGCCCGCGCGCTCCAGGAGCCGCGGGACGGCCGCGCCACCGCCCTCGCCCGGGTCGACCACGACCGCGCTGCCACGCGCACGGTCGCCGACGATCCACACGTTGGTCTGCCACCGCCCGAGGGGCGCACCGAGCACGAAACGGTCGCTCACCCGCTCAGCGCCCGGCGGCCTGCGGCACGACGCGGTACGCGTCGTACACGCCTTCCACACGGCGGATCGAACGCAGCGCGTACTCCAGGTGGGACGGGTCGCCCAGCTCGAAGCCGAAGCGCAGCTGCGCGACGCGGTCCTTGCGGGTGCCGACCTGCGCCGAGATGATGTTGATGTGCAGGTCCCCGAGCACGGCCGTGATGTCGCGCAGCAGGTGCTTGCGGTCGAGTGCCTCGATCTCGATCTGGACCAGGAACGACGCCGTGGTCTCCGAGGACCAGTCGACGGGCACGAACCGGTCCTCCTCCTTGCGCAGGTCGCTGATGTTCGGACAGTCGGCGCGGTGCACCGACACGCCGCGTCCCCTGGTCACGAAGCCGAGGATCTCGTCGCCGGGGACGGGGGTGCAGCACCGCGCCAACTTGACGAGCATGCCGGTGTCGCCCTCGACCTCGACGTCGTCGCCCTCGGCGGGGCGCCCGATCCGGATCGGCGAGGCCGTGGTGCCGGAGGTGGTCGGCAGCTCGTCGCGCTCGTCGTCGTGCACGTCGGTCAGCTCGTTGACCACGTGCATCGCCACCGTGGCGGCGGAGAGGTGGTTCTCGCCGACGGCCCGGAAGAGCGCCTCGGTCCCCTTGTAGTTGAGGACGTGCGCGACGTCGCTGAGGTCACCGGACGCCATCGCCCGGGCGTAGCTGACCCCCTTGCGGCGCAGCGCACGCCCGATCGCGTCGCGTCCCCGCGTGATGGCGTCCTCGCGCCGCTCGCGGTTGAAGTAGGCCCTGATCTTGGAACGCGCCCGAGGGGAGGCCGCCAGCTTCATCCAGTCCCGCGACGGCCCGGCGTCCTCGGCCTTGGAGGTCAGTACCTCGACGTTGTCGCCGTTGACGAGCACGTGGTCGAGCGGCACCAGCCGACCGTTCACGCGCGCGCCGATGCAGCGGTGGCCGACGTCGGTGTGGACGGCGTAGGCGAAGTCGATCGGGGTGGAGCCCGCGGGCAGGCCCATCACGTCACCCTTGGGCGTGAAGACGAAGACCTCGTCCTGGTAGAGGTCGATGCGCAGGGACTCGAGGTAGTCCCCCGGCTCGTCGACGTCCTCCTGCCACTCCAGCAGCTGCTCGATCCACGGCAGGTCGTCGCCCGTCCCGTCCCCGTCGGCGCCACCCCGCGTGCCGTCCTTGTACTTCCAGTGGGCGGCGACGCCGTACTCGGCCGTCTGGTGCATGGCCCGCGTGCGGATCTGGATCTCGAGGGGGCGGCCCTGCGGCCCCATCACCGAGGTGTGCAGCGACTGGTACAGGTTGACCTTGGGCATCGCGATGTAGTCCTTGAAGCGACCCTGGACGGGACGCCACATCGCGTGGATCTGGCCGAGGACGGCGTAGCAGTCGCGGACGGTGCTCACGATGACGCGGATGCCGACGAGGTCGTGGATCTCGTCGAACTCCTTGCCGCGCAGCACCATCTTCTCGTAGATGGAGTAGTAGTGCTTCGGGCGGCCGGTGAGCTCGCCGCGGATCTTCAGGTCGCGGAGCTGGTCACGGATCGCGCCCATGACGTCCTCGATGTAGGCCTCGCGCTCCGGGTTGCGCTCCTCCACCATCGCCACGATCTCCTCGTAGCGCTTGGGGTGGATCGTCTGGAACCCGAGGTCCTCCAGCCGGAGCTTGAAGTTCTGCATCCCGAGCCGGTGGGCGAGCGGCGCGTAGATGTCCAGCGTCTCCTGGGCGATGCGCTTCTGCTTGTCACGCGGCATGTAGTTGATCGTCTCCATGTTGTGGAGTCGATCCGCAAGCTTGATGACCAGCACACGGATGTCCTTGGCCATCGCCATGACCATCTTGCGCAGGGTCTCGGCCTGCTGCTGCTGCTTGGACTCGACCTGGATCCGATCGAGCTTGGTGACCCCGTCGACGAGGTGCGCGACCTCCTCGCCGAAGCCGTCCCGGACGTCGTCGAGGGTCGCCGGGGTGTCCTCGACGGTGTCGTGCAGCAGCGCCGCGACGACCGTGGCCGTCCCGAGCCCGAGGGACGCGAGCTCGGTCGCCACCGCGACGGGATGGGTGATGTACGCCTCACCGGACCGTCGCCGCTGGCCCTCGTGCATCGCCTCGGCGTAGCGGTAGGCCCGGAGGACCTCGCGCAGGTCGGCCTTCGAGGCCGCCCGGATCGCCGCCGCGAGGCTGTCGAGCTCCGCCGGGGGCGACTCGCGCTGGACCAGCGGGAGCCGTGACAGCACGCCCTTGACGCCCGTCGGGCGCGGCGGAGGGAGCGCGGTGCGCGCTTCCCGCGCCTGCTCGGTTCCCGTCACCTCGGCCGCCAGCGTCGCTGCCCTCCCGGTGGCCCTGGAACCACCGTCATTCAGCGTACCGAGGGGGTCGGCCAGCGCCGTGACCGGCCGACCGGACCGACCGCGGCCGCCGCGGCCGCCAGCGCCGTCAGCGCCGTCAGTGCCGTCAGTGCCGTGAGTGCCGTGAGTGCCGTGAGTGCCGTGAGTGCCGTGAGTGCCGTGAGTGCCGTGAGTGCCGTCAGCGTCAGTAGCGCAGCAGCGACACGACGTCGTGGCCGGGGAGCCGGGCGGCGCCGCCCAGGAAGCCCAGCTCGATCAGGAACCCGAGCCCGACGACCTCTCCGCCCAACCGGGTGACGAGCTCCACCGCCGCGGCCGCCGTGCCGCCGGTCGCGAGCACGTCGTCGACGATCAGCACCCGGTCCCCCGGCCCGATCGCGTCCTCGTGCAGCTCCAGCGTCTCCTTGCCGTACTCCAGCTCGTAGGACACCGAGGTGGTGGGTCCGGGCAGCTTCCCGGGCTTGCGGGCGGGCACGAAGCCGGCGCCGAAGTGGTACGCGACGGGCGCGGCGACGATGAAGCCACGTGCCTCGATGCCGACGACGGTGTCGACCGTGCCGCGGCCGTAGTGCATGACCAGCGCGTCGACCGCGGTCGAGAAGGCGCGATGGTCGGCCAGCAGCGGGGTCACGTCCTTGAACGTGACGCCGGGGGTCGGGAAGTCCGCGACCTCGCGCACACGCGACTCGAGCAGGCTGCGGTCGAACGGGATGCTCACGTGGCTGTCTCCTCCGGTGGCGCCCGTCCGAGCGCCACGATGCACGTCCTTGCGTCCGCCGGACGCGCTGCCGGTCAGCCGAGCGGCACGCCGTTGGCGGTGATGCGGAACTCGCAGCCGAGAGTGGCCGCGGCCCGCCGGCACATGACCATCCGGTCCAGGAAGATCTCGAAGTACTCGATCACGGTCGAGCGCACGGTGTCGAGCTCGAGCTCGAGCGTGATCGTCGCGGCCTCGACGTCGACCCGCAGGAACGAGTGGGTCACGGCGTCGTTCACACGGTCGTGGATGTCCACGGTCGTGTCGGCCCCCTTGCGCACCCTGCTGCGGTGGACGTCGGACTTGTCGGCCAGGATCACCGCGGCGCCGACCGGGCCGATCGCCGAGCCGTACTGCTCCTCGTGGTTGCCGATCGCGGAGAGCACCAGCCCCACCCGGTACGGGTCGACCTCCAACCGCCGGAGCGCGTCGTAGGCGATCCAGGCGCCGGACAACCCGTGGTTGGAGCGGGCGACGACGTTGCCGACGTCGTGCAGGTACCCGGCGATCGCGGCCAGCTCGCACAGCTCGGTGTCGCCACCGAGGTGGTGGAGCACGTTGTGGGCGATCCGCCCGACGAGGTTCGCGTGGCGGAACCCGTGCTCGGTGAAGCCGAGCGCGCCGAGGAACTGGTCGGACAGCTTGATGAACGCGCTGACGACCTCGTCCTGCTGCAGGCGCGTGAGCACGTCGACGGTCGCGCCGGTGCGCTCCTCGGCGTCGCGACGGACCTCCGCGGCCTCGGCGACGGCGTCCGCCGCGTCGATGCCGCGGACCAGGGCAGCCTCGGCCGACCCGTGGATCGCTCCGGCCGGGTCGCGCAGCGCCGACGGGGTCCGATCGTCCACCGGTGGTGTGCTCACGCGCCGCTCACTCGTCGTCCGTCTCCGATGCCACCTCGGCGTCCGCCTCCGTTGCCGATGCGGGATCCGGGTCGGGCTCGTGGTGCACCACCCGACCGAGCGAGCCGCGCTCGAAGCGCAGCACGACGTCGGAGTCGGCCGTCACCTCGATGTCCATGGTGCCGTCGTCGAGGCCGACCACACGGCCGTGGAGCCCGCCGATGGTGACGATGTCGTCCCCGATCGTCAGGTCCGAGACGAGCCGCTGCTGCTCCTTGCGCCGCTTCTGCTGCGGCCGGATCAGGAGCAGGTAGAGCACGGCGATGAACGCGAGCGGCAGCAGCAGGCCACCGATGTCTTCCACGATGTCGTCCTTACGGGATCGGAGCCTTACGGGATCGGAGCCGCCCGCCGTCGGCCGCCACGCCCCGATCGGCCGACGGACGCCCGGTCACGGGACCGTCGCCATCGTCGCCGACGCGCGTCGACGGGGAGCAGCCAGCCGGGCGAGTTGTCGGCCGGGTCGGCCGGCATCCTACCCGTCCCGGTGCCGGGCCACGGGCGCCGGCGACGGGGTCTCGTTCCCACGACGTCCCGGGACGTCGGCCCCGCAGGCCCGACCGCGGCCGTCTGGGGCAGGTCACTCGGCGCCGCGATCGGGGACGTCGGCCGGGTCCTCGAACAGGGGCACCGCACCGGGGAGGCGCGAGGCCACCACCGACCCCGGTGGTGGCAGGTCGCGGCCGAGATGCGCGTACGCCCCGGCGGTCGCGACCCGCCCCCGCGGGGTGCGCTGGAGCAGGCCACAGCGGAGCAGGAAGGGCTCGACCGCGTCCTCGATCGTGTCCGGCTCCTCCGCGACCGCGGTCGCGAGGGTCGTGAGCCCGACCGGACCGCCGCCGAACCGGTCCACCACCGCCTCGATCACCCGCCGGTCGAGGCGGTCGAGCCCCAGCTCGTCGACGTCGAAGACCTCCAGCGCCGCCCGCGCGACCGCGAGGTCGACCTCGCCGTCGCCCTCCACGTCGGCGAAGTCGCGGACCCGCCGCAGCAGCCGGTTGGCGATGCGCGGCGTGCCGCGCGAGCGCGACGCGATCTCCGCCGCACCGGCGCCGTCGATCGCCACCTCGAGCAGGCGGGCCGATCGGGTCACGATGCGCAGCAGCTCGTCCACCTCGTAGTGCTCGAGCTGTGCCGCGAAGCCGAAGCGGTCGCGCAGCGGCGAGGAGATCAAGCCGGTCCGCGTGGTGGCCCCGACGAGCGTGAACCGCGGCAGGTCGAGCCGGATCGAGCGCGCACCGGGACCCTTGCCGACCACGATGTCGAGCTGGAAGTCCTCCATGGCGGGGTACAGGACCTCCTCGACGGTGCGGGGCAGCCGATGGACCTCGTCGAGGAACAGCACGTCGCCGGGCTCGAGGCCGGTCAGGATCGCGGCCAGGTCACCCGGCCGCTCGATCGCCGGCCCGGACGTCGCGCGGAAGTGCGCGCCCACCTCGGCGGCGACGATCGCCGCCAGCGTGGTCTTTCCCAGGCCAGGCGCGCCGGAGAGCAGCACGTGGTCGGCGGCCTGGCCGCGCTGGCGGGCGCCCGCCAGCACGAGCTCGAGCTGGCGGCGCACCCGGTCCTGGCCGACGAACTCGTCGAGCCGGGCCGGGCGCAGGCTCGCATCCAGCCGGTCCTCGCCCGGCAGGACGCCCGCGTCGAGCACGTCGTCGTCCATCAGGGACGCCCTTCCTGGCCGAGTGCGCGGAGCGCCGCGCGCAACAACGCCGAGGCATCCCGTCCGTCGGGCTCCCCGAGCGTCGCCAGGGCGGGCTGGACCTCAGCCGCGGAATAGCCGAGGCCGAGCAGCGCGTCCCGGACCTCGACGAGCACGGGCGCGTCCTGGGCGCCCGGTGTCGCCCCGGCGGCGGCGAGGTCCCCACCGAGGCCCCCGACACGCTCTCGGAGCTCGAGGACCAACCGGTCGGCGACCTTCCTGCCGATCCCGGGCACCGCGGTGAGGGTCGCGGTGTCGCCGCCCGCGATGGCTGTACGCAGGACCTCCGGCGGGTGGGTGCCGATCGCGGCGAGCGCGAGCTTCGGCCCCACCCCCGACGAGGTGAGCAGCAGCTCGAACAGCACCAGCGCCGACCGCTGCGCGAACCCGTAGAGGGTCAGGGATTCCTCGCGGACCTGGAGCGAGGTGTGCAGCTCCACCTGCTCGCCCTGCGGCGGGACCCGCTCGCCCGGGGTGACGTGGACGAGGTAGCCGATCCCGCCGACGTCCACGACGACGGTGACCGCGTCCCTGCGGACGACACGCCCCCGGAGCAGCGCGATCATCGGCCACCCCGCCGCGAAGGCGCGTCGGGCAGCAGGCCGCGCGCCGTCAGGTGGGCCTCCCAACCACCGCGCCCGGCACGATCGGCGGTGCGGTACGCCCCGGACAGCACGTCGGCCGCCGGCGTGCCGGCGACCAGGCCTGCGAGCCGCGCCCTGGCCAGGTGGGTGAGGGCGACGGCGAGCGCGTCCGCGACGTCCGCCGGACGCGGCGCCTCGGCCAGCCGCAGCTGCGCCGTCACCAGCCGGGTGACGGCCTCCTTGCCGGCGTCGCCGGCCCCTGCGACCGTGAGCTTCACGTCCGAGGGGCTGTAGGAGCTGACCGGCGTGGCCGCGCGGCCGGCGGCCAGGAGTGCGACACCGGCGGCCTGCCCGGTCGCCATCGCGGTACGGACGTTGGAGGAGAACAGCACCCGCTCGACCGCCACGGCATCGGGACGGAAGCGTTCGATCGCATCCGAGACGGCGTCGAAGACGGCCACCAGCCGCGTCTCGAGCGCCGTGTCCGGGCTGGTGCGCACGCACGCGTGGTGCACGAGCGTCGGCCGTTCGGCGGGACCGGTGACCACGCCGATGCCGCACCGCGTCAGCCCGGGGTCGATGCCGAGGACGGTGAGAGGGACGGTGCGGGTGGGTGCCACGCCGGAGCTCCATGGGGGCGAACGTGCGTTCGTCCAACCCTACCAGCGCACGTCGGGTCCGCGGTGGACCCGCCGCTCGCGTCTCACTCCCCGACGGCCTCGAGGACCTCGTCGTCGATGTCGAGGTTCGCCCACACGTCCTGGACGTCGTCGTTGTCGTCCAGCATGTCGAGCAGCCGCAGCAGCTTGCGCGCGTCCGCGGGGTCGGTGACCGGGACCGTGACCGCGGGCACCATCGGCGAGCCGGACTCGACGACCGGGAACCCCGCCTCCTCGAGCGCGGCACGCAGCCCGACGACGTCGGAGGCGTCGCACCAGGCCACGAACCCGTCGTCGTCCCGCTCGAGGTCCTCCATCCCGACGTCGAGTCCGACCACCAGCAGCTCGTCCTCGTCGACGCCGTCCGCCGCGACGAGAACCTGCCCGCGTCGGCTGAACTGGAAGGCGACGCTGCCCGGCTCGGCGAGGCTGCCACCGGCCTTGGTGAAGGCCTGGCGCACGTCGGAGGCGGTGCGGTTGCGGTTGTCGGTCAGCACGTCGACCAGCACGGCGACGCCGCCCGGGCCGTAGCCCTCGTAGGAGGCCGACTCGTAGGACACCGAGCCGTCCATCTCGCCAGCGCCGCGCTTGCAGGCACGCTCGATGTTCTCCTTGGGGACGGAGGCGTCCTTGGCCTTCTGCACGGCCAACGACAGCGACGCACTGGCCACCGGGTCGCTGGTCCCGGCCGAGCGAGCCGCCACCTCGATCGCACGGATCAGCTTGGCGAACTCCTTGCCACGCCGTGCGTCCTTGGCCGCCTTCTTGTGCTTGATCGTGGACCACTTGCTGTGCCCGGACATCACGCCTCCACGACAGGACCGCATCACAAGGAGCGAACGAGGGGCCCGATCCTACCGCTCGGCCCCGTCGACGGGTCGGCGCAGGACCGCGAAGCCGTCCACGATCCGGGTGCGCAGGGAGGCGCGCATGCCCTCGCCGACGAAGGCGCCGTCGATGGCGGTCAGGGCGAGGGTCTCGAGCTCCGCGAGCCCGAGGCCGAACGCCTCCGCGACCGCTCCGGTCTCGCTGGTCGCGGTCACACCGCTCATCAGGCGGTTGTCCGTGTTGACGGTCACGCGGAAGCCCAGCTCGCGCAGCCGTCCGAACGCGCCGTCCGCCACCGTTCGGGTCACGCCCGTGTGCACGTTGGAGGTGGGGCACACCTCCAACACGATGCCGTCGTCACGCACCCGTCGTGCGGTGGGTCCGAGCCGGCCGTCCTCGGCGATGTCCTCGGCGACGCGGACCCCGTGGCCCAGCCGTTCGGCCCCGTGGTCGAGCGCCTCGGCGATCGACTCCGGCCCGGCCGCCTCGCCGGCGTGGACCGTGACGCGCAGCCCGGAGGCGACCGCCGCGGCGAGCGCGGCCGCGTGCCGCGAGGCACCGAAGCCCGCCTCGGGGCCCGCGAGGTCGACGCCGACCACGCCCAGGTCCTGGGCGCCGGCCGCGACCGCGAAGACCTCTGCCGCCCGGTCCTCCTGCCGCATGGCGCACACGAGCTGCCGGACGACGATGTCGCGCGGGCCGGCCGTGAAGCCGCGCGAGATGGCCTCCAGCACCTGCCGCACGGAGAGACCGCCGGCGGTGGCCAGCTCCGGCGCGAACCGGACCTCGGCGTACACGACACCGTCGGCCGCGAGGTCCTCCGCACACTCCCGCGCGATCCGCTCCAGCGCGTCGGGGGTCTGCATCACGGCGACGGTGTGGGCGAACGCCTCGAGGTACCGGGGCAGGTCCGCGCCGCGGCCACCCTGGTGGAACCAGGCGGCGAGCGTCGCCTCGTCGGCCGCAGGCAGCTCGTGCCCGACGTCCGCGGCAAGCTCCAGCACGGTCGCGGGGCGCAGTCCGCCGTCGAGGTGGTCGTGCAGCAGCACCTTGGGCGCGGCACTCACGACCGACGCGTCGAGGGAAGGGTCAGGCATCGCTGACCGCCTCTGCCCGCCCCTCGACGACGGCGGCGACGGCGGCGACGAACATGGCGTGGAGCCGGTCGTCGCCCGTCACCTCCGGGTGGAACGCGGCTGCCAGGAGCGACCCCTGGCGCACGACCACCGGATGGCCGTCCACCTCGGCGAGCACCTCGACGTCCGTCGCGAGCACACGCTCGACCCGTGGGGCGCGGATGAACGCCACGTCCATCGGGCCGCCGTCGATCCCGGCCACCGCGAGGCGGGTGTCGAACGACTGCAGCTGGCGACCGAAGGCGTTGCGGCGGGTGCGGACGTGCAACCCGCCGATCAGCGGCTGGGGGCGGTCCTGGTCGAGCTCGTCGGACAGCAGGATCATCCCGGCGCACGTCCCGAAGACGGGCAACCCGCCCGCGACGAGCGCTCGGAGCGGCTCGAGGAGCGCGAACCGGTCGAGGAGCTTGCCGATCGTGGTGGATTCGCCACCCGGCACCACCAGCCCGTCGACCCTGTCGAGCTCGTCGAGGGTGCGGACCTCGACTGCCCGGGCACCGCAACCTCGGAGCGCACGCAGGTGCTCGAGCACGTCACCCTGAAGCGCCAGCACCCCGATCGTGGGGGCGCCGTCGGCGACCTCCGGTGGCGCCTCGACGCCGACCAGCCGGTCCCCGGGCGTCCAGCGGCGGGTCACCAGCCGCGGGTCGCGTACTTCTGGTCCGCCGGCAGGGTCGCGATGTCGATGCCGACCATCGGCTCGCCGAGCCCCCGCGACACCTTCGCGATCACCTCGGCGTCCTCGAAGTGGGTGGTGGCCTCGACGATCGCGCGGGCGCGCTGTTCCGGGTTGCCCGACTTGAAGATGCCGGAGCCGACGAACACGCCGTCGGCGCCCAGTTGCATCATCATGGCCGCGTCGGCGGGGGTCGCGAGCCCACCGGCGGTGAACAGCACGACCGGCAGCCGGCCCGTGGCGGCCACCTCTCGGACGAGCTCGTAGGGGGCCTGGAGCTCCTTGGCTGCCACGTACAGCTCGGTCTCGTCCATCGTCGCGAGCCGACGGATCTCGCCCGCGATCGAGCGCATGTGCCGGGTCGCCTCGACCACGTTGCCGGTGCCCGCCTCGCCCTTCGAGCGGATCATCGCGGCACCCTCCGTGAGACGGCGGAGCGCCTCGCCGAGGTTGGTCGCGCCGCAGACGAACGGCACGTCGAAGCGCCACTTGTCGACGTGGTTCGCCTCGTCCGCGGGTGTCAGCACCTCGGATTCGTCGATGTAGTCCACCCCGAGCGCCTGGAGCACCTGCGCCTCGACGAAGTGACCGATGCGCGCCTTCGCCATGACGGGGATGGAGACGGCCTCGATGATGCCGTCGATCATGTCCGGGTCGGACATGCGGGCGACACCGCCGTCGCGACGGATGTCGGCAGGGACCCGTTCGAGCGCCATGACGGCGACCGCACCCGCCTCCTCGGCGATCCGTGCCTGCTCCGGGGTCACCACGTCCATGATGACGCCGCCCTTGAGCATGTCGGCGAGGCCACGCTTCACGCGCGTGGTGCCGTGCGCAGCCGTGGGCTCGCCGGCCGGGGACGTCTGTGGCGTGTCGCTCATTCGTCGGGCTTTCGTGTCAGCGCAGAAGGGTGCTGGGCGATGGTACTCCCGCGGGGGCGCGGGGGCGGGCCGCGGTCAGAGGCCGGGGAGGTCCGCGGGGAGGTGCACCCAGGTCGCACCGGGCTTGAGCGGGAACGGCCGGCCGTCGGGGGTGAACAGCTCGAGCCGGTCGAGGACCGACGCCTTGCGGTACCTGGCCTCGTAGCGCATGCCGTCGCGCAGGACCAGCGCCGGGGCGTCGGCGGTGAGCACGTCGGTCTCCGGGTAGCCCGTCGAGCCGATGTAGTGACGGGTGTCGAGCACGACGACGTTGGCGGCACCGATGCGCCCCTCGCCGGTCACGAAGAACCGCTGCCCGTTCTGCGACCTGCGGTAGACGCCCTCGCGGTCGTCGTACTCCCACCCGGTCGTGTACGAGCGCGACATCGGGATGGAGATCGCCGCGCCCGGGTCCTCGCATCCCGAAGAGGCTCCGCCCGGGGCAGCCGGTGGGCATTCGACGGGCGAGAGCAGCGGCGGTTCGTCGGTGAACACCCAGCCGATGTCGGTGAACGGCTCGGCGCCTCGGTCGATCACGCCGGCGAGCGTGCCTGCCGGGTCGAGGTAGAGGTTGTGCGGCGCCCGACGTTGCGAGATCCGGTAGAAGCCGGCACCGCCTTCCGTGATGGTGATCGACGGCGTGCCGCGCAGCATCGTCTGCACCTCGCCGCGCGCGCCGGAGTAGGCGAACCCCGAGCGTCCGTAGCCCGACATCAGCTGGGTGTCGACCGGCCTGGCGGATCGGATCGGTCCGGCCTCGGCGGGGAGCGAGCTGTGGAACATCGTGAAGAAGCGGGTGATGCCCGCCTCGACGACCTCCTCGAACACGACGTCGGCGGCGTCCAGGCCGGACTGGGGTCGCGACTCGGGCGAGTTCTCGATCTTGACCAGCAGCAGGGGCTGTTCGAGCAGCTCGGGCTCGATGCGCTCGCCGGTCAGCGGCGAGCGCGGCCGGGTGTCCTCCGGTTCCGGTTCCGGCTCGGGCTCGGGCTCGGGATCGGGATCTGGCTCGGGCTCCGGCTCGGCGACCGGTTCGGGTTCGACCGGCTCTTCCGGGGAGCAGCCGACGCCCACCAGCGCGGCCGCGAGCAGCACGGCGAGGATCTTGGACACGCGAAGGCTCCGGGGGGGCGGGTGCAGGGCTCGGACGCCGCGCGAGGGTACGGCCGAAGTGCCGCCGGACCGAACACCCGCGCCAGCCGCGTGCGACGCGCCGACCTGCCGGGCTCCCCCACCCGCAACGCGACCGGCCGGGCTCCCCTCGCCCCGCAACGCGCCGACTGCCTGGCTCCCCACCCGCAACAGACCGACCTGCCGGGCTCCCCCCACCCGCAACGCGTCGACCGGCCGGGCTCTACCCCCCGCAACGCGCGGAGCGGCCAGGCTCGACGGCGGCGGCGCTCAGGTGGCGGCGCAGGCGCGGTCGTAGACGGCGCGGAGCTCGCGGGCGACGACCGGCCAGTCGAAGCGTGCGACGCCGCGTGTGCCCTCGGCGATCATGGCCGCACGGCTCCGTGGGTGGTCGAGAAGCGCACCGATCGCCATCGCGAGCTCCTCGGCGTCGCCGGGCGCGACGAGCCGCCCGTCGACGCGATCGGTCACCACACTCCGGTAGCCGGGCAGGTCGGACGCGACCACGGCGGTGCCCGTCGCCATGGCCTCCAGCAGGACGATGCCGAACGACTCCCCACCCAGCGCGGGCGAGACGTAGACGTCCGCCGCCGCGTAGCACCCGGGGAGCTCGTCCTGTGCGACCCGCCCGAGGAACAGCACGTCGGCGCGCAGCCTCGTCGGCAGCAGCTCCTGGCACCGCTCGCGCTCCGGGCCCTCGCCGACCACCAGGAGGCGGAGGCTCGGATGGTCGGTCTTGAGCAACGTGAACGCCCTGACGAGGTGCTCGAGGCCCTTGCGCGGCTCGAGCCGGCCGACGAACAGCAACGTGGGCCGCGTGGGGTCGTGCAGCGGCTCGAGCGGCGTCGCCCCCGCGAAACGGGCCACCTCGACCCCGTTGGGGACGATGGTGAAGCGCGCGGCTGAGACGCCCATGGCCGCGGCGTGGTAGTCCGCGGCCGCCCGGCTCACCGCGATCGGGACACGGATCGCATCGAGGACCCGACGTGCGACCGGCCGTGTCGCGCGGTAGGCCCGGGAACGGCTCGACCACGCATGGAAGGTCGCCACGACGGGTGCCACCCGCGTCCGTACGGCGGCGAGTCCGACCACGGGTACCAGCGGCTCGTGGACGTGCACCACGTCCGGCCGGAAGGTGGTGAGGCGCGCCCGCAGCAGGCGGGCCGCTCGGGGGTCGAGCGTGATGGGCGCGACCGAGCCGTTGAAGGGCACCCGCATGCTGCGACCGAGCGAGCCCTGGGCCCCCGCATCACCCGGGCCGAGCACCTCGACCTCGTCGCCGGCGGCCCGGAGCGCCTCGGCGAGGTGGATCGCATGCGACTGCACACCGCCGGGGACCCCGAGGTCGTAGGGAGAGACGATCGCGATCCTCACTCCCCACGCTCCGGATCGCCGTCCTCCCCCGCCGACACGCTCCCGACGTCACCCCTGCGCGCTGCCTCGTCCTCCCCCGCCGACACGCCATCGTCGTCCCCCGTCGGCGCAGCCTCGTCCTCCCCCGCCGACACGCCATCGTCGTCCCCCGTCGGCGCAGCCTCGTCCTGCCCCACCCGCACGGCAGCCTCGTCCTGCCCCACCCGCACGGCAGCCTCGTCCTGCCCCACCCGCACGCCATCGTCGTCCCCCGTCGGCGCAGCCTCGTCCTGCCCCACCCGCAGGCCGCCGGACTTCCCCGTGATCGCCTCGTGCCCACCCGTGGAAGGACCGCCCTGCTCCCCGATCGGCGCGGTCGACGCGGGCTCGTGCTCCGTCGCGGGTGCGGGGTCGGTGCCACCGGCCGCTTCGGCCCGGCGGGCGGCGAGCAGCTCCTGGCGGCGCCGGCGACGCTCCCAGTCGTCGCGGGCGAGTGCACGCCAGTCCTCGCCCGCCCGCCAGGCCGCGACGACAGGGTGCCCGGGCTCGCGGTCCGCGAGCCAGTTCGGCACGAAGACGTGCCACTGCTCGGGCGCCCGACGGATGATCGCCTCGAGCTCGTGCGCGACGGCCTGTGTCCCGTCCCACAGCGATCCGTCGGCGATCTCGATGGGTGGGCGCACGAGCCCGTGGAAGCCGTCGTCGCGCGTGAGGAACGCACCGGCACAGACCGGCCTGCCGGTTCGCCGGGCAAGCGCCGCGGCGCCGGGAGGCAACCGGCACGGCTCGCCGAAGAAGGACACGATCGGTCCCCGCCGGGGTAGGTCACGGTCCGCGAGCAGCGTCGCGAGCGCGCCGTCCTCCCGCACGCGGGCCTCCAGCCGATCGAGCATGTCGCCGCCCCGCAGCAGCGGGATCACGTCGATCCCCGCCTGCCGCCTGAGGTGCACGAAGCGCTCGAACAGCCTGCGTGGCTCGACCACCTCGGCGACCGCGACCATGCCCCACGAACGCTGGCTCGTGAAGAAGGCGCCCGCGTCCCAGGATCCGAGGTGGCACGTCGCCAGGATCCCGCCCTTCCCGCTGTCGCGGAAGGCATCGACGTACTCGAGGCCCTCGCCGGTCGACGAGGCGACGACGTCGGCGCCGTCCATCGTGTGGAGGCGGAAGCTGTCCAGCCAGTACCGGGCGTAGCTGACGTACGCCGCACGGACGAGGTCGGTGAGCTCGCCGGCACCGGCATCGGGGACGACCCGCGCGAGGTTGCGCCGCACCTGTCGCCGCTGGCCGCTCGACGCGGCCGCGTGCCAGACGCGCCCGACGCGGCTCGGCAGTCGACGCGCGAGCCGGTCGGGCACGCGTGCCGCCAGCTCCCACACCGAGCGGTACTGCCAGTAGACCGCTCGCTGCCGCAGGGTCTCGGGAGGGGGCGGCGGCAACTCGTCGAGCGACGCCGATCGCCTCACGTCGCGAGCCCCGTCTCCGGCCGTGGGCGCGGCTCGGGATCATCGGCGGTGGCCAGCGCGCGGGCCGCGGCGCGGATGCCGGCTTCGTGCTCGTCGAGTGCCGGGTCGAAGTTCCACTGGCCGTAGAAGCGACGGGCCGCGGCCTTGAACGCGCGGCTCCAGGCGCGGTCCTGGGTCGCCAAGGCGAGCAGCTCGGCCGGGATGTCACGCTCGATCTGGCACCAGACGTGGTGGACACGTTGGACCACGGTGACCGTGCCGCCGACGGCGAGCAACCACAGCACCGGCTCGAAGAGCCAGGGGTGCAGCAGCAGCCCGAGCATCAGCAGGATGGCGCGCTCGGCGCGCTCGAGGATGCCGACCGAGCATTCGAGGTCGATCGCCTCGGCCTTCGCGCGGACGTAGCTCGTGACCTCCGCCGCGACGAGCGCCACGACGGCGAGCGCGAACAGGCGTGGCTGGTCACGCAGCCACCAGGCGAGGCCACCGAGGATCAGGCCGTCGGAGATGCGATCGCTGACCGAGTCGTAGAACGACCCGAACGGGGTGGCACGACCCGTGGCGCGCGCGACGGCCCCGTCCAGCGTGTCCATCAGCCCGCCGAGTACGAGCACCCAGCCACCGAGCAGCAGCGCCCCGGTACCGACCAGGTAGGTGGCGACCCCGGTGAGCACGATGCCGAGCGTCGTGATGGTGTTGGGGCTCACACCGGTACGGCTGAGGCCCCGGCCCAGGGGACGGGTCACGGCGTCGACGTACTGGGGGAACTGGGAGCGCAATGCCACGCTGGACCTCGTTCGGGCGTGCACCGACGCTAGCAAGCATCGGGCCCGACCAGTCGGAGCGGACGCCCCGCTCGGGGCGGCCTTCGCAGTGGCGGGACGAGTCGTTCCCGCCCGCCTTTCGAGCCGTTCGAGCCCGCGGCCGGAGCCGTTCGGGTCCGCGTCCAGAACCGTTCCCGACCGCGTCCGTCACCCTGCCACCACGCGTCCAGAGCCGTTCCCGACCGCGTCGGTCACCCTGCCACCACGCAGCCGGAGCCGTTCCCGACCGCGTCGGTCACCCTGCCACCACGCAGCCGGAGCCGTTCCCGCACACGTCGGACGCTACCCGGCCGCGCCGAAACCGCCCACGAGATCGTCGTACAGTTCCTCGAGCGCCTTGGGCAGCACGCGCGCCGCGCCGACGACCGAGATGAAGTTGGTGTCGCCGCCCCACCGAGGGACGGCGTGCAGGTGGAGATGGTCGGCGATGCCGGCACCGGCCGCCGCGCCGAGGTTCATCCCCATGTTCACGCCCTGCGCGGCCAGACGCTCCTTGAGCACCGCCACGGTTCGGCGAGCGAGCTCCCAGACCTCCGCCGCCACCTCGGCATCCAGCTCCTCGAGATCCGACGCGTGGTCGTAGGGCACCACCATGAGGTGACCGGGGTTGTAGGGATAGGCGTTGAAGATCACGTACGCGTGCGCACCCCGGTGGAGGATCAACGACGCACGGTCGTCCCGTGGGTCGCGTGACGGGAGCACGCAGAACGGGCACCCCTCGATCGGATCGTCGCCCGCGATGTAGCCGAAGCGCCACGGCGCCCACAGGCGCTGGAGGTCGTCGACCGCGATCCCGGGCTGATCGCTCCGTGCGTCGCGGCCGAGCTCGCCGACGTGCTCCTGTGGGTCCACGGTGTGCTCCATCGGCTCCCCCTGGCTCCTCGACCACCGGCAGCGACACGGCATCGACCGGGTGCCGCGGGCGGGCACGGCGCGCCGAGGCTACGCCGGACCGCACCACGGTACGCCGCACCGGCGCGGTGCACGCATGGCTCGGGCAGGGCCACGGCGGGATCAGACGACGGGCCGTCCCCCGGTCGTCGCCGCTCGTCCCCCGGTCGGCGCCGCGGTGTCGCCGCAACTGCGGCGGACCGTGCGGCGGATCCCGCGCAGGAGCACTCGAGGACCGGACCGGCAGCGCACCAGACTGCGCGCCCCACGCTGCACCCGACTGCGTGCCCCACGGCGCACCAGACTGCGCGCCCCACGCTGCACCCGACTGCGTGCCCCACCGCGCATCCCACGTCGTACCCCACGTCGCGGCCAACGTCGTACGCGTCGGCGCGCCAGAACGCGCGCCCGGTGATCCATCGGCGCGCACGCCCGACGATCCATCGGCGAGCATGCCCGTGGCCCGAGCGGCACTGCCCTCGACCGGCAGCACGACGGAGGCCCGGCCCGTGGCCGTCACTGTCGGCCGGGACACCGCCGCTGGCGCGCACGCCAGGGTCCGCCCCTCTGCGTGGCTGCCTGCCACCCGACCGTCGCCAGCGGTGTTCCTGCCGGTCTGCCGGCCGTCGGCACCGCGCCCCCCACCGGCGAGCCTGCCATCGGCAACAGCACCGGACGTTCCGGATGGGCGGGCGGTTGGGGTGAGGTGGACGTCGGTGCCCTCGATGCGGATCGTGTAGCCCCCCGCATCGAACCGGCGGTGATGCCGACGGCACAACAGCAGCGCGTTGCCGAGGCTGAGCAGCCCCCCGTCTCGGAACGGCACCCCTGCATGCGCGACGTCACACCACGCCGGTGGCGCGTCACACCCCGACCAGCGGCACCCGCGATCGCGCGCAACGAGCGCCCGCCACAACCCCGCCGGCACCGTCCGCACCGCCTCCGACACCTCCAACGGAACACTGTCGGGCCCGAGGATCACCCGCGAGAACGTGCAGTCGGCCAGCAATCCACGAAGCGCGGCCACGGGTACTGGCTCACCCGACCCGAACTCGGCCATCCCCGCACCGCCCGCCAAGGTGTCGGCATCGACCAGCACGAGCACATGCGGTCGCACCCCATGACGCGTGGAGCCCCCTGCGCCGAGCGCGACCCCCACCAACGCGTCGAACCCGTCCGCACCCCGCTGCGCAGCACTCCGCTGCTCCTCCGGGCCATCAGGACGCGTGAACGTCTGGAACGCCGTCAACGCCTGCTCCGCCATCACCCCGTACAGACGGCCCGAGAAACCAAGTGCCCCGTCCTGTTCCCGCCAGTACGAGAACCGGCGCCGCCCGTGCTGGATCCGCTCCAGACGCACGACCCGGTCGGCGTCCTCCCGCGCCACGATCCGCTTCGCCTCCCGACGGAGCCCACCCGGCGACAGGCCCCCCATCGCCAACCGCAACAGCTCGTCCTCGACCACCCCCACCCGCTCGAACGGAACGTCCGCCAACGTCTGCGTGATCACCTGTGCATGGCCCGCCAGGAGCTCCCCTCGATCGAACGCGACCCCCGTCGCCTCCGCCTGGTCGAGCCCCCGGCCCGTCTCAGCCGCACGCTTCGCCTCCCCCTTGCTGACCCCCAACTCCTCCGAGACGAAGGCACGCGTCGCGAGCGTCGCTCCGGACACCCCATCCGGCCCCGCCCCCACGACGGCCCGGTGCTCCAGCGCCGCGACGACCCGCGCCACCACCGCATCCAACCGGGCCCGCGGCCGCCGCAACCCCGACACCAGGCGTCGCAACCCCTCCTCCGACAAGCCGTCCAGATCGACCGCCCCCAACCCCCCGATCGCACCCTCCAACGCCCCCAACGCCACCGACACCTCGTCGCCGTTCGGCCCGCCGTCATCGCCGGGCAGCACGAACGAGGTCGGGAGACCCTCCTCACCAGCGAGGTCGACCGCCCCGACCGCCCCCACCGCGCCATGCAGCGAACGCAGACCAGCGAGATCCGCGACGTACCCGCGCGTGCGCTCCGACACCCCGCCCTCCCGGCGACGACAGACGCGGCCGACCCGATCGGCGCGCCTCGAAGCAACACCCTAGACGAACACATGTTCGGATGCAAGGGATCCGTCCACAGTCAGCACGCGACCATGGCACGACGAGCCGACGAAGCCCCCACCCGCCGCCAACGTCCCTACGTGGCGCGCCGACCGACGAGCAGCCCGCGGTGCGACCCGAGTCCGGGCACCTCGTCAAGCCAATGGCCGTCAAGGCCGGCCGCCTGGACCGCCTCGAGGTAGCGCGCCGGCTCGAACAGCGGCATCCGGTGGGTCTCCTCGAGGGTCGCGGTCCCCGTGGTGGTCGCGACCGCCCACGCGAAGGAGACGACGAGGACGTCGCCCTCGCGGTGGGTGTGCGAGGCCCTGGCCACGACCCCGTCGTCGCTCGTGGCGGTGACCAGGCCACGGTGTCCGGTCGGCTGCACCGCAGCGGGCGTCAGCCACGGCTCGACGAGCAGCACCCCACCGCGGGGCAGGTGTCGCGCCATCGCGACGATCGAGCGGTCGAGCTCCTCGCCGTCGTGGACGTGCCCGATCGACGAGAACAGACAGGTCACGACGTCGAAGGTCCGGCCGAGGTCGAAGGCACGCAGGTCGCCCTCGGTCAGCGCGGCGTCCTGCCCGAGCCGGCCGGCGGCCAGCGCCAGCATCGCCGGCGACGCGTCGAGACCGGCGACGTCGTCGATCCGCTGGGCGAACGCCTCGAGGTGGCGGCCGGTCCCGCACGCCACGTCCAGCAGCGAGGACGGGGCGTCCACACCGAGCCCGGCGGCGACCGCGAGCAGCGCGTCCGCCTCCGCCGTGTAGTCCTTGCCGATGGAGTCGTACAGCGCGTCGTACCAACCAGCGAGGTCGTGGTAGCTCGGTGAGCGGTCGGTCACGTCCCGCGCTCCTCGCCCGGCCGCGGCGGCGGGTCGGCCCGCCGCTGCGCGATCTCGTCCGCCACCTCGGCGACCAGGTCGTCGAGCGGGACGCCCTTGCGTTGCTCGCCACGGTAGGGCCGGACCGCGACGGTGCGGTGCTCGGCCTCGTCGCCGCCGACGACGAGCGTGTAGGGGATCTTCGAGGTCTGGGCGTCGCGGATGCGGCTGCCGAGGGTCCCGTCGGCGACGTCCACCCCGACCCGTACCCCGTGGGCACGGAGTGCGGTGGCGACCTCTTCCGCGTACCCGTCGAAGTCCGACGCGATCGGCAGGACGCGGACCTGCTCGGGTGCCAGCCAGGTGGGGAACGCGCCGTTGAAGCTCTCGACCATCACCGCGAAGAAGCGCTCGATCGAGCCGAACAGGGCGCGGTGCACCATGAAGGGCCGGTGCTTCGCGCCGTCCTCCCCCACGTAGGAGATGTCGAAGCGCTCCGGCAGGTTGAAGTCGACCTGCACCGTGGTGAGCTGCCACTCGCGACCGATCGCGTCGCGGGCGTGGATGTCGACCTTCGGGCCGTAGAAGGCGCCCTCACCGGGGTCGGTCTCGTACGCGAGGCCCGTGCGCTCGACCGCGTCGATCACGGCCTGCTCGGCCGCCGCCCACTGCTCGTCGGTACCGAACGACTTCTCCGGCCGTGTGGAGATGGCCACGCGCGAGGGTTCGCCGAGCCCGAACGTGCGGTACAGGTCCCGGGCGAACTCGACGCACGCGGTGACCTCGTCGACCACCTGCTCCTCGCGGCAGAAGATGTGGCTGTCGTCCTGGGTGAAGCCCCTCGCGCGCAGCATGCCGTTGACCACACCGGAGCGCTCGTAGCGGTAGACGGTTCCGAGCTCGGCGATGCGCAGCGGCAGCTCACGGTACGAGCGGGTCCGGGAGGTGAACGCGAGGATGTGGAAGGGGCAGTTCATCGGCTTGAGCCGGTAGGCCGACGCCGAGTCCTCGAGCTCCATGCCCGGGTACATCAGCTCGCCGTAGTTCTCCAGGTGACCGGAGATCCGCCAGAGGTCCTCCTTGGCGATGTGCGGCGTGTACACCGGCACGTAGCCGCGGGCGAGGGTCTCGGCACGGATCCAGTCCTCCATCTCCTTGCGGACGATGGCGCCGTTCGGCAGGAAGATGGACAGGCCGGGTCCGAGCTCGTCCGGGTGGTGGGTGAGCTCGAGCTCGCGGCCGAGCTTGCGGTGGTCGCGCTGCCTCGCCTGCTCGAGCAGGTCCAGGTGGGCCTGGAGGGCCTTGCGCGACTCCCATGCCGTGCCGTAGATCCGCTGGAGCATCGGCTGGTCCTCGCGGCCGCGCCAGTAGGCGCCGGCCGAGCGCAGCAGCGTGAACGCCGGGATGCGGTCGGTGCCCGGGACGTGGGGGCCGCGGCACAGGTCGGACCACGCCACGGAGCCGTCGGGGCGCACGTTGCGGTAGACGGTGAAGGTGGGATCGGCACCGTCGGCGGTCGGTGCGGCCGCGTCCACCGTGGACAGGATCGTGCCGTCGTCGACGAGCGTGATGATCTCGACCTTGTACGGCTGGTCGGCGAACTCCGCGAGCGCGTCCTGCTTCTCGACCTCCTCGCGGACGAACCGCTGCTTCTCGCGGAGCAGCTCCCCCATCCGCGCCTCGATGCGCTGGAGATCCTCGGGGGTGAACGGCCGCTCGACGTCGAAGTCGTAGTAGAAGCCGTCGGTGATGGGCGGGCCGATCGCCCACTTCGCGCCGGGGAACAGGTCCGTGACGGCCTGGGCCAGCACGTGGGCGGTCGAGTGGCGGAGGATCGCACGGCCCTCGTCGGTGTCCGCGTTGATGCCCTCGACCTCGGCACCGTCTGGTACCTCGCGGTCGAGGTCCCACTGCTGCGCACCGCCGTCGGGGGTGGTCACCCGTGCCGCCACGATCGCCCCGCGGACGGCCTCCAGTGCCTTCAACGCCTGGAGCGCGGTCGCGCCGGACGCGAGCGACACGCTCGCCTCGCCGTGTCGGACGGTGATGGTCTGGCTCAACGTGGCAGCTCCTGGACGCCCGACAGGGCGGCGTGACGGGTGGCGGCGAGGGTAGTCACCACCGCCGTCCAGTAGCGTCGCCGCGGGGTGGCGCCACGCGGGTGGCCACCCGACGACGCGACGACCGCGCACGGGAGCTCCGATGCCGGATCCACGCGCCCACCGTGGCCTGCCCGTCCGGTGGTTGCTCCCGCCGCCGCCACGGGAGCCGGAGCTGCGGGCGCGCTTCGACGCGCTCCCCGTCGATGAGCGCCGGCGGCTGGTTCGGCTCGGGCCCGAGGAGACCGCGAGGCAACCCAGCGGGACGCAGGAGCTCGTCGCGGCCCTCGCGCGTGCACGGCTGGCGACGTCGTGGCGGGCGCTCGCGACGGCACCGCTGCTGGGGTGGCTGGTGCTGATGACGGTCTGGGGCTTCGGGCGCTCCACCGCGCCCGAGCACGCGCAGCGCTACCTGCTGGTGGGGTCGGCGCTGGGCGCCGTCACCTGGCTGGTGGTCGCGCTGCGGGTTGCCGGCCGCCTCAGGCGCTCGCGCGCCGTCCTCGCCTCCCTGTCTTCGGTGGAGGGCGAGTAGCCGCGCGCCGGAGGCAGATGCTTCGGCGCTGTCAGTAGACGTCGGGGTCGTCGTGCACGACGGTCGTCCCGGCGCGCCGCTGTCGCACCAGCAGGCCGAAGACCAGACCGATAACACCACCGACCATGAGGATCAGGCCGATGACGTTGAGGTCGAGGCCTGCGATCTCCACCGTGACGGCGAACGCCAGGATCGCTCCGAGGATGATGAGTGCGATGCTGCCGCCGATGGTCATCTGACGCCTCCTGGCTGTCGGATCAGCGTTCGCGGTCCTCGCGCTCGAGCTCTTCCTTCTCGGCGCCGACCGCGTTCTGGACACTGCCCTTCACCTGCTGCGCCTTGCCCTTGAGCTCCTGGCCCTTGTCTCCACGCGCCTTGCCGGCCAGCTCGTTCGCCTTGCCCTTCAGCTTGTCACCGGTGCCTGCCATGGACCAGCCTCCTGTGCTCGCGCCGGGTCGCGTGTGCTCGCGCGACGTGCGGCGAGCAGCCAGTAGACCGTCCTCGGTCATGGCGCCACCAGGCCCGGACGGCCCCCGTCCCGTCGATGGTGACCTCGTCGGACAGCGGGCCGCGTGGGATGGCGCGGACGCTCTCGTGGCCGGACTGATGTGCAGCCGCGTTGCGATCCCCGGCTTCGTGTTCGGCAGCTTCGTGATCGGCCACAACAGCGTGGGGTTGGTGCCACTGTTCGTCGCCTGGGCGTGTACTGCCTGGACCCTGGAGACGCGGACCTCCGAGGCCGAGGCCGGCCTGGCCGAGCGCACCCGGTGAGGGCGGAACGGCATCGAGGCCGACACGCCTGGGAGGCTGGCGCAGAGCACACGGGACGTGCCAGAGATCGGACTGACCGTGTCGGGGTGGGCACGAGAGGTATCGAACCTCTGACCTCTGCCGTGTGAAGGCAGCGCTCTCCCACTGAGCTACGTGCCCGAGCGGGGCGCACCGTACCGCCAGGGTCCACGACCGGCCAACCGGCGCAGACCGTGCGCAGAGGCGTGCAACGACGGCGTCCGTGTGCTTCCCTGGCACGACCAGAGGAAGGAGGTGGTCCATTGCTTTCTGATCATCCGTACGGGACCCTGGAGGTGCCTGGCCGCTGAGGCCGGACGCTGGGACGCTCCAGCGAGACCACGTCAGGCACCCCGACGGCATCGGTCGGGGAAACGGTCCCGCCCGACGCTTCCGCTGGTCGATCCGACGCTCACCCCCGCGCTGCGGCACGGTGAGGGTCCGGACCTGATCGACGGATCCGCGGTGCCAGCGGTTCCATCCAGCGACCCACGAGGCGCGGCGCAAGCCGCGCCTCGTGTGCTGTCCGGGCGGCGGGTGCGTCTTCTTGCCGGAGGACGGGCGACCTGCGAGGCTCCCGCCCCCTCCTCGCCTCCGCCCAGGGAACCTGGTGACCTCGGAACCACCTGTTCGCCGTCGTCGCGCGCGGCTGGGCTCCCCTGCCGCCCGCACGCTGCTCGTGGTCGGGCTGCTCTACGCCTTCCTGGTGGGCATCGGGATGCTGGAGGTCGGCATCGCTGCGCTCGGCGAGGGCTTCGAGGCCGCGCTGCTCGAGCGTGTCTCCCACCCGTTGGCCGGCCTGTTCGCGGGTGTGCTCGCGACGGTGCTCGTGCAGTCCTCGTCGGTCTCGACCTCCACCATCGTGGGGCTCGTCGGGGCCGGCACCCTGACGCTGCCCGCCGCGGTGCCGATGATCATGGGGGCGAACATCGGCACGACCGTGACCAACACCCTCGCCTCGCTCGGGTCGATCCGCTCCCCGGAGGACTTCCGTCGCGGCTTCGCAGGCGCCACGATGCACGACTTCTTCAACGTGCTCGCCGTCGCGATCCTGCTGCCCGTCGAGCTGTCGACCGGGTGGTTGACCCGCGCGGCGACGCGGCTGACGGAGGTGTTGCGGGGCACGGAGGTCACGGCCCCGGGCAACAGCCCCATCCGCACCGTGGTCAGGCTCCCGGTCGATGCCCTCGGGGGGTTGCTGGACCCCTCGGGTCGCGGTGGCGCGCTGGTCGGGGTACTGCTCCTGGCGGCGGGGCTGCTCCTGATCTTCCTGGCGCTGGGCATGATCACCCGCAACATGCGGCAGCTCGTGGCCGGTGGGGTGGAGCGGGCCATGAACCGTGTGGTCGGCCGTGGCGGTGGCGCGATCGGCATGGTGGTCGGGCTCGCGGTGACGGTGGCGGTCCAGTCGTCGACGATCACGACCTCGATCCTCGTGCCCCTGGTCGCGGCGGGGGTCCTCACGTTGCAGAACGCCTACCCGATCACCCTCGGCGCCAACGTCGGGACGACCGTCACGGCACTGGTGGCGTCCCTGGCCGTCGCGAGACCCGAGGGCCTGACCATCGCGCTGGTGCATACCCTGTTCAACATGGCCGCCATCACGATCCTGTACCCCGTCCCCCGCATCCGTGCGATGCCGGTGCTTCTCGCCCAGGGGTTGGCGTCGCTGGCGGTGCGCAACCGGTCGGTCGTGGCCGTGTACATCCTCGGTCTGTTCATCCTGCTGCCCCTCGGCGGCATCTTCCTGCTCGAGTGAGGAGCTATCCATGGTGTTCGGTTTCCAACGCGACGGCGACGCCGATCGGCTGGACCGGATCGAGGCGACGCTGCAGCAGATGCTCGCCGACGACGCGCACGCGTTCGACCTCGCGATGTCCGCGCTCGTCGAGGGTGAGGCCCCGCACGTGATCGGCCCGGAGCTGCGCGCGACCGACCACAAGGTCAACGAGGCGGAGCGCGAGATCCGGCGCGAGCTGGTCGTCCACGCGTCCGTCCATGGCGGCATCGACACGCCTGCGATCCTCGTCTACATGTCGATCGTGAAGGACGTCGAGCGCATCGGCGACTACGCCAAGAACCTCTTCGACCTCGCGGCGGACGACGCGGCGATCGTTCAGGGACAGCCCGCAGCGGACCTCCGCACGCTCCGCACGGAGATCACCGAGCTGATCCCGCGTGTGGCGGTCGCGTTCTCGGAGCGCGACGAGGCGCAGGCGCGACCGCTGTTGAGCCGGGGCGACCAGCTGCTCGACCTCTTCGACGCCCGGGTGTCGGCGCTCGTCCGCGGCGATGACCAGAGCCCGCAGGCGGTGGCCGTCGCGCTCGCCTACCGCTACCTCAAGCGGATCGTCGCGCACCTGATGAACATCCTCTCGGCGGTGGTGATGCCGGTGGACCGGCTCGACTATTTCGACGAGGACCCCGAGGACCGCTGAACGCGCCGGGGGGACTCAGGCCCCCACGTCGACCTCGACGACCGTGGGGCCGCGCGGCACCTCGGTCGACCGGGACTCCGTCGTGACGACGATCCGGCTCGCGTCCGCGACCGGCACCCAGAACGGCAGCAACCCGTCCCCCAGCTGCCCGGGGCCGGCCAGGACCCAGGTGTCGACGACGCCACCCGCGTCGTCGAGGGCCCAGACCACGTACCAGGTCCGATCACCCAGCCGCGCGAGCCCGGAGACGCTGACCGCGAGCACCTCGCCGTCCAGGGCGGCGACGCCGCGCGCCACCCCGGCCGCCTCGACGGGCACCACCTCGCCTCGTGCCAGATGGCCGAGCGTGGTGGCGCGATCGGTCGCGACGGCCCGGTGGGTCGTGACGGAGGCCCGGAGGTGGAGGTTCCAGAACCCGATCGCGGAGGCCAACGCGAGCACCACCAGCGCAGCCACGGTCACGTGGCGGACGCCGATGCGGGGAAGGGTCGGCGGACCGATCTCGTCGGCGCGGCGCGGGACCTCCGTCCGGACGGGGACGGGGGCGCGGTCGCGCTCCTCACGCTCCGCGGCCTCGAGCTCGTCGGCGATGCCGCGCAGCTCCGCGACCCGCGCGCGGCAGTCGGGGCAGCCACCGAGGTGGTCGCGGAAGGCCCTCGCATCGGCAGCATGCAGGCCGCCGAGCACGTGCCCGACCGCCAACGCCGCGAAACGCCCGTGTCCCTCCACCATCCGGCGCACTGTACGGCGGCGCCCTGGGTGGGGCGCGGGGCGGACGCGTCGCGCTCTGGGACGCGCGCTACGGGGCCCGGTCGGACAGTGCGTGGACGACGGGGCAGCCGGGCGGCTGTCGCGGCCCGGGACGGACCACTAGCACGGCCGGCCAGAGAGGTACTGGCGCGGGTTGACGGCCGAGCCGTTCACGCGGATCTCGAGGTGGAGGTGCGGCCCGGTGGAGTTCCCGGTCGAGCCGACGAGCCCCAATCGGTGCGCCCGCTGGACCTGCTGGCCCGCGCGCACGTCGATGCGGCTCATGTGGGCGTACGCCGACACGAGCCCCCCACCGTGGTCGACGAGCACCAGCTGGCCGTAGCCGCCCTGCCAGCCGGCGAAGATGACCGTGCCCGCCCGGCTCGCGCCGATCGGTGTGCCGGACCGGGCGCCGAGGTCGATGCCGCGGTGCATCCGACCCCACCGTGGTCCGTACTCGGAGGTGACCCGCGCGCACATCGGCCAGGCGAAGCCGGCGCCCGACGGTCGTGAGGTCGTCGTGCCGGCGCGGGCGGCCGCTTCGCGCGCCCGGCGTTCCTCCTCCTGGCGCCGCCTGATCAGGGCGGTGAGCTCCTCCTCCTCCTGCTCGAGGTCGTCGTGCTGATCCGCGAGCCGTCGGACGTCGTCCGTCGCGGCGGCCGCGGCCAACGCGCGCGACGCACGTAGCTCCGCCGCCTCGTCGCGCAGCGTCTGCTGCTCCCGCAGGAGCGCGGCCAGCCGCTCCTCCTCCGCCTCGAGGAGGCGCTGCTCCGCGGCGACGGCGACACGGGCCGCCGCCAGCCGCTCGAGGTCGACCTGGTCGCCCTCGAGGATCCGTTCGAGGAGCATGCTCCGAGCGATGGCCTCCTCCGCCCCCTGCGCGTTCAGGAGCACCTCGAAGGTCAGGTCCGGCCCCTGCTTGAAGCGCTGGGCGATGCGTCCCTGGAAGGCGTCCTCCAGCTCGGCCGCCTCCGCCTGTACCTCACGCAGGCGCTCGCGGGCGTCCCCGACGGCCACCCGCTGGTGCTCGACGTCGGTCGCCACCTGGTTGACGATCGCCTCGAGCTCGTCGAGGAGGGACTGGGCGTCGGCGAGCGCCACCTCTGCCTGCTGGGCGGTGCGCTCGGCCTCTTCGAGCTGGCGGCCGACCCGCGCGAGGGCGGCTCGCGCCTCGGTGAGGCGGGCCTGCTCGGACGGTTGCCCGACCGCGACGTCGAACGGCACGACGGTGAGGGTCGCGCACAGCAGTGCCAGGACGACGAGCGTCGAGGTCCCTGCGCGGGCTCGCACGATCCGTACCGCTCCTGGTTCGAGGCTCCGCCCGGCCGGGCAGCGGGTCAAGGTAGCGGCGTGCCGGGAGCAGCGGGCCGGGCCGGAGCAGCAGGCCCCGCCGGGAGCAGCGCGCCCACCCGGAGCGGCGTGCCCGACCCGGCGCCCCTGCCGTCGCGGGCGAGGTGGGCGTTGGTACCCTCCCGCGTCGCGGTCGCGCGCTCGCGAGCGCGACGCATGGGGGAAGACGATCACCACCCAGCTGTCCCCGTCAGGGGTCGAGTCACCCGCCCCGGACGGTCGGTCGCGCGGGCTGCTCGTCGGGTCGATCGTCGGCGGCATCGTCGCCGTCCTGGTGTTCGCGTTGCTCGTGCTGTGGTTCCTCCAGCGCGGTGCGGCGCTCCCCAACACCACGGTCGCCGGGGTCGACGTGTCGGGCGCCAGCCCCGCAACGGTCCGCGCCGCCGTCGAGCCGATCGCCGCCCGCCGCGAGCAGGACCCGGTCACGCTGCTCTTCGAAGGCGACCGGCACGAGCTGCTCCCGGCCGACGTCGGCTACCGCGTCGACGTGGACGCGACGGTCGAGGCCGTGCTCGGCCGAGGCCGCTCCGGCCTGCCCGGGGACATCGTCGAACGGCTCCGTTCGCTGCGCGCCACCCGAGACATCCCGGTGGTCGAGGTCACCGACGTCGACGCGATCGCCGGTTGGGTCGACGAGCTCTCCGACCAGCTCGACCGCCCGGAGCGCGAAGCCTCCGTCTCGATCGACCCCACCGACGCGAGTGTCGAGGTGGTGCGCCCGCAGGGCGAGGTGGTCGTCCGCCGCGCAGAGACGGGCGAGCTGGTCCTCGGTGCGCTGCGGACGGACGGCCCCGAGGACCTCGAGCTACCGGCGGACACGACCGAGCAGTCGATCGCCGACGAGGACGTCGACCAGGTCGTCGCGCAGGTCGAGCGGGCCCTCGAGGAGCCACTCGTCGTGCGCTCCGACGACGCCTCGCTCACGCTCGAGCCGACGGACTTGGCGGCGCTGATGAGCGTCCGCGAGGCTGCCGGCGGGCGGACCGGCACGACCCTCGAGTTGGTCGTGACCGCCCAGCTCGTCGAGGAGCGCCTCGGCGAGGTGGCGCGCGGCCGCTTCGAACGCGATCCCGTCAGCGCGAGCTACACCGCCAGCAGGACCCCGCCGTCGAGGTTCGACGCCCAGGGGTCCTCCACCTACCGGCCCGTCGCGGCGGAGGTCGGGATCGAGCCCGGCCGCGACGGTGCACGCTTCGAGGCGGACCTGGCCGCCGTCCAGCTCACCGAGCTCGTCCGCGCGGGATCGCGCGAAGCCGAGCTGCGCCTCGCGACCGAGGAGCCGCGGCTCGGCAACGAGCGGGCCGAGGAGTTGCGTCCGACCCATGCGATCGGGACCTTCACGACGTACTACCAGGCCGGCCAGGTCCGCAACGCGAACATCCAACGCCTGGCCGACGTGATCGACGGCGCCCTGGTGCTCCCGGGCGAGCAGTTCTCGATCAACGAGATCTCGGGCAACCGCAGCTGTGACAAGGGCTACCACCCGGCCGGCACGATCGTGCGCGGTGAGCTGGTCGACACCTGCGGGGGCGGCGTCTCGCAGTTCGGCACCACCACGTTCAACGCGGCCTTCTTCTCCGGCGTGCAGCTCGACCAGTGGCGGGCCCACTCCTGGTACATCTCGCGCTACCCGATGGGGCGCGAGGCGACGCTGAGCTACCCGGAGCTCGACGTGCGGTTCACCAACACCAGCGACCACGCGATCCTGGTCAAGACCGGCCACACCGCGACCTCGATCACCGTGACGCTCTACGGCCGGCCGATCGCCGACGCCGTCCGGGCGGAGCACGGCTCGCCGACCAACCACCGCACCTTCTCGACCGAGTACCGGAACACCAACGACCTGCGCCAAGGTCAGGAACGCGTCGAGCAGGCCGGCACGGGTGGCTTCACGGTGGACGTCCGACGGATCGTCGAGCTCGCGGGTGGTGGCACGGACACCCAGACGATCCGGACCGTCTACGTCCCGCAGACCCGGATCATCGAACGCGGCACCGCTCCGGCGCCTCCTCCCCCACCGCCTCCGGAGGCCGACGACGACCCGCCGTCGGCCGCGGAGGAAGGCGACTAGCACCGGCGGTCGTCGGGGCCGCTGCGCGAGAACCTGGAAGTATCCCCAGATACTCGCAGCCGCACCGTCCGATCCCGCGCGGGTCCAGGCCACCCCGTCTGCCTGCACCGACGACGGATGATCGAACCCGATTAGATCCGGAGCGAGCTGTCGTGGCTCGCCCCCGGACCCGCCCCGACCCGCCGCAGGACCCGACGTGTGACCCCAGGCGGCCGGCCCCACAGCGCCGTCCCATCTGTTCCTGCACCCTCGCGCCCAGAGCGCGCCGCCGGCTCGGGACCCGTCGCCGGTTCGGAGCGCGTCGCCGGCTCGATCAGCAGCAGCGGACGCAACCACCGGCCGTCCGGCTCGCCCACCCAGCCGTCGAGCGCGGCACGCAGGCACAGCCCCGCGTCGAGCCGCGGCGCGAGCCTGGCCGCCACCGCCCGATCGAGGTAGCCGACGCGCCACCGGGCGGCGCCGGCCACCGCGGGGGCGCCGGGCACGGAGACGTAGACCGCGACCGCATGGGGGTCGGCAGGGTTGCCGGGCTCACGCGCGAGGTGCGCCGGACTGCCCGGCGACACGGCGACCGACGGGGGCGGGCTCGGCGCGAAGGCGTGGCCGCGGACCGGGGTACGGAAGGCCCGCAGTCGCGCGTGGGGGCGGGTGCTGGGCGAGGTCGTCATGGAGCGAGCATGCCCGGTGGCTGCGACACGGCCGCCGCCACCTCGCAGACGTCCGCCTGGTTGCAGAACCGGCACCAACCGCCGCCACGCAACAGCAGCCCCCCACCGTCCTCGCGGGTGGTCGCCGGGCCGGTCGTGGCCTCCCGCAGCTCGTCGAGCGTCACCTCCGCCAGGCGCACCTGCTGCCGTGCACCGTCCACCACCCGCCGTGCCGTCGCCTCGAGCACCTCGGGGCGGAGGTCCTCCGACTCCCAGCGACCCTCGGACACGTAGAAGGTGCTCCACCGGAACGGCACCCGTCCGGACGCCAGGAGCGTCAGCAGCGCGTAGAAGCGCAGCTCGTGTCGGTCGTGCTCGGAGCGGGGCCGTCCGGTCTTGAGGTCCACGACGAGCGTCCTCGCCCGGTCGTCGCGACGTCGACTCGTCAGCACCAGGTCGGGGACGCCGTGCAGCGTGAGCGCCCCGCCGAGCAGCCGCGCCGTGTGGGAGCGCTCCACCTCGATGTCCAGCACCTCGGGAAGGGGCGGCCAGACCTCACGGAACGCCTCCAGCAGGTCACGCACGTCGTCGCGCAGGGCGCCGGCGTCTTCCGGCGGGAGCGCGTTGAGCCATGCCGAGAGCGAGGCGGGATCGCCCGGGCGACGGCTCGCCTCGCGGTCCCAGACGCGCCGGACGAGTGCCGGCGGATCGGCGGTCCGACGCTGCTCGACGTCGGCCGCGACCGCCGCATGGGCCAGCACACCCCGGACGTTGGCCGTGCTGTGGGCATACGGGACCTGGTCCAGCCACCACCCGTCACATGCGAGCCGGTCCAGGCCGGACTTGCTGATCAGCACCGTCCGTCCGCGCCGCGTGGCCGCGAGCGCACGCAGCTGCTCGTGCAGGGGCGCGAGCTGCGACTCGATCCAGGAGCGGAGGCCGGCGGCCAGGTCGGGCGGTGCGGGTGGCCGCTCCTGCCGCCAGCCCAGCAGCTCCGCGACGAGCCGCTCCTGCGCCGCGTTGGTGGTCGTCGGTTCCGTCACCCGGTCGCCCGCAGTCCCGCGAGCACCCGCAGGTCGGTGTCCGGGAGGCTCGCGGAGCACAGCACGCCGTCCACCTCGAGCACCGGCACACCGCCGACCCCGCGCGTGCGGAGCCCGGCCATGCGGCTGCGCAGGCTCACGCGTCGCCGGCGGTCGCCGAGCAGCGCCACCGCCTCGCCCTCGTCGACGCCGACGTCCGCGGCCAGCCGCACCAGCGCGAGCTCGTCCGACAGGTCGACGTCGCGCTGCCAGTACGCCTCCAGGCACGCGTGGCGCCAGGCGGCGCCGACACCGGCGAGCTCCGCCCGCTCCCCCAGCAGGTGCGCCGCGAGGGTGGGCGGCTGCCGGCTCGGCCGGCGCAACGGCAGCCCGACCTCGGCGCACCGCGCGGCGGTCCGCTCCAGCTCCGCCAGCAGGTCGAGCGTCGGCGGGACGGCGATCTCGAGCCCCAGCGTGTCGATCCCGACGAACGCGACGTCCCCGCCGGCATCCGCGATCGCCTGGAGCCGGACGAGCGCGACGACGGACGCCGGGGAGGGATAGTCGAAGTACAGGGTCAGCACGGCGTCACCCCGCCGGTGCGTCGGGCCCGGTCGCGGCGGGTCGGTCGGCATCCGAGGACCAGCCCGACCACGACGGTGGGAACAGCCGTCCGCGCCGGCCGAGCGCCTCGAGCACGAGCAGGCCGTGGCAGGCGGTGACGCCGGAGCCGCAGTAGACGACCACCTCGTCGGCGGCGAGGGCACCGAGGTCCCTGTAGCGCCCTCGCAGCTCCTCGAGCGGGAGCAGCGTGCCGTCGGCTCCCAGGTGCTCCGCGTACGGGGCGTTGCGCGCGCCGGGCACGTGGCCGGCCCTCGGGTCCACCGGCTCGTGCTCGCCCGCGTAGCGGACCGCATCGCGCGCATCGAGCACCAGACCGCGCGGCGAGCCGGCGACCGCCGCGGTCAGATCCGCGTCCGCGAGCAGCTCGGCGGGCCACGGCCGAACCTCCCGCGCGACCGGCGGGCGCGAGGACCCGCCGGACACGGTCGGCCCCGTCCAGGCCGCCAGCCCACCGTCGAGCACGGCCGCCTGCTCGCCGATCGCACGCAGCAGCCAGACGAGGCGCGCCGCGACGGCACCGCCGCCCTGGTCGTAGGCGACCACCGGGGCGCCACCGATGCCGACGCGGCCGAGCTCCTCCGCGAAGCGTGCCGGGTCGGGGAGCGGATGGCGGCCGTCGGTGGGCACGCCCGGCCCCGTCAGCGCGCGATCCAGGTCGACGAACACCGCACCCGGGAGCGCGCGCTCGAGGTGGGTGTGGTGTCCCTCCGACCCGTCGAGGCTCCACCGCACGTCGGCCAACACGACCTCGTCGCGGTGCGCGTCGAGCCAGTCGGACGTCACGAACGGCGGCAGCACCGTCGTCGCGGTCGTCGCCGACGTCGCACCGTCCATGGTCCTCCCTGCCCCGTCAGGGACGGCACCGTAGCCTGCGCGGTCCAAGGCACGACAGCGCCGGAGGGACCGTGGACCGCGACGCCGCACGCATCCAGGTGAGGCTGCTCGGCGACCTGCTCGGCCAGACCATCGGCGAGATCGAGGGCCCGGCCAGACTCGAGCTGGTCGAGCGGGTCCGGCACCTGGCGATCGCCCACCACAACGGCGAGGCAGCGGCCGCCGACGAGCTCACCGAGCTGCTCAGGACGGTCGACGTCGACGACGCGCTGGTCGTGGTGACCGCGTTCGCGTCGTGGTTCCACCTCGTCAACCTCGCGGAGGACCAGGCGCAGGCGCGCCAGCAGATCCAGCAACGCCAGGCGGCCGAGGCCGACGGGACGCCGTTCCCGGAGACGATCCTCGCGGCCGTCCGGCAGCTCGCCGAACGCGGGGTGCCAGCGGACCGGATCGGGGACCTGCTCAACGACGTGGCGATCCGACCCGTGCTCACCGCCCACCCGACGGAATCGAAGCGACGGACGGTCCTGACCAAGCTCGGTCGGGTGTCCCACGACCTGCGGCGCCTCGACCAGGAACGACTGTCGCCCGAGGTGCGCGGTCGGCTGCACCAGCACCTCGCCGAGGAGATCGCGTCGCTGTGGCTGACCGACGAGACGCGCTCGCACGCGCCGACCGTGATCGACGAGGTGCGCAACGGACTCTTCTGGGTCGACGCGGTCCTGTTCGACCTGGTCCCGCGTCTCTACCGTGAGCTGGCCTCGGCGGTCGCGACCGTGTACCCGGACGCGACCCCGGCGACCGCACGCTTCCTGCGCTTCGGGTCCTGGATCGGCGGCGACCGCGACGGCAACCCCAACGTGACCGTGCAGGTCACCGAGCAGACGCTCCGTGAGCAGCAGCAGCTGGCCATACGCCTGCTGCGACGCTCGATCGACGCGATGCACGCACACCTGTCCGTGAGCGCGCGGCGTGGCACCACGTCCGCGCTCGACGCCCGTGCGGACGAGCTCCGTGCGCTGCACCCCGAGGACGCCCTCGAGGTGGCACGTCGGTACGCGGACCAGCCGCACCGGCAGTTCCTCGCGTTGGTGTACCGGTCGCTGCTCGTGACGGGCGAGCACGCGCAACGGCCGTGGCGAGCCGACCACCGACCCGACCCCCGCGCCTACCCGGACGCGTCCGCGCTGGTGGCCGACCTGCAGCTGCTGCGCGACAGCCTGCGTGCGGCCGGCGCCGGGCGCGTCGCCGACGGGCGGGTGCGCGACCTGCAGGTCCAGGCCGAGGTCTTCGGGTTCCACCTCGTCACCCTCGACCTGCGACAGCACGCCTCCGAGCACGCCGCCGCGCTCGCCGACGTGTTCCGGCGGTACGGGGACACCGACGACTACGCGTCGCTGCCGGAGCACGAGAAGCTCGCGCTGCTCACCCGCGAGCTGCGGGTCGAACGTCCGCTGACCGCCGACGTCCTCGACTTCGGCGAGGGCACCGACCAGACGCTCGAGCTGTTCCGGCTCGTCCGGCGGGCACACGAACGGGTCGGGCCCGACGCGATCGACACCTACATCGTCTCGATGACCAGGGAGGTCTCCGACGTCCTCGCGGTGCTCGTCATGGCGCGCGACGCCGGGTGCGACGAGCGGCTGGACGTCGTCCCGTTGCTGGAGACCGTGGACGACCTGACCAGGGCACCCACGATCCTCGACGCCCTGCTGCGGTGCGATCCGTACCGGGAGCACGTCGCCCGTCGCGGCGACCACCAGCAGGTGATGATCGGCTACAGCGACTCCAACAAGGACGGCGGCTACCTCGCGGCCGTCTGGCAGCTCCAGCAGGCGCAGCGCGACCTCGCGAGGGTGGCGGACCGGCACGGGGTCCGGCTCACCCTCTTCCACGGGCGTGGCGGGTCCGTCGGCAGGGGCGGCGGCCCGGCGAACGCGGCGATCCGGGCACAGCCGCCCGAATCGGTCCGTGGGCGTCTGAAGCTCACCGAGCAGGGCGAGGTGATCGCCGCCCGGTACCGCGACGACCGGCTCGCGCACCGCCACCTCGAGCAGCTGGTCCACGCCGTGCTGGTGACCGCGAGCCCGGACCGTGCGTCGGACACCGACGCCCGCACGGCGCAGGTGCTGGACGAGCTGGCCGATCGTGCGCGCGACGCCTACCAGAGCCTCGTGCACGAGACGCCGGAGCTGCCCGTCTACCTCCACGAGGCGACGCCACTGGACGCGATCGGCGAGCTCAACCTCGCCTCCAGGCCGGCGCGTCGCCAGGCGGGTCGCGGCATCGAGGACCTGCGCGCGATCCCGTGGGTGTTCGCCTGGACCCAGTGCCGCGTGCACCTGCCCGCCTGGTACGGGGTCGGAGCCGCGGTCCACGGGTGGGCGGGCGAGGACGACGACCGATGGCGGGAGCTGCGGGAGCTGGCCGCGCGCAGCCCGCTGCTGCGCGTGACGCTCGACAACGTCGAGATGGCCGTGGCCAAGGCCGACCTGCGCATCGCCGCCCACTACGCCAGGCTGGCCTCCGACGAGGTCAGGGACGCCGTCCTGCCTCGCATCGTGGAGGAGTACGACCGCACCTGCTCGGCGCTGCTCCGCATCAACGGCGACGAGCGGCTGCTCGCGCGCGACCCCGACCTGCGCGAGGTCCTGAAGCTGCGCGACCCGTACCTCGAGCCGCTCCACGCGGTGCAGGTCGGCCTGCTCGGCCGTCTGCGCGACGAGGAGGACGACGAGGTCGCCGCGGCCCTCAGGCGCGCGGTGCTGGTGGCGACCAACGGCATCGCGGCCGGCCTGCGCAACACGGGGTGACGATGTCCGGCCGCCGGGCCGGTCGTCGGTCGCACCGGCCGAGCCGCCGGGCCGGTCGTCGGTCCGCACCGGCCGAGAGGTCCCTACGGCCTCGGGACCTCCTCCCCTGCTACCGACCACCTCCGCCTCCGTATCTTCGTCGCCCAGGAGGTGAGGCATGGCCAGCTCGGTACGCACGTTCCTGCCGCTCGCCGGCTCACCGGCGGCGTTGCTCGACGCGTTCGACGGGGACGCAAGCCGCTGGCTGCCGGTCGCCCGTCGCGACGGGCCGGCGAGCTACACGCTGAGCCTGCGCGCGGGCTCGCTGCGCAGGCGGGTCACCGCGGCGGTCGGCGATCCCTGGCAGATGGGCGCCACCCACTGGCGGAGCCTCTCGTGGGACCCGGTGGCCGACGACGGCGAGCCGGCGGCGATCGACCGCCTGCTGCCGAGCCTCGACGGCGAGCTGGGGCTCCACGTCGAGCCGGGCGGCCGGACCACGCTGGTGCTCGACGCGCGCTACCAGCCCCCCGGCGGCATCATCGGCGCCGCGGCCGACGCGGTCGCACTACGTCGTGTCGCCCGCGCGACGGTCGAGCGCTTCCTGGAGGACGTCGCGGCGCAGCTCGGCGCCGAAGCCGTCCTGACCGAGGGAGTCCACGTCGGCTGATCCGCCACGACGCCCGTCAGGACGTCGGGATCGACCACTCGACGACCGTGCCACGCCCCGACGGGTTCGGGCCGATCGACACCTCGCCGCCCAGCGCATCGGCGCGCGCCCGCAGGTTGCGCAGCCCGAAGCCGGGTCGCGCGCCCGGGTCGAGTCCCCGCCCGTCGTCCGCGACACGGAGCGACAGGCTCGCGGCATCCAGGCGCAGCTCCACCTCGACGTCCTGGGCACGGGCGTGCTTGGCCACGTTGGTCAGCGCCTCGCGCACGACGGGGAGCAGTTGCTCGCCGACCGCGGCGCTGACGACGCTGTCGATCGGGCCGTCGAAGCGCACGCGCGGGGCGCGGCCGAGCAGCGGCGTGAGCTCCTCGATGATCGCCAGCACCTGCGAACGCACGCCGGAGCGTGCCGACGCGGTCGACTGCAGCGCGAAGATCGTCGATCGGATCTCCTTGACCGTCGCGTCGATGTCGTCCACCGCCCGCTCCAGGCGGGTGGCGACCTCGGGTTGGTCGTCGACGCGGCGGATCGTCGCCTGGAGGGCCAGGCCGGTGGCGAACAGCCGCTGGATCACCGTGTCGTGCAGGTCTCGGCCGATCCGCTCGCGGTCCTCCAGCAACGACAGGCGCTGGACCTCGCGCTGGATCCGCTCGTAGGACCAGGCCACGCTGACCTGCGCCGCGAAGCCCTCGAGCAGCTCGACCTCGGAGGGCTGGAACGGCGCCGAACGGCCGAGCCCGAGTGCGGCGACGACCGCGTCACCCTCCCGGACCGGCACCCACAACGAGGGCCGCGAGAACACCGGGCCGGACAGGGCCCGTACACCCACGCCCTCCTCCAGCGCCTCGCGTCCGGGCGAGTCGGCGATGTCGAGGTAGCCGATCGCCGGACCGTCGCCGACGCTCCCGACCACCCACACCCCGTCCTCGTGCTGCGCCACCAGACAGGCCGCCTCGGCGTCGACGAGCGACGCGGCCAGCTCGACCACCTGCTGCTGGACCTTGGCGCTCGGCTGGTGTGTGAGCACGGCGGCCGAGACCTCGAGCACCGCCTCGCGCCACCGTTCGCGCCGCTGCGCGTCGTCGAAGAGCCGGGCGTTCTGGATGGCGGTCCCGGCGACCGCGGCGAGGCCGATCAGCAGCGCCTCGTCGGCCGCCGTGAAGGGCTGACCGCCGGCCTTCTCCGTCAGGTAGAGGTTGCCGAAGGCCCGGTCGCGCACGGCGATCGGCACGCCGAGGAAGCCTCGCATCGGAGGATGCTCCGGCGGGAAGCCGTACGAGCGTGGGTGCTGCCCGAGGTCGTCGAGCCGCAGCGGCCGGGGCTCCTCGATCAGCAGGCCGAGGATGCCGCGACCGCTCGGCAGGGAGCCGATCCTGGCCGCGGTGACCTCGTCGATGCCGTGGTGCAGGAAGGCGGACAGCCCCTCGCCGTCCTCCGCGATCACCCCGAGCGCCCCGTAGCGCGCGTCGACCAGCTCACAGGCGGCGGCGACGATGCGCTCGAGGATCGTCTCCAACGACAGGTCGCCCGCGACCGCCAGCACCGCGTCGAGGAGGCTCCCGAGCCGGGCATCCGCTGGAAGCTCCCGCTGGGTGCCTGCGTCCCGCTCCAGTTGCGTCCCCCCTGGAAGGCCCTGTGCCGGCCCGTGCCGGGGGCCGTGACGACCTCGCCGGGAGGTCCCCGGGAGGCGGCGTTGCAGGCCCCACGGTCCGTGGCAGTCTAGCCTCCGGGGGCGAGACGACCGGAAGGCATGGCACCGTGACGATCCGCGTGTTCCTGGTGGACGACCACGAGGTGGTCCGACGCGGTCTCCGCGAGCTGCTCGAGGCCGAGGACGACATCGAGGTGGTCGGCGATGCCGCCACGGCGGGGATGGCGCTCGCGGGCATCGCCTCGTCGTCCCCCGACGTCGCGGTGCTCGACGTCCGGCTCCCCGACGGCAACGGGGTCGAGGTCTGCCGGGAGGTCCGCGCCCGCGACCCGAAGATCGCCTGCCTGATGCTCACCTCGTTCGGTGACGACGAGGCGCTCTTCGACGCGATCATGGCGGGGGCGTCGGGCTACCTGCTCAAGGACATCCGCGGCAACGACCTGATCGACGCGGTCCGCCGCGTCGCGAGCGGGGACTCGCTGCTCGATCCCTCCGTGACGGGCAAGGTGCTCGAGCGGCTGCGCAAGGGCGACGAGGAGGATCCACGGCTCGCCTCGCTGTCCGACCAGGAACGACGCATCCTCGCCCTGATCGCCGAGGGGCTGACCAACCGCCAGATCGCCGAGCGCATGCACCTGGCGGAGAAGACGGTCAAGAACTACGTGTCGAACCTGCTGGCGAAGCTCGGCATGCAGCGTCGTACCGAGGCCGCCGTCTTCTACACCCAGGTCGAGCACGAGGACCGCTGACCGGCGACCGCTCCCGCCGCCCGCGGGGCGGGGGGCGTCCGGCACCGGCCCTGCCGCATTGGGGCCGTCGGGCCCTGCTGCCGGCGCGTCCCAGCCGCCAGGCTGTGTCCAGCCGTCGACGGTTGGACACAGGAGGACGCGCGTGACCGCACCGACCGATCGCCACGGGCTCGAGATCCTGCCGCTGGCGCAGTGCCTCACGCTGCTGCGCAGCCGACCGATCGGTCGGCTCGCGTACGTCGACGCGGGTTCACCGGTGGTCGTCCCCGTGAACCACCTCGTGGACGGCTCGACGGTCGTCCTGCGCACGACGAGCGGCGGCAAGCTGGACGCCGCGATCGTGGGCCGAGCGGTCGCCTTCCAGCTCGACGACCACGACCCGGTGCGCGGGACGGGCTGGAGCGTGCTCGTCCAGGGACGTGCCGACCTCGTCGACGACCCGCGGCAGCAGGCCCGCTACGCCGAGGAGCTCGAGAGCTGGCTCCTCGGCGACGGCGAGGAGGCTGCCTGGATCCGCATCGACGCCGACCAGGTCTCCGGCCGGCGGTTGCGTCGGACCGGTTGAGGAGCGGCCCGCCTCGCGCCACCGGGTCCTTCGGCCCTGCGCGTGCGGGCCGGTCGTCATCCTGACCGGTGACCCCACGCCCTGCCGTGAACGCGGAGGACGCTGCATCGTTCCCCTGGACGCGGACGCGCCGTCACGGCCGTCCCCCGAAGCGTGGAGGCTGAGGTGCCGGAGGTCGAGCAACGAGCGAGCGAGCGGGACGAGGCGCGGGCCATGGGCGCGATCGCGACGGCCGTCGTGGCCATCGTCGCGCTGGTGCTCGCGTCCGGTGCGCTGGTCCTGAGCGCGGGTGCGCGAGGCAGCGTCGGTCCCGCGCCGGCGGCGGCAGCCACCGCGGAGACCGATGCGCCGGCGTCCGTGGAGGTCGCTCTCAGCGAGTTCGCGGTCGCGCCGTCGACGATCCGCGTCGCGGAGGGCGGGACGCTGGAGGTCACCAACAGCGGTGCGATCGACCACGACCTCCAGATCGTGGACACGGCCTACGCGACCCCCATGCTGCCGGGAGGGCAACGCGCGTCGCTGTCGCTCGACGGCCTGGCGCCGGGCACCTACCAGGTGCACTGCACCGTGGCCGGTCACGACGGCGCCGGCATGAACGCGACGCTCACGGTCGTCGGTGCCGGTGCCCCGGAGGCCACCCCGGCCGCGGACGCCGGTGACCATGCGGCGCACGGTGCGGACACCGACTGGGAGGCCCTCGACGCCGCGATGCACGACAGCATCCTCGCCTACCCCGCCGCGACCGAAGGCGTCGGCAACCAGCTGCTGGAGCCGGAGGAGGTGCTGGCGGACGGCACGAAGGTGTTCCGCCTCGTCGCGAGCATCTTCGACTGGGAGGTCGAGCCCGGACGCTTCGTCGACGGCTGGGGCTACAACGGGCAGGTCCCCGGGCCCATGATCAGGCTCGACGTCGGCGACAAGGTCCAGGTGCACGTCGAGAACCAGCTCCCACTGGGCACGGACGTGCACTGGCACGGCGTCCGTGTGCCCAACGACCAGGACGGGGTGGCCCCGCTGACCCAGCCGCTCATCGAGCCGGGCGACACCCACACCTACGAGTTCGAGGCCCTCGAGCCTGCGATCGGCATGTACCACCCGCACCATCACGGGCAGATGAAGCTCCCCAACGGGATGTTCGGCGTCTTCCAGATCGGTGACGTCGGTGCCGAGATCCCGCTGCCCGCCGGCACGATCGGCGGCAGGGAGGTGCCCGCGGACCTCGACATCGTGGCCGAGCTGCCGATGGTGCTCAACGACGCGGGCAGCATCGGGCTCTCGCTCAACGGCAAGTCCTTCCCGGCGACCGAGCCGATCGTGGTCGACCAGGGCGACTGGTTCGTCATGCACTACTACAACGAGGGGTTGCAGATCCACCCGATGCACCTGCACCAGATGCCGCAGCTGGTCTTCGCCAAGGACGGCTTCCCGCTCGACGCGCCGCAGTGGGAGGACACCGTCAACGTCGCGCCCGGCGAGCGGTTCAGCGTGCTGGTCCAGGCGACGGACCCCGGCGTGTGGGCCTTCCACTGCCACATCCTGACCCACGCGGAACGGGCGGAGGGCATGTTCGGGATGGTGACGGCGCTGATCGTCGAGTGACCTACCTGCGCGGTCGGAGCCTCCACCCGGCCGCGCAGGTACCAGAGCCCCCGGCGCACCCCCGGTGCCGGGGGCTCGCCACGTCCGGCGGCGGGGGCCCGGGGACGCCAAAAACGTCGTCGGCGCGCTCCTGGCGTCCCCGTGACGAGCTCGCGTCCCCAGGGCGTCCGCGCGCCACGCTCGCCTCCGTCCCCAGGGCGTCCGCGCTCCCCGTACGCCACCGCGCCCGACGGTGGCGTACGGACGGCCCGCTACGCTGGCCGTCGGCGGTGCCTCCCTGGACCGCCGATCAACATGACACCCGGGGAGCTCGGGACAGCCGGGCTGAGAGGGTGACCGGAGGGCGTGCGCGACCGCGTGCACCCGCCAGCGTCATCGACCCGTGGAACCTGAGCTGGGTAATGCCAGCGGAGGGAGGTGCGGGCCATGCGAGCACAGGCGACGTCGGCGTCAGCCACACGCCGTGCGACTGGCCCGACCCGTGACGCGATCGTGCTCGCGGGTGGCGATCCGGTGGCACCGCCACTCGTCCGCTCCCTCCCGCAGCACGCGCTCGTGATCGCCGCGGACCAGGGCCTCGGCCTGGCAGGTCCGCTGCACCTCGCCGTCGACCTGCTGGTCGGCGACCTCGACTCGGTCGCACCCGACGCCCTCGCGGCGGCTGTTGCGTCCGGAACCGAGGTGGAGCGTCATCCCGTGGACAAGGACCGCACGGACCTCGCGTTGGCGCTCGATGCGGCAGCACGAGCGGGCGCGACCCGCGTGACGGTCGTCGGCGGCGCGGGGGGTCGGCTCGACCACCTGCTCGGTGGGATGCTGCTGCTGGCCGCGCCTCGCTACGCCGAGCTGGACATCGTCGTGATCCATGCGACGGCGGTCGTCACGGTCGTGCGCTCCCACGGCGCGATCACGGGCGAGGTCGGCGAGTACGTCAGCCTGCTGCCCGTCCACGGGTCGGCTGCCGGCACCACGACCACGGGGCTCAGGTTCCCACTGCAGGACGAACCGCTCGACGCGGGCTCCTCCCGGGGCGTCAGCAACGAGCTCGTCGCACGGCGGGCGACGGTGACGGTGCGCTCCGGCGTGCTGCTCGTCGTCCAGCCGGACGCGACGGCTCCCGCTCCCGATGGAGGAACGCAGTGAGTCACCGCACCCCCACACACGCCCGCTCCCGGAGGCGCCGCGGCGCCGCCTGGACCGCGTCGCTGCTCGCCGCGACGCTGCTGCTCGCCGCATGCGGCCAGGACGCCGACCCCGGCGGGACGACCGACGAGGGATCGGCGCCGAGCGAGCCCGACACGACACCGGAGGAGCCCGGCGTCCCCTCCGACGGCGACGGCGCCGTCACCCTCCTGACGCACGACTCGTTCGACGTGTCCGAGGAGGTCGTCGCGGCCTTCGAGGCCGAGACCGGCATCACGCTCGAGATCGTTCCGCTCGGCGACGCGGGCTCGACCCTGAACCAGGCGATCCTGACCCAGGACGACCCGTTGGGCGACGTCCTGTTCGGCGTGGACACGACCTTCCTGTCGCGGGCACTGGACGCGGAGCTGTTCGCCCCGTACACGTCGCCGCTGCTGGAGGACGTCCCCGACCAGTACGTGCTCGACGACGAGCACCGCGTGACCCCGGTCGACATCGGCGACGTGTGCCTGAACTACGACGTCGCGTGGTTCGAGGACGCTGGCCTCGACGTGCCGAGCGACCTCGCCGACCTCGCGGACCCCGCCTACGAGGGCCTGTTGGTCGTGCAGAACGCCGCCACCTCCTCGCCGGGGCTGTCCTTCCTGCTGGCGACGATCGACCGCTTCGGCGAGGACGGCTACCTCGACTTCTGGCAGGAGCTTCGTGACAACGACGTCCTGGTGACCGACGGCTGGTCCGAGGCGTACTACGAGGAGTTCAGCGCGACCGGTGCGGGCGACCGGCCGCTCGTCGTCTCGTACGCGTCCAGCCCGCCCGCCGAGGTGTACTTCGCCGACCCGCAGCCCGACACCGCGCCGACCGGCGTGATCGAGGCCTCCTGCTTCCGCCAGCTCGAGTTCGTGGGCATCCTCGCCAGCAGCCCACGGCAGGCCCAGGCACAGGCGTTGGTCGACTTCATGCTCGGCACCACCTTCCAGGAGGACGTCCCGCTCCGCATGTTCGTCTTCCCGGTCAACGAGCAGGCCGAGCTCCCCGAGGTGTTCGTGGAGCACGCGGTCGTCCCGACGTCGCCGCTGGAGCTCGACCCCTGGACCATCGGCGAGAACCGGGAGTCGTGGATCGAGGCGTGGACGTCGACCGTGCTCCGGTGAGCCCGACCGCGACGCGTCGCGCAGGCCGTGGTGGGCGAGGGACGCAACCCGCCCACCACGGTCGCGCGCGACGTGTCGCCGTGCTCGCGCTGCTGCTCCCCCCGAGCGTCTTCCTCGCCGTCTTCTTCGTCCTCCCCGTCGCGACGATCGTCTGGACGGGATTGGCGCCCGACGGGCGCCTCGAGCTCGGCGCGCTCGGCCGCGTCGCCACCGACCCGTCCATCCGTTCCGTCGCGTGGTTCACCCTCTGGCAGGCGGTCGTGTCGACGGCGCTGACCCTCGCGCTCGGCCTGCCGGGCGCCTACGTCCTCTCGCGCTCCTCGTTCCGAGGGCGCCGGGTGGTCCAGGCGCTGGTGATGGTGCCGTTCGTGCTGCCGACCGTCGTGGTGGGCTCGGCGTTCCTCGCGCTGCTCGGTCCCCGCAGCCCGCTGAACAGCCTGCTGGAGGCGATCGGCGGGGCGGGTGCGCCGGCGATCGACCTCCGTCGTACGGTGACGGCGATCCTGATCGCGCACGTGTTCTTCAACTACGCGGTCGTGGTGCGGACCGTCGGGGGGCTCTGGGGACTCCTCGACCCGGCCACCGAGGAGGCGGCACGCACCTTGGGCGCCTCGCGCTGGCGCGTCTTCCGCGAGATCACCCTGCCGGCGCTGCGGCCGGCGATCGCGTCCGCTGCGGCCATCGTGTTCCTGTTCACCGTGACCTCTTTCGGCGTCGTGCTGATCCTCGGAGGGCCGGGGCGCGCCACCATCGAGGTGGAGATCCACCGGGCGACGACGCAGCTCCTCGACCTGCAGCTCGCATCCGCGCTGGCGGTCGTCCAGCTCGTCGCCGTGCTGGCGTCCCTGGCCGTCTACGGCCGACTGCAACGACGCGTCGGCGTGCCGACGCTGACCGCCTCGCGCGCGGTCGTCCGTCCGCCCGCGACGTCCGGCGAACGGTGGTTCCTGCGCGGCAACCTCGGCGTCATGGCCCTGCTGCTGGGCGCGCCGATCCTGGTGCTGATCGAGCGGTCGTTCGCGACGGCCGGTGGGTACGGCCTGGCCAACTACCGGGCCCTGCTCGCGGCCGACCGGGGCGGCGTGCTGACCGTCCCGGCGCTCGAGGCGGTGCGCAACTCGCTGGTCTTCGGGGCGGCGGCGACCGTGCTGGCGGTCGTCGTCGGCGGGCTCACCGCCACCGCCGCGACCCTCGACCGGGGGCCGATCGCAACACTCGTGGACCGCGCGCTCATGCTGCCACTCGGAACGTCGGCCGTGACCGTCGGGTTCGGCTTCCTGCTCGCCCTGCGCAGCCCGCCGCTCGACCTGCGCGGCTCGGTCCTGCTCGTCCCCGCCGCCCAGGCCCTGATCGCAACACCGTTCGTCGTCCGGACGCTGCTGCCGGTGCTGCGGTCGATCGACGACCGGCTCCGCGAGGCCGCCGCGGTCCTCGGCGCCACCCCGCGACGGGTCTGGCGCGAGGTGGACCTGCCGATCGTGAGCCGCGCGACGCTCGCAGCGGCCGGCTTCTCCTTCGCGATCGCGGTCGGCGAGTTCGGGGCCACCGTGTTCCTGGCCAGGGCGACCAACCCGACGATGCCGGTGGCCATCTTCCGGCTCCTCGGCCGTCCGGGCATCGCCAACTTCGGGCAGGCGATGGCGCTGTCCACCGTCCTGCTGCTCGTGACGGCCACCGCGGTCGTCGCCATCGACCGCATCCGCGGCGGTCAGATCGGTCGCTTCTGATGCTGCGGGTGGAGGGACTCAGCGTTCGATACGGCGACCACGTCGCCGTCGACGACGTCCACCTCGAGGCAGAGGACGGCGAGGTGGTGTGCGTGCTCGGACCCAGCGGGTGCGGCAAGACGTCGCTGCTGCGGGTCATCGCCGGTCTCGAGCGGCCGACGGCCGGGCGCGTGCTGCTCGACGGCACGGACGTCACCACCGCGCGGCCGGACCAGCGGCACGTCGGGCTGATGTTCCAGCAGCACGCGTTGTTCCCGCACAAGTCGGTGGCGGAGAACGTGGCGTTCGGGCCGCGGGTCCGTGGGTGGTCGCGTGACGAGGTCGCAGCGGTGGTGGACCGGGCCCTCGGACTCGTCGACCTGGCGGGGTTCGGGCCACGGGAGGTCGCGACACTCTCGGGCGGTGAGCAACAGCGGGTCGCGCTGGCGCGGGCGATCGCCCCGGCGCCACGACTGCTCATGCTGGACGAACCGCTCGGCTCGCTCGATCGTCGCCTGCGGGACGACCTGGTGGACGAGCTGCGCGAGGTGTTCGACGAGCTCGGCACCACCGTCCTCTACGTGACCCACGACCAGCAGGAGGCGCTCGCGCTGGCCGACCGCATCGTGGTCATGCGCACGGGCCGCTTCGAGCGGTCGGGGACGCCGGAGGCCGTGTGGCGCGACCCCCGGCACGAGTTCGTCGCCCGCTTCCTCGGCCACGAGCACGTCCTGGACGCCGTCGTGCGGGACGGCGTGGCGCACACCGGGCTCGGCCGACTGCCGCTCGAGGGCGCAGCCGACGGCGCGGTCCGCCTCGTGCTCCTGCCGGAGGCGATCGAGCTCGTCGAGGCGGCCTCGCCCCCGCCCACGGGGGTGCTCGTCCGAGGCGAGGTCCTCGACCGCCGCTTCGCGGGCGACCACCTGCTCGCGCGCGTGCGCTGCGACGCGCTCGTCCTCGGTGTCGCGATCCGCCGCGGGACCGGGCCCTCGCCCGGGGACGAGGTGCTGCTGCGCATCGACCCCGCCGCCGTGCGGGTCGTGCTGCCGGACACCCCGACGGACGCCTGAGGCACGCCCCTCGTCAGTAGGTGGGGATCGAGTCGTCGACCTGGCGGGAGTAGGCGTTGATGCCACCCCGCATCGAGCGAGCCTTGAACCCCGCGCCGCGCAGCAGCTGCGTCGACTCCAGCGAGCGCACCCCGCTGAGGCAGTGGACGACGTACTCCTTGGTCGGGTCGAGCTCCGCGAGCCGGCCCGCGAGCAGGTCCTTGGGGATCAGGACCGAGCCGGGGATGCGGCTGATCTCGTACTCGTGGGGTTCACGCACGTCGAGCAGGACCACGTCCGGCTTGTCGGCGAGCTCGGCGTACTCGGTCGGCAGCACCTCGAGGTCGACGAGCGAGCGGTCGGCGTCGACCGCACGATCGTGCGCGGGCACACCGCAGAACGCCTCGTAGTCGATCAGCTCCGTGATCGTGGGGTTCGCACTGCAGACCGGGCAGTCCGGGTCCTTGTTGACCTTGACGTACATCCACTCCTGCGCCAGGGCGTCGTAGAGGCCGAGGCGACCGATCATCGGGTTGCCGATGCCGGTGATGAGCTTGATGCCCTCGATGCCCTGGGCGGTGCCGATGTGTCCGGCCATGATCCCCAGCACCCCGCCCTCGGCGCAGTTGGGCACCATCCCCGGCGGTGGCGGCTCGGGGAACATGCAGCGGTAGCACGGCCCTTCCGCGGCGTAGAAGACCGAGAGCTGCCCCTCGAACCGGAAGATCGACCCGTAGACGTTGGGCTTGCCGAGCAGCACACAGGCGTCGTTGACGAGGTAGCGGGTCGGGAAGTTGTCGGTGCCGTCGATCACGACGTCGTAGTCGGCGATCACCTCGAGCGCGTTCTGGGAGGTGAGGAACGTGCGGTGCTCGACGATGCGGACGTGCGGATTGATCTCGAGGATCGAACGGCGGGCGGACTCGACCTTGTGGGTGCCGATGTCGGACGTGCCGTGGATGATCTGACGTTGCAGGTTCGACGCGTCGACCACGTCGTCGTCGACGAGCCCGATCGTGCCGACACCGGCCGCCGCGAGATAGAGCGCCAACGGCGAGCCAAGACCGCCCGTGCCGACGAGCAGCACGCGCGCCGCCTTGAGCCGCTCCTGACCCTCCATCGCGACGTCGGGGATGATCAGGTGACGGCTGTACCGCGCGATCTCGTCGTGGTCGAGAGGTTCGCGACGATCGACGACGGGTGCGCTCACGATCTGCTCCTCGGTGGGACGGTGCCGCTCGGACGGGTGTCGCCGGGCACAAGGGCTCGGACCAGTCTCAACGCGCGGTCCGCCGCCTGGCGTTCGGCGGCAGGGAGAACGGTGCGAACTAGACGTTCATGCCCATCGCCCGCAACTCCTCGCGGACGTAGTCGGCCATCATGTCCAGCGACCAGGGAGGCGTGAACGTGAATTCGACCTCGACGTTGTCGACCCCTGGCATCGCGCCGAGGATCACCGAGCACTGCTGGTGGATCACCTCGGTGAGGGGACATCCCATGGACGTCAGCGTCATCAGCACGTGGGCCTGCCCACGCTGCGGCTTGGTCACCTCGTAGACGAGGCCGAGGTCGACGATGTTGTAGCCGATCTCGGGATCCACGACCGCGCGCAGGCCCGCGCGCAGGTCCTCCGCCGTCGGCATGCCGTCGTCCTCGAGCGGGAGGTCGTCGAAGGGATGCCGCTGGGTGGCCGGCTCGGCCGGCGGCAGCCCGTCTGGCGTGTCGTACTCGGGCACGACGTCGTCGTCGGTCATGGCAGGGTTCGGCTGCTGGCTCACGTGGCGTCAGTCCTCGTGGGTCACGGTGTGCGCGGAGGCGCCGCGCCGGTAGGTCTCGATCGCGTCCCGCACCGCCATCCACCCGAGCAGCGCGCACTTGACACGGACCGGGAAGCGCGCGACGCCCTGGAAGGCGATGCCGTCCAACAGGTCGTCCGCACGCGCGGGCTCGTCGCCGTGCATCATGCGGCGGAAGTCCTCGGCGAGGTCCAGCGCGTCCTTGAGCTCCCGGCCCTGGACGGCCACGGACATGGCGGACGCGGACGCCTGGCTGATCGAGCAGCCCTCGCCGTCGAACACGACGGCGTCGACTCGATCGTCGACGACGCGGATGCGCAGGTCCATCTCGTCGCCGCACAGCGGGTTCGAGTGGTGGACGTGCACGTCCTCGTCGTCGAGCGTGCCGCTCCGGTTCTTCGGCGCGCGGTAGTGGTCCAGGATGATCTCCTGGTACAGGTCCTCCATCGACACGTGGCCCTCCTCAGCGCGCGAAGAACGACCTGGCCGCCTCGATGCCGTCGACGAGCGGCTCGATGTCGTCCAGGTCGTTGTAGACGTACACGCTGGCCCGCGCGGTCGCGGTGACCTCGAGGCAGCGCATCAGCGGCTTCGTACAGTGGTGCCCCACGCGGACGCACACCCCGCGGGAGCCCAGCATCGAGCCGACGTCGTGCGGATGGACACCCTCCACCGCGAACGACACGGCCCCACCGCGCACGGCCGGGTCCAGCGGGCCGTGGACCGAGACACCCGGGATGGCGGTGAGTGCAGCGAGGAGCGCCGTCGTGAGCGTGACCTCGTGTGCCCGGATCGCGGACATGTCGAGCTCACCGAGCAGGTCGACGGCTGCCCCGAGTCCCGCCGCCTCCGCGATCATCGGCGTACCGGCCTCGAACTTGTGCGGGATCTCGTTCCAGGTCGCGCCCTCGAGGGTGACGTCGCGGATCATGTCCCCACCGCTGAGGAACGGTTCCATGCTCTCGAGCAGCTCGGGTCGGGCGACGAGAGCACCGATCCCGGTCGGACCGAGCATCTTGTGCCCGGTCAGGGCGTACGAGTCGACCCCGAGCGACCGGAAGCTCACCGGCAGGTGCGGGACCGCCTGTGTGCCGTCGACGTGCACGACCGCGTCGCCGTTGGCCTCGCGGACCAGCGCCGCCAGGCCGGCCACGTCGTTGATCGTCCCGAGCACGTTCGAGACGTGCCCGACCGCGAGGAAGCGCACCCGACCGTCGGCGACGAGCGAACGGGCGACGTCGAGGTCGAGCTGGCCGTCGCCCGTGAGCGGGATGTGGCGGACCTCGAAGCCGAGCTCCTTCGCCGCGTACGTGAAGGGGACGTGGTTGGCGTGGTGCTCCATCACCGTGGTGAGCAGCGCGTCGCCCGCACCGAGGTTGCGTCGTACCCAGCTGTAGGCCATGAGGTTGCAGGCCTCGGTGGCGTTCTTCGTGAAGACCACTCCCCGGGGATCGGCGTCCACGAAGGCAGCCAGCTTGGCCCTGGCGCCCTCGTAGAGGTCGGTGGCCTCCTCGGCCAGCGGGTAGACCCCGCGGTGCACGTTCGAGCGCGACCAGCGGTAGTAGCGCTCCATCGCGTCGAGGACGACGAGCGGCGTCTGGGACGACGCCGCGGAGTCGAGGTAGACGAGGCGCCGACCGTCGAGCTCCCGGGACAGTGTCGGGAACTCCTTGCGCAGCGTCGGCACGTCGAACATCTCAGCCTCGGGTCGCGTGAGGGGTCGCTCGGTGCCACGACTGTGCCGTGACCTCGCCACGACGGCCACCGGCGAGGGGAGAACGGTGCAGCGCTCGACCGGTCATGCGTTCGCCTTGATCTCCTCGTAGCCGTGCGCCTCGAGCTCGTCGGCGAGCTCGGGGCCACCGGACGCCACGATGCGCCCGTCGAACATCACGTGCACCTCGTCGGGCTGGATGTAGCGGAGGATGCGCGTGTAGTGGGTGATGATCAAGACCCCGAGGTCGGGACCCATCAGCCGGTTCACGCCCTCGGCGACGATCTTGAGGGCATCGACGTCGAGGCCCGAGTCCGTCTCGTCCAGGACGGCGAGGCGCGGGCGCAGGAGTGCGGCCTGGAGGATCTCGAACCGCTTCTTCTCGCCACCGGAGAAGCCCTCGTTCACGGAACGCTGGAGGAACGACTCGTCGACGCCGAGCTCGGCCATCTCGTGCCGCAGGCGGGTCATGAACTCGCGGATGGGCACGTCCTCGTCCGACATGGCGTTGACGGCAGTGCGGAGGAAGTTGGTGAGCGACACTCCCGGAACCTCGACGGGGTACTGCATCGCCAGGAACACGCCGGCCCGTGCGCGCACGTCGGGGGTGAGGTCGTTGAGCTCGGTCCCCTGGAAGGTGATCGTGCCCCCGGTGATCTCGTAGGCGGGGTGGCCGGCGATCGCGTACGCCAGCGTGGACTTGCCGGAGCCGTTGGGGCCCATCAGCGCAAGGGTGCGACCCTGGTCCAGGTCGAGGGTCACACCATGCAGCAGTTCCGTGCCGTCGGCTGCGACCTTGAGGTCGCGGATCTCGAGATCAGCCATCGTCGTCGTCTCTTCCGGTCGGTCGGTGCGTCGCTCGGCCGCAGGGCCGGTCCGCGACGCTCGGTCAGTGGTCGGGGTAGGGCGCGCCGTTGGTGGCGGTGGTGACGTCGATGCGCACCTCGTCGCCGTCGATCTGCACGGCGAACGTGGGGACGGGCTTGGTGGCGGGCAGCGAGGAGGGCTGGCCGCTGTCGAGGTCGAAGGTCGAGCCGTGCAACGAGCACTCGATGCCCCGCCCGAAGACGAAGCCGTCAGCCAGCGACCACTGCTGGTGCGAACAGGTGTCGTGGACGGCACGCACGTCGTCGCCCAGGCGGACGAGGCACACGGGCACGCCGTCCACCTCGACCTTGACGGGGCTCGCGTCGGGGAGGGTCGAGAGGCTCACCACGCTGGTCTCGGCCATCACACGAACTCCTCGGCGAGCATCGCGTCGTTGACCTGGACCGCCGAGAGGTCCGTGGTGTCGACGATCTCCTCGATCGCTGCGAGGGCCGCGCCCTCGATGCCCGGCAGGTCGATCGGTGCGAGCACGTCGCGGAAGAACCCGGTGACGATGAGCCGCAGCGCCTGTTCACGGGGTATGCCGCGCGCTTCGAGGTAGAACAGGTGGCGAGCGTCGATCTGGCCCGTCGCCGAGCCGTGACCTGCGGTGATGTCCGAGCACTCGATCTCGAGGAAGGGGGTGGCGTCGGCCCGCGCGCCCTCGGTGAGGATCAGCGTGCGGTTGTTCTCGTCGGTGGCGGTGCCGACCGCATCGCGGTGCACGAAGACGTTGCCACGGAAGACGGTCCGCGACCGACCCTGCAGGGCGCCCTTGAACAGCACGTCCGAGGTCGCACGGGGCGCGATGTGACGCACGTACGGCTGGAGGTCGAACCACTGGCCGTCACGGGCCAGGTACACGCCACGTGGCCGCACCTGGGCTCCGGGCCCGACCAGGTCGCACTCGGGACGCAGCCGGACGGTGGCGCCGCCGGTCGTCACCGAGACGTGCCAGACGTCGGCGTCGCGGTGCGCCTGCACCTTCTGCAACGACAGGTGCTGCACGTCACTCGACCAGCTCTGCAACGACGCCAGCCGGACCCGGGAGGCGTCGGACGCGATCACCTCGACCACCTCGTCGACGAGTGCGTCGACGCCGGGAGCGGAGGTGTGCTCCAGGTACAGGTCGGCCCTCGCATGGTGACCCACCACGGCGAGCACCCGGGGCAGGTGCGCGCCCGGGACGCTGACGTGGACCTGGATCATGATCGGACCGCTGAGCTCGAGCTCCGCGGGCACGTGCACGAAGACGCCCGCGGTCCAGGCCGCGTCGTTGACCGTGATGGTCCGGTCCTCGGCCCCGCCGGTGCCGTCGGGATCCGTCGTCGTGAGCGACCCGAGGGCCGCGGCCACGAGCTCCGAGTGCTCGCTCGCGGCCGTCGCCAGGTCGGTGACGACGACCCCCTGCTCCAGCAGCGTGGTGGGCACGGTGACGTCGACGAGCTCGCCGTCGACGATCCGCACGAGCGCCGCCGGGAGGTCGAGGGAGGCGGTGAGCGGCTCGGGCACGTCGTCGGTGCCGGCGGCCGAGACGATCTCACGCGCGACGGAGATGCGCCGCTCGAAGGGCGTCGAGCGCCAGAACTCGTCGCGCCTGCTGTCGGGCCACGACTGGTCGAGGTAGCGCTTGACCGCCGCGAGCCGGCGATCGCGCAGCAACGCCGGCTCGCCCGCAGCCTCGCTGCGGGTGATGATCTGCTCCTCGGTCAGTGCGTCCAGGGTCACGACAGGCTCTCTCACGGTCGGGGGCGCTCGCGGCGTGCGGGCGCACCGGGTCGTCGCGCGATCGCGCGCGTGGTGCGGTCGACGAGGACGGGCGCCCGACGTGGACGCCCGTGACGTCAGCCGATCGCACCCTCCATCTCGAGGGCGATCAGTCGGTTGAGCTCGACGGAGTACTCCATGGGAAGCTCGCGAGCGATCGGCTCGATGAAGCCACGCACGATCATGGCGGTCGCCTCGTCCTCACCGATGCCGCGGGCCTGCATGTAGAACAGCTGGTCCTCCGACAGCTTCGAGACCGTGGCCTCGTGCTCGATCGTCGCGTCCTCCTGCTCGATCTCCATGTAGGGGTAGGTGTCGGTCCGTGACGTGTCGTCGAGCATCAACGCGTCGCACTTCACCGCGGAGCGGGCGTGGTGCGCCCCCTCGTTGATCGCGACGAGCCCGCGGTACGACGTGCGGCCGCTGCCCTTGGAGATCGACTTCGAGAGGATGTTGGAGGTGGTGTACGGCGCGGTGTGCACCATCTTGGCGCCGGCGTCCTGATGCTGGCCGTCGTTGGCGTAGGCGACGGACAGCACCTCGCCCTTGGCGCCCTCGCCGGTCAGCCACACGGCCGGGTACTTCATCGTCACCTTGGAGCCGATGTTGCCGTCGATCCACTCCATGGTGGCGTTCTTCTGTGCGACGGCACGCTTCGTGACGAGGTTGTAGACGTTGTTGGACCAGTTCTGGATCGTCGTGTAGCGGACGCGTGCGCCCTCCTTCACGATGATCTCGACCACGGCCGAGTGCAGCGAGTCCGACGAGTAGATCGGCGCGGTGCAGCCCTCGACGTAGTGCACGTACGAGCCCGGGTCCGCGATGATCAGGGTCCGCTCGAACTGGCCCATGTTCTGCTTGTTGATCCGGAAGTAGGCCTGGAGCGGGATGTCGACCTTCACACCCTCCGGGATCCAGATGAAGGAGCCTCCGGACCACACGGCGGTGTTGAGGGCGGCGAACTTGTTGTCGTTGGGCGGGATCACGGTGGCGAAGTGCTCGCGGAACATGTCCTCGTGCTCGTGCAGCGCGGTGTCGGTGTCGAGGAAGACCACGCCTTCCTGCTCGAGGTCCTCACGCACCTTGTGGTAGAGCACCGTCGACTCGTACTGGGCCGCGACGCCGGCGATCAGCCGCTCGCGCTCTGCCTGCGGGATGCCCAGGCGCTCGTAGGTCTCGAGGATCTCCGGCGGCAGCTCGTCCCAGCTGTTCGCCTGCTTCTCCGAGGCCTCGACGTAGTAGAAGATGCCGTCGAAGTCGATGCCCGAGAGATCCGCGCCCCAGTTCGGCATGGGACGACGACGGTAGGCGTCGTACGCCCGCAACCGCAGGTCGCGCATCCAGGCGGGCTCGTTCTTGCGCTCGCTGATCGCCGCCACGGTCTCGCGGGTGAGCCCGCGCTCGGACGTGAACGAGTAGCTGTCGTCGCGGTCGGCCCAGCCGAACCGGTAGTCGGCGAGGTCCTGCGCGACGGCGGCCTGTTCCTTGCGGGCGTCGCTGACCGGCAGTCCGATCTCGGTCTGGCTCACGTGGCGTCTCCTGCTGTCGCGGATGTGTCGTCGGATGCGATGTCTCGTTCGGTCACGGCCCGTGCCGCGGGCCCGCGCGTGGCCACCTCGCACACACACGCCTGCGCGCCGGCGGCCCAGGTCTGGCGGCGGGACAGCCGGACGTCCGTGCCGAGCACCTCGGAGAAGGTGGCGGCCTCGAACGCGCAGACCTCGGGGTGGTCTCGCGCCACCTCGCCGATCGCGCAGTTGTCCTGCACGAGGGCGAAGCCCTCGCCGTCGGGGTGCACAGACGCGTCGAACCCGGCGTCGGAGAGCGCTCCCGCGAGCTGCGAGAGCCGTGCGTGGAGATCCTCGGCGGTGACGGCCGCGCGCAGGTCGTGGACCTCGCGGTCCAGCCGCCAGCGAAGGAACGCGCGCACGCCCGAGCTCCCGCCGGTGGCCTCGAGGAAGTCGAGGACGTCCGTGGCGAAGCGGTCGTAGCGCTGGGGGAAGAGCTGGTCCGCCGCCTCGGTGAGGTGGTAGCGCGCCGGAGGCCGACCACGCCCCTGTGGCACCCGCTGCGCGGCGATCAGGCCTTCCTCCTCGAGCACCGCCAGATGCCGCCTCGTCGCGACCTCCGAGATGCCGAGGTGCTCGGCGAGCACCGCCACGGGGGCCTGCGCCACGCGACGCAGCTCCGTCACGATCGCCGCGCGCTGCTCGCCGAGCAGCGACACGAGCGAACGCGCCGGGGCGCTGCTCGTCTGTGCGGCGGTCATGCGGATCCCTCGTGCGTGTCGGGAGGGGCGGGGGTGTGGGAAGAGCGGGGGGCGTCCGTCGGAAGGGCGGGCCGTGCACGGTCCCCTGGGTCTGGGATGCGGGCCACGGTGATTCCAGAACATCCGTGTTGAAGAATGGTACGGGGCCCCGGCACCATGGGCAAGGTGGGCGACCTCGGATCGGGTGCGCGAGGGAGGGCGTCCCGGGTCGTCCGTCCCGCGGTCAGCGGGTCACGCCGGGCGCACCGTCCCTCGACGCGCCGGACCGACCCACGTAGCGTCCCCGGTGTGCCTGCACGACGGGCGCTGCCCGAGGTCGATCCGACCGATCCGATGGGACCGGCGGGACACCCGGCCACGAGGCGCCCCGTCGCGCTGATCGCGCCGACCGTCCGGTCCGCGCCAGCGGGGCAGGTGCACGGTCGTCGCCGGGACGAAGCGCGAGAGCGGCTCCTCCCACCCTCCGGTGGGACGTCGAGCCACCGGCGACCGCCGCGGGTCCCGAGCTGGCGTCGGGATCGGCCCGGGAGACCCGGGTCGACGGTACGGAAGCGACTTCACGCGTCGCTCGGGACCCACCCACCGCCCCTCGCACGGCGGCGGAGTTGCTCGTCGAGCACGAAGCGCCTGAGCACGTCCCGTGTCCGCGCGTCGGGGTCGGTCAGTTCGAGTGCGGCTCGGAGCCCCTCGGAGGCCTGGGCATCGGCGCGCCGGACCACCGCGAAGGTCAGCACCTCGACCCCGTCCGTCAGCGCGAGCGCGAGGTCCACGCGATCCCCGACGGCCACGTGGGAACCTGGTGCCACCTCCACGGCGACCCCCGACTCGCTGACGTCGAGGGTCTCGGCGAGCACGGTGTCGCCGCCGACGAGCCGGAGCTCCGCCGGGAGGCGGACGTGGAGCCGGTAGGCGTCCCGCCGCTGGTGTCGCTCGAGTCGCCGGACCGCGAGCGACCAGAGCGCGACGACGTCCGAGGGGATGGCGACCAGTTCGCAGCGCGCCACCAGCATCCCGAGCTGGCTCCCCCACCGGACGTCGATGCGCGCACCGGGATCGGGCGGCTCCCGCCGACGTCGCCCTCCCGTGGGGGCGACCACCTCCAGGGTCTGGTCGCCGACCGCCTCCACGCGCGTGCGGTGCGCCTGGCCGGCCGGGTCCGTCACCTCCACGACGGTGCCGACCGGCGGCAGCTCGGCCCGGGTCTGGTCGTCGACGAACGCCTCGGTCATCAGCCGGACGTTAGTGCGTCTGGCGCTCGCACGCCGGCGGCAGCGGGCGGGGATCGGTCGACCTGCTCCAGCCGCGGACGAGGCAGCCGACGCCTCGGGCGAGGTGTTCCTGCGGCCATCGTCCGAGTGGTCGTCAAGCACTCTGGGTCACCTGCCGATACGCAGAGTGGCGGATCGGCAGGGAACGGAGCGCGGCGTGTCACCTGGGAGCACGGACCCCCTTCGACCCGACGAGGAAGGCGGCGACATGAACCTCGCGCCGGCCACCATGCCGTTCGCGCCACCCCCGGTGCATGCCGAGGACCACGATGCGGTGCGCCGGGACGCCCATCGCGAGGACGTGGTCCGCCGGCTCCTGCTGCGCGGGATCTCGACTCGCACCCTGCGGGCGCTGCTCCCGGAGTGGGACCAGTTGATCCGCGTGACGTCCACCCGCGTCGAGGTGCCGCTGCCCCGGGTCATGCCCCTCTTCGGCGAGAACTGACCTCCCCCTCGTCGGCGCGGAGCGGCGCCTCGGCTCCGGCGTCCGCGGGTGACGACAACCGCCAGCCGAGCCCCGTGTGCCGCGTCGACGGCCGGTCGTGGCGGGCGGCCTCGTGCAGGACACCCGATCGACCGACGACGATGAGCGCACGCTGTGCCCGGGTGATCGCGGTATAGACGAGGTTGCGCCACAGCATCGACCGGTGGGCACGGTCGAGCACCAGGACGATCACCGGCCACTCACCGCCCTGCGCCTTGTGCACGGTCAGCGCCCATGCGGGGACGAGGTCCGCGAGGTGCCGGCGGCCGTAGGTCACCTCCCCCCGCGGGAAGGCCACGCGCAGCGTCCCCTCCCGGACCGAGAGGTCGACGACACGCCCGACGTCGCCGTTGGCCACCTCGAGCGCCGCGTCGTTGCGGGTCTGCAGCACCCGGTCGCCGGCGTGGAAGCCCCCGACGGCCGCCCGATCGGCAGCGGGGTTCAGTGCCTCCTTGAGGGCGGCGTTGAGCGCGTCGACGCCCGTCGGACCGCGGTAGACGGGAGCGAGGACCTGGACGTCGTCGTGCGTGACGCCGAAGTAGTCGGGGGCCCGCTCGGCGACGGCCTGCACCACCCGGGCCACCACGGCCCCGCGACGAGGCTCCTCGGCCACGAAGACGTCGCCGTCGACCCCCCGGAGCGGCCCCACCTCTCCGGCGAGCACCTCGCGTGCCAAGGCGACGATCCGGCTGCCGACGGCCTGCCGGTGGATCTCCGTGAGCGCGGTGACCGGCACGGCACCGCTGCGGATCACGTCGCGCAGCACGTCGCCGGGCCCGACGGAGGGCAGCTGGTCCGCGTCACCGACCAGCACCAGGTGCGCACCGTCCTCCACGGCGCGGACCAGCCGGTCGGCGAGCCAGGTGTCGCACATCGACACCTCGTCGACGACCACCAGGTCCATCGGGAGCTGCTCGTCGCGTCCGAAACGGAAGGTGAAGCCGCCAGCGGACGGGCGCGCCTCCAGCAGCCGGTGGATCGTGGTCGCCGAGCGACCCACGAGCTCCTCGAGGCGCTTCGCCGCACGGCCCGTCGGTGCGCACAACGCCACCTGGAGTCCCGCGGCGAGGGTGTTGTGCACGAGCTCCTGCACCGTGCGCGTCTTGCCCGTGCCGGGCCCGCCGGTCAGCACGCTGACGGGATGCTCGAAGGCCGCTCGGACCGCTGCCCGCTGCCCGTCGGTGAGCTCGGCCGCGAGCGTCACGCTCCCGGCGTGCGGCACGAGGCGTCCGGTCCCCTTCGCGAGCCGGCGCAAACCGTCGGCGAGCGAGCGTTCGGCCGCCAATGCCTCCGGGGTCGAGACCACCTCGTCCCCTGCGAGCGTCTCCACCCCCAGCGTGCCCCGTGCGATCGCCGCCTCGACGCCGTCCGCCGCCAACAACCGGTCAACGGACAGCAGGTTGGCCGTCGCGTCGACACATGTGGACCTCGGCAGGTGCTGGTGTCCCCCGCGTCGTCGCGCCGACACCACGGCGGCACGTGCCGCCGCGGCCAGCCGATCGGGTGACGTGGGTGCCACCCCGAGGTGGAGCGCGAGGGCGTCGACGTGGGAGAACGGCACCCCGTCGGCATCGAGCAGGTCGTAGGGCCGTTCCCGGGCGATGGCCGGCGTCTCGGCCGCGAAGCGCGCATGCGCGGCCCGGACCGCCCGCATCGGCCACCGCACCGGCTCGACGATGCGGATCATCTCCGCGAGCGCCCGGCCCGACAGCCAGATCCTGCGCAGCAGCTCGGCATGCTCGGGGTCGAGCCCCGCCTCGTCGACGAGCCGCTCCGGCTGCTGCTCGATCACCTGCCCGGTCGTTCGCCCGAACGCCGTGATCGCGCGCGTCCTGGCCGCCTGCGGTACCTCCGCGAAGCGGGCCGAGGCCAGGAAGGAGCGCAACCCCGCCACCGTGGTGGGTGTGACCTGCTCGTAGTAGACGGCCTCGAAGGTCGGCCCGTACCGCTCGTGGACACGCCAGCGGCCCACCAGCGTCACCGTCTGCCCCTGCGTGAGTCCGGCGAGCGGACCACTGCAGCGTGCGCCACCGGCATCACCGTGCCGGTCGAGCTCGATGACGCCGAACCCGCCGTCGGTGTCGGCGTAGACGACGCCGAGCACCTCGCCCGTCAGCTGCTCGTCGGCCTCGAGCAGCTGCGGCTCGGTCACCGGGCGGCCCGGTCGCCGTCGTGGGTGACCTCGGTCGTCGCCGTGCCGGCGTCATCGGCGTCCACCGCCGCGTCCCGGTCCGCAGGCTGCCCGGCGTCCTCGACCGCCCCGTCGACGGGGTTCGGCGCGACATCGGCCACCTCGACGAGCACTCCGTCCCGGAGCCGCTGGGCGCGACGCGCCAACAGCCAGCCGAGGACGACACCGAACCCCAGGCCCCCGGCCGTGACGAGCACGAGACGGCCGCGCCGTCGGCGGCGCACCCGCCGCGACGGCGGGACCGCGGCCGCGACGTCGCGCGCCCGCTCGGAGAGCTCGACACCGCGTTCGGAGGCGATCTCCGCGACGTCGGAGGCGGAGGAGAGTGCGCGCGGCACCCACCGGAGCACGGCGATGACGGCGTCGACGGCCGCGCGGACCAGCTCCCACCCGGCGACGCGCGAGCGCGTCACGGCGGGGCGAGCGCGCGTCTCGATGCCGGTCCGGACGGCGTCGCCGACGTCCTCGGGCAGCCGCTCCCGCACCTGCGCCGCGGCGTGCTGCACCTGTACCGGGATCGCCAGCACTCGTTCCTGCACGGACACGTCGTCCTCCTGCGTGGGCTGCGCCCGACCGTAGCGCCGAGATGGCCGCGCGGCCGTCCCATGGGACCCCGGTCGGACGTGCCGCGAGCGCGGCGTGTGGGTTCCTGCACCGCGTCGCGGCCGGGACCCGGGACCCGGGACCGCTCAGGTCGTACCGCGCCGTGGTCGCGTCACCGACCATCGGAGGTCTGTCCGCACAGCCAGCTCGTCCAGCACGTCCCGTGCCGGTACCAGCGACGACGGCCCGGCCACGCCGGGACGGCGCCCCGGGTCGCCGGCCACGCGTGAGACCACCGCAGCGATGAGCTCTGCGCCCGTGGTGAGCGGGTCGTGACCGTACGCCCACGCGCGTGTGACGCCGTCCGCGCCCGGCAGCTCCGCGACACAGGCCCACCGCGTCGTCGAGCGCACCGCCGCCCCTGGCACCGCGCGCGGCCGGGTCAGGCGGCGGGTCAACCGACGGGCGAACCGCGGCGAGCGACTGGCTCCCCCGAGCGCCTGGACGAGCTCGGCCTTCCAGCTCGGAAGCGCCACGTAGGTGCGGGCCACCCGCAACGCGCGGTGCGTCAGGGGGAGCGTCCAGCATTCGGGTGTCGGGATCGACGCGGCATGCACCGGCCCCACCGGCCGCGGGAACCACGCGAGGCGGCGCGTCTCGGCGACGAGCTCCGGCTCTCCCCCGGCGGGGAGTGCGACGGGCTGGCCCGCCACCCACCGTGCGATCGCCCGACGCAGGCCCGGCGTCGACGCTCCGGCGAGCCCCCGACGATCCGGCAGCGCGTAGGTCACGTGCGACTCGTCGCCTCGACCACCGCGATCGCCGTCGAGCGCCACGGCCGTGAGGAGCTCACCCATCCCACCGAGCAGCCCGCACGCGTACGCGACCGTCCCCGGCCCGACGGCGAGGTGCTCCATGCCCCAGGCAACGTCGGATGGATCGAGGGTGAGCTCGACGAGCATGCCGCCGGCACCGACGACGGCAGCCGCCCGCTCGCGTCGCGGCTCGCCGACGGACGCGCTGGCATCGACCACGACCCCGACGTCCCGGCCGAGCACGACGTCCCGCGGATCCGGCCGCATCACGGCCGCACCGCGCGCCTCCAGAGCAGCTGCCACCCGTGCCCCGAGCTCGCCGCTCGCGCCGAGCACCACCACCTCCGTCACGGGCGATCCTCGTCCACGCGAAACCTCGATGTCGGACGGGAGGCTACGTGTCGGGCCGGTCGCGCCGTGCCGCCCGACAGACGGGCCGCCCGGGCGGCACCGTACGACCGAGGGTGCGTGACTCGGCCCGCCCCGGCTGCGAGGATGGACGGTGCTCGTTCCCGTCCCCGTTCGGTGCGGTCGGCAGCCGATGCTCGTTCGGCCCGCTGGCCCCGCCGACCCGTCGCCTGGTGCCGAGGTGATCGTGCGATCGTCCCGACGCACGTTCGAGGTCGCGTCCTCGTGGGAGGACGGCGACGTCCTCGTGCGCCTGCCGGCCCGTGACGCGGCATGGCCGGCCACCCTCCCACCGGTGCCGGCCGGGGGGCAGCTCACGGTGACGCTCGGTCATCCGCGCTTGCTGCCGCGGACCCTGGAGGACCTGGCCCTGGCCGGTTACCGGATCGTCGGGACGGCCCCGGAGACCCGCCCGATCGGGTCCGTGGTCGACGTGCTGGTGCCACGACGGGTGCGACGGCGGCACCCCGCCTGGTGGAGCAGCGTGGCCGCGGCTGCCGAGCGTGTGTTCGACCTGCGACTGGGCCCGGTCCAGCAGGTCCTGGCCGCGGAGCTCGAGCTGCACCGTCGAGCGCTCGCCGAGCAGGTCCTCCCCGCCTGACGCGAACGGATGCGAGCAGACGCGCGCATGTGCTTGCGGGAGCGAGCACAACTGCGTACTCTTGTTCCCAGTTGGGTGCTGCCACACGCACTCAGACCCGGACCAGAACAGGAGCCCTCCATGGCAACGGCCGCGAAGAAGACGACCGGCGGAACCGCGAAGACCACCGCCACGAGGACCCCCTCGAAGCGGGCCACCACGAAGCGGGCCACCACGACGCGGGCCACCACGACGCGCTCGACCGCACGCACCACGACCACCAGCGCTGCGCCACGCGCACGGAAGACCGCGTCACGCGGACCGGCACGCGCCGCGTCGCCGAGCGCCGTCCGTGAGCCTGCGCAGCTGCTGGGCACCGCCGGACTCGCCGCCGCCGGACTGGCGGGTGACGCGGTGGGGCTCGCCCGTCGCCTGCCGGAGCGGCTCGAGTCCGTCCGGAGCATCGATGCGTTGGAGCGGCTCGTCGAGGCGAAGGCCGAGGACGGCCGCCGCCTGCTGGACGGGCTCGCGAAGGACGACCGCGTCAGCCGCGTGCTCGCACGCTCCGCGAACACGCGCTCCCAGGTCAAGGCGGCGCTCACCTCGGTCGGTCGCGTCGGGACGGTCGCCGCGGCGGCCGCCGACGGGCAGGCCAAGGTCGCCCGCAGCCAGGTCGCTGGCGCCCGGACATCGGTGTCCAAGGCGACGTCCCGCGTGAAGGGAGCCGTGACCTCGATCCGCCGGACGGGTGACGCCGCGATCGAGGCGGCCATCGAGCAGTCGAAGGTCGCCCGCGGACAGGTCAAGGGCGCCGCGACGTCGACCCGCAGGACCGCCGCGACCGTCGTGGACGCCGCCACCTCCTGACGGGCCGACCCCGCGGGCCCCGACCCCCAACCCTTCCCGCGGGCTCTGGCACAGCACCCGGCCATTCTCGGCCGTGGCGCGTGACAGAGCCGACCCCGCGGGCCCCGACCCCCACCCTTCCGGCGGGCTCTGGCACAGCACCCGGCCACTCTCGGCCGTGGCACGTGACAGAGCCGCCCGCCCGGGCCGGGGCGGGTGCGGGGCTGCCTCAGCTAGCCTCGCGGGTCTGCCCGTCCCCGACCGGTGAGGCGACCGTGCCCCTCCAGGACCGCATCGAAACCGACCTCCGTGATGCGATGAGGGCGCGGGACAAGGCCCGCACGTCCGCCTTGCGGATGGCCGTCGCAGCGCTCAAGAACACCGCGATCGCCGAAGGCCTCGGCCCGCAGGGCCGCCTCGACGACGAGGTGGTCGAACGCGTGCTCGGCACGGAGCTCAAGCGTCGCAAGGAGGCGGCGGCCGCCTTCCGCGACGCCGGACGTGCCGAGTCCGCACTGAGCGAGGAGGCGGAAGCCGACCTCTACGCGGCCTACCTGCCCGAGCAGCTGCGTGACGACGAGCTCGAGACGATCGTCACCGCGGCCATCTCCGAGCTGGGTGCCGCCGGGCCGAAGGACATGGGCCGGGTCATGAAGGCCGTCATGCCCAGGGTGGCGGGCCGGGCGGACGGCACCCGCGTCTCGGCCACCGTCTCGGCGAAGCTCGCCTGAGCCGCGCCGGCGACCGCGTTCGCGACGCCGACCCTGACGACCCGCTCCCCCGCACGACCTGCCGACGCGGCACCATCTAGCATCCGGGCATGCGCCCGCTGCCAACCTCGATCGACACCGGCTCCGAGCCGTTCGCGCAACGACGGGACCACAACCTCGCCCTGGTCGACGACCTGCGCTCGACGCTCGCCGTCGCCGCGCTGGGAGGCGGTCAGGTGGCCAGGGACCGTCATGTCGCGCGCGGCAAGCTGCTCCCGCGCGACAGGGTCGAGGCGCTGCTGGACCCGGGAACCGCGTTCCTCGAGCTCTCGCCGCTGGCCGCCCACGGTCTCTACGACGGCGACGCGCCGGGTGCCGGCCTCGTGACGGGGATCGGACGGGTCAGCGGCACCGAGGTCGTCGTCGTCGCGAACGACGCGACCGTCAAGGGCGGCACCTACTACCCGATGACGGTGAAGAAGCACCTGCGCGCGCAGGAGATCGCTCGCGACAACCGCCTGCCCTGCGTCTACCTCGTCGATTCGGGCGGCGCGTACCTACCGCTGCAGGACGAGGTCTTCCCCGACCGGGAGCATTTCGGCCGGATCTTCCGCAACCAGGCGCAGCTGTCGGCACTCGGTGTGCCACAGCTCGCCGTCGTGCTGGGCTCGTGCACCGCCGGCGGCGCCTACGTGCCGGCGATGTCGGACGAGACGATCGTCGTCCGCGGCCAGGGCACGATCTTCCTCGGCGGTCCCCCCCTGGTGCAGGCCGCGACGGGCGAGGTGGTGACGGCCGAGGAGCTCGGTGGTGGCGAGCTCCACGCCCGGACCTCGGGCGTCGTCGACCACCTGGCCGTGGACGACCGCCACGCGCTGCAACTGGCACGTGACGCGTTGGCGCACCTCGGTCGGCGGGGTGCGCGTGACGACACCGGTGCCGGGAGCCTCGACGTCCACGAGCCGGAGGAACCGCTCTACGACCCGACCGATCTGTACGGGATCGTGCCGACGGACCTGCGCCAGCCCTACGACGTCCGCGAGGTGATCGCACGCATCGTCGACGGCTCCCGGTTCCACGAGTTCAAGGCCCTGTACGGCGAGACGCTCGTGTGCGGGTTCGCCCGTATCCACGGGTTCAGCGTCGGGATCGTGGCGAACGACGGCATCCTCTTCAGCCCGTCCGCGCTCAAGGGCACGCACTTCATCGAGCTCTGCAACCAGCGTGGCATCCCGCTCGTCTTCCTCCAGAACATCTCGGGCTTCATGGTGGGTCGGGAGTACGAGGCGGGCGGCATCGCGAAGGACGGTGCGAAGCTCGTGACCGCGGTCGCCTGCTCCACGGTCCCCAAGCTCACGGTCGTGATCGGCGGCTCGTTCGGTGCGGGCAACTACGCGATGTGCGGCAGGGCCTTCGACCCTCGCTTCCTGTGGAGTTGGCCCAACGCGCGGATCTCGGTGATGGGCGGCGAGCAGGCGGCGACCGTCCTCGCGACGATCCGGCGCAGCGCGCACGAAGCCGACGGCGTCGCGTGGTCGGCCGAGGACGAGGAGGCGTTCAAGGCGCCGATCCGCGACACCTACGAGCGCCAGGGCCATCCCTACCACGCCACCGCGCGCCTGTGGGACGACGGCATCATCGACCCGGTGCAGACGCGCGACGTGCTGGGCCTGGGGCTCGCGGCGGCCGCCCACGGGCCCGTCGAGCCGGCGCGCTACGGCGTCTTCCGCATGTGACGGTCACGGGTGCCGTCGGTCCGGCCCGCGGACCGGACCGACGCGACCGACGCCCGACGACAGGAGCGAACGTGACGCAGGCCGTGCTCCATGAGGCTCGCGACGATCGCGGCGTGGTGACGCTGACGATCGATCGCCCCGCGGCGAGGAACGCGATCGACGCGGACACCATGGGCGCCCTGACCGACGCGTGCCACCGCCTGGCCGCCGACGGGGACGTGCGCGTCGTGGTGCTCACCGGCGCCGGCGAGGTGTTCTCCGCCGGTGCCGACCTGGCCTGGATGTCGGCGATGGCCTCGGCCAGCTTCGACGAGAACGTCACCGACGCACGGCGCTTCGAAGCCATGCTCTCGGCGGTGCACGAGCTGCCCGTGCCTGTGGTCGCTCGGGTGAACGGTGCCGCCCTCGGGGGTGCAGCGGGGCTGGTCGCCTGCGCCGACGTCGTCGTCGCGGTCGAGGGTGCCTCGTTCGGCTTCACCGAGGTGCGGCTCGGGCTGGCCCCCGCGATGATCAGCGCCTACGTGGTCCCGCGCATCGGGCCAGCGCAGGCGGGCCGGTGGCTCGTGAGCGGCGAACGGTTCCCGGCGGCCACGGCGCAGGCGATCGGCCTGGTCCACGAGGTGGTGGCGCCGGAACGGCTCGACGCGATCGTCGCCGATGCCGTCGACAGCCTCCTGGCGGGGGGCCCGGAGGCCCAGCGCGCCACCAAACGGTTGCTGCGACGTGTCGTCGCCACGCCGGCGCCCGCGGACACGGTGGACGAGCGCGTCGAGCTCATCTCCCGGCTGCGGGTCGGGGACGAGGGCCAGGAGGGGATGGGCGCGTTCTTCGAGCGCCGACCCCCGTCCTGGCGACCGGCAGGCCGACGGGCGTAGGTCATCCCAGGACGACCATCACCTCCTGGAGGTAGAGCTGGTCCTGTTCGCCTGACATGTCCTCGCTGAAGACCTGGAGGTAGGCGACCGGCTCACCCTCCATCGCATCGAGCGGGATCGTCTCGCGGAACTCGCCGACGCACCCCGTCCCGCAGGTGGCGGTCGTGAAGCCCTCGTCCAACGTCTCGCCGTCGCCGTCGAGCAGCCACCACACCACGGTCGCCTCGAAGACGTTCGAGCATCCGACGATCTCGACCTCGTCGGTGACCACCTGGTCCTGCACCGGCGCGACCAGCTCGATGAAGGCGTCCATCTCGCGGCCCTCGTGGGCGGCGCACGGGTCGTCGACCTCGTCGGCGTCGGGCTGCGGCCCGGCCGACGGGTCGTCGACGCCCTCGTCGGCACCGTCCGGCTCCTGACCCGTGTCCGGGTCGTCCGCCGCGTCATCGGGCGCACCGGCGTCGTCGGGGACCTCGACGCCGACGTCCGCCGTCCCACCGCACGCGGCGACGACGAGCACGACGGCCAGAACCCCCACGACCCGTCCCACACCCTCGCGCACGCACCGACGCAGCCCGTTCATCCCGACCCCTTCCGTCGTCACCGCGACAGAGCACGCCGGCGACCTGCCGGCGGCACGACGGTGACGCGCAACCGTACGTTCCGACGCGCGGGGCGGCCGACAGGTTCCCCGGTCGGGCGCCCCGGGCCCTCCGGTCCGGCGTGTGGACGGTTGCTAGCGTGCGCACACCCGACCGCGAAGGGAGCCGGTGGTCGCGCGACTGCTCGTCGCGAACCGTGGCGAGATCGCCCGCCGCATCGCCCGCACCTGTCGCCGGATGGGCATCGAGGTGGTCGCCGTCCACAGCGACGCGGATGCGGACGCTCCCCATGTCAGGGAGGCCGACCGGGCCGTGCGGATCGGACCCGCCCCGCCGGCCGCCAGCTACCTCGACGTCGCCGCGGTCGTCGACGCCGCGGTGCGCACGGGGTGCGACGCCGTCCATCCGGGCTACGGCTTCCTGGCCGAGTCCGCACCCTTCGCCCGCGCCGTGCGCGACGCCGGACTGACCTTCGTCGGCCCGCCGCCCGAGGTGATCGCACTGATGGGCGACAAGGCCGCGGCCAAGCGGCGGCTGGCGGCTGCCGGCGTCCCCGTGCTCGAGGGGACCGACGGCGATCTCGACGACGCCGCGCTGCTCGAGGCGGCGGCGCGGATCGGTCCACCGCTGCTCGTCAAGGCCGTCGCGGGCGGCGGCGGCACGGGCATGCGCCGCGTTGCCGAGCTCCGCGAGCTCCCGGACGCGCTGGTCGCCGCCCGGCGCGAGGCCGAGGCCGCCTTCGGCGACGGCCGGGTGCTGCTCGAGCGCCGCGTCGAACGACCGCGCCACGTCGAGGTGCAGGTGGTCGCCGACACCCACGGCACGGTGCTCCACCTGTTCGAGCGCGAGTGCTCGATCCAGCGCCGACACCAGAAGGTGGTCGAGGAAGCACCCTCCCCCGCCGTCACCGAGCCGCTCCGGACGGCGATGACGCGGGCGGCCGTCCGCGCGGCCGCCGAGGTCGGCTACGTGGGTGTCGGGACGCTCGAGTTCCTGGTCGACGCCGCGACCCTGTCGCGGCGGGTGCCGGACTTCGCCTTCCTGGAGATGAACACGCGGTTGCAGGTCGAGCACCCCGTCACCGAGGCCGTCACCGGGCTCGACCTGGTGGAGCTGGCACTGCGCGTCGCGGACGGCGAGCCGCTGCCCCTCTCCCAGGACGACGTGCGGATCGACGGACACGCGATCGAGGTGCGCGTCTACGCCGAGGATCCTGTGACCCATCTCCCCCAGACGGGGACCATCGCCGCGTTCGAGGTGCCGCCGGCCGACCAGGTCCGCGTCGACAGTGGCGTCGAGGTGGGCTCGCGGATCGGTCCGCACTACGACCCGATGCTCGCGAAGCTCGTGGTGCACGCGGCGGACCGACCGGCCGCCTGCGAGCGCCTCGCCGGGGTCCTGGAGGCCACGAGCATCCGTGGGGTGACGACCAACGTGCCGCTCCTCGCCGCGATCGTGGCCTCGCCGGCGTTCCGGGAGGGCACCCTGCACACCGGCTTCCTGGACGAGCACCTGGGCGGCTGGCGGCCGCAGCCGCCCACGCCGCGCATCCTGGTCGCCGCGGCACGCGCGGTGCTCGGAGCGGCCACACGAGGGACCTCCGGTCCGGTGGGAGCCTTCGTGCGCGCCGGACCGTTCCGGCTCGGCGGGGTCGGTGGGGCCTCCGTCCGCCTGGAGCTACCCGCAGCGGACGATGGGCTCGCGGACGGGACCGACACTCGGCGGGCCGCCCACGTCGTCGTGCTGCGCGCCGACCGTGGCGGAGGTCCGTTGGCCGCGTCCCTGGACGACGCCGAGGTGGCGGCCTCGGACCTCCCGTCCGGCGACGTCCGCACGTCCGTCGTGACCGCGGACGACGGCAGCACGGAGGTCTGGGTCCACGACGACGGCAGGACCGTCCGGCTGCTCGCGCCACCGGCCACACACCGGGCGGACCCTTCCGCGCCCTCGGGGCTCGCCACCTTCGCCTCCCCCATGCCGGGGACGGTCCTGACGGTCCCGGTGGCAGCCGGCGAGCACGTCGAGCGGGGCGCCGTCCTGCTCACGGTGGAGGCGATGAAGATGGAGCACCCCGTCCGCGCGCCCACTGCCGGGACGGTCGAGGCGGTGCACGTGGCCGTCGGGGACGCTGTCGCGGCCGGCGAGCGTCTGGTCTCCTTCGACCCGGACGTCGAGGCGCACGCCTGACGCAGGTGAGGAGGTCGATCGTGCGGCTGCCGGAGCGGGTCACGATCGTGGAGGTGGGACCGCGCGACGGTCTCCAGAACGAGCCGGGCACGGTCCCCACCGAGGTGAAGGTCGGGTTCATCGACCGGTTGTCGCGCACCGGGCTGCCGGTGATCGAGGCGACCTCGTTCGTGCACCCGCAGCGCGTCCCCCAGCTGGCGGACGCCTCGGAGGTGCTCGCCGCGATGACGCCGCGTCCGGGCGTGCGCTATCCGGTGCTCGTGCCCAACGCACGCGGCCTGGACCGCGCGATCGCAGCCGGGGCCCGCGAGGTCGCGGTCTTCGCGTCGGCCTCGGAGGCCTTCAGCCAGCGCAACCTCGGGTGCTCGATCGAGGAGAGCATCGAGATGTTCCGTCCGGTGCTCGCACGAAGCAGGGCGGAGGGGCTGCGGGTGCGCGGCTACGTCTCGATGGTGTGCGGCTGCCCGTATCAGGGCGAGGTACCGCTCGACGACGTCCTGTCGCTGTGCGTGACGCTGTTCGAGCTCGGCTGCGCGGAGGTGTCACTCGGTGACACGATCGGCGTGGGCACGGTCGGCCAGGTCCAGTCGTTGATCGAACGGTTGGCGGACCACGTGCTGGTGGACCGGTTGGCCGTCCACATGCACGACACCTACGGGCAGGGCCTCGCCAACACGCTGGCAGCCCTCGACGCCGGCGTCAGCACGGCCGACACCTCGGCCGGCGGGCTGGGCGGGTGCCCGTTCGCGCCGGGCGCCTCCGGCAACCTGGCCACGGAGGATCTGGTGTACGCCCTGCACGGCTCGGGTGTCGAGACGGGTGTCGACCTCGGCGAGCTGCTCGCCACGACCGCATGGATGGCGCACCAGCTCGGCCGGGAGCCGACGGCACGGGTGGCTCGGGCACTGCTCGGGCAGTCCGGGGACCGATGATCCACGGGTGTCGTCCTCGGCCGGGACGGCACCCCACGACGAACGGCACCGTCAGCTGACGGTGCCGTCGTTGGTCGGTCGTCGCCGTCAGCGCGCCTGCTGCGCCTCCGGGGTGGTCGGCACGTCCTCGTCGGCGGCCGCCTTGCGCAACTCGCGCATGGACCGTCCGAGCGAGCCCGCCAGCTCCGGCAGTCGTCGCGCGCCGAAGAACAGCAGCAGGATCGCGAGGACGACGAACAGCTGTGCGATGCCTGGTCTCATGTGCAGACTCCTTCGCCGCCGAGGCGACGCGAGCCTGGTGTGGCCGCCGTCACCGACGGCCACACCAGTCGATCAGAGGCTGGCCGGACGCCGGTCGAGGCCGAGCAGGTCCTGCGCGGCCCACAACGGCTCGAGGTCGACGTGCTCGCGCCACTCGAGGCTCTGCGGCAGGAGCTCGAAGTCCTTGAACTCGTCGACCAGCGCGTCCATCTCGTCGGTGTTGAAGCCACCGTCGGGGCTGTAGACGTCACGGTCGAGGAGCCAGCCCTCCTCGAAGGCATCCGGGATCTCGAAACCGATGCCGCGCATCGTCTCCATGATCTCGTCCTGCGTCGAGTCGTCGAGGGCGTACTGACGGGTCCGGATGTCGGCTGCGAGCCAGGCGGTGACGGCGTCCGGGTTGGCGTCGAGTGTCGACTGCATGACCGCGATGCCCTCCTGGGGCGTCGAGACCTGCTCCTCGTACAGGAACCGACCACCCTGCTCCTCGAGCGGGGTCTTGTGCCGGATCTGCAGGGCCGTGCCGTCGATGCTGCCCGCGAAGATCGCCTGGAGCCGCCCGTCCGAGCCGCCGCCGACCGGCACCCAGTTCACCTCGTCGGGGTCGACGCCGAGGTTGCGCACGATCTCCTTGACGATGTGCTCGTTGCGGGAGCCGATCTGTCCACCGGACAGGGTCGCGCCGACCAGGTCCTCCGGGGACTCGATCTGCGGCCCGACGCCGAGGATGAACCACTCTGCCTCGCGGAACGTCGCGAGGTACTTGATGCCCGCGCCGCTCTCCTCCGCCGAGCCGAGGATCAGGTCGGTGTCGCCGTGCGCCAGCAGGGCACCGCCACCCATCAGACCCGGGATCACCTCTTCCGAGATGATGACCTCGATGTCCTCGATCCCGTACTCCTCGTACCACCCGAACGACTGCGCCATGCGGTAGGGCACCTGGTTGGCGTAGTTCGGGTTGTACGTCACGATCGACAGCTCGGAGAGCTCGGACTGCAGCTCCGCCGCGGCACCGTTGCCGTTCGTGTCGCCGTTCGTGCCGGTGTCACCGTTGGAACCGGTCGACCCGTTGGTCGTCCCGTTGTCGTCGTCGCCCGGTCCGCATGCACCGATCGCCAGCGCCAGCGCACCGAAGCCGCCGAGCTGCAGGAAGCCGCGCCGCGACAGCGACGGGTACTGACGTGCATCGGGCACGAGCCGTGACCTGTTGGACTGCACCATTCGAACTCTCCCTCCATCGCTGCACCTGCGCGGACGACGACACTCGGCCGCCAGCGCTCCGCACCTACTCCCGTACCACGCTCGTTCCACCGGACGAGCGGCACACGGCGGGGCTCGACAGCAGCCCCAGCACTCTCGTGCACGATTCCCTCATGCACACCGAGCGAAAACGTTTGCGCAAACCTAGCAGTTCCATTTCTGCACCGTCAAACACTCGGACGCTACAGGCTCGTCATGCGTCGCCACGGCGCCAGGTAGTTCTCGAGCCACCGCGTGAACTGGATCAACGAGAGCGAGACGATCACCAGCACCAGCAGCACCGCGTAGAGCAACGCCGCGTTGAACGAGTCGGCCGAGCGCACGATCAGGTAGCCCAGCCCGCGGGTGCCACCGAAGATCTCGGCGATCACGACGCCGACGAGCCCACGACCGATCCCCTGCTGGATCCCCGAGATGATGAACGGCAGCGTGTAGGGGAACACGACCTTCTGGTAGAGCTCGCGTCTGCTCGCGCCCAGCACCTTCGCTGCGGCCAGCAGGGACTTGTCGGTCGTCTTCACCCCCGCCCACGCGTTGATGATGATCGGGAACACCGCCCCGAGCACGATGACGACGATCTGCATCCGGACCGTGAAACCGAGGAAGAGGATGAACAGGGGCACCAGCGCGATCCGGGGCATCGACGAGATCGCCCAGATGTAGGGGCTGAGGATCGTGTCCGCCCAGCGGTTCGCGCCCATCAGCAGGCCGAACGGGACGCCGATCGCGATGGCGATCCCCACGCCGACCGTCAGGTTCCGCAGGCTGTAGAACAGGTGGTCGCGGATGCTGCCGGAGATGACCGCGCTGACGTTCGCGCTCTGCGTCAGGCCTTCCCAAAGCTCCCGGAACATGTCTATCGCGGACGGGAAGAACAGCGGGTTGATGACCTCCCCCCGCGCCATCAGCTCCCAGATCGTGAAGAAGACGGTGAGGTTGACCGCGGTGATCACCCACGTCCCCCACCGCTTCCACAGCGTCCGGGGGGTGACCGACATCTCGGAGAAGCGAGCCTCGTCCGTGGAGGGCGGGAGACCCTCGAGCTCGACCCCGCCCTGCTCGCTCGGTGGGCGCTGCTCGTTGGTGTCGCTCATCGTCCCATCCGTCCGTGCGCCGTCTTGATGGCCTCGTCCTTGACCAGGCCCCAGACGTGGTCCCGCAGCTCCTTGTGCTCCCGCATGCCCTGGATGTCGTGCTCGAAACGGGGACGCGGCAGGTTGACGTCGACGATCTCCTTGATGCGGCCGGGTCGGTAGGAGATGACCACGACGCGGTCGCCCAGCATGATCGCCTCGTCGATCGAGTGCGTGATGAAGACGACGGTCTGGCCGGTCTCCTGCACGACCCGCTCGAGCTCGGCCTGCATCGCCTCGCGCGTCATCGCGTCGATGGCGGCGAACGGCTCGTCCGCGAGCAGGATGTCGGGCTCGGACACGAGCGCCCTGGCGATCCCCACGCGCTGCTTCATGCCGCCGGAGAGCTCGTAGGGGTAGGACTTCTCGAACCCGTGGAGGTCCACCAGATCGATGTAGTGCTGGATCCGGCGGTTGATCTCGTCCTTCGGCAGGTCGAGGTCGCCCACCTCGAAGACCATCCGGATGTTGTCCTCGACGGTCCGCCACGGCATCAGCGCGTAGTCCTGGAACACCATGCCGCGGTCCGGGCCGGGCTTGGTGACCGGCTTGCCGTAGACCTCGACCGACCCCTCCCAGACCGGCACGAGGCCGGCGATGGCGTTGATGAAGGTGGTCTTGCCACACCCCGAGGGACCGACGAGCACGACGAACTCGCCACGCTTGATGTCGAGGTCGATGCCCGTGAGCGCCGTGAGTCGTTGGCGCTCCCTGGCCAGTTCGTACCCGACCACGAGGCCCCGGGAACGGATCGCCGGAACCGAGGGGTCCGGCGGCTGCGCGTACGCCATGTCGCTTCGCTCTCTCGTCGGAGCACCGAGGCCCGCTCCCCGATGTGGGCCGCAACCCTAGCCATCGACTTCCAGATGGCACAAACGTTTGCTCTGGGCGCCCGCGTGCTGGCCGAGCGGGCGACCGACCACCGCGGGCGGGCGCGCCGGAGCCGACGTGTCCGCCTCCTCCGCGGGGCTCTGGCTACGTGCGAACGGCGTCCAGGAGCCGCTGCAGGGACGTCGGGGTGAGCTCCCCGATGACGCGTGCGACCAACTGGCCGTCCGCATCGAAGACCACCGTCGTCGGCATGCCACGGCTCCCGACCGCGAAGGCGACGTCACCGTCGAGATCGTGGATCGTCGGGAAGGCGACGCCGAACTCCTCGACGAACCCCACCCCGTCCTCGTAACGGTCCAGGTGGTCGATGCCGAGGAAGGCGACATCGGTGTTGGCGTCCGCCGCCTCGAGCAGCAGCGGCATCTCGGCCCGACACGGGATGCACCAGCTGGCGAAGATGTTGACCAGCGTCGGCCTGCCGGCCTCGGCCTCCCGGGCGATGAAGGCAGCGGCCTCCGGCCAACCGCCGCTGAACAACCGCGCGTCGGCGGGGGGCACCTCCGCGGGGGCCGGCGCAGCCGTCGCGTCCACGCCGCTGTCCGCCGGCACGGTCGGGCCGTCAGGCGCGACCTCGACCCCGAAGTCCACGACGCGGCCTCCGTCGGAGGTGCAGCCGAACGCGAGCGCCACGACCAGCAGGCAGGCGGCAGGCCGGGCGATCACTCGCGCGCCACGAGCACCTGCTCCGCGGCCGCGAGGAACGCGTCCACCTCCTCCGGGGTCCCGACGGACACGCGGATCTGCTCCGGCATGCCGTAGGGCGCGAGCGGACGGACGCCGACACCGTGCGTCGCGAACGCGTCGACGACCTGCCCCGCGTCCGTCCCGAGCTCGATCGTGACGAAGTTGCCCAGCCCCTCGCTCAGCTGGTGCCCGGCTCCGCGCAGCGCGCCGACCATGCGCGCGCGTCCCTCGAGCGTCCCTTCGACGGTCGCGAGCAGGTGCTCGCGGTCCTCGAGCGCCGCGATCGCCGCGGCCTGGCCGGTGGCCGTGAGGTTGAACCGCGTCCGGCGCGCGTCCATCGCCCCGACCAGATCGGCCGGACCGGTCGCGTAGCCCACGCGCAGGCCCGCCAACGCGTACGCCTTGGAGAAGGTGCGCAGCGTGAGCAGCCGTGGGTGCTCGAGCCCGAGCTCGGCGACCGTGGCATAGCCGCGCTGCCCGACCGCGAACTGGTGGTAGGCCTCGTCGACGAGGATCGTCACGTGCTCCGGGAGCGACGACACCAGCATGCGGAGCCCGTCTGCGTCGAGGAAGGCTCCCGTGGGGTTCCCCGGGTTGTCGACCACCACGACACGGGTCCCGTCGGTCACCGCCGCGAGCAGCGCCTCCGGGTCGCGCGCGTAGCCGTCGCGCCCGTCGCGCGCCGGTCCGCCGTCCGCCACCTCGACGTAGTCCGCCAGGACGTTGTGGGCTGCGAGCCGGTAGACGACGAACGAGCGGGCGAAGGCCAGGACCTCGCCGCCGCCCTGGCACAGCAGCGGCACCGCGTCCATCAGCAGCGCGGCGGAGCCGGTGCCGACGGCGACCTGCTCGACGGGCAGCCCCTCGTGGCCCGCGATCGCCTCGCGCAGGGCGACGGACTGATCGTCGGGGTACAGGTGCGCGCGCGGCAGCACCTCGGCGGCGGCCGCGACGGCCCGAGGGGACGGGCCGAACGGCGACTCGTTCGAGGACAGGCGGACGTCCATGCCCGGGGGCGGGCCAACCGCCGCTGCCGATGCGACGCTCACGATCGACTCCTCGCACGTGCCTGACGGGTCGCCCGCAGGCTACTCCGGCAGTCCGCGGGCGACGGGCGCGAGGGGGCCGGACACGTCGCGAGGGCGCGCGAGCGGGGGCACTACCGTGCGGGCTCCGAGGACGCGCAGGAGGGGCCCCATGTCACGGATCAGCTACCGCCTTCCCCACGAGGTGGAGGACGACGAGTGCCGCGGTTGGCTGGAGTCGGCCATCGCGGCCGGCAAGCCCGGACCGGAGTTCCAGGCCATCCGGGCGCACGTCCCGGGCGTCATGCGGTCCTTCACCGAGTCACGCCGCTGGATCTACCACGAGGGCGTGCTGGAGTTCGAGCTCAAGGAGCTCGTGCGGGCCTACATCGCGCTCTCCGGGGACTGCACGTACTGCTCGAACCAGGGCGTGGCGCGGGAGCTCAACGCCGACGACGAGCAACGCAAGGCGCTCCTCGCCTACCACGACGGGCACACGTACACGCCGCGCCAACAGCTGGCGTTCCGCTTCGCCGACGCCATCATGTGGAACCCCGACGAGGCGGACGACGCACTCTGGGCCGACCTCCTCGGTGAGTTCTCGGAGGCCGAGGTCGTCGAGCTCGGCTACTGGATCGGGTTCACGTTCGGCGGCCAACGCTTCCTGCGCACCCTGCAGGCGAGCCAGGGGCAGCTGCAGGCGGCGATCGACGCGGCCGGTCGCGACGAGCAGGTCAGTCCCCCGTCGCCCGTCAGCGACTGACCCGGGCCGGCGCGGCGAGCCTACAGGTACAGCCCGGTCGCGCCGTCGCGCCGCGTCGACCCGACGGCGTGGATGTCGCGCTCCCGCACGATCAGGAACGCGTCGCCCTGGACGTCGACCTCGATCGCGTCCTCCGGGAGGTAGAGCACCTCGTCGTCGATCGAGACCTGGCGCACGTGCGGGCCGACGCCGATCGTCTTGCCCCAGATGCCCTTGCGGTCGATCGACCGGGCGGTCGCGGGGATCACGATGCCGCCCTTGGATCGACGTTCGGCGTCGCCCGGCGGGGCGACCAGTACGCGGTCGCCGAGCACGGCGACGCCGCGACGCAGCTCTGTGAGGTGTTCCGAGGCGCTCATGGCGCGGACCCTACCGTCAGCGCGCGGCCACGTAGGTGTGCGAGGCCACGTGCGGCGGCAGCGCGGCGTCGCGGACGGTGCCGGCGACGTGCACCCAGCCGTCGCGGTGCCGCTTCACCTCGGCGTCGCGGCCGGGGACGAATCCGCAGTTCTGGAGCAGCTGGAGGGCCTCGTCGTCGCCCTCGAGCGTCTCGGTGATCCGCACGACGTGGACGGGACCGACGGGCGCGTCGTGCAGGGTGACGGCGTCGGGATGCCAGGGATGGTTGCGCGACCCCGGGATCGGGTTGCCGTGGGGGCAGGTCCCCGGGTCGTCGAGCAACTCGAGCACCCGTGCCTCGAGGTCGTCGGAGAGCATGCCGTCGAGGCGTGCGGCCTCGTGGTGCACCTTCCACCACTCCAGACCGAGCACGTCGGCCAGGAGCCGCTCGGTCAGCCGGTGGCGACGGACGGCGGTCGTCGCGCGCGCGCGGCCGGTGGCGGTCAGCGCCACACCGTCGCCCCGGGGCTCGACCGTCCCCTCGTGCAGCAGCGACCGGAGTGCCACCTCGACGTCGTGGGGGTCGACCGGCAGGCGGTCCTCCAGGACCCGAAGCGTCACGAGATCGGCGTCCGGGGTGTCGGCCTCCAGCAACACCTCGAGCACCTCCGTCGCGAGCGCCCCGACGCCGATCGTCGGGTCGAGGTCGTCGCTTGCTGGGGCGAGCGGGGCGTGCACGGCGGCGTCCTCGCGTGTCGCGGGCGGCTGGCGCTGGCCCGGATCGCGGGTCCGGGCTGGTGGGCAGACGCGATGAAGGGTAGCCTAACCTCCCACCACGAGGAGCCCACCGTGCACGACGCACCCACCGCCCTGCGGTGCGTCGGCCTCGTCAAACGCTACGGCGCGACGGTGGCGGTCGACGGCGTGGAGCTCGAGGTCCCCTCCGGCAGCCTCACCGCGCTGCTGGGGCCGTCCGGGTGCGGCAAGAGCACGATGCTCCGGATGATCGCGGGTCTGCTCACCCCGGACGCGGGGACGATCGAGATCGGCGGCACGCTCGTCACCGGTCCCGACGTCGCCGTCCGTCCCGAGGAGCGGGCGGTCGGGATGGTGTTCCAGGCCTACGCCCTGTTCCCCCACCTGAGCGTCGCCCGCAACGTCGCGTACGGGCTGTCGAAGCTGCCCCGGGCTGCTCGGCGCCGGCGGGTGGACGAGGTGCTGGAGTTGGTCGGCCTGGCCGGGTACGGGCACCGCCTGCCGACCCAGCTGTCCGGCGGGCAGCAGCAGCGCGTGGCGCTCGCTCGCGCGCTCGCCCCCGCGCCGTCCCTGCTGCTGCTCGACGAGCCGTTCTCCGGGCTCGACGCGAGCCTGCGCACGGTGGTACGCGAGGACGTCCGACGGATCCTGCGCGCGGCCGGTCAGACCGCCGTGTTCGTCACCCACGACCAGGAGGAGGCCCTGTCGCTCGCCGACCGGGTCGCCGTGATGCACGAGGGCCGCATCGACCAGGTCGACGACCCCCAACACCTCTACACGCGCCCGTCCACGCGCTTCGTCGCCGAGTTCGTCGGGGAGGCCGACGTGCTGCCGGGTGCGCGCGCGGGCCGCTACCTCGTCGACACGCCGATCGGTCGGCTGCCGACCACCGCAGCCCTCGACCGCGACCGCGCCGCGGTCGTCGTCCGGCCGGAGAGCCTGCGCCTGCGGCCGTCACCCGACGGCATCGGCACCGTGCGGGCCATCTCGTATTTCGGCCACGACCAGCTGGTCCGGGTCCGGCTCGACGACGGACGCGAGCTGCGGGCGAGGCGTGGACCACGGCTCGACCTCGAACGCGGCGACCGGGTGGCGCTGGAGGTCGAGGGCCCCGTGGTCGCGTTCGACGGCAGCGACCTCGTGCCCTGGGAGGCGGGCCCGCTCCCCGACGACGGCGAGGACGGCCGGCACGCCGGAGGCGGCTCCGACGACGTCGAGGTGGCAGCGACCGACCACGGCGTCAGCCAGCACGTCTGAGGCGGCCGCCCCCCGCGCCCGGCCCCCCGCGCGTCATGCGTCGTCGACCTCGCGCCGCTCGCGGACCATCGCGATCGCGAGCGGGACCGAACCGAGCGCGATCAGCAGCAGTGCCGGCAGCGCGGCCCGCGTGTAGAAGGCCTCGGCGGTGGCGGACCACACCCGCGTGGCCAGCGTGTCGAACCCGGTCGGTGCCAACAGCAGCGTGGCGGGCAGCTCCTTCAGGGCCGTCAGGAAGATCAGCGCGCCGCCGGCGACCGCACCCCGTCGCGCCAGCGGCAGGGTGACCCGGCGCAGCGTCGTCATCCGTGACGATCCGAGCGTGCGCGCCGCCGACTCGACGTCCGGGTCGACCTGCAGCAAGGACGAGCGGATCGCTCCGACCGCCTGCGGGAGGAACAGCACGACGTAGGCGAACACCAGCATCGCCAGCGTCTGGTAGAGCGGCGTCGCCACGCGGATGCCGAAGAACACCAGGGCGAGGGCGACGACGATCCCGGGCAGCGCGTAGCCGGTGAACGAGGCCCGCTCGATCAGCCGGGCCAGGCGCGAGGGCGAGCGGGCCGACCAGATGCCGATCGGGAGGGCCGCGGCCACACCGGCGGCGGCGCCGAGGGCGGCGGCGAGCAGGGAGCGTCCGGCGGCGCCGAGGGCGAGGTTCGCGGTCTCGCCGGCGCCCAGGCCCCGCACCAGCCAGTAGGAGACCACGCCGACCGGGGTCACGAGCCCCAGTGTGACCACCGTGCCGGCGAACGCCGCAGCGGGCCATCGCCAGACGCCGAGCCGTGTGCGGTCCGCCGGGCGCGCGCTGCCCCGCACGGCGTAGCGCCCGCCGCGCTCGCGGGCGACGCGTGCCTCGGCGACCAGGAAGCCGACGGTCAGGACGACGAGCACGAGTCCCAGCAGCGCGGCCGGGGCACGATCGAAGGCGGCGCGGTACTGCAGGTACACGGCGCGCGTGAAGGTCGAGTACCGCAGGATCGACACGGCGCCGAAGTCGCTCAGCACGTAGAGCGTGACGAGCAGTCCCCCCGCTGCCGCGGCGGGACGCAGCTGCGGCAGTGTCACCCGGAGGAAGGTCTCGATCGGCCCGCGTCCGAGGGTGCGGGACGCGAGCTCGAGGTCCGGGTCGAGCCCCCGCAGCGCGGCCTGGACGGTCAGCAGCACGTACGGGTACGTGAAGAGCGTCAGGGCGAGGAACGCGCCCCAGAAGCCGTACGGGGAGGGAGGGCGGACGCCCAACCACGACTGCACGAGTCCTCCTGGCGCCAGGGCGGCGACCAGCGCGTACGCGCCCACGTAGGTGGGGATGACCAGCGGCAGGGCGGTCGCGACGGCGAAGAACCGGCGGGCAGGCAGGTCGGTCCGCACCGTGAGCCAGGCGAGCGGCACGCCGAGCAGCAGGCACGCCGTCGTCACGCTCGCGGCCAGCAGGAGCGTGCGCCCGGCCAGCGCGACGGTCTGGGGGTCACCGAGGATCCCGGCGATGCGCGCCCCCGGCAGCTGCGCCGCCGCGACGACGAGGTAGAGCGCGGGAAGCAGCATCGCGACCGCCACCACCACCGCCGGTACCCAGACCAGCGGGTGGGTCCCGGCCGCACGGCGCGGCCCCCGACGCGACGAGCGCGTGGGGGCCGGACGTGTGCCACCGAGCTCGTCGGCGACGGGCGGGGGGGCTGGTCGCTCCATCAGCGGGACGCTAGCGGTCCGGCCGCCTCGCGACGGCCGGACCGCCCCCCCGTCACTGCAGCGCACCGACCTCCTGGAGGAGGACGAGCGTGCCCTGCAGGTCCTCGAGCGCGCTGAGGTCGACCTCCGGCGGCTCGAGAGATTCGATCGACGGCAGGTCCGGGGCCTCGACGCCGCTGCGGAGCGGAAACTCCGGAGCGCCGGACACCTCCGCGAAGTAGGACTGGACGTCCTCGCTCAGCAGGTACTCGACGAGCCGCTGCGCCGCCTCCTGCTGCTCGGAGCTCGCGAGGACACCGACGCCCGCGACGTTCACGAGCCCGCCGACGTCGCCGGAGAGGTAGTGGTTGTCGGCGGGGAAGTCCGGCGACTCGGCGAGGAACCGGTACAGGTAGTAGTGGTTCACGAGCGCGACGTCGATCTCGCCTCGCTCGATGCCCTCGAGCTGCGACGCGTTGTTCTCGAACACGACGGGGTCGTTGGCGAGCATGCCCTCGAGCCAGTCCCGGGCAGCGTCCTCGCCGTGGAGCAAGCGCATGGCGGTCACGAACGCCTGGAAGGAGCCGTTCGTCGGCGCCCAGCCGACGCGCCCCTGCCACTCGGGGGCCGTGAGGTCGAACACCGAGGCCGGGAGCTCGGACTCCTGTACCCGCTCGGTCGAGTAGGCGAGGACCCGGACACGACCCGTCACCCCCGTCCAGGCGCCGGACGGCGAGCGGTAGTTGGCGTCGATCGGCTCCAGGAGCGCGTCGGGCAGCTCGGCGAACAGCCCTTCCGCCTCGAGGGCCCCGAGCGCCCCGGCGTCCTGCCCGAAGTAGACGTCGGCCGGGCTGGCGGCGCCTTCCTCCACGATCGTGGCGGCGAGCTCCGCGGTGTCGCCGTAGCGGATCGCCAGCTCGATGCCGGTCTGGTCCTGGAACGCGGCGAGGACCTCACCGACCAGCTCCTCGCTGCGCCCCGAATAGACGGTCAGCGTGACGCCCTCCAGGTCGGCCTCGCCGTCCGGCGATCCCTGGTCGGGGGGGTCGACGGCCGGCGTGTCGTCGGGTCCACTGGGATCCGTGCCACCGGCGCACGCGACGACGAGCATGGCGGGGAGCACGAGGAGCGCGGCGAGACGGCCGCGACGGAGCGAGCGCACGATCGGTTCTCCTGCGGACGGCGACGGCCGTCCGGCGTGGTGGGGTGCGGTGGTGCGTGCGATGCTGGAGCGACGGTTCAGGGGAGCGGTCCGCGTCGCAGTCGCACACTTAGGTGAGCCTAACCTACGGAGCTGCTCCGGCCAAACCGAGCGGATCCCCCTCTACCCTGACGCACCGACGACGCGACGGAGCCGACCGTGGCACGCACGGGACCCCCCGCCTACGCCTGGGACTGGTTCGCGCGCCAACGGCTGTTGTGGCGTGAGACCAGGACCCGGCTGGTCGCGACGGCGTCGCCCGCCGCGATCCGCTACCGGGGCGTCGAGGGGCGAGCGGACGTGATGGCACTGCTGCGCGCCGACTACCCCCGCGACGACCTCGTCCGCACGGCCGTCGACGGCACGGTCGCCGAGCTCGCGTTCCTCGGGCGGACCGACGTCCCCTTCGCGAGCCTGCGGATCCGCACCCCGCCACGTGGCCTGCGCTGGTGGTGGGCTGCGCTCACCGGCGAGGACGTCGACGCGGCGACCACCACGGCTCGTCCCGTCGCGGGCGAACGCCACCAGCTGTCGCTCCAGCTGCTCGACGCGGACGATCTGAGCCCGGAGGAGCTGCGGGCCAGGCTCCACGAGGTGCACGAGGGATACGGTCGCTGACCGGTTCCCGGATCTCGAGGTCGCCCACGAGTCTCTCGACCCCCCATGCCCCCGGCGTCCCCGTCGCGCGACGGGTCGTGCGCCACGTGCTGGACCAGCTCTTCGGTCCACCGCCGTTCGACCCGACGCGCGATCCCGGCGACCCGGGCCTGACCGGGCCTGGGTCGGCCTCCTGGCTCGTCATCGGCGAGCCGGCGGCGATCGCCGGCGGCATCCGCGGGCTGGTGGTCCAGGTCGCGCATCCACTCGCCATGGCCGGCGTGCACGACCATTCCGCCTTCCGCACGGACCCCCTCGGCCGGCTCCGCCGTACGTCCGCGTACGTGACGACCTCGACCTTCGGGTCCACCACCGAGGCGCTGCGCGCGGCCGCCCGGGTCCGGGCGGTCCACCCGAGGGTGCAGGGTGTCGCACCGGATGGTCGTGCCTACCGCGCCGACGATCCGCGGCTGCTCACGTGGGTGTCGATCGCGCTCACCTCGTCCTTCCTGGCGGCCCACCGCACCTGGTCGCCCGTCGTCCTCGCTGCCTCGGCCCAGGACGCCTTCGTCGCGGAGCAGTCGCGCATCTCGGCTCTGTTGGACCCCCGGGTCGACCTGCGCGCGCTCACCGGCGACCGGCTCGCGCAGGAGGAGCTCCGGCACGGGCGGGTCACCCTGCCGATGGTGGACGACGGCAGCCTGCCGACCAGCACCGCAGCACTCCACGACGCGGTCGCGAGCTTCCACGCCGAGCTCGGGCTGAACGAGCAGGGCCGCGACGCGTTGGCCTTCCTGCGCCGGCCGCCGATCCCGCTGGCCGCGCGCGGCGGCTACCGGACGCTGCTGGCCGGGGCGATGGGCTCGCTCGGCCCGGAGCTTCGCGAGGCACTCGAGGTGCGGTGGTCCGCACCGCGACGTCGGGTCGCGATCGCGCAGGCGGCGGCGACCCTGCGGGCGCTGCGGGTCGCGAGTGGTACCTCGCCGTCGAGGCGTGCGGCAGACCGGCGCATGCAGGGCGCCGGCTGAGGCGGCCGGCACGCACCGGCGTCCATGCGGCCGCGGGTAGGGTGCGCCTCCCCGCCCGGAGGACCCAGATGAGCACCACCGGCCCGTCCGTCGACGCGCTCCCGAGCCCCACGATCGCTCCCGCCGAGGGCAAGCTCGGCGTCGTCTGTGTGGGGCTGGGCGCCGTGGCCACGACGTTCATCGCCGGGGTCGAGCTGATCCGCAAGCAGATGGCGGAGCCGATCGGCTCGCTGACCCAGATGGGCACCATCCGTCTCGGGAAGCGCACGGAGGGCCGCTCCCCCAGGATCGCCGACGTGGTGCCCCTCGCCTCGCTCGACGACATCGTGTTCGGCGCTTGGGACCCGTTCCCCGACGACGCGTACGTCTCGGCGGTCAAGGCGGGGGTGCTCGACCCGGCCCGACACCTCGAGCCGATCGCCGAGTCGCTGCGCGCGATCCGACCGCTGCCGGCCGCGTTCGACCCGGCGTACGTGAAGAAGCTCGACGGCCCGAACGTCAAGCCGGACCGCGCGAAGCGCGCGATGCTCGAGGGCGTGCGCGACGACCTCCGTGCGTTCCGTGAGGAGCACGCGTGCGACCGCATGGTGATGGTCTGGTGCGGCTCGACCGAGGTGTACGTCGACATCGGGCCGCAGCACGCCTCGCTGGAGGCGTTTGAGGCGGCGATCGACGCCGACGACCCCGCGATCACCCCGTCGATGCTGTACGCGTACGCCGCACTGCTCGAGGGGGTGCCGTTCGCCAACGGGGCGCCCAACCTGACCGTCGACACGCCCGTGCTGCGGGAGTTCGCCTCGGAGCACGGCGTACCGATCTGCGGCAAGGACTTCAAGACGGGCCAGACGCTGGTCAAGACCGTCCTCGCGCCGATGTTCAAGGCCCGGATGCTCGGCATGCACGGCTGGTACTCGACCAACATCCTCGGCAACCGTGACGGCGAGGTCCTGGACGACCCCGAGTCGTTCAAGACCAAGGAGACCTCGAAGCTCGGGGTGCTCGACACGATCCTCCAGCCCGACACCTACCCGGAGCTCTACGGCGACCTCCACCACGTCGTGCGCATCAACTACTACCCGCCGCGTGGCGACAACAAGGAGGGCTGGGACAACATCGACTTCTTCGGGTGGCTCGGCTACCCGATGCAGCTCAAGGTCGACTTCCTCTGCCGCGACTCCATCCTCGCCGCGCCCCTCGCGCTCGACCTCGCACTGTTCCTCGACCTCGCTCAGCGTTCCGGCATGAGCGGGATCCAGGAATGGCTCAGCTTCTACTTCAAGGCCCCCCAGTCGGCGCCGGGCCTCTACCCCGAGCACGACCTGTTCATCCAGCTCACGAAGCTGAAGAACACCCTCCGCTGGATGATCGGTGAGGACCAGATCACCCACCTCGGGGTCGAGTACTACGCCGACGACTACCTGTCCCAGGACTGACCCCGCGCGGGCCGCCGGCGCGGGCCGCTGGCGCCCGCGCCCGGCGGCCTCGCCCGGCGGCCTCGCCCGGCGGCCTCGCCCAGTGACGGCAGCCCGGGGACGGCAGCCCGGGGACGCCAGCCCGTCATCCGTGCGCTCGTGGCGTCCCCAAGGCGGGCTGGCGTCCCCAGGGTGTCCGAGGCGCCGGCCGTCCACAGCCTCGGTGGGGTGGTTGGTGACGCGCCGTTCGACGTCGGGCACGGTCTGGCCATGCCCACGGTCGATGTTCGAGCCCACGCGCTCGCGCGAGCCCAGTACGGACGCGCGACGCGCCGACAGTTGCGGGCCGCCGGCGTGTCGGACACCACCATCACCCGACGGATCGCGGACGGCGTGTGGACCGAGCCGGTCCCGGGCGTGGTCGACCTCGGGACCCACGGCGTCTCGTGGCGAGGCCGGCTGATGGAGCTCCTGCTCGGTGCGGGACCGCACGCCTGGGCCTCGCACGCCACGGCCGCCTACCTCCACCGGTTCCTCGACGTGCGCCAGCCGTCGGACCTCGACGTGCTGGTCCCGCGCACGCGCCACCGCAAGGTCGGTGGGCACCGGTTGCGGTCGACGCGGGCGATCGGCGCCGACGAGGTGACCACGCGCCACGGCCTGGCCTGCACCACGCCGGCCCGCACGCTGCTCGACCTCGCCGCGACCCAGACGCCCGACGATCTCGAGCGCTGGCTGTTGCACGCGGTCCGCCAGGACAGGACGCTGCCGGACGGTGTGCTCACCCTGGTCGATCGGCACCGCACGGTGCCGGGACGGCGACGCTTGATCGAGGTCACCGACCGACTACCGGCCGACGTCCACCGGATCGAGTCGCCGCTGGAGGTGCTCGGGGTCCAGCGCCTGGTCGCCCTGGGGGCACCGCCGTTCGTCCTCCAGCACGTCGTCCGGGACCTCGCCGGCGCCTGGGTCAAGCGGGCGGACGTGGCGTGGGTGGATCACCGCACCCTGCTCGAGTTCGACGGTGCCGCCTACCACGATCTGATCGCGACCAGGAGCCACGACGCCCAGGTGCGTGCTCAGCTGCGTGCGCTCGGCTGGTACGTCGAGGTGGTCCGTCGAGCCGATCTCGATGGTCCGATCCTGCCGGCACTGGTGGCGCGCCTGCGTGGAGGCCCGGGGACGTGAACAGCTCTCGGGGACGCCACGGCCGCATCCGTGACGCGCTGACGTCCCCGGGTCGCGCGGCTCTTGTCCAGACACCCCTGCTTCCCGCGCGTGGGGTCGGGTGCGGCCCCAGACGACCGCGCCGACGCTACGCCCCTGCTTCCCGCGCATGGGGTCGGTGGGTCCGGGAGCGGCGGGACCATCGGCTCTGGGGCGCGTCTCCGACGGCTCGTAGCGTCGTCGGCAGAGGACGGGCCGCACCCGCGCCGCCGGCGCACCTCTCCTCGGTCTGGTGAGCGCTGCCATGTGCCTGGGGGAAGAGGCGGTGGTCGTCTCGGTCGCGGGCACCACGGCCGTCGTCCGGACACTGGTCGGTGACCTCGAGCGGACGGCCTCGACCGCGCTCCACCCTGAGATCGCCCCGTCCGACCGGGTGCTGCTCCACACCGGCTTCGTCGTCGAGGTCCTCGACAGCGCCGAACGCGCGCCCATCACGCCCCGACAGCACCAGCCGGACGGCACACCCCACCTTCGGAGACGAGGAGCTGCCACGTGAACACGCGCACCACGGGACTGGCCTTCGCCGGGGGAACGGCCCTGATCAGCGGCGTCGCCGTCTTCGTCAACTCGGGTGGTGTGCGCGCGTTCGGAGACGCGACCGCCTACACGACCGCCAAGAACCTCGTCGCGGCCCTCCTGCTCGGGGTGCTCGCGATCGCCGCCGTCCGGCGCGGCAGCACGGCGGCGCCACGCCGCCCGGAGACGACGCGCGGCTGGCTCCGGCTCGGACTCATCGGGGCGATCGGCGGGAGCATCCCGTTCGTCCTCTTCTTCGAGGGTCTGTCGCGAGCCACCGCAGCGGACGCCGCCTTCCTCCACAAGACGCTCGTGCTGTGGGTCGCCATCCTCGCCGTGCCACTGCTCCGGGAGAGGCTCGGCGGGTTGCAGATCGTCGCGGTGGCGCTGCTCGTGCTCGGGCAGCTGTTGCTCGTCGGGGGGGTGCCCGAGCTCGCCGCCGGATCCGGCGAGCTGATGATCCTCGGCGCGACGCTGCTGTGGTCGGTCGAGGTGATCGTCGCCAAGCGCGTGCTGGCCGAGGTCAACCCGCTGACCGTCGGCCTGGCGCGCATGGGCTTCGGGACCGCCGCCCTGATCGTGTGGACCGTCGCGACCCGGGGCGCCGCCGCGCTGCTCCAGCTCACGGCCGTGCAGGTGGGTTGGGCGGTGGTCACCGGAGTCATCCTCGCGGCGTACGTCGCGACCTGGTTGGCGGCGCTCTCGCGCGCTCCCGCCGTCGACGTCACCGCGGTGCTCGTGGCCGCCGCCGTGCTCACCGCGCTCCTCGACGGCGTGGCCGGCAACGTCGCGCTCGAGCCCATGGTGCCGGGGCTGGTGGTGCTCACCGCCGGCGTCGCGGCAGCGGCCGCAGGCAGCGTGGCACGCGGTCGGGCACCCACCACCGCGCCGGTGCACCGCCGGTGAGCACGACGCTCGCACCGCTGCCACCCGCCGCCGCGGTCGAAGGCGGGATCCTGTTCGCCCGGTACGCCTACCCGCCCAACGAGCTGGCGTACTGCGGGCCGGCCGACGCTGAGGAGGTCTTCGCGGACGCGACGGGACGACAGGACCCGGCCGGGGTCCGGGCGCGGGCGCAGGACTTCGCCGGAGCGTGGCCCTACCTGCGCCTCATCGCCGACCACAACGGGCTCCGGGACCCGCTCGATCCCCGCGTGGTGCGCGGCTACTGGCTCGGCGGACCCCCCGCCGCCGCGGTGGGTCTCCGCGCGCTGGCGGAGCACGTCGACGAACGGTTCCGTCACCGCTCGGGGAACGGCTGGGCGCACCTGGGCGCGGCGCTCCGCCCCGGAGCGGTTCCCGATCACGCCTTCCACGTGCTGGCCGTCTATCCCTGGGTCGGGCTCCTCCGCGAGGGGGTGACCGAGCCCGCCCGCTCCGTGCTCGAGTCGTGCTGCATCCGCCCCGGGACGGTGCAGGCGCTGGACGGGACACACGCGCTCGTCGAGGTCCCCGTCCTCGGCTGGACCGGTGCACGGCTGGTGCTCGCAGGTACCGAACTCCGCCGCTTCACCCACCGGCGTGACGGTCACGCACTCGTGGACCGGCTGCGGGCGAGCCAGCAGGTGGCCGTGCACTGGGACTGGGTGTGCGAACGCCTCGACGACGAGGAGGCCCGCGCCCTGCGTCACCGCCTCGCCCGACGGCTGGCATCCGTCCGTTGCTGAGAGGCCCGCCATGACGAGCACGGCACCCGCCCACCCCTCGGGCGACGAGCGGTACGCGCTGATCGACACGGCGTGCAAGCGGGCACGGTTCGGCCAGGACCAGCTGATCGAGATCCTCCACGTCGCGCAGGAGGTCTTCGGCCACCTCTCACCGGACCTGCTGGAGTACGTGGCGCGCACGCTGCGGCTGCCGGCGAGCAGGGTGTTCGGTGTCGCGACCTTCTACCACCTGTTCACCTTCGAGCCGCCCGGCGAGCACAGCTGCACCGTGTGCACGGGGACCGCCTGCTACGTCCAGGGCGCCGACGCGATCGTCGCCGCGATCGCGCGCACGTACGGCGTCGCGGCCGGGCAGACCACCGCCGACGGACGGTTCACCCTGTCGACGGCCCGGTGCCTCGGGTCCTGCGGGCTGGCGCCCGTGGGCGTGCTGGACGGCGAGGTGCGCGGCCACCTCGACGTCGACGGGACCCTCGCGGCCATCGCCGCCAGCCTCGACGCGACCACCGCCGCGCCCACAGACGCGAGCAACGACGCGACCACAGACGCCGGCGTCGGGCAGGACGCCGAGGTATCGCGTCCCGACGCCGGCGGACCGACGGTCGACATCCCCGCGGAGGTGCGCTGATGGGCCGGATGATCGACCTCGACGCGGTCCGGGACGCCGAGCTCGAGGCCCGCAGCCGCAAGGCGCACCGCGCGCTCGTGTGCAGCTCGACGGCGTGCCTGTCGGCCGGCGCTGCCGGTGTTCGCGCGACGCTGGAGGCCGACGTCGAGGCAGCCGGACGCGACGGGTCGGTGCAGATCGTCCCCACCGGCTGTCCCGGGCTGTGCAGTCGCGGGCCGCTGGTGCAGGTCGAGCCGCGGGGTGGGCCCGCCACGCTCTACGCGGCGGTCGACGAGACGGCGGCGCACGCGATCGCGCGCGACCACCTGCTCGGAGGACGCCCGACGGCAGCGGCCGAGGTGGTCCCACCCGACCTGCCGTACCTGACCCGCCAACACAAGGTGGTGCTCGCCAACGCCGGCCGCATCGACCCCGATCGCCTCGAGGACTACGTGGCGGAAGGCGGTTATCGGGCGCTGCGGACGGCCCTGACCACGCTCACCCCCGAGGACGTCCTGGGCATGGTCGAGGCGAGCGGCCTGCGGGGTCGAGGCGGCGCCGGCTACCCGACGGGTCGCAAGTGGAAGCTGCTCGCGACCGCGCCAGGCCAGGAACGCATCGTGGTCGCCAACGGCGACGAGGGCGACCCCGGCGCGTTCATGGACCGGACCATCATGGACTCCGATCCGCACCGCGTGCTCGAAGGCCTCGCGATCGCCGCGTACGCCACCGGCGCGACCCGTGGCTACCTGTACGTGCGCGCCGAGTACCCCCTCGCCATCGAGCGGCTGGAACGCGCCATCCGGGCGGCGAAGCGGGGGCGGCTGCTCGGTCGCGACATCCTCGGCTCCGACCTCACGTTCGACGTCGAGGTGCGGGTCGGTGCGGGCGCCTTCGTCTGCGGTGAGGAGACGGCGCTGCTCGCGTCGATCGAAGGCCTCCGGGGCACGCCTCGTCTTCGGCCGCCCTACCCGACCGAGCGGGGCCTGTTCGGCGTGCCCACGATGATCGACAACGTCGAGACGCTCGCCAACATCCCGCCGATCGTCGCGCAGGGCCCCGAGCGGTTCGCCTCCGTCGGCACGCCGGAGAGCCCGGGCACCAAGGTGTTCGCGCTCGCCGGGTCCCTGGCGACCACCGGGTTGATCGAGGTGCCGATGGGCATCTCGCTCAGGACCATCGTGGAGGACATGGCCGGCGGGATCGCCGGCGGCCGCCGGTTCAAGGCGGCGCAGACCGGCGGACCGTCGGGCGGCTGCATACCCGAACGGTTCCTCGACACGCCGGTCGACTACGAGCACCTCCGGGCGCTCGGTTCGATGATGGGATCCGGCGGCCTGGTCGTGATGGACGACAGCGTCTCGATGCCCGAGTTCGCACGCTTCTACCTCGAGTTCTGCCGCGACGAGAGCTGCGGGAAGTGCGTCCCCTGCCGCGTCGGCACGGTCGAGCTGCACGCGCTGCTCGACCGCATCTGCCGCGGCGAGGGTCGGCGGCGGGACCTGGAGCATCTCGAGAGCCTGTGCGGGACGGTGCGGGCCACCTCGCTGTGCGGCCTCGGCCAGTCCGCGCCCAACCCGGTGCTCTCCACCCTGGAGCACTTCCGGGACGAGTACGAGGCGTTGCTCGCCGACGCCGGAGAGCCCGTCACCGCACCCACCGCATCCGCCGCTGGAGGTGCACCGTGAGCGCCGCTGCGAGGCCCCGCCCCGCCGCTCGACCCACCCGACCCAGCGTGCCGCTGACGGTCGACGGTCGGGACCTGCTCGCCCACGAGGGCGAGACGATCCTCGAGGTGGCACGTCGCAACGGGGTCCCGATCCCGACCCTCTGCCACCTCGACGGCCTGTCCGTCCACGGGGGCTGCCGCGTGTGCATCGTCGAGGTGGAGGGGGAGCACCGCCTGCCGCTCGCGTGCGCGACCGAGGTCCAGCCGGACATGGAGGTGCGGACGACCTCGGAGCAGCTGCGCACGCATCGGCGGACGCTGACCGCGCTGCTGTTCGCCGAGGGCAGCCACGCCTGTGCCGCGTGCGTGGCGAGCGGCGCGTGCGAGCTCCAGGCACCTCGCGACGGTGACCGGCGTCGACCACGTCCCGTTCGAGCACGCCTGGCCGCGCACGGAGGTCGACGCCTCCCATCCGAGGTTCGTGCTCGATCGCGACCGTTGCGTCCTGTGCACGCGGTGCGTGCGGGTCTGCGACGAGATCGAGGGCGCGCACGTCTGGGACGTCGCAGGACGGGGGACCGAGGCCCGACTGATCGCCGGCATGGACCAGCCGTGGGGCGAGGTGGCGTCGTGCACGTCGTGCGGCAAGTGCGTCGCCGTCTGCCCCACGGGTGCGCTGGCCTGGCAGGGCGCGGCGTCGGGCGAGCGCCGTCCCGATCCGGCACTCGTGTCCTTCCTGGTGGCCGCCCGGGCGGGCGACTTCGACGACCGTCGGCACCTCCCCGAGCCGGAGGAGCCGGAGGAGGAGGGACCGTGAACGACCGAGCCGCACCACGCCTCCGTGTCGCCACCGCCTGGCTCGGCGGCTGCTCCGGCTGTCACATGTCGTTCCTGGATCTGGACGAGGCGCTGTTCGACCTCGCGGAGCGTGCGGACGTCGTGTTCGGGCCGCTGGCCGACCACAAGCGCTTCCCTGCCGACGTCGACCTCGCGCTGGTGGAGGGCGCGGTGGCGAACGCCGACAACCGCGAGCTGGCGCTGGCGATCCGGGCCAACACCCGGGTGGTCGTCTCGCTCGGCGACTGCGCGATCACCGGCAACATCACCGCGCTCCGCAACGGGCTCGGGGATCCGGAGGTGCTGCTGCGCCGCGTCTACGTCGAGCAGCCCGACATCGCTGGCGTGCTGCCCACCCACGTCGTGCCCGCGCTGCTCCCCCGCGTCCTGCCGTTGCACGAGGTGATCGCCGTCGACCTCTACCTCCCCGGCTGCCCGCCCTCCGCGGAACGCATCCTAACGTCGCTGTTCGCCCTGTTGGACGTGCTGGAGGCGGGCGGCGACGTCTCGGCCGTCGCCGCGGCACGCCCCCAGGAGCACCTGCGCTTCGGCAACTGACGGCCACGGCCGGAGGAGCACCCGATGCACGACATCCACACCATCGACCCGGTCTCCCGGATCGAGGGCCACGCGAAGATCACCCTGCACCTCGACGACGCCGGACGGGTCCACGATGCTCGTTTCCACGTCACGGAGTTCCGGGGCTTCGAGGAGTTCTGCCGGGGACGACCGCTCGTCGAGATGCCCGCCCTGACGGCGCGCACGTGCGGCATCTGCCCCGTCAGCCACCTGCTCGCCTCCGCGAAGGCCGCCGAGGCGATCCATGCGGTCACCATCCCCCCGGCGGCACGCCTCCAGCGACAGCTCGCGAACCTCGGACAGATCGTGCAGTCGCACGTGCTGAGCTTCTTCCACCTGTCCGCGCCGGACCTGCTGCTCGGGATGGACGCGGATCCGGCCGTGCGCAACGTGTTCGGTCTCATGCAGGCCGAACCCGAGGTGGTGCGTCGGGGCATCGCGCTCCGACGCTTCGGGCAGGAGGTCGTCGCCGCGGTCGCGGGCGCGCGCATCCACGGCAAGGGGATCGTCGCCGGCGGCGTCGCGAACCCCTTCCCGCCCGAGACCCGCGACACGCTCGCCGGGATGGTCGACGAGGCGCTCAGCGCCGCGACCGCCACCCTCGCGCTGCTGACCTCCATCGAGGACCGCTTCACACGGGAGATGGCGGTCTTCGGGCACTTCCCAACCCACTACCTGGCGCACTGCGCCCCGGACGGCACCTGGGCGCACCTCGACGGCGCACTGCGCGTGATCGACGGCGAGGGCGCGGTCGTCCACGACCAGCTCGACCCGGCCGACTACCGGCAGGTGCTCGGTGAGGCCGCCCGAGACGACTCGTACCTGAAGGTCCCCTACCTCAAGGAGCTCGTGACCGGCTCCGACCCGAGCCCCGGCATCTACCGGGTGGGGCCGCTGGCCCGCATCAACATCGCGGAGCGCTTCGGCAGCCCACTGGCCGACGCGGGCCTCGCCGAGCTGCGTGACCGGGTGGGCCGGATCGTCGCCTCGTCGTTCCACTACCACCACGCGCGCGTGCTCGAGGTCGTCGCCGGCGTCGAGCACATCGCTGCCGTCCTCGACGATCCGCAGCTGCTCGACCCGCTCGTGCGTGCCACCACGGGGATCAACCGGCGACGAGGGGTCGGTGCGTCGGAGGCACCCCGAGGCACGCTCTTCCACGACTACGAGGTCGACGAGCACGGCATCGTCACCGACGTGAACCTGGTGATCGCGACGGGACAGAACGCGCTCGCCATGAACCGCACGATCCTGGACATCGCCCGGGCCTACGTCGACGGCTCGACGCTCACCGACGGCGTCCTGAACCGCATCGAGGCGGGTGTGCGTGCCTACGACCCGTGCCTCTCGTGCTCGACCCATGCGCTCGGGCAGATGCCGATCGTGCTCCAGCTGCTGGCCTCTGACGGCGAGGTGGTGTGTGAGCGCACCCGAGGGTGACCAGGCTGGCCGGCCACCGCCGGTGCTGGTGATCGGGGTCGGCAGCGAGCTGCGTCGCGACGACGCCGTCGGCCGGCACGTCGCCGCACGGGTCGAGGCGGTGGGGCTCCCAGGCGTCGAGGTCCGGCAGGTGCACCAGCTCACGCCCGAGCTGGCACTCGACCTCGTCGACCGGAGGCTGGTGGTCGTCGTGGACGCCGCCGTCGGCGCGGTCGACGTCGAGGTCCGACCGGTCACGGCGGCGGCCGGGGCCGACCCGCTCACGCACCACCTCGACGTCCCGTCGCTGCTGGCCGTCGCGGCGCTGCTCGGACGGCCACCCGGGCAGGTGCTGCTCGTGGGCCTGCCCGTCGCCGACCTCGGCCTGGGCGAGACCCTGAGCGACGTGGGGGCACGCATGGTCGCGCGCGCGACGGCGCAGGTCCTGGTCCTGTCGACCGCAGCGGCCCGGCAGCCCGAGGGCGATGCGGCGGTACACCGTGCACCGACCGTCGGGGTGGCGTCCGGCACGCCCGCCGCCGCGTGGCAGGATGCCTCCACCTCCACCGCCGCCGGCGGTCGACGGCGCGAGGTGCGACAGGAGACGGCCACGTGACGACGACATCCCCACCGCCGGAGCCGGCGTCCGCCCGGGACTACCCGCTCGAGTGGGTCGCCGAGCACATCGAGGAGGAACGCCGGCAGCTGGCGATCCTCGGTGACATCCGCGAGCTCATCTTCGGTGCGCAGGACGGGCTCGTCTCCACCCTGGCGGTCGTCGCGACCGTCGTCGCGGCGACCAACGACAACCGTGCGGTGCTGATCGCCGGCATCGCCTCGGCGATGGCCGGCGTGTTCTCGATGGCCATCGGCGAGTACGTGGGGTCCAAGAGCCAGGCGGAGATCTACGCCTGGCACGTCGCGGGCGAGCGCACCGAGGTCGACGAGCGGCCCTTCGAGGCCGAGGCGGAGGTCGCGTACCTGTTCATGCGCGAGGGGATGAGCGACGAGGACGCGTGGACCACCGCCGGCCTCGTGGCGAGGTACCGCACGTCGCTGCTCGCGACCATGGTGGCCAAGGAGCTCGGGCTGACCTACGACGAGCAGGAGGGCGCGGTCGGCTCGCCGCTCCAGGGCGCGCTCGTGATGGGCGGCGCGTTCGCCGGCGGGGCGATCGTGCCCGTGGTGCCGTTCCTCTTCACCGAGGGCCTGCCGGCGCTGGCCTGGGCAACGTCCCTCACGGGGCTGGTGCTGTTCGTCATCGGAGCCGTGAAGTCCCGCTGGACGGCCCGCTCGTGGCTCCCGTCGGGTCTCGAGGTGGTGGTCTACGCCGCGGTCGCCGGGGTGGCCGGCTACCTGTTCGGCACCGCGCTGCCGACGCTGCTCGGGTTCGCGGACCTCGTCTGACAGAGCGGCACGCCCCCGAGACGTCCGACCGGCGTGCGGAGCGGCTCGCGGACGACCACGTCACGCAGGTTCATCCACGACCTCCCGGGTGGCCGCCTCGCGGGCGAGCACGATGTCGAAGCGAGCCCGGTACCACGGCTCGTCCAGCACGCGGCCGCCCGGCCCCTCCCCCGGAGGACGCCGCTCGAAGTCGACCACCAGCGACGGACGGACGCCGAAGACCGCGTCGTCCCGCAGGTGCGGGCCGCCTGCCACGAAGATGTGGGTCGTGACCGGTCGATGCCCTGGCGCGGTGACGAGGAAGTGCAGGTGCGCCGGGCGCATCGGGCTGCGGCCGGACGCCGCCAGCAGCTGCCCGACCGGGCCGTCGTCGGGGATGGGGTACGGGGACGGCAGCACCGACCAGAACCGGTACGAGCCGTCGGCGGCGCTGTGCAGGCGCCCGCGTCCCATCGTGTGACCCGTGCCGTACTGGACGTCGTAGAAGCCGTCGTCGTCGGCCTCCCACACCTCGATCCGCGCGCCGGGGATCGGTGTGCCGTCGTCCGATCGGATCGTGCCCTCGACCCAGGAGGGCGCCCCACTGGCGCCCTGGGCGATGTCCCCACCGAGCTCGATCTCCGGCGCCTGGTCGACGAAGAACGGCCCGAGCACCGTCGACTCGGTCACGTCGCCCTCGGCGGGGTGGTTGATGCCGATCGTCAACATCGACAGGCCGAGCACGTCGGACAGCAGGATGAACTCCTGACGCTGGTCGGTCGTGATGTGGCCGGCACGGGTCAGGAAGTCGATCCCGGTCTGCCATTCCGCCTCGGTCAGGCGAACCTCGCGCGCGAACGCGTGGAGGTGGCGGACCAGGCTCTGGAGCACCTCGCGCAGCCGGTCCGACGGCGTCGCCTCGAGGCGCTCGAGCACCTCGTCGGTCACCGCCCGCTCCCGGCCTGCGGTCTGGGTGTCCATCTCCGCCACCTCCGCTCCTCCCGCGTGCGGCAGGACCGTAGCCGCCGCACCCGGAGCCACGGACGTGCGGCGTCCGGGACCACGGGTGCACGCGCTGTGGCCCGGCACGGCTCGCCCCTACCCTGCCGACGTCGGCACGACCGGAGCATCCATGCCCGCGATCTGGGACCTCTACCTCGACCCCCACGACGCCGCCCTCGTGCTCGAGGCCTGCGCGGAGCTCGAGGAACGCCGTGCCGTGCGCGAGCCGCTGCCGATCGAGGACGTGGACCGTCTGCTCGAACGCCTCAGGACGGTGGCGACCATCTGCGCCGAGGAGGCGGAGCACTGGGACCGCGAGGCCGCCGACCGCTTGGACGACGCGAGCGTCGACGGCGGCCGCTGGGGCTCGCCCGACGCCGCCCGTCGCTTCCACCGGTCGGCGGCGGCCGTCGCCGACTCCTCCCGGCGCATCGCCGCCGTCGCGGCGGCCGCCGCCGCGGACCTCGCCAGCCGTTCGGCCGGCCACGACGTCCCCTTCGCGACGCTCGTCGCCCAGCGCACCGACGTCGAGGCCCGACGGTTGCTGGGCCTCGACGGGGGGTGACGTCCCCGACGGCGCGCGCCGCGGGGCGGGGTGGCCGTCAGTCGCCTCGCACGAAGAAGCGCCACTCGCCGTCGACGGAGATCCCGAGCCGCCAGTCGAGGTGGCCGTCCCGCTTCGCGGCGGCGACCGCCGGGCCGTCGAGCCAGCCGAGCTCGGCCCAGGCCGCGTCGGACGTGTCCTGTGGACGCCCCGTGTGCACGCGTGGCCACACGTAGACCTCGCCGCCGTCCGCCAGCGCCGGGGTCGTCGCCAGCAGCTCGGCGATCCGCAGGAACGGCTGTTCCCCCGCCGCCTCGAGCTCCCACCACGCACCGATGGCGTCCCCGGGCGTGCCGAACGTGTAGGTGAACATCGTGGACCCGTCGATCGCCGTCCGCAGGAGCTGCTCGTCGCACCGCAGCGCCGCGTCCAGCAGCAGGTCGCGCATCGCGGCGACCTCGTCGGGCAGGCCGGGCGAGGAACGGACCTCCACGGTGGCGCCGCTGGCGGAGCAGTCGCCCGTCGTCGCGGGTCCCGACGGCGCACCGTCGACCGGTTCGCCGTCGACCGGTGCGTCATCGTCCGCTCGCGGCGAGCCGTCGCGCGGCGGGTCGGCAGTGTCGTCGACAGGCGCCCCGACGAACGGACCGTCCGCGACCGCGCCGAGCTCCGTGGCGCCGGCACCGCCACAGGCGGCGAGCACGATGCCGGCTCCGGCGAGCAGTGCGATGGCGGTCGCGCGGTGGCGGGAGGGTCGTGTCATCTTCCGGGTCCTGTCTCGATCGGGTGGGGTGCGACGGTCCGCCGCGCTCACCCCTCCCGACGCGCACCCCCTCCAGCAGGTTGAGGCCACAGCACCCGACGGGCGCGTGGAGCACAGGTGTCGGCCCGGTTCACGCGCGGGGGGCCGCGCTCCCCCATCCGGTCCGGGCGAGGCGCTCCCAGATCCGGCGCACGACCCCGTCCTCGCGTGCCACCTCGCTGTCGGTCGGCTGCTGGTAGGAGTACACCGCGGCGCCGTCGGCGGCGGCCATCGCTTCGCCGACCTGGTCGAGCACGGCCGCCTCGGATTGGAGCCAGGCGCCGACGCCCGGCACGATCCGGACGTCGCTGGCGGCTGCCAGCTCGGCTTCGAACCGCAGCCACTGCGTGAACCAGGCCGCCTGCTCCGGCACGTGCGCGCGGAAGTAGTTCATGGGCAGCACCGCGTCGACGAGGCCGTCGCGCACCCAGCCGGGCCAGTCCTGGAGCGCCTCCGTCGCCGTCCGGGTCCCGTCGAAGCCGCCGCTGCCCTCCGGGCCCGCACCCCAGGTCACGACCGCGGCGGTCAACGCCGCGTCGCTGCCAGCCGCGTCGATGGCGGCGCCCGCGGCCTGGAGCACGGCGCGTCCCTGCGCGCGACGCCAGTCCGACCACCCCGGGTCCGACGGGGCAGGCGTGCCCGTCGCACCGGTCTCGGTCCGGTAGCGGTCCAGGGCGGTCGGGTGGTAGCCGTGGTCCGCGCCGGCATAGCGCACGTAGTCCAGGTGCACGCCGTCGACGGCGTAGCGGGTCACCAGTTCGCCGACCACCGACGCGACGTGCGCGTGGACCTCCGGCAGTCCGATGTCGAGGTAGTCGGTCCACTCGCCAGCCGCGGTGCGCGACACCCACCGCTGCGACTCGGGTGCACGGCGTCCGTGCGCGGCCGGGACCCATCCCGCCGGCTGCGGCAGCCCCTCGTAGACGTCGTGCCAGGTCGGGGCCACCGAGATCCACGCGTGCACCTCGAGGTCCCGGGCGTGGGCCTGCTCCAGCAGCTCGGCCAGCACGTCGAGCCCGTCCTCCAGCCGTGGATCGGTGGTGCGTGGCAGCGCACCGCCGGCGTGGTAGGCGTCGTGGCGGCGGGCGACCTGCGCGACGACGGCGGTGGCGTCGGCCGCGACGAGCTCGTCCACCAGGTGCCCGATGGACGCACGCGACTTCAGCGCGTCGTCGAAGAGGTGGACCCACACGGCTCGCATCGGGCCGGTGTGGGTCGGGCCGGGGTCCGTGGGCCCCGCGTCCGGGCCGTCGCCCGGCAGCCCGTCGCCGGCATCCGGACCACCCGCGTCGGGGTCGGTGCCCGGGTCTCCCGCAGCCGGGCCGTCGGCCGGGTCCTGCCCCTGGGAGCCGGGCCGACCGTCCGCGTCCGACGGTGGAGCGTCGGACGACGGCACCGAACCGTCCCCCACGCCGCCCGAGCACGCGGACAGCAGCAACGGAACGAGGACGACCAGCGCCCGCCACCGCCGCATGCGCCCCTCCACCCTCTCGCCCGCCGGACGGTAGCGTCCGCCCCCATGTCGACGTCCACCGCTCCGCACAGCCACGTCCCGGCCGACGCCGCGGCCCCGCCGCTCCACCTCGGGGCCCTCGAGGTGTGGCCACCGGTCGTGCTCGCCCCGATGGCGGGCGTCACCAACGCGCCGTTCCGGACGCTGTGCCGGCGACACGGTGGCGGCCTGTTCGTCTCCGAGATGATCGGCGCGAGAGGCCTGGTCGAGGGCAACGAGCGGTCGCAGCTCAAGGCCGCCTTCGCACCCGACGAGCGTCCCCGCTCGATCCAGCTCTACGCGATCGACCCCGACGACGCCGCCCGCGCGACCGGGCTGCTCGTCACGGGCGAGGGTGGACAGGACCCCGTCGACCACGTCGACCTCAACTTCGGCTGCCCCTCCCCCAAGGTGACCCGCCACGGCGGCGGTGCCGCCCTGCCCTGGCGCGTCGGCCTGTACGCCGCGATCGTCCGTGCCGTCGTCGACGCGGCCGAGGGCGTCCCCGTCACCGTGAAGCTGCGGCTGGGGATCGACCACGGCCACCTCACCTACCTCGAGGCCGGGCGCATCGCCGCGGACCTCGGCGTCGCGGCGGTGGGCCTGCACGCGCGGACGGCCGAGCAACGCTACGGCCCGCCCGCCGAGTGGTCGCACATCGCGAGGCTCGTGGAGGCGCTCCCCGTGCCGGTGCTCGGCAACGGCGACGTCTGGGAGGGCGCCGACGCGCTGGCGATGGTGCGTGCCACCGGCTGCGCCGGCGTGATCGTCGGACGCGGCTGCCTGGGCCGGCCCTGGCTGTTCCGGGACCTCGAGGCGGCGTTCTCCGGGCAACCGATCCCCCCACCCCCGGACCTCGGGGCCGTCGTCGACCTGCTGGTCGAGCACGCGCACCTGCTCGTCGCGCACTACGGCCACGCGGTCGGCCTCCGCGAGCTGCGCAAGCACACCGGTTGGTACCTCCAGGGGTTCCCCGTGGGTGGGGCGCTCCGGCGCTCCCTGAACCAGGTCGGCGAGCTCGCGGAGGTCATCCGGCTGCTCGCGGACGTGGACCGCTCGCTGCCGTTCGACGAGGCGGTGCGCCGCCAGCCCCGCGGCCACACCACCCGACCCAAGCGGGTGGTCCTGCCGCACGGCTGGCTCACGTCCCGGACCGCGGGCACCGAGGTGCACCACGACGCGGGCGCGGTGGTCTCCGGTGGCTGAACCGACCGCCGCTCCGCACCTCGTGCTCGCGTCCTCGAGCCCGCGGCGCGCCGCGCTGCTCGCCAGGCTCGGCCTCGCTCCGGAGGTGCGACCCGTCGACGTGGACGAGTCCCCGTCCCCCGGCGAGATCCCCGTCACCCTGGCACGCCGGCTGGCGGCGGCGAAGGCGGACGCGGGCGTCCGGCTCGGTGGTCGGCACGACGATCCCTCGGACGACCCGTCGGACGTCGAGGTGGTGCTCGCCGCCGACACCGTGGTCGTGCTCGGTGGGCGCGCCCTGGGCAAGCCGCGGGACCGCGACGAGGCGGCCGCGATGCTCCACGCGCTCGCCGGCCGGACGCACGAGGTCGTGACGGGCGTCGCCGTGCACCGGGGGGACCAGCGGTTGGCCACGCACGTCCAGACGAGGGTCCACGTGCGTGCCCTCACCGGCACGGAGATCGCCTGGTACGTGGGCACGGGCGAGGCGGACGACAAGGCGGGCGCCTACGGTCTGCAGGGCGCCGGTGCGGTGCTGGTGGACCGCATCGAGGGCTCGGACACCAACGTCATCGGCCTGCCACTCGCCCAGACCGTCCAGTTGCTCCGGGTCGCCGGTGTCGAGGTCTGCGGCGACCCGGGATAGCGCCCCCGCGCCGCCACGCGGTCGGCGTCGAGGCTCAGCCGGCCGAACGGGCGGCGTGGAGCCGAGCGACGAGCCTCGCCTCCGCCGCGGGGTCCGGCGGGTGCGGTCGCTGCAGCAACGCCACCAGCCGGGCGATCGCGGCGTGCTGTGCGTCGAACGCCGGCCGCTGCCCGCTCGACAGTCGCCGTCTGACCGCGAGCGTCCGCCGCCAGTCGGAGAACACCTCCACCTCCGCCGCCGTGAGCCCGTACCGCGCAGCGACGAGCGGGACCGTCCGTGCGAGCGCCCGGCGGGCACGCGCCCGTTCGACGACCAGGAGGACGGCGGTGACGGCGAACAGCGCCACGAAGGCGACCACGACGAGCAGGCCCACGACGATCCCACGACCGCCCGCGAGCACGATCGTGCCGTTCCAGAGGGCATGGAGCACGATCGCGACGAGCAGGCCCGGCAGGGCTCCGACGACCGGGTCGGTGCCGCGCGCGACCGCCCGACCGATCGCCGCACCGACCCACAGGGTGAAGAGCGGATGCGCGAACGGGGCCAGCACGCCCCGCAGCACGATGGCGGTCCCGAGCTCTCCGGCCGTCGCGGCCGTCACGAAGTACTCGACGTTCTCGACGGCCGCGAAGCCGGCGGCGATCCAGCCGGCGTACACCACGCCGTCCATGACGCCGTCGATCTTCCCGCGGCGCAGCACGTACAACAGTCCACCGGCCTTCATGGTCTCCTCGACGAGGGGCGCCGAGAGCACCACGGCGACCACCTCGCCGAACAGCAGCATCGCGACCGTGTTGACGATCCCCGACACCACGATCGCGATCGTGGCGCCCCACAGCACGGCGTGGATCCGCTCGGACCACGGCTCGGGCTCCAGTCGGTCGAACCAGACGAAGGCCGCCAGCACCAGCGCGAGGGTGGGCAGCGGGAGGAGGGTCGGGATCGGCGCGAACACGAGGCTCAGCAGCAGGAGCGGCACGACGAGGGCGGCGCCGATCACGACGGGCATGCTCAGCCAGGCGGGGAGCGACGAGCGCTCCGAGGGCCCTGCTGGCACGGGTCGCCAGGCAGACCCGTCCCACCATCGCCAGCCACCCGGCACAGCCGGGTCGGGATGCCAGCCGATGCCACTACCGGCCCCGGGCGGCGGCGGCCGTCCCCCGGGCGACCAGCTCACGACCCGTCGAGCACGACCATCCGGGTCGCGACGACGGGTGCGGAACGAAGCGTCTGCAGCACGACGCAGTAGCGCTCGGTCAACCGCAGCAGCGTCGCCAGCTGCTCCTCGGAGACATCGGCGTCGAGTTCGAACGACAGCCTGATGTCCGCGAAGCCGACCGGTGCGCTCCGCTCGACCCCCAGTGTCCCTCGCACGTCGAGATCCCCCTCCGCGCGCACGACACCGCCGTGCACGGTGAGCTCGAGCGCCGTCGCGACGGCTCGCAGCGTCACGCCCGCGCACGCGACCAGGGCTTGCAGCAGCATGTCCCCGGAGCACGCGAGGGTGCCGTCCCCGCCCGTTGCCGGATGGAGACCGGCCTCCACCAGCGCACGTCCCGTGTCGACCGAGCAGGCGACGGCCTCGTCGCCGAGCGTCCCCTCCGCCTGCAGGGTGATGACGGCCGCGGAGGGATCGTCCTGATAGCGGCGCTTGAGCGGTGCCTGCAGCGACCGCAGCGTGGTGGCGTCGATCGTCCTGCCTCCTGTCCGACCGGAGCGGAGCAGACGCCTTCGAACGGCCCGTGTCAAACGCTCAGCCGGGCGCGGACGCGCCCGGGCGGTGCAGCGGCGGCTGGCCCTGCCGGCGGATGACGACGATGCCCGCCAGGATCAGCGCGCCCCCGACCAGCTGGATCGGCCGCGGGAGCTCCGCGAGCAGCAGCCATGCCGCCGCGACCGCGGCCAGGACCTCCAGCAGGGACAGGAACGACGCGGTGCGCGAGCCGAGGAGCTGCACGGCATGGATCCCGGTGGCGTAGGCGAGCACGGTCGCCACGAGGACCAGCAGCCCGCCGGGCACGTACCACGCCAGCTGCCGACCGCCGAGCGCGACGTCTCCACCCACGAACACCAACGGGACGAGCCCGATCGCTCCGGCGACCGCGAGCACCAGGGCGCCGACCAGCGTCCCGCCGGCCGCCATGACGAGCGGGGGCAGCGCGACCGTGCCACCGCCTCCCTCGGACAGCAGGAAGTAGCCCGCGAGGCACACCGCCGCCGCGAGCGCCCAAGCGACCCCCACGCCGTCGACGGTGCCGACACCGCCGAGGTCGAGCACCAGGACCAGCCCGACCATGGTGAGCGCGGCACCCAGCACGGTCGCCCGTGGCGGTACCGAGCGCGTGCGCACCGACGAGTAGACGAGGAGCAGGACCGGGGCGAGGTACTCGATGAGGAGCGCGACGCCCACCTCGAGCGTTCGCACCGCGCTGAAGAAGGCGAGCTGGATGCCCGCCATGGCCACGACCCCGTACAGGAGGAGCACCCGGACCGCCGCCGCGGTGGGCCGCCAGGTCCTGCCGTGCACGATCGCTGCGACGACCGTGAGGATCGCCGCGGCGCCGGTGAGCCGCACCAGGACGGCGGCGCCGGACGACCACCCGGCCTCGAGCAGCGACTTCGCCACGGGGCCGGAGGAACCGAAGGCAGCAGCCGACACCACCGCGAGGGTGGATCCGAGCGCGGCGCTCCGCCGTTCGTCGTGGACGGGTGTGAGGGTCACGGTCACCTCGACGTCGCGGTCGCCAGAGCGGCGGCCAGCACCACAGCGAACCACCGAACGGCGCCGCCGGCGAACCGCGCCGGTACGGTCGTCGAGCGACGCGAAGGACGGACGGTCGATGCTGGGACGCGCGAGCCGCAGCGGCCGGACGGCCGTCGTCTGTCTGTGTGCACTGCTCCTGTCCTGCACGTCCCTGCCCGGTGACGGGCCGAGCCTCACCTCGCCGCGCGGGACCTCCTGCCGAGAGGCGCGGACGTTCTTCACGCTGGCCGACGCCTACATGGGCGAGGCCGACTACCGGTTGTCGCTGGCGAGCGCGCGGTTGCGGATCCAGCAGGACAGGCCGTTCGAGCGCCAGGACGCGTCGGAGGTCGAGCTGCTGATCGACACGATCCGCGAGGACGAGCAGCGGCTGGCGGTGCTGGCGCAGCAGCGTCAGCAGCTCGCCGCACAGCACCCCGACTGCTTCAGCGGCGAGGAGCGCCAGGAAGCCGTGCAGGAGGAGCTGCTCACCCGCCGGTTCGCCCGCGGCTGACGGCCCCCGCCCGATGCAGGGGCGGCCCGAGGCCGGGACGGGTCAGGCGACGCCCCGACCCTCGAGCACCGCGGGACGACGAACCCGGCCCGCAGCCGCACCCTGGAGGCCGGCGGCGTAGGGCATCCTGGAGGGGACGGGCAGCTGACCGGGACGCCCCAGCAGGTAGCCCTGGGCGGCGCGCGCCCCGAGGTGCTGCCAGGTCGCCAGATCCGCAGGTGTCTCGATGCCCTCGGCGATGATCTCGCTCGAGGTTCGGCGCGCGAACTCGATCAGGCAGTCGGCGAGCGGACGACGGATCGGATCGTCGTCGAGGTGTTGGGTCAAGCTCCGGTCGAGCTTGATGTAGTCCGGTCGGAGGCGCACGACGTGGCGGAAGCTCGCGAAGCCTGCTCCCGCGTCGTCGACGGCGAGCCGGAGGCCCCGGGCCCGCAGCACCGTGAGCGCGTCGACCAACCGGTGGTAGTCCTCGACGATCACGTGCTCGGTGACCTCGGCGATCAACGAACGACCGTCGTAGCGGCCCAACAGGTCCAGCAGCCGGGGATCCGACAGCAGGTCCGGCGACGCGTTGAAGCTGAGCGCCACCTCTGGATCGAGGCCGCCGCTCGCGTCGAGCGCCGCCTCGAGGGTCGCGAGCTCGAGCTCGATGCCGAGCCCTGCTTCGGCCGCCTCGGCGAACCAGACGTCGGGTGGTAGGTAGGGATCGCCCTCGAAGCGGGTCAGCGCCTCGACTGCGATGAGCGCGCCGTCGTCGAGGTCGTAGATCGGCTGGAACACGGGGCGGTAGCGCCGCTCGTCGAGGGCCCGGCGCACGCGCCGTTCCCGCTCGCCGTTCACGACGGCCGGGGCGTCGGCGAGCTCCAGGTCCATCTCCGCCGTGAAGCGGGCCACGAGCTCCGCGTGGAAGCTGTCACGCAACGTGACGACCGACGCGCCCGACAGCGCCCCGACGGTGACGAAGAAGCCGCCACGGATCAACCAGTTGACCAGTTGCTGCGCCTCGCCCGTCACCGTGTCGACCGGAATCGCAGGGCCGGCCAACAGCGTCGCGGCGATGCCGGCTGCGACGGCACCGCCGACTCCGAAGGGCAGTGCGGCCAGCAGGATCGGGATGTAGAAGACGTGCGGGAATGCCGTGCGCGTGCCCCCGGCGCTGTAGACGAGGGCCCAGCAGCCCGCGAGCAGGCACGCGACCAGCACGACCTGGGACCACGCTGGCATCCCTGACAGCGTCCACACAGGTCGCACGGGTGCATCCGTGCGGCGACGCGATGGCATGTTCCCTCCTCGAGCGTGCGGCGTCCGGGGTCGACCGGGCGTCCAGCATCGTCCATCCGTGTCTCAGAAGTGTCTCACGGCAGGCGGACGACCGCAGCGCGTGAGTTCCGCGGCGACCCGAGACCTCGGGGGCGGGTCAGGGTCCGGTCGGGACGATCGAGATGGAGCCGTCCCGCTCGACGATGGCGTAGCGGATCTGCTCCAGCCGTTCCAGTCCCTGCGACAGGCGTGCCTGCTCCAGCACGTCACCCACGTCGATGCGGGCCCACCGCAACTCGCGTGCCAGCGGCTGACCGTCGCGCACGACCACCATCGGCCGGCCCTCGACCCACACGCCGAAGCGCGGGGATCGCTCCTTGAGCAGCGACAGGCCGATGTCGAGCACGAGCAACGTGGTGATGACCACGACCGCGTTCGTCACCGACATGTCCTCGCCCAGCAGCGCCTGCTGCGTCGCCTCCCCGATGATCAGCAGCAGCACGAGGTCGAAGGTCGTGACCTGCGCCAGGGTCCGTTTGCCGGACAGCCGCATCACGACGAGGAGGAAGGCGTACACCGCGGCTGCACGCAACACTGCATCCATGGCCTGCTCCTACGGGAAGATCCAGTGGGTGAGCGAGACGGCGTCCCCGCCGGCGTGCTCCACGACGCCACTCCGCCGCCCGAACGCGTCCACGCGCAGCGCGAACGTGGCGGTGAATCGACCTGTGGTCCCGGGTGCGGCGAAGACGAACTCGACCGCGTCCTGGCGACCCACCGCTTCGACGGGTGCGGGTCGCACCTCCTCGATCGTGAAGCCGTCGAGGTGGTCGCTGTCGAGCAGGAGCCGCACCGGCTCCTCCGGGTCACGGACGTCCACGGTGACGACCACCGCGGTGGGCGTCCCGCTCCGGAGGAACCGCTCGTAGGCCACCTGCACCGTCCCGTCGGGCCCGACCGCACGGCTCGTGCTCAGTGGTCCGGGGCCGAGCAGGCCGAGCAGCGCCCCGACGACGAGGAGCAGCAGTACCGCCCAACCCCACCGCTCGACCCTGACGACCCGCCAGTGGTGTCGTATCGCTTCCGGCGTGCACAGCTCATCGATCGGCGACCTGTCCACGCGCCCTCCAGTGCGGCCGATGCAGGTCATCCGCCTCCACCGACCGAAGCCGAACCCGTGACGGGGACGACGGTACGGGCGACCACGTCGCCGCCGCGGCCTCGTGGCTGTCCGTTGGGCCGCCACCCGATCGCCGGCCCGCACGGACCGACGCCGTCCGCCAGCTAGCGTCCGTGCCGGCGATCGGAGGGCGCAGGCCCGCGATCTGGCTCCGGAGGCACCGCGGATGCGCGTCGGTCGGTTGGCACTCCGCTGCCTGGTCGCCGTCGCCGTGACCGCTGCCGTGCTGTACGCGGGCGCGTGGGCGACGACGGATCGCTACGGCGCATCGCGGGCCATCGCCTGGCTCGAGGCGGACACGGGCGACATCCATCGCTTCCCTGCCCGTGACGTCCCGGCCGGGGACACGCCACGCCCGCTCCCCACCGGCCCCCCGCTCGACCTCTCGGCGGCACTCGGCGTCGCTGATGCGGATGCCCTGCTCACCGGAACGGGCACGACGTCGTTCCTGGTCGTGCAGGACGGGGCGCTCCGCCACGAGCAGTACCTGCACGGGAGTGGGCCCGACGAGCGACGGACGTCGTTCTCGGTGGCGAAGTCCGTCGTCTCCACGCTGATCGGACTGGCGATCGAGGACGGATCGATCCCGTCGGTCGACGAGCCGATCGTCCGATGGCTGCCAGAGCTCGCCGAGCGTGACCCGCGCCACGCCGCGATCACGGTCCGAGACCTGCTCACGATGTCGAGCGGCCTCGGGTACGTGGAGCGATCCCACCCCTGGAGCGACGACACGCAGACCTATTACGGCACCGACCTGCGTGCCACGGCCCTGAAGGCACAGGTGGTCGAGGATCCCGGCGTGCGGTTCCACTACAACAACTTCAACCTGCTCCTCGAGGGCCTGGTGCTCGAGCGGGCGACAGGACAACGGGTGTCCGACTACCTCTCGGAGCGACTCTGGCAGCCGATGGGCGCCGAGCGGGCAGCCTCCTGGAGCATCGACTCGCACCGCAGCGGCTTCGAGAAGATGGAGAGCGGGCTCAACGCCATCGCCCGCGACTTCGCACGGTTCGGGCTGCTGTTCGCGGAGGGTGGTGTCGTCCGCGACCAGCAGGTGGTACCGGCCGAATGGGTCCGACGTGCCACCGCACGGGGCCCGGGAACGGGTCCGACGGACCGTTACGCCTTCCACTGGTGGACGGGCGCGCCCGACGGCACCCCGCTCCCCGACGGGCACGTCATGGCGCTGGGCAACCACGGCCAGTACGTCTACGTCGCACCGGAGGAAGCGGTGGTCATCGTCCGCCTCGGCGACGAGTACGGCACGCGCGAATGGCCCCGCCACCTCGCGCGGATCGTGGAGTACGTGGCCGACAGCGACCCACCAGGGCAGTGACGCACCGTCGCGTGTGCACGCACTCCTATCATCCGTCGACCGGCGACCCGTCGGCCGACACGACGGAGGGTTCGGCTTGTCGAGCGATGCGAACGGAGCTCGGCCGGCACCCGCCGGTCCCGCGTACGGCGCGCCCGCACGCTTCCTGCATTGGCTGACGTTCCTGCTCCTGCTGGTGCAGTTCGTCGTCGGCTACGCCCTCGAGCGCTCCGACGACCTCCTCGGCTGGCTCGTCGATCGTTGGCTGTCGGGCGAGGAGGACCGCCTCGTCCTGGTCCACCTGCTGCTGGGCACCGCGATCCTGCTGCTCGCCGTCGTCCGTCTCGCCTGGCGGCGCCGGGCCGGCCTCCCACCGTGGGCGCCCGGACTGAGCGCGTTCGAGCGCCGGCTCGCCCACCGGGTGGAGCAGGTGCTGTACGTCTCGCTGTTCGTGATCCCGCTGACCGGGATCGCGCTCGTGCTGCTCTCCGGCGAAGACTGGGAGCTCGGCGCCACCGACTGGCGGGCACCGCTCGAGCTCGTCGACGACGACGTGCTGCTCGCCGCGCACATCACGGGGCACCTGCTCTTCTTCGCGGCGTTCGCGGCGCACGTCGGTCTCGTCCTCAAGCACCAGCTCGTCGACCGCGACCGCCTGTTGCGGCGCATGCTCTGAAGCTGCGCCGCCCGCGTGGCGGACCGGGCGCTGCGAGGTCAGGCGTCCCCGTGCAGTGCCAGCGTCCGGAGCCGTGCGCCCGCCAGCCAGGTGCCCCCGACGGCAGCGACCAACAGCAGGACCACGCCGGTCCCCAGATCGACCGCGGATGCGGGACCGAGCGGATCGGCGCCGACACCCATGACGCGCTGCGTGACGGCGAGGCTCCACTGCTGGATGCTCAGCGCCTGGGCGCCCGGCACGAACCCACCGATCAGCGATTCCCACACCAGCGCGTACAGCAGCCCGGTCACCACGGCGTTCCGGGTCAGCACCGCCAACAGCAGGAACAGGCCGCAGTACGCGAGGCCGGCGACGGCTGCGCCCACGGCATAGCCGATCGCGATGCGCTCGGCGGTCCCCGCCAGGATCAGACCCGCGAGGAGCGTCGGTAGCGCGGCGGTGACCAACATGATGCCTGCGGCGACGGCGAACTTCGTCGTCGCGATCGAGAACCGGCTGACCGGCTTCGACAGCAGGTAGACGATGGAGCCGTCATCGATCTCCGGCCCGATCGCGCCGGTCCCGACGATCAGTCCGAGCAGCGGCACCATCGTGCCGAGGGTGAACCCACCGAGCAGCGACACGCTGAGCGCGAGATCGGTGCCGACCAGCGCACGGACGACCCCGCTGAGCAACAGCAGGATCGCGGGCAGGAGCAGCAGGAGCAGCGTTCGGCGACGTCCCAGCAGGCTGCGGGCCGTGAGCTGTGCGACGGTGAGGTTCATGAGGCCACCAAATAGGAGAAGACGCTCTCGAGGGACGCGTCGGCGGGCGAGACCTCGTACAGACGGATGCCGTGCCGGCTCGCGAGCCGCGGGAGGACGCGTACGAAGCTGGCGACGTCCGTCGCCTGCACGTGGAGGGCGCCGTCGGTGTCCCTCGTGCCGACGCTCGCGAGGGCAGGCGTCATCCCGTTGGGTCCGCCCTTCGCCGCGACCAGCTGCACCCCCGACGCGCTGGCCTCGGCCATGATCGCGGCGGCGAGCGCCCGGTCGTCGTCCGACCGGATCCAGTACTGGTGGGGCCGCTCGGTCATCAGGCGCCGGATGTCCCGGAAGCCTCCCGAGGCCGCGTGACGTCCGGCGACCACCACCTCGATGTTGCCGGCGATCTGCTCGACCTCCTCGAGGATGTGCGAGCTGAACAACACCGTGCGACCGTCCTCGCCCATCGCCTGGAGCAGCTCCATCAGGTGCAGCCGCTGACGCGGGTCCATGCCGTTGAACGGCTCGTCGAGCAGCAGCACCGCCGGGTCGTGCACCAGCGCGGTCGCGATCTTGATGCGCTGCTTCATGCCCTTGGAGTAGGTGCCGAGCTCACGATCCTGGTGTTCGGTCATCTGCACGGTCTCCATGGCGGCGCGGGCGGCGCCTTCCGGGTCGGGGAGACCATGGAGCCGCGCGTTGGCGAGCAGGAACCGCCAGCCGGTGACCACGTCGTACATCGCCTCGCGCTCCGGGACGAGCCCGATGCTGCGGTAGACGGCGGGGTTCCGCCAGACCGGCTCGCCGTCGAGCATCACCGTGCCCGCAGACGGTGCGAGGAACCCGCCCATCAGGTGGATGAGCGTCGACTTGCCGGCACCGTTGGGGCCGAGCAGTCCGGTCACACCCGGTCCGACGCGCATGCTCACGTCGTTGACGGCCACCACGTTGCCGAACCATCGCGATGCCTGCTCGAGGACGATGGTGCTCATGAGACGGAGACCTTCCGGTATCGGAGCTGCAGGAACGCGAACGTGGCGGCGATCGTCAGTCCGGCGACGAGGGCGAAGACGACCGCGCCGGACGTGCCGGGCGGCGGGGCCCGCAGCACCCCCTCGGCACCCAGCAGACCGCTCTGGATCCCGTCGACGAGCGCGAAGGGCGACAGCATGCCGAGGTAGCCGGCGAGGGTCATCGAGCCCCGATCGAGGGCGATCTCCTGGGCGGCGCCCTGGACGGCCGCCAGGACCATCAGCACCGTGATGATCGCCGCGACGCCGATGCCCCGCCGGGGCGTCGAGGAGGCGATGGCGAGCGCGATGCCGGCGAGCAGGAGCGCCACGATGACTCCACCGGCCAGGGAGCGCAGGTAGTCGGGCACCTGCTCCGAGAGCGGCAGCCCGGCGACGAGCGCGCCCGCGAACAGGATCGTGAGCGGCAGCGCCACGAGCAGGAAGACAGCCGCGGTCATCGCGCCGAACTTCGCGACCACGTAGTCCGCCCGTTCGAGCGGGCGCGAGAGGTACAGCGGCATGACGCCGAAGCGCAGGTCCCGCGACACGCTCACCGGCGCCTGGCCCGCGACGTAGATGGCGATCACCAGTTGCAGGTTGAGCACGTACGACGTGTAGCCGGCGACCAGCTCGTCCGCCCCGACCACCGCCGTCACCACGACGATCACCAGCGCCGGCAGGCACATGCCGGCGAGCAGCAGCATCGGCATGACCTTGGCACGCCCGGTCCGGCCGAGTCCGTAGGCGCCCCTGACGCTCTCCACGAACAGCGAGCGTCGGATGTAGCCACGCCCCAGCCGGGGGCCGTCGTGGTGCCGGTAGCCGATGTCGTGGATCGCGCCGGTGGATGCAGCCGGCGATGTGCCGGGAGCGGCGGGCCCCGTCGTCACGGTCGGTGCGGCGGCGTCAGGCGGTCGGTTCATCAGGGACTCCGATCGGCGTCGTGAAGACCTCGGCCATGCGCTGACGGCGGCGCTCGAGCCGCAGCAGTCCGGACCCGGTGCTGGCGATCGCGTCGCGGACGAGGTCGTACGCCAGCTCGTCGTGCACCCGGATCTCGAGCAGCCGGCCGACCGTGCGCACGTCCAGCCCTTGCTGCTCGAGCGCCGTGGCGACCTCGGCGACGTGGTCGTCGAGCTCCACGACCAGCACCTCCGTGACCGCGGTCATGTTCGCGGCCGACGAGGAACGCAACAGGCGGCCGCCGTCGATCACCACGACGTGGTCACAGACCCGCTCGAGCTCACCGAGCAGGTGCGAGGTGACCAGCACCGAGATCCCGAAGTCGCGGTGGATGCGGCTGACCAGCCCGAGCATCTCGTCCCGGCCGGCCGGATCGAGCCCGTTCGTCGGCTCGTCGAGCAGCACCAGCTGCGGGTCGTGGACAAGCGCCTGCGCGAGCTTCACCCGTTGGCGCATGCCGGTGGAGTAGCCGCCGATCGGTCGGTAGCGCTCCTCGTACAGGCCGATGTGGCGCAGGGTGTCGGCCGTCCGCTCGCGCGCCGCGGTGGTGGGCAACCCGGACATCCGTGCCATGTGCACCACCAGCTCGGTCGCCGTCACATCGGGTGGCAGACAGTCGTGCTCGGGCATGTACCCGACCCGTTCGCGGATGGCCGGACCCTCCGTCGCCACGTCGAGGCCGAGCACGCTCGCACGGCCGGACGTGGCCGGGAGCAGGCCGAGCAGCAGCTTGATGAGGGTCGACTTGCCGGCACCGTTGGCGCCGATCAGCCCGACGACACCCGCACCGACGTCGAGGTCGAGCTCGTCGACGGCCGTGACTGCGCCGAACCGCCTGGTCAGCCCCTCGGTCGCGATCACCGCGCTCACGTTCGGCGCCTGCGGGCAGAGCGACGTTGCATGGAGGTCTCCTGGGGCGGTTCTTGAAGGCGACGAGGTGGGCACGCGAGCGGGACCTTCGCGCATCCGGCGGGCCGGCGCCATCAGGCACCACCCTCAGCGAACCCCGAGGCCGGGCCGACGTCTCGGGGTCAGCGGATCCGTCGGTCCGGATCCCAGTCCCGGTCGTACGGCACGAGCGGCGGTACCTGGCCGCCACCCGAGCCGTTCCCGCCGTTGCCGGGGACCCACCCGATGGGACGGCTCTCCGGATCGCGCTGCCCGAAGATCACGAACGCCACCCACGGCAAGGCCCGTACGAGCAGGAAGAGGGCGGCCGCCATCAGGACGGATGTCAGCAGGGCACCGAGGACGGCGGCGTGAGGCACGACCCGGACGGCCGAGAAGACCGCACCGACGAGCAGCGCAACTCCCACGACCATCGACACCAGCGACCGGCGCATGAGCAGCCTCCCCGACGGGCTCAGTATCGCACGGGCAGCCAGCGCGACCGCGTCCCCGTAGCAGGTGCAGGATCACGGGTGAGTGGCAGGCTCGGGCAGGTCGCCGCGCAACTACAAGGCCGCCGACGTCCCGCTCGCCGAGTGATTCCGAAGCAGCACTGACGGTTCGGGCCACGTTTGCAGTTGCGCCACTGCCAATCTCGCTGGGGCTACTCAACGAAGCGCATTCGGTCCCACTTCCTCCCAGAGATGTCGCCCGAAGCACGCCCTGAGGGGTGGCACAACGGCTGTAGCGACGTCGAATCGCCGTGTGGCCGCGGTCGCATCGACACGTTGTCGCGTCTTGGCATCTGGTCGTTACGCGGCCGAAATCCGGGGTTCGTAGGTTTCGCCGCATCCACCGGGGTCGCGCTTGTTGCCGGCGTTGTTCCCTCGTTCGATGAGGAGTCGAGATTGAAACGCATGCTGCTGTCTGTGCTTCTTGGCGCCATGGTGATGGCACTCGCTGTTCCTTCAGTCGCGTCGGGCGTCCCGACGCAATCGTTCGTCGTGGAGGAGACCACGATCGAGGACATCCACCGGGCGTTCGCCGACCGTGAGCTCTCCTGCGAGCAGCTCACTCGCGCCTACTTGGCCCGTATCGCTGCGTACGACGATGCCGGACCGGAACTCAACACCCTGATCAGCGTCGCTCCGGATGCTCTCGAGCAAGCTCGGGCACTTGACCGTGACTACCGCCGAGGCGGACTGACCGGCGAGCTGCACTGCATCCCGGTGGTGCTCAAGGACAACATCGACACCACCGACATGCCGACCACCGCTGGATCGCAGACCTTGGCCGATGATCTTCCGAACGACGAAGCGTTCATCGTCACCAAGCTGCGCGAGTCTGGCGCGATCATCCTGGCCAAGGGCAACATGGACGAGTGGGCCCATGGCGGTGCCGGGGGCTACAGCTCCGTTGGCGGCCAGAGTCTCAACCCCTACAACCTCGGTTCACCGAGCGGTTCGAGTGGCGGTCCCGCAGCCGCGGTGGCGGCCAACTTCGCGGTGCTCAGTGTCGGCACCGACACGCTCGGATCGATCCGAGGTCCGGTCCAGACGAACCAACTTGTCGGCGTGAAGCCGACCAGCGGGCTGGTGAGTGGCACGGGTGTCGTCCCATTCGCGCTCACCTTCGACGCTGCAGGTCCGATGACTCGGACCGTGACCGATTCGGCTCGGATGCTCAACGTCCTCGCCGGGGTCGACCCTGACGACGAGCGCACGCTGGCTGCCGAGGGTCTGATCCCGGATGACTACACCGACTTGTTGACGGAGGACGCGCTTCAGGGCGTGCGGATCGGCGTCATCAGCACCTACTTCAACCAGAACAACGCCGTCCTCGCGCAGGTCCTCGCAGATCTCGAGGCCGCCGGCGCTGAGCTCGTGACCGGTATCCAAGCTCCGTCGAGCATCACACCCTTGTCGGGCCAGTTCTACCAGCTGATCTCCGAGACAGAGTTCGTCGCGCAACTCGAGCAGTACCTGACCGAGCGGCGCCCGAATGCCCACGTGCGCACGCACGCCGACGTGTTCGCGGCAGCGCAGCAACCCGACTCGTTGATCGCACAGGCGGTGTACGTTCGGCTCGAACGCGAGTCCACGCGGGGGACGCTCGATGATCCCGCCTACCTCGATGCTGTCGAGTTCGCGCCCACCACCATGCGCGCCGGTATCGACCAGATGATCAACGACAACCAAGTCGATGTGCTGCTCCACACCGGAGCGTCGCAACTGGCGAACTTCTCGGGCTACCCCTCGGTGATGGCCCACGCAGGAGTCCAAGCCAACGGCAACCCCGTCAGCATCCAGTTCCTGGGCAAAGCCTTCAGCGAAGCTGAGCTACTGTCCTACGCCTACGCCTACGAACAGACGGCCGATCGCCGCCTCGCACCCGGGTTCACACCGCCCATCCAGCTCACGAGCCGTGCCGACTGCCAGCAGGGCGGATGGGCCAACTCCACCGCTCCGCTCTACCCGAACCAGGGGCTGTGTGTAGCCAGCTTCGCCACCAGCGGACGCCCCGGCCGCTAACCCCCGACAACAACACGGTGGGTCCGGCCCTAACCGGCCGGGCCCACCAGCCATGCCAGGCGTATTCCCCTCGAACGGCATGCCAGAGGCAAGAGCGGGTTACGCTCGGCTCGATGGGATGTCGGAGCGATCGAAGTCACGGCTTCGCGTCTGGGGGGAGCGGCAGTGTCGCGCTGATCTGTCGCCGGGCTCGCAGCACGACGTCGCCGGGGTGCTCGTGCGTAGTCTCGCGAGGGGCGTCGTCGCCTTCGGCGCGCGGCCGGGTCTCGAGGATCTGAACCTGCCAGCCGTCATCGAGGTCTGCGGCGAGGTCGTCGGGCATGAGGTGGTCGGCGGGGTCGAAGCCGTGATCATCGGCACGGGTTCGATCGAGGTCGTGGTGCACGAACAGCAGCGTGCCGCCCGGTGCCACCTTGCGGAGCAGCGCACGACTGGCAGCGCCGCCGTCCCCCCGGCACAGGACCGGATAGTGAGCCGTCACCAGGTCGAATGCCGCAGGCTCGTCCGCCAGATCGAGCAACCCCGCGCGTACCCACGTCACCTCGACCCCGGCGGCGTCGGCTACCCACCTCGCGCGGCTGAGCGCCACGCCCGAGGGGTCGATGGCGGTGACCTGCCAGCCGCGCCCCGAGAGCCAGATGGCGTCGGCGCCCTCGCCGCACCCGACGTCGAGCGCGCGTCCCGGGTGGAGTGACGCCACCTCAGCAACGAGGGTGGGGTTGGGCTGGCCGGACCAGTGCGGCGTGTCGGATCCGTCGCCGGCGTAGAAGCCGTCCCACTCCCGGGAGTCGTCGTGGTCGTGCATCACGCCTCCGTCCGTGCCCGGGCCCGAGCCACGTCCTCGGTGACGAGGTCGGCGTTGACGACCGCGCCGACCCGGTTGCCCTGCGCTGCGGCGGCGACGACCTGCGCGCTCGGATCGGTGACGTTGCCGGCGACCCACACCCCGGGGACGCTCGTCGCACCCGTGGGGTCGGCGGGGACGTGCAGGCCGATGCCGGAAGGGAGCTCGACCGGGTCCAGCCCCAGCTGCTCGAGCAAGGCGGACCTGGCGACGAAGCGCGGCGCGACGGCGACGACCTCCAGCGGCACCCGTCCGCCGTCGGCCAACCGCACCCCTGTCAGGGCATCGCCGTCGACCTCCAGCGCCACCACCCGGCCGACGACCACCTCGACGTCGCGGGCAGCCAGCGACGCAGCCTCGTCGGTGTCGGGCACGGGGCCGTCGTGCGCGAGCAAGACGACGCGCTCGCTGAGCTGGCGGAACAGGTGCAGCTGGTGGAGCGACATCGGAGAGGTGTTCAGCACGCCGATCGCGCGGTCGCGCACCTCCCACCCGTGGCAGTAGGGGCAGTGCACGACGTCTCGACCCCATCGCTCGGCCAGACCGGGCACCTCGGGGAGCTCGTCCACCAACCCCGTGGTGACGATCAGTCGACGGGCGAGCACGGTCCGACCATCGGCTCGCGCGACACGGAAGCCGTCGGAGGTGCGCTCCACGTCGACCACGTCGCCCGACTCGAGCTCGCCGCCGTACCCGGAGACCTCGGCCCGACCCGCAGCCAACAGCTCGGCCGGCGGCGTGCCGTCTCTGCTCAGGAACGCGTGCACGGCCGACGCCGGCGCGTTGCGGGGCTCGCCGGCGTCGATGACCAGCACGGATCGACGCGAACGGGCCAGTACCAGTGCCGCGGACAGGCCGGCCGGGCCACCGCCGACCACGCAGACGTCGACACGGCGGGCGGTGGAGGTGGGCATCGGGCGGATCCTGCTCGGCGAAGCGCTGATCGTGACCGCACGCGCCAGATGTGGCAAGCTGGATTGCTGAACTGGCAAACCATCGGACGCGAGGTCGCCATGACGGACGCGCCCGACCGAGACCTGGACCAACGGATCCGGAGCCGGCTGCGGCAGCGACGCATCGATCGCGGGCTCACCCTGCAGCAGGTCGCCGACGCCGCACGCCTCGACGTCTCGACCCTGAGCCGGCTCGAGTCCGGCAAGCGCCGCCTGGCGGTCGATCACCTACCCGGGATCGCCGCCGCGCTCGGGATCACCGTCGACGATCTCCTCGCCCCCGCGGTCACGCCCGACCCACGCGTGCGCAGCCAACCGACGACCAACCACGGCGTCACCGTGTGGCCGCTCACCCACCGCGGCCCCGCCGGCGGGCTGTACGCCTACAAGTACCTCGTCGAGCCCGGTCGGGGCGATCCACCCGCGGTCCTGCCGGTGCACGAGGGCTACGACTGGATGTACGTCCTCAGTGGACGCATGCGACTCATCCTGGGTGACGAGGACCTCGTCATCGAGGCCGGCGAGGCCGTCGAGTTCTCCACCCTCACCCCCCACTGGTTCGGCACCTTCGACCAACCCGTCGAGCTCATCGCCATCTTCAGCGCCCAGGGAGAACGGCTCCACCTGCGCAGCTGACGGCGACACCCCCGGTTACTCGCCGGCACTGCCCCTGTACAGCTCGTGGGTCGGTGGCCAGCGCACCACGCGGTGGCGGAGGTAGACGACGCCCGAACCGAAGATGCGGGTCTCGACGAGCTCGAGATCCACGCGGCGCCCGCGCTGGGGGAAGAACGGAACGCCACCGCCGACGAGCACCGGATAGACGATGGCCCGGTACTCGTCGATCAGACCCGCCGATGCCGCCTCGGCGGCGAGCCTCGCGCCGCCGATCGCGATGTCGCCCTCCCCCGGCTCGGCTCGCAAGCGCTCGATCTCCTCCGTCAGGCCGCCGGAGACCAAGCGGGCGTTGCCCTGCACCGTCGACAGCGTGGTGGAGAACACGACCTTCGGGAGTGCGTTCCAGATCGCGGCCCACTCGAGCTCCGAGTCGTCGAGCGCCCGGTCCTGGTCGGCGGTCTCCCAGTACAGCATGGTCTCGTACAGCCGTCGTCCCAGGAGGTGGACCCCGACCTCCTGGATCTGGTCGATCCAGAAGCGGAAGACCTCCGGGTCGGGCGCCGACCAGTCGAAGCCCCCGTCCGGCCCCACGATGTGGCCATCGAGTGAGACGTTCATCGAGTAGGTCACGCTGCGCATCGGCTGTCCTCCTCGGTGCACGCTTCGGATGCGGCCGCCGGGGTCGGTGCACGCACCTCGTCACGGCATGTCGGGGCGCTCCCGAGATCGTGGGCGCTCGTCGCCACCGCGTTGGAAGAGCGTGACGAGGTTGCCATCAGGATCCACCACCCCGAACTCGCGAGTGCCCCAGTCGGTGTCCCGCAAGGGCGCGTTCGGATGGACCACACCCAGGGCGCGGCAGTGCTCGTACAGGGATCCGGTCTCGGTCACCTCGATCCGGCACGATGCGGAACCCGCCAGGTGGGCCTCGGCGCCCCGCGCGGAGCCGTCCGCGACCCAGAGGTGGAGTTCGACCTCGTCGCGGACCAGGATCCCCAGCCCGACATCGCCGTCGGTCAACTCTCGTAGCCCGAGGGCGTCTCGGTAGAAGGCCACTGCCCGCCGCTCGTCCGACACAGGTAACGACGGGACCGCGGATCGGAAGCTGACGGAGTCGTTCACGGTCGTTCCTGCGGACGCGGCGCACCATCGGTGGATGTGCCCACGGTTCACCGTAGCTCGGGCGGCGCTCCTGCCTGACCCCGAGCGCTGCCCCTGGAACGCCGAGAACCGGCCACGGGGGCCGGTTCCGGGAGTGGGGCGTGCAGGAATCGAACCTGCGACCTCTTGCGTGTCGAGCAAGCGCTCTAGCCGACTGAGCTAACGCCCCGAGGGGTGCGGACCAGCCCGAGGACCGGTCTCACGGCGGCGCAGCGTAGCGTCCGGCGCTGACCCGTGCGAACGGCGACCCGCCCCCGCGCGTACGGTCGCGGCCCGACGGGGCGGAGGTGAGCGCGGTGCCCACGCCGATCTTCGACCGCGACGGCACGAGCTTCGTCGCGACCGATCTGGCACGCGGCCCGTGGGACGCCGATGCCTGCCACGGAGGCGCACCCGCCGGGCTGCTGGCCGCCATCAGCGAGACCGTGCCGACGCTCGTCCCGATGCGGCCCGGCCGGCTCACCTTCGACCTGCTCCGACCGGTCCCCGTCGCGACGCCGCTGCAGGCGACCAGCAGCATCGTCCGCGAAGGCAAGCGGATCCAGGTGGTCGAGCTCTCGCTCACCACCACGCGCGACCACACCGAGCTCGTCCGCTGCCAAGCGCTACGGCTGCGCAGCGGCGACGAGGACCTCCCCGCGGAGCGGCCGACCCCGGACGGTCCACCCACCCCTGGCCCCGACGGGCTCCGACGCTTCGCAGGGCTCGGCGACGGCCACCTCGACGGCTTCTGGGAGGCGGTCGACGTCCGGTTCGTGCAGGGAGGGCTGGGCATCGCAGGGACCGGCATCGCCTGGCTGCGGCTCGACCAGCCGATCGCCGAGGGGCTGCCCGTCACACCGCTCGTGCGCGCCGCGGTGGCGGCGGACTTCGGCAACGGCATCGGCGCCCCGCTGCCCATGGGGCCGTATCGCTACCTGAACCCGGACCTGACCCTCGACCTGCACCGCCTGCCCGTCGGCGAGTGGATCGCCCTCACCTCGCGATCCGTTGCCGATGCCGACGGGATCGGCCTCACGACGTCCACCGTCGCCGACGTGCACGGGGTGATCGGCACCGCGCTCCAGACGCTGTTCGTCGACGGCAGCCGCGTCTAACCGGGACGCAGCAACAGCGCCCGGTCCGAGGACAGCACACCGCCGAACGCGGCTCCCTCGCCGACACCGTCCGACGCCAGCTCGACGGTCCACGTGGCGACGTCCGACGGCAGTGCCACCTCGACGTCGGTGCCGCCCATCGCCAGCACGACGAGCCGGTCGCCGCCGGGGTCACCGTCCGGGGCGAACCGGCGGTACGCGAGGACGTCGGGCCCCAGCGGGACCGAGCGCTGGGCGCCGGCGTGCAGCGACGGGACGGCGCGGCGGAGGGCCAGCAGCCGCCGGTAGAGGTGCAGCACGGAGCCGGGGTCGTCGACGAGGACCTCGAGGTTGTGGCTCTCGGGCTCGGGCGGCCAGGGCAACCAGGGCTCCCCCGCCCACCCGTGTCCGCCGCCGCCGTCGGACGCCCGCGCGGTCCACGGGACGGGCGCACGGCAGCCGTCACGGCCGCCGGGATCGACGACGCGCTGCGGAGGCACCAGCGCGTCGCGCTGCCCCAGCTCGTCGCCGGCGTACACGAACGGCACGCCGCGGACCGTCAGCAGCACCAACGCCGCCGCGCGGGCGCGGGCCTCGCCGCCCACCCGGGTGGCGACGCGCGACTGGTCGTGGTTGCCGATCGCGAACGCCGGCCAGGCGTCGACCGCGCCGAAGCTCGCCTCGACGCGCTCGATGGCCTCGCGCCACGCGGCCGGGTCCCAGGACGCCTCGACGAGCCCGAACACGAACCCGAGGTGGAGCCGGTCGGGCGCAACGTAGGTCGCCACCTCGGCGGCGTCCGAGAGGTTGATCTCGCCGACCATCGGCCGCGACGGGTAGGCGTCGAGCACCCGCCGGATGCCGCGGACCAGCTCGTGCGTGATGTCGGGATGGTGATGGAACCCGGCACGCGGCGTGCCGAGGCGTTCCGGCGGGTCGTCCGGCAGCGACGGGTCCTTGCCGATGAGGTGGATCACGTCGGCGCGGAAGCCGTCCACACCGCGGTCGAGCCAGAACCGCAGCACGTCGTGCATGGCTCCCTGGACCTGCGGGTTCGCCCAGTTCAGGTCCGGCTGCTGGGGCGTGAAGAGGTGCAGGTAGTACTGGCCGGTCAGCTCGTCGAAGGTCCATGCGGGCTCGTCGGCGAAGTGCCGCGTCCAGTTGTTCGGCGGGCCGCCGTCCGGCGAGGGGTCCCGCCACACGTACCAGTCACGCTTGGCGTCGGAGCGCGAGGAACGCGACGCCAGGAACCAGGGATGCTGGTCCGAGGTGTGGTTTGGCACCCAGTCGAGCCAGACGGCGAGCCCGCGGCGGTGGGCCTCCGCGAGCAGCTCGTCGACGTCCTCGATCGTGCCGAAGAGGGGGTCGACGGCGCGGTGATCGGCGACGTCGTAGCCGAAGTCCACCATCGGCGAGCGGTAGATCGGGGACAGCCAGAGCGCGTCGACGCCGAGCCACACGAGGTGGTCGAGCCGCGCCGTGATCCCCCGCAGGTCGCCGACACCGTTGCCCGTGGTGTCCAGGAAGGACCGCGGATAGATCTGGTAGACGACGCCGTCGAACGGTGGGGCGGGCGGTGGCGATGGGCGGTCGGTCACGGCGAGCGCAGCTCCCGAGGTGGCGGCGTCGGGCGGTCGACGGTAGCGCCGACATCTCCCGCCCGTCGGGGCCGGTGGGCCCTCGCCACGGGCCGGCGCGACGCCTACCGTGGTCCTCGACCGGCCGCTCCCGCCGAGCGCGGAGGGACGGCCGGCGTGGCGACTCGCGGGAGGTGACGCCATGGGCAGGATCGTCGTCGGGGTCGATGGCTCGAGCAGCGCACGGGGTGCGCTCCGATGGGCGGTCGAGGAGGCCGCCTACCGGGATGCGACGGTCGAGGCCATCTACGTCTTCGAGTACACCCCGTCCTGGCAGCTGTACGCCTACGCCGAGGGCGTGGCGTTGGCGAGTGGGACCGGAGCGGTCGAGGCCGCGACGGAGGAACAGGAGGAGCGGGCCGCGTTGGAGCGTGCCGAGGTGCTCGTCGCCGGGGAGCTCGCCCACATCGACGTGCCCACCGGGGTGGTGGTCCAGACCATCGCCCACCAGGATCGCCGGCCCGCGCACGCGCTGTGCGAACGTTCGAAGGGTGCCGACATGCTGGTCGTCGGCTCGCGCGGTCGCGGCGGCTTCTCGGAGCTGATGCTCGGGTCGGTGAGCCACCAGGCCACGCACCATGCGAGCTGCCCCGTGGTCGTGGTCCGCACGGCCGTCGAGGGCTCGGAGCCAGGACGGTGACCGGACCGGCCGGTCAGCGATCCTCGGGGGCAGGGAACGGCACCTGGTAGGCCGGGTCGAGGACCGCGCGGAGCATGGCCGTCCACGCGGCCGCGATGTTGCGCCGGTCGGCCGGCGACAGGTGTGGCTCGACCACGGTGATCCCCAGCGAGATCCCGACCACCATCATCGCGACCGCCCGGGTGTCCAGCGTGGTCGCAGCCGAGCCGTCGGCGATCGCCGCCTCCACCAGCTGCTGCCACTGGGAGATCGTCGTCTCGTGCACCTCGCGGACCGTCTCCGCCAGCTGTGGGCTCGACAACGCCTCGACCGCGGCCCGCAGGTGGGCGGCGTGGACGCCGTCCCGGTGCGGGGCGAAGACACGATCGACCAGGCCGCGGACCCCGTCCCAGTCGAGGTCACGGGAACGCTCGACGATCTCGCGCTGGTCGTCGGCCACGTGCGCCTCGAGGATCTCGCGCCACGCGACGTCGACGAGCTCCTGACGGTCGCGGAAGTAGTAGTGCACGAGGGGTCCGCTGACCTCGAGCTCGTGCGCGATCTCGGTGATCCGGACCTCGGTCCCCGCGAGCAGGCGCCGCTTCGCCGCCTCGATCATGAGGGGGCGGTACTCGTGCTTCGCGGGTCGCGCCACGTCCTCGCCCTCCCGGTCGATCGTCGCCGGCTGCCGGTCGCCCAGGCTAACGCCGCTCAGGTGTCGATCCGTCGGTAGGCACGAACGGCGAGCCCACCGAAGACCAGGGTGATGCCCGCGACCCACGCCAGTGCCTGGAGCACGGCACCCCCGGTGGTGAGGCCCACCGGCAGGACCTGCGGTCCCAGCATCAGCCCGCGGATCGCGTTGGCGACGGCCGTTATGGGCTGGTTGTCGGCGAAGACCCGCAGCCAGTCCGGCATCGTGGCCGTCGGCAGGAACACCGACGACGCGAACACCAACGGGAAGACCGGCAGGAACACGGCCGATTGCGTGGCCTCCGGGTTCTTGACCAGCAGGCCGATCGTCGCCATCACCCACGACATCGCATAGCCGAAGGCGAGCGCGACGCAGACCCCCCCGACGAACCCGAGGAAGCTGGTGCCGTAGCGGAAGCCGATCGCGAAGCCGACGCTGAGCATCAGGGTGAGCACGGCGGCGTTGCGCAGCAGGTCCGCGAACGTCCGCCCGGCGAGGACGGCCGAGCGCGTCATCGGCAGCGAGCGGAAGCGGTCGATGACGCCCTTGGAGAGGTCCTCGGTCAGGCCGAACGCCGTCTGCCCCGCCCCGAAGACCGAGATCTGGACGAGCAACCCCGGCATCAGCCACTGGATGTACTCGTAGCCGGCGGGCAGCGACTGGCCCATCGCACCACCGAAGACGAAGTTGAAGAGCAACAGGAACATCACCGGCTGGACCGTGGCGAACAGCAGCAGCTGCGGTAGCCGCAGCACCCGCCGCAGGTTGCGTCGCGTGAGGACCAGCACGTCGCGTGCCAGACGGCGCGGACCGAGCACCGCCACCGGATCCGTCCCGGCCTGGGTCGTGGGAACCGCGGTCACCGTCGCCTCCTGGTGTGCCTGCCACCTCTGCCCGGCTGCGCGGCCGGTCCGTCCGGAGGCGCCGCCCCGGTCTCCTCCCCGGTGAGCGCGAGGAAGACGTCGTCGAGGGTCGGCTTGTGCAGCGCGAGGTCGAGCGGCTCGACGCCCGCGTCGTTGAGCAGCCGGACGGCCGCGGCGACGGTGCGCGCGCCCTCACGGGCAGGCACTCGGAGGTGGGTGTCGCCATCGAGCGTCGGGTCCGATCCGACGAGATCGCGCAGCACGTCCGAGGCCGCAGACCGGTCCTCGGGCGCGACGCCGACCTCGAGGACCGCCCCCCCGAGCGTGTCCTTCAACTCGTCGGCCGTCCCCTCGGACACGATCCGGCCGTTGTGGATCACCGCGATGTGGTCGGCGAGCCGGTCGGCCTCCTCCAGGTACTGGGTCGTGAGCAGCACCGTCGTTCCACCTCGGACCAGGTCCTCGATCAGCTCCCACAACCCGAGACGGTTGCGCGGATCGATGCCCGTGGTCGGCTCGTCGAGGAACATCACCTGCGGCCTGCCGACGAGAGACGCCGCGAGGTCGAGCCGGCGGCGCATGCCCCCCGAGTAGGTGCCGACGCGACGCCCGGCATCGTCCGAGAGCCCGATCCGTTCGAGCACGTCGTCGGCCCTGCGCCGCGCCTCGTCCGCGGAGAGACCGTAGAGCTGGCCGACCATCTCGACGTTCTCACGGCCGGTGAGGTACTCGTCGACCGCCGCGAACTGTCCTGCCAGACCGATCCTGGCCCGTGCAGCCGTCGGATCCGCGATCACGTCGACCCCGGCGACGCGCACCGAGCCGCGATCGGGTCGGAGGAGGGTCGCGAGCACGCGGATCAGGGTCGTCTTCCCCGCGCCGTTCGGGCCGAGCAGGCCGTAGACGATGCCCGGCCCGAAGGCCAGGTCGACACCGTCGAGCGCGCGTACCCCGCCGTAGGTCTTGACGAGGTCGCGGACCTCGACGATGAGGTTCGCGCCGCCGGTCGACGGACCGGTCTGCCCACCAGGGGGTGTCGGCACAGGTGGCTCCTCGCGCAGCGGACGCGCATCGTCCGCGATACTCGACGCATGGAAGCACGGATACTCGTCGTCGAGGACGACCCCTCGATCCGGGAGCTCACCGAGCGTGGGCTCCGCAACGCGGGCTTCGACGTGCTCACGGCCGAGCGGGGGGACGAGGGGCTGCGGCGGTTCCAGGAACGCCGGCCGGACCTGGTCGTGCTCGACGTGATGCTCCCCGGGCTCGACGGGCTGGAGGTCTGCCGGGCGATCCGGGCGACCTCCGCCGTGCCCGTGGTCATGCTGACCGCGCGGACCGACACGATCGACGTCGTCGTCGGGCTCGAGTCCGGTGCCGACGACTACGTCCCGAAGCCCTTCGAGATGCCCGAGCTCGTCGCGCGCGTCCGCGCCGCGCTGCGCCGGGCGTCCCGCTCGGACACCCCCGACGACCTCCTGCGACTCGGGCCGCTGGCCGTCGACGTCGCGGCGCACACGGTCGAACGCGGCGACGAGCAGATCGAGCTGACACCCACCGAGTTCCGGCTGCTCGTCGAGCTGGGCCGTCACCCCGGGATGGTCCTGTCGCGCGAGCAGCTGCTGGAGCGCGTGTGGGGCTACGACTACCTCGGGGACTCACGGGTCGTCGACGCGGCCATCCAGCGGCTCCGTGCGAAGGTCGAGCTCGATCCCGCGCGCCCGACGGTCATCGAGACGGTCCGTGGCGTCGGCTACCGCGCCGCCCGCACGTGAGGGGCGGCCGGGGGAGTCACCCGCGGAGCCGCGACGTCCGCGCTCGACTGGGGCTCATCGTCGTTGGCGTGGTGACCGTTGCGGCCGTGACGCTGTCACTGCTGGCATACGGGCTCGTCTCCCGCTCGTTGCGCAGCGAGATGCTCGACCGCGCCGTCGAGGACGCGCGCTTCAGCGTGCGCGTGCTCGCGGAGGAGCGGCTCGGCGCACGGGTGGGGCCGGGCGACATCGAGAGCTCCGGGCTGGCCGACGACCTGCGCAGGCGCGGCCTCGACGTGTACGTCGACCTCGGTGGTGGCGAGAACTACCTCTCGGGCCTGCAGGTTCCCAACGCACCCGAGCTGGTGTCCGCCGACGTGCGCGCGCTCATGGCCGCCGGCAACGTCGCCGCCCAGTGGGTGACGGCCGACGAGGTGTCCCACCTCGTCGTCGGGGCACGCAAGGCACCCGAGGGGCCCGACTTCTACTTCGTCACCGACGTCGGCGAGCTCGAGAACGCACTCGTACAGCTCCGGCTGCTGCTGTCCGGGGCGGCGCTCGCCGTGATCCTCGTCGGCGGCGTCGCGGGATGGCGCGCGGCTCGACTCGCGGGCACGCTCGCGGACAGCGTCGCGGAGCTCCGCGAGGCACAGCGGAGAGAACGGCGCTTCGTCGCGGACGTCTCCCACGAGCTGCGCACCCCCGTCACGGCGCTCGTGAACGAGGCGGCGGAGTTGCGCGGACAGGTGGGGAACCTCCCCGAGGGGACCCATCGGGTCGTCGAGCTCCTGGACGGGGACGTCCGCCGACTCCGCGACCTCGTCGAGGAGCTGCTCGAGCTGTCCCGGCTCGACGCAGCGGGCGACGCGGCCGAGGTGGAGCTCGCCGAGCTCGATGTCGCGGCGTTCCTCGACGCCATCGTCGCGCGGCGCCTCCCCACCGCGACGGTCCACGCTCCCACGCCGTTGCGGGTACGGACCGACCGACGACGGCTCGAGCGGATCGTCGGCAACCTGGTCGACAACGCCCGGCTCCACGCCGGCGACGGCGAGGTGGACGTCCGCGCCGCGCTGGAGGGGTCGGCGCTCGTGATCACCGTCACCGACCGGGGTCCGGGGGTCCCCGAGGACCAGCTCGAGCGCATCTTCGACCGCTTCGCGAAGGGAGACGCCGCGCGCGCCGGCGGTGGGAGTGGGCTCGGGCTGGCCATCGTGCAGGAGCACGCACGGGCGCTCGGCGCGAGGGTGGTGGCCCGCAACCGGGAGGACGGTGGGCTCGAGGTCGAGCTCCGACTGGATGTCACGGTCGTTACCGAACCGTGACGTCCCGCGGACGGCCCCATGACAGCCGTCGTGGATGCTGGCTACGGGTCGGATGCGAACCCAGCCGACGCCCGGGAGGACGACGATGAAGCGCCACATCCCTCAGCTGCTGCTCGGTCTCACGCTCGGGTTGCTGCTCACCGCCTGCGGTACGGAAGGCGTCGTCGACGCCGGACCCGTCGAGCCGTCGAGCCCCGGCACCACGGCTCCGCCGGACCAGGGTGCGGCGGACGACCAGGACCAGGAACCCGTCCCCGACGCCGACGAGCCGGCCCCCGACGAGGACGAAGGAACGCCGGACACCGACGACGGCTCGACCGCGACGACCGCCGTCCGGCTGTACTACCTCGCTCCCGGCGGCGACACACCGGCTCGCAGCGGCCCCTTCCTGGTCTCCGTGCAGCGGGAGATCCCGAGCACCCCGAGGATCGCGCTGGCGACGCTCCGCGAGCTGGTGGACGGGCCGACCGGTGACGACCAGGCGATGCTCGACGACCTCGCGACCGCGGTCCCGGAGAACACGCTGGTGCTCGATGTCGCGATCGACGACGGCGTGGCGACCGTCAACCTCTCCCGCGAGTTCGAATCCGGTGGCGGCACCTTCTCGATGTTCGGTCGGCTCGCGCAGCTCGTCTACACCGTCACCCAGTTCCCCACCGTCGACGAGGTCCGGCTCGAGCTCGACGGCAGCCCCGTCACCGTCTTCTCGGGCGAGGGCGTCGTGCTGGACGGGCCGGTCTCCCGCGAGGACTACCTGGATCTGCTCCCGACCGTCTTCGTGGACACCCCGTCGGCCGGTGCCGACACACAGGGCCGCGTCCGGGTGACCGGCATGGCCCAGGTCTTCGAGGCGACGTTCCAGTACCGGCTCGAAGCCGCCGACGGCACCGTGCTCGCCGAGGGCTTCGAGATGTCGGACAACGGCATGGGCTGGGGGGCGTTCGACTTCACGCTCGACGTCGACGTCGACCGGCCGCAGGAAGGACTCCTGACGGTCTGGGAGTACTCGGCGAAGGACGGGTCGGTCCAGGCGGAGCGCGTGACGCCGCTCGCGCTCCTCCCGTAGCCGACCGTCCCGTGAAGCGGCGGGGCACGGGGCTCCCGAACGGCCAGCGTGTCAGAAGGCCACTGGTGAGCCCCGAGCCGCGCCGTCACCCTTTCGAGACGATCCGAAAGGACCAAACGATGTCCACGAACCCCTACGGCTACCTCGAGGACGAGGTCCACACCCCCAACGGGGGGGAAGTGGCGACCATCGCCGGCATCGTGACCGCCGCAGCCCTGCTGCTCTTGGTGCTCGCCATCGTCGTCGGGTAGCTCGACATCACGGCGGCTGCCAACGCCGTCAGGAACCCCTCGATCGCCGTCCGGGCGATGCGGTCGCGGAGGTGGCGGTCGATCCGGTTGGTGCTGAGGTCGGTGCCAGGCGGCCGGGTGCTGAGCGCGGCGAGTCGACAGCCCTGTGCACGTGGCTCGACGACGACGTCGATCGTGGCGGTCGGCCAGCCGGTCTCCTCCTCGTCGCTGCGCCACCACCGCGAGGTGGGACGGGTCGCGAAGGTGCTCGACGGTGGCCATCGATCGGCGTCGTTGCGGTTCCAGGTGACGCGGAGAGCGACCAGCCCGCTCAATACGACCTCGGTCTCGAGTCGCGGGCCGGCGGGGCGGCGGAAGCGTCCCTCGCGCAGCAACGGGGCGAGAGCCGCACGGGCACTCGCGGTGGCGTCGGCGGCCAGGGCCGGCCCGTCGAGTCGCAGGCTGGCGAGCGCATCGGAGGCTGTCATGTGCAGTTGCCGGGTCGCGTGGGGGTAGGTCTGGATCGTGGTCATCGTGGGGCTCCCACGGGTTCCAGCGGGCGGACGATCGCGCGATCGAGGTGGCCGGCCAGCTCGAGCAGGAAGCAGTGGACGACGACGCGGGTGCCGCGTCGCTGGTGGAAACGGTCCAGCCGACGCGCGGCGAGCCCGAGCGACGGGGATCGAGTCGTGACGAGTGTGAGCTCGCTCGCGGACGGGCCGCTGGGCGTGACGAGCAACCGGGCGGACATGCCAGGCCAGCCTGTCGCGCATTCGTCTCCAGACCAACGGATCGTGACACTCCCGAGCTCACCGTCGCGGGAGGCTGTGGCGGCGACGGTGGGCAACGACGACGTGGCGAGCCCCCAACGCCGGAACAGTGGTGCGCTGCGGCCGAGTGCGTCGGCCGTGGCCGCCACTGCGAGTGCCTGTGCGTCGACGATCAGCCGGCTATGGATCTCGTCGGCCGTATGACTGAGTCCCACGGGCCGGAAGATGTGCAGCGGGGCACTCATGGGCGTCGCCCGGTCGTGGCGCCGGAGAGGCCCGCGACGCAGCGCGAGGGGGCGACGAAGGGTTCGAGCCAGGCGGCGTCACCGGAGCTGCCGTGCGCATCGATGATGCCACGCAGCATCCCGAGGTGGAGCCCGCAGATGACGTCGCTGTACTGCTCCCCGAGCTCGCGGTAGGGGCAGACGTCCAGGACGATCCGATCCTCTTCGTGCGTCGTGGCGAACCCGAGCAGCCTGAAGATCACTGTCACCGCTTCGAGGACGGAGCGTTCCGGCTCGGTTGTGCCCTCGGCCCGCGATGTGGCCAGGTGCCGTCCCCAGTGGCGTCCGGCGGCCTCGGCGCGGGGGGATGGTCCGTCTCGGTCACCGGTGCCGATGGCGGTGGCCAACATCGCCGAGAGCAGCCGGTAGCCGTCCTCGTCGGCGGGGTCGGTGGCGCGGTAGCGGATCGACGGTCGTCCGCGGCCACCGCCTCGGAAAGGAGCGCCCTCGACGAGTCCAGCCGTGCCGAGCGTGGCGAGATGGACCCGGATGGTGTTGGGGTGGAGTCCGGAAAGCCGTGCGAGCTCGGCCGCATCGAGCCCGTCGGGTGCGTTCTTCAGCAGTTCGAGGACCTGGTGGCGCCTCGGGTGTGCGAGCGCACGATGCCGAGCCGCCGCGTCGGCCGTCGACACCGGCGCGAGCGGTCTGGGCAGGGTGTCGTTCACCGGTCCGACGCCCCGTCAGCGGCGGCGCTCTGGCTCACCACCGTCAGGAGCGCGACGCTGTCCTCGTCGGCCACCAGTCCGTGGACCTCGGGCGGGATGGGCGCCCAGTCCCCGGCGATGAGTTCCTCGTCGTCGCCTCCGGTGGTGATCCGGACCCGACCGACGAGCAACTCGATCGTGGCGTGGCCGGGAGCGCGGTGCTCCTGGAGCTGGTGTCCCGCAGCCAGCGCGAGAAGGGTCTGCTTCAGCGGTGCGTGTGCCCCCGGGGAGAGGGTCCTCGCGGCGCGACCCGATGGTTGCTGCGCGAGCGAGCCCAGCAGCTCCTGAGCGGCAGCCCGCAGGTTCACGGCCTTCGTCATGCGTCCTCCTCGATCCGCACCGACCATCTCCCATTTGAACCACTCTTCATAGGGGAAAAGGTCCTGCCGGAGCCGGATCGGGCAGGTGCTCGCTCAGGTCGGCGAGCTGCCGATGTTCACCATCCAGCTCGTGCCGAAGCGGTCGACGCACATGCCGAACTGGTCGCCCCACGGCGCCGCGACGAGAGGTTCGATGACTGCGCCGCCCTCGGCGAGTGCATCGAAGCAGCCACGCAACGTCGGCTCGTCGGTCCCGCTGAGCGAGATCGAGATCGCCGAGCCGGGCTCGTAGGGCACCCCGTCGGGGACGTCGGCCCCCATGAGGACCAGTCCGTGCGGCGTGACGAGCTGCGCGTGCATGATGCGGTCGTCATTGGAGGGGTGTCCGCTCATGCCGCCTTCGGAGTACGTCTGCATGGTGAGCTCGCCGTCGAAGACGGAGCGGTAGAAGTCCATCGCCTCGCGAGCGCGATCCTGGAACTGCAGATAGGGGTTCAGCTGGACATCGGCCACGATGGTCTGCTCCTCGGGAGGGTCCGTCGAGTATGACATGGGCCGCAGCCGAAACTCATCGGTGCGACCCCGGCGACCAGCGCAGGGGGCGCACCCGGAACGGTCCATGACGGCTCAGCGGCTCGTCGGTGACGGCACCCTGACAACTAGGATCTCGCCAGCGGCTCGCTGCGTCCCCGCGGCAGCCCCGGCTGCCATCCACCGAACCAGGAGTACCCGGTGCCGCACGCCCCCGAGCTCGAGCTCTTCCACCCGCAGCGCACCGCCTTGATCGTCATCGACCTGCAGAACGACTACTGCGATCCGGAGGGGCACTTCGCCAGGACGGGCCGCGCCGGTGACGGTGCGGCCGCTGCCATCGACCGGATCGCCGAGCTGCTGCCCGTCGCTTCGTCGGTGGGCGTCCCGGTCGTGTTCACGCGCAACGTGTACGACCAACCGTTCATGTCACGCGCGATCCTCGACCGCCGCCGCCTCCGGGGTCAGAGCGAGGAGTTCTGCATCGACGGGACCTGGGGTGCGGAGTTCCATCGCGTCTCACCCGGGCCCGACGACTACGTGGTGACCAAGCACCGGTACGGATCGTTCACCGGCACCAACCTCGGCACGATCCTGCGTTCACGCGGCGTCGACAGCCTCGTGCTGTGCGGGGTCAAGACCAACGTCTGCGTCGAGACCACCGCACGTGAGGGGTACATGCTCGACCACAACGTGCTCGTGCTGTCGGACTCGACGGCGACCGACAGTGACGACCTGCAGGCGTCGACGCTCGAGAACATGCGCCGCTACTTCGGCTACGTGGCGAGCACCGCGGACATCTCCAGCTACTGGCAACAGACGCAGATCCGCGCCGTCGAGACCCAGACCTCGATCACCTGACGTCCCCGGCGCCAGGCGCCCAGCCGGCCACGCGCTCGGGGGTGCACGGCGCGCCGTCCGCGAAGACGTCGGGCCAGTGGATCTGGGCGAGCTCGACCGCGTCCTCGAGCACGGTCACCTCGATCGCACCGGCGCGCACGGCACGGCTGCCGACGACCTCGCCGTCCGGCACCTGCGCCGACGGGTACGACTGCGTGACGTCGGGGTCCGCGGTCGGGGTGATCGTCTCCCAGGTCGCGGACACGTCCAGCTCCTCGAGGGCGGCTGCGAGCACGGAGGCGCGCAGCGGGTGCCCCAGTGCGCAGTGCAGGCCGTCGAGCTCCTCGCCGGGTTCGAACGGGCTCGTGGTCAGCGTGTAGGCCTCACCCGCCTCGGCCGCGACGTTGAGCACGATCGTGATCGCGTCGGTGAAGTGCTCGGGATCGATCCGCATGGTGAACACGTCAGGCGAGCCGTCGGCCCCCCACGAGATCCCTGCCGGTGGGCCGTCCTCCCAGGGAGGGCCGAACACCTCGATGTCACCGACGGCCGACGGTGAGGCCACCCGGGTCGAGATCTCCACGTCGATGCCGTGCTCTCGGAGCTCGGCAGCCAGGCTGTGGCCGTCGCCGACGTCCATCGAACCGCGCGAGGTGTCGACCACCAGCACGCCGTCGGGGAGCTCGCGGACGGCGTAGGCCGCGCCGCCGGTGTCGGGCAGCAGCCCGGGGACCACGGCGAGGCCGATCGCGACGGCGGCCAGCCCGCCCGCGAACGCGAGGGAACGACGGCGACGGGGCGGGGCGGGCTCACGCGCCAGTGCGGGCGGGAGGGTGTCGACGTCCATGGTGGTGATCTCCTGGAACAGCGCCTGCTTGGCGTCACTGCCGTCCCAGGAGGCGGCCAGTCGGTCACCGTCGATCGGATCGTGCCCTCGTAGGTCGTCGATCGGGTCGTGGCGGCGGGCCATCACGCTTCCTCCGGGTCGGGGTGGGCGGTCGCCCATCTGCCAGGTCCATGTCCGGACGGGACCGCGCGTGTCACGCCCACGGCCGCCAGCTCGCGGGCGAAACGCTGCCGCGCCCGATGCAGCCTGACCCGCACGGCGGCGCGGCTGCACCCGAGCAGGGCCGCGATGTCCTCGCGATCGAGCCCGTCCCAGCCGACCAGCCTCAGCAGTTCGCGGTCGCCCTCACCCAGCGCCGCGAACGCCCGGGCGACCAGCCCGTCATCGGTCGGCACCGTCGGGCCGGCGTCAGGACAGCGTTCGGCAACGAGGCGTTGCTCGAGAGCGGAACGCCGTCGTTCGCTGCGGCGCTGGTTGGCCAGCACGCGCCGGGCCACGCCGTACAGCCACGGACGCGCCTCGACCCCGGATGGAACGTCGTCCATGCGGCGCCACGCGGTCGTGAACGTCTCCGCGACCACGTCGAGGGCACCGTCCTCGGTGGTCCGGCGACGGGCGTACAGCAGGATGAGGCCCGAGTAGGCGTCGTAGATCTCCTCGAACCTCGTCCGGCGCGCCCCATCGTCCACGGCGTCATCATCCCCTCGACCAGGCTGGACGCTGGTGAGCCGCCCACCCTGTCATGTCCGGGTACAGGACAGCGTTTCCGAGCCCGGTCCGTGTCGAGTGAACCGACATCGTCCTCGCCGTGGCGGGCCAGCGCCCGGAGAACCGCGCCGCGTCGCCGGAACCTCGACCTTCCGTTCGGATCCGTCCAGTGACCCCGATGGGCGGGACTGAGCGACGACACACCGGTCGCCTCGATGTCGTCGGAGAACCTCTCCGTTCTGCGTCGGTTCCCTACCCCATGTTCCAGTAGAGCCAGAGGAGCCCGGCAACGAGGACGAGCCCCAGGAGGCCATCGACGATGCCACCGCTCGCACCGGTCAGGGACCAGCCGTTGTTCGCCGCCAGGATCATGGGCAACCCTCCCCAGGATCTGCTCGCCTCCGCACGCAGTCAGCGTAGGCGGGCCACGAACCCGAACACCGCCCCCACGGCAACCCAGCGACGGTCCTCGCCGGGCCGACGGTGGCGCCGGGAGCCCGGCGACTCCGAGGCCTCATGCGTCCGCTCGCAGCGTCGCCCGAACTCCGACCGCATCTGCGCACGTGGGACCGGTGATCTTCATCGAGGCGGGGACGGGAATCGAACCCGTGATGGGGGATTTGCAGTCCCCTGCCTTACCACTTGGCTACCCCGCCGGGGCGCGCGCAGGGTAGCGAGCGCGCCACACCGGGCACCATCCCGATCGCCATCGTCGCGACGAGCAGACGCACACGCCCCGCAAGGCTTCGAGCCGTCGGCCGTCCGACACCCCTAACCGGCTCCGACACGTCGGGTCTCGAGCACGCCGCGTGCCCATCCGACAGCCCGCTGTCCCACCTTGCCGGCAACGTCGAAGAGCAGTGCCTGCACACCGAGGACCGACAAGGGATAGACGCGTACCCGATGCAGTTCCTGCGGGCCGCATCCCCACATCTCCTTGAACGCGGCCGTCTCGCCCATCATCTCGAAGGACCGAAGGCCGGCTTCAGCCGCGGCCGCGATGGCGACGCGCTTCAGCTGGAGTCCGGGGGTATACCGGTGGAGCCGCTCGTCGTAGGCCCCTTTCAACCACCAGAGCCGGTCCGCCACCACCACATCGAGGTCGATGGCGATCACCTCGCCGTCGAGCAGCATCCGCGCGATCCGCACGTCGGGCCGAACGGCAGGCGCCGTGAGATAGGCGCGCAGCGTCTCGCGCTGCGGATCGTCGTGCGCGAGGGCGCTTCGCGCGGCGCCCTTCCAGCCGAGCCTCTCGAGAGCCACGAACGCTGCGAAGTGCTCCTCGACCGCACTGCCCGGAGCGAGGTACTCGACCTGGACCTCATGGTCTCGCTGGGCCTTCCGCAACGCGCGTCCCAACGCGGACCTCCGATTGGAGCTCAGGTGGCGCGTCGGGTCGGTCCAGGATCCGTCGAGCGGGATCGACGGTCCACCCCACCAGGTGGTGGCGTGCACGAACGCCCGCGTCCGATCGCCCCCTGCGAGCAGTCGATCGGTGGGAGAACCCGCGGGCAGCGCCGGGAGCTCGACGGGTAGGCCCACCATCACCACTGCTCGGAGCAGCCGGGCGAGCGCCTCGTCTCCCGCGTACCGGAAGCCCCCTGCCTCGAGACCGTCCATGGCTCGAAGGCGTGCGGGGCGACCAGCCACCCGCACCAACGGTGCCACCCCGACGAGCGAGTCGAGGTGCCACACGGTGACGACGAAGGGAGATGTCCCGCGCGGAAGGCTGCGCGAGGCAGCGATCACGTGATCGAGCTGGCTGTTGGGACCGTCGATGTCGGCGCTGAGGCGGTCCCATCCGGCGCGTAGGTCCGCGAGCGGATCGGCGTCCTCGATGCACACGACCCGCATCTCCGATGCGTCGGAGACGCGGGACACGAGCGGTCGCACCGGCTCGCCTTCGTCGGGGATGTGCCTCCAGCGTCACCGTAGCCAGCGACCGAGGGCCCGCTCGGAGGGCATCCGTCCACTGGTCCAGTCCGTGCCCGCGGCCAGACCCGCTACACGGACCGCCTACCCCACCTGGCGAGTGCACGCGCACGCTCCTCGACCGACGGCGGTAGCCCGTCGCGGATCCGTTGCTCGACGCGCGGGACGAGCCCCCAGCGAGCCTGCGCATTCTCGAGTTGTCGGACACGGTCCGTCATGCGCCGCTTGTACTCGTGGTCCGGGTACTCCAGGTCGATCTCCTTCCACCCCTGCTGGCAGCCGTACTCGACGACCTTCGCAACCAGGACGCTCCCCGCCCCAGCCGCATCCGGGGCGGAAACGTCCCGCCCGGACTGGAAGTCGTCGGCGAACCCCTCGATGACGAACACGACGTCGATGGCCGCGACGCGGTCGTCGCGCGCGAGGACGTGGAACTCCGCCTCCCCCGCCGTGACACCCGCGACGACGATCCGCTCGAAGGCGTCGTAGTGCGGTAGGAAGGCGGAGTCGTCACCGTGCACCTGCGCATGCAACCGCCGGAGCCACCGGATGCCGAACCCGACCTCGTCAGCGGCCAACCGCCTGTGCAGGAAGCCGTTGGCAGCCAAGCGCTCGCTGTTGCGTCGGAGGCTCGAGCGCCAGTTCTTGGATCGCTCGGTCAGGTACTCCTCGAAGGTGGGCGGCAACACGAGGTAGGGCGCTCTGGTGTCGTGCTCGACCACCTTCCTTCCGGGGAGCACCCTCCCCAGGAGGGAGCCCTCGCGTAGCGTCGGCAGGCTGACGATGGCCTGACGGTGCGAGCGGAACCAGGACGCGACGAGCCACAGGACGTCGTACTCGTGTGCCGGGTCTGCGAGCAGGTCGAAGTGCGGTGGGTTGAAGTACCCGCCAGGGGGCCCGATGACGGGGACGCCCGGATACCGGTCCCGTCGATCGACAACGACGCCGCCGAGCAAGCGCCCTGACGCGACGACCAGCACGTACCGCGTCGACGGGCGCTGCACCGCGTCCAGGTACCAGGACCGCAGGTTCGGGATGGGTGGACGACCCGCTGCGACGAGCTCGTCCCAACGATCCCGATGTGGACCGAGGTCAGACCGGATCTCGAGCGTCGGTGAGATCGTCACGAGGCACCCGGACGAAGGAGCCTGAGGATGCCCTGGATCTCCGGCACGACGGTCCGACCACCGGCCAGGATGCCGACACCGGCGCCGACGATGCCTGCGGCGACGGTCACGAGCAACCGGGGCGTGCCAGGAGCCAGCAGCAGCTGCATCGGGACGGCCAGCACCAGCATCCCCACGGTCGCGCTGAGCGCGGGGACGCACGCGCGCCCCACCTCGCGCGCCGATGTCCCCACCTCGCGGTTCACGAAGAGTTGCAGCAGCGGGACGTACACGACGACGCTGACGAGCTCCACGAGTGCGATGGCCACCAGACCGCGCGGTGCCACCAGGACCATCGTGACGAGCGTGGGAGGGAGCAGGACCAGGTTGGCGAGCAACAGCTTGCCCGGCTTGCCGACCGCAGGGAGCACGTCCGCAGCCGCGACCGAGACCGCGCCGATCCCGAGCGAGAGGGACATCACGACCATCGGGACGATCGCCGCCTCCCACCGGTCGGAGAAGAAGAGCCGCACGGCGTCGTCGGCCACCAATGCGAGGCCGGCGCTGGACGGGAAGACCAGGAGTGTCGTGAGCGTCATCGCGCGCAGCATGCCCGACCTGAGCTTGTCCCCTTCGAGGGCTCCGGCACGCGCGTAGACGGGGAAGGCCACCATCGAGTAGAGCCAGAACACGGTCGCCAGGGCGAGCTCGGGGATGCGGTAGGCGATGGAGTACACCCCGAGCTCCTCGGGACCGAGGCGGTTGCCGACCACCAGGTAGTCGCCGCTGTTCGCGAGCTCGGAGACGACGCGCACCCCGAGCATCGTGGAGCCGTAGCGCAGGAGCGTGCGCATCGCCGAGCGATCGAGCCGGAGGCGGGGCCGAAAGCGAGCGGCGAACCACGTGACGACGGTGGCGACCGCCTCGCCGATGACCATGCCGAGCACGAGCGACCACGCCCCCGCGCCGGCCATCGCGAGCGGGATGGCGATCATCACCTTGATCCCTGCGCGAGCCAGCTCGGCGAGCAACCGCCGCCGGAAGTCGAGGTTCCGGCGCAGCACCGCGTCGGGAACCTGACCGGCCGCCTTGCACAGGAGGAAGAGGAAGAGGACCCGGAAGAGGGTCTCCTCACCAGGCGCCTGGAAGAACCAGGCGACGGCGGGGGCGGCGAGGAAGCCGACCACGAACAGGATGACGCCGAACGCGAGGTTCACCGTGAAGGCGGTGTGGACCCGGTCGGTGATGCCCTCTTCCTGCTCGTAGATCACCGTCGAGGCCACGCCCAGGTCGAGGGCGAACTCCATGTAGGTCAGGATCGCGACGCCGGCGGCGACGAGTCCGAAGTCCTCGGGCACCAGGATCCGCGCGAGCACCAACGTGCCCACGAAGCTGACGAGCTTCCGTCCGCCGAAGGAACCGACCGCCCAGAGGAACGCCCTGACGGCGCCGCCGGTCACCCCCCCGGCTGGCGTGTCGCTCATGGGCGACGTCCAGCACGACGTCCCGCGTCACCTCGCGCCCGGCCGCTCGACGAGGCCGGGGAGGCGAGGTCGGCGTCCACCGCTCGCGGACCTGACAGCGTCGATCCCAGCGTCCGGACCTCTCGAACGGCGCCGAGGGGGCCGATGCCGCGCCACCAGCCGAGCGCGCCCGTCGCGGCCACCACACCGGCCCACAGCCCGATGCCCGTCCACAGCCCGACCACCCGCCAGCCGTCCATCGTCGTCGACGGGTCGACCTGCCGCCAGCGGCCGAGGGGGCGCGCGACGTCGATCGCCTCGTCCGGGGCGAGCCGCGGCGCACGGCCGTCGACCGCCATGCGCCAGAGGGGATCCGGACTCCGGCCGGTGTGTGGTCGCGTCACGGGGCACACCACGACGACGCCCGCGTGTCGCCCCGCTCGTCCACGACCACCTCGGTGTCCTCCCGACGTCCGGGGACTCAAGATAGGGGTCCGCTCACCCCGCCTCGCCTCGCAGGCTGGCCAACAGTCGGCGGTAGGACGCCAGCCGCTCGGGATGGATCGATCCCGGCGCGAGCGCACAGCCCGGCTCGCCGTCGTGGATGCAGTCGTCCAGCTCGCAGTCCAGGGCCGCGAGCTCGGGGAAGTGGCGGGCCAGGTCGCGGGCGTCGACCACACCGAGCCCGAACGAGCGGACGCCCGGGGTGTCCACCAACCACGCGTCGAGCGTCGGCAGCTCCACGGCCCACGCCGCCACGGTCGTGTGTCGTCCGCCGAAGCGGCCGATCTCCGCGACCGCCTGGTCGACGTCCGGGACGAGGCGGTTGAACAGCGACGACTTGCCGACGCCGGAATGGCCGCTGAAGGCCGTCCAACACCCGGTCAGCAGCTCCGCGAGCTCGGGAACCCCCTCCCCCGTCGCGGCGCTCGTGACCCGCGGCACGACGCCGATGGCGTCGTAGCGGCCGCACACCTCGTCGACCTCACCGCGGTCCTCCACGAGGTCGACCTTGTTCACGCACAGGATCGCATCGAGCCCCCCCGCCGACGCCGCCACCAGGACCCGGTCGAGGAACCGCACCCCGACATCGAGGTAGTCAGCAGCGAGCACGACGACGACCTGCTCCGCGTTGGCGACCACGACGCGCTCGTCGTCGACGTCGTCGTCGCCCGTCCGGAGCAGGACCGTCTCGCGTTCGAGCACCTCGACGATCCGGGGCAGGTCGCTCTCGTGCCGGAGCGGCCGGACCCGCACACGGTCGCCGACCGCGGCCTTCTCGCCGCGCATGGTGCCCGCGAACCGGCCCTCCACCACCTCGCCGTCCAGCTCGATCGTCACGTGCCCTCGGTGGACGCCGACGACGCGGGCGACGTCGAGCTCGTCGATCCGGTCCCGGGCCGCCTGCGACAGCTCGCGCGAACGGTGGGCGAGGAGGTGGTGGTCCTCCTCCCACTCGTCCTCGAAGGCCTCGACGTCGATGGGCATGGGTGCATCGTGCCATCCGCGCGGCCTCTGCGGGGACGCCACCTCCGGCGGTAGCGTGTCGCGGCGATCAGGGCCCGCCGCCGGGTGGGCCGCGGAGGAGCCGACGCTGTGACCGATCGCGATGCCGGTGACGAGATGTTCGACTACGCGCGGGCCGCGGTGGAGGCGGCCCTCGCCGCCGGCGCGACGTACGCGGACGCGCGCGTCGTGATCCGACGGCACGAGCGACTCCAGGCGCAGAACGGCGAGATCCAGACCGTCGGGCACGACGAGGACGCCGGTGTCGGCATCCGGGCGCTGGTGGGATCGTCGTGGGGGTTCGCCGCCACCTCGGAGCTCACCGACGTGGCGTCGAAGCGCGCGGGCGCGGAGGCGACCGCGACCGCCAAGGCGTCGGCGCTGGTGCCGGGCACGGGGCTCCAGCTCGCCGACGTCCCGGTGGTCGAGGACCGCTACACGACGCCCTTCGTCGAGGATCCGTTCCGGGTGCCGCTCGACACCAAGGTCGCCGTCGTCGTCGACGCGACCCGCACGATGGCGGCGGTCGAGGGCATCGCCGTCGCCACCGCGCAGCTGCTGTTCTGGGACACCGACAAGTGGTTCCTCTCCTCCCAGGGCCACCGGATCCACCAACGGATCGTCGAGTCCGGCTGCGAGATGAACGCGACGGCGGTCGGCGAGTCCGAGACCCAGCGACGCAGCTACCCACAGTCGTTCGGGCACGTCGAGACGGGCGGCTACGAGGTGGTGCGCCGCTTCGACCTCCCCGGTCACGCCCAGTCGATCGCCGAGGAGGCGGTGCAGCTGCTGTCCGCCGCCGACTGCCCGTCGGGGGCGCTCGACCTGATACTCGACTCGTCGCAGCTCGCCCTCCAGATCCACGAGTCCGTGGGGCACGCGATCGAGCTCGACCGGATCCTCGGTTGGGAGGCGGCGTTCGCCGGCACCTCGTTCCTGGCCGTCGAGGAGCTGGGGAGCCTGCGCTACGGCTCGGAGCTGATGAACATCACGGCCGACGCCACGATCCCGGGCGCGCTGGCCACGTTCGGATACGACGACGAGGGCACCCCCGCCCAGTGCGTCGACATCGTCAGGGAGGGCACCTGGGTCGGCGTCCTGTCCGGGCGCGACTCCGCGCACCTCGCCGGCCTGCCCCCGGGCGGCATGGTCCGCGCGGACGGCTTCAACCGCCTCCCGATGGTGCGCATGACCAACGTCGGCCTCGAACCGGGCGATTCCTCACTCGACGAGATGATCGCCGAGACCAAGCACGGCGTGCTCATGGCCACCAACCGGTCGTGGTCGATCGACGACAAGCGGCTCAACTTCCAGTTCGGCTGCGAGATCGGCTGGGAGGTCATCGACGGGCGTCGCGGCCGGATGGTGAAGAACCCCACCTACACCGGCATCACGCCGCGGTTCTGGGGGTCGCTGGACATGCTCGCCGGCCCCGACGAGTGGGTCCCGTGGGGCGTCCCGAACTGCGGCAAGGGCCAACCGATGCAGGTCGGCCACACCGGCCATCCGGCATCCCCGGGCCGTTTCCGCGACGTCCGCATCGGCGTGAGGGGTTGACATGACCATCTCCCAGACCCGCGACCTCCAGGGCATCGCCGACCGCGTCGTCGAGGTGGTGCGTTCCCGCGCCGAGGCGTCGGACGCCACCATCGAGGCGAACGTGCTGGTCCACAGGCGGCACCACGGCCTCACGCGGTTCGCCAACTCGTTCATCCACCAGCACGTCGGCGAGGACACCGTCAGCGTGCAGCTGACCCTCTCCGTCGACCGCAGGACCACCTCCGCCACCTCGACGCGCGTGGACGACGACGAGCTCGCGCAGCTGGTCGACGACGCCATCGCGGCGGCCGTCCTCCAACCCGTCGATCCACACTGGGCAGGAGCGACCCCGCCGGCCGTCGCCACGATCCCCGACGTGCTCGACCAGGACATCGTCGCCATGGACCCCAGCGCGCGGGCAGCGCTGGTCCGCGACTTCGTGGACGCAGGCGAGGGTCTGCGGGCGGCAGGCTACGTCGACACGGCACACGACGAGGCGGCGTTCGCCTCGACGGCCGGCCAGCGGATCGCGGGCGCGACGACCCGTGCCACGATCGACGGGATCCACCAGACCCCCACCTCCGCCGGCTCCGGCCACCAGACCAGCCGACGCCTCGCCGACCTCGACGCCACCTCCATGGGCACGCTGGCGGCCGGCCGCGCGCGACGCTGCGCGAGCTTCGAGGATCTCGAGCCCGGGAGCTACCCGGTCGTGCTCGGGCCGGACGCCGTGGCCACGATCCTGACGTTCCTGGCGTTCTACGGCTTCAACGCGAAGACCCACCTGGAGGGAGGCTCGTTCGTCCGGCTCGGTGAGCAGCAGTTCGACCCGGCCATCTCGTTGTGGCAGAACCCGCTGGACCCGCGCGCGATCTCGCTGCCGTTCGACGCCGAGGGAACCCCGCGCACCCGCTACCCGCTGATCGAACGTGGTGTCTCGACGACGCTGTCGCAGGACCGGCGGACGGCCGCGCGCATGGGCACGATCTCCACCGGCGACGCGCTGGCCGGCAGCGGCGCGCACGGCGCCATGGGAACGTCCCTCGTGCTGCCGAACGGCGACGTGCCACCCGAGGAGCTCATCGCCCGCGTCGAGCGGGGGCTGCTCGTCACGACCTTCAACTACGTGCGTGTGCTCGACCCGAAGACGGTCGTGTCGACGGGGCTCACGCGCAACAGCACCTTCCTGATCGAGGACGGCAAGGTGGGTGACGCGGTCGGCAACCTGCGCTTCACCCAGTCGTTCATCTCGGCGCTCGGCACGGGTCAGATCCTCGGCATGGGCGACGACAGCCGGTACGCGGACGGCGAGTTCGGCATCGGGCTCGTCCTGTGCCCCAGCATGGCACTCGCGGGATGGAGCTTCACCGGCAACGCCCGCGGCTGATCGGTCGTCCCGGCCTCTGAAGGCCCCGACGGCCACGGCTATCGTCGCCGGTGGAGCATGCGGCAGGACGCATGCCTGGCGAGGGAGCGACCCGGTGTCCGAGGAAGCGATCGCTGACCTGCTGCAGGAGGGGCGGACCTTCCCGCCACCCCAGGACTTCAAACCGTCCGCGCTGGTGACCGACGCGGAGATCTACGACGAGGCGGCGGCCGACCGCGAGGGCTTCTGGGCCCGCGAGGCCGCGACACTCGACTGGTTCCGCGACTGGGACACGATCCTCGAGTGGGAGAGCCCCTACGCGCGGTGGTTCGTCGGCGGTCAGTTGAACGTGTCGCACAACTGTCTCGACCGACACGTCGCCGCTGGCCACGGGGACCAGGTCGCCTACCACTGGGAGGGCGAGCCGGGCGACACGCGGACGCTCACCTACGCGGACCTGCTCGACCAGGTACAGCGCGCCGCGAATGCGCTCAAGGCGATGGGGGTCGAGAAGGGCGATCGGGTCGCGGTGTACCTACCGATGATCCCGGAGCTGCCCGTCACCATGCTCGCCTGTGCACGCATCGGTGCCGTGCACTCGGTGGTGTTCGGGGGCTTCTCCGCCGCTGCGCTGCGCGACCGCATCAACGACTCCGACTGCAAGGTCCTCGTCACCGCCGACGGTGGTTGGCGCCGCGGCACCGTGTCACCGCTCAAGCCCGCGGCGGACGAGGCACTCGAGGACGCGCCGACGATCGAACGCGTGCTGGTGGTCAGGCGGGGCGAGAACGACGTGACGATGGTCGACGGACGCGACGCCTGGTGGCACGACGTGGTCGACGCCCAGGAGCCCGACTGCCCGGCCGAGCCGCTCGACGCCGAGCACCTGCTGTACCTGCTCTATACCTCGGGCACGACCGGCAAGCCCAAGGGGATCATGCACACCACGGGTGGCTACCTCACCCAGGTCGCCTTCACGCACCGCACCGTGTTCGACCTCCAGCCGGACCGCGACGTGTACTGGTGCGCCGCCGACATCGGCTGGGTGACCGGGCACTCCTACATCGTGTACGGACCGCTGGCGAACCGCGCGACGTCCGTGCTCTACGAAGGGGTGCCCAACCACCCGGCGGAGGACCGGTTCTGGTCGATCGTCGAGCGGTACGGCGTCACGCAGCTGTACACGGCGCCGACCGCGATCCGTGCCTTCATGAAGTGGGGGGACGAGCACCCCGCCCGCCACGACCTGTCCAGCCTGCGGCTCCTCGGCACGGTCGGCGAGCCGATCAACCCCGAAGCGTGGATGTGGTACCGGGAGCACATCGGTGGCGGGCGGTGCCCGGTCGTCGACACCTGGTGGCAGACCGAGACCGGCGCGATCATGATCTCGCCGCTCCCCGGCGCGACGACGACGAAGCCGGGCTCGGCGACCTTCCCCCTGCCGGGCATCTCCGCCACGATCGTCGACGACCGCGGCGACGAGGTGGGGATCCCGGGGGGCGGCTACCTGGTGCTGGATCAGCCGTGGCCAGCGATGCTGCGTGGCATCTGGGGCGACGACCAGCGCTACCGGGACACCTACTGGTCGCGGTTCGAGGACAGGTACTTCGCCGGCGACGGAGCCAAGCGCGACCAGGACGGCTACTTCTGGCTGCTGGGCAGGGTCGACGACGTGATGAACGTCTCGGGGCACCGGATCTCGACCACCGAGGTGGAGTCGGCGCTGGTCTCGCACCCGTCCGTCGCCGAGGCAGCGGTCATCGGTCGCGCGGATCCGCTGAGCGGCCAGGCGATCGCCGCCTTCGTCACCCCTCGGGGCGGCATCCAGGGCGACGAGGCGCTCGCCCGGGAGCTGCGGGACCACGTCGCCAAGATGATCTCGCCCATCGCCAAGCCGGCCTCGCTGCTGTTCACCAACGACCTGCCGAAGACCCGGTCGGGCAAGATCATGCGGCGCCTGTTGAAGGACATCGCCGAGGACAAGCAGCTCGGCGACACGACGACGCTCGCGGACGCCACCGTCGTTTCCGAGATCGCCCAGCGGTACCTACAGGCAGGATCGGAGCAAGAGGACTGACGAGGGTGGACCGGACGGCGGAGGCAGGGAAGGCGTGCGCGTGGCGCCACGCGGCGAGCTCGGTGACCCGCTCGATCACTGGCTTCCACTCGTCGGGACGCGCGGCGAGCCACGCGCACGCCACGTGCTCGGTGCGGTGGGTGCCTCGGCGTAGTCCACCCGCTCGCCGTGAGGTCGAGGGCGCGGCGCACCCTCGACCCACGCGGCCGGACCGGCCGACCCGGTCCGATAGAGTCCGCCGCTCTTCGGACGTCCACCAACAGGGGCAATCGCTTTGCGTCAGCTCGCATCCGCACGTGCCATCCGCCAGTTCACCGTCGCCGTGGTCGCTACCGGCGTGCTCGTTGCCGGGGCGACTGTCGCCTCCGCCAATGGGCTGCTCACGTTCCGCGACGTCGATGGCCATGCACACGCCGAGGCGATCCAGTGGCTTGCTGACAACGGCATCACGGCCGGGTGTGCGGACGGGGAGTACTGCCCCGACGACGGCATGTCGCGTGCACAGCTTGCGACGTTCCTGCAGCGGCTGGCTGCCAGTCAGGCGGTTGACGCCGGGACGGTCGAGGGCCTGACCGCCGAGGAGTTGCGCGGCCAGGAAGGTCCGCAAGGCCAGCCGGGTCCGCGCGGCTGGGCCGGACCGGTGGGCCCCGAAGGTCCGGAAGGACATGTCGGTCCCGAAGGGCCCGCTGGCGCAGATGGTGCGGACGGTGCGGACGGTGCCGCCGGTCCACAGGGTGTCCCCGGCGACGCCGGTCCCGAGGGGCCACAGGGTGCCACTGGTCCTCAAGGCATCCAGGGCATCCAGGGACCGACCGGGGCGACCGGATCGCAAGGCGAAACGGGGCCGGCAGGACCACAGGGCCCTCAGGGAGAAACGGGGCCGGCAGGACCGCAGGGCCCTCAGGGAGAAACGGGGCCGGCAGGCCCAGCGGGTGCGGTTGGTGCGTCCGGACCACAAGGACCCCAAGGTCCGCAGGGGCCAGCAGGCCCCGAGGGGTCGCTACCGGGATTCCAGGTGGTGACGGTCATGCAGGGCGCTGAGTCTGTGGCGGCGTGTCCGGCGGGCAAGCGGATCATCGGTGGCGCTGCGACACAGGCGGGGGCTGGCCACCCCGAGTATGCCTATGCCGACCATGAGGCGAACGTATTCCGCGCCAAGGCGAGCGAGGCCATCAATATCGCTGCACGTGCCTTCTGCATCGACGAGTGACGTGGAATCGACTTGGTCGGCCCGGCGCGCTTGAGGAGTGCCGGAGCTCAACGACCGCAGGTCTTGATCCGACAGAGGGAGGGTGAGGCCGTCCCGATCGACGGCGATGAGAGATCCGCGGGGTACGCGGCGGCACAGACGGCGCTACGGTTGATCGGCACGGCTGCTCCTTGGCCGCGCCCGAACCTACGGGTGCCCTGACACGCGGATGCGACGCCGCGGACGCCACCGTCGTCGACTCGATCAAGGACCGCTACTTGTCGGATACGGCAGGCGACGATGGCTGACCGGCGTCGGTGACGCCACCGCTCGCTCCGGACCGGGCCGCGCGGGCGGCCGTCACCGTCGCGTTCGTCGCCAACGGGCTGACGATCGCATCGTTCGTCTCGCGGATCCCGGACGTCCAGCACCACCTCGGGATCGGTGCCCGGACGCTCGGCCTGGTGCTGGCGTCGCTGTCCGTCGGGGTGATGGCCGGCATCGTGACGAGCGGACGGCTCGTCGGCGCGATGGGAAGCCGTCGGGTGTCGCTGATGGGCGGCGCGATCGGCGTCCTCGCGTTGCCCGTCGTCACGGCCACACCGTTCGTGCCGGTCGCCGTCGTCGCGCTGGCCGTGCTGGGCGCGGGCAGCGCCGTGCTCGACGTCGGGATGAACGCGCAAGGGGTCGGCGTCGAGCGCACGTACCGGCGCTCGATCATGGTGGGGTTCCACGCCGCATGGAGCATCGGCGCGCTGGTCGGCGCCGTCGGCGGGAGCATCGCGACGGCACAGCGGCTGGACGTCGTGATCCACCTGACGTCGGTCGCGCTCGTCGTCGCGGGACTGCTGTTCGCCGCAGCGAGGTGGCTGCGTATCGAGGATCGGGACGCCGGAGACGCCTCTCCCGCCTTCGCGTTGCCGCGAGGGGCGCTCCTTCCGCTCGCGTTGGTCGCCCTGGCGGCCGGGTTCGGCGAGAACGCCGCAGCGGACTGGAGCGGCATCCACCTCCGCGACGGCGTGGGGGTCGCACCGGAACGGGTCGCCTGGGGCTACGTCGCGTTCACGGCAGGGATGGTCACGGTCCGCCTGGTCGGCGACGCGCTGACCCGTCTACTCGGACGCGGCCGGATGATCACCGGCGGTGCCTGGGTGGCGGGCGCCGGGTTCCTCCTCGTGGCCGCCGTGCCGAGCCTTCCCGCCGCGCTGGTCGGGTTCGCCGTCATCGGATTGGGGGTCGGCTCCACCGTGCCGCTGGCGTTCGCCGCGGCGGGGAACGTCGCGGCCACACCGGGCCAGGGGGTTGCCGCGGTCGCCACGGTGGCCTACCTGGCGTTCGTGGTCGCCCCGCCGCTCGTCGGTGCCGTCGCGGAAGCGAGCAGCGTCGCGGTGGCGTTCGGAGGCATCGGCCTCGTGATCATCGCGCTGTCGACGCGGCGGCTGCCCACGGACCGGCGACTCGACTGACCGGGCCGCCGGGCCGACGCCCCCCGACGTCGGCCCGGCGCACCCGGTCAGTCGAGCAGCCCCTCCTCCCGGGCCTCCTGGACCAGACGGCCCACGTTGCGAGGGTCGCCGGGGCTGCCGTCGAGCGCCTCGTCGCGTCGCCCGAGGAAGGCCCGTCCGAGGCGCGCTCGATCCTCGTCGCCCACCTCCTCGCGGGCGGCGTTGAGGACGTCGCGCTCCTCCTCGTCCATGTGGTGCGTGAGCGCCTCTGAGAGCGCTTCGAGGGCTTCCTCGAACGCATCGTCGTCCTCGGGATCGGCCTCGAGCACACCGAGAAGGGCCTCGTGCCCCTCGGCGTGCTCCTCGACACCGTGCTCGATCTCCTCGGCCTCCTCCGGTGCCGCCTTCCGGAGCTCCGGGTAGACCTCCTCCTCCTCGGCGACCGCGTGCGCGACGAGCAGGTCCGCCAGCTCTCGTCGCAGGCCGGCGCGATCCGCACCGCGGTCGCGAAGCGCCCGGAGGAGCCGTTCGAACTCGCGGTGGTCGGCGAGGATCAGCTCGACGACGTCCTCGGTGTCGATGGCAGAGGCACCGCCGGGGACGGGTTCGTTGGTGGCCACTCGCACACTCCTCACCTCGGGCGCCGCCGCGCGGATGGCGGTCCGCGCCTGTGCGCGACCCGCCCTGGGACACGGCTAGCCTCGCATCCCCGACGGCCTCGGCGGACCGGTCGGGCGGCCAGCCGTCCGACCGGTCGATGACACGCAGCATCGCTTGTGGCCCGCCGGCTACGGCCGACGCTGCAACAGGTCCCCCTCCCCGGGGCCGGACACCGACAGCGACCGACGTCGGCGCTCCGAACGCCCGGGACCGGCCCCGTTGGAGAACCTGTCGTGCCCCTGCTCGTCGCGATCCTCGCGGTGTTCGGCCTCGCCGGGCTGCTCCCGATCTTGATCCGTTGGCTCGGCCGCGACGCCGGGTACGTGGGTGCCGCCACCCTCACCGGCCTGGCCCTGTGGCTCCTGTCCCTCGCCGGTCCGGTCCTCGATGGCGAGCCAGTGACCTACGAGCTCCCCTGGCTCCCCGCCGCGGGGGTGACGTTCGCGTTGCGGATGGACACCGTCGGGGTCCTGTTCGCGGTGATCGTCCTGGGCATCGGCGCAGTCGTGCTGGCCTACGCGGCGCGGTACTTCGCTCGGGACGACCGCGCGAAGACCACACGGATCCTCTCGCTGTTGACGTTCTTCGCAGGGTCGATGCTGGGGCTCGTCCTCGCCGACGACCTGCTGCTGGTCTTCCTGTTCTGGGAGCTGACGAGCGTCGCCAGCTTCTTCCTCATCGGTGGGCTCGGCGAGGGCAAGCAGGGAGCGCTTCGCGCGTTCCTCACCACGGCGATCGGCGGGCTCGCGCTGCTCGCAGCGGTCGTCCTGCTCACGATCACCACCGGCACGTCGTCGCTGAGCGGCAGCCTGGGAGCGGGCGACGTGGTCACCGGCTCCGCCGCGGCGCCTGCGATCATCGTGCTGCTGCTGCTCGCCGTGGCCACCAAGTCCGCACAGCTGCCGTTCCACTTCTGGCTGCCGGGAGCCATGGTCGCCCCGACGCCCGTCTCCACCTACCTGCACGCCGCCACCATGGTGAAGGCCGGGATCTACCTGCTCTTCCGGTTCACACCCCTGTTCGGCCAGGACCTGCGATGGCAGGTTCCCGTGGTGCTGCTCGGGCTCACGACCGCGGTGTTCGGCGCCGTGGTCGCGAGCAACCGGAACGACCTGAAGTCGCTGCTCGCCTACTCCACCGTCAGCCAACTCGGCCTGCTGACGGGGCTGATCGGCATCGGCACACCGCTCGCGCTCGCGGCCGCCGCCCTGCACACGCTCGCCCACGCCCTCTACAAGGCGACGTTGTTCATGACCGTCGGCATCGTCGAGCACGAGACCGGCACGCGCGACCTGCGGGAGCTCGGGGGGTTGCGTCGCGGGCTGCCCCTGACGGCCGCGGCCGGGGGGCTCGCCGCGATCTCGATGGCCGGGCTCCCACCCCTCCTCGGCTTCGTGTCGAAGGAGGAGGCGTTCGCCGCGTTCGTGGGGGCCGGTGGCCCGACCTGGCTCGGCCCGGTCGCCGCCACGCTCGCGGTCGCCGCCAGCATCGGGACGCTCGTCTACAGCGCTCGGTACTACCTGCGGACCTTCGAGGGCCCGGTGCGCACCCAACCCCATGCGGCGCCGGCGTCCTTCGCGGCCCCGGCGTTGCTGACCGGGGTGCTCGGGGTCGGGCTCGCCCTCGTGCTGCCTCGGCTCGACCCCCTGGTCAACGGCGTGAGCCGGGACACGACGGGCGACAGCGCCGACCTCCACCTCGCGCTGTGGCACGGGTTCACGCTGCCGCTCTGGCTGTCCGCCGTCGTCGTGCTCGTCGGGGGGCTGCTCGTGCTCGCGGCGCGCCAGATCGAGGCGGCACAGGGCAGGTTCACCCTCCCAGCCGGGAGCACCGTGTTCGACCGGTGCTACGACGCGGCGATCCGGCTGGGCGCGCTGGTCGGGCGGCAGGCGAGCCCACACGCACCCGCCCCCTACCTGCTGCCAGTCTTCGGGCTGGTGGCGCTCGGCGGGCTGGTCGCGGCCAGAGGCGTCGAGATGGGCGAGCTCGGACCCGCGGCACCGTCGCTCACGTCGGACTGGGCGGTCGTCGCGCTGCTCGCGGCCTGCATCGTGGGTGTGCTCCGTGCGCGGACCCGGCTCGCGGCCATCGCCACACTCGGCCTCACCGGCTTCACGGTGGCGGCCTGGTTCATCCTCCTCGGCGCGCCGGACCTGGCCCTCACCCAGCTGCTCGTGGAGACGCTGACCGTGTCGCTCGTGGTCGTCGTCTTCCGGCGGCTACCGACCACCTTCGTCCCGCGGGAGCGTGTCCGGGAGCGCGCGGCGGCGCTCGTCGCGATCACCGCCGGTGGCACCGCGACAGCCGCCACGTACCTGCTCACAGGGCGCCGTGAGCTCTCCGAGGTCGGCGGTCGGCTGCTCGCGGAGGGCGAGCAGCTCACCGGCGGCACGAACGTGGTGAACACCATCCTGGTGGACTTCCGTGCGCTCGACACCCTCGGCGAGATCACCGTGATCGCGACGGCCGCGGCCGCGATCGTCGCGCTGGTCCGCCTCACCGAGCACGGGCCGATCCCCCGGCCCGACGGCGAGGAGGGCACGACACGGGCGGCGGAGGGATGGGGCGGCATCGGCATGATCGACAGCCCGCTGCTGCGGTCCGCCACCACGCTGCTCGCACCGTCGATGGTGCTCGCCTCCGTCTGGCTCCTGCTACGCGGCCACGACGCCGTCGGTGGGGGCTTCATCGGCGGCCTGACCGGCGGCGCGGCCGTGGTGCTGCTGTACTTCAGCCGCGGGCATCAGCACATCTGGGGCAGCCGCTTCCTGCGCACCCTGATGCTCGCCGGCGCCGGCCTCCTGGTCGCGGTCGCCTACGGCCTGGGCGGTCTGCTCGTGACCGGCGCGTTCCTCGACGGCGCGAAGGTCGTCCTTCCGTTCGGGCTCGAGGTCGCCGCATCGCTGGTGTTCGACATCGGTGTCTACCTCGTCGTGATCGCGGTCGTCGTCGCGATCCTGCGCCACCTGGGACAGGGCATACCCGAGGAACCCCCGGACCCGGAGCGGATGGTCGGGGCCACCGCACCCGCAGGGGCCGGCGACCGGGAGGTGCGCTCGTGACCGCTGCCCTCGTGGTCGGCCTGCTCACGGCCGGTGGGACCTACCTCGTCCTGCAACGCGGCATCGTGCGCGTGGCGCTGGGCTTCGTCCTGCTCGGTCACGCCGCCACCACGCTGCTCGTCGCCAGTGGCGGTGTCGCCAGGCGCGGCGTGCCGTTCGTCGGCGAGGCGGGCCCGCTCGCCGATCCGCTCCCCCAGGCGTTCGCGCTGACGGCCATCGTGATCTCCTTCGGGATCACGGCGTTCCTGCTGACGCTCGCCTTCCGGGGCCGGGACGTCCTCGGTCACGACGACGTCGAGGACCGGTCGCTCGCCGACGACGAGCAGACCGGCGGGCAGCAGCCGGATGGCGCCTGGGCGGGCGGCAGCTCGGACGACGGGGCGGTGGAACGGTGAGCCAGCTGCTGTCTGCCCCGTTCGCGCTCCCGCTCCTCGCCGCGGCGCTCGGGCTCCTGCTGTCGCGTCGCCTCGTGCTCCAACGGGCCGTCACCGGCTGCCTCGTGCTCCTGTTGCTGGTCGACGGCGTCCTCCTCGTCCGGGCGACGCACGACGGCGCCGCGGTCGCCACACGGATCGGGGACTGGCCCGCGGGACTCGGCATCCCGTACGCCGCCGACGGCTTCGCCGCCCTCCTCATCGTCACCACGACGGCGATGGCCGGACTGGCGCTCGTGTTCGCCGCCGCCAGGGGTGAGGACCGCCATCGCCTGTTCCACCCCATGGTCGGTGTGCTGCTCGCCGGGGTGCTCGGCTCGTTCGTCACCGCCGACCTCTTCAACCTCTTCGTGACGTTCGAGGTGATGCTGATCGGCTCGTACGTGCTGCTGACGCTGCGCGGCGGTCGGCGGCAGGTGCGCGCCGGCACGATCTACGTCGCGGTGAACCTCCTGGCGTCGACGGCGTTCCTGCTCGGGATCGCCCTCGTGTACGGCACCGCCGGGACCGTCGCGTTCGCGGAGCTCGGTGCGGCCCTCGGGGCCGTCCCGCAGACCGCCATCGGCATGGCGGTCGTGCTCGTCGCGATCGGGGTGAAGGCCAGCCTGGTCCCGATGCATGCCTGGCTCCCACGCGCCTACACCGAGGCGGGTCCTGCGGTCACCGCGCTCTTCTCCGGCCTGCTGACCAAGGCCGGGGTGTACGTGCTCTTCCGGCTGTCCTCGGCGGTCCTCGGTGACGCACCAGGACTCCGCACGCTGTTCCTCGCGGCAGCCGCCCTCACGATGGTGGTGGGGGTCTTGGGCGCGATCGGCCGCGAGGACGTCCGCGGGATCCTCGCGTTCCACATGGTGAGCCAGGTCGGCTACCTCGTGCTGCCACTGGGCATCTGGACGGTCGCGGGAGTGACGGCCGGCCTCGTCTACCTCCTGCAGTACGTGCTCGTGAAGGGGTCGTTGTTCCTCTCCGCAGGGGCGATCGAGACACTGGCCGGGACCGGGCGGCTGTCGGAGCTCGGGGGGATGCTCCGGACCCGTCGCATGGTGGCGATCGGCTTCCTGCTCCCGGCATTGGCGCTCGCCGGCATCCCGCCGACGTCGGGGTTCGTCGGCAAGTACCTCCTGGTCCGATCCGCCTTCGAGGGGCAGCACTGGGTCGCGGGCGCCACCGCGGTTGCCGTCAGCCTGTTCACGCTCCTCTCGATGGTGAAGATCTGGACCGGCGTGTTCTGGGGCGAGCCATCGACGCGCGTGCGCACGGAGCGAACCGTCGGCGCCCTGGGACGTCCCGTGCCGGCGGGGGGGTCAGGCGACGTGGACCCACCCCGGCCGGTGCCGCTGTCGCGCTGGGCGATCGCCGGTCTGGTGGCGCCGCCGCTGCTCGTCGGCGTGGCGACGCTCGTCCTCGGTCTGGGCGCGGCGTGGCTGGTGGACCTCGTCGAACCGGCAGCCAACGCGCTCATCGATCCCACGGCCTACCTCGAGGCGGTGCGTGCGTCATGACCACGCGACGGTCCTTGCCACGCCGGCTGCCCGCGATGGTCGCGTTCCTCGGGGTGTTCGCCCGGGAGCTGGTGATCGCCAACGCACGGGTCGCCTGGGAGGTGCTGACCCCCGGGCTCTCGCTCCGCGCCGGGATCGTGCGGGTCCCGACCGACTGTCGGACGGACTGGGAGATGCTGTGGCTCGCCAACACGCTCACGATGACACCCGGCACCCTCTCGCTCGAGGTGGACACCGACAGCAGGGACCTGTACGTGCACACCATCTACGTGCGTGACCGCGACGCGTTCGTCGCCGAGGTCCACGCGATCGAGCGCGTTCTGCTCCGGGCGCTGCGATGACCGGCTTCGACGTGGCACTCGGCGTGCTCGCCCTCGCCTTCGCGCTCGGCATCACGCGTGCGATCCGTGGACCCAGCGTCGCCGACCGGGCACTCGCCGCCGACCTGTGTCTCTACACCATCGTGGCAGCGTTCGCCGTCCTCTCGGTCCGGACGGGCTACGCGGCGCTGCTCGACGTGGTGCTCATCGCGACGTTGCTGGGGTTCCTGGCCACGATCGCGCTGGCCGCCCTCATCGGGAGGCGCGGGTCATGACCATCGTCGGAGGGACGCTGATCGGGCTGGGGGTGCTGCTCGTCCTGCTCGCGGGCGTCGGCCTGCTGCGGTTCCCCGACGTGCTGACGCGGGCCAACGCGGCGACGAAGGCGGCCGGTCTCGGCGTCGCCTCCGTGCTGGGCGGGGTCGCGTTCGTCCTCGACTCTCCCGCGGGATGGACCAAGATGTCCATCGCCGTCCTGCTCCAGTTCCTGACGGCGCCGGTGGCAGGGCACGTCATCGGCCGAGCCGCCTACCGGTCGGGGACCCCGATCTGGGACGGGACGGTGATCGACGACCTCAGTGGATTCCGGGAGCGCCCGCACGAACCGGGCGACCGTGCGGACGACGCCACCTCCGATCCGTCGGGCCGCTGATCGGCCCACGCCCGGCCTCCTACGGTTCGCCGGGGTCTGCCGCGGTCGACGTGGCGTCGCCACGGTCGGCGTCGGACAGCACCGGCGGCACGATCGGCCAGTCGACACCGAGCTCCGGGTCGTCCCAGGCGACCGCACGGCGTGGTGCACCCGGCTGCCAGACGGCCGTCACGTCGTAGAGGTAGTCGACATCCGTCAGGGCCTGGTAGGCGTTGGCGAGGCCCGCCGCGACGAACAGTCGGCTGCGTTCCCCCGGTGGGTCACCGAGGTGGAACGTGACGACCTGGCCGCGCGTCGGGCTCTCGGCACGAACGTCGGCGACCGCGCAGAAGGCGGTCCCCCGCGCGACGTAGACGAACTTGTCCCACGGCTCGGCGTGGAATCCCCGCAGGACGCCCGCACTCGATCGGGCGTGGTTCGCCTGCACGAACCGCGGCATCCGGCCGAGCGCCGCCTCGAGCTCCGGCAGCACCGCGGTCTGCCGGAAGAAGCCTCGCGGGTCGTCGTGCGTCGGCGAACGCACGACGAGCAGTCCCTCGATCGAGGTCCGCTCCACGGCCACCGACGCTCCTCCCCTGCCCCGTCGTCGCCACCCGGGTCCTCCTCGACGCGGCAGCAACCCGACGCATGCCGAGGACGCTAGCGCCACGCGGGTCCGCCCCGCCGTCCACGGGACACGACCGTATGCTGCGCCCGATGGACCAGCCGCGTGCGATCCGCTCCGACGACGGCCGCCGGTTGCGACAGGCGGTCGGTGCGGTCGTGCTGCTCGGCGTCGCCGTGACGCTGCTGAACCTGCTGGTGCCCCGGACCCAGGTCGCGGTGGCGAACCAGGGGCTGCGGGTCGCGATCGAGATCGCCGGGCTGTGTGCCCTGCTGTTCGCCGCCTGGGTGATGGTGCTGCCCGGCCGCGATGCCACACCGGCGCGCGACTGGCTGGTCGCGGCGTTGGTGGTGCTGGCCCTCGCCAACGTCGCGTTCGGGGTCGGCCCGGTGCTGTTGGGTGTCCGCCCGGAGATCGATCGCGGCCTCGCGCTCTATCCGTGGGTGGCGGCCCGCCACCTCGCCGGGGTGCTGTTCATCCTCGCCGCCCTCGGCCGCCCTCGCATCGGACCGTGGCTCACGGTCGGATGGGCCGTCTTCGGGCTCGTCGTGCTGGAGGCCGGGCTCATCGCGATCGGCGATCGCCTGCCCGTGCCGGCGGTCCTCGTCGACGACGGGGCTGCGACCGCCGTCGTCCGGCCGGCGCTCCACGCGATCCTCCAGCTCGTGCCAGCCGGTCTGTTCGCCGTCGGTAGCTGGCTGGCCGGCCGGCTGTACCGCGGGACCGGCGCGGTGCTCTCGTTGTGGCTCTCCCTCGCCCTCCTGCTCCAGGTCTTCGCGCAGGTCCACGAGGTCCTCTACCCGGCGATCCTGGGCCCCGTCATCACGACCGCCGACGGCTTCCGCGTGGCCGCCTTCGCGTTGCTCCTGGTCGGCGCCGTCGCGCAGCTCCACCATCTGTACCAGGCACGGTCGAGCGCGGTGCGCATCCAACAGCGCGACCTGCGCGAGCACGCGGACATGGTGGCGATGCTGAGCGACACGGCCGAGCAGGAGGAGCTGTTCCGCTCGATCGTCTCCCACGAGCTGGCGACGCCAATCGCGACGATCCGCAACTACACGGAGCTCGTCGCCGCCACCCTGCCCACGCCCCGTCCGGGCGGCGTGGACGTGGCGCTCGGCGCCATACGCGCCGAGGCCGAACGGCTCCTGGAGCTGGTGGGACGCATCGACGAGCTGCGTGACCTCGATGGCGACGCCTTCCGCTGCGATCTCCGGCCCGTCAGGATCCTGCCCCTCCTCGACGAGGCGCGGCGCTTCGCCACGGGGCTGGACGGCACGCACGGGGTCGCGATCGACTGCGCGGACGTGCGCGTCCAGGGGGACCCGGTCCGGCTCGGCCAGCTGCTTCGCAACGTCCTCGTGAACGCGATCCGGTTCACGCCCGCAGGCACCACGGTCCGGATGCTCGGGCAGATCACCGTCGCGGGGACCCTGGGGCTGCGGATCGAGGACGAGGGCCCCGGGGTGCCCGTCCGGGAACGTTCGCTCGTCCTCCGGCGCTCGACCCGCGGCGCGAACGCCGTCGGCACCGAGGGCCGCGGGCTCGGTCTGTACCTCGCCCAGCAGATCGCGCGCGCCCACGGCGGTGAACTCGAGCTCGGCGACGGGCCGGGTGGGCGCGGCGCGTCCGTGTCGTTCGAGTTGCAGGTGGCGTCGTGATCCGGCTCGTCCTCGTGGAGGACCACGTCAGCTACGGCCAGGCGCTCGCCGGCATGGCGGACCTCGAGGACGACCTCGAGGTGGTCGCCTCCCTCACGCGGGGCGACGAGGCGGCGGACGTCGTCGAGACCTCCGACGCGCACGTGCTGGTGGTCGACCTGGACCTGCCCGGCATCTCCGGCATCGAGGTCATCCACGCGGTGCGGGCCCGCCGCCCCGCGACCGCGTGCGTGGTGCTGACGGCGCTGACGGACGACGTCGAGCTCGGGCGGGCGGTCGAGGCGGGGGCGACGGCGGTGCTGCACAAGTCCGTGCCCGTCGCGGACGTCTTCGCGGTCGCGCGCGCGGTGGCCGGTGGCGCGAACCGCCTGGACCCCGCCCTGACCACACGGTGGCTGGGTGCCCTGGCCCGCAGCCGGGAGGAGGGCTGGCGCGCGAGGGTGACCTCGAGCGCCCTGTCGGCACGTGAGCGCGAGGTGCTGCAGCTGCTCGCGACGGGCGCGAGCAGCCACGTGATCGCCGAGCGCCTACGGATCGCGGAGGCGACGGTCCAGACCCACGTCCGCAACCTTCGCGGCAAGCTCGGCGTCGGATCACGGCTGGAGGCGGTGCTGGAGGCGCAGCGGCTCGGGCTCATCGACCGTCCCTGACCGTGTGCTACCACGTTCGTGGTAACGGCATCCCGCGGAGCCCGGGGCTCCTCCGTGGTACGACCTTCGCCGGCGCAGCGACCACGCTGCGCCCGTGGAGCACCCGACGATCAGCCCCTGGTCCTACGACCGCCGCCTGCCGGTGACGGTCGTCCTGCCGCAGGTGGCGGTCCCGCTGCTCTCGGCGGGCGACGTCCGCACCGCCCAGGTGGTCTTCCTGCTGACCGTCACGGTCAACGTGCCGATGTCCCTCGCCGGGCGTGCCTTCGCGGCTCGCCCGGACCGCAGCATCCCCGATGGGCTGCTCCCCCTCGTCGAGTGGGCGCGGCCGGCGGCCTCCGTCGCCTACGCTCTCCTGCTGCTGAGCGTGTCCCCGTACGCGACCGGCGTCGCCCGCGACGCGCTGGTCCCCGCAGCAGTGGCGAGCCTGGTCGCCGGTGCCCTCGCCTACGTGGTCCCAGGCAGCTCGACACCGTCCGGTGCGCGGCTACGGAACCGCCGCCTCGCCGGGACCACCTGGCGCAACGAGACACCGTCCTTCCACCTGGCGCGCGCATCGCGTGTGCTGACACCCGCTGCCGTGGTGGCGGTGCTGGGCGGCGCCCCGGTCGTCGCGTTGGTGCTGCTCCTCCTCGCCTGCGGCACCGCCCTCACCGCCGCGTCGATCAGACCGCGCAACGCCGTGGACCGCACGTCGTGGCACACCGAGCAGGAGAGAACGCACTGATGGAGGTCATCCCCCCGCTCTCGCACGATCACGTCACGCTGCTGCTCCTGCAGCTCGGGCTCCTCCTGCTCGTGGCCCGCCTGCTGGGGCACGTCGCGACGCGCTTCGGCTTGCCGTCGGTGGTCGGCGAGCTGCTCGCCGGGGTGGTGCTCGGACCGTCGATCCTGGGGGCGATCGCACCCGGGGCCTTCCGGGCGCTCGTGCCGACGGACCCGTCGCAGTTCCACCTGCTCGAGGTCTTCGCCTTCTTCGGCGTCCTGCTCCTGTTGGTCGTCACGGGGCTGGAGACCGACATCGACCTGATCGCCAGCAAGGGGCGAAGTGCCGCCGCGATCTCGTTGTGCGGCATCGCCGTGCCGTTCGGGATCGGGTTCGCTCTCGGCCAGGTGCTCCCGCTCGACTTCATCGCGGACCCGAGCCAACGTCTGGTCTTCAGCCTCTTCCTCGGCACCGCCATGGGCATATCGGCGATCCCGGTGATCGCCAAGGTGCTGATCGAGATGAACGCGGTACGGCGGGACATCGGGCAGCTGACCCTCGCCGCAGGCATGATCGACGACACGATCGGCTGGATCCTGCTGTCGGTCGTCGCGGGCCTCGCCCGCAGCGGGGTCATCGACCTCCCCTCCGTGGCGCAGTCCGTGCTGTCGGTGCTGGTCGTGGTCGGGCTGGCCTTCACCGTCGGGCGTCGCGTCATGAACCGCCTCTTCCGAACGGTCGACGAACGTGAGGGTGGGGACCTCGCCAAGGTGACGCTGCTGATGGTGCTGACCCTGCTCGCCGGGTCACTCACGCACTTCCTCGGCATCGAGGCGGTCCTGGGGGCGTTCCTGATCGGGATCCTGGCCGGTCAGGTGAAGCGGTTCACGCGTTCGGCGCGACACATCTTCGAGACCTTCACGCTCGGCGTCTTCGCCCCGATCTTCTTCGCAGCGTCGGGCCTCCGGGTCGACCTTGCCGCGCTCCTCGACCCGACGGTCTTCGGTGTCGGCATGCTGGTGCTCGCGGTCGCGATCGTCGGCAAGTTCGCGGGTGCCGCCCTCGGCGCGAAGATGAGCGGGCTGGGACGCTGGGAGGCGCTGTCGCTGGGTGCCGGCATGAACGCGCGTGGCGCCATCGAGATCATCGTCGCGACGATCGGTCTGGGGCTGGGCATCCTCACGCCCGAGATGTACACGATCATCCTCCTCGTGGCGATCGTGACCTCGTTGATGGCCCCGCCGATCCTGCGCGTGACGCTGCGCCGCGTCCCGATGACCGAGGACGAACGTCGTCGGCTCGAGTCGGCCGAGCGCCGCGAGACGAGCTTCATCGCCGGGCTGAACCGCGTCCTGCTCCCGACCAGGGGGGGTGGGAACTCGCTCATGGCGGCACGCCTGCTCGGGCTCGCCGTCGGCTCCGAACAAGGCGTCGAGGTGACGACGATGACCGTCGTCGGTGCACGCCACCCCGCGACCGTCTCGGACGGCGCGGCAGCCGACCTCGGGCGCGAGGCGGACGAGGCGGAACGCTCCCTCGACGCCGTCGACCAACAGCTCGGACCTGCGACGCGCCACGACCGACGGCGACTCGTCCAACGTGCGGCCGGGGACGTCTTGGAGACGATCCAGGTCGAGGTCCGGCGCGGCTACGACCTGCTCGTGCTGGGCGCATCGGACGACGGCTCCGACGACGAGGACGCGCTGTTCGGGAACACCGTGGACCGGCTCGTCCAGGATGCGCCGTGCCCCGTGTTCGTCGTCCGCCACGGAGGCGGCCCGGCCGGCGCCGGCGACACACAGCCCATCCGCCGCATCCTGCTCCCGACGGCCGGGACCGGCGCTGGGGCGCATGCGGTCGAGTTCGCGTCCGCGATCGCCCAGGCGACCGACGCGACGATCGAGGTCGCACACGTGCTGGAGCGCGACCCGCACGCAGAGCCATGGCTGCGCACGCGTGCCAGGCGTGGGGTCGACGAGATCGGCCGGCAGCTGCTGGACGCCGCGGCCGACGAGGTGCGTCGACTGGGGATCCCGGCCGACACCCACCTGCGCACCGCGAGCCGGGCCGAGGAGGGGATCGTCGCGCTCGTGGAGGAGCTCGGCATCGACCTCGTGGTGCTGTCGAGCAGCGTGCGGCCCGTCACCCACCGTGCGTTCTTCGGGCACAGGATCGACCACGTCCTCGCGCACGCGAGCTCGCCGGTACTCGTCGTGAGCTGATCCATCCCCCCCGGAGCGGCGGGGGGACGAGCGACGCTCCCCAGCCCGCCGACGCGGGTGCACCGGCGTGTCGCGGCCGTGTCGTACCGTTGCGGCCCCGACCTGCGACGGCCTCGCCGCCGCCCCCCGCAGCCCCGCGGAGCACCAGACGTGACCGAGTACAGCGCGAAGCACATCTCCGTCCTGAAAGGGCTCGAGGGCGTGCGCAAGCGGCCCGCCATGTACATCGGCTCGACCGACGCGCGCGGGCTCCACCACCTCGTGTGGGAGGTGGTCGACAACGCCGTCGACGAGCACCTCGCCGGTCACGCGTCGCGCATCGTCGTCCGACTCCTGGCGGACGGCGGGGTCGAGGCGACCGACGACGGGCGTGGGATCCCGGTCGACCTGCATCCCACGGAGGGGCTGCCCGCAGTCGAGCTGGCGCTCACGACCCTGCACGCGGGCGGCAAGTTCGATCAGCAGTCCTACGCCGTGTCGGGCGGACTCCACGGCGTCGGCGTCTCCGTCGTGAACGCGCTGTCCAGCCGCACCGAGGTGGAGGTCGTCCGCGATGGCCACCGTCACACGATCGCCTTCGAGCGGGGGCCGCGGACCGACGAGCTGACGCGGGCGGGCAAGGCCCGCGGCAGCGGCACCGTCGTGCGCTTCTGGCCGGATCCAGACGTCTTCGAGACCACGGAGCTCGTGTACGACACGGTCGCCCAGCGTCTCCGCGAGACGGCACTGCTCAATCCTGGTCTCGAGATGGTGCTCACCGACGACCGCGACGGGCGCTCGGAGACGTTCCGCTTCCGCCACGGACTGCGGGACTTCGTCGGCGAGCTGCTGCACGGCAAGGACGCGCTGGTCGGCGTCATCGAGGTCGACGACCAGCGCGACGTCGAGGGCCGACCGCTGGCGCTCGACCTCGCCTTCACGTGGACGGACGGGTTCCACGACGACCGCCTGCGCAGCTACGTCAACGTCGTCCGGACCGCGGACGGGGGCACACACGAGGAGGGCTTCCGCCGCGCCCTCACGACCACGCTCAACCGCTTCGGACGCGACTCCGGCGCCCTGCTCAAGAAGGACCCCAACCTCACCGGCGACGACGTCCGAGAGGGACTCGTCGCCGTCGTGTCCGTCAAGCTCCCCGATCCCCAGTTCGAGGGCCAGACCAAGGGACGCCTCGGCTCCACGATCGCACGTTCGTACGTCGAACAGGTCGTCACCGAGGCGTTCGGCGCCTGGCTCGCGAAGAACAAGGTCAAGGGCCGGCAGATCGTCAAGCGCGCCGCCGTGGCGGCCAAGGCTCGCCAGGCGGCCAAGGCGGCGCGCGAGCTCACGCGGCGGAAGGGCCTGTTGGACACCCAGTCGGCCGGGCTGCCGGGGAAGCTGGCCGACTGCACCTCGCGCGACCCCTCCGAGACCGAGCTCTACATCGTGGAGGGCGACTCGGCGGGTGGCTCGTCCAAGTCGGCTCGCGACCGTCACACGCAGGCGATCCTCCCTCTGCGCGGCAAGGTCATCAACGTCGAGAAGGCCCAGTTGACCAAGGTGCTCGAGAACGCCGAGATCCAGGCGCTCGTGAAGGCGGTCGGCACCGGCGTCGGCGAGGCCTACGACCACGACCGCCTGCGCTACGACAAGATCGTCCTCATGGCCGACGCGGACGTCGACGGCGGCCACATCACCACCCTGCTCCTGACCTTCTTCTACCGCCTCACGCCCCACCTGATCGAGAAGGGCCACCTCTATCTCGCACAGCCGCCCCTCTACCAGCTGCGGAAGGGCTCCAAGGTCGCGTACGCGATGTCGGACGCCGAACGGGACCGGCTGCTGCGGACAGAGTTCAAGCGCAACACCGCCGTCGAGATCCAACGCTTCAAGGGTCTGGGAGAGATGGACGCCGAGCAGTTGTGGGCGACCACGATGGACCCCCAACGGCGCACCCTGCTGCGCGTCAACATCGAGGACGCTGCCCGGGCCGACGAGCTGTTCGTCCTGCTCATGGGCAACCAGACCGACCCGCGGCGTGACTGGATCGTCACCAACGCCCGATTCGTCGAGAACGTCGACGTCTGACCGACCGTCGACGCACACACCGGCACCACCGGCCGAAGGTCCCAAGGATGGCAGACACCCCCTCCGCCCGCACTGCCGACCAGCAGGCACTGACCAGCGGCGAGATCCGCGACGTCTCGCTCGAATCCCGCATGGAGCAGGCGTTCCTCGATTACTCGATGTCCGTGATCGTCGGACGCGCGCTGCCGGACGTCCGCGACGGGCTGAAGCCCGTCCAGAGGCGGATCCTGTACTCGATGTGGGAGTCGGGCCTGCACCCGGACCGGCCGTACCGCAAGTGCGCCTCCGCGGTCGGCGAGGTCATGAAGACCTACCACCCGCATGGCGACACCTCGATCTACGACGCGCTCGTGCGCATGGCGCAGGACTTCGCGACACGCGAGCCGCTGGTGGACGGACACGGCAACTTCGGGTCGGTCGACGGCGATCCACCCGCCGCCATGCGCTACACGGAGGCCCGGCTCTCGCCGATCGCGATGGAGCTGCTGGCCGGCATCGACGAGGACACCGCCGACGAGGTCGACAACTACGACGGCTACGCGACCGAGCCCGTCGTGCTCCCCGCCCGGTTCCCCAACCTGCTCGTCAACGGTGCGTCGGGCATCGCCGTCGGCATGGCCACGAACATCCCGCCGCACAACCTCGGCGAGGTGATCTCGGCCTGCCTGCACCTGATCCGTCGGCCCGACGCGACTGTCGACGCGCTGATGAAGCACGTCCCGGCACCCGACCTGCCCACCGGGGCCCGCATCGTCGACTCCGACGGCATCAGACAGGCCTACGCGACCGGTCGGGGCGCCATCACCGTCGAAGCGATCGCAACGACGGAGACACGGTCGGGGAACCTGCCCCGGATCGTCGTCACGGAGATCCCCTACCAGGTCAACAAGGCGGCGCTCCTCCAGCGCATCGCCGACCTCGTCGCGACCCGCAAGCTCGACGCGATCCGTGACCTGCGCGACGAGTCGTCGCGGGACGGCATGCGGATCGTGATCGAGCTGAAGCGGGGCGAGGACCCGGCTGCAGTGCTGGCGCGCCTCTACACCCTCACGGACCTGCGCACCAACCTGAACGTCAACGTGGTGGCGCTCGTGGACGGTGCGCCGCAGACCATCGGCCTGCGGGCGGCACTCCTGCACTACGTGGCGCACCAACGGGACGTGCTGACCCGCCGGACCCGGCATCGGCTGGCGAAGGCGACCGCCCGCGCGCACGTGGTGGAGGGGCTGCTGCTCGCACTCGACCAGCTGGACGAGGTCATCGCGCTCATCCGCACGTCGGCATCCGCCTCCGTGGCGAAGCAGGGTCTGATGGACCGGCTCTCGATGAGCGAGATCCAGGCGCAGGCCGTGCTGGACATGCAGCTCCGGCGGCTCGCCGTCCTCGAGCGTGCAGCGCTCGAGGACGAGTTCCACGCTCTCCAGGTACGCATCGCCGAGCTGGAGACGATCCTCGGCGACCCGGCCGTCCTCGACCAGGTCCTGGTGGACGAGCTGACCGAGCTCCGACGTGTCCACGCCACACCACGCCGGTCACGCATCGTCGCGGACGGCATCGCAGCGGTCGACGTGCTGGCCGGTGGGTCGGCCGCCGGCTTCGCGGCCCAGGACGTCACGGTGCTCGTCACCCGCGGCGCCTACCTCAAGCCGCTCGCCAGGCGGCGGACGACCCCGGCGCACACACACCCCCACGACCCGTTGGTCGCGGTCGTCCGGGCGACGACGGACGACACGCTGCTGCTCGTGGACGCCGCCGGGGGCGGGTACCGCGTGGGCGTCGGCGACGTCCCCGTCGTCAAGGCCAGCCAGCGTGGTGCACATGCGGGAGGGGTGCTCGGGGGCGGTCCCGACGCACCGCTGGTCGGCGCCGTGCGCCTGCCCAGGCACGACGACGGCCGCACCGTCGTCACGGTGAGCGCGGGTGGTCAGGTCAAGCGGACCCCGGTGGCCGAGTTCGTCGACGCGCGCCAGCGCTCGCTGCAGGCCGCCGGGACCAAGCCCGGCGACGCGCTCGTCGCCGTGGCCCTGTGCACCGACGGAGACCATCTGGTGGTCGCGCACGACGGGGGACTCGTGACGCGCTTCGCCGCTTCGGAGGTCCGTCCGATGGGCCGGTCCGCCACCGGTGTGACGGGGATGACCGTCCCGGCGGGTCACCGGATCGTCGCGCTCTCGGTCCTTCCCGGCGGCGACGACCGGGTGCAGTTGGTGACGCTCTCGGCCGACGGCACCGGCAAGCGCGCGCCGGCCGCGGAGTATCCGGCGAAGGGCCGCGGTGGGAAGGGGCTGCGGACCGGCACCGACCGGCTGCTCTGGTGCGGGGTCGCGGCGGACCTGCACCTGGGCAACGACCTCGTGCTGCGACCGATCGACCTCCCCGAGTCGCGGCGCACCGGTCGCGGCGCTCCGCTGGACAGGGGCGCACCGTCGACGGGCGGGGTGGTGGCGGAGCACACCGAGGACGGACCACCCGCGAGCTGAGGCTCAGCGCGGGTCGCGTTCCATCGGGTCGAGCGGCACGCTGCCGTCCACGCGGTGCAGTTCCTCGTGCTGCGTCAGCAGCTGCTCCTCCAACGGGGCCGCGTCCTTGTCCACCACGTCGAGCCCGGCGAGGTGACGGGTGTGCGGGCCACCGGCGACGTCGAAGGCGCGCGCACGCCTGAGCACGGACGCCACCTCCTGGTCGATGCGGGCGTGCTGGGCGAGGTGCTCCGCCCAGTCGTGCACGACGAAGAACTCGGTCACGACCTCGGGCCGGGCAGCGTCCCGATAGAGCGACCATCGCTTGGCACCCGTCCGGAACCGCTGCCGGCGCAGCTCCCTGGCGACGTCGAGGAACTCCGGCAGCCTGCCCGGCTCGACCTCCCAGGTGGTGGCCACCAGCACCGGCGAGCCGCCCACGCGGTGGGGGTGGCTCGGCGCGACCCAGTCCTCGGGCATCTCCGGCTCGTCGAGCTCACCCAGCACCGGCAACCGCCACCGGACGGCGAGCAGACCCAGCACCGCGGTCCCCGACGTGCACACCGCGATCGCGATGCCCGCCGACGACACCTCGGCGATCGCGCCGGCCAAGAAGGCACCGACGGGCTGCAGACCGATCGCGAGCACGTACAGGCTGACGACCCGCCCGCGGATCCACCGCGGGGCCAGCAGCTGGACGCTCGCGTTCAGGGTGGTGAGTGTCCACACCCAGCACAGCCCGGCGACGGTCAACGCCACGGCGGCGATCGCCGGCACCTGGACGAGCCCGGTCACGATCCCGGCGACCCCGAAGGCGGTCATGGCGGTGGGCAGCAACCGCGCCCCGAGCCGGGTGCGGAGCTGCTCCCGGGTCAGCGCCGCGATCAGCGCCCCTGCGCCGAAGAGGCCGAGCAGCACACCGAACCCCGAGGCACCGAGCCCCAGCTCGGCAGCGAGCACCGGCAGCAAGGCCTGCACGCTGGCCGTCGTCAACGAGAAGCCGGACGTCACCAGCAGCAGCACACGGATCGGGCGGGTGAACCTCGCATAGCGCAGGCCGACGGCCGTCGAGCGCCAGACGCCCTGGCGCGTGCCCGCGATGGTGGCACGAGGGAAGGTCAGCAACACGCCGACGACCCCGAGGAACGTCACGGCGTTCAACGCGAAGGCGGTGGCGGCCAGACCGGCGGCCACGAACGCGCCACCGATGGCCGGGCCGACGGAGCGGGCGACGTTGAACGCCGCCGAGTTCAGGGTGATCGCCTGTGCCATGAGCGGCCGCGGGACCAGGTCCGGCACCAGCGTCTGGAACGCGGGCATGGCGACGGCGTTCCCGACGCCGAGCGCGAAGGAGAACGACAGCAGCAGGGCCGGTCCCATGGTTCCGGTCCAGGTGAAGAGGGCCATGCCCGCGACCGCGGCAGCGCTCACCAGCTGCCCGACGATGAGCAGGGTGCGCCGGTCGACCACGTCCGCCAGAGCGCCAGCAGGGAGCGTCAGCAGCAGCCGCGGCAGCGTGAGCGCCGTGGTGACGGACGCGACCAGCAGCGGGGTGCCCCCGAGCTCGTGCATCAGCCAGGGCGCGGCCGTGAGCTGTAGGAACGTCCCCAGGTTCGAGACGATGCGGGCGCTCCACAGGCGGCGGTACGCGGGGACGCGCAGCGGGGCGAAAGCGCCCACCGACTCGGCCTGCGACACGCGCTGCTCCTCACGATCGGTACGGACCGCGCACCGGCGAGGGTCCACGGACACGACGCGGGAGGGCTCGGACCCGCCGGCGAGGATCGGGCCGTCCCCGGCCGGCATCCTGCCTCCACGCTACCGTGGCGTACGGCCACGGCAGCGGACCACGGCCGCGGGACGCCACCCTCGGTTCGTGCGAGGCAGGCAGGGCGACCAGGGAGAGCGTGGCAGGGGCAGCGGAGGGATTCCCGGCGCTGTTGGCGCTGGCGCGCGAGGGCGATGCCGTCGCGTGGACCGACCTGTACCACGACGTCGCCCCGCTGGTGCTCGGCTACCTGCGCGCCCAACGGCTGTCGGATGCCGAGGACGTCTGCGGCGACGTGCTGCTGGAGGTCGTCCGCGACCTCCACCGGTTCTCCGGAGACCACGCGGGGTTCCGCTCGTGGGTGCTGACGATCGCGCACCATCGGCTGCTCGACGCCCGAAGGCGCGCCGCACGACGTCCATCGACCCCGAGGCCCAATGAGCAGCTGGACCACGCGACGCCCGAGGTCGACCCCGAGCACGCCACCCTCGCGACGGTCGGCTTCGGGCAGCTGGAGCCGGCGCTGCGCGACCTGACCGAAGACCAGCGGACGGTCCTGCTGCTCCGCGTGGTCGGTGACCTCTCGGTCGCGGACGTCGCACGGATCACCGGAAAGCGGCCCGGCGCCGTGAAGCAGCTACAGCGACGTGCCGCGGCCGCGATGCGGCGGACGCTCGATGCCCAGGCCGAAGCCGGGACCGTGGGCCGCGACGCCCGTTCCCCGGCACCGGACGACACCGCGGCGATCGGCTTCGCCGTCGCGACCGTCCGCGCCACGGTGGGCGACAGCCGCACGCGCCGTGACGCGGGACCGGTCGACGACGCTTCCTCTGCAGGATGGCCACGCTGATGGACGACGTACGCGTCGAGATGCTGACCCGGGAGCTCGCGGACGTCGAGCTCGCCGGGATGCTCGTCGCTGCGCGTCGGGAGGTCGTGACCGCGGTCCCCCACGGGGTCAGCCACCGACACCTGACCGCGATCCTGGCCGCCACCGGCACGGCCGCGGCGGCTGCGGCCGTCGGGGGTGTCGCCGCAGCAGCGGGGGCGTCGCTCGTGGTGCCCGCGGGCACCACGGCCGCGCTCGGCGCGACGATCGCGAAGACCGTGGCGGGACTCACCGCAGCCGCAACCCTCGCGGCGGGCGGCCTCGCGGTCGCCGGGCAGCTTCCGCCGACTGCCCAGCGCGCCGTCGCGGACGCGGGCGAGCGGGTCGGGCTCGACCTGCCGGGTGGCACGGCCGATCCGGCCGACGTCCCGCCGACCCCCGGCCCGCCGGTCGGCCGCGACGAGGACCTCGGCGGCGGCCCGCCGCCGGGACAGGAGCAGCGCGACCAGACGCCCGGCAGCGACCCGCCGCCGGGACAGGAGCAGCGCGACCAGACACCCGGCAGCGAGGTCGCGGACCAGGGTCCGGCCAGCGAGCCACGGGGCACCGTCCCCGGTCACGCCGACGAGCTGCCGGCCACCGCCCCACCCGGGGCACCGCCGGTGACCCGGCCGCCGACGCCGGATGCTCCCGACGACCGGCACCCCGACACCGACGAGCTCGCCACGGATCCCCCGGGCGCAGGATCTCCGACGGACCCACCCCGCCGCGAGGACGTCCCGCGCGGCCCCGGTGGCGCGGATGCCCCGCCGGGTCCCTACGAACCCACGACCCCCCAGGACGGGCAGGGCGCGGGCTGACGTGCTCCGACGGACCGCGGTCGCCGCGCTGACGTGTGCGACCCTCGCCGCGTCGTGCACGGGCACGGATCCGTCCACCGAACGTCGACCGCAGGACACGGCCGACGAGGTGCCCACCCCCACCGCACCCCCTCCCCCCGCACCCCCTCCCCCCGCACCCCCTCCGAGCCGCGCCGAGCCACCGGCGAGGCAGTGCCGGATCGCCCCGACGGACGAGCCGCTCGTCGTGCTCGGGCGTCAGGACCCGTCCGTGACGGCAGCGGAGCTCGTCGCCTCGACGCACCGGTGCGCGGAAGCGGTGGTCGTGGTCGGTCCACGTCTCGACGCGGTCACGGCCGGGACCGCGCTGGCCAGGGCGACCGACGGCGTGCTGCTGGTCGCCGGACCGGACACGGCCGAGACGATCGAGCGGCTGGGTCCCGACCACGTCGTCGTCCTCGACCTGGACGACGCCACGCTGCGCGGGCTGCTCGACGCCAGCGGCGATGACGCGAGATCGGTGCTGGGACTCCCGGCCGCCACCGATCTCGTCCGGCTGGGCGACGACGGCGAGCACACGGACGGGGGCACCCCGGAGCCGGCGTCGCACCCCGCGGTCGTCGTCGCGGACCACCTCGGGGTCGAGACGTTCGTCGTGTCGAGCGCCGAGGACGTCGAGGCGGTCGTCTCAGCGAGCGCGACGCCCGCCGCCGGCGCCGTCCCGATGGTGCTCGCCGACGGCGCAGCGCCCCCGACGCTGCCCGCCGGGTCCACGGTGTGGGTGATCGGCTCCGACCGCGCCCGCACGCAGGCGTTGGAGGCCCGGCTCGTCGACGCGGACCTCGCGGCGGATGCGCGAGCCACGGTGCCATGGCCGATCGGCACCGGCGGCAGGGTCTGGCTGGTCGATCCCGCCGACACGCTCGGCGCCGTGCTGGCCGCAGCCACCGCGGCCGGGGCCGGGGATCGTGTGCTGCCGATGGACGCCGGCGACGTCCGTGCCGGCCGTGAGCACACCGCCCGGCTCCGCGCGGCGGCACCAGAGCGCACCGTGCTGGTCGGGCTCCACGAGCCGGACCATGCCGGTTGGCAGCTGCGCACGGTCCTCGACGGCCACGAGCTGCCCGGCGGGGGCTTCCACTTGTTCGAGGACACGCGCATGGTCGCGCTGTACGGCTCACCCCAGACCGCGGCCCTCGGGTTGCTCGGCGAGCAGGCGGTCGGCCCGGCGGTCGAGCGGGCACGGCAGGTGGCGCAGGCCTACGGGGCGGACGGACGTCGGGTGCTGCCGGCGTTCGAGATCATCGCGACCGTGGCGAGCGCGGGAGCCGGTCCGACCGGGGACTACTCCCGGCGCACGCCGATCGAGGTCCTCCGGCCGTGGGTCGACGCGGCCCGGGACGAGGGGCTCTACGTGATCCTCGACCTCCAACCCGGTCGTACCGACTTCCTCGAACAGGCACGGGAGTACGAGGAGCTGCTCCGAGAGCCGCACGTCGGGCTGGCGCTGGACCCGGAATGGCGGCTCGGGCCCGACCAGCTGCACCTGCGGCAGATCGGCTCGGTCGCCGCGACGGAGGTGCAGCAGGTGGCCGACTGGCTGGCGGCGTTGACGCGCGAGCACCTGCTGCCGCAGAAGCTGCTGGTGCTGCACCAGTTCCGGCTGTCCATGCTGCCGGACCGCGACACGATCGTGGCGCCGCCAGAGCTCGCGGTCGTCGTGCACATGGACGGCCAGGGCAGCCTCGGCGCGAAGCACCAGACCTACGGGGTGGTGACCCAGGACGCGCGGGACCGGTGGCACTGGGGCTGGAAGAACTTCATCGACGAGGACGCGCCGATGGCGACACCCGACCAGGTGCTGGCGCTGGACCCGCCGGTGGTGCTCGTCACCTACCAGTGACCCCCGGCGACCTCGAGGTGGAGGCGCGATGGCCGCGCCTCGCTACCGTTCGGCCCGCCCGCCGACGCCGCCCGTCACAGGAGCCCGGACGCTGCAGGCAACCTCCACCGCCTGGCTGCCAGGCCTGCGCGACGTGCGGGACACCGACGCCGCCGGACTCGTCGCGCTGGTCGGTGCCGCCTACGCGGAGCACCCCGGCTGCGTGCTGGACCTCCCGGGGGTCGACGACGACCTGCCGGAGCCCGCGGTGGCCGCCGCCCGTCGCGGTGGGCGCTGGTGGGTGCTGCCCGCGGGGGGCCGCATCGTGGCATCCATCGGCACCGGACCACGTCGCGACGACGGACACCTCGAGCTCAAGCGCCTCTACCTCGACGTCGCCTCCCGCGGCCGAGGGCTGGCCTCGCGGGCGATCGGGCTGGTGGAGGCGCACGCCGCGGGGCTCGGCGCCCATGCGGTCGACCTGTGGAGCGACAGCCGGTTCCTCGACGCGCACCGGCGCTATGCCGCGCTCGGCTACCGGGACACCGGCGAACGACGGCAGCTGCACGACCCGTCCGACACCACCGAACACCGCTTCGTGAAGGCGCTCGACCCGGTCCCGCCCGTCCGACGCGTCGGTTGGCGGGGCCCGTTCGGCAGCGACGACGCGGCCGTCCACGCCCTCGCCGACGGCTGGTCGCTCCGCGGGCGCGTCGGCGGGATCGACACCGAGGTGGAGGTCGACGGCCGGTGGCGCACCCGGCGGGCACGCGTGGGATCGGCCGCGTGGGCCGTGACCGTGACCTCCGACGGGGAGGGCCGGTGGTGGCGGGACGGCCGCCGCGACGACGCGTTCGACGGGTGCACCGACGTGGACGTCGAGGTGACACCCCTCACCGCCACGCCACCGATCCGGCGCCTGGCGCTGCCGGTCGGCGCGGGCGCTGACGTCGCGGCCGTGTGGCTGCGGCCAACGCGCGCTACGGCCGTCCGCTCGGACCAGCGCTACCTGCGGACGGACGTCGGCTACCGCCGTACCTCGCCCGACGGCGCCCTCGACGACCTCGAGGTGGACGACGACGGGCTGGTCGTGCGCTGCGGAGAGCGGTGGACCCGCGCCGGGCCGGCCTGAACCGGGCCGCGTCGCGTCAGGCCAGGCCGACGCGCCGCGCGAGGTCGGCGGCGACGGCAGCGGCCTCGGTCTGCAACCCCGCCGCACGCCTGGCGAGGTCCTCGCCGGGACCGACGTCCGCCCTGAGATCGACGTAGATCTTGCACTTGGGCTCGGTCCCCGACGGCCGGATCATCGCGCGACCGTCGGCCAGGTCCATGGCGACGAGGTCGTGGGTGGTGAGCCAGGCCGGGCGTGCGTCGGCACCGACCCGGTAGTCGACCGCACCGGTGACCGTGTGCCCGGCCAGCTCGACCGGGATCGTCGCGTCGGTCAGCGATCGCATGGCCGCGGCGATCTCGGCCAGCCCGGCGGCGCCCGGCCGTGACAGCGAGAGCTGGTGGCTGATCCACAGCCCGTGCTCGACGGCCAGCTCGTCCAGCCGCTCCAGCACGGTGGTGCCGCGTGCGGTCAGCCCGCGCACGAGGTCGGCGAACGCCACCGCGGCACCGATGCCGTCCTTGTCGCGCACCACGGTGCCGACCGAGGAGCCGAGCGCCTCCTCGAAGCCGTACACGAAGCTGACCCCGTCCGACGCCTCGAGGGCGCGGGCAGCAGCGCAGATCCACTTGAAGCCGGTCAGGGTGACCTCCGAGCGCGCCCCGTGGCCGCGGGCGACGCTCTCGAGCATCGGTGTCGACACGATGCTCGAGATCACGATCGGACGGTCGGCGCTCGACCCGGCCAGCAGGTGATCGGCGAGCAGGATGCCGATCTGGTTGCCCGTCAACGGTCGGTGGCCGCCGGATCCGTCCGGGACGGCGACGGCGAGCCGATCCGCATCCGGATCGTTGGCGATCACCAGATCCGCGTCGACGTCCGCGCCGAGCGACAGCACGGCGTCCATCGCGCCCGGTTCCTCCGGGTTGGGGAACGCGACCGTCGGGAAGTCCCCGTCCGGCTCGGCCTGGGAGGCGACGACGTGCACGTCGTGGTAGCCGCCGTCGGCCAGCGCCCGCGACACGAGCTCCGCACCGACCCCGTGCAGCGGGGTGTACGCGATGGTCAGGTCGGGCCCCTCCACCGGTGGTCGCGCCAGGACCAGGTCGTGGAGGTAGCGGTCGACCAGCTCGGCGTCCACCGGGACCACGAGCGGGCTCGTCGACGGCTCGACGCGCGGGACCTCTGCCGCGGGGCCGACGGCCGCGATCGCGGCCGCGATGGCGGCGTCGGTCGGCGGGACGATCTGCGCCGCACCCTCGACGTAGACCTTGTAGCCGTTGTCGGCCGGCGGGTTGTGCGAGGCGGTGACCACGATCGCGGCCGCCGCGTCCAGCACCCGCTGGGTGTAGGCGATCAGCGGGGTCGGTTGCGGCGTCGGGTACCAGCGGACGGCGATGCCGGCCGCCGCCAGCACCCCGCACACGTCCTCGGCGAACCGCCGCGAGTCGCGCCGACCGTCGAAGCCGACGATCACGCCCCGCTCGGCGGCGTCGGGCGTCGTCGCGAGCAGGTGGTCCGCCAGGCCCCGGGTCGTACGGATCACCACCGCGCGGTTCATCCGGTTGGGCCCGGCCTCGACGGCACCGCGCAGACCGGCGGTGCCGAACTCGAGCGCCGCGCCGACGCGGTCCCGCAACAGGTCGGGGTCGCCCCCCGCGAGGATCGCCTCGAGCTCCGCGCGCGTCCCCGGATCGGGGTCGGCGTCGATCCACGCGCGGGCGGCGTCGATCAGTTGCTGGTGGTCACTCGCGGCATGGTCGCTCATGCGCTCGAGCCTAACGCCGTCCGCCGAGCGGGCGGGCCGGTTCCCAGGGCCATGCGGGCCCTGTCACGCGCGCCGGCCGAACCTGGCCGGGAGACGTGACAGAGCCGCCGGCGGCAGGCCCCCGAGCGCGGGCCCTGCGGGAGGTCGACCGCGGTCCCGTGCGGCGCTCGCTCCTACGCTGGAGCAGGTCGGATCGACGGACAGGGAGCAGCAGATGGCGGACCTACCCACACGTGTGCTCGGACGGACCGGCGCGGAGGTCACCGTGCTGGGGTACGGCAGCATGGAGCTGCGCGGCGCGCCCAGGAACAAGGACCTCGACGAGGGCCACGTGGGACGGCTGCTCCACACGCTGCTGGACCGGGGCGTGACCCTGATCGACACGTCGATCGACTACGGCCTCGCGGAGGAGCGGATCGGGCGCCACCTCTCGCACCGCCGCGACGAGTACCTCCTGGCGACCAAGTGCGGGTGCCTCGTCGGGTGGACGCGCGGGTCGGCGAAGGAGGCGGCCCCCCACGACTTCGGCCGCGACAACATCGTGGCCGGCGTCGACCAGAGCCTTCGGCGCCTGCGAACGGATCGCCTGGACCTGCTGCAGGTGCACGTGTCGCCCAGCCGCACCCAGCTCGAGCAGGACGACACCGTCGCGACCCTGTCGGAGCTGCGTGACCAGGGCAAGGTGCGCTACCTCGGCATGTCCGGCACGTTGCCCGACCTGCCGGACCACATCGCGATGGGCGTGTTCGACGTCTTCCAGATCCCCTACTCGCTGCTCCAGCGCGAGCACGAGCAGCTCATCTCGGACGCCGCCGCTGCCGGCGCCGGCGTGATCGTCCGCGGCGGGGCGGGCAAGGGCACGCCCTCCGGCGAGGAAGGCGCCGTGCAGCGCTACGGGACCTACGCCGACACGTGGTCGCGGCTCGAGCTGGCCGACGTGCTCGACGGCATGGACCCGATGGAGTTCACGCTCCGCTTCACCATCAGCCATCCCCACATGACCACGACCATCGTCGGCACGAGCTCGCTCGAGCACCTTGAGCACAACCTGGCCGCGGTGCAGAAGGGGCCGCTGCCGAGGGAGCAGTACGAGGCTGCGAAGCGCCGGCTCGACGAGCTGGAGGAGCGGGGCTGACGCGGCCCTGGGCCCGGGCGTGCCCGCGGCCCGGGGACCAGCCCGGTCAGCGCCGGGGTCAGGCGGTCGGCACCGGGGTCAGGCGGACGGCGGCGGCGCGGTCGAGCGACGGACGAGCAGCTCGACCGGCAGCCGGTGCGTGGTCGGCGGCCTGTCCGGATCGACGATCGTGTCGAGCAGCAGTCGCGCCGCCGTCCGCCCGAGCTCCTCCTGCGACACGTGCACGGTCGTGAGCGGCGGGTCGAGCCGATCCGCGTACGGCATGTCGTTGAAGCCCGTCACCGACACGTCCTGCGGGCAGCGCAGCCCCCTGGCACGGACCGCGTCGATCGCGCCGATCGCCAGCCGGTCGTTCGCGGCCACGATCGCGGTCAAGCGAGGGTGCTCGTCCAGGAGCCGCCCCGTGATCCGCCGCCCTTCGTCCTCGGTCTGGCGCTTGGCGTGCAACCAGGGACCGGCGAGCCCGACAGCCGTGAGCTCGCGCGTGAACGCCTCACGTCGGGAGGAGCCCGACGAGACGTCCTCGGGCCCCCCGGTGTGGGCGATGTGGGTGTGTCCGAGCTCGAGCAGGTGGGCGAGCACCTGCTGCATGCCCGAGCCGTCGTCGGTCAGCACCACCGAGTAGGAGCCGGCGCCCGCCGGGTGGGGCGCGTCCCGGTTGAACAGCACCACCGGTGCGCCCGAGTCGGACAACGCCTGGAGCACCTCGTCCTGCTGACGCGTCACCCCGTAGAGGAAGCCTTCCGCCTGGGCCCCGATCATGGCGGCGACCTGCGGCGCCGCGACCGTCAAGCGGTCGCCCGTGCTCGCCAGCAGCAGTGCGTACCCGTGGTCGGCGAGAAGGGCCTCCGCCGCCTGGGTGATCCCCGACTGGTAGAGGTTGCCGATGTCGGGGACCACCATGCCGATGATCCCCGAACGGCCCGTGCGCAGCGCGCGGCCGATCGTGTTCTTGCGGTAGCCGAGCGACTCGGCCGCGGCGACGATGCGCTGCTCGGTGTCGGCGGAGATGCGGGTGTCGCCGGCCTGGCCATTGAGGGCACGCGACACCGTCGACACGTGCACGCCGGCGTGGGCCGCGACCTCCCGCAGGGTGACGCGGCCCGGGTGCTCCGGCACGAGCCGGCCGCCGACGCCGGCCATCAGGCGCTCATCACTGGGGCTCCGGCGGGACCTCGACACCGAGCTGACGGATCAGCCCGAGGTCGTCGCCGAAGTACCACGCCTCGGCGATCACACCGTCCTCGATCCTCCAGAGGCCGACCTCGATCACGTCGACCGGCTTGTTGGTCGCGGGGATGCCGTAGAGCGATCCGGTGTGCGTCCCGACGACACGCCAGATGCCCCAGACCCGGTCGTCCTTGGCCGTGAGCTCGAGGAGGATGTTCTCGCGGTCGAGCAGGGAGTTGTCGTCCATGCCGCCGATCCCGCCCCACAGCTCCCCGATGTTCTTGAAGCCGGCGCGATGGCGCACGAAGTTCGGGGACATGAACGGCGCCCGCTCGGACACCTTCGCGGCGCGGTAGCCCCGGATGAGCTCCAGGTTCGCGAGCTCCTGCTCCGTGAAGGTGCACCCGGAGGTGCCGAAGATGTCGATGTGGTCCTGCGCCTCTGCCATGATGTCCCACTCCGCGGTGTCGGTCGAGGTGCACACCCTAGACGCCCGGACCTCCGCTCCACAGCAATCTTCTGCGGACTTCACCCGATGGCGCGCTGCACAATCGTTTGTTCAGAACGGCACCGGCCGGTAGGTTCCCCCGTCAAGCGATGAACGGGAGTGGCGAGGTGGTAGACCATCGACGGTCGCACGTCGGATCCGCGCTGGTCCGGCTGTTGGAGGCGCACGGGGTCGACACCGTGTTCGGGCTCCCTGGCGGCCAGACCCAGGCGCTCTACGACGCGGTCGCGCTGTCCGAGGGGCGCGTGCGGCACGTGGTCGTCCGCGACGAGCGCACCGCCGCGTACGCGGCGGACGCCTACGCGCGGCTGACCGGCCGCGTCGGCGTCTGCGACTCCACCGTCGGTCCGGGTACCGCGAAGCTGCCGTCCGGCCTCGGCGAGGCGCTGAACTCGTCCGTCCCCGTGCTCGCCATCGTGTCCGAGCTGGGGCTCGCGACCGAGCACCAGCGGTACCGCGGCGCCACCTCGCAGTCGATCGACCAGGAGGCGATGCTCGCCCCGGTCACCAAATGGGTCGGCACGGTGCGGCGCGCCGAGGACCTCGACCGGGTGGTCCGGCGGGCGTTCCGCGAGGCCACGACCGGCCGCCCCGGCCCCGTCGCGGTCATCATCCCCGTCGACGTCTTCGACGGCGAGGGCGTGTCGGGGGCCGGCGATCCCCACGCCGCGCGCTTCGGCAGCTTCCCGTCGTTGCGGCCCCTTCCCGACCCCGCGGACGTGTCCCGCATCGTCGAGCTGCTGACGAACGCGGAGCGTCCCCTGGTCGTCCTCGGCGGTGGGGCCCGTCTGTCCCGGGCCGACGCCGCGACCCGGCTGGTCGAGCGGTTGCCCGTCGCCACCACGCTGTCCGGCAAGGGCTGCATCGACGAGTCCGCACCCCTCGCGGCCGGCACCATCGGAACACTCGGCTCGACGTCGGCGAACCAGCTCGTCCAGGACGCCGACGTGCTGCTGGTCGTCGGCAGCAAGCTCGGGTCGGCCGGCACCTCCGGCTACCGCTGGCCGACCGCAGAGCACCGCGTCGCCGTCATCGACGTCGACCCCGTCGAGCTCGGACGCGACCAGCCGGTCGACGCCCTGTGCCTCGCCGATGCTGCGCTCGGGCTGGACGCGGTGGTCGAGGCGCTCGAAGCGAAGGACGTCCGCGCCACCGAGGCATGGACGGCGCGCGTCTCGGCCGCGATCGACGGCTGGCGGCGACAGAAGGCCGACGAGCGCGACGCCGAGGACCCCGAGGGCGCGATCGTCCCGCAGCGCGTGATGGCAGGTCTCCAGGAGCTGCTCGCTCCCTCGGACGTGGTCGTCGCGGACGCCAGCCTGTCCAGCGGATGGGTCGGCTGCTACCTCGACGTCGGCCCGGCCGGCCCCACCACCCTCCTGCCCCGCGGCTTCGCCGGCCTCGGCTGGGCGATCCCCGCCGCGATCGGCGCGGCCACAGCCCACGACGGCCGGGTGATCGCGGTGATGGGTGACGGCGCCGCGCCGTACGCGATCGGCGAGCTGTCGACCCTGCTGGCGGAGGGCCTCGACGTCAAGCTCATCGTCCTCAACAACGGCTCGTACGGCTGGATCCGCTGGTACCGCCGGGTCGCCTACGGACGCGGGTTCGAGCACCCCGATACCCCACCGACCGACTTCGCGAAGGTCGCTGCCGCCTACGGGCTGGCATCGATGCGCTGCGACGACGATGCTTCGGTCGACGACACGCTCGCCGCGCTGCTCGCCGCAGACGGCCCGGCGCTCGCCGAGTTCACCACCGCGATGTGGCAGACGCCGATCGCGGGCCACCGTCGGGCGCTCGAGTCCGACACCGCGGCCGGCTACGGCGGCTGATCCGGCCGACACACCTCAGATCCGACGAACAGGGACCCACCATGGACGACCGCGACCGCTGGTTGCTGCACAACATGACCCAACCCGAGGCCGCGCGCCGCCTCGCCGCCGGGACCGCGATCGTGGTCACCGGCAGCGTCGAGCAGCACGGTGGCCATCTGCCGCTCGGCACCGACTACTACGCCGCCCTCACGATCGCCCTGCGGGTCGCAGCGCAGCTCGAGGCACCCGTCGTGCCGCTGTCGCCGGTCGGCGTGGCGCCCTACCACCTGCCCTGGCCGGGGTCGCTCACGCTCTCGCCGGAGACCGTGATCGGCCTCCTGCACGACGTCGTCGGCGGCCTCTCCCGCGCCGGCGTCACGCGGGTGCTGCTGGTCAACTGGCACGAGGGCAACACGCCGACGATCCGTGTCGCCGCGGACCGCGTCCAGCAGTCCTTCCCGGTGCGCATCGTGGTCGCGGAGACCCACATCATCACCAACGGTCTGTACCCGGACGAGATGGAGTTCACGCACGCCGGCGCCATGGAGACCGCCGCGGTCCTCGCGCACGATCCCGACCTGGTCCACCTCGACCAGGCGACGGCGTCCGACGAGATCGACCACGGCAACGACCGTCACAACCTCTTCCGCCGCCGCGACGTCTTCCCGATCATGCGTGACTTCCGCGAGGTCGCGACCACCGGGTGGTACGGCACCCCGAGCTCCGTGAGCGAGGAGCGGGCTCGGACGATCATCGACGAGGTCGCCGACCACGTCGTGAAGGGCTTCGGCGACGTCGTCAGCGAGCTCACCGACGCCGAGGCGCCCACCGACACCACCTCCCAGGAGGCCGCACGATGACCACCCCAACGACGATGCAAGCCGGCGTGCTGCGCGCGTACGACGACCTCGCCGTGGAGGAGGTCCCCACACCCGCCTGTCCGCCCGACTCGGTGCTGATCCGCGTGCACGCGTGCGGCCTGTGCGGCACCGACCTCAAGATGGTCCACGGTGGGTTCGACGGCCGCTGGCCGCCCTCCTTCCCCTTCATCATCGGCCACGAGTGGTCCGGCGAGATCTCCGCCATCGGTGACGCCGTCGACCCCGCACGGTTCTCGATCGGTGACCGTGTCGTCGCCGAGAACCACATCGGATGCGGCGGCTGCCCGATGTGCCGCAGCGGGCGCTACAACCTCTGCGAGAAGGCCGGGACGCCCGGCTACAAGCTCTACGGCCACACCGCACAGGGGGCCTTGGCGGAGTACGCGGTCCGCGAGGCCGCCATGGTGCACCGCATCCCCGACCACATCAGCTTCGAGGCCGGCGCCCTGATCAACCAGGCTGCGCTCACCGTGCACGCGCTGCGCCGCACGAACTTCCGGCCCGGGTCCACCGTCGCGGTGTTCGGTCCGGGGCTGCTGGGACTGCTCACCGCTGCGGTCGCTCGTGCGTCGGGCGCCACGAAGGTCATCATGGTCGGCCGCGGGCCACGACTGGAGCTCGCGCTCCAGATGGGCTGCGACGTCGCGGTCGACTACTCCAAGCAGGACCCGGTCGAAGGCGTTCGTGAGCACACCGGCGGCAAGGGTGCCCACTACGTGTACGACTGCACCGGCAACCCGGACGTGCCCAACCAGGCGCTGCACGCCGTGCACCGCGGCGGCGCGATCGCGCTGCTCGGCCTGTCGGGCAACGCCCAGGCCACGATCGACCTCGACCGCCTCGTGCTGGACGAGATCGACCTGCAGGGCATCCGGTCGTCGCCCGGCGCCTACCCCGCCACGATCGAGCTGCTGGGCTCGGGCGCGATCGACCTCGACCCGCTGCTGACCGACATCTACCAGCTCCAGGACGTGGGACAGGCCTTCGAGGCGCTGGACAAGCGCACCTCGATCCGCCCGATCATCACGATCTGACACGGGGACGAGCGAGACAGCGACACCTACGAGGAGGGGCGGGCCGCCAGGCCCGCCCCTCCTCGTGTCCCGCCACGCAGCCGGTCAGCTGGCGGTCGCCGCCTCCGGCACCTCGAGGCCCGCGTCGCGGATCATGCGGTTGTGCGCCCGCAGGAGGTGGATCATGTGGGTGCCGTCGTTGGGGAAGTACATCATCGCGTCGCGCAGGTGCTTCTGAGCCTTGTGGTCGAGCCAGGTGCCCTTGCAGCCGCAGATCTGGACGCCGAGGGTCGCCGCACGGAAGGCGGACTCGACCGCCGTCCAGGTGGCGACGTCGCCGAACTTGGCGTCGTAGCCCTCGGTCTGCTGGTTGACCGTGATGTAGCGGTGCATCAGCGAGCGGATGATCTCGACGTGGGCGTAGATCTCCGCGAGCTTCACCCCGACCGCCTGATGACGGATGATCTCGGTGCCGCCCTGCACGCGCTGCGTCGCATGCTCGAGCGCCGTCTCGTAGGCGCCCTGTGCGACCCCCAGCTTGAAGGCCATCGACAGCATGCCGTTGTCGCGCGCCTGGCCGGTGCGCTCACCGACCGCGTTGTTCACCGTGCCGAGCACGTCCTCGGCGGGCACCCGACAGTCCTCGAAGATGATCTCGGCGTTGTTGAGCATCCGAAGGCCGGCCTTGTCGTGCACGGTGCCCTTCTTCATCCCGGGGTTGTCGCGCCACACCATGAACATGGTGGTGCCCTGGGCGAAGTCCTTGGTCGGGTCGGTGTTCGCCTGGACGAGCACCATGCCGGCCTCGTTCCCGCCGGCGATGCAGTGCTTGCGGCCGTTGATCACCCACTCGTCGCCGTCCCTGACGGCCGTCGTGTCGAAGCGGAAGCCCTTCGGCGCGAGGTAGCGGTCACCGCCGTGCCCCGGCTCGGTCGACGCGTGTGCCGTCACGAAGCGGTCGTCGGCGAGGAAGCGCTCGAAGAAGCGCGTCTTCTGCTCCTCGTTGCCCCGACGCACCACCTGTCGGACGTCCTTGATGCAGTGCGTGAAGTAGTGGGTGATGCCCGGGTCGGCCGTCGCGAACTCCTCGACGATCATCGCCCACGTGAGCGGGTCCACCGCCGGATCGGGACCGCCGTACTCGGCGGGCACCGCGAGCGTGCGGAAGCCGGCCCTCGAGCCGGCTTCGATCACGTCCCAGGGCATCCGCTCGACGTCGTCCTGGATCCATTCCCGTTCCGATGCGGGAGCGATCACCTCGCGAGCGAACTCCCTCGCGCGTGCCTTCCACTCCCGCGCCTGCTCCGTCATCCAATCCATGCCAACCTCGGTTCTCGTGTTCGTTGCACGTTGGGTCCGGCCGCCCGTCGGTGGGGCGGGCCGTGCGGTCAGACGACGATGATGTCGTCGACCGGGTACGGGGTCAGGTCTCGGGTGCCGTCGGTCTCGATCGCGTGCGTTCGCGACAGGAAGGTGCCGAGCGTCCCCTCGAGGTTGATCGGGGTCAGTTCGATGTTCACCACCATCCGCGGCATCAGGACGCGGTCGTAGCTCTTGGACGCGACCCGCTCGACGAACACCTTCGGACCGGCCGTCACCATGTCGATCCCGTGGAACGCCATCGCGCGGCACTGCATCCCGTGACGTCGGAACGCGCCCGCAGCCTCCCGGACGTCCTCGAGATCCACCCCCGGCCCGATGACGTCCTCGAACTCGCGGAACACCTCGACGGAGCGGCGGTGGAAGTCCGCGAGCTCCGCGGTCGGCTCGCCGATCGTGATCGGCTGGCCGAGCTTGGCGCTCCAGCCCATGAAGCGTGCGGACAGCTCGTTGATGACGACGTCGCCGTGTTGCAGCACCCGACCCGACGCGCGGGGGCTCGGGTAGACCGCCCGCGGGTCGCTCATCGAGGTGGAGGTCACCATCGGCAGGTGGACGTCACCGCCACCGTGCAGCATCGCGGCGGTGGCCGCCGCGGAGAGCTCGTACTCGCGCGCGCCCGGCTTCGTCGCCGCGACCACCGCGTCGAGCGCGGCAACCGCGAGCTCGCCGGCCCGGGTCATCGCCGCGAGCTCCTCGTCGCTGTGCAGATAGGTCAGCTCGTGGAGGAGATCGGGCAGCCACACGAGCTCGAGGCCGGGCAGCTCCTCGACGAGGCTGCGGTAGACCTGCATCCCCATGTATTCCGGGCCGTTGCGGTCGGCGGCACCCACGCCGAGCCTGCCCCGATCGAGCCCCTTCTCGCGCAGGATGGCCACCAGGGCCTGGCCGTAGTTCGCCTCACCGGATCCGCGCACGTCCGCAACCGACACCATGCGGCGGGTCGCCTCGAGGTGGGTCCCGGAGTGCGGGTACATCAGCGTCGGTTCGCCGTCCCGGGGCAGCACCATGTACTGGCACATCGCGCGGTTGTCCAGCATCCCGCTCGCCCACGTCACGAGCCCACCGTTGCTGTAGTTGTTCGGGCTGCCCGTGAGCAGCATCCCGTCCAGCCCCTCGCGCGCCATGATCTCGCGCGCGTGCGCGTGTCGCCGCGCGTACTCCTCGTCGGAGAACCGGTCGTAGGTCGCGTCCGAGTACCACGGCGAGTTGCTGATGTCGCGGATGTTGCCGGCCACGTCGAGTTCGTGACGGACGTCGTTCCAGTCGGTGGACATGCTGCCTCCGGCGAGGTGAAGAGGACGGGGATGATCGGGACGGCGAGGTGGTGGCGGACGGGGTGGGCCGTCCGCCGCCCGCGGGTCAGGTCGTGAGCACGCCCGCGAGCCAGTCGGCCGCTGCCGGGCGGTACGCGTAGGGCTTGTTGCTCGCGGTGTGGGTGCCGCCGGCGACCACGTTCAGCACGACCGGTCCGGAGACCTCCGCGGCGATGCGTTCCGCGTTGGTGTAGGAGGTCAGCCGGTCGAGCTCGCCTCCCACCACGTACGTGGGGCAGGTGACCCGCTCGGCGACGCCCTCCAGGGTGAAGTCGCGGAGGTACTCGAGTGCCTCCTCGGGGCTCGACGAGTGCGACCGCACCACGTAGGCCTGTCGGTTCAGCGGCGGCCGGCCCTCCCACACACCGGTGACCGCGTAGGAGCCGGACAGCGAGGCACACGCCCGCAGGCGGGGCTCGAAGGCCGCGGCCCGGATCACGTAGTGGCCGCCGAGGCTGCGACCCCAGATGGCGACGCGGTCCGCAGCGATGTCGTCGCGTGTCTCGAGATGGTCGATCACGGCCGCCGTGGGGACCTCGAAGTCGTGCCGCATCGGGTGCTCGTACTCGGCCTCGCCTTGGCCGGGGCCGTCGAAGGCGAAGGTGGCCAGGCCGCGTGAGAGCAGCGCGTCCTCGTGTGGGCCCGCCTCCTCCTTGGTGGAGTCCAGCCCGGAGACGAGCAGCACCACCGGTGGACGTTCGACACCGGCGGGCTTGCGCAGGATGCCGTAGAGCGTGCTGTCGCCGTAGGGGACCGCACACCGTTCACCGGGGGGCGAGAGGTAGGGCAGCGCGCGGGAGTAGAGCTCGACCACCTGCTCGTGCGCGGCGCGCAGTTGCGGCATGTCCTGCACGAACAGGAACTTGCCGTAGTGGTAGCACAGCGCCGCCGTGCGGTAGTGCTCGCCGGCCGAGACCGTGCGCCCCTCCTGCTCGGCCGTACGCGCGAGCTCGGCATGCATCGCCCCACGGTCGCTCCACGCCGCGCACCAGTCGTCCCACGAGGTGAGGTCCGCGGTCACCTCCTGGAAGTCGCCCATCGCGACGCCGTGTGCGATGAACCGCGGCGACCAGTGGGAGATCGCCGAGACGATCCTGGGGTCGCGCTCGTCGTTGCCGTCCATCCGTGCTCCTGTCGTGGTCGTCGCCGACCTGGGCGCCGACGACGAGGTCGGTCAATAGCCAGCGTCCACGTCGATCACGCTCGCGAGCGCCTCGCCGGCCAACCAGCGCCGGACGTTGGCGCCGATGTGGGCCGCCAGCGCTTCGACGCGTAGCCGTGGTGGGTTCGCCGTGTGCGAGGTGATCAGCGCCCGCGGCTCCCGCCAGAGAGGATGTCCGTCGGGTAGGGGCTCGGGCGAGGTGACGTCCAGGCATGCGGCCGCGATCTCGCCGCCGGCGAGCGCCGCCACGAGGGCGTCGGTGTCGACGAGCTCGCCACGTGCGACGTTGACGAGCACGCCGCTCGGCCGCATGGCCCGGAGCGCCGCCGCGTCGACCATGCCGAAGGTGGCCGGTGTGGCCGGGGCCGCGAGCACCACGTGGTCGACGTCCGCGCACGCACCCGGCCAGGCGCTGAACGGCTCGACCTCGACGAAGCCCTCGACGGCGGCGCCCGTGCGGTTCATGCCGACGGGGTCGGCGCCGAATGCCTGGAGCAGCGGAGCGACGTGCCGGCCGATCGCGCCGGTACCGACCACCAGGACGGTGCTCCCCCGCAGCGTCGTCCCGCGCCGGCGGGTCCACGACGTCATCCGGGCGTGCTCCTGCAGCGCGGCCGTGCCCGCCAGCAGCAGTCCCAGGGCGCGTTCGGCGACCACCGGCCCGAACGCTCCGGCGGCCGAGGTCCAGACACGCCGGTCGTCCACGATCCCCGAGGACAGCCAGCGGTTGATGCCGGCCTGCGGCAACTGGACCCACCGCATCCCGTCCCTGACGTACCCGTCGATCGTCGCGGGGTCGGTGGACAGCCAGACCAGGACCGCGGCGTCCTCGGGTCGCTCCACCAGGCGGCCGCCGGCCGCCACCACCTGGGCGGCGACGATCGGATCGGCCTGGGGGCCGAGGAAGACGGCGGCCGGATCCGGCTCGTGCGTCACTGCAGGGTGTCCACGAGCCAGTCCGCGACCTGGGAGCGGTAGCGGTAGGGCATGTTGTTGACCACGTGGTTGCCGCCTTCGACGACGTCGAGCACGACCGGGCCCTGCGCCTCGGCGGCGATGCGCTCACCCGCCGTGTGGGGCGTGAGGCGGTCCTTCGTGCCGGCGACCACGTAGAGCGGGCACGTCACCTTCTCCGCGACGCCGCTCAGGTCGTAGGTCTGGACGAACGCGTCGGCCTGCTCGTCGGTCTCGAGGTGTGCCCGCACCCGGTACGACTGGCGGTTCATCCTCGGCCGGTCCGCCCAGCTGTCGGCGACCCGGTAGGAGCCCGAGATCGACGCGCATGCCTTGATGCGGTCCTCGAACGCCGCCGCACGGACGACGTAGTGACCGCCCAGGCTCACCCCGTAGATCCCGACCCGGTCGGCGTCGACGGAGGGCTCCGTCTCGAGCAGGTCGATCGCGGCACCTGCCGCCACCTCGAAGTCGTGCCGCATCGGGATGGTGTACTCCGCCTCGCCCTGGCCCGGCCCGTCGAAGGCCAGCGTGGCCAGCCCACGGTCGTGCAGGTGCGACTCGTAGGCGCCCATCTCCTCCTTGGTGGAGTCGAGCCCGGAGACCATCAGCACCACGGGTGGTGGGGTGTCCCCCGCGGGCACGCGCAGGACACCGACCAGCTCCTGGTCGCCGAAGGGGATGCTGACGCGCCGGCCAGCGGGTCGCAGGTACGGCAGGGCCCGGTCGTACGCCGCGACCGCGAGCTCGTGGGCCGCGCGCATCTCGTCGAAGTGCTCGACGAACACGAACTTGCCGAAGTGGTAGCAGCGCGCCGCCGTGACGAGGTGCTCACCCGCCGTGAGCTCGTGACCGGTGGCGAACGCCTGCTCGGCGAGCTCCTCGTGCAGCCTGCCCCGTTCCACCCAGGCCGCGCACCAGCCGCTCCAGTCGTCGACCGCCGCGGTGGTCACCTCGAAGTCGTGCAGCGGCACTCCGTTGGACACGAAGCGTGGCGCCCAGTGTCCGACCGCCGCCATCGTCTGATCGTCAGCCATGCGTTCTCCCTCCCTCACGCCGCTCGAAGGCGGCCTCCCTGGTACCGGCGCACCGGCTCAGACCCGGACGAACTCCAAGGGGAAGCTGTGCAGGCTGCGCAGGCCGTCCTCGGTGACCTCGCACAGCTCGCCGGTCTGTACCCCCGCCCGCTCGTCGGGGGTGACGACGTTGGGTTGCACGACGATCGTCTCGCCCGCGCTGAAGGTCCACGGGTCGTTCGCGTGCGGTGTGTGTCGGGTGCCGCAGGACGGAGGCAACAGGCCGATGCCGAACCCGTGCAGCACCGCGTCGCGGACCGTGAAGCCGGCCTCGTCGATCAGGTCCGTCGCGCGGAACACGTCGTCGGTCGTCGCGCCGGCACGGATGTCCTGGCGCAGGCGCTCGAAGACCGCCACCGCCGTGTCGTGCAGCGACCGGAACAGCGCCGGGGGGTCCTCCCCGACCGCGAAGGACCGCAACGCCTGGCCCGCGTACCCCTCGTAGGAGGCGCTGAGCTCGACGGTGACGACGTCGCCCGGGCGCAGCACACGGTTCGACAGCACCTGCGCCGGGACGCTGCTGCTCGGGTCGTGCATCGAGGTCGTCGTGACGTACTCGAAGCCCGTGACGGCGCCGGCCGCGCGCGAGGCACTCGCCGCGATCTCGCCGATCTCGCGCTCGCGCAGGCCGGGGCGGAGGGTGTCGCGGAGCGCGACCAGCGCGGCGTCGGTCACGGCAGCGCCGCGCTCGAGCCATCCGATCTCCTCGCGGCTCTTGAGCACCCGGAGACGCCGGAAGGCGGCTGTGACGTCGCGGAAGCTCGCTCCCGCGGCAGCCTCGAGCATCGCGGCGTGGTGCTGGTAGGGCATCCAACCGACCACGCCGACCCGCCGCGCACCCCGGACCACGAGCTCCTCGCCGACCGTGGTGCCGCCGTTCGGGCCGCCCCATCGCACGTCGTCGAGCACCGAGACGCGGCTGGCGTTCGGGACGTGGTTGTAGCTCTGCGCGAAGAGCACGGGTGGCGCGTCGGCTGACACCACGACGTAGTTGTCACGCATGCCGAGGTAGTGGCTGACGTAGTGGACGTCCGCCTGCGCCGCACGGGAGGTCGCCGACCATCCGAAGAGCACCAGCGCATCGAGCCCTTCACGCTCGAGCAGCTCGGCGATCAACCCCAGGCGACGGTCGTGCTCCTCCGGTGAGAAGCGGGGGTAGAGCTCGTCCGCACCGTCTCCCACGTGTCCGCCCTCCCAGGTCGACCAACCGATCGAGCCGGCAGCACCTCCGGGTCGACCGCGATCAGAGGCTAGACGGTGCGCGAACGTTTGTGCTCATCGAGGATGCGCCGGCGACCTCCGGTCCGATCCCGGTCAGCCCGCCGTCCCGTCCTCCTCCACCCGCTTGCCGAGCAGGGAACGCACCGGGGTGTCGTTGTGCAGCATGTGCTCCGGGAAGACGACCGTGATCGCGTTCGTCGGACAGGCCTGCTCGCACAGCCCGCAGTACCAGCACTCGTCGGGGTAGGCGATGATCGGCAGGTCACGTGACGTGGCGTCGGGCGTGTAGATGATGTCGCCCGGGCACACGTAGTCGCAGATGACGCAGCGGATGCAGGTCTCCGGGTTGATATCGATCGGGTTGTGCCGATCGGTCGGCGTCAGCGGATGCTGCTCGTGGCGTTCGATCACGCTCATCGTGCGTCCGTTCCTCGTCGAGGGGCTGTTCGGTGGGGACCTGGCTAACGCGTGACGGTCTGTCGGTCGTCGGGCCCCCGATGGCGGATCGTGGGCTGGCCCTGGCCGTCCTGCTGGAGGACGATCAGCTTGCGCCAGGCCTCGTCGGTCTCCGGGAAGTCCACCCGCCGGTGCGCGGCGCCGGAACGGGATTCCTGCCGGTCGAGCGCGGCGCGGGTGAGCAGCTCCGCGCACAAGCGGACGTTCACCGATTCGTGGGTCCGCATCAACGCGTGCCAGTTCCCGGCGGCGAGCTCGGGTTCCCGTCGGCCGAGCGCGAGCAGACCGTCGAGCGCCTTGCGCATACCCGCCTCCTCGCGCGTGAAACCGACGTAGTCGGTGATCAGCGAGCGGATCTCGTCCTCGAACGCTCGCCAGTCGAGGCCCGCGTCGCGTGTCAGCGGCGCCGTGACGCGCTCGCGCGCCATCTCGATCGTCGCGTCGTCGATGTCGGGGAGGGCACCGCGCTCATGGGCCCGTCGCGCCGACGACCGGCCGGTGATCGCGCCGAGCGCCGCGGCCCCTGCGATGCCTCCACTCACGATCGAGCAGTCGCCCGCGGCGAACAGCCCGCGGACGGAGGTCTCGCCCTCGGCGTCGATCATCAACCCGCTGCCACGGAAGTACACCCCGCCGCGTCGGATCGACAGCTCCGAGACGGACAGTTCGATGGGGTCCTTGCGGATATCGATCCCCCGCTGCGCGAAGTAGCCCGGCAGCGTGTGACGATCGACCCCGAGCGTCCGAACGAAGTGGTCGAGGGTCTCCTCCGGCAGGTGCCGCAGGTCGATGTACAGCGGGTCGTTGCCCGCGAGCACCTCGGAGATCACCCCCTCGACGAGCATCGTGCGCCGCGCCTTCTCGCCCCGAGGGTCGTACTTGAACATGAACCGCTCGCCATGGCGGTTGATGAAGTGCGCTCCGAGCCCCGCGTAGGAGTTGGTGCCCTGCACCGAGAAGCCGCGCGGCGTCAGCGTCGCCTCGATGAACTCCATGTTGACGAGTTCCGCCCCGATCCGGAACGCCATCGCATGGCCGTCACCGGTGTTGTAGGGGTAGTGCCAGCTGTCGAACGGAACCCCGGAGGCGTTGCGCGAGATCCTGTTGACGTCCCCGGTCGCGACGATGGTGGCCTTGGCGCGGATCACGTACCACTCGCCGGAACGGACGTTGAAGCCGAGCGCCCCGTACGCCTCGCCGGTGTGCTCGTCGAAGAGCACGTCGGTGACCATCGTGCGCCCGATCAGCTTCGCCCCTGCGCGCTTCACCGCCTTCGCGATCCGGTACTTGAAGCGTTTGCCGTCGAAGTTGAGGTGGTACTCACCGGGCAGACCGAAGGCGCGCGTCCGTAGGTAGTCCCCGGAGCCCGGATCCGTGAAGTCGATGCCCATGCCCTCGAGCTTGCGCAGCACGACCGGCATCTCGTGGATCACCCGCTCCGCCACCTCCATGTCCACCAGACCGTCGGTGAGGGTCGGGATGTGCATGAGCAGGTACTCGGGCGTGTCCCACTCCGGGCCGGAGTTCATGGCGGTGAGGTACTGGTCGACGCCACCACCGACGCTGCCCGCGCGTTCCAGCAGCTTCGCCTTGTCGGTGATGAGCACCTCGGCGCCCGCCTCCTGCGCCTCGACGGCCGCGAGGCATCCGGCGACACCCCCACCGACGATCAGCACGTCCGTGTCCAACTGCTTGAGCGGCGCGGCAGCTTCGGGCATGGGTCTTCCCTCCGACGGTGCAAACGACTGTAGTGCGCGAGGCACGAAAGCGTCAACGGGTCGGCTGCAATCGCTCTAGAACCCCAGCGGCGGCCATGAGAACGTTTGCAGAGGCAGGCACGGAACCCGTTCGCGCCCTCGCCTTGCACCGCAAACGTTTGGTGTCTATCGTGGCGAGCGGCCGGTGGGGAGTCCGCCCGGTGGCCTCGCTCCCGAGCGCTTCGGGCCGCCGCCGAGCCGGCGGCGTGCTACCCCCCGCGATCCCCGTCCGATGGAGTGCCGCGCGTGACCCGACCCGTCGTCGCAGTCCTCGGTACCAGGTACCCCGATCTGCGTGTCGAGGAGGCCGTCCTCGGCCCACTCGACGTCGAGTTGCGTCGCGCGGACGGCGTCGACGCGGCCGAGATCCTCGAGGCCGCGCGGGACGCCGACGTCATCCTCGCCGGCTCGGCACCTCGCTTCGATCGTGAGGTGATCTCGCAGCTGTCGGGCACCGGGATCGTGCGCTACGGCATCGGGACCGACGCGGTCGACCTCGACGCCGCACGCGAGCACGGCCTCTGGGTCGCGCGCGTCAGCGACTACGGCACGGAGGCGGTCGCCTTCCACGCCGTCGCGCTGGCCGTCGCTGGCGCGCGCCGCCTCATGGCGGCCCACACCCACGTCCAGGGAGGCGGCTGGGGATTCGCGCACCTGCGCCCGTTGCACCTCCCCTCGGCGAGCACTGCCGGCGTGGTCGGGTTCGGCCGCATCGGGCGGTACGCGGCGCAGCTGCTCCGAGGACTCGGCTACCGGGTGCTCGCCTTCGACCCCTTCGTGGCCGACGGCGGTGACGTGCCCATGCTCGACGACCTCGGCGAGCTGCTCTCGAGCAGCGATCTCGTGACGCTGCACGTGCCCGGCAACCCGGACGGCACGCCCGTCATCGGCGCCGCGGAGCTCGACCGGTGCCGCGAGGGCAGCGTGCTCGTCAACACCGCTCGCGGGAGCCTCGTCGACCGCGTGGCGCTCGTGCAGGCACTGAAGCGCGGCCGGCCCGCCGTCGCGGCACTCGACGTCTTCGAACGCGAGCCGATCGACGCCTCGGTGTTCACCGAGGTCGCGGACCGGGTGATCCTGACGCCGCACATGGCGTGGTACTCGGAGGAGTCCGAGCACGATCTGCGCGTCAAGGCCTCCCACGAAGCCGCCCGCCTGCTCCGCGGTGAACGGCCGCACGACGTCGTTGTCGACCCGACCGAGGAGTGACCGGTGACCCGCTACCGCATCGACGACCTGCCCAGCCCTGACGTCCGGGACGTCATCGACGCCACGCCGATCGCCGTCCTCCCCATCGGCAGCATCGAGCAGCACGGGCCGCACCTGCCCTGCGGCACCGACACCTTCGCGGCCGAGCTGATCGCCGAGGAGATCGCGGACCGGCTGGACGCGCTGTTCGTGCCCTTCGGTCCGTACGGGGTGACCCCGATCCACGCCGGGCACCCCGGAACGATCAATCTCCGGCGCAGCACCTTCGAGGCGCTGCTGACCGACATCTGCACGGAGCTCATCGAGATGGGGGTGCGCACCTTCATCCTCGTCAACTGGCACGAGGGCAACAACGCCTCCATGAACTCCGTGGCCACGGAGATGCAGGACGGTCACCCCGACGTGACCTTCGTCGCCGCACAGACCTGCTACACGGCCCAGCGCATCTACGCCGAGTCGGGCGGGGAGCTCACCCACGGCGGGGGCATCGAGACGCTCGCCATGCTGGCGCACGACCCGGCGCTCGTGCTCCGCGACCGGGTCGGCGAGCCCAGCAGGCCCGACGACGCGTACGCCATGGACGAGATGCGCCGCTCGCACGAGACCTATGGCTTCATCACCGACGTCACGGCGCTCGCCGACGACGGCTGGTTCGGCAACCCGACCTGGGCCACCCAGGAACGGGCCGAGACCTTCGCGGCCGACGTCGCCGAGGCGGCGCTCGAGCGCATCCGAATGATCCTGGAGGTGCAGTCGCGTCGCCGGTCGGCGACCCGCGTCTAGCTCCGCCATCCACGGGACGGCGCCGTCGGGCTTCCCCGGCGAGCGACCCACGACACAAGGAATCGAAGGACATGGCTGACACCATCAAGCTGGCCTCCGTCGGACTCGGACGCTGGGCCCGGGTCCTCGCGCGCGGCGTGCAGCGCAGCGACACGGTCGAACTCGTGAGCTGCTTCTCGCGCAGCGAGGACAAGCGGCAGGCCTTCCAGGACGAGTACGACGTCCCTCGCTCCGCGGCCACGCTCGAGGAGCTGCTGGCCGACGACGAGGTCGAAGGGGTGATCGTCACGACCCCCAACGACACCCACCGGCCCGTGATCACCCAGTGCCTGGAAGCCGGCATGCCGGTCTACACCGACAAGCCGATCGCGACGACCCTCGCGGATGCCTCGGCGATCGCTGCGGTGGTGAAGGAGACCGGACTGACCTTCGCCGTCGGCCACAGCGCTCGCCGGCTGTCCGGCAGCCGTGTGATGCGCTCATGGATCGAGTCGGGCGAGATCGGCGGCGTGTCGATGGCCGAGGCCAACTTCTCCAACGAGCGTGGCCTCGAGCTGACCCCTGACACCTGGCGTTGGTACAACGACAAGGCCCCGGGCGGTCCGTTCACCCAGCTCGGCGTCCACCACACCGACAACCTCCAGTACCTGCTCGGCCCGATCGTCTCGATCACCGCGCACACACGCAAGGTGTTCACCAAGGCGGAGGTGCCCGACACGGTCATGGCGATCATGGAGTTCGCTTCGGGTGCGCTCGGATACCTCGGCACAGGCTGGGCCTCGCCGGGCATCTACACGATCAACCTGCAGGGCACCAAGGCGAATCTCCGCTACGACCTCGACTTCACGCACTGGGACGAGTCGCACGAGGCCGACGACTACAGCACCCTCGTGTCCCAGACCATGGGCCAGGTGAGTCGCTCCCCCGTCGAGCTGCCCCGGACCGACATGTTCCGCGAGCAGCTCGAGGAGTTCGGCAAGGCGATCCGCGGCGAGGCCGAGGTCGAGGTCGGCGTCAAGGAAGCCGTGTCGGCTCTGGCGGCCGTCCACGCCGGGATCCGCTCGGCCGAGCGCAACGGCGTCGCGGTGGAGGTCGCCGAGGTGATCGAGGAGGCGGGAGCCGGCCACCTGTTGACCTGAGCGACGCGCACGTCTGAACGGCGGGGGCGGGAGAGCGACGCGACAGGACGTCGCACCTCCGGCCCCCGCCGCTCGTCGTCCCCGTTGCTCGTTGCCCTAGGGTGGCTCCGCCCGCGCGCGAGCTGGCCGCGCGACGGCCGTCGTCCGACCCTGCGAGGGACCCATGCGCTTCGAAGAGCTCTCCGTGTCCGAGCCGGTTCCAGGCTCCGACGTCCCGGTGCACTACCGGCTGGCTCCCACCTCCGACGGTCTCTACGCCCCGATGGGCGTGCGGTTCCCGGACGCCGACGGTCCGGTGCCGTTCGTGTTGCTGGCCTACGGCAACGGAGGTGGCGGCTTCCCGTGGGTCGAGGACGTGGTGCGCAACAGAGGCTGGCTCATGGAGCGGCTCCTGGAGGCCGGTTACGGCTGCGCCTGGGTCGACTACCGGACCGAGGTCGACCTCGGCTACCACCGCGGGGGCGCCCTCGAGCGCGCCCACCGTTCCGGCGGGGAGCTGCTCAACCGCAGCCCGCTGGACCACGAGGACGAGATCGCGATCGTGGAGCACGTGGCCGGCTGGTCCGAGGTCGACGCGGATCGGATCGTGCTGCTCGGCATCAGCCATGGCGGCGAGATGATCCTCAAGATCGCCTCGGAGTACCACGGCATCGCCGCGGGCATCGTCGTGGAACCGGCCGCGCACGAGTTCCTCGCGCTCCGTCGTGACGCCGGTACCTCGATGGAAGAGCTCGAGACCCACGACCCCGCCAGCGTCCGTGCCCACATCGACACCGAGGTGGCCGACCGACGGATCGCAGCGATCGACCTGCCGATGCTGGTGATGGGCCGGGACACCGATCCGCTCCAGGGCGTCTTCCGCGCGACCTACGACCTGCTGCTGGCCGCGGGCAAGGACGTCCGGTGGACCACCCACGACCATCCGCTCCACGGCTACGTGGCACCGGTGCGCGGCGAGGACGGCGACGACGAGGTGGACGACGTCCAGCGCAGCGCGGTGGCGGAGATCCTCGCGTTCCTGGACGAGCGGCTCGGTCGCTGACGCGGCCGCACGTGCACCGATCGGCCCCGCACGTTCAGCCGCGCGCACCGATGGTCGTCGTGAGCGTCCCGAGCTTCTCGATCGTCACGGCGACGACGTCACCCTCGGTGAGGTAGCGCGGCGGGTCCATCGCGAGTCCGACACCCGGCGGCGTCCCCGTGCAGATGACGTCTCCCGGCTCGAGGGTCATGGTCTCGGTGATCTCGGCGATCAACTCCGCGACACCGAAGACCATCTGCGACGTCGAGGAGTCCTGCATCGTCTCGGCGTTGACCGTGAGCGAGATGGCCAGGTCCTGCGGGTCGGGGACCTCGTCGGCGGTCACGAGCCACGGCCCCATCGGCAGGAACCCGTCGATCGCCTTGCCCCGGGTCCACTGCCCTCCGCGGCGCTGGAGCACCCGGGCCGACAGGTCGTTGGAGCAGGCGTAGCCCGCCACGTGTGCGAGCGCCTGCTCCCGCGGGACGCCGCGGGCCCGCCGACCGATCACGACGGCGAGCTCAGCTTCCCAGTCCAGGTCGTCGACGATGCGTGGGACCGCGACGACGGCACCGTCACCCACGAGCGAGTTGGCGAACTTCGCGAACATGATCGGCTCGGTCGGGACCGGCTTGCCGGTCTCGGCCGCGTGGTCGCGGTAGTTGAGCCCGATGCAGATGATCTTCCCCGGCCGGGGGATCGGCGCGGTCAGCCGCAGGTCCGCAAGGGGCCGCCGCGGCGCCGCATCGGGAACCTCGATCCGGTCCCCCAATCGAGCCAGGAGATCACCCTCGAGCACGGCCACCGTCTCGTCGTCGACCAGGACCCCCCAGCCACCTTCGAAGCTGACGATGCGCATCGTGCCTCCTCGTCGCTCGCGATCGGGACGGCGTGCCCGTCCCGATCTGCTCACCCGCCGACGCCGGCTGGGTGTCTCCGACCACCGAGCGCGGTGGCCGAGCCGGTCAGTCGAGCTGCTCTTCGCGCATGCGCGCCAGCAGGTCCGTGTCCGGCTCGAGGACGTACACGCCCCCGGTGACGCGGTCGGTCACGTAGATCAGGCCGTCCTTCGCGACGAACAGGTCGTTGATCTGCGGCGCCTCCTGCCCCCGGGCGTGACCGGCACCCAGTGCGCGATCTCCGCGGGGTCGGAGGCGTCGCGAGACGTCGTAGACGCGTACGCCGGCGTTGAAGTAGGTCGCGAACACGATGCTCGGCGCTGCGATAGCTACCCGGACGGTTCTCGTGGAGGTTGTGCGGCCCGAAGCGCAGTCCCTTGTCGTGCGAACTCCGGCCGCCGGTGACGGGCATGGTCGCCAGCGACCTTGGGGGCGGTCGGGTCGCTCACGTCGACGCGTGTGCATGCGTTTTCGCCCTCGTGCAGGCGATCCTTGGTCTCCTCGTCGGTGGTGACCACGATCCCTCGCCCCGGCAGCGGCATGCACGTGTGGGTGCTGGCCGACCCCTTCCCAGTCGATGCGTCGAGAGGTGCTTGGGCGCCGACACGTCGGAGATGTCGAGGATGACCATGCCGGCGTCGTCGTAGCCGACGTAGGCGAGGTCTCCGTCGATCAGGCCGTGGTGGGCAGGCGAACCGCTGCCCGTCCTGCCAGGTCTGGTGTCCTCACCGCCGCCAGTGTGCTGTCCCGGCCACCACCAACGGCCGGCCTCGACCGGGTGCTCGGGGTCGCGCATGTCGACGATCACGAAGATGCGGTCGTTGAAGCCCTCGGGGATCGCGGACACGTAGGCGTAGTCGCCACCGGTCCAGACCATGCGGTGCACGCCGTAGCCGGTCGAGCGGAACCGACCGATCGGCCGCGGCGCGAACGGATCCTCGAGGCTGTAGACCATGATGCCGGCCGCGTGCGGCTGCTCACCCGTGTTGCGCCACCGTTCTTGGTTGACGAGCAGCAAGCCGTCGGCGACCTGCACCTTGTGCGTGTGGCTACCCTCGGCGTCGACCACTGCTCCACCACCCGCAGGTTCGTGGGGTCGCTGGCGTCGAGGATGGTGGTGCCCATGCCGCTCGGCCCGAAGTGGCCGACGTAGAGCGCGTCGCCCTCCCGCAGCACCTGCATGCCGTCGCCGTACCCGTCGAGGTCGTTGTGGCCGATGACCCGCAGGCCGACGGCCGATTCGGTGAGGTGATCCAACGCGCTTCCTCCCAGCGGTCAACAATCGATTGCAGACTAGGCGGCTGCGAGCACGGGGACAAACCCGTCGGACGTGCACGTGGCGCGAGGCCGTCAGGACGCGGACGGATGCCCCCGAGGATGGCACGTCCGACGCCCCGCGGCACCGGCGCCAGGGGCCGTGTGAGACCCCTGACAGGCGTCCAGCGCACAGCAAACGATTGCGTTCGGGGTACGGAAGAACTAGGGTCTCCGAATCCGACTTCGCGCGACGGTCGTGTCGCGCCACCAGGAGGCAGAACGTGGCCATATTCCTCATCCACCGACCGGGTGATTCGGTGGGGGTCGCGACGGTGGACCTCACCGCGGGCGCCGCGGTGACCGGCCGGTACCGCGACACCGACCAGACCGTCGACGTGACGGCCAACAGCGACATCCCGCTCGGCCACAAGATCGCCGTGAGCGACGTCCCGCAGGGCAGCACGATCATCGAGTACGGGGTGGAGATCGGCGTCGCCACCTCGGACATCGCCGCCGGGGACCACGTGCACGTCCACAACCTGAAGGGACAGCGATGGGCTTGATCGCAGACTCCAAGATCCTGGGCTACCGCCGCAGCAACGGCGACGTCGGTGTCCGCAACCACGTCATCATCCTGCCGGTCGACGACATCTCGAACGCCGCCGCCGAAGCGGTCGCGCGGGTCATCCCGGGCACGCTCGCGCTGCCCCACCCGTACGGTCGGTTGCAGTTCGGCCCCGACCTCGAGATGCACTTCCGCACGCTGATCGGCACCGGAGCGAACGCCAACGTCGCCGCCGCCGTGGTCATCGGGATCGAGCCCAACTGGACCAGGCGCGTGGCCGACGGCATCGCTGCCAACGGCACGCCGGTGGCGTCGTTCAGCATCGAGGGCAACGGCGACCTGAAGACGATCGAGGCGGCCGCTCGGGCGGCACAGCAGCTGCTCCAGGACGCCTCCGAGCACCCGCGCGAGGAGGTGTCGCTCTCCGAGCTGGTCATCAGCACCAAGTGCGGCGAATCCGACACGACCTCCGGACTCGGCTCCAACCCCACGATCGGCCGCTTCTGCGAGTGGGTCGTGCAGGACGGCGGCACCTTCTTCTTCGGCGAGACCTCCGAGCTGACCGGCGGCGAGCACATCGTCGCGGATCGCGTCGACGACCCCAAGGAGCGCGAGAAGTTCCAGCGTCTGTTCGACGAGCACGAGCGGATCATCCTCGACCAGGAAGCCAACCTGCTCGGATCGCAGCCCACCGAGGGCAACATCGCCGGTGGACTGTCGACCATCGAGGAGAAGGCGCTCGGCAACATCCAGAAGATCGGCGACGCCCGCATCCACGGCGTGCTGGAGATGGGCGAGGCCCCGACCCGCGGCCCTGGCCTGTACTTCATGGACACCTCGTCGGCCGCCGCCGAGTCGGTCACGCTCTTCGCGACCGGCGGTGCGGTCCTCCACCTGTTCACGACGGGGCAGGGCAACATCATCGGCAACCCGATCGTCCCGGTCCTCAAGCTGACGGCGAACCCCAACACCGTGGCGACGATGAGCGAGCACATCGACCTCGACGTGTCGGGGACCATCACGCTCGAGCAGTCGTTGGACCAGGCGGCCGAGGCCCTCACCGAGCACGTGGTTCGGACCGCGAACGGACGGCTGACCTGCGCCGAAGCGCTCGGTCACCGCGAGTTCGTGCTCACCAGGTTGCACCGCACCGCCTGATTCCCCACTCGTTTGCGTTCCGCGGCGTAGACTGGCGCCGTTCGGCTACGACACTGCCCCGCTCCGAACGATGTCGGGGCGGGGCAGGTTCGTCCGTGAAGCGTCAGGTCACGATCCGCGATGTCGCCGAGGTGGCGAACGTCCACCCCTCGACGGTCTCGCGCGCGCTGAACTCCGATGCCGAGGGCCTCGTCTCCGCCTCGACGGTGTCGCGCATCAAGGCCGTCGCGAAGCAGCTGGGCTACGAGCCGAACGCGCTCGCGCAGGGCCTGAAGATCAACCGCACCATGACGATCGGGATGCTGATCCCCGATCTCACCAACCCGCTGTTCCCCCCGATCGTGCGCGGGATCGAGGATCGGCTCGGGGAGCACGGCTACACGCTGCTCATCGCGAACACCGACAACGATCACGACAAGGAGCGGTCGATCCTCGGCGTGATGGCACGCCGCCGTGTCGACGGCCTGATCATCGCGACCGCACGCCGTGAGTACCCGTTGCTGACCGACGTGCTCAGCTCCGACTATCCGGTCGTGCTCGTCAACCGCACCGCGGACGAGCCGCTGCTCCCCTCGGTCGCGGGTGACGACCACGCGGGCATCGGCCTGCTGGTCCGCCACCTGAGCGATCTCGGGCACACCCGTATCGCGCACATCGCCGGCAGCCAGGAGGTCACGACGGGCCTCGTGCGCTACCAGAGCTTCCTGAACTGGATGCAGGCGCAGGGTCTACAGACGGATCCGTCCCTGATCGCCATCTCGACGTGGTTCCACCAGAAGGACGGCGTCGCGGCGTTCCGTCGGCTGCTCGATGCCGGCGCACACTTCACTGCCGTGGTCGCGGCCAACGACGTCGTTGCGATCGGGGTCTACGACGTCGCCAAGGAGCGCGGGATCCGGATCCCGGAGGACCTGTCGGTCACCGGCTACAACGACATCCCGTTCGCGGAGCGCCTCGACCCACCGCTCACCACCGTCCGCATCCCCCAGTACCAGATCGGCGTTCGAGCAGCCGAGCTCATGCTCGAGGCGGTCAGGGAACCAGCGCTCGAGCCGGTCGCGCTTCGACTCCGGCCCTCGCTCGTGCTCCGGGAGTCGACCGCGCCGCCCGGTGCCGGGGTCAACGCCACCGGCGATCGTGCCGTCACCGCCACGATCTGAGTCCTCGCCTCCAGCGGATCGTCGGACATGGCACCGGCCGCGACGGCGGTGCCGTCGCGGCCGGTGAGCCGTGGGGAGGTGCGGCGGGATCTGGGTCGTCCGCCGCACCCCGTCCGGATCAGAGGTCGTTCGGATCCGGGTTCAGTGGCAGTCCGGCCTGCTCCTGGAGGTACCAGATGCAGCTGAAGTCGACGTGGTCACGCCAGTCGAAGTCCGCCGACACCTCGCCGCCGTCGCGCGACAGGATCTCGAGCTGGCGGTCCCACGCCTCGACAGGAGCGCCGAGGTCCAACGCCCAGTTGAATTGGGTGGGCTGGGAGGTCTCCCAGACACGCTCGATGTCGAGTCCCGCCTCGGACGTGTCGAAGCCGTTGTCCTGGAGGTGCTGCTCGAGCTCCGGGATGCGGTCACGCCATTCCGGGTCGTCGCTGGACGAGATCCACTGGTTGGCCTCGAAGAGGCCACCGAGGTAGGCGCAGACGTCGTCGTAGTTGTTCTCCCAGACCTCGCGCGTCGTCATGTACATGCCCTGCGCCATGTCGATCGTCTCGGAGAACAGCACGTTGCCGTTCGCTTCGAGGACGAGCGGCTCGTGCCTCGGCTGCCCCATGAACCCGTCGATCTGGCCTGCGAGCATGGCTTCGGAACGTGCATCGGAGTCGCCACCGATGGACACGAACTCGACGTCTGCCGGGTCGATGCCGAACTCGTCGCGCATGATGATCTCGGCGACGGTGTTCCACGAGTCACCTATGGCACCACCACTGAACCGCGCGCCGACGAGTGACTCCGGCGTGTCGAAGCCCTCGGCGGTGAACAGGTTCCAGCTGTCCTGGTCGTTGAAGACAGCGACGATCACGCCGTCGAGCACGCCCTGCTCGAGCGCGGGCCACAGCGTCGTCGGCTCGTTCTGGACGAGCCACGCGGCACCGCTCACCAGCGCGGGCACGGCCTCGTCGGTCGTCGTGAAGCGGATGTTGTCGCCCCAGATCCCTTCCCACGTCCGCGCCTTCGCGGCCATGCGGTTCATCAGCTGCGACGTCCGCTCCGCTTCGATCGTGAAGCTCAGCTCGTCGAACTGGACGTTGTCCGGGTCGTAGGCCCGCCCTGCACCAGCTTCGCCCGGGTCGTCCCCTGGGTCGGCAGGCGTCTCGGTACCGGGATCCGGTGTCTCGGGATCCTCGCCGCCACCGCAGGCCGCCAGGACGAGCGCGGCAGCCATCGATGCGGCTGCGTACGTGAACAATCGATTTCGCACGTGGTGTCTCTCTGTAGGGGACGGCAAGCCTACCCAGTCGGCTGCCCGAACCAACTATCGAGCTCGTAGATCGGACACAACACCGGCCGCGACGGAGTCCGTCGCGGCCGGTGTACCTGGGCGCGGGTGCGGTGACCATCATGGCCACGCACCCGCGCGGGGATCACATCTCGTTCGGGTCGGGGTTCAGCGGCAGACCGGCTTCTTCCTGCAGATGCCAGATGCAGCTGAAGTCGACGTGGTCACGCCAGTCGAAGTCGGGCGAGACCTCGCCGCCCTCGCGGGACAGGATCTCGAGCTGCCGGTCCCACGCCTCGGCGGGTGCGCCGAGGTCGAGCGCCCAGTTGAACTCGTCGGCCTGCGAGGTGTCCCAGGTACGGGCGACGTCCAAGCCGGCCTCGCTGGTGTCGTAGCCGTTGTCCTGGAGGTACTGCTCGACCTCCGGGATGCGGTCACGCCACTCGGGCTCGGTGCTCGTCGAGATCCACTGGTTCGCCTCGAAGAGGCCACCGAGGAACGCGCAGACGTCGTCGTAGTTGTTCTCCCAGATCTCACGCGTCGTCATGAACATGCCCTGCGCCATGTCGATCGTCTCGGAGAACAGCACGTTGCCGTTCCCTTCCTCGACCAGCGGGCGGTGACGGGGCTGGCCCATGAAGCCGTCGATCTGACCGGCGAGCATGGCCTCGACACGGGCGTCGGACCCACCACCGAGCGAGACGAACTCGACCTCGGCGGGGTCGATCCCGAACTCGTCGCGCATGATGATCTCGGCGACCGTGTTCCACGACTCACCGATGGTGCCGCCACTGAAGCGCGAACCGATCAGCGATTCAGGGGTGTCGAAGCCCTCGGCGGTGAACAGGTTCCAGCTGTCGGTGTCGTTGAAGACACCGATGATGACCCCGTCGATCACGCCCTGATCGAGCGCGGGCCAGATGACCGTGGGCTCCTGCTGGACGACCCACGCGGCGCCACTGACCAGCGCGCCGACGGCCTCCTCGGTCGTCGTGTAGGAGATGTTGTCCCCCCAGATGCCCTCCCACGTGCGCTCCTTGGCGGACATGAGGTTGATCAGCTGGGTGGTGCGCTCCGCCTCGAAGGTGAAGCTCAGCTCGTCGAACTGGACGTTGCTCACGTCGTACGGGCGCCCCTCACCGGTGGCCTCACCCTCGCCCGGGTCGTCGCCCGGGTCCTCGTCCGGCTCTTCCGGCTCTTCGGCCGGGTCGTCCGGGGTCTCGGTCCCTGGGTCCGGAGTATCCGGCTCGTCGTCCCCCCCGCACGCGGTGAGGACCAGACCCGCGACCATCGAGGCCGCGACGTACCTGAACAATCGATTTCGCATGTTCCCGCTCCCACTCCCTGATTGGGTTCTACGGATCGTAGTAGCCGCTGATCCGATGTCAACTACCGCTGTCGTAGACCAGCGCTGCCCCCGAGGTCCCCGTCCCCGTGGGCTTGGCTAGTCCCGCCACCTGCCGAGGCGCTTCTCCAGCGCGTTGCTCCCGGAGACCGCGAGCATGCAGAAGGTCAGGTAGATGCCCAGGATCCCGAACACCAGCGGGACGTCGTAGCGACGCGAGCCGTGGAGCAACAGGAACCCGAGGCCCTCGTGTGCCGTGAACAACTCGGCGCCGAACAACCCGACGAGGCCACGCGCGACACCCATCCGCACACCAGTGCCGATGTAGGGCAGCGTCGCCGGGAAGACGATCTTGCGGAGGGTCGTCGCCCGGCTCGCGCCGAAGCTGCGACCCACGCGAAGGAGCGAGCCCTCCACCGTCTTGACACCCTCGACGATGATCACGGTGGCTGGCGGCACGGCCGAGAGCACGATGATGATGACCTTGGCCGTCGTGTTGATCCCTGCCCAGAGCAGGATCAGCGGCAGGAAGACGATGCGCGGGGCGGTGTAGATGGCCCACAGCCAGGTCGTGAAGGTGCGGTTCAGGAAGTCCACGGCACCCACGAGCAACCCGAGCGGGATCGCGATCGCGAGCGAGAGCAGCATGCTCCAGATGAACAGGTTCACCGAGATGCGCACGTTCGGCATCAGCAAGCCCTGCTCGTAGGTCCTGGTCAGGGCGTCCCAGATGAGGCCGAGCCGGGGCAGGAACAGCGTCGGGATGTCGAAGGTCCGCGTGACGAACTCCCAGAGCAGGAAGAAGCAGACCACGCTCAGGATGGCGATGGCGGCCCGCTGCTTGCCCGTGTAGTCCTTGCGGCCCGTGTACACGGCCTTGCGCTTGGGCTCGGGCGTCTCCGCGGTGGGCACCGCCGTGGCCTCCGCCTCCGGCTGCGCTACGTCCTTGGTCACGTCACTCACGGGCGCTCGCTCCCTGCGCGTCGTTGTTCGCCTGCATCGTCGATGGCCACATCAGACGGCCACCGTTTCGCGCCACTTGGACACCGAATTCTCGATGACGCGGGAGATCATGACCAGGATGACCGACGCCACGACGAGGATCAGGATCATGCCCATCACCCGTGCGGTGTTGAACGACTGCGAGGCGCGCATGGCCTCGCGGCCCAGGCCCGGTGCGCCCGCCAGCATCTCGGTCACGACCAACCCGATGAAGCCGCGAGAGAGGCACTGCCGCATGCCGTTCGCCACGTAGGGGACGGTGGACGGGAGGATCACCTTGCGGAGCGTGTCCCTTCGCGATGCGGTGAACATCTGCGCCATGCGCAACATCGATCCGTCGACCGTCCGCATGCCCTCGATCACCTGGATGATCAGGGGCACGACCGCCGAGAGGAAGACCGCGGCGACGACCAGGTTGAACCCGAGCCCGAACCAGAGGATGAGCAAGGGGATCAGGGCGACGCGCGGCATCGAGAACATCGCCCACAGGTAGGGCATCGTCACGACCTGCGCGAGCTTCGAGAGCCCGATGAGAGCGCTCAACACGATGCCGACCGCGATCGCCAGGGTGACACCCACGACGTAGCCGCGGGCGCTCGCGGCGGCTGCCGGACCGAGGAGCCCGAGGTCCCACATGCGGTAGACCTCACGGAGCACCGCGAAGGGGCCGGGGAGCACCCGCGGGTTGGGCTGGGCGATCCAGATGTACAGCTGCCAGGCGGCGATCAGGCCGAAGAGCGCCCCGAGCGAGCCGCCGTTCTTGTAGCGGAACTCGCTCCATCGGGTCTGCTTCTTGGCGTGCGTGCGGCGACCCGAGGTGTCGACCGGCCGCCGTACCTGCTTCGCGGCCGTCTCGGTGGTGGTCGGCTGGCTCACTGCGAGCTCCCCTCCGCCGCGACGGCCGCGTCCGCCTTGTCCGCCTTGCCGAGCAGGCGCCACAGCTCGTCCCTGATCTCGGTGTACCGCGGGTGGTGCCGCAACGTGTTGCCGGTGCGGGGTCGCGGGATGTCGACCTCGAGGATGCCGCGCACCTTGCCCGGGCGGTCCGTGAGGACCACGATCCGGTCGGCCAGCACGATCGCCTCGTCCACGCTGTGCGTGATGAAGATGCAGGTCTGACCCGTCTGTGCCACGACGCTCAGCAGCTCGTCCTGCATGGTCTCGCGGGTGATGGCGTCGATCGCCGCGAACGGCTCGTCCATGAGCAGGATCTTGGGGTCGGTGACCAGTGCGCGGGCGAGCCCGACGCGCTGACGCATGCCGCCGGACAGCTCCCTCGGATAGGACCGCTCGAAGCCCTTGAGCCCGACCAGCTCGATGTAGTGCTGGATCTTCTCCTTGCTGCCCTTCTCCAGCCGGCCCTGCACCTCCAGACCGAACTTCACGTTGTCCGTGACGCTCCGCCAGGGCAACAGGGCGTAGTCCTGGAAGACCATCGCCCGGTCGGGCCCGGGCCCCTTGACCGGCTTGCCCCCGACGAGCAGCTCGCCCGCGCTCGGCTGGAAGAGCCCGCCGGTGACGTTCAGGAAGGTGCTCTTCCCGCAGCCGCTGGGGCCGACGATGACGAGGAACTCGCCGTCGCTCACGGAGACCGACAAGCCCTCTAGCGCCACGAGCGGGTCCTGGCCTCGGGCCAGCTGGTACTCGATGACGAGGTCACGCGCCTCGACCGTGCCTGGACCTACTTCCTTCATGCTCGCTCCGCCCTCACCGCGTCGACGCGGATCCGTCGTCCACCTGCTGACAAGGAACCTGCGGCCCAGGAGTGACGAAGACGAGGCGCGACTGCGCCTCCGACGATCCTCCCAGACCCTCTCATGTTCACGACCGCCTGCCGAGCACGGTCGCAGCGGCAGGGAACTCCCCCCGTCGCCGACTCCCGGGTCCGGCTTCCGAACCCTCACCGCGTCTACAAACGATTGCTAACCGACAAGCGTAGGCATCTGTGCTGTGCTCGTCAAGCTGGCGGCGCGCTCACAGGGGCCTGCCCGGGCGCGACCTTCGCGGCGCGGCACCCGGGGCCCAGGGCTCGGACCCCGGGAAGCGAGACGAGCTGGACGCAGCGCGAGAGGCCCCGGCCGGGATCCCCGGCGCAAACGATTGGTACGCCGGCGCCCATCGGCGTCGATGGCCGGTTGGGGGCGATCCCTGCGCGTCACGTCGGTCGTCCGGTCGGACCTCCGGGCGGAGGGCTCGTCTCCGCCGTCAGCCAACGCGTCTCCGGCAGCACGAAGGCTGCCGCGATCGCGACCGTGGTGAGCAGCGCCGCCACGATCAACACCGCTGGCGTCTGCCCTGCCCGCTCGAACACGAAGGCGGTCGTCGCGGGCCCGATGATCAGTCCCGAATCGCCGACGAAGCGGAAGTTCCCGAGGCGCCGTCCCATGTTCCTGGCGCCTGCGAGATCGGCGAGCATGGTGGCGGCGACCGCTCCCGCGAAGGAGAACAGCGCCATCAGCACGATGGCCAGCAACCAGTGCGGCACGGAGCGCGAGAAGGCCAGGACGGTGACGCCGCTCGCCTGGAACAGCAGCGCCGGGACGAGCACGACCTTACGGGCGAAGCGGTCCGAGAACCAGCCACCGATCGGCGAGCCCACGATACGGCAGAGGCCGGCAAGGCCCAGGGCCAGGCCGATGGATGCGGTCGTGAGACCCAGCGTGCTGGCGCCGATGATCGGCACCAGCGTCTGTGGCAGCGAGCCGTTCATGAACATCGTGGAGAACGGCACCGCGTAGAGCACGGTCCGCTGGAGCGGAGGGAGCAGGCTCTCGCGCCCTTCGGCGGCACGGTGGTGTTGCCCCGGACCCGACGGGGGCCCCTCGGAGGAACGGCCGCTGCCGGCGCGCTGCAGCACACGGAACCCCAGGATCCCAGCAGCCGCAGCGAGGGCGGCCAGTGCGGCACCGGAGATGCCGGAGACGAGCATCGCGGTGCGCCAGGTGGCCGCACCCGCGATCAGGCCCCCGACCATCGGACCCAACGCCTGCCCACCGAGCAGCGCCGCGTTGAAGGCAGACAGCGACCGACCGCGCGTCTCCGTCGACGCGACGCTCGAGAAGTACGTCATGCCCGTGGTGTTGGCGATCGCCGAGGACACCCCCAGCACGGCGGCACCCGCCAGGATCCACCAGGACGCGGGCGCACCGGCGAACATGCTGCCGCCGATCGCGAGCGTCGCACCCGCGACGACGAACATCGGCCGCACACCCAGGCGATCCACCAGACGTCCCGCCGGGACATCCGTCAGCAGCCGGCCGACGGCGAACATCGTGGTCACCAGGCCGAGCGCTCCGGTCGACATCGCGAGCTCTGCACCGATGTCGGGCAGCAACGGCGAGCGGAAGTGCGAGACGATGGAGATGAACAGCACACCCCCGCCGACGACGAGCATCTCCCGTCGAGGCAGGCGCCGGCGGGCGGGGGTGTCGGGCATGCGGGAACCCATGGTCGAAGACTGTGAGCTGCTGGACGGGGGACCCTAGACGTCGAGGTCTAGGTGCGGACAATCGATTGCGCAGGTCAGAGCACCGCGCTGGGCCGGACCTCGTCCGGGTGCGGGTGGAGGACGCGCGCGTCCTCGCCGACGCCCGCCGCCCGCAGCGCCGATGGGATGTCGGCGTGGCACGTGCCGTCCACGAGCTCCGCCCACAGCCCCGCGCGCTGGACGACATCGCGCTCACGACCGCGGAGTGTCGCGAGGTGGAGCGAGACTCCGGCTGCACGCAGGTGGTGTTGGAGGTCGTACAGCGCCTGGACACCGGTCGCATCGATGCCGTTGATGCCGCTCGCCTCGAGCACAACCCACCGGATCGAGTGCTCGGCAGCCACCCGGTCCCGGATCTTCGCGGTCACGCGCTGCACGCTCAGGAAGTCGAGCGCACCGTCGAGCCGGAGGATGATGCCCCCCGGGTCGGTGAACGTCGGGTACCGGTGGACGCCCCGGTAGGTGCGGGTCCCCTCGACCCTCCCCAGCACCACGAGTGCGGGGCGCATGCGCCGGGCGACGTGGAGCAGCAGGTTGCTGGCCACCCCGACGAGCAGGCCGCGCTCCGCGCCGATGAGCAACGTGGCGAGGAAGGTGATCGCCATGATCGCCGCATCGGCTCGATCGACGCGGACGATGGCTCGCGCGCTGCGCACGTCGACGAGTCCGCCAACTGCCGCGACGACGATCGCGGCCAGCACCGCCCGAGGCAGCGGCTGGAGGACCGGCGTCAGCAGCACGAGGGTCAGCACGACCATGGCGGCGGCGACCACGCCGGCGAGCTGCGTCCGTGCGCCTGCGTTGTAGACGACCACGGTCCGCGTGAAGCTCGCCGCGACGGGGAAGCCCGACACCAGGCCCGACGCGACGTTCGCGACGCCTGACGCCACGAGCTCCCGATCCGGGTCGAGCCGCTCCCTGGTGCGCGTCGCGATCGACTTGGCCATGCTCATGTTCCCCGCGTAGCAGATCACCGCGAGCACGAGCGCCGACGGCAGCATCCGGCGGACGTCGTCGAGGCTCGCAACCGGTACGGCCGGACGCGGGAGCCCGGAGGGGATCGTGCCGACCAGCGCGACGCCGCCGTCCTCCAGACGCAGCAACAGCGTCGACACGATGCCGACGACCACGACGACCAGTGCGGCGGGCACCCGCGGCGCCACCCGCTTGCCGAGGACCAGCATCGCGACCGCGACGAGCCCGACGAGCACCGTCGGCAGGTTCGCCGCGGACACGGCGTCGGCCGCGGCGACGACCGCCTCGAGGAACCGTTCGGAGCGGCCGATGTCCGCGCCGGTGAGGTCGCGAACCTGGCTGAGTGCGATGACGATGCCCACCGCCGCGGTGAACCCGACCACCACGGGGTGTGAGATCAGGTCCACGATCGGGCTGCCGCGGACCAGCCACAGCAGCAGGTGGAGAACCCCGACCATGATCGCGAGGACACCCGCGAACGCGACGTACCGCGCCGGCTCGCCGCCGGCGACCGGCTCGAGCGCCGTTGCGGTGAGCAGCGACACCAGGGCGAACGGGCCGAACGACAGGTGCGAGCTGGTGCCGAGCGCCGCGTACACCAGGAGCGAGACGGCACCCGCGTACAAGCCGGTGATGGGGGGCATGCCGGCGAGTGACGCGTACGCCATCGACTGGGGGATCAGCATGACCGCGAGCGTCAGGCCCGCCACGAGGTCGTCGCGCAGGTAGCCGCGCTCGTAGCCGCGCACCCACCCGGGGACGGTGCGCTGGAGCCCGAGGCCGGACGTCCGCACGCTCATGTGTCGGACGCCGCGCGCGCCTCGCCTGCGAGACGGTCCAGCACCGCTGCGCTCGCGACGAGACGCTGTGTCCAGAAGCGGTCGATGACCCCGCCGCCGCCGACCTGCTCCTGCTGGCGTCGCGCCTCACCCGCCAACCAGGCGAACGTCGCCGCGGCGTCCTGTTGGAGCAGCGACCGCAGCATGTAGCTCCGCTCCCCCATCCGGAGCCCCAGCCCGAGCGAGCGCGCTGCCGCCGCGACGTCGGCGCGGGCGAGCACGATCCCCGAGCGCGCCGGTGCGAGCAGCTCCGAGAGGAAGGCGTCGAGCGGGACCTCGGCCGGATCGGACATCGCCGGCGCGGTCGCGAGCGGGGCGGGCAGCTCCGTGGGAGCCCCGAGCCGCTCCACCTCGGCGTCCAGCAGGGCGTGCACCAGGCCAGCCCAGCGCTCGTGGGCCGGGCCGCCGAGCTCGGCGACCCGCGCGAGGAACCGTGGCGCCCAGGTCAACAGGTGCTCGTGCAGGAGCACGCGGAGCGCGTGCCTCGCGCGCGAGGACTCGTGGCCGTCGTCGAGCTCGGCGAGGTCGGCGAGCACGTGGAGCAGGACGACGAGGTGGTCGGGCTCCGGCGGTGGCGTCACCTGGAGCGCACGGAGGAAGCCGGCGATGCGGTCACGGGCCTCTCCCCCGAGCTGCCCTTCCGCGCCGAGGAAGACCGACGCGTAGGGGTACACCTGGAAGGAGAACAGGTCGGCATGCGTGGCTGCCGAGGGCACCTCCGGCAGCTCCAGGAGCTCGGCGATCGTCGCGAGGCCCTCGGCCGCGCCGTCGAGCACGGCCGCCAGGGCACGTGCCAGATCGGCGCGCCTGGCCTCCGGGCCGAGCTCGACCATCGCCGTCACGTCCGTCGTGCGACCGGGCCGTCGATCCGGTAGGCGTCCGACGTTGGCTTCAGAGGCCGGATCAGCCACTTCGGCCGGCGGTCGCCGTTCGGGGAGGTCAGGCGTGCGTCGCGGGTCTTGGCGAGCCACGCACGGTAGACCTCGCGGGATCGTTGCGTGTCCACCACGATGTCACCCGCGCTGTCACCGGCCTCCGCAGGGCGCACGCGGACCGCCTGGTGCCAGCAGTGCATGCCGGACACGGGATCGGGATGGACGCCGAAGGTCATGTTCTGGTGCACGCCGACGTCGGTCCACCAGATCCTGGAGGTGTCGGGGTCGTCGGACGCGAACGCACCGTGCGAGCGCGTCGGCCGCATCGACCAGCGACTGCCCTCCTGTTCGAGGGCCACCGTGGTGGTGTTGAGGCGATGCCCGTGCTCGTGGCCCTGCAGCCGCCAGCGTCCCATGTGGTGGCTGCACGCGACGACCCCGGGGCGGATGCCCTCGGTCACCCACGCCTTGACGACGAAGTGGCCGAGGTCCGTCTCGACGCGTACCAGGTCCCCCGTCCCGATCCCGAGCCCCGACGCGTGCGACGGGTGGATCCACAGCGGGTTGGCGTGCGAGAGCTCGTCGAGCCACTTGGAGTTCGCGCTCCTCGTGTGGATCTGCGTCGGCAGGCGGAAGGTGGAGATGAGCGGGACCTGACCCTGCTCGAGTGCCTGCGGATGCACGTGACTGCGGATGTAGGTGGGTAGCGCGTGCTCGCTCCACCCCCAGTCGACGAGCGTCCGCGAGTAGAACTCCAGCCGCCCGGACGGCGTCGGGAACCCGCGAAGGACCTGCCCGTCGACGTCGACGCCGACGGCGCGTCGGCCCTGGTCGTCGGGGTCCGGGGCGCCGGTCGGGGCATAGTTCACCTTGGCCGGTGCCGCGTCACGGGAGTAGACGCGGCCGCGCGCGTCCGTCCGCACGTCGGTGCGCAGCTCCTCGTCCGCCACCGGCTGCTCGTGCAGCGGACCGATCCCCTTCGCCACCTCGAAGCTGCCGTACCTGCGCATGTACTCGAGCGAGCTGAGCCCCTCCGCGGCGGCGGTCTGCGCGAGGCCCGGGACCGAGTTGTCGAACATCCAGCCGTAGTACTCGTCGACCGTCAGCTTCTCGCCGGGACGGGCGCGCGACTCGAAGTACCGGCGGATGCCGAGCGAGCCGTCGGGGTCGATGCGCCAGGAGAGCTCGATCCAGAACTCGTTCTCCTCCCAGACCTCGCCCGGGTTCACCTGGCGGGTGTCGGTGATCGTCTCGCCCATCCGCTCGCGGGCAGCCCGCAGGACGGGCTGGCGGAACGAGATCCACTGCCCGTCGTACTGCTCGTAGCTGGTGATGTCGTGCCGCTCCGAGGACATCCCCATCGGCAGCACCAGGTCCGCGAAGTACGCCGTCTCGTTCCAGGTCGGCGTCAGCGCGGCGTGGAGACCGACCTGCTCCTCGTCACGGAGCATCTCGATCCAGGAGAAGCCGTCCGGGTTGGTCCAGACGGGGTTGTAGACACGGGTGATGTAGGTGTCGATGCGCCCGCGCCCCTCGGCGAGGAAGTGGGGCAGAAGGAAGCTCAGCTCGTTCTGACCCAGCGGATACTCGAGCGGGTAGGTCAGCTCGTTCCACGCGGCCGGATGGGGCGGGAGGTGGATCGGCTCCGCGACGAACTTGTTCCAGGCGTTCGGGTAGGTGCCGCCCGGCACGGCCACCGCCCCGAGCAACGCGTTGAGCAGGAACAGCGTCCGGGACACCTGCCAGCCGCCCTCGTTGCCGGCGGCGGCCGAGCGCCAGTTGTGGGTGGACAGCCGCGTGCCCGCCTGGCCGACCAGGTCGGCGACCTCGCGCAGCTTGGCGGCCGACACACCCGACTCGGCCTCCGCGAACTCGAAGGTGTAGTCCGCGTACAGCTCGGCCAGGACCTCCTCGAAGGACTCGAAGGTCCGGGCGAGGTCCGGGTGGACGTCCGCGAGGTACTCCTGCCAGTTCCACCAGCGCCGGACGAACTCGCGGTCGTAGCGGCCGTTGCGGATGACGTGGTTCGCGATCGCCAGGCAGATGGCTGCTTCGCTGCCCGGATAGGGGGCGAGCCAATGGTCGGCGTGCGTCGCCGTGTTGGACAGGCGGACGTCGAGCACCACGAGCTTCGCGCCGTTGGCCTTCGCCTCGACGATCCGCTGCGCGTGCGGGTTGAAGTAGTGGCCGGTCTCGAGGTGCGAGGAGATCAGCAGGATCACCTTGGCGTTCGCGTGGTCGGGCGACGGACGGTCGATGCCCATCCAGAACTGGTAGCCGGCGCGACCACCCGACGAGCACACGTTGGTGTGCGAGTTGTGTCCGTCGACGCCCCAGGCCGCGAGGACGCGTTCGGTGAAGCCGTCCTCCCCCGGCCGGCCCACGTGGTACATCACCTCGTTGGCCCGCTCTTCGACGATCGCCGCCCGGATCCGTCCCGCGAGCGTGTCGAGGGCCTCGTCCCAGCCGATGCGCTCCCACCGGCCCTCGCCCCGGGCGCCGACCCGCCGCATCGGGTGGAGGATCCGGTCCGGGTCGGTGACCTGGTTGATCACCGCCGGTCCCTTGGCGCAGTTGCGCCCCCGGGAGCCCGGCGATTCGGGGTTGCCCTCGAACTTGCGGACCTGGAGGGACTCCTTGTCGACGTAGGCCAGCAGGCCACACGCCGACTCGCAGTTGAAGCAGGTCGTCGGGACGAGCATGTAGCGCTTCTCGACCCGGCGCGGCCAGCTGCGGGAGTCGAGCTCGACCCAGTCGTCCCAGCGTTCCTTCGGGGGGAACATCGCGAGGTGCACCCGGGACGGTCCGGGATAGAAGGTCTCGCCGCGAGCCTCGGTGTCGGCACGCGCGGCGCTCACTCGGGACGCCAGCTGCTCGATCTCGTCGATCACGTTGACTCCAGACCTGCCGGCTCAGGCCAGCGGCACCGATTGGCCAGCTTGGACGTAGGCATGCTCGAACAGCAGGAGCGCGACCAGCGCCGCGCCCGCCGAGCCGACGGCGACCACGCCCCCGAGCGGAGCGAGGAGCGCGAGAGCGGAGAGGCCCACGGAGGCGCGGAAGAGTGTCGCGAAGCGACCCGACGTGAGCTCGTGGGCGGCGGTACGCGCATGTGCCGTCGCGTGCGGCAGGGTCAGCTCCCCGGCGAGCACGAGCAGGTGCGCGAGGGCTGAGCCCGCGATGGTCCATGCCAACGGCGCTGCCGCATCGGGCGCGAGCCACGGGGAGAGCAGGAGCGCCACCGAGGCGCCCGCCATGACGGCCTGGATCACGAGATGCGGCGGCAGCAGCGGGTTCTGCCACAGGTCCCGCGCCTTGGCCTGCGCGAACAGGAACGCCGTGTAGACGGCGGTCATCACGGCGAGCGGGACCCCGACGACGGCCAGTGGGCCGACGACACCGTCCGCGCCGAGCAGCCCCGCGAGGAAGTGGAGGGCCAGGACGACGGCGTAACCGCTCAGGATCACGGCACCGCGCACCAGCCAGCTCTTCCACTGGGCGCGCGTGAGGATGTAGTAGAAGCGCTCCGGGTGCTCGAGGTCCCAGACCAGCACGGCACCGGTGGCGGCGAGGAACCCGCCGGCGACGACGGGGGTCGCGATCGTCCACAGTGCGCTCGACGTGTCGAGCAGGCCGAAGAGGACCAGTGCCGCCACCACCACGTAGATGCCCGCGGAGATCGACTTGGTCCAGGTGTACAGGCCGACGCGCCAGTCCCACGGCACGGAGTGGGCCACGTCGTAGGCGAGGATGGCTGCGGCCGACGAGGTCTGCGCTCCTGGGGCCGAGCCCGAGTTGATGTGGTGGGCGCTCTGCTCGGGCTGTTGCGCCCAGGCGAAGATGCCGCCCGGCGGTCGCTGCGCAGCGAGCGGGTCGAGGGTGGACTGGTGCGCACCCTTGTAGAAGAGGTTGGGCTTGGTGTCCTTCTCGGGTCGCCGAACCGTCACCGGCGACCGGCCCACGGTCTGGGCGACCTTGGACGTGGGGTCGTTCAGATCGCCGACCAGGATCGCCTCCACCGGGCAGACCACCGAGCAGGCGGGCTCGAGACCGACGTCGATCCGGTGGGCACAGAAGTTGCACTTCTCCGCGGAGTGGTCCTCGGGGTTGATGAAGATCGCGTCGTAGGGACAGGCGGCGATGCAGGCCTTGCAGCCGATGCACGACTCCTTGTCGAAGTCGACGATGCCGTCCGCCCGGGTGAACATCGCGCTCGTCGGGCAGGCGGTGACGCAAGGCGCGTCGGCGCACTGGTTGCAGCGCGTCACCTGGAAGTTGCGGCGCGCCTCCGGGAAGACGCCCACGTCCACGGACTTGACGTAGGTCCTGGAGACGGAGAGCGGGACCTCGTTCTCGGACTTGCAGGCGGTCGTACAGGCGTGACACCCGATGCACCGCGACTGGTCGATGATCTTCGCCCACCGCGGCGTCGATCCGCTGTCCGGAGCGACCAACGGCAGGGGCTCACCGACGTACGTCATCCTCGCTCCTCCACGATCGCACCCGAACGGACGCCGCGACACTGCGCCCCACCATACGCAAACGTTTGGTACCCCAGCAACCGGCGCCTGCCGGAGTTGCGACGGCGAGGCCCAACGGGAAGGCTCACCGTCAGGATGCGCGCACCGTCGCCCAGAGGTGGAGTCCGGCGATCCCGAGGAGACCATGATGACAGCACAGATCGCGCACTGGGTCGAGGGCTCCAGCTGGCCCGGCGACGGCTCGAGGGTGTCGCCGGTGACCAACCCGGCGACGGGCGAGGTGGTCTCAGAGGTGCGGCTCGCCACGAAGGAGGACGTCGACGTCGTGGTGGCCAGTTCGCTCGCGGCCGCCGGCGGGTGGGCCTCCATGTCGCTGTCGCGCAGGACACGCGTGCTGTTCGCCTTCCGGCAGCTCGTCGACGAGCACCGCCGCGACCTCGCGGAAGCGATCACGCGTGAGCACGGCAAGACGGTCGACGACGCGCTCGGTGAGGTCCAGCGGGGCCTGGAGGTGGTCGAGTTCGCATGCGGGATCCCCCACCTGCTCAAGGGGGGCTTCAGCGCGGACGTCTCGACGGCCGTCGACAGCCACGCGATCCGGCAGCCCCTGGGCGTCGTGGCCGGTATCAGCCCGTTCAACTTCCCGATCATGGTGCCCATGTGGATGCACCCGGTGGCGATCGCCTGCGGGAACGCGTTCATCCTGAAGCCGAGCGAGAAGGACCCGAGCCCCTCGATCCTGACCGCCGAGCTCTGGCAGGCAGCCGGACTGCCCGACGGCGTGTTCAACGTCGTCCACGGCGACGCGACGTGCGTCGACGCTCTCCTCACCCACCCAGACGTCCAGGCGATCAGCTTCGTCGGATCGACGCCGATCGCACGGCACGTCTACGAGACGGCCGCCACCAGCGGCAAGCGCGTCCAGGCGCTCGGCGGTGCGAAGAACCACATGGTGGTGCTGCCGGATGCCGACATCGACGACGCCGCCGACGCAGCGGTCAGTGCTGGCTACGGGTCCGCTGGCGAGCGCTGCATGGCGATCTCGGTCGTCGTCGCCGTCGGCGACGTGGGCGATCGCCTGGTGGATGCGATCAGCGAGCGCATCGCCGGGCTGAAGGTCGGCCCTGGTGACGTCGCAGGCACGGACATGGGACCACTCGTGACGCGGGAGCACCGCGACCGGGTCGCGTCGTACGTCTCGAGCGGTCTGGACGACGGCGCGAAGGTCGTCGTCGACGGTCGGGACCTCGAGGTCGACGCCCCAGGAGATGGCTTCTGGCTCGGCCCGACGCTGGTGGACCACGTCACGCCCGACATGAAGGTCTACCGCGACGAGGTGTTCGGCCCGCTGCTGTCGATCGTCCGGGTGGACACGCTGGGCGATGCCCTGGACCTGATCCACGACAACCCGTACGGCAACGGGACGGCCATCTTCACGCGCAGCGGCGGTGCCGCGCGCCGCTTCGCGAGCGAGGTGAGCGCGGGGATGGTCGGGGTCAACGTCCCGATCCCGGTCCCGATGGCCTACTACAGCTTCGGGGGTTGGGGCGACTCCGCGTTCGGCGACAGCAACATGCACGGCATCGAGGGCGTGCACTTCTTCACGCGTGGCAAGACGGTGACCTCGCGCTGGCCGACGACCTCCGACGGCCTCGACTTCTCCATGCCGCAGAGCTCCTGACTCGCCTGGCCGCTCAGCCGGCCCCAGCCGGCGCGACCGCCGGGGCCAGCGGCCACCGGCGGACCGTCAGGAGGCACAGGACGAGCATGATGCCGGCACTCAGCAGGGCGATCGGCACCGAGGTGACCGCAGCCAGTGCCCCCCAGAGCGCGGCGCCCAGCGCCATCGCGCCCTGCTGCACCAGGATGTAGATCGCGAGGCCCCTCGCGCGCACCCACCCCGGGGAGGACCTGCTGCACCACGGTGTTCATCGTCGCCGCATAACAGATCCAGCCCAGTCCCGCAGCGAAGCCGACCACGAGGAGCAACGGGAAGAACCGCAGGAAGGCGAAGACCGCCACGACTCCCGCGGTTGCCAACATCGCGGTCGCCAGTAGGAAGTCGACCGACACGTGCCGCCGCCACCGTGGGAGTTGCAGCACACCCACGACGGCGCCTGTCCCGATCGCGGCGAGCAGCCATCCGTAGCCGGCAGGCCCGACCTCCGCGCCGCGCGCCACCAGCGGGAGCAGGGACCACATGGCGCTCGCCCCGACCAGGAAGGTCCCGGCGCGCACACAGGCGGCCCGGAAGTCCGCATCGCGTCGGGCGTAGGACATGCCGGTGCGGATCGCGCTGCGGAACCCCTCGCCCTGACGGTGGCTCGGTGCGTGCCCTCGTCGCCACTGGAACAGGACGAGCACCACGGACGCGAACGCGGCCGCGTTGATCAGGAACACCTGGCCGGGACCGATCACGGCGAGCAGCACGCCGCCGAGCGCCGGCCCGAGCGCGCGGGCGACGTTCACCGTCAGCCCCTTCAGCGCGACGGCGCCGGGTAGCTCGTCGGGGGGGACGAGCTCGGGGATGATCGATTCCATCGCTGGCATGTTCAGCGCTGTGCCCACCCCCAAGCCGAAGGTGAACAGCAACAGGACCAGCGGCGTCATCACCTCGAGCAGTGTGAGGATCCCCAGCGTGCCGGCGACGAACACGAGCCAGAGTTGGGCGCCGATCAGCCACCGGCGACGGTCCACCAGATCTGCCCAGACGCCGGCCGGCAGGGCGAGCAGGAAGACGGGCAGCACGAGTGCCGTCTGCATGAGCGCGACGGGCAGGGGCGAGTCGGTGAGGCTGGTCATGAACCAGGCGGCGCTCGTGTCGTGCATCCACCGAGCGACCTGGGTGATGAGCGAAGCGATGAAGATGCCGCGGTACACGGGATGCCGCAGGGGCGCCCATGCAGAGACCGGGCCCGTCGGAACAGCGTCCGACGGCTGGGGGAGGTCAGCCACGCGTCATCCCACCTGGCGAGCAGCCAGGGAGCACAGTGCGCTGCGCTGGGTGGCGCATCACGCCCGTGCGGCGATCGCTGGGACCTCGACCGACACGGCGTGGTTCGCGTGCACATCGGTGGAGAGCACGGTCATCGACAGACCCACCAGGTCGAGGTCGGCAGCGCCGCGCGTTGCCGGGAGCTTGCGGTGGATGGTACGTGCCCGGGAGGCGAGGTCCGACGCTCGAGGTCGCCGGCGTGCCCGGCCACGCTTCCCGGCCCTCGGAGTCGCCGGACGAGGGAGCCTGCCCCGCGATCGCGACGTCGTCCGGCACCGTCGACGGATTGACGGGGCGTCGGGAGCTGGACGTATGGTGCGCCGTCAGCTCCCGCGGGGGGCCGCAGACCGGAGCGAGGCCACCTTTGCGACGACCACGTGAGCGGTGCTGCCGGGAACGCGGAGGCACCCGGACACCGATCCGACGCATCGAGCACCACCCGTGAGGCAGGGGTGGTTCGTCCGGACGCTGCTCCTGGCGCTGGTCACGATGATCCCGATGCAGGGGATCCGGCCGCTGGTCTCCTACCGAGCTCTCGAGATGGGCGCCAGCGCCCTCGACCTCGGTGTGATCGCGGGCTCGTACGCGCTGTTGAGCTTCGTCTTCGCGGCGCCGGTCGGTCGTTGGATGGACCGTTTCGGCGAACCGCGCTTCCTGATCGCCGGTACCGGCCTGGTGAGCCTGACCGCGATCGCGCTGGCACAGGTGGACAGCATCCCCGCACTGATCGTCGCGCAGGCGGTGCTCGGTCTCGGCCAGGTGACGATGCTGGTGGGCGTCCAGACGGTCGTCGCGAACGGCGGCGGTCGCGAGGGGCGCGACGGCCGCTTCGGGGTCTTCACCGTCGTCGGCTCGCTGTCACAGATGATCGGACCGGTGACGGCGGGCTTCCTCTACGGGACCTTGGACATGCCGCTCTCCAGGGTGTTCCTGCTGGGCGCGGTGCCGGCGGCGCTCGGAACGGTGCTGGCCGTCACCCTCTTCCTTCGGCCACCAGAGCGCCTGTCCCCACGAGGCAGCGGCAAGGGGACGACGCAGGAGCCGTTCTTCCGTTCCGTGGGCTACGTGATGCGCCAGCCCTCGATCCCGCACGCGATGCTGGCGAGCCTCACCGTCCTGACCACGATCGACCTGTTGGTTGCCTACCTCCCCGCCTACGGTGAGGCCAACGGGATCCCGGCGAGCACGATCGGTCTGCTGCTGGGGGCCAGGGCGGCGACCGGCATGTTCTCGCGCCTGCTGATGACGTGGCTGTTGCACCGCTCGACCCGCCGACGGGTCCTCGTCCAGAGCATGCTGTTGGCCGCCGTGTCCCTGCTGGCGCTGCCGCTCACCACCGAACCACTCGTGCTGCTCGTGCTGCTCTCGATCGCCGGATTCGGCTTGGGCCTCGGTCAGCCGCTGAGCATGTCGTGGATCGCCGACTCCGTGCCCCGCAGCATCCGTGGCATGGCGTTGGGCGTGCGCATCACCGGGAACCGGCTGGCGCAGCTGGTCATCCCGCTCGCGGTCGGTGCGGTCGCCGGCGCGACCGGCATCGGTGCGATCTTCGTCACGTCGGGAGCGCTGCTCGGCCTCAGCAGCGTGGGCGTGGCGCGTGCGCCCACCGATGGCACCGCGAGCCGTCAGGGTGACGACACCCCGAGGTAGTCGGTGGACGCGGTGGCACGGCGATTCCACACCGTGCGCGCGTCCGGCGGCAGCTGGACGCGGCCCGCGACCGGCCGCTCAGCGCTCGACCGGCACCCCGACCATGCTCCCCCACTCCGTCCACGAACCGTCGTAGACGCGCAGGTTCTCGAAGCCGAGCAGCTGCGTGGCGACGAACCAGACGAGGCTGGCGCGATGGCCGAGCCGGCAGTAGGCGACGACCTCGTCGGCCTGCTCGGGGGTCGCATCCACCTGCTCGAAGATCGCGCGCAGCTCGTCGGGTGGCAGGAACCTGCCGTCCTCCGACGAGAAGAACGACTCGTAGGGGACGTTGCGCGCCCCCGGGATGTGACCGCGACGCTCGGCACCGTGGTCGAACCCGGTGCCGGGCTTGACCCGGCGCCCGTCGTACTCCTCCTCGTAGCGGGCATCCACCAGCCGCGGAGGCGTCGACCGGAGCGCGTCGAGCAGTTCGTCCCGCCGGATGCGGCTGCGGTCACGACGCTCGGTCGTCGGCACGCTGCGCGTGGTCGGCACGATCTGGGGGACGTCGTCGACGAACCCGTAGCCGCGGTGCTCCCAGACGGTCTTGCCGCCGTCCAGCACGTGGACCCGCTCGAAACCGCACATCTCCGTCATGACCCAGTAGCAGTAGATCGCGTACTGGTTCCGCTCGCCGTACAGGACGAGGGTGGCGTCGTCACCGACACCCAGCTCGCCGAGGCTCCGTGCGAGCTGCTGCGGCGTGGGGAACTCCCGCTCGAAGGAGTCCCAGACGACGTCCTTCCAGTACCAGCCGTGGGCACCGGGGACGTGGCCCGACAGGTACCGGGCCATGTCCGGCTCCTGGTCGACCTCGACCAGGACGAGATCCTCGTCGTCGAGGTGCTCGCGAAGCCACTCGGCGGTCACCAGGGGTCCGGGCACGGGCGCGCTCCTACGGGTGGGGTCGCCGAGCCTACGGAAGCACGGTCCACCGGAACCAATCGGCAAGAGCGGGGCCGCGGCCGCCGTGTGTGCTCAGGGGGCGGGGGGCTGCTCCTCGGCGCTGGACGCAGGTTCGCCGCCGGGCGTCGATGCCGCCGCCGGTCCGAACGGCCCGATGCCTGCGGGTGGGATCCCGTCGGGCAGAGGGGCGGCGCGCAGGCTCGCGACCACGGTGACGGTCAGGATCGCACCGATGACGGCCAGGCTCTGCAGCGGGGTGGGGTGGTAGATCGCCTCGACGTTCTCGGTGAACAGCTTGGCGCCGACGTACACGAGCACGATCGCAAGGCCGGTCTTGAGGTACCGGAGCCGGTCGGCGACGCCCGCGAGCAGGAAGTACAGGGCACGCAGTCCCATGATCGCGAAGATGTTGGAGGTCAACACGATGAACGGGTCACGGGTGATCGCGAAGATCGCCGGGATGGAGTCCATCGCGAAGATCAGATCGGTGAACTCGACCAGCAGCAACACCACGAACAGCGGCGTCGCCAGCCATCGGCCCTCCTCACGGACGAAGAAGTGTGTCCCGCGGTAGTCGTCGGTGGTGGGCAGGATCCTGGTGATACGACGGAAGACCGGGGAGTGGGTGATGTCGGGATGGGTGTCGCGCTGCAGGAACGTGCGGACCCCGGCATAGATCAGGAACGCGCCGAACACGTACAGCAGCCACTCGAACCGGTCGATGAGCGCGACCCCGGCGAAGATCAGGCCGGTGCGCATCACGATCGCGCCGAGCACCCCGTAGAACAGCACCCGATGTTGCAGCTGTTTCGGGACGGCCAACACCGAGAAGATCAGGAGGAACAGGAAGACGTTGTCGACCGACAGCGACTTCTCGATCACGTAGCCGGTGAAGAACTGCGCGCTGACGCTGGCGCCTGGCTCGCCGTCGTGGACGATCGGGATCAGCAGCCCGAAGACGATCGACACGCCGATCCAGATCCCTGTCCAGATGCCTGCCTCCTTGATGGTCACCGCATGCGGGTCTCGATGCACGACGAGCAGATCGACCCCGAGGAGGGCGATGACCACGACCGCGAACAGGCCGTACAGGACCGGGTCGGAGACCATGGCGAGACTCCGTTCCGTGGCGCCCCGAGAAGGTCGCCAGCCAACCGAGGCTACAGGTGGCGATCGGGGCATGTCGGTCACCACGAGCCCGGCCGCACCGGACTGCGGGCACGGGGCAAGGGGACAGGAAACACGAAGATCCGGCCACGAGGGCCGGATCCGTGTCGGAGCGGATGACGAGATTCGAACTCGCGACCTCCACCTTGGCAAGGTGGCGCTCTAGCCAACTGAGCTACATCCGCGCGGTCGCGCAAGGTAACCGCATCGTACGGGGTCGGCAAACCGGCCGCCGGGGCCGCCGGGTCGAGCGATCATGCGCTCGGGCGCTCGCTCCCGGGCGTCGCGACACCGGTCGAGCCGAAGCCGCCCGTTCCCCGCCCCGTCGCCTCGAAGGCCTCCACCTCGACGACCTCGGCCCGCCCGACGCGTTGCAGGAGCAGTTGGGCGATGCGGTCGCCGCGCTCGATCTCCACCGGCACGTCGCCGAGGTTCACCAGCAACACCTTGAGCTCGCCCCGGTAGCCCGCGTCGATCGTCCCGGGCGCGTTGACGACGGTCAACCCGTGACGGAGCGCGAGTCCGGACCGCGGGTGCACGAGCCCCACCCAGCCCTCCGGGACGGCGACGACGAGCCCCGTGGGCACCGCCTCGCGCGCACCGGGGGCGAGCGTGCACGCGGCCGACGCACTCAGGTCCAGGCCGGCATCCCCGTGGTGGGCGTACGCGGGAAGCGGGACCGACGGGTCGAGCCGCTGGACACGGAGGACGGGCTGCTCGCTCACGAGGCTCCCACGGGGCTGGTCGCAGGTGACGGGGGGTACGAGCGGTCGACGGCGCCGTCGGGTCGGGATCGGCCGGCGCCTGGACGGCCGTCCGGCCACCTGGACCGTCGGACATGCACGGCGGGAACCCGACGCGCGGGGCACCGTACCGTCCTGCGGGCTCCCGACCGAGCTGCCCGAACCGGGTGCACGTCGGCACGCCCTCCCCCTGTCCGCTCCCCCAGGAGCCCCATGAGTCGCCGCACGCCTGCACCCGCGCTACCGAAGCCCAAAACGATCCTGGCCACGATCGTCACACTGATGCTCGTCGTCGGGCTCGTCGTCTCGGTCGACCAGCTGCGCGGGACCCTCGCCGACGCCAGGGAGCGCGAGCGGATCGAGGCCCAGAGCGCGTTCGCGGGCGAGCTGGCCGCGACGCGTGCCGCGCTGCGCGCACCTGCGGACGAGGTCCGCGGCGACCTCGCTGCGGCCCGCCTGCTGCTGGCGGAGTTGCTGCTCGGCAGCGAGCGTGAGCCCGAGGACGTCCGGTCTGAGGTCAGCGCACACGCCCGCAGGCTGCTGGACCACGCTGACGAACTGCTGGCGGCCGCCGAGCGTCCGGCGCCTGCCGCCTCCGAGGTGGTCCCGGTCCAGCTGGTCCGCGCGTCGCTGAGCGACCTCGGCCCGTTGCAGGGGTCGGCCAGCCGATTGGCGGAGGATCTGCGCGCGGCGGCCGCGGAGCTCGACGCCACGGCGCTGGCCGCCACCCGCTACCGCGACGCGCTCGAAGGCTTCGTCGCGACCACCGGCGACCTGCCGGACGCCGAACGGCCGGCTGAGGTCGTGGACGCGTGGGACGAGGAAGCGGACCGGCTGGAGGAGCTCCGCGACGCACTCGAACGGTTGGACCTGAACCCCGTGCTCCAGCCGTTGATCGCGGCACACCTGGACGAGCTCACCGCCTTCCGGTCGTTCACCGACGAGGCCATCGACACGCTGGAGGCCGGCGAGGTGGACGAGCACAACGACCTGGTCGAGCGGACGTTCGACGAGGAGCGGCTGACGACGGTGAGCGAGCGGCTGCATGCCGCGCTCGCGCGCACCATCACGACGGCCGTCGCACCACTCGAGGCGCTGGAGGAGCGTTCGCGGGGCTTCGCCGCGTCCGTGGAGGCGCAGCGACGGCAGCCGCCGGAGCGTGCATGGCTCGCGGCGACCGAGCCGCGCTGACCCGCCTCACTCCCCGCTGGCCTCGCTGGCATCGCTGCCCCTCGCAGCCGCGGGTCCGCAGGTCGGGCGTCGCGCGCGGGGAGCCGCTCCCCGGTCGCGGACCGCGTCGGCATTGATCACCAGTTCGTCCAACGCGTCGCGCAGCATGCCGGGCACCACCTCGATGTCGGGGAGCGCATCGTGGTCTGCGGTCAGCCCGACGTTCAGCCACCCGTCGATCGACGTGACACCGACGCCATAGCCGTGGTTGGCCGCCAGCGGCGTGAACGGGTAGGCGCCCTGCAGGCGTGCGCCCAGGCAGTAGATCGGCCGCTGCGGGCCCGGGACGTTGGTGACGAGGAAGTTGAACAGCCGGGCGTGGACGGCGACGCGCGCGGCCATCGCGTGGATCGTCGGCGGCGCGTACTCGCCGAGGCCGAGCAGGAACCCGGCGCCGACGGCCGCATGGGACGACCTGATCTCACGCATCGCGTCGTGGCAGACCCGCAGGCGCTCGACCGGGTCCAGCTCCTCCATCGGCAGGTCCACGAACACCGACACGATCCGGTTGCCCAGCCGGTGGCGCTCGGAGGACGACCGAGTGCTGATGGGGACCATGGCACGCAGCCAGACCCGCTCCGTCGGCGCGCCCCGGTGGCGCAGGTAGCGACCGGTGGCGTCGGCGACGACAGCGAGCACGACGTCGTGCACCGTCGTGCGGAACGCGTCCTTCACGTGCTTCGCGTCGGCGAGCGCCAGCTGCCCGATCGCGAACCGGCGATGTGCCCCCGGCGGCTGGTTGAGGATCGATCGCGGTGCCGGGTGTGCCAGGTTGGCGCGCGCGACGCGGGCGACCCCTCGACCCACCTGCGCGGCCCGTCGAGCGGCCGTCCGCGGCGCCTCGGCCAGCCGGCCGACCGATTCGACGAGCTCGGCAGGGCTCGCGAGCAGGTCCTTGACCGCCTCCGCGGCGAGCGCCGCACCCGTGGGGGTGGGCTGCGGCCGCCAGGGCACCGGGGGCGGCAGCGCGTCGCTCCCGTCCGGGGCCGTGTCGAGCATCACCGTGGCGATGTCCATCCCGGAGATGCCGTCGATCATCGCGTGGTGGTTCTTGCCCAGCAAGGCCACCTGCCCGTCCTCGAGCCCCTCGACGACGTACAGCTCCCACAGGGGCCGGCCGCGGTCGAGCGGTCGCGAGAGGATGCGCGCCGCGTACTCGGTGAGCTGCTGCGTCGTGCCGGGGGCCGGCAGCGCGGCGTGGCGGACGTGGTACGACAGGTCGAACTGGGGGTCGTCGACCCACACCGGCCGGGCGAGCTGGAACGGGGGCGCCACCACCTTCTGGCGGTAGCGCGGCACGAGATGGAGCCGCGAGCGGACGAGCTCGAGGAAGGCGCGGAACGAGAACCGGCGGTCGCCGTCGGGCGGCGCGAACACGAACAGGCCGCCGACGTGCATGTGACGCTCGGGCGCCTCCATGGCCAGGAAGGCCGCGTCGATCGAGCTCAGCCGCTCGCCGTGACCGCGCCCGACGTCCACACCCGACGCCGACCCCGCCTCCGCCGCAGCCTGCGCCGCAGCGGCGCCGGCGTCACGCGGCGGGTCCGTGGGGCCGTGCTCCTGCCGGTCCGCCACGCGCGTGCTCCTGACGATCGGCCGAGCGTAGCCAGCGAGGCCCGACCTTCGGGGCGCGCGGGGGCCAGCGAGGCCCCGCCCCCGGGGGCGCGCCTGGGCGCCGGGCGCGTCGCAGCCCGCGGGTACCGTCGTCCGCTGATGAGCGCACGCAGCGAGGCCACCGACGACGGCGCGATCCCCGACGGCACGATCGGTGCCGGCACGGACGCCGACGTCCTCGCGCGCTTCTCCGCCCCGGTCCGCGAATGGTTCCGGACCAGCTTCGCGCAGCCGACCGCCGCACAGTCCCGCGGCTGGCCCGCGATCGCCGACGGCGACCACACCCTGATCCTCGCACCGACCGGCTCCGGCAAGACGCTCACCGCCTTCCTGTGGGCGATCGACCGCCTGACGTCCACGCCCCCGCCGGACCGCGCGCAGCGGCTGCGCGTCGTCTACGTGTCGCCCCTGCGGGCGCTCGCGGTGGACGTCGATCGCAACCTGCGCGCGCCGCTCGAGGGGATCCGGCTGGCTGCCGAGCGACTGGACGTCGAGGTGCACCGGCCGACGGTCGGCGTGCGGACGGGCGACACCCCGTCGGCGGAGCGCGCACGGATGGGGCGGACGCCGCCCGACATCCTCATCACCACCCCGGAGTCGCTCTACCTGCTGCTCACCTCCCAGGCCCGCGAGACGCTCCGAGGTGTCGAGGCGGTGATCGTGGACGAGATCCACGCGCTCGCCCCCACCAAGCGCGGGAGCCACCTCGCACTGACCCTCGAGCGCCTCGAGCAGGAGGTGACGCGCGGCGGGCTCGCGGAGGACGAGCCGCCACGTCGCGCGCCGCAACGGATCGCGCTGTCCGCGACGCAGCGCCCGCTCGACGTCGTCGCGCGCTTCCTCGGTGGCTTCGCCGACCCCGGGCCAGGGGACGGCGCGCGGGGGGCCGGGGACGTCACGGGGGCGCCGCGAGACGTGACGATCGTCGATGCCGGCATGCGCAAGGAGCTCCACCTCGACGTCGTGGTGCCCCTCGAGGACATGTCCGAGCTGGGCGAGCAGCTCGAGCCGGGCCGCGACGTGGCCATGCTGTCCGGCAGCGCGGCGCAGGGTCCGGCCCGCCGCTCCATCTGGCCCGCGATCCACCCGCGGCTGCTCGACCTCGTGCTCGAGAATCGCTCCACGCTCGTGTTCGTCAACGCGCGGCGCCTGGCGGAACGCCTCGCCGCGAAGCTCAACGAGCTCCATCACCGCCGGGTGCGCGAGGCGGAGCTGCGCGCCGACGGGCTGCGGGGCGCGGAGCTCGAGGCCGCGCTCGACGAGCCGCCGGACACCCCACCGTCCGAGCTCGTGAAGGCGCACCACGGCTCGCTGTCGCGCGAGCGGCGGCTCCAGATCGAGGACGAGCTGAAGTCCGGGCGCCTGCGTGGCCTGGTCGCGACCTCCAGCCTCGAGCTCGGCATCGACATGGGCGCGGTCGACCTGGTGGTGCAGGTCTCGTCGCCGGGGGCGGTGAGCCGCGGACTCCAGCGTATCGGCCGCGCCGGCCACCAGGTCGGCGAGCCGTCACGCGGCACGCTGTTCCCCAAGTACCGCGGCGACCTGGTCGAGATCGCCGTCGTGGTCCGCCGCATGCACGACGGCGACATCGAGGAGACCCGCGTCCCCCGCAGCCCGTTGGACGTCCTCGCGCAGCAGATCGTCGCGATGGTCGCGATGGATCCCTGGGACGTCGACGCGCTGGGTCGGCTCGTCCGGCGTGCCGCGCCGTTCCACGACCTGGCGGACGAGGTGCTGCTCGCCGTCCTCGACCTGCTCGCCGGGCGGTATCCCTCGGAGGCGTTCAGCGAGCTGCGCCCGCGGATCGTGTGGGACCGGCTGGACGGCTCGGGGGGCGGCGTGAACGGCACGGTCCGCGCGCGGGCGGGCGCGCAGCGGCTGGCGGTCACGAACCCGGGGACGATCCCCGACCGCGGCCTGTTCGGCGTGTTCCTGCCCGACGGCACCCGCGTGGGCGAGCTCGACGAGGAGATGGTCCACGAATCGCGGACCGGCGAGACCTTCGTGCTGGGCGCGTCGACCTGGCGGATCGAGGACATCACCCACGAGCGCGTCGTCGTCTCCCCCGCACCCGGGCAGCCGGGCAAGCTGCCGTTCTGGCACGGCGACGGGCCCGGCAGGCCGTTCGAGCTGGGCGCGGCGATCGGCGCGTTCCAGCGCATCGTCCGCGACGGCGCCCGCGCGGACCGCGACGCCGAGGTGGCACGGCTGCGCGCCGAGCACGATCTCGACGCGTGGGCCGCCGACAACCTCGTCGCCTACCTCGAGGAGCAGCTGGAGGCGACGGGTGTGCTCCCGGACGACCGCACGATCGTCGTGGAGCGCTTCCGGGACGAGCTCGGCGACCACCGGGTGTGCATCCTCTCGCCGTTCGGTGCGCAGGTCCACGCGCCCTGGGCGATGGCGATCGAACGCCGGCTGACGGACGCGGGCGTCGACCCCGAGGTGCTGTGGGCGGACGACGGCATCGTGCTCCGGTTGCAGGAGGCGCTGCTGGACCCGTTCGCCGGCGTCGCAGGGAACGCGGGGCGGGACGGCAACGGGGGCGGGGCGGTCGCAGCGGCGGGCGGCCCGGCGAGGCTCGCGCTCGCTGCGGACCTGTTGCTGGATCCCGACGAGATCGAGGCGCTGGTGGTCGACCAGCTGGCCGGCACGGCGCTGTTCACCACCCTCTTCCGCGAGGCGGCCGGACGGGCGCTGCTCCTCCCGCGTCGCCGACCGGGTCAACGGACGGCGTTGTGGCAGCAGCGGCAGCGGGCAGCCAACCTGCTCCAGGTCGCGAGCGCCTACCCGACCTTCCCCATCCTGCTGGAGGCGACGCGGGAGGCGCTCCAGGACGTCTTCGACCTGCCCGCCCTGCGTGGCCTGCTCCGCGACCTGCGGTCGCGCCGGGTGCGGGTCGTCGAGGTCGAGACCGCCTCGGCGTCTCCCTTCGCCCAGTCGCTGCTGTTCGGCTGGGTCGGCCAGTACATGTACGAGTACGACGCGCCGCTGGCCGAGCGCCGCGCCGCGGCGCTCGCGCTCGACAAGGGGTTGCTGCGCGAGCTGCTCGGTGGCGACGAGCTGCGCGACCTGCTCGACGCGGACGTGCTCCACGCCCTCGAGCGCGAGCTGCAACGGCTCGCCCCACAGACCGAGCCACCCGAGCCTTCCCAGCCTTCCGAGCCGTCCGAGCCGGCCGAGTCCACCGTGCTCGATCGGCGCGCACGGGACGCGGACGAGCTGCACGACGTCCTCCGCGAGCTCGGCGAGCTGTCGCGCGCGGAGCTCGTCGAACGGTCGCGCGGCGACCCCACCGGCTGGGTCGCGGGCCTGGTCGCCGCACGGCGCGCCATCGAGGTGCGGGTCGCGGGCGAGGAACGCGTCGCGGCCGCCGAGGACGCGGCCCGGCTGCGTGACGGCGTGGGCGTCGTGATCCCACCGGGCCTGCCGCACGCCTTCACGGATCCCGTCGACGATCCGTTGGGCGATCTGGTGCGCCGCTACGCCCGCACGCACGGGCCGTTCCGTGCCGAGGCGTGCGCGGCGCGGCTCGGCGTCCCGATCGAGCGGGTGGTCGCCACGTTGCGCTGGTTGGCCCGCCAGGATCTCGTGCTGGAGGGCGAGTTCCGCCCGGACGGCATCGGCCGCGAATGGGTCGACGCCGAGGTGCTCCGGCGCCTCAAACGGCGGTCGTTGGCCGCGCTGCGCCGCGACGTCGAGCCGGTCGAGGCGGCCGTGCTCGGCCGCTTCCTGCCCGCCTGGCACCAGGTGCGCGGGGCCCGGGCGGGCGAGCGACGGGGCATCGACGCCCTCGTCGCGTCGATCGAGTCGCTCCAAGGCGCACCTGTCCCCGCGTCGGTGCTCGAGCGGGACGTGCTCCCCAGCCGCGTGGACGGCTACCGGCAGGCGGACCTCGACCAGCTGCTCTCGTCGGGCGAGGTGGTCTGGTTCGGGGTTGAGCCGCTGGGTGCGCGCGACGGTCGGATCGTCCTCTGCTTCCGCGACCGTGTGGGAACCCTCGCGCCGTCCCGCGTCGGCGATCCGCCGGCGGACGAGGTGCACGACGCGCTGCGAGCGCACCTGCGGGAGCGTGGGGCGAGCTTCTGGCCGGAGCTGTTCAGCGCCGCGGGCGTCGCAGACCAGGACCTGGTGCTCGACGCGCTGTGGGACCTGGTGTGGGCGCGCGAGGTGACCAACGACACCTACGGAGCCGTCCGCGCACTCGCGTCCGCCCCCGCCCGGTCGACGGCCTCGTCGCGCGGGTCACGCGCCCGGGCGCGCCCGGGCCGACTGAGCCGCGCGGGGCCTCCCCGAGCGCAGGGACGCTGGTCGCTGGTCCGCGACGTCGTCGGCGACGAGGACGACACCACCACCTCGACGTCCGACCGGACACGGCGCATGACCGCGATGGCGGAGCAGCTGCTGGAGCGGCACGGGGTGTTGACGCGTGAGTCGCTGCGCGCGGAGTCGGTCCCAGGCGGCTTCTCGGCCGTCTACCCGGTGTTGCGCGCCGCGGAGGAGGCGGGTCGTGTGCGCCGCGGCTACCTGGTCGCGGGGCTCGGCGCGGCCCAGTTCGCGCTCCCCGGCGCCGCCGACCGGCTGCGGTCGTTCCGGGACGGTCCGTCTGCCGCCGCGGGTGGCGACGCGGTGCTCCTGGCCGCCACGGACCCGGCGCAGCCCTACGGCGCGACGCTCGCCTGGCCACCGTCCGCCGGCAGGCCCGCGCGCGCAGCCGGCGCGTACGTCGTCCTCGTGGACGGCGCGCCCGCCGCCTACCTCGAACGTGGCGGTCGCAGCCTGCTGTCCTTCGAGTCCGCGTCGCCGCCGAGCGGTTGGCTGCCCGCGCTCGCGACGCTCGTCACCGAGGGGCGGTTGCGCAAGCTCGAGCTGACCCGCGTCGACGGCGAGCCGGTGCTCGGATCCCCGCGCTGGCTCGACGAATTGCGGGCCGTCGGCTTCGTCCCCGGCCACCGGGGCGCGACGCTCCGTGCACGAGCGTGAGCGCTCGGTCAGCGTGCGGACACCGCAACGGAGGCCACCCCGTGCCGGTCGGACGGTGTCGGGTGCTCGCATCCGCCGCCAGAACCCCTCTAGGGTCCGTTCGACGGCACACCGGCACGGCGACGAGCGACGGGCCGGCTGCGACCGCCCGCACCCAACGGCTCGCGCGTGCGTGCCGCCGAGGGCCTGACGACCGGGCCGGCCGACCGAGCCGGACGACCATGGAGGAGAACAGAAGATGGCCGATTCGCTCATCGTCCAGAGCAAGGTGAAGGACGTCGTGAAGGGGCTCGAGCTCCGGATGGACTCGACCCTTCCTGACGCGTTGAACGAGAGGATCACCGCGCTGCTGAAGGATGCAGCGAAGCGGGCCAAGGAGAACGGGCGCGGGACACTCCGCCCCTACGACCTGTAGCCCGAACGGCAAGGAACATGGTTGGGGGTCGCCGTCTGGCGGCCCCCAACCATGTTCCCGGGGTGCTCGTACCCTTGCGCTCATGCCCGAGGGAGACACGCTGCACCGCACCGCCGCCGCGCTGCGCGCCGCGTTGCACGGTCGGACGCTCGTCGGGGTCGAGCTCCCACGCTGCCGTCCCCCGTACCCGGCTGTCGGCAGCACGGTCGACGCGGTCGAGGCACGGGGCAAGCACCTGTTGGTCGCCACCTCCGACGGCCTCGTCCTGCACACCCACCTGGGCATGACCGGGGCGTGGCACCTCTACTCGCCCGGAGAGCCGTGGCGGCGTGCCCGTGCGGGCACCCGAGCGCTGCTCCGTGTCGAGGGCCGTGTCGCGGTCTGTTTCGGCGCGTCGGTCGTCGAGGTGCTCGACGCTCCGGCGCTGACCCGCCATCCCGTGCTCCGTCGGCTGGGCCCGGACCTGTGCGAACCGTCGGTGGACGTCACGGCCGTCGTCCGGCGGCTGGAGTCGTTCGGCAGCGACACGACCATCGGCGAGGCACTGCTGGACCAACGCATCGCCTGCGGTGTCGGCAACGTCTATCGGTGCGAGGTGCTGTTCCTGCACGGTGTCGACCCGGCCACACCCGTCGACGTGCTCCCGCGTGCGACACGGTCGGCTCTCCTGGCTGAAGCGGCTCGGCTGCTGCGTGCCAACCTGGAGACCAGCCGGCGCACCACGGTCGACGCAGCCGAAGGATCGCTCTGGGTCCACGGGCGCGGCGGCCGCCCGTGTCGACGCTGCGGCACGCCGATCGAGGTCCGTCCGCTCGGCGAGCAGGCGAGGCTCGTGTACCGCTGCCCTGCCTGCCAGTCCGCCTGGCAGCTCCGTCGTCGCACGCCATCGGGCGACGATGCGGACGGATCTACCTCCGACGGGCTCCGAGCCGTCCAGGGCTAGGCTGCGGACATGTCGTCCTCCACCGCTTCCGCGCCCACGGATCCTCGCCCCGCCCCGGACGACGGGGCCCTCCGTCAGCGCGCTCAGCTCCAGGCGTGGCGGGCGTTCCTCGAGGCCCATGCCCGCGTGACGGACGTCCTCGCCCGCGAGCTGCGCGAGCGCGACGACCTCCCGTTGGCCTGGTACGACGTGCTCGTGCAGCTCAGCGAGGCGCCGGACCGCCGTCTGCGGATGCAGGAGCTCGCCGAGGCGGTCCTGCTGTCCAAGAGCGGCGTCACCCGGCTGGTGGACCGCATGGAGCAGCAGGGACTCGTCACGCGCGCCGCGTGCCCTGACGACCGACGCGGCACGTTCGCCGAGTTGACCGAGTCGGGCTACGAGCGGCTGACGCGTGCCTACCCCGTCCACCTCGGCGGGGTGCTCGAGCACTTCGCCGACCATCTCGACGACGCCGAGGCGACCCTGCTGCTCGAGCTCCTCCAGCGGGTGCTCGACGGCAACCGCTGAACGTCGCGACGGGACCGGACACGACGACGCCTGGCCCCCGCGTCGAGCGCGGGTCCAGGCGTCGAAGTGCGAAGCGGTCAGGCCTGCTGCGCCAGCTGGACGTCGATGTCGATCCGCACGGTCTTCCCGACGAGCACGCCACCGGTCTCGAGCGCGGCGTTCCAGGTGATGCCGAACGCCTCTCGGTCGATCTCGGTCGACGCGGTGAACGCCGCCTTGTCGTTGCCCCACGGGTCCACGAACACCCCGAGGTACTCCACGTCGAGGTCGACGGGCTTCGTGACGTCGCGGATCGTCAGCTCACCGGGGATCGTCCAACGGTCGCCGTCGCGGTGGTGGGCACCGGTCGAACGGAATGCGAGCTGCGGGAAGGTCTCGACGTCGAGGAAGTCGCCGCTGCGCAGGTGGCCGTCCCGCTGCTCGTCGCCGGTGTCGATCGTGGTCGCGTCGATGCGCACGTCGACCTTCGACTCCTCGATCGGATCCGCCACGTCGACCGTGCCCGAGAACGAGCCGAAGCGGCCCCGCACCTTCGAGACGACGAGGTGCTTGGCGACGAACTCGACGCTCGAGTGGGACGCGTCGAAGACCCAGCTGCCTGCCTGGGGCAGCGTGGTGGCGGTGGTCGGGCTGGCCTGTGAGCTGGTCACGGTGAACCTCCGGGAGCGGTGTGGGGGTGGTCGGGCGGCAGGTGATCGGTTGCGCCAGCCCTTTGGTTGCCAATGCAACCGTACGTCATCAAGTTGTTCTTTCAAGTAGCTGTGCTCTGACCGCACGCCTCGGCTCGACCGTCCGACCTCTGGCCGCTCCGCGGCCCACAGCCGTCGCGCAGTTGCGTGCCGGCGCGGCGTCATCAGCCTCGTGCACGGCCGACTACCGTTGTCACGACGAGCTCGCACGACGAGGAGACCCCCGCCCGATGAGCGCCGACACCTCGACCACGCCCACCGGCAGCGCGACGAGCGACACCTTGTCCGTGACGGACAACCGAACGGGACGTACCTACGAGATCCCGATCGAGGACGGTGCCATCCACGCGATGGACCTGCGCGAGATCAAGGTGTCCGACGACGACTTCGGGCTCCTGTCGTACGACCCCGCCTTCAAGAACACGGCGAACGTGCGCAGCGAGATCACCTACATCGACGGCGATGCGGGGATCCTGCGCTACCGGGGCTACCCGATCGAGCAGCTGGCCGAATCCTCCAATTTCCTCGAGGTGGCGTACCTGCTGATCAACGGCGAGCTACCGACGCCGGACGAGTACGACGCGTGGGTGTTCGAGGTGACGCACCACACGTTCATCCACGAGAACATCAAGAAGTTCATCGACGGCTTCCACCACGACGCGCACCCCATGGGGATCCTGGTGTCGACCGTCGGTGCACTCTCGACCTTCTATCCGGAGGCCAAGGGCATCGGCGATCCCGCGACCAGGCACGAGCAGATCGTGCGGCTGATCGCGAAGTTCCCGACGCTCGCCGCCTTCGCCTATCGGCACTCGATCGGGATGCGCTACTCCTACCCGGACAACGACCTCTCGTTCGCGGGCAACTTCCTCAACATGATGTGGCGGACGACCGAGCTGAAGTACGAGCCGGACCCCGTCCTCGAACGTGCCATGGACGTGCTGCTGATCCTGCATGCCGATCACGAACAGAACTGTTCCACCACCACGATGCGCGCGATCGGCTCCTCCGACGCGGACCCCTACTCCGCTGCGGCGGGGGCAGCGGCTGCGCTGTACGGCCCCAAGCACGGCGGAGCCAACGAAGCGGTCCTGCGGATGCTGGAGACGATCGGCTCCGTCGACCAGATCCCCTCCTACGTCAAGAAGGCCAAGGAGGGCGAGTTCCGCCTGATGGGCTTCGGCCACCGCGTCTACAAGAACTACGACCCGCGGGCGAAGATCATCCAGCAGCTCGCCCACGACGTGTTCGAGGTCACCGGCAAGAACCCGCTGATCGACATCGCGGTCGAGCTCGAACGCATCGCGCTGGAGGACGACTACTTCGTCGAGCGCAAGCTCTATCCCAACGTCGACTTCTACTCGGGGATCATCTACCAGGCGATGGGCTTCCCGACGTCGATGTTCCCCGTGCTCTTCGCGATGGGCAGGATCCCGGGCTGGCTCGCCCACTGGCAGGAGAACCTGCTCGACAGCGAGCAGGCCATCGTCCGGCCGCGCCAGGTGTTCACCGGCGCCGACGAGCGTGACTACGTCCCGGCCTCGGAACGCTGAACAGTCAGGACACGCGGAACCGGCGTGACGCTCAGACGCCCGTCCGCTTCGCCTCCTCGCGGACGGCAGCGGCCACGGCCGGGACGACCCGCTCGTCGAAGGGGCTCGGCACGATGTAGCTCGCCTTGAGCTCGTCGGGTTCGATCACGTCTGCCAGGGCGCGTGCCGCCGCGACCTTCATCTCCTCGGTGATGAAGCGGGCACGTGCATCGAGCGCGCCACGGAAGACGCCCGGGAACGCAAGCACGTTGTTGATCTGGTTCGGGTGGTCGCTCCGACCGGTCGCGACCACCGCGGCGTACTCGCGCGCACCGATGGGGTCGACCTCCGGATCGGGGTTGGCGAGGGCGAAGACGATGCTGTCCTCGGCCATCACCGCGAGGTCGGCAGGCTTGAGCACGTCGGGGCCCGACACGCCGATGAACACGTCCGCACCCACGATGGCGGCCTTGAGGTCGCCGGTACGGGCGTCCTTGTTGGTGTTCTCTGCCAGCCACGCCTTCGAGCCGTCGAGACCCTCGCGGTCCGAGCCGAGGATGCCGCGGCTGTCGGCGACGACGATGTCGCGCACGCCCTCGTTGAGGAGCAGCTTGGTGATGGCGACCCCGGCCGCACCCGCGCCCGACATGGCCACCGTGACGTCCTCGAGCCGCTTGCCGACCAGCTTCAGCGCGTTGTGCATCGCAGCCAGCACCACGATCGCGGTGCCGTGCTGATCGTCGTGGAAGACCGGGATGTCGAGCGCTTCTTTGAGCCGCTCCTCGATCTCGAAGCACCTCGGTGCGGCGATGTCCTCGAGGTTGATGCCCCCGTACACCGGGGCGATCGCCTTCACCACCCGGACGATCTCGTCGACATCGGACACGTCCAGGCACACCGGCCAGGCGTCGATCCCGGCGAAGTGCTTGAACAGGACCGCCTTGCCCTCCATCACCGGCATGGACGCCTCCGCACCGATGTTGCCGAGGCCGAGCACCGCAGAGCCGTCGGTGACGATCGCCACCGTGTTGCCCTTGATGGTCAGACGACGCGCATCGTCGGGGTTGTCCGCGATCGCGCGACACACCCGCGCCACGCCGGGCGTGTAGGCCATGGACAGGTCGTCCCTGGTGGCCAGCGGCACCGTCGACTGCACCTCGAGCTTGCCCTTGAGGTGCAGGAGGAAGGTGCGGTCGCTCCATCGATGCACGTGCACGCCATCGACGGACTCCACCGCGGCGCGGATCCGCTCGGCATGGTCCGAGTTGCCCGCGTTGGCGGTCACGTCGACGACCATGACGTCGCCGGACGGGTCGACGAAGTCCATCGCGACGACCGCGCCCCCCGCCTCTCCGATCGCGGTCGTCACCCTCCCGATCGCCGACGCATCATCTGCGTCGAGATGCAACCGAAGCGTGATCGAGTAGGACGCGTTGGGCACGGACACGGCAAAGCCCCTGGATCGTCGACCGGACGGCAGGGATCGAGCCTAGTCAGCGCAGACGGCGATATCCGACATCCACGGCTGCTAGCTACGTGAGTCGGGCGTCACGCCAGAGCGCCGTCGTCTGGCGTGACGAAGGGGCGGCCGAACAGCTCCTGCGACAGGCCGATCTGGTCGAGGTGCAGGCAGATACCGCCGTTGAAGAACGGCCAACCGGCACCGAGCAGCATCGCCGTGTCGATGTCACGCGCGTCGGCCACCACGCCGTCGTCCAGCATCCGGCGCGCTTCGTCCGCGACGGCCGTCAATGCAGCCCGGCGGATCTCGTCGGCGCCCAGGGCGGTCGCGCCGGCGTCGACCACAACTCGATCCCGGATCTGGGGGTAGACGTCCCCGCCGGCTGCCCAGTCGTACACGCCAGGAAGCCCACTCCTGGCGATCACCCGGAGGTTGTCGTCGACCTGGAACCGGTCGGGGAACGCGGCCGCCAGCGTCTCGGCGGTGTGGAGTGCGACCTTCGGACCGACCAGCCCGAACAGGACGAACGGCCCCATCGGCAGACCGAGCCCACGGATCGCCTCGTCGATCTGCTGGAAGCTCGCCCCCGTCCGCAGAGCCGCGACCGCGGCGCCGTTGAACCGCGTCAGCAGCCTGTTGACGATGAAGGCCGGAGCGTCAGCACACGCCACGGCCGATTTCCGCAACCGGGTCGCCACGTCGAACGCCGTCGCCAATGCCTCGTCGGCCACTCCGTCCCACCGGATCACCTCGACGAGCGGGAGGATCGCGACAGGGTTGAAGAAGTGGAAGCCGACCACCCGCTCCGGATGGGCGAGGCCCTCGGCGAGCCCCTCGATCGACAACGACGAGGTGTTCGAGGCGAGCACCGCGCCCTCGTCGAGGAGAGGCTCGATCTCCGCCAGGATCGCGCGCTTGACGTCGGTCCGTTCCAACACCGCCTCGAGCACCCAGTCCGCACCTGCCAGATCCGCGTACGACGTCGTGTAGACGACGAGCCCCTTGAGGAAGCCGGCCTTTCCGGCCGGCAGGCGCCCCTTCGCGACGAGTTGTTCCAGCTCGCCCTCGATGGACGCACGACACCGGTCGAGGACGTCCTGATCGATGTCGGACATCACCAGCGGGACCTCGAGCCGCCGGAGGTGCAGCAGCCCGAGCTGTGCACCCATCAGTCCGGCCCCCACGATGCCGACCTTGCGGATCGGTCGTGGCTGCGCCGCGGGCTTCCACGGCTGCTTCTTCACCCGCTGCTGCGTCAGCCCGAACGCGTACACGCTGGCCTGTGCCTGGCGTGCCGGGAGGAGCTCCGACAGGGCGTCCTGCTCGGCCCGGCGACCCTCGGCCAGGTCGCCGCCCCGCGCCGCGAAGGCCACCAGCTCCATCGCGCGGTACGGAGCATCGGTCGCTCCGCTGGTCTTGGCGTCGGCGAACCCGCGCGCGTTCGCCAGCGCCTCCTCGAGGCCCTCTTCGGGGTCGACGGTCGAGCGGTCGATGGTCTCGTCGCCGGTCACGAGCCGCTCGAGGAAGGCGACCGAGTCGTCGAGGAACGTGGCAGCATCGAGGTAGCGGTCGGCATACCCCCGCTCGAACGCCTCGCGCGGCCGCATCGTGCGGTTGGTGTTGAGCGGGTTGACCACGATCGTCTCGAGCGCGTTCTTGGCCCCGACCAAACCAGGGGCGAGCTGCGTGCCGCCCCATGCCGGCACGATCGAGAGGAACACCTCCGGGAACCCGAGGAGCTGCGCACCGGACGACAGCGTCCGTGCATCGCAATGCAGGGCGATCTCCATACCGCCGCCGAGGCAGACACCGTTGATCGCGGCGACCGTCGGGAACGGCAGCGCCCGCAGACGGGAGAAGAGGTCGTGTCCCCGCTCGGCCGCCTGCCGTGCACGGTCAGCGTCCATGCCCGTGAACGCCTGTAGGTCCGCGCCCGCCGCGAAGACGAAGGGCTTGCCGGTCAACAGCAGCCCCTTGACGTCCGACGCCGCTTCGAGCTCGTCGAGCGCCTCCCCGAGCGACTCGAGCGCCGCGGTGCCGAACGTGTTCGGGCGGGTGTGATCAGCACCGTTGTCCATGGTGACCAGCGCGAGACGACCGACAGGGCGCCGCGCGTACGTCACCAGGAAGCGGGTGTGGTCGCTCACGTCGGGCTCCTGCTCTCGTCTGTACGCCGTCGACCGGCCGCCGCGTCGTGCCAGGCCGTCACACGCGCTCCCACAGGACCGCTGCCCCCATGCCGAGGCCGATGCACATCGTGGCGATCCCGGTGCGTGCCTCCGGATGGCGGTCGAGGTAGGTCGCCAGCTGCATCGTCAGGCGGGCACCGGAGAACGCCAGCGGGTGGCCCATGGCGATCGCTCCCCCGTACGGGTTGACCTTGTCGCTGTCGATCGGCAGCCCGAAGTGGTCGAGGAACGCCACGCACTGCACGGCGAACGCCTCGTTCATCTCCACCACGTCGACGTCCTCGAGCCCCAGGCGCTGGCGCTCCAGCAGCCGCTCGGTCGCGGGGATCGGTCCGTAGCCCATCGTCTCCGGCGGCACGCCGACGAACGCGTAGTCGACCAGCCGCATCCGAGGTGTCAGCCCGTGCGCCTCGACCGCTGCGTCGGACGCCAGCAGCACCGCACCGGCACCGTCGTTGAGACCGGCGGCGTTGCCTGCCGTGACGCGGCCACCGGCCCGGAACGGCGAGGACAAGCCGGCGAGCGAATCCAGCGTGGTCCCGGGTCGGGGGTGCTCGTCGGTGTCGACGAGCCGCCACCCCTCACGCGACCGGACGGTCACCGGCACGACGTGCGTGTCGAAGATCCCGTCGGCGTGTGCCTTCGCGGTGCGTTCCTGCGACAGCACGGCGAAGGCGTCGCAGCGCTCGCGCGTGATGTCGGGGTGCTCGTCGTGGAGGTTCTCCGCCGTCGTCCCCATCACCAGCGCCGAAGGATCGACCAGCCCGTCCGCGAGGAAGCGTGGGTTGGGGTCGACCTCGGCGGCCATCGGGTGGCCCCCCATGTGCTCGACGCCGCCCGCCAGCACGAGGTCCTGCGCACCGACCTTGATGGCGTTCGCGCTGTGCACGATGGCGGTGAGCGCGCCCGCGCACATGCGGTCGATCGCGTAGCCCGGGACGCTCTCGCCGAGACCGGCGAGGATCGCGAGCGATCGCCCGAGCGTGAGACCCTGGTCGCCGACCTGCGCCGTCGCTGCCCAGGCCACGTCGTCGATCCGCTCGCGCGGCACGGACGGGTTGCGGTCGAGCAACGCCCGGATCGTGCGGACCGACAGGTCGTCGGCACGCGTCATCGCGTAGTACCCGTCGTCGCGCGCACGGCCGATCGGTGCCCGCACCCCGTCGATGTAATAGGCGGTCCCGGTCACGTCGGTCGCTCCCTCGTGGGCGTGCGATCGCTGATCCGGAGCGGCGACGACCCGCCAGCTCCGAGCATCCGTCCGCACGAGCGTACGCGAACCTGGAGCATCCGCTCCAGTTCTGCCCCATCGCTCGGTCACCTCTCGACATGTGCGACTGACCGCGATGGGTCGAGGGCGACGGGAGATGGTTCACTCAGTGAAGCAATCGCTGCGATGGGCCGATGGAACAGCATCCGAACCAGCACGCGGGTTCGTACGAGCTGGCGGCGGACCTTCGATCCGTGGTGGTGCCGTTGGCGCGGCTGTTGCGCCGCTTGACCGGTGGGCGGCTGACTGCGACGCAGGCCTCGGTCCTGGGGACGGTCAGCCGGGACGGGCCGATCAGCCTGTCGGACCTCGCGACCCTCGAGCGGTTGTCGTTGCCCATGATCAGCAAGGTCGTCGACGCGTTGCAGGAGCACGGCTTCGCCGATCGGGTGGCCGATCCCAACGATGGTCGGGTGTCGCTGGTCGAGCTGAGTCAGGACGGCCGCGTCTGGCTCGAAGAGAGTCGCGAGTTGCGCGACCGGTGGTTGAGCGAACGACTACGGGACCTGGACGAGGCCGAGTTGGCCTCCATCGCCGCGGCGATCCCGGCCCTGGCGAACCTGGTTCGGGATCGGCCATGACCTCGCACTCGCAGACCGCTTCGACGGAGATGGCATCTGCGCCCCGGCGACGGATGTTCCACGGATGGAAGGTCTCGTGGGCGGGGTCGATCATCCAGGCGCTCCATGCTGCCCTGGTCCTGCAGGCCTTCGGCAACTACGCGGTCATCCTGCGTGAGCAGTTCGGGTGGAGCAGGACCATCATCTCGATCGCCTACGCGTCCAACCGGGCGGAGAGCGGGCTGCTGGGTCCGTTGCACGGATGGGCGCTCGCCCGCTTCGGGTCCAAGCGCGTCATGCGGGTCGGTGCGGTCACCTTGACCTGCGGGTTCGCCTGGTTCAGCCAGATCACCACGCCCGTCCAGTTCGTCCTGTCGTTCTTCGCGATCGCCGTCGGCACGGGGCTGGCGGGCTTCATGACGATCATGACCGAGACGGTCAAGTGGTTCGAGCGCAAGCGTGCTCGAGCGTTGTCGATGGTCCAGCTCGGGTTGGCCGTCGGCGCCTTCGCCACTCCCGCGGTGGTGCTGGCGTTGCGGCACCTGGGATGGCGGGAGACGGCAGTGGCCTCCGGTGTGGTGATGGGAGCCGTGGTCTTCGGGCTGTCGTTCCTGTTCGGCAGCTCCCCGGGCGAGCGTGGTGTCCCGCTGGACGGCATCGCGACAACGACCCCGGCCGCCACCGGCCGTACGACGACGGCGAGCGCCAGGCACCTGACCGCCTACGAGGCGATGCGCACGAGCGCGTTCTGGTTCCTGGCGCTGGGGCACATGTCGGCGCTGCTGGTCGTCGGATCGGTGATCGCCCACCTCGCGCTCTATCTCACCTCCGAGCAGGGATTCACCCTGCAAGGCGCGAGCTTCGTGGCGGCGAGCATCCCGATCGCCCAGATCGCCGGGATGGTGGTGGTGGGCATCATCGGCGACCGCACGAGCAAGCGGTTGCTGTGCTCGCTCGCGATGGTCGGGCACGTCACCGGTCTGCTGCTGCTCACCTACGCCACCGGCCGGTGGATGGTCTGGGCGTTCGTGGTGCTGCACGGCCTGGCGTGGGGCATGCGAGGTCCCTTGATGGCCGCGATCCGTGCGGACTACTTCGGGGCTACCAGCTTCGGCCAGATCATGGGCTACACGTCGGTGATCCTCATGTTCGGCGCCGTCGGCGGGCCACTGCTGGCGGGCATCCTCGCCGAGGCCACAGGCGACTACCGCATCGGCTTCACCATCCTGGCGCTGCTCGCCGCCACCGGCTCCGCGCTCTTCGCCTTCGCTCGCCCTCCACAGGTCGCGCGAGAGCCGGAGGTGGCTGACGGCGACTCGACCTGAAGCCCCCGGCGCTACCTGAGGTGCCGCTACGCCCTCCGGGCGGACGTGCCCAGCTGGTCGGCGAGCCAGTCGGCGACCAGCGGCTTGACGATGTAGGAGCGCCGGTGACCGTTGCGCTGCGCGCCGGGGACGATGGCCAGCCGCTTGGGTCCCGTGAGCTCCTCGTAGAAGCGCATCGACCCGTCGAAGCGCTCGGCCGCGCTGTCGTCGGTCACGATCAGCGTCGGGCAGGTGATCTGCTCCGGGATGCCTTCGAGGCACAGGTCGTCCTGGGCGACGCGCTCGTTCGCAGCCTCGACCGAGTCGACGTGGAACAGGTGCTGGAGGAACACGTCGACCAGGCCCTCCATCCCCTCCGTCCAGGTCAGGCGACGGGTCTCGTAGCCCGGCCCGACGGTCGACAGCGCAGCGACCCGCTGCTCGTACGCGGCCGCGCGGGCGGCCAACAGGCCACCACGACTCCCCCCGTGCAACGCCATGCGGTTCTCGTCGATGTCCTCACGGGCACCAAGCACGTCGAACGTGGCGGCGACCGCCGGGCCGTAGTGCCCGGTCAGCGGCAGGTGGTGCAACGTCTCGCCCATGCCCGGCCCGTCCATCGTGAACGTCGCGAGCCCACGGGCGAGCATCGCCGTGGTGGAGTCAGCCCCCTCCTTGACGCCCTCCCACCCGTTGACGAACACGACCACCGGCACGGGGCCGTCCGACGGCGGGACGCGCAGGTAGCCGGGCATCTCCACGCCCTGGAACGGGATCGCGACGGCCTGGGTCGGGATGTCCAGCAGCGGACCGCCACGTGCGAACGCGTCGACGCGCCGGCGCTCGGCCTCGTGGAACGCGTCCATGTCGTCCAGCAGGACCATGCCCGCGAAGTGGTGCAGGATGGCCACACGCGTGAGCAGCTCGCCGGCGGTGAGCTCGTGGCCCTCCTCGAGCGCCTGCTCGGCCCAGCGCTCGGTCTCGTCGGCGAGACGCGTCCATGCCGGGGACCACTCGTCCCAGCTCCCGACCTCGGCACGGAGCTGCTCGATGACGACGGGGACGACGCCGGCGGCGATGAAGCGCGGCGTCCAGTAGCGCCACAGGTCTGCGACGGGCGGTGGCGTGAAGGTCCAGGACATCGGCGGCTCCCATGGGCGATGTGTCGGCACCGCACGATAGCGATGCCACCCACTGGCGATCGCACTTGCCCAGACCTGCCGGCATGCCCAGACGTCCCGGCCCCAGAGCTCGCCCGGTCGGGGCTACGCCTGCTCGACGGCGGACCCGGCGGCCGCCTCGGCGGCCTCGAGCGCGAGCTGCGCCCGCTCCCATCGGTCCATGAGCCCCGCCGCGCGGTCCTTGGCCGTCCCGTGCGCCGCGACCAGCTCCTTCACGCGCGCGGCGTCCTCGTACACGGCCGGATCCGCGAGGCGGCGCGTGAGCTGCGCGACCTCCGACTCGGCGGCCATCAGCTCGCGCTCGATCCGATCGACCTCGCGCTTGCGGTCCTTCGTCGCCCGGTAGCGGGCGTTGCGCGCCTCGGCCTCGCGACGCTTGGGGCGGCCGGGACCCCCGTCGTCGAGCTCGGCCGCCGTGCTCGATCCCCTGCGTGCACCGCGCCGGTCGGCGGGCCGGTCCGCCGTCGAGCCCCGCGCGGTCGCCGCCACCTCGCCGCCTTCGTTGGTGCGCCGCCACACCAGCTCCTCGTAGGTGCCGTCGAACCAGCGGGCGGTGCCGCCGCCGACCTCGACGATCGCGTCCGCGGCGGAGCGGATCACGTGCCGGTCGTGGGTGATCAGCACCACCGTGCCCGGGTACGCCTGGATCGCGTCCTCGAGCACGTCCCGTGAGGCCAGGTCGAGGTGGTTGGTCGGCTCGTCGAGCAGCAACAGGTTCACCGGCGACGCCATCGCCTTCGCGAGCCCCAGCCGTGTGCGCTCGCCACCGGACAGCTCGCCGACGCGCCGCTCCGCGAGGTCGCCGGGGAACCCGAACGCGCCCAGCATCGAACGGTGGTTGAGCGCGCGGTGACGATCGCTCAGGGCGGTGCGGAACTCCTCCAGCACGGTGCGGTCGAGATCCATGACCTCGGTCTGGTGCTGGTCGACGACCGCGACCTCGACGTTCGAGCCGAGCGTCACCGTGCCGGCGGCGACCGGCACCTGCCCGAGCAGCGCACGGAGCAGCGTGGTCTTGCCCGCCCCGTTCGGACCGATCAGCGCCACCTTCCGGCCACGCTCGATCGCCAGGTCGACGCCCTCCAGCACCAGGAGGTCCCCGTAGCGGACGGTCAACCCGGCCACCTCGGCGACCACCCGCCCGGCGCGCGGCGGCTCCGGGAACGAGAAGCGGGCCACCAGGGCACGGTGGTCCGGGATCTCGATGCGCTCGACCTTCGACATCGCCTTGATGCGCGACTGGACCAGGCGGGCCTTCGACGCCTTGTAGCGGAAGCGTTCGACGAACCGCTCCTGCTGGGCGAGCACCCGGTCCTGCTGGGACTTGGCGGCGCGCAGCGCCGTCAGCCGCTCCTCGCGCTGCGCGACGAACGCGGCGAAGCCGCCCTCCTCCGCCGCGACCGTGCCCGAACGGACCTCGTACTCCATGGTCGTCCCGGCCGCGAGCTCCACGATCGTGTCGGCCGTCGCGTCGATGAAGTCGCGGTCGTGGCTCACCAGCAGCAGCCCGCCGGGCAGCTGCCGCAGGGTCGTCTCCAGCCACGCGATCGTGTCCAGGTCCAGGTGGTTGGTCGGCTCGTCGAGCACCAGCAGGTCGGGCTTGGCGAGGAGCAGCTTCGCAAGCGCCAGCCGCACCCGCCACCCGCCGGACAGCTCCCGCACCGGACGCCCCGCGTCGTCGGGCGTGAACCCGAGCCCCGCGAGCACGCGGTGCGCCTCGCTCTCGAGCTCGTAGCCGCCGAGCTTCTCGAAGCGGTCCTGCGCGGAGGCGTAGGCGCCGAGCAGTGCCTCCTGCTCGTCCCCCTCGACCTCCCCCATCCGCTGCTCGAGCGCGCGCATGCGCTGCTCCAGCTCGCCGAGGTGCGACGCCCCCTGGAGCACCTGTTCGAGGACGGTCCCCTCGGCGCCCCCCGCCTCGACGGCGTCCTGCGGCAGCCACCCGATCCGCAGGTCCCGCGGCCTGGTCACGACCCCCTCGTCGGGCTCGCGCAGGCCGACGATGCAGTGCAGCAGCGTGGTCTTGCCCGCGCCGTTGCCGCCGACGAGCGCGACGCAGCGGCCCGGCGGGAACCGCAGGGTGACGTCGGAGAAGAGCCGCTTGGCGCCGAGCGTGACACCGACGCCGGACAGGCTGAGCACGACGACCTCGAGGTGGTGGCGCGAACGCGGGGAGAGGGTGCAGGCGGCCTGCCGCGCGGGGCGGTCGGCGCGACGGGCGAGCGGCCGCCCGCACGAGGCTACCGGCGCCGACGAGGTGCGCGCCCCCCGTACCCTGCGCGGCCATGCACCTGCTCTCCGTCGACCGCGTGTCGGCGTCCGTGGACGGCCGGACCCTGTTCGCGGACGCCTCCTTCGGCCTGACCTCCGACGACCGCGTCGGGGTGGTCGGGCCCAACGGCTCCGGCAAGACCACGCTGCTGCGCATCCTCGCGGGCGATCGCGACCCCGACGGCGGCGCCGTCGTCACCCGCTCCGGCCTGCGCATCGGCTGGCTGCCGCAGGACCCGGCGCTGCCCGCGGCTCCGGCGCTGCAGGTGGTGCTCGCCGGCGACCCGCTCGCACGACCGGACGAGGCGGCCGCGCTCCTGCACCGTGTGGGAGTCGCCGACGACCACCCGACCGACCGGGCGTCCGGCGGGCAGCGCCGCCGCATCGCGCTGGCGCGCACCCTGCTCGCGCCGTCCGACCTGCTCGTGCTGGACGAGCCGACGAACCACCTCGACGTCGACACGATCGACTGGTTGGAGGAGGAGCTCGCCCGGCGGGCGGGTGGCCTCGTGCTCGTCACCCACGACCGCTACGTGCTGGAGCGGCTCACCAACCGGATGCTCGACCTGGCGCCGCTCGCACCCGGCAGAGGCGCCGAGGTGGTGTGGCACGACGGGTCGTACTCGAGCCTGCTCGAGGCGCGGGCCCAGCGCTCCGGGGCGAGGGAGCGGGCGACCGCGCGCGCCCGCAACCTGTTGACCAAGGAGGTGGCCTGGCTGCGCCGCGGGCCGAAGGCGCGCACGTCCAAGCCGCGGTTCCGCGTCGAGCAGGTCGAGGTGCTTCGGGCAGCCGCAGCCGGCGACGCCGAGGCGGCACCGCTGGAGCTCGGGACGGGGCGGACCCGGCTCGGCGACGAGGTCGCCACCTTCGAGCGCGTCTCGGTCCGCCGCGGCGAGCACCTGGTGCTCGACCGGGTGGACCTCGGCATCGGCCCGGGCGAGCGGGTCGGCATCGTCGGACCGAACGGCGCGGGCAAGACCACCCTGCTGCACCTGCTCGCCGGGCGGCTCGCGCCCGACGACGGCGTGCTGCGGATCGGCCGCACGGTCCAGCTCGGGCTGTACGAGCAGGAGGCGAGCGTCCCGCCGGACGACACCACCGTGCTCGACACGATCCTGGCGATCGCCACACACGTGCCGCTCGCGAACGGCGAGACCCTGCCCGCGCACCGGCTCGCCGAGCGCTTCGGCTTCGACGGGCAGGCGCAGCGGGCGCCCGTCCGGCTGCTGTCCGGAGGCGAACGTCGGCGCCTCGCGCTGCTGCACCTGCTCGTCGCCGCGCCGAACGTGCTGCTGCTCGACGAGCCGACCAACGACCTCGACCTCGACACCCTGGCCGTGCTCGAGGACCACCTCGACGGCTTCACGGGCACGCTGGTGGTGGCATCGCACGACCGCTACGTCCTCGACCGGCTCACCGACCGCACGCTCGCCGTCGAGGGCGGCGCCGTCACAGAGCACCTGGACTGGCAGTCGTACCGTGCCGCCCGCCCGGCGTCGGGTCCGCGGCCGGCGCGTGTCCCTGGCGCGGCCGGTGGCGGCGGGGCGACACCGGGCACCGGCGGGGCGACACCGGGCACCGGCGGGGCGACACCGGGCACCCCGGGCACCGGCGGCGCGACACGGGACAACCAGCAGCGGCAGGCGGCACGGCGGCAGGTGCGTTCGCTCGAGCAGCGGATCGACCGGCTGGGACGGGACCGGAACCGGGTGCTCGCCGCGATGGTCGAGGTCGCGACCGACCCGGAACGGCTGCGTCGCCTCCAGGAGGAGCACGACACGATCGTCCGCGAGCTCGCGGCGGCGGAGGACGAATGGCTGGAGGCGGCGGTGGAGTGACCCAGAAGCGTCGCCGCGTGCCGGTCACGCCCGCTACCGTGCGGCCGCGAGCGTGACCGGGGACGGTGGGAGCCGACGGGCACGCAGGACGTACGGGAGCGAGGGGGCCAGGTGGCGAGCGAGACCGCCGTCAGCCGTGACGGATTGCGGGAGCTGCTGCGACGGGGTGGCGAGCGTGGCTACGTGCTGCTCTCGGAGATCCACGACCTGCACGATCCCGTCGAGGACACGGCCGACTGGCCGGAGCAGGTCGCGACCCACGCGCGCGACGCAGGGTTGGAGGTCGTCGACGACCTGAGCGACGACCCGACGCTGGACAGCACCCCCGCACCGGCGGTCGTCGGGACGACCACCGACTCGGTCCGTCAGTACCTCAACGCGATCGGGCAGGTCGAGCTGCTGAGCGCCGAGGAGGAGGTCGACCTCGCCAAGCGCTACCAGGCCGGCTTGTTCGCGGCCGGACGGCTCGCCGACGGTCGGCCGCGCACCGCCGCCGACCAACGCCGGCTCCGCACCCTCGTGGAGGGCGGCGCGCGCGCCCAGGAGCGGCTGGTGACCGCCAACCTGCGGCTGGTCGTCTCGCTCGCCCGCCGCTACCTCGGTCGAGGGTTGTCGCTCCTCGAGCTCGTCCAGGAGGGCAACCTCGGTCTGATGCGAGGGGTCGAGAAGTTCGACCACACCAAGGGCTACAAGTTCTCCACCTATGCGACCTGGTGGATCCGCCAGGCGTTGACGCGTGGGACGGCCAACAAGGCACGCGCCGTGCGCCTGCCCGTCCACGTGCACGAGCTCGTCGCGAAGGTGCGTCGCACCGAGTTCGAGCTGCTCCAGGTGCTCGGTCGGGACGCGACCGACGGCGAGGTGGCAGACACGCTGGGCATCACCGAGATCCGGCTGCGCGAGCTCCGGCTCGCGGGACGCGAGATCACGTCACTCGACCGCGCCGTCGGTGCCGAGGGCGACACGACCCTCGGCGAGCTCGTCCGCGACGACGACGCACCCGATCCGGAGTCGCTCGCCGCCACCGCGTTCGCGCGTCGCGAGTTGGCGGCGACCCTCGCCGAGCTGCACGAGCGCGAGCGAGGCGTGCTCGAGCTGCGCTACGGCCTCACGGGCGGCGAGCCCCGCACCCTCGAGGAGATCGGCGAGCTGTACGGGGTCACCCGCGAGCGCATCAGGCAGATCGAGAAGACCACGCTCGCGAAGCTCCGCCATCCGGCCCACGCCCAGCGGCTGCGCGGCTTCCTGGCGGACGGTTGACGAGCAGCGGGTACTGCAGGAACCGGCCGGGGATGCCGATGTACCTCCGGTAGGGGGAGCATCGCCGTGCTCCCCGGGGCCGGGGAGCGCATGGTCGGTGGATCGCAGCGTGCAGGCGCTGCCGTGCTCGGGCTGGTCCTGCTGTTGCCGGCGGTCCCGGCCGCGGGTCGGACCGCCGAGCCCCCTCGACCGGTCGAGCGCACAGACGCCCGGCGCCAGCTCGACGCGACGAGTCGGGAGCTCGACGACCTGCGCGCCGCCGTGCGCCGGACCAACGACGAGGTCGGCGCGCTGGACCTGCAGCTCCGCGACGCCGGGTCACGGCTCGCGTCGATCGACGCGGAGCTCCAGGAGGCCTGGGCACGTCACGGGGAGGCCGCCGCCGAGGAGCGTGCCGCCGCGGGACGTCTCGCGCACACCGACGCCGCGCTCGCGGAGGCGGTCCAGGACTGGGGCACGCACCGCGAGCGGCTGGCGGACCGGGTCGTCCACGCGTTCAAGCACGGCAGCGGCACGACCGGCGACGTCCTGATCCGCGGCGTCAGCGGCGCCAACGACTGGCACGAGGTCGCGGTGACCCTCGAGGTCGTCGGACGGCTGGCCAGCGACGAGGCCGTGCTCCTGGAGGCGGGGGTCGAGGCGACCCGGTCCCGGGCGGCGCTCCGAGCGTCCGCGGGCGAGCTCCGCGCCGACGCGCTCACCACGTCACGCAGGACGGCGCAGGAGGCCCGCCGCATCGAGGCGCTCCGGCACCAGCAACGCGACGTGGTCGACGACATCGAGGAGCGCCGCGCCGAGCGGACAGTCGCCCTGGCCGCCCTGGAGGAGGACGTCGCCGCCCGTGCGATCCTCGTCCGCGACCTCGAGGAGCAGGTCGCTCGCATCGAGCTCGCGGCCGGTCGTGTGCTCGTCCCGGTGCGCGTCGACCTCGACGTCTACGGCGAGCCACCCAGCTGGTCGGCCGGGCTGCCCGGGGCCGGGCGGTCCTACGGCGCGGCGATCGAGGCGGTCGCGGCACGCCACGGTCTCGACGGTCGACTGCTCGCGGCACTCGTCTGGACGGAGTCGGGCTTCCGGGCGGACGCGGTGTCGCACGCCGGGGCGCTCGGTCTCGCGCAGCTGATGCCGGCGACGGCACGCGGGCTGGGTGTCGACCCTCGCCATCCGATCGAGAACCTCGAGGGCGGCGCCCGCTACCTGCGTGCACAGCTCGACCGCTTCGGCCGTGTCGACCTGGCGCTCGCGGCGTACAACGCAGGGCCCGGTCGGGTCGAGCGGGCCGCTGGCGTGCCGAGGATCGTCGAGACGCAGCTGTACGTGGTGCGGGTGCTCGATCGGTACGAGGCGCTTCGCGGCTGATCGGCCCAGCGCCGGCGTCAGTGCAGGAGCAACGGCAGGGTCGGTCGCGCCTCGACCACGCCGACGATGCCGCCCCGTGCGCCACCGAGCCGAGCCGCGGCATCCACTGCGAGGACGACGGAGCGCTCGTCCACGTCGGGTCCGAGCGCGACGTCCCTGACGACCACCAGCAGGGTCCCCCGCAACGCGACCGCGCGGGCGCACCACGCCGCGTCGAGCCCCTCGCGCGGTGCTCGCAGGAGCAGCACGTCGGCGCTGTCGACCAGCCGCAGCTCCTGCCGTTCGAGGACGAGGCCGACCCGGGCACCGCGCGGCAGCGTGGAGCCGACGAGCCCCGGGAGGACCTGCAGCCCGCGCTCGTGCAACGCGATCTCGAGCCGCCGGTGCTCGTCGTCGTCGTGGAGCCCGACGACGAGCAGCGGCCGGTCGTCGACCACCAGCGAGCGCAGCTCGACACCGTCCCTGCTCTTGCGCTCCACGACTACTCCGCTCGGTCCGCCGGGTCGAGGCTACCGACGAGGTAGGGTCGCTCGACGCCGCCGTCAGCCGTCAGCCGCCCCCGGAGCGAGGCCCATGGACTCGAGAGGTGCCGTGGACGCGCCCGCTCGGCACGTCGCGGACCTCGGAGGCAGCGCGGTCCGGGTGCTCGCGGTCGACGGCAACTCGCTCGGCCACCGCGCCTTCCACTCCACCCGCGAGGACGCAGGCGCGCGGGACGATGCGGTGCCGCTCGTCACCGGCGGTCTGGTCTCCATGCTCGCCTCCGCGTGGATCAACGGACCCTACGACGCGGTGATCGTGGCGTTCGACCACCCCACCAACCACCGGCGCGAGCAGGAGCCGGACTACAAGGCCAACCGCCCACCGACCCCGCCGGAGCTCCGCGAGTCGCTCGTCGCCCTGCGCACGCATCTGCGGGCCTGCGGGTTCCACGTCGAGGAGCAGGAGGGAGCCGAGGCGGACGACCTGCTGGCCGCGGTGGCCGAGCGGTGCGGGCCTGCGGGATGGAGCTGCGACCTGCTGAGCTCCGATCGCGACCTGCTCGCCTGCGTCGACACCACGACCCGTCTCCTCCGACCACAGGCACGTTTCTCGGACCTGCTCGTCGAGGACGTGGCGGGCGTGCGTGCACGCTACGGGATCGAGCCCGCGCAGTACGTGGACCTCGCGGCCCTGCGCGGCGACCCGTCCGACGGCCTCGTGGGCGCGACCGGCATCGGACGCAAGACCGCTGCGAAGCTCCTGCGCACCTACGGGTCGGTGCTGGGCATCTACGCGGCGCTCGGCGACCTGCCTCCGCGCATCGAGGCCTCGCTGCGGGAGGCGAGGGCCCGCATCGAGCGCAACCTGCTGCTGATGGCCCCCTTCCCCCACCTCGACGTCGACGTGGCATCCGCGGTGGCGACGGGCATCCGGCTCGAGCTCGCGGTGGAGGTCCTGCGTGGGCTCGGACTCGACGCCGCGGCGCGCCGACTGCGCCGGGCCGTGCTGGAGCCACCGCCACCCCGGCCCCCGTTCCCGCCGCCGGACGACGAGCCGAGCGTCGCGCGTCCGGTCCGCCGTCTCCCACCCCTGGCGACGACGTCGCTCGTCGAGCAGGTGTCCCTGTTCTGAGGAGCCACGACTACCCTGCGTCGACCATGCCCAGCGATCACGTCGATCACCTCGTCGAGCAGTGGGCCGCCGTACGCCCCGAGCTCGACACCCGGGGCTTGCGGCTCGCGGCCCGGGTGGTCCGGTTGCAGCGCTTCCTCGACCAGCGGGTCGGCGAGGTCCTGGCCCGGTTCGGGGTCAACGAGGGCGAGATCAACGTCCTCGCCACCCTGCGTCGCGCCGGGCCTCCGTGCGAGCTGACGCCCACCGAGCTCTATCGCGGCCTGTTGCTGTCGTCGAGCGCGATGACCAACCGGATCGACCGGCTCGAGGACCGTGGACTGGTACGTCGCATCCCGGACGCGGACGACCGGCGCAAGGTCCGCGTCGCGCTGACCGAGGACGGCCGCCTGCTCGTCGACCAGGCGCTCGACGTGCACGTCGCGCACCTCAGCGAGGAGCTCGGCTTCCTGGCCGACGACGAGCACGCGCAGCTCGAGACGCTCCTGCGCCGCGTGCTCGTCGAGCTGGAGGCACGCCACCGAGCCTGACGGTTCGGTCAGCCCGACGAATGCCCGGGGAAGACACGTGCCGACGGGTCGACGAAGACCGCGGCATTGTTCACGGCCGTCGCCGCCTCGCCGAACCCCACCGCGATCAACCGCACCTTGCCCTCGTACTCGGTGATGTCCCCCGCGGCGAAGACGCCGGGCATGTTGGTGCGCATCCGTGTGTCGACCAGGACGTGTCGTCCGTCGATGTCGACGTCCCACGACTTCAACGGCCCGAGGTCGGAGGTGAACCCGAGCGCGGCGACGACCCGGTCGATGACCAGCGTCTCGCGCTCCTGCGTGCGGTTGTCGAGGATCTCCACGTGCTCGACGCCGTCGATCCCGCCGATGCTCGCGACCTCCGCGAAGACGCGCACGTCGACCGACGAGGCGAGCAGCTTCTTGACGGAGTCCTCGTGCGCGCGGAACCGGTCGCGGCGGTGCACGAGCGTGATGGACCGAGCGATCCCTTCGAGGTTGAGCGCCCAGTCGCACGCGCTGTCGCCACCGCCGACGATCAGCACGTCGTGGTCGCGCATCGACTCGAGCTCACGGACGAAGTACACGAGCCCGCGCCCCTCGTAGGCCTCGGCGTTGGGCAGCGGTCGCGGGGTGAACGTCCCGATGCCACCCGTGATGATCACGGCCTTGGTGTGCAGCACCTCGCCCTTGTGCGTCTCGATGCGGAACCCACCGTCGACCTGCGGCTCGAGCACCTCGGCCCGGTGACCCAGGATGTAGGTCGGGTGGTACTGCGACGCCTGCTCCACGAGACGTTCGACGAGCTCCTGGCCGCGGATCGCCGGGAAGCCCGCGACGTCGTAGATCATCTTCTCCGGGTAGAGCGCCGTGACCTGCCCGCCCGGCTCGGAGAGCGAGTCGAGCAGCACGGCGGTCATCCCGCGGAAGCCGGCGTAGTAGGCCGCGAACAGTCCTGCAGGCCCGGCGCCGATGATCGTGAGGTCGACGTTGTGCGTCACGCTGCGTGCTCCTGGCCGTGTCCTGGGTCCTGCGGCGCGGCACGGTAGCGCGCCGACCCGGAACCCTCCCCATCCCACGCCGCCGGCGAACGTGGCACCCGCCGACGCACCACCGGCTCAGCAGTGGACCCGGACGGGTGGCACACCGACCACCTCGGGGTCGATCTCGCCGAGGGTGAGCGCGCACCGGTCCAGGTCGGCGGCCAGCGCGATCACGAGCTGGTCCGCCAACGTCCGCCCCACCCACCGCATGCCGCCCGCGTCGTTCACGACGACCGCGAGGTGGTAGCGACCCGCACCGGGGCCGTGCACCGTCCCGACCAGCCCGCTCACGTCACGCAGCGTGCCGGTCTTCCCCGCGAATCGGCCCTGCGCCACCGTGCCGCGGAGCCGGCTGTCCAGTGTCCCGCTCTCCCCCATCACCGCCATCAGGGAACGCCACGTCGGTGCGTGCCGCGAACGCTGCATCGCACGATCCAGGTCGACCAGCATGCGTACCGTCACCCGGTCGTCGCGTGACAGGCCCGACCCGTCGGCGAGGTGGGCGCCCTCCGTGTCGATGCCGAGCCCGGTCAGCACCTGTCGGACGCCGCGGTCGCCACCAGCGAACGACCCGTCCCCGCTGCGCGCGCGGCCGACCGCGCGGAACAGCCCGTCGGTCACCTGGTTGTCGCTCCGCTGGACCGCGAAGCGCAGGAGATCCACGACGGGGGGACTCGTGACGCTCGCCAGCCGCGCCACGACGACGCCGTCCGGCTCGCCGGTCCGGGGCCCGCCCGCCACCTCGACGTCGCGTTCCCGCAGGAGGCGGACCAGCTCTGCCGTCGCGTGCAGGGCGGGATCGGGCGCATGGTCCACCCGCACGACGGGCTCCGGAGGCGGGAGCTCGTCCTCGTCCGGGGGGTCCGGTGGCTCGGTCCCGGGTGGCCCTGGTTCCGGCGGCTCGGGCTCCGGCTCGGGCATGGTCACGATGGTTCGCAGGCCCGCATCGACGGTCAGGCCGTCGTGGTAGCGGGCGTCGAAGTCGGAGAAGTAGCGGTCCGGCCAGCCCTCGGCGACGCGGGGGCCGTCGTAGCCGGCGACGACACCGACGACATCGCCCTCGACGCGGCGAAGCCCGGCGGCCACGAGATCGTCCGCGAGCGACTCCAGGGGTGTGCGAGGGCGGGCCGGATAGACCCACCGCGCGTACTCCTGGGTGGCCAGGACGGGATCGCCACCACCGACCAGCGCCAGGTCACCGCGGAGCGTCCCGTCGCCGTCGATCGGTGCGGTGGCCTCCACCCGGGTGGTGAAGGTGCCGCCCGCCCCGAAGGTCGTGAGGGCGGCGGCCGCGGTCGCGAGCTTGAGGGTCGAGGCCGGCATGACGAGCGCATCGGATCCCCGGGAGGCGATCTCACGACCGTGCTCGTCGACCACCAGGACGGCCAGCGTGCCGCCGTCCGCTCCGTCGAGGGCCGCGTCGAGCAGCCGACCGGTGAGGCGGAGCAGGCCCTCGCGACTGGCCGGCGGCTCGGGCGGTTCGCCCACGGGGAGGTCGAGGGCCGGGGGGACCGGATCGACGTCCTGTTCGTCGAGCAGCGGCGGTCCGTCCGGCTCGATCGTGTCGATGGAGCCGGGGTCCCGCGGCTCGACGACCGGTGGGGAGGCTCCGTCACCCGTGCCGTCCGCCGACGGCGGGCCGGCCGGATCGGCACCGCTGCAGGCGGTGACGATCGCGAGCACCAGCGTCGCGGCCACGACGCGGGGCCGGAGGCGCACCCCGCTCAGCTCGGCGCGTCGACCGAATCGAGCAGGCCACGCAGCTGGAAGCCGCGCGACGGATGGCGCAGCTTCGTGAGCGTCTTCTTCTCGATCTGGCGGATCCGCTCGCGGGTGAGCCCGAACTGGGCCCCGATGTCCTCGAGGGTGTGCTCCTCGCCGTCCATCAGCCCGTAGCGCAGCATCAGCACGGTGCGTTCGCGGTCCGTCAACGCCGAGAGCGCCCGCTCGACCTCGCGCTTGGCGAGGACGGCCGTCGCCGACGACTCCGGGTCGATCGCGTCCTCGTCCGCGACGAGCTCGCCCATCGTCGCGTCGCCGTCCTCGCCGATCGGCTTGTCGAGGCTCGCGACGTCCTGCGCGGCGAGCTTGACCTCGCGCAGACGCTCGACGGGAAGCCCGAGCTCGGCCGCGATCTCGTGCTCCGAGGGTTCCCGGCCGAGCTGCTGGAGGAGCGCGAACTCCGCGTAGCGGACCTTGCCCATCAGCTCGTGGACGTGCACGGGCAGCCGGACGGTCCGGCCGGTGTTCGCGAGACCCCGCTGCAGCGCCTGTCGGATCCACCAGGTCGCATAGGTCGAGAACTTGTAGCCCTTGGTGTGATCGAACTTCTCGACCCCCCGGATCAGGCCGAGGTTGCCCTCCTGGATCAGCGAGAGGAGGTCGACCCCGCGACCCCTGAACTTCCGTGCGACCGACACCACGAGCCGGAGGTTCGCCCGGATCATGTGGTCCTTCGCCCGCTCGCCCCCGCGGGCGATCATCCGCATCTGGGCCTTCCGGCGCGCCGGCAGCTTCAGGCCCGAGGACAGGATCACGTGCGCCGCGAGGCCGGCCTGGTAGCGCTTGGCCAGATCCACCTCGAGCTCCGGCGTGAGCAGCTCCGTGCGGCCGATCTCGTTCAGGTACTGACGAACCGAGTCGCTGGAGGCCGACAGCGGGGTCGCCTCCGGCCGGTCGGCGTCCTCGACGAGGTCGTCGAGGACCTGCATGCCGAGGTCGCGGGCGGCCTGTGCCGTGTCCTCGACCCAGGTCTCGGGCTGGGTCAAGGGGTCGAACAGCTCCTGCAGTTCCGAGAGGAGCACGTAGCCCCGGGACGCGCCGCGCTCGAAGAGCTCTGAGGTGGGGGTGACGTCGCTCACGTGGTGTCGTCTCGTGCCGGTGACGGGTCGGAGATCGGTGGCTCCCCGGGAACAGTCGCGCAGGGTACGCGGCCGCCGCCCTTCCGTCAGCGCGCCCCTCCCGGGGGCGTCCCCGGCTCGGGGTCGTCCGCACGTGCCGCCAGGTACCGGGCCCACGCGCGGGCCGCCCGCTCGTCGTCGTCGAGGTCGTGGTCGTCACGCTCGGCGCCGACCTCACCGGGCACGGGGCCCGGCCCGGGGCGCGTGACACCTGCGACACCGGGCGCACGCTGGAGGGCCACCGCGCTGGCCAGGGCCGTCGTGAGTGGCACCGCGGCGATCAGCCCGATCGAGCCGACGACCGTCTTGACGATCTCCTCCGCGAGCACCTCGGAGTTGAGGATCTCCGCGACGCGCAGCCCACCGGTCGAGAACAGCACGAACAACGCGAGCGACGCGCCCGCGTAGGCGAGGAACAGCGTGTTCACCACGGACGCGATGTGGTCGCGTCCCACGCGCATGGCGCGCGCGAAGAGCGCCGTCCAGGTCAGGGTCGGGTCGGTGTCGTGCAGCGCGAAGACCGTCGAGGACTGGCTGATCGTCACGTCGTCGAGCACACCGAGCGCCGCGATGATCAACCCGGCGAGCACCAACCCGCGCAGGTCCAGTCCGTCGACCGCGAGCCGCGCGAACACGGCGTCGTCGGAGGCGAACCCGGTGATCCGGCCGCGGTCGATGAACAGCAGCCCGAGCGCGACGGTGAGCGTCAGCGCCGCCGCCGTCCCCACCACCGCGGCCGTCGTCATCTCGGTGACCCCGTGGGTCAGGTAGAGGGTCACGATCATGACGGCCAGCGCCCCGACGAGCGCCACGAGCGGCGGGCTCTGCCCCGACAGGATCGCGGGCACGATGAAGCGCACGACGATGAGCAGCGAGAGTGCGAGCCCGAGCAGCGATCGCAGCCCGTGCCATCGGCCGACGGCGAGCACCGCCAGCACGAAGACCCCGAGCAGGATCCACAGCGTCGGGAGTCGCTGGAAGTCGGTGATGAAGTAGCCGACCTCGCTGCCGGGGACGTCCGTGGGTGCCAGCTCGACGCGGTCACCGACACGGAAGTCCGGGTAGCCGTCCGTCGGGATGTCCGCCAGCGTGACGACGGTGCCCTGCTCGGGACCCTCGAGCAGCTCGAGGGTGACGCGCACCGTCTCGCCGGACAGGCCGATCATCGGATCGGCCTCGCCGTGGCTCAGCTGTACCTCCAGGATGCGCGCCGTGACCAGATCCTCGGGCGCCGCCTGTGCCTCCGGGAGTCGCTCCGCCCTCGGCCAGAGCGCGACCATCCCGACGATGGTGGCCACGAGCAGGAGCCCGACGACCACGAGCAGTCGTCGGTGGAGGAGAGCGGCCCGGTCGCGCGCGACCGGGCGTTGGGGATCGGGCACGATCCTGGCGCTCCCTAGGCGGCGCGGTCCAGGACGTCGAGCAGCCCGCTCAGGTTGTGCGCCCGCGACGGGTGCCGGAGCTTGGCGAGGGCGCGGTTCTGCATCTGGCGGATGCGCTCACGGGTCAACCCGAAGTGCTCGCCGATCTCCTCGAGCGTCTGCGGTTCCTGACCACCCAGACCGAAGCGGAGCACCAGGATGATCCGCTCACGCTCGTCGAGCGCGCGCAACGCGGCGTCGATCTGGCTGAGCGCGTCACCCTCGAGCGCGGTGTCTGCCGGATCCAGCTGCGAGGAGTCGGCGATCAGGTCGCCCATGGTGGCGTCCCCGTCCTCGCCGATCGGGCGGTCGAGGCTGACCAGCTCCTGCATCGCGTCGCGGACCTCGCGCACGCGCGCCACGGACAGGCCGACCTCCTCGGCGACCTCGGCCTCGGTGGGATCGCCGCCCTTCTGCTGACGGAGTCGGAGCTCCGCCGCGCGCAGCTTGCCGTAGAGCTCCCAGACGTGGGCGGGCACACGGATCGTGCGGCCCTTGCTCGCCACACCACGCTGGAGGGCCTGCCGGATCCACCACACGGCGTAGGTCGAGAACTTGTAGCCCTTCGTGTGGTCGAACTTCTCGACCGCCCGGAGCAAGCCGAGGTTGCCCTCCTGGATCAGCTCGATGAAGTCGAGGTCCCGACCCGAGAACTTGCGCGCCTGGGGCACGACCAGCCTGAGGTTGGCCTGGACCATGCGCTCCTTCGCGCGCTCGCCGTCGACGCTCACCCCGCGGAGGCGTGCCTTGCGGGTCCTGGTCAGGGAGCTGCCACGCTCCTTGAGCAGCTGGTCCGCCGCGAGCCCCGCCTGGTAGCGCTTGGCGAGGTCCGCCTCGTCCTCCTTGGTGAGCAGGGCGTGACGACCGGCGTCGTTGAGGTACTGCCGCACCAGGTCGGTGGTGAGGGCCGCGGAGGCGTCGACCACGCTCTCGGGGACGTCGTCGGCCACGTCGTCGATCACCTCGACGCCCTGCCCGCGCACGTTGTCGATCGTGTCGTCGAGCCAGGCGTCGCCGTGCAGCTCCGGGACGTGGAGTTCCTGGAGCTCCGAGAGCAGCACGTAGCCGCGCTCGGACGAGCGCTCGAGCAGCTCTTCCACGGCCACCTCGGCGGTCGGGAGCTCTGTGGGGTTCACCTGGCCTCCTCGTGACGTACGGTCGGGATACGGCTCGTCGTGGTCGGCTGCCGCAGCCGCGCCCCCAGCCCGTGGGTCGGGCCCCTCGGACGACAGACCCTCGCATGCCCTGGCGAGCGCTCGATCCGTTCGGTGCCGACCATCGGGCGGGGACCTGGTCTGCTGGGACGTCGGCGGGTGTCCGAACGGGCGGGGGAACGCCCCACGTCCGTACGAACGCCTCGACGCCGCATGCTCCTCCGTGGTCGAGTGTGCTGCGCGCTGGACGCACGCACCACACCGATGGGAGCACCGCCCCGCGGCAACGTGGACGGACACCATCGCACGTCGCCGGAGCGCCCGCAAGCAGGTGCTGCGCGCTAGCGTGGCCCGCCACCGTCACGGGAGGCGTCGTGATCACCGCGTTCGTGCTGCTCGACGTCGACGTCGACCAGGTGCCCGACGTCGCGGAGACCCTCTGTGACATCGAGGGCGTCCGCGAGGTGTACTCGGTGACCGGCCGCTACGACCTCATCGTGAAGGTCGTGATGCCCCGCAACGAGGACCTCGCCGACGTGATCACCGGACGCATCGGCAAGGTGCCGGGTATCCGGGCGTCGGAGACGGTGATCGCGTTCCGGACCTACTCCGACCGGGCCCTCGACGCGGGCTTCGCGCTCGGACAGGACCCCGCCTGAGGCGTGCGTCAGGTGCGCTGCCGGGCCGCTCCCGTCACGCCGTTCTCGCCCGCCCGGCCCAGTTCGGCACCCGCACCGAGCTCGTCCCCCACGCCGAGCTCGTCCGCCGCCCTGCGCGCAGCCCCCGTGGACCCGGCCTGCTCCCCGTGCTCCGCCCGCTCCGTGGACCCGGCCTGCTCCGCGTGCTCCGCCCGCCCCGTGGACCCGGCCTGCTCCGCGTGCTCCGCCCGCCCCGTGGACCCGGCCTGCTCCGCGTGTTCGAGCGCGCGCCGCGGGTAGGCGATCCGCGGGTGGTAGATCCCCACCAGGGACTCGACGATGGTGTCACGTGCCTGCCGTAGCTCCCGGAAGGTGAGCGCGGAGTCGTCGAACTGGCCGTCGGCGAGGCGCTCCTCGAGCAGCCGGTCGACGGTCGACTCGATCAGCTCACGCGGCAGGGTGCCGCTGGACATGGCCATCGCCCGCGTCGTCGCCTCGCTGCAGTCGGCGAGCAGCAGGATCGCCGCCTCCTTGCTCCTGGGCTTGTGACCCTTGTAGCGGAAGTGGTCCTCGTCGACGGCCGCGTCGTCCCCGCCCGCGGCCGACACCGCCCGCTCGTAGAAGTAGGTCACGAGCATCGTCCCGTGGTGGCTCCCGATGCAGGCGACGACCTCCTTGGGGAGCCGGTGCTCGACCGCCATCTCGACCCCGTCGACGACGTGGTTCTGGATGATGATCGCGGACACCTCGGGCTCGAGGTCGTCGTGCGGGTTCGCGATGCCCTGCTGGTTCTCGATGAAGAAATGCGGCTGACGCACCTTGCCGATGTCGTGGTACAGCGCCGCGACGCCACCGAGCAGCTCGTCGGCGCCGACGGCCCGACACGCCCGCTCCGTCAGCGCGGCCACCATCACGGAATGGTTGTAGGAGCCGAGCGCCTTGGCCTCGAGCTCCCGGAGCAGCGGATGGTTGCGGTCGGAGAGGTCGAGGAGCGCGGTCACCGTCGGCAGTCGGAACAGCGTCTCCAGGAAGGGCATCGCACCCTGGACCGCGACGGCGGTCACGAGACCGTTCAGCGCCCCCGCAGCGGCGACCACGAACACCGCGTCACGGGGACCGAAGATCAACGCGATCACGGTCGCGATCAGCGGGTACGACAGGCCGGCCCGCAGGGTCGCCGACCGCAGGTCTGACCGCTTCGCGATGCGGGTGGTCAGGGGCACGCTCACGAGCACGGCGGCGGCGGCGAACAGCGCGACCGGTGCGGCATGTGGCGCGACGAGGAGCACCGTCACCGACGCGGGCAGCATCGTGGCGATGCCGATCACGGGGTGGATCAGCAGCGCGACCAGCATCGCGAGGGCGCCGGCGGGCACGGCGTAGAACCAGCCGGGCGAGGTCGCGTCGACAAGCACGGCGGAACCCGTCACCAGCACCGCGTACGCGGTGACCAGCAGGCTGAAGAGCAACAGCTTCTTCCCGGTCACCCAGACGATGGGCTGCATCTGGGACAGGTAGACCCCGACGACCGCGGTCACGAGCAGCATGGCGAGCATCGCACGCAGCCAGACCCGCAGAGGCGAGGAACCCGCCTCGCCGAGCTCCTCGATGCCGCGCAACGTCATCCGGTCGATGATCTCGCCCTCACGGACGATCGCCTGTCCGGGGAGCCAGACGCGCGCCTCCTCCTGGACGGCGGCGGCGGCCCTCTCGCGCGCGGCGGCCGTCTCCTCGAGATCGACGCGGACGGTCGGGCGCATCGTCAGCCGCAGCAGCGGCTCGACGACCTCCTCACCCGACGATCCCGGGAGAGAGCGCACGGCCAGCTCGATCGGGATCGTGTCGTCGAGCAGGGTGGCGAGACCGTCGGAGTCCACCTGCTGCCGGGCCAGCACCTGGGCGATCGAGATCGTCTCGCGTTCGACCACGTCCAGCTCGGCGTCGCTCAACGCCACGATCGCCGAGGCGAGGTCGGGGTCGAGGTCGGGCTCCAGCGACAGCAGGAGCTCGATCTCCGCGGCCGCCGCCGGACGCCGCGGTGCGAGCTCGCCGGTGGACTCGGCTGGTTGACGCGCCTCGCGGGCCGTCCGGAGGACCTCACGCACGTCGCGCACGATGGCGGACTGCGCCTCGCGGTCCTCGACGATGACCGCCGGCGTGGTCAGCGCTGCGGTCTCCCGTGCGGTCTCCGTGGCCTCCTCGTCGACCGCCCGCACCTCGCGATCCGCCAGGACCGTGCGGGGGGCGGGCTCGCCCGCCCTGACGGCGCCGTCGTCGGTCACCGTCGACACGGCGACGACGAGAGGCACGACGAGCACGATGATCAGGGCGGCTGCGACACGCTGCAGCACGATCGCCCGCTCCGGCGACTCGGCGGCGTCCCGCCCCGCGCTTCCCGACGGACCGCGCGCGGGCGTCGAGGTTGCCGGTGCTTCCACGATGGTCGGGGCCTCCGTCGCATGAGGGTCACACCTTGCGGACAGTGTCGCCTATCGCCGGACTCGGCGCTCGTGCCCGACGTGGACGACCGACCTCGTCGGACCCAGGGCGGCGGGCGTCGGCGACCCGGCAGACTACGCTCTGCCGGGCGCCGGTGTGGACGAGTGGGGCGTGCACGAGCGGCTCGGGAGGACACCTCGGTGATGGCACCCCCCACCCCCGCGCGGCAAGGCGACCCCAGCCCGTGGGTGGTCCTGCCACGACACGACTGGGCGACCAAACGGTCCGCGACACCGCTGACGCTGGACGAATCCGACCTCGCACAGCTCCAGGGCCTGAACGAGCGGCTGTCCCTCGACGAGGTCATCGACGTCTACCTGCCCCTGTCGAGGCTGCTGAACCTGTACGTCGCCGCAACCCAGGACCTCCACCGTGCGACCGACACCTTCCTGGGGTCGCTCGCCGCCAAGGTGCCGTTCGTGATCGGCATCGCGGGCTCCGTCGCGGTCGGCAAGTCGACGACCGCGAGGATCCTCCAGGCCCTGCTGTCCCGCTGGCCCGACCACCCCGAGGTCGCGCTTGTCACCACCGACGGGTTCCTGTACCCCAACGCCGAGCTCGAGCGGCGGGGCCTGCTCGAACGGAAGGGCTTCCCGGAGTCCTACGACACGGGCGCCCTCGTGCGGTTCGTCGGGGCCGTCAAGGCCGGGACTCCGGAGGTGCCCGCGCCCGTCTACTCCCACCTGGAGTACGACATCGTCGCGGGCGAACGGATCGTGGTGCGCCAACCCGACGTCCTGATCGTCGAGGGCCTCAACGTGCTGCAGACCGGCTCCGACACGGACGGTCGCCGGCTGTTCGTCTCGGATTTCTTCGACTTCTCGGTCTACGTCGACGCACACGAGGAGCACATCCGCCGTTGGTACGTCGAACGCTTCCGCAGCTTGCGCGACACGGCCTTCCGCGACCCGCGCTCCTACTTCCAGCGCTTCGCAGACCTGTCCGACGCGCAGGCGGACGAGATGGCGACCGACATCTGGACCCGGATCAACGGCCGGAACCTCGCGGAGAACGTGCTCCCCACCCGCTCGCGGGCGGACCTGATCCTGCGCAAGGACGACGACCACGCCGTCCGCGAGGTGCTGCTACGCAAGCTGTGACCCGTCGGCGACCGGACGCGCCGGCTCACCGAGCGGTCGCCACGCCGCCAGGACCGAGCGCAGCGCGGTCACGACCGCGAGCGGCTGGTCGAGCAGCAGGTGGTGGTGCGCCTCCGGCACCTCGACGAACGGCACCCCCGCCGTCGCGGCCGGCGAGCCGGCGAGCAGTTCCGCCATGTACGCCCGTACCTCGGCGTCGACGATCGACGAACGCTCCCCGTTGACCACCGCGATCCGGCACGCCGCGCTCGCGAGCTTCGGCGCGAACTCGCTTGGGTGCGAGGGCCCCTCGCGCGAGACGAAGACCCGCGGGTCGAACTTCCAGGTCCAGCCGCCCTCGACCTGCCGCAGACTCGTGCGCGCGATCTCCTCCAGCAGCCAGCCGTTGTCGCAGGGCTGGGGCGGCACCAGGTGGAAGTGCTCCATCGCCGTCGCGAGGTCGGGGTAGACCTTCGGAGCCCGGAACATGCGTCCCCCACGCCCCTCCTCGGATTCCGGGTCGGCCCGTTGCACCGGGGCGTCCAGCACGATCGCGCCCTCGAGCTCCTGCCCGTGGTTGGCGGCCGCCACGATGGCGACGAACCCTCCCATCGAGTGCCCTGCGACCACCGGTCGTCCCCGGCCGCCGGCCGCCGCCGCGACCGCCAGCACCTCGCGCGCCCACTGGTCCGCGCGGTAGGCCTGCCGACGACCGCTGTCCCCGTGACCCGAGAGGTCCAGCGCGACCACCCGGTTGTCGACCGCCAGCAGCGGCGCGAGCGCGGACCACCACAGTCCGTGGGCGGCGCCTCCGTGGATCAGCACCAATGGCGGTGCGTCGTGCGGACCCCACGTCCAGGTCGCGATCTCGCAGCCGTCGACCTCGACACGGCCGACCTCCGGGCGCTCGGCGAGCGCCGCGTCGAACCACGCCGGCCGCGGCGTGCCGGGGCCTGGTCCAGCGTCCGGCCGACCGCTCACGCCGTCGACACCACACGGAAGCGCTCCGCGTAGCGGCCCGTCGGCAGGCCCGCCGCCTCGGCTCTCGTCCGCAGCATCGTGCGCACCCGCTCCTCCGCCGCCGCCGGGTCGGGCAGCTGCGTCACGTGGCAGGCGATCGCGGCCAGCTTCGCGTCGATGGTGTCGGTGACGTCGACCGTCAGGTCGGGGTCGGGGCCGGAGAACAGCCAGACCTGCGGCACGGCGTGGGGCTCCAGCCCGTCGCGCTCCAACAGCTCCGGGAACGCGAACGGGTTGCGTGCGTCCGGGTAGACGGCGCAGAGCGTCGCCTCCCCGACGGCGAGGTGGTCGGGATGCCCCTGTCCCGCCACCCGGGCGAGGTCACGCTGGGGCGAGGCCGTGAGCACGACCTCCGGGCGGAGTCGCCGGATGTGGCGGGCGATCTCGCGGCGGAGCTCGAGCGTGACCTGGAGCTCGCCGTCCACGAACCCCAGGAACGTCAGGTCCTCGACGCCGAGCACCGCCGCCGCGGCATGCTGCTCGGCGCGCCGCAGGCCGCTCATCTCCCCACGTGGGATCGACGCGTCGAAGCCGCCGGTCTGCCCGTCGGTGGCGATCACGTACGCCACCTCGGTACCCGCCCGGACGAGCTGTGCGACCGTGCCTCCCGCGGCGAAGTCGACGTCGTCGGGGTGCGCGGTGACGACGAGCGCCCGCTCGGGCTCGCGGATCGCCTCGACCACCTCGCCGTCCCTCCTGCGTCCCGACCGGCGCGAGCACGCGCGATCGGCGCGACGGAGCGTAGTGCCCGACGGCCCCTACGCTGCTGCCCCCTCCAGCTGTCGGACGAGTGCGAGGAGCCACCGGTGGCGACGGCCTACGACGCGATCCTGTTGGTGTCCTTCGGTGGCCCCGAAGGACCGGACGACGTCCTCCCCTTCATGGAGAACGTCACCCGCGGGCGCGACATCCCGCGGGCGAGGTTGGAGGAGGTCAGCCAGCACTACGTCAGATTCGGCGGCCGCTCACCGATCAACGACCAGAACCGGGCGCTGAAGGCGGCGCTCGAGGAGCTGCTCGCGACGCGGGGCCCGGCGCTGCCCGTGTACTGGGGCAACCGCAACTGGACCCCGTACCTGACCGACGCCCTCGTCCGGATGCGCGACGACGGGGTGCAGCGGGCGCTGTGCTTCGTGACGTCGGCGTACTCGTCGTACTCCGGCTGCCGGCAGTACCGCGAGAACCTCGCGGACGCGCGGGCCGCGGTCGACGGCGCGCCGGAGCTGCACAAGCTGCGGGTCTACTACAACCACCCCGGGTTCCTCGAGCCCCAGGTCGACCTCGTCGCCGAGGCGCTGCGGTCGCTGCCGGCGGGGGCTCGCGACGGCGCCCACGTGGTGTTCACCACGCATTCGATCCCGCGCACGATGTCGCGGCACTGCGACTACGAGGCGCAGCACCACGAGGCGTGCCGGATCGTGATGGAGCTCGGTGCAGCGCGGGCGCCCGACGTGCTCGGGGCCGGACGGCCCTGGGAGCTCGTCTACAACTCCCGCTCGGGCCCCCCGTCCGTGCCGTGGCTCGAGCCGGACGTCAACGACCACCTGGAGTCGCTCGCGGACGCCGGCGTGGCCGGCGTCGTCCTGGCTCCCATCGGCTTCGTGTCCGACCACCTCGAGGTCGTCTACGACCTGGACGTCGAGGCGGCGGAGACGTGTGCGCGGCTGGGGCTGTCGTTGGCCCGGGTGCCGACGGTCGGCACGGACCCGCGATTCGTCGCGATGATCCGCGACCTCGTGCTCGAACGGCTCGAGGACGCGCCCGCGCTCGCGCTCGGGACCCAGGGGCCTGGCCACGATGCGTGCCCGGTCGACTGCTGCCTCACCCCCGGGCAGGTGGAACGGCCGGTCGTCTCCGCCCGGGTAGCGTCCGGTTGATGGAGATCGTGTTGCTTCGTCATGCCCAGCCGGAGTGGAGCCGCAGCCGCCAGGCGCAGGTCGACCCTGGCCTCACCGACCTCGGCCGCGAGCAGGCTGCCCGCACGGCCGAACGGCTGACCGTCGAGCGCTTCGACGAGGTGCTGGTGTCCACCGCGACCCGCGCCCAGCAGACGGCGGTGCCGATCCTGCCCTCGCACACCGACGCCGTCGTCGAGGACCGCGTGTGGCTCCACGAGATCCGGATGCCGGCCCACTGGGAGGGGACGCCCGCCGAGGAGGTGGACCGCGCGTTCCGCGAGGCACGGCTGCGGTCCCGTTCCGCCTGGTGGGAGGGCATGCCGGGCGGCGAGAGCTTCCGCGACTTCCACGCCAGGGTCACCATCGGGCTGGGCGCGGAGCTCGCCGAGCGGGGCGTGACCCGCGGCGACGACGGGCTGTGGGAGGTCCCGGACCCCGGAGCCCGCATGCTGATGGTCGCGCACGCCGGCACGAACTCGGTGGTGCTCGGCCACCTGCTGGGGCTCGAACCGGAGCCGTGGGAGTGGGAGCGGTTCGCCTCCAACCACGCGTCACTGACGATCCTGCGGGCCGTCCCGATCGCCGGGCGGCACATCTTCAGCCTGCAGCGCTTCAGCGACATCGGTCACCTGCCGCCGGAGCTCGTCTCCGCCTGACCGGTGCCGGGTGGCGGCGCCTCACGCGTGCCGGCCACCCTCGCCCGGCGGCCGCACCTCGCCACCCTCACGCGTCCCGGCCACCCTCGCCCGTCGGCCGCACCTCGCCACCCTCACGCGTCCCGGCCACCCTCGCCCGGCAGGGGGAACCAGCGCAGCGCCTCGGCGGCCTCGGGGAGCGGGACGGGCACGGGGCCCGACCCGGCGGCCCCCGCCGCGAGGATCCTGCGGGCCTCGTCGAGGACCGCGTCGAGGTCGTCGTCCGCGACCTGGACGCGCCGACGGGGCCAGGTCACGCCGCTCGCCGCGTACCGCACGTCGTGCAGCGACATCGGGGGTGCCACCTGGCCCGCACGGTGGGACCACCGGCCCGTGTCGGGATCGAAGTCGTAGTCGTCGAGCAACCGCCAACCGTCCCGCGCGACGAGGCGCACCGCCTCGACCAGGAACCGCAACACCGCGTCGGACTGGAACCAGGCGAGGTTGACCCGCACCCAGCCGGGCTTGATGCCCTGACAGCCCCCGGTGATCGCCTGCTCGAACCGGTGCGAGGTGTCGAGGTCGATGCCGAGCAGCCGATGCCCGTACGGGCCGGCGCAGGAGCACCCGCCCCGCGCCTGGATGCCGAACAGGTCGTTGAGCAGCGCCACCACCAGGTCGTGGTGGAGGTGGCGGCTGCCGTGCCGCACCACGAACGAGACGATGGACAGGCGCGCCGCGTCCGGGTTCCCGAGCACCTCGAGGTTCGGCTCGTCCGCCCAGGCGGCGACCGCGCGACGGATCGCGCGCTCCTCGTGCTCCTGGATCACGTCGACGCCGACCGCCTGCTTGAGCTGGAACACCAGACCGGCACGGATCGATCCGACGATGTCGGGCGTCCCGCCTTCCTCGCGCAGCTCGACGTCGTCGAGGTAGCGGTGCTCGTCGGTGTTGACGTAGCTGACGGTCCCCCCACCCGGCACGGTCGGGACCGCGTTCGCGAACAACGCCCGGCGCGCGAGCAGCAGCCCGGGCGTGCCCGGGCCCCCGACCAGCTTGTGGGGCGAGACGAAGACCGCGTCCTTGTGGTCCAGCGCCGCCTCGGCCGGGTCGCCGTCCGGCGACGGCCGGTGCGGCGCCATGCGCAGGTCGACGTACGGGGCGGCGGCCGCACAGTCCCAGAACGACAGCGCGCCGTGCCTGTGCAGCAGCACCGAGACGGCGCGCGTGTCGGTGAGGATCCCCGTCACGTTCGAGGCGGCGGAGAACGAACCGATGCGCAGCGGTCGGTCCGCGGTGGCGAGCAGGGCCTCCTCGAGCGCCGCGAGGTCGACGTGCCCGTCCGCGTCCTCGGGGATCGTCACGACGTCGGCGATCGTCTCGCGCCACGGGAGCTCGTTGGAGTGGTGCTCGTAGGGCCCGATGAACACGACCGGCCGCTGCTCGGCAGGGATGTGGGCGGACAGCCCGTGGCGCTCGTCGAGGCCGGCCGGGAGCCGCAGCTCGAGTGCGCGTATGAGCTTGTCGATCGCGCCCGTCGACCCGGTCCCGGTGAACAGCACGACGTGCTCGTCGGTCGCACCGAAGGCGTCGCGGATGATGCCGCGGGCATCCTCACGGAAGCGGGTCGTCTGTCGGCCCGTCCCTGACGACTCCGTGTGGGTGTTCGCGTACAGCGGCAGGACGACGTCCCGCAGGTGGTCCTCGATGAACGACAGGCTGCGTCCGGACGCGGTGTAGTCCGCGTAGACGACCCGGCGCGGACCGAAGGGCGTCTCGACGGCCTCCGTGTCACCGATCACCGAGCGTCGGACGAGGTCGACGAGCGCCTCGCGCGTCGAACGGTCGTCGTCGCGCAGGGGCCGCCCGGGCTCCGACACGGACCAACCTCCTCGCCTCGCCGGGCACCGTACCGCCGGGTGGCGCCCATGAACGGCGTCCGGGGCGACGCGACGCGGATGGGACGGCGCGACGTCGACGGTGTCCTGCGGACGCGACGCCGGCACCGCCACGCGACGTCGGCGACGCCTTGCACACGCGTCGGGGCGCGAGGTGGAACACTGCGCCTCCCGCCCGGCTGACGGGTGCGAAGGAGGGGTTCATGGCGCGCACGACCACTGACCGGCGCGCCGATCGGCAGGCGTCCGACGAGGACGAGTGGGGCCCGACCGTCGAGCGTCGCAGCAGCCGGGCCGGCCGCCACCTGCGACGGATGCTGCTCCTGCTGCTGGCGGTCGTGCTCGTCGTCCTGCTCGTGGTGCCGTTCGTGATCGCCTCCCGCATCCCGAGGATCCCGGTCGACGGCCTGGCCGCCGGCGGCAGCCCGCTGAACGTGCTCGTCGTCGGCTCCGACAGCCGCGAGGGTCTGACCGCCGACGACCGTGCACGGCTCAGCACCGGCCGTGGCGACGGTGGCGAGCGGACCGACACGATCTTCGTCCTCCAGGTCCACCGCGGGACGGTGGGGCTGCTCGCCTTCCCGCGCGACCTGTGGGTGGAGCGCTGCGACGGGTCGGTCGGGCGCATCAACGTGGCCCACTCGATCGGCGGGCCGAGCTGTCTGGTCACCACCGTCTCCCGCCTGTCCGGGCTGGACCTCCACGGCTACGCGACGGTCGGGTTCGGCGGCTTCGTCGACGTGGTCGACGCCGTCGGTGGGGTCGAGCTGTGCCTCGAGGACGCGATCAGGGACCGTGACGCCGGGATCGACCTCCCGGCCGGTTGCCAACGCCTCGACGGCGGGGACGCCCTCGGCTACGTCCGGGTGCGCAAGATCGACAACGACCTCGAGCGGATCCGGCGCCAGCAGCGCTTCCTGCGCGCGCTCGCCACCGAGGTGGCCTCCCCCGGGGTGCTCCTCAACCCGCTCGGTCTCTGGCGGCTCTCGTCCGAGATCGGGGACGCCCTGGTGCTCGACGAGGGGCTGGGGGTGCTCGACCTCGGCCGCCTCGCGTGGGGCGCGTGGGGGCTCGCGAACGACGAGCTCGTCGCGCACACCGTGCCGGCCGACCCGGGGATCACCCCAGGCGGCGCCTCGGTGCTGTACGTGCGCGAGCAGGAGGCCGAGGCGCTGTTCGCCCGCTTCCGCGACGGCAGCGTCCTCGACGAGGCCGGTCGCGACCTCACGGCCGACGACGTCCGCGTGACCGTGCTCAACGGCGCGCAGGTCTCCGGGCTCGCCGGCCGCGTCGGCGACCTGCTCGCGGCGCGGGGGTACCAGGTGGACTCCGTGGGCAACGCCGACGTCCGGGACGCCACGGTGATCCTCCATCCTCCGGGCGGGCGGCAGGCGGCGGCCCTGGTGGCCGGCGACCTGCCCGGTGACCCCGCACTGCAGCAGACCACGGACGTGTCACACCCGACGGTGGTCCTCGGACGCGACGCGGCGGGTGTGCAGTGACGGCCGCCGACGGTCGCGACCGACCGATCCGGCTCCTCACCGTGTGCCTCGGCAACATCTGTCGGTCCCCGACCGCCGAGGCGGCGCTGCTGGAGGCCGCCGCCCGTGCAGGCATCGAGGTGGAGGTGTCGTCGGCCGGCACGGGATCGTGGCACGTCGGCGAGCCCGCGGATCCGCGGATGCGTGCAGCGGCCGAACGTGCCGGACTGGCCCTCGCCGGCGTCGCCGCCCAGGTGGACGCGGCGGCGCTCCGCTCCGCTGACCTCGTCCTGGTGATGGATGCCACCAACCTCGCGGACGTCGAGCGTCTCGCCGCCGGCGACGGGTGCACGACCCCGATCCGTCGGTTCCGCAGCTTCGACCCGGAGGCCGCGGGCTCCCTGGACGTGCCGGATCCGTACGACGGCGTGGAGCAGGGCTTCGTCGAGGTGGTCGCGATGTGCAGGCGCGCGGCGGCGACGATCGTCGAGCAGCTCGCCGCGGGCGTCGACCCCGCCGATCTGGAGGGCACGCACGACCCGCTGTCCTCGCACTAGCGTGCCGCCGGGGGCGGTCGAGAGGAGACCCGCGTGGCCATCGTGATCCGTGTGCTCATCAACGCGGCGGCGCTGTGGGTCGCCGTCGCGATCGTGGACGGGCTCCAGTTCGACTTCGGGGAGCACTCGGTCTGGTCGTTCCTCGGCGTCGCGCTCATCATGGGCGTGGTGAACGTGATCGTGCGCCCGATCGTGACGATCCTGGCGCTGCCGGCGATCCTGTTGACCCTGGGACTCTTCCTGCTGGTCGTGAACGGCATCGTCTTCTGGGTGGTGATCGCGCTGTCGGAGTCCCTCGACCTGGGGCTGACCAGTGACGGATTCGGCTGGACGATGCTCGGCGCGCTGATCATCTCGCTGGTGTCGTGGGGCATCGAGGCGCTGCTCGGGCGGAGCTGACACGCTGCTCGGGCGAGCCGCAGACGCCGCGACGCACGTCTAGGGTGGGTCCGCGCCGGAGAGAAGGGGACCGCCGGTGGAAGCGTTCACGAACCTGCTCAGCATCGTCGGGTACGTCGTGCTCTTCGGGCTGCTGCTGGTGGCGCTGTGGCTGATCTACCGGCGGCGCTACCGGAGGATCGGCCCCGACGAGGCGCTGATCGTCTACGGCCGCAAGGCGCGGCGGGACCGGGACGGCTTCCGCGTGATCGTCGGCGGCGGCACGTTCGTGACGCCCTTCATCGAGGAAGCGTCGCGGTTCCCCCTCCATGCGATGCAGCTGGACGTCCAGCTGCGTGGCGTGCTCGCGGGTGACCAGCGCACACCGATCAACGTGAACGGCACCGCCACGGTCAAGGTGCCGGTGACCCCGATGGAGCGCGAGCAGGACTTCCCGACCGTTCGGATGGCGGCATCCAACTTCCTCGGGATGTCGACCGAGGAGATCCGCGACGCGCTCACGAAGGTGGTCTCGGGGCACCTGCGCACGATCGTCGCCGGCCTGTCCGTGGTCGACCTCTATACGGATCAGGCGCGCTTCACGGAGGATCTCAAGAACAAGGCCGCGGGCGAGCTGCAGAGCCTCGGCTACTCGTTCCTCTCGTTCGTGTTCGAGTCGATCACCGACGAGAACGGCTACCTCGATGCCCTCGGGGTGCCGGAGATCGAGCGCGCCCGACGCGACGCCAGGATCGCCCAAGCGGACAACGACCGCGACGCGTCGCTCGAGGAGGAGGACGCGCGGCTCACCAAGGAGCAGCGGCGCCTCCAGGTCGAGGCGGACGTGGCCGACTCGGAGCGTGAGCTGTCGATGCGCAAGGCGGCGATCAAGGAGGAGGTCGACGTCGCCAACGCGCGCGCGTTGAAGGCCGGCGAGATGGAGTCCAAGACCCAGGACATCCGCATCGCCGAGCAGGAGGCCGAGCGGCAGCGTCGCGAGCTGGACGCGACGGTCCGCGAGCGCGCCGAGGCCGACAAGTTCGCGCAACAGCGCCGCGCCGAGGGCGCACGCTTCCAGGCCGAGCAGGAAGCGGATGCCGAGAAGGTCCGCCGTGCCCGGGCCGCCGAGGCCATAGAGCTCGAAGCCAGAGCCGAGGCGGCACGCCTGCGCGAGACCGGCGAGGCCGACGCCTCCGCGATCCGCGCGCGCGGCGAGGCGGAAGCGGACGCCCAGCGCCTGCTCGCCGAGGCGCTGCAGGCCTACACGCAGGCGGGCCTCTCGCTCGAGGCACTGCGCGTGCTGCCCGAGGTCGTCGCCGCGGCCGCGGAGCCGCTGTCGCGTGCGGGTCGGACCACCATCATCTCCAACGGCTCCGACGGCGGCACGGGGGTGTCGAAGCTCTCGAGCGACGTGACCGAGGTGCTCACCACCACGGTCCCCCTGGTCAAAGAGCTGTCCGGGGTCGATCTCGCCGCGCTGCTCCAACGCCTGACGGGGCAGCTCGACGCGGACGACGGCGACTGACCCGGTGCCGGTCGACGAGGTCGCCGCTCTCCTGGCCCGCTGGCGGGACGCCGACGGGGTCCTCGACCGCGGCCGCGTGCTCGGCAACGCAGCACGGCTGCTGGCGGGGCTGGATCGCGACGAGCGTCGCGTGCTGGCCCAGGCGTTGGCGGACGAGGGGGCCCCGGAGCTCGCGGACCGGATCGGACACGACCTGTCGGCGGATCAGGTGCGTGGAGCCGCCCGTGGGTTGCTCTCGCTCGATCGCGACACGGTGGACCATCTGGTCGACCAGTTCGCCGATCCCGACACCCGCGACGACCTCGCTCGGCGCGCACTCGGGGACCTGCCACCGCCACCGTCTGACGAGCGGGCGCTGCTGTCGGAGCTGGAGCTCGACGACATCGGTGACCTCGAGCTCGGCGAGGTCGAGCTCGGCGAGGCGCAGTTGCTCGATGCCGACCCGCTGGTCGAGCCCGACCTGCACGAGGTGACGCTCGGCCCGGCGACGACGCTGGCAGGCGTCGTGCCCGGTGCCGCGCCAGCGTCCGCCGCAGGCTCGGTGTCCGACGCAGCCCCGGACACCGACGAGCCGGCCGAGCCGCCCACCACCGCAACGCGTCCCGGTGCCGCCGCTGCCGACCGCGAGGGAGCGCTCGATGCTGCCGGGTCCGGCTTCCAGACCGGCCGGTCTGGGCGCGACGAGCTCGCACCCGTGACGCGTTCGCGTGACGGATCGGCACCCGGCGCCGGGTCCGGCCCGGAGGGAGCGGCCCAGGCGCTCGCCGAGCTCGATCGCCACCCACCCGGCTGGGCGCGACGCCGGGCAGCGATGCGGCTCGCCGAGCGACGAGCGCTGCCGCTCGAGGACCTGGGCCCCGTGCTGGCCCGTCTCCCGCGCCCCATGGACCGTCGGTTCCTCGCCGGGCAGCTCGTCGCCCAGGGAGACGTCGACCCGTCGGCCTTCGAGGGAGCGCTGTCCGAGCGGGACATCCGCCGGCTGCGCATCCGGCGAGCACGCTGAGGTGGACGCCGGCCTGATCGGCCTCGTCGCGGGATCGGGATGGGCCTCGGGCGTCAACCTCTACGCCGTCGTGGCGCTCCTCGGGATCTACGGGCGCCTGGGCCTGGGAGAGGTTCCCGCCGGGTTGCTGCGCACCGACACGATCGCGATCGCGTCGGCCCTCTTCTTCCTCGAGTTCGTCACGGACAAGATCCCGATCCTCGATTCCCTGTGGGACGCGATCCACACGGTGATCCGACCGGTGGGGGCAGCCGTGCTCGGTGCCGTCCTGACGGGCGACGCCGGGTCCCTGTCGCAGGGGGTTGCGGCCGTCGCATCGGGGGGCCTCGCCACGGCCAGCCATCTGGCGAAGGCCACGACGCGGCTGGCCGTGAACAGCTCGCCCGAACCCGCCAGCAACGTGCTCGTGAGCCTGGCCGAGGACGGGCTGGTCGCCGGTGTCATCTGGCTGGCGATCACCAACCCGCTGCTGACGATCGGTGTGATCGCGCTGCTGCTGGCCGCCGGAACAGTGCTGACGGTGGTGCTGTTCGGGGTCGCGCGCAGGAACTGGCGCGGCTGGCGTGCACGTCGAGCGGCACGGTCGCGTGCGGCGCCGCCGCGCTGATCGCGCTCACCGTGCCGGTGTGACGTCCAGCTCCCCGAGCAGTGCGAGCACCCGGCGCTCGATCTCGTCGCGGATCGGACGTACGGACGCGACGTCCTTGCCCGCGGGGTCGTCGAGCTCCCAGTCGACGTAGCGCTTCCCGGGAAGCACCGGACAGGTGTCACCGCAACCCATCGTCACGACGACGTCGGCTCGACCCAGCGTCTCGAGGGTCCATCGCTGCGGGCGCTGGTCGGCGATGTCGATCCCGCGCTCGCGCATGGCGTCGACCGCCGACGGGTTCACCTCGTCGGCCGGTTCGGAGCCCCCGGACAGCACCCGAACACCCTCCCCGGCGAGATGCCGGACGAACCCGGCCGCCATCTGGGAGCGACCTGCGTTGTGCACACAGAGGAACAACACCGTCGGCCGGTCCGGCATGCTCCCGCCCCCGGTCTGCTCGTCGGGCATGGTCCCGCCCCTGGTCTGCTCGGGCATGGTCCCGCCGCTGTTCTGCTCGGGTATGGTCCCGCCGCTGTTCTGCTCGTCGGGCATGGTCGATCCTTCCTCGTCATCCGGCGCCCCAGCGGTGCCGGGACGCGCGGTTCGCCCGCTCACCCTCGTGCGCGACGAGCACCTCGGCCGCGTCGCCGGCGTCGGGTGCGAAGAGCCACCACACGAGCGCGGCCGCCGCCGCGCCACCGGCGGCCTGCGCGAACAGGAAGCCTGCGACGTCGCCCGGGGCGATCCCCGTATACGAGTCCGAGAGCGTCCGGGCGATCGTCACGGCCGGGTTCGCGAAGGCGGCCGAGCTGGTGCTGGCGACGGCAGCCGCGATGTAGGCGCCCACGGCGGGCGCGACGACGCGACCACCTCCGGACCGCACCAGCCCGAAGATCACGACGACCAGACCCGCCGTCGCCAGCGCTTCGGAGGCGGCCAGGCCGGCACCGGACCGCGACGTGGTCGCCATCGACACCGCCGCAGCGCCGAACAGGGCATTGGTCAGGACGACGCCCGTCACCGCACCGACGCACTGGGCAGCGACGTAGCCGGCGGCGCGGCGCCAGGGCAGCCCCCCGAACCAGGCGTCGACGAGCGTGACCACCGGGTTGAAGTGGGCACCGGAGACGGGACCGAAGGTCAGGATCAGCACGGTGAGCCCGGCACCGACGACCACGGCATGCTGGAAGAGCTGCGTGGAGGCGGCCCCGTCGTGGGCGACCGCGATCCCGGAGCCGACGATGACGGCCAGCAGGGCGGCGGTCCCGATCCCTTCGGCCGCGAGTTGGCGCGCCACCATCTGGCGGTCGCCTGCCTCCCCGGGAGCGGGCCGCCGCGAGGCCGACACGTCGCGTCCACGACTCGCAGCCATCAGGCGGCTGCCTGCGTCGCCGACGCGAGGTGTGCGACGCGCTCCTGCAGCTCGGCGTAGGCGGCGACGAAGCCGCGCCGGTCCCCGCCGGCCGGGTCGGGAACGGACCAGTGCAACGACGGTGCTGCGAACGGCATGCCGTCCTCCCAGGCTCGGTCGCACACCGCGACCACGAGGCTCGGCTCGTGCTCCACGTGCGCGTAGCCGCGCGGACGGCCGTCCGAGAGGTCGAGGCCGTCGTCGGCAGCGACCGCGACGGCTGCCGGGTGGACCCGGGGCGCGGGAGCGGTGCCGGCCGACGACGCCGGCCTCCCGGTCCGGCGCTCCCAGAGCGCGGCGGCGAGTTGCGAACGAGCCGAGTTGGCCCGGCAGACGAACAGGAGGCGGTCGGTGGGGAGCTCGACCGACACCGCCGCGAGCGGCAGGACATGAGGTCGGAGGCGGACGTATCGACGCCGTGCGTCGCCCTCCGACCGTCGGCGTTCGACGACGCCGGCGCGCTCCAACACGTCGAGGTGGAACGCCGCGAGGTTGGTCGGCAACCCGGTCAGACGCGCCAGGTCCCCGGGTGCACGGTCCGAGAGCGCGAGCGCGTCCACCATGGCCAGCCGGCTCGGCTCCCCGAGCGCATGGTGCAGAGCAGCACGTTCCTCGATCTCCATAGACTCAACATTAGCTGAGCTAGTTTGTGTTGTCCACGTGATCGGGGGCGCGCCTGTAGCGTGACCGCGAGCGAGGGTGAGGGGGAAGACGATCCGGTTCCTGGACGGGCGGACGCCCCCCTACGATCTGACCTACGAGGACGTGTTCCTCGTCCCCGCACGGAGCTCGGTGAGCTCCCGGATCGACGTCGACCTGTCGACCGGGGACGGTTCCGGCACGACCGTGCCTCTCGTCTCGGCCAACATGACTGCCGTGTCGGGGCGGCGGATGGCGGAGACGCTCGCCCGGCGCGGTTCGCTGGCGGTGATCCCGCAGGACATCCCGCTGAAGATCGTGGCCGAGGTGACGGCCTGGGTGAAGGCCCGTCACCCCGTCTTCGAGACGCCGATCGTGCTCGCGCCGACGACGACCGTCGGAGAGGCGCTCCACCTGTTGCCCAAGCGTGCCCACGGTGCCGCGATCGTGCTCGACGCGGATCGACCGGTCGGTGTGGTCACGGAGGTCGACCTCCAGGGTGTCGACCGGTTCACGCAGGTCGCCAGGGTGATGACGAGCGAGGTCGCAACGTTGCCGGACACCGTGGACCCGCGAGCGGCGTTCGACATGCTGGCGGAGGTGAGACATCGTCTGGCCCCGGTGGTCGACGGCGAGGGCCGGCTTCGCGGCCTGCTGACTCGGACGGGCTCGCTCCGCTCGACGTTGTACCGGCCGGCGCTGGATGCGTCGGGGCGGCTGCGGATCGCGGCCGCGACGGGCGCCGGTGGCGACGTCGTCGGGCGTGCTCGCGCCCTGCTCGAGGCAGGCGTCGACGTGCTGGTCCTGGACACGGCACACGGCCACCAGGAGCGGATGCTCGACGCGGTCGCCGCGGTGCGTGCACTCGAGCCGGACGTGCCGATCGTGGCAGGCAACGTGGTGACGGCGGCGGGCACCTCGGACCTGCTCGATGCGGGCGCCGACATCGTCAAGGTCGGTGTCGGGCCCGGTGCGATGTGCACGACCCGGATGGCGACGGGTGTGGGGCGGCCACAGTTCTCGTCGGTCGTCGAGTGCGCGGCGACGGCCCGTGCGCGCGGTGCGTCCGTGTGGGCGGACGGTGGCATCAGGCATCCGCGCGATGTCGCCCTGGCGCTGGCGGCGGGAGCGTCGAACGTCATGGTGGGCTCGTGGTTCGCCGGCACGCACGAGTCGCCGGGTGACGTGGAGCACGATCCGCAGGGCCGGGTCTACAAGGTGTCGTTCGGCATGGCGTCCGCGCGCGCGGTGCAGCAGCGCACCGAGCACGAGCAGGCGTTCGATCGTGCGCGCAAGGGGTTGTTCGAGGAAGGGATCTCGTCTGGCCGACAGTTCCTCGACCCGGACGCACCCGGCGTCGAGGATCTGCTCGACACGATCGTGGCGGGGATCCGCAGCGCGTGCACGTACATGGGCGCGCCGGACCTCCCACGCTTCCACGAGCACGCGGTCGTCGGCGTCCAGACGCGCTCCGGCTACACGGAAGGCAAGGCGCTCGAGCGCGGCTGGTGACGCGCCAGTGCTGCGAGCACCGACCGGTTCACTGCGTGCACCACCGGTTCGCCGCGAGCACCGACCGGTTCACTGCGAGCACCTACCCGACGATGTCGTCGATCCGGTCCATCACGTCGTCGTCGAGTCGGGCGAGCACCTCGAGGGCGGCCATGTTCTCGCGTACCTGCTCCGGCCGTGAGGCACCCGTGATGACGGTTGACACGTTCGGGTTGCGGGCACACCAGGCGATCGCGAGCTGTGCCAGCGAGCAGTCGAGGTCGGCCGCCACCCGCTGCAGCTTGCGCACCTGCGCGTTGGCCTCCTGGTCCGTGAGACGGTCGCGCAGCCAGCCGTAGCCCGCGAGCGCGCCGCGGCTGTCGTCGGGCACGCCGTCGAGGTACTTCCCGGTCAGGAGCCCGGATGCCAGGGGCGACCAGATGGTCGTGCCGATGCCGATGTCCTCGTAGAGGCGGGCGTACTCCTCCTCGACCCGTTCGCGGTGGAAGAGGTTGTACTCCGGCTGCTCGGTGATCGGTGCGTGCCAGCCGTACCGCGTCGCGACGTCCCAGGCTGCGCGGATCTCGTCGGCCGACCACTCCGAGGTACCCCAGTAGTGCGCCATCCCCCGGTCGATGGCGTCCGACATCGCACGCGTGGTCTCGGCGATCGGCGTGTGCGGGTCCGGTCGGTGGCAGTAGATGACGTCGAGGTGGTCGAGACCCATCCGGTCCAGTGAGGCTTCCACGGCTTCCAACAGGTACTTCCGGTTCAGCGTGTTGCGACTGTTGGCGCCATCGAGGATCCCCCAGAAGTACTTGCTGGTCACGACGTACTCGTGACGCTGCCAGCCGAGCTCACGGATCGCCTCGCCCATGATGCGCTCGGACTCACCGCCCGCATAGGATTCGGCGTTGTCGAAGAAGTTGACCCCGGCCTCCCGCGCGGCGGCCATGCATTCCACGGCCTTCTCGACGTCGAGCTGGCTCTTGAAGGTGACCCACGACCCGAAGCTCAGCACGCTGACCTTCACGCCGCTCCGGCCGAGGCGTCGGTACTCCATCTCCATGGCTGCTCCTGTCCTACCGGTCGGTGCGTGTGCGCTGCATCCAAGCCTGCGGCCAGCCGCCGAGCGCGGACGGGCCCGCCGGTCGAACGCGCCGTCGCTCTCGGGCCCGTCGGTCAGACGCGTCCGCGGCCTTCGGGCCAGCCGCGACCGAACGCGCCCGTGGCTCTCGGGCCCGTCGGCCGACGCACCCGTGGGTCTCGGCCGTCGCTCACGGACCACGGCCTCGGTCACGGGGCGTCCAGCCGCCCTATCGCCGCCCGTCGGCCCGGTCCGGATGGCGAACTCGGCACGCCCCGGAGGACGACGAGCGGAAGGACCGGCGAGCGTAGGCGGGCGTCGCCTGCACCGCAGGCGACGGCGCTCCCTCAGCGTCGCTCAGCCTGTGTCGTGCCCGACGAAGCTGGGCTGGGTCGGTGCGACGGGACCGTGCTCGTCCGTTGTCGCCGCGGTACGGCGAAGGCGACCATCCGGATCCGAACCGTGCGCGACCGGACTGGGGTCATCGACCGGAACTCGCGCCGGAAGAGCACTCGAACCAGGCGTGCCAGGCGGACCAGGCGGACCAGGCGGACCAGTGCCAATCATGTCGGGCGTGCCAGGCGGACCAGTGCCAGTCGTGTCGGGTGCACGCGCTCGTCGACCTGAGCCTCCTTCCGGAGCTGGCGCGTCCGGATCGGTTCCGGACGCCGTTCCCTGGAGGGCACGGGTGACCGAGGGATGCGCCAAACCACCACCCGGATCCGGCCCACCGGCCGCCTGTCGGGCCAGCTCGGCAGCCGGCGGACGCGCCAAACCGCCACCCGGATCCGGCCCACCGGCCGCCTGTCGGGCCAGCTCGGCAGCCGGCGGACGCGCCAAACCGCCACCCGGATCCGGCCCACCGGCCGCCTGTCGGGCCAGCTCGGCAGCCGGCGGACGCGCCAGACCGCCACCCGGATCCGGCCCACCGGCCGCCCGTCGGGCCAGCTCGGCAGCCGAGGGACGCGATGGGTTGCGGTGGTAGGTGACGGCATCCCCGTCGATGCGGATGTCGTACCCGCCACGATCGAAGGTGGCGTGGTGGTGCGGACACAGCAGCGCGGCGTTGTCCGGGGTGAGGGTCCCCTTCGCGGCGAACGGGACCTCGCCGTGCGCGACATGACACCAGCTGGCCGGCGCGTCGCAGTTCGCCCATGTGCAACCACCGTCACGGACCAGCAGCGCCCTCCAGAGCGCCGCGGGGACGGTCCGCGTGACGGCCGACCCGGCCAACGGAGCGTTCTGCAAGCCGAGCACGGTCCTCGAGACAGCACAGTCCGCGAACAGGCTCGTCAGCTCGTCGAGGGTCGCGGTCTCGCCCGACGCGAATGCGGCCACCCCCGTGAAGCCGCGCAGATCCTCGAGCGAAACGACGACGTTGACATGCGGACGGACACCATGCCGGGCAGGGAGCGTCCCGGCCCGGAGCACCTGCTCGCACAGGGCGACGAGTCCGTCGGCGCGGCGCTGGTCGTGACTGCGCTGGTCGTCGCTGCACGGCGGCGGTGTCGCCGCGTCCAAGGCAACCTGGACGGTCTCGGCAGCAAGGCCGTAGAGCGTCGCATCCACGCGCAGTGCACCGTCGGCGAGCCGGTACCAGCCGGCACGACGCCGCAGCGCCCCCGACCGTTCGCGACGCCGGGCCGCATCATGATCGGCGAGGGCCAGCTGGCGCCGTGCCTCGCGCGCCAGCTCGTAGGGGGTCGCCGTTCTCGCGAACGTCACGAGCTCGGCCTCCACCGCATCACGCTGCTCCAGGGGCACGTCGGTCAACACCCCTGAGATCGCCGCCACATGCTCCGGGGAGAGCAGCCCCGCCTCGAACAACGCACGCAGACGCGGCGTCTGATCGAGGCGCCGGGCCGTGCGAGCCGTCCGACGGGCCTCCGCCGGCGGGACCCGCAACTCGTCGGTGAGGAACCGCGCAGATTGGCGCTCCACCTTGTCCGAACCGCCGGCAGCATCACCCGGACGTCGCGTCGTGGCCCGACGCGACTGCACGACCCCGACGAGTCGGGTCTGGGCAGCCTGCAACCGACGGATGGCCGTCGTGAGCTCACCAAGGGCCCGCTCGATCGACCCGAGCGACAGCCCATCGACGTCGAGGCGCTGCACACCCTCCACGACCGCGTTGAGCGCACCCGCATCCCACCCAGGCCGTGTCTCAGCCGCCAACCGGGCGGCGAGGACACCCCCCGCGACCGAACCCCGCACAGCGGGCCCATCATCGAAGACGGCGCCCCTCGGCTCGCCAAGCCGGTCGCCCGTCAGGCCGCCGATCCGATCGCCCATCCGAGCCAGTCCCGGACGGAAGCCGTCGCCTGCCTCGTCACTGGTGGAGACGACGTACCGTCCCCGCTGCTCGCCAGCCACCACCGGATGGTCCCACGGCGACACGGTGGGACCATCGCAACCCGTCGCCGCAGCGGCACGCGACCGATCCCGGGTCGTCGGAACCGACCCGTCGGAGCGGTCACGACACTGCGACGAGCGCCCCGACCGCGCGAGGCCCAGCGGCGCAAGACCAAGCGGCGCCAGGCCCAGCGGCGCAAGACCAAGCGGCGCCAGACCCAGCGGCGCCAGGCCCAGCGGCGCCAGGCCCAGCGGCGCCAGGCCCGACGGCACCGGGGCATGCTCTGCACGGCGACGCGTCACGGTGCTGCCCGGCATCGCTCACCTCCGTTCCCCACCCTTGACTCCCCACACCCTAGACGAACATGTGTTCGGTGTCGAGCCGAGCCTCCCACCCGGCGGTGGACAACTCGAGCACCGGCCCGATCGGCCGGTGCGTATCCTCTCCGGCGTGATGACGACGCTCCCCCACCACGGGCCCGGTTCACGCCGGGTGGTGCCTCCCGCACTGGACGAGGCCCAACGCTCGCGGCTGCAGGCACTCCTGGATGATCCGGACACCTGGGTGCTGCGCCCGAGCTGGGAGCCGTTCCTCCTGCACGGCGACGATGCGGTGCTGGTCGACACCGCGCTGCTCACCAGGGACCAGTGCATCGCGGCGCTCGCCTGGCTCCGGCAGCAGCGCCATCCCCTGCACGACGCCCTTCACGGCGGCAAGGCGCCAGACGGCTGGCTCGAATCGGTGCCGCTGGTCGAACGCCTCGAGGCACTGATCGCTGCGCGACCCGCCACGTCCCCGGCACGCGGGGCCCAGACCACGCGCCCCCGACACCGGCCGGGACAGCGCACCCGGGACAGCGCACCTGGGACCACGTAACACAGGACGGCGCACCCGGGACCACGCACCACGGGACAGCCCAGCACGGGACAGCCCGCCACGGGACCACGCACCACGGGACCACGCACCACGGGACCACGCACCACGGGACAGCCCACCACGGGCCACGTAACACAGGACGGCGCACCCGGGACCACGCACCAAGGGACCACGCACCCGGGACCCAATGGAGCAGCACACGCACTGACCCGCTGTCACGCCGAGAAGCGCGGTCAGGCGAGCGGGAAGAGCACCGCCAACATCCAGCCCAGGAACCCGGCGGTCGCGAACCCGGCCGCCCAGGGCCGTTGCAGCGTCGCGGTCACGACGGCGGCGAGGCCCAGTCCGGCAGGGAGCAGTGGCAGCACGATGCCGGTCCGCTCCAACCCGTCGAGGCTCTCCCTGGCCGCCCCGAGCGTCAGCAGCAGCACCGCCGACACGGTGATCCACGCCCCGACCCCGCGCACGCCGCGTCGGTCCTGCATCGTCGCACCGAACGCCAACGTCCACGGGAGGAGCCCGACCGCGAACAGCAACGCGTACCAGGCCCTCGGCCCGCCCGTGAACCACGGCAACCAGACCTGCTCCGCGAGCGCTCCGAAGGCCACGACGAGCACGCCCAGGCCCACGAGTCCCCACCCAGGGTCCCTGGTGTCGGGTGCGCCGGTTCCGTCCCCGAACCGCAGCCACACGCCGCCGCTGACCGCGAACCACGCCACCAGGACCGGTGCCACGTGCATGCCTCCGACGCCCCGAAGGTCAGCGAACGACGCGGCGACCGCCAGGGCAAGCGTGGCGGCGACGCAGCCGACGACGCAGCCGATGACCGGGTGGCCGCGGCGGCGCTCGACGACCTCGTGCGTCACGAGCAACGGGGCGCACGCCCGCCAGGCGAGCACGGTCCCCACCAGCCCGAGCAGCCACCAGGCGAGCGGTTGCGTCGCGGACCTGTGCTGTCCGGGCGGCGCCGCACCCGCCGCGGTCACCTGCTCGAACCATTCGACCGTCGCGCGGTGCGCCTCGCCGTCGAAGGGCACGAGCACGTGCTCGACGCCCCCACGCTCGAGCACGTCCCGCTCTGCGGTGGGCACCGAGACCCCACTCGTCCCCTCACCACGCTCGACGAGCGCCCGACCGGTCGCCACGGCTCGTGGTTCACGGCTGCCGGCGACGACGAGCACGTGCTGGTCGTCACGTACCCCCCGACCGGCACCGACGTCCCCCTGCGGGCCACCCGCGACGTCGGGCGACACGGCGATCACGGCACGGACCAGGCGGGGCTGCGCGGCCGCCACCGCCAGCACCGGATCGACGCCCCGCGCGTGACCCAGCAGCCCGAGCCGGGACGCGTCGACCGTCTCGAGCGACGCCAGGTGCTCCAGGACCGACGACACCTCCCCGATCACCGCGCCTTCGTCGAAAGGCGCCCGGTTGTCGGCGTGACCCGCGAGGTCCGGGACGGCGACGACCGTGCCGTTGCGCGCGAAGGACAGCCCGAACGAGCGCAGGAGGTCGCCGTTGCCGGCGAACCCGTGGACGAGCACGATGCCGGCGGACCGCTCGACGCCGACCGGCGAGTGCAGCGTCACCGGCACGTGGCCGACGAGGATCCGGTCGGTCGTCACCCCGTCCGCCGCCGTCCCGACGCGAGCCCACCCGACGAGGACGGCGGCGAGTCCGAGCGCGACCGCCAAGGCGCGGCCCGCCGTGAAGCGGGGCGGCAGCTCGAGCCCCAGCCCGGTCATCCCTGCGTCGCACCTCCCGCGCTTCCCGCGTCTCCCGCGCCCTCCGCAGCCCCCCCGCCAGCCGTGTCTCTCGCACCTCCCGCGCTTCCCGCGTCTCCCGCGCCCTCCGCAGCCCCCCCGCCAGCCGTGTCGCCTCCCGCGTCTCCCGCACCGGCGCGACCCTCGCCTCGCGCGCCATCCGCCGTCACGAGCGACGTCTGCGCCGGATCCCGCAGCGCGCGCATCGCCTCGGCCAGCTCGGGCGGAGGGGCCGTCGGACGCCCGTCGCTACCGGTGATGGCGGCACGGACCCGGTTGGTCGCGAGCAGCTCCTCGCCACGGACCAGGCGCTGGTGCCAGGTCGACGACGCGCGCCCCAATCGCCCGATCGCACTGTGCACGGTCAGGCGGTCGTTGGCGACGGCCGGTCGGTGGAAGCGGACGTGTGCTTCGACGACGACGATGTGGAAGCCGAGCTCCTGCATGCGCGGGAGGCCGAAACCGATGCGCTCCAGCAGCTCGACACGTGCCACCTCGAAGTAGTTGAGGTAGACGCCGTGGTTCACGTGCCCGTACGGGTCGAGCTCGTAGAAGCGGACGTCGATCGTGGTCGTCAGGTCCGTCGCCAGGTGTGTCGTCAGGTCGGTCGTCATGTGTCCCGTCGCGTCTTCCGTCGTCGTGTGTCGCACCAGCCACCGACGGACCTGCCTGGACCCGCTCGCCGCCCCGGCCGCACGTCGCCGCCCCGACGGGTCTCGACCGTCCGCCCCAGCCGGACCGCGCCGCTGATCGCCGCGGACGACCGGACCCTAGCCAGCGCCGCCGGCCACGAGCCGGAGCCGGTCGAAGGACGGCGAGGTGGTGGCGCCGACCGTTGACCGTGCTGCCGGCACCTCGACGCTGCCGATCTCGCGGTCCGGAGGGGTGCGGACGCTCACGGGCCCGGCCGATCCTCCCCTGCGACGGGCCCACGGCCCGCGAGCGCGTGCAGGGCGATCGCGCCCGCCGCCGCGACGTTCACCGAGTCGACACCGTCGTGCATCGCGATCCGCACGCGGGTGCCCGCACCCCGTAGTGCGGCGACGCTCAGCCCCGGCCCTTCTGCGCCGAGGAGCAGGGCGATGCGGTCGGACGCCGCCACCTCGACGTCCCGGAGGTCGACGGCGGACGGCTCCGGGGTGAGCGCGAAGGTCCGGAAGCCGGCGGCGTCGAGCAGCTCGAACGCCTGCGGCAGGCTCGACAGGGGCGCGAACGGGACGTGCAGGACGTGACCCATCGACACGCGGATGCTGCGGCGGTAGAGCGGGTCGGCGCAGCCGGGCCCCAGCAGGACACCGTCGCCTCCCAGGCCCCGCGTGGTGCGGAACAGGGCGCCGAGGTTCTCGTGGTCGTTGAGCGCCTCGAGCACCACCAGGCTGCGGGCCGCGCCGATCACGTCCCCCGGGGCGAGGGCCGGCAGCCGGCCACCGCAGGCGAGCACGCCCTGGTGCAACCGGAAGCGGACCAGCTCGTAGAGCAGCTCGCGGGTCACGACGTAGACGGGGACGGCGACGTCGAGGTGGCGCAGGAGTCCCCGCAGCGACTCGAGCCGCTCCTCGGCGAGCAGCACCGAGCGCACGGGGAAGCGCGAGCGGACGAGCTCCTCCACCACGCCCGGCCCCTCGGCGATGAGCACACCCTGCTCGTGCTCGTAGCGCTTGCGAAGCGTCGCGTCGGTGAGGGCGGCGTAGTCGCCGAGCCGCGGGTCGTCCGCGTCGCTGACGTGCTGGACGGCCGGGAGTCCGGCGGGTGTCATGGGCCGGCCGGGTCGGGACCACCGTCGGCGCCGTCAGCGGGACACCGTCGGCGGGCAGCGGGGCCAGCAACGGGACCGGCCGGGTCGGGATCACGCGCGTCAGCACCGCCAGCGGGGCCGCCGGCACCGCCGGCCGCGTCGCGGGCACGCGGGTGAGCACGTCGGCGCCGCAGCGGGACCAGCACGCGGCCGGCGGCAGCGCCAGCACCGCCAGCGGGGCCGCCGGCACCGCCGGCCGCGTCGCGGGCACGACGGCGGCGGACCTCCCGGCGCGCCGCCGCGTCGCGGACGGCACGGCGCTCCGCCTCGTCGGCGCTCGGGGCGGTGCCGCCGAGGTGGGCGGGCTGCCACCAGGCGTCCGCCGCGGCGCCGGGACGCTGCGGGTAGCCGCGCTGCGCCTGGTCCACGAGCCCGCGGATCGCCTCCATGAGCCGCAGGTGGACGGCGAGCGGGTCCTCGTCGGGCTGGTAGGCGACGGGAGGCCCGAAACGGACGTCGACGACCGTGCCGACGGCGGGGGTCGGGCGGCGGCCCTTGGTGAAGATCCGTTGCGAGCCCCACACCGCGCCGGGGACCAGCGGCGCACCTGCGGTCATCGCCATCCGCGCGGCGCCGGGTCGGCCCGCCAGCGGCACGAACGAGGTCGAGATGGTGCCCTCGGGGAACATGCCGACCAGCTCGCCGTCGGCGAGCACCCGCGCGACGGCACGCACGGTCGCGCCGGTGTGCCCGCCGCGGTCGACGGGGATGTGGCCCATCGCGCGCATCAGCGGGCCGGCGACGGGATGGTCGAAGACCTCCCGCTTGGCGAGGAAGCGCAGGCGTCGGTTGCCCTGGCGACGCGCGCCATATCCGCAGAAGACGAAGTCGAGGTAGCCGACGTGGTTCGTGGCGACGATCCCCGGCCCGGTGGCTGGAACGTGCTCGGCGCCGAGCACGCGGACGTCCCAACGCAGGAGCCGGAACGTGGCCAGCGAGGCCGCGATGACGGTCGGATAGACGGGGTTCATGCCTGCCCCGACCGTGTCAGGCCGGGACCGGGACCGTCCACCCGTACGGATCGGGGGCGCTCCCTCGCTGCATCGCCACGAGCGCCTCGCGCAGCCGGGTGGTGACCGGCCCCGTCGTCCCGTCCCCGATCGTGTGCTCGCGGCCGTCGTGGACCAGGGCGCCGATGCCGGCGAGCACCGCGGCCGTCCCCGCGAGCGCCGCCTCGCCCTGCCAGGCGAGGAGCTCCTCGACACTGATGTCGCGCTCCTCGACGTCGAAGCCCAGGTCGCGGGCGATGGTCAGCACGGAGTCGCGTGTGACGCCGTGGAGGAACGAGCGGTCGAGCGCCTTGGTGACGATGCGCCCCTCCTCGATCAGGAGGAAGTTCGCCGCACCCGTCTCCTGGACGTCCCCGCCGGGCGCGAACAGCACCTGGTCGACCCCGTGCTCGCGCTTGGCGCGCAGCGTCGGTCCGAGGGCCATCACGTAGTTGGCGCCGGCCTTGGCCTCGCCGAACTGGGGGGTGGTCCGTGGCAGCGTCGTCTCGAGCAGCAGACGCAGGCCCCGGGCGCTGGAGAAGTACTCACCCACGGGGCTCGTCAGCACGAGCAACAGGGCGTCCTTCGGACCGACCGCGGCCGCGCCGATGTTGGCGTCCGTGCCGAAGAGCAACGGGCGCACGTACAGCGCGCCGGGCGGCTGGGGCGCCACCTCGAGGTTCTCGGCGACCGCGTCCCGGATCATCCCGGAGAGCAGATCCGCTGGTGGCACCGGCATCGAGAGCAGCTCCGCCGTGCGTCGCATCCGGGCGACGTGCCTGTCCGGGCGGAACAGCCGGACGACACCGTCGTCGCCCCGGTGGGCCTTGAGACCCTCGAAGCAGGCGCTCGCGTAGTGCAGGGCGTGCGCGAACGGGTGGATGCCGATCGGCGCCGTGGGGTCGACGCTCGGCGCCGCGAAGACCCCTTCGGTCACGACCGAGACGACCATCCGGGGACCCGGGACGGTGCCGAACGCCGGCGTCGGCGCTGCGGCGGCGGTGGTCTCGGTCGCGGTCACGGCGGTCTCCATGTCGGGCGTCGTCAGCGTAGCCAAGGGGGCCGGGGGTGCGTCCCGGGACGTAGGCTCCGGGGGACGGCAGGAGGAGACTGGTGGGCTTCGTCGACGAGCTCGGGGCGTCGCTTCCCGATGGCGCGGTGGTCACCGATCCGGACGTGTTGGACGGCTACCGCCACGACCGCACGACCTGGCGCACCCCCGGCCAGCCGCTGGCCGCCGCCTTCCCAACCACGACGGCGCAGGTCGCGGACGCCGTCAAGGTCGCCGCGGCACACCGCGTGCCGATCGTCCCGCGCGGAGCCGGGTCGTCCCTGGTCGGCGGCTCGCAGGCGATCGACGGGGGGCTGACCCTCTCGCTCGAACGGATGGATCGGGTGCTGTCGATCGATCCCGTGGACCAGCTCGCGGTGCTGGAGCCGGGCGTCACCAACGCCGACGTCAGCCTCGCCGCCGCCGAGCACGGGCTGTTCTACCCGCCGGATCCCGCGAGCAAGGCGTTCTGCTCGATCGGCGGCAACGTCGCCACCAACGCGGGCGGTCTCTGCTGCGTCAAGTACGGCGTGACCCGCGACTACGTGCGCCGGTTGGAGGTCGTGCTCGCGGACGGCAGCGTGATCGAGACCGGCCACGACACCGTCAAGGGCGTCGCCGGGCTCGACCTCACCGGGCTGTTCGTCGGCTCGGAGGGGACCCTCGGCATCGTGACCCGTGTCACCGTCCGACTGCGTCCGGCACCGTCGGGCGCAGCGACGATGGTCGCGTTCTTCCCGTCGCTCGGCAGCGCGGGAAACGCGGTCGCCGCGATCACGGCATCCGGCCTCGAGCTCTCGCTGCTCGAGATCATGGACAACGCCACGGTGGTCGCGGTGGACGACGCCTACCGGATGGATCTCGACCGCACGGCGGCGGCCCTGCTGCTGCTCCAATCCGACAGTCCGGAGCCGCTGCGAGGCATCGAGGTGGCACGCGCCGCCGAGTTGTGCGACCGGGCCGGGGCGTCCTTCACGGCGGTCACGGAGGACCCGGCCGAAGCGGAGGGGCTGCTCCAGGCGCGACGCCTGGCCGGATCGGCGATCGAGGAGTTGGGCGAGGCGATCTGGGAGGACGTCTGCGTGCCCCGGTCGCGCATCCCGGACCTCATCGGGGCGGTGGAGCGCGTCGCGGCGCACCGCGACGTCCGCGTGCTGAGCTTCGGGCACGCCGGCGACGGCAACCTGCACCCCTGTCTGATCGTGCCCCGGGGCGACGAGGACGCGCACGCTCGCGCACTGCTCGCGTTCGACGACATCGTGCTCGCCACCCTCGAGCTCGGAGGAACGATCGCCGGCGAGCACGGGATCGGCGCGACCAAGGCGCACCTGCTCGAGCGCGAGATCGGTTCGGCGAGTCTGGCGCTGCAACGCTCGATCAAGCGGACCCTCGACCCGCTGGGCATCCTCAATCCCGGTCGGTGGTTGTGAACGCCTCCCGCCGCTGCGGGTGGCGCCTGGCACCGCGTCAGCTGATCCGTGTCAGCGCGGGCACGCTCACGGCGTAGAGCAGGACGAGGACGGCACCGGTGAGGCGGCCGATGCGCGGCGCCCGCAGGAACAGCAGGCCGACGGCGAAGGTCACGACGGCTGCGGCGATCACCACCGCCAGCGCGGCGCGGTCCACGAACAGCGGCACCCCGCGCAGGTGGCCCGTGAGGGCCGACGCGCCCACGACCGCCAGCGCGTTGAAGGCGTTGGACCCCACCAGGTTGCCGACGAGCATCTCGACCTGGCCCCGCCGCGCCGAGGCGATCGCGGTGGCGAGCTCCGGCAGCGAGGTCCCGATCGCGACCAGCACCGACCCGATCACGATCGTCGGCACGTCGTAGCGGACCGCCAGCTCCAGCGCCCCCCAGACGAGCAGCTGGGCGCCGCCGATGACCCCGACGAGCCCCAGCACCACCCGGGTCACCAGCCCCGCGACCGGCGCCCGGACCTCCACCTCGAGGGGCTCGCTCCGCCCGGTCCTCACCTGCCACACGAGCGCGAGCGCCAAAGCCACCAGCAGGACGACGCCGTCGACCCAACCCAACGCACCGTCGAGGCTGAGCCCGAGCAGCACGAGCCCGGCGAGCCACGCCAGCACGATGTCCCGCCCGGACGACCTCGAGGGTCGAGCGAGGGGCGCGACCAGCACGGCGAGGCCGAGGATCAGTGTCAGGTTGGCGACGTTGGAGCCCGCTGCGTTGCCGATCGCCAGATCGGGCTCGCCCCCGTAGGCGGCGACGACGGAGGTGACCAGCTCCGGCAGCGAGGTGCCGAAGCCCACGACCACGGCGCCGATCACCGCGGGCGACCAGCCGAGCCGCAGTGCGAGACCCTCGGCGGCTCCGACGAACAGGTCGGCGGCGACCACGAGCAGGACCAGCCCGAGCAGCAGGCTGACAGAGGCGAGGAGCAGTTCCACGAGCAGACCTTCGATGTCCGGCCCGACGGGAGGTCGGACGGGGCTGGAGTGGGTGGCAGCGAGTGCGGCGGCGGGAGCGGCCGCCCTTCCTCAGGCGTCCACGCGCTGACCCTTGCGAGGCCGCTGCGGCCGGGGGTGGGGCGGACCGCCCCGGGCTCGCAGCGCGACCGCCAGCAGCACGCCCAGCAGCGCGCCGACCGCATTGGCGAGCACGTCCGCGGCGTTCGCGATGCGGCCGGTCGGGACGAGGTACTGGAAGGCCTCGATACCGATCGACAGGCCGACGCACAGCACCCAGACGGCCGCAGGCGGACGGCGCCACGCCGTCGCGGCCGCGAGGGCGCCGACCGGCACGAACAGGAGCACGTTGTCGACCACCGGACGCCAGGCGATCGAATCCCAGCCCCAGGCGCCCTCGACCGGATCGAGGAAGAGCCGCGGCCCCGCTCCCCGCTCCCAGCCGAGCAGCGTGAGCGAGAACACCCCGGCCAGCACGACCACCAGCACCACCGCCGCCACCGACGATGCCAGACGCCGGTTGCCTCGGGACCTCAGCCGCGCGACGATCCGCAGCGTCAGCACCAGGACGGCCAGCACGGCAGCCGCGAAGCCGACCCGTCCCAGTTCGCCCTGGAGGGCGGTGATCGACGACACCCCCCGTCCTTCCTCGCCACGAGCGACGAACCGTAGCGTCAGCGTGACAGCCGCCACCGACCGTGCGTCGGGTCTCGCGGTTCGAAGGGGACCGCCGGGCCCACAAGCGGTGGAGAGCCCTGACGGTCACTCGCCGGGGAGACGCTCGACGCGCGAGCCGCGACGGAGGCCCGCCGCACGGAGCCGGCGGACCAGCTCCTCCGATGTCACCCGCGTGGCCCCGAGCGCGAGGGCGCGCTCGCGGACGTCGGCCGGCACGTCGTAGTGGTCCCCCTGGAACCAGGCACGCTCCAGCCCGAGCTCGTCCGCGAAGTCGTGCAACTCGGCGAGCGAGGCGTCGCTGACCAGGTGCGCCCAGCGCCGTCCGCGCCAGCGCCAGTTGGCGCCGTCGACGAGCACGGTCACGGCACGGCTCGATCCGGTGCCAGGTCCGGGTTCGCTGCCGCCTCCGGTCGCGGAGCGAGGCGAGGCGCCACCCAGCGCCTGAGCAGGACCAACCCGATGCCCGCGCTGACGCCGGCGACCACGAACGTCGTGCCGAACCCGCGGCTCGCGGCGACGACGCCGAGCGTCGTCGGCCCCAGCGCCGACGCGATGTCCAGGAACATCGTGATCGTGGCCATCACGCGCGCGCGTTCGCCGACGGCGACGCCCTGCACCGCCGCGAGCACCAGCGAGGGGGCGAGCAGCGCCGCGCCGACGGCCATGAGGAGCGTGGAGGCGGCCAGGCCGACCGGCGTCTGCAGCGTGCCCATCGCCACGAACGCGACGACCAGCAGGGTCAGCGCCGCGGAGGCCGACGGGATGGCACCGATCCGGTCGGGTACGCGCGCCCCGAGGGCGCGGACCAGCGCCATCGTGCCGGAGGCCAGGAGGAACAGCGGCGCCACCTGGGTGACACCGATCTCCGGCGCGTACAGCGGGACGAAGGCGAGGTAGCCGACGAAGCCGAGGATGCCGAGCCCCATCACCACACCCGGGCGCAACGCGGCCCGATGGAAGAGCCCGGCCGAGGCGACCGGCTCGAACGCGGCCTCCTTGGGGAGCAGCGCGGCGACCACCAGGCACAGGAGCACGCCCGTCCCGACGACGGCCCAGACCAGGTCGTAGGACCCGCGCGCGAGCAGCAGGGCCCCGAGCAGCGGTCCGGTGCCCATGCCGAGCTGTACCGCGACCATGACGAAGCTCGACGCCTCGCCGTGCCGCGCCGATGGCGAGTGGTCGAGCGCCAGGGTCGACAGACCGACGACGACGGCTGCCTGGCCCGCACCGGCGACGACCCGCACGAGCACCAGCGCGGCGAGGGAGCTGACCAGCAGGTGGCCGAACAGGGCCACCGAGGCGATGATCGCCCCGGAGACGATCAGGCGGCGGCGCCCGCGCCGGTCACCGACGCGTCCCACGAGCGGACGGGCCGCGACGGCGGCGACGGCGTACAGGCCGAACACGAGCCCGACCGCTGCCTCGCCGTGACCGAGCTCGTCGACGACGAAGACCGGGAGGATCGGCAACGTCGTGCCGAACGCCACCCAGAACACGTACGTGCCGAGGACCACGAGCGTGTACTCGCGGGTCCACAAGCGCGCAGCGGAGGTCGTCACGCCCCGGACGCTAGCGAGCGGTGGCCGCGAGGAGCGTGCGGGCAACGCTCGTGTGCGGCTGAGGAACGCCGCCGCCGGTCGGCACCCCTCGAGCGGGCACACTCGCGGCATGGAGCGACCGGGTCCCCGCACCCTTCCGCAGGTCCTCGCCGAGCTCGGCGAGGTGCGGCGGCATCTCGAGCAGGCACCACCACACCACGGCAGCGGCGTCCGCGACGCGCTCATGGAGCGGTTGCGAACCCTCGAGGCGGAGGCGGCGCGTCATCGGAGCGCCCGCGCACCGAGCGCGTGACGTCCAGCCACGCCGCGCACGCCCGAGGCGCGTGCGCCCCCGCCAGGGCCGGCACGCTCCAGTAGCGTGCGCCCCCCACGGCGGGCCGCCACGATCGCCGACGGGACGACACGCGGACCCATCGGGAGGTCGACCCCATGCAGACCCGCAGGCTCGGCTCGCTCGAGGTGTCGGTCGTCGGGATCGGTTGCAACAACTTCGGCAGGCGGATCGACGACCGGGCGACCGACGAGGTCGTCTCGGCAGCGGTCGACGCGGGCATCACCCTGTTCGACACCGCCGACATCTACGGCGGCGATGGCGCGTCGGAGCGGCTCCTCGGTCGTGCCCTCGGCCGGCGTCGGGACCAGGTGCTGATCGCCACGAAGTTCGGAGGCGAGCTCGACGAGGAACGCCGGGGCGCGCACCCCGACCATGTCCGCGCCGCCTGCGACGCCAGCCTGCAACGGCTCGGGACCGACCACATCGACCTCTACCAGCTCCACTTCCCGGATCGCGCCGTACCGATCTCCGAGACCCTGGGAGCGCTGCACGAGCTGGTCGTCGCCGGCAAGGTGCGCGAGATCGGCCACTCGAACCTCGACGCGGCCCAGATCGACGAGGCCGCGGCCGAGGCGTCGAGGACGGGCGTCACCCCGTTCGTGTGCGCCCAGCACGAATGGAGCCTCCTGCAGCGTGACGTCGAGGTCGACCAGCTCGGAGCGATCCGACGACACGGCCTCGCGGTGCTCCCCTACTTCCCGCTCGCCTCGGGGCTGCTCACCGGCAAGTACGGAAGCGGCACCACGCCCGACCCGGGCTGGCGGATCAGCCGGTACCCCGACGAGCGGCGGGCCGCAGCGCTCGCACCCGAGCGGATCACGATCGTCGATGCCCTCGCCGCGTTCGCGGCCGAGCGCGGGCACTCGCTGCTCGAGCTCGCGTTCGCGTGGCTGACGGCCCAACCGGAGGTCGTCTCGGTGATCGCCGGGGCGACCTCGGCGGAGCAGGTCCGGACCAACGCCGGAGCGACCGCCTGGGAGCTCACCCCGGACGACCTCGCGTCCCTCGACTCCATCACCGCCGCGACCGGAGGCTGACCGCGTGGGCTGGGATCCGCGTGGCAGGGTGGGGGTCGTCACGGGAGCGTCGAGCGGCATCGGCGAGGCCACCGCCCGGAGGCTCGCCCGCGCGGGCATGACCGTGGTCGTCGCCGCTCGCCGGATGGACCGGCTGGAGGCGCTCGCCCGCGACCATCCGGGGGTGGTCGTCCACGAGCTCGACGTGCGCGACATCGCGTCGGTCGACGCACTCGCCGAGACCGTTCGCCAGCGGTTCGGCGTGTGCCACGCCCTGATCAACAACGCCGGGGTACCCGGTGGCGCGTTCTTCGGACGCGACGACCTCGACGACGTCCTCGACACGATCGACGTGAACCTGCTCGGCACGGCGCGGTGCATGGCGGCGTTCGCGGACCTGCTCGAGGCCGGTGCGCCCGCGCGTGTCGTCAACGTGGCGTCGGTCGCGGGCAAGCTCGGTGTCGGCTCCGCCGGCTACGCCGCCAGCAAGTTCGGGGCGGTGGGCCTCACCGAGGCGACGACGTTCGCGTGGGCCCCACGCGGCATCACGGTGTGCCAGCTGAACCCCGGCCTCGTCGTGACCGAGGGCTTCCCACAGCGCCACGTGCGTGGCACGGCGGCTCGGCGCATCCTCGGCACGGCCGACGACGTGGCGCGGGTGGTGCACGAGGTGCTCGTCTCCGGTGCCGTCGAGCGCACCGTCCCGCGCTGGTACCGCTCCTTCGTCGTCCTGCGCCACGTCGCCGCACCCGCCTACCGGACGATCGCACGCCGGCTGCCCCGCGCGAGCGGGCACCGGCTGTGAGCCCTCCCCCTCCACGACGCGGCTCGACCGTCGACCCTCGCTGACGTCGTCCGCCCCCGGCAGGACGAGGAGTGCCGACGTCGCCGCAGGCCGTGGGCCGCCGCGGGCCGCCGTGCGCCCGGCGTCCCGGTGCGTGCGACCCTCTCGCGGCGGGAGCTATCCTCCGTAGATGTCTCGACGTCGAACTATCTCGCGTGTCTCCCGGGTCGGGTGCGTCCCATCGCGGGACCGTGTCGTGACCGATGCGTGACGGCGTCGGCCGGCTCGGCCGCACGGAGCTGACGGTGCTGCTGGCGATGGCCACGGCGCTCACCGCCCTGGGCATCGACCTCATGCTGCCGTCGTTCACGGCCATCCGGGCCGACCTCGGGCTGCCGGTCGGCTCGACGCAGACCAGCGGGTTGGTGACGACGTACTTCCTCGGGCTGGCCGGCGGGCAGCTGGTCTACGGACCGCTGGCGGACCGCTTCGGGCGCCGCCCGATGTTGTTCGCGGGCTTCGCGATCTACGGGGCCGCCGCGATCGGCGCCGCCCTGGCGCCGAGCCTCGGATGGCTGCTGTTCGCCCGCGTCGTGTGGGGCTTCGGCGCGGCAGGACCGCGGGTCGTGGTCTTCGCGATCGTCCGCGACGTCTACGACGGCGACCGCATGGCGCGGGCGATGTCCACCATCATGGCGGTGTTCATCCTCGTGCCGGTGTTCGCGCCGAGTCTCGGCGCCGTCGTCGCCGAGGCGACCAGCTGGCGCTGGCTGCTCGGCAGCTGCTTCGTCGTGGCCGCGGCCCTGGCGTTGTGGGCGCGACGGCTGCCCGAGACGCTCGCGGACGAGTTCCGCCTCCCCTTGAGCCCCGGCCGTGTCGCCATCGCCGCGCGCGCCGTCGTGCGGACGCGCTCGACGGTCGGCTACACGCTCGGGATGACCGCGTTCTTCGGCGCGTTCACCGCCTACCTCGGCAGTGCGGAACTGATCTTCGGCACGACCTTCGGCCTGTCGAGCTGGTTCCCCGTGCTCTTCGGCGTCAGCGCCGCGGCCATGGGGGTCACGGCCTTCACCAACGGCCGGGTCGTCGAGCGGGTGGGCGCGCACCGCGTGGCCAGCCGCGCCCTGGCCGCCTACCTGACGGTGGCCACCGTCCTGTTCGTCGTCGCACTGATGACGGCGGGGCGACCACCCGCGTGGCTCTTCCTGGTGCTGATCGTGCCCCTGCTGTGCAGCCACGCCTTGACCATCCCCAACGCGAACACGCTCGCGATGCAGCCGATGAAGGCCATCGCGGGCACGGCGGCGGCGCTGATCGGCGCGACCCAGATCGCCGGTGGCGCCCTCCTCGGCGCGTTGCTCGACCGTGCCTTCGACGGCACCATCCTGCCGCTGGCATCCGGCTTCCTCGGGCTGGGCATCCTCGGCGCCGTGCTCATCCGGCTGGGCGAGCGGGCGCGGCTGTCCGAGCTCGCCGCCGCGGCCGACGGGCTCGACCCCGCCACGACCGTCGCCCGCACGCCCGCTCCCCGATCCTGACCCACGCGCCCTCGGCGCATGGGGCTCCCGGAGCCACCACGCGTCGCACGCCCACCGCCTCGTGCGCTGATCCACGCACCGCCCGCGCGTCGAGCCCCGTCGCATGAGCCGGCTCGACGCCGAGCGCGAGGATGCGCGACGCTGCCGAGGCGATGTCCACCAGGAGGGCCCCGTGCCCGAGCCACCGATCACCGTGACGGGCGCGACGGGCGACGTCGGGAGCCGGGTCGCCCGGCGGCTTTCCGCGACCGGGCGGGCGGTGCGCCTCGTCGTCAGGGACGCCGCGCGTGCACCGCAGCTGCCGGGCGCACAGGTCGTCGTCGTGCCCGGCTACCACGACGGCGACGCCCTCGAGCGCGCCTTCCGTGGCTCGTCGGTCCTGCTCCTCGTCTCGGCGCACGAGGTCGAGGACCGGGTCACGCTGCACCAGCGGGCGGTCGAGGCCGCTGCGGCCGCCGGCGTCGAGCGGATCGTCTACACGTCCTTCCTCGGTGCGGCCGCGGACGCGACCTTCACGCTCGCACGGGATCACCACCACACGGAGCAGGCGATCGTCGGGGCCGGCCTCGGCCTCACGGCCCTGCGCGACAGTCTCTACCTCGACGTCCTGCCGTCCTTCGTGCAGGGCGATCGCATCCGGGGACCCGCCGGGTCGGGCAGGTTCGCTCCGGTCGCGCGGGACGACGTCGCCGGCGTCGCGGTCGCCGCACTCCTCGACGATGCGCACGCCGGACGGTGCTACGACGTGACCGGCCCGGAGCTGCTCACCTTCCACGAGGTGGCGGCGGAGCTGTCGGAGTGGTCCGCGCGGACCATCGTCTACGAGGACGAGCCGCTCGGCGAGGCGATCGCGGCGCGAGCCGCGACGGGCGCGCCACCGTGGCAGGTGACCGCCTGGGTGAGCACCTACACGGCGATCGCCGCCGGTGAGCTCGCAGTCGTCGGCGACACCGTCGCGTCGCTCACGGGCACGCCGCCCCGCTCGCTGCGTGCCTTCCTGCGGGAGCTGCCCCCGCCGGGCGGCATACTCGCGCCTCGACGAGCGAGGGAACCACGCGATGACGACTGAGCCCGACGGCGCGACGCCGGCGTCCTTCGAGGACCTGGGACTGCGTGCCGAACTGGTCGCAGCGCTCGGGCAACTCGGCTACGAGGAACCCACACCGATCCAGCGCGAGGCGATCCCACCGTTGCTGCGCCGACGCGACCTGCTCGGCCAGGCGGCGACCGGCACCGGCAAGACCGCGGCCTTCGCCCTGCCGATGCTCCAGCACATCGCCGACCACGCAACCGGCCCCGCGCCACGAGGGCTCGTGCTCGTGCCCACCCGCGAGCTGGCGATGCAGGTGTCGCAGGCGATCCATCGGTATGGCCGCGACCTCGGGACACGCGTGCTGCCCGTCTACGGGGGGCAGCCGATCCATCGGCAGCTGAAGGTGCTGCGGCAGGGGGTGGACGTCGTCGTCGCCACCCCCGGTCGCGCCGTCGACCACCTCTCGCGTGGCACCCTCGACCTCGACCACCTCGAGGTGGTGGTGCTCGACGAAGCCGACGAGATGCTCGACATGGGCTTCGCCGAGGACCTGGAGTCGATCCTCGCCGCGACGCCCGACCACCACCAGACGATGCTGTTCTCGGCCACCCTGCCCCCGCGGATCGCCGGCCTGGCGCGGGCGCACCTGCACGACCCGGTACGGGTCACGATCGCCGGGACCGCGAGCGAGCCGGGCAGCTCCCCGCGCATCGAGCAGCTCTCCTACGTCGTGGCGCGCCCACACAAGCCGGCGGCGCTCGGACGCGTGCTCGACATCGAGGCACCGGACGCGGCCATCGTCTTCTGCGGGACGCGCACCGAGGTCGAGCAGCTGGCCGAGACCATGAACGGCCGCGGCTACCGGGCCGAGGCACTCCACGGCGGGATGTCGCAGGAGCAGCGCGACCGGGTCATGGAGCGGCTGCGCTCCGAGACCGCCGACCTGCTCATCGCGACGGACGTGGCGGCCCGGGGGCTCGACATCGACCACCTCACGCACGTGGTGAACTACGACGTTCCGTCCGCGCCGGAGTCGTACGTGCACCGGATCGGGCGCGTCGGGCGCGCGGGACGCGGTGGGGTGGCCATCACCCTCGTCGAGCCGCGCCAGCACCGCCTGCTCAAGGCGATCGAACGGCACACCGGCCAGCGGATGCGCATGGAGCGCGTGCCCACCGTGGCTGATCTGCGCGCACGACGGCTCGAGCTCACACGGGCGGGGTTGCGCGAGGCGCTGCTGGACGACGAGGGCAACGAGCGGTTCCGCGCCGTGGTCGAGTCGCTCAGCGACGAGTTCGACGTCATGGACATCGCGCTGGCGGCCGTCCGACTGGCACACGGCTCGCTCGCCGGCGACGACGAGGGCGAGGACCTCCCGGACGCGTCGCTGCACGCCGACGGTGGAGGCTCGCCCGGAGGCGGTCGAGGAGGCCAGGGTGGAGGTCGGAGCAGCCGACCGCCTGCCCGCGACATGGCGCGGCTGTTCATCTCCGCCGGCCGAGCCGGAGGGATCCGACCGAAGGACCTCGTCGGCGCGATCGCGGGCGAGTCGAGCGTCGCGGGACGCGAGATCGGGGCCATCGAGATCGCCCAGAACCACTCGCTCGTCGAGGTCCCTGCCCACAAGGCCGACGAGGTCATCTCCGCGCTCGGACGCAGCACGATCAAGGGCAAGCGGACGACGGTGCGGCGGGACCAGAAGCCCCACTGACCCCTGTCAGCCGACCGGCGCGAGGAGCGGGAGGGCGGGGTTGCGCTGGGCGGGGACCGCCTCGTCGTCCGCCACCGGTCCGGGCGGGGTGCCCTCCCCGAAGGGGGCACCGCCGAGCTCCTCGCGGAAGTGCGGGGTGGCCCAGACCGACAGCTCCGGTCCGGCCGGGACGATGCCGGTCGGGTTGATGTCGCGGTGCACCTCGTGGTAGTGGCGCTTGATGTCCACGAAGTCGATCGTGTCCCCGAATCCCGGGGTCTGGAACAGGTCCCGGGCGTAGGCCCAGAGCACGGGCATCTCGGCGAGCTTCGTCCGGTTGCACTTGAAGTGCCCGTGGTAGACGGCGTCGAACCGCACCAGCGTGGTGAACAGCCTGACGTCGGCCTCGGTGATGTGTTCACCCATGAGGTAGCGCCGCGTCGCCAGCCGGTCCGTCAACGCGTCGAGCCCCGCGAACAGCTGGCCGTATGCCTGCTCGTACGCGCGTTGTGTCCCGGCGAATCCTGTCCGGTAGACGCCGTCGTTCACGTCCTCGTAGATCCGCCGCATGAGCGTGTCCATCTCGTCCCGCAGGTGCTCGGGATACAGCTCCGGCGCTCCGGGTCGGTGGTGTCGCTGCCACTGCGTGGACAGGTCGAGCGTGAGCCGAGCGAAGTCGTTGGTGACCACCGCACCCGAGGCGACGTCGACCATCGCCGGAACGGTGATCCCTCGCGGATAGCCAGGGACGCGCGCCTCGTACGCCTCGCGCAGCAGCCGGATGCGCAGCACGGGGTCGATCCCGCCCGGGTCGTGATCGAACGACCAGCTGCTGGCGTCGTGCACGGGCCCGGCGATGCCCATCGAGAGCGCGTGCTCGAGCCCCAGCAACCGGCGCACGATGATCGCGCGGTTCGCCCACGGGCAGGCCCGCGACACGATCAGCCGGTAGCGCCCGGGCTCCACGGGCCACCCGTCGCGGCCGTCCGCCGTGATGCGGTCAACGAGGTAGTGCGTGTCGCGCTCGTAGGCGTCCTCGACGTAGCGTGTGCGCTCGCCACGGTCGTCCTGGCGCTCGGTCTCTGGTCGACTCATCGATCGACCGTAGCGAGCCCCTCCTCCCGGATCCTCCCGCTCGCCGTGGCCGGTCGGCCGGGGGGCGCAGAAGGCCTCCGGCGCGTGGCAGGATGTGCTCGCACACGAGAAGGCCGTGCGGTCGGAGTTCCGGTGACGAGGGCATGAGGGCATGAGGGCACGAGGGCATGAGGGCATGAGGGCATGAGGGCATGAGAGAACGGGCGGACGAGGGCTCCCGACATCGGGGGCTCGACGTGTCGGACACCGGCGCGGTACCGCTCGGGATCGCGCTCATCACGGTCGGGGCGCTGCTGCTCCTCGACCGCACCGATGCGCTCGGCACGAGCTCCATCGCCGCCGACTGGTGGCCCCTCGCCCTCACGCTGCCGGGCCTGTGGTGGCTGAGCACCGGCCAGCGGACGCTGGGAGCGATCCTGACGATCGTCGGGCTGCTGCTGCTCGGCGACAACCTCGACCTCGTCGAGGTGTCGCTGACCGGTCTCGTCTGGCCCGCCGTCCTGCTCGTGCTCGGTGCCTCGCTGCTCCGGGCCGGCATCGCGCTTCGCCGCTCCGCCCGACCCGACCGGACCGCCGTCGCCGGCGCGGCGCCCTCCGACGGCAGGGACGTCGGAGCCTGGAGCGCCACCGCGGTGTTCGGCGACGCCCGGCTGGTGATCCCCGCACCCGCCGCCGGTGCCCGGGTCCAGCTCGCGCAGACCACTGCCGTGTTCGGCGACGTCGAGGTGGAGGTGCCAGCGGGGGTCGACGTGGTCGACCGGACGACGGTCCTGCTCGGGGACGTGAAGCTCCCGGCCGGGACGCGCCCCGGGCCCGGCGCACCGGTGCTGGAGCTCCACGGCGTCGTGGTGTTCGGCGATCTACGGGTCCGGACGGTCGAGGGCGGGGAGGACCAGCGATGAGCGCGCGGCGACGTCCCTCGTTCGAGGACCTGGCGCTCCTCGGCCGTGACGTACAGCGGCGCGCGGGGATCGGTGCCCTGGTCCTCGGTGGCCTCCTGCTGCTGGTCGGCACCTGGTCGGTGCTGACACAGTTGCAGGCCGTGCCCCAGGCCGCCGAGCGCGCCGTCGGGGACTGGTGGGCCGCGGGGCTGCTGGTCCTCGCCGCGGCGCTCCTGGCACGCGGCGAGCGGGCCATCGGTGGGCTGCTGGGCGTGGTCGCGGTCGTCGTGCTCCTGACCAGGCACGTGCCGGGCGATCTCGTCGCGCCGGCGATCCTGATCCTGTCCGGCGTCGTGGTCCTCTCCAGCGCGACGCGGGCCCGCCGCTGGTGGTCGGACGGCTCCTCGACGGCGTTCTTCGGCGACCGGCGCGTGGTCCTGGACCCCGGATCGCACCGCCGTTCGGTCCTGGCGGTGTTCGGGGACACGGAGGCCCGGCTCGACGGGGCCGACGGCGGCGCACGGGTGATCGACTGCCTGGCGGTCTTCGGGAGCGTCGAGCTGACGGTCCCGCGCGACGCCGCGGTGCACGTGCGCGAGGTGGCGGTCTTCGGCGACGTGACGGCACCGCCGCCGCCGGCAGGACCGGCGGGACCGGCCGGACCGGCCGTGTCCGTGCGGAGCATCGCCGTCTTCGGCGACGTCCGGCTGCGCCGCGGCTGAGTGCCGTCGGGGCGTCTCCCGCGGCGTCGTGCGGTCCGTCGGGTCACGTACCCTGACCAGGCCCTACCCAGTCGAACACGACCCACGGAGCCCGGGTGGACCGCTACGTCTGCGTGCACGGGCACTTCTACCAGCCCCCCCGCGAGAACCCGTGGCTCGAGGTCGTGGAGCAGCAGGACGACGCGTACCCGTTCCACGACTGGAACGAGCGCATCACCTCCGAGTGCTACGCGCCCAACGCGCGGGCCCGGATCCTCGACGACCAGGGTCGCATCGCGAGGCTCGTCAACAACTACGCGCGCATGAGCTTCAACGTCGGCCCGACCCTGCTCGCGTGGATGAAGGGATCGGCGCAGGAGACCTACGAGGGGGTCCTCGAGGCGGACCAGCGCAGCGCGAAGCGGTTCGGTGGTCACGGCTCGGCGATCGCGCAGGTGCACAGCCACACGATCCTGCCGCTCGCGCATCCGCGGGACGCCCGCACGGAGGTGCGCTGGGGCATCGCCGACTTCCGGCACCGCTTCGGTAGGGACCCCGAAGGGATGTGGCTCGCCGAGGCCGCCGTCGACGAAGCCGCCCTCGAGCTGCTCGCGGAGCACGGCATCCGCTTCACCGTCCTGTCGCCCTACCAGGCGGCGGCGGTCCGCCGCCTCGGTGGCTCCAGCTGGGTGGACGTCCAGGGCGGTGACATCGACCCCACCCGGCCGTACGTCGTCAAGCTGCCGTCCGGCGCCAGCATCGCGGTCTTCTTCTACGACGGCCCGATCTCGCAGGCGGTGGCGTTCGAGGGCCTGCTCGAGTCCTCCGAGGCGTTCGAGCAGCGGATCCTGTCCGGCTTCAACGGTCGCGCCGGCGCGCAGCTCGTCAACCTCGCGACCGACGGCGAGTCGTACGGCCACCACCACCGCCACGGCGAGATGGCGCTGGCGGCCACGCTGCAACGCCTGCTCGAACGCGACGACCTGGAGCTCACCAACTACGCCCAGTACCTGTCGTTGTTCCCGCCCGACCACGAGGTCCGGCTCGTGCCGCGCAGCTCGTGGAGCTGCTCGCACGGGGTCGAGCGCTGGCGCTCGGATTGTGGCTGTGGGAGCACGGCCGATCGCCACCAGCGCTGGAGGGCACCGCTGCGAGCAGCGCTGGAGTGGCTCCGCGAGGAGCTCGCCTCCCGCTACGAGGCGATGTGCTCCGAGCTCGCGACCGACCCCTGGGCGGCGCGGGACGACTACCTCGAGGTGGTGCTCGACCGCGAAGGCAACCTCCCCGCCTTCCTGGCCACACACGCGCGCCGACCCCTCGCCGACCCGGAGGTCGTGCGTCTCCTCCAGCTGCTCGAGCTCCAACGGCATGCGCTGCTCATGTTCACCTCGTGCGGCTGGTTCTTCGAGGAGCTGTCGCGCCCGGAACCGGTCCAGGTGCTGCGCTACGCAGCGCGGGCGCTCCAGCTGGCAGCCGAGCTCACCGGCAGGGACGACCTCGAGGAGCCCTTCCTGCGGCTGCTCGCCGAGGCACCGTCCAACGAGGCCCGGTTCCGTGACGGTCGGGGCGTCTACGAGCAACTGGTCCGCCCGTCGGTCGCCGACCTCGAGCAGGTCGCAGCGCACTTCGCGATCTCCAGCCTCTCGGCCCCCTACGGCGAGCTGGAGCGGATCGGCTCCTACGAGGTCGAGCGCGACGCCTACGAGCTGCGGGACGCGGGCCGCGCCCGGCTCGCGTACGGCAGGTTGACGGTCCGTTCCGTCGTCACGCTGACCCGCACCCAGATCGAGTTCGCGGTGCTCCACCTCGGTGACCACAACGTGGTCTGCGGCGTGCGACCGCGGGGGGACGACGCCGCCTTCGCGGCGCTGGGCACGGCCGTCGAGGACCACTTCGACACGGCGGACTTCCCCGAGGTGATCCGGGCGATCGACGAGCACCTCGGGGAGCCCCAGTACTCGCTGCGCAGCCTGTTCCGCGACGAGCAGCAACGCATCCTCGACACGGTCCTCGCCACGACCCTCGACGAGATCGAGGGCAACTTCCGGGTCGTCTACCGCGGGCGTGCGCCCCTGATGCGCTTCCTCACCGATCTCGGTGCCCACGTCCCGGCACCGTTGCGCGGCGCCGCGGAGGTCGTCCTCAACGCCGATCTGCAGCGGGCTCTCGGGACGAGCGCACTGGACCCGCATCACGTGGGGTCCCTGCTCGAGGAGGCGGAACGGTTCGGGGTCCCGCTCGACGAGCCGGGCCTGGCCCACACACTCGCCGCGACGCTGTCGCGCCTCGCGCACCGACTCTCCGCCTGGCTGGAGATGGACGCGGGCCGGTTCCTGACCTTCCAGGAGGAGCACGAGGGTGCGTTGCACCGCATCGACACCATCCTCGAGGTGCTGACGGCGATGCCCTTCGAGGTCGACCTGGCACCGGCCCAGGACGTGGTCTGGCGAACGCTGCGCGACCACGGTCCGGTCCTCCATGGTCGGAGCCGCGAAGGCGACGCGGTGGCGGCACGCTGGCTCCAGGAGCTCGAGCGGCTCGCCCTGGGCATCGGGGTCGTCCCCCCGGAGCGCACCTAGACGCGACGACGAGGAGGCAGCGTGCAGGCACCGCAGCCGAACGCGCGAGGGCTGGGCGCGACCTACCTGGGGGACGGACGCACCGCCTTCGAGGTGTGGGCACCGCTCGCATCGGAGGTCGAGGTGCTGCTCGGTCCGCCGGGCGATCCCGCTGCGGCGCCGACCGCGGAGGCCGTTGCGATGGAGCGGGCCGGGCCGACGTTCGTCGCGATGGCACCCGGCGTGACGCCCGGGACGACCTACCGCTACCGGTTGCACCGGCCGGACGCGCCCCCCGAGGAGCTGGCCGACCCGGCCTCGCGCTGGCAGCCGCAGGACGTGCACGGTCCGTCCGCGGTCGACGACCCGGACCATCCCTGGACCGACCAGGGGTTCGCCCCGCGACCGCTGCACCAGCAGGTGCTCTACGAGGTGCACGTCGGCACCTATACGCCCGAGGGGACCTTCGACGCCCTCGTCGACCACCTGCCACGCCTGGCGGCGCTGGGCATCACGACGCTCGAGCTGCTCCCGGTGTGGCAGTTCGCCGGGGCACGCAACTGGGGATACGACGGCGTGTTCGCCTACGCGCCGAACGCCGCCTACGGAGGCCCGGCCGGCCTCCGCAGGCTCGTCGACGCCGCGCACGCACAGGGGCTCGGCGTGGTGCTCGACGTCGTCTACAACCACGTCGGGCCCGAGGGCAACGTGCTCCCGCGCTTCGGCCCGTACTTCTCGGCGCGCTACGCCACCCCGTGGGGCGAGTCGCTGAACACCGACGAGCCGGGCGCGGACCAGGTCCGTCGGTTCGTGCTGGAGAACATCGCCGGCTGGGTCCGTGACTTCCACCTCGATGGCTTCCGGCTCGATGCCGTCCACGGCATCGTGGACAGCTCCGCGACGCACCTGCTCGAGGAGATCGCCCGGACCGCCCAGACGGCGGGCGCGGCGATGGGCAAGGCGATCCACGTGATCGCCGAGAGCGACCTGAGCGACGCCAGGCTCGTCCGTTCGCCCGAGCGGGGCGGCTACGGGCTGGACGCTCAATGGGCCGACGACTTCCACCACGCGATCCACGTCGCGCTCACGGGCGAGCGGGACGGCTACTACGCCGACTACCGGGGGCTCGGCGACCTCGCCGCCCAGCTGCGTGACCGCTACGCCTACGCCGGCCGCTACTCGCCGTTCCGCGAACGCACCGTCGGGCGCGCGGCACCGGACGTTCCCTACGACCGGTACGTGGTCTGCGTCCAGAACCACGACCAGGTCGGGAACCGTGCGCTCGGCGAGCGTCTCTCCGGTCTCACCGATGCCGCCGGCCTGCGCGTCGCCGCGGCTGCGCTGCTGACGTCGCCGTTCGTGCCGATGCTCTGGCAGGGCGAGGAGTACGCCGACCCGAACCCCTTCCTGTTCTTCACCTCCCACACCGACCCGGCGTTGATCGCCGCGGTGGACGACGGGAGGCGGGACGAATTCGCGTCCTTCGCCGCCTGGCAGG